>NZ_QPJC01000006.1 GCF_003337235.1 Halopolyspora algeriensis
GGTGTTCAGGTCTTTCGTCACACATCGATCATGAACACCCTCCACCTATCCCCGTGCCCGGCCCCTTCACGCGACCTTCACGGAATCAACCATCTGAGCTGCGCGGAACTGCCGGCGGATGGGTCGACGACGAGGCGGACTGGAACGAAGCGCAGTCGCCCGACTGGCCCACGCTCCACCTCGCCTCGCGCCCGTTCCACGGTCGGCCCGAGAACGTCGACCTCGAACTGCAGCCGATGCCCGGGAACGTGTTGGCCATCATGGCCTACACCTCGGAGGCGGCGTTGCGTCAGGGGTGCGGGCCGCATCAGGCGGCGGCGCCGGTGCCGGCGGGGTTGCTCGGCGACGTCCGACGTCAGTGCGGAGCACACACGATCTGTCTGGACACACCGTTGCCGCAGCGCCTGCGGCACGGCGGAGAGGAGTGAGGCATGTCCGGCGATGAAGTTCATGTCGGACACGAGCAGCTGCGCCGGATGGCGTCTGCGTTGCGAAGCAGCACCGACGAACTGGACAGTGCCGCGAAGACTGCCCCCGACATGCCCGAGGTGAGCACCTCCGCCGAGAAGGTGAGCCACACGCTGGGGGAGCTCTCGCAGACTGCTGCCGGGTTGATCGCCACCATCGACGAAGTCGCCGGCAAGATCGATGCCAGCGACGGGAGCTACGGCGAGGTGGACAACCGCAACGCCGAGCAGCTGCGGAAAGAGTACTACGACGAGTACGCCGGTCGGCCGGACTGAGCGGGGAGCGGAGCATTGGCTGGGGAACTCGACACCGAAGTCCTGGACAAGCCCGGCACGTGTCGGCGCACGGCTGATTGGCTGGGCAAGCTCGCCGGCGGGATCACCGACGTGGCCGACACCGTGAGCCAGCAGCGCAGCGCCTCCGAGAGTTTCTGGCGGGGGACTGCGGCGGACGCGGCACGCGGCGAGCTCGGCAGACACGGCACGAACGCGGACGACTTGGAAGGCGCGATCAAGAAGGTCAAGTCGGCCTTGGAGATCTTCGCCGACGAGATCGACACCGTGAACCGGCGCATGGCCGACGCACGCGACACCGCCCGTGGCGCCGGTTTGGTGCTCAACGGCACGAAGATCCTGCCGCCGAAACCGAGCCCGACCGGATCTGCCGGCCGGCCCAACGGCCCGAGCGGGGTGGAGGAGCAGCAGCAGAAGGCCTTCGAGGAAGCCGGCGAAACGGTCGCGGACGCGCGGAGAAAGCAGGAGGAAGCGCACCGCACGCTCGAAGGCCAGTTGAAGGACCCGAACGAAACCTTCAACACGGTCAAGACCCACGTGATGCGAGCGGTGACCGGCGGCCTGACCGCGGTCAAGACCTCCAGTGATTCCGCGGCTGCGCTCTTCGAAAAGGCCGACGCCTTCGAACGCAACGCGAAGGAAATGGGCAGGCTGGCCAAGGCAGCCGATCACAGCAGTGACGCCGCCAAGACCAAGGTCGCCGCGATGCAGACCCGGGCCAAGGGCAAGGTCGCGAACGTGCACGGTGACAGGACCGGGCGGCTGGCCAACAAGGTCGGGCGAGGTGTCAGCAATTTCGTCGCCGCGGACGCGAGCAAGTACGTGAAGGGCGGTTCCAAACTCGCCGACGGTGCCAGTTCCGTGCTTCGCGGCGTGCCGTATGTCGGGACGATTGCGACGGTGGGCTCGGAAGTGACCGACTACGCGACCGGAACCGATTCGGCGGGAGAGGCCGCGATGGATGCCGGCGCCAGCCTCAGTGGAGCAGCGGTCGGGGGCGCGGCCGGTGCCGCGATCGGTTCGGCGATCTTCCCGGGTGTTGGCACCGTGATCGGGGGAGCTGTGGGCAGTATGGCCGGAGACTTCCTCGCGACCACAGCGGAGAACGTCCTGACGGGCGAGTAGAGGGGACGAGGGATGTCCGAGGACAGTGCTGTGGTGCCGGAGCAGCTGCCGCCGCGGCCGGATCGGTGGACGGGTGAGCCGCGGCCGCCGCGGGCGCCGGGGTTCTTCAAGGGGGACAAGCCGCCGAAGGATCAGGATCCGGAACGCGATCGCAGCCAGCGGCGCAAACCCACGCCGCCCGAGGGGCAGGGTCCGGTGCTGGAGTGGTACCGGCACAGCCAGCGCTACGCGATCGGCATGGGCGTCGCTGCCTCCGTGGTGATCGGGATTCTGATCGGTTTCCGCCAGGGGCTCGATTACAGCTGGCTGAGTATTCCGTGGATGTGGCTCTTCCTCGCCGTGGCGGGGTTGGGCATGTACGGCATCTTCCGCCAGGTCGATCCTGCGGTGGGGGCCGACTGGTTGAAGGTCGGCCGCACCTGGGTGCTGCTGTACGAGCTCACCGACATCAAGATCCGCCACCGCGGGATGTCGATGCACCTGGACCTCAAGGACAGCGGAGGGCGCAAGGTGCAGGTGAAAGTGGACGAGCTGCAGGAGGACCGCGACATGTGGGACCTCGTCTACAACGGCCTGCTGCACTCGGTCCTCGTCAATGACGCGAACACCAACACCGGAGTGCACTCGCGGCTGAAGGTGCCCGACCCGTTGGAGTAGGGGCCCGTTGTCGGCAACCGTGCTCAGGCGTGGGGGCGGCGAGCCCGATTCACCTCGCGTGCAACTGCCCACGCGTCCGCCACCGGACCCAAGTGCCCGAGCTTGTCGGGACTGCTCACCGAGCGGATCGTCTGGATCCGCCCGCCGAGCACGTCGATCGCCAACGTGCTGACCACCTTGCCGTCCCGATCGCGAAGGATCGCGCCAGGCCGGCCGTTCACCTCGCGTGGCTCCACTCTCGCGTCGATCTTGGCGAGCACCGGGAAGATCGACGTGAGCACGCGTGCCACGTTGTCGGCGCCGATCACGCCCTTGGTGAACGCAGGCGCCTTGCCTCCGCCATCCCCGACCATCCGGACGTCTGCAGCAAGCAGCTCCCTCAATCCGTCGACGTCGCCATCGCGGACCGCGTCGAAGAAGCGCGCCGCCAGTTCTTCGCGTTCCCGGCGGTCCGCCTCGAACCGAGGGCGCCCGTCATCCATGTGGCGCCGCGCCCGGGCCGCGAGCTGGCGGCAGGCCGCCTCGGATCTCCCGACGGCCGAGGCGACCTCGGGAAAGTCGAACCCGAACACGTCCCGCAACACGAACACCGCCCGTTCGAGCGGGCTGAGCCGCTCGAGCAGCAACAGCGCCGCCATCGACAGCGAGTCGGCCAACTCGGCCGACCGCGCCGGATCCTCATAGGGGTCGGTGAGTATCGGTTCGGGCAGCCACGGTCCGACGTAGGCTTCCCGCCGAACGCGTGCCGATCGCAGCACGTCGATCGAAATCCGCGTGACCACGGCCGAGAGAAACGCTTTGGTCGACGTGGGTTGTGCCGGGGAGGACTCGTAGCGCAGCCAGGTCTCCTGGACCGCGTCCTCCGCTTCAGCCACGCTGCCGAGGACCCGGTAGGCGATGGCGAACAGGAGCGGCCGCAGTTCCTCGAACTCCTCGTCCCGGGTCATGCGAGTTCTTTCTCGAAGCCCTGTCGCCACGAGGGGTGATGCGGTTCCCAGCCGAGCCCCCGCTTGGCCTTGGCGTTGGAGAAGCCACGCCCCTCGGTCATCATGCCCACCATCATCTCACCGGCCAGCAGCCGGGCCAGCCACGTTGGGACCCGCCGCGGTGGTTTGGCCCCGGCGCACTCCGCGAGATGGGGAAGCCACTCGCTGACCGGTGCCGGCTCGTCATCGACGATGTTGAACACGCCTTTCGCCTTCTGCTCCACCGCCAGGACGGTGGCGCTCGCCGCGTCGTCGACGTGCACCCACGAGAAATGGCCGGTTCCGCCCCCGACGAGCGGGAACATCCCTTTGCGCACGAACTTGACCTGATCGTCGTTGGCGCCTGCCCCGTAGAGCCCGCCGTAGCGCAGGACCGCGCCGCCGGCCCCGACGACCACGTCCTCGAGGTGGTTGATCGCCTTCGTCCCCGCCGCCACGGCTTCCAGCGGATCCTCCTCGGTCTTGACCCACCCGCCCTCGCGGATGCCATTGAAGATGGCGGCGCTCTGCGCGACGACGTGGGAGACACCGGTCGCCTCGGCAGCGGCCAGCAGATGGTCGGTCCCCTCGCTGCGGAGCCGGTTGGTGATGGCGAAGAAGCGGTCGGGCTTCCTCAGGTTGGGTTTGCCCGCGTGCGCGACGGAAAGAGCCGTCATCTGATTCACGATCGCGTCCGGCCGGGCCGCGGCCACCGCTTCACCCACCAGTACCGCATCCAGACCGTCCATCACGATGCCCTCGGCCCCGAGCTGCTCCAGCAGCCCCAACTTGCCCGCGCTCGTCGTCGTCGCGGTCACCTGGTGCCCACGGGCCACCAATTGCGGCACCAGACGCCGCCCGATGACCCCGGTCCCGCCTGCCACGAACACTCGCATGACGTCACGCTCCTCATCCGGTACTTGCTCTCACCACTGGGACGAGACAGCCCGGCAGCCCGTGACATGCGAAGGTCCGTACTGCACGGGTCCGTGACCGGCCACTCGGCACACTTCTGCCGAAGACGAGACCCTTGTCGCCGGATCGGGTGAGGCCGGAAAAGGACATGGCCGCTGCTGCGTTACTCGGCGTCGACGGATCCCGATTCAGTGTTCCCGGATCGGAGTAGTCCGGATGAGTCCCGGGCCGGTGTGTGCTGTGCTGGTGGTCCCTCGGAAGGAGTAGGACCGGATTGCGGAGATGGCCCGCGACCCGGTTCGCAAGGCGGCGCGGACGATTCGGCGCAGCCACTGGACGAGCGTGGGGGAACCGTCGGCGACGGGAACAAAAATGAGTGAACCGACCGGTATATCCGCTGAAGCTTCGGCTCGTTCGATCGGTGCCACTACCGTTGATGCCCGCGCGTTGGCACCCGACCTCGCACGTGGTTGCATGCTGCTGCTCATCGCGCTCGGAAACGCACATGTCTACCTCGTCGGAGACGAAATCGGTGTCCGGGGCTACCCGGTGGCCGAGGCGGTGCCCGACCGGATTGTCACGCTGCTGCAAATGGTTTTCGTGGACGGTCGTGCCTATCCCATGTTCGCGGCATTGTTCGGGTACGGCATCGTCCAGCTCGCTCGCAGGCAGGAAGGTGCGGGAATCGAGCCGAACACCGTTCGGAAACTGATCCGGCGCCGGGGATGGTGGCTCGTCCTGTTCGGGTTCGCGCACGCGCTGCTGCTGTTCTCCGGGGACATCATCGGCTCCTACGGGATACTCGCCGTCGGTTTGGCCGGGGTCTTCCTCCGGGCCCGTGACAGGATGCTGCTGTTGGCGGCCGGATTGTGGATGGTCCCGGTGGCCGTGTTCGGCGCGCTCCAAGGCCTGACCGTGCCGGAGACGTCACAGCCTTCGGTGTCGTCGATATCGACATCGAATCCGCTGGCCGCCGCTGTTCTCCGGCTGGAGGAGTGGGTGACGCTGACCTTCCAGCAGGTGCTGTTCAGCCTGGTACCCGCCCTGCTTTTCGGTGTGTGGGCGGCGCGCAGGCGTCTGCTCGACGAGCCCGAGCGGTATCGGTGGAGACTTCGGTATGCCGCGGCCGTGGGAATCGGATCGGCCGTGGCAGGGGGACTGCCGATGGCGCTGATGGCTTCCGCGGTGTGGCCGGAACCGGGATTCGTGGTCAGTACGATTGCCGGTCTGCTGCACTCCGTGGCCGGCTATGCGGGCGGCGTCGGTTACACCGCGATCGTGGGGCTTGTCGCGATCCGCCTCCGGCAACGGCGGCAGGGTCCGGTGAGCACGGCGCTGACGGCCTGTGGTCAGCGGTCGATGACGTGCTACCTCAGCCAGTCCGTTGTCTTCGTCGCGGTGCTCGCAGCCTACGGCGGCGGACTCGGGAACGACATCGGGATCGCCGCAACGGCGGTGCTGGCAGTGCTGACCTGGGTGCTGACCGTCGTCGCGGCCGAGGTCATGCGGCGGCGTCGTCGTCGTGGACCTGCCGAGGTCTTGTTGCGCCGCTTCACCTACGGAGCTACGGCCCCCCGGACATGACGCCGTGCCCACCGCGCCGGTGCCACCCACCGGGCATTCACGGGGGCATCACCAGGACACCGCGGTCGGTCGATGCCGATTCAGCGGGAAATCGCGGTGACGACACTGCCGGTCTGATTCTCGGACTGCTCCCGGGCGATGTCGGCTTGGGCAATCATTCCGATCAGGCGCTGATCCATGTCGATCACCGGCATTCTGCGTATCTGATTCCGGGACATCAGGGTCAGCGCTTCGTCCACGGGGACACCGGCACCCACACATACGGGATTCTGTTTGATGATGTCCGCTGCCCGTGTCCGTTCGGGATCGCTGCCCTCGGCGACACTGCCGACCACGATGTCGCGGTCGGTGAGGATACCGACGGGCCGCTGCTGTGCATCGCACATCGGCAGGGAGCCCACCCCCGCATCGCGCATCTTCGCCGCAACCGTGACCAGAGTGTCCTCGGCCTGGATGCATACCGGGTTCTGCGACATCAATTCACGTACGGTGGTCATCGCTGTTTCTCCTCCTGTGGGATCCAATCTGCGGATACCCGCCGTCGGCGAGAACACGCAGGCGGGTCGGAGATCCATCGGGGAGTAGGCGCGGTGTGACGAGGGCCATCGGACGCGTTGCGTCCCACGGACGCTCGTTTCCGAGAGTGCGAGAGAGGAGTATCTCGATGTCCGACAATCGCGCCGAAGCCACCCGGGAGCGCACCGTGGTGGTGGGGCTGGTGGCCGATCCCGGCCTGCCCGCGGAAATCGCGCAGCGGCTGTCCGAGGAACTGCCCGGGGTGCTGTCCCGGCGGGTCGACAACCGGGTCGAGTGGGAACTGCGTGCCACCACTGAAGGCATGGTCCTCGATGCCCACGGCCGGATACCGATCGTGGAGATGGCGCGCAGGAAGATGCCGGACGAGGGCTGGGATCTCATGATCTGCCTGACCGATCTGCCCCGGCGCAACGGTATCCGGCCGATCATCGCCGATGTCAGCTCCGTGCACGGGGCGGCGCTGGCCTCGCTACCGGCCATCGGGTGGGTGCGCAGGAAGGCGCACGTGCGAGAGACGCTCGTACATCTCATCGGCATCCTGGCCGGTGAGACCCTGCAACTGGATATCCACCACGCGCAGCGCGACAGTCACCACCACATCCGGCGCAGGCCGACCGAACGGGTCTCCTCGGTGCGGCAGGTTCCCGCGCCCGGAGAGCGAGGCGTCGACCTGTACCTGGCACTGACCGGGGCTCGGGGCCGGCTGCGACTGCTGTTCGGGATGGTGCGCGACAACCGGCCGTGGCGCCTCGTGCCCAGCCTGTCCAGGGCGTTCGCCGCGGCCGCGGCCACGGCCGCGTTCGGCATTTTCTACTCCAGCATCTGGCGGATGGCCGACGCTCTCTCCTCGGTACGACTGACCGTGATCAGTGCCTTCGCGATCGGGATCATGGTCACCTGGCTGATCGGCTACAACGGCCTGTGGGAGCGCCCGCGCAAGGCGGAAGGGCGGGACAAGGCCGTGCTTTACAATGCCGCGACCGTACTCACCCTCTTCTTCGGTGTGGCGGGCATGTACCTCTTGCTGTTCCTGGTCACCTTTCTGGCGGCCGTCGCCGTGATCTCCGCCGACTACCTGCACTTCCGGCTCGGGCACTCGGTCGGGATACACGACTACGCGAACCTGGTGTGGCTGGCCAGTTCGATGGGGATCGTCGCCGGTGCGCTGGGGTCCAGCCTGGAAACCGAGGAAGCCGTGCGCCAGGCGACCTACAGCAAACGGGAACGGGAGCGCCGCGACCGGCTCCGCGAGCGGGAGGAACAGGAACAGGGCCGGGATCAGGCAGCGAGCTCGGGATAGCACAGGCAGCGGAGGGCAGCGGTTCGCTGCGCAAACCGCCACCGGGAGTACCGGAGAAGTGCCTCGACGCGTCCGCGCCTGGCCGTGATACAGAAGTTCCGGAGGTGGGTGCCCCCTTCCCGGGCCCACACGAGTGGATGGTCCTGTGTTCGAGCTGTTGACGTCGCCGTGGCCGCTGGGCTGGAGCGTGGCCTTGTTCGTGGTGGCTGCTGCCGGTCCGTGCTCGCTGGTCAGCGAATTCTTGATCAGTATGTTCCGGCTGAACCAAAAGAATTTCCGTAGCAGACCCGGGTGGGACAGGCAAAATTTCTGTTGTGCTCGTCACGCTGCCCACCCTGTCGTGCCTGGTGGCGGGGCCATTGCGGCGGTGTTGGCCTGACGAGGGCCCGATGTTCTGTTAGTTTGGGGCAGCATGACCGGCGAAAAACCGAGCCATAACGGCGGCAAGCGGGATGGCGATAGCGGGTCAGCCGGGCGGGTGGAGATCGACACTCCGGTCGTCGCGGACGGTCCGGCGCTGTATCGAATCACTCGTGATTCGGGAGTGCTCGATGTGAACTCGTCCTATGTCTATTTGTTGTGGTGCCGCGACTTCGCGCAAACCTCCGTGGTGGCGCGGGCGGACGATGCGGTCGTGGGTTTCGTGACCGGCTTCATCAGGCCGGACGCGCCGGACACGATCGTGGTATGGCAGGTCGCCGTCGATGCTTCTCAGCGCGGTGGTGGCGTGGCGGGGGCACTTCTGAACCGGTTGGTGGATCGAGTGCTTCCGCGTGGTGTCCGCTATCTGGAAACGACGATCACGGCGGATAACGCCGCCTCGATCAAACTCTTCTCCGCACTGGCGCGCAGACGCGATGCGGAGCTTGTGGTCAGCGAGTTGTTCACTCCGGATCTGTTCCCGGACGCACACGAAGGCGAGGATCTGTATCGCATCGGCCCGTTTGCCGAGGTGGCTGCGCCGGTCTGACAGGTGGCGGCGTGCCTGCAGGTGAACGCCGCGAAAGTCTTCTACGTGGGAGAGACGTACATAGCCGGCGACTGCGACATCACGACAACGGTCGCCAGGCCGAACGGAGGATCGTGAACGACATTTTCGCCACCCTGGAATCCGAGGCCCGCAGTTACAGTCGGACCTGGCCTGCCACTTTCGACCGGGCCCTCGGCAGCTGGTTGTACGACGAGGACGGCAAGCCCTACCTCGACTTCTTCGCCGGGGCAGGGGCGCTGAATTATGGTCACAACAATCCGATACTGAAACGAAAGCTTCTCGAATACATCGAGCGGGACGGCGTGCACCACGGGCTGGATCAGGCCACGGTGGCCAAGCGCGAGTTCCTCGAGACCGTCGACGAGAAACTGCTCAAGCCGCGCGGGCTGGACTACAAGATCCAGTTCCCCGGGCCGACCGGTACGAATTCGGTGGAGTCCGCGCTGAAGCTGGCGCGCAAGATCACCGGTCGGGAGTCGATCATCAGCTTCACCAATGCCTTCCACGGCATGACACTGGGGTCGCTGTCGGTCACGGGGAACTCGATGAAGCGCGGCGGCGCGGGCATCCCGCTCGTGCACGCCACGCCGATGCCCTATGACAACTACTTCGACGGCCAGGTCGACGACTTCCTGTACTTCGAGCGGCTGCTGGAAGACAGCGGCAGTGGACTGAACGAGCCCGCCGCCGTGATCGTCGAGACCCTGCAGGGCGAGGGTGGGATCAACAACTCCCGTGCGGAGTGGCTGCGCAACCTGGCCGATCTGTGCAGGCGGCATGATCTCCTGCTCATCGTCGACGACGTGCAGATGGGCTGCGGCCGGACCGGTCCGTTCTTCAGTTTCGAAGAGGCAGGCATCGTCCCGGACATCGTCTGCCTGTCCAAGTCGATCGGCGCCTACGGCAGCCCGCTGGCGATCACGCTGATCAAATCCGAGCACGACGTGTGGGAGCCCGGCGAGCACAACGGCACCTTCCGGGGCAACAACCCCGCCTTCGTCACCGGTGCCGAGGCGCTGCGTCAGTACTGGAGCGACGACACGCTCGAGAAGTCGACCCTCGCCAAGGGACATCGTGTCGGCCAGGTGCTGGAGACCATCACCAGCAAGTACGACGGCACGATGGCCAAGGGCCGCGGGCTGGCCCGTGGGCTGGGCTTCGAGGCTCCGGAACTGGCGGGCAAGGTCTCCAAGGCCGCGTTCGACAGGGGGATGATCCTGGAGACGTCCGGGCCGGAGAGCGAGGTCGTCAAGATCATGCCGCCACTGACGCTGACCGATGACGAACTCGAGCAGGGACTGCAGATCCTCACCGACTCGGTGGAAGCTGCCATGGCCTGACTCCCGGCTCTCTCAGTGCCTGTCTTTGATTTGGTTCTTTCGCTCGGGTGATCAGCCTGAGCAGGGTGACCCGCTCCGGCGTATTCGATCGGAATGCCCGCAGGCGGGCATCAGCAAGGCAGCTGGCCACGTGGCGTAGGTGGCTACTCGATGTGGCCTGCAACGCCGCAAGGCGCCGCCTGAGACGGCGGTTCAGCAACCACCTGACCAAGCTCCAAGACGGGCTCTCAGTCCGCTCGGGGCCTGCATGGATCGCCCGCCTCGCAGGAGGCGGGCCGACCGTGCGGGTGCACCGAGTCCGATAATCCGGGTGACCGGAACTTCTGTATCGAAGGGGAAGAATTGCTCGTTCGTACGCTTGCCGATGTCGAGGACACCGACGCCGACATCAAGACCGAAGGGTGGCGCAGCAAGCGCATCATCCTGGCCAAGGAGAAGGCCGGTTTCTCGGTCCACGAAACCACGCTGTATGCCGGGACCGTGAACGACTTCTGGTACGCCAACCACATCGAAGCCGTGTTCGTCTTCGAGGGTGAGGGCGAGATCCTCGACAAGGCCACCGGCGAGACGCACGAACTCAAACCCGGTTCGCTGTACTTGCTGAACAATCACGACAAGCACCAGGTTCGGCCGAAGACCGACATGCGCACGGTGTGCGTGTTCAATCCACCGGTGACCGGCCGTGAGGTACACGACGAGAACGGCGTGTACCCGTTGGTCGTGGAGGACGACGACACGGTGTCTGCCGGCTGAATCGCTTGCGTGCCCGTGTGCAATCCCCAGCGGCGGGTAATCGGTAGTAGGGTCGGATTCACGACCCGGCCGGTTATCCGCCGTGGCGGGACGCGGCTGGTCTTCCCCCTGCTGGGGGATCACTCCCAACGAGGAACCGAGAAATGGCGACGGTGCGCAATACGCATCGGTCGCTCCGGCGGGAATTCGAGAAGGAGGCACGCACGATGACCATCGCCGATGCGAGCACGCGGGATCCCTACCCGACGCGAGGCACCGAATCCGTACTGATCGAGCGTGCGGACCCCACCGTGTGGCCGGGGGTGGACTCCGGCCCGGCGAGCCGCGAGGAGCTCGCAACCCACGAGGACAAGGGTTTTCACCTCATGGAGGGGCTGCTGACCCCGGCCGAGGTGCAGACGTACTGGGGCGAACTGGAACGCCTGACCCGGGACCCGGACGTGCGTGCCGACGAACGTACCGTGGTGGAGAAGAGTTCCGATGAGGTTCGCTCGATCTTCGATGTGCACAAGATCAGTGAGCCCATCGGTGAACTGATCCGGGATCCGCGTGTTCTCGATCGCGCCCGGCAGATTCTCGGCTCGGATGTCTACGTGCACCAGAGCCGGATCAACTACATGCCCGGATTCAAGGGCAACGGTTTCTATTGGCACTCCGACTTCGAGACCTGGCACGCGGAGGACGGGATGCCCGCGCCGCGCGCGGTGAGCATCTCGATCGCACTGACCGACAATTACTCGTTCAACGGCGGATTGATGGTCGTTCCGGGTTCGCATCGGACGTTCATCTCGTGTATCGGTGAAACTCCGCAGGACAACTACAAGTCCTCGTTGCAGGAGCAGGAAGTCGGCGTGCCGGGCCACGACGACATCACCAAGTTCGCCTACGCGAGCGGCATCGAGCAGTTCACCGGCCCGGCAGGGTCGGCACTGTGGTTCGATTCGAATTGCCTGCACGGTTCGGGAAACAACATCACTCCGTTCCCGCGCTCGAACATCTTCGTGGTGTTCAACAGCGTGCACAACACGCTGGTCGAGCCGTATGCGGCCGAAAAACCGCGCCCGGAATTCATCGCCTCCCGCGATTTCACTCCCGTGCGCCGGTGAGCCGACCCTTCCGGGTGGTCCGCCGCTTCGGCGGGCCGCCCGGGTCTTTTCGGTGGAATGACTGCGCGGATTAGGCTGACCGGCCGGTTGTTTGCGGTCGTCCGGCTGCTCAGGTTCCCCTCGGAGCGGTGATCCACTCGGTGGGTTGACCGGTCGCTTCGGCGATCAGGTCGAAATCCTCGTCATAGTGCAGCACGGCCGCACCGTGCTCTTCGGCGGTCGCCGCGATGACGAGGTCGGGAACCGGACGGCGGTGCTGACCGCGTTGAGCCAGGAGCGCCTGCACCTCGAGTGCCCGTTGCATGACCGCGTTGGTCACCGGTAACCATTCCAGGCCGTCGAGAGTGGCGCGCATGGCGGTGTGGTCGGCGGCGGACCGCGCCGAGTACAGGATCTCCAGCGCGATGATTTCGCACGTGGCCAGTTCTCCGACGCTGAGATGACGGTTGATGCGTGCGGCCACCTGCTCGTTCGTGCGCCGCTGCTCGAATGCCGATTTGTCCAGCAGGAACATCAACGCCAGGCACCGTCCAGCGCGTCGGGCTCCGCCAGGCTGTCGCTGATGAGGTCCAAGCCGGCCATCGCGTCGCGGCGTCGGCGAGTTGTCACAACCTGTTCCAGTGCGGCCCGGACGGTTTCGGCGGAACTGTCCGTTCCGAGTTCGTCGGCAGCTTGCCGCAACAGGTCGTCATCAACTCTGATTGTGGTTCGCATGCTCATGCCTCCACTAGATAGCATCAATACAAAGATAGTAGCGCATCATTCTCCAATGCCAACAGCATTGCTCTGAAGCGGCAGCGGCATCAATCGTATGGAGGATAGCCACACCCACCTGTCTTCGCGCTCCGAGATTCTTCGGCGGCCGCTGCTTCAGGGCAGACCGCTTCAGGGCAGGCCGTTTCAGGCCAGCGCGAGGTAGCGGCGTTCGCTGAACTTCTCGCCCGTGCAGGAGGCACCGAGGTCGTGTCCGACCCGTTCGATCACGTCGGCCAGTTCCAGCCGGTTCAGCCAGGGCCGGGGCAGTACGGCGGTGCCGTGCCGCGCACCGAGCAGCGATCCGGTGAGCGCGGCGGTCGAGTCGCTGTGGCCGGAATGGTTGGCGGCCAGCCGCAGTGCATCGGCGAACTGGGCGGGCTTGGGCAGGGCCAGTGCGCAGTACGCCCCGATGGCCACGGCCTCGGGGCCGATCCATCCCTGTCCGAGGCGTTCGATATGGCCGACACCGGCGCCGAGACGTGCCAGTGTGGAGGCTTCCGCGAGTGCCTCCGCGGTTTCGGCGTCCTCCCGCAACACTCTGCCCGCGGCCTGGTCGACCGCTTCGGGAAGCCTCCTGCCTTTGACCGCGAGCAAGTGCACCAGCAATGCCATCGCCCCCGCCGAGGCCCATCCGCCCGTGCCGCCATGGGTGAGTGCCCCGAACTGGCAGCCCAGGGTGTAGCTCATCTCCGCGGTCGGTGCGAACCCCACCGGTGCGCTGCGGTCGACGCCGCCGCATCCCTTGGAGCTGTTGCGTGGCCGTTCCGGCGTGCCGAGCTGTTCCTCCTGGAGAGCGCGCAGGCTCGTGAGGCCGGGCGAGCGATTGGCGTACAGCTCCGCCTCGGCGAGCAGGCCCGTCGCGCCGAGGCGGGGCTTGTCCTCCTGCTGCGTGGTCAGCCACCGGCGATAGGCGGCGGCGGTGGCTTCCACGGGGCGCCACGGGCCTCCACTGTTGCCGGTGGCCCATGCGTTGAGATAACCCTCGCCGGTGAACAGCGTCATCTGTGTCGAGTCCCCGAGCAGTGCTCGGGGTGGCGGTTCGGTGATCCCGGCATCGCCGTACTCGGCGCGGATGTCGGCATCCTGCCGGAATTCGACGGGTGAGCCGAGTGCGTCGCCGAGGGCGCCGCCGAGCAGGCAGCCCACAGCGCGATCAACCACTGTGGACGTCGTGGACACGAGGGCTCCTTCCACAGTGGTCCGGGCGGACGGTTGCGGCACGACTCTACTGGTCGTGTGCGTCCCGTGGCAGGTGTTGGGAGTAACCGGTGGTGACTCGCAGGGGTTTGTCCCGTCCGGCGGTGTAGGTCAAAATATGAAAAACACATCATATTTGGGGGAGTATGTCACCGCAGGACAGCGTGGCCGGCGCGCCGAGCACAGGGTTCGAGTTCCGTGTCCTCGGTCCGCTGGAAGTGCTGCACTGCGGTGTGTGCAGGCAACTGGGTCACTCCGGCATGCGCAGCGTGCTGGCTTGCCTGCTGTTCGAACCGAACCAAGCCGTGTCGATGGATCGGCTCATCGACACGTTGTGGGCCGAGACGCCACCGGCCACGGCGCGCACGATCATCCACGGCCACATCTCCAAGCTGCGCAAGCTGTTCACCGCGGCACCGGTCACCGAGGGTGAGGACGTACCCGCCATCATCACGCGGGCCCCCGGCTATCTGCTCACGGTCAGCAGCGATCGCATTGATGCGCACCGGGCCCGGGCGCTGATCGACCACGCGCGCGGTCTCGAACCGCCCGAGCGTTCCCGGGTGCTGTCCGAAGCGCTCGCCCTCTGGCGGGGCCCGGCCCTCGCCGATATCGCGTCGGACCGGCTGCGCCGGACGATCGCGGCGAACCTCGACGAGTTGCGCCTGTTCGCGCTGGAGGAGCGCATTGCCGCGGACCTGGAACTCGGATACCACCAGCACCTGGTGACCGAGCTTTCCGGCCTGGTCGACGAGTACCCACTGCGAGAGCGCCTGACCGGCCTGCTCATACTCGCCCACCACCGGTCCGGGCAGCGAGCGCAGGCACAGGCCCGGTACCACGCCCTGCGCGAGCGGCTGTCCGACGAGTTCGGTATCGATCCCGGCCCGGAACTGCGCTCCCTGTACGAGCGGATGCTCCGGGACGACGAGACACTGCTCGCCCACCACCGCGAATCGGTGACCACCACGTCGGCCGGTGATGGCGGCGCACATCAGGTCCCCGCGGAACTGCCGCCCGCGGTGGCCGGGTTCGTGGGACGGGAACGGGAGCTGGCGGCACTGGACCGGATACTGGCCGATCGGGAACAAGGCACGGCGAACCTGCTCACCGTGCTCACCGGACCTGCGGGGGTCGGCAAGAGCGCCCTCGCGGTGGTCTGGGCGCATCGCATCGCCCATACCTTTCCCGACGGCCGACTCCACGCCTCGTTGCGGGGATTCGACTCCGAGCGAGCTCCGCTGTCCCCCGGTGAGGTGCTGGCCGGTTTTTTGAAGGCCCTGGGAGTGGCTGCCGATGCGATCCCGGTGGATCTCGACGAGCGGGCTGCGTTGTACCGCTCGTTGCTGGCCGACCGGCGGGTGCTGGTGCTGCTCGACGATGCCAGGGATACCGACCAGGTCCGGCCGCTCCTGCCCGGCAGCCCGGGATCGCTGGTCGTGGTGACCAGTCGCCGCCGGCTCGACGGGCTCGTGGTGCGCAGTGGCGCGCGGATGCTGCCGCTGGAGACACTGCCCGCTTCCGCGGCCGTCGAGCTTCTCGACCGGGCGGGTGTGCCCGGCAGGTCGGCTTCCGAACCGGTCGCCGCGCGCCGGCTCGCCGATCTGTGCGGGGGGTTGCCCCTGGCCTTGCGCATCGCGGCCGCACGGCTGGCGGCCGGCCCGGGACGCAGCGTGGCCGAGCTGGTCTGCGAGCTCACCGACGAGCGGAACCGGCTGCACGGGTTGGACATCGACGATCCCGACACCAGCGTGCGGCGGGCGTTCGACCTTTCCTACCGCAACCTGCATCCCGCACACGCCACCATGTTCCGCCTGCTGGGGGTGATGCCCGGGCACACCTTCACCCCGCACACCGTGGCCGCGTTGTGCGGCACCGATCCCGATACGGCGCGGCACCGCCTGCGGGCGCTCGCGCTGGCGCATCTGGTGACCGAATCCGAGCCGGACCGCTTCGGTATGCACGATCTGCTGCGGCTGTACGCGCGGGAGCTGCTCGCCGCCTGCGCCGGGACGCAGGACGTCTCCGACGCGCACTGTGCCGAAACGGCTCTGCGCAGGCTGCTGCATCACTACCTGGTGGTCGCCGACCACGCACGTCGCTTCCTGCGTCCCGCCCGCGACGAGCTGGACTATTCCGGAGACGGCACCACGGTGCGCCCGTACATCACCGACCGTACCGAGGCACTGGAGTGGTTCGACGCGGAATGGCCGAACCTCGTGGCGGCGATCCGCGCCGCCCATGCCGAGGGGCTGCACGAGTACGCCTGGCCACTGGTGCGTCTGCAGTTCAACTACCTCATGGTGCGCTGCCCGTGGGAGGACTGGATCACGGTGTACAGCACCGGGATGGCCTCCGCGGGCAAGCTCGACGATCCGGCGGGCAAGGTGCTCATGTCCGCCGGCCTCGGTGTCGCGTACGCGCGGTCGGGCAATCCCGCGATGGCGCTGGAGCACTACACCTCCTCCCACGAGGGTGCGGTGGCCGCGGGCCGGCCGAGCTGGCTGGCCATGACCCAGGTCAACATGGGGAGCGCGCTGTTCCGGCTGGGCCGCTACGGCGAGGCACGGCGGCACTGCGAGGAAGCGCTGGAGACCTACCGCGAACTCGGTGACCGCTATCGCGAAGCCGGTGCCCTGAACAACCTCGCTCAGGTGGAGCAGGTCAGCGGGGAACGGGAGGCCGCCCTGGCCCACCTGCGCGAGGCCGAAGCGATGTATCGGGAGGCCGACGACCTGGAAGTCCTCGCGATGGTGCTGAACAACTGCGGGGAGGTCAGTACCGAATTGGGCCGCGTGGCCGAGGCCGAGCGCTACCATCACGAGGCACTGGAGGTCGCGCAGCGGTGCGGCTCGGCGATGCGGCAGGCCGCCGCCAATCTCGGTCTGGGGGACGCGGCCGCGCTGCGCGAGGACCGTGCGGTGGCCCGAACGCGCTGGGAGACCGCGCTGGCGATTTTCCGGGCGGGTGGTTCCCCGCGTGCGGAGGATGCGCGCACCCGGCTGAACGCGTTGCCCCACGGGCACCGCGCCGGTTTGCCGCCCGGGGCAGAGGGCTGCACGGCAGGGTCCGGCCACAGCGCTTAGCCATCGTTTAGCCGGCACTTAGCCGACTCTGCAATCTTGTGTGATGTGCGGGCCGGTGGTGCTACCCGGCGGGCCGGCTTTGCACAGGGCGGCTCTGGGGGTTCGAGGGGTCGCCCGTTGTCCCGACCGGGGGTGCGCCGGAAGGCGGGTCGGGACGCTCGTCGCGGGGGTCAGGTATCCGGGAGGGTGCTCCCTCCCGGACGGACGTGGGGGTGAGTGCGGCTCGCCGGAGGCACACCGGTGAGCCGCACTCGTTCCGTGCTCGGACATGCGGGAACGCGCCACCGAACCGGCGCAGGACGCCTCTACAGGCGCTGCAGTTCCGGGCGCTTGGGACTCCGCCCGTCACCGGAGGAGCGGCCGCGCAGGCGCCGACCGATCCACGGTGCGAGATGCTCGCGCACCCATCGGAGGTCCTCGGTGAGCTGGACGTGCCACGGGCGTTCGGGCTGGGGTGGCCAGGAACGACGCCAGTCCTCGTCGACCTCGAGGCCCAGTGTCTCGGCGGCGCGCAGAGCGACGCGGCGGTGCCCCTCCGGGGACAGGTGCAGGCGGTCGGTGCTCCAGGCGCGCGGATCCTGCAACACGCGCATCGACCAGAGATCGATGACCCGGCACTCGTGCCGCTCGGCGATCGCCCACAGGTGGGAGTTGTACGTACCGACCCTGCCCCGCACGTGTCGCATCACCGGCACCTGTCTGGTGTCGAACCCCGTGCCTATCAGTACCTGCGCACCGTGAGCGCGCAGCTCGGCCACGGCCGCATCGAAGCGCTCGGCGAGCAGATCGGGATCATTGCCCGGCCGGAGGATGTCGTTTCCTCCCGCGACCAGCGATACCAGTGACGGTCGGAGCGCCAGCGCCGCCGGGAGCTGATCGCCGATGACCTGATCGAGCAGTTTGCCTCGGACGGCGAGATTGGCGTAATGCAGCTCCGGGTCGTTCGCAGCCAGGATCTCCGCGAGACGGTCCGCCCATCCCCGGTAGCTCGCATTGTCGGCAGCGGGATCGTTCAGGCCTTCGGTGAAGCTGTCCCCGATGGCGACATAGCTGTTCGCGCGGTGCGCGGTCACGCTGCTGCCGGAGTCGTGCGCCCGTTCCCGTCCTCGCCCCATCGATCTTCCTTCCGTCTGCAGATGCTCGTCGGTACGGCTCCCGGCATTCCGGGGAGGCCGTGCGGAGGCCGTGCCTTCCCACCCGCTGTGGCCGACGATCACCACAGTGGCGGGTCGCGTCCTCCCTACGCCAGCGTCGGTACGGGGATGCGTGATTAACGGCACGTCGAAGTCTAGATATTCCTCCGTGCGGAGCCGCGGCGGTTTTGTGAAAACGCCGATACGGGGAAACGGCGACTGCTACCGTCCGGCGACACGTAACGAAACAGCGAGGGGACTCATCGTGTCGGAATCGATGTGCGGTCGTAGCGGCAGATGTGTCCCCGCCGGTGCCGGAGTCGAAAAGCGGCATGTTCGCGTGTGCAGGATCTGGTGTGTCCGCCGGTAGTGGGGATGAACTGGGGGAGTCGTGACGTCACCACGGGAGTCGGTCCCGGAATCGGCAAGGCCCGATCGCCACCCTCCCGCGGACCGACCTGCCGATCCGGGTGGGCGGCGCCGTGCGGAGGAGTCCCGCGGCATGCTTCGTGCCGGGCCCGCCGCGCCACCACCGGGACCACCTGCCGAGCCGCCCGGCGTACCGGGGGCCGGGCAGGCGGCAGTACCGCCCCGCCCGGGGCCGCCTCGTTTCGTCCTTCGGGCGGAGTTCGCCGCCCTCGCGGCGGAAGTGGATCCCCTTGCCTTGTGGAGGCGTATCGACCGAATCCGGGATCGATTCGTTCACGAACAGCGGCAGAAGCACTCACTCCGCCCGCAGGCGGATACGCACCGCCCGGAGTCCACGGCTGCGCCGGGGCGCGCCCCGGCCGGGCCGGTCCCGGTGCTGTCGGGTGAGCTCGGTGTGCACGGAGATCTCCGGGTTTCCGCGGGCTCGGGGGAATCCACTGCGGGCGAGCCCACCGGCCCGAGAGCTCCCGCGCCGCCGCCTGCGCAGCAATCGCCTGCGCAGCAGCCGAGCTCCCCGGTCGCCGACCGACCGCCGAAGTACCAACCGCGGCCCGACGGCGGTTTCGGCCCGATGGGCTCCGGCGTGTGGGCAGGGTCCACGAGCGGGCCGAGCCACTCGTCCAGAGACGCGGGGAGCCGCGTGCCGCACGGATCCGGCGGTGCCCCCTACGGGGCCGAGGGACGTGGTGACGGCACCGGACTGCGCAGCCGGCCACGATCCCGCACGGGCGAGGCCGAAGCCGGTGCGGTGCCGCAGTTTCTCGTCGAGGCCGACGACATCTTCGGTCCCGAGGACGGTGGTGGCAGGCTGGTCGCCCCACCGGTCATCGGTGAGGCCCCTTCGACCTACCGGGATTTCTAGATGGTCGGCGCGATCACCTTGTCCATCCCTGCGGTGGACGTGCTCGGCGAGCGGCTCAACCTCGACGTCCGGCAGTACCCGTTCGAGATTCCCCGGTTCGGTGGGACTCCGGCGGAGCGCTCCGGGATCGAGCAGCAGGTCGGCGACGAACTCGAAGCGGCGGGACTGGGCCGGGCAGGTCGGCCCGAGCCGGAGGTCGCCGACGCCCTGTACCTCCTGTCGAGCTCGGAGATCTCCGTCGCGGCGGTCGGATTGCTCGACGTTCGCACCGGACAGTGGCTGGCCGCTCGTGTGGTGGCGACCGGAGAGGTGGGTGTCCTCGGCATCATCACCGGTCGGGGTCTGCGGATGGAGTTCCTGCCCCCCGAGAACCTCCCCGAGACCTGCGCCGGCCTGCTCCCGCAGGCCCCTCCGGGAGCCGGAGAGGCCGTGTCGGTCACGATGTCCTCGAGCGCGGGAGAGCACGGACGCAGCGATCCGCGGATAGCGGAATCGGGCGGCATGCGCGCCGTGGAAGCGATCACCGGGCTGGCCCGGTATCGCATCGGTCACTACGTCGTCACCGGCACCGACCGCAGGGGGCGGAGTACGCGGTTGCCCGCCCTCGCCTGGTTCGACACCGAGCACGGTCGCTACACGATGCTCGGAGATCGCTCCGCTGCGGGCGAGGAGGTACTCACCTGCACGCCGGTGGACAGGCAGCGATTGCTGAGCCAACTCACCGGACTGCGCGATCGAGCCCACCGCCGGTAGCCGGCATGGTTGCGCGCAACACCGGTGGGTGCGTGGTTCGCGGCCGGTAAGGCAGGCTGAACCGTGTGATGCAGGACCGGCGGACCGAGACGATCTCCGACAGCGAACCCGACAGGGACTCGCTGATGCGCCTGCTCGGAGGGCGGACCAGCGCGCTCGATGCCAGCGCGCCGCCGGTGGCGTTCGGGCTCGGATGGCTGCTCTCCGGGGAGTCGATCGCGACCGGCGGGACGGTGGCCGTCATCGTCGGCGCTCTGATCGGGTTGTGGCGGCTGTTCCGGGGCGCGCGCCCGCTGGCGGTGCTCGTGAGCCTGCTCGGAGTGATGCTCGGCGCGGTGGTCGCCTTGCGTACCGGCTACGCGGCCGACTTCTTCCTCATCCGGTTGGGGACCAATGCTGCGAGTGCACTGGCCTGGATGATCAGCATCGCGGTGCGCTGGCCGTTGCTCGGCGTGGTCGTCGGTACGCTGCTCGGTCAGCGCACGCACTGGCGCCGGGACCCGGCACTGCTGCGCGCCCACAGCCGGGCCAGTTGGGTATGGGTGGGCCAGTATGTCGTGCGGTTGATCGTGTTTCTCCCGCTGTGGTCGATCAACGCCGTGGTCGCACTCAGTGCCGCCCAGGTCGTGCTGACCTGGCCGCTGGTGGCGGCATGTGTGGCCCTGAGCTGGTGGGTGTTGCGTTCGGTACTGCCCGACGACCATCCCGGCCTGCGGCACCCCCGGGTGGAATGAGCGACGGTGCCGCCCGGCCACCGTGGCCGGGTCGTCTTCTCGCACGCTTGCGCACGTCACCGGGCAGGGTCGTGGCGGTGAGGAGTTCCGAAGAACCGGGCGTGCAGTTCCTCGGGGGAGTGGCGGGCACCGGCCACCTCGAGCGCCGCCAGCCATGCCGCTCCCACCGCACCACTTCCGGCCGTGTACGGCGTTCCCAGCCCCCTGTGGCCGAGTTCGGTCTCGAGCGCCGCCCGGACCGGGTTGCCCGCGGCGATCAGGCTTCCCGCGAGCACGATCGGTGCCGTGTCGTCGTCGGTCCGGGTCGCGCGCACCGTGTCGGCCAGCAGGGACGCCGCCCGGTGCACGATGCCGGCCGCGGCCACACTGCCGGAGTGCGCGGATGCGGTCACGAGCGGAGCGATCTCGGCCAGCCGGACCGGTGCCGCGGCATTGACCGCCGTGATCAGCCGCCTGCGCTCCTCGGCAGGCGGGTCGCAGGGTGAGCCCGCTGTGCCCAGCAACTCGCTGCGCACCGACTCCACCAGCGGATCGAGCCGCCGGTGCCGCCGCCCCGGGACGTGCTCCTGCAGGGCGTGTCCGTCCAGGGCACGCAGGGTCTCCCGCACCGCCTCGCGGCCGAGCCAGAACGCCGACCCTTCGTCACCGAGCAGCCATCCGTAGCCGCCCGAGGTGGCCGCGAGCCGGTGTGCGGTGATCCTGGCGGCGATCGCACCGGTCCCGGCGATGAGTACCGTGCCGTCGGGCTGCGGCGTTCCGGCGGCGAAGGCGACTTCGCAGTCGCTGACCTCCCGTATCGGGCACTCGAGACCGAGTCCGGACCAGGCCCGTCCGAACAGCTCGGCCACGGTCGGATCGGCCATCGTGCTGACTCCGGCCATGCCGATCACCCCGTATCGCACGCGTTCCGGCGGCACCTCGGACAGGGCGGATCGGGCGGCCCGGGTGATCCGCTCCGCGGCCTGCTCGGGTGGGTGCGAGTTCGGGTTGCCGCCGCCGGCGTGCCCGGTGGCGATCGGCTTGCCGGACAGGTCGCCGAGCCAGGCCCGGCTCGACGTGCCGCCTGCGTCGAGGCCGAGGACCAGGGGCGCCCGATCGAGGTTCTCGCGATTCATCGAACTCCCATCGGCATCGGTCCCGGCTGTGCCGTCACCCCCTACCGAAAGCACTCCTAACGGGTGCGGGTGACCTTGTGCAACCCTCGCGGGCTGTCGGGATCGACGTCGCGCGCGAGGGCGAGCCCGAGCGCGAGCCGCTGGACGGGCAGCACTTCCAGGACGGGTGCGAGCTCTTCGGCACAGGAGGCCACCCCGATGCGGTGTGCGGCGCGGACCTCGGAAGCCGCCGATCCGATCACGCAGATGTCGGCCCCGTGCTCGTGCACCGTGTCGAGCACGGGGCGCATGGCCTCCCCGCCCCTGCCGGAGCTGCACAGTGCGAGCACGGCCGTCTCGGTGTCGACGGCCGCGACGGGGCCGTGCAGCAGGTCGGCCCCGCTGTAGGCGCGGGCCGAGAGATAACTCGTCTCGGCGAGCTTGAGAGCCGCCTCGGCGGCGGTGGCCGAGGAGTAGCCACGTCCGGTGGTGATCATCCCGTTGGCGAAGCGGTAGCGCTGGACTGCTTCGTCCACCGCCCCGTCGGAGGTGTCCAGTGCCGTCTGCGCCAGTTCGGGGATCGTCCCGGCCTGTTCCCCACTGCCGCCGCGCACGGCATCGATCAGCAGGTACAGGGCGAGCAGCGTCGCGCTGTAGCTTTTGGTGGCCGCCACCGCCTGCTCGGGGCCCGCGTGGATATCCACCGACATTTCGGCGGCCTCGTTCAGAGCGGATCCGGGGTTGTTGGTGATCGCCACGGTCGTCGCACCGTGCCTGCGCCCGCTTTCGGTCACCTCGAGCAGGTCGGGGGAGCCCCCGCTCTGGCTCACCGAGAGCAGCAGCACATCGGTCAGGTCCGGGCGTGCCCCGTACAGCGTCGCCGTCGACGGGGAGACCAGCCCGGCCGGGAGCTCCAGCAGTATCTCGATGAGGTACTTGGCGTAGACAGCGGCGTGGTCGCTGGATCCCCGGGCGGCCAGCAGCACGAAGCGCGGGCGGCGCTCGGCGATCCGGGCGGCCACCTCGCCGATCGCCCGACGCCGGCCGAGCAGTTCGGCGAACACCTGTGGCTGCTCGGCGATCTCGGCGGTCATGTGGCTGCCGGGTGGGTTCCCGGTCCGGTCGGCGGCTTCGTTCATGGTGTTCACCCGTCGTTGCCGAACTGTCGTTGCCCGGCCAGGATCCCCGGATCGACGCCGGGATGCGATCGCCGGTCCGTGCCGGTGTGTCACCGGTCTCGGCTCGCCAGCAACGTGGCGAGCTCTTCGGTGTCGATGTTGCCGCCGGAGACCACGGCGACGGTGTTCGTCTCGGGCAGAAGCGCGCCGCGGTGGCGATATGCCGCCGTGGTCACCGCGCCGCTGCGTTCGGCGACGAGATGGCAGGTACGGGCGAGGTAGCCGGTTGCCTCGGCGATGTCCTCCTCGCTCACGGTGACGATGTCATCCACCACTTCGCGCATGTGCGCGAATGTCCGTTCCGACGGCTCCGCGGTGAGCCCGTCGGCGGCGGTCCGCGTGCGCGAGGCGACCGGCCAGTGGCGGCGCGTGCCCGAGCGCAGGCTGTCCTGCGCGTCGGCGGCCAGTTCCGGTTCGACACCGATCACCGTGGCTTTCGGCAGTACCGACTTGACCGCGACACCGACACCGGAGATCAAGCCACCGCCGCTGACCGGCACCAGCACCACGAGCTCGTCGCCCCACCCGAAACCGCCCGCTGCGGTTCCGTGGCCAGTGGGCAGGCCGCCGGTGGAGCCGTTCAGGTCCTCGGCGATCTCCAGCCCCACCGTGCCCTGGCCGGCGATGACCGCAGGGTCGTCGAACGGCGGTACGACAGTCGCACCACGTTCGTCGGCGATCCGATGTGCTCGCCGTTCGCGCTCGGCGACCTCGACGGGAACGATCTCGGCACCCAACGCTCGCGCCGCGGCGACCTTCGCGGCAGGCGCGGTGTGCGGCACCACCACGGTCGCGGGCATGCCGAACGCCCGGGCCGCGTATGCCACGGCACGCGCGTGGTTGCCGCTGGAGTACGCGACGAGTCCGCGGGAGCGCGCGGTTTCCGGTACGGCGGACGCGGCGTGGAGGGCCCCGCGGATTTTGAACGCTCCGGTCGGCTGGAGGTTTTCCGGTTTGAGCAGCAGGGGGCGGGTCGGGTCGGCGTCGGGGGCAGGCACCAGCGGAGTGCGCACCGGCCGTATCGCCCCGGGCATCGCCGCCATCGCCGCTTGGGCCGCCACGATCTCGGTGTCACTCACCAGCCGCATGGAAACGGATCTTTCTGCACGAAGGACGGTTCGGCAACACTCCCGTCCCGGGAAGAGTTGCAGCTACGGTACCGTGACGTCGGACACAACTCGGGCGACGGAGAGTGGCAGAGTGGAGTGTTGTGCCTCACCGATGTCAGGCTTTGCTTACCCGAACAGGTTATCGTTGGAGCGCTCCGTCACGGTGCGTGCAATAGCCTCCGAGAGTGTGTCACAACCGTCACCCGTGATCGAAAATTTCCGCAGTCTCCAACCAAAGCAGGCTGTGCGTGATCGTCGACTCGGGTCATACTCCTTCGCCAGGGGGACGAAGATGCGTTCTCACGACAAGGGAGACAGCACATGAAGCGCGGACTCGCGGCCCGCATGGCGGGGACGGTGACGCTGGTGGTCGGGACTGTCGCCGCGTGGGCCATGCCGGCGACCGCAGCGCCCGAACCCACGTCCCCGTCCCCGGACACCGTCGCGGAAACCCCGTTGGAGGCCATGCGGCGAGACCTCGGGCTGACGCTGCAGCAGGTGGAGCAGCGGCTGCACCGGGAAACCCGCGCCGATCGGATCGACGAGCGCCTGCGGGCCGCCCTCGGTACGGCCTTCGGCGGGTCCCACTTCGACGCCGACCTCGGCACGCTGGTGGTGGGAGTCACCGACAGGGCCAAGCTCGAGCAGGTCCGTGCCGCGGGCGCGAAGGCCGAGCTCGTCGATGACAGCGCGAGCGTGCTGCACACGGTGGCCGACACGCTCGACAAGGCCGAGCAGCGGGCCCCGTCCTCCATCAGCGGCTGGTATGTCGATCCCGCCGACAACTCCGTCGTCGTCACGACCGCGAGTGGATCCGCGCAGCAGGCAACCGAATTCATCCGCTCGACCGGCGTGGACACCGGTGCGGTACGCGTGGTCGAGTCCCGGGAGTCGCCGCGTCTGTTCGCCGACATCATCGGCGGTAATGCGTTCTACAACACGAGCAGTTCCCGCTGTTCCATCGGCTTCGCCGTTCAGGGCGGATTCATCACCGCAGGCCACTGCGGGAATCAGGGTGACAGCACCACGCAGCCCAGCGGGACGTTCGCCGGGTCCTCCTTTCCGAGCAACGACTATGCCTATGTCAAGTCCTCGGCCACCCCGAAGCCGCAGGTCAACAACTACCGAGGCGGCACGGTGACCGTCGCGGGAGCGCAGGAGGCCCCGGTCGGCGCCTCGGTGTGCCGCTCCGGCTCCACGAGCGGCTGGCACTGCGGCACCATCGCGGCCAAGAACCAGACCGTGCGTTATCAGCAGGGCACCGTGTCCGGCCTGACCCGGACCGACGTGTGCGCCGAGCCCGGCGATTCGGGAGGACCTTTCCTCTCGGGTGACCAGGCCCAGGGAGTGGCCTCCGGCGGTTCCGGCGACTGCAACCGGGGCGGTGTGACCTACTTCCAGCCGATCAACGAGGCTCTCCAGGCCTACGGAGTCGACCTGATCACCGGTGGGTGAGCGGTTCCGGAGGCTTGCAGCGGTGGTCATCGGGTAAGCGGCGTCAGCCGCCTCCCTCATTGCTGCAGGCGTGCGCGCAGTTCCTCCGCCGCCCGGCGGGGGTCCTCGGCTTCGGTGATCGCTCGCACCACGACGATGCGCTCGGTGCCCGCGGCCATCGCCTCGTCCAGGTTGCCGTGGTCGATGCCACCGATGGCGAACCACGGTCGGCCGTGACCGTGGTGTTCGGCGACATGGTGAACCAGGTCGAGCCCCGCCGCCTCCCGTCCCGGCTTCGTGGGCGTGCTCCAGACCGGGCCGGTACAGAAGTAGTCCACCCCCTGCTCGGTGGCTGCCGCATCGGCCTGTACCACGTTGTGCGTGGAACGACCCACGGCCATCTGGTCGCCGACGACCTGGCGGGCCGTCTCCACCGGAAGGTCGTCCTGCCCCAGGTGCAGGATGTCGGCATCGGCGGCTCGAGCGATGTCGGCGCGATCGTTGACCGCGAGCAACGCGCCATACCGCGTACACGCTTCGGCGAGCACTTCCAGGGCCGCCAGTTCCTGCCGCGCCTCCAGCGGCGCCCCCGCGTGGTCCTTGTCCCGGAGTTGGATGATGTCCACTCCGCCGGCGAGCGCCGCATCGGCGAATTCGGCCAGGTCGCCGCGTTCGGTGCGGGCGTCGGTGCACAAATACAGCCGCGACTCGCCGAGCCGGACACGGATCCCGTAGCCATCGAATCCAGGCATACCTCTCAGGGTAGCTTCCACCGGATCGCGGGCCCGAATTTTCTGCATGCACGAAACCGCTGACTTCGGGCGATCACATCGGTAGCCTGGGTGGAGGTGAAGCACGGGAGTCCGCACGGGAGCGGACTGAGAGGGGGCTGATGCCCCGACCGTCGAACCTGATCCGGATCATACCGGCGCAGGGAGCGTGAAGTGTCCCGGAAACAGGACCGCAGTGTCGCGGTGGTGGGCGGTGGTGTCATCGGCCTGTCCACCGCCTGGCGCCTGGCCGTGGCGGGTCACCGGGTGCGGCTGATCGACCCGGCCCCGGCCTCCGGCGGTGCCTCCCGGGCCGCGGGCGGGATGCTGGCCCCGGTGGCCGAGGCGTGGCCCGGGGAGGAGTCCCTGCTGGAGCTGGGGACCGCTTCGCTGCACAGGTGGCCGGAGTTCGCCGAGCGGCTCGGTCGGGACTCCGGCAAGCCCTCGGGGTTGCGGGACGAGGGGACGCTCGTCGTCGCCGCCGACAGCGCGGACCGTGCCGAACTCGACACCCTCGCCGACTACCTGGCTTCGCTCGGGCGCACCGTCAACCGTCACTCCAGCCGTCGGCTGCGCAGGCTGGAGCCCGCTCTCGGTCCGGGGGTGCGCGGGGGTCTGGAGGTTCCGGGAGATCTCGCGGTGGACAACCGCGCCACTCTCGAAGCGCTCCGTGCCGCCGCCGAGGTGGCCGGCGTGGAGTTCGTCCGTGCCGCCGCGCGCGGTGTCCGATCCGGAACGGTCGAGCTGGTCGACGCTGCGGATCCCGAGCCCGGGCTGTCCGGGTCGGTGGTGCACTGCGATGTCGTGGTGATCGCGGCGGGCGTGCAGACCGGTGCACTGCACCCGGCGCTGCGGGGCGCCATCCGGCCCGTGAAGGGGGAGATCCTGCGCCTGCGGGCGCGCAGCACGTCGGTTCCGCCACCGCGGTGGACCGTTCGGGGACCGGTCCACGGACGGCAGGTCTACCTGGTGCCGCGCGAGGACGGGATGGTCATCGGTGCGACTCAGTACGAGGCCGGGTACGACACCGAGGTCACCGTCGGTGGCGTGCGGAACCTGCTGGCCGATGCCGAGCGGTTCGTTCCCGGCATCACCGAGTACGCACTGGTCGAGACCGCGGCGGGGCTACGGCCGAGCACCGAGGACAACCTCCCGCTGCTCGGCTGGGTGGAGCCCGGGGTACTGGTCGCGGCCGGGCATCACCGCAACGGATTCCTGCTCGCTCCCATCACGGCGGAGACCGTGGTCGGGCTGGTGTCCGGCGACGAGGTGGCGACCGAAGCCAAGGCAGCGGATCCATCGCGTTCGGGAGGACAGCAGTGAACATCACGATCAACGGGAAGCCGCACGAGTTCGCCGAGGGCGCCACGCTGGCCGATGCGCTGGAGCAGTTCGGGGCTCCGGACAGGGGAGTGGCGGTGGCTGTCGACGGCACCGTCGTCTCCCGCGGCTCCTGGCGGGCCACGCCGCTGGAGTCGGGATCGGTCATCGAGGTCCTCACAGCGGTACAGGGAGGTTGAAGGCATGGACGATCCGTTGGTGATCGCCGGGCGGGAGTTCGGTTCCCGGGTGATCATGGGAACAGGGGGTGCCGCGAACCTCTCGGCACTCGAGCGTGCGCTGCTTGCTTCGGGCACGGAACTGACCACGGTGGCGATGCGCCGTGCCGACCTCGGCGGCGGCAGCGGGGTGCTCGAGTTGCTGAACAGGATCGGTATCGAAGTACTGCCCAACACCGCGGGCTGTCGCACGGCGGCCGAGGCGGTGCTCACGGCACAGCTGGCGCGGGAGGCGTTGGGAACCCACTGGGTCAAGCTGGAAGTGGTGGCCGACGAGGACACCCTGCTCCCCGACCCGGTGGAGTTGCTGGATGCGGCCGAGCAGCTCGTCGACCAGGGCTTCGTCGTGCTCGCCTACACCAACGACGACCCGGTGCTCGCCCTGCGCCTGGAGGAGACCGGCTGCGCCGCCGTCATGCCGCTCGGATCGCCGATCGGGACCGGGCTGGGCATCCGCAACCCGCACAACATCGAAATGATCGTCTCCCGAGCCTCGGTGCCGGTCGTGCTCGACGCGGGGATCGGGACCGCGTCGGATGCGGCCCTGGCGATGGAACTCGGGTGCGATGCGGTGCTGCTGGCCACGGCGGTGACTCGCGCGCAGGATCCGGCCCGGATGGCCGCCGCGATGCGCGCGGCCTGCGAGGGCGGCAGGCTGGCTTCCCAGGCCGGACGCATCCCCCGACGCTTCTGGGCGCAGGCCTCCAGCCCCGGCCGCCCGATGGAGCAGTGAGAGGGTGTGCGGATTGCAGCCTCACCGGATGCGCAGGTGCTGGGTACGCACGAGCGAGAGCGTGTAGCTCTTCCACGGCTCGTCGGGCCCGAATATCGCATCGATGGCGGTGCGGGCGTGCAGCGCATTCTCCAGCAGCGCACTCGCCAGCGACTCCGTTTCCGGGGAGCTGTCCCCGCGCATCCCCGGGATCTCCGGCACGGTGTGCCCGGCGAGCACATCGCTCGCCGCGTGCAGTGCGGGGACGGCGGTCGCCCGTTCGGTCTCCGGCCGCAACGCCAGCGTGGCAACGTCCTGCCGCAGGGAATCCAGGGCCACGGCGGCGAGACGCGTGGAGTGCTCATCCTCCGAATCGGCGCCGGTGCCGTCCAGCAGCGCGGGCATCCCGAGCAGGTCCTGGGTGCGACGCAGGGCCGGGATGCTCGCCGACTGCGACACCAGTCCCGCGCCGGAACCGTGCTCGGTGGTTCGCACACTGCGCAACAGCCACGCCACCGCCCGGACGGTGGCCCGCAGCGTTCCGCGCACATCGGGTACGAGGCTGCCGGGCAGGACCAGGTATCCGAGGTAGCCGACGACCAGGGCGATGGCCGCTCCGATGGCGGTGTTGGCCGCGAAACCGATCGCCACGTCCGCCGGGGACCGCTGCAGCATCAGCGTCTGGTCGGCGACCGTGACCGTGATCAGTGCGCCCAGCAGTGTCCGGTAGTCGGCCCGGAGCCAGTCGACCCGCAACAACATCACCGTGACCGCCAGGGGAACGAGCAGGAAGGCACCCGGCAGCAGGGCGACCAGCACCGCCAGTGCGGCCACACCGAGCACCACCCCGCCGGTGCGCTCGAGAGCACCCGTCATGCTGTCTCTGGCTGCGGGCTGGAGCACCACGTACAAGCTCAGCAGCAGCGTCGAGACCGAGGGGTCGTCCATGGCCAGCGCGATGGCCATTCCCGCGCCGACCGCGAGTGTGCACCGCAGAGCGTGTCGGAACAGCGACGAGCGCGGTGACAGGTGGGCCCGCACCGCCACGTGCCACCCCTGCCGGTGGTCATCCCGCACCGCAGGCACGGTCGTCCCGTCACGCTCGATCACGGCCGCACGGATACGCTCCAGCCCCTCGTCGATGCCCCGTGCTGCGGCGGGGACGGCCTGCCGGGAGTTCTCCCCGAGCACGGAACGGAGCGGATCCAGGCGAGCGAGCGGCGGAAGTCCGGTACAGGCACTGGCACGGACCGCCCTGGCGAGTTCGGCGGCGACCGTGTCCGCCTCGTCGACGATGCGGTGGAGCAACTCGGCCTCGGTCCGGTCCCGGCGGGCCTGCGCCAGCAGGATCTCCCGAGCAGCCCGGTACCGTGCCGCTCCCGCCAGGACCCGGCCGAGCCAGACTGCCGAGTTGCCGCCGCGCCAGGCCGTCGCCGCCTGCTCGACGATGCCGGGACCCCACTCGGTGAGCGTGCGGGCCACCGCTGCCCGGGTGGTGCGGGTGGGATCGCTGCGGCCGGTCGTGATGCGCAGGCACACCGCGAACAGGCTCCCCAGCACGGCGGCACCGAGCAGCGTGTGCGTGGGTTGGTTCGCCCCGAGTCCGGTGGTGATGGAGGTGATCGTGGCGGCGGCGAATGTCTGCCCGAGAACCCGGTAGTGCTGTCCCAGCGCGGGAAGCATCCCCGCGCCGAACACGACGGCCGCAACCAGGAGTCCGGCCACCCAGGGGAGAGATGCCGGCAGCGGTCCGCCCGCCATGACGAGCACCAGGGCGGGAGCGAACCACCGGAGCCGACGCAGATCCGCGCGCAGCGACTGCCCGCCGGCGCCGACAAGCGTGAAGACGGCCGTCAGCCCGGCGAGGAGGGCGGGTGCGGCCAGATCGAACGCCCAGCCGAGCCCGGTAGCGGCAGACACCGTGAGCAACACCACCGTGGCGTACTGCTGTCGCCGTATATCGGGTGCTCCCGCTTCCGTGTCCAGCAATGTCCGCATCCGTGTCATCCCAGCTACGCCTTCGCCCGTTCCCGACGCTGCCATGACTCCCCCGACCGGTGTTTCCCTGCGGTGCTCTCCCCGGGCGGGTGTGCGACGGGGCTCCACGGAGTATGTCGATCTCGGGCGTTCCCGGAGTTATCGCTCCGGAGGAGAATCACCTGGACGGGTACTGCCACCACTCGAAAGGTGGCGCGGGATGCGGGCTGATGGGAGCGGGGGAGAGCTCAGATCGAGCGGGGACTGATCCGCCAGAACGTCGACACCGGGCCGATTCCGGCACCGAGCGGGTAGGCGTGCTCGACGGAGCGCGTCACGAACCTCTTGCCCTGCCGGACCGCGTCGGGCACCGCCGCCCCCTTGGCGAGCGCGGCGGTGATGGCCGACGCGAAGGCGTCACCGGCACCGTGCGTGTGCACGGTGGAGTAGCGGGGGCCGGGCAGCGGCGTCGCCTCGTTGCCGTCGAAGAGCAGGTCGACGCACTCGGGATCCTCCGGCAGGTGACCGCTTTTGATGAGCACCCACTCGGGCCCGAAGTCGTACACCGCCTTGGCCGCGTCCCACAGTTCCGCGCGAGTACGGACGTCGATGCCGGTCAGCAGACGTACCTCGTCGAGGTTGGGGGTCACCAGTGTCGCGCGGGGGAACATCTCGTTGCGGAGTGCATCCAGGGCGTCCGGGCGCAGCAGCGGCTCCCCGCTCCGGGCGGCGGCGACCGGATCGACGACGAACGGGGTGCGGCCGGAGCGGCCGATGCCGTGCGCATCGCAGGCCGCCACCACGGCCTCGATGCACCCCGCCGACGCCAGCACGCCGGTTTTCGCGGCACCCACTCCGATGTCACCCGCGACCGCCTCGATCTGCGCGGCGACCGTCTCCGGCGGGATCTCGACAGCACCGCTGACCCCGACGGTGTTCTGCACGGTCACCGTGGTCACGGCGGTCATCCCGTGCACGCCACAGGCGAAGAACGTACGCAGGTCCGCGTGCATGCCCGCGCTGCCCCCGGAATCCGACCCGGCGATCGTCAGCGCCGTGGGAGGCGCCGTGTCGTTGGCGGGGCGCACCTCGTGGGCACCGGAACCGACCGGCAGGTGCGGTCGCTGCGGTGTGCTGTCCTGCTCGTGCTGCATCACGTTCATGCTACGGCCTCCGCGAGAGGCGCGGATCTGACTACCTGATGTCGGGACTCGGCGCAGCGAGGCGCCGCCGGAGGTTCCGCCACCCGCACCCCTGCGCAAACCAATCCGCGCGGCTCCTTAGTCGGTGACGGGGAGGTAGACCCGACCCCCCTCCGCGGCGAACTCCTCGGATTTCTCCCGCATCCCGGCCTCGATGGCCTCGACACTGGTCAGACCGTGTTCCTCGGCGTAGGCACGCACGTCCTGGGTGATCTTCATCGAGCAGAACTTCGGCCCGCACATGGAGCAGAAGTGCGCGGTCTTGGCGGGTTCGGCGGGCAGCGTCTCGTCGTGGAACGACTGTGCGGTGTCCGGATCCAGTGCGAGAGTGAACTGGTCGTGCCAGCGGAACTCGAACCGCGCCTTCGACAGCGCATCGTCGCGTTCCTGCGCTCGCGGGTGCCCCTTGGCGAGGTCGGCGGAGTGCGCGGCGATCTTGTAGGTGATCACGCCGGTCTTGACGTCGTCGCGGTCGGGCAACCCGAGATGTTCCTTCGGGGTGACATAGCACAGCATCGCCGTTCCGGCCTGTGCGATGTTGGCCGCCCCGATGGCCGAGGTGATGTGGTCGTAGGCGGGCGCGATGTCGGTGGCCAGCGGTCCGAGCGTGTAGAACGGCGCCTCGCCGCAGAGTTCCTCCTCCCGGCGCACGTTCTCGGCGATCTTGTCCATCGGCACGTGCCCGGGACCTTCGATCATGACCTGCACGTCGTGCTCGCGGGCGATGTGGGTGAGCTCCCCGAGAGTTTCCAGCTCGGCGAACTGGGCGCGGTCGTTGGCGTCGGCGATGGAACCGGGACGCAGGCCGTCACCGAGCGAGAACGTCACGTCGTAGGAGCGCAGGATCTCGCAGAGCTCGGAGAAGTGGGTGTAGAGGAAACTCTCCTGATGGTGTGCCAGGCACCACGCGGCCATGATCGAACCGCCGCGCGAGACGATGCCGGTGATGCGCTGCGCGGTCAGCGGGACGTAGCGCAGCAGCACACCGGCGTGCACGGTCATGTAGTCCACGCCCTGCTCGCACTGCTCGATCACGGTGTCCCGGTAGATCTCCCAGGTCAGCTTGGCCGGGTCGCCGTCGACCTTCTCCATCGCCTGGTAGATCGGCACCGTGCCGACCGGCACGGGAGAGTTGCGCAGGATCGACTCCCGCGTCTCGTGGATCCGCTTGCCGGTGGACAGGTCCATGATCGTGTCGGCCCCCCAGCGCGTGGCCCACACCATCTTCTCGACCTCTTCCTCGATGGAGGAGGTCACGGCGGAGTTGCCGATATTGGCGTTGACCTTGACCAGGAAGTTCTTGCCGATGATCATCGGCTCGGTCTCCGGGTGGCACCGGTTGGCGGGGATCACCGCCCGCCCGCGGGCGACCTCGTCGCGCACGAGCTCGGCGCCGACGTTCTCGCGGGCGGCGACGAACTCCATCTCGCGGGTGATCACGCCGGCCTTCGCCCAGCCGAGCTGGGTGCGGTGCTCACGGCCGTCGGTCCATCCCGTACGCAGCGGGTGAAGACCACTGTGGACGTCCACTCGGGTCGCCTCGTCGGTGTAGGCGCCGGAGGTGTCGTAGACGTCGAGATGCTCACCGTTGGTCAGCTCGATGCGCCGGGCGGGCACCTTCAGTCCGGATTCGGTGGTGTGGTGGGTCTTGTGGGAGCCGCGGATCGCTCCCGTGGTGATGCCGGGACGAGTTTCGTCCGCAGTGGATCCGTTGGAATCGGACGACTTCGGAGACACGTCGGCCATGACTGCTCACTCCCTACGCCGGTATTACCCGGTCAGGTTCAGGCGGTCGGCGGCCCCGAGCCCTGTCGACTCAGCCGCCCTCTCAGCCCGCTTCCGGTGCGAGCTCCCGCAGGTTTTTCGTTGTCGCCCGTGAGGCTAACCACACTCGGCACGTCCTGCCAAGTGACCGTCACTCTCCTGACGGAGGGCGGATGTGCCGCAGGGCTGATGACCGGTCGAAACGATTCCCGTCAGGGGTGGCGAGGACGATGTGCGGTGATCGTGGAACGAGGAGTGACCGCCCAAGTGGACGATTGTGGGAGTGCTGCCTCAAGCCCTTCGATCGAGCCTGGACACCGGCGAGCTCCGACGGCGGTGACCCGGTGTCACTCCTCGGCGAACGGGTCGTCTTCCTCGGCCGGATTCCAGGACAGTCCCGGCGCTCCCCAGCCGTTGCGCTTGAGCATCTTCTTCGCCGCGCGCGCGTTGCGGCCGACCAGCCTGCTCAGGTAGAGGTAACCGTCGAGGTGATCGGTCTCGTGCTGCAGGCAGCGTGCGAGATACCCGGTGCCCTCCACCTCGAGGGTATTCCCGTGCCGGTCGGCTCCCGTGACCTTCGCCCACTCGGCTCGTCCGGTGGGATAGCTTTCCCCGGGCACCGACAGGCATCCCTCCCAGTCCTCCTCGGGGTCGGGCATGCCCAGTGGCCGTTCGGAGGTCTCCAGCTGCGGGTTCACAACGGCGCCCCGGTGATGGGTGCCCTCGTCGTCCGGGCAGTCGTAGACGAAGACGCGCAAGTCGACGCCGATCTGGTTCGCGGCCAGCCCGACCCCGTTCGCCGCTTCCATGGTCTCGAACATGTCGTCGACGAGGGTTTGCAGCTCGTCGTCGAAGCTCGCCACCGGGCGCGTCGGGTTGTGCAGTGCCGGATCGCCGGCGATGCGGATCGAGTGCACAGCCATGCATCGCACTGTATCGGTCCGGTGCCGAGGCGATCGGTGCGCGTCGTCGGATCGGCGCCTGCCTGCCGGGATCCCACGATCAGCTCAGAGGGCGTGCCGTACGCGGCACGATGTGCACGCGCCGTGGATCATGACATGGTGTAATGAGGGGCGGGAATCACACCCGTGTGATTCCCGCGAAGGCGGGTGCACCGATCGCGAGGCGAGGAGTCACATGGATGCTGCTCAGATGCTGACCGCGCAGGAGATCGCCCGGCAGTGTGAACACATGGCGCGTATCGCCGAGCAGCGCCGGAATGAGCCCGGACCGGCGTCCGACCGGAGCCTCCGGCTCGTGGACCCGATCACCGAACCGATCGAGCGGATCGGCGAGCCGGCACCGGAGGCGCCACAACCGCCCGAGCCCACCGCCGAGGGACGAGGGCGCACCCGGGACCTGAGTGCGCAGGAGCGGGGCATCCTGGCCTTCGAGCGGCAGTGGTGGAAGCGATCCGGTGCCAAGGAAAGGGCCATTCGCGAACTGTTCGACATGTCCGTGTCCCGCTACTACGAGGTGCTCGACACGTTGGTGGACGCTCCCGAGGCACTTCGAGCGGATCCCATGCTGATCAAGCGCTTGCGCAGGGCCCGGGACGGCCGACCGGACCCCGGCCCCGCGCCGTCGCGCGGAGCCGAATCGCCCCACCGGCCGCTTTCGTCCCGGAGCTTCGCACAGGGGGGAACCGAGAACCGATGACTTCCGGGCAACCACCGGCCGGGCCGTCCGCGATGAAGCTCGGCGGTTTCGCACTGATCGGGCTCGGCGTTCTCGCCGCGGTGTTCGGTGTCGCCACTGTCGTATCCGGTGGAACGAACAACACCGCGCAGCCGCCCTCACCTCCTCCGCTGCCCGCGTCCACCGCGACGAATCCGGCGGCCGGCTCGCCGACGACAGCGTCACGGGTGCGGACCTCCTCGCCCGAGTATCCGGCCGGGAAGCCGGTGACACCGCCGCCCGGCGATCCGGGTTCCGCGGCGCCGGGCACAGGCATGCCGGGCCGGACAGCACCGGGGCAGCCCACGCCGGGGCAGGTGGCTCCGGCTCCGGAGGTTCCGGGGCATGGTGGCTCGGGCAAGGGTTCCGTTTCGAAGGCCACGGTGCGTATTTACAACAACAGCATGATCCGCGGGCTGGCGCACCGGGCGGCCGAGGACTTCCGGCAAGCGGGCTACACGGTGGACGAGGTCGGCAATTACTCCGGAGGCCGGATCCCCACCACCACCATCTACTACCGGCCCGGTACGGCCGAGCAGCAGCAGGCCGAGGCCATCGGTGCGCGGTTCGACGCGCGCACCGAGCCGCGTTTCGACGGCATCGCCGATGCCGATCCCGGCATCATCGTCATCGTGACCAAGGACTACGACGGCGCGGGCAAGTGACCACACGTGCTCTCCGGCTCCTGCGGTTTTCGGAGTCCTGGGTTCCGGCGGGGCTCACCGTGCTCTCGGCAGCGGCTCGTCGGTTCACCGCTGCCGGTAGGTATCGAAGTCGCTGATCTGGGCGGGATCCAATGAGGGGCGGACGCTGGTTCGGGCCGTGTTCACGTGGGCGGCCGTGACCGCGGACGCGTCCAGGGATTCGCGCATGGCGGTCAGAGCCGCTTCGCGGACGAGTGCGGTGCAGTCGGCTGCCGAGTAGCCCTCCAGCGTTCCGGCGAGCTCATCCAGGTCCACATCGGGCGCCAGCGGGGTGTTCCGGCTCGCGGCCCGCAGGATTTCCCGGCGCGCCGCCGCATCCGGCGGCGGAACGGGCACCGCGCGTTCCAGCCTGCCCGGGCGCAGCAGGGCCGGATCCACCAGTTCGGGACGATTGGTGGCCCCGACCACGACGACATCGCGCATGGGTTCCACACCGTCGAGTTCGGTCAGCAGTGCCGCCACGACCCGATCACCCACCCCGGAGTCCGAGGACTGGCCCCTCCTGGGGGCCAGCGCGTCGACTTCGTCGAGAAAGACCAGTGCGGGCGCCGCGTTGGCGGCTCGCAGGAACAGCTCCCGCACCGCGCGTTCGGATTCACCGACCCACTTGTCCATGAGTTCGGCCCCTTTGACCGACAGCACGTTGAGCCTGCCGCTACCTGCCAGGGCGCGGACGAGGAAGGTCTTGCCGCAGCCGGGTGGGCCGTGGAGCAGTATCCCGCGCGGCGGTTCGACCCCGAGACGCGTGAAGGCGTCCGGGTATTGCAGCGGCCACAGCACGGTTTCGGTGAGCGATTGTTTGACCTCGGCCATGTCTCCGACTTCGTCGAGGGTGAGCCCACCGGTCTGCAAGGTGTCCGATGCGGACATGGAGATGGGGCGTACCGAGCTCAACGCCTCCAGGCAGTCCTGGTGGCGTACGCGCGGCTCGCTGCCGGTGTCGCCGGTATCGCTCTGGTGGCGCAGTGCGGCCCGCACGGCCGCTTCACGGCACAAGGCAACCAGGTCGGCGGCGACGAACCCCGGGGTGCGTTCGGCGAGATCACCGAGTTCGACGTCCGGGTCCAGTGGCGCGTCGCGCAGCAGCACCCGGAGAAGGTCGGTACGGGTCCGCGTGTCGGGCGGGGTGACGGTCAGTTCCCGCTCCACGAGCCCGGGCTCGCGCAGGCGCGGGTCGAGGGCCTGTGGCCTGGCACTGGTGACGACGAGTGCCAGGCCGGCGGTGGTGATCGCCGCACGCAAGGAGTCCAGTACGACGGTCGCCAGCGGCGGCGGGTCGGTGGCCGGGAGCAGGCTGTCGATGTCGGTGAGCAGCAGGACACAACAGCGGCCGCTGTCGGCGGTGGTCGTCGCGCGCGAGATCGCGTCCTGCACGCGCCGTGCGGCGGCCGCGGCTTCCAGGGCGCTCACGCTGGGGGCCGCGATCTCGACGAGTTCGGCGCCGACAGCTCCGGCGACCGAGCGGACCACGGTGGCCTTGCCGACCCCGGAGGGGCCGCTGAGCAGTACACCCAGGTGCGGTTTCGCGCCGAGCCGTTCCAGAAGTTCGGGCTGATCGAACGACAACCGCAACCACTCGGTGAGCCGGTCCGCCGTCTCCCGCGAGCCGACGAGGTCGGACATCGCCACCGGGGAGGACGGGTGCGGAGCCGGCTGCTCGGCGGGAGCGGGCGGCGGTTGTGGCGCGCTTGTCGACTCGGCCGCGGGCCCGGATCCGGCCTGGTCACGCCAGGCAACCACGGTGGAAGGGTGGACCGCGACAGCTCCGGCGGGATCGCTGGCGGCGATGGTGACCAGTTCGTTGGTCCAGGTCATGCCGATGGCGGTGGAGAGCTTGCTGCGGACCTGCCCCGCGTTGGCCGTCGTCGAGGGGGCGAGGTCCTGTGGCAGCAGCGAAACCGTGTCACCGGTGTGCAGGACCTTGCCGGTCAGCGCAAGACGCACGGTCTCGGGGGCCACTGCGGCAGTGGCCAGTCGCGAGCCCGCCACGGTGACACTGCGGGCTGCGGTGACCTGCGCCGGGGAGGTCACGACCTCGGCGCCTTCGGCGAGCCCGAGGTTGGTCAGTGTGATGTCGTCGACCAGGATGACACCGGTCGGGCCGCCGACCTTGGCGGCAGCGGCGAGCGCCACGGTGACTCGGCTGCCGGTGAGCTGCACGGCATCCCAGGAACGCAGACCGAGGGCATCCAGCACTTCGGGATGGAGTCGCACGACGCCGCGCCGGGTGTCCGAGGCCGAGGTCGACAGGCGAGCGGTCAGGGTGATCGAAGAGGACGCCACCCACTTCACCTTAACGGCGGCTGCGGCGTAACCCGATCCTGCGCCAGCTTCTCCTGCTCGTCCCGTCCGGGTGACCGTTGCGGCGGGGTAGCCGCACTCGACGGGCTGCGCCGGCCACGCTGCGGCGCAGCGGCGGTCGCAGCCCGAGGCGGCGCTGAGTGCGCCGCCGGATCGCGCGCCGTTCCCGTGGCGGGGCCTCCCAGGCCTCGGGGTGGTTGGCCAGCCAGGTGTGGCGATAGACGGCGTACGGGATGTGCACCAGGTACAGCGTCAACGCGACCGCGAGGAACACCAGCGGGTACACGATGATCCCGGCGGCGAGCAGCCCGACCAGCACCAGCAGCGGAGCCACCGTGCTGGCGGGCACCTTGACGGTTTTCAGGGACAGGGTCGGTACCCGGCTGACGGCCAGCGCCGCTATGGCCATGATCCAGACCATGACCACCGGCTGGGCCGACCACCAGCCGTCGTGGCCGATGCGGGCGGTCACCACCAGCGGCAGCAACGCGAGCAACCCGGCCGCGGGGGCCGGTACGCCGACGAAGAACTCCTTGGTGAAGATGGGCTGTTCGGTGTCGTCGAGCAGGGTGTTGAACCGCGCGAGGCGCAGGATCATGCACACCGCGAAGACCAGCGAGACGACCCAGCCGATCCGGTTGCCCTGCAGTTGCCACACGTAGAGGGTCAGCGCCGGTGCCACGCCGAAGGACATCGCGTCGGACAGCGAATCCAGTTCCGCGCCCATCTTCGTGGTGGCGTCGAGCAGCCGGGCTATCCGACCGTCCAGCCCGTCGAGGACCGCCGCGACGCCGACAGCGGCGATCGCGCCCTGGATCTGGTTGCTGAGAGCGAACTGCACTGCCGACAGGCCCGCGCACATGGCCAGCACCGTGATCGCGTTGGGCAGGAAGCGGACACCGGGATTGTTGCGGACAGCGCTCATGCGTTGTCGCCCTCGTTGCGCTCGCCGGCGGGTGCGGACACCGCGGGGAGCTCGGCGAGGACGGTTTCACCGCCGATGGTGCGCTGGCCCGGCTCGACCCGTATCCGAGCGGAGTCGGGAACGTAGAGGTCGACGCGCGAACCGAAGCGGATCAGGCCGTAGGTGTGGCCTGCCTGGACCGCATCGCCCTCGCGGACCGAGCTTTGGATGCGGCGGGCGACCAGGCCGGCGATCTGGACCACGACGAGCTCGTGGCCATCGGCGTCGCGCAGCAACATCGAGTTGCGCTCGTTGTCCTCACTGGCCTTGTCCAGGTCGGCGGAGAGGAACTTGCCGGGCCGGTAGGAAACCCCGGTCACGCGTCCGGTGACGGGGATGCGTTGCACGTGCACGTCGAAGACGGTCAGGAACACGCTGATGCGGATCATCGGCGTGTCACTCGCACCCAGTTCGGGAGGAGGAGCGGCGTGCTCGACGTGCGAAACGGTGCCGTCGGCCGGGGCGACCGCGATGCCCGGTGCGCTCGGAGTGGTGCGTCGTGGTTCGCGGAAGAACCAGGCACACCAAGCGGTGGCGATCGCGCCGAGCACGCCTGCGGGGCGCCACAGTCTGCGCAGCAGCAGCGTCGCGGCGGCGGAGCCGAGCACGAACGGGCGCCCGGCCGGGTGCATCGGCGGTACAGTGCTGCGCACGAGCTCGACCAGATGCGCCGCCGGGTTGGTCTTGTGGTCTGTCTCGGTGGTCATCGAGGTGATTCGCCTCTGCGTCGGAGGTCACGATGTGGCGGCCGGCGTTGTGCGGTCGTCACCGCTACAGCATCGCGGACACGCTCGCGGATTCCCCCCAGGGGGTGGTCGACCATCGAGCTTGCTTCGAAAATCCTGCGCTGGGCCACCGACCGGTATCCATCACCGCAGCAGGCCACCGGCTTTGCCACCGAATGATTCCGGGGCGACACCGACACCCCCGAAGTGCCGGTATCGCCCCGGAACCGCGACCGCCAGGTACCTCCCCGTTGGCCCTGACGGCCTCCCCCGGCTGGGTCCGTGCGCCCCCCGACGGCACACGCACCCGGTGTGTCCACCCCGTTCCCGTCGACAAGCGAGAGGGAAACAGGGGGACAACGCAGAGATGTTTCACATCCACTGGTTGTTACACATTTCCCAGTGTAGTGGAGCTCACAGGGAACTTCGTAGCCGCTAATGGAGGACATTGGGAACGAATTTAGCTACATACGGTGATAATGTGGGTCGATCATACTCACTCGTCCCGGGTTTGTTGGTCTTCCACCCTCATCCGGGCGCCCATCACCCTGTCGAGCCCCCCGTACGGCGCTCCGCGCGCGCCGGAATCGGGGGTGCTGTGCACCTCCAGCAACGCCAGATCGTCATCGCCCGGCACCGTGCCCGCCGGGTCGATTTTCGACACGGCGTAGTCGTCCAAGTAGAGCTCCAGGCTCAACATCCATCCCGCCCCCCGCTGCGACAACCGGGCCGTGGCGATATCGCGGCTGTCCACCCACTGGGCGTCCGCACGCTCGCGAAGCTCGGCGATGGGTGTGCTCTCCAGTTTCTCGAGCTGCCGATTCTCCTTGCGCCGCACCAGGGTCAGCGCCCCGGCGAGCAAGGAGGAGACGAGACCGGAGGCGCTCGGCACGAACAGCAGTCCCCGATCGGTCACCAGAAGGTCGTGCAGACGTGACGAATACCGCACGGGACTGACGATCCCCGCCAGCACCGCATCCGGTTCCTCGGCGGCCGGCCGGGAGTGGTCCAGTGGCACTCCCAGGTGAACCAGGTGGCGATGGAGTCCGGGGATCAGGCGTGGATCGACGACCGCCGGTCGGACCAGCCGGTCCGGATCCAGCAGCTGACCGTGGGCCAGCCGCACCTGGCAGGGCCCGCCCCAGTCGAGCTCGTGATGGGCATGACCCGCGCACACGAGCGCGTCGACGACGGCCGCTCCGAGCAGCTCGGTGATGGTGTCGATCACCGCCTGATCCACCTCGTCCGGATTCAGGCCGGGGTCGAGCACGGGGTTGATCAGATCGGCGCCCTGCCCCTGATGCAGGCACGCCAGGACACCCGCCACGGTCGTGTCGGAGGACACGCCGCTGTGCAGCACCGAGGCGCTGAGTCTCGCGGCCTGGTGAGCGGCTTCCGCCGCCCCGGCCATCCGCCCCAGCTCCGGCCACGGCACCCGGGTGCCCAGCCCGTCGACCATGAGCCGGTCCTCCAGCGCCGGGATGGTGCGGCGCGGCTCGCGCACCAGCGCCATCGCCGGCCGGTCGTCCGGCTCGTCATCACGGTCGGCGAGGCGCTTGAGTGCCTGGATGCGCTGTCCGACCGTGAGTCCGGAGGTGCGCTCGTGGTCGCCGTGGGCGTTCTCGTCGGAGATCGCCTGCTTGGCCCGCTCGGCGAGCTCCTTGCTGCGGTCCGGGTGTTCCAGGAAGGCCCGGAAGCCGAGCAGCAGGTCGGGAGTGCGCGCCACGGCCACGGCCATGCTGAGGTATTCGCGAGAATAGTCACGCCAGCCGAGCTCGATCCCGGTGACCTTGCGTAGTGCGGTGGTGGTGACGCGCTTGCCCTCCAGCTGTGCGGCCACGGTGTCCCCGGAGGATTCCAGATCGCGCATGATGGGTGCCGTGACGGCGGTGTAGAGCCGAACGTAGCCGGTGAACAGCCACTTGGTGGGTCCGCCGATCATCCCGGCCGCGGTGCGCTCGACACCGGTCGTGGTGCGATGGACCGCCGCTTTGAGCTTGCTGCCTGCGCCGGTGCGCCCGAGCTCGTGAGCCAGCAGCGCGCGCAGCTCGCTCACGCTCAGGCCCGCGATCAGGGGGAGTCCGATCTCGAGGTAGCGCTTGCGGGGGTGCAGGCCGAGCAGCACCGTGTCCTCGCGCACGTTCACACCGGGCTCGGAGACGATCCTGATCTGGTCGGGCTCTGCGACGCCCGCCGTGTCGGCGATGCGCTCGACCGTGCTCCACAGTTGCGGCTGAGTGGATCTGCCGACCGAGGTGCCGCGCGGGCGCGTGGGGATGCGCAGCACTGTACGCATCCCCAGGCCGATCAGGCCGGCGACCACGGCCGTGGCCAGTCCGGCACGCAGGCCGTTGTCCGGCTCGTAGCGATAGGCGAGTGCCGCGATGCCGAACAGGCCGACCACGAGTGCGGAGGGCAGGGCGAAGAAGCCGATGTGCAGCGCCAGCGCCAGGGCGGCGCGCCAGGGGCCACGCAATGTGAGGAACTCCCGATTGAAGGTCGTCCGCGATCGCCGGTCAGACTAGCTAGCCCATTCGGGTGAAGACCAGGGTGTTCACGGAGCGATACGAGTCGTGGGTCTTGCCTGTGTCACCGCTGTCACGATAGGCGGGGGACGCCTGCCCGGATTCACTCGAGGAGCCACACGCCCACGTTCGAGCCGGAGGGAAGTTCGGTGGCGTCCTCGGGCACTTCGAGCAGGCAGTTCGCCGACGCCATCGACGACAGCAGGTGTGAGCCCGGACCGCCTTCCGGGGTCACCGTCCCCGATGACGGATCGAACCGCGCCCTGCGGTACTGGCGCTTGCCCGCGGAGGAGCCGAGCTGTTCGGTGAGCACCGCCTGCCGGAACGGTCTCCGCGTGGTGTGATGTCCCGCGGCGCGGCGCAGCGCCGGGCGCACGAACACCTCGAACGACACCATCGCGCTGACCGGATTGCCCGGCAGGGTCACCACCGGTGTCCCGGCGCCGTTGCCGGTGAAGTACCTGCCCGCGCCCTGCGGCATTCCCGGCTGCATGGCGACCTTGGTGAATGCGACACCGCTTCCCGCCAGCGCGTCCTTGACGACTTCATAGGCTCCCGCGCTGACTCCACCGGACGTGATGATCAGATCCGTCGAGTCCAGGTGGGGTGCGAGTGCTTCGTGGAAGGCCGTGACATCGTCCGGGACGAATCGGAGCAACCGGGCACTGCCACCGGCCTGGCGCACTGCCGCGGCGAGCATGATGCCGTTGGACTCGTAGATCTGTCCCGGACGCAGGGGCAGGCCGGGCTCGACGAGCTCCGAGCCGGTGGACAGCACCAGTACCTGCGGTGGCCGGTGCACGGACAGTTGTGCAGTCCCCACGGCGGAGGCGACGCCGAGGTGCGCGGCTGTCAGCGTGGTCCCCGCTGTGAGCACGGTGTCGCCCGCGGCGACGTCCTCACCCGCCCGGCGCAGATGCGCACCCACTCGTACGGGTGTGGACACGCGGACCCGTTCCGTGCCGCTGTCGGTGTGTTCGACGGGAACCGTCGCGTCGGCACCGGGGGGCACCTGGGAGCCGGTCATGATGCGGTGCGCGGTTCCGGGCTCCAGGGCAGGCAGCTCGACCCGACCCGCCGGGATGTCGGCCGTGACCGGCAGTGTCACCGGATGCTGCTCGTCGACCTCGGCGAGGTCGGCCGAGCGGACCGCGTACCCGTCCATCGCGGAGTTGTCGAACGGTGGTAGCGGGATCGGTGCCGTGACGTCCTCGGCGAGCGCGAGTCCGAGGCACTCGTCGAGCGCCCGGGAGTCGACGGGGGTCGGTGTCAGCAGCGCCGAAACTCTCTGCTCGTGCTCGGTGACCGGGACCAGCCGTGGGGAGGGGGTAGCGTTCGTCACGGACCGATGATCCGTCATGGAGTGCTGTGCTGTCTGCACCGGCCTCGGTGATACGTCGGGTCGTACCGTGGCGGCTTCGTGCGGCTCGTGTGTCGCACAACCCACCGTGGTGCCGGAGCGCCCCCGAAATGCTGGGAACATTACTCCGAGTGTTGGTGAAAAATACCCGTTCGGATCAGCGCCGAGAGCCAATTTTCCCTGCTGAGAACGCGACGAACCTCTCCGTCTCGGGTAGCGTGTGGCTTGCTCCATCGGCGCTGGAAGCGTCGTGCATCACATTGTCACGAGGAGGACGCCGTGGCGGTCGGCACGGTCAAATGGTTCAACTCCGAGAAGGGGTACGGGTTCATCGCCACCGACGGTGGGTCCGATGTCTTCGTTCACTACTCCGCGATCAACATGTCCGGGTTTCGGACCCTCGACGAGGGCGATCGAGTCGAATACGAGGTGAAGGCGGGACGTGATGGTCGCAGCCAAGCCGACGGCGTCCGCAAGCTCTGACACGGAGAATCACTGACGGCTCGAGCCTGGTACCACAGGAGGACGGCCCGGTCACGGTGACCGGGCCGTCCTCCTGTGTCGGGCCGCCGGCCGGGTATCCGCTTTCCTGGTGGTCCCGCCGTGGGAACCGGTGCCCGCACGCGCACGGAGACCGCTAGGCTGCCCGGCGTGTCGGAAGACCTCACCGGGCGCCGCCTCGGCCACTACGAGATCGACGAAGTGCTCGGCCGTGGCGGGATGAGCACCCTGTACCGTGCCACCGACGTCCGGCTGGGGCGCACGGTCGCGCTCAAGGTCATGGGTGAGCACGTCACCGGTGATGCCGAGCTCCGCGAGCGATTCGTCGACGAAGCTCGCAACACCTCCGCCATCGACCACGCCAACATCGTGCCGCTGTACGACTTCGGCGAGGTCGACGGGAGGCTCTACATCGCGATGCGCCTGGTCGACGGTTTCGACCTGGCGAGCCTGATCTCCGAGGGGCCTCTTCCGCCGCAGCGGGTGCTGGAGCTGCTCGGTCAGGTCGGTGAAGCGCTGGACGTGCTGCACGAGCGAGGTCTGGTGCACCTGGATCTGAAGCCGGCCAACGTTCTGGTGACCGCACGTGAGTCCTCGTACGAGCACGTCTATCTCGCCGACTTCGGGCTGACTCGGCGCGGGGCGGTCGGACATCGCACGAGCAATGGTGACTTCCTGGGCACCCCGACCTATGCGAGTCCGGAGCATCTGCGGGGACGACCCGTCGACGGGCGCACCGACCTGTACGCGCTGGCCTGCATGCTCTTCGCCTGCCTGACCGGCAGACCACCCTTCCTCGGCCAGGTGCAGGACGTGATTCGCGGCCATCTTCATTCCGAGCCGCCTCCGGCCACCGCCCACGTGGCACTGCCCGTGGGGATCGACGGGGTGTTGCGTCGCGGGATGGCCAAAGACCCCGAGCAGCGTTACGCGAACTGCAGGGAACTGATCGCGGCGGCGCGGGAGGCATGCGCACCGGTGGGCCGGCCACCGGCCCCGCAGGGTTTCCGGCCCGGCCCGGAAACCCCTGCCGGCCGCGCCGCGGGGAGTGTGCCGGCTCCGGCGGTTCCACCGCTGTCACCGCCTCCGGTCGGGCCGTCCCCGGTCGGGGGTGTCTCCCGATCATTCCCGGAGGCACCGCCTCGGCCGTTCCAGCAGGCACCGGGGATGCCGCCGCCGGGTACGCCCCTGCAGGCCGGGGTTTCCCCGCGGCCCGTGGCGCTCGCGGGCAACGCGGGGAGCACGGCGCGCTGGCTGGTGCCGTTGCTGGCTTCCGTGGCGGCGATCGTGATCGTGGTGCTGTTCATCAGCATGGCGGCCTCGGTCGGTTCCGGTGGCTCGCGTCCCGAATCCCCGTTCGGTCCTTCCGGGGACTCCTCGTTCGAGAACGGGCCGTACAACGGTGGGGATCTGCCGCCGTCGGTGCCCACGTACGGGGTCTGATGTCTCACTCGTGCGAGCGACGGGGCGGGAAAGCCATCGGCTTGCACTCAGGATGAGAGAGTGCTAAACACGGAACTGGCACTCAGTAGGGTTGAGTGCCAGGTCGGGACGGTGAGGCCGAATCCGGAGTGTCACCCGACGATACGCCGGAGAGGTCGTCCGTCGCGGGCACCGCGCCTGGCCGAGCATCGAGTCCTGCCGTGGGGGTGGATGTACCTCCGCGGCGTCCAGACAGGTGGAGGACCACACCGCAATGGCCAAGATGATCGCGTTCGACGAGGACGCCCGCCGCGGTCTTGAGCGCGGCATGAACACCCTCGCCGACGCCGTCAAGGTGACGCTCGGCCCGAAGGGCCGCAACGTCGTGCTCGAGAAGAAGTGGGGCGCGCCGACCATCACCAACGACGGCGTCTCCATCGCCAAGGAGATCGAGCTCGAGGACCCCTGGGAGAAGATCGGGGCCGAGCTCGTCAAGGAGGTCGCCAAGAAGACCGACGACGTCGCGGGTGACGGCACCACGACCGCCACCGTGCTGGCCCAGGCGCTGGTGCGCGAGGGCCTGCGCAACGTCGCCGCCGGCGCCAGCCCGACCGCTCTCAAGCGGGGCATCGAGAAGGCCACCGAGGCGGTCTCCGAGCAGCTGCTCAAGAACGCCAAGGAAATCGAGACCAAGGACCAGATCGGCGCCACGGCCGCGATTTCCGCCGGAGACGCCCAGATCGGTGAGCTCATCGCCGAGTCGATGGACAAGGTCGGCAAGGAAGGCGTCATCACCGTCGAGGAGAGCAACACCTTCGGGCTCGAGCTCGAGCTCACCGAGGGTATGCGCTTCGACAAGGGCTACATCTCGCCGTACTTCGTCACCGACCAGGAGCGGATGGAGGCGTCGCTGGACGACCCCTACATCCTGCTGCTGAGCTCGAAGATCTCCAACATCAAGGACCTCCTCCCGCTGCTGGAGAAGGTCATGCAGTCCAACAAGCCGCTGCTGATCATCTGCGAGGACGTCGAGGGCGAGGCCCTGGCGACCCTGGTGGTCAACAAGATGCGGGGCACCTTCAAGTCGGTCGCGGTCAAGGCTCCCGGCTTCGGTGACCGCCGCAAGGCGATGCTGCAGGACATGGCCATCCTCACCGGTGGTCAGGTCATCAGCGAGGAGGTCGGCCTCAAGCTGGACAACGCCGAGCTCGACATGCTCGGCCGCGCCCGCAAGGTCGTCGTGACCAAGGACGAGACCACCATCGTCGAGGGTGTCGGTGACGACGAGCAGATTTCCGGCCGGGTCAACGAGATCCGCGCCGAGATCGAGCGCTCGGACTCCGACTACGACCGCGAGAAGCTGCAGGAGCGGCTGGCCAAGCTGGCCGGTGGCGTGGCCGTCATCAAGGCCGGTGCGGCGACCGAGGTCGAGCTCAAGGAGCGCAAGCACCGCATCGAGGACGCGGTCCGCAACGCCAAGGCCGCCGTCGAGGAGGGTGTCCTCGCGGGTGGCGGTGTGGCGCTGCTGCAGGCCGCCGTGGCCGCGTTCGACGGCCTCAAGCTGGAGGGCGACGAGGCCACCGGTGCCAACAGCGTCCGGCTCGCCGTCGAGGGTCCGCTGAAGCAGATCGCCGTCAACTCCGGCCTCGAGGGCGGCGTCGTCGCCGAGAAGGTGAAGGGCCTGGCTTCCGGGCACGGCTTCAACGCAGCCACCGGCGAGTACGAGGACCTGGTGCAGGCCGGCATCATCGACCCGGCCAAGGTCACCCGGTCGGCGCTGCAGAACGCCGCCTCCATCGCCGGACTGTTCCTGACCACGGAGGCCGTGGTCGCCGACAAGCCGGAGAAGAACGGTGGCGGCGAGGCCGCTGCCGACCCGACCGGCGGCATGGGTGGTATGGGAGGCATGGGCGGCATGATGTGAGCCCTGCTCACCGAAGCTGCCTGTGCGTGCCCGGCCACCGCGCCGCGGCGCACCGCCGGTACCGGCGTACAGCCGCAGAAAAGGGCCGTCCCATCATGGGGCGGCCCTTTTCGCATGGGTACTCCTTCGCGCGCGAAGCGGGGAGGTGTTCTTTGCCCGCATGCCCGGAACGAGATCGGTAACGGTTCGGTTACCGTGACCACGGCGACAAGGTGAAAAAGCCCGGGCAACGGGTAGGAAGCGAGGAGGCACCGTGGGTGGGAGGTTCCGGCGCAGTGTCCACCGCCCGGCGGTGTCGGCGTCGCTGCTGTGCATCGTGCTCGCCGTGGTGATGGGGTGCAGCAACAACGCTCCTGTGCCCGCCACATCGTCCTCGCCGCAGGCCTCGCCGTCCGCGGACTCGGGCGGGCAGGCGGACCTGCCGCAGGTGACCCCGCAACCGCGGACCATGACCAGGCTGGGACAGGATGTCCGGGTGCGGGGCACGGTCGAGGTGGTGGTGGACCCCCTCGTGGACCGGCCGACGCGCGAGTTGGCGGTGCGGGTTCTGCGATCGGCCGGGGCGTCCCACGTCGTCGTCCGCGAGCCGGGACCTGCCGTGGACGGCGCGACGCTGAGCATGCGCCTCGGCCACCGGAAAGCTCCGAGCGTGGTCAAGGGGATACAACACGTCGGCTTCTCGGTTCCGCCCCCACCGTTGCCGCCCGAGGGATACGTGCTCGCCGCACGAGGCGGCGATGATCCGACGCTGGTGCTCGGTGCCGGCGATTCCGCCGGGGCGTACTACGCCGTGCAGACCCTGCGCCAGCTGGCCACACCCGGCCGGATCGCCGGGGTCGGGATCGTGGACAAGCCGCAGATGTCCACGCGCGGCACGATCGAGGGCTTCTACGGCAGCCCGTGGACGCACGCCGAGCGGATGGATCAGCTCGCCTTCTACGGAGAGGTCAAGCTCAACACCTACATCTACGCGCCGAAGGACGATCCGTACCATCGCCGGCTGTGGCGGGAGCCGTATCCGCGGGAGAAGCTGGCCCGGCTCGGGGAATTGATCGGCCAGGCCGCAGCGCATCACGTGACGTTCACCTTCGCACTGTCGCCCGGGACGTCGATCTGCTACAGCGATCCCGCGGACTTCGACGCGCTGCGGGCGAAGCTGCAGCAACTGTACGACGCGGGAGTGCGCAGCTTCTCCGTCCCGCTGGACGACATCTCCTACACCGAGTGGAACTGTTCCGCCGACCGCGCCGAGTACGGCCCTCCCTCGCCCGACGCCGCGGGCCGGGCGCAGGCGGATCTGCTCAACCGGGTGCAGCGGGAGTTCATCGACACTCACCCGGACACGCAGCCACTGCAGACGGTTCCCACGGAGTACTCCGACGTCGAGGACTCGCCGTACAAGACGGCGCTGCGCACGCAACTCGATCCGCGAGTGCAGGTGATGTGGACCGGTGTCGGGGTGATCCCGGACGAGGTCACGGTCGCCGACGCGCGCAGGGCCGCACAGGTGTGGGGCCGCAAGGTGATGCTGTGGGACAACTACCCGGTCAACGACTTCGACGGGTCGACGGGGCGGCTCCTGCTCGGACCCTATGCGCAGCGCCGGAGTGGTCTGCACGAGCACCTGTCCGGCCTGGTGGTCAATCCGATGAACCAGGCCGCCGCCAGCAAGGTCGTCGAGATCGGTGCGGCCGGCTTGGCCTGGAACAGCGCGGACTTCGACCCGCAGCGGGCCTGGCACGCGGCCGCCGAACACCTCGCGGGCGACCGTTTCGCCGGTGACGAGCAGGCCCTGCGACCCGACCCGGAAACGGTCGAGGCCCTGATGGTCTTCTTCGACCTCAACCACATGGCCCCGCTGCCCAGCGGTGAGCCGTGGCTGGCGCCCGCTCCGGAACTCGCACGCCGCCTCGACGAGTTCCGCGCGGCGTGGCGCGGTGGTGACCGCAGCGCCGCACTGCGGCAGCTGCGCGGGTACGCGGAGAAGATCGCCGGTGCTCCCGAGCGGATCCGGGAGGGGGCAGCGCAGAATTTCGTCTCGGACGCGACCCCGTGGTTGCAGGCCACCGACCTGTGGGGCGACTCTCTCCTGGCTACTGTGGACGGTCTGCGTGCGCGCCTGGACGGCGACGAGGCCGCCGCCCGCAGGTACTTCGGCGAGGCCGCCGACCTGGCCGATCGCGCCGGGTCGGTCCGCACCGTCCCGGGGGAGACCCTGCCGCAGGGTCCGGTTCGCGTTGCCGACGGTGTCCTCGACACCTTCATCCGGCAGGCACCCGAGTTGCGATGAGCCTTCCTCGGCGGGGCGGCCTGCTCAGCCGACCGCGGTGCGGTACACGCTGAGCAGGTCGCTGCCGTGCTGCTCCCAGCGGTCGTAGAGCACGTCGCTGCCGTAGCGGGCGACGAGCTGCGCCTCGCCCCGGGTGATCGGGATGAGCGTGATGATGCGCAGCACCGCCGTTCCGTCCGCGTCGCGCAACACGTCGAAATCCTCGCCGAGGTAGGGATGCGGGGCAGCCAGTGCGCCGCAGATCTCGGTGTCCGGCAGCAGTATCCGGTCGTTGGTGATGAGTGCGCCGGGGCCGACCCGGCTTTCCGATTCGGTGAGCAGTTCGGCGATCGACCCGGTGAGGTGCCGGGCGTAGCGCTCCTGGTCGGCATGCAACGTGCACACGACCTCGTGGGGCAGCGGGGCGCCCGCGGTGTGCGAGCGCAGACCGCTGGTCAGCACCGAGACGTGCGCGCTGTGCGCGGGATCGCAGTAGATCAGGTGGTAGCCGCGGTTGCGCTCGTCGGTTTCCGGGCCTTCAGCGCCGCGGATCTTGCCGAGGTACGCCTCGACATGTGCGGGAAATTCGCTGAACCGGCTCATACTCCACCTCGCCTGGACACTGCCACCGGATCAGTATGGCGTGTGAATCTTCGTCGTCTCCCGGCGCCCCTGCGCGCACCGCCCGGTCCGGGCGCCATGCGTGCTCGATCGAATACGCTCGCGACATGGTCGACGAGGATGGTGCACGCGGGATGGAAAATCCGGCCGAAGTGGCGGCCGCACTGCAGGGAACGGGTTACCTGCCGGATGACGGGATCGCCACGGCCGCTTTCCTCGCCTGGCGGATGCGCCGCCCGCTGCTGTGCGAGGGCGAACCGGGTACCGGTAAGACCGCGCTCGCGCAGGCGCTGGCGAGCGCGCTCGATCTCGACCTGATCCGGCTGCAGTGTCACGAGGGCATCGATGCGGCCCAGGCTCTCTACGACTGGGACTTTCCGCGCCAACTGCTGCACCTGCGCACGCTGGAAGCGGCTTCGGAGGGGGCGCTGGATGTGCAGGAGGCGGAGGCATCGCTGTACACCTCCCGCTTCCTGCTGACTCGCCCGCTGCTGCGTGCCCTGCAGGAGTCCCCGTGCGTGCTGCTCGTCGACGAGATCGACCGCGCCGACGACGAGTTCGAGGCGTTCCTGCTGGAGATGCTGTCGGAATATTCGGTGAGCATCCCGGAGTACGGCGCGGTCGTCGCACAGGAACCGCCGCTGGTGCTGCTCACGTCGAACCGGACCCGCGAGGTGCACGACGCGCTGAAGCGCCGCTGCCTGTACCACTGGCTGGAACATCCGGACCTGCAACGGGAGGTGGCGATCCTGCGTCGCCGCTTGCCGGGGCTGGAGGCGCGGCTGGCGGAGCAGGTCGCCGATGCGGTGCAGCGGATGCGGCAGGCGGACCTGCTGAAACCGCCCGGGGTCGCCGAGGCGCTGGACTGGGCGCAGGCCCTGCTCGCACTCGGCGCCGACGAACTCGACACCGAGGTCGCGGCACGCACCCTCGGCGCGGTGTTGAAGTACCGCGAGGATGCCGAGCGGGTGCGTGCCGCCGGGCTCGTGGGGGCAAGCGGTTCCGACCGGTAGCGAATCGCGGCTCCGAAAGGCCGGCAGGCAGGTGCACAATGCGGATATGGGTGATGCGGGGCACACAGTGGACGGGCTGGTGGGGTTCGCTCGTGCGCTGCGGCATGCGGGAGTGAACTGCGGCCCCGATCGGGTCCGGGCATTCCTGGCCGCGACCGAGCACGTGGGATTCGCCGACCGATCCCGGCTGTACTGGGCGGGTCGTCTCACATTGTGCACCGATCCGGAGGACCTGCCGCGCTTCGACGCCGCCTTCGACTACTGGTTCGGTGGCGCGGACATGCCCGCGCCGGTGTCCGGACCGGCCACGGAGAAGCGGGCCCGCAGCGCGGCCCTGACCTCGCGCGAGGCCGGTACCGACGACGCCGAGCCGCTCGCGACGGCGGCCGGTGACGTCGAGACGCTGCGCTCCCGTGACCTGTCCGAGCTCAGCGCCGAGGAGCGTGAGCACCTGCGCAGGATGCTCGCCGAGTTGAGCCTCGATCCGCCGCTGCGTCCCTCGCTGCGGCGGAAACCGTTCCGGCGCGGAAACCTCGATCCTCGCGCGACGATGCGGGCGCTCCTGCGTACGGGCGGTGAGCCGATGCGGTTGCCCCGGCATCACCGGGCGAGGCGAACGCGCCGGGTGGTGATGCTGATCGACGTGTCCGGGTCGATGAATCCCTACGCCGATGCGCTGCTGCGTTTCGCGCACGTGGTGATGCGCCGATCACCGGCCGAGACCGAGGTGTTCACGCTGGGCACTCGAATGACCCGCGTGAGCAGGCAGTTGCGGCAGCGCGATCCGGAACGCGCGCTGGCTGCGGCGGGAGCAGCGGTACCGGATTTCTCGGGCGGAACCCGGCTGGGGGAGACACTGCGGGCGTTCCTGGACCGGTGGGGACAGCGGGGGGTTGCTCGGCGAGCGGTGGTGGTGCTGTTCTCCGACGGATGGGAGCGAGGCGATACTGCCCTGCTCGCCGAGCAGATGCTTCGGCTGCGGCGGCTGGCCCATGCCGTGGTGTGGGTGAATCCGCACGCGGGCCGGGCCGGCTACGAGCCGGTGCAGTCGGGGATCGCGGCCGCGTGGCCACACGTGGATCACCTGGTTGCCGGGCACAGCCTGCGGGCGTTGCAGGAATTGTGGTGGTGGGTCCGTCGTCTGGCCACTCACCACCGGACCGCGGGCGTTCCGTCCGCCGAGGAGCGACAGACACGGCAGGAAGTCGGAGGTGCGTAGTGCGTGACGTGCTCGACGAGGTGGAACGGCACTGGCGGGCGGGGAAACCGGTGGGGCTGGGCACCGTCGTGGCCACTTTCCGGTCGGCACCGCGCCCGGCCGGTGCTGCGATGTTGGTGACCGGCGACGGTGATGTCGTCGGCAGCGTGTCGGGCGGCTGCGTCGAGGGAGCGGTCCACGAGCGGGCCACCGGTGCTCTCGGGGGTGATCCTCCGGAGTTGCAGCGCTACGGCGTCAGCGATGATGACGCCTTCGCCGTGGGGCTGACCTGTGGCGGCATCATCGACGTCTTCGTGGAGCGGATCGACTGCCGATCGTTTCCGGAGCTGGACAAGCTGGCCGCCTCGGTGCGCGCGGAAGAACCGGTCGCCGTGGTCACGGTGGTCGAGCACCCGGACTCGGAGCTCGTCGGCTCCCGCCTGCTGGTGTGGAACGACCGGTCCAGCGGCGGGCTCGGTTCGAGCCGCATCGACGACGCGGTGCTCGACGATGCCCGGGGGTTGCTCGCGAGCGGGCGCAGCGGTGTGCTCGAGTACGGTGCCGACGGGCAGCGGCGCGGTGAGGGGCTGCGGGTCTTCGTCAACTCGTTCGAGCCGCCGCCCCGGATGCTCGTGTTCGGTGCGATCGACTTCGCAGCCGCGATGGCGCGCATGGGTTCCTTCCTCGGTTACCGGGTGACGGTGTGCGATGCCCGGTCGGTTTTCGCCACCCGCAGCCGCTTTCCCGATGTCGACGAGGTGGTGGTCGACTGGCCGCACCGGTACCTGGCCGGAGAGATCGAGGCCGGGCGGCTCGACGAGCGCAGTGCGGTGATGGTGCTGACGCACGATCCGAAGTTCGACGTGCCGGTGCTGGAGGTCGCGTTGCGGCAGCCGCTGGCCTATGTCGGTGCGATGGGATCCCGCCGCACGCACTCCGAGCGGCTGCGCAGGCTGCGGGAGAAGGGGCTTGCCGACAGCGAGCTGGCGACGCTGTCCTCGCCGATCGGGCTCGATCTCGGTGCGCGCACACCGGAGGAGACGGCGGTGTCCATCGCGGCGGAGCTGATCGCCCTGCGCTGGGGCGGACGCGGTGTCCGGCTCTCCGATGGCGAGGGGCCGATTCACCACGGTGCCTGACTCGCCGGGCGTCGATGTTCGGTGATCTCGCACAGTGATCATGTTTTTCGCTCGCGTGTGGGGTTGCTCTCGGATTCGAGACGTAGCAGGCTCAGTGCTTGTGACTCCCGTCACCGATGTGGAGCCGCCGAGTTCCGCGAACATCCGCGCACCGCGGGTCAGGTCCGCAAAGGAGGCCCAATGCCGCGCATCACCGTCAATGTCGACGGCACGACCTACACCGACGAGGTCCAGCCTCGGACTCTGCTCGTCCAGTACCTGCGAGAACAGCTGGGCAAGGTCGGTACCGTCGTCGGCTGCGACACCAGCAACTGCGGCGCCTGCACCGTCCACATGGACGGGCACAGCGTGAAGTCGTGCTCCGTACTGGCCGTGCAGGCGGACGGGCACGAGATCACCACCATCGAAGGTTTGGCCAGGGACGGGCAGCTGCATCCGATGCAGCAGTCCTTCCACGACAACCATGCCCTGCAGTGCGGGTTCTGCACTCCGGGCATGATCATGCAGGCTCTCGACCTGCTCGCCGAGAATCCGGAGCCGGACGAACAGCAGGTTCGGGAGGGGCTGGAGGGCAACCTCTGCCGCTGCACCGGCTATCAGAACATCGTGCGTGCCGTGCGTGACGCGTCCGAGCGGATGCGGCCGGGTGCCGGTCCGCCGATGGAGCATTCCGAGCCGACATCGCCACCGCGTACCGCCACCGAGCAGGACCGGGCGCAGGTGACAGGAGGTCAGCACTCATGACCGCGATACCCACGACGCCGGGAACGGAGCCGGAACTCGGCCGCGCCCGCAAGCGCAAGGAGGATGCCCGGCTGATCACCGGCAGCACGCGCTGGACCGACAACATGGCGCTGCCGGGAATGTTGCATCTGGCGGTGTTGCGCAGCCCGATCGCGCACGCGCGCATCGCCTCGATCGACGCCGACGAGGCCCGGCGGATGTCCGGGGTGCAGGCGGTGCTGACCGGCCGGGACCTTGCCGACGAACAGGGCAGCCTGCCGTGCGCGTGGCCGATCACCGAGGACATGAAGTCCCCGCAGGCCCCGCCGATGGCGGTCGACGAGGTGCACTTCGCCGGTGAGGTGGTGGCCGTGGTCGCCGCGCGCAGTGCCGCCGAGGCCCGGGATGCCCTGGATGCCATCGACGTCGACTACGAGGACCTGCCGGTGGTGCTGGACATGGAGTCCGCGCTGGCCGACGACTCGCCTCTGGTGCACTCCGACCTGGGAACCAACCGCAACGCCACCTGGACCTTCGATTCCGCCGAGGCGGGTACCGGCGGTGACGTGGAGCAGGCGCTGGCCGACGCCGAGGTGCGTGTCGAGCGGACGTTCCGCCAGCAGCGCCTGATCCCGGCGTTCATGGAGCCACGCTCGGTGGTGGTCGACCCCACCGGCGAGCAGTTCACCATGTGGTCGGCCACGCAGGTGCCGCACATCCTGCGCACGATGCTGGCGATGACGCTGGGCGTGCCCGAGCAGAAGATCCGCGTGATCGCCCCCGACGTGGGAGGCGGTTTCGGTGGCAAGCTGCAGGTGACACCGGAGGAGGTCATCACCTTCCTGCTCGCCCGGCGGCTCGGTCGTCCGGTGAAGTGGACGGAGTCCCGCTCGGAGACGATGGTCTCCGCCCACCACGGTCGTGACCAGGTGCAGAAACTCGCACTGTCGGCTCGCCGGGACGGCACGGTCACCGGGCTGAAGGTCGAGCTCCTGGCGGACATGGGGGCCTACCTGCGACTGGTGTCCCCGGGCGTGCCGATCCTCGGCGCCCTGATGTTCAACTCGATCTACAAGTTCCCCGCCTACCACTTCACCTGCACGAACGTCTTCACGAACAAGACACCGACGGATGCCTACCGGGGCGCGGGCCGGCCGGAGGCCACCTTCGCCATCGAGCGGATGATGGACGAGCTCGCCGCCGAGCTGGACATGGACCCGCTCGAACTGCGCCGCAAGAACTGGATCGGCCGCGACGAGTTCCCGTTCACCACGATCGCCGGGCTGACCTACGACTCCGGTGATTACGAGGCCGCCACCGACCGGGCCCTGGAGCTGTTCGGCTACCGGCAGCTCCGCGAGGAGCAGGCACGGCGGCGGGAGCAGGGCGACACCGTGCAGCTCGGTATCGGTGTCTCGACCTTCACCGAGATGTGCGGCCTGGCACCGTCGCGGGTGCTCGGGTCCCTGTCCTACGGCGCAGGCGGTTGGGAGCACGCGCAGATCAGGGTGCTGCCGACCGGCAAGGTGGAAGTGGTCACGGGAGTCTCGCCCCACGGCCAGGGCCACGTCACGGCCTGGAGCCAGATCGTGGCCGAACGTCTGGGCGTGCCGTTCGACGATGTCGAGGTGCTGCACGGTGACACGCAGTCCTCGCCCCGCGGTCTGGACACCTACGGTTCGCGCTCCCTGGCGGTCGGCGGGGTCGCCGCCGTGCACGCTGCCGACAAGGTCATCGAGAAGGCGAAGACGATCGCCGCGCACCTGCTGGAGTGCTCCGAGGACGACCTCGAATTCTCCGGTGGCAGGTTCGGCGTGCGGGGCACCGACCAGGGCACCGGCCTCGCCGATGTCGCGCTGGCCGCTTTCGCCGCACACGACCTGCCGGAGGGGATCGAGCCGAACCTCGACGCCGAGGCCTCGTTCGACCCGGAGAACTTCTCGTTCCCGCACGGCACACACCTGTGCGCGACCGAGGTCGACACCGAGACCGGGGCGGTGCGCATCCGCTCCTACGTCTGCGTCGACGACGTCGGCACCGTGGTCAACCCGCTGATCGTCGAGGGACAGGTGCACGGTGGGCTGGCGCAGGGCATCGCACAGGCGCTGTACGAGGAGGCGGTGCACGACGAGGACGGCACGCTGACCACGGCCACGTTCGCCGATTACCTGGTGCCCTCGGCGGCCGATCTGCCGGAGTTCACCACCGATCGCACCGAGACACGGGCGACGTCGAATCCGCTGGGCGTCAAGGGTGTCGGTGAAGCGGGCACGATCGCGTCCACCCCCGCGGTGGTCAACGCCGTCGTCGACGCACTCCGGCCTCTCGGTGTCGACGACGTGGAGATGCCGTGCTCGCCGCAGCGGGTGTGGCGCGCGATCACGGGCACGCGGACGAGCTCGGACACGGCCGCGGAAGCCGGTGGCGGCTTGGGATCGATGGACACGGGTGGCGGTTTTGCCGCCGGTTCGCAGGGAGGTAGCAGGTGATTCCCGCATCGTTCGACTACATTGCCCCCACTACGGTGGAGGAAGCCATGGCCGCACTGGACGAGGCGGGTGAGGACGCCAAGATTCTCGCGGGCGGCCAGAGCCTGCTGCCGGTGCTGCGGATGCGGCTGGCCGATCCGCGTCTGGTCGTCGACCTCGGCAGGGTCCCGGAGTTGCGAGGTGTTCGTCAGGAGGGTGACTCGCTGGTCATCGGCTCGATGACCAGCCACCACGAGGTGCTCGGTGATCCGCTGATCCGCGAGCACGCGAAACTGCTGGCACTGGCCACCCGCACGGTCGCCGACCCGCAGGTGCGGCATCGGGGAACCTTCGGTGGTTCCCTGGCCCATGCCGATCCGGCGGGGGATCTCCCCGCTCCGGCACTGGCGCTGGAAGCGGACATGGTGATCGCAGGCTCCTCCGGGCGCCGCGTGGTCCCCGCTTCCGAGTTCTTCGTGGATTACTTCACGACCGCCCTGCAGCCCAACGAGCTGCTGGTCGAGGTGCGCATGCCGCACTGGACCGGGTGGGGTGCCCACTACGAGAAGTTCAACCGGGTGGCTCAGGCGTGGTCGGTGGTCGGTGTGGCCGCCGCCGTGCGCACCGAGGGAGGGGCGATCGCCGAGGCCAGGGTCGGGCTGACCAACATGGGTCCGACTCCCGTGCGCGCCACGGGGGTCGAACAGGCACTTCTCGGCAGGCCCGCCACATCGGAGACGATCCGGGAAGCGGCCCGGCATGCTGCCGAGGGCACCAGCCCGACCAGCGATGCCAGCGCCGATGTCGATTACCGCGAGCACCTCGCCGAGGTGTTGACCGGGAGGGCGCTGACCACAGCCGCCGGTGCATAGGGAGTGTGCGGATTGACTTGCGTGGGTGCAGGCAGCGGAACACCCGCAGCGGTGCCGGTTGCTTCCGTGGGTGCAAGCGGCTGACGCCGCTCACCCGGCATCCGACATGGCCGCCGACAGGCCGCTGCCTCTCTTCGCATCAATCCGCGCACCCTCGAGGAACGCGTGTCTGAGGAGGATCACCAGTGCAGATGCAACACCACTTCACGGTCCCCGCGCCGGTGGAGGTGGCCTGGCCGGCGTTGCTCGACGTCGAGGGGGTCGCCCCGTGCATGCCGGGTGCCACCCTCACCAAGGTCGAGGGCAACGAGTTCGGTGGTTCGGTCAAGGTCAAGCTCGGTCCGATTTCCCTGTTGTACAAGGGATCGGGCACGTTCACCGAGATCGACCCCGAGGCGCATCGGGTGGTGATCGAGGCCAGCGGCAAGGATTCGCGTGGCAACGGAACCGCTGCCGCCACGGTCACGGCGGTGCTTTCTCCCGAGAGCGGGAGCACCTCCGTGACCGTGGACACCGACCTGAAGGTCACCGGGAAACCGGCCCAGTTCGGGCGCGGCCTGATCTCCGAGGTGGGCAGCAAGATCATCGGACAGTTCGCTGATTGCCTGTCCGAGCGGCTCTCCGGACGGGAGCAGGCCGAGGAGCGGGCGGTCAGCGAGCAGGTCGGCGCGGAGTCGACACTTGATCAATCGGCTTTCGTCGAGCAGGAGGCCTCGGGTGCGGGGACGCCCGAGGCGGTAACGCCTCGACCGGAGCCGGTGCAGGCCGAGCCGGAAACCGCCAAGGCGGGGGCGAATACCTGGCGGGTCACCGCACCGGATGACCGGGAGGCGATCGATCTGCTGGATACCGCGGGCGCTCCGGTCCTCAAGCGCCTCGCCCCCGTGGCGGCGGCCCTTGCCGTGGTGGCCGCCGTGGTGCTGCTGCGGCGCCGCAGGCGCCGATAGATCGGCAGGGAGTCGTGCGGGTGGCGTGGGACCCGCACGGCACTCACCCCAGCGCGTGCACCCGGCGCAGTCGGTCGAGCCAGCGGCGCTGGGTGCTCGCCGAAGGGGTGGCCGCCGCGACGCGCACCGGGTCGGGTTCGGGGGCACGCCGGGGTACCGGAAGGTGACCGCCGGACGGCAACAGCGAATCGGCGACGGTATCGCCGCCGAGCAGCGACACCGTGCCCAGACCGCAGGCGAACGGCAGCTCCGGCAACGAGCCCGCCAGGGCGAGCTGGGCGGACAGGCCGACGCTGCTTTCCAGGGCGGAGGAGACGACGCAGGGCAGGCCGCAGGCTTCGGCAACCTGCAGTGCGCGGCGAACACCGCCGAGCGGCGCCACCTTCAGCACGGCGACATCCGCCGCCTCCGCGACGGCCACGCGCAGCGGGTCCTCGGCGCGGCGGATGGACTCGTCGGCGGCGATACGCACGTCGACACGCCGCCGCACGGCGGCGAGCTCCTCGACGGTGGCGCAGGGCTGCTCGACGTACTCGAGCCCGTGCGCGGCGCGGTCGAGCTCCTTGATGCGTGTCACCGCTTCGTCGACATCCCAGGCGGCGTTGGCGTCGACGCGCACGGCACCGGAGGCCCCGAGCGCCTCCCGCACGGCGGTGACACGGTCGGTGTCGTCGCCGGGTGTCTGCCCGGCCTCGGCGACCTTCACCTTCGCCGTGGAGCAGCCGGAGGCAGCGGCGATCTCGTACGCCCTGTTCGGGGTGACCGCCGGGACGGTGCAGTTGACCGGGATCTCCTCGCGTACCGGCTCCGGCCAGGCACCCGCGCAGGCTTCCAGTGCCGCATCGAGCCAGGGCACGGATTCGGTGTCGGAGTAGTCCTCGAAAGCGCAGAACTCGCCCCAGCCTGCAGGACCGCTCAGCAGGATGCCCTCGCGCACGGTGAGACCGCGGAAGCGGGTCCGCATCGGCAGTGCGTACACCCGCACGGCGTCCAGCTCCGTCAATGCGATCCTGTCTGTGCTCGGGCTCATGCCCCGATCCTGGCACGTCCGTGCCGGCACGGCCGCATCAGCGAATGTCAGAAGAGGCCGAGTATGAGACGCAGCGCCTGATCGACTTCGTGCTGTTCGTCGACGCTGAGCCGCCCGACCTTGCGTCCCAGCCGCTTTTCGGCATCGATCGCCTGTAGTTGCTCGACGAGGACGCGGGTACGGCGGCCACCCAGTTCGATCACCGGGTGAAAGGAACTTTCCCAGGATCCGGTGCTCGTGGGTGCGGCCACAACGGTCGCGAGTTGCTGCAGTGAGTCCGATTGCAGCGCGATGGCGTAACGCTTTCCTTTTTGCTCGCGGCCCTGCGCGTGTGGGTTCGCGCGAAGTTCGTAGATATCACCACGCATCTTCGGCACCCATGTCCGCGCGTGCTGCCTGTACTTCAGCCCGGTAATCGGAGTTGTCTCGCAACGCCTCCGCGTCCTCGCGAAGGCGCGCGTACGCTGCCTGCCGATATGCCTCGTGGATCGCGCTCACGATGGCCGCGTTGCGGGACCGGCCGTCGGCGGTGAGTACTGCGAGTTCTTCTTCGGTTTCGCTGTCGACTCTGATGCTGAGTGTTGCGGACATACCATTAATGTAGCACAATCAGTGGTTGAAATCGTATTGCACGAGTGCCACCACCTCAGGCGACGCTGGGGCGTCCGAGGTCGAAGACGTCGACCTCGAACCGCGACCACTGCTGCCGCAGCGCGGAAACCCCGCTGTCGAGCGCGAAGTTGATCTCGCCCAGCGTCACGGGCAGCAGGGTGAACACCTGGAGCTGCTCGACGCCGTCCGCATCGGTGAACCGGGTGAACTCCGCCGGAAACAACGGGTGCCCGCTGGTGAGCACACCGTGGAACTCCGTGTTCGCCAGCAGGGGCTCCTCATTGGGGATGACCTGATCGGGAACCACGTGGGTACCCATGTTCACGAGAAGCTGGGCGGTGAGATCGACCAGGTACCGCGCGGCTTCGGCCTGCTCCCGATACACGGTGCAGGCCAGCTCCTGGGCCGGCTCGGCGCCGATCGGCTGGAACCGCAGACCCGAGCTGATGACCGTGGTCAGGTGGTATTCCTCGCGCTGGAAGAACACCAGGCCGTAGCCACGGTTGTCACCGCGCACGTTCGGTGGTTCGGCCCCGCTGGGCGTGCCCGCGTAATACTCGAGGTTCTCGGCAAGCCCGACGAACCGGTGCGCGCCGCCCCCCGTCGCGATTTCCTGTTTCTCGGCGCTCATCTGCTCTCCCGTGCTCCATGTGCTCGCTGCCACCGTATCCGGTCGGTGGAGCGTGTCCGGAGGGCTTTCGGACACGTCCGGCGCGAGTCGAGCGATCCTATTCTCGGCCGGTGTCGGGAACGGCGGGTCCGAGCAGGTCGTCGGAGTCGACGATGTGGTAGGCGTAACCCTGTTCGGCGAGGAAGCGTTGCCGGTGAGCGGCGTAGTCGGTGTCGAGGGTGTCGCGGGAGACGACGGAGTAGAAGTGGGCCTGCTTGCGATCGGACTTGGGCCGCAGCAACCGCCCCAGCCGCTGCGCTTCCTCCTGGCGTGACCCGAAGGTGCCCGATACCTGCACGGCCACCGAAGCCTCGGGCAGGTCGATGGAGAAGTTGGCGACCTTCGACACCACCAGCCGGTTGATCTCGCCGCGCCGGAAGGCCTCGTAGAGTGCCTCGCGTTCCTTGTTCCTCGTGGAACCCTCGACGATCGAGGCGTCCAGGGCTTCGCCGAGTTCGTGCAACTGCTCCAGGTAGGCACCGATGACCAGGGCGGGTTCGCCGGGGTGGCGGTCGAGGATCGCCTGGACGACCGGTGCCTTGGTGTGCGCGGTGGAGCACACCTTGTAGCGCTCCTCGGACTCGGAGGTCGCATACGACAGGCGCTCGTTGTCGGTGAGCGTGACCCGCACCTCCACGCATTCGGCAGGGGCGATCCAGCCCTGCGACTCGATGTCCTTCCACGGCGCGTCGTAGCGCTTGGGGCCGATCAGGGAGAACACGTCGCCCTCGCGGCCGTCCTCGCGCACCAGTGTCGCGGTCAGGCCGAGCCGCCGCCGTGACTGCAGGTCGGCGGTCATCCGGAACACGGGGGCGGGTAGCAGGTGCACCTCGTCGTAGATGATCAGTCCCCAGTCGCGGGAGTCGAACAGATCCAGGTGCTTGTACTCGCCTTTGGATTTGCGGGTGATGACCTGGTACGTCGCGATGGTGATCGGACGGATCTCCTTTTTCTCCCCGGAGTACTCGCCGATCTCGTCTTCGGTCAGCGAGGTGCGTTCGACGAGTTCGCGCTTCCACTGCCTGCCCGCCACGGTGTTGGTGACCAGGATCAGCGTGGTCGCCTGGGCCTCGGCCATCGCCGCTGCCCCGACGAGTGTCTTACCCGCGCCGCAGGGCAGCACGACGACGCCGGAGCCGCCCGCCCAGAACGATTGCACGGCCTGGCGCTGGTAGTCGCGCAGTTGCCAGCCGTTTTCCTCCAGCGCGATCGCGTGCGCCTCACCGTCGACGTATCCGGCGAGGTCCTCGGCGGGCCAGCCGAGCTTGAGCAGCGCCTGCTTGAGCCGGCCGCGCTCGCTCGGGTGCACCACGACGGTGTCGTCGTCGATGCGCTCCCCCAGCATCGGCTTGATCTTCTTGCTGCGCAGCACCTCTTCGAGGACCGCGCGATCCCGGGACAGCAGCACGAGTCCGTGCGCCGGATCGTTGGACAGTTCCAGCCGGCCGAAGCGGCCCATCGTCTCGGTGATGTCGACCAGCAGCGGCTGCGGCACCGGGTAGCGGGAGTGCGTGACCAGCGCGTCGACGACCTGCTCCGGATCGTGCCCGGCGGCGCGGGCGTTCCACAGCGCCAGCGGCGTGATCCGGTAGGTGTGTACGTGCTCCGGGGCCCGTTCGAGTTCGGCGAACGGGGCGATGGCGGTGCGTGCGTCGTCGGCTTGAGCGTGGTCGACCTCGAGCAGCACGGTCTTGTCCGACTGGACGATGAGAGGTCCGTCAGTCACGGGGCAGACTCCTCGCAAGGGCGGGCTGGTCCGGTTCAGAGGTGGCGGGCACCGTTGGCGCCAACGGCTGCGCAGCCGTCCAGTATTCCACCGTCCTCAACCACGGTGGGCCGCCTGGGAGGAGGTGGAGTCCGGAATCGGTGTGTCGCGCAGCAGACGGGCGATCTCGCCACGCAGGTGAACGAAGGTCTCGGATTCGCGAGTGGTGATCTGGTCCCGGTCGTCGCCCAGCTCCACCGGCAGGTCCGCCACGATCTCCGCGGGCGCTTGCGACAGCACCAGCACCCGATCGCCGAGGTAGACGCTCTCGTCGATGTCGTGGGTGACCAGCAGCACCGTGGTGTCCTGCTCCTTGCGCACCCGCAGCAGCAGGTCCTCCAGGTCGAACCGGGTCTGGGCGTCCACTGAGGCGAACGGTTCGTCCATGAGCAGCAGCGCGGGTCGGCACGCCAGCGCCCGCGCGATCGCCACCCGTTGCTGCATGCCGCCGGAGAGCTGCCACGGATACTTCGCCGCCGCATCCGCCAGGCCGACCCAGCCCAGCGTCTCCGTGGCGCGCTCGCGCCGTTCGGCCTTGCTCAGACCTCGGGAGCGCAGCGGGAACTCGATGTTGCCCCGCACGCTCATCCACGGAAACAGCGAGCGGCTGTAGTCCTGGAACACCACCGCCAGATCCTCGGGAACCTCCCGTACGAGATCCCCGTGCAGGTGCACCTGCCCCCGGCTCGGTTCGACGAGCCGGGCGATACATCGCAGCAGGGTGGACTTCCCGCACCCGGAGGGACCAACGATGCAGGTGAGTTCGCCGGATGCCACGGTGAACGTCAGGTCCGACATCGCGGTGTGGGCCTGCCTGCCGTCGTAGGTGTGGCCGAGCCCGGTGACGTCGAGCATGGTTCCCACTACGAAACTCCTGTCCAGCTATTGGGGGAGGGCACGCAGTACGCGCTTCTCGACGGCCGTGAGGGCGGCGTTGAGCGCGTATCCGAGTACGCCCAGCAGCACCACGCCTGCCCAGAGTTGCGTGTACTCGAACCGGAACTGTGCGAGTTGCATCGCATGGCCGATGCCGTTGGTCGACCCGACCAGTTCGGAGATCACCATCATGATCAGTGCGAGCGCGAGACTGATCCGCAACCCCGCGAAGACCTTCGGCAACGCCGCGGGCAGCACGACGCTGCCGATCCACTGCCCACGCGGGATACGGAAGGCGCGGGCCGTCTCGGTCTTGGTGACGTCGACCGCGCGGGCGCCGTCGGCGCTGTTGAGCAGGACCGGCCAGACGACTCCGAAGACGATCGTGGCGACCTGCATCCTGAATCCGATGCCGAACAGCACCAGGAACACCGGCACCAGCGCGGGCGGCGGGATCGAGCGCGCGAAGGAGAACAACGCTCCGCAGTAGGCCATGGCGGTGCCGGAGCGTCCGAGCAGCAAGCCCGCGGTCACGCCCACGACGGCGGCGATCAGCCAGCCGAGCAGCAGCCTGCTCATGCTGGGGAGGATGTCGGTGAAGACCGCCTCGGTCAGGAACATCCTGCTCGCCGGCCCGCTGAACCAGTTGCTCCACATCCGGGCACCGATTTCCAGCGGTGTCGGGAAGAACACGCTCTGCACCGGGGTGGTGACCAGTTGCCAGCCGAGGAGGCAGGCGAGGAGCACTCCCCACTGCTGGGCCGGCCGCCCGAACCGTTTCCACAGCCGAGTGGACGGGGCTGCCGCTCCTGCCGTGCTCATGTCGTTCCTCCGGCCGGGGCCCAGGTGACCCAGCGGCGCTGCATGCCCGCCATCCCGGCGTTGATCGCATAGCCCAGCAGTCCGGCGACCAGCGTGCCCGCCAGTACCTGGTCCATGCGTCCCGCGCCGCTGCCTGCGAGGTAGATGAAGTGGCCGATACCGCCGCTTGCGGGGACCAGCATCTCGGTGCTGATCAGCACGATCAGCGCTGTGCTCGCGGACAGGCGCAGGCCGGTGAGCACGAACGGCGCCACGCCCGGCAGCGTGACCCGCAGCAGGAGTTCGGGCCGGGAGATGTTGAACGCCCGGGCCGAGTCGAGCAGTTGATCATCGATCTCGCCGAGAGCGTAGATGGTGTTGAACAGCAGCGGCCACACCGCCGCGTAGACGGCGAGGAAGATCTTGGTGCCGGGGCCACCGCCGGCGATGACCACCACCAGCGGGATCAATGCCACCGAGGGGATGGGGCGGAGAAATTCCACCACCGCGCCGACCGCGTTGCGCAGGAAGGGCACGCTGCCCAGCAGCAGGCCGGCGGGTACTGCGATCGCCGCTGCGATCGCCAGCGCGATCAGCCAGGACAGCACCGTGGCGATGACGTCGAGCAGGAAGGTGCGCTCACCGAGCAGACGAGCCAGTTCCACCAGCACGACCGACGGTGGGGGCAGGTATCCCTGCGGAGCCGAACCGGAGCGGCCGACGATCTCGCACACTGCGAGAAAGCCTGCCACACCGAGCAGGGGACGAATGCTGCCGCGCATGAAGTGCCGCTCCCGAGTTGTGCCCGCTCGCACTCACTCCTTCGGCGGTGCGTGGAACAGCATGGACTCGATGTCGAACTTCTTCTTGGGGAGTTGGCCGTTGGCCTTCATCAGCCCGGTGACACGCTCCAGCCGCGAGGCATCCAGCGTGGTGGGATAGGTGCCGATCTCCACCAGGGAGGCCGTGCTCGGGTCGATCTTGGTGTAGGTGGGCAGGAGCCGCTCCACCTTGTTGCGGTCCGCGCCCGCCTCTCGCTGGGCTCGTGACATCACCCGCTGGAACTTGGCGGCGACGTCCCGGTTGTTCTCGACCCATGTGCCGGTCGCCGCGTACCCGGCGATGGGCATGTTCGCGGTGGGGCCCGAGGCGGTGTCGGCCAGTGTCTCGGCGCCGAGCTTGTGGGCCTGCGAAATGAACGGCTCGATGACCGAGATCGCGGCGACATCGTTGTTTTTGAGGGCGGTCGGCATGTCGGGGAAGTCCATGACCACGAACTCGACGTCTTCTCTGGACAGCCCGTGGAGCTTCAGCGTCGCGAGCGTGGTCAGTTCGTTGATGTTGGCCCGGGTGTTGACCGCGATCTTCTCGTTCCGGAGCCGGTCGGGGGAGGTGATGCCTCGCCCGGGGTAGCGCATCAGCAGGAACGTGCCCTTGTCGGCCTGGTAGGCATCCGAGATCGCCTTGAGATCCACGACTCCCTGTTGCTGGGCTCGGAAGAACGACACCCAGTTGCCGAAGGTGATGTCCAGGGAGCCGTTGGCCAGTTTCGGGATGCCTTTGGCGCCCCCGGAGATGGTTTTCAGCTCGACGTTGAGGCCGGCCTGCTCGAAATATCCGTTCTGTATCGCCAGGTGTAGCGGGGCCACGTCGACCGCGGGCATGGTGCCGACCGTGATCGTGGTCAGATCACCCTTGGAGTCGGTGGATCCGCCCTCCGATCCACTGAGCATCCCGCAGCCGGAGACGACGAGGAGGCTGAGACAAGCAACAAGGGCCAGAACCGCGCGGGACGGTGAGCCGCGTCTGCGGTCGGCTCGGCAAGCAGATCGAACCATCTCGGGCTCTCCGGTGATACGGGCGGGTGAAGAACGCCATGTACTCTTACTTCTTCAACACTGTGAGTCAACAGTGGAGCCCCCACTCCTCGAAAGGGTGACGCTGTTCACCTTTGATTGCTCGTCAGGCAACGGAACGGAGCCGTGAGAGCGCGCCCGGCTCCTTCGAGACGCTCCGGCGAGAGAGGCTGCCGGATCGATACCGATCGCTGCCGACGAGGTGATCGGAATCGCAGCGGACGCAGGTTTTCGACGGTGGTGAGCGCGAGGGAAACGTAAACCACCTGAATGGCTGAACCTGGAAGGGATCGGGTCACATTGCGTACTGGTGCCCCACTTCCCCGTTCGTCGTCGACGCCAGTACGCTGGCCTCGCCCATGGGAGTGACCCAGCCCGTACTCCTGTGCGGTGAGGGGGTCGGTGGCCTGAGCGGTTACCATCCCATGAGCTGCAAATTTCGGCTTTTGTGTCGGCCGGTGAATGCGTCGGCGCGGCACGTGCCCCGCGACTGTCGGAATGAGGAAGCCCGGAGTGGCCCGAGGAGACAAAGGCTCCGATCGTCTCGACATGGTCGGCTCAGCGGACTCTCGTGCACCCTCAAAGGGTGACGAGTCGATTACTGCTGGTGAAGATGATGTGTCGTCGTCCACGCAGGGATCCTCGACCCGGAGTGGCGGCCTCGGTTCGGCCGGTGCCCACAACACCGGCCGCGGTTTCGGCGGTCTGCGGTCCATACGCGACTGGCGGCTGCGGACCAAACTCCTCGTGGTCATGCTGATTCCGTCGATCGCGGCACTGGTTCTGGGGGCTCTGCAGGTTCGCTCCGCGTACGTGCAGGTGCAAGACCTCGCCGGAAACAGTCGCCAGGTCGAGCTGTACTCCAGCGCCCTGTCGGTCATGCACGAGCTGCAGCGCGAGCGCGACCTCACGGTTGCCTACATCGCCTCGGGCCGGACAGCCGGCAGAGCCGAGCTGGACGAGCAGCGAGCCGCCGTGGACCGCGAGATCTCCCGGTTCCGTTCCGACATCGATCGGGTACGCAACGGTTCGCATCCCGAAGTGGCCGACCGGTTCCGCAGAGCCGCATCCAGCCTCGACCGCCTCGCTTCGCTGCGCCAGGTCACCGACAACACGCAATACCCCGTCGACGCTGCTCTGCGGGCCTACACCGGCATCGTGGACAGCCTGCTGCATCTGGGCGAGCAGGACATCAAACGGATCGACAACCCCGAGGTCGTCCGCCTCGTCCTGGCAGCCAGCGCGATGTCCCATGTCAAGGAACAGGAATCCACCAAACGGGCGCTGCTGGCCGCGGTGCTGCACGGCGGTGGTTTCGAGCCGGGTGAACAACGGAGGCTGCTCGCCGCCGACACGGCGCTGGATGCGGCCTTGCACGACTTCCGGAAGTGGGCCACTCCCGCGCAGTTGCAGCTCTACAACGACACCGTGGCCGGTGTGGCTGTGGACCAGGCAAGCACCATCGAGGAAACGGCGCTCGTGCGGGCCCAGTCCGGCGAGCAGCTCACCGACCTGTCGTCGCAGGAGTGGCTGCAGACCTCCACCGAGACCGTCAACCTGACGTACCGGGTGGGGCAGCAGTTGCACGGGCAGGTGCAGGACAGAGTGGACGAACTCGCCGGTGAGGCACGTACCCGGATGTACCTCTCGGCGGGGCTGGTCCTCGGTGCTTTGGTGCTGGCCTCCACGATCGCCTTGCTCGTGGCCCGCTCGCTGTTGCTGCCACTGCGGACCCTGCGCCGGTCGGCCCTGGAGGTGGCCGACAACCGGTTGCCCGATGCGGTGAACTCGATCCTCGACGAATCGACCCCGGAAATCTCCTCCCGTGGCCGGATCGAACCGATCCCGGTACACACCAGGGAGGAGATCGGGCGGGTGGCCCGCTCGTTCGATGCCGTGCATTCACAGGCGCTGCGTCTGGCTTCCGAACAGGCACTGCTGCGCAACAACGTCAACGATCTGTTCGTCAACCTGGCACGGCGCAGCCAGACCCTGGTGCAGCGTCAGCTCTCGCTCATCGACCGCCTCGAGCAGGACGAGCAGGATCCGGACCAGCTCAGCAGTCTGTTCGAACTGGACCATCTCGCCACCCGGATGCGGCGCAACAACGAGAACCTGCTGATTCTGGGCGGCACCGACCTGACCCGGCGCACGATACGTCCCGTTCCGCTGGCCGAGGTCGTCGGTGCCGCGGTCTCCGAGGTGGAGCAATACGCGCGGATCGCCATCGCCGATGCTCCCGAGCTTGCGATCCAGGGCCGCATCGTCAACGACGTGGTGCACCTGATCGCCGAGTTGCTGGAGAACGCCACCGTATTCTCCAACCCGGACACCGAGGTCACCGTCCGGACCGCCTATCGCCAGCAGGAACTCGTTCTGGAGATTCGCGACCGCGGAGTGGGCATCGACCCCGTGGAGCTGTCCGACATCAACGATCGGCTGATCCGGCCACCGGAAGTGGATGTCGCGGTTTCCCGCCGCATGGGGCTTTACGTGGTCGGCCAGCTCTCGCGGCGGCACGACATCGGCGTCGAGTTGCACAACAACGACGACCTCGAAGGTGGCGTCACCGCGACGGTTCACCTGTCCGGGGAGTACGTGCTCCAGCTCACCGCGGACGGTCCCGTGCCGATGCCGGACATGCAACGGGCGGCGGCTCACGACCGGCGTGATGCGCTCGTCGACAGCGGCTCCCAGGGCGGAGTCGCCGCGGCCTTCGGGCACGGTGGAACCGCACGCGCCCTCACCGAGCCGCCCACCGAGAGGGCCGTGCCGGTGAGCGGCCACGGTGCGCAGGCGCCGGCCGCGGAGGACGAAGACGCTTCGTGGCCGGATTCCGAGGCGGCGGACGAACCGGCCACCCAGTACTCCGTGCAGGTTGCTGCGGGACATTCCTACGGGGCGACCGATATCCCGCACTGGAACGCGGATTCCGGCACGGTGGCTCCCGAGGGGAGCGGAGAGCTCGCTCGGGACGAGGTCTCCGATGCCGAATGGCCGAGCGAAGATGTCGCCGTGGACCGCGACATCCCCGAGGTGTACGACGGGCAGTGCGGTGCTCCCCCGGGGGTCGAAGGCCCTGCGAGCCTGTTCCACAGTCCCCTCGAAACCGAGAAGACGACCCAGTTCGCACCGACCACCGACGATCGGGAGCCGGAAGGGCACATAGGGGGTGCTCTGGCGCCTGCGGACAGCGGTGTTCCGGAGCAGGAGCAGTCGGCGGGCGTGCAGCCGGAGGCCGCCGCCCGCGACATGGACGACGCGCCGACCGAGCGCCTACCGATTTACGAGGCCGTGCTCTCCCAGTGGTTCCGTGAACCCGAAGAGGAGGATGGTGCTTCTCCGGTGGCTCCCGACACCGCGGAGGAGAAAGCCGACGGTGCCGGGACGGCCTTGCCGGAGGATGTCGCGAGCCGGACGAACAGCGGCTTCCCCGCCTTCGATGCGGACCCGCCCCGGAACGGGGAGCATGGCCGGAACACGTCCGCCGAGACGGTGGAGGATCTCGCCGGAGCCGGTACGGCCGGAACCGGCGAAGTCGGCACCCGTAACGGCACGGATCTCTCACCCGATCGAGGTGACCCGCTCCAGGGGGTATTCGCCGAGGAGAACGAGCACGTCGACAGGAGTGCTCGCAACGGTTCGGAATACCCGGGCGGACCGATCGGGGAACCGGAACCGAACGGATCGGCTCCCGAGGCGGAGCCGGCTGAGGAGCCGCGGGTCGGGCGGCGGGCTGCGACCCGGGAGCAGCGGAACCGCGTTGCCGAGGAGCGGCAGGCTGCCGAGCCCGGCTGGGGAGCCGGCGACGCGGGCTGGCAGGCCGCCGAGGCGCTCATGGAGCAGTACGATCAGGAGCAGGAGACGACTTCGGCAGGACTGCCCAAGCGCAGACCCCAGTCTCACCTGGTTCCGGGTTCCGCCACGGTCCGGCTGCAGTCCCCGCCGCCGGAGAATCCCGCCAAGCCTCGCTCGGCCGAAGCCGTGCGTGGCAGGATGTCGAATTTTCAGCAAGGCGTCCAGCGTGGCCGGCACGCCAAGATCGACGATGAACCGGCCTCGACCGAACAGTCCCACTCGATCTCGAGTCGTCACGAGGAGCAGGAGTGACTGGGTCCGCCCACCAACCCATGAGCAGCAGCAACTTCAGTTGGCTGATTACCGACTTCGTGCGCCGGGTTCCCGGTGTCGCGCACTCGGTCGTGGTCTCAGCGGACGGACTGCTGCTCGCAGGCTCGCAGGGTTTGCCCCGCGACCGTGCCGAGCAGCTCTCCGCGGTCGCGTCCGGCCTGGCCAGCTTGACTCAGGGAGCAGCGCGATGTTTCGAGGCCGGTGATGTCACCCAGACCGTCGTCGAGATGGAACAGGGCTACTTGTTCCTGATGTCGATCAGCGATGGATCGTGCCTGGCGGTGCTGGCGGCTCCCAACGCCGACATCGGCCTGGTCGCCTACGAGATGACCCTCCTCGTGGAGCGGGTCGGTCGCCAGCTCACACCGGAGCTGCGCGCGCAGTTGCAGGGGATGAGCCGATGAGTACCGCCGCGGGAGCCGAGGGGAGTTCACCATGAGCGGGGGTGCCGATCCCAACTGGGACGGTGATCTTTTCCGGTTGTACAGCAAACGGATGGGGCCGGGTTCCTGGCAGGACGATTTCCTCGACGGTTCGAGTGCGGAGGAGGCGGACTTCGGCTCCTCCGCACCGTTCGAGAGAACAGGTGACCAGGAGTATGGTCTGTTCGGCGGGCCGGGAGCCGACCTGTTCGGCTCCGGTTACGGCTCGGAGCAGGCGGAGGCCGATGCCCGGTCCGGGCCGGAGCAGTACCCGGAGGGCGGCCCCGCCTCGATGCCGTCGATCTCCCAGCCGATGTCCCCGCTCTCGGGCTCCATGCCCTCCATTTCCGGATCGATGCCGTCCATACCCGATCAGGGGGCGGTCGAGGACGCCGGGAGTGAGACCGGCTCGCTGATGCGGCCGTACGCGCGCACCCGGGGCCGTACCCGAGCGGAATACGATCTGGCTATCGAGACGCTGGTGTCCACCAGCGAACGCGGTCGTACCCAGGCCGCGCAGTCCAAGCCCGAGCATCGCTCCATCTGCGGGCTGTGTACGGATGCCCGCTCGGTGGCCGAGATCTCGGCCCACCTGCGCCTCCCCCTCGGCGTGGTGCGGGTGCTGGTCGGTGACATGGCCGGTCTTGGCCTGGTGCAGATTCATGACAGTGGAATGGTCGTGGGCGACCGGCCGTCCATGGAGTTCTTGGAAAGGGTTCTCAGTGGGCTACGCAAGCTCTGATCCTCCCGGGATGGCCGGAGGCCACGGCAGCGAGAAGACCTCGACGAAGATCGTGGTCGCCGGTGGCTTCGGCGTCGGTAAGACGACGCTGGTGGGGTCGGTTTCCGAGATCGTTCCGCTGACCACCGAAGCGGTCATGACCGAAGCGAGCGTGGGGGTCGACGACCTCTCCGCGACTCCGGACAAGTCGACCACGACCGTGGCGATGGACTTCGGTCGTGTCTCGCTGGACTCCGATCTCATCCTGTACCTGTTCGGCACGCCGGGCCAGCACCGCTTCTGGTTCATGTGGGACGACCTGGTGCGCGGTGCGATCGGAGCCGTGGTGCTCGTCGACACCCGCAGGCTCGCGGACGCGTTCGCCTCGATCGACTTCTTCGACGATCGGCAGTTGCCCTACGTCGTCGCGGTGAACACCTTCGACGGCGTGCTGCATCACCGCGTGGAGGATGTGCGGGAAGCACTGACCATCGACGAGTCGGTGCCCATCCTGTGTTGCGATGCTCGCAGCAAGGATTCGACCAAGGAAACGCTGATCACGTTGGTGCAGCATTCCATGCGGCAGCACATGGCCACCGCATAGCGGGTCCTTTCAAAAGAATCTCTTGTCGCTCGAGTGCTCAGCCTGAGCAGGATGACCAGCTCCGGCGTCTCATTTGGATGCATTGCAAGGCAGAAGGACACGTGATGTAGGTGGCTACCTGATGTGTCCTTCAACGCCGCAAGGCGCCAAATGAGGCGGCGGTTCAGCAACCACTCGAGCAAGCTGCCAGAACCATTCTTTCCTCACTCCTCGACGACTGCCACCGAGGTAATGCGGTGCAGCGGGAAACTGCCCACCTCCCCACGAGCGCGGTCGAATCCCTGCAGCACGCCACCTCCGACACTGACCGGCTCCACGACGCGCTGTGTCGCCCCACCCTGGGCATCGACGAAGCCGAGCCAGACGCTCCGGTTCTGCCGTGCCGCGTCCCGCAGCAGTTCCAGAGTCGCCGTGGCGCTGGGGCGCCCGCGTTCGGGGATCACGGCGTTGCCACGCCGGGTGGCTGCCGCGCGATCGCCCGCCCGCATCGTGCGCACCCTTTCCGCGAGTTGCTCCTCGTCGGGCACCGAAGGGGCAGTCGGTGACTGTGCTGCCCGACTTCGCGCGCGCACGCGCCGTGCACCGGGCCGCAGGTCCAGAACCTGACCGTCCGGCCCTTCGGCCACGGGAGCGAATCCCGCTGTCTGCAGCCCGCTGACGACGTCGCTCAGCGGCAGCGGGCTGATCAGGACTGTCGGTGCGATCCTGCGCAGCCCCAGCTCGGACACTCCCGGATTGGCGAGCACCTCGGCGAGGAGGACGGGATCGTCGCAGCGCAGGAAAGTCGATGCGGTACCCGCGCGGAGCCGCCCGTGCCTGCGGGCGACATCGTCGACGAGATAGGTCAGCGACTGCGGCACCGGGGTGCGCGAGCGGTCCCGAAACAGGGCGTGCAGGTCGTCGGCACTGCGTCCGGCATCCAGTGCGCGCCGGATGCTGGATTCGCCGACCCGGTACACGGTGGCGCTGCCCGCGGACTCGACGTCGGCGACGAGGTTCATCTCGGAGGCCAGGTCCGGTTCCAGGCGTCCGGGCGCGACCACGGTCAGATCGGCCTGCACCAGCACGTGGTCGAGCGGTTCCGGCAGAGCCGCACCCAGGAGTCGCGCCGCCTCGGTCGCGTCGCCTTCAAGCAGTGCACGCCCGGCGGTGGTCAATCCCCCGAGCGCGATGATCCCCAGCGCGGTGGCCTCGGACAAGGACCAGTGCACGAAGTCGTCACGCAATCTCCCACCCCGCCTCGGTGCCCGCCAGGCCAGGACCGCTGCGGCGTTGCCGGGATCGCGCACCCCGTGCCCGGAGGGCAGTTCGTCGAGCAGGTTCAGGGCACGGCGCCTTTCCTCCGGCGCCTGCGGCCGCCGCAGATCCTCCGAGAGAGGGCCGATCAGCCGCTCCTTGTCGTCACGTGCGCCCACGAGCCCGGGAATCCTGGGCAGGTCCAGCCAGGCCCTGGCCAGCAGGGACCAGCGTTGTTCGGGCGCGGCGGCCAACCACGTGTCGGCCTGGACGGTGGGTACCCATTCCGGCTCGTCGCCCTCGCTCTCGGCGATCAGCCCCGCGGCGACGGCGATCTCCACGAGCAGCGCGAGCCGGTTCTCGTCGAGGCCCAGCGCCTTGCCGGTCCGGCGCAGGTCCCGGACTCCCACCCCGCCCGAGCGCAGCACGTCGGGTGGTTGCTCGCCCCAGGCCTCGATCAGCAGTTCGGTGTGCCGGGACAGTTCCAGTACCTCGCCGGCTGCGGTGCTGTCGATCGCGGATTGGCCGTGGTCGGCGGAATCGAGCAGTGGCTCCTCGGGTTCGACGGTCCCCATCGGCCGGTTGCCGCGCACGGCCAGGGCCAGTTGCCGGGGAAGTTCCACCGTGGCGCTGTCCCGACGCAGCAGCAGGTCCCCGGCGAGCAGGCGCTGAACGGGGGTGCGCTGCTGCTCTGCGGGAAGGGGAATGCCCGCGTCCCTCGTCCGCCCCACCGGTGGACCCTCGGCCAGCGCGTCGACCAGTTTCCGCTCCTCCTCGTCGAGAGTCTCCAGCACCTCCCGTGCCCGAGCCTCGGTGAGGTCCGGGGCGGCCCTGCCGAGCCCGCCCGGAAACGTCGAGATCGTCTCGCGCACGGCCGGGAGCAGCGACAATTGCGCCTCCTCGCCCCAGACGAGCGCGCGTTCACGCAGTGCGGCCAGTGAGCGCCGCACGCGCTCCGGTGTGATGTCCTCACCGAGGAAATCCGCGAGCGCGGCGATCGACACCGGCGACTCGTCGGCGTCGAGCAGGACGAGCGCCTCCAGCGTGGACAACATGAACGAGTCGAGGTCCTCGTAGGTCCGGGCCACCGAGGAACGCACATCCACGCGAGTGGCCAGCACCGACACGTCGGCGGGTGCGGGCGTGGCCAGATCGGGTCTGGCCCGCAGCAGCGCCAGCAACTCGTCGTCGCCGCGGGCACGGAGCCAGTCCACCAAAGAGGGCCGGTCCGACCGGGGGGAGTCCGCTCGTGAGCTACCGGGCATCCCTGCCAAGATACCGTTTGAACGGGGACACCGACCGAGGCAGTCGGCGAGGACAGCGCCGCTTGCCGAAGCCCGATGCAGGAAGCCGGGGCGGGTCGGGCAAACTGGAACCCGAAAGGTACTCGGGTCAGGAGGATGACGTGGCGAAAGCGAACAAGGCGGGTAACGAGCGCATCGATCCGACGTGGCCGCAGTCCGGGGAGAACGACGACGTCCCGGTCAGCGAGCTCGCCACCGACCGGCAGGGTGCCATGTCGCCGTTCGGTGACGTCGCTTTTCCGCTGCCGGAGGAGGACCTTCCCTACCGGCATCCGGTGACCAGGATCAACAAGTGATCGTGACCACCCGGTGAGCGATCATTCACATTTCAGCACGACAGGGGGGCACCATGGCGGTTCCGGGGCCGGGTTATTCGATCACCGTTCGCGTGGAGGCTCCGCCGTCGGCCAGCGCGGCCGGTGACCTGACCAGCGCTGTCGGCCGCGCCGGCGGTGTGATCACGGCGTTCGACGTCGTCGAGTCCCACGCTGACCGCATCGTGGTCGACATCACCTGCAATGCCCTGTCTTCCGACCATGCCGAAGACCTCACCGATGTCCTGCGCGCGCTGCCCGGTGTCGGGGTCCGCAAGGTCTCCGACCGGACATTCCTGGTGCATCTCGGTGGCAAGATCGAGGTCAATTCCAAGGTCGCCCTGTCCAATCGAGACGACCTCTCCCGCGCCTACACCCCCGGGGTGGCGCGGGTGTGCACGGCGATCGCGGACAACCCCGAGGATGCCCGTCGCCTGACCGTCAAGCGCAACAGCGTCGCCGTGGTCACCGACGGTTCCGCGGTTCTGGGGCTCGGCAACATCGGCCCGGAGGCCGCGCTGCCGGTCATGGAGGGCAAGGCGGCCCTGTTCAAGAAGTTCGCCGGTGTCAACGCCTGGCCGGTGTGTCTGAACACGCAGGACCCGGATGAGGTCGTCCGCGCGGTCGAACTCATCGCCCCCGTCTACGGCGGTATCAACCTGGAGGACATCGCCGCACCGCACTGCTTCGAGATCGAACGGCGTCTGCGGGACAAGCTCGACATCCCCGTGTTCCACGACGACCAGCACGGTACGGCGATCGTCGTGCTCGGCGCCCTGCGCAACGCGTTGCGCGTGGTCGACAAGGACATCACCGACTGCCGTGTCGTGGTCTGCGGAGTGGGCGCAGCCGGATCGGCGATCATTCGCCTGCTGCAGCACAAGCAGCCCCGCGATGTCATCGCCGCCGATATCGACGGCATCGTGCACAGCGGGCGAGGCGACACCGATGCCAATCTGCGCTCGATCGCCGAAAGCACGAACGCGCAGGGGCGGACCGGCGGCCTCGGCGACGCGGTGGCCGGTGCCGACGTGTTCATCGGTGTGTCGGCCCCCAACCTGCTCAGTGCCGAGCAGGTTGCCACGATGAATCCCGGCGCGATCGTGTTCGCGCTGGCCAATCCCGACCCGGAAATCGATCCGCTGGAGGCGCAGCAGCACGCCGCGGTGGTGGCCACCGGCCGCAGCGACTACCCGAACCAGATCAACAACGTGTTGGCGTTTCCGGGTTTCTTCCGCGGTCTGCTCGATGCTCATGCGCGCGAGATCACCGACGAGATGATGCTCGCCGCCGCGGACACGGTCGCCGACGTCGTCGACAGCAACGACCGGGTCAACGCTTCGTTCATCGTGCCCAGCGTGTTCGACACCTCGGTGGCACCCGCCGTGGCCGAAGCGGTGCGTCGCGTGGTGGCTTCCGAACGGCAGGAGGCCGAGTCGGTGACCGCGGCGTCGAGCGACGCGGCCATTCCCGGTGCCCCGGCGGGGAGCTCGAAGTCCTGAGCACCCGTGGCCGGGTCGGCACGGCCTTCCGGCCGGGCAGCCGTTGACTCACCGGGCATGGCGGCTGTTCTAGGGTCGGTGTATGGCCCAGCAGGACGGCAACCAGGGACTCACACACGTCGACGAAGTCGGTGCGGCCCGCATGGTCGATGTCTCGGAAAAGCGGACGAGCGCCCGCACGGCGATCGCCACCGGCATCGTACGGACCACCGAGGAGGTGGTCGGGTTGTTGCGCAGCGACGAGCTCCCCAAGGGTGATGCGTTGGCCACCGCCCGGATAGCGGGCATCATGGCCGCCAAACGAACTCCGGACCTGGTTCCACTGTGTCACCCGATCGCGCTCTCGGGGGTGCAGGTGGCTCTCGAGACCGGTGATGCCGAGGTGCGGATCACGGCCACGGTGCGCACCACCGACCGGACCGGTGTCGAGATGGAGGCGTTGACGGCCGTGACCGGTGCGGGACTCGCCTTGCATGACATGATCAAAGCCGTGGACCCCGCTGCCGTCCTCGACGGCGTCCGCGTGGAACGCAAGGAAGGCGGGAAGACCGGCACCTGGGTGCGCGACACGGAGGAGGAGGGCCAATGACCGCACGTACCGCCCGTGTGGTGGCGGCATCGAACCGGGCGGCCGCCGGGGTGTACGAGGATCGGACCGGGCCCGTCATCGCCGACTGGCTGCGCGAGCGCGGCTACGAGGTACCCGACCCCCAGGTGCTTCCGGACGGGGACCCGGTCGGACAGGCGCTGCGGCACGCCGTTGCCGAGGGCGTGCGCGTGGTCATCACGACCGGGGGCACGGGAATCAGCCCGACCGATCGCACCCCCGACGTCACCGCCGAGGTGCTCGACTACCCGATCCCGGGCCTGGCCGATGCCGTGCGCCGTGCAGGACTGCCCGACGTTCCCACCGCCGTCCTCTCCCGAGGAATCGCCGGGGTCGGTGGCAGGACGCTGATCGTCAACCTGCCCGGCTCACGAGGCGGGGTCGACGATGGCCTGCGGGTCCTCGACGGCGTCCTCGAGCACGCGGTGGATCAGGTGCTCGGCGGTGACCACGCTCCCGCGGGCCACGAGCAGGACGGAACAGACCGGGGAGCGCACGGCCGGGGACACGGCCATACCGCGACACCGGGAGAAGAGGGTGGCACGGGCGCCGAAGTGGTGCGTGCCGCCGTCACGCAGGAGCCGCTCGATGTCGACGGGCTCGCACGCCTGGTGGAGCACCGCGCTGCCGGCGCCGTGGTCACCTTCGGCGGAGTGGTGCGCGACCACGACGGCGGACGCGGCGTTCGGGAACTCGAATACGTGGGGCATCCCAGCGCCTCGGAGGTGATCACGACAGTCGCCGAGCAGATCGCGTCGCAGTGCGAGGGCGTCCGGGCCATCGCGGTGGAACACCGCCTCGGGATGCTGCGGATCGGCGAGGTTGCCCTGGCCTGTGCTGTTGCGGCCGATCATCGCAAGCAGGCATTCGAGACCTGCTCGGAACTGGTCGACGAGGTCAAGCGGCAGCTGCCGATCTGGAAGCGGCAGGTGTTCGAGGACGAGACCGAAGAGTGGGTCAACTGCCCGTGAGGGGATACCGGCGGTCTGCGTAGGTGGTTGCTGAACCGTCGTCTCGGCTCTCATCGCCAATCGCCGCCGTGGGTGCTTGAATCGCTGTCGCGGACCACGATCGTTGACTCCGTACGTACCGCAGGGGTTCCTCATGCGTGATGCCGAGGCGCTGCTGCCGAGTTGCACGCCACGGGAGATCGAGGAATGGGTGCGCCCGGAGGCGCTCGTGGCGGAGGTGTGGCTGCGATACTGCGTCCCATGCTCGTGCAGTTCCTCGCGGCGATCGGTGTGCTGGCCGTGCTGACCATGGTGCCCGGTCCGGATATGGCCGTGGTGACGAAGCGCGCCGTCGCCTCCAGCCGGCAGGACGGTCTGCGGACGGTCGGCGGCATCATCGCCGGGCTGCTGGGCTGGGGGGTGCTGACCGTGGTGGGTCTGGCCGCAGTCCTGGCCGCGTCCGCGACGGCCTACATGGTGGTCAAGGTGGCCGGGGCCGCCTACCTGGTCTTCCTCGGAATCCAAGCACTGGTGCACAGTCGCCGCGGTCGCTCAGCGGCTCCGACACCGACCGAGTCATTCTCAGCCGGCAACCCGTGGCGGACCGGTCTGGTCAGCAATCTCCTCAATCCCAAGATCGCCGTTTTCTACACCGGTCTGCTGCCCACCCTCGCGCCGTCCGGACTGTCCCCGCATGTCGGGATGGCGGTGCTGGTGCTGCTACACGCGGCACTGACCCTGGGTTGGCTCGGTGGCTACGTGCTGCTGCTGGCCAGGGCCCGCGCGTTCTTCGAACGGCCCCTCGTCCGCAGGGTCATGGAGCGGACTACCGGGGTCGTGCTGATCAGCTTCGGTGTGAAGGTCGCCGCCTCCCAGCACTGACAACCTTCACGCTCTCCGAGCGGAGTGCCTGCCCGAGCACTGTCGTCCGCGCTTGACTCCGCGACCTTCACACCCAGCAGCTGACCACAGCTCCTCCGCCCGCAGAGCGAACCCGCGGTTGGGATTCGTACGTGGCGCCAGGTGCGACCGCCGAGATAAGCAGGTGCTTCGTCCGCTCACCCGGTTGTAGCGTCCGCGTGTGGGTAGCGCCTCAGAACTGCAACGACGTTCGGGAGTCGTGTCGCACACGGCTCGTACACGGCCACGGCTGACGATGGCTCTGGGCGCCCTCGCCCTTGCCGCTCTCGTTCTCGGCGAGCAACCGACGCTGCTGCAACTGTTGGGATGCGCCCTGATGCTCACCAGCGCTTACGCAGCATCCGCGTCCAGCTCGTCCTGGCGCTGGTTCACCGGCCCCGTCAGGAGACTGCTTGGCCTCTCGTGACGTGTAAGCCTTCGACAATCGTTCGCAGCGGGAGGATCCCCTTCTGGGCAGGGGCAGACCGCCGGCGACGTGGATGTTCTGATCGGTGAGTCATCGCGCTGCTGGAGCCGGAAGACGCTCTGGTCGATCATCATCCAGGTGTCTCTTATCCGCCCGATTTTCGGCGAGTACTACGGCAACCCCCTGTGGAACCGTCCCCGGAAATGGGACGGGGCCCCACCGCTGGGGGAAGGCGGCGGGGCCCCGGGTTCATCGAGCCGGCCGGTTCGCTCGATCGCCGCACCGGAGTGATGCGCCGAGCGCCTGACCGTGCTGCCTGCCGGATCGACAGGCCGAGAAGGGTCAGCGAATGTCGAGCTGCTGACCGGGGAAGATCAGGTTCGGGTCGTTCAGGATATCGGTGTTGCGCTGGTAGATGTCCTGGTAGTTCACGCCGAACCGCTGACCGATCTTGCTCAGCGTGTCACCCTGCTGGACGGTGTAGTCCGCCCCGTTGGACTGCACGCTGCTGGAGCTCTTCACGCTGGCGGAGCTCTCCGTGGAGCCGGAGCTCTGCTCCGAGGAAGCCTCGGTGCTGCTCGAGGCGCTGGCGCTTCCCGAAGTGCTGCCGCTGACCCAGTTGGTCTTGGAGGTGCAGGCGGGCCAGGCACCCGGACCCTGGGCCTCGAGGACCTTCTTGGCGACGGCGATCTGCTGTTCACGGGTGGCCAGGTGGGCGTTGGCGGCGTACTGATCACCGCCGAAAGCGGCCCATGTGGACTCGGTGAACTGCAGCCCGCCGTAGAAGCCGTTACCGGTGTTGATGTGCCAGTCTCCGCTGCTCTCGCACTGGGCCAGCTCGTCCCAGTCGGCGGCGCTGGCCGGGGCGGCGACCGCGAGCGGGCTGGCGACCACGGCGCCCGCGACGGCTACGCGGGCGGCGGTGCGGGCAGTATTGGACTGCTTGCGATGCTTGCCTTTATAGCGAGCCATGTCCCTCTCTCCTACCGCGCCTGCGAAGTTAGCTGTCGGGTTCGGGCTGTTCGGGGACAACCCGGCCGGCTCGTCGAGCCGGCTTCACCCCTAGGGCGTCGGGGCGCCCAATGGTGGTTCCCCCGCCCCTGTCCGGTCCTGTTTTCGTTCGGGGGTAGGAGCCCGCCGGACAGGGTTCGGCGCTGCGGACTCCCGGACTCCTTGCTGGTCGGTTCGGGGCCGACCGAGGAGGACAGTACGTAATCATGAACGGGAACGGAAATCGCAGTGACAGTGACTCTGCTCACAGTAACGCCGCATCAGGGGTGTCCGATCTCGGGTATTTGCGCTGCTCAGAGCGTTGTTATCAAGTCGTATCCCACTCGATATTGATCACGGTCAGTGAGTCTTGGATCACCCGGTCGATGAGGTCGCAGCTGAACAGGTGAGAGCGTGTTACGTCAGATTCGACATATTTGTGCCCGTGCGGCGCTTCTCCGCGCCGTGACGGAGCGAATCGGCGGAAACGCACTGTGTCATGACTCGGGGTCGGCGCGGAAAGCTGATCCGTTCGAGTGAAGCCGTCTCGCCGACGATCTTGGACAAGATCGTCGAGGCCGGATGAAAATCACCTGGACGAGTGTCCTCGACACGCCTGTACAACGGCGGCGGAACGAGGCAAGAACGCTATGCGCGCGTGCGCGCACCTCCGCGCGCACGCGCGCGAGAAGAAGTTCGAGACCCGCTTTCGTCCCGGGCGACGAAGAAGTGCTTCAGCCCCCCGCGAAGGGCGGGAGAACGTCCAGCTGCGCACCTTCGCCGACCTCGGTATTGCGGTCCCGTACGGCGATGCCGTCGAGCAGGAAACCGGATGCCGCCAGCACCTGTGCCAACCGCTCGCCGTGCAGGGAGAGCACCGCCTCGAGGACGTCGGCGACGCTGACCGATGCGGAACCGGCGCCCGCCCTGCGCGGGAGCACCCGTACCGTCTCCTCGGCGGTCCCCGCGGCGGCGCGTGCTCCCGCGAAGTACCGGACACGGACGCCGAGAGCGGCTGCGGCAGCCTCCTCGGGAGCCGTGGCTCCTGTCGAGGCCCCTGCCGACGTCGTCGCCGGTGAATCCGGCTGTGACGGCCGTGCTGCCACTGCTACCCCCCGATCGCGCTCATGGGCCGGGACGGCTGGGCGAATCCTTCGCTGTCCATGCCGTGCCCGGCCGCTTTGGCCCACATGGTCTCCCGCCAGAGGCGGGCGATCTCGTCGTCACCGGCCCCGGTGCGCAGTGGTTCACGCAGATCGGTCTCGGTTTGCGAGAACAGGCACGAGCGGAGCTGGCCGTCGGCGGTGAGCCTGGTGCGGTCGCAGTCCGCACAGAACGGACGGGTCACCGACCCGATCACCCCGACCGTGCCCGGCCCGCCGTCGACCAACCAGCGTTCGGCCGGGGCCGAACCGCGGTCGGCGGAATGCGGGGTGAGAGTGAACTCCCGCTGGAGTCGCTCCAGGATCTCGTCCGCGGTGATCATCTGCTCGCGATCCCACGCGTGTTGCGCGTCCAGGGGCATCTGCTCGATGAACCGGAGCTGATAGCCCCTTTCCAGGCAGAAGTGCAGTAGGTCGCGGGTCTCGTGCTCGTTGATGCCCCGCATGAGCACGGCGTTGACCTTGACGGGTTCCAGGCCGGTGGACTTGGCCGCCTCCAGCCCGGCCAGCACGTCGTCCAGTCGGTCGCGCCGCGTGAGCTCTCGGAAGGTCTGCCGGTCGAGTGTGTCCAGCGAAACGTTGACCCGGTCGAGCCCTGCCTGGACGAGCCGGTCGGCGTAGTCGCCCAGGTTGATCCCATTGGTGGTCAACGAGGTTCGTGGTCGGCCCGGCAGTGCTGTGGTGGCCGCGATGATCTCCACCAGGTCCTGGCGCAGCAGGGGCTCGCCCCCGGTGAATCGCACGGTGGTCACGCCGAGCGTTTCGACCGCGAGCCGGATCAGCCGGATCATCTCGGCGGTGTCGAGCAGTTCGCTCCGCTTCAGCCAGGGCAGGCCCTCGGCGGGCATGCAGTAGGTACAGCGGAGATTGCACTTGTCGATCAGGGACACCCGGAGGTCGGTGGCGACCCGTCCGAAACGGTCCACCAGGTACGGCGTGTCCGGGCGTGCGGACGTGTCGGTCGGTCGGGCGACCGGAATTCCCAGGTCCACGGCACTCACATCCCCGAGCGTAACCACCATCACCCCGAAAATTCGATCGTCTTCGGGGGTTTTCGTCTCGATCGCCGAATCGACACGCGCATGCGTGGCACTTTCGGAGGAAACCACGAAAGCGCCGTGAGGCGCTTTTGCGTGCCGTGCAAGGTGGATGATTCCGCACATGCGGGTTTATCGTTCCGTGTGTGCCGCAATACCGGATTTCGGAAGCAGCCGAGCTCTTCGGTGTCAGCGATGACACCGTTCGCCGCTGGGTCGACGCGCAGCAGCTGACCGCCGAGCGGGACCCGGCCGGCCGCCTTGTCGTGGACGGCACGGTGCTGGCGACGTTCGCCCGGGCCCAGGCCCGATCGACACCGGATCCTTCCGGTGTGGGGCGTTCCGCGCGCAACCGGTTCGTCGGACTGGTCACCGAGGTGACCCAGGACAGTGTGATGGCGCAGGTCGAGCTCCAGTGCGGCCCGCACCGCGTGGTGTCTCTGATGAGCACGGAGGCGGTACGTGAGCTCGGGCTGACACCGGGAGTCCTGGCGGTGGCCGTGGTCAAGTCGACGACGGTCGTGGTGGAGACGCCGGGAGCACACGCATGAGCGGGCACCGGCGTCTGGCCGCCGGTCTCGCGGTGCTGCTCGTCCTGCTCACCGGATGCGCCGGCCGGGACTCCGGGGGAGGCCGGACGCTGACCGTGCTGGCAGCCGCCTCGCTGACCGAAGCGTTCCGCGACATCGGCGCGAAGTTCTCCGCCGAGCATCCCGGTGTGCGGGTGCGATTCAACTTCCAGGGCTCGACGTTGCTGGCCGAACAGATCCGGCAGGGGCGCAGCGCCGATGTGTATGCCTCGGCGGACACGCGGACGATGGCGAAGGTGGTCCGGGCGCAAGCGGCTGCGGGGCAGCCGCGGACCTTTGCCACGAACCGGCTGACGATCGCCGTGCCCGCGGGCAACCCCGCCGGCATCGCCTCGCTCGCCGACCTCGCCCGTCCCGGCCCTGCCGTGGTGGTGTGTGCTCCCCAGGTGCCTTGTGGTGCGGCCACGCAGGACGTGGAGCGGATCACCGGGGTACGGCTGAGCCCGGTCAGCGAGGAAAGCAACGTGAAGGCGGTGCTGAACAAGGTCATCGCGGGAGAGGCGGACGCGGGACTCGTCTACGTCACGGACGCCCGCGCCGCCGGCGAGCAGGTGCGCGCCATCGACTTCCCGGCTTCGAAGCGCGCGGTCCACTCCTACCCGGCCGTCGTGCTGAAAGGTGCCGACCACCCCGAGCTCGCGGCCGAGTTCGCCCGGTTCCTGCAGGGCACGCAGGCCCGCGAGATCCTCGGCAAGTACGGGTTCGGCACGCCGTGAAACACGACCACGGCACGGAGGAGTCCGTGCAGCCGGCGGACCGGAGCGCGCCGCGCACGCAACGGCGGCGCGGGGCTCCCGTGGAGCGCAGCCGCACCGGTGTCCCGGCACCGCTGTGGATGCCCGCGGCGATGGCGTTGGCACTGCTGGTGCTGCCGGTGCTGGGCCTGCTCACCCGCATCGAGCTGTCCCGGCTTCCGGAGCTGGTGACCGCTCCGGCCGCGCTGGACGCGCTGGAGCTGTCCCTGCGGACGTCGTTGGCCGCGACCGTGCTGTCGTTGCTGCTGGGGGCGCCACTGGCCGTGGTGCTCGCGCGGTCACGGCTTCGCGGGCTGCGCGTGCTCCGGGCAGCGGTCCTGCTGCCGCTCGTGCTGCCCCCGGTGGTGGGGGGACTCGCACTGCTGTACCTGCTCGGCCGGACCGGGCCGCTCGGCCGGTTGCTGGAGGATGCCTTCGGGGTGACGGTGCCCTACACCAGTGCCGCCGTGGTGCTGGCCCAGACGTTCGTGGCGATGCCGTTCCTCGTCGTAGGGCTGGAGGGTGCTCTGCGCACGTCCGGTGCGCGCTACGAGCGAGTCGCGGCGACGCTCGGAGCGGGACCGTGGTTGACCTTTCGGCGCGTGACCGTCCCTCTTCTCGTGCCCGCTCTGGGGTCGAGTCTGGTGTTGACCTTTGCCCGCGCACTCGGCGAGTTCGGTGCGACGATCACGTTCGCGGGCAGCCTGCGGGGAACCACGCGGACCCTGCCGTTGGCCATCTACACCACCGCGCAGTCCGATGTGGATGCCGCGGTGGCGATGTCGCTGCTGCTGGTGGTGATCGCTCTGCTGGTGATCGCCCTCGTGGGCCCGAAAGCGGTGGAGGGCAGAGGTGACTGAGCGGGCAGGCGAAGCCGCGATGCTCGCCGATGTCGCGCTACGGCGGGCGGGGTTCGGCCTGGATGTGACATGCACGGTGGCCCCGGGGGAGGTCGTGGCGGTCCTCGGCCCCAACGGCGCCGGGAAGTCGACCCTGCTGTCGGCGCTGTCCGGCCTGGTTCGCCCGGAGCGCGGCCGTATCGCTCTCGGCGACCGGGTATGGCTGGACACCGACCACAACGTCGACCTGCCCGCCCATCGCCGTGGTGTCGGGCTGCTGGCACAGAACGCACTGCTGTTTCCCTACCTGTCGGCACTGGACAACGTCGCGTTCGGACCGAGAGCCGCCGGGGCAGGCAAGCGCACCGCACGCACGATCGCCGAACGGTGGTTGGCGCGAGTGGACGCGGCCGACCTCGCCGGGCACCGGCCCGGCAGGCTCTCCGGCGGACAGGCACAGCGGGTGGCGCTGGCCCGGGCACTTGCCGCCGACCCCGAGCTGCTCCTGCTCGACGAGCCCCTCGCCGCTCTCGACGTCGATGCCGCACCCGCGCTGCGCGGTCTTCTGCACCGCGTGCTGCGGAGCCAGCACCGGCCCACGGTGCTGGTCACCCACGACGTCCTCGACGCGGTGGTGCTGGCCGACCGGGTGCTGGTGCTCGTCGACGGGCGGATTGCCGAGCAAGGGCCGACGCGCGCGGTGCTGGCCCGGCCGCGGGCGGCGTTCACCGCACGCATCGCCGGGCTCAACCTGGTACCCGGAATCGCGGAGGAGGAGGGGATCAAGACCGGTGAGGGCGTGATCAGCGGCCGCATCGCCGAGCCGGTCGAGCAGGGGGAGGCTGCTGCGGCGGTGTTCGCCCCTTCCGCGGTCGCCGTGCACCGTGAATGCCCGCACGGCAGCCCGCGCAACGCCCTGCGGGTGCGACTGGCCGGACTCGAACCACGTGGTGATGTGATCCGGCTGCGTGCCGCTGCCCGCCTCATGGGGGAGGATCCGGTACTGGCGGCGGACGTCACCCCGGCGGCCGTCGCCGACCTGGGACTGGCCGCAGGCGACGAGGTGTTCTTCGTCGTCAAGGCCACCGAGGTGGCCATCCACCCGGCTTCCGGAGGATCATCGTCGCCGTGACAGAGATACCCCCCTGGACCTACCTGATGGACATGGACGGCGTCCTGGTGCACGAGAGCCGCATGGTTCCGGGCGCGGACCGGTTCCTCGACGGCCTGCGCGAGCACGGGATGCCGTTCATGGTTTTCACCAACAACTCGATCTACACCCCGCGGGATCTGCGTGCCCGGCTGCTGCGGAGCGGGTTGGACGTACCGGAATCGGCGATCTGGACCTCGGCGCTGGCCACGGCACAGTTCCTCAACAAGCAGCGCCCCGGGGGATCGGCCCATGTCGTCGGTGAGTCGGGGTTGACCACGGCCCTGCACGGGATCGGCTACGTGCTCACCGACACCGACCCCGACTACGTGGTTCTGGGTGAGACCCGCACCTACAGCTTCGAAGCGATCACCAGGGCGATCCGGCTGGTCGAGGGAGGTGCCCGGTTCATCGCCACCAACCCGGACGAGAAGGGGCCGAGTCCGCAGGGCACGCTCCCCGCCACCGGTGCGGTCGCCGCGCTCATCGAGCGGGTCACCGGCCGTGCGCCCTACTACATCGGCAAGCCGAACCCGCTGATGATGCGTTCGGCACTGTGGGCATTGGGGGGACATTCCGAGAACACGCTCATGATCGGCGACCGGATGGACACCGACGTGCGGTCGGGGCTGGAATCCGGGATGCAGACGATCCTGGTGCTGTCGGGCATCTCGGACAGCAACACCGCCGAGCGTTACCCCTACCGCCCGACCAAGGTGATCAATTCGATCGCCGACCTCGTCGATCACGTCGCCGATCCGTTCGCCGCGTGACGCGCGGGGCCGGGCGGCTCCGAGTGGTGAGGTGCTCCTTCGAGTGGCCTGCTCCGCAGGCCATCTCTCTCCGGAGAGGACCGCAGCCGGACCGGCGGTGGGAGGGGCCTGCCCGAGCAGCTTTCGGCACGCTCGTCAGTGACGTGGCACCAGGGCATGCACATCGTCGGTGTCGACGATGTGCTTGCCCAGCGGGAACAGCGAGACCGGAACGAGTTTGAAGCTCGCCACTCCCAGCGGGATACCGATGATCGTCACGCACAGCGCGATACCCGTGAGGATGTGTCCCAGCGCGAGCCACCAGCCCGCGAGAACGAGCCACAGCACGTTGCCGATCGCCGAGAACACGCCGGCATCGTGGTCCTCGACCAAGCGACGGCCGAACGGCCACAGGGCGAAGTTGGCCATCCGGAACGAGGCAATGGCGAACGGGATCCCGATGATGGTGACGGTCAGAACCACCCCGGCGACCGCGTACCCCACGGCCATCCAGAAGCCGCTCAGCACGAGCCAGATGATGTTCAGCAACAGCCGCATGGCACCAGCCTGCCACGTCGACCGCCCTGCGCCCTCGGGGGTTTTCCCCGAGATCGGTGCTCGCGCGGATCGGGATCGGCCGCCTGCTCGGCCGCTTCTCGGATGTCAGGCCAGCAACTCGCCACGGAGGATCGTCACCGCCCGCCCTGCCAGCCCGACGCGGGAACCGTGCAGGGTCATGCGCACCAGGCCACCGCGCGGGGATGCCTGCTCCCCGATCAGCTCGGTACTCTCCGCCGTGCGGCCGAGCGCGGCCGACCACCAGGATGCGAGGGCGCAGTGCGCCGAACCGGTGACCGGGTCCTCACCGATACCGACCCGGGGGGCGAAAACGCGGCTGACGACGTCGACGCCTTCCCGATCTCCCGGTGCCGTGACGATCACCGCGCGCGTGGGGATCCGTGCGAGCGTGTCGAGATCGGGACGGAGCGCGCGGACCTCGGCGGCCGAGGCCACCTGCACGAGAAGGTCGAAATCACCCCGAGCGACGGATTCGACGGTGACGCCGGGCAACGCGGTGGTCAGTTCCTCGGGGGCCCGTACCGGCTGGGACGTCACGCTCGGGAAGTCCATCTCCACGATGCCGTCGCCGGTCGAGGTGCAGTTCAGCGTGCCGCTGCGGGTGTCGAACCGCTGGCTTCCGCCCAGGATGTAGGCGGTTGCCAGCGTGGCGTGTCCGCACAGGTCGACCTCGGTGGTCGGTGTGAACCAGCGCAGTGATTTCGGTTCGCCGCCGTCCGCACCTTCCGATCCGTCCGCCACGACGAACGCGGTCTCGGCGTGTTTGAACTCGGCGGCGACCGCCTGCATCCACGCGGGATCGGCCGGGGCGTCGAGCACCACCACCCCGGCCGGATTGCCGCAGAAAGCGGTGCTGGTGAAGGCATCCACGACGTAAGCGTCCATGATCACGAGTTTATGCGTTGCGCGTGTCCGCCGGTTGCCTTCGTGAGCTGCCTCCCTCGACCGAACAGCGGAGATGGGCAATCATGTGTTTCACCACACACGGGACGGGAGGCAGTCGTGGAGACACGGAACGGATCCGCCGCATCGGCAGTGCCCGCACAACCCAGCTATGCCTCGGGGACCTCGGAGGTGGCCCTGCTCGGGGACACCATCGGCACGAACCTCGATCGCACGGCCGCGCGCTTCGGCGAGCGGGACGCCCTCGTGGAGTTCGCCACCGGTCGCCGCTGGACGTACCGGGAGTTCGTCGCCGACGTGGACGCGCTCGCCCTGGGTCTGCTGGATGCCGGCCTCGGCAAGGGAGACCGGGTCGGGATCTGGGCGCCGAACCGGGCGGAGTGGACGCTGGTCCAGTACGCCACGGCGAAGATCGGCGCGATTCTGGTCAACATCAACCCGTCCTACCGGGTCCACGAGCTGGAGTTCGTGCTCAACCAGTCCGGTATCCGGATGCTGGTGTCGGCGCAGCGGTTCAAAACCTCCGACTACGTGACGATGGTGGAGCAGGTGCGTCCGCAGAGCCCGGCGCTGGAGCGGGTCGTCTTCCTCGACACCGCCGAGTGGGAAGCTCTGTTGCAGCCGGACGGTGATGCCCGCCGGCTGGCCGAGGCGCAGGCCGGGCTCTCCGCCGATGATCCGATCAACATCCAGTACACCTCGGGGACCACGGGATTCCCGAAGGGGGCGACGCTGTCGCACCACAACATCCTCAACAACGGGTTCTTCGTCGGGGAGCTGTGCGGCTACACCGAGATCGACCGGGTCGCGATCGTGCCGCCTTTTTATCATTGCTTCGGGATGGTCATGGGCAATCTCGCCTGCACCACCCACGGTTCGGCGATGGTCGTCCCGTCCGAGGGGTTCGACCCGGCCACCGCGCTGTCGGCCGTGGCCACCGAACGATGCACGTCGCTGTACGGGGTGCCGACGATGTTCATCGCCGAACTCGATCTGCCGGACTTCGACAGCTACGACCTGAGTTCGCTGCGCACCGGGATCATGGCCGGTTCGCCCTGCCCGACGGAAGTGATGAAGCAGGTCATCGACCGGATGGGCATGGCCGAGGTCGCGATCTGCTACGGCATGACGGAAACGAGTCCGGTCTCGACGCAGACCCGCGCCGACGACTCCCTGGACCGTCGGGTGTCCACGGTCGGCAGGGTCGGCCCGCACCTGGAGGTCAAGATCGTGGACCCGTCCACCGGGTTGACCGTGCCGGTCGGCGAGCCGGGTGAGCTGTGCACCCGGGGGTACTCGGTGATGCTCGGGTACTGGCAGCAACCGGACGCCACGGCCGAGGTCATCGATGCCGCTCGCTGGATGCACACGGGCGACCTCGCCGCGATGGACTCCTCGGGCTACGTCAGCATCACCGGACGGATCAAGGACATGATCATCCGTGGTGGGGAGAACCTCTACCCGCGCGAGATCGAGGAGTTCCTGTACACCCATCCCGACATCCTCGATGCGCAGGTCATCGGGGTGCCGGATCCTCGCTACGGCGAGGAGCTCATGGCCTGGGTGCGGTTGCGCGAGGGGGCGGGGGAGATGACCGCCGAGACCCTGCGCGAGTTCTGCTCGGGCCGGCTCGCGCACCACAAGATCCCGCGCTACGTGCACGTGGTGGACGAGTTCCCGATGACGGTGACGGGCAAGGTGCGCAAGGTGGAGATGCGCGAGGAGGCCAAGAAACTCCTCGACCTCGGTTGAGGAGAGTGTGTGGATTGGCTTGTTTCTCGGTGCGGGTGGCGGAACCTCCGGCTGCGCCTCGCTCCGGGAGTCCCGACCTCAGGGAGAGGCACTACATCACGTCGGAACTGTCCTCGCGAGGCTGTGCCGGAGAACCCGCAGCGGTGCCGGTTGCGTGCGTGGCGAACAAGCGGAATGCGCTGCCTTTCCGGCGCGGTTGGCCGGGTGCACGGCGGCAACCACCCACACAGCTCTAGGCGCCTGCTTTCGCCAGGGCCTGGGCGTCCTCGGCGCCGAACTGCTCTTCCAGTTGCTCGGGGGAGGCGTCGACGTCGATCTGCGCCAGCGGCATGCCCCGGGCCGAGGAGATCGCGCCGAGCCGTCGTCCCGCGCGGTCGGAGGCGTAGGCGGTGAGTTCCTCGGTGTCGAGCTGGAAGGGACGCTCCTCCGGGGCGTCCTCCGGCATCCACTCGATCTGGCTGACGGCGTAGGGCAGGAGCTCGTCCATCCGCTGCTGGACGACCTCCCAGTTGCGCTCGTCGGCGGCGACGTGCCTGCGGCAGGTGAACGTGCCCCACGCCATGTGCCGCCGCTCGTCGTCGCCGATGCGTCGCACCAGTTCCTGCATGCCGGGCATGATGCCCCGGCTGCGGCAGATCTTGTTCCACGCGAAGTAGCCGGTCAGCGCCAGGGTTCCCTCGACGACGTGGTTGTAGGTCACCGAGGCGCGGACCTGGTTGGCCGGGCTCGGGTCGGCGTGCAGCGCGTTCAGCGATTCGGGCAGCGCCTCGTAGAAGATGGCCCGGTACCCGGGATTGTCCTCGATGTAGGAGTGCAGGTCCTCCTCGAGACCGACCGCGTCCATCCACATCCGGAACACCTGTGTGTGCTTGGCTTCCTCGAATGCGAACTGCGTCAGGTACATCTCGTCGCCGAACCGCCCCTCGGCGGCCATGGCCGCCATGAACGGCTGTATGTCCTGGGTGACGGCTTCCTCGCCGGCGATGAACTGCGCGCACAGTGCCGCGACGCTGAATCGCTCGTCGTCGGTGAGTTGCTGCCAGTCCTCGGCGTCCTGGCTGAAGTCGATGTCGGCAGGGTTCCAGAACTTCGCGTTTCCCTTGGTGAACAGGCGCAGCGGCAGCGAGTCCCAGTTCATCCCGCCCGCACGCAGCGAGTGGAAGTTCTCGCGGTGGACAGTGGTGTCCGAGTCGGCGAGCAGCTCTTCGGTCATGTCGCGCTCCTGCCCATCAAGATCGTGCCCGTCGAGTGCCGGCTTGCTTCGGCGCGGCCCCGTGGAGGCCGGTCCCGGCGGGGCCGGCCTGTGAGTGGTGACACCGTGATTTTCGGTACGACCGAGTTTCGCGTCAAGGCTTCCCGGGTCGGCCCACGTCCCTGCGTGCCTGCACGACTGCGGAGACCAGGCCGACGCCCAGGGCCAGCGGTGCGAGCATGGCGGCCAGGTTCAGCCACACGGGAAGGTTGCGGTAACCCGCCGCGAACAGCCCGAAGATGGCGAGCACGGCGAGCAGGCCGATACCGAACAGGATCAGTACGGCGGGCATCACGGCGGATCTGCGAGTGGAACCGGTCATGTCGCCAGAGTAGGGCGAGCCTTCCGGCGGCGGGCACCGTGTGCCTGGCTGTGGCATTGTCCGGGAGAAGGCGATGCTGTTCCAGCCCCGCCAGGTACCCTTAGGATGACGCGTCCTGGGAAAGCCCGACTGCATCGGTGTGTCGAGACCGCGATGCAGGGGGCGGTCCCTGGGGCGCGTTCGTCGTACCGGGACGATGGTTTTCGCCATCGGAGGCGATGGCGTGCAAGCAACGTAGACAGGACCCGCTCGCGCGGTGTCCCCACCGGGCATCCGCGCGGAAATGCCCCGGTGGGCACACGGGGGGTCAGCAGCGACAGGGAACGGTGAGGACAGTGCCGACCGGCAGGGTCAAGTGGTTCGACGCGAACAAGGGCTTCGGCTTCGTGACCCAGGACGGTGGTGAGGACGTGTACGTCCGGGCCTCCGCGCTGCCGTCCGGGGTGGAGTCACTCAAGACCGGCCAGCGGGTCGACTTCGACATGGCGCAGGGACGTCGTGGGCCGCAGGCGCTCAAGCTCAAACTGCTGGACCCACCGCCCTCGGTGGTGGAGGCGCAGCGCCGTCCGGCCGACGAGCTGCACGGCATGGTCGATGACATGATCAAGTTGCTGGAGGCCCGGGTCCTTCCCGACCTGGCCAAGGGGCGCTACCCGGACAAGAAGTCCGCCAAGCGCGTCGGTGAGGTCGTCCGTGCGGTGGCTCGCGAACTCGATCCCGGTGGTTCCTGACGCCGCCCCGGGTGGTGTCAGGAACGTGCCGGCGGCGCGGGGTGCGCGTTCAGCGCCCAGCTGCCGCCGATGGTGAACCGGATGCCGCCCTCGGCGGCCAAGACCGGGGCCGCATACCGCTGTACCTCGACGTATTCGAGCTGCGCGCTCCCGGGCTCGCCGTTGCCCGGGGGGCGCAGGGTGTAGGCATGGCGCTGCCCCGCCTCGAACACCGTGCTTCGCCCGGCTTCCTGCCTGCCGTCGGCGGTGCGGTAGCGGAAGGCGACCTGCCACGGAGCCGAGGAGATCTCCTCGGACACCGAGATCTGCAGCGGTGCGCCGGGCGGTACGGTGAGGTTCACCACGGCTTCCGGGTTCGGCTCCGAGCAGTTCCGGCCCAGCCGGTCGCAGTGGCGGACCGGCGCGGCCCGCACGGAGTCCCCGTGGGAGTAGAAGGTGACCTGCGGTGAGGCGGGAGCGGAGCATCCCGCCAGGGCAATGCCGGCCACGGCCAGCAGCGACATCGGTCCTCGGCGCACGTCGCCGAGCCTACGACGTCGGCCCGGGCCGTTCGTTTCCCGGTGCAAGCGTTCCGGCGGGATCGCCGTTTTTCGGGCCCGTACCGCACTCCCCGAGCCCGGGGCGGCCGCGCACGATCACGCGGGCACGAAGCGCACGCGGTAGAGGTGCGGCCAGTTCTTGCCGGTGAGCAGGAACTCGTCGGTGCCCTCGACGGCGGCGATGCCGTTGAGCACTCCCGCTCGTGCGCGCTGCTCGGGGCGGAGCAGGCCGGAGGCGTCGACGACGGCGGTCACGCGCCCGGATGCCGGATCGATCCGCAGAATCCGCTCGCTTTTCCACACATTGGCCCACACCGAGCCGGCCGCGCATTCCAGCTCGTTGAGCTCGGCGGCGGGATCGCCGCCGAGCCGCACGGTGACCTCGCCGGTGGGGGTGAACGTCTCCGGGTCGCGGAAGGTCAGCCGGGCACTGCCGTCGCTCATGATCAGCCGCTCGCCGTCGTGGCACAGGCCCCAGCCCTCACCCTCGTAGCGCACCCGGGTGATCTCGGCCAGGTTCGTCCGGTTCCGCAGGATCGCCAGACCGGATTTCCAGGTGAGCTGCCAGACGCGGTCGCCGACCACGGTGATGCCCTCGCCGAAGAGCTGGTCGGGAAGCCGCACCTCGCGCAGGACACGCCCGCTGTTCGGGTCCACGGCACGCAGCACCGACTGCCCGCGCTTGCCGGTGCCTTCGTAGAGCGTTCCCCGGTGGAGTTCGAGTCCCTGGGTGAATGCGGAAGGATCGTGTGGCAGGACCTGAACCACATCGGCGCGTAAGTGTGACACGCTATCGGTGTGCCCAATGCCTTGTTCGGTCTGCTCGCGGTCGGACTGGCCGTGGTGCTCCGTTGGTACTGGCGGCGTGCCGCACTGCACCGCGCCGAGGACCAGGAGGGGCACCAGCGCCCTCAGCCCGACGCTCGACAGGCCACGCCCAGTTCCCTGCCGAGTCGGCCATCCCGCTCGTCGTCTCCGAATCCTCACCCGGAAAGCGTGACACGCCCGGCAACGGATTCGGCAGCGTACGGCACAATCGAAACCGTGACGCCTATGCCTGCTCCGATCAGCGACATCGACACCGAGTCGGCGCTGCGGACCCGGCCTCAGGAGCAACCTGAGCGGCAGCCGGATCCGGCCCTCGCCGACGCGGTGGGTACTGCCCGTGCTGCGGCGGAGGAAGAGGCGGCAGCCGGTAATGACCCGCTCGGGTCGCCTCTGCTGGCCAAGGAGGTCAGCGATGGCGATGCGGTCGGTGCGCATGCCGGTGTCGTGGCCGAGTCCGAGGGCACGGCCACGCACTACTTCGAGTCGACCTATCCCGGCTATGTGGGCTGGCGCTGGGCCGTGACGGTGGCGAGCGCCGGTCCCGGCGAGCCGGTGACGGTCAGCGAGGTCGTGCTCCTTCCCGGGCCGGAGGCGCTGACCGCGCCGGAGTGGGTGCCGTGGAGCGACCGGGTCCGGCCGGGAGACCTCGGCGCGGGTGATCTGCTGCCGAGCGAGCACGACGATCCGCGCCTGGCCCCCGGGTACCTCCCCGGCGACGATTCCTCCGAGGAGCTGGCCCGCGATGCCGGCTTCGAGCGCAACCGGGTGCTCAGTCACGAGGGACGCAGGCAGGCCGCCGAACGCTGGCATGCCGGGGATTTCGGCCCGGACACCGAGACGGCGAGACTGGCACCGGGAGCCTGCGGTACGTGTGGCTTCTTCCTGCCGCTTGCGGGGTCGATGAGCGCGGCGTTCGGGGTGTGCGGCAATGCGCTCGCCCCGGCCGACGGTCGTGTGGTGCACGTCGAGTTCGGGTGCGGGGCGCATTCGGAGGGCGAGGTGGACACCGCATCGACGGTGCCCGTGGCCGAGGTCGTCTACGACGACACGACCCTGGACTACGAGTCGCGCGATCCCGGCGCCGGCGAGTGAGCGGTTCCGATCCCTTCGGCACGGCGGAACTTCGCCGTGCCGTGCTGCGGGCCTGGGAAGGATCACCCACCCGGTTCCGGGAGGACGCCAACGCCGAGGAGGATCTGCGCCTCGGCGGCTACCGGGACAGGCTGCTGGTCGAACTCGCCCAGAACGCGGCGGATGCGGCCGGTGCCGGTGGTGTGCTGCGTGTCGAGCTGGCCGAGGGGCAACCGGTGGGTGGTGGCCCGGCGGTTCGGGAGCTGCGCGTGGCCAATACCGGCACCCCGCTGACCGCGGCCGGGGTGACGGGGCTGGCCTCGTTGCGTGCTTCGGCCAAGCGCGAGGGTGCTTCGGTCGGCCGGTTCGGTGTGGGGTTCGCGGCGGTCCTGGCGGTCAGTGACGAGCCTCGCGTGGTGTCGACCGGGGGTGGTGTGGCGTTTTCGGCCCAGCACACCCGCGAGGAGGTGGCACATCTCACCGGTCCTGCCGAGGAGCTTGCCGCGCGTGGGGGAGCGGTTCCGGTGTTGCGGCTGGTGTGGCCGCAGGCCGGCGAGCCGCCGCACGGGTTCGCCACCGAGGTGCGCCTGCCCCTGCGCAGCGATATCGACGCCGATGCTCTGCTGGAGTCCTGTGCACAGCAGGCCCCCGACCTGCTGCTGGCGTTGCCCGCGCTGGCCGAGATCCGCGTCGGCGCGCGATCGTGGCGGCGAGAGGATCTCGGCGCCGATCGTGTCGTCGTGCACGGGCCGCAGCGCAGTGACCGGTGGCTGCTGCATCACCGATCGGGGCGGTTGCCGGAGGCGGCCCTGTCGGATCTGGGGGCAGAGGCCCGGCAGCACACCGAGTGGCGGGTGTGCTGGGCGTTGCCATTGGACGAGGAGGGGGAGCCGGCACCGCTCGAGCGCGATGTGCTGCACACTCCCACCCCCACCGAGGAGCGGCTGTCGCTGCCCGCGCGGCTGCTGGCCGGTGTCCCGATGGAGCCCGACCGTCGGCGCGTGTCGGCGTCCTCGGCCACGGATGCGGTGCTGATGTTCGCCGCCGAGTGCTATCCCGAGCTGATCGACAAGGTCACACCGCAGGATCGGCCGGTACTCGTGCCGCTCCCGGAATTCCCGCTGTCCGATGTGGACGACAGCTTGCGGCGGGCCGTGCTCGACCGGCTGCGGTCGACTTCCTGGCTGCCTGCCGCCGACGGCGGTACGGTCACTCCGAACCGGGCCGGGGTCCTGGATCGGGAATCGCCGGAGCTGGTCGCCCTGCTGGCGGATGTGGTGCCCGGTTTGCTCGTCTCCGAGCTCTCCGGCGCCCGGCATCGGCGCGCCCTGGCCGCGCTGGAGGTCCGGCGCCTGGGCATGGCCGAGCTGGTGGAGGCGGTGACCGGGCTGCAGCGTCCGGCATCGTGGTGGCGGCGTCTGTACGAGGCTCTGGACCCGATCGAACGAGCCGACCGGTCCGTGCGCGAGGAGCTCGAAGCTCTGCCGGTGCCCCTGGCCGACGGCCGCACCGTGATCGGCGTGCGGGACGTGCTGCTCGGCGACGGCGAAGGCGGGCCCGATCCGGTGGCAACTCTGTCCACCCTGGACATCGCGGGGTTGCGGATCGCCGACCGGGAGGCCGCCCATCCTCTCCTGGAGCGGCTGGGTGCCCATCGTGCGGATCCGGGCGAGTTGCTCGACACCAGGCCGCTGGTCGATGCCGTGCGCAACAGCGTGTCCGACGCGCAGGCGGGAACCGACACTCGCCCACTGGCCGAGGCCGTGTTGCGCCTGGTCGAGCACACGGGTGCGCGGGACTGGATCGGCGCGCTCGCCCTGCCCGATGCCGACGGCGGCCGGCGCCGGGCCGACGAGCTGCTGCTGCCCGGCGCCGCGCTGCTCGACGTCCTGGACCCGGAGGCGGTGGGCGAGGACGCGGCGCTGGGCGTTCTCGACGCCGACTTCGCCGCGCAGTGGCCACCGGAGGTGTTGCGCTCGGTCGGGGTGCTGGACGGCTTCGCCGTGCACGTCGAGGACGACCCGGTGCGGCCGGAGGAGACGCTTGCCGATGTCGAGCAGTGGTGGGCCGAGCAGGAAGCCGCCGCCCCCGGACAGTGGCCACCGGCGCGCTTCGTCGGTGTCCGCGATCTCGACCTCGTCTCCGATGAGGCTTGGCCTGCGGCGATCCGCCTGCTCACCGCTGACCCGGACACGCTGGAGGCGCTGCGGGAACCGGGTGGCTACTCGACCTGGTGGATCGAGCGGTTCGCCATGCTGGCCGGTCACCCGCCCCGGCACTGGCGATTGCCCGGGGCCGAGGGGCTCGCGGGGCTGTACGAGGTGGCGCCCGAGGTCGGCCTGTCGGAGGAGCAGCTGCGGCTCGCCGGGGTGCGCGCCGAGCTGCGTGTGACCGGCGCTGCGGACGCGGCCGACCTGATGCGGCGGCTCGGTGATCGGGAACGGTCCGTGCGCGCGGGCACGGCACTGCGCGCACATCGCGCGCTCGCCGACGCGGTCGCGTGCGAGCTGGTCGATCCGGCCGAGGCGGAGCCACCGCAGGCGGTGCGCTCGGTTTCGGGGGCGGTCGTCGGCGCGGAGCGCGCGGTCGTGCTCGACGAGCCGTGGCTGCTCGGCGTGTTCGAGGCCCCGCTGGTGGTGGCGGGTGGCAGCCCGGAGGAGTTCGATGCGGAGGCGCTCGCGGAGCTGTTCGACCTGCCGTTGGCTTCCGAGCAGGGGCCGATGCGGGTGCGGGAAGGGGCCGGGGCGGTGCAGCGCTGGCGCGATGTCGGCCGCGTTCCCGCCGCGTGCGAATTGCTGGGGATGCCGGTTCCGGACGGCGATGTCACCCTGCAGGACGGCCTGCGGGTGGTCATGGCCGGGGAGGAGCACCCGGTGCACTGGTGGGTGGACGAGTCCGGTGCTGTCCGTGCGGAGCGGACACCGGACGGTCTCGGGCGTGCCCTCGCCTGGGCGGCGGGTCGCTGGAGCGAGCGCTTCGCGCTGACCGCGTTGCTCGCCGATCCCCAGGCGACGACTCTGCTGCGGTGAGGGGTGCAGCGATGAGCGCGCTCAGCCTGCGAGGTCGGCAAGGACGAAGTGGCGGTTCGAAGACCACAGTGCCCACTCCTGTCGAAAGCGGTCCTTACCCGTCGAGGCCGGACAATCCCTGCCAGGCGCCGCGGGAACCGCGGCGGGCAGCGGAGCGCTGCCAGCGGAACACGCCGTAGCCGAGGCTGCCGAGGATTCCGCCGATGAGGCAGGTCCAGAACCGGATGTCGACTCCGCCGCTCAGCCCACTCGTGATGCCGAATACGAGGCAGGCGGTGAACCACAGCAGGGTCCCGGTGAGCACGACCGGGGTGGGGTCGGCAAGTTTGCGCGGCAGGGACGGCACGTGTTGCATCGGCGGCGGTCCGGTCGAAGTGCGGTTGTCCTCGGCTGCCACACCGGAGAGGTTACCCGGACCGTGGCTGTCCGGTTTGCCCGGCACCACGAAGATGCTTTGCTAGACTAACGAGTGTGTCCGAGACCGACCGTACCGGCAATGCCGCCGTCGACACCGTCGAGGCACAGCGAACCTTGGCAGGGCGCCTGCGCGTCGCGGTCGTCCGGCTCAACCGCCGGTTACGGGCACAGGCCGAATCCGGTGTGACGCTGTCGCAGCTGTCGACGCTGGCGTCCCTGCGTCGGAACGGAGCCCTGACACCGGGGGAGCTGGCTGCCAAGGAAGGTGTCCAGCCGCCGTCGATGACCCGGGTCATCGCGTCCCTGGAGGACCTCGGCCTGGTGGCCCGGCGCAAGCACCCCACCGACGGGCGGCAGGTGATCGTCGAGCTGACCGATGCCGGGAACGCTCGTATCGAGGCGGAGGTGTCGGCGCGTGAGCGCTGGCTGGACCTGCGGCTGGCGGATCTGACCGAGGACGAGCGAGCGACGCTGTCCCGAGCGGTGGAGATTCTCGACCGCATGGCAGGACGATGATCGAAGGGCTGAACGCATAACGGTGGCTGCTTACACCTCCGGACGATCGGAAACCGACCGGAACGGGGGGCAGGTCACCTCGGCGCAGCCGTCCATATCGGACACATCGGCGCGTTCCGGTTCCGCGGAGCGCACGGACACCGGCGGCATGTTCCGTTCCCTGCGGGAACGCAACTACCGCTACTACGCCTCCGGTCAGATCGTCTCGCTGACCGGCACCTGGATGCAGCGGGCCGCGCAGGACTGGCTCGTGCTGGAGTTGTCCGGTGGCAGCCCCGCCGCACTCGGTTTTGCCGTGGCCCTGCAGTTCATGCCGACGTTGTTGCTGACGTTGTGGGCGGGGCTCATCGCCGACCGCTTCGACAAGCGGCGCCTGCTGATCGTGGTGCAGACCGCGATGGGTCTGTGCGGCCTCGCGCTCGGGTTGCTCGATGTCACGGGCGTGGTCGAGCTTTGGCACGTGTACGCGCTCGCGATGGTACTGGGAGCGTTCTCCGCGATCGATGCGCCGGTGCGTCAGTCGTTCGTGGTGGAAATGGTCGGTCCCGCGCAGTTGACCAACGCGGTCGCGCTGAACTCCATGACCTTCAACCTGGCCCGGATCGTGGGTCCGGCGATCGCCGGGGTGCTGATCACGATGATCGGCACCGGACCGGTGTTTGTGTCCAACGGTGCGAGTTCCGCCGCGGTGGTGTTGGGGCTGGTGCTCATGGACCCCGCTCGGCTGCGGCGTCCCACGGCGGCGCCGAAGGAAGGCGGCCAACTGCGGGCGGGCCTGCGCTACGTGCGCGGGCGCGCGGAACTGATGGTCATCCTCGCACTGGTGTTCTGCGTCAGCACCTTCGGGATGAACTTCGAGAGCGTCTTCGCCGTGATCGCGCGCAACGTGTTCCACCGCGACGCCGCCGGGTACGGATTGCTGATCACGATGCTGGCCGTGGGCACGCTCAGCGGTGCGGCTCTGGCGGCACGGCGCAGCGGGAGCGGGCGACCGCGCCTGCGCCTGCTGTTCGCGGGAGCGGCGGCATTCGGCGCACTGGAGGCGTTCGCCTCGCAGTTGCCGAGCTACGAGATTTTCGCGATGGCGCTCGTTCCGGTCGGTGTCGCGGTCATGACGTTTACGACCACGGCGAACTCGACCGTGCAGCTCTCGATCGACCCGGCGATGCGGGGGCGGGTGATGGGCCTGTACATGATGTTGTTCTTGGGCGGCAGACCGATCGGCGGCCTGTTGTCGGGTTGGCTTGCCGAGGTCCTGGGGGGCCGCGCGCCGCTGCTGTTGGGCGGTCTCGCGACGCTGGTGGCCACGGCGGCCGGGGCTGCGGTGCTGGCCTGGCGACGACGCGAGGTTGCCGATGACAGCAGGTTAGGCTAACCTAATTATTGTCCGCTTCGTGGTGGGAGCGGCGGTCAGTTCGGGAACCGCTCGGGCCCCGGCTCCCCTGCGGGAGCCGGGGCCCGAGCATGTGCGTGCCGGTCACTTAGTGGCCGCGCGGATGGGGGTCGGCTGACCGGCTGTGTGCGGTCGTTTCGGCAAGCGGCGTCAGCCGCTTCCTTGTCACGTATGCAGCCGGCACCGCCGCGGGTTCTCGCCGCACAGCCTCGCGAGGACACTGCCGACGTGATGTAGCGCCTCTCCCTGATGTCGGGGCTCCCGGAGCGAGGCGCAGCCGGAGGTTCCGCCGCCCGCACTCCTACGCAAACCAATCCGCGGACCCTTTTACTGCCACATGGCCATCCCGCGCACCTCCGGCCACAGCTGGGACCAGGGGGCCTTGCGTTCCTCGGCAAGCCAGATCGGTCTCCCGTTGTGCGGCTCGGTCCCGGGGCTCACCGTGGCAATCCGGCGGACGCTGTCGAAGTGGCGCTGCAGGGATCGGCGCGTGCTGCCGACGTAGAGGACCGCGCGGGTGGCTTCCGGGGGCCGGCCGAAGTAGCCGTAGCCACGGCTTCCGCTGTAGACGGTGTGGATTCCGTACCGCGGGCCGAAGTGGTGCAGCGCAGCGGCCGACCAGTAACTGGCGGCGATGACCGCGGTGTGCTGCTGCTCTTCGGCGGGTAAGGAGTGCAGCGCAGCGGCGGTGTCCCGGGCGAGTACCGGCCATTGCTCGCCGCTGTGGTTCACGAGGTCCCCGGGGAGCGCGGAAACAAGCGGGTTGGGTGTCAGCGTGGAGACGCAGATGACGGCCGAGAGCGCATAGACGGGCCAGGCAAGCCAGGTTCCCCGGGGGCGGGTCCTGACCTCCCGGCGCCGCTGCAGTCCCACTGCGCCGACCGCCCAGAGCAGGGGATACATCCCGGCCAGGTAGTACTCGCGCGCGCCGGTACTCACAAAGATCGCGGCCAGGAGCAGGAAGGTGACCCCGAGGAATCGGTAGGGACGCAACTCCGCCGAGCGCAGGAGCTTCAGCAGGCCGTAGCAGAGCAGTACGGCGCCGACGGTGCCCGCGATGATCAGCGCCCGTTTCAACAACACCGCACCATCGGCCTGGCTTTCCGCGTTGATGACACCCGCCATGCCCAGTTGCGGCCAGCCGTGGGTGGCCTGCCAGATCAGCGTGGGAATCGTTGTCAGCACGACGATGGCCGCCCCCGCCCACAGCTTCGGGCGGCGCAGCACATCCCGCGGCCCGGTGAGCAGCAGGGCGATTCCCGCGGCCGCCCAGAAACCGACGACGAGGAACTTGACCTGGATCGCCACTGCGGTGGTCACTCCCGCCCACAGCAGCAGGCGATCGTCCCCGCGGCCGTCCTGGCGCAGGCGTACCCAGCGCACGAGCAGCCACGTGAGCAGTACCCACAGGATCGGATCGAAGGTCATGGTGCCCAGCAGGCGGCCATTGAGCAGGAACTGGGGGCAGATCGCGAAGGCGCCCGCAGCGAGCACCTGGGCACGGCGGTCTGCCCCGAGTTCCCGCGCGAGCAGTGCGGTCAGGGGAACACCTGCCGCGGTAACCAGGATGGCGGGCAGGCGAAGCCCCAGCGGAGATCCGGGAAAGAGGAACTCCATCATCCGGGCCAGCAACGGCACCAACGGTTGCTGATCCGCGTAGCCCCATGCCAGGTGATCGCCGGCTGCCAGAAAGTACAGCTCATCGCCGAAATAGCCGTACCGGCTGCTTGCCGCCGCCAGCAGCAGCCCCATCGCCCCGGCGATCAGGAGGACGGGCACGGTCGCCGGCGGTGCGAGGCGAGCTCGGGCAGGCATCTCCGCCGGAGCGGAAATCGTGCTGGTCATGAGGTGGCTCTTCGCAGTCGGTCCTCGATCGGGAGAGTGATACCGGACCCGATCGGGCGGCCGATACCGGATCGATCGTAACTACTGTTTGCAAGGCGCCGGTGAAGAAGTGCTCATCGACCGGGTACGGTCCTGTCGTATACGGCAGTCGAGACATTCGGGGACCGGAAAAGCACCTCGGGACCCTCCGAGCAGGAGAGTCCCGAGGTGTCTCGGCAGCGTCGCTTGTCGGAGCATTCACTGCCGGGTCCGTGGGCCGGTCCGGGCCGTCAGGCTTGCGGAAGCCGCAGCCCGTTGTAACCGGCACGCGCGTCGGCGAACCGCCGGGATACCTCGTCCCAGTTCACGACGTTCCAGAGCTGCTGGACGTAGTCCGCTTTCGCGTTCTTGTACTGCAGGTAGTAGGCGTGTTCCCAGATGTCGAACACGAGCAGCGACGTCGTGGCGATCGACAGGTTCAACGACAAGTCTGTCTTAGTTGCAACTATGAGGCAACTGATGAGTTCCCGCATCTGGGAGGTATGGATCTCACCCCTGATCGTTTGACCTTGCCCGGCCACTCGTGGAGCATTCGGGCGAGACCTCGCGAACGGGGAAAGTCCGGTCGAACTCCGGCGCTGACCCGCAACGGTGGGCCGCGCACGCGCGCGGCGAGCCCGATCACCCGCTCGCGGGAAGGCTCCAACGACCGTCGCGGTCTGCGGTCGGGGCTTGGGTGGCCGCGCAGGATGCCCGCGGTGGATCCGGGCCGGCGCAGGCCTCACCCGGAAGGTAACGATGCGCACCACAGCGCGAGTCATACGGCGCCTGCTCGCCTTGCTCCTGACCGCCGGTGTCCTGGTCGGTTGCGGTACCGCGACCTCCGGCCGGGTTTCGCCCGACGCAGTACGTGTCGACAATTGTGGGCGCACCGAAACCTTCGAGCACCCGCCGCAGCGGGTGGTGAGCCTGAATCAGCACGCCACCGAGATCCTGCTGGCGATCGGGCTCGGAGACCGACTCGTCGGCACCGCCTTCCCGGACGATCACACACCGCCGGAGTCGGTCGCCGCCGAGTACGCGACGGTGCCGGTGCTGGCGCAGAAGTATCCCTCGGTCGAACGCATCCTCGCGGCGCGACCGGACCTCGTCGTCGGCGGCTATGCCAGTGCTTTCAGCAAGGCCGAAGGGCGCGGCCGAGCATCCCTGGAAGCCAAGGGGATCGACACGCTGCTGCTCTCGGAATCCTGTACTCAGACCCCGGCGGGGATGCACACCCTGCTCGACGACATCGCCATGTTCGGCGAGGTTCTCGGTCTGCAGGACGGTGCCGCCGAGCTCGCCGCGAGTATCAGGCAGCGGGTGAGCGCCGCCGAGCAACGGCTCAGCGGCGTGCGACCGATCGACGTGTTCGTCTACGACTCCGGCGAGAAGGCCCCGCTGACGCTCGGCGGGCACGGTATCGGCAACGATGTTCTGACGCGGGCGGGAGCGCGCAACGTGTTCGCCGACGTTGCCGAGGACTTCGCCACCGTGAGCTGGGAACAGGTCGCCGCTCGGGCACCCGGGACGATCGTGCTCGTCGACTACCTCGGCGGCGGATCGGTGCGGGACAAGCGGGCGTTCCTGGAAGGGCACCCGCTGGCCTCGCGGACCCCGGCCGTGCGCCACGATCGCTACATCACCCTGGATCTCGTCCAGTTGACCGAGGGGATCCGGTTTCCCGGCGCGGTCGAGCATCTCGCCCACGCACTGCACGGGGTGTGAGCAATGGCGACCGTTCCGCGCAATTCGAACGGCGTGGCCCGGATCGTGCTCGTGCAGGCCGCGCTGCTGGCGGCACTGGTCGTCGCCGGTGTCCTGGCCGTGTCGATGGGTTCCGTCCGGATCCCGCCGAGCCAGGTGTGGCGCATCGTCGCCGAACCGGTGGTTCCCTGGCTGGAGGCCGACTGGTCCGGGGTGTGGGAGGTGATCGTCTGGGAGTCGCGGCTGCCCCGCGTGGTCACCGCCATGGTCGTCGGTGCGGCACTGGCGCTGTCGGGTGGGGTCGCCCAGCTCGTCACCGCCAATCCGATGGCCGACCCGTACCTGCTCGGCGTGTCCAGTGGGGCGGGACTGGCGGTCACGCTGCTGACCGTGCTCGGCTTCGGTGCCGGGGCGCTGGGGCCGGTGACGCTGCCTGCAGCGGCCTTCCTCGGTGGACTGGGGGCATTGCTGGCGGTACTGGTGTTCGCGGGGCGCTCGGGTTCGGTGCTGACGTTGATTCTCGGTGGTCTCGCGGTGGGGCAGGTCGCGGGAGCGCTGACCTCGCTGGTGATCCACACGTCCGCCACCGGGGAACAGACCAGGCAGGTCGTGTTCTGGATGGCAGGCGGCCTGGGCGGATCCAGATGGGGGCTGCTGGCGGTGCCCGGCGCGGTGCTCGTGCTCGCGTTGGTCGTGGCGCTGGCGGCCGGCCGTTGGATGAACGTGCTGCACGCCGGCGACGACGGTGCCGCCGCGCTGGGGTTGAACGCGCGCCGGTTCCGGGCGCTGGCGCTGGTCGGCATCTCCCTGCTGGCGGGTACCTCGGTGGCGGTGGCGGGCGGCATCGCGTTCGTCGGGTTGCTGATCCCGCACGCTGCGAGCTTTCTCGTCGGCTCGGAGGCCCGGCGCATGCTGAGCGTCTCGGCGCTACTGGGCGCGGTGTTCCTCGTGCTGGCCGACCTGGCGGCACGCCTGGTGGTGGCGCCCTCGGAGCTGCCCGTCGGGGTGCTCACCGCGATCGTGGGAGGTCCGGTCTTCCTGCTCATGCTGCGGCGCCGGAGGAGGTTGCTGTGACAGGGGTGTCGATGAGTGGTGTCCGGGTCGACCTGGGCGCCCGTAGCGTGGTCTCCGATGTGGACCTGACGGTCGCTGCCGGCGAGGTGCTGGGGTTGGTCGGCCCGAACGGCAGCGGCAAGACGACCCTGCTGCGTACCCTGTATCGGTCGGTTCGGCCGGTTGCCGGTGCCGTGGACGTGGCGGGCCTGCCGGTCTCCTCGACCTCCCGACACCGCCTGGCCCGCACGTTGGCGGCCACGACACAGGAATCCGAGAACCGGGTCGCGTTGACGGTCCGGGAGGTGGTCGAGCAGGGCCGGGTGCCGCATCTGGGACTGCTGGATCCGATGCGCGCCGAGGACCGGCGCATTGTCGCGGACGCGCTGGCCGCCACCGGGATGCAGCAGTGGCAGGACCGGGATGTGCGGACACTGTCCGGGGGAGAGTCGCAGCGGGTGGCGATCGCGCGGGCGCTGGCGCAGTGCCCAGAGGTGCTGGTACTCGACGAGCCCACCAACCACCTCGACCTGCGCCACCAGTTCGGAGTGCTGGAGTTGCTGCGCACGCTCGCCGCGGAGGGGATGGCGGTGCTGCTCACGCTGCACGACCTGCGCCACGCGGCCGAGCACTGTGACCGCTTGGTGGTACTCGACGCCGGGCGTGTCGTCGCGGTGGGCAGCCCGGTGGAGGTGCTCGACGAGCGGCTGCTCGCCGAGGTCTTCGGCGTGCGCGGGCGGCTGCGTGTGCCGGACGCAGCATCGCAGGAGGTGGTGGGTGAGGAGCCGCATGACGCGTCCGCGCGGCCCGTCCTGGACCTCCACGGCACGGTGTGAGCATGGCTACCTGATGTGGCCTCCAACGCTGGGCAACCCTTCTCCGGGAAGGACTGCACCCGAGAAGACGGTTCACCGACCACCGCGCCAGGCCGATCGTGAAAGCACTCCTCAGCTCACCCCACGGGCCAGGTGTGCACGGGCTCACCCGAGTCGGTCAGGTCGATGTAGCGGTGCAGCATGCCCGCCAGTGCCTCCCGACGATCCATGCGCCGTTCCAGCAGCCGAACCGTGTCCCGCTGCCAGGTCGATCCGGTCTGGCCGTGCAGGCAGCGTTGCTCGATCACACCGAGGTGGCGTTCCCGCGCGCCGTCGGAGACCCCGATGGCGCGCAGACCCTCGTGCGCCATCGGCAGCAGGCGGCGCAGCACCAGTTCGTCCGGCGCGATCCACCCGACCCCGGGCCAGTACAGGTGGCCGTTCATGCCGTTGCGTGCGCCGGTGTAGAAGTTCTCCTCGGCCGCGGTGAACGACATCTGAGTCCACAGCGGTCGCTCCTGCTCGGTCAGCGCCCGCTGGACGCCGTAGAAGAAGGCCGCGTTGGCCAGGACGTCGATGACGGTCGGACCCGCCGGGAGCACCCGGTTTTCCACCCGCAGGTGCGGAACACCGTCGACCAGGTCGTACACGGGGCGGTTCCAGCGCCAGATCGTGCCGTTGTGCAATCGCAGCTCGGCCAGCGTCGGTGCCCGGCCCGCGTTCAGCGCGGCCACCGGGTCCTCCTCCTCGGGTTCCGGCAGCAGCGCCGGGAAGTAGCGGACATTCTCCTCGAACAGGTCGAAGATCGATGTGATCCAGCGCTCCCCGAACCACACCCGCGGGCGCACGCCCTGGTTCTTCAACTCCTCGGGGCGGCTGTCGGTGGCCTGCTGGAACAGCGGCACCCGCGTTTCCTGCCAGAGAGCCTTACCCAGCAGGAACGGTGAGTTGGAGCCGATGGCGAGCTGCACACCGGCCAGGCACTGGGCGGCGTTCCAGTGCGCGGCGAAGTCCTCCGGGGCCACCTGCAGGTGCAGCTGCACCGAGGTGCACGCCGAGGTGGGCAGGATCGACTCCGCATACGAGCGCAGCCGTTCGGTGCCCCCCTCGCTCAGCGGTATCCCCTCCATGTCCAGCAGGATCTCCTCGCCCCGGGCGTTGCAGATCTGCTGGTTGAGTACCGAGTACCGGGGCGGTCGGGACAGCCACTGCGGGTCGAAATGCGTGCTGCGCAGGGTCGGCAGGGTACCGATCATGACGAGTTTCGCGCCCGCATCGTGCGCCTTGCCGTCGGCACGGACCAGCGCCGTGCGCAGTTCGTCCTCCAGCTCCAGCGCACCGTCACCGGCCAGCACCCGGGGACGCACGTTGATTTCGATGTTGTGCTGACCGAGTTCGGTCGTGAAGGAGGAGTCGCCGATCTTCTCCAGCACCGTGCCGTTCGACATCGAGGGATCCATCTCGTCGTTGACGAGACTGAGTTCCATCTCCAGACCCATCTGCTGGTGCGGAAAGGAGAAGTTGCCCCCGGCGAGCATGCGGGCCAGCGCATCCAGGCCCCGCTGCATCTTGTCCCGGTACCGCTGGCGATCCACCGCCTTGAACGACCGGTCCGTCACTTGCCTTCCCATGCCGTTTCTCCCCCGCTCCTCCGGCCGGTGTACCGGCCTTCAAGGCTGGTCAGCAGGAAATTCACGGTGACACATCGGCAGAGTCGGTACCAGGGGCCAAAACGGTGGTGCCCGAGTTCATGCCGAGGTGGCGTCCCGGCGTTGCAGTTCGGCGTCGGTCAACGTGGTATCGGCCGCAGGCAGGATCGTGGTGAGCTGTGCGGAGTTGCGCGCGCCGGCGATCGGAGCAATCACATCCTGCCGGGCGAGCAACCAGGCGAGTGAGACCGCCGAAACCGGTACGTTACGCAGCGTGGCTGCCTCGTCGAGAGCAGCCAGCATCGTGACTCCCCGCTCGTCGCCGCGGATCATCGCCGTCGCCCTTCTGAGGAGTGGGGTACGCCCCCTCCGCCTGCGTCGGCGACCGGGCGCCTGCCCGCGGGCTCGGCGTTCCCCCGCGTGCCGTGGCCGCTGGCGACGGTGACGTGCCCGGTCTGCCTGATCCCGCGGCGCCCGAGCGTGAGGTGAACGACCGTCGCGGACAGCGCCACCCCGAACATCACCAGCGCCATCGGCAGGGCCGATTCGACGCCACCCAGTCCGACCAGCGGTGCCGCGAGGGCACCGACCACGAATTGGGTGACTCCGAGCAGCGCCGAGGCAGTGCCCGAAACCTCGCGATGCTCGCCCAGCACCAGTGTCGTGGTGTTGGGCATGACGAAGCCGAGGCTGGCGATCATCACGAACAGCGCCGCCAGGAGAACCGGCAGGGGAAGGCCGAACAGGACGGTGCTGACGAGGAACACCCCGGCGACCGAGGCCGAGACGAGGGCGCCGAGGAGCAACTGCGACTCCGTGGCCAGGCGCCCGACCAATCGGGCGTTGAGCTGCCCGGCGGCGACCAGGCCGATCGCGTTCATGCCGAACACGAGGCCGTAGGTCTGTGGCGACATCCCGTAGATGCCCTGCAGGACGAAGGAGGAGCCGGAGACGTAGGCGAACATCGCGGCCATCGCGAGCCCGGCGGCGAGTGCGTTGCCGAGGAACGACGGCTCGGTCAGCAACCGGCCGATGGTGGTGAAGGTGCTTCCCAGCCGGGCGGGTTGGCGCCACTGCTGCGGCTTGGTCTCCGGGAGGGCGAATATGACCACCAGCATGAGCAGGAGGCCGAAAGCGGTCAGTACGGCGAAGATCCCGCGCCACGTCGTGTATGCCAGTACCTGGCCTCCGATGACCGGTGCGAGGATCGGAGCCAGCCCGGTGACCAGCATCAATCCGGAGAAGAACCGGGTGACTTCCAGCCCCGAGTACAGATCCCGGACCGAGGCACGCGCGATGACCATGCCCGCGGCGGCACCGAAGCCCTGCAGGGCGCGCAGCGCGGTCAGCGCATACACCGACTCGGACAGGGCGCACAGCACCGAGGCGACGATGTAGATCACGAGGCCGACCATGAGCGGCTTGCGCCGCCCGACGGAGTCGCTGATCGGCCCGGCGAGAAGCTGGCCGAAAGCCAGGCCGAGCAGTGTCGCCATCAGGGTGAGTTGTCCCTGCGCTGCCGTGGCCCCCAGGTCCTCGGTCAGTTGTGGCAGGGCGGGCAGGTACATGTCGATGGACAGCGGCCCGAACGCGGTCAGACCGCCCAGGATCAGCGCGAAGCGGGTCTTGCGCCGCAGGCTGGAATTGTTGACGCCGGTCGCCGCGTCGGCCCCGTGGTCGGGGGAGACTTGTTCGCCCACGGCTTCCCTCCTCGAATCCACGGCACTGCGCTGCGCTCGCCGTACAACGTCGATGACTGTTGATTTATGCCAACTATCCTGCTTCCGCAGTCGTGAATTCCCTCACCGCGCGGGGTGGGCGGTGTGCGATCGGTGTGCGCGGCGAATGAAAAAATGAGCGGCGTGGCGCGGCTGATCGAAGTGACCGCAGTGGAGGACCCCCGGGTCGACGACTTCCGCGATCTGTCGACCGCCGACCGGCGCCCCGACCGCCCTGGTGGGCGGGGACTGGTCATCGCGGAGGGAGTCGTCGTGGTCCGACGCATGCTCGCCTCCCCGTACCCGATCCGCGCACTGCTCGGAGTGCGGCGACGCATCGAGGAACTCGGTGACGAGATCGCCGACCTCGACGTGCCCGCCTACATCGCCGATGCCGAGGTGATGGCAGGCATCGTCGGGTTCCACCTCAACCGTGGCGTGCTGGCCATCGCCGACCGAGCCCCCGAGGTCGAGCTCACGAGACTGACCGCCACCGCACGGCGCCTGGCCGTGCTGGAAGGCATCGGTGACCACGAGAACCTCGGATCGCTGTTCCGCAACGCCGCCGCGTTCGGCATCGACGGGGTGCTGCTCGGGGCCGGATGCTCGGACCCGCTGTACCGGCGCAGCGTCCGGGTGTCGATGGGACACGTGCTGCGAGTGCCGTTCACACGCGTGCACTCGTGGCCCGGGGACCTGAAACTGCTGCGCGATGAGGGTTTCCGCATCGTCGCGCTGTCCCCGCGGGCGAGCTCGGTGCCGCTGCGCGAGGCGGAACCGGGGCGGGAACCCGTCGCGATACTGCTGGGTTCCGAGGGCCCGGGCCTGACCGAGCAGGCCATGACGGCAGCGGACGTGACGGTTCGAATCCCGATGGCAGGCGAGGTGGACTCGCTCAATGTCGCCACCTCGGCGGCGATCGTCTTCCACATCATGGGTGAGGGATCCGAGGGAGGCGGCCGGTGAACAGGGTGAAAGCGGGCGCGGGCACCAGGGTGCCGGCGATGGAACTGCACGCGCGGGCCGGACGCGCGATGGTGCTCGCTGCTTCCGACCGCGCCGAGCTGGCCCCGGAGAGCTTGCCGGTGTCCGAGGCCCTGGCCGAGGCGCTGCACGAGTGGGCGCACGTGGCGGATCGGGTTGCCCACCGCGAGGCGATCGACCACGATTCCTCCCTCGTGCGGACGATCTCCCGGCGTGGGAGGCAGCTCGCGGGATTGCTGGCCGGCGAGATCGGGGCCGAGGTCGATTACGTGGACCCGAGCAGCGGGCAGGTGCACCGGATGGCCCCGCGGCGACCGGCTCGTCCCGCAACGCGCGAGCCCGCAGGGGCGCCGCGTGCTGTTCCGGCCGGAGGTGCCATGGCCGGAGAGGACGCGAGCGGACCGACCCCGTGGGCCACCGGTTCGACCGTGAGCGTGATCATCGCTGCCATCGTCGTTGTCGCGCTCGTCATCGTCTCGTCCGGGCTGGCGGAGGTCAGCGTGCTGCTGGCCGTGATCGTCAACGTGGCGATGGCCGCGGGCTTCGCCCCCTCGATCTGGCTGGGGCGGCACGTGCCGGTCTGGCGTTGGGTGGCCCTGGGCACGGCCGGGGGGATTTTCCTGTCCTGGGGGGCCCTGCTCCTCAACCTGCTGGGGTAGCGGATCCGCGGATTGGCTCGGGTGGCTGCCTCAGCGGTGGGAGCGAACGCCGAGAAGGACGTCTTCCCAGGAGGGCACGATCGGGTGCTGCTTGCGTCCCCGACGTGGGGCCTGCTCGTGCGTGGCGGATTCCTGCGCGGACGCGTCTCCGAGGACCTCTCCCACATCCGGTACTTCCGTGGTCGCGGCCTCCGTGTGCTCGCAGGGGTCGACTCGCCGGTTCCTCGCCTCTGCTGCCACTTCATCGGGTGACGTTCCGTCGGGTGCCGTTGCACCCGGTGGCGCCTCGATGTGCGGGTTGCTCGCAACAGGCGGTATCTGCGGGGACGGGCGTGCCGCCGGGGCGGGTGCCTCCGCCCCGGCCGGTGCGCCCGATGGCGGAGAAGAGGGGAGCGGGACCTCGTGTTCCGGCCGGGACGGCGCCTGCTCACCGATGGGACTCGGTGTCCATCCCGTGCCCGGTTCTCCCGACGCGGCGCTGCTGCCGGTGTCGTCCTGGTCGAGTTCGAGAGCCTCCCGGGCCAGCTCGGTCACCGGCCGTACCGTCCGCAACGGGCGGTTGGGGGAAGGGTCGAGGAGGTCGGCGGCGTGCTCGTCCAGTGCGGTGGCCGTTCCGCCTTGCGCGCCCGGGTGGAAAACCCAGTACGCGGTGTTCTCGGACTTGCCTGCCTGCCAGCGCAACTGGACGACCCACTTGCCGTCCTCCCCGCGCCAGGAGTCCCATACCGTCTCGGCGTAATCGTGCCCGCGCATGCCGAAGGTGTGCGCGACGATTTCGCCGAGAGTCTGCACATCGGGCCCGTCCTCGCGGATCGGGTGTGCCCGCTGGGCCTTCTCGGCGATTTGGGCCCGCTCCAGCAGCACGGGGTAGGCGTAGCGTTCGACACGCTGCTCCGGGAGGCCGGATGCCGCCGCGACCTGCTCGACGGAGGCTCCCCCGCGGATCCGGGACTGGATCTCGCGCGGCCGCATCTGGGCTTCCAGCTCGATCTGGACTTGTCCGAGCCGGGTCAGATCGCCCCGGGCGGCGGCCCGCAGACGCTCGTCGGCGGGTACGGAAAAGCGTTCGCCGTTGTCGGGGTCCTCGCAGATGACGGTCTCGCCGTCCTCGTCGAGCCCGACCACCCGCAGCGCTCGCATTGCTCGGCCTCCCCGCGCCTCCGGCTGCATACATGTCACCAAGTCATAACGGTAACCCGGCGTGCCGTGTCGAAGAGGCAGGCACGCCGGGCCGCCGCCTGCATGGGTGCCACGATCTTGCCCGAGGAACGAAGACTGTGCGAATCGGTAAGATCACTCATCTTCGCGTCGATCACGCAGTGCTCGATCGTGGCCGCGGGTGAGTGCCGCGCCGGTGTGGCGCGCTCAGCCCAGCTTGTTGACGATCCAGTCGATGGACTGCGTCAGCGCGGTGACGTCATCGGGTTCGATGGCGGGGAACGTTCCGACCCGCAGCTGGTTGCGGCCGAGCTTGCGGTAGGGCTCGGTGTCGACGATCCCGTTCGCACGCAGCGCCTTGGCCACCGCTGCGGCGTCGACCGACTCGGCGAAGTCGATCGTGCCGACCACCTGGGAACGCTTGGCCGGATCGGCGACGAACGGTGCCGCGTACTCCGAGGCTTCCGCCCACGAGTACAGCCTGCCCGAGGACTCGGCCGTGCGTCGGACGCACCAGTCCAGGCCGCCCTGGCCGAGCATCCACTCGATCTGGTCGGCCAGCAGGAACAGCGTGGCCAGGGCCGGGGTGTTGTAGGTCTGGTCCTTGCGGGAGTTGTCCAGCGCCGTGGTCAGCGACAGGAACTCCGGCACCCAGCGACCGGAGGCGCCGATCTCACCGATCCGCTCGATCGCGGCGGGGCTCATCGCGGCGAGCCACAGGCCACCGTCGGAGGCGAAGGACTTCTGTGGTGCGAAGTAGTACACGTCGACATCGGCGGGATCGAACGCGAGGCCTCCGGCTCCCGAGGTGGCATCCACGGCGATCAACGCGTGCTCGGATCCGGCAGGCCGTGTCGGTGGCAGCATCACGCCGGTCGAGGTCTCGTTGTGGGCCCAGGCGATCAGGTCCGCGCTCGGGTCCGAGACCGGTTCCGGTGCGTCACCGGGGTCGGACGAGACCTGCAGGGAGTCCTGCAGGAAGGGGGCGTCCTGGGTGGCCTTGGCGAACTTCTGCGAGAACTCACCGTAGGTCAGGTGCAGCGCGCGCTCGCGGACGAGCCCGAACGTCGCCGCATCCCAGAAGGCCGTGGTGCCACCGACCCCGAGGACGACCTCGTAGCCCTCGGGTAGGGAGAACAGCTGGCTGAGACCTTCCCGAACGCGCCCGACGAGGGACTTCACCGGCTTCTGCCGGTGCGAGGTGCCCATCACCGCAGCGCCCTCCGAGGCGAGCCGCGCGAGCTGCTCGTCGCGGACCTTGGACGGACCGCAGCCGAACCGGCCGTCGGAGGGGGCGAGGTCGGAGGGCAGCTGCAGGGTCGTCGGGTCGGTCGTGGTTTCGGCCTGCGTCATGCCGGCGCCTTTCGGTCGTTGTTGTGTCGGGACCAACCTGGGTCGCAGGTGGCCGTGCTTGCAAACGTCTCCTGGAGAGCGGCCGGATGACCGGCGCCGTTGCCGGATCAAGCGCGGCCGTGCCGCGGTGGACGGCTCGCAACGTCCGGTGGCCGTGTACTGCCGCGAACCGTCATCGGGCAACTTACTGCCCCGAGCGAGCTGTTGGCCACCGGTGACAGCCAGAAGGGGACTTAAGACCCACCACCGGGGCCGCCGAACCCGCGGCCCCGTTCAACCTAATCCTCCGGGTACCGGGGCCGGAGCGCGATCGTGACCAGAGGCACCGCCGGTGAAATCAGCCACCGGGGTCGGCGCGGGGTGCGGGAGCGTCGTCGCGCAGGTGCTCGGCGAGGTCGGATCGAGCTCTGGCCACCCGGGACCGCACCGTGCCGATCCTGCAGCCGCAGACCCGGGCGGTTTCCTCGTAGCTGAGCCCCAGGACCTGGGTGAGTACGAAGGCCTCCCGCCGGTCGGCATCCAGCTCGCCGAGAGCGACACGGAGCGCATAGCTCTCGGACATCGCAGGCTGGAGCGGCTGGACGCGCTCGGCGGCCGACTGCCAGTCCACGCAGTCGGCCTGCTGCGGGCGTCGGCGCCGCCGGCGCAGGTGATCGGCGGCGACGCGGCGTGCGATCGCCAGGAGCCAGCTGCGCGCGGAGGCCTGCCCGCGAAACGATGCCAGCGAGGAGAAGGCCCGCACGTAGCAGTCCTGGGTGAGGTCGTCGGCGTGGTGGCGATCGGTCAGGTGTCGCAGCAATTGCCGGACCTGCCGTTGCGTTCCCCGGACAAAAGCGGCGGCAGCTTCGCGATCGCCCTGCTTCGCCGCGATCGCATACCACGTCAGCTGCTGGTCATCCACCGTTACCCACCAGGTTCACCGGCACCGGAAAGCTTCTCGGCCGTCTCTGCCGCAGAGCACGATACGCCGCACGCGTCGGGGAACCGAAACGGTGTCGGCGAGCACGAAGCATGCGTGCCGCACGGCACAGCGAGGAGAGACACGGGTCGTCCGGCCGCTTCCCGCGGACCACTCCGCAGGACAGGGCCGGTGCGGCGCGTACATTGGCTTTGCCTCGCCAAGCCTGTGGGCTGCGGGTTCGGTGGTGCGCGCCCGCTGGTGGCAGGGCCGAACCCGCCCGACTCGACCGTTACGGAAAGGTACAGGTGACAATGTCGGCGACGTCGTCGCTCACCGGAGAATCCGCCACGGGTCGTGATGTGGAGCTGGCTGTGAGCGGTATGACCTGTGCTGCCTGCGCGGCCCGTGTCGAACGCAAGCTGAACAAGCTCGACGGTGTCCGGGCCAATGTCAACTATGCGACCGCGCGTGCGAGCGTGACCGTGTCCGCACCGGCCGGCGACGACGTGCTCACGGACACCGTGGAGAAGGCCGGCTATCACGCCGAGGTGCTTCGCCCGGCCGCGGCGGGCGGGACCGCGGAACATTCCGACGACCGCACGCGCGACCTGTGGCGCAGGCTCGTGGTCGCCGTGCTGCTGTTCGTTCCGCTGGCGGATCTGGCCATCCTGTTCACGGTCATGCCCGCGGCGCGCTTCGCCGGCTGGCAGTGGTTGCTCGTTGCTCTCGCCCTGCCGGTGGCGGGGTGGGCGGCCTGGCCGTTCCATCGAGCTGCATTCGTCAACGCGCGGCACGGCTCCTCCTCGATGGACACGCTGGTCTCGATCGGCATCGTCGCCGCCAGTGCCTGGTCGCTGTACGCGATGTTCACCCGGACCGGCACCACCTCCGACGCTTCCGGCCTGTGGCTGCTGGTGAACGCCGAAGGCGTGGCGTACCTGGAGGTCGCCGCCGGAGTGACCACCTTCGTCCTGGCAGGCCGGTATTTCGAAGCCCGCGCGCAACGCAAGGCAGGCAGCGCCCTTCGCGCGCTGGCCGAGCTCAGCGCCTCCAGTGCCACCGTGCTGCTCGAGGACGGCTCGCAGCGCGACATCGCGATCGAGGACCTGCAGGTCGGTCAGCGCTTCGTCACTCGTCCCGGGGGCACGATCGCCACCGACGGCCGTGTCGTCGAGGGCCGGGCCGCGGTCGACGGCAGTTCGATGACGGGCGAGTCGGTTCCGACCGAAGTCGCCCCGGGCGAGGAGGTCATCGGCGGCACAGTGGTCTCGAACGGGCGGCTGGTGGTCGAGGCCACCAGGGTCGGGCGGGACACCCAGCTCGCCGCCATGGTGCGCCTGGTCGAAGAGGCGCAAACGGGCAAGGCGGCCGTGCAACGCCTGGCCGACCGCATCTCGGCGTACTTCGTCCCCGCCGTTCTGGTGCTCGCGACACTCACGTTCGGCGGATGGCTGCTCGCAGGCGGCTCGGTCGAGCGGTCGTTCACCGTGGCCCTGTCGGTGCTGATCATCGCCTGCCCGTGCGCGCTGGGGCTGGCGACCCCGACCGCGTTGATGGCGGCGTCCGGGCGAGGGGCGCAACTCGGGATCTTCCTCAAGGGCTATCAGGCCCTGGAATCCACGCGTGCCATCGACACGGTCGTGTTCGACAAGACGGGCACGGTCACCTCGGGCCGGATGTCGCTGGTCGACGTCTCCTGCACCGAAGGCGTCGATCGAGCCGGGGTGCTGCGCTTGGCCGGTGCCCTGGAGGAGGCCTCGGAACACGCGGTGGCCGCGGCGATCAGCGCGGCGGCCCGCGCGGAGCTGGACGAGCTGCCGCAGGTCGAGCGGTTCGTCAGCGAGCCGGGGCTCGGCGCCGGTGGTGTCGTGGACGGCCACGACGTGCTGGCGGGCCGGGCGAAGTTGTTCACCGAGCGCGGCCTGGCGATTCCTCCGGAACTCGACCGGCAGCGCGAGCAATGGGAGCAGCAGGGCAGAACGACCGTGCTCATCGGGTGCGATGACCGGGTGCTCGCCGTGCTGGCCCTGGCGGATCTGGTCAAGCCCTCTGCGGAGCGGGCTGTGCGGCAACTGCACCGGCTCGGTCTCCGCACCGTCCTGCTGACCGGGGACAACGAGGCCACTGCCGATGCCGTGGCCGGTGAGGTCGGGATCGGGGAGGCGATCGCGGGAGTCCTTCCCGGGGAGAAGGTCGATGTCGTCCACGAGCTGCAGTCCGCGGGACGCACGGTGGCGGTCGTGGGGGACGGTGTCAACGATGCTCCGGCACTGGCTGCCGCCGATCTCGGTCTGGCGGTGGTGGCCGGTACCGACGTGGCGATCAAGGCCGCCGACCTGATCCTGGTGCGCGAGGACCTGACCGTGGTCCCGGACGCGATCAAGCTCGCCCGCGGTGCCCTGCGCACCATTCGCGGCAATCTGATGTGGGCCTTCGGCTACAACATCGCCGCGATCCCCTTGGCGATGTTGGGACTGCTGAACCCGCTGATCGCCGGAGGGGCCATGGCGCTCTCGTCGGGCTTCGTCGTGTCGAACAGCCTGCGCCTGCGTCGCTTTCCCGCCGGTGCCGCGCCCACCGGTGCCGCGTCCGCCAGTGCTGCGCCTGCGGAGGCCACGTGAGCGGTCTGTTCAGGCCCGGCGCGACTCGGCCATCTTGGCGAGCATCGCGGTGTAGGCCGCGTCCTCCTCGGAACCGCCGGTGCCGTCCCCGTCTCGCTGCTCGCGATGCCACTGCCACAGCAAGGCCGCCAGGGCCAGCATCAACGGCACTTCGCCTGCGAGCCAGCCGATCACCCCGCCGAGTCGCTGATCGGCGAGCAGGTCCGGTGCCCACGGAAGATCCAGGGTGCGGTAGTAGTTGCCCGCGATCACCGCGGGCATGCTCATGACGAGCACGCCGAAGAAGACCTGGAACGGCATGGCGCCGAGCACGATGCCGAGTCGGGGCAGGTGCGGCACCTGCCGCGGTGTCGCGTCCACCCCGACGACCGCCCAGTAGTACAGGTACCCGACCACGAGGAAGTACCCGTACAGGATCTGATGCGCCCAGTGCTCCTCCATCGCGGCCTCGAAGAGCCCGGTGAGGTACAGCCCGTAGAGCGAACCGATCAACAGTACCGCGGCGAGCACGGGGTGGGTGAGCACGCGCACCAGCGGGGAATGCGCGATCGCGAGTACCCATTCGCGAGGACCGTACGGCTGCCCGCCTGCGGCGGAGGGCAGGGCCCGCAGCGCGAGTGTCACCGGCCCGCCGAGCACGAGCAGTACGGGGGCGAGCATGTTCAGCAGCACGTGGGTGACCATGTGCACGCTGAACACCGCCGGTGCGTACATCCCCAGGCCGGACGAGGTGGCGATCAGGACCGTCGCGCACCCGCCCAGCCAGGCCGCCGTGCGTCCGAGTGGCCAGTGCTCGCCGCGCAGGCGCAGCCGGCGTGCGCCCAGCAGGTACCCGAGGGCCAGGACGATCGCGGCTGTGCCCAGCACGAGGTCGAGGCGCCACATGGTCGCGAACCGCAGCAACGTGGGTGCCTCGGGCAGGCTGTAGCCGAAGATCACTTCGGTGGCGGTCACATCCCGGGTGAGCAGGTTCGGCGGCGGGGTGTGGGCCATGCCCATCGACACCCCGATGGTGATCAGCATGATCGCGGTGTCGAGGCCGACCAGGCGCCACAGCGTGCGGCGCGGGCCGCCGGGACGGGCCGCACCGGTGATCCGCCTGCGGGCGAGGACACCGCTCGCGCCGAGAAGAAGCAAGCAGAGGGCCTTGAGCAGCACCAGAGCCCCGTAGCCGGTACCGAGCAACCGGGTCGGTGTCATCAGCACCAGCGCGTCGATCGTGCCCGAGACGGCCAGCACGAGCCAGCATCCTGCGGCGAGCCGCCGGTACCGGGTGGCGACGGATTCGAGGTGGGAGCCCCGACGGCGCAGGTGAGCGGCCACCGCGATCAGCACTCCCAGCCACACGGAGGCGGCGAGCACGTGGAACACGAGACTGTTGGTGGCGTAATCGTGCCCGGCATTGGAGGCGGAGTGGCTCACGAACACCGGAGGCAGCAGCCCCACGGCCGCCACCCCCGCCAGCGCCATGCTCGTCCGCCAGCGCAGCACCACGTGGCAGGACACGGCCACGATCAGGGACAGCAGCGCGGACAGCAGCCACGCCTTGGGCGCGTCGAGCGCGCCGAGCAGACCGAGCAGGGCTTCGGGGCTCGCGACCTCGGAAACCGGTTGGCCCGCCGAGTCGGCGGTGTCGAACACGGTCATGAGCAGTGTCGCCCCGAACCACACCCAGGCCGCGCCCCCGCCGAAGCGCAAGGCCGCATAGCCGTCGGCGGAGACGATGCCGGACTGCTGGGGAGCGGTGAAGAACGCGGAGAAGACCAGCGAACCCACGCATGCGGCACCGGCGACGTCGACCACCCAGCGGAGGAGGTTGACGCCCACCTTCGTCACCACGCCGGGATCGGCGTACCCCAGAACCGTGTAGGCCGTGCTTCCGGCGGTGAGCACCAGAACGGTGATCACCGCGACCGCCCCGATCACCCCGGTCGCCATCCAGGCGAGAGCGACCGACCGCCCGGGTGTGGCGGCCCGGGAATCGGTGCGCGAATCCCGCGAATCCGCAGGGTCGGTGGTCGGTACGGAATCGGGCATGGATCGACCTCGGTTCGATGCGGATATGCCGGCCGGTCGGCTCTCCGAACCGGTCGATGCGCAGGATAAACCCTTGCCGACTCGCTACCGTGAAGCACCGGTGTGCGGTGTGACGTGCCCGTACACGGCCGCCGGCGTGCAGGCCATGCCGGCGGCCGTCAGGGCGTCCCCGGCGATACCGACCGTTTCCTCGGAAGAGCTCCCGGCGACCGGAGCCGACCCCCGTGCCCGCTGCCTGTCCCCGTCAGCCGACGGCGGCCTCCAGCGGGGTGACCGAGGACCATCCCTCCAGCTCGTGCGGCGACCGCGGCCCGGGGCCGACGTAGTGGGCCGAGGGGCGCACCAGACGCCCGGTGCGCTTCTGCTCCAGGATGTGCGCACACCAGCCGGCCGTGCGGGCACAGGTGAACATCGCGGGCATCATGCGCGTGGGTACCTGGGCGAAGTCGAGAATCAGAGCTGCCCAGAATTCGACGTTGGTCGCGATCGGCCGGTCGGGGCGGCGCTCGGCCAGGACCGACAGCGCGGCCTGCTCCAGCTCGGCCGCCACTTCGAAACGGGGGGCACCCAGCTGCTTGCAGGTGCTGCGCAGCACGCGGGCGCGCGGGTCTTCGGCCCGGTAGACCCGGTGACCGAAACCCATGAGACGGTCCCCGCGGTCGAGGATCGACTCGACCACCTTGCGGGCATCGCCGGTGAGTTCGACCTCTTCGACCATCGGCAGCACGCGGGCGGGAGCGCCGCCGTGCAGCGGTCCGGACATCGCACCGATCGCGCCGGAGAGCGTGGCCGCGACGTCGGCTCCGGTCGAGGCGATCACACGTGCGGTGAACGTCGAGGCGTTCAGGCCGTGCTCCGCCGCCGAGGCCCAGTAGGCGTCCAGTGCCTTGACGTGGGCCGGGTCGGCCTCGCCGCGCCAGCGTGTCAGGAACCGCTCGGTCACCGTCGAGCAGCGGTCGAGCTCGCGTTGCGCAACGGCGGGCCGGTCACCGCGAGCGGACTGCGCGACATAGGACAGCCCGAGTTCGGAGGCGCGGGCGAGCTGCTCCCGCGCCTGCTCGTCACCGATGTCGAGCAGCGGTTCGAAACCGAGCTCCGGGGCGAGCATGGCCAGGGCGGACTGCACATCGACCCGCACGTCCCCGGTGCGCACCGGGAGCGGCAGGTCCTCGGAGGGGCGCAGCCCGTTGCCGAAGCGTCCGTCGACGAGCAGGGCCCACACGTCTCCGAAGGAGACCCTGCCCGCGAGTTCCTCGATGTCGACGCCGCGATAACGCAGCGCACCCCCGTCACGGTCGGGTTCGGCGATCTCCGTTTCGAATGCCACCACGCCTTCCAGCCCGGGCCGGAAAGTGGAGTGTTCCTGCTCCGGTTCACCTTGCCCTGCGGTGGCTTGCCCGGTCTTGTCCTCAACTGGGTTCGGCATCGTCGCCTCGTCTCCTCGTCGCTGGTTGTGACCGCATACCGGTGGTACACGGCGGGGACGTGGCGGGGTGCGCAGGACACGGCCAGTGGCCGCGGCCGTTGCTGTGGGAACAACGGTGCACCCGACGGGGCCCCGGAAGCAACGCCGATGAGCAAAGTCACAGTGCCACCGGGGCGGTGATCACGTTGTCGCCTCGAACGCGCGGGCCCCGCACCCGGAGACGACCAGGAGCAACGCGGTGCTCCGGCGTGCTGGATCGGTGACGGGATCGATTGTGAACAATCCGGTGATTCAGCACACGCTCGGTTGCCGTTTACCGTCGTCGTCAGTGGCTCATTGCGGTGGCATGGCCGGAGCTTTCTCCGGCGGTGTTGCGTCTGCCGTACGGGCCCGTAGTCTCCGGCGTCACAGCCCGAGCAGTTCAGCAGCACCGCGCAGCCCCACCGACCCGGCCGTGCGGCCGAGACAGGGAGGAACAACGGATGTCGGAGGCAAATGCCACATTGTCGTCCATGCGGGTCTCCTACGACGAGGGCTCGCTGGACGAGGCGGTGCTCGCCGAGAGCTGGCACGAGCAGCTCCGGGGGTGGTTCGACGCGGCTGTGCAGGCCGAGGTGAACGAACCCAACGCGATGGTGCTGGCCACGGCCGATGCCGAGGGAATGCCCTCCTCGCGCACCGTGCTGTGCAAGGGGTTCGACGAGCGCGGCCTGGTGTTTTTCACCAACTACACATCCGCCAAGAGCCACGATCTCGCCTCCACCAGGGTCGCGGCGGCGACATTCCCGTGGCTGACCATGCAGCGTCAGGTCAACGTGCGTGGCACGGTCGAAAAGGTCAGGACGGACGAGACCACCCGGTACTGGTCGGGGCGCCCGCGCGGCTCGCAGCTCGGTGCGTGGGCCTCTCCCCAGTCCCGGGTCGTGCCGGATCGTGCCGCACTGGAATCCTCGCTCAGCGGCATCGAACGTCGGTTCTCCGACGCCGAACAGGTGCCGGTCCCACCGCACTGGGGCGGGTGGCGGATTCTGCCGGACTTCGTCGAGTTCTGGCAGGGCCGCCCGGACCGCCTGCACGACCGGCTCTGCTTCCGGCGGGAGAACGACACCTGGGTCGTCGAACGGTTGGCTCCCTGAGCGGACGTCAGCGCCTGCGCGAACCTCCGAACGGTCCCTAGGGTGGGGATGTGCATGATCCCATCCCCGCCACCGGCAGGCAGCTCGAGATCACCCACGGTGCCGCGCGCGCCGTCGTCACCGAGGTCGGCGCGGCGCTGCGCGCGTTCGACGTGGACGGCGTGCCCTACTCGGAGACCTACGGCGCCGATGAGCGTCCTCCGGCAGGCGCCGGTGCGGTGCTGATTCCGTGGCCCAACCGGGTCGCCGACGGCCGGTGGGTCCTGGAGGGAGAATCCCAGCAGCTGGCGCTCACCGAACCGGACAAGCACAACGCGATCCACGGGTTGCTGCGCCACGTGCCGTGGACGGTGACCGAGCACGGCGAGTCGACCGTCATCCTGCACGCGATGGTGCCCGTGCAGCCGGGATGGCCGATGCCGCTGCTGACCTCGGTCGGCTACTCGCTGGATGCGGCCGGGTTGACCGTCACCCACACCGTGGAGAATCTCGGCTCCCGAACCGTCCCGTTCGGTATGGGTGTGCACCCGTATCCGAGGGCGGGGCATGCCGCCACCGACGACTGCACGCTGCGGCTGGCGGCGTCCAGCGTGCTGCCCGTGGACCCCGAGCGGCTGTTGCCCGCCCGGCCGCCGCGCGCGCTGCAGGGGAACGAGCAGGAGTTCCGCAGTGGCCGGCGACTCGGTGGCGTGGTGCTGGACACCGCCTTCGGTGGGGCGAGTCCCCGCCCGGACGATCCGCGGCAGCTCGTGCGCCACTCGGTCACCGACCCCACGGGGCACGGTATCGAGCTGTGGGCGGATCCGGTGTTCGGCTGGGTGCAGGTGTTCACGGCCTCGGAATTCCCCGGCCGGGGGCGGGCGGTCGCGATCGAGCCCATGACCTGCCCGCCCGATGCCCTGAACTCGGGGACCGACCTGATCACACTGCCGCCCGGGGAGACATGGACCGCCCGGTGGGGCCTGCGCCCGTTTTAGGGGTCCTCGGGTTGGCTCGCGTAGGGATGCGGGTGGCGGAATCCTCCTCACACCTGGGCGAGGTGGCGTCCGATGACCATCCGCTGAATCTGGTTGGTGCCTTCGAAGATCTGCAGCACCTTGGCCTCCCGCATGTAGCGCTCGGCCGGAAAGTCGCGGGTGTAGCCGGCGCCACCGAGCACCTGCACGGCGTCGGTGGTCACCTTCATCGCCGCGTCGGTGGCCACCAGCTTGGCCACCGAGGCCTCCTGCCCGAACGACATCCCGGCATCCCGCCGCCGGGCGGCGTCGAGGTAGGTTGCGCGCGCCGAGTGCACGGCGGCGGCCATGTCGGCCAGCAGGAACTCCAGGCCCTGGAAGGTGATGATCGGCTGCCCGAACTGGTGGCGCTGCCGGGCGTAGTCGACGGCGAGGTCGAGTGCGGCCTGCGCGAGTCCGACCGCGCACGCGGCGATGCCGAGCCGCCCGGAGTTCAGCGCGGTCAGAGCGATCTTGAGTCCGCTTCCTTCGGCGCCGATGAGCCGGTCACCGGCGACCGGCGCGCCGTCGAAATGCAGCTCGGTGGTCGGTGACCCCGTCAGTCCCATCTTGTGTTCCGGAGGGCCGGCGGAAAGGCCTTCGGTGGCGCCGTCGACGAGGAAGCAGCTGATGTCGTCGTCGGACGTGCGGGCCATGAGGGTGTAGAAGTCCGCGACACCACCGTGGGTGATCCAGCACTTGGTGCCGGTGACGGTGTAGCCGTCGCCCGTCCGTTCGGCGCGCGTGCGCAGCGCTGCCGCGTCGGATCCCGCGTGTGCCTCGGACAGGGCGTACGCGCCGAGGGTGTCGCCGCCGAGCATGTCCGGCAGCAGGCGGGCCCGCTGCTCGTCCGTGCCGAAGTGGGCCAGCGGGAAGCACGACATGGTGTGCACCGACAGGCCCACCCCGACGGTCATCGACGCGCTGCTGAGCTCTTCGAGGACCTGCAGGTAGACCTCGTAGGGCTGGGCACCCCCGCCGTGCTCCTCGGCATAGGGCAGGCCGAGCAGGCCGGACTTGCCGAGCAGTCGGAACGTGTCCCGGGGGAAGTGCTCGGCGGCCTCGTGCTCGGCGGTGGTGGGTGCGATCTCGTCACGCGCGATTTCCCTGGTGAGCGCGAGCAGGTCGGTGGCCTCGGTGGTGGTGAGCAGGCGGTGAGCGGGCATGGCGTTCGTGCTCCTGTGGCCGGGTGCCGGTGGCGGGGTGGCGCCGTGCGGGCGGACAGCAGTACTCGTTTCAGTACTGTGGGACTGTTTATAGTACTGAGGTGTGTATCCCGGCAAGCCGTCGCCGAGCGCCCGTTTCCCGCGTAGCGGGCCCTTCGCCGAGATGTGGCAGGCTCGGGTCATGACCATGTCCGAACCGGTGGCCACGTCCCGGGAGGCGGTACACGCGCGCCGCGCGGACCTGCTGGACCGGCTGTGCGAGCTCTTTCTCGCCGAGGGCTTCGCCCACTTCACGCTCAACGAGCTGGCCGCGCGGCTACGGTGCTCCAAGTCGACGCTGTACAACCTGGCGGGCAGCAAGGAGCAACTTGCGGTTCGCGTGGTCAATCACTACTTCAAGTGCGCGACCGCGAGCATCGAGCACCGTGTCTCCGAGATGACCGACGTGCGCGCGCGGATGCACGCCTACTTGCAGGCGGCCTCCGAGGCACTGGCCCCCGCCTCGCGCCGGTTCATCGAGGACATGGCCGCCAATCCGGCGACGCGGGCCACCTACGAGGCCAATGCCAGGGCCGCGGCCGAACACATCCGCTCCGACGTGAAGGAGGGCGTGCGGGACGGCGTGTTCCGCGAGGTGGACGCGGCTCTGGTCGGCGAGATGGTCGGCCTGACCATCACCGCGATCCAGCGTGGCGAGATCGGCGAGCGCACCGGGCTGTCCGACTCCGAGGCGTTCGCGGCGCTGTCGCATTTCCTCGTGGACGGGCTGGCCACCCGATCCGAGCACTCCGCGCGGCGACGCACCGGTGATCCGGACACGGCGGAGGATCCGTGATCGCCGTCTGCGGTGAGGCGCTGGTCGACCTCGTCCCGGACCCGTCCACCGCGGAAGGAGAACTCGGGCCGCTGCATCCGAGGCTGGGCGGTGGCCCCTACAACGCGGCGATCGCGCTGGGCAGGCTCGGCGTTCCCGTGAACTTCCAGACCCGGCTGTCCACCGACCGGTTCGGTGACACGTTGCTCGACCGGCTCCGCGAGGCCGGGGTGGACACCGATGCGGTGCAGCGCGGTGCGGAGCCGACGGCGCTGGCCGTGGTGGGATTCGGTGCCGGCGGTTCGGCCCGCTACAGCTTCCACACGGCCGGGACCGCGGGGAGGTTCTTCACCGACCCGGGACCGTTGCCGGAGGAGATCACAGCGGTGTCCTTCGGAACCCTGTCCATGGTTCTGGAACCCGGCGCCACCGCCTACGAGAGCGTTCTGTTCCGGCAGGCCCGCAGTGGCGCGCTCGTCGTGCTCGACCCGAACATCCGGGCCGACCTGATCGACGATGCCGAGGCATACCGCGCACGCTTCGGCACCTGGCTCGGCGGTGTGGGCCTGCTCAAGCTCTCCGCCGAGGACGCCGCCTGGCTGGCGAGGCAGCCGGGGGAGGCGGATCCGGCCGAGCTGATCGGCGCACTCCGGCGCTGGCAGCAGGCCGGCCCGGCCGCTGTGGTGCTGACCCGGGGAGCCGAGGGGATGACGGTGCTCACCGGCGCGGGCGAACTTGTCGAGGTGCCGGGGGTCGACGCGCCGGTCGTGGACACGATCGGCGCGGGTGACACCGTTCAAGCAGCCCTGCTGGCCTGGCTGTACCGGCATGACGCGCTGTCGGAGGCGGCCGTGCGCGCGCTCGACCGCGGGCAGTGGGAGCTTGCGCTGCGATTCGCTGCCTCGGCTGCGGCGGTGACGGTTTCGCGGCCGGGTGCTCAACCACCGTGTGCCGACGAACTCGACTGACCGGCGCCCGCACATGAGTTGCCCGGTGGCCCGCGGGCGGGGAAGGTGGAGGGGGTGCCGCAGGTGTGTGCCCGTTCCCCGGGCGACGGGTGCGCGAACCGGCACGCTGCCCGGAAGCGTTGTCGCCGGTGGCCGTAGCGCCTCCCCACACCGGCGATCCGACCGGTGTGGAGCGGAAAATGATGTGATCGTGGTCCCACCTGCTCGATTCGGCGAAAACGGTTGCTGCGCGAGAGGCCTCCGGCGGTCTAGCGTGGCTACTGACAGGACCCCAATGGGGTGGTACTGCGGCGGTACTGCGCCGGTTCGGACAGATCCCGACCGGCGTGCGCGTTCGCCGGGCGCGCTCCATGCAGGGCAGTCCGGGCTATGGCGCATCGGCCTGCCTGCTGCGCACACCAGTGCTACCCCTGACCGAGCGCGAGAGGTTCGACAGAATGCCCGACGACGCGACCACCGAACGTAACGTCGCGCTGCGCTACGACGCCGGCGAACACGAGATGAGCGTGACGCCGTCCACCGAGGGCGCACCCGGTGTGGATCTCGACAAGCTGATGGCCAAGACCGGTTTGGTGACGCTCGATCCGGGCTTCGTCAACACGGCGGCGTGCACCTCCGGCATCACCTACATCGACGGTGACGCCGGTATCCTGCGCTACCGTGGCTATCCGATCGAGGAGCTCGCGGACAAGTCGAACTTCGTCGAGGTCAGCTACCTGTTGATCTACGGTGAGCTGCCGAACAAGCAGCAGTACGAGGAGTTCGCCCAGCGCATCCAGCGCCACACCCTGCTGCACGAGGACCTCAAGCAGTTCTTCGACGGCTTCCCCCGCGACGCGCACCCGATGCCGGTGCTGTCCTCGGCGGTCTCGGCGCTGTCCACCTTCTACCAGGACAGCCTCAACCCGTTCGACGATCAGCAGGTCGAGTTGTCCACGGTGCGGTTGCTGGCCAAGTTGCCGACCATCGCGGCCTATGCCTACAAGAAGTCGGTGGGCCAGCCGTTCCTCTACCCGGACAACTCGCTGGGACTGGTGGAGAACTTCCTGCGGATGACCTTCGGGTTCCCCGCCGAGCCCTACGAGGTCGACCCGGCCCTGACGCGGGCACTGGACCTGCTGTTCATCCTGCACGCCGACCACGAGCAGAACTGCTCGACGTCGACCGTGCGGATGGTGGGGTCCTCCGAGGCGAACCTCTTCGCCAGCATCTCGGCAGGCATCAACGCCCTGTTCGGACCGCTGCACGGTGGTGCCAACAGTGCGGTGCTGGACATGCTCGAGGGAATCCGCGCCGACGGTGGCGACGTGGACAAGTTCGTCGAGCGAGTCAAGAACAAGGAGCCGGGGGTGAAGCTGATGGGCTTCGGCCACCGGGTCTACAAGAACTACGACCCGCGCGCCAAGATCGTCAAGAAGACGGCGGACGAGGTGCTCTCCAAGCTCGGAACCAACGATCCGCTGCTGGACATCGCGCTGAAGCTGGAGGAGCGGGCGTTGTCCGACGACTACTTCGTCGAGCGCAAGCTCTACCCGAACGTCGACTTCTACACCGGCCTGATCTACAAGGCGATGGGCTTCCCCACGAAGTACTTCACCGTGCTGTTCGCGCTGGGGCGGCTGCCGGGCTGGATCGCGCACTGGCGCGAGATGCTGGTCGACCCGCAGCGCAAGATCAGCCGTCCGCGTCAGGTGTACACCGGTCAGCCCGAGCGCTCGTTCACGCCGATCGAGCAGCGCTGAATCCTTCTCGGAACCGTTGTGCCCCGGGACAGCTGGGCCGTCCCGGGGCGACGGTTTCCGGCAGGGGAGGGTGCTCACGCCGCCCGTAGTGCCTCGGAGAGCTTGACACGAGCACCGGTGCGCAGCACCGCGTTGGAGTAGATCCGGCCACCGAGCCACAGCAGTCCGACCGTGGCCAGCACCGTCAGCGCCAGTGCGGTCGCGATCTCCCAGGGTGCGGCAACGCCGAGTGCGATCCGCATCGGCATGAGCACCGGGGAGAAGCCGGGGATCAGCGACAGCGTCGCGCCGAGCGAGCTTTCCGGGTTGCTCGGCAGGATCGACACGCCGACGACGAACGGCACGATCAGGAGCATGATGGCCGGGGTCATGACACTTTGCAGCTCTTCCTGCCGGGAGACCAGGGAGGCACCCGCCGCCATGATGGTGGCGTAGAAGAAGAATCCGAGCAGGAACCACACCAGTGCCCACACCAGGGTGCCCGCCAGCGCTGTCGACGGCAGGGTCATCAATCCGGCCGCGGTGGTCACCACCATGCCGACGGCTCCGATGATGACGAACTGCAGCAGGCTCGTCAGCCCGATGCCGACCACTTTTCCCGCCAGCAACTGACTCGGCCGGATGGTCGACAGCAGGATTTCGACCACGCGGCTGGACTTCTCCTCGACCACACCCTGAGCCACCATCTGGCCGGATCCGATCAGCATGAAGTAGAGCAGGAAAGCCGCCGCCATCGCGAGCGCGAGCCGCTGACCCTGCTGGGGATCGGCGGCTTCCAGACTGGTCACCGCCACCCGGGCGGAGGCCACTCTCTCGTTGACCTCGGCCGGATCGAGCCCGGCCCGGGAGAGTTCGGCGTTGAGGGCACGCTGCTGTACCACGGCGTTCAGCGCCGACCGGAGCTCTTCGTCGGGTTGTTGCTCGACGACGAGTTTCAGTGCTCCCGGCGTGCCGGTGACCAGTGCGTCGAGTTCACCTTCGCGGACCTGTTGCCTCCCGGTGGCCGGATCGGGAGTCTCGCGGGTTTCGATGGGATCGCCCATCGACTCCGCCGTTGTTTCCACCGGCTGGAGCACCGCGGTGGCCTGCCCGGTGAACCCCACGGTCGTGGTGCCCATGCTCCGGCCGATGAAGAACATCAGCGCCGGGTAAGCCGCGATGATCAGGACCATGACCAGGGTGCCGATGAGGAAGGAACGCTTGCGTACGTGGGTGTCGAGCTCGCGGCCCGCCACCAGCCCCACGGTGCGCAGGGTGCCCGTCCTGCCCGCGCCCTGCTGATCGGAGTCCTGCCGACGGGGGTTCGCCGGGTCGCCGCCCTGCTGCGGGGTGTCCGTTCGGCCGGTGACGGTCATGCGGCGCTCTCCTCGGTGACGACGTTGCGGAACAGTTCGGTCAGCTCGGGACGTCGCCTGCTGAACTCGTGGACCGGGCCGGTGGCCAGGGCCGCGGCGAGCACGGCCTGGTCGTCGGCGCCGCGTTCCAGTTCCAGCGTGGTGCGACCGGAGTCGGTGCCGACCGTCCGCACCCCGGGCAGCCCCTCGGCCCAACCGGCGGGTGCCTGCGGCGCGTCGACGACCAGCGTGGCCGCGCCGCTGTCGCGCAGTTCGTCCACGGTGCCGCAGGCCACCATCCGTCCGCTGCGCACGATGCCGATCCGGTCGCACAGGCGCTGCACGAGTTCCAGCTGGTGGCTGGAGAACACCACCGGCACTCCGGCCTCGCACCGCTCGCGCAGCACCTGGCTCATCACGTCGACGGCGACCGGGTCCAGGCCGGAGAACGGTTCGTCGAGCACGAGTATCTCGGGTTCGTGGATCAGTGCGGCGGCCAGCTGCACGCGCTGCTGATTGCCGAGGCTGAGTTTCTGCACCTCGTCGTTGCGGCGCTCGGCCAGCCCGAGCCGCTCCGTCCAGCTTTCGGCGCTCCTCCGGGCCTCGCGTGGTGCCATCCCGTGCAGCCTGCCGAAGTAGGCGAGCTGTCCTGCGACCTTCATCTTCGGGTACAGGCCGCGTTCCTCCGGCATGTAGCCGATGCGGCGCCGGGTGTGCAGGTCCAGCGGGGCACCGTTCCAGCGCACCTCGCCGGAGTCGGCGGCCAGTACACCGAGCGCGATGCGCATCGTGGTGGTCTTGCCCGCACCGTTGCTGCCGACGAAACCGAACATCTCACCCGCGCGCACCGTGAATGCCATGTCCTCCAGGGCCACGACATTCCCGTATCTTTTGGAGATCCGGTCGATCTCAAGCACGCTCTCGGGCATGTTCTCCCCTCCAGACCGATGCCCGTCTTCGACGAACATCCGCGGGCGTTCGGACGAGCCGCCCGCGCTGCCTCCAGTACGTCTTCGGATGCCCCTGCAGAGGCGAGCACCCGCTCGCTTTTCGGCATGACTCTAGCGAGCCGAAGTCACGCGGAGATCACCATCGGAAAGTTCCACCGGCGCCCGGAGCCGATCCTGCCGCTCTGCCCGGCGAACGGCACAATTCGTGCGGTTCGCCCGGTATTCGTCAGGCGTAGACGCCGTGCATCGCACGCGCGACGAGCCCTGCCACGGTGGCATGAGCGGTCTCGCGCTCGGCCGGAGCCAGGCCGAGCCGGGTACGCCGGTCGAGGACGTCATCGGTGTCGAACGCCCCCTCGTGGCGTACGGCCCACAGCACCTCGGCCGCCGTGAGCGGGAGCGATTCAACGACCGGATCCGCCAGATCGGGATCGAGCTCGGCGAGCGCGGCGACCCGGGCGGCCTCGGTGCCGTAGCGCGAGACCAGGCGAGGAGCGGCCTCGATGCTGTCCAACCGGGCGCGTTCGGCAGCACCGACCAGCGGTACGGCGGCAGTCCGCGACGGTCCGGCGGGCAATCCTGCGCTGCCGAGAGCCGTGTCGACGGCCTCGGCGGCCATCTTCCGGTAGGTGGTCAGCTTCCCACCGACCACCGTCACCACGCCGCCCGCCGAGGTCAGCACGGCGTGCTTGCGGGACAGGTCGGCCGAACCACCGGAGCGGCGGCGCAGCGCACCGAATCCGCCCCTCGGTCCGGTCGCGTCCAGCAGCGGACGCAGCCCGGCGAAGGATCCCAGCACGTGCTCACGGCCCAGGGGCCGTCCCAGTGCTCGGCTCGCGGCACTGAGCAGGAAATCCACGTCGGATTCCGGCACTTCGGGCACCGAGGGCACGGGGCCCTCGACAGGTTCGTCGGTCAGGCCCAGATAGGCATGGCCGTCCGGCTGGGGCAACAACAGCAGGAATCGCCCGGAGTGCTCGGGCAGCGGTGCGATGACGGCGGTTCCGGCGAGCCCGGCAGCGTCCGCGTCGAGCACCAGGTGGGAGCCGCGCGACGGCCGCAGCCGGATCTCCGGTGCCAGCTCGTCGGCCCACACGCCCGTCGCGTTGACCACCGAATGCGCGCGGATGCGCAGTGACTCGCCGCTGCGCTGGTCCACGACCTCGGCGCCGTTCCGATCGAGTGTCCGCGCGCGCACGCGGGTGAGGATGCGGGCGCCGAAACCGGCTGCCGTGCGGGCGAGAGCGACGACGAGCCGCGCGTCGTCGACGAGCTGCCCGTCGAAGCTCAACAACCCCCCGCGCAGACCGTCCAGGCGCAGTCCGGGAACCAGCGCTCTGGCCTCGGCCTCTGGTACGCGATGTGGGGGCGGGAGCACCGAGGAGGGTGTCCGGGCGCTGCGGCGCAGCGCATCACCGGCGTGCAGGCCACTGGACAACGTCAGCTCGGAGCGGCGTGACACTCCGCTGTGCAGGGGAATGAGCTGGGGCAGGGTCCGTACGAGATGCGGTGCCGTCCGGGTCATCAGGACGCCGCGCTCCACGGCACTCTCCCTGGCCAGGCCGAGCTCGCCGTGCGCGAGGTAGCGCAGCCCACCGTGCACCAGCTTGCTCGACCAGCGCGAGGTGCCCCAGGCGAGATCCTCCGCCTCGACCAGTGCCACCGACAAGCCACGCGCCGCCGCATCGAGGGCCACTCCGGTACCGGTGACCCCGCCGCCCACGACCAGCATGTCCACCTGCCGGCCGTTGCCGACCTCGGACAGTTCCCGATCACGCCGGGCAGCGTTGAGCGAGGTGGCCTGCAGGGATCCGGCGGGCAGCGGCGTGGTGGTCATCGCGCCTCCTCGGCGGCAGTGTTCTCGGCAGGGCCCGCGGAGGTGTGTTCCTGCCCGCCGCGGTCCTGGGCGGTGGGAATCGACGGATGCAGGGCGGAGTCGAGGGAGTGGGCGAGTTCGGCGGACAGGTTCCGCGGGTCGACCCCGGTGGCAGCGGGAGCGGCGGAGATCACGAAGGACTGCGCGATCAGCACCAGCGTCCTGGCCTGGGTGGCGGTATCGGTGCGGCGGATCGAGCCGTCGGCATGCCCTTCGTACAGGTACTCGTGCACGAAACGCTCGGCGGCCAGTTGTGCGCTGCCGAGCCGCTCGACCAGGTAGGGCAGCAGCATCTCGGCATCGGTGTCCAGCACGCGCTGCAGCAGGGGATCGGACTGCAGCATCCGCACGCAGCGGATCGTGGCGGTGACCAGACGGGTGCGGGCGGTGCCGGTGCCCGCCGCGGCGTGTGCCTTGCGGAGTGTCTCGGCGAACTCCTCGGTCATCAACGCCGCGACCATGCTGTGTACGTCGGGGAAGCGCCGGTAGAGCGTCATCCGGCTGACCCCGGCGCGCCGGGCGATCCCGGTCAGTGTGCTCCGGCGCACACCGTGGGCCAGGACGCACTCGCGTGCCGCCTGCAGCAGGGTGGCATCGGAGATCCGGTGCACGGCCGGTTTCGCCGCCGCTTCGGAGGCGGCGGCATGATCGGGAGCTTCCGGAGCGGACGCGGGGGAAGTCGGCCGGTCGGTGTGCTGTCCACGCACCGGACGGTCCTGCTGCGGCAGCTCGCAGCGAGTGTGACGCTGGGACGTCATATGTAACACTGTACTGGTGAGCGAGTCGATCGACCATACCCTGCGGGGCAGCTGGACACCGTCGGGCGCCGGTGCGGCACCCCTTTCCGCGCATGCCGTGCGCTGGTTGCGGCAACGCACGGGCCTGGGTGAACAACTCACACCCGCCGTCCCCCCGTCCCTGATCGAGATACCCGAGGACGTGCTGCCACAGGCCGCGCACGCCGAACTCGTCGCGCTCGTCGGTGCCGAGAACGTGCTGACCGAACCGGGGCAGCGGCTCGGCCGTGCGGGCGGCCTTTCCTACAGCGATCTGATCCGCAGGCGCCGCGGCACCGGTGTCACCGTTCCGGACGCCGTGGTGCTGCCCGCCGATCCCGGGCAGGTGCAGCGAGTTCTGGAGCTGTGCGTCCGGCACGACCTCGCCGTGGTCCCGTTCGGCGGCGGAACCTCCGTGGTCGGTGGGGTCGATGCGTTGCGCGGCGACAAGGTCGCCGCCGTCACGCTCGATCTGGCCAGGCTGGACCGGCTGATCTCGGTGGACCCCGTCTCGCACGTGGCCGTCATGCAGGCGGGGATGCGCGCACCCGACGCGGAAGCGCTACTGGCCGCGCACGGGTTCACGCTCGGCCACTTCCCGCAGTCCTTCGAGCGGGCCACCATCGGCGGTTTCGCGGCCACCCGCTCGGCCGGGCAGGCTTCCTCGGGTTACGGGCGTTTCGAGAGCCTGGTCGAGGGGGTGCGGCTGGCGACACCGGCCGGGGAGTGGCAGCTCGGAACGGCTCCGGCCTCGGCGGCGGGGCCGGATCTGCGACACCTGGCCGTGGGCAGCGAGGGGGCGCTCGGGGTCATCACGGAGGTGGCGCTGCGGGTTCGCCCCGCGCCGGTGCACAGCCGGTACGAGGCGGTGATCCTGGACGGTTGGCAATCCGGGTCGGACGCCGTGCGGGCGCTGGCGCAGTCCCACGCGCTCGCCGACGTCACCCGATTGTCCGACAGAGACGAAACGGAGGTCCAGGTCGAGCTCTCCGGTGGGATGCAGGCCCGTGTGCTATGGGCGCTGTTGCGTGCCCGGCGGGTCCACGAACCGTGCATGCTGGTGCTGGGCTGGGACGCTGCGACTCGCCGCGAACTCGACGATCGGCGGGATGCGACGTGGCGGGTGCTGCGCCGCTTCCGTCCCGTCCGGCTCGGCGACAAGGTCGGCGAGTCCTGGAAGGCGAACCGCTTCTCGGGGCCGCGGCAGCGGGACACGCTGCTGGATTACGGGGTGTGCGTGGAGACCCTGGAGACGGCGACGCACTGGGCGGGGTTGAGCGAGCTGCGCTCGGCCGTGCGCGCGGCGTTGTTGCGGACCCTGGAAAGCGAGGGGAAACCACCGATCGTGATGTGTCACCTCTCGCATGCCTACGAGACCGGCGCCTCGCTGTACTTCACGGTGCTCGCGGTGCGGGACCAGCAGGATCCACTCGGGCAGTGGCAGCGTGCGAAGCAGGCGGCCACGGAGGCCATCACCGAGCGCTCGCCGGGTCGTGCGATGGGGCGTGGCACGATCACCCACCATCATGCCGTCGGGACCGACCACAAGCCCTGGCTCGCCGGTGAGGTCGGCCCGGTCGGCGTTCGGGTGCTGGCGGCGGCGAAGCAAGCGGTGGATCCCACGGGGATCCTCAACCCCGGAAAGCTCGTCGACGGGGAGTAGCCGGGCGGCTCGTCACCCCTCGAAGCCAGAGCGAATTCGGTTGTCGACTTGCTGGGTGTGAGTGCGCAGCTATGCACGCATCCATGCATGCATGAAATGCATGTTATCATGGTCACATGCACAACGTGCAGGTGAGAGACGTTCCGCCGGAGATTTACGAGGCCCTGCGTTCCGAGGCCAAAGCGGAAGGAAAGTCGCTGCAGCAGCACCTGCTCGCGGTGCTCGACGAGCACACCGCACGCACCCGCAGGCAGGCGCTTTTCCGCAGGCTCGATGACGTTCTCGGTGACGAGCCCGTGCTCACCGCCGACCCGGCCGATGCCGTTCGCGCTGGTCGGGATGAGCGGGAGGCACGCGACAACACCAGGGCGGAGGATTACGAGTGAGCGTCGCGGTCGTCGATGCCAGCGTGTGGTGCGATGCCCTCCTGCCCGGCCCGCGCCGGACTGCTGCCCGGTCCGCACTCGACAGCTATACGGCGATGGCCGCGCCGGAGCACCTGCAACTGGAGATCACGCAGGTTCTCCGGCGCCACGCCCGCCACGATCTCGGGGCCGTCCGGGCGGAGGCGATCCTGCGCACACTGCGGGAGATGCCGGTCGAGCACGTTCCCACGAGAACCCTGCTCGACCGGATCTGGGAGCTGCGCGAGGCCCTCACTGCCTACGATGCCGCCTATGTCGCGGTCGCCGAACAACGCGATGCCCCCCTGATCACGCGTGACAAGGGACTGCTCGCCCACGCCGGGACAGTGCGCTGTGCGGTTCTGGCCGTTCCACCGGAGCAAGGGGCCTCGGCTCAGTGAGTCCAGGACCGGTGAGCCACCGTCACACGGTGACGAGCATCTTGCCGGTGTTCCGACCCTGCAGCATGCCCAGGAAGGCGTCGGGAGCGTTGCGCAGCCCGGCCACCGTGGTCTCGTCGTAGCGCAGCTTTCCGTCGCGGACCAGGGGGCCGACGTCGTTGAAGAACTGGTCACGCCGGTCGGCGTGGTCGATCACGATGAAACCGCGCAGGCTCAGCCGCTTGGTGACGATCTGGAACATGTTGCGCGGCCCCGGCTGGGGCTCGCTGGCGTTGTACTGCGACACCGCCCCGCAGGCGGCGATGCGTCCGAAGTCGTTGAGCGAGCCGATCGCGGCTTCGAGGTGATCGCCGCCGACGTTGTCGAAGTAGACGCTGATGCCGTCCGGGGCGGCGGCCTTCAACTGCTCGGCCACGGGGGCGTCCTTGTAGTTGAAGGCGGTGTCGAAGCCCAGGTCCTCGGTGAGGTAGCGCACCTTCTCGGCCGATCCCGCGCTGCCGATCACCCGCGAGGCCCCGTGCAGTTTGGCCAGCTGTCCCACGATGGAACCGACGGCACCCGCTGCTCCCGAGACGAACACGGTGTCGCCCTGCTGGAACCGTGCGATGTCGAACAGCCCGACGTAGGCCGTCAGCCCCGGCATCCCGAGCACGCCGAGATAGGCGCCGAGCGGGGCGGTCTCGCCCGAAACCGCGACCGCGTGCGACTCGCCGACCGTGGCGTACTCCCGCCACCCGAGCTGGTGCAGCACGGCTTGGCCGACCTCGAAATTGTCCGAGTTGGAGGCCACGACCTCACCGACCGCGCCGCCGGACAGTGGCTTGCCGATTTCGAACGGCGGTACGTAGGACTTCGCGTTGTTCATCCGGCCACGCATGGCCGGGTCGACGCTCATGACCTTGTTGCGTACGAGAATCTGCCCCTCACCCGGTGCGGCGATCGGGGCCTGCGTGATCTCGAAGTTGTCCTGGGTGGGCCAGCCCTGCGGCCGGGAAGCCAGCCGGATCTCCAGACCCTGGTCGGGGATTTCCTGGTCTGCCACACCATCCTCCAAATGCGAAACTATTACGTATCGTAATTTTACCGCGGCTGCTCCGAATGTGCCATGAACAGCATACCGACCAGTCGGTTCCGTATATCACCTCTCGCCGCGGCGGGAGCGGGGCTTCGGAGGTAGTGGACCTCCTGCCGTTGTGATGACTATAATTCTGTCCATGAAGACACTGCCACTTGCCGAGGTCAAAGCCAAGCTCTCGTCGTTGCTTTCCGAGGTCGAGCGTGAGCACGACGAGATCACGGTGACCCGCAACGGCGTGCCCTCGGCCGTGGTGATCTCCGCCGACGAGTGGGAGTCGCTGCAGGAAACCCTGGCGGTGCTCAGTGATCAGGACGCGCTGGCCGATCTCAAAGAGGCGCGGGAAACCACGGCCGAAGGCGAGCTCTACGACACCGATGACGTACTCGCGGAGTTCGAACAGCAGCGCTCGCACGGCTCATGAGTGAGCCGTATGCCGTGAAGTGGTCGAAGCCGGCCAAACGAGCCGTCGCCAAGGAGTTGCCGGAAGCGGTCGCGGCCGCGGTGATCGAGTTGGTGACCGGTGCGCTCGCGCAACAGCCGTATCGAGTCGGCAAGCCGCTCAAGGAACCGTTCGAGGGCATGTGGTCCGCGCGGCGGGCGACCTATCGGGTGCTGTACCGGGTCGATGATCAGCAGCGGATCGTGGTGATCGAATCGGTTCAGCACCGCGGTCACGCCTACCGGCCCTGATTTCCTCGGCCGCGTGTCACCTCTCGTCGCGGCGGGAGCGGGGCTTCGGGAGCAGGGACGTCACCGACCAGCGGGGCTTGCCCAGCGCCTCGTGCAGCTCCAGAGAGGCATCCTGAACCGAGCGCAGGGACTCCTCCGGCGTCGCGGCAGGAGCCGAGGGGTCCGGGGCGGGTATGCTGGTGACCCGCATCCAGCGCTCGTCCCACAGCGCCTCCATCGCGGCGTTCCACCGCGATCGCACGCCTTCGGCGACCCGCTCCTCCTGCTGCTCGGCCTCGGCAATGCGTTCCCGCCCGGCCACGACCTCGTCCTCGAGTTGCTCGGCGCGCTTGCGTTCCAGTTCGTGCATGCGCTCGACCGCGTCGGTGGCCGTCGCGGTGATCTCCTTGTAGCGTTCGACCGCGCCGGGCGGCCTGCCGGAGGGGTCCTCACTCATCGGTTTCCTTCCGGATCTCCTGCTCGATCGAGGGCCCACCGCCGGAACCACCCTCGGCGCAGCCGTGCGGCGGCGAGACCTCGGGAAGTGTTTCGGGGTCGAACGGCAGCACGACCTCGGGTCGCGAGTGGATCGATCGATCGAAGAACAGGCCCCTGCGGGCACGTGGTGACCAGTTCACGGGCTGGCCGGCCGCGAAGGGAGAGAGCTCCTGGCCGTGGACGTCGAAGGCGATCCATGCGCCGATATCGTCCACCGGGCCCATGCCGAGGGTGTTCTTCAGACGTTGCGTGCTGCGCCACCATCCGACGGTGTGAATCCCGGACTCCGGGCCCTGCTTGAGAATCCTGCGCAACTGCTCCTGACCGCTCACGCGCGTCTCCGGACTCCTGCGTTCCAGCAGCGTCTGCGCCGCATCCGCCGCGTAGAGCAGCAGGCAGTGCGGCACCGGAGGTGCTGCCTCGAAGGTGGTTTCGGCACGCTCGTCGACGAGTTCGGCCAGACCGTTCAGCGCAGATCCCAGGTCTCCCGGACCGAGCAGATCCACCTCGTGTCCCGCGTCCCGTAGTGCTGCGGTCAGCGCGCGTACCTGCTCGTCGCAATCCTCCAGCAGGCCGGCCACGGTGAATGTGATCCGGCCCGCGGAGTGCCGGCGTGCCAGGGAAAGTGCCGCGGCGCCCAGGACACCGGTCGCATCCTGCTGCGTCGAGCCGAGCACGGCGATGTTGCGTCCCGGTGCGCGGGTGAGTCGCACCGATGCCGCCGTCCCCGCCACGTCGATCACCTGCCCCAGCAGGACCTGTGGCGCGGTGCCCGGAACCTCCCGCAGTCGCCGGAATTCGTCGAGCGTGTCCAGCGCGGGAAGATTCGAACCGTCGAACAGGCGTGGCGGCGGCAGGCGCTCGGTGCCCTGCTCGCGCAGATGCCGTTGCCACAGGCACTGCTGCAGCCCGTCCAGACCGCCGGCATCCGGAATCCGCGCGACCTCGTTGCCGTGCTTGGCCCCGGACTCGTGGTTGATGACCGCATGCCGCCGGGGGAGTTCGAGTGCGGTCGTGTTGGTCTCGGTGAGCATCCGCCGCGCCTTGGGCAGCGCGACACGCAGGATGAACTGCTCGAAGATCGCGGGCTTGCCCCAGAACGCTTCGATACCGGAGATGTCCTGGCTGGCCAGTACCAGATGGATGCCCTGTGAGCGGCCGCGCCGCGCGACGTCCTCCAGAAGCGCGGCGGCCTGTGTCGAGACCACGTCCCGCTCGGCGAACAGGTACTGGAACTCGTCGATCACCGCCACGATCCGGGGCCACCGTCCCTGCGGGTCCTCGGCTCGCAGTTCCTCCAGCTTGGTGACCTCGTGGGCCTTCGCCGCGTCGGCCCGGCGCCGCATCTCCGCGGACAGGAACCGCAGCAGGGCCAGGCCGAATTCGCGATCGGTGTTCACATTGATCCCCACGAGCCGGGCGTGCGGCAACCAGCTCGGATCGCGGCGGCCCGGCGTGAACTGCGCGAAGGAGACTCCCTCCTTGAAGTCCATCAGGTACAGCTCGAGTTCGTCGGGGCTGTAGCGCGCGGTCAGACTGCCCAGCATGCCGTACAGGAAATTCGTCTTCCCCGACCCGCTGGGGCCGCCGATCAGCGTGTGCGGACTCGCGTCCCCCAGCGTGATCCGGACCTGTTCACCCTCGTGGAAACCGACGGGAGCCTGCAGGCCGGTGGTGGAGTGGTGCGCCCAGAGCTGCTCGGGCAGCAGGTCGTCGAAGGTGTGCACGCGGGAGCGCCGGGCGAGGAACTCGTCGGCGATGGCCGAGCACGCCCTGGTCGTTCTCTCCCGGGGGAACGCCTCGTCGGGGCGGACCACCGCGTAGGGGCCGGTCATGCTGGTGCGAGCGTGATCCGGGGTGGACAGCGTGATCGACTCGACCGCGCTGTTCACCGTCATCGGCAGGTCGACGACGACGAGCTGTACACCGCAGGCCAGGCCGTTGCGGGCGATGCGCTGCAGTTGCTGCTGCTGCTCGTCCTTGAGCGGGTGCCCGTCTCCGAAGAGCACCGCGATCCGCCATGGTTCACCGCGGTGGCCGGTCTCCTCGGCCAGCGAGCGCAGTGAGGTGTACCCGCCGAGCAGGGAACCGGTGTGGATGCGGCGGATGTGCTCGGACAGCTCCTCGAGCATCTCCTCCAGCCGCGTCGGGTCGTGCGCGGTGAGCAGTCCGGCCCGCGTGAGCGGGTACAGCCCCGGAAGGGTCCCGGTCAGGCGGGCGACATCCCAGACGTGGATGCGCACCAAGCCCGGTTGGTAGTGGCTCAGCACACGCAACAGCAGGTTCTGCACCAGCAGCTCGGCGGCGTCCCGGGTGGCCGTTGCTCGAGCACCGGAACTTCCCGCGGATGTGATGCGCAGGTGGGACTCGTCGAGGAGGGGCACGGCCGCCGGGAAGGGTTGCGGATCCGGCGAGTCCGGTACCACAGCGGTGCCGAGACGCCACAGTGGCGGCGTGGAACCGGCGGCTTCGGACGAACCGGTCCGGCCCAGCCAGTCCTGCCACGGCAGCGAGGCGGTGCCGGGCGCCGCCGAGGCGACCAGCTCGGTGAGTTGCGCGGGGCCGTGCGACCACTGTGCATAGACCTCCGCGCGTTCGCGCAGAGCCTCGTCCAGCGCCTCCTGGAAAGCGGGAGCGTCCGGTTCCCCGACCGCTGACGGATCACGCTCCACCGTCGACACGCCCAGTTGGGCGATCCGCAGTGCGCACTCCTGCCGTGCGTGTTCGGCCCGAACACGCGCACTTTCGTTCGCGGCCGCGCCGAGGGCCGTGGCGACGCCGGCGCTCAGGTGTTCGAAGGCTGTTTCGATGGCACTGCGGCGCTCGTTGCGTCTACGCACACCTCACCCCGGTACACGTTGCTACTGACCGTGATCAAAATAGCACTTTGCTCGTCCAGCGAGCGTGGACTTCGCGTCTTGGACAACCGGACCGCACCTCGCGCGTTCACAGCCGCGCGGCGAAGTCGCGGAGCGCTTCGGCGACGTGGTCGACCGCCGTGAGCGTGTGCTCGATCCGATCCTGCGCATGGGGGAGCCCCGGTGGAACCACGGTCTCCGGATGATCGGGATCGATGCGGGTCAGCGCCACCTCGGCTTCCCGCAGTACGCGCTGCGCATGCGCCAGATGTCGTTGTCCCCGGTCGAGGTGGTCCTCGACGGTCCGCAAAGCCTGCAGGAGTTCTTCCAGGGCCGACACCGCGTTACAGCCGTCCCGCGTAGCCCTCGGCGGACGAGATGACCGCGTTGAGCGTGCCCTGGGCCCCGCTGATGTTCTGCGTGACCTCGGCGAGCATCCCGTAAGCGTGCTGAATCTCCTCCTGGCTGCTGCCCTGCGTGGCTGCGGCCAGCGCCTGCTGCGCCTCTTCCAGAGCCAGGGTGGCCTGCTGCAGCGCGGCGATGCCATCCGAAGCCTTCTGGGTCGCCAGGGAAATCCCTGCGCGAACCTCTTCCACGCCTGTCATCTGTACGGGGCCCTCCAGGATGCGGACGAAACACAAGGCGCCACCCGCCGAAAGCAGGTGCTGTATCGGTCCACAAGTTAGCGTCCGGTGCCCGAGTCCGCGCAGGCAGGTCGGTGCTCGCTGTCGTGCTGCGTGCACTCCGCGTAACGAAACTTCGGCCCGTTCGGCTACGCCGAGTGCTCGAAACTGCCCACGGCGGCGGCGAACTGCGCTGTGGAGTGCGGGGAAATCTCCGCCACGGCCTCCGGCCGGAAGGCGAAGAGCTCGATCGCCGCGATCCCGGACGGGGAAGCGGAGGCGGTCGACCAGTGGGCCACGGTGTTCGCCGTCGAGTGCATGGCGGGCATCGACCAGCCCTGGCCGCCGAGTTCGGACGCCGCCCACGACACGAGCTCGGGGCCGTCGGCGGTGAAAGGTCCCAGATCCAGCACCACGCGCACCGCGGGAGGCCGTTCGGCACTGCCTGCGACGGTGACGGCGCGCGAGACTCGGCTCGCCAGCGCCCTGGCGGGCCACTCCGCACCGGAGTGCCGCTCGGTCAGAACATCGACCACCATGCCCAGGCGAGTACGTGGCCTGCCACTCTCGTCGACATCGTCGAGCGGGGGGTCGGCGGTTGTCTCCGGAGCGGGTTCGTCGGGGTCGCCGAGCTCCTCGGGATCGGCCGACTCCTCCGGGCGAGTGGACTCCTGCGGAACCGCCGGCAGCAACGAGTCGCCCTGCCACGCTTCCACCAGCAGGCGCTCGCCCCCGTCGACCAGCTCACCCACCAGTTCGGGATCGTCCACCACGGTCCAGGCGGTCGGCGGCTCGCACGACACCCGTGCGTTGCTGTAGGCGGGGCCGAGTTCACGCATGAAGGCGCGTACGGAGCGGGACAGCGCCGCAGCACTCGCCGAGTTCCCGGACTCGCCGCCGTTGCGCAGCAGAGTGACCGACCAGCAGCCCGGCTCCTCGTCGGAGCAGTCTCCGGACTCCACGATCCGACCGCCGACACGCCGGACCAGTTTCCGGCATGCCTCGCGTGCGTCGCGGTCGTCCTCGGCGGCGAGCACGATCGTGATCAGTAATTCGAGTTCGGTTTCCTCACCCATGACGGGGAGCATTCTCGCCCATGTCCCGCGGGTGGGCGAGGCCTCGTCGGCAGTGCGGCGGTGATGCGTGCCGTGGTTGCCGTTCACGCGGATGTTCGTGGGCGCACCTCGCCGCCCCGGGCGGCGAGGTGCCGGTACCACCACGGCGTTCGGGGACGTTCAGTCACCGGGATCCTTGCGGTGTCTGCCCTCCCGGCTCCGGCCGGCTGCCGGGACCACGAGTCGTTCCTCGGAATCGATCTCCGATCGGTGGTGCCGGCCGGTCGGTACCGGTGCCGCCCTCTCGGTCCGCCGTTGCTCGCCGCCTTCGCCGGAGTCGAGGTGCCGTGGCCGGTCGGCCACCGGGTGCGGTGTCGACGCCGAGAGCGAACGGAAGCCGTAATACCTGTAGAGGTCCCGGCCCTCCTGCTCGGACAGGTGGCCGTGCTCGGCATCGACGCGGGGAGCGTCCTCGACCTGCTTGCGCGATACGTCGAGCTGGACCCGCTGCTCCTGGGACGAGGCGCCCGCCAGCGGCACGAAGTGCTCCTTCATGCCGAACAGTCCGGTACGGACCGTGATCCACTCCGGCTGATGGGTGGTGTCGTCCAGGTAGACGGTGCCGACCCGGCCGATTCTGGCGCCGTCGCGGTCGTAGACGTCGTTGCCGATCAGTTCCTGTGCCCGTGTGGCGTCGTCCATGTGGCTCGCCTCGATCGTGTCCGTGGGGAGGGCGCCGCGACGAGTTCCGGCGCAGTGACGCTGCGCTGCAGACGCTGCATGCGGATCTCGCCACCCGCAACCGGACATGCGCCGCAATTCACGCCTTCGGGTGAGTGGGGTGTGCGCCGAGGTCGTCAGGGCGGCGCAAAAGTTCGCAGATGCCTGCTGCAGGCATCTGCGAACGGTCCTCGAACACTCAGGAGCCCCTGTCCCTGCGGTGCCGTCCGCCTTCGTCGTCGACGTCGAACTGTTCCCGCTGTACCTCGTCGGAGACGGTCTGCTCCTCGGTCACCTCGTCCTTGTCCAGTTTCACGCGCTCGACGGGCACGGATTCCTTGCCGACCACCGGCTGCTCCGAGTGCAGGACGACCTCCTGCTCCTGTTCGCCGATTTCGGCGTCCGAGGACATCCGCTGCTGTTCGGACTCGTTGATCGGTTCCCGCTCGACACGCACCTCCTCGCGGCTGACGGGTACCGTCACCGACTCCTGCTCGGTCGTGACGTACTTGCGCAGGCGTACGCGACCCGACTCGACATTCTGCTTGCCGACACGGAGGTGCTCCTCGGAGCGAGTCATCGACTGCGGCTCCGTGCTGCGGGTCTCCGTCTCCTGTCCGGCGGTTTCGGTCCGTCGTGTGGACATCTCCTCACCGCGCTGCTGCCCGCCGGCGGCTCCCGGCTGCATGTGGTAGTACTCGTAGAGTTCCCGGCCCTCCTGCTCGGACAGGTGGCCCTGCTCCGCCTCGATCCGGGGAGCTTGGCTGACCTGGTCCTTCGAGACCTCGACGTTGACCCCCGAGTCCGTTGCGGTGGCCCCGGCCAGTGGCACGAAGCTCTCCTTGGTGCCGAACATGCCGGTCTTCACGGTCACCCATTCCGGCTGGCGCGTGTCATCGTCCAGATACACGTTGCCGATACGGCCGACCTTGCTGCCGTCAGGGGAATAGACATCGCTGCCGATCAGGTCTTGTGCGTTTCGGACATCCTTCATGAATATCGCCTCCATCACGTCGGCTGGAAGGCTGCTCTATTCGGGTTACCCATCGGATTCCGTCGTATGCGCGCCGGATTCAATGAAAAGCGGTGACATCCAGGGAACCGCCTGCGCAGACCGGCCCGAGGGCCCAGGGCGTGGCCAGCGGGTCCCTCTCGTCCGGCGGGATGACTTCGAGTTCGGCGGGCTCGGGACCGCACGGACCGTCGACCGGTTCGTTCCCGGCGGGCACCACACCCCAGTGCAAGGTGGCCACCGCCGACTCGCCCGGCGCCAGTCGCACCGGCTCGGGGTCCGTATCCGGCATCCGGCTCACGTCGGTGGGCAGTGGCCGCCCGTCCGAACCGACCAGCAGCAGTCCCGGGTAGCCGTGGACGGTGCAGGTACGGGCGCTGCTGTTGCGCAGGACCAGCTCGGCGTAGCGCTGCCCCGCTGCCGGATTTTCGCGCCGGAGGTTTCCCGCCAGCATCGAGGTGTGGCAGCGCTCGGTCACCGGTGGCTGCTGTGCCGCCCCGGCGGGCACGAGCCCGCTGTTGGCGTGTGGTGAGGGTGTTCGCGTGGGCGGGGGTGACAGGGGCGGTGAAGAGGGCGTTCCCGCCACGCTGCCCTCCCGCGTCCCGGGCATCGAGGTGCCCGGCGGTGTGGGCACGGTTCGCGCCGAGGGAACGGGGTTGTTCGCCTGTTGTGCCCGGGGTGCCTGCTGGGTCTGTTGCCCGCAGCCTGCCAGCAGTGCGCCGACCACGAGCACGGCCGAAGCCCGTATTGCCACCCGCATGGCGGTGTCCAGTGTGCCTGCGACCACGATGGCCACCTCCGCTTCCCACGAAGAGGGTGGGATCGCTCCCGGCGAATCCTCTCGCCGGTGAAGACGTGTGGCGGGATATCCGGTTGCACGCCGCCGGGTACGTCTGCCGCCCGCTTCACATTTCCCCCGGCCGGGGGGTCGGTATGGCCCCGACGGTGGTCTGCTCCCGCCGCCGACTTCGCTACGTTGAGCATGTACGTGCCTGCACAGGCTCTCTATCGACCTACCCGTGAGGTTTGCGATGGCCACTCGAATTCCCGGTATCGATGTGGCGCGTTACCAGGGTGAACCCGATTGGCCCGCAGTGCGCGATGCGGGATACCGGTTCGCCTACATCAAAGCCACGGAGGGCATCGGCCACGTCAGTCCCACGCTGGATCTCCAGCTCGCCGGTGCTCGGCGGGCGGGGATGGCCACGGGCCTGTATCACTTCGCGCGGCCGGACACGAACGCCCCGCTGCAGGAGGCCGCGGATTTCGCCGCGCAGCTGGCCCGGCTCGACTCCGGTGCACCGGGCAATCTGCCGCCATGCCTGGACATCGAGACGGACGGCGCCGAACTCGCGAGCTGGGTGCGGGAATTCATCGACGCCCTCCGCGGGCACACGGGCCGTCACGAGGTGACGGTTTATGCGTCCGCCTCCTGGTTCGACGGCAAGCTCGGCACGGAGAACTGGGTCGACTCCGGGGTGTTCCTGTGGGTGGCCCACTACGGCCGTACGCCGGGGCAGCCCGGGTACCTCACGGAGCACGTGAAGCTGCATCAGTATGCGTCGGAGGGCCGGGTCCCCGGCATCGCGGGCCACACGGACCTGAATGTGTCGCTCGTCGAGCTGTCGCTGCTCACCGGAGGGATGGTTCCGCCCGCCCCACCTCCTCCGCCGCCGGACGGGACCTACGTTGTTCAGCCCGGTGACACGCTCTCGGGGATCGGGGCACGCCTGGGTGTGGACTGGCGGACGGTGGCCGATGTGAACGGGATCTTCGATCCCGACTTGATCTACGTGGGGCAGGTTCTGTCGATCCCCCGCTGAGATCGGCAGCCGGCTGCCTGCCCGAGGTGATCACTCCGGGAGAACGCACCACCGCGTGGCACGCGACTGTGGTGAAACACTCGACCGGTTCGGAAAATATGTGAAATCGGTGTGAGGTTCCACGGGTGCCGTTGTGAGCGCGATTCGCGCGAGAAAAGTTGATCTTCGTGTGCATTCGCGTCGCCATGAACTGCGACTTCGGTGACGCGCGGTGGTATCGCGAGGCCGCGCTCCGAAGGTTGCGGGCTTTCCTGTCGGGACGGTGACGCATTCCCCGCCCATCTCTCCGTTGCGATTGTTCTAGAGTCGTATTCGTGTACGGGGTCTCGGTGTCGCCACGGCGATGTGGCAGCGTCGGATCCGGGAGTGTGTGCTCTGCCCGGATCGGGAGGTGCTCGCGGAGTCCCCGAGGTTCGAAAGGAGGTGGGCCCGGTGGGGTACGGGCACGGAAACCTCAGGGAAATGGGGGGTGTGGCCCCGGATGTGGGGCGAGAGCAGGATGCACGAGATTGGTGATGTGGACGGACAGCGACACCGGCTCGCGCCGGTAGCGGACTCCGGAATGAGCGACACCGGCTCCTGCCCCGACCGGTGCGGCCCGGCCTTTCCCGGTGAGGATCCATGAATCATCCGCTGTGCTCACCGAGTGAACGTCCGCGCTGCGGGCAGCCGAAGAGCGGCCCGGCCGTGGTGAGATCCCCGATTCGCCCACCGGGGTGTGATTCGCCATGACCCTGCTCGCGGTGGCTCTTGCGGCGCTGGCCGCATGCGGGTGCGCCGTCGGCGCGCGAATGCAGCACGGTGCCGTGCACACCACCACCGAAGGCCGGGGTTTCGGCATCCGGTCCCAGTTACGACTCGTCCGTACTCCCCGATGGCTCCTGGGCCTGGGATGCCTGATGGGCGGAGCACTGCTGCACGCGGTGGCACTCGGGTTGGCTCCGCTGAGCGTGGTGCAGCCGATCGGTGTGCTGGCACTGCCCATCACGGTGTTGCTCAACGTGCGCGAGCAGGGCTTGCACGTCCGCGATATCCACCGCTCGGCCGTGTTCGCCGTGGTGGCGAGCACGGGAGGTGTGGCGGCCTTCGTCCTCCTCGCCGCCGGAAGTGCGACGGCAACCCCAGTCTCGGATGAGGCCGCGAGCACAGCCATCCGGCTCGTTGCCGGGATGGTTCTGATACTGGGCGGTATCGCTGTACTGAACAGGGGAAACGTCCGTTGTGTGGCCTATGCCGCCGGGTGTGCGGTCTGCTACGGGCTGGTCTCCCTGCTGATGCGCGCGGTTTCGCAGCAGGTCACGGTCTGGGAACTCGCGGAAATCAGCCTGCTTCCGCCCGTCGGTCTCGTCACGGCGCTGCTGGTCGGGGGCTGGCTGCTGCAGCACAGCTATGCCAGTGGGCCGCCGGATCTGGTGGTGGCATGCCTGACCGTGATCGATCCGCTGGTGGCGGTGGGGCTCGGTATCGGGCTGCTGGGGGAGGCGGACAACGTCGGCATGTGGACAGCGACCGGTGAAGCCGTGTGCGCGATGGTCGCCTGTGCCGGGGTGTTCGTACTCGCGCGGTATCACCCCGAGCAGCAACAGCGCCCTCCGGATCTCGCTGTGGCCGGTGGCCGTGGACTCGCCGGACCGGCTTCGATGGATCGTTCCTGACAGGAGTGTCACTTGATTTCGCAACCGCTCGACAGGCGGCCGCTCCGGATCGTGATCGGGGCGGTGACCTACCCGCCCGACGTCAACGGTGCGGCGAACTTCGGCCACCGGCTGGCCACGGGATTGGCCCGCCGGGGTCATGACGTGCACGTGATCTGCCACTCGACCGACCGCTGTTCCGGCACGACGGTCGAAGAAGGGGTGACGGTGCACCGGGTCGGCTCGTACGCGACGCCCGTGCATCCCACGATCCGCGTCTGCACGCCCTGGCGCGCCTCCACCGCCGCCAAGCGCCTGCTGGACGAGATCCGGCCCGATGTGGTGCACGTACAGTCGCACTTCTTCATCGGGCGGGGCATCATCAACGCGGCCCGGCGACGTGGCAACGGGTTGGTGGCGACCAACCACTTCATGCCGGAGAACATCTTCGGCTACATCCGGGTGCCCCGGATGCTGCAGACCGCCGCGTCCCGGCTGCTGTGGCGCAACCTGGTCAAGCACTACAGCAAGGCACAGGTGGTGACCGCGCCGACACCACGCGCGGTGCAGCTGCTGCGGGACAACGGTTTCGCCAACACGGCGATGCCGGTCTCCTGCGGTATCGACGTCGACCGGTACCGGCGGCGGGCCGCGGCCTTCCGCAGCAGCAACCCCGACCCGGAGACCCGCACGGTGCTGTTCGTCGGCCGACTCGACGAGGAAAAGCACATCGAGGACCTGCTCCGGGCCATGTCGCTGCTGCACACGCACGTGCCGACGCGGCTGGAAATCGTGGGGGACGGCAGCAAGCGGGAGCACTACGAGCAGCTCGCCGCCGACCTCGGAATCGCCGAGCGGGTGCGTTTCACCGGGTTCGTCGACGACGAGGAACTGCTCGACGCCTACGCCCGTGCCGACTTGTTCTGCATGCCGAGCGTGGCCGAACTGCAGAGCCTGGCCACCATGGAGGCGATGTCGGCCGGTACACCGGTGGTGCTCGCCAACGCCATGGCCCTGCCGCACCTGGTGCGGCAGGGACGGAACGGTTGGCTCCACCCGCCCCGGGACGTGCAGTCCCTCGCCACCGCGATCGACAGGATCATCAGTGATCGCTCCGTCATCGACCGGATGGGGGCCGCCAGCCAGGAACTGGTCTCCCAGCACGACATCGACGCGATCCTGGAGCGCTTCGAGCAGCTCTACGGGCACGCGATCGATGCCGGAGAGCAAGCGCCGGAACCGGCCGAGGTCCACACCGGACTCGCGAGCTGAGCCGCTGTCGTGAGCAGCGTGAATGGGGAAACCGGTCCGGTCGAGCACACGGTACGGCTCGGCGGCAGCGACCTGCACTACTGGGTGTACGGCGCGGCCACCACCGTGCGGCGTTCCGACGCCAGGGCTCCCGTCGTCATGATCCACGGCCTGCGTGGAACCCACCATGGCCTGGAACTCATCGCCGAGCACTTCCCCGAACGCACCGTCGTGATCCCGGACCTGCCCGGCTTCGGTGACTCCGGCCCGATGCGACAACGGCAGCACGATGTCGAGGGCTATGCCCAGCTCGTGACCGAGCTGGTGGAGCACCTCGGTGGGCGCGATCGTCCGGTGCTGCTGCTGGGCCATTCGTTCGGGTCTCTCGTCGCCGCTCGTGCCGCCCGGCTGGCTCCCGAGCCGGTGTGGCGGCTCGTCCTGGTCAATCCGATCTCGACGCCGGCATTGCGCGGGCCGCGGGTCGTGCTCTCCCGCCTGACCTCGGTGTACTACCGGCTGGGCAAGGCCCTGCCTCCGCGGGTCGGCCGGGCGCTGTTGTCGAACAGAGGGATCGTGCTCGCGGCGAGCGCGGCCATGGTGCGCAGTCGGGACAAGCGAGTGCGCCGGTTCGTGCACGGCAGCCACCTGCGTTACTTCAGCCGCTTCCACAGCCCGGCTCTGCTGTCCGAAACCTACGAGGCGTCGGTGACGCACACCGTGGCCGAGTACGCCGCGGGGCTGGACACGCCCACGTTGCTGATCGCCGGGGCGGAGGACGACATCGCACCGGTGCACGGCCAGCGCCGGCTGGCGGCCGAGCTGACCGATGCCGAGCTGACCGTGATCCCCGATGTCGGTCACCTGGTGCACTACGAGACCCCGGTGGCCGCCTCCCGGGCGATTCAGCGGTTTCTCGACGCCCGAGAGGAGGAGGAAGCGCGGCAGTGAAGGGGACCGCCGTGGACGGAGAACCGATGAGCGTGTTCGTCGACGCGCGATGGACACGAACCGATGCCTACGACGGGATCAGCCGCTACGGCGCAAGCCTGATCGCCGAGCTGCATCGGCTCCACCCCGTGACGATGTTGATTCACGACCGGGCACAGCTGGCACTGCTGCCCCGTGACGTCCCGTACGTCGTGGTGAACAACCCCCTCTCGCCACGCGAGCTGTGGCTGTCGCGGACGCTGCACCGCCTCGGTGCGGATGTCGTGTTCAGCCCGTTGCAGGTCATCGGTGGTTTCCGGCGCCGCTATCGGCTGATCCTGACGCTGCACGACCTGATCTACTACCGGCATCCGCAGCCTCCCGGTTTCCTGCCGTTGCCGGTCCGGCTCGCCTGGCGCCTGTACCACCGGGCTTTCTGGCCGCAACGGGTGCTGCTCAACCGTGCCGATGCGGTCGTCACGGTCAGCGAGACCACCAGAAACCTCATCGCCGAACACGGGCTGACCCGGCGTCCCGTCGCCGTGGTGGCCAATGCTCCCTCGGCCGGAACCTCGCAGACCGACGCCGCCGGCGAGCGGGATGCCGCAGCCGGGCCGGTCCGGGCGGATGATTCACGTGGCGCTCGGCGTGATCTGGTGTACATGGGATCGTTCATGCCGTACAAGAACGTCGAGACGTTGCTGGCGGGGATGGCGGCACTTCCCGGGTACCGCTTGCACCTGCTCAGCCGGATCGACCCGGCGCGGGAGGCCGAACTGGCCGGCTCTGTTCCCGCAGGCGCCGACGTGGTGTTCTGGCGTGGCATCGGCGACGACGACTACCGTGACCTGCTCGCGGGTGCGGCGGCACTGGTCACCGCATCCAGGGACGAGGGATTCGGCCTTCCCGTCATCGAGGCGATGAACGCGCAAACCCCCGTGGTGTGCAGTGATCTGGCCATCTTCCGGGAGGTCACCGGGGGTCATGCCGAGTTCTTCGCCCCGGATTCCGCCGAGGGGTTCGCAGCGGCGGTACGGCGGTTGGAAGAGCCGGAACACCGGGCCCGCCTGGTCTCCTCGGCGCGGGAGCAAGCGGCCGGATTCACCTGGGCGGCCTCGGCCGGACGGCTGCTGGAGTTGATGCGGTCCGTGGTGCACTCCTGAGGAGAGTGCGCGGATGGGCGTGCGTGGCCGAGAGCGGCTGACGCCGCTTGCCTCCACGACCGCAAACAGCCAGTCGGTCGAGCACAGTGCGTGCGGTCGGCAAATGCATCGAAGGCCCGGTTGTTGTCGGCGCGCCCCGGCCGCATACCGTCGGTCGGCATGACCGTCGAGAGCATCGGCCCCGGCATCGAGGAAACCGGCGATGTGGCCGCGGTCGCCGCCCGACTGGCGCGTGCGACCCTGGCCGACCTCGACGCGGTCACCGACCGCCTGGTCGCCGAGATCCTCAGCGAGAACCCGGACTACTACGAGGCGGCGCTGGTGTCGGAGCCGGATCTGCGCACCTCGTGCCGCAGCAACATCGAGCGGGTGCTGCAACTGCTCGGTGAGTGCGTGACGGAGGGGGAGGATCCCTACGACGCGGCGAAGCGCACGGGCAGGCGGCGGGCCGAGCAGCGAGTGGCGCTCGATCTGGTGTTGCGCTCGTTCCGGTTGGGCGGGCGCGTGGTGTGGTCCAGCGCGCTCGACGCCGCGCGCCGCGAGAGCGATGTCGAACCCGAGATGCTGCTGGATGTGGCGACCTCCATCTGGACCGTGGTCGATGCGGTGTCGTCGTCGGTGGCGGACTCCTACCGCCGTACCGAGTTGGAGATGCTGCGTGCCGACGAGCAACGGCGCCGGGTGCTCATCGACGAGCTGCTTCGAGGTGCAGGCGAGGATCCCGCTTTCGCGGACGAAGCGCTGCGCACTCTCGGGTTGTCGACCGAAGGGGCCTATGCGGTGGTGGCCGCCGAGGACGGGCAGGGCTCCATCGGCCTGCTGGAACCGGAGGAAGCGCTCGCGTGCCACGGCCTCCACTCGGTGTGGCAGACCCGGTCCGGTGCGCTGATCGGCATCGTGGCGATCGGCGATCGTTCCGTCGAGGAAGTGGCGGCTGCCTTGGGCCGCAAGATCCGTGCCAAGGTCGGTGTCTCGCCCGCCGTGCCCCGGTGTGCGGGCATCCCCCAGGCACGGGAACTCGCGCTCGTCGCACTGCGCACGATCCCGCCCGGGGTAGTACGCACGGTGTCGCTGGACGATTACCTGCCGCAGGCGCTGCTCGCCCGGTCACCGGATCTGGCCGACCGGCTCGTCGACAGGACACTCGGTCCGGTGCTGGCGCTGCCGCAGGGGGAACGCGAGTTGCTGCTGACCACGCTCGCGACCTGGCTGGATGCGGATTGCTCGGCCAAGGCCACGGCAGGAAGGCTGTACTGCCATCGCAACACGGTCCTCAACCGCCTTTCCCGGATCGAGTCCCTGCTCGGCCCCGTGCACGGTGCCCAGCGTTGTGTGTGGCTGTCGTTGGCGTTGCAGGCACGCACGCTGCGCTCGGCGTAGTCGCCGATCGACGCGGCACACCGCCGAGCCCGCTGTGCCCGGTGCACAACGGGGTTGCCACAACGATGGGCTCGTGGCCTAGTGATCTCGAGTGTCTGCGGCTGCTAAACACTCCGTGTTTGCCATCACATCCCTTCGAGACCGATCTCGGCTCGGAAAGGAATGGAGAAAGCCGGCTATGGCACCACGTCACTGCGATCCGGGCCACCGCGATCCGAGCAGACGAGCGTTCCTGGCTCGTATCGGGCTGCTCGGTGCGGCCGTCGGTGCGGGCGGGTTGCTTCCGCGCAGTGCCCTGGCGGAGGGAGCTTTCGCCGACCCGCTCGACAGGCTCGCCGATCGGCTCTCCCCACTGCTCGACGAGCTCGGCCGCGACACCTGGAACGGGTTCTGCGCCTTCGTGATGCCCGGGCCGGACCCGTACTCGGCCGCCCAGGGAACACCGCGCGAGGAAGCCGGCGCCATGGAGGCCCGGGTTCCCGATCTCGTGATCGACTCGCTGAACAACTTCGTGCTTTTCCCACGGAAACCGGCCCGTCCCATCGCGACCGCGGTGGCGACCGGGATTTCCGATGCGGGGATCGATCTCCCGTCGGGGGCGGACGAGCTCCTGCCGAGCGAGATCGTGACGCTGGATCGTGCGCTGCAGCGGCTGATCTCCTCCGACGCCACCATTCCGCTGTCGGTGTCCGTGGCCCTGTTGCTGAATCTGGTGGCCACCCGGGTGAATCCCGCGGCCGTGCAGGGGCCGTTCCTCTCGCCGTTCGCGCGCCTGACCTTCGCCGAGAAGGCCCGCGCGATGTCGCTGGCGGCGGATGCCGATTCCGACCTGGTGCACCCGCTCGACACGAACTTCCCGGATCCGCTGAAGGACCCGGTTTCCGGGTTGCTGAAGTTCGTCGGCGGGGCGCTGCTGGAATTCGCCGCGTCCGGAGACCACTCGGAACAGGCGGTGTTCGACCGGGACGGCGAAGAGGATCTTTCGGAAGTATTCCGACGGCAACCCGTGGGTGGGCTCGCAGGAACCGGTCGTCCCGACCGAGCCGCGGATCAGCGTCCGTCTCGCGGAACTCGGATTGTGACAGAAACCACCAGTCGGTAACTTTCACTCCGACGGGTGGATGAACACGGCCATTACCGTTGCACGAACAGGGCCAACCCTGTGGAGGGGACACGGGCTCTCCAGTCCCGGGCCCCACGTGCACGCTCGCGGACAAGGAGAGCACAGCATGCACGGTTTGATGCAGGATCGGCCACTGACCCTGCCGCACCTTTTTCACCGCGCGGAACGCCACTTCGGCGGCAAGACCATGGTCACCGCCACTGCCGATGGAGGCGAGAGCACCGCCACCTACGCGGAGTGGGCCACGCGGGTCCGCCGGCTGGCGACCGTGATGGACACTCTCGAGGTCCCGGCGGGCGCGCGGGTGGCGTCCTTCGGATGGAACACCCAGCGCCACCTGGAGTTGTACTTCGCCGTGCCGTGCACCGGCCGGGTGCTGCACACGCTGAACATCCGGCTGTTCCCGGAACAGATCGGCTACATCGCCGCGCACGCGGAGGACGACGTCGTATTCGTCGACCGCTCCCTGCTTTCCGTGCTGTGGCCGCTGGCCGACAAGCTCTCCACCGTGCGGCACTTCGTGGTCCTCGACGACGGTGCCGATGTCGACATCCCGGATGACCCGCGCGTGCACGACTACGAGCGGTTGCTGGCGCAGGCATCGCCCCGCGAGGGCGAGTTCCGCGTCGACGACGAGAACGCCGCCGCCGCCATGTGCTACACCTCGGGAACGACCGGCAACCCCAAGGGCGTGGTGTACTCGCACCGCTCGACCGTGCTGCACTCGCTGGTCAGCCTCACCACCGACTCGCTCGGCCTGAGTGAGCGCGACACGTTGATGCCGGTGGTCCCGATGTTCCACGTCAACGCCTGGGGTCTGCCGTACGCGGCGGTGTTCGCCGGCTCGGACCTGGTTTTCCCCGGCCCCGCGATGAAGCCCGAGGCGCTGGTCGGCGCGATCGAACGGCACCGTGTGACGGTCACGGCGGGTGTGCCGACCATCTGGATGGGGATGCTGCCGCTGCTGGGTGACCACGACCTGTCGAGCCTGCGGACGGTGGTCGGCGGCGGCTCGGCCATCCCGCGGTCGCTGTCGGAGGGATGGCGCGAGGCGATCGGCCTCCCGATCACCCAGGCGTGGGGGATGACCGAGACCAGCCCGCTGGCCTCGGCGGCGACCCCGCGCAGCCACCACGACAACCTCGATGCGGACGAACTGGCCGAGGTTCGCGCGACCCAGGGGCAGGCGGTGCCGCTGGTGGAGCTGCGCATCGTGGACATGGACACCGGCGCCGAGCAGCCCTGGGACGGGGTCTCCGCAGGGGAGCTGCAGGCGGCAGGCCCCTGGATCGCCTCCGCCTACTACGGCGACAACGTGGGCACCGATGCGTTCACTTCCGACGGTTGGCTGCGCACCGGCGATGTGGCCACGATGGACGAGCACGGCTTCGTGCGGCTGGTCGATCGCACCAAGGACCTGGTGAAGTCCGGTGGCGAGTGGATCTCCTCGGTCGAGCTGGAAAACCACATCATGGCGCACCCGCGGGTGGCCGAGGCCGCCGTGATCGCCAAACCCGATCCGCGGTGGACGGAGCGACCGCTGGCCTGTGTCGTCGTTGCCGAGGGTGAGCAGCTCACCGGCGACGAGCTGTTGGAGCACCTGCGCGAGCGGGTGGCCAAGTGGTGGCTGCCGGACGAGGTCCGGTTCGTCGAGGAGTTGCCCAAGACCAGTACCGGCAAGTTCTCCAAGAAGTCCCTGCGCGAGCAACTGCTCGGGTAGATCGATGCGCGCGGACCGCTGTGGCCGCCTGCCGATGGCCACAGCGGCCCGTGCACTCTCTCATCGGTCCCGCCGAGTGGGGGGAGGCTTGCACTCCAACGGCCGCACGGCGGGGCCCTCCAGGACGCTGCCGTCGATGTCGAAGCGGGAGCCGTGGCAGGGGCAGTCCCAACTGCGGTCGGCGCCGTTGAAGCGCAGCAGGCAGCCGAGATGCGTGCAACGCAGCGAAACCGCGTGCAGCATGCCGTCCTCATCGCGGTAGACACCGGTGCGCTCGGACCCCTGTCGCACGACACCGGCCTCGCCGCGGGGAATGTCCTCGGCGCTGCCTGCCTGTCCCGGCGCGAACCGGTCACCGACGAAGTCGGCCCCGACACCGGCGTTGATCCGGACCAGCGTCGGGGACGAGTGCGGCGAGAACCTGGTGGGCGACAGCGTCTCGGCCCACGGGTTGGGGCGCCTGCCGATGAGGTCGGCCAGCACCATTCCCGAGAACGTCCCGCCGGTCAGGCCCCACTTCATGAAGCCCGTGGCCACGAACAGCCGGGACGATTCCGGTGTGTGGGGCCCGACCATCGGGAAGTGGTCATAGGCCGTGGGGTCCTGGGCGGACCAGCGATGGGTGATCTCCTCGACGTCCCAATGGCGGTGTGCGAATTCCTCCAGGCGCCCGTACTGCTGTGCTCCCACGCCGCGGGCTCCGGTCGGGTGGCTTTCCCCGGCGAGGACGAGCAGGTCGCCGTACGAGCGCAGGGACCGCTTGGGACTGCCCGCGTTGATGGACAGCCCGCGCGGTGGGCTGCCCCGGACTCGTGCGGCGAGGCAGTAGGAGCGGTCGGGTTCGAGCCTGGCGAAGTACAGCCCGCGGTCCAGGATCGGATAGTGGGTGGCGACGACCACCTGGTCGGCGGTGACCGTGCCACTGCTCGTGCGCACCCGGCACGGCGACCCTTCCAGCACGTTCAGCGCCCTCGTGTGCTCGCACACCTGTGACCCGTCACCGTGGACGGCCCGGGCCAGCCCCAGTGCGTAGCGGACGGGATGGAACTCGATCTGGTCGTCCAGGCGCAGCGCACCCGTCACGGGAAAGGGAAGATCGGTGTCGTCGTCGAGCACGGTGGGCAAGCCGGCCTCGTGCGTGACCGCTGCTTCCCGTTCGATCGACCGGAGTTCGGCGTCGTCGACGGCGTAGGTGTAGGCAGTCCTGCGCCGCAGATCACACGAGATGCTCTCCTCCTCGCAGAGTTCGGCGACCTTGTCCACGGCGGCCGCGCTCGCCGAGGCGTACGTCGCGGCAGCCCGGCTGCCCCGGTGGGAGCGCACCGTCGAGTACAGCGTGGACTGCAGCGCGGTGACCTTGGCGGTATTGGACCCGGTGGTTCCGGAGGCCACGCGGTCGGCCTCGAGCACGGCCACTCGGGCCCCTTGCCGCTTGAGCAGCAAGGCGGTCGTCAGTCCGGTGATCCCGCCTCCCAGGACCGCCACGTCGAAGGACCGACCGTTCTCCGAAGGGGAAAAGGACGGTCGCTCGACATCCATCCACAGTGAGCTTCTCGCGGTGGCGTGGCCCATGGTCGCGCTCTCCAACGGTCGGTGGCCGCCCGAACGGCTCCGGAATTCCCGCCCCGTACCTCCGCCAAACCGCGCCGCATGGGTGCGGCGAAGCCCGTATCCTCGAAAGCTCCGGGTGAGCACTCTGCCGGAAGAGGCCGACCGTGAGCCGAGGAGGTCGCCATGGCTCGTGGCGACGGTCCTGCGCGGGACCGTGATGCCGGGCAGTCGCGCCCGCACGCGGGACCGCCTCGCGGAAGGGATGCCGCCGGTGGCCGTGCGGGTTCCACCGGGCGCACGGTGCCCGCTTCCGGCCGGCGCTCTCGGCCGCAACGAACCCGAGCGGGCAGGTACCGGCATATTGCCCTGTGTACCGTGCTCGCGCTGTTCTCGGTGGTGGTGCTCGGCGTCACCGGCTACGGCTGGCTGGCCTTCAGCGATCTCGAGCGCGGCATGTCGACCAGTGACGCCACCATCGATGCCGGTGCGGACAGGGCGGTCGACATCCTGCTGGTCGGTATGGACAGCCGTACCGATGCGCAGGGCAATCCGCTCCCGGACGAGGTATTGGCCAAGCTCCGTGCCGGCGACAACGGAGCCGAGTTGACTGACACGATGATCCTGCTGCGGATCCCCGAGGACCGTTCCCGGGCGGTGGCCTATTCCCTGCCGCGCGACTCCTACGTGTCGATTCCGGGGCACGGCAAGCACAAGCTCAACTCGGCTTTCGGGCGTGGCAAGGCCGAGGCCGCCGACAGGTTGCGCTCTCAGGGGGTGACCGAGTCGGCCGAGCTGGAACGGCGGTCCGCCGAGGCGGGCCGCAAGCTGATGGTGCGCACCGTGGAACGGCTCACCGGGGTGGGGATCGATCACTACGCCGAGGTGAACCTGCTGGGCTTCTACCGGCTCACCAAGGCTGTGGGCGGGGTGGAGGTGTGCCTGAAGGCCCCGGTGGACGATCCCTACTCGGGGGCGGACTTTCCGGCCGGGCGCCAGGTCATCTCCGGAGCTGATGCGCTGGCGTTCGTCCGGCAGCGCCACGGCTTGCCCGACGGTGATCTGGATCGGGTGGTGCGCCAGCAGGCCTTTCTGGCCGGGATGGCCCGGTCGGTGCTCTCCAGCGGCATGCTGGCCGACCCGGCCAGGCTCCGCGAGGTGTTCGATTCCCTGAAGCGTTTCGTGGTGCTGGATCAGGGCTGGGATGTGCTCGCCTTTGCTCGGCAGATGCAGGGTTTGGCCGAGGGCAACATCCGCTTCGACACGATCCCCGTCGAAGACTCGACCTACGACACCCCCGACGGGATGGCCGTCCGTGTCGACCCCGCCGAGGTCCGGGCCGCCATCCGACAGGTGGTTCACGAGCCTTCCGCTGCTCCGACGACATCGGAGCAGCGGACGAAGACGAGGCCGGAGGACACGGACGTGTCCGGCACCACCGAGCGTGCCGGCCCCGGCACGCGGCACGAAGATAGTCGGGACGGGCGAGACGGAGCCGGCCGGGAGGCCATCACCGCCGACGAGGTCCCCTGCGTGGATTGATTCGCGAGGTGGTTCGGTCCCTCTTGCTCGGGAGCGGGGAAGGGCCGAGAAGGGGCCGCCACTCCGGTGCCGTGGCCGTCGAGAGGTGGCATGGGAGCAAACAATGCGGCACCTTCCCAGCGTTGGTGCCGGCTGACTGCTCAACCAGCCGTTTTCGATCGTACGGACCCTGCTGTGCCGTGTCGAGCCTCGTCCGCGAATTCGCTGGCACACACTGGAATCCGTCTCTCCCGAGTGGACCTACCTACCGGCGAGTTGCCTGTCGCCCGGTGCTATCGTTCCCTTCGCCGGTTGAGCCCTAGCCGCGCTTGAAATCCCGTCGCCAGGGGTGGCGTGTCCGCGGTGAGCCTCCCGCAGCACTGATCCCGGCGGCTGCGAGGAGAGGCGGATGCAGGGCGAGACCGAATACGATCTGGTTCAGACATTGGGGGATCTCGCTCGTCGACTGGAAGCCGAGCAGGATCTCACTGCCACGTTGGAGGCGACCACGCACGCCGCGGTGGCCACCGTTCCCGGGGCGGACTACGCGGGCATCAGCTGGTCCGGACCTCGGCGGGTGACCGCGCAGGCCCCCACCCACGAGTTGGTGAGCTACTGCGACCAGCTGCAGTCCGAACTCGGCGAGGGGCCGTGCCTGCGGGCGATCAGTTCGCAGGACACCATCGTCGTCGACGACCTGACCCGGGACGACCGGTGGCCTGCCTTCGCTCCCCGCGCCGCCGAGATCGGTGTGCGCAGCATGATCTCGTTTCGGCTGTTCGTCGAGAGCGATACCCTCGGTGCGCTGAACCTGTACGCGACCGCGCCGGGACAATTCGGTACGCAGGCGCGGATCGTCGGTGAACTGTTCGCCTCCCACGCGGCGATGGTGCTCTCCGGCAAGAAGCGGGAGGACCAGCTCACCGAGGCATTGGCCACGCGCGATCTCATCGGCCAGGCCAAGGGGCTGCTGATGGCCCGGGAGAAGATCACGGGTGAGCAGGCCTTCCAGCTGCTGGTGCGTACCTCCCAGGACACCAACATCAAACTGGTCGAGGTGGCCCGATGGCTGGTCGACGAGCACGAGAACCCCGGCCAGGACACGCGCTCGAGATGAATCCGAACCACCGCGAACCGAGCCCGCCTCCCACGTCACCCGGGTCTGAACACGGTTCGGATGAACAGAGTTCCGTGTGGGTGGTCCGAGGCGACCGGGTGCTGCGCGAGGAAGGTGCGGATGTCGGAGCGTTCCGAATACGAGCAATTGGCCACAGCGCTCGCCCACATGGCCCGTGACCTGCTGTCGCAGCACTCGGTGCAGGACACGCTCAACCGGATCGCGGAGTACTCGGTGGAGCTCATCGAGGGCGTTGATGCTGCCTGGGCCTGCGGGGCTTTCAACCGGCATCCGCCGAGCACCGTCACGCACGATCTCGTCACCATGCGCCGGTGATTCTTCCGTGCGTCGGCATCCGTGTGTCGGCATGCTCGGTGGAGCACGTGGGTACTCGAGCGCTGCGTCACTTCAGTTCCGAGCCGAGCGCGCAACGCACTCGACTTCCCGGGAGGGTTCCATGTCCACAACAGAAACCCCCTCGCAGGCATCGCGGTCCGGCGATGCACACGTCCCGATGGTCGGCGATCAGCACACCCGGGGCGCTATGGCACTGATCGCGCTCTTCACCATCACCCCGCTGCTCGCCCTGTTCGCCGCCGTGCCCGTCGCCTGGGGCTGGGGGTTGGGTTGGGTGGATGTCGGTTTGGCCGTCCTCTTCTACTACGCGAGCGGTCTCGGCGTGACGGTGGGCTTTCACCGCCACTTCACCCACCGGTCGTTCAAGGCTCGAAAGCCGCTCCGCATCGCGCTGGCCGTGGCGGGCAGCTTCGCGGTGCAGGGGCCGGTGATGCGGCCAACTTCTGGCCGCTGGCCATCGCGTCCTTCGGCGAGTCCTGGCACAACTCCCACCACGCCGACCCGACCTGCGCCCGCCACGGAGTCGTCCGCGGCCAACTCGACACCTCGGCCCGGGTGATCTGGGTGCTGGAAAAGCTCGGCTGGGCGTATCAGGTCCGCTGGCCCACACCGCAACGCCTGGCCAAGCGGAGCCTGCAGAACGCGTAATCGTGTCAGCCGCTGCAGTGACAAGTGTGCGGGGTTGCGGCGGCGTGAACGCTGTGGCCGACTGTGGCCGAAAGGCGTGAGGCGGGAAGCGGGTGTGATGGCGGTGCGCAAGGTGAAGGATCTGACCGGGCCGGGGCACACGGACCGTTTCGGTGTCGGCGGCACCGACCTGGGGGTCATGACGACCGCGCCGGACGGGCGGCTGGTGGCGGTGTTCGGCGACACCTTCGAGCGTGCGGGCATCGGCGGGCCCGGATGGCGCTCCCCGGTCGTGCTCTTCGGGGATCCGGCGAGTGCTCGCACGGGCCTGGAGTGGACCGGCGCGGCCGGTGACGGTACGTACGCGGAACAGGTACTGCCCTACCACCACGACTCGGTGATCCACGGGCGGCAGGTCAGCACCGTGATCCCGACCGATGTCCTCACGATCGGCGCGGAGATGTATCTGCACGTGATGGTGTGCGCCGGGATCGGCAACGTGCACTGGACCGAGGTGCACCGCTCGACCGACAACGGCGAAACCTGGTCGCACACCGGAACGACCTGGCCCGGCGACCACCACGGGGGGCTGTTCCAGATGCTGACCTGGGCACAGGGCGGTGACGGCTACGTCTACGCCTTCTCCACCGGGTTCCAGCGGGACAAGGGGCTCATTCTGCAGCGTGTACCCGCCGACCGCCTCACCGACCCAGACGCATGGGAGGGGTGGGGTTTCCGCGACGGTGCGTGGGCCTGGGGCAATCCGCCGACGGTCGCGCTCACCGGCGCCTACGGCGAACTGTGCCTGCGCCCCGTCGACGGCCGCTGGTTGCTGGCCTTTTTCGATGCGGGCAACTACCGCATCGACGTGCTGAACCTGCAGGCACCCACGGACAATCTCTACGAGGCCACACGCGGCACGGTTGTGTACGGCGCCTCGTGGCGCGGCGAGGACCACGCAGGCGGGCATGTCGCCCAGCTCTACGGCGGCTACATCGTGCCCGGCTCGACACTGGAGGAGCTGCACCTGGTGGTCAGCCAGTGGAACACGGAGACCAACTGGCCCTACCGGTCGATGCAGTTCACCGGTGGTGCCCCGGGATCCGGCCGGGCAGCTTCGAGTTCACGAAGCAGCACAGCCACCGAGCGGCCTTCGCAGCCGACGTCTCGAGCTGTCGAGGGCGAAAGTTCCGGAAGCACATCGATCCTGGGCAAGGCTCGGGAGCTGGCTCAGCGGTATCTCCGGCCTCCGAATCGGTGACGCTGTCCCCGCCTCGCTGCTGATGCGGTGCACGTTCGCGCGCCGGAGCGGTTCCGCGTCACATACTCTGGGATATGGCTCTGCTGCGGCGTGGACGGCTTTCCCTGCTGGGGCGCATCTATGTGCTGGTGGTGGTCCTGGTCGGGCTGCTCGGTGTCGTCGCCGTGGGCACGCTCGGATTCCGGCAGCGGGCAGATGCTGCGACCACGCAGCTGACCACCGAGATTCACCCTGCCCAGCGGTCGGCCACCGGATTGACCGCGGCTTACTTCAACCAGGCCAGAGCAGTACGCGGATTCGAACTCACCGGTGCTCCCTCCTCTCGGGATGCGTACACGACCGGCAGGGACAACGCCGTGCGCCTTCAAGACGTCATCGCTCGGGAGATGGACGGCTACCCGGGGGTGCTGAGTTCCCTGGCCGAGGTTCGTCGGACAGGTCATGCCTGGCGCAGGCAATTCGCCGAACCGGTGATGGGAGCAGGGGAAGCATCGGCGCTGTCCCCGGCGGAAGCGCGGGCCGCGCAGCAGCGTTTCGACGCGTTGCGGGCCGAGCTGGCCGATCTGCAGAACCGGATCAACGAGATCGCCGCCGCGGAAGCCGCCACGGCCGAGGCGGCACGCACAGCGGCGAACTGGCTCACCGCGGGCACCGTTCTGGTCGGCCTCGTCGTCGCGGCAGGCACCGTCCTCTTCCTCCGCACGTCGCTGACCCGGCCGCTACGTACCCTTGTCTCCCAGGTCAATCAGGTGGCCGAGGGCCATCTCGACCGCCCGGTCGGGTCGGTGGGACCACCCGAGTTGAGCACGGTCGCGGGTGCAGTGGAGACCATGCGCAGGCGCATCCTGGACGAAACCCGCCGGATCACCCGGATACAGCAGGACCTGGCTCGCCATGAGGCGGCGGAGCGTCGGCGAGCCGAGCAGGATTACGCCACCGTGGTCACCGCTCTCGACGAGGGCGTCATCGTGGTCGGCTCGGTGGGCGTGATCGAGTCGGCCAATCCGGCAGCCCAGCGCATTCTCGGTGTGTCCGAGTCCGAGGTCGTCGGTTCCTCGCCCACGTCCTGGTCGCTGTTCGACGAGGCCGGGCAAGCACTGCGGCCGGAGGAGCACCCGTCGATGTCGGCCCAGCGGACCGGAGAGCCGGGGAACCCGCGAGTGGTCCGCTTCGAGCGTGCGGACGGGCACAGCGTGTGGCTGTCGGTCACCCCCAGCGTGTTGAACTCGCAGGATCGCCCACCCCACGCGGTCGTCGTCTCGTTCACCGACATTTCCGAGAGCCGGGCTGCCCGGCAGCGCCTGGAACACGAAGCCACCCACGACCCGCTCACCGGCCTGGCCAACCGAACGCTGGTGCTGCGGCGCTGCGACGAGCGCTCGCGGGCACACCCGATAGCCGTGTTGTACATCGACCTGGACAATTTCAAGCGCATCAACGATTCCCTCGGGCACGGCATCGGTGACGACGTGCTGCGCATCGTCGGGGAAAGGCTGGTGCACGCCACGTTCGGCGAGACTCTGGTCGGTCGCATCGGTGGTGACGAGTTCGTCGTTCTGTCTTCCGGTGAGAGCGCCCACGACACTCTCGCCGAGCTCGGCGAACGCCTCCTCGATTCCCTCACCCGGCCGATTCACCTGCAGGGCAGGCAGCTGCACGTCAACGGAAGCATCGGGATATCGGTGTCCCCGGCAGGCGACATCCGAACCGGTCAGGATCTGCTGCGCGATGCCGATGTGGCCATGTACCGGGCCAAGGCGCAAGGAAGCAGACGGTATGCGTTCTTCGACGTCGAGCTCCGCGAACGCATGCAGCGGCACATGGTTCTGGAGCAGGACCTGCGCCACGCCGTGCACCGGGACCAGCTCTGGGTGGCCTACCAGCCCGTCGTCGATCTACGCACCGATCGCACTGTCGTCGTGGAGGGCCTGCTGCGCTGGGCACACCCGTCCCACGGCGCGGTCTCGCCCGGTGAGTTCATCCCGATCGCCGAGGAAAGCGACCTGATCAACACCATCGGCGCGCACATGCTGTGCATGGCGACCCGTCAGCTCGCGGCCGAACGCGAGCGGCACGCCCTCGATCTGCGGCTCAACGCGAACCTCTCACCACGCCAGCTCGAGGATCCGCAGCTGCGTTCCGTGGTCCAGCGCGCGCTCGACGAAGCCGGGCTGCCCGCCCACGCCCTGTGTCTCGAGGTCACCGAAAACGCGATCATGCACGAGCCCACGCAGGCAATACGTGTCCTGGGCGAGCTGCGCGAGCTCGGCGTGTCCCTGGCGATCGACGACTTCGGGACCGGGCACTCCTCGCTGGCCCAGCTGCGGCACCTGCCGCTGGACACCCTCAAGATCGACCGGTCGTTCATCACCGATCTCGGTGAGTCCCGCGATCTCGAGGCCATCGTCACCGGCATCCTCACCATGGCTCACGCCGTCGGGCTCGGTGTCGTGGCGGAAGGCGTCGAAACAGCCCACCAGCTCGAACTCCTGCGTCACCTCGGCTGCGACTATGCTCAGGGCTACTACCTGAGCAAACCCGTTCCCATCGACGAACTCCTCACTTCGCAGCACGGGAGCAATCCGCGCCCGTAATCCTTCTCGCCGGGCGAGTGCGGCGGCGAACCGGTCGAGCCGGGCTAGAGCCGAGCCTTCGGTTGCCCGAGGTCCTCTCACCTTCCGTGACGCACCACGACCACCGGGCAGGCGCTGCGTGCTGCTACTGGCGCGCTCACGGACCCCAGCAGGGCGTTCACGAAGCGGCTGTGCCCGCGGCACCCCACGGCGATCATCTGCGCCTGCGCGGAGCGGTTCACCAGTGCATGAACGGGATGGTCGACAACGACCTCTTCGGTGACCTCCAGGTCCGGGTCCTCACGGCGGCATCTCGCGGCGACCTCGTACACCGTCTCCTCGGCGTAGTCCGCCCGAGCCGGGTCCCCTGCGATCACGAGATGCAACTCCACGTGGTGGCGACGTGCTTCCGCCGCTGCCCACGATACGGCCGCGGACGACGGTGCGGACCCGTCGACTCCCACCACGATCGGACGCTTCGACACCGCCATGCCAGCCCCTTTCCGAGCACTGCCATGCCGGACACACGCATATCTCTCCCGGCACAGTCGAGCATACACACGAAGCGGCGATATCAGCGGTCTGTGGGCGACGGGCTCTTGGGTCGAGGGTGCCTGCTCACCGGCATCCGGCCGCTGTACGGGGCACGATGGGGTGGTCCAGCCGATGATTCGGACCGGCCGACACGCCGGGAGGCCGATCGAGCGCCTGGTAGTTGGTGTGCTGCGACGACCGCGTCGACCGGCAGGGAAGCACGTGTCGCCCCGCCGGTGCAGTGCCCCAGAATCGGCAGTGAGCGTGTAATGGGTCGGCAGTGGGAGTGAGCGGCGGTTGGACAGCGACGATGGTGCAGAGCACCGGCGCACGTCGCCCGAATCCGAGACGGCCTGGCTGGAGCAAGTGGCCGAGGCCGCCGGCCGGGCAGCGGGCGGAGTACCGGTGGAACTGCTGGGTGACTACCTGACGCTGCTGGTCGAAGCTGCCACCACGGGGCGCCGTCCGAGGGGATCCGAACTCAAAGTGGTGAGATTGCTCGGGCAGCGGGCCGCCGAGCTGGGTGTGTCGGCGGGAAGTGTGGTGCAACTCTATCTTTCGGCGACGTGGCGGCTGTGGCAGCAATTGCCGATGGTCGCCCATTCGCGCGACAGCGAGGCCATCCGCGCCTCCGCCGAGACATTCCTGCGTGTGATCGCCGACGCGGTCGCAACCCTCGCCGAGGGGCACACGGAGGCTCGCAGGCAGCGCGTTCGGTGGGAGGAGACACTGCGCCGGGAACTGGTCGACGACCTGCTGCGCGGGGATGCCGATGTCGGAAGCCTGGTACAGCGTGCCGAACCCTTCGGACTCGACCTCACCCGAACCCATCGGGTCGCGCTGGCCATGTCCCGCGACCGGTCACCCGAGGAGCAAACCACGGCAGGTTCGCTGGAAAGGGCCATCCTGAACGCATTCGGCGACCGCGACGTGCTGGTCGCCACGAAAGAGGGTGCGCTGGTCGTCCTCGTCCCCGCAGCCGAGGCGGACGCAGCAGGCACCGCACCACCGAGCACGGGCGAGGACCTCGGCGCACTCATGCACGCCGAGCTCAGCCGCCTGTCCCGCAGCCGACCATGGCAGATCGCAGTCGGACGCTCCCACCCGGGCCCGTACGGCATCGCTCGTTCCTACGAGGAGGCCCGCGAGGCGCTCACCATGGCCGAGAGGCTGAACTGGGAAACCTCGGTGATCCACGCGGAGGAACTGCTCATCTACCGTGTGCTCGTTCGCGATCAGCCGGCCATCGCCGACCTGGTACACGCCGTGCTCGGACCGCTTCTCCAAGCCCGTGGCGGAGCCGAGCCGCTGCTTGCCACCCTGGAGGCGTACTTCGCCACCGGAGGCGTGGCCACCGAAACGGCACGCCGACTTCATCTGTCGGTACGCGCCGTCACCTATCGGCTGGACCGGGTCGGGAAACTCACCGGCTACGACCCGACTGATCCGGCGCACAGGTTCACCCTGCATGCGACGGTGCTCGGCGCGAGACTGCTCGGCTGGCCCCAGCGGGAGCTGCCCGCCGTGGGCGACTGAATCCCGAGCGGGTGGTTACCCGGCCAAAGACACTTGCCCCTGCAGTAGCGCATATCCGAGTGCCCAAGCGGTCCCGATGCCGATGATCGTCGTCACATAGCCGGTCAGGCGCCCGATGGGGTGCTCCAGGGCGAGCAGCATGAAAAACATGAACCACAGCACCGCCCAGGCGAACCAGTCGATCCCGAGCCAGATCGACCCGGCGTGGCCCTCCGCATTCACCAGGGTGAACACGCCGGTGGGCACGGCCGTGATGGCAACGAACAGGCAGTACCAGCCGAACGCATGCCCGCCCGCCTCGAGAAATTGATTCAGAGCCAGCCACAGGTAGGTGAAGGCAAAGAGGAACACAAATCCTCCCGTGGCAATGCTCACATCATCGTCGTACACCGCCCCCAGGGTGAAGGAGATGATGGCGATAATCGCACCCAGGCCACCGGTGAAGAAATTGATGACCGAGATCTCACGATTTTGAATGTAGCTGGAACGTTTTTCTTCGGCGGCGCCGTGTTCCGGACCCGATACGCGTTCCTCCTCGCGCTCCAGACGCTTCGCCTCCTGGCCGAGACGCGGACCCGCCTGGGGCTCTGCGGACGTGCTGGCTGAGGCCGCTGCACGTGCGGCGCGGGCCTGGCCGACAAGCCAGATACCGTTGATCCCGAGCACAGCACCCACATACAGCAAAACGATGCCCAGCAACATCGTTCCCCACCCCCCGTCGGCGATGACTCGAAGCCGCTCGCTGTGTCTCAGGGCCGGGTGGCGCCGCCGGCCGGTGAAGCCGTACAGCGACGCCACCCAACCCGTTTCGAAGTACTTCCCGGATCCCGCTACCTTTCGGATCCTGCGGCGGAATCGATGTGCGTACACGGGACGACGCCGCGGACATGGCCTCCCTAGTTAGCCTGTGCCAAGGAGCCTCGGCTTGCTCTCGCGGCCCCGGCGCTGCTCGGCCGGATATCGAAGTCGAAGATCTCGGTGGGCAGGTACAGGGAGCAGCACGCGTTGGGAATGTCGACAATACTGCTCACCCGGCCTTCGATCGGTGCGGCGTTCAGGATGATGTAGGCCTGCTCGCCGCTGTAACCGAACTTCTTGAGGTATTCGATCGCGTTCAGGCACGCGCGCCGGTACGCGATCGTGGCATTCATGTAGTGCTGATCGCCGTCCTCGTCCACCGAGATTCCGATGAAGGTGAGGAATTCCGTGTAGCGCGGTTCCTGCCGACCGGGCTCGAAGATCGGCATGGTCACACCGTAGGCGTCCATGCCTCCCTTTATGAGGTCCACTCCCACATCGATGTAACCGCCCATCTCCACCGCACCGCAGAAACTGATCTCGCCGTCGCCCTGCGCGAAGTGCAGGTCGCCGATGGAGTAGTTGGCACCGGGTACGTACACCGGGTAATAGACCCTGGAGCCGATGCTCAGATTCTTGATGTCGACATTGCCGCCGTGGTCGCGCGGCGGAACCGTCCGCGCGCCTTCGCGTGCAGCGCGGTCCCGCGCCTCTCCGGAGAGTCCGCCCAGGAGGGACCCGGACTCCAGGGGAGGCAATGCGAGCGGTGGCACGCGGTTCGGATCCGTATCGATCAATGCCCGCTCGCGTCGATTCCACTTCGCGAGCAGGTCCTCCGACGGAGCGCAGCCCGCCAGGCCCGGATGGATGTTCGACGTGATACGCACGCCCGGCAGGTGCCGCGACGTGGCCTGCTGACCGTGGAAGTCCCAGATCGCTTTACCCGCGTCGGGGAAGTGCTCGGTCAGAAACCCTCCGCCGTTCTCCTTGGCGAAGATACCGGTGTACCCCCAGCCTTGGCCGGCTTCCCGCCCTTGCGCGACCTCGATGTTGCTGGCAGGGCCGATATCGAGAAAGTCGACGACAAGCAGGTCACCGGGTTCCGCTCCGGCCACTCCGACAGGTCCGCTGAGCATGTGGTTGTAGTCCAGCACCATGTCCCGGATGTCGTTGGCGGAGTCGTCGTTTCGGACCTGCCCGTCGGTCCACTCCTTGCATTCGATGCGGAACTCGCTGCCGGGACGAACCTGCGCGGCAGGTGGGATATCAGGGTGCCAGCGGTTGTGCCCCGGAACCGCCTGATCCCGCATGGACTTCGATTGATCGACATGAAATACTGTCTCAGGCATTTCCATTTCCTTCTTTCGTGGCCGATATCGAAAATCGGATGCGCTCCTGCGGAGCCGCGAACAAAACGACTACCGCAGACGGATCAACGCGGAACGGAGCGGACCACTTCGGGATGATCCCGACTGGCCTCTTCCCGCTGCAGTGCAGCAGCCAACGGCGCCGGCACCGAATTTCTCAAGTGAGCGACGTGGTAGACGCGGAATGCGGGTGAATCGCAGTGTGGGCAGGCACACGAGGCCGGCGCATTCCCCAGGGAAAAGCGCGCTTCGAATTCGCCGCATGCCTCGCACCGAAACCCGTATACCACCACACCTATCACCCCTGATCGAGAAGAACAATGGATACGTGGATATTGGTTTGGCGTGCCGGAAGTGAGTTCAGTGTGCCTCAGGAGTACATGGAGGGCAACTTTTGAAGAGGCCTCGCGGAAATACTCTGCCGCAACTGGTGATCCTTTCCGGCCGCATGCGTGTCCCGATGCCCCCGGCCGGTGTCCGGCACAGGCACTGCATCGGCTGGTTCCGGCTTCGACCGGTGTGGAGCACTGTGCATGTGCGAGTGTCTGACGACGGCCACCGGGCAGGCGGCGTGACGCACGACGTAGCGCGTGGTCGAGCCCAGAGACGACTCGGGGAAGATCGTGTCCTGCTGCTTTCCGGTGGCTCCGATGACGAGCAAATCGGCGTCGCGGCCGAGATCGACCAGCGCCGGCCCCGGTCTCCCCTCGACCTTCCGGTGCTCCACCACCACCGATTCCCCGTCCACACGGAGCGGTGCCTCGCTCAGGATGGTCTCGGCGTTCGCTGCGTCGTGGACCTGATTCGCCTCCGGCCCCCGAGGGCGTCTCCGCAGCAACCCGTACCCGGGTGGAGTCGAGACATGGACCGCTCGCACCACGGCGCGGAGTGCCGCCGCATGGCCGACCGCCCAGCGCAGTGCCGTGGTCGAGTCCACCGAACCATCGATACCGACCATGATCACCCTGGACATCTCTCCACCATTCCCTCTCGCACGTTTCTTGCCCGAGCACGGGACAGCGGTTGCCTCGAGCGGTCCTCCGCGGAGTCGGCACGCAGGCAGGCAGCAATGCCGAAAAATCGTGCGGGAAAACCGCTCGCAGGACAGGAACTCGTCACCTCTGTGGTTTCGAGTCTGTCGTCGATTCGGCGATCCGGCCAGGTCCGCAGCCGGAAGCGTGCCTTCACGGGGTATTGCCGGACACCGGCAATCGAAGAACAAAAGCGCCGTGCGACCACCGGCTGGAGTACCACTTCCTTCGCGAGGCCGCTCGGGACCGCTCCTCGTGGCGTTGCCGGGAGTCGGCAGCATGATGCCGACCTTGTTGGCCGGACACGACCGGCGACGGGAGCGGCCGATTCGAGAAGAATAGGAGTCACCGGGCCGGCACACGGACTCCATCACGTCATGCGGACCGGGCGAGACTGCCTCCGCTTTCTTGGCGGACAGACCCTGATGACTGCGGGAGGTTGCTGTGCGTCCCACCGACCTTTTCGAGACACCCGATGCCGAATTCACACTGACGGCGACGAAAAACCGGCCGGACGGTGAAGGCCGTGGCCTCAAGCAATTCGACGGGGCCTGGTCGAATGGTCGGCAGGAGGAGGCGCGGATCTTCGTCCGTAACTGGCTCAACCGCGTCCTCGCCGACTGCCAGGTTCTGTCCGCCCTGTGTCGAAAACATCACCGGGTCGCTCGTTCGATGGCCCCTCACCTGGGCGCCATGCTGGCCGGGCATGCCGAGCAGCAGCTCGCTCTGGCCGACGAGTTGGCCGAACGGATCCACCTCGCCGGAGGCGTTGCCGCAGCGGACCCGTGGCGCGTCGCCGAACTCACCTGCGTGCCACGACCTCCGGACGGGGCGGAATCGGTCCAGAGCATGGTCGCTCGCCTGTTGCAGGCGCACGATATCGCTCTACGTCGCACCCGTGCGGGCGCTTGCGTACTTCGGGAGCGCGGCGACCGGATCAGCGCTGAGCTGCTGGATCCCCGCGTGGTGGACATTGCCGAGGCACAGATGCGGGAACTGATCGAGTAACTCGTCGACACGGAAGGACCTTGCTCGAGACCGCGGCACGCCCTCTCTCGGCGTCACTCGCTCCTGTTGAAGGGACACGTCATGACGGCAGAAGCGCACTGGGCCGAATACCGGAATACGACCGTGACGGCGCGCCCCACCCCGACACTGTCAGTGCTGTGGCTGCTGCGCAGGGCAGTGCTCGGTCCGGAAGAACAGCACTTGGGGCATGTGCGAGATGTTGTGGTGCGCCCGGGTGAGTGCCGCTATCCCCTGGTCGCCGGGGTGGTGGCTCTCCTGGGAGGCTGCGAGGTGTTCCTGCCGACAGCGGCGTTGGCCTGCCTGCCCCCCGAGTGGGTGCAGCTGACCAGCGCTGTGAAGCTGCGGAGATTCGCTCATCGCGACGGGGATCTCCTGCTGGGGGCCGAAATCCTTGATCGGCGCCTGAGCACATGGTTGCATCGCCGCCCGGTCCGTGCTCACGATCTCCTGCTGTCACCTTCGATCGACGGGTGGCTCCTGTCCAAGGTGGTGATACAGAATCGGGTACACCGTTGGCTCCGATCCGGGCAGCACGACGGGCTGCTTGATTGGAAAGCGGTCCGGACTCGATGATCCCCGATCACCGGGTCGAGAAAGCTCTTCCGTCGATCCGGCCGACCTCACGGTGGGATCGTGCCATCCAACCGGCCCGGCTGTACCGGTCGCCGATCCTCGGCTGCGATGCCGGCGATCTCCTCTCGGTCTCGATCGAGCCTCTGCACGGCAAGGTGGCGCACTCACGCATCCGAGCCGTAGAGCGCGGCGATGTCTTCGGATGCGGCCCACCGGCTGTAGGTGGGCGACTGCGGCCAGCCCTCGGGCGAGTCTTGCCACTCCTCCTGCCGCCCGTACGGCAGCAGGTCGATCAGTGCGAAGCTGTGGCTGAGCTGCTCGGTGCCGCGGCCGTTGGTGTGCCAGGTGCGATACACGGTGCCGCCGTCGCGCAGGAACACGTTGACGGCGAATCCTCCGCCGGGCGGTGCACCGACGTCGGTGCCGAAGGGACTGTTCGCTGTGGAGTACCAGGTCATTGTGTTCCCGACCCGCCGCTTGTAAGCGAGTGCCTCGTCGATCGGACCTTGGGTGACGATGACGAACCGGGCGTCGTAGTTGTCCAGGAACTCCAATCGGGTGAACTGTGAGGTGAACCCGGTGCAGCCCGGGCACTGCCACTGCTCGCCGGGGAACCACATGTGGTTGTAGACGATCAGCTGCGACGCACTGCCGAAGATGTCCGCCAGCCGGACCTGCCCTTGCTCGCCCTCAAGGGTGTAGTCGGGCATCGTGACCATCGGCATGCGGCGGCGCTGCGCGGCGATCGCGTCGAGTTCTCGGGTCGCGGCCTTTTCCCGGTCGCGCAGTGCGTCGAGTTGGCGCTGCCAGGTATCGGCGTCGACGACGGGCGGTAGTGCGTTGGTGGCCATGGCTCCCCCCCCGATCATGGTCGTGTGCACAACTTGCGGTTTGCAGGTATGGACCCTGCCCGGGCGACGAACTCATCGGTGACCGGCCGCGCCGATCGAAAGGTCGTGTACCTGCCGGAAAGACCGCAGGCACCATGCCCGTGAGCGCCTTCCGCAGGTAGTCGCCCAGGTAGGCCGCATACAGGGGCCTGCGGCGAACCGCTCGTCCGTGCGCGTTGGGTCCCGTGTCTCGCGATAGCTTGTGATGAGGGGCGAGCTGCAGGGAGGTGACCGTGGCGGACGAATTCGACGTGGAGGGGTTGGCGACCTCGTTTGCGCATATGGCTCGTCATCTGCTCGCACAGGATTCGGTGGGCAGCACGTTGGATCGGATCGCCGCCCATGCGACGCTGCGGATCGATGGATGTCAGGAAGCCAGCATTGTGGTGTTGGACGCCAATCGGCAGCTGAGCACTGTGGCATCGACCGGTGATCTGGGCCGGGAGTCGGATCGGATTCAGGCCGAGCTGGGCGAGGGGCCGCATTTCGAGGTGGCCGAGAACTACCAAGAGGTTTACCGGATCGCCGACATGGGCGGCAGTGGGGATCGCTGGCCGCGCTACGCACCGAAGGCTCGTGCTCTCGGCATCGGCAGCATGATGGGGTTCCTGCTGTTCACCGCGTGGGACCGCCTCGGTACTCTGAATCTCTACTCCTCGCGCCCCAACGCGTTCACCAAGCGTTCCGAACAGGTGGGGTGGATTTTCGCCTCGCACGCCGCGGTGGCGTTCGCCGCTGCCCGCAACGACGCGCAACTGCACGAGGCGATCGCGACCCGTCAGGGCATCGGTGAGGCGATGGGCATCATCATGAATCGCCACAAGACTTCCGAGGAGCAGGCGTTCGAAGTGCTGAAGAAGAGCTCGCAGGAGCACCACGTCAAGCTCCGCGACATCGCCCGCCAGGTGACCGAAACCGGTGAGATCCCGGAGTGAGTGGCGCGCCCTTCGCCTCTCTCGGCGGCCCCGGAGGGGGCGCCCTTGACGGAGAGAAGAAACTCTGCACCCGCGCACTCAGCCGATGAGGGCAGGTTCAACCGGTCATCGCAACTCGCTCAGCCTCGTCGAGGACGACACCAGCCACGCTGACCGAATGCTCGGACGTCTGCGACATACCGTTCTCCGCAGTGCTGCCACCGGATGACGGCGATGGCTTTGTCATCGTGGTGCTTCGAGCGGGGAAGAGCTTGGCCGTTCGGGTCCTGTTCGGTCAGAACCGGCTCGTGAGCATTGTGATCGTGGAGTTACTCGCCGCTGACGGCGCGCCCTTGGAAGTCTTCGTTGATCAGTGCTCGGACTGCTTCGGTCAGGAGAGTTTTCCTGCGCCCGTCGGACAGGCGGGTCACGCCGTGGAGTAGCTCCGCTGCGGTGATCGCTGTCGTGGCCACCTCGTCGGTGGGCAGAGCGTCCAGCCACGACAGCACGTTCGTGTCAGGAGTCTGCCGGGTCAACTCCGAGAGAACGCTGGTGTCGAGAACGATCATGCGTCGAAGGCCGCCGCGCGGGGTGCCTCGCTGCGCGAGGGCAGATCGAGTTCGGCATCCTCGATGGTCGCGAACCGGGCGTGAATGCGACTGCCCAGTCCCCAGGCAGGCAGCGGAGAAGAAGACAGCTGATCCTGCAGGATCGCCCGAACCTCGGCCTCCATGGAGCGCCCATGTTGGGCAGCGCGGACACGCAGTCGTGCGTGGAGCTCGTCGTCGAGCCCGCGAATCGTCAGTGTCGCCACTGCGTTCACCTCTTTCCGCTGCCGTTGACAGCAATGCTGGCAAATGTCTTACCGGGGTCGAAGCTGATCAGCAGCACGTGCGGTCAAACCTCCGGCTGCCCGAGAGCGGGCGAGGTCTTCGGGGCACGGTCGCTGGTGATCGTGTGGGGACGTGCGATCCGTTCGATGGTGCAAGGTCGCCGTCCGGCGGCAGGTGGTAACAGCTTTGGATCACCGGAGTGCGTGGCCGTGTCCGCGCATTGCCCGCGAGTACCTGTAGGTAGCTGGGTGCTGATGGGCAAGAGGTCATCAGCAATGATGAGGGCTCCTGCGTTGAACAGGACGTGGCAGTTCGGGCATAGGCACAAGACGTTGGTGGATATCGGGACCCTCGTGGGGACGTCCAAGTGCCTGGATGTGGGCGTCTTCGGAGTAGCCGCAGTTGCCGACAGTGAGGCGTACGTGGCATGTCTGGGAGGTGTGGTCGTGGAGGTCCTTCACGTGGTTAGCTACCACGGTCGACCGTACGAGCCGTTGTGTCGTTGCGGTACGTCGGGTGGAGGAGTGGTTGCCATCTGGTCGACTCGTGGTCTCGCGAGCGGTGGACGGTTCTCTGGGCTGAGTACCGTGGTGTCGAGCTGTGTCAGCCGGTAACGGCAGACTTGAAAGCCGCTTCGGCCGGCTTCGCGCCATGCGCTCTCGACTCGGAATAAACCGCCGTAGCGGTAGCCGGTGGCTGGTGCGTGTGGCGGCTTGATCACCGTATCCGCCCCTTGATTTTATTCAGCTTGTCACGCAGCAGGAGCGCCGCTATGTAGCCGATGTCTTTGAGTGGTTGATAACGTCTCCTTCCTGTTGAGGTAGCTTGATCCCGCTTTTCCGGACGTGGATGTTTCGCTCGCATCTCTTCGATTCTCCGTTCGTATTCGGCTTGGGTGTGTTTTTCCACAGGACCGTGTCGAAGACAGTCATTGGCGACAAGGTGGGACATGCACTATCATTGATCGTTCTATGGACGTAGTCGAGTTGCCGGCGCGGTTGCCGACACGTCGATCAGTCGTTGGCATGGAAAACCGCACCTAACTCCTAGTCCAGTACACGCATCGTGACTCAGCCCGGGGTGGCCTCACGAATGTTCACCGATACGAGTCAACCAGAGCGAACGGAAGGAACACTCCGTGGCATCCTTACGGCTCGCCGAATGGAGAAGCAATCCAGCGTCTCGCCGACCCGAGGTCACGAAGGAGTTATATCATACGTTTGAGCGGAGATCACCCTCGTCGAGATGTACAAACGTGCACGTTAGCTGGGTGGTGCGGAGATTGTTAACAGCAACCAGATCGTGACTATTCCCATGTTGATTTGTAATCCTATCGAAATCTTCGGAGTTGGTTGCCACCCCGGCCAATCCGTAGGGCCCAGCAGTGCGATCCTGGGGACGGTCTGATTTGATGAGTATCCGGTTGTGCCGTGCGGCGATGCACACGTCTTACCGCCGCAGCGAGAGGAGTAAAAATGGGGCCGCTGTCTGACCAATTGACGCAGAAGAGCATGAACGCCTGGTATTTCTCCTTTGAGTTTCCGCCCGAGTTTGGTGGCGGCCTGAGCAGCTACATGGGCGTGGTGGCAGAAGCATACGGCCGGCGTAACGACGGATTCTTGGTAGTCTTCACGTTGTCGTTCGACCAGTCCGGTCTCATGACAACCCGATACCTTCACGACAACGTTCTGTTGGTTTCCCTGAATCCCCGGCGCTCACTGGAAGCTAACAGCTTGGGCTGGTGGGTCAACGTCTCCCGTCTGTTCGAGCGCTTTGCTGACCTGCTGATGGTACAGGTCGAATCTGGAGCTCTAAATATACCCCGGCCAAATTATATCGAATTCGCTGACGGATTTGGTATTGGTACGCTCACCGTTCAGCAGAAACTCTGCGGGAACTCACGATTCGCTCAGATTCCTATTGTTGTCAACGCCCATACGCCGACGTACATCATCAATCGGATGAATCAGGTCCCCGTCTATCGGTTGCCGAACTACTGGACCGGGAAGATGGAGCTGCAAGCCCTCGCTGGTGCTGACCTTGTGATTGGCCCGTCACAGGCGATCCTCGATGTGCTCCAAGATGAACTCCAAGAGACCGGGGCCCGATTCCGTCGCGCAGAGGTCCTCCACAATCCGTTCTTCGTCGAAGAGTATGAGTCCGAGGAGCAGCCAGCAGATTTCGACCACTTCTACATGGCGTCTCGCTTGACCCACTGGAAGGGGCCGGAGCAAGCCATCCAAGCTATGCAGGTCCTGTGGTCCGCAGGAGTCGAGGTTCCTCTCCTGGTCTACGGTGAGGACAAGTACTTCGAACCTGCGGACTCGATGTACAGCGCGTACATCGAGAAACAGTACAAGCGGTGGGTCGACAGGGGACTGATCCAACTGATGGGTAAGGTGCCGCGCGAGGAAATCAAGGCACGCGCCAGAACAGCCTTCGCGCAACTTCACCCATCGCACTTCGACAACTTTCCCTACAGCGTCGTCGAGGCAATGAGTGAGGGACAAGTCTGCATCGCAGGTGTTGACGGCGGTATCAAGGAGATCGCGACCGACGGATACAACATCATTCTCGCCGATGTGAACGACCCGAAGTCGTTCTCTTCCGCACTGGAACGAGCCATGGGCTTGAACTCCGAAGAGCGTGCAAAGTTCGCGGAGAACGCCATGCAGACTGTTCGTAGCAGTTGCGATCCCGATTTCTACCTCACTAAGAAAGAGAAGATCGTCAGCGAGTTGGAGCACACAGAGGTCGATGGTGGGCCGTCCCAGGCCAATGACGGAGGTCTTCCTGAAAGCTTTCCTTTCCTATCACCGCCTGACGAGGCATGTGTTTTTCCGGTAGCTGAATCTGACGAGGGCCCTGCGTTGTCGGTGGTGATCCCATATTTCAACATGGGCGAGTTCGTAGACGAGACAATCGAAAGCGTTACCTCCTGCACCATCCAGAATCTTGAGATCGTTCTCGTGAACGACGGGAGCAATGACCCGGCGTCGATTGCCCGTCTTGACGAATTACACAAGACCCACGGCCTCGATGAACAACGGCTACGGATCGTGAACATTCCCAACGGAGGAGTCGCGAACGCGCGCAATACGGGAGTCAGGGAAGCCCGGGCGCCCTTGGTCACGCTGCTGGATCCCGATGATCTTGTTGCCTCGCGCTATTACGAGAAAGCGATACGGATTCTCCGCCACTACGCGAACGTGTCTTTCGTGGGCGCCTGGATCGAGGACTACAACCAGGAAGGTCGGATTCGTAACTGGGCGACCTGGAATGCTGAGCCACCGATCCAGCTGCTCATGAATCAAACCAATTGCCAGTCACTCGTGTACAAGCGAGAGGCGTTCTTGCAGGATGGCGAACATGACTCGGATCTTCGCATGTTTCTGGACGATTGGGAGGGCGTAATCTCGTTGTTGGCTGGTGGCCACCGCGGAGTAATGATTCCAGAGCCCCTGTTCCGGTACCGAATTCGCGGTGATTCGATTTTCCGGACGAAGACCGGCTTGTGGAGCCTGAACAATGAAAAGATAGTTTCGAAGCATCGTCATCTGTACAATACATGGGGGGCCGAGATTGCGGCGTTTCTCAACGCGAACGGCCCCAACAATTTTTACCACGTTGCTGGCAAGCAGAGTCAATTGCCGCCAATGAGAGCCGAAAGGGATCGTCTCGCTGCGTCCGTCAGGAAACTCAAGAAGACGATTGATACTATGCGAGCTTCGGAAACGTGGCGAGTGGGAACCGCGATCACGCGACCATTGGCGGTTCTCACTCGGAGGCGGTGACCAGTGTTTTGGTCCCTTCGCGATAGTATTAGGTGCGTTGCGCTGGGCTGACAGTGCGATTGGATGAGTTGATCGACAGTGAAAAGAAGAACCTCTGGCAGAGAAGTGTCGAATCGGACTTCCGTAAGTCTTGGTAAGCATGTGACAAGTACTGCGGACCCACAGTTCGAAGAGTGGCATACTAATCCCCATGTGTCGACACAGCCGTTCCATTTGGGAGGCATGCTTTGGGTTGGGTCCGCCTTGGGTCAGGGCACTGTACGTGTGTCCACGGTAAAACCGGTGGATGACAATCCTTTCTACCGAATTACGCCCGTAGGAATGGGAGCGATACACTGGTTGGCGATAGAGCAAGAACTCGATGTGTCTAATGTGCGCGCCCTCGGCGAGATAACTTCGGTACTGGATGCTGCGGCGCCCCAGTCCGCGTCGCTGTTCGCTCTGCTGCGACTCGGTCTTCCCGCGGGTGGGCATGTCGACGCGAGTTCGGGCCAGATCGAGCTGCGCGGAGAGCGATGCTGTGAATCGCTTCCGATAGACCTGCACGACCTTCCTCAGGGGGCGCTGGGGAAGGCCACCTCTGCCAAGCTTATCCTCCTCTTCGAGGCACGCGACGTGGACATTGACTTCTATGGCCTCGAAGTGCGGGGAATCGTCCGGTCGAATCAGGCGATCACCTAGGAGGGAAGGATGCGGTCGGCGGCGTGGACACATGGTGGCTCCTTCGATCATGGGGTAGGCCACAGATAGCGTCCGGCGCTTGCTTCGCCACACTGAGGTACCGGGCTCGAAAGTTGGAATACTATACCAGATAGGTTCGGAGTTATAGGATGTACGCTCTCGTGTGTGTTCGGTCAACATACGGCGCTGTCCTCAAGTGACTGACAGAAGAGGTGAGTTCCGATGAAGCTTCTCCTGCACATTGGACTCGGGAAGACCGGAACTACGGCGTTTCAGCGGTTCTGTGAGGTCAATGAGGACGTGTTGCGTAAAAGTGGCTACCTGTACGGGGGGACACTTCTGGAGAACGTCGTGCAGCCCGGGCTATTGGAGGATCTCGGTCAGGTGCAGCGACCGCAGGAATTATCCTGCACGCTGCAGCGTCTTGACAGCGTCCTGCGGGACCATCCGAGCGAGGCTAGGACACTGATATGGTCGAACGAAGCCTTCTCGATGGCCCATGACCCCTTGGTGGTCATCCGAAATCTCGATGAGTATGTACGAGAGTCGCGGGTTTTCGATAGCTGGGAGGTCTTCGTTGTATTCCGCCGGCAGGACCAATGGTTGGAGTCGGCTTACAAGCAGTGGGCGTTAAAACATAAGACGTACCGAGGGCGCCGGATCATGTCAGCGAGAGAGTACGTGGACTCGGTCGACTACTTACTCGACTACCACGAACTGGTCTCGAAGTGGCGGGACTCGTCCGCCATCGTGCATGCGTGCTCGTACGATAGCGCTATGCAGGCGGGTGGAATCGTTGACTACCTCGTGCAACGTATGGGCCTACGCCTGCCCAGCGACCAGCTCATAAACCCTGGACAGGTGCATGGATCGCTCGACCACGACCTCAGCATGCTGATGGCGATGTACAACCAAAACTTCGAGACACCTCAGGACCCGCAGGACTTCCTGTGGGTCCTGAGGGACAATGGTCTCACCAAGAACCTGCATCCCTCGAACTCGTGCTTTGTTTCGACAGAGCTACGTCAGGAGGTCCTGGATCGCTGCTCGGACAGCAATGGGCGACTGGAGGCGGAGCATTTCGAAGTCGGTGAGGCATTCACACGGGATCCTGTCGCCGATAAGCCGCTGTACGAGGCTGACCCGGTGCAACTGATTTCCCGGGCCCTGCCAATCCTGGTGAACCAGCAGCGCCGGCTTGAGCGCCAGAATCAGAGGATCAAGGCTCTCGAGCGCCGACCGGGAATTCCGAAGGTTGTCCTCAAAACCGTTCAGAAGCTTTTTCGAACAGCGAAGCAGCACCACACACTCCGTCGTCGACCGTCTCGATAAGGCGCCCGACCCGAAGTCAGGCCAGCTTACCCTGGCAGACAACGGATGGCTGCGTGTGTGTCCGCCTCATTGCAAGAACGGGTGGACACTGGCCTGCCTGCGTTCACGGTGGTTCGTCCTGGATCAGGAGCGCTCACCGTCGCAGCAATCATGATCTGGCTTCGTGACACCATCCAAAAGCCACCAGAAGCACCCTAGTGCCAGGTGTGCGCCCTTGACACGGCCTGATTGTCCTGGAGGAGGCCTGACGGGATGAGGACACCCGGCAACGCCCGCCACCGCACCGATCTCATCTCCCCTCCATCCAGATGATCAGCCCGTCCGACGAGGACATCTCTTCTGCCGGTGGCTGGTAGCGCGGTCTGATCGGCTGGTGCGTGACTTTCACGGCCTGATGCTCGCCGCTCGTTCGGACATACGGTGACCGATGTCCTTCTGGGGCAAGGCTCTGGTCAGCGCGGCTCGCCCTGCGAGCCCCGGTGTCCATGGCCGCGGCAGCGGATCGCCCGGCCTCGCGGCTTCCCGGGTGACCACCTCGGCGATCCTTCCTCGGTGCGCAACGTGCTCGACTTCTACTCGGCGGCCCCGGAGGGGCCGCCGCCCTCGGTGAAGCCGGCCTGTCCGCGTGCGAGATCGCCGACTATCTCGGGCACGAGCGGGTGAGCATGACCCAGGACGTGTACATGAACCGCAAGACCGTGGGCACCTCGGCAGCCCAAGCCCTGGCCGAGCTGGAAACCGGGCAATGAGATCAAGTGTGGGGATAAAGTGGGGATCGATCTTGCTCGAGATCGCTCTCCACTGCTGTGCCCTGGGATGATGCGCCCCCGGCAGGATTCGAACCTGCGACACCCGCTTTAGGAGAGCGGTGCTCTATCCCCTGAGCTACGGGGGCATGTGCCGGTAACGGCCACTCGCTACGGCTGTGCCTTGCACAGTACCGGGCGAGGAAACAGCGCCGACACCCGGCCGGGCACGTCGCCGTGTGCCGTGTCAGGTGGTTGCCTGCCGCCCCGGATCGAGTGGCTGCCGGTCGACCTCGACACGGTTGCGCCCCGCTTGCTTCGCGCGGTACAGCGCGATATCGGCCGCCGCGAACAGGTGATCCAGCGATGTGGGGCCGGCGGCGGCGCCGATGCTCGTGGTCGGCGGTTGAGGCGTGTGGCCGAGAACGAGCTGCCAGTCGTGATCGTCGACGGTGCTGCGGATTCGTTCCGCGACGATCGGCCCTGCTTCCTGCGATTCCTCGGACGTGTCCACCAACAGGACCACGAACTCGTCTCCCGCCCACCGGCAGACCAGGTCGTCGGTGCGGCACGCCTGGCGCAGCAACTGCGAGATCTCCTGGAGGACGATGTCACCGGCGGTGTGCCCGGCATCGTCGTTGACGTCTTTGAACCAGTCCACATCGATGAGCAGCAGCCACGGAACCCGCCCCTGGGCGAGGGTCTGCTCGAGCAGAGCCGGAGCCTGGCGTTCCAGCCCGAAGCGGTTGGTCAAACCGGTCAGCGAGTCCCGGAACGCCGCCGCCCGCGCGGCGGTGGCCGACCGCTGGGCCTGTACCGCGATACGCCGTTGCTCCAGGGCCTGCCCCAGTCCCTCCTGCAGCAGCCGGACCGCCGAGCGGCTCGCGGCCAGTGATCGCCGCAGGGCCGCGGCCTCGCCGACGGGATCGCCGAGCTGCTCGCAGATCGTCGCCAGGTCCAGCCCGAGCCGCGTCATCAACAGCCTGTCCCGGATCTTCTCCGCGCAGTCCAGTGCGCGGCTGCCGAATGTCCGGGCCTCTTCCAGTTCCCCCTGCTGGTGCCGGATCCCGGACAGCACCCACATGGCCAGTGCGGCACTCGACCAGTCCTCGGCCTCGTAACTGAGCTGCAGTGCTTCCGTCGCCCGATTCTCGGCTCGCGCGGTCACCCCGAGCCCGGCCAGTGACCGTGCTCCACCCGAGAGCAGGCCTCGGCGGATCAGGCCGGAATCGGCCAGGGACAGGCCTTCCTCGTACAGCTTCACCGCGGCCGAGAACTGCTCGTGCACATCGGTTTCCTCGGGGCGCGCGACCGCCCAGAACAGCAACGCGTGGGCGTGGCGGAGCAAGCAGTGCGCGAGTGTGCCGGGGTCGTCGGCCTCGCGAGCCACCGCCACCGCCCGCGACATGAGTTCCAGCGCCGAGGAACGATGCCCGATCGTGTCCAGCAGAGAGCCGACCATGCTGATCGCCTGGGCCGCTGCCGTTCCGGACGGCCGGTCGATGTCGAGTTCGCTCCAGCCTTCGGCAGCCAGCTCCAGCGCGGTGGGGATCCGTCCGAGCCGCCAGGCGTTCAGGGCGCGGTGCACCAGTACCGTGGCGCGATTCCACGCGCCTTCCACCGCGTTCGGTGCGGTGGCTGTCACCTGGTCGAACAGCTCGGCGGCTTCCTCGAAGCGAGCTGAGTCCAGCAGGAGTCGCACCTCGCGGTCCTGCTGGGGGATCCACCCCGCCAATATCTGAGCATCTTGCAGCACGGCACCTCGCAGTGGCTTGTCATGGCGGCCGTTCCGGAACCCCGTACGGCCGGTTACGGGGAAGCCACGGATTGTCCAGGTACAGGCTACCGGCTGAAGTCGTGTCTGTACTTCTCGTCGTGCACGACGTCATCGAGTCGGAGGCGTTTGCGCCAGCCGTGGCGCTCCAGATCCGGCGTGTCGGCCAGGGAGCGCACGGGCCCGAGGCACAGCCAGGCGACCGGACGCACACCGGTGGGGATGTCCAGCAGCCGCCGCAGGAACTCCTCCCGGTAGAAGCTGACCCAGCCCACTCCGAGCCCTTCGGCGGTGGCGGACAGCCACAGGTTCTGGATCGCCAGACAGACCGAGTAGAGCCCGGCGTCGGCGATGGCATGCCGTCCGAGTACCGCCGGGGCCCCGCGCTGCGGATCGTAGGTGACGACGATGCCGAGTGAGGACTCGACGACACCTTCGACCTTGATCTTGGAAAACGTCTCGGCGCGTTCGCCGCTGAGCTGTGCCGCGAAGACACTGCGCTCGGCGAGCACGTGCTCGCGGAAGGCGCGGCGGGTGGACTCGTTGCGCACCACCACGAAGTCCCAGGGCTGCGACAGTCCCACGCTGGGCGCGCTGTGGGCGGCGGTCAGCACACGTCGCAGGACGTCCGGTGCGATCTCCTCGCCGGTGAACTCCGACCGCACGTCCCGGCGGCGGTTGATGGTGTCGTAGAGGTCGGCGGAAGGTGCTTCGGGAGTGCCTCGTGGTGTTGCTCCGGCGGTGTTCATCGCATACATCCTGCCCCGTGTGCTCCGGCCCGCCACAGCGGCCCGGAGCACACGCGACCGGGCTCACTCCTCATCGGAGGGTGGCTCTCAGCCGGTTCTCAGGGCTTCGGGTGACACTGGGGGCATGCGCATCCTCGTCGTCGACGACGACCGGGCCGTACGGGAGTCTCTGCGGCGGTCGTTGCAGTTCAACGGCTACCAGGTCGAACTCGCGGCAGACGGTCAGCAGGCGCTGGACCAGCTGGTGGACCAGCGGCCGGACGCGATGGTTCTCGACGTCATGATGCCCAGGGTCGACGGTCTGGAGGTTGCCCGCAGGTTGCGCAGCACCGGCGACGATCTCCCGATTCTGGTGCTCACGGCCAGGGAGGCGGTTTCCGACCGGGTCGCAGGACTCGATGCCGGGGCCGATGACTACCTGCCCAAACCGTTCGCTCTGGAGGAGTTGCTGGCCCGGGTCCGGGCTCTGCTGCGCAGGGCGGGGCCACCGGAGCCCGGTGAGCAGCGTCCCGAAGCGCTGCGTTTCGCGGACCTGGAACTGGACCCGGGCACCAGGGAGGTCCACCGTGGCGACCGGGCGATCAGCCTGACGCGCACGGAGTTCTCACTGCTGGAACTGCTCATGGCGCATCCCAAGCAGGTCCTGACCCGCAGCCGCCTGCTGGAGGAGGTCTGGGGCTACGACTTTCCCACGTCCGGAAACGCCCTGGAGGTCTATATCGGTTATTTGCGGCGCAAGACGGAAGCCGAGGGCGAGACACGCCTGATTCACACCGTCCGTGGTGTGGGCTACGTGCTTCGGGAGACGCCACCGTGATCGCGCCCGCACCACCTCCCCCCGACCTGATCAGTGTTCCCGGCGGGGAGCGCGAAACCGGCCGGTGGCAGCGGGTCTCCCTGCGCAATCGAGTCACGCTGCTCGCCGCGATCTGCGTGGCCGGGGCGGTCGCGCTCGTCTCGGTCGGCGCCTTCTTCACCGTGCGCGACAGCCTCTACCAGCAGGTGGACAACAACCTCATGGAGCGGGCGACCCAGGCCGTTTCGGGACCCCGCGTGCTCGGTCCGGACCTGCAGTCCGTCCCCGCGGCCTTCTACGCGGCGGCGAATCTGCGGATCAGCCTGGTGCGGGCCGACGGTACGGAGATCACCGGGCCGGGGCAGGAGCCGCCCTGGGGTGCGGCCGAGCTGGCAGTCGCGCGGGGCCGGGAACCCTGGTCCCTGCGTACCGACCAGCAGACCAACAGCAGGGTGGTGGCCATTCCCGCCGCCGACCGGACGGCGTTGGTGATGTCGCAGTCACTGCAGCCCACCAAGGCGACCCTGGCCCAGCTCAGTGCGGTCCTGGTCGTCATCGGCGGCTCGGGGATCCTGCTCGCCGCGGCGGCGGGCACGGCCGTGGGGCGTACCGCCCTGCGGCCGGTGCAACGCCTGACGGCGGCGACCGAGCGGGTGGCACGTACCGGTGAGCTGCGGCCGATCCCGGTCAGCGGTGACGACGAGCTGGCGCGGTTGACCACGAGCTTCAACAGGATGCTCGGTGCGCTGGCCGAGTCCCAGGAGCAGCAGCGTCGCCTGGTCGCCGATGCCGGGCACGAACTGCGGACACCGCTGACCTCGCTGCGCACCAATCTGGAACTGTTGATGGCCTCGGACCGGCCCGATGCCCCGACGCTGTCCGAGCAGGATCGCGACGAGATGTTCGCGGATGTGCGGGCACAGCTGACCGAACTGTCCGCGCTGGTGGGTGATCTCGTCGAGCTCGCCCGGGAGGACGCGCCGAATGCCGTGCACGAGCCGGTGGAGCTGGTGGACGTGGTCGAGCGGGCGCTGGAACGGGCGCGGCGGCGCGCGTCCGGGGTCGAGTTCGACGTACGGCTGCAGTCGTGGTCGATGTTGGGGGATGCCACCGCACTGGAGCGGGCAGTGCTGAACCTGCTGGACAACGGCACGAAGTGGAGCCCGCAAGGCGGTACGGTCCGGGTCCGGCTGCGCCCGTACGACTCGGGTTTCGCGGTGCTGGAGGTCGCCGACAGCGGCCCCGGAATCTCCCCGGAGGACAGACCGCACGTGTTCGAGCGTTTCTACCGTTCCACGGACGCGCGAACGCTGCCCGGTTCCGGCCTGGGACTGGCGATCGTCAAGCAGGTCGCCGAGCGGCACGGGGGAAGCGCATGGGCGGGTGAGGCGCCCGAGGGTGGTGCCCTGCTGTGGGTGTACCTGCCGGGACGGCCGGGCTGAATGTGCACATCGAAGCCAACATCAACGAACATGGGCTATGCGAACAACCGCGGTATGTCGGAATTATCCGAGCTATATTGAGCGTGTATTGTTGTTTTGTGTTGACTTGTGTCAATTAGGTGGGTGGAGTGCTCGCACGACAACGCCAGGAGCTGATCCTGGAGGAGGTACGCCGGACCGGTGCGGTCCAAGTCAGTGATCTGGTCCTGCGGCTGGGTGTGTCGGATATGACCATCCGTCGGGATCTCGATGCGCTGGCCACGCGTGGCCTGGTGGAGAAGGTCTACGGTGGCGCCACGTCGAAGGTGGGACGCAGCACCGACGAACCGGGATTCGAAGTCAAGTCGATGCGCCAGCTCGCCGAGAAGGAAGCGATCGCGCGGCTGGCCGCCGAGCGGGTGCGGCCGGGCACCGCGATCGGCCTGTCGGCGGGAACCACCACCTGGACGCTGGCCCGGCATCTCGACGACGTGGCCGACCTGACCGTGGTGACCAACTCGGTCAAGGTCGCCGACGTACTTCAGCAGCGTGGTCGCACCGACCGCACCGTGATCCTGACCGGAGGGGTGCGGACTCCCTCGGATGCGCTGGTCGGCCCCGTGGCGGTGCAGACTCTGCGCTCCCTGCATCTGGACGTGGTGTTCCTGGGAGTGCACGGCGTGGATGCCCGGGCGGGATTCACCACCCCGAACCTCAACGAGAGCGAAACCAACCGAGTCCTGGCCGAGGCCGCGGAACGTCTGGTGGTGCTCGCCGACCACGCCAAGTGGTCCACCGTGGGAATTTCCACCATCGTCGGTCTGGAGCAGGCCGATGTGCTGATCAGTGATGACGGGTTGCCGGCAGAGGCGCGCCAGGTCCTGGTCGAACGCGTCGCCGACCTGGCCATCGCGGAGGTCTCCGATTGCGAAAAGGCCGTATCGGGACAGGGGAGCGAGCTGTGAGACGTACTGTGCGGAGCCTGGCCGACGGCCGGGAGATCCTCTACTTCGACGCCGATCCGCACGCTCCGCCGCGAGTGGCCGAGGACACCCGCGACCTGCCGGATCAGGCACCCGCTTCGGAGATGAGGCGTGATCCGCTCACCGGGGAGTGGGTGGCGATGGCCGCGCACCGGCAGTCCCGGACCTACAAGCCCCCGGCCGATCTGTGCCCGCTGTGCCCGAGCGCTCCGGGGCGCCCCAGCGAGATTCCGGAAGCGGACTACGAGGTGGCCGTGTTCGAAAACCGGTTCCCCTCGTTCGCCCGGGACGTCGAGGGCGACACCGGCTCCGTGGACGGGGCCGGACTGATCCCGGCGGCACCCGCGCGAGGCCGCTGTGAGGTGGTGTGCTTCACCTCCGAGCATCGCACCTCGTTCGGCAGGCTGACGCCGGGCCGGGTGCGCACGGTCGTGGACGCGTGGGCCGACCGGACGTCCGCGTTGTCGGCGACGCCCGGAGTCGAGCAGGTTTTCTGCTTCGAAAACCGCGGCGAGGAGATCGGTGTCACGCTGCACCATCCACACGGGCAGATCTACGGCTACCCGTTCGTCACGCCCAAGACCGAGCGCATGCTGCGGGTGGCCGAGGACTACCGGGCCGAGCACGGCAGGCACGTGCTCGGTGACGTGCTCACCGCCGAACGCGCCACGGGCGAGCGGGTGATCGTGGACTCCGAGCACTGGACGGCGTTCGTTCCCGCCGCGGCGCGCTGGCCCGTGGAGGTGCACGTGATGCCGCGCAGGCAGGTACCGGACTTTCCCGCGCTGACCGAGGCCGAGCGCGACGACTTCGCGGTCACCTACCTGGAGGTCCTGCGCCGCCTCGACGGCCTCTACGACCGCCCATTGCCCTACATCGCCGCCTGGTACCAGGCTCCGGTTCGTACGGGTCGGGACCTGTCGTGGCTGCATCTCGAGGTGTTCTCGGTGCTGCGCTCGCCGGACAAGCTCAAGTATCTGGCCGGCTCCGAGTCCGGTATGGGGGTGTGGATCAACGATGTGACGCCGGAGCAGATCGCCGCACGACTGCACGCGATCTGACGGCTCGCTCGTTAGGATGAGACGGATACGGTGAGTGATGAATCGCATGCGTTCAGGGTGGAGCTTGTCTCCACAGCTTGATCTCAGGCGGCTCTCAGACCCATAACGCAGAGTGGAGCCATGACGGAAAACACCCCGGGTTCCTCCGACGATACGTCGAGGGATCCTGACCAGCAGGCAGAGAACGCTGCACAGCAGAACACGTCCGGCGAGATGCCGCCTGCCGGGGTGCCCTCTCCCTCGACGGAGCAATCGACCCCCTCCGGCGAGCGTCAGCAGCAACCGCCGGACCGGCCGGAATGGACAACGCCGGACCGGAGCGCGTATGCGGCGCAGCACCCGTCCACATCCCAGCAGTATCCGCAGGGACCGTACGGACACCCCCAGTACGGATCTCCCCAGTACCAGGGCCAGTACGCGCAGGGCCAGTACGAGCAGGCCCAGTTCCCCCCGGGGCAGTACGAACAGGGGTGGCAGCAGAATCAGGGCGGGTATCCGCCGCCCATGAACGCGGTGCAGACGTCTCGGAACAAGCGTGGCGGCAGAGGCAAGTTCGTCGCGGGTGTGGCCGTGCTGGCTCTGCTGGCCGGCTTGGTCGGCGGTGGCGTCGGCAGCTTCGCCTGGGACCGGCTCGGTGGTTCGAACGGTTCCGCGGGGACCGCGCTCGATGCGCCGCCACCGGCTCGCAACACCTCCGATGCCCCGCCGGGATCCGTCCAGGCGGTTGCCGACAAGGTCCTGCCGAGCGTGGTGCAGATCCAGGTGCAGAGCATGCAGGGACAGGGGTCCGGCTCGGGCATCGTGATCAGCCAGGACGGCTACATCCTCACCAACAATCACGTGGTCGAGGGCGCGCAGCAGGGCCGGATCGCCGTGCGGCTCAACGACAGTCGCGTGCTGCCCGCCGACGTCGTCGGCACCGCCCCGAAGTCCGACCTGGCGGTTCTCAAGGTCGACGCGACCGGTCTGAACCCCGCCGAACTGGGGCGTTCGGACGACCTCGAGGTGGGGGCGCCGGTGGTGGCCATCGGCTCGCCCTTCGGGCTGTCCGGAACCGTCACCAGCGGCATCATCAGTGCCAAGAACCGACCGGTGCGGGCAGGCGGCCGCCAGGGCGACCAGGCCACCGTGATCAACGCGCTGCAGACCGACGCCGCCATCAACCCGGGCAATTCGGGTGGCCCTCTGGTGGACATGAACGGCCGCGTGGTCGGGATCAACTCGGCGATCTACAGCCCCAGCTCCGGCCGGGGCAGCGCGGGTTCGGTCGGACTGGGTTTCGCGATCCCGATCGACCACGCGCGGCGCATCTCCCAGCAGCTGATCGAGACCGGATCGGCCCAGCAGACCACGCTGGGCGTGCGGATCACTCCCGCGCAGGGCACTTCCGGGGCTCGTGTGGTCGAGGTCGTCCCCGGTAGCCCGGCGCAGCAGGCCGGTGTTCGTACCGGCGATGTCATCACCAGGGTCGGCAACCGAGCGATCACCAGTGCCGACGAGCTGGTTGCGACGATTCGTTCCCACGCACCGGGCGATCGGGTGACGTTGACGCTGACCAACAGGGACGGAAACAACAAGCGCACCACCCAGGTCACCCTGACCGGCCAGTGAGGGCTCGGGCATCGGCTCGCGGCAGTACGAGCGACAGGAGCGACAGGTATGCGGCATTCCACGTTCCCGGAACAGGAGAGGCGGACAGCATGGTGGAGAAGTCGGGAAGTGTGCTCTCCCACCCGACGCGGAATGGTGAGGCTGCTTCCGCTTCACCGAATCTGACCGCGGAAACATTGGCGACTACGGTAAGCGGTATGGAACGCAGCGCGCAGCGGTTGGGGCGAGCTCTCGTGGTCGTCGTGGACGACAGGGCCGCGCAGGGTGAACAGGAGGACAGCACCGGTCCGCTGGTGACCGAGTTGCTGGAGGAGGCCGGCTTCATCGTCGACGGCACCGTCGCGGTGGCCGGTGAGACGGTCGACATCCGCAACGCGTTGAACACGGCGGTCATCGGCGGTGTCGACGTGGTGATCACGGTGGGCGGAACCGGCGTGTCTCCCCGGGATGTCACGCCGGATGCGACCTCGGGAGTCCTCGACCGGCCGATTCCGGGGATCGCCGAGGCGCTGCGTGCTTCGGGGCTGGCAGCCGGTGCGGTGGATGCCGGCGTTTCCCGCGGCCTCGTGGGCGTGTCCGGTAGCACTCTGGTGGTGAATCTCGCGGGCTCCCGGGCCGCGATCCGGGACGGCATGGCGACGTTGACGCCGCTGGTGACGCATGTGATCGAGCAGTTGTCGGGACTGGAGTCGGGCTGATCCGGTGCCGCTCGTTGCCGGTGTGGCGGGCAGGGCGGTCTTGGGCCCTGCCCGCCACCTTCGGGAACAATGGTGCTCGTGACGGAGCATCGATACGGAGGCCGGTCCGAAAGGGAGACCGAGCACCGCAGCGCGCGCAGACTCGCCGAGGTCTTCGGGGATCTCCTTCCGGAGACCACCTCGGACGAGCGTTCCTCGGGGGAGAGGTCCGGGAGTGATCCGGAGGAGTGGTACCGCGAGAATCGTCCGCCGCACCACGGTTCCTGAGTGGCGCGGAATCGGGAGCAGGTGTCAGCGCAGGGTCACGGTCACTGCCTTCGTGAGTGCGGCCGAGGCGACCGCGGCGGCCCGGTCCTGCGGGAGTCCCACCACGATCACCTGCCCCCGCGCGCCGGGGCGCGTCCCTGCGGGCTCGTCCGCTGCGGAGTGCACTACGAGCACCGGTGCCCGTTCGGCCAGGATGTCGGGCTGACCGGAACGCGCGGCGGCAATGACGTCCACCTCGCGACCCGGATGAATCAGCCCGGCCACAGCGGGGTCGGCGGGCCGGATCGCCACGGCGGCATGGTCGTCGTGCCCGGTCGTGATCCGGGTCGATGCCTCGCCCACCAGGCGCACGTCGGTCAGGAACTCACCACGACGTGTCGCAGCGGCGAGCATCCGCCCTCGGACCGCGTCGGTGTCGCTCAAGGCGCCGGTGGGGACGAGCTCCTTCGGGACCGTACGCGTGCGGACGTCCTCCGGGGTCAGCTCCGTGCCCGCTGCGAGATCCTCCGCCGCGACCAGGATCGACACTTCGGTGCGGGCGGAACCGGGGTGGGGACGAAGAACCGTCACTCCGGCGATCAGGATGAGAGCGACCGCCGTCACCCGCCGGAGGAACAGCATGCGGACACCGTGCCTGCTGTGCAGGAGTTCCCGCAGCCGGTCCCGCAGGGTCGCGTTGAGCCGCCGTCCGTTTCGGGTGTTGCGCGACATGAGTTCTCCCGCCTCGTCCGATGCTGCTTCGGATCCGAATGTAGGGCGGGAGAACTCTGCTGCGGGGGTCCGCTGGGATGCCTGTGGACAACCCCGCTCCCTGTGGAGGAGCGGTTGTGTCCGCCGGGGAGGTCGCGCGGTCGCTCAGGAGGCGGCAGCAGTCGAAGCCTGCGAGCCCGAGGACCCGGACCCGGACGAGCCGGAGTTCGGGGAGCCGGAACTCGATGTGCCGGAACTCGAGGAACCGGAGGACTCCGAACCGCTCGAACCGCTCGAGGTGCCCGAGGAGTCCGCGGACCCCGCCGAAGCCCCGGCCGAGTCACCGGAGGAGCTCGACGAGCTCGACTCGCCGGCCGTGGAGCCGGAGCGACTGTCGGTGCGGTAGAAGCCGCTGCCCTTGAACACGATGCCCACGGCGGAGAACAGCTTGCGCAGCAGTCCGGTGCATTGCGGGCACTCGGTCAGCGAGTCCTCCTTGAAGGACTGCACCGTTTCGAAGTTGTGCCCGCACTCGGTGCAGGCGTACTGGTAGGTGGGCACGGCCGCAACCTCCGGAAATCACATGGGCACTCGTACCGGCGCCACTCGTGCTGACATTCACGGTTGGCACTCACCCCGTACGAGTGCCAAAGCCATCATGCGTCACATCGGGTGGCCAGCGCAAACAAATGTGCGTCACAGTGGCAGTGCCACGGCTCCCCGCTCCGGGGTGATCACGGCATTCATGCGCACGTCGTGTTCCTCCCCGGGCAGCTGTGCCACGAGCTCGTGCTCGCCGACCAGGGCGATCAGCTGTGCCCGCGCGGACGCCAACGGCAGCGAGCGGTCGTAGTGCCCGCCGCCGCGTCCGAGCCGGACACCCTGATGATCCACCGCCAGCGCGGGAACGAGCACGATGTCGGCCTCTCCCAGTGCCGCCGGGCCGAGGCGTGTCCCCGCCGGCTCCAGCAGTCCGTACCGGGCGGAACGCAACGAGTCCGGGCCGGTGTACTCGGCCCACTCCAGCGGCTGCGCACCGGTCACGATCGGCAGCAGGACCCGGCAGCCGCGGGTCCGGAGACCGTCGAGCAAATCCGGCGACCCCGGCTCGGAGCCGGTCGGAACGTAGGCGCCCACGGTGACCGCACCGCTGCGGGTGATGTGTTCCAGGACCGAGTCCCGCAACGCCGTGTCCTCGGCCGCACGGGTCGACTCCGCCTTCTCGGCACGCGCGGCCAGCAGCCGGGCACGCCACTGCTTCTTCCGGGCAATCTCTTCGGGTGAGAGCGTCACAGCGACGAACGATAGTCAACGTCGCTAAGCTCGCGGACTATGAGTAGCCCGACAGCGATGTCCCGGCCCGGTGAGTATCCCCCGGCCGCGTTCCGGACCGCCATTGTGCCCGCAGCCGGTCTGGGTACCCGGTTCCTGCCCACCACCAAGGCCGTGCCCAAGGAATTGCTGCCCGTCGTCGACACGCCGGGCATCGAACTCGTGGCGGCCGAGGCGGCCGAGGCGGGAGCCGACCGCCTCGTCATCGTCACCTCGCCGGACAAGCAAGCCGTCACCGATTACTTCACCCCCCAGCCGGACCTGGAAAAGACGCTGGAATCCCGCGGCAAGGAGAAGTTGCTGGACAAGGTGCGGCGGGGACCGAGCCTGATCTCCGCCGAGACCGCGCTGCAGGAGCGCGCGCTGGGACTGGGGCACGCCGTGGGGTGTGCCGAGCCGAACCTCGCCGACTCCGAGGACGCTGTCGCCGTCCTGCTGCCGGACGACCTGGTGTTGCCCGCTGAGTCGGGGCGTGGCGGGGTGCTGTCGCGCATGGCCGAGGTACGTGCCCGATACGGCGGCAGCGTGCTGTGTGCGTTCGACGTGCCGCCCGAGCAGACCCGCTCCTACGGGATCTTCCGGGTCAGCGACACCGGCGAGGACGACGTCAAGGCCGTGCACGGCATGGTCGAGAAGCCCGCGCCGGAGGATGCGCCGTCGAACCTGGCCGCCGCCGGTCGTTACCTGCTGGACCGGGCGGTGTTCGAGGCGCTGCAGCGGATCGGGCCGGGTGCCGGAGGAGAGTTGCAACTCACCGACGCCGTGGCCTTGCTGATCTCGGAAGGACATCCGGTGCATACCGTGGTACATCGAGGTGGGCGACACGATCTGGGAAATCCTGGAGATTTCCTGAAAGCTGCGATGGACTTCGCGTTGGAGAATCCCGAATACGGGCCCGACCTGCGGGACTGGCTGAGCCGGCGGTTGAACGAGAGGTGAGGCCGCGCCGGTTGCCGCACGGTCACGGTTCGATGTGCGCCGGAAGAGGTCGACATCCATGAGATCAGTGGACGAGCAGCTCGCACGCGTTCTTCGGGCCGCGGTGCGGCCCTCGCCGGTCCGCGTGGCGATCTCCGAAGCGCAGGGATTGCTGTGCGCGGAGGAAGTCGTCGCCGAGCGGGCGCTGCCGGGGTTCGACCAGGCAGCCGTGGACGGCTATGCGGTGCGCAGCGTCGACGTGCAGCACGCGGCGGAACAATCGGTGGTGCTTCCCGTCGTGGGGGAGATCCCCTCGGGGTCGCGGCAGCCGCGCCGCCTGCAGCCCGGCCAGGCGGTGCACGTCGTCACCGGTGCACCGATGCCCACCCTGGCCGATGCGGTGGTGCCGCTGGACCACACCGACGAGCACCCCGCCAAGGTCACGGTGCAGGACCCGGTGCCATCGGGGGCGTTCGTGCGCCGCACGGGAGAGGACGTGCAGGCCGGAGACGTGGCCGTGCGCCGGGGCTCCTCCATCGGCCCCGCCCAGGTGGGGCTGCTCGCGGCCGTCGGACGCAGCAAGGTACTGGTGCATCCGCGACCGAGGGTGTCGGTGATCTCGGTCGGTGACGAGCTCGTCGACATCGACCGCACACCGGGGCAGGGGCAGGTCAGCGACGTCAACTCCTACGCGCTGGCCGCCGCCGCACGCGACGCCGGAGCGGAGGTGACGCGGGTCGGTGTCATCGGCACGGAGGCGAAGCGGCTGCGTGAGGTGGTGGAGGGACGGCTGCTGCTGTCCGAGATCGTCGTGATCGTCGGTGGGGCGGGCGGATCGGATGGTGCCGATGTCCGTGCGGCCCTGGCCGAACTCGGTGATCTCGACACCACCCGGGTGGCGATGCATCCGGGGTCGGTGCAGGGACTGGGGCGCCTGGGGCCGGACGAGGTGCCCACCTTCGTGCTCCCCGCAAACCCGGTGAGCGCCCTGGTCGTTTTCGAAGTGCTGGTGCGCCCGCTGATCCGTTCCGCGTTGGGGAAGCAGAACCCGCAGCGACGGATGATCTCGGCCGAGCTGCTGTCACCGGTCGATTCCCCGCACGGGCGCCGTGCCTTCCTGCGTGGCCAGCTTCTGCGTGATCCGGACAACGGCGCCTACCTCGTCCAACCGGTCGGTACTTCGGGTACGCACCTGCTCGCCTCGCTGGCCGAGGCGAACTGCCTGATGGTGATCGATGAGGAGGTCACCGAGGTCGCCGCCGGTGAGAACGTCCGGATCAGTTTCCTGTCCCAGCGAGTGTGACCGGCGGTGCGGAACTGACAAGGCGGGTGCGGTGAACCTATGGATGTGCTGTCTTCGGAGTCGGGCGGGCGCCACCCGGGCTGGCCCGCCAAGCTGGGACCGCTGGTGGCCCCGGCGGGTGAGGTGATGCTGCGCCCTCCCCGGTTGCGCGATGCCTCGGCCTGGAGCAGCACCCGGATGCGGGACCGGGAATATCTTCAGCAGTGGGAGCCGACCCCCTTCGGCGACTGGCAGGAACGCAATTCGGCTCTCGCATGGCCGGGCCAGTGGAGTGCCCTGCGCGGCCTCGGACGCAGGGGGCAGGCGCTGTCTTTCGTCATCACCGTCAACGGGCGCCTCGCCGGGCAGCTCACCGTCGGCAACATCGTGCGCGGAGCGTTGCGCTCGGCCTGGATCGGGTACTGGGTCACCGAACGGGTTTCCGGGGGAGGAACGGCCACGGCAGCGGTGGCCCTCGCCGTCGATCATTCCTTCGGGCTCTGCGGGCTGCACCGCCTGGAGGCCACGGTGCGTCCGGAGAACGCTCCCAGTATTCGTGTTCTGGAGAAGGCGGGTTTTCGGCGGGAGGGCCTCTTCGAGCGGTACCTCGATGTGGCGGGGGCGTGGCGGGACCACTACGTCTACGGCCTGACGGCCGAGGACGTTCCGGAAGGTGTGGTGCCGGTGCTGGTCCGTGCCGGGCATACCAGCCGCCCCTGATCGAAAAGGCGGGCGGGGACCGGTTGCCTTGCCTGCCCTCCGGTGGCCCTGCCGGGGCCGGCTGCCGCGGACGGTGCGATCGGATGCCGCCCGCCGACGGGATCTCCGTCACGATCCGGAACCTCGCGCATCCGGCGTGCCTCCAAGACAGACGTGATCGATGTGGCTAGCGTGGTGATCGCAGGTGTGTGCTGCCGTCGGCCAGGGGGAGGTGGCGAGACGTGCTCAGCTCGTTGATCTTCGTCGCCCTGGCGGTGGCCTGGCTGGTCGTTCTCGTGCCGATGTTCGCCCGGCGCCGGCAGGAGGTCGCGCACACCACCGACTCCGCGCTGGGAGCGCGTGTGGTGCGGCGAGGTGGCGCCCGGCGGCGTCCGACGACGCCCGCCACAGCGAGAACCAAAAGGGTCAAGGAGGTGTTCGCGATGCCTGACACCGACCGGGATGACACGCGCGAGGACGAGATGATCGACGATCTCGATCCGGAGGTCGACGCGGAGGACGAGTACACCGAGGACGGTCAGTGGCGCCGGGTCTACAGCGACGATGCTCGGGCGGGTCGCCGGTATCGCCCGGGACGCGGTGGTTTCGACCCGGAGGCCGCCGCCCTCGCCGCGCGGGCGAAGTATGCGCGCAGGCAGCGGACCGTGTTCGGCATGCTGCTGGTGGCCGTGGTCACGGCGGTGCTCGCCGCGCTGGCCTGGCCGGTCGTGTGGTGGGTTCACGCGCTCGTCGATCTCGCGCTTGCCGGCTATCTCACCTACCTGCGCAGGCAGGTGAAGATCGAGGAGGATGTCCGGGCCCGCCGGTTGGCACGGCTGTCGGGCGATGCCGATCCGGAGTCCGGCGAGTACGAGGACTCGGATGACCACGGCGCTGCCGATGAGTGGGAACACCTCCCCGAGTTCGCAGGGCAGCACGGTTACGGCTCCTCTGCGGAGTCGCCCGGGGCCTCGCCCCAGGCGGTCGCGCTGGACATCGACGACGAGGATCCGATGTTCGACGAACTGGACGAGCGGACCTGGCAGCCCTATCGCCGTGCCGCCGGCGATTAGGGGGAGTGCGCGGGCCTTGTGCAGGCTTGCGTACGTAGTTGCCGCCGGACTTTCGGAGTCACTCGCCCGGGGCGGCGCTCGAACCGAGGGGGGTGTCATCGGGCGCTGTCGGGACTTGCTAAGCTGGGTCCGCACTCGGCAAGGGGCTGTAGCGCAGTTGGTAGCGCGTCTCGTTCGCATCGAGAAGGTCCGGGGTTCGATTCCCCGCAGCTCCACAACAGTGGGACTACTGGAAGTGGGCCCGAGTGAAGGCCCCGGAGTAGCACCGCAACACCGGAGATCGACAAAAGGCCGCCCGCCAAGCGGGTGGCCTTTTTGCTGGCTCGGGGCTGCGGATTCCTCGGCGGTCGTCGCCGGATCGTCTCTCGGTGCGTCCTCCGCGGGCATCGCCGCGTTGACCTGTTCGACGAGCCGATCGAGATCGTCGTTGGTCATCTGCCCGCCGCTCATGGTGACGAGTCGGGTCATCGGGAACCGGCGGACGGCCGTGAGGACCTCGGGACTCTGACCGTTGTCCTGCAGCAGACGACGCAGCGTCGGACCGCCCACAGGATGGTCGAGCCATTCGCCCACCGTGGAGTCAGGCGTCAGTGGAGCAGGCATGTACCTCTTCCCTCTCGTTGTGCTGAACTCAGTCTGGCAGGGCGGTGCTCCCGCGGTGCGCCCGAGATGGTGCCGACCGCGATCATGCAACGGCACCACTCGCGCGTGGCCTCATCCGGACACGGTGAATGTCCGGGTGGTGCCGGTGAACGGTCTGATGTGCCCGGGAGGGGTGCGCGCGTCTCCGTGGTAGCGGATGCGGTAGCTGCCCGGCACGGTCCCCGGCGGGATGTCCCACGTGATCGTGACGCGGGAAGCGGAAACGCCCTGGCGGGCCCAGCGGAACTTCGTCGACCAGTCACCGTCGTCGGCGACGGTGCGCCACGCTGTTCCGACCCGTCGCTGCACTTCGAGATACGTGTCACCGCGATGCAGGTCGTTGCCGGGGTGGGCACCGGCGAACTCGGTGACGACCCGCTCCCCGGACCGGTGGAACGAGCGCGGTTCGGCCAGAACATCGCCGAATTCGCGCGACGGGGGCGGCGTGTCCAGCACGACCGGCGGTTGCAGGGACAGCTGCTCGCCGGAGAGATCCGGTGCCACCGGTCCGAGCGGGAGCTGGCGCCCGTCGCGCATCGCGGTGGCCAGCCGTGCCGCGGTCTGCTGCAGCGCGGGCAGCTGCCAGCGGCCGAACAGCGTGCTGCCACCCTCGTAGTGCTGAGCGTCGTACTCCTCCGGGGTGGTGACGTAGTGGAAGTAGGAGTTCGCGTAGCCGGCGACGAGGACATCGTCGTGATCGGCCCCGACGATGTCGGCGACCGTGCGGCGCAGCCGGAGACCGGCGGCGATGGTCACCTCCCCCGGGATGCCGATCAGATACAGCCGTCCGATGCGGACGAGCTGCACGGGAACCTGCTCCTGCACCCACGGGTGGACGCGGTTCATCTCGCCGATCGGCACGAAAATCCCCTTGGGGGCCTGGCAGTCCCGCAATCGGGGTGAGGCGGTGTAGAGCACCGAGTGCGACACCGCGTCCCACAGCGGGTTCTCCCCTTCGGAAAAGGTGGGGAAGGCGGGCCCGTCCTCGGTGCTCCCGGCGGCCATGGCCGCCCCGATCGCCGGTGTGCAGGTGGTGTGTTCCCGGCCGTCACCGGTGAACTCCGGCCGCACGGTGACCTCGGAGAGATCGATGTAGACCAGCCGGGAGTCCACTCCGCCGGTGAGCCGGTGTCCACGTTGGTCCAGTTGCCGGGCGGCCGCCTCGTACTGCCTGTGGCCGATCGTGCGGGTGTGGGCGAAATCCTCCGGAGTGGTCGACGGTGTGAGATCCAGGTTCGGTGACATGTCGCCGGCATTGGTCTGGGCGAATGCGGCGACGAAGCCGGGGCCGGATTCCGCGGAGCGATCGGCGTGGCCTGCTTCCCGCTCCCAGCGGTAGGCCGCGTAGCCCTTGTTGTCGGAGCTGATCAGCCTGTTGTCCCCGGACATGCTGGTGCCGTGGGTGGCGAACCAGTTGATCGCACCGACCAGGTGGCCGTCGCGTTCGATGCGCAGCACCGAGCTCTGCGGGTCGATGGCCTCGGGGAAGTGCTCCGTGATGTCGGCGGGATTGCGATCGAAGGCGGCACGGGAGCGGTTGACGCTGGTGTTGTGCAGTTCGCCGTGGGTGAGTGTGAGTTCGGTGGGGGTGAGATCCGCGTGTGCTCGCTCGATCGACTCGACGATGCCCGCGGTGACCGCCTCGAAAGTGGCGCGATGAAAGCCTTTCGTGGTCATGTTGTACAGGAGGTGATGCGCATGGCCGCCGGGGCCGGCGTGCGTGTGCGTCGCGGTGATGAGGACGTTGCGCTCGGTGTACAGGTCGCCGTGCCGTTCGCCGATCCGGCGCAGCACCTCCCGGTGCACGCTCTCGAAGATCATCGGTGCGTCGACCACGACGAGCAGCACCCGCTCGGTGCTCGCTCGGTCGGCGATGACGAACGCTCGCGACCACAAGCGCATGTGCAGGCCTTCGGCCTGTTGGTCCATGCGGCCGTAGCCCATCATGCCGACCTCGGCGACTTCGCCGGTGGCATCGGCGATCCCCCGGCCCACGAGGTACGGATTCGCCGTCGCCGCGCTCGCTCGCTGCGTGGCCGGGCCCGCCGAAGTCGAGTAACCGGCGATTCCGAATCCTGCGATGGCGGCACCCGCCCGCAGGAGATCCCGCCTGCCGGCTACCGCGTGATGGTGTGCCATGACCGACCGCACTCTCCAAACATGAACATTGCTCGGGTTCATGTCAACGTAGCGATCGGCTGTGACGGGGACAACACTGAGCGGATCTCGCGGGCGTCGGATCCGTATCGGGACCGGCGCCCGCGAGACGAAGCAGAAGCCCTGTGGGGACCCGCCTCTCCCGGATGCCGGGACTCGGCGCAGCGAGGCGCAGCCGGAGGTTCCGCCACCCGCACCGCCGAGCAAGCCGCCCCGACACACTCTTCAGACGCGCATGGTGCCTTCCTGGAGGTACTTCCGGTGCCAGGACAGGGACTCGTCGAGCAGGTGCGGGGTGTGCCCTCCGTAGGAGGCGGCCAGCGACCGCTCGTAGTAGTCCCGCAGTGCGGGCCGGAAGTCCGGATGGGCGCAGCGTTCGATGATCTGCTTCGCCCGCTGTCTCGGTGCCAGACCACGGAGGTCCGCCGCCCCCTGCTCGGTGACGATGACGTCGACGTCGTGCTCGGTGTGGTCGACGTGCGAGACCATGGGCACGATGGTCGAGATCGCACCGTCCTTGGCCGTCGAGGGTGTGACGAAGATCGACGTGTAGGCGTTGCGGGCGAAGTCGCCGGAGCCACCGATGCCGTTCTGGATCCGGCTGCCCATCATGTGCGTGGAGTTGATGTTGCCGTAGATGTCCGCCTCGACGATGCCGTTCATCGCCAGGCATCCCAGGCGGCGCACCACCTCGGGGTGGTTGCTGATCTCCTGAGGGCGCAGCAGGATCCGGCTCCGGTACTCGTCCGCGTGCTTGTTGAACCGGTCGACAGCCGAGGGGCTCAGGGAGAATGCCGTTGCCGAGGCCATGCGCAGCGTGCCCGAATCGATCAGGTCCAGCATTCCGTCCTGGATGACCTCGGTGTAGGCGGTGAGTCCGGAGAACGGGCCCTCCCGGAGCCCGGCGAGCACGGCGTTGGCGACATTGCCCACGCCGGACTGCAGCGGCAGCAAGCTCTCCGGGATCCGCCCGCAGCGCATCTCCGAGGTGAGGAAGTCCAGCACGTGTCCGGCGATGGCGCGGGAGATCCCGTCCGGCTCCTTGAACGCCGTGTTGCGGTCGGGAGCCTCGGTCTCGACCACGGCGGCGATCTTCTCGGGCGGACATTCCAGGTAGGGCACGCCGATGCGGTCGCGCGGATCCGTCAGCGGGATCGGCCGCCGGTACGGGGGCAGCGTGGTGCCGTAGTAGATGTCGTGCATGCCCTCGAGTTGCTCGCTCTGCCAGGCGTTGACCTCGAGGATGACCCGGTCGGCCTGCTCGATCCAGGTCTTGTTGTTGCCCACCGACGAGGACGGGATCAGCTTGCCGTCCTCGGTGATCCCGCTGATCTCGATCACGGCGACATCCAGCGGCCCGAGGAAGCCCTGCCAGACCCGCTGTGCGACGTGCGAGAGATGGATGTCGATGTAGTCCATCCGGCCGGAATTGATCTTTTCGCGACTGACGGGGTCGGACTGGTAGGGCAGCCGCAGTTCGATCCCGTCGGCTTCGGCGAGGGCCCCGTCGAGCTCGGGGGCCGTGGAGGCACCCGTCCACAGGCTGACCTTCATGGGATCGCCCTGGGCATTGGCTTCCGCCAGACGTTTGGCCAGTGCCCCCGGCACTTCCTTCGGGTATCCGGCCCCGGTGAACCCGCTCATACCCACATTGGCCCCTGCCGGAATCAGACGCGCTGCCTCATCGGCCTCGACGATCTTCGTCGCCAGCTGGCGGTTTCGAATTCTGCCGGGCATCAATGCCTCCATTCATCCGGACACCGGCGCCCTTCCCCGGCCGGGTCGACGAATTGCTCACACCACTGCCGCAGTGTCGACGCTTTTACCCGATGCTGTGCCCGGTGCGAAAAGCGCTGCCGAATTCAGCGGTGCCTGTGTGACGCAGATCGTATGAGCCATGCCTCAACACGGAAGCGTGACGTGTGCCACGCAGGCGTCGCTCATCGGTGCTGCCGGGGCCCGTGCAGTGCTCTCCGCCGGGCATCCCGGGGCCACCGAATCGTATTGCGCTGCTTAAATCCAGGTTACGGGCGGGGGACGAACGCTCCTCGGTCGCTCGCCGAGCGGGAGCGGTGACCGCGCGCGGCGGTGTTCGTACGGCGACACACGCGGTCGGCATGCGAACCGGCGACCGCTGGATTTTCTCCTCCCACCGGCTCTGCGCCACCGCGTGGAAGCCGCCGACTTGCCTGGTCAGCAGGCTTCCCCGGGTGGGTGTCGGAATGCCGCATCGCCGGTTGTGAACAGGGTCACGGGATCTTCCGCCTTGATCCGTGATTTCTGTGCCCTAATGTCGTGACCGGCGCACAGATCTGTGGCCGTAATACACCGGGCAAGGACGCCGCGGTGTTGGCCGCCTGCCGCGAAGAACGCACGTCGCATGCCGTGCGTTTGTCAGGGGCGACAGTTCCCGCGGAGGAACATTCCGCGCTGTCCGGCCCCGTACCGCGCATCATGGTGATGTGCGGTCGAAACGATTTCAGGGAACGGAGCATGACCAAGAGCGCGAATACGCGTCCTCACGAGGGCGGGAAGAACGAATCGACCGTCAGTTCCATCGAGTTGGAACAGCAGGTATTCGGTGACAACCCGACCGAGGTGCGCGACACCGACCACTACACCCAGGAGTACGTCGGTGGCATGGTGGACAAGTGGGACGAGCTGATCGATTGGAAAAAGCGTTCCGAGAGCGAGGGACGGTTCTTCATCGACCAGCTCAAGTCGCGCGGTGTGCACACGGTGCTCGACGCCGCGACAGGAACCGGATTCCACTCGGCTCGCCTCGTGGAGGAAGGCTTCGACACGGTCAGCGCGGACGGTAGTCCGCAGATGCTGGCAAAGGCTTTCCAGAACGGTATCGACTACGGCGGCAACGTGCTGCGCGTGGTCAACGCCGACTGGCGCTGGCTCAACCGCGACGTGCACGGTGAATTCGACGCGATCATCTGCCTCGGCAATTCGTTCACCCACCTGTTCTCCGAGCACGACCGGCGCAAGGCGCTGGCCGAGTTCTACGCGAAGCTCAAGCACGACGGTGTCCTGATCATCGATCAGCGCAACTACGACGCCGTGCTGGACAACGGTTCCGGCGGGAATCGCACCTACTACTACTGCGGTGATCAGGTTTCGGCGAAGCCGGATCACGTCGACGACGGACTGGCACGCTACAAGTACACCTTCCCGGACAACAGCGAGTACTTCCTGAACATGTACCCGCTGCGAAAGAAGTACCTGCGTGGTCTGATGCGGGACGTGGGCTTCCAGAAGATCGACACCTACGGCGACTTCCAGGAAACGTACGCCGAATCCGAGCCCGACTACTTCATCCACGTGGCGGAGAAGTCCTACAGGGACCCCGGCGAGCTGGACGCCGAGTGATCGATCCGCGTGGAACTCCACTGCGGTGATACCCGCCACAGGGATTTCGGCCCTGCGGGGCCGCGGTCGTCGCCGAGTCTCCGATCGGGGGCTCGGCGACGACTGTGTTCGCCCTCCCGCCGGAGCGCCGTCACATCGGTGCGGTCGGTTTCATCCGCAGGTCGGCCTCGATGCGTGATGCGGTCGTGCGGAGTCTGGGCACGACCTCCTTGCGGACCACGGACTCCGAAGCGCCGTTGGAGTGCAGGGACACGTTGACGGCCGCCGACACCCGACCGTCCTGATCACGGACGGGCACGGCGACCCCGCGCAGGCCGCCTTCGAGTTCGTCGTCGGAGATCACGAACCCCTGCTTGCGCACTGTGGCGAGTTCCGTGCGCAGGGCATCCCTGGCGGTGATGGTCCTGTCCGTGACGGGTCTGAGCTCCATCACCCCCAGCCTGGCCTCCAGGAGTTCGGGAGGCAGACCTGCGAGCAGCACCTTGCCCATCGAGGTCGCATGCGCGGGAAACCGGGTGCCGACGGGGATGGTCACGGACAGCAGCTTGGGGCTGGGCACTTGCGCGATGTAGCAGATGTCGTCGCGTTCGAGTACCGCCAGCGAGCTCGTTTCCTGCAGCTCCCCGGTCAGTCGCTGCAGGTGCGGTTCGGCGATCTGCGGCAGGGGGCGACTCGACAGATAGGCATAGCCGAACTCCAGAACCTGTGGGGTGAGGGTGAAATGCCGTCCGTCGTGGCGGAGATAACCCAAATCCACCAGGGTGAGCAGCAGACGACGCGCTCCGGCGCGGTCCAGGCCGGTCGCGGTGGCCACCTCGGTCAGCGTCAGCTCGGGGTGCTCGGGCGTGAAGGCGCGCAGCACGGCCAGTGCCCGCTCGACGGCTTGAATGAAATGCTCACCGCGTTCTTCGACCATCCCCACCTCGTGTGCTGTCGGTGTCCTCCTGACGTGGGATTTTAGTGGTCCTTGTTCCTCCACTGTCCGTGGTGGCGTTTGTGCGCTCGGCACTCATCACGCCGCGACCCTCCTGGGCGGAGGAATTTATCCTGCATTTGGTCGTTACTACGGGAAAATCTTGATTGAAGTCGGGGACTCGTGTAGCAATTTATCCAGATGAGGGTGTAGCCGCGGCCACAGGGCCGCGACCCGCGTAGTGCCAGGAGGTCGAGCATGACCGCACAGCGAGAGACCGCCGACTCCACCGGTACCGAGCTCCCGAGGCAGCGTGCACAGGCCGCTGCGCAGGACAGTGCAGCCGCCGCCGTCACCGAGCTGCGTGCCCACGTGGCCGGCGATCTGCTGGACATCGTGGTGGATCTGGACGGCGGCGAGGGTTGCCGCCTGCGTGACCTGCGCGATGGCACCGAGTACCTCGACATGACGATGTTTTTCAGCTCGGCGCCGCTCGGGCACGGGCATCCGGGGCTGCGCGAGCCGGATTTCGAAGCTGCGCTCGTTCGCGCAAGCCGGGTCAAACCCGCCAACCCCGATTTCGCCACCGTCGAGCAGGCCCGCTTCGCCGAAACCCTGAAACGCGTGTTCGGCGACCCGGAGCTGCCGTTGCTGTTCTTCATCGAGGGTGGCGGACCGGCGGTGGAGAACGCGCTGAAAATCGCCTTCGACTGGAAGACCAAGTGCAACGCCGCCAGGAGCATCCCCGTGCGCGGTTGTCGGGCCATGCACCTGCAGCACGCGTTCCACGGCCGCACCGGGTACACCATGTCGTTGACCAACACCGACCCGACCAAGGTCCGCGACTACCCCGTGTTCGACTGGCCACGCATCCCCAGTCCTGCCGTCGATCCGGACACCGGGTGGGACCACCCCGAGCTGCTGCCCGCCGAGCGCACCGCCCTGGAAGCCGCCGAGGCCGCTCTGCAGCGGTACGGCCACGAGATCGCCTGCTTCGTCTACGAGCCCATCCAGGGCGAAGGCGGCGACCGCCACCTGCGTCCGGAGTTCCTCCGGGCCATGCAGGAACTGTGCCGCGAGCACGGCGTACTGACCATCGCCGACGAGGTGCAGACCGGCGGTGGGATCACGGGGTGTGCCTGGGCGTACCAGGCGCTCGGGCTCGAACCGGACCTGGTCGCGTTCGGCAAGCGTGTGCAGGTGTGCGGGGTGATGGGCGGTCGTCGTGTCCTCGACATCGCCGACAACGCCTTCCGCGAGGGCAGCCGCATCAGCTCCACCTGGGGTGGTGGGCTGGTGGACATGGTGCGTGCCACCCGGATCCTGGAGACCGTCGAATCCGAGGACCTGCTGCCCCACACGCGCCGGATGGGTGAGATCCTGCTGGCCGAGCTACGCGGCCTTGCCGAGGAGTTCCCGTCCGTGCTCGGCCATCCGCGTGGTCGGGGGTTGATGTGCGCGGTTGATTTTCCCGACTCGGCGCTGCGCGACCGTGCGATCACCATCGCTCGCGAGCGGCATCACACGTTGTTCCTGCCGTCCGGTCCGCGCTCGCTGCGGTGGCGGCCGGCCCTGTCGGTGCGGCAGGAGGAACTCACCGATGCCGTGCAGGCACTCCGCAAAACCCTCGGCGAGCTGTCCTGACGACCACCTCGTGGAGTGAACGCCAACTTTCGCCCGGATAGAAGCAACGAAAGTTGGCGTTCACTCCTGGATGCCGCCGGCTTCAGATCCAGCCTTCCTCCCAGGCGTGTCGTGCCGCCTCGTGCCGCGTGCCCGCATCGAGCTTGTTCATCGCCGCCGAGAGGTAATTGCGGACCGTGCCGGGGGCGAGGTGTACCTCGTCGGCGATGGCGGCGATCGTGCTTCCGCGGAGCGTGAGCCGGAGGAGTTCGAGCTCCCGGGTCGTCAGCGGGCACGTGCCTTCGGTCAACGCACTCGCCGCGATCTCCGGATCGACGTAGCGTCCTCCGCTGTGGACATCGCGCAGGATGGCAGCCAGCCGGGTGGCCGGCGTCGTCTTCGGGACGAAACCGCGCACTCCCGCAGCCAACGCACGCTTGAGCACCCCCGGCCGGGCGTGGCGGGTGACGAGCACGACCGGTATGTCCAGCGTGCTCTTGATCTCCGTCGTGGCCTGAACTCCGTCCAGCTTCGGCATCTCCAGATCGAGCACGGCCACGTCCGGGCGGTGCTCCCGAACGGCCTGCAGCGCCTCGTCACCGTCACTGGCCTGGGCGATGACGCTGATGTCGCTTTCGAGGCCGAGCAGCGTGGCCAGGGCACCCCGGATGAGATCCTCGTCATCGGCCAGCACCACCTGCATCACGCTTCCGACCTCCCCGGCTCCTCGGCACGCCCGACCAGCTCGAACCAACCGTCGCGGTGCTCGGCACGCACCTGCCCGCCCAGTGTGGCGAAACGTTCCCGCAACCCGTCGATCCCCGAACCCGATGTGCCGTCGCTCGCGTACACGCCGTCGTTGCGCAGCACCACTTCGCTGCCGTGCTCGTCGGTGAGGATGCTCATTTCGCAGTGAAGCGCCCGACTGTGCCGCAGCACGTTGGTGGCCCCTTCCCGCACCAGGGCGCCGAACAGCGGTTGCAGCGGCGGAGCCACGGAGCGGGCGTGCCCGGAAACCGTGGTCGCGATACCCGCCGCTTCCAGGATCTCGCGGGCGTTGTCGAGTTCCGTGGCCAGGTCGCTGCGCCGGTACCCGTGCACAATCTCCCGGGTGTCCCGCAGTGCTGTCCTGGCGAGTTCGGCGACCTCGGCCGCCTGCGCCCGAGCCGCGCCGTCATCGGCTCCGACCAGCCGTTCCGCCAGCTCACCCTTCAACGCGATGGCCTGCAGGTGATGCCCCTGCACGTCGTGCAGCTCGGCGGCGAAGCGCAGACGCTCCTGCGCAATGGCGAGTTCCGCCGAAACCGAGCGTGCCCGATCGAGTTCGAGAACCACATCCCAGAACCACACCGCCACCACCAAGACGAAGATCGTGAATGCGACGACGGCGGCAGCGATCAGGGCGAACCTGATCGGAACCATCGGAGGGCCGTAGCGCCAGGAAGCGGTGGCGACCACGAATGCCGTCGAACCGCACGTGGCGAACGTCAACGGCCACCGCAGGCTTACGGTGGCGTTCGTGACGATCGAGGCGGCGAGGATTGCCGGAAGCAGCACCCAGATGAAGCCGTACTCGGGTTTGGTCGCGAGCACACAGCCCGCTGTCAGCAGCGCGGCGATGAAGGCGGCCGCCTGTTCGGCGCCGTGGTGACGCCCTTGCCCCAGACCGCGCATCGTGCTCGCGCAGAAACGCGTCGCCTCGACGGTGAGGACGAGCAGCACAAGACCGAGCACCAGAAGATCGGCCGCCGCATAGGTACCGTCGGCGAAACCGTTGACGAGGCCGGTGATCACGAGAATCGCGTAGAACGACGCCATCGGCACCACGGACCACCAGGTGTAGCGGCGCAGGCGTCGGACCCGCTTGGGATCGAACTCGGCAACTGGGGACGACACCCGTCCAGCATGGCCGATCGGCGTCGCGATATCCGCCACCGCCTCACAGCGCATGACATCTGTCATCGCGGTGCCTGACAGGAGGCTCTGATCCGTTGACGGACGGCACTACCGGATACCAGGCGGTGGCACCAGGCTGACGGACATGAACCAATCGGTGATCAACGTCAGCGAGCTGCACTGCTCGTACGGTGGGTTCGAAGCCGTTCGAGGGGTGGGCTTCGATGTCGGTCCGGGCGAGTTGTTCGCCCTGCTCGGAACCAACGGTGCGGGCAAGACCACCACGATGGAAACCATCGAGGGCCATCGCGCACCGACCGGGGGGAAGGTCCGGGTGTTCGGCATGGACCCGATGCGGGATCGCGCCCGCGTGCGTCCCCGTGTCGGGATCATGTTGCAGCACAGCGGTTTCGCCGGGGATCTCACCGTGGCCGAGACGGTACGACTGTGGCAGTCGATGGTCAGCCGCCCGTCGGCAGTCGATCCGGCACTGGAAGCGCTGGGCCTGAAACACCGCCGGAACGTGCGCGTCAAGCAGCTCTCCGGCGGGGAGCGACGGCGCCTGGACCTGGTTCTGGCAACCCTGGGGAACCCCGAGGTGCTGTTCCTCGACGAGCCGACGACCGGTCTCGACCCGGAATCCCGCAAGGCCACCTGGGAGATCGTGCGGAACCTGCTGGAAGCGGGGACGACAGTGTTGCTGACCACGCATTACCTGGAGGAAGCCGAGCGGCTCGCCCACCGCCTGGCCATCATGCACGACGGCCGCATCGCGGTGTCCGGCTCGCTGACCGACGTGCTGGCCACCCAGCGCGCCCGGATCGAGTTCGAGCTGCCCGAGGATGCCGGGAAACTCCCGGATCTTGCCGGGGAGATCCGTGGTGAGGCGAGCGGAAGGATCGAGGTCCGCACCGATCGTCTGCAACACGACCTGCACGCCGTGCTCGCGTGGGCGCGCGAACGGGATGTGCGGCTGTCCCGGCTTCGGGCGCAGCACGCCTCGCTGGACGATGTCTTCCACGCCGTCCAGCAGGGCGATCACCAGCAGGATTCCTCCCAGCAGGGCGATCACGCCGACATCGAGCACGAGACGCGGAAGGCGGTGGCCGGCTGATGGGTTCGGCGATATGGGCTCTGGCAACGGCCGAGACGAAACTGCTGCTGCGGAACAAGACCGTGGCCGTCACCGCGATACTGGTGCCCCTGCTGCTGGGGTTTTTCATGGCCACCGGCATCGGGGGCAGCGCTCGGATGTGGGCGCTGGTGTTGTCGATGCAGGTGCTGTTCGTCCTCGCATTCGCCGTCTACTTCACCGCGACCGCCGCGGTGACCAGTCGCCGTGAGGATCTGTACCTCAAGCGGTTGTGCAGCGCCGAACCACACCCCGCGGTGGTGCTGGCGGGCACGCTGCTGCCCGCCGTGGTCCTCGGTCTGCTCCAGGCCACCGCGATGATCGCGATCGCCGTGCTCGCGGGAGCTCCTGTGCCCGGCAATGTGGTGCTGCTGATCGTCGCGGTGGTGGGCGGGGCCGCGATGTGCGTCGCGGCCGGATTGGCCACCAGTGCGTACACGGCCACCTCCGAGCAGGCGCAGATCACGACGATGCCGTTTTTCCTCGCCCTGTTCGTGGGAGGCATCTGGGCGGTGAACGCGCAGGACTCACTGCCCGCGCTGCTCGTGCCCGGTGGCGCGGTCGCCGATCTGGTCCGCCGTTCGCTGACCGAGGGGAACTGGTTCACGCAGGTCGCCGGCGCTCTGCCCGCGATCGGGATGCTGCTCGTGTGGGTCGTCATCGCGGGACTCGTCGCGCGCCGCTGGTTCCGGTGGGAGCCGCGCTCCTGACCGGCAGGATGGAGTGAACGCCAACTTTCGTTACTTCTATCCGAGCGAAAGTTGGCGTTCACTCCGCAAGAGTCAGCGCCAGGAGGGCAACCAGAGCTCGGCATGCCAGCGGGCCTCGGTGATCGGCAAGCCGTTGAGGATCGGCCAGAGCCAGACGAAGTTCGCCACGACCAAGCCGGTGTAGAGCGCCACCACCAGCAGGCCGGTCTTGCGGCGCTCACCGTGGGCCCCGGCGGGCCCGAGCACCTCACCGAGCACCAGCACGATGCCCAGCACGAGGAACGGCGCCAGCGGAGTCGCGTAGAAGTAGTACATCTGCCGGTCGAGGTTGACGAACCACGGCAGGAAACCCGCGCAGTAGCCGACCAGCACGGCGGCATAGCGCCAATCCAGCCGACCGGCGGCGCGCCAGACGGCCCACCCCGCGACCGGCAGCGCCACCCACCACAGCGCCGGAGTGCCGAGCAGCATGGTCGCCTGCACACAGTCCGAACGCCCACACCCGGGCATACCGGATTCGTAGTAGTAGAGCATCGGGCGCAGGCCCATCGGCCAGGCCCACGGTTTCGACTCCCACGGGTGCGGATCGTTGCCGGTGGTCAGGTTGGTGTGGAACTCCAGGACGTTGAAGTGGTAGTACAGCAGCGAGCGCAGCGCGTCGGGCAGGAACGCGAAACCGACGTTCTCGGCCACGATCACCGCGTGCCGGTCGGTGGCGGTCTCACTGGCGAACCAACCCGCCCAGGTGGCGAAGTACACCGCCAGCGGCAGCACCAGCAGGGAGGCCAGCGCGGGCACGGTATCCCGCAGCAGGGCACCCGCCCAGGGACGCCGCACCCCGGCCGTCCGGCGCGCCAGCGCATCCCAAATAACGCTGAGCAGCCCGAACGCGACGACGTAGTAGATGCCACTCCACTTCACCCCGCACGCGAGCCCGAGCGAGACACCGGCGGCGAATCGCCACCAGCGAAAGCCCAGGCGCGGGCCCCACGGGGTGTCGCCGACACGGCCCTCGATGACCACCGTCCTGAACCGCTCCCGCATCCGGTCCCGGTCGACGAGCAGGAAGGAGAAGGCGGTCAGCACGAACACCGCGTGGAAGATGTCGAGCATCCCCACCCGGGACTGGACGTGCGTGAGCCCGTCGCAGATCAGCAGCACACCCGCCAGCGCACCCAGCAGGGTGGAGCGGGTCATGCGGCGGGCGATGCGGATGACCAGCAGCACCATCAGCGTGCCCGCCAGTGCTGCGCTCACCCGCCAGCCCCACGGGTTGTATCCGAACAGCCACTCGCCCACCGCGATCAGGTGTTTGCCGACCGGCGGGTGGGCGACCAACTCGTAGCCCGGGTTGTCTTCGTACCCACCGTTGCGCAGCATCTGCCACGCCTGCGGGACGTAGTGCTTCTCGTCGAAGATCGGCGTGCCCTCGTCGTCGGCATGCCCCAGCTTCCAGAACCGGATCACGCCTGCGAGCAGAGTGAGCACGAGCGTGACGATCCAGCCACGGAGCCGATCGGTGGGCATCAGCGGCTCGAGCAGCCGCTGCCGATCGCCTTCTCCCGGCGGCCTCGCCGGAGGTGTCGCGCCGACGGGAACCGTTTCGTCGTCGTCGGCGGCTCGGCCCACCGAGTTCGGCACCAGGACGCTCACACCCAAATCGTAGGGTGGAGGACGTGAATGCCGAATTCGGACCGGGCACGCTGGTGCTGGCCGCCACTCCGCTCGGTCGTGCCGGGGACGCCTCGGGGCGGTTCGTCGAGGCGCTCGGGACGGCCGGGGTCGTGGCTGCCGAGGACACCAGGCGGGTACGCGCTCTGGCCACAGCGCTCGGAGTGACCCCGGCAGGCCGCGTGGTCAGCTATTACGACGCCGTGGAGTCCGCGCGCACGCCCGTGCTGCTCGATGAGCTGCATGCGGGCCGTACCGTGCTGTTGGTCACCGACGCGGGCATGCCGAGCGTGTCCGATCCGGGCTACCGGCTGGTGGCGGCCTGCGCGGCCGAGGGCATCCCGGTCACCTGCCTGCCGGGCCCCAGTGCGGTGACCACCGCGCTGGCGGTGTCGGGACTGCCGTCGGACCGGTTCTGCTTCGAGGGCTTCCCGCCGCGCAAGCAGGGGGAGCGGCGACGCTGGCTCGCCCGCCTCGTGAGCGAGCAGCGTACGTGCGTGTTCTTCGAGGCACCGCACCGCCTCGCCGACACCCTGGCCGACGCTTCCGCGGTCCTGGGCGCCGATCGGCAGGCGGCGGTGTGCCGCGAGCTGACCAAGACCTACGAGGAGGTGCGTCGCGACCGGTTGGGTGAGCTCGCCTCCTGGGCGGCCGAAGGTGTGCGCGGAGAGATCACCGTCGTGCTCGCGGGGGCCGCGGCGGTGGAGCCGAGCGATCCCGCGGAACTGGTCGGGCAGGTCGAGCAGCGCGCAGCCGAAGGTCTGCGGCTCAAGGACGCGGTCGCCGAGATCGCGGAGGTCGGCGGTGTCCGCAAGAAGGATCTCTACGACGCGGTGTTGGCGGCCAGGAAGTAGTCCGGCCGCGGTGATGCCGCGACCTCGCCACAGCCGATGGGTTCCCGCCGGTGCGGGTCCCGCTCCAGCGGATACCGTGATGCCCCATGGATGTCCGGGTCGTTGATCACCCCTTGACGCAGGCAAGACTGTCCACAATGCGTGACGCGCGTACGGACAACGCGGCCTTCCGCGCCGCGCTGCAGGAACTCACGCTCATGCTCATCTACGAGGCCACCCGCGATGCCGAGGTGGCCGAGGAGCCCATTCACACCCCGGTCGCGCGCACCACGGGATACCGGCTGGCGAATCCGCCACTGCTGGTGCCGGTGTTGCGGGCCGGACTCGGCATGGCCGACCAGGCGCACCGGCTGATCCCGGAGGCCCGGATGGGATTCATCGGCCTGGCACGGGACGAGAGAACGCTGCAGCCGACGCCGTACATGGAGTCGCTGCCCGACGACCTGTCGAACGTGCCCGTGTTCGTGCTCGACCCGATGCTGGCCACCGGCGGGTCGATGGTGCACACGATCCGGATCCTGACCGAGCGTGGAGCCGGCGATGTCACCGCGATCTGCACCCTGGCCGCGCCCGAGGGGGTCGATCGGCTCGAGCGCAGCGGTCTGCCGGTACGGGTGATCACCGCCAGCGTGGACGAGCGGCTCAACGAGTCCGGCTTCATCGTTCCGGGTCTGGGCGACGCCGGGGACCGCGAGTACGGGCCGCGGTAGGCTCCGGCGAATGTCCGTCGCATGCCGCCACCGCGGCGTGTCGTCGGCAGACACTTCCCACAGCGGCCGATCGCCGCTTCGAGGAGGCCACCATGAGCGACGCTGCGAACCAGCGCCGGATCGAACCGGAAATCCACCGGGACCTTCGGGGCGAGCTGACCTACGGCAACTACCTGCAGCTCGACACCCTGCTGTCGTGTCAGAACCCGGTCAGCAGCACGGGGCACCACGACGAGATGCTGTTCATCATCCAGCATCAGACGACCGAACTGTGGCTGAAGCTGCTCATCCACGAGCTCGAGGCCGCGGTGGCCTCGATCGCCGCCGACGACCTGTCCGTGGCGCAGAAGTCCCTGGCTCGGGTGAAGCACATCCAGCGGCAGATGTTCGAGCAGTGGGCGGTGCTGGAAACGCTGACACCGATCGAGTACGCCAGGTTCCGCGACGACCTGGGGCCCGCTTCCGGGTTCCAGTCCGTGCAGTACCGCACGGTGGAGTTCCTGCTCGGGAACAAAAACGCCCGGATGCTCGACGTGTTCGCCCATGATCGGCAGGCATGGGAGTCGTTGCGTGCCGTGCTGGAGGCGCCGAGCTTGTACGACGAGTTCCTGCGCTACCTCGCCCGGCACGGTCACGACGTGCCCGCCGAGCTGCTCGAGCGGGACTTCTCGCAGCCCTACCAGCAGCATCCGGAGCTCGTTCCGGCCTTGAAGGCGATCTACGAGAACCCCGGTGAGAACTGGCCGGAATACGAGACCTGCGAGGAGCTCGTCGACATCGAGGAGAGTTTCCAGCTGTGGCGCTTCCGCCACATGAAGACCGTGGAACGCATCATCGGCCACAAGCGGGGGACGGGCGGTTCCAGCGGTGTCGACTTCCTCAAGGCGGCACTGGATCTCACGTTCTTTCCCGAGCTTCTCACGGTGCGGACCGAAGTCGGGCTATGACAGAAGGTTTGCTCGTCACGGCCGAGGCCGGATGGCTCGGCGGCTCGTCCCTGCGGCGCCCCGTCGCGGTGCTGGTGCGGGATGGTCACATCTCCTGGGCGGGGCCTCCGTCCGAAGCTCCGGCGGGGGTCGAGCGGGTCCGTGCCGACGGTGTGCTCCTGCCGGGCCTGGTCGACCACCACGTGCATACCGGCCTGATCGATATCGCCGCACTGCTGCGCCACGGGTTGACCACGGTTCGGGACCTGGGGTGGATTCCCGCCGAGATTCTGCCGAGAGCGCGGGCCTCGGCCGCAGCCGGCTTCGACGGCCCTCGCATCCTGGCGGCGGGGCCCTTCCTGACGGCGCCCGGCGGCTACCCCACCGACCGGAGTTGGGCACCGTCGGGTGTGGCGTGGGAGCTGAACAGTCCGGAGGAGGCCCGCGAGGCCGTGAACGTTCTCGCGGCACACCGGCCGGAAACCGTGAAGGTCGCGATGAACGCCGAAGCCGGTCCCGTCCTCGACGATCCGACTCTGGCCTCCGTGGTGACAGCGGCACACGAGCTGCGGCTCGGCGTGACGGCACACACCGAGGGTCCCGGCCAGGCCGCGCGTGCCTGGTATGCCGGTGTGGATCAGCTGGCGCACACGCCCTGGAGCGAAGAGCTCGACGACAGGCTGGTGGCGCGGTTGGCGAGCACCACGAGCATCGTGAGCACCGTGGACATTCACGGCTGGGGTGAGGACACCCCGCAGCGGCGCAGGGCGGTGGCGAACCTGCGCCGCTTCCACCGCTGCGGGGGCCGCATCCTGTACGGGACGGACCTCGGCAACGGACCGCTGCCGGAGGGAATCAACCAGCGGGAGATCACCGCGTTGCAGCAGGCGGGGCTGAGCCCGCCGGAAATCCTGCGTTCGATGTCGATGCAGGCATTGACGCGGGGAGCGCGGGCTGATCTCGTTGCGGTGCCGACCGATCCGTTGGTGGATCCGCGGCGGCTCGTGGAAGCAGCCCCCGTGCTCAAGGCGGGGGCGCCGCCGGGCGAGCAGAAGTCGACCGGGAGGGAAGGCCAGTGAGCGGTTCGAGCTCGCTCGCGCAGGCACGTGCTCTCGACGCCGAGGACGAACTCGCCGATTACCGTGGCCGGTTCCTGCCGTCCGGGGACGAGGAGCTGACCGCCTATCTGGACGGCAACTCGCTGGGCCGGCCGCCGCGGGCGACGCTGGATCGGATCACCGAGTTCGTGCGGCAGGAGTGGGGCAGCCGGCTGATCCGGGGGTGGAGTGAAGGGTGGCTCGACCTGCCGGAGCGGGTCGGCGATCGCCTGGGTGAGGTGGCTGTCGGTGCCGCTGCCGGGCAGGTGGTCATCGGTGACTCCACCACCGTGTGCCTGTACAAGCTGATCCGCGCGGCCGCGTCCGCGCGCCCGGAGCGGCGGGAGATCGTCACCGACGACGGCAACTTTCCCACCGATCGGTACGTCGTCGAGGGCATCGCCGAAGAGCTGGGCATGGTCGTGCGCTGGCTGGAAACCGATCCGCTCACGGGTGTGACGGCCCGGCAGGTCTCCGATGCGCTCGGGCCGGAGACCGCGGTGGTCACGCTCAGCCACATCGACTACCGCTCGGCGGCCATTGTCGACATGGGAGAGATCACCCGGGTCACGCACGCGGCCGGAGCACTGATCGTCTGGGATCTCTGCCACAGCGTCGGCTGTCTTCCGGTCGAGCTGGACGAGCTGGGGGCCGACTTCGCGGTGGGATGTACGTACAAGTACCTCAACGCCGGTCCGGGGGCGCCCGCGTTCATGTACGCCCGTTCGGACCATCACGGGCTCCGGCAGCCGGTGCAGGGCTGGCTCGGTCGGCACGACCCGTTCGAGATGGGGCCGGGCTACGAACCGGCTGCGGGGATACGTCGGTTCGTGTCCGGCACGCCGCCGATCCTCGGACTGCTCGGGGTCTCGGAGGGGGTCGAGCTGGTGGCCGAGGCCGGGATCGACCGGATCCGCAGCAAGGCGGTGGCGCTGACGGAACTCGCAGTGACACTGACGGACGAATGGCTCACCCCGCACGGCCTGCGGCTTGCCTCGCCCCGCGACCCCGCGTTGCGCGGTGCGCACATCACCGTCACACGTCCCGATGCGGCGCGGCTGGTCGATCGGATCATCGCGGCCGGGGTGCTCGTGGACCATCGTTCGCCCGACGGGATCCGTCTGGGACTCTCGCCCCTGACCACGGGGTTCGAGGAACTGTGGCGGGCCATGGACACCATCCGGCAACTGGCTGCCGAGCCGCTGTGACCAGGAGCTGTGGACATCTCGCGCACCGCTGCTCAACCGATGTCCCCGAGGTGTTGAACAAGAGTTCTCCCACCTGCGGGGCGCCCGTTTCGCCCGTTCCATGGCAAGCTGTGGCTGTGGCTTCACGACACACAGGCCTCCGGAATGCTGTGCTGGGCGCTGCGGTCCTCGGATCCGTCTACCGCAGCGTGCGCACGATCCGCAAGGCACGCACCATTCTTCCGCTGCACGAAGCACCATCCACCACCGTGCTGCCGCCGACCGTCACCGTCGTCGTTCCGGCCCGCAACGAGGAGGCCGTACTGGACGAGTGCCTGCGTGGGCTCCGGTCGCAGACCTACGCCTCCCGCGGTGGTGGTTCTGCAGAACCGTCCGGGCACGACCCCACACTGCGCATCATGGTGGTGGACGACGGTTCGACCGACGCCACCGGCGACATCGCGCGGGCTCACGCGGAGGCGGACCCGCGCGTTCGAGTGGTGCGCAGCGAGGGACCGCCTCCCGGGTGGAGCGGCAAGGTCCACGCCATGCACGTCGGTGTCGAGGCCGCGGGGCAACCCGAACCCGGGGAGTGGTTGCTGTTCGTCGATGCCGACACCGTGCTCGCGCCCGAGTTGCTGTCCAGGTTGCTGGAGACGGCCGAGCGGGCCGACGCCGACCTGGTTTCCACACCGGGAGGTCCGCCCGCCGAGCATTCCGCGAGCTGGCCGGTGCTGATGCCCGCCGGTCTGCAGATGATCGGGGAGAACGCCGATCCGGCCGGTCGGGGACGTAAGGCTTTCGCCATTGGCCACTGCATCCTGCTGCGGCGTTCCCACTACGAGAAGGTGGGAGGCTGGTCGGCCCTCGCGAGCAGACGCAACGAGGATGTCGCCATCGCGACCTCCGTGCGGGACCACGGTGGTACCACCCGAATCATCGACGGGCTGGACCATGTGACCACCAGCGGCATGGATCCGTTCGGTCAGGGCTGGGTGTCGTTCCGCAAGAGTTTCGTCGCAGGCACCCAAGGATCGCTGCCGGTCCTGCTCGGTGGTGGGCTCGGCCAGGTCGCGCTGTCGCTGTCCGCACCGGCTGCGGCGCTGGCCGGAGTGCGCCATCGCCGGCCGCTGCTGGTGGCGGTCGGGCTCGCGGGCTGGGCTGCACAGGGGGCCGCCCATACCCGCACGGCGCGGGTCATGCGCGCCGGGACTTCTCTGGCGCCGCTGGCGCCGTTCACCAATGCTCTGTTCGGAGGAGTGTTGCTCGACGGTGCCGTCCAGGTGCTGCGCCGGGCCACGGAGTGGAAGGGACGCAGCACCTGGTTCTGACTGTTGCGGAGGGACCGATTTCGCCGCGTGTCGTGCGGCGAAATCGGTCGGCGTTGTATCAGTCGGCGCTGTGCTCGGCCGCTGCCTTGCGTATCGCCACCGGCGCTCCCGCCAGATCCTCCTCGTTGCACAGCAGTTTCAGGTCGTAATAGGGCTGACCCTGGCGATCGTCGTAGTCGAGGTGGACGGCGATGACGTCCACGGGCTCTCCCAGCCATTCCTGGGTCCGACGTAGCCAGACGGCGGATCGTTCCAGTGCGGCCGGGAGATTGTCATCCCGAAACTCGACCGGCCGGTAGGGAACACCCTGAACTCGGTCCCTGTCGCCGCTGGGCTGGGGAAGGTCCACGGAGACGCCGGAATCATCGAGTTCGAGTTCGATCGTTTCCTCACTCACTGTGACAGCGTCTCCCACTATTGCTTTACTCGCAAGCCCGAACTCTGCCTGTACTGCGGAAAGTGACGAGATGGGTGACCGCCCGTGTCGGCGGTGGCCGAGGGGGTGGCGCACCGGTGCCGGTGGTCTGCTGTGTCGATGTGGTCGGCAACGCGGCACGGCGTCGGCCGGCACGGTGGTTCGGTAGCCACCTGCGCACGTTTCCCGAGCCCCGTCCCTACGGCATCAGGTTGGCGGCGAGGGTGGCCCCGAGTTCCCAGCAGGACTCCAGGGCCTGCGAGTCCGGCTGCCCGGAATGGGTGACGGGCTCGGCCGCGGCTTTCCAGCCCAGCCCGGAGGTGATGGAGCGGACGGCCTTGAGCGCCCCCTCGGTGCCTTCGTTGCCGTGCACGTAGAGTCCGTACGGTCGCCCACCGGTGGAATCCAGGCAGGGGTAATAGATCTGGTCGAAGAAGTGCTTCAACGCACCCGAGATGTAGCCCAGGTTGGCCGGGGTGCCGAGCAGGTAACCGTCCGCGGCCAGTACGTCGCTCGCGGTGGCCGACAGTGCGGCGCACCGAACCACCTCGACGTCTTCGATCTCATCGGTGGTAGCCCCTTCGACGACCTTCTCGAACATCGCCTGCATGCCCGGCGACGGTGTGTGGTGCACGATCAGCAGTCTCGGCATCGCCACCGAGTTTAATGCCCGTGGGCGGTGTCGTTGCTGTCTTCCGCCGGATTTTCCCGGTTGTCCACCAGCGCCCGGACAGAACTGTCCAATTCGGACATGAAGGTGCGTGCCCGCTGTACGGCGGCGTCGAGTTCACTGCGGCCGCCGGGGGCCGGGACACTTTCGACGACCTGCAGGTAGCACTTGATTTTGGGTTCGGTACCGGACGGACGCACGACCACCCGGAGGTTGTTGTGCCCGGTGGCGGCGCCCGGGGCGGAGCCAGGGGATGCCTGCCCGTGGAACACCAGAATGTCGGAGTCCGGCAACCGGTCGTGGAGTTGCACGGGCACGCCCACGAACTCCTGCGGGGGGTCGGTTCGCAGGCGTCGCATCGCCTCACCGATCCTGCCGGGGTCGGTGACGCGGATCGAGACCTGCCCGGTCTCGTGCACGCCGTGCTTGATCGCGAGAGCGTCGAGCCTGTCCTGCAGGCTCCGCCCGGAGGTTTTGTCGGTGGCGGCCAGGTCGCAGGCCAGCACGGCGGCGGAGATGCCGTCCTTGTCACGGACGTGATCGGGGTCCACGCAATGCCCGAGCGCTTCCTCGTAGGCGTAGACCAGCCCTCTGCCGGAACCACCTCCCGAGCGCACGAGCCACTTGAACCCGGTGAGTGTCTCGTCGTAGCGGGCATGATGCTCGGAAGCGATTTCCCGCAGCATGGTGGCGGAGACGATCGTGGTGGCCACCAGCGGGTCCGGATGCGCCTTTCTGTCCAGGGTGGACAGTACGTATTCCCCGAGCAGCACGCCGGTCTCGTCTCCTCGCAACATCCGCCAGGTGCCTTCCCCGGCGGGGATGCCGAGCGCGCACCGGTCGGCGTCGGGATCCAGCGCTACGGCGATGTCCGCATCGATCTCCGCCGCCAGGTCGAGCAGCGCGTCGGTGGCACCCGGTTCTTCCGGATTGGGAAAACCGACCGTCGGAAAATCGGCGTCGGGCTCGGCTTGCGAGTCGACCAGGTACACCTCGGTGAAACCCACCAGATGCAAGGCATACCGCAGCGGCTGTGCCCCGACACCGTGCAGGGCGGTGGCCGCGATCCGCAGGTTCCGGCTCGCTCCGCGCGGCAGGCAGGCCACCCGGGCCAGGTAATCGTTCAGTGCGGTGTCCTGCCATGCCCAGGAATGCTCGCGAGGGATCGAGGTCGCCGCCTCCGCTCCGGCGATCGCGGTTTCGATCTCGGTGTCGGCGGGATCGACGAGCTGGGTCCCTCCGTGCAGGTAGACCTTGTAGCCGTTGTCCCCCGGGGGGTTGTGGGATGCGGTGATCTGCACGCCCGCCACCGCGCCGAGCGAGCGCGTGGCGTGGGCCAGGATCGGTGTCGGCAGCGGCTCGGCGAGCATGCGTACCTCGAATCCCGCTGCGGCCAGCACGGCAGCGGTGTCCTCGGCGAACTGCTGCGAGCCGTGCCGGGCGTCGCGGCCGACGACGACCACCCCACCACTGCTTCCCCGCTCGGACAGCCACGCAGCCAGTCCTGCGGTGGTGCGTATGACGACCGCGCGGTTCATCCCGTTCGGACCGGCGCGCACGGGCCCGCGCAGGCCTGCCGTGCCGAACGTCAGCGACGTCGACATGCGATCGTCGAGATCCACGAGGGACTCGGGCGAGCCGGCCACGGCCGATTCGAGAACGCCCTGCAATTCGGCGCGGGAATCCGGGTCGGGGTCGTCGGCGATCCACCGGCGGGCGGCATCACGAAGGTGCGGGTCGAGTGAGTGCTGCATACGAACCTCGATCACGATAGTGCGGGAGGGGGTGCCGCTGTCGTCGTGTGGACGCTTCCCGATTCCCGGCCGGCGATGCTCACATTCGCTCGATCAGGGCACGCAGGAGTTTGCCCATGCGAGCGGCCGAGGCTTTGCCCGCTTCCAGGACCTCCTGGTGATTCAGCGGTTCACCGGTGATCCCGGCGGCGAGGTTGGTCACCAGCGACAGGCCGAACACCTCGGCCCCGGCTGCGCGCGCGGCGATGGCCTCCTGCACGGTGGACATGCCGACGAGGTCGGCACCGAGCGTGCGCAGCATGCGGATCTCGGCGGGCGTCTCGAAGTGCGGCCCCGACATTCCCGCGTACACACCCTCTTCGAGCGAGGGATCGATGTCGCGGGCGATGTCCCGCAGGCGTTGCGCGTAGAGGTCGGTGAGATCGGTGAAGCGGGCCCCGACCAGCGGGGACCAGGTGGTCATGTTCAGGTGGTCGCCGATGAGCACCGGCTGGCCGACCTGCATCCCCTCACGCAGGCCCCCGGCGGCATTGGTGAGCACAACGGTCTCGCAACCGGCCGCAGCGGCCGTGCGCACCCCGTGGACCACCTTCTCCACTCCGCCGCCCTCGTACAGGTGGGAGCGACCGAGCAGCACGAGCACCTGCTTGCCACCGACCGAGACGGACCAGACCTTGCCGCTGTGTCCGACGGCGCCGGGCGCGGGAAAGCCGGGCAGGTCGGACATGCTCAGCTCCGCGGTCGGGGTGCCGAGTTCCTCGGCCGCGGGGCGCCATCCCGAACCGAGGACCACGGCGAGATCGTGCTGGGCCGCTCCGGTGAGTTCGGCGAGGGTTCCCGCTGCCGCTCCTGCGGCCGCGGCGGGGTCGGAAGCGTCGGAGGGTGTCGAAGGCATCACGGGTAGCCAGCCTAACGAATCGGCCTCACGGTAGCGGCTCGAAACCGGGAAGCACCCTGTCGAACAGGGCCTTTCCCCGGGAAGCCCGGTCGCTGGGGACTGTGGCGCGCACGATCCACAGATCGCCGGATCGGGGCATCAATCGGGCGAACGTCGTCCGGTGCGCTGCGGAGTTCGCACTGGGCAGGACTCCTCTCGTCACCGACTCGTACGACAGGTACCGATCGCTGCCCGTGCCGGCCGACGGGCGCACCTGTCTGCTGATGGTGAGGCGGAAGGTCCCTTCCGGGCCCTTGGTGATCTCCGGGAGAGCGTTCAGATACCCCTGAGTGGTGTATCCCCGGGTGTAGTAACCGCCGAAGCGCTGAACCGCCAGCGCCGTCCGGCCGTCGGGGGAAACGATGTGGACGGTCATGCTGCGGGTGGGCGGGCCGCTGCGGTAGCCGTGGAAGACGGTCCAGCCCTCCGGCATGGTGATCCTGAACCGGCCTTCACCGCTGTCGCCGGGATGCCGGGCCCGGTCGACGTACGGCACCAGCCGGGGCCGCGGATCCGGCTGTGTCGTGGGAGTGGTGGAGGTGGGCAGGATCGTCCGCCCCGCCCAGGTGCGGCTTGCTGCGAAGCCCGCTCCCACCGCGAGCGCGAAGACCAGGAGCATGCCGACCATCAGAGCCACAACCGACCACGGTGACCGCCGCGGGGGTGTGGGCTCGCGGAGGGCGAACGGCAGCGGACCGGGATCGGCAGCCAGCCGTGCGGGGGAGTGGTCCTCCGGAGCCTGCTGTGCGGAGCCGGACGGTTCCCGTTCCGGCGCTTCCTGCCGTTCTTCCCGTCCCTGCCGATCCGGCTTGTCCCACTGGGCCGGCGCGGTGGCCGTCGGTGTGCGTACACGCACGGTGGGCACTTCCGGTGCGATCAGCTCTCCGAACGGTTGACTGCCCGGAGGTGGCAGCAGGGATTGCACGTGGCGGCGCACGTCGGGCAGGGACATCCGCCGGTGCGGGTCCTTGACCATGAGGGCGGTGATGATCTCACCGATCGGGCCCGTGCGAGTGGGTTCGGGCACCGGCCCGCGCACCACCGCGGACACGGTGGCCATCGGATTGCCGTCCTCGTCGTAGGGCGGATGCCCCTCCGAAGCGGCGAACAGCGTGGCGCCGAGCCCCCACAGGTCGGCAGCGACACCGACCGACTCACCGGCTGCGACCTCCGGTGCGATGAAAGCCGGTGTGCCCAGCATGATCCCGGTACGGGTCAGGGTCGCCTCGGACAGGTTGCGGGAGATCCCGAAGTCGCTGATCTTGATATTGCCGTACTCGCCGAGCAGCACGTTGCCCGGCTTGATGTCGCGGTGGATGATCCCGGACCGGTGCGCGGTTTCCAGTGCGGAGGCCACGCTGTCGGTGATGGTGGCGAGTTGCCTCTCGTCGAGCGGGCCGTGCTCGCGCAGGACCACCGCGAGGCTCTGCGAGGGCACCAGTTCCATGACGACGAACGGATCACCGTCGTCCCGGGCCACGTCGTACAGCGTCACGACGTTCGGATGGGAGACCACGGCAATGGCCCGGGCCTCCCGCAACGTGCGTTCGCGGAGTTCCTCGGCGTCGCGTTCGGGCATGCCGGGAGGAAGCCGCACCGCTTTGACGGCCACCGGCCTGCGGAGCAACTCGTCCGTGCCGGACCAGACGGTGCCCATCGCACCGCCGCCGAGCCGGGCCTCCAGCCGGTACCGGTCGGCGATCAGCCGCCCGATGTCCGGGTGCGAGGAGTCTTCCGGCGGCTCCTCGTGTGAGGGTTGCCCCTGTGGATCGGACACGCTGTCGTCATCCACCGTGTCACCGGCCTCCTGCTGTCACGTCTACTGCTCCTCGGTATCGAAGTCGTCGTCGTGGACGTCGGCGAGCTCACCGGACTCCGCGGCGGCTTCCAAGCGCCGAAGCCCTTCGAGCGGGGTGACCATGGCTCCATTGTGACCCACGGCGCCGAGGCCGGTCGAACACGCTTCGTCGCCCCCGGGCACAATGAGTGACGCGAGCGCGTTACCGGACGTGAAGTTTCCCACCTCACTCGATCGACCCGGTGAAAGCATGGGTGGCTCATGTTCTTTCGATGCAGCGAAAATGGTCTCTGCCCGGCTCGGGGATCGCTCGCCTGCCGCATCGAGGAGATGTGTGTCTGCGGAACGTTTCGGATAAGTTGGGCGTCACTCGGACCGTGCCGGACGTCCCCAGCGGACCCCGAGATCGAGCGGGAGTTCGACCGCCCGGCGGGGCAGCCGGGGGCGAGCACCCACCGGTCGGGATGCTCGTGTGAAGTGCCGTGGCCACCGCATCGCCCTGGGGAGGCGGTAGGCGCAGTGTGTTGTGGCCGCGTCGGTGTGGGTGACGAACCGTCCCGGTCGTCCGGCACTTTCGGATCCGTTCGCCGACCGCTTTCGTGCCGGTTGCCAGGAGGTGCTCTTGCTCGCGCTGGTCGTCTCGCACCTGCTGGTGGCGCTGGCACTGCCGTGGGTGGCCGCACGCAACACACGTGCCGCCTTCACGGTGGCGGCATTGCCGCCCGCGGCCGCGCTGGTCTGGACATTGGGCCACGCCGGGGCGGTTCTCGGCGGGCAGGAGATCGTCGAGTCGCTGGCGTGGGCTCCCCGGCTCGGGCTGGAGATCACCTTCCGGCTGGATCCGCTCGCCCTGCTGATGACGGTGCTCGTTTCCGGAATCGGTGTGCTGGTGCTGCTGTACTGCCCCGGCTACTTCGGTCCCGGCAGTGCGGACGGGAGACGTTCGGCGCCCCTGTTGCTGGCCTTCGCCGGGGTGATGCTCGGGCTGGTGCTGGCCGACGATCTCCTGCTGGTGTACGTCTTCTGGGAGCTGACCACGATCTGCTCGTTCCTGCTGGTCGGGCAGTCCGGTATCAGCCGCGAGCAGCGCCGTTCGGCGATGCAGGCGCTGGTGGTCACCATCTTCGGCGGCCTGGTGATGCTGCTCGGTTTCGTCGTGCTCGGCGAGGCCGCCGGGACCTACCGGATCTCCGAGCTGGTGGCGGACCCGCCCGGCGGCGGTGCCATGGCCGCTGCCGCGGTGCTGATCCTGATCGGGGCGTTCACCAAGTCTGCGCAACTGCCCTTCCACAACTGGTTGCCCGCCGCCATGGTGGCACCGACACCCGTCAGTGCTTACCTGCACGCCGCTTCGATGGTCAAAGCGGGCGTGTTCCTCGTGGCGAGGCTGACTCCGGTGTTCGCGGGGGTGGTGGCCTGGCCGGTACTGACCGCCGTGTTCGGTCTGCTCACGATGATCGTCGCCGGGTGGCGCGCGCTGCACGAATACGACCTGAAGATACTGCTCGCCTACGGCACCGTCAGCCAGCTCGGTTTCGTGATGGTGCTCGTCGGCGCCGGGACGCACACCGGCGCGGTGGCAGGCACGGCCATGCTGCTGGCCCACGGCCTGTTCAAGTCGGCGCTCTTCCTCGTCGTCGGCATCGTCGATCACGAGGCCGGTAGCCGCGACATCCGGGAACTGTCCGGCCTCGGCAGGCGATTGCCGTGGCTTGTGGTGATCGCGGTGCCGGCAGCGGCCTCGATGGCGGGTCTGCCGCCGACGCTGGGATTCCTGGGCAAGGAAGCCGCTTTCGAGGTGTTCCTGCACGGCGGTGCCGGGCAAGCGGCGATCGCGGCCGGGCTCGTGCTCGGTTCGGTGTTCACCGTCGGCTACAGCGCGCGACTGCTGTGGGGGGCCTTCGCGAACAAACCCGGCATCCCCGCCACCGCGGCGCACGCACCGGGTGCCGGGCTGCTCCTGCCTGCCGCGGTACCGGCGCTCGCCGGTGTCGTGCTGGGGGTCGTCTATCCCGCCGTCGACGAGCTCAGTGCCGCTTACGCGGCCGTGTTCGAGGCCGGTACCGATCCGTATCACCTCGCGCTGTGGCACGGGCTGAACCTGGCATTGCTGTGCTCGCTGATCGCGCTGGCCGGTGGTCTGGTCGTGCACGCGGCACGCACGCCGATCACGCGCGTGCGCGGGAGACTGGTGAATCCGCTGAACGCGCAGCGCGCCTACGAACGCAGCATGGCGCTGCTGGAACGAGTGGCCGTGGGCGTGACCGGGCGGGTCCAGGCCGGTTCACTGCCGACCTACCTGGGCATCATCCTGCTCACCGTCCTCGCCGTGTCGGGGACGGCACTGCTGACCCGGTCCACCCCCATCGAGCAGTTCCGGGCGTGGGACCGGATCCTGCAGGTGCCACTGGCGATCGCGATCCTGATCGCCGTGGCCGGTGTGGTGCGAGCGAGGCGACGCCTGACCGCTGTGCTGCTCGTCGGCGTGATTGGCTACGGCATCGGCGGGATTTTCATCATCGACGGTGCGCCCGACCTGGCGCTGACGCAGTTCCTGGTGGAAACGCTCACGCTGGTGGCATTCGTGTTCGTCCTGCGCCGGCTTCCCGTGCGGTTCACCCAGTCGGATCCGGCGCCGGGCCTGCGGTGGGTGAAGATGCTCATCGCGGTCGGCGGGGGCGTGTTCATGGCTTTCGCGTCGATGATCTTCAGTTCGGCCCGGCAGACCCCGTCGGGGGTCAGCGAGCAGTACATCGCCCGCGCCGAGCAGGGCGCGGGGGCGACGAACGTGGTCAACGCGATCATCGTGGACTTCCGCGCGTTCGACACCATCGGGGAGATCTCGGTGCTCGCGGTCGCCGCGACCGGAGTCGCCAGCCTGATCCTGACCTCGCGCCACGAACGCCGACGCCGGCGCGGCTCCCTTCCCATCACAGAGCGGTCCGCAGCGGACGAGTCCGCAGCACCGGGGAACGCCGGCGCTGCGGGACCGATTCGGCCGGGGACCGGTGAGGATCCGCAGGGCAGGGATCCGCGACAGGAGGAGGTGCGCGAATGACCGAAACCGAATCGCAGTCGCCCGGAGAGCAGGAGGCATGGACCACCTGGGACACACCGAGCGAGCGATGGTTGCTGTCCGGATACACCCGGGACCGGCGGGAGCGCAAGATACTCCTCGAGCTCGCCGCCCGGATCCTGTTTCCCACCGTGCTCGTGTTCTCGCTCTACCTGCTGTTCGCCGGGCACGAGCACACCGGCGGAGGGTTCAGCGGTGGACTGGTCGCCGGGCAGGCGTTCGTGCTGCGCTACCTCGCGGGAGGGCGAATGGACAGCAGCTCCACCGTATCCTTGCAACCACCGGTGCTCATCGGGGTCGGCCTGACCATCGCCACGTTCATCAGCCTCGTCCCCCTGGCGTTCGGCGGAACGGTGCTGGAAAGCGCCATCTACACATTCACCGTCCCCATGCTGGGACAGATCAAAATCGTCACCAGCCTGTTTCTCGACATCGGCGTGTACCTGCTGATCCTCGGGGTGGTCCTCGACCTGCTGCGCACGCTCGGCTCGGCCATCGAGGCCGATGTGGCCGCGGTCGAAAGGAGGTAACGGTGAGCACCGTGAACCTGACGATGGCCATCCTGCTCGGAGGGTTGTATGCCGGGGGCTTCTACTTGATCCTGCAGCGGTCGCTGATGCGCATCCTGCTCGGCATCGTGATCCTCGGGCACGGCGCCAACCTGATGCTGCAACTGGCCGGGGGGCCGCCGGGTAGGCCCCCCATGGTAGGGGACGCCGCCCCCGCGATGATGACCGACCCCTTTCCCCAGGCCATGGCGTTGACTGCCGTGGTCATCACCTTCGCCCTGACCACGTTCCTGCTCGCTCTCGCCTACCGGGCCTGGCTGCTGCTGGGACACGACGAGGTGCGCGACGACCTCGAGGACCGCAGGATCCGCAGGCTGGAGCGCAGGCTCGCCGAGTCCGAGGAGGACGAGGAGGAGATGGAAACGGAGGCCACGCAGTGACCGCTCTGGTGGCCCTGCCGGTGCTCCTGCCGCTGATGGCGGCGGGCCTGTCCCTGGCCTTCGGCCGCTTCGCCGATATCCAACGCGTGCTCGGCCTCGTGGTGCTCGGCGCGATCATCGTGAATGCGGCGTTGCTGCTCTACGTCGCCGATGTGCACGGCCCGATCGTCCTGCAGCTGGGTGGCTGGCCGGCCCCCCTGGGGATCACGCTGATCGCGGACCGGCTGGCGGCGCTGCTGCTGCTCGTGTCGTCGGTGGTGACCTTCGCGGTGCTGATCTACTCGATCGGGCAGCGCGTCGCCGACTACGGGCGCGGCACGTCCAGCACCACGTTCCACCCGATCTACCTGATGTTGTGTGCGGGGGTGTCGCTGGCCTACCTCACCGGCGACCTGTTCAACCTGTTCGTCGCCTTCGAGATCATGCTCTCGTCGTCGTATGTGCTGATCACCCGGCGCACCACGGCCACCCGGGTACGTCCCGGGATGACCTACACGATCGTCAGCCTGACCTCGTCGATCCTGTTCCTGACCGTGATCGCGCTGGTCTATGCCGCCACCGGCACGGTCAACCTGGCCGATCTGGCGCAGCGAGTGAGCGAACTGCCGGACGGGCTGCAGAGCTCGCTGGGATTGCTCATGACGATCGTGTTCGGGGTCAAGGCCGCGATGGTGCCGCTGCACTTCTGGTTGCCGGACAGCTACCCGAACGCGCCCGCGCCGATCACCGCCGTCTTCGCGGGCCTGCTGACCAAGGTCGGCATCTACGCGATGATCCGCACGCAGACGCTGGTTTTCCAGCACGAATCGACCTGGCAGCTGATGCTGGCGATCGCACTGCTCACCATGATCGTCGGTGCGCTGGGGGCGCTGGCGCAGGACGACCTCAACCGCATGCTGTCCTTCCTGCTGGTCAGCCACATCGGGTACATGCTGTTCGGGCTCGGTGTCTACGACATTGCCGGACTGACCGGGGTGATCCTCTATGTGGTGCACCACATCACCGTCCAGGCGACGCTGTTTCTGGTCAGCGGTCTGATCACCCGACATACCGGAACCGTGGCCCTGAGCAGGATGGGGGGTCTGGCCAAGGCCGCCCCCCTGGTCGCCGTTCTGTTCTCGATTCCCGCGCTGACCCTGTCCGGGGTGCCTCCCTTTTCCGGCTTCGTTGCCAAGCTCGCGCTGCTGCAGGCCGGGGTCGACGCGGGGACGTGGGCGGCCTACGGGGTCGCCGGGGGAGCTGTGCTGACCAGCCTGCTGACCCTGTACGCGGTGGCCCGGGTGTGGAGCAGGGCGTTCTGGGGGCGGCCTCAGGAGCCCGCCGGGGACCCCGACCCGAGCGACGAACTCGTGGTCGGAACCGGCACCACGTCTCCGGCGATGATGGTGGCCTCGGGTGTTCTGGCGGCGACGAGCGTGCTGATCGCCGTGGCCGCGGGACCACTGGCCGACATCAGCGGGCGCGCGGCGGTCGACCTGATGCACGGCGAGACGTACCGCACGGCGGTACTGGGGGGTGGTGCCGGTGGCTGACCGTGCCGAGAACGAGCGCGGCCCCGTCGAGCGCCGCCGGGCCGACCGCGTCGTCAGCAGGCGCCGTCCGGTCGCCCGCCTGCTACGCAGGTTCCCGCTGATGGCCTGGCTGGTACTGGTCTGGGTCATGCTGTGGGGCACCTATGACGTGGGCACCGTGTTCTTCGGGATCGTCATCGCGATGGGGGTGGCCGTGGTGTTTCCGACACCGCCGATCGCGACCAACATGGTGCTGCGGCCGGGGCGGTTCCTGTGGCTCGTGGGTTTTCTGGCCTGGGACATGGTGATTTCGAGCGTGCGGGTTTCCTGGCAGGCATTGCGCTACGGCCGGGAGACCCGGGCGGGAATCGTCGAGGTGCAGTTGGTGACGAATTCCGATCACCTGACCGCGATGGTGGCCAATGCCGTATCGCTGGCTCCCGGCACGTTCGTCATCCAGATCGACCGTGCCAATCAGATCTGCTACGTCTACACGCTCGGAGTGAGTGAGGGGGATGCCGCCTCGATTCGTCACGAGGTGCTGGCGTGGGAACGGCGTGTGGTCCACGCGGTCGGTTCCGCCGACGAGGTGACCATGGTGGATGCGCACGTGTCTGCGGGGAGGGAATCGCGATGAGCATCGTGTTCGGCATCACGTTCGGCCTGCTGTGCGTGGCCGGGCTGCTGACGGTTCTGCGCCTGCTGCGGGGGCACTCGACGCTGGATCGGATCGTCGCTCTCGACGTGTTCGTGAGCCTGATCGTGGCCGCGACCGCCGTCGGTATGGGAATGCGGTCGGACGGGTCGAACATCGCGCTGGCCGCGGCGTTCGCGCTGTTGGCCTTTACCGGTTCGATCAGCGCCGCACGTCTGGTGGAGCAGAAGGAGCGGTATCGGTGAGCCTGCTGGATGTGTTCCTGGATGTGTTCTCCGCGGTGTGTCTGCTCACGGGCGCCCTGTCCTGTCTGCTCGGGTCGATCGGGCTGGCGCGCTTTCCCGATGTCGGCGCACGCCTGCAGGCTGCGACCAAACCCCAGACATTCGGGCTGCTCCTCATTCTCGTCGGAAGTGCTGTGCACCTGGAATTGCGCAATGCCTCGGGGCTGATCCTCGTCGCGCTGTTCCAGTTGCTGACCGCGCCGGTGCTGGCTCAACTCGTCGGGCGCGCCGCCTACCGTGCGAACAGTATTCGTCGGGATGTCCTGGTGATCGACGAACTGGGACAGCGCCTCGACAGTGAGAAATACCACCGCTGAAACCGAGTCGTCGCCGATTCAGGTTTCAACTGTGTATCGATTCAAGCCCCGGTTTCCGTGTGCTCGTCTCCGGCGCTTATGGTCGAGCGCCGTGACATTCAAGTCGTACTGGAAAAACGACGTGTGTGCCGGAGCATACCGTTTACGGTCCTTCGTCGCACACAGCCAGGTCGGCGTTTCTGACGACCGTACGCACCGGGAAGGTGACACTCTGTGGTTCGATATCTGAAGGAGCATACGAATCCGCCGGTGTTCGTCATATCGGCGATCGTCGTCATTGCTTTCGTGCTGTGGGGCGTACTCGCGCCGTCCAGCGTCTCCGAGGTTTCCAGCCAGGCGAACAGCTTCATCACGAAGAATTTCGAGTGGCTCTACATCTTCTCGGCGAGCTTTTTCGTGCTCTTCGCGCTGGTGCTGATGTTCAGCCGCTACGGCACGGTCCGGCTCGGCCCGGACGACTCCCGACCCGAGTACAGCACGCTCGCGTGGTTCTCGATGCTGTTCACGGCCGGTATGGGCATCGGGCTCGTGTTCTACGCGGTCAGCGAGCCGGTGTACCACTTCGCCAATCCGCCCGTCGGCCAGCCGGGTACCGAAGAGGCGGCTCAGCGGGCGATGAACTTCACGTTCTTCCACTGGGGCGTGCACCCGTGGGCCATCTACATCGCCCTGGGGCTCGCGCTCGGCTACTTCGCCTTCCGCAAGGGGTTGCCGTTGCGGCCGGCCGCGGCGCTGTACCCCCTGATCGGTAATCGCATCTACGGTTGGATGGGCAATACCGTCGACATCCTCGCGGTGTTCGGCACCCTGTTCGGCCTGGCCACCTCGCTGGGGATCGGCGGGAAGCAGGTCGGTGCCGGTCTGGAGACGCTGTTCGGCGTCGAGAACAACGCGTACCTGCAGGTCGCCATCATTCTCCTGATCACCGCGGTCGCCGTCGTGTCGGTGATGGCCGGGATCGACAAGGGCATCCGCAACCTGTCGCTGATCAACCTGTGGATCGCCTTCGCGCTGATGTTGTTCGTGTTCTTCTTCGGACACTCGCTGGATCTGCTGAACCTGCTGGCCTCCAACATCGGCTATTACCTGCAGAACCTGCCGGAGCTGAGTTTCCAGACCTTCCCGAACGGTGGCAACGGCACCGCCCAGGAATGGCAGTCGGGCTGGACGCTGTTCTACTGGGCCTGGTGGATCGCGTGGTCGCCGTTCGTCGGGATGTTCATCGCCCGCATTTCCTACGGCCGCACGATCCGCAACTTCATCGCCGGTGCCCTGTTCGCACCGGTCGGTGCCTCGTTCGTGTGGCTGAGCATCTTCGGCAACTCGGCGCTGCAGCGGCTGCTGGCCAATCCGGAGAACCAGCTCGCCGATGCGAGCGCGGAAACCGCGATGTTCGTGCTGATCGAACAACTGCCGGTCGGCGACATTTTCGCGATGATCGCCTCCGTGATGGCCATCCTCGCCGTGACGCTGTTCTTCGCCACCTCCTCGGACTCCGGTTCGCTGGTGGTCGACATCCTCACCAACGGCGGGGATCCGAATCCGAAGTGGCAGCAGCGACTGTTCTGGGCGCTCATCGAAGGTGTCATCGCCGCCGTGCTGCTGGCCGCCGGTGCCGTCACCGGTGCGGACGCGCTCAGCGGGTTGCAGGCCGCCTCGATCGTGACGGGTCTGCCGTTCTGCATCGTGCTGCTGCTGATGTGCCTCGGTCTGGCCAAGGCACTGTCGCAGGAGCAGTTGGAGCCGACTGCCCCGGAGCCCGGCCCGATGAGTGGCATGCGCGCGAGCTACAGCCGCACGCCGGTCTCGACCGGAGCTCGCTCCGAGGAGTCCGGCTCCGAAGCGCAGCAGGAATCCGGTGGGAAGGACGATTCGTCCACACCGAGCGGAAACTGACACCGGTGCGCGCGTGATGTGATTTTTCGGTCATTGCGCAGCGCTACCGGAATGGTGTCGCACGCCATCTCCTCTGTCGTGCGGTAACGCGGTGTTCCCGGTTTCGGCCGGGAACACCGCGTTTTCGTGTGTCGTCCCGGGGCCGTTTCGCCCGGTCCGCGTCACTCGATTCGTCCGGTAAGAGGCTGCCGCCGGTTGCTTGTGCGTGGTTGACTCGGTCGGTATGGCGATCGTGCTCGGAATCGACAGCTCCACTCAGGCCTGCAAGGTGCTTGCGGTCGATACCGACACCGGTGCGGTGGTGGCCTCCGGGAGGGCGGCGCATCCCCACGGCACCGAGGTGGACCCGTGGTCGTGGTGGTCGGCCTGCCGCCGGGCGATCGCCGAGGCCACCGCGGACCTGACCGAGCCCGTCGCGGCGATGTCCGTCGCCGGCCAGCAGCACGGCATGGTGGTGCTCGACAGCGCGGGCGAGGTGATCCGCCCGGCCCTGTTGTGGAACGACACGCGGTCGGCCGAGCAGGCGCGGGCCCTGATCGAGCGAGACGGGGCGCGGTCCTGGGCCGAACGCACCGGCAGTGTGCCGGTTGCCAGTTTCACGGTCACCAAGCTCGCCTGGTTGGCCGAGCACGAGCCGCAGCACGCCGATCGGGTGGCCCGTGTCCTGCTTCCGCACGACTGGCTCACCTGGCAGCTCGGCGATCGGGCCACAGCCGTTGCCACCGATCGCGGTGACGCCTCCGGGACCGGTTATTTCTCACCGGTGGGCGGGCAGTGGCTACCGGAGTTGCTCGCCGAGTCCTTCGGTGGCCGCCGACCGGAACTGCCCCGGCTGCTGGAAGCGGGCCAGGCCGCGGGCCGGACCCCCTCCGGTGCCGTGCTCGGCCCGGGTACCGGGGACAACATGGCCGCCGCACTCGGGCTGGAACTCGAGCCCGGGGATGTGGTGGTGTCCCTGGGAACCTCGGGAACCACGTTCGCCGTGACGGACCGTCCCACGACAGATTCCACCGGGACCGTGGCTGGATTCTGCGACGCCACCGGCCGCTTCCTGCCGCTGGTGGCCACGTTGAACGCCGCACGCGTGCTCACCGCGACGGCTCGGATGCTCGACACCGACCTGACCGGACTCGACGATCTCGCCCTGCAAGCGCCCGCGGGTGCCGAGGGCCTGGTGCTGCTGCCGTATCTGGAGGGCGAGCGCACCCCCAACCTCCCGGAGGCCGCCGGGACCCTCCTCGGCCTGCGTACCGGAAACATGACCGGCGCCAACATGGCCAGGGCGGCAGTCGAAGGCATGCTGTGCGGATTGGCCGATGGGGTCGACGCGCTGCGCTCTGTTGGTGTCGCCGTCGGCCGAGTGCTGCTGATCGGGGGCGCCGCATCGTCGAGAGCTGTCCGAGCCGTTGCTCCCATGCTGTTCGATGTGCCGGTCGAGATTCCCGATCCGGGGGAGCACGTGGCTTTCGGGGCCGCTCGCCAGGCGGCGTGGGCCCTCACCGGGGACCTACCGGTGGGTTGGCAGCCGCGTTCCTCGCGAGTGCAGGAAAGCACGGAGGAGGTCGATACTCCGATCCGGGCGAACTTTGCCACAGCCCGTTACGGGCAGTACGGAATGTGATCGAATGGGAAGTCCTGCGGGTCGGCGATGGCGGGTCCGGGTCTTCCCGAGCCGCTGTGTCCTGCTTTCGCACCGCTGCGGAGGACCCGGTACGAAAAAGGTGGTGGCTCCATCATGAGGCAGGCGCTGTGCATGCTCGCTGCCCTGGTGCTCGGATCGTTGTGCATGCTTGCTCCCGCCGCCACGGCCGTCCCGCCCGCTTCGGCGACGGCGGTGGTCCGCGCGCAGTCCGCGCCGCCCACCGGTGAGCAGCCCGCTGCCGAACCGCCGTCTGCCGGAGACGAGCCCTCCCGAGGCTCCCTCGAGGAGAACCAGCGCTACACGATCGGCGCTGCCGGCGCGGCCCTGATCATGCTCGTCTTCCTGATGCGGAAGTTGCGCGGTAAGCCGTACTTCGGACTCAGCTGGCGGAAACGCGGCTGAGGGGTTCGCCGGAAAAACAGACCGGATGGTCGGTACCGGCGACATCGCAAGCAAGTTTTCTCCCGGATATGGCTGGACCTGAAGCCGAAGCTGTGGGATTTTCACCACCAGTGCGGATCACGTGGGCAGTGTCGCCGATGCGACATGTGGTGCGCGTGATGCGACTGGAGCGTTCGCTCCGGGCCACAGGCCCCCAGACGTGGGCCGGCTCCGGGAAGCCCCCCGACCGGTGCCGGCCCACACCCTGACCCCCGGGTAAGGGTGGGCGTGAAACGCCCATTCCGATGTGGGTTCCCGTATTCGGCCCGGCTGAATCGTTCCTGCCGTTCAGCGCAGCGCGAGTACCGGCGAGCTATCCCGTCCCGGCCGGGAGGGCTTCGATGCCACCCGGTGTTGCAGGATGGGGCAAGTGAGTACTGCTGCCCACCAACGTCCCCACCGGCAATGCACCGGCGCGGCCCTCCGTGACGTGTGCCGGAGGGCGGTGCAGCGCCACGAGCACGAACTGCTCGGGTTGTCCCGCAGCATCCACGCGGAGCCGGAACTCAGCTTCGCCGAGTACCGCAGTGCGGACAAGATCACCGAGTTGCTGGCAGAGCACGGTTTCGAGGTGCGTTCCGGGGTTGCAGGTCTCGATACCGCGTTCACCGCCGACTACGGTTCGGGCGATCTCGTGGTCGGGCTCTGCGCGGAGTACGACGCGCTGCCGGAGGTCGGACATGCCTGTGGGCACAACATCATCGCGGCCTCCGCTGCGGGAAGTGCCCTGGCGCTGGCGGAGGTGGCCGACGAGCTCGACCTGACCATCCGGGTGATCGGTACTCCGGCGGAGGAGACCGGCGGCGGAAAGGTCGTGATGCTCGAGCGCGGTGTGTTCGACGACGTCGCCCTGGCGCTGATGGTGCATCCCGGTCCCACCGACATCTGTGCACCGCGTTCGCTGGCGATCACCGACCTGGAAGTGCGCTACACCGGCCGCGCCGCCCATGCTGCCGCGGCGCCCGAACTGGGAGTGAACGCCGCCGACGCCCTGACGGTCGCACAGGTCTCGATCGGGCTGCTCAGGCAGCACCTCGAGCAACGCCAGATGGTGCACGGTATCGTGACAACAGGTGGCGCGGCGCCGAACATCGTTCCCGCACACACCGCGGCGGTCCACAACCTGCGTGCCGCCGACAGCGTTTCCCTGCAGCGCTTGGAGAACCGCATCCGGGCCTGCTTCGAAGCCGGGGCGACGGCGACCGGGTGTGATCACGAGGTCGTGCAGGTGTCGCCGATGTACGCCGAGCTGGCCTGTGACGAGTGGTTGTCGGAGGCGTATCGCTCGGCGATCGTCGAGATCGGTCGGCAGCCGCTCGATCGGGCGGTGGAACGCGAGCGGACCATCGGCAGCACCGACATGGGCAATGTGACCCACGAGGTGCCCGCCATACATCCGATGATCGCCGTGGACTGCGGTACCGCGGTGAACCACCAGGCGGAGTTCGCTGCGGCGTGCGTGTCCGCTTCGGCCGATCGTGCGGTACTCGACGGCGCGTTGGCCATGGCCGAGACGGTGGTCGCCGCTGCCGGGGACGACGAGCAGCGTGCCCGTCTGCTGGCCGTGCTCCGGCGCAGATCCGAGGCCGGTGCGCGGCGACCATCGAAGGAGTATCTCGCGTCGGGAGGCGTGACGTGACCGTGTTGGATTCTCGTGGTTCGAACCCCCGCAGTGGGGACCCGGCCGGTGATCGGAAGTCCGCTCAGCGGGGCTCCGCCGACGGGGACCTCTCCGGCGGAACGGACTCCGAGCGCGGGTCCGGCAGGTCTGCCGGAGTTGCGGTGCTCGATGGAGCGACCACCCCGGAGGCGGGCTCCGATGCCGACCCCTCCGGCGAACCGGGCACCGGTGCCGCGGTGACCGCGACGGCGGGCTCCGGGCCTGTCGACCTCGGTGCCGGACGCGGACCCGCGTGGCTGGATTCGTGGATCACCGCCCATGCACATCAAGTGCGGGACTGGCGCAGACACATCCATGCTCATCCGGAACTGTCCCGCTCCGAGCACGCGACCACGACTTTCCTGGCCGAGAAGCTTCGCGGTGCGGGGCTGCGGCCGCGTACCCTGCCCGGAGGGACCGGGCTGGTCTGCGATATCGGTCCCGAGACGCACCGCCCACAGCGCACGGTCGCCTTGCGCGCGGATATCGACGCCCTTCCGCTGACCGAGGACACCGAACTCGACTTCGCCTCCACGGTGGAGGGCGTAGCGCATGCCTGCGGCCATGACGCGCACACCACGATCCTGCTGGGCACCGCGCTGGCATTGACGACGGCGCCGCACCTGCCCGGCCGTGTCCGCCTGATATTCCAGCACGCCGAGGAAGTGATGCCCGGAGGAGCGCTGGACGTGTTGGCCGCAGGCGGGCTCGACGGCGTGGAGCGGATTTTCGGTCTGCACTGCGACCCGCGCCTCCCCGTGGGGCGGGTCGGCACCAAGGTCGGTCCGTTGACCTCGGCCAGCGACCTGCTCGAGATCCAACTGAACTCCTCCGGGGGGCACACTTCCCGGCCGCACCTGACCGGCGATCTCGTACATGCCTTGGGAACGGTGATCACCGGACTGCCGGAGTTGCTGTCGCGCCGGGTCGACCCGCGTACCGGAACGGTCCTCGCTTGGGGGGCGGTGCACGCGGGTGAGGCACCGAACGCCATCCCGCAGGACGGGCTCCTCCGGGGAACACTGCGGACAGGCGATCGCGACACCTGGGCCGAACTCGGGCCGCTCGTGCACGAGCTCGTCCAGGCTCTGCTGGCGCCCCTCGGCGTCGGCTACGACCTGAATCATCGCCGTGGCGTGCCGCCGGTGGTCAATGACGCCGCCAGCACTCATCTGCTGCGTGCGGGAGTGGCCACGGCACTCGGGGAGCAGGCTCTGGCCGAAACACCGCAGTCCTCCGGGGGAGAGGACTTCGGCTGGTATCTGGAACACGTGCCGGGGTCGTTCGGGCGGCTCGGGGTCTCGTCCCGCGCAGGAGGAGGGACCGCCGACCTGCACCAACCGAGTTTCGACCTGGACGAGCGGGCTCTGCCTGCCGGTATCCGGACGATGGTCCACGCGGCCCTGGCCGCTCTGAACGACCAGAACGGCGAGGCCGTACCCAGCGGTGAAGTCAGTTTCACCTGATCGGGGTGAATCCGCCGAGCGGGATGGTGCCCTCTTGAAAGCATGACCGCTTTGAACGCGCGCCCCGCCTCCGATCACCACGCCCCTTCCCGCCCCGCCGGAGGCCCGGCTGCGGCCGGGGCGGAGCAGGCCTCTCCCGAAGCGTCTCCGGCCGGGACGGTACCGGCAAGCGCGGGGCCACCCCCTGTGCTTTCCCGCCCGGACGCCGTGCTTCTGTTCGGGGCCGGCGAGTTCCGGGAGGCACTGGCCACCGGGGAGTGGGTGGAGCTGTGGGAGGGAGTGGTGGTTTCCGGCCGGCGGGTCCACGACCCCGCGGTGCAGGCGGCGGCAGCGCTGCTGCGGGCCGGGCCCCACTCGGTGCTGTCCGGACCGACGGCAGTGGCCATGCACGGGTGCTCGGCCGCGGCGGGGACGCCCGTCCATGTCACGGTGCCCTACGACCGGCAGCCACGTTCGCGCCCCGGCCTCGTGGTGCATCAGGGAAGGATCGGCGAGTCCGATGTGGTCGAGCTCGACGGTCTCCGGACGCACGCGCTCGACATCGCGTTGACCGACCTGCTGTGCACCGGGTCGCGGAAGATGGCTCTGGACTGCTTGAAGCAGGCGTTCGGCGGGCTCGATACGGGCGGGGTCGAACGCCTGCGGGGACGGATCGCCGAGCGGCTGGGCCGCAGAGTCGATCGCAGGGGAACCAAACAGGCCGCCGCCGTGCTCGCACTCGCGCGGGACAGTGGACCGCTCGGAGCGGTACGCGGTATTGCCGGTGGCAACAGGCCCCGCAAGCAGCGAACAGGAGTGCCCTGAAAGGAGCGAACGGGAGCGCCCTGAAAGGAAGGAGTGAAGAGACCCGACGCCGACTTTCGCGCGGTTACGGCCCGATCTTGGTGCAGGGGCGGGCACGAAGCTTTTCGACGTAGTCGGCCGGTGCTCCGGCAGCTTCGGCGGCATCGGCGACCACGCCGAGATAGCGTGCCGACGGTAGCCCACCCTCGTAGGCGTCGAGGACGTACATCCAGGTCAGGACCGGCCCGTCGAGAGTGTGCACCCGCAGGCGCAGCTTCTTGTGCATCCCGAACTCGCAGCCCTCCCAGCTGTCGAGCCGGCGCTCGTCCTCCGAGTTGACGTCGTAGAGCACGGTGAACACCTCGGAGCCGGCATGCTCGACGATCGTGGCGAGCGCACCTTCCCAGCCGTAGTCCTCACCGCCGAAGGTCAACCGCCAGTCCATGAGCCAGCCCGTTCCCGCGATCGGGGAGTGCGGGGCTCGCTCCATCATCTGGGCCGGATCCATGTTGGATCCGTAGGCGGCATAAAGCGGCACGCGCACAGGATAACGACCATGGAGAGATTTGTCGGTGCGGACCGGGCCGGGTGTGCAACGAGGATCACTCGATCCGGCAGCACCGGTCGGACACGGCTCCTTCGTTGCGGCGTACGGTTGAGCCGTTGCCCAAAAGGCTCGCTTGAAGGAGGACAGCGAAGTGACCCGCATCGTCATCATGGGAGGTGGGCCTGCAGGGTACGAGGCGGCCCTCGTCGCAGCGCAGAACGGGGCGGACGTCACGCTTGTCGAGTCGGAGGGCCTGGGCGGAGCGTGCGTGCTCCACGACTGCGTGCCCTCGAAGACGTTCATCGCCTCCGCGGGTGCACGCGCTTCCTTCCGCAACGCGCAGGAGCTCGGGGTCCGTGCCGACGACGGTGATGTCGGTGTCGACAGTTCCGTTGTGCACGGCAGGGTCAAGGGGCTGGCGCTGGCCCAGTCGGCCGATATCCGCTCCCGCGTGCATCGGGCCGGGGTGCGGATCCTCGGTGGTTGGGCTCGATTTGCCGATACCGCACAGGGGCTGGCCCAGCACGCGATTCGAGTGGAACTCGCCGAAGGGGGCCACGAGGACCTGGTCGCCGACGAAGTGCTGATCTCCACCGGTGCGACACCGCGTATCCTGCCCGGTGCCGAACCCGATGGCGAGCGAGTCCTGACCTGGCGGCAGCTCTACGAGTTGCCGGAACTTCCCGAGCACCTGGCCGTGATCGGCTCGGGTGTGACCGGTGTCGAGTTCGCCTCGGCGTACGCCCAGATGGGCGCGAAGGTGACGCTGGTCTCCAGCCGCGACCGGGTGCTTCCCCACGAGGACGCCGACGCGGCAGCCGTGCTGGAGGAAGTCTTCGCCGAACGCAATACCGAGGTCGTCAAGCACGCCAGGGCCGAGCGGGTGGAACACACCGACTCCGGGGTGGTGATCCACGTTGCCGATGGCAGGCGGATCGAGGCCAGCCATGCGCTGATGACCGTCGGTTCGGTACCGAACACCTCCGACATCGGCCTGGAACGGGTCGGTATCGAGCCGGGACGCGGTGGCTACATCCCGGTGGACCGGGTCTCCCGTACGAATGTTCCCGGCGTGTACGCGGCCGGGGACTGCACCGGCGTGCTGCCGCTGGCCTCGGTGGCCGCGATGCAGGGACGCATCGCGATGTGGCACGCCCTCGGGGAAGGGGTTACCCCGATCAAAATGAAGACGGTGGCGGCGAACGTCTTCACGCACCCGGAGATCGCCACGGTCGGTATCAGCCAGCAGTCGATCGAGTCGGGAGAGGTACCCGCCCGGACCGTGATGCTGCCGCTGTCCGGGAACCCCCGCGCCAAGATGGAGGGCGTGCGCCGGGGATTCCTCAAGGTGTTCTGCCGCCCGGCGACCGGTGTCGTCGTCGGTGGTGTGGTGGTCGCACCGAATGCCAGCGAATTGATCCTGCCGCTGGCGCTGTCGGTGCAGAACCAGGTCACCGTGGAGGATCTGGCGAACACCTTCTCGGTGTACCCGGCCCTGTCCGGGTCGTTGACCGAGGCCGGGCGCCAGCTCATGCGCCACGACGACCTCGACTGACGCGCGAGCAGCCCGGAGACGCAGGACACTGGTGGCGAGGTGATCTCCATGTCCGACGGTTCGGGGCGGCCCGAACTCCCCGTCCTGGTGTATGACGGCGACTGCGGTTTCTGTACGGGCAGTGCCCGGCTCGTGGAGCGCTTGCCCGTGCGGGTACGGCTTGCGCCGTGGCAGGAGGAGGACCTGACCGCTCTGCGCACCACCGAGGAGCGAGCGCGGCACGAGGTGCTCTGGGTCGACTCGGCAGGGCACGTGTTCGGCGGCGGGATGGCCGTGGCGGAGCTGCTGAAGCACTGCCGCGGACCGTGGAAGGTGCTCGGAAGAGTGCTTGCCGCACCCGGGATTCGTACGGTCGTCGATGGGGTGTACCGCCGGGTTTCGGCGAATCGTCAGCACCTGTCCTTCGCCACTCCGGCATGTCGCCTTCCCGAGAATCAGCGCCCCGGGGCCCGACGCGGCTGAGCTCCACGACCCGTGTCGCCGTGCTCGACCCGGCGGTGGTTCACGTTCCCGGTGCTAAGGGGGTCCGCGGATTGGTTTGCGTAGGGGTGCGGGTGGCGGAACCTCCGGCTGCGCCTCGCTGCGGGAGTCCCGACATCAGGTAGTCACTACATCACGTCGGGACTGTCCTCGCGAGGCTGTGCGGCGAGAACCCGCGGCGGTGTCGGCTGCATACGTGACAAGGAAGCGGCTGACGCCGCTTGCCGAAATGACCGCACACAGCCGGTCAGCCGGCCTCAATCCGTGCGGCCACTAAGACCACCGCACAACCGGCATCTCTCCTTCTCCTCGGCTACGCTCGCGATACCGGTAGCCGATCCGGTGATGCCTTCCCGTGCAGGCCGGGAGTAAGGAGGATCGATGGCTACGACCGAAGCTCCTTCCCGTTCCCACTGGCGTTTCCGGCGCGGGCTCGGGGGCGAGGTACTCGCGGAGATATTGGGAACGTTCACCCTGGTTCTGCTCGGCTGTGGTTCGGTCGCCGTCGCGGTCGCCGCCCTGCCGGAGTCCGGGCGGCAGGCAGCGGAATTCGGACCCGCGAACTGGCTGATCATCATATGGGGCTGGGGTTTCGGTGTCGTGTTCGGTGTTTATGTCGCGGGTGGAATCAGTGGCGCGCACATCAATCCGGCGGTCACGCTCGCGTTCGCGCTGCGGCGGGCCTTTCCGTGGTACAAAGTCGTGCCCTACTGGCTGGCCCAGGTCGTCGGAGCCTTCCTCGCCGCGGCAGTGGTGTATGCGGTCTACGCTCCGGCCATCAACGCGTTCAACCGGACATCCGGTGTCGTGCGGTCGGAGTCCTTGGACACCTTCGCCATCTTCGCCACCTTTCCCGCCGACTACTTCGGCGGATCGTGGTGGGGGCCGCTGCTGGATCAGATCGTCGGCACCGCGATCCTCGTCGGCCTCATCTTCGCCCTGATCGACAGCCGCAACATGGCACCCGGTTCCAATATCGGGCCTTTCTTGATCGGCATGGTCGTCACCGTGATCGGTCTGACGTTCGGCCCCAATGCCGGGTATGCGATCAATCCCGCTCGTGACTTCGGGCCCCGACTGTGGACCTACCTCGCAGGCTGGGGTGATCTGGCCTTTCCCGGAAGTCACGAATGGTTCGACTTCTACTTCTGGATTCCCATCGTGGGCCCGCTCATCGGTGCCGTGGTCGGTGCCGTGGTCTACGACCTGTTCATCGGCCAGGTGTTGACGGATCGTCCCGAATCCGAGGAGGGGCGGGTTCCGGAGTAGGGATACTCCGGAACCCGACGTGCAGCCTGGTGCGGGGGAGTCGCTCCACGCGGCCGAATGACCGGGCTCCCGCGGGGCACACCGACGTCATTCGACCCAGTCAAAGGTCTTGGTGACGGCTTTTTGCCAGTTGTGGAACTCCTGCTCCCGGCGCTCGGAGGGCATGGCGGGGTCCCACTGCTTGTCCTTGGCCCAGTTCTTGCGGATGTCGTCCTCGCTCGACCAGAAGCCCACTGCCAACCCGGCCGCGTAGGCCGCGCCCAACGCGGTGGTCTCGTTGACTTTCGGGCGGATGACCGGGACACCCAGGATGTCGGCCTGGAACTGCATGAGCAGGTCGTTGACGACCATGCCGCCGTCGACCTTCAGCGCCTTCAGTTCCACCCCGGAGTCGGCTTTCATCGCCTCGCTGACCTCTCGGGTCTGAAAGCCTGTCGCCTCCAGAACCGCGCGGGCAAGGTGCCCCCGGTTGACGAAGCGGGTGAGTCCGACGATCGCGCCGCGTGCGTCGGAGCGCCAGTGCGGTGCGAACAACCCGGAGAAGGCGGGCACGATGTAGGCGCCGCCGTTGTCCTCCACCGAGGACGCCAGCTGTTCGATCTCCGGTGCGGTGCCGATCATTCCGAGGTTGTCCCGCAGCCACTGCACCAGGGATCCGGTGACCGCGATGGAGCCCTCCAGGCAGTAGACGGTCTCGCGCTCGCCGATCTTGTAACCCACGGTGGTGAGCAGGCCGTTCTCGCTGAGCACCGGTTCCGTTCCGGTGTTGAGCAGCAGGAAGTTGCCCGTGCCGTAGGTGTTCTTGGCCTCGCCCGGTGCCAGGCACGCCTGCCCGAAGGTCGCCGCCTGCTGGTCACCGAGAATGCCCGCGATCGGCAGCCCGCCGAACACCCCTCGCTCGCGGAAGTATCCGTAGACCTCCGAGGACGAGCGGATCTCCGGCAGCATCGACATCGGGATACCGATCTCGGCACAGATATCGGGGTCCCACTCCAGCGTCCGCAGGTTCATCAGCAGGGTGCGGGAGGCATTGGTGGGGTCGGTGATGTGCAGGCCACCCTCGGTTCCCCCCGTGGAGTTCCACAGCACCCAGGTGTCCATGTTGCCGAACAGCAGTTCCCCGTTTTCGGCGCGTTCCCGGACTCCGTCCACGTTGTCGAGAATCCAGCGGATCTTGGTGGCGGAGAAGTAGGGCGACAGCGTCAGACCCGTCTTCTCGTGATAGCGGTTCTTGCCCCCGCCCAGCGCGGCGAGCTCGTCGACGATCGTGCTGGTCCGGACGTCCTGCCACACGATCGCGTTGTAAACCGGCCTGCCGGTGGCCTTCTCCCAGACCACGGTGGTTTCCCGCTGGTTGGTGATGCCGACCGCCGCGATCTCGGACAGCGTCAGGTCCGCCTTGGCCAGGGCGCCGCCACAGACTTGGCGAGTGTTGGTCCACACCTCCTCCGGGTCGTGTTCGACCCACCCCGCCTTGGGCATGACCTGCCGGTGTTCGAGCTGGTCGACGGCGACGACCTGCCCGGAGTGGTTGAAGATCATGCAGCGAGTCGAGGTGGTGCCCTGGTCGATGGCGGCTACGTAGGAGGCCATGTCCACTACCTTCCTGCTCGGAGGGGTTCGTTGCCGAAAGCGGTGGCTCTCGACGGTGTGCTGACTCGAGGATGCTCGTTTCTCAGGCGACGGGCAGTATCAGCGCCAGTGCTCCGGCGAGCACGCCGCCGAGAACCGGCCCCAGGATCGGTACCCAGGAGTACGCCCAGTCCGCCGATCCCTTCCCCTTGATCGGCAGCACCGCGTAGGCGATTCGCGGTCCGAGGTCGCGGGCCGGGTTGATCGCGTAGCCGGTGGGGCCGCCGAGCGAGGTGCCGATCACGATGACGACGAACGCGACCGCGGCATAACCCAGTGCCGCGTTGCCGAACTCCGGGATGCCCTGCGGGCCTCGCTCCGCACCGGGGCTGAGAATGATCCAGAGCACCAGGATGAAAGTACCGATGATCTCGGTGACCAGATTCCACGGCGCGTGGCGCACGGTCGGGGCGGTGCAGAAGATGCCCCGCGTGTTGGCGGGATCGTCGTGCGTGTCGAACTGCAGCTTGTAGGCCGCCCAGCACAGCACGGCTCCGAGGGTCGCTCCGGTGAGCTCGCCCAGCAGGTAGATCGGTACCTGGCTCCACGTGACCTGTCCGTGTACGGCGAGCCCGAACGTGACGGCGGGATTGATGTGGGCTCCGGAGGGGGCCGCGATGCTGGCGCCGGCGAAGACGGCGAAGCCCCAGCCGAAGGTGACCAACAGCCATCCGCCGTTGTGTCCGAGAGTGTTCCGCAAAGTCACGTTCGCCACCACGCCGCAGCCGAGCAGAGTCAGTGTGGCGGTGCCCATGAGCTCCCAGAGGAAGATCTCACCAGCGCTCATCTCGCAGGTTCTCCTTGTTCTTCTTGGGACCGGTCCGAAAGTCGCCGCCTCCGGCTCGGAGTGATCGGCACGGTACTGGGCCCGGCATCCCCTGTCCACGGTGTCGCTGCTTGCCTTCTCCACGGGGATCCGCGTGTTCGCGCCCCCTCGTGGCGGTGTGCCGATGTTCTCGGGACGGAGCAGCACGAAGGCTGGATCACATTAACCATGTGAAAAAGAACGTTGCAATACCTCCTGTATGATGTTTTTATCGTAATAGGGGTTTGCTCGAAGGGAGGCGTGAGAGAGCTTCCGGAGGTGTGCCGGATCCACCGGAAGCGGAGCACGGAGCCGACCAGCGATGATGGAAGATGGGAGTCACCGGTGGAAGATGGTGATGCGGGGGGATCGACGATGGCGACGACGCCGAGCAGGCGCCCGTCCGCACGGCAGCAGGATCGGCGGCGCAGGATCACCGAGCTGATCATGGCCGAAGGCAGCCTGCGTATCGAGGACCTCGTCACCACCGTCGGCACCAGCGCCATGACCGTCTACCGCGACCTCGCCGATCTGGAGTCGCAGGGGCTGGTGCACCGCAATCGCGGGTATGTTTCCGCGGCCTCGTCCCTGCTGTACGAGGCCGCCTCCGAGTACCGCATGCAGCAGAACGAGGCCGAAAAACGGCAGCTCGCCCGCGCGGCCGCCGAGCTGGTCGAGCCGGGACAGGCACTGATGCTCGACGACTCGACGACCGGGGTGCACTTGGCTCGGCTGTTACCGGAACGGGTACCGCTGACCGTGGTGACCAACCACCGGGGCGTGTTCGGCGAGCTGGCCGGTCACCAGGGTGTGCACCTGATCTGTGTCGGCGGTGACTACCTCCCGTGGGCGGACGCTTTCGCGGGAGGCATGGCCCTCGATGCGCTCCGCGGGATGCGGGTCGATCTGGCGGTCATGTCGGTGTCCGCGGTGACCGAGGGTGTGTGCTTCTACCCGCAGCAGGAGATGGTGCAGCTCAAGAAGGCCATGCTGGCTTCGGCCAGTCGCCGCGTGCTCTACGTCGATCACACCAAGTTCCACAGACGTGCCCTTCATGCGGTGGCACCTGCCGAGGAATTCGACATCGTCATCGTGGACGAGCAGACCCCGCCGTCCGAAATCGAGGTGTTGCGCCGGCGCGGGGCGACCGTCCGGCAGGCGGGGTGAGTTCCCGCCGAGTGTGCGGCCGTGCTCACCGACCACCGGTGAAGCCGGTTCGAAACACGCGCTCAGCGGCTGCGTCGGGCATCATGACCACCGGGGATGCACGGGCGCGCGAGCCTGTGTCGGCGGTGGGGAGACAGTAGTGAGGAGGACGCCAGTGTCCAGGGACGAATCCGAAACAGCCCGGCTGGAGGGCCGGCTCGGCCCCACCGACCGCGCGGAGAACTGGCGGCGGCTGGGTTCCGAGGAATTCGACGTCGTCGTGATCGGCGGCGGCGTGACCGGTGCGGGAGCCGCGCTGGATGCGGCCACGCGTGGCCTGCGGGTCGCGCTCGTGGAGGCCAGGGATCTGGCTGCGGGAACCTCCAGCCGCTCCAGCAAGCTGTTCCACGGTGGGTTGCGCTATCTCGAACAGCTCGAGTTCTCCCTGGTTCGGGAGGCGCTGCACGAGCGTGAGCTGATGCTGACCCGGCTGGCCCCGCACCTGGTGAAACCGGTCAGCTTTCTCTACCCCCTGACGCATCGCGTGTGGGAGCGGCCGTACACCGCGGCCGGCCTGCTGCTCTACGACACCATGGGAGGTTCCCGCTCGGTCCCCGGGCAGAGACACCTGACGCGTGCGGGTGTGCAGCGCATGGTGCCCGCGCTCAAGCGCAACGCGTCGGTCGGCGGCATTCGCTACTACGATGCCCTGGCCGACGATGCGCGGCACACGATGACGGTGGCGCGCACGGCCGTGCGCTACGGCGCGGTCGTGCGCACGTCGACGCAGGTGGTCGGGTTCCTGCGCGAGGCCGACCGGGTCGCCGGTGTCCGGTTGCGCGACGCCGAGAGCGGGGACGAGACCGAGGTCCGTGCGCAGGCGGTCATCAATGCGACCGGGGTGTGGACCGACGAGCTCCAGCGATTGTCCGGCAGTCGTGGCCGTTTTCGTGTGCGGGCCAGCAAGGGAGTGCACATCGTCGTACCCCGTGACCGCATCGTCTCCGAGTCGGGGTTGATCCTGCGCACCGAGAAGTCCGTGCTGTTCGTGATCCCGTGGGGCAATCACTGGATCCTCGGGACCACCGATACCGACTGGTACCTGGATCTCGCACACCCTGCCGCGACCAAAGGCGACATCGACTACATCCTCGATCACGTCAACTCGGTACTGGCCACGCCGCTGACCAACGACGACATCGAAGGTGTTTACGCCGGCCTGCGCCCCCTGCTGGCAGGGGAGAGCGACGAGAGTTCGAAGCTCTCCCGGGAGCACGCCGTGGCGCGCGTCGCCCCCGGGCTGGTCGCCATCGCAGGGGGCAAGTACACGACCTATCGTGTCATGGCCGCCGATGCGGTCGACGCGATCGCCGGTGACGTCTCCGGGCGGATCGCGTCGTCGATCACCGACAAGGTGCCCCTGCTCGGTGCCGACGGCTACCATGCGCTGGTCAACCAGGCCGACCAGCTCGCTTCTCGACACGGCCTGCACCCGTACCGGGTCCGGCATCTGCTGGACCGTTACGGCTCGCTGATCCACGATGTTCTCGGCGTCGCCGATGAGCACTCCGACCTGCTCAAACCGCTGCACGAGGCGCCGAACTACCTCCAGGTCGAGGTGGTGTACGCCGTCATCCGCGAGGGAGCCCTGCACCTGGAGGACGTGCTCACGCGGCGCACCCGGATCTCGATCGAGTATCCACATCGCGGTGTCGGCTGCGCCGAGGAGGTGGCCCGGCTGATGGCCGATCACCTGGGATGGGACGAGCAGCGGATCGCGCGGGAGATCGAGGTCTACACCGCACGTGTCGAGGCGGAACGGGATGCGCAGACCCAGCCCGACGACGAAGCGGCCGACGCGAAGCGCTCCGCTGCCCCGGAGGTGCGCGAAGATCTCACCGACCCCGTGAGCTGAGGAGATTCCCGGCACCGTGTTCGGTGCTGGCGATGCTCCCCCGTCGAGGCTGCCTCGATCAGGGTTCCGCGGAGTCCGTGGTCGCCGAAGGTTCCGGGTCCTTCAGACTGGTCACGGCGGCTTCAGCGACTTGCTTGGCACCCGCGCACAACTCGTTCAGCGGGGGAGGAGGGTTCGCGCCGTCGTCGCGGTACAGCACGTCCAGATGCTGCCCCTCGGCGATGTCCACCGCCACGTTGCAGGACAGGTCCAGTTCGGGAGTGCGCACCACCAGTCCCGGAAAGCCCGCGATCACGACGGGAGTGGTCCGTACCTGCGCGGTGTCGCTGGTCCACACGGCCATGCTCTCGTCGGTCATCAGCGACAGCCGGGCTCCCACTTCCGCCGTGCTGCTGCGGAAACTGCAGGTGGCTGCATCGCCGAAGCCCGGTTCGCTGCCGAGCAACGGATCCCGATCGAAGCCGAGCTCGCCCCGCTGCTGTGCGGTGAGCACCTCGCACGGGTCGATCCCGTCCAGCGGTATGTCGACCGGACGTGGTGGAAGCGAGGACGTGCTCGGTTGCGATATCGAAACCGGTGCGGCCGGAGGTGTGCTCTGCTGCGGTGTCGAAGTCGGTGTGGGGTGCGGTGCGGTGGTGTCGGCAGGAACTTCGACCTGCATGGAACCGCAGCCACTCAGGAGGACCATCCCGGCCACGAGAGCTCCGAACCACCGTTGTCGGCCGGCGAACGGCGAGCTGTGCATGTCTATACCGTAGCGAAGTGATTACCGCGCGCAGTGGAGCCGCGCGCAGGTGGGAACGAATGCGGACGGAAACGAGTGCGGGGGCTTTCTCAGCCCCGGCGGTGCAGTAGCCAGAACACGAGTCCGGCGAGAGCGAGGACAGCCAGTAGCGGTTGCTTGACCAGCAGAGCCAGGGCCAGAACCGCGAACAGGACCGACAGGACGAGTGCGGTACCGCCGGCCCCGCGGCCGGGATTTCGCTGTGGTGTCGGGTCGGCGAAACGTGGCGCGGGCAAGTCCTCGAACAGTGTCACCAGCTCGGAGCGAAATCGCGCGGAGGTCGCCCGCGCGCAGCGCTCGTCGAATTCCTGGACATCCAGGCGCCCGGCGGAGAAGTGCTCACCGAGCAGGGAGATTGCCTGATTGCGTTCGGGATCACCGATCCGCACATCCGGGTTTCGTCGATTCTCGCTCACGCTGCCGCCCGTGATTGGTTGGTGCGGTTGTTGAGGTGGTGGTGTTGGTTGGGGGTTGTGTTGCCGGTGGCGGTTGGGGGCCGCCACCGGCGTTCCCG
>NZ_QPJC01000007.1:0-160564 GCF_003337235.1 Halopolyspora algeriensis
GGTGTTCAGGTCTTTCGTCACACATCGATCATGAACACCCTCCACCTATCCCCGTGCCCGGCCCCTTCACGCGACCTTCACGGAATCAACCATCTAGGCTGCACCCCTGACCACTGGTGCGCACAGGTTGAGGAGGACGATCCAGTGACGGCCACGGAGAACGGCGAAGCGCTGACCGGGGAGAATCCCATGTTGTTCGAGTCGCAGGTGCCCGATGAGGAACTGCTGTGGCATCGGATGGGCATGGAGGTCACCGAATGCACCCCCGATCGTGTGGTCGGGACCATGCCGGTTTCCGGAAACCGGCAGCCGTACGGGCTGCTGCACGGCGGCGCCAACGCCGTGCTCGCCGAGAGCCTCGGTTCCACCGCGGCCGTGCTGAACGCCGGGCCGGGGCGGATCGCGGTCGGACTGGAGTTGTCCTGCACCCATCACCGCGCTGCCACGGACGGTGTCGTGACCGGCGTGGCCACTCCCCTGCACCGGGGTGGCAGCACGGCCACCTACGAAATCGTGATCACCGACGAGCGGGGGAAGCGGACCTGCTCGGCCCGGCTGACCTGCGTGCTGCGCGACCAGCCACCGGGGCAGTGAGAGCATTCCGGCTCCCGGCGCCGAACAGCCGGGGGCCGGAGCGGGGGGGCCGGAGCGGGTGGAGGCGGAGGCGAGCCACTCGGTCTCCCCGAGCGCTCGGGCTACTCCAGGTTGTCCAGCACGGCCTGCGCCACGGCTTTCATCGTGGTGCGCCGGTCCATGGCCGTGCGTTGCAGCCAGCGAAACGACTCCGGCTCGGACAGGTCGTGGTTGCTCATCAGCAGGCCCTTGGCACGTTCGATCGTCTTGCGCGCCTCGAGACGTTCGGAGAGCTCCGTCACCTCCGCCTCCAGGGCCTGGGCTTCGGTGAAGCGGGAGGCGGCGAGTTCGATCGCCGGGACCAGGTCGCGCTTGGCGAACGGTTTGACCAGGTACGCCATCGCTCCCGCGTCCCGGGCTCGCTCGACCAGGTCCCGCTGGCTGAACGCGGTGAGGATCACCACCGGGGCGATCCGCTCCCCCACGATCGACGAGGCAGCCTCGATCCCGTCCATCTTGGGCATCTTGATATCCAGGATGACCAGGTCGGGACGCAATTCGTCCGCGAGGCGGATCGCCTCCTGCCCGTCACCGGCCTCACCGACGACCTCGTAGCCCTCTTCCCGCAGCATTTCCACCAGATCGAGCCTGATCAGCGCCTCGTCCTCGGCCACGAGCACGCGGCGTTGCGTCGTCTGAGCCGCACTTGGGTCCTCGGCAGCCGGCGTGGTCACCGGGTCCTCCTGGATGGTTCTCGGGTCTGCCGGTGCGGTCGCACCGGAGAGTGCATTTTAGCCCCGCATACCGCAGGCTCTCTGAGCAGGGAGAGTGAGCGGCGACACCGAATCGACCGCCCGCCACGCCGCGGGAGGCTGCTCGAACAGTCGCGGCCACACCCCTGGCGGCACCGCTGATCACCGGTGGAGTACCCTGGCTGGAAGCAGCGGCCCCCGTAGCCCAATCGGCAGAGGCGGCGGACTCAAAATCCGTGTAGTGTCAGTTCGAATCTGACCGGGGGCACCTTCTCTCACCTCCCTGAAACGGCCGCTCACCTGCGGACATGCCGTGTTCGGGCGATCACGGCGTCTGCGGGTGTTCCCGACTCGATGCGGCCTCGTGCGGGTGTTCACGGACAATGCGCGGACACGACTTGAGCTGATGCGTTGGCCATATGGTTTTGCAAGCTCGGTTCGAGCTGTTCGGGACGGCCCGGCGTTGCTTCCAGCGGCTGCACGGGTTCCTCGCTCCTTTCCGCTACGCTCGATTGCTCCTGTGGTGTGATTTCTTCCTCTGGGGCACACCAAGGACCGGTCTGCCGATACTGTGGTGCCAGCACGGAGGTTGCATGGGCTACTGGAAAAAGCACCCCCGTAAAGATCTCGAAGAGGTACTTGAGGTATACGACCAGCATGGATGGCGAGTTGAGGACCCTCCGAAGTACTACCGGGTGAAGTGCCCGTGCGGTGACCATCAGCGATCGATCCATCTGACCCCAAGCAACCCCAATTACGGCAAGCAGGCACTACAGTGGCTATACAGGCAACCGTGCACGGAGACCGAGGGAGGTGCTGGATGCAGGTAGGCGTGTTCATTCACTGGACGTTCACAGTCCGCCCCGAGCACTCGGGTCTCGATCTTTTCGAGCACGGTGACCAGCTCACCGAAGCACTCCTGAACCAAGAGGCATGTACTTCGGAGCTGAAGGACTCAGCGGTGTCGGTGGATCGTCGCAACAGTGTCATCGAGATCGAAGCGAGCGTCGTGGCTTCGTCGGCCAACGAGGCGATAGCCATCGGGCAGGCTGCGATCCGTGCAGCAATCCATGCCAGCGGAGGCGGTACGCCAACGTGGCCCAGTCACGACGAGCTGGTCACGCTCCTGCCGACGAACCTGCAGACCGAAGAGCTGGCTCTGACTTAACCTCTACCCCACGGTGAGACAGGAAGCTCGTGGCACCACCCGTGCCGCTCTGCGAGACGGCAGCTGCTCTGCGTAGCAGTCGAGCAGTCTGTCGGCCTCCCACCTTCCGACACGAAAAAGGCGCCGCCCAGGCGGCGCCTTTTCGATGTTACCCAAGCCAGTCCACACACCCTCTTCCCCGAAGAAGCCGGGTATGGTCACCGTCTGTGTTCTCAGCGGCGCGGTACTTGCCGTGCCCAGAACATCCGTAATGGGTGGCTCGACAGCAGCGCATACGCCACTACTCCGGGCTGCTGTGCCCGTTGCCGGCACGAGGGCGCACTACGAGTCGCTCGAACCGGTTCGGTCACTCATGCCCCGTCACCATGTGCTCGTCGCGGCCGGAGACAGCCACACAGCAGTTCACGAGCGGACGGGTGTCATCGAGTGTGCTGCCGATGCGGTCCTGCTCCACCTCGGTGAGGTAGCGGTCGGAGATTCCGAAGACACGCGCAAGATGTAGCGCTGTGTTCGTGTGAGCCGCCGGGTATCGTGCACGAGCTCATTGATTCGACGCGAGGACTTTGTGCTGTTCGAAGCGCTCACCAGAGGGAACCGCGACGCCGACGAGCCCGAGACGAACCCACTCGCTGCCGTAGACCGGCTGGCTGAGGAAGCCTCGCCGGCTATCCGCAGACCATGGCCGAGCAGAACTTCCACGAGTTCAGCCTCTCCAGCACTCCGAACGCGGCCCGGACCGTGTTCCGAGCAACCGCGTGCTCACGTGTCAGAATCGGCTCGGATGGCAACAGTCGGACAACATCGCGCCTGAGGACAGTGCCCCGTACGTGCGCGTCCCGTAGCCACTGACGTCCCTTCTTCCCTCGACCCACGTCTGCGCTCGCTGCCAGGCCCACCACCGCGAACCCATGCGCTCGCCCTCGAACGACTCGATGTCCTGGAACATCGCACACCGGTAATCCTCGGACTCGCCCCTCCACCACCGACGCACTCTCACTGGTGCCGGCTGTGGCGTTCATCGTTCTCGGCGAGCGTGTTGAGTTCTCCGTAGGCGTCGAGGAAATCACCGATCTCCGCACGTCGTTTCCGCCGCACCAGTACCGCCCTGAACATCGCCACCCCCAACAGGGAGAGCATCACCACTGCGATGGCCAGCATGACGTAGAAGCGACTCCCATCACCGGGCTCGAAGGATCCCAGTGTTCCGAACAAGATGATCGTGCCGAAGATCCCGTAGAAGAACGCCAGCGCGACCTGTCTGTTGAACCGCTTCGCCCAGTACTTGTGCCGCTCCCGCGCCCAGTTCAGCTGCGTGGGAGAGAGTGGATCGGTCCCGTTGTCGCGCTTGATTTCTTCTGCGCGTGCGGCGACCACCGGATCCTGCCGCAGCTCAGTCGGTGTCGCTCCTTGAACGAACGAGCCATCGTCGTTGTCCAACACGACATCGCCAGGTCGGGACAAGAGCAGCATGTTCCCGGCAGAAGCAGGATCGGTGCCGGTTATGGCCCATCCAACCGCCTCGGCGGCTGCCCGGATGTCAGCGCGCGACAGGTCCCCGTATTGGGAGGTGTCGAGTCGGTACTGGCCGCGAACATCCGGCTCGGCAGTCTTGAGTTCGTCAGTCAACCGCTGCCCGGAACTTGCTTCGCGCACCTGTCCGGGCGCTTCTGCAGGGCTGCGAACGAAACACAGGAACCAGCCTCTGTCCTGTAGGTCTTCGCCCCGGAATGCCCATCCCAGCTTTCCGAGCACATCGATGATCTCGGATTTTGAAAGCTCCCGGTAGTGCACCCAGTCAATGTGAAAATCTCCCCACCGGTACCGATCCTCGACCTGTGCTTTTTCAAGCTGCAGCAACTGCCGCTTCCGGCGTCTGTTCCTGATGCTGCGCGGGACCCCCCACAGATGCGCACCGACAACCAGGAAAGAAAATAAGAGCGACGGCAACAGTATCCACAGGGCAACACTGTCGGCTATTTCCTCACGCACGGCCGCTCGCTTTCTTTCGAGATTGCGGATGATCGAAGAACTGCATGTATCGACTTCCGTACCTAGTGGAATCGCGAACGTACCGAAGCCCCTCTGCCGAGGCGATTTCCTTTACCATGTGGTCGGACAGCGGATGTATCTTCCATCGCGCCACCTCGGCGTACCCATCGCTATTCCTGCTACCGTACAGATCGCCTCGAACACGTGCAGCAGCCTTACCCACGCTCTGAAAGAGCGGGATGATCCGATCCATCGCCACCCACAGCATGACCAAGGCGAAGAGAGAACTCCCAATAATCGTGCCCATTCGACCGCTCCTCCCGTCCTGGGGTCCTCAGAGCCCAGCCAGTAGATCACCGATTGACTTCTTTGCCGGGTCGGTGAAAGAGACGCTGGTGGCGATCCCGTTCAGCATCGACACGTAGTGCTCCCAGTCGTCCAAACTTTCGCTGGACACACCGAGTACAGCCATCCTCCGGCCACCGGGGAACGGGAGGATCACCTGTGCTTGTCGAACGCGGTGGACGTTTTCCACCGACTTTCCCGTTACCGACACCGGAAGTCGAACCTCTACTTCCTCTCCGACCACGAGAGCCTCACCAGCTGGGTAGTCCGCAAACCCGACCTTGCGACGCCCGTCCGGCTGCCGAAGAGCACTGGCGACTGCGGCGAGCGGCCGATGGGCCGACAAGTCGGCCTCCTTGACCAGAATGCTGAACTGCGATGTGGTCAGCTTGGACGGATCAGCGTCCGAACGCGCGACGCAGTGGCCCACGTAGACCGCTCCCTGATTCAGAAGCTGAGAGAGCATCAACTCCTGAAGGAATACTATGTGCACCTGTTCGGCAACAGACGCTCCGCCCAGCGACGCGGCGATATTCTCGTATCCACGTCTGATCCGCTGTTCAGGATCTTCGTCGAAATCTACGTGATGAAGCTGTTCCGGAACCGTGAAGCAAATCGGAACCGCACATTCGTCCTCTACTCCCGCAGCCAACAACTGTCACCCTCACTTGAGTTGGATACCACTCAGAATGGCACCAGCCGCACCGGCGGAATTTTTGGCATCAGTGGTGTCCTGACCTTTTTCGAACAGGCCCACCCCAGAAGGGACCTGCAATGCCACGTCGGTGCCTCCTTGAAGCACCTTGGCCGCGCTTTCCTGTGCGCCTGCAGTGGCAGCATCAGCGAGAAGCTGATTTCCTCCCACTGCTTTCTCCGCGACCCATTGGAATGCCTTGGCGGGTTCCTTCATGTCTCTCACGACCGAATCAATTTCATCCGAAAACCCTTTACTGCCTTTGGCTACGGCCTCTCCCGCTGTATCGAGCATCCCGGCCGCGCCGGTTGTCCTGGTAACGTCGACCACGCGATCCACTCCCGCCACGACGTCGCCTGCCGCATTGAAACCCTTGGACACGGCACCGACACCCGGAAGTACCCCCAGCACGTCGCCACCAACTGTCATCCAAGCATTGGGGTCGTCGTACTTCTCGTTGGCCACCATGTCCCCGCCATGGGCAGCGAGCGCCACTCCACCTGCGGCCAACGCTATTGGCCCGGCAATCGGGATGAACGCGGGGATGAGCGCCAGTGCGCCGGCGACCGTGGAGACGATCCCGGCGATGTCACCGAGGTCACCGAGGTGGTCCTTGAACCACTTACCCGGGTCGTCGAAGAGCTCACCGAAGGATTCGAAAAAGGCCTTGTTCGGTGCTTTCTCAGCCGCCTCGTTCAAGGCTTTCGAGCATGTTCTGGCGTCATCTTCCCAGGTGTCTTGAAGAGCCTCGGCCTTCTTTCGAATGGCTTCGACCGCTCCCCACGCGTCATTCGCGGCGTTGATCTTCTTTGTTGCGCTATCGCGCAACTCCGGACTGTCCGCTTGCTGCACGGCCGCGCTGCGGGCGGCTTCTGCCGCGGCATTCTTGGCGTTGTAGTCCTCGAGTGCCTGGCGCGCCTGCTGTTCCAGGCGTACCGCTTCCTTCTGGTGTTCCTCCAGGCGGTCGCCCCAGGTTCGCAATGCCTTACCGGCAGCCTCCAGTGAGGAGTGCGCATCGTTCAGGTACTTCGGCAGCTCGCCGAGATCTTCCGCGAACGCTCGCGCAGCTTCACCTGTCCACACGTCCCGCTGGCCCTGAACGGACTTCAGTACGTCATATGCCTCTTCGGAATACTTGCCGGTGTCGGTCATCTGCTCGGCGATGTCTCGCACCATCGCCACATTGCCGCGAGCGGGATCGAACCCCAGCGATGGATACTTCGTGCCGCTCATCACGCATCCCCCGCCGTGTTCTGACCGCCTGCCGGTTCTCCACTGGTCGCTACGGCAACGCCGGTTGCCATCTTCTCCAAGTCCTGCGCGATGGCACTGTCGAGCTCGACATAGCACTGCTTGGAAGCGTCAAGAGATCCCTTGATCTTTTCGACCGCGTCACGGAGCTTGTCCAAGCCTTCCTTCCAGTCGGCCCTGAAGTTGGAGCAAGCTTGATCGAGGCCTTCCGGGCCGATGGAATCCGGACCGGCCTTTTCCATGCGTTTGGTAGCGCTGCTGATGTTCTCGGTGGTCCGGTCCAGGTTCTTGCCGAGCGCGTCCAGTCCCCCGATGTCAACCGACAAGTCCGGCACTGCTACATCCCTACGTGAAGACTGCGGTTCGTAAGCGGTGTGACCATACTCGAGCTCGATCTTTACCTGGCCCCTGTCGGTCGTATTTGCTCCGAACAGCGGTGCCGACCATCGGCGTCTCCAGTGATACGCCCTGCGTACGGGCAACCTGTTTCCTGACGCGTGGCGAGGCAGATGGCCAAGATCACACACGTTCCCGGCTATCCTGCTTTCAACGTTTGTTGAATACGGCGCTGTGCGGCACCCCTGCCTTGCCAGGCACTTGGCGTAGATCTGCAGGAGCACGGTCACGCTGTGCCCGGGCCATTCGGCGACCCGAGTCGGCGGGACACCGGCGGACAGCCAGGTCGATACGGCCGCATGCCGGAGATCACAGGGAAGCTTGGCCGGCGGTGAGGCGACCGAATATCGCCGGGACCGGCGATCTTTCACCGGCCCGGCCGAGATCACTTCAACCTGCGGTGATGCACAGCAGGGCAGTGGTGCACTACTGGTCGGGTTCGTCGTGCTCGCGTGGCTCCGGGTGGCGGCGCAAGTGTATGGCCGAGGCGAGCAATCCGCCCCACACGAGCACGATCGCGATGATCATCATGAGTATGGCAGCCGTCGACATCAGCGCGTCACTCCTGTTCCGACGTCCTCACCCGTGGCAGCTTCGGCACCGCGCCGCCACGGCATCAGCGCGAACACGATGCCGAGCACGATCGCTCCGATCGCCACCGCCCAGCCCGCGCCGATCAGGAACGACGTCGGGTAGTCCTCGTAGTTGCTGGACAGTTCGGCGCGCAGGCTGTCCCACATCATCCAGCCCAGCACGACCGGCGTGACCCCTCCGAGCAGCACCTGCCACCACACCCCGAGACGGACGACGGAGGTTTCGTTGGCGTGCGCCTGCAGCATGGGCAGCTTCCGCAGCAACCACGCGACCGTGATCAGTGCTACCAGAGCGGCGAGCGCGACACCGTAGGCGTTGATGAAGTGATCCATCGTATCCAGCAGGTACAGCCCTTCCGCGGTCGGGAACAGCAGGATCGAGGCCAGCGCGGTCGCTCCACCCACGGTGAGCACGGCGGGCAGCCTGCGCATCCCGGTCTTGTCCTGCACGGCGGAGATGACGACCTGAACGATGCTGATCAGCGACGACAGCCCGGCGAGCACGAGCGAGACGAAGAACAGCACCCCGAACAGGGTGGCGCCACCGGGGATGCTGGAGATGATCGTCGGGAAGGCGACGAAGGCCAGGCCGATCCCGTCGGTGGCGACCTGGTCGAGCGGAACTCCCGTAGCGGCGGCCATGAACCCGACCGTTGCGAACACGCCGATACCCGCCAGCAACTCGAAGGAGCTGTTGGCGAAGCCGGCGACCAAACCGGTTCCGGTCAGATCGGCCCTCCGCGACAGGTACGAGGAGTAGGTGATCATGATTCCGAATCCGATCGACAGGGAGAAGAAGATCTGGCCGTATGCCGCAACCCAGACACTGCCGTCGGTGATGGCCGACCAGTCCGGTGTGAACAGCGCGTTCAGACCGACCGCGGCACCGGGCAGGAACAGTGCTCGCACCACCAGGATCAGGAACAGCACGACGAGCAGCGGGATGAACACCTTGTTCGCGCGCTCGATGCCCTTGCGGATCCCCAGTGCGAGCACGCCGAGCGCGACCACCCATACGGCGATCAGCGGCCACAGCACGTTGCCGACATACCCCGACACCATGCCCGGTTCCCCCGCTCGGGCCAGGAAGTCGTTGAACAGGAACGTGTCGGGTTGCTGTCCCCACTGGGCGCCGAAGGAGAACCCGACGTAGCGCACCGCCCACGCGATGATGACCGCGTAGTAGGTCGCGATCACGAAGCTGATCAGTACCTGCCACCAACCGATCGCCTCGGCAGGGCGGGCAAGCTTGCGGAAGGCCAGCGGCGGTGAGCCGCGGAACCGATGCCCGATGCTGTACATCATGATCAGCATCGGGATGCCTGCGGTCAGCAGCGCGACAAGATACGGGACGAGGAACGCGCCGCCACCGTTGTCGTAGGCCACATACGGGAACCGCCAGATGTTGCCGAGACCGATCGCCGAGCCGACCGCAGCGAGGAGAAAGCCCAAGCGGCTACTCCACTGCTCGCGCCCCTGATCCGCCATGCGCGCTGCTCCTTGCCAGGCCGATTCGTTGCTGGAACCCTCGCAGCATATCCACCGCGCCCACTCGGCCGCGGTGGTGGTCGAGCGGATCGAATGCCTGGCCCCGCCCTCGGTCAACAGCGCCCGGGTTGCTGTTGACCGAGGCATGTCGGAGGTGGGCCGGCACAAGACCCCACCGGGCCACGACTGCGCGCTCAGCCGGCGGCGGCGCCGAACCACGTGGGCAGCCGGCTGAGCAGATCCTGCTGATCGTCACCGACCCACGCCACGTGGCCGTCCGGTCGCAGCAGCACCGCGGGCACGTCCAGTTCCTCGCTGACGTCGACGACGTGGTCGATGCGATCCGCCCAGCCCGCCACCGAGAGCCGGCCGGTCTGGTCGAGCAGCAGCCCGCGGCCACCGTGCATCAACTCGTAGAGGCGACCCCGCTTCAGCCCCACGTCCCGCATCCGCCGGCCGAGCAGGTCATGGTCCTCGCCGAAGTCGTAGCGGACCCCGAGCGCGGTGATCTTCTCGGTCAGGTACCGGTTCACGTCCTCGAAGTCCATCAGCTCCGACACCAGCCGGCGCACTGACCGGGGTCCCGGCTCGGTGGACAGCAGCTGCATCTGCGCGCGGGTGTTGTCCAGCACGTCGGCGGCCACCGGGTGCCGTTCGGTGTGGTAGCTGTCCAGCAGCCCCTCCGGGGCCCAGCCGTCGACCTCGGCGGCCAGTTTCCAGCCGAGGTTGAACGCGTCCTGGATGCCGAGGTTGAGCCCCTGCCCGCCGGTCGGCGGGTGGATGTGCGCCGCGTCGCCGGCCAGCAGCACCCGGCCGGTCCGGTACCGCTCGGCCTGCCGGGTGGCGTCACCGAAGCGGGACAGCCAGCGCGGTGAGCGCACGCCGAAGTCGGTGCCGGCGAACACCTGCAGCTGCTGCTTGAACTCCTCGAGGGTCGGCGGGACCGAGCGGTCCTCGGTCACCCCCTCGGCGGGCACGACGACGCGGTACACCCCGTCCCCGAGGGGCCCGACGCCGAACCGCAGTTGGGTCTTGCGGACTTCCGCGACGGTGGCGGCAACGGTCTCCGGATCCTCGGTCACCTCCATCTCGCCCAGCAGCGTCTCGACACTGGTGGGCTCGCCGGGGAAGCCGACGCCGAGCAGTTTGCGCACCGTGCTGCGTCCGCCGTCGCAGCCGACGAGGTAGCGCGAGCGCAGCTGCGTGCCGTCGGACAGCTCGGCGGTCACCCCGTGTTCGTCCTGGCTGATCCCGACCAGTTCGCAGCCGCGCCGGATCTCGGCGCCGAGCTCGGTGGCGCGCTCGGCCAGCAGGCGATCGGTGGTGGGCTGCGGGATGCCGAGGACGTACCCATGCGCGGTGTCCAGTTGCCCGGGCGGGGGTTTGGGGATGGCTGCGAAGAAACCGCCGACCGGGTACTGCCGGCCGTGCGCGAGGAACCGCTCCAGCAGACCGCGCTGGTCCATCACCTCGATGCTGCGCGCGTGCAGGCCGAGCGCGCGGACCACCGGGGTCGGCTCCGCCTCCTTGTCCAGCACGAGCGCGTGCACGCCGTGCAGCCGCAACTCGCCGGCCAGCATCATGCCGGTCGGTCCGCCGCCGGCAACGATCACGTCGATCATCACGATCCCCCATTTCCGCAGGCTCGGCCGACAAGCCTGCGGCACGACCCGGGTCTTGCCACAAGCCCCCTGGTGCGCTATACGTTGAAAGTGGCGGGGAGTCGGTACTCCTCCCTTTCCAGCATCGAAGGCGCTGGAACAGGTCGAAGGCGCTGGAACAGTGGAAATGCGTCGTGGTTCCGGTTGATTTCGGACGCTCAGTGGTCCCCGCTCCGCCAACATTCACCGCAAGGACAGACCCGTTGTCCGCTGTGTGGCCCGTCCTCGGCACCACCACGACCGGAGCTCGCTACCTGCAGGTAGGCTTCTGCCGTTGTGAGTACCAGTGGGCAGCGCAGCATCGTGGCGATCGCGCACAACCTGCGGTCGGTGCACAACGTCGGCTCCCTGCTGCGCACCGGCGAGGTTTTCGCCGTGGACAAGGTGTACGTCACCGGCTTCACCCCGTATCCCACTCATCCCGGTGACGAGCGCAGCGCCAAGCTGCAGGCCCGGCAGACCCGCCAGATGGCCAAGGCCGCCGCAGGCGCCGAGAGCACGATGCCCTTCGAGCGCCACACGGACGTGGCCGCGCTGCTGGACTCGCTGCGCGAGGCGGGATACACGGTGGCGGGCCTGGAGATCGATCCGCACGCCATCGACCTCGCCGAGTACGCACCGCCGCAGAAGATCGCGCTGCTGCTCGGCGACGAGGTCCACGGAATCGACCCTGCCCTGCGGGACAGCTGCGACCTGCTGCTGCAGATCCCCATCCACGGGAACAAGTACTCGCTCAACGTCAGCGTCGCGGCCGGGATCGCGCTCTACACCCTCCGCACGGCCTGAGGCCTCGCACCGCCGGCCGGCACTCGCGCAACGGCGCCCGGCCGGAAGCCGGTTTCCCCGCGTCGCACCGCAGCGGCGTTCACTCCGCCGAACCGGTCACCGCGCTCTCCCCCACCAGCGGCCCGTGCGAAGCCACCAGTCGCGCAGCGCCCTCGGACAGGCGGTAGGACAGCCCCGCGATCGCGCAGCGCCCCTCGGACACCTCGGTCGCCAGGACCGTGGAGCGCTCCATCAGCAGGTCCACGGTGCGCCGGACGTGCTCGTCCACGAGCTGGTCGACCTCCGTCAGCCCCGCCGCCTGTCCGGCGAGCACACTCGGAGTGACGCGCTCCACGACATCCCGCACATAGCCCGGCGGAGTGCTCCCGCCGGTGCACGCGTCCCTGGCCGCGGTCACCGCTCCGCACGAGTCGTGCCCGAGCACGGCCACCAGCGGCGTCCCCAGCACACCGACGCCGTACTCGATGCTGCCCAGCACCTCGGGACCGGCCACATGCCCGGCCGTGCGCACGACGAAAAGGTCGCCCAGGCCCCGATCGAAGATGATCTCGGCCGCCAACCGCGAATCGGAACACCCGAACAGCACCGCGAACGGGTGCTGTCCCGACGCCAGCGCGGACCGGTGATCGGCATCCTGGTTCGGATGCAGGCGATCTCCGTCCACGAATCGCCGGTTACCCCCCATCAGGGCGTCGAAAGCCTGCGCGGGAGATGTGGGCGAGGAAGACGACATGGCCTGCAAGGTACAACATGCCCGCGGCCACGGTTCCCCGGCATGTGTGTCCCCGGTCTCACCGAGTGAACGGAACTTTCGTCACTTCTATGCGGGTGAAAGTTCCGTTCACTCTCATCGGCTCGGTGATCGGACACCGGGCCGACGGGCGCGATCCGCGATACCGTGCCCGCATGGACCCGGCGCTACGAAGCGACCGCCTGCTGCTGCGGGACTGGACCGTCGACGACGCCGAGGCGGCGTTCGCGATCTACGGATCGGCCGAGGTCGCGGAATGGCTCACGCCGGCGATGCAGCAGGTTCCGAATCCCGCCGCGATGCGCTCGGTGCTGGAGGCCTGGATCGAGGCCCAGCCCAACATGATGCCCCCGACCGGGCACTGGGCGCTGGTGCGGCGGGCGGACGATGCGGTCATCGGCGGGGTCGCCCTGCGGCTGCTTCCACCGTACGAGGAGGACATCGAGATCGCCTGGCAGATACGTCCCGACGAGTGGGGCAACGGGTACGCCACCGAAGGCAGCCGCGTGCTCATGCGGTGGGCCTTCACCCGGGACGTCGACGAGCTGTTCGCCGTGGCCAGGCCGAACAACACCCGTGCGATCGCCACGGCACGCAACCTCGGCATGGAATGGGTCGGCGAAACCACCAAGTACTACAACCTCCGACTGCAGGTGTTCCGGATCCGGCCCGCCGACCTCGGCGGCGGCGACGCCTGAATTCCCGTGCCCGACGAGCACGCGCGTCGGGCATCGGCGTGTCGTGCCATCGGCCGACCCCGTGCCATGCTGGAACACAACCGCCTCACCATCAGGATCCACCATGCACACGCTGCAGCCACGCTTCACCGACACCGGGCTGTTCGGCCCGGACTCGGTGACATGGCGCCTGCACGGTGATCCCGCGGTCATGTGGGTCGGCGGCCTGCGCGCGCTGCTGCTGCAGGCACTGCATCCGCTGGCGATGGCGGGTGTGGATCAACATTCGGATTTCCGGGACGATCCGTGGGGGCGGTTGCAGCGCACCGGTGATTACGTCGCGACTCTGACCTTCGCCGACAGGCCCACGGCCCGGCGTGCGGCAGCCGCCGTCCGGCGGGCACACCACGGCCTGGCAGGCATCGAACCCGAATCCGGGCGGCCCTACCGGGTGAGCGATCCCGACCTGCTGCTGTGGGTGCACTGCTGCGAGGTCGACTCGTTCCTGTCCGTCGCGCGGCGCAGTGGGCCGGCACTGTCGGACGGCGATGCCGATCGCTACGTCGCCGAGCAGGTCGTCGCCGCGCGCCTGGTCGGCGTCCCCCCGCAGCGCGTTCCGGACTCGGCGGCAGCGCTCGAGGACTACTTCCACACGGTGCGCACCGAGCTGCGCTGCACGGCAGCCGCGCGGCGCGCCGCCCTGTTCCTGCTGTGGCCGCCCATGGCGACCACGGTGCAGCTGCTGACCCCGGCACGGCCCGCATGGACCGCGCTGGCGACGCTGGCCGTGGCCACGCTGCCACGCTGGGCACGCACTCTCTACGGCCTTCCGGCGCTGCGTACGACCGACTGGAGCACCACGCCGACCCTGTACGGGTTCCGGCTGCTCGGGCAGACTCTGCCGGACTCGTGGCGGCATCATCCGTATCACGTCCGGGCGCTCGAACAGTGCCGCATCCGGCAACGCGAGGAAGAAGCCGGAGTGGTCCGGTCGCACGCTCGGCGATAGCCGTGCGTAGCCGTGCCCCGGCGCACCGGCTGCAGGGGTGGGGAAAAGGCCGCGCCGCGGCCGGAGGTCAGGCTTCCAGGTAGCCGAGCTGAGCCGAGAGATCCTTGGAGGCCACCGTCATCGCGTCCACGACTTCCCGGACACGCCTCCGCGAGAACCGGTAGGACGGTCCGGAAGCACTCAGCGCCGCGATCACGCCGCCATCGTGGTTGTACACCGCCACCGCGGCGGCGTTGAGGCCGAGTTCCAGTTCCTCGTAGCTGGTGGCATAGCCGTCCCGCACGATCGCGGCGAAGTCCTGGCGCAGCTCGTCGGGCTCGATGATGGTGCGCACCGTGTACCGTTCGAGCTCTTCGGCGAGAAGGTCGTCCTGGTCTTCCGGCGGTGCGTGCGCCAGCAGTACCTTCCCGCTCGACGTGGCGTGCAGAGGGGTGCGCTGACCGACCCAGTTGTGCGCGGTGACCGCCGCGGTCCCGCGTGCCTGGCTGATGTTGATGGCGACGTCGTTGTCCCGGATCGCGATGTTGACCGTCTCGCCCAGTTCGGAGGCCAGTGAGTCGCAGAACGGGCGTCCGAGGCGGGGCAGATCCATGCGTTCGGTCGCCGCCCCGGCGAGCCGCACGACACCGAAGCCGATCGCGTACTTGCCGCGGTCTCCGAGCTGTTCGACCATGCCCCGGGTCTCCAGCACGCTGACCAGCCTGGAAGCGGTGGACTTGTGCACTCCCAATTCGCCGGCGATCTCGGTGATCCCGGCTTCACCGTTGCGCGCCAGGAACTCCAGGACGGTCACAGCCCTGTCGACGGACTGCACGAGCGCTCCGGAATTCCTGGCGCGTCCATCCTCTGAGTTACCCACGGGCCAACCGTATCCGCTCCGGTGGCACACACCGGAACCATCCGCGCGTCTCGACCTTTTTGTAATGATAAATCACGTGTGCGGCAGATCATAACTCTTGTTTCTCATTGTGCAACTCCCGTGCCGGCCCCGTCCAGGGGAGCCATGAACCACCGTCTCGCCATGAGCAGGGCAGCTCACCGATGGGTGAACTCGGCCATGGCATCCAGCAGCAGGTCCGCGAGGTAGTCCGCAAAGGAACCACGCACCATCAGCCGGTACGCGGGTTCGGTGCCGACCTGCCACAGCACCACCTGTGCCCGCCCGACCAGGGTCTGCGCGCACTGTCCGCTCCGGAAGGCACGCGGATGCAGATCCAGCGAGCAGACCTTCTCCAGCACCTCCCGGGAGGTCGGTCCGGCCAATCGAAGCGTGGTCCGGTTGGCCGAGACGTCCACCACCGACCCCGGCGAGTCCGCCATCGCCGTCCGCGCCGCTTCCACGATCCCGTCGGCCCGGCCGTCCGGCGCCACCACCAGCCACTCGTCGGGCCCCAGCCACAGGGCGGCGTCGTGCTCATCGCCTGTCACCCGGTTGGGCTCGCGCGGCAGGATCGTTCCCAGTGCTTGCTCGACTCCGGCGGCTGCCGGACTCGCCGGAAGCACCCGCAGGTTCACCTGGCTCAGGAACGGCTCCTCACCCAGCCGGACCCCGCGCAGTCCCTCCACACCTGCCGCGGCGAGCTCGTCCCGGCGGCCGGCCAGCGGGCTCCGTCGCAGGCCGGCCACCTCGGTCGATGACTCATTCGTACTGACGACCGTCACGGCGGACTCCTTCCTCGTCGTAGAAGATCGGCTTGGTGACCTCGACGGCGATGTCGGTCCCCCCGGCGGGTGCGCACAGCACCTCGCCGACGCGGCGCCGGCCATCGGCGACCAGTGCGAGCGCGAACGTCCGCCCGAGCGCGGCGCTGCGGTAACTGGATGTGACGTGTCCGAGCATCGGCACCGGGGGCTGCCGCGGCCCGTCGGGATCGACCAGGTGCGCCCCCTCCGGCAGTTGCTGCTGCGGATCCATCGGCAGCAGTCCCACCAGCTGCTTGCGGTCGGTGCGAGCGGTGTCCGGCCGCGCGAACGACCGCTTGCCGACGAAGTCCTTGCGCCGGGACACCACCCAGTCCATGCCCAGATCCAACGGGGTGACCGTGCCGTCGGTGTCCTGGCCGACGATCACGAATCCCTTCTCCGCCCGCAGCACGTGCATGGTCTCGGTGCCGTAAGGGGTGATGCCCAGGTCGGCTCCGGCCTCGGCGACCTCCTCCCACACGGCGAGCCCGTACCAGGCGGGCACATTGACCTCGTAAGCCAGTTCACCGGAGAACGAGACCCGGCAGATCCGTGCCGGGACCCCGCTGCGCAGCACGGTGTCCCGAAACTCCATGAACCCGAACGCCTCCGCCGAGACGTCCAGCTCCGGCGCGATGCGCCCGACCACGGCGCGGGAATCGGGACCGACGACCGCCACCGCCGCCCACTGCTCGATGACCGAGGTGCAGTGCACCCCGAGATGGGGCCACTCGGTCTGCAGCCATTCCTCCAGCCAGTCGAGCACTCCCGCCGCACCTCCGGTGGTCGTGCTCATCAGGTACCGGTCCTCGGCCAGCCGCATCGACACGCCGTCGTCGAGCACCATCCCGTCGGCGGTGCACATCATGCCGTAGCGGGCCTTGCCGACCGGCAGTTTGGCGAACCCGTTGGTGTAGATCCGGTTGAGGAACTCGGGGGCATCGGGGCCCACCACCTCGATGCGGCCGAGGGTGCTCACATCCTGCATGGCCACGCCGGTCCGCGCCGCGAGGCATTCACGCTGCACGGCGGCATCCATGTCCTCCCCGGCACGGGGGTAGTACCGCGCCCGCTTCCACTGGCCGACGTCTTCGAACACCGCCCCTGCCGCCACGTGCCAGGAGTGCATCGGCGTGGTGCGCACCGGATCGTGCAGCCCGCCCCGGTCGCGGCCGGCCATCAGCGCGAACGGCACCGGGGTGTACGGCGGACGGTGGGTGGTCGTACCGACCTCGCCCGGCGAGCCGGCCATCAGCGCGTCGGCGATCACCCCGACGGCGTTGACTCCCGAGGTCTTGCCCTGGTCCTGACCGGTGGAGATCGTGGTGTAGCGCTTGACGTGCTCCACCGAGCGCATCCCCGCACCGAGAGCGCGCCAGATATCGGCCACAGTGGAATCGCGCTGCAGGTCCACGAAATGGGTGTGCCACTGCTCGGAAGTGCCCTCCTCCGCCGGGACCAGCCACAGTGGACGGGGGCGGGTGCTCGGCCGGTCTCCCGCGACCGGCGGCACCGGCGGCACCGCGACACGGAAACCGCTCGTGGTCGCCGCTTCGGCTCCTGCCGCCAGCCCCTGGGACAGGCAGCCGGCGAGATCGTAGGTGCCGCGTGCGGCTCCGACGACCTTCGGCAGCGAACCGGTCGGTTCCTCCGGCAGGAATCCCGCCACGACCGGGTCCCACCGCACGGTCCCGCCCGCCTGGCTGAACAGGTGCACCACCGGATTCCAGCCACCGCAGACCGCCAGCAGGTCGCACTCGACCTCCCGGGGCGTGCCCGTCAGGGAGCCCTGTTCGTCGAGCTCCGAAATCCGGACCGAGGAGATCCGCTCCTGCCCACCGGTGCCGACCACGGCCGAACCCGGATACACCTGCCCCCCGGCTGCCCGGACCTGCTCGGCCAGGTGGGCGGGCGGGTCCGGCCGCGTGTCCACCAAGGCAGGCACCCGTGCTCCCGCGTCGAGGAGTTCCAGCGCGGTGGTGTAGGCACTGTCCGATGTGGTGAAAACGACCGCCTGTTGCCCCGGCAGCACGGCATAGCGGTTGATATAGCTGCGCACGGCCGAGGCGAGCATGATGCCGGGCCGGTCGTTGTCGGCGAAGACCATCGGCCGCTCGTGCGCCCCCGTGGCGAGGACGACCCGTTGGGTCCGCAGGTGCCACAGCCGCTGGCGCGGTTGCTGCGGCCCGGCCTCGGCCAGGTGATCGGTGCGTTTTTCGGCGACCAGCAGGTAATTGCCCTCGTAGCAGCCGACGGCACTGGCACGGGTCAGGACCCGGACCTCCGGCAGTTCCACGAGTTCGCGCACGGCACGGCCGATCCACTCCGTGGCCGGGTGACCGTCGATCCGCTCGGTACCGTCGAGCAACGCGCCGCCGAGTTCCCGCTGCTCGTCGACGAGGACGACCCGCGCACCGCTGCGGCCCGCGGACAGCGCCGCGGCGATTCCGGCCGGGCCCGCACCGATGACGACCACATCGGCATGCACGTATTTCTTGTCGTACACCGCGGTGTCCGCCTCGGGGCCGACCCGCCCGACCCCGGACAGACTCTCGGCGACCAGCCCGTCGTAGAGCTCGACCCGGGTGGCGGTCAGCATCGGTTCCGGGCAGGCACCGTGCAGTTGTACGAGGGCGTTGGGCTCGGTGCAGTCGGCGGCGAGGATGCCGCGCGGGCGGCCCCGGTGGATCGACGGGGCCGCCACGATCCTGCCCTCGGCCAGCAGGGCCGAGGCCAGCGTGTCGCCGGGGTGGCCGGACAGCTCGACCCCGTCGACAGTGCCTCGCAGCCTGCGCGTGCGGTCGACGCGGCCTGCCCGGACCGAGGAATCGAGGCGGTGAGGGCTCGTCATCACATCACCGGCTTTCTCGCCGAGGGCAGCTCGGCGCGCATCTGGTTGGTCGCCGTGTCCCGGACCGTGGTGAACCACCGCCGACAACCGGCGGTGTGCACCCACCGTTCGGCGAACTCCCCTTTCGGGTTGTCCCGGACGAACAGGTATTCACCCCAGGCGCGGTCATCCAGTGCCGCCGGATCCCGCGGATAGTCCACATGGGCCTGACCGCCGTACCGGAACTCGGTTTCCTCGCGGTCACCGCACCACGGGCAGCGAATCTGCAACATGTCGACCCCGATTCCACGAAAATTCCTTCTCACTGACCTGTGACTCGTGTACGCAAGTCATTCCCACGGCCCTTCTCTAGTGCGCGACGGCGGCGGCACCGTGCTCGTCGACGAGCGCCCCGGTGGTGAAGCGCTCCATGCCGTACGGGGCGTTGAGCGGATGGGGCTCACCGGTGGCGATGGTGTGGGCGAACACCCAGCCGGCACCGGGAGTGGCCTTGAATCCACCCGTGCCCCATCCACAGTTGACGAAGAGGTTCTCGTACGGGGTCGGGCCGATGATCGGGGACGCGTCCGGGGTGACGTCGACCGTGCCCGCCCAGGTACGCACCACGTGCGCCCGCGCGAAGATCGGGAACAATTCGACGGCCGCCGCCAGCTGGTTCTCGATGACGTGCACCGAACCCCGGTGGGCGTAACCGTTGTAGGAGTCGACGCCCGCACCGAGCACCAGCTCGCCCTTGTGTGCCTGGCTGCAGTAGACGTGCACGTGATTGGACATCACCACGCACGGGTGCACCGGTTCGAGCAGTTCCGAGACCAGTGCCTGCAGCGGGTGGCTCTGCAGCGGCAGCCGGATACCGAGGGTGTCGGTGAGCAGGCTGGTCCGCCCCGCCGCCGCCAGCCCGACGCGGCCCGCGGCGATGGGTCCGGCGGTGGTCTGCACGCCGGTGACCCGATCCCCCTCGGTGAGGAAGCCGGTGACCTCGCATTCCTGGATGAGATCCACACCCATCTCGTCGGACTTGCGCGCCAGGGCCCAGGCCACGTGGTCGTGCTTGGCGATGCCCGCGCGGCGCTGCAGTGTCGCTCCGAGCACCGGATACCGCAGATCTGCGGACGTGTTCAGAATGGGGCAGATTTCGGCGATCTCGTCCGGAGTGACCCATTCCGCGTCGACGCCGTTGAGTTCGTTGGCGAAGGCCCGACGCCGGGAGTCGCGCACCTCTTGCTCGGTGTGCGCGAGATTGAGGACTCCGCGCTGGCTGAGCAGGAAATCGTATTCGAGTTCGTCGGGCAACTGCTCCCAGAGCTGCAACGCGTGGTCGTAGAGCGCGGCGCTGGCGTCGAGCAGGTAGTTCGACCGGATGATCGTGGTGTTGCGGGCCATGTTCCCGCCCGCCAGCCAGCCTCGCTCCAGGACCGCGATATCGCGGATACCGTGGTTGCGGGCCAGGTAGTACGCCGTGGCCAGCCCGTGCCCGCCCGCACCGACGATCACCACATCGTAGCTGCGTTTCGGTTCGGGGTTGCGCCACAGGCGTGCGGGCGGATCGGGCAGGGCGTGCCGAGATGTGACCACAGTGACTCCTTGTGAGCGAAAGCCTTCTGCGCGAGGAACGCCGTTGTTCCGGTCGGTCGGCCGGAGACACCAGTGAAGAATTCTCGAATACAACTACTCGACAACTGATATGTCAGTCTGTGAGGTAGGCTACGATTCATGCCACCAGCGGTCAATTCCCCATCGGGTGACGGCTTCACGAGCATGGACCACGCGGGCACCCTCTCGCAGGCCGAGCGCGCGTACCTGACCCTGCGGGACCTCATCCTGTCGCTGCGGCTTCCGCCGGGCTCACCGATCCGGGAAGAGATCCTGACCGGTGAACTGGGCATCGGCCGCACGCCGTTCCGGGAAGCCGTCAAGCGGCTTCAGGCGGAGTCGTTGATCGCGATCTACCCCCGCCGCGGGAGTTTCGTCACCGAGGTCAACATCACCGACCACGCCCTGATCGCCGACGTGCGCCGCAGGCTGGAAGGTCACGCGGCACGGCGAGCCGCCGAACGCGCCACCACCGCCGAGCGCACCGAACTGGAGGAGCTGCGCGAGCTGGTCGAGTCCCTGCCCGGCGCACAGGCGCCGATCATGGACGTGGACACCCGGGTGCACCGGACGGTGTACCGCTGCACCCACAACGGCTACCTGGAAGCCACGCTCGGCCAGTACTACAACCTCGCCGTGCGGATCTGGTGCCTGTTCTTCGATCGCCTGCCCGACGTCACCGATCACGTCGTCGAGCACGGTGAACTGCTCAAGGCCGTCATCGAGGCGGACACCGAGCGCGCCGACCGGATCGCGGTGGCACACGTGGACCACTTCGAGCACGCCATCCGCCAGGTGCTCTGACCCGACGGGCCCGCCTCCGCGGCTGACCCCCTACCACACCCGGCCACGGGAGTCGGCGACGCGCAGCGCTCTCGCGCGGGGGCGCCGGAGCGGCGATGCGCGCCTGCCACCGGGCCGAGTTGATCTCCCTGGGCACACGCTCACGCAGCCCTGAATCGAGCCCGCCGAAATCGCTCGAATGTGTGTCTTGACGCACACGAGGCCCCAGGCGCACTGTTGCGTGTGACGCAGTTAGTTGTCATAGGCGCAACGGCAACAGGGGGTGGAGATGGGTACTGGGCTCGGATCAAGCACAGGGGTACTCATCATCGGCGCAGGCATCGTCGGCTGTAGCACGGCGTACCACCTCGCGCGCATGGGAATCACCGACGTACTCGTGGTCGAACAGGGGCCGCTGTTCGCCACGGGCGGTTCGAGCTCGCATGCGCCCGGCCTGGTTTTCCAGACCACCGCGTCCCAGACGAGCACCCAGCTCGCCCGGTACACCGTCGAGCGCTACGCCTCCGAGACCCTCGACGGGCAGCCCTGCTTTTACCAGGTCGGCGGGATCGAGGTGGCCACCACGTCCGCACGGTGGGACGACCTCAAGCGCAAGCTCGGTCTCGCCACCTGCTGGGGCGTCGAGGCCGAACTGCTCGGTCCCCGCCAGGTGCACGACCGGATCCCCCAGATCGATCCGGCTCGGATCCACGGCGGTCTCCACGCGCCCGGCGACGGCATCGCCAAACCCGTCCGCGCCGCCGAATCGATGGCCCGGGACGCCCGGAGCCGGGGGGTGCGTTTCGTGGGCAACACCGAGGTGACCGGTTTCGACATGGCCGGCGGTGAGGTCCGAGCGGTGCACACCTCCCAGGGCACGGTGTCGGTGGACACCGTGCTGTGCTGCGCGGGCGTCTGGGGCCCGCAGGTCGGGGCGCTGGCGGGAGTGTCGATCCCCGTGCAGCCGGTGGCCCACCAGTACGCGGTGACCAGCCCGGTGCCCGGGCTGACCACGGGGGACAGCGAGGCTCACCAGCCGATCCTGCGCCACCAGGACAGCTCGATGTACTTCCGGCAGATCCACGACCGCTACGGCGTGGGCTCCTACCAGCACCGCGCGATCCCGGTGAGCCAGCAGGAACTGGCCCCCACGGCCGCGCCGGGCAACGGCGCCGAACCCTCCTCCCAAGGCGGCGGCTGGAAGGGCATGGCCTCGGTGCACCCCTTCACGGCCGAGGATTTCGCCAAGCCCTGGTCGGATGCCTGCGCTCTCCTTCCCGGCCTGGCCGAGACCGAGATCACCGAGGGCATGAACGGGCTCATGCTGTTCACCGCCGACGGGGCACCAGTGCTCGGCCCTTCTCGCGAAGTCGGCAACTTCTGGGTGGCCGAAGCGGTGTGGATCACCCAGGGCGCCGGGGTCGGGCTGGCGATGGCCGAGTGGCTCAACGGGGACGTCCCGAGCATCGACCTGCGCGGAGCGGACCTGCGGCGCTTCGAGGACTTCGCGCACAGCCCGTCCTACGTCGGAGCACGCGGCAAGCAGAGCTTCCGCGAGGTCTACGACATCGTGCACCCGCAGCAGCCCCCGGAACACCCGCGACCGCTGCGCACCAGCCCCTTCTACTCGAGGCAGCGCGAGCTCGACGCCTACTTCCTGGAGGCCAACGGCTGGGAGCGTCCCCACTGGTTCGAGTCCAACACGTCCCTGGTGCCCGGGCGCGACATCGCCGAACCCGGGCAGTGGGCGGGACGCTACTGGTCCCCGGTCGTCGCGGCCGAACATCAGGTCACCCGGGAACGTGTCGCCATGTACGACATGAGCTCCCTGACCCGCTGCGAGGTCAGCGGGCCGGGCGCCCTGGACCTCCTGCAGCGGGTGACCACCAACCAGCTGGACCGCAAACCCGGCTACGTCACCTACACGCTGATGCTCGACCACGACGGCGGTGTCCGCGCCGACATCACGGTGGCCCGGCTGTCGGAGGACACCTTCCAGGTCGGCTGCAACGGTCAGCGCGACGTCGCGTGGCTGCGCAAGCACGCCGACGCCACGACCCAGGTCCGCGACATCACCGGTGGCACGTGCTGCATCGGACTGTGGGGGCCGTGTGCCCGTGACGTACTTCAATCACTGACCAGCGAGGACGTATCGCACGAGAGTTTCCGCTTCTTCCGCGCCAAGCAGCTCTACGTCGGCGAGGTACCCGTGACCGCGCTGCGGTTGTCCTACGTCGGTGAACTCGGTTGGGAGCTGTACACATCGGCCGAGTTCGGCCTGCGACTGTGGGATCTGCTGGCTTCGGCCGGGGCCGAGTACGGCATCATCGCCGCAGGCCGGGGCGCCTTCAACAATCTGCGCCTGGAGAAGGGCTATCGCGCCTGGGGCAGCGACATGTGGAGCCTGCACACGCCCGACGAAGCCGGCCTCGACTTCGCCGTCAAACCGGACAAGGGCGACTTCATCGGTCGCCGGGCACTGCTGCGCCGCCGCGAGCAACCGCTCCAGCGACGACTGTGCTGCCTGATCGTCGACGACGGCACCGTCCTGATGGGCTCCGAACCGGTGTTCGCCACCGCCGAACCCGACCGCGGAACGGTCGGCTTCACCACCAGTACCGGCTACGGCCACAGCATCGGCGCCAGCCTCGCCTACGCATGGCTGCCCGCCGACCTCGCCGATGAAGGCACCGATGTCCAGGTTTCCTACTTCGACCAGCGACACCCTGCCACGGTCGCGGCCGATCCGGTCTTCGACCCGGAGATGAAGCGCATGCGCTGCTGAGCAGGTCACCACCGTTCACCCCCTACAGGCCACGCCCGTCACCGTTCACCGCGGTACGGGCGCGATCACCTCACCCGAAAAGAGCGAGGAGCGTCCCATGAGCATCAATCCGAACCCGGGAATCCTGCAGTACCCGCGCATCCGCAAGTCCCCGTTCTTCTACGCCTCCCGCCGCCACGGCGTGGGCATGTACAGCGTGTACAACCACACCTATCACGCCCGGCACTACGGCGACCCCGTCGCCGAGTACTGGGCCCTGCTGGAGGACGTGACGCTGTGGGACGTCGGCGTCGAGCGGCAGGTGGAGATCACCGGCCCCGACGCCTTCGAGTTCACCAACATGCTGGTTCCCCGGGACCTGAACAAGTGCAAGATCGGGCAGTGCAAGTACGTGTTCATCACCGCCGAGGACGGCGGCATCATCAACGACCCCGTCCTGCTGCGGCTGGGTGAGAACCACTTCTGGCTCTCGCTGGCCGACAGCGACGTGCTGCTGTGGGCGAAGGGGCTGGCCTACAGCCTGGGGATGAACGTGCAGATCCGCGAGCCCGACGTGGGACCGGTGCAGGTGCAGGGCCCCAAGTCCCGGGACGTGATGGTCGACCTGTTCGGCGAGTCCATTCTGGACGTGCCGTACTACTACGCCGTCGACCGCGAGCTCGACGGGATGCAGATGGTCGTCTCGCGGACCGGCTTCACCGCCGAGCTCGGCTACGAGATCTACCTGCACAACGCCAGCAGGGACGGCGTGAAGCTGTGGGAGACCATCTGGGAGGCCGGCCGCCCGTACAACATGCGCGTGATCGGTCCCTGCCACATTCGCCGCATCGAGGGCGGGCTGCTGTCCTGGGGCAACGACATCACCTACAACACCAACCCGTTCGAGGTCGGCTACGGCTTCGAGGCCACGTGGATGGTCGACCTCAACCAGGAGGCCGACTTCATCGGCAAGCAGGCCCTGACCCGCGTCGCCAACGAGGGCATCGCGCGCAAGCTGGTCGGCGTGGAGATCGGCGGGCCGAGCGTCGGCTCCTTCAACGACGGGTCGATGATCGACGTCTTCGACGTGCGCGACCCGCACGGCCTGCGCATCGGCGAGGTCACCTCCGCCTGCTACTCGCCCCGGCTGGAGCGCAACATCGGCTACGCGATGGTGCCGATCAGCTACTACGAGACGGGCACTCCGCTGGTGGTCGACACCCAGCACGGGCCGCAGGACGCGGTCGTGGTCGAAAAGCCGTTCCTCGACGCGAAAAAGGACATCCCCAAGCAGCTCCAGCGGCAGGAAACGGCGGTGCCATCACGATGACCACGAACACGCAACAGCAACTGCAGCGCTATCTCAGCCAGGCGCGATTCGAGGTTCTGCCGCTGTCGGGGGTCCTGGACCAGGCCGACACCCTGCCCCGGGACGCCACCGTGACCGTGACGTCGTCTCCCTCGAAGGGCACGGAAGCGACACTGGACACGGCCGCACAGCTGCGGAGCAAGGGGTTCCACGCGGTTCCGCACCTGTCCGCGCGGCTCGTCACCGATCGCTCGCACCTGGCGGAGCTCTACAGCCGGATCGACGAACTCGGACTCTCCGAAGTCTTCGTGATCGCCGGGGATTCCCCGACCCCGGCCGGGGAATTCACCGACGCGCTCTCCCTGTTGCGGGCCACGGACGAACTGGGACTCCGGCCACCCCGGGTCGGAGTCACCGGCTATCCCGAACCCCACGCCTTCATCTCCGACCAGACGACCATCCAGGCCCTCGACGAGAAATCCCGCTACGCCGACTACATCGTCTCCCAGATCTGCTATGACCCGAACACGATCGTGTCCTGGGTGAAGGCCGTGCGGGAGCGTGGCGTCACGCTCCCGATCCACATCGGAGCTCCCGGCTCGGTGGATCCGAAGAAACTGCTACGGATCTCGCTGAAGATCGGTCTGGGGCCGTCGATGCGGTTCCTGCGCAAACAGCAGGGTGTGGTCACCAGACTGCTCACGCGCTACACCCCGGAGACCATCTTCGACGAACTGTCGCCCTACCTCCTCGACCCGGACTACGGGATCGCGGGCTGGCACCTGTTCACCTTCAACGAGATCACCAAGACCCGCAAGTGGGTCGACGAGATGGCCGCACGACTTCAGGAGGTTCCGGCATGAGCATCCCGTCGGATCTGGACATCTCGCGTTCGGCTCCACGCAAATCGCTCGATGACATCGCCGAACGGCTCGGGATCGGCACACACCTGCTCGAACCCTACGGTCACGACGTCGCGAAGATCTCGCTGCAGGCACTCGACGAGTTGCCCGAGCAGAACCAGGGGAAGTACGTGGTGGTCTCCGCGATCACCCCGACGCCACTGGGCGAGGGCAAGACCACCACGACGGTCGGGCTCGGGCAGGCGCTGCAGCAACTCGGCAAACGCTCGGCGATCGCGGTCCGCCAGCCCTCCATGGGGCCGACCTTCGGCATCAAGGGTGGCGCCGCGGGCGGCGGGTACAGCCAGGTCGTTCCGATGGAGTCGTTGAACCTGCACCTGACCGGGGACATGCATGCCGTGACGGCAGCGCACAACATGCTCGCCGCGATGGTCGACAACCACCTGCACAAGGGAAACCGGCTCGGCCTCGATCCGCACCGCATCACCTGGCGCCGCGTCATCGACGTCAACGACCGGGAATTGCGCAACATCGTCACCGGGCTCGGAAGCGGCGCCGACGGCACGCCCCGGCAGTCCGGGTTCGACATCACCGCGGCCAGCGAGGTCATGGCGGTTCTGGCCCTGTCCACATCGCTGCACGACATGCGCAGGCGCCTGGGGCGCATCGTCGTCGGCTACACCCACGACGGATCCCCGGTCACGGCCGAACAGCTGGGTGCCGCCGGGGCGATGACCGTGATCATGCGCGAGGCCATCAAGCCGAACCTGATGCAGACGGTGGAGAACACGCCGGTGCTGGTCCACGCAGGCCCGTTCGGCAACATCGCCCACGGCAACTCCTCCATCGTGGCCGACCGGATCGCCAGTCGCTGCACCGATTTCCTGGTCACCGAGGCCGGATTCGGCGCCGACATGGGAGCGGAGCGGTTCTTCAACATCAAGTGCCGCAACTCCGGGCTGCGTCCCGACGCAGCCGTGCTGGTGGCGACCGTGCGCGCGCTGAAGGCGCACTCCGGCCGGTACCGCGTCGTGGCGGGCAAGTCGCTGCCGGAGGAACTGCTCGCCGAGAATCCGGACGACGTGCTGGCGGGGGCGGACAATCTGCGCAAGCAGATCGACAACATCCGCCTGCACGGTGTCTCTCCCGTCGTGGCGATCAACGCGTTCCCGACCGACCATCCCAGCGAACACGAGACCATTCGCCGGGTCGCCGAAGAAGCGGGCGCGCGGGTGGCCGTGAGCAACCACTTCACCGATGGCGGGAAGGGAGCGATCGAACTGGCCGAGGCCGTGGCCGAGGCAGCCGAGGAGCCCAGCGGGTTCCAACTGCTGTACCCGGATTCCGACGACCTGCGCACGAAGATCGAAACGATCGCCACTCGGGTCTACGGCGCCGAGGAGGTGTCCTACCAACCGGCGGCGGCCAAGGCGCTGGACAGCTACACCGCGAACGGGTTCGGCTCGTTGCCGGTGTGCATCGCCAAAACCCACCTGTCGCTGAGTTCCGATCCCACGCTGCTCGGAGCCCCCACGGGGTGGACACTGCCGGTGCGCGAGGTGCGGGCCTCGGTGGGTGCCGGCTTCGTCTACCCGATCTGCGGTGACATGCGCACCATGCCCGGGCTGGGTTCACAGCCCGCCGCGGAGCGCATCGACATCGACGATCGCGGTGAAGTCGTGGGGCTGAATTGAGCATCCTCGACACCTCCGTGCGGGATTTCCTGGCCGAGGTCGCCGCACCGACACCGTCCGCCACGGGTGGCGGTGTCGGTGCGGTGACCACGGCCGCCGCCGCGGGCTTGGTGGCGATGGTTGCCCGGCTGTCGACGTCACTGCAGGACTCGGCCGAACTCGCGGCCCAGGCGGAAGGCTTGCGCGAGCGGGCGATGGAACTCGCCACGGCGGACGCGGACTCCTATGCGGCGGTGCTGGCTGCCCAGCGCCGCCCGCGGGAGGACCCGGACCGTGCCGAGGCCCTGCGGGAAGCGCTCGCGGCAGCGGCCCGACCGCCTTTCCGGCTCGCCCTGCTCGCATCCGAGATCGCCGATCTGGCGGCCGATCTGGCCGAGCGCGGCAAGCCGGTACTGCGCGGCGACGCGGTCACGGCGACCACGCTGGCTGCTGCCGCCGCCCGCAGCAGTGCCGTCCTCGTACGGACCAATCTCACAGCAGCCGGTCACTCGCTCGAACACGCCGATTCCGCCGATGCGGCAGCCGCCGCGGCACAGCGCTCCTCGGCGACGGACACGACCGCCATGGGCTCGTCCTCGGAGGCGGGAACCTCCAGCCGCTGAACGGAGCGGCTTCGCGCCCCATGTCCGCGCTCGATCGTGATCAATTCGAGACTTTCCAGTACCGCTTCGCGCCTCCACGCATAGCACCAGCTCACGCCGTCGCGCGGTCACATCCTCGCGCGTCTCTCCTCGATGCAGCTCGGTAAACAGCGTTGACAAGTGATCCACGTCATCCGAATACTTTTCGGAAATCTTGCCGACTGCTCATTGCCGGTGACGCGTACCGGCCAGGGGAGACCCGATGCGCACACCTCGTCGTTCGTTCCGTACGGCGGCACTGTGTCTGACAGTGCTGACCAGCATGGCGGTGACCGCCACCGGCACCTGGGCGGAGCCGGAAAGCTCCTCGTTCTACGACCCACCCGCACCGCTGCCGCCGGGCGAGAACGGCGACATCATCCGGCACGAACCGTCGGATTTCTTCCTCGATCCGCTCAAGACCGTGCCCGCCTCCGCCGAAGCACACCGGATCATGTACCGCAGCACCGACACGCACGGCGATCCCATGGCGGTCACCGGCACCGTGCTGACACCGCAGGTCCCGTGGACCGGCGCAGGCGAGCGCCCGATCATCGGCTACGCGGTCGGCACCCAGGGGCAGGGCGACCAGTGCGCGCCGTCCAAGCTGATGGCCGCCGGCAAGGAGTACGAGGGCGCGTTCCTGCAGGGAATGCTGGCACGCGGCTACGGGATCGTGGTCACCGACTACGAGGGCCTGGGCACTCCCGGTGTGCACACCTACGTCAACAGCGCCTCCGAGGGCCACGCCGTGCTCGACGCAGTCCGCGCCGCCCAACGCCTCGACGAGGCCGGCCTGCCCGATGACGGTCCGGTCGCCACCTCCGGGTACTCCCAGGGCGGCGGCGCCTCCGCCGCGGCGGCGGAGCTGCAGGCCGACTACGCGCCCGAACTGGACTTCCGGGGTTCCTACGCGGGAGCGGTGCCCGCCGACCTCGGTGCCGTGGCGGAATTCCTCGACGGGAGCCCGTACTTCGGCTTCGCCGGCTACGCGATCAACGGCGTGGAGGCCGCCTACCCGGAGGTGGACACCGACGAGATCCTCAACGACCGCGGGGAGCGGATCCTCGAGGAGATCGAGCAGCAGTGCGTGGGCGAGACCGTCGTGCGGTACCCGTTCACGCAGTCCAGCACACTCACCGAGGACGGCCGTCCACTGTCGGCCTACCTCGACGAGGAACCCTACGCCGCCATCCTGGCCGAGCAGCGCATCGGCGACCGCGCTCCCGAGGCACCGGTCCTGGTCGCGCACAGCGCCTTCGACGACATCGTGCCGTACGAGCAGGGCAGGAACATGGCCCGTTCCTGGTGCGAGGAGGGCGCGACCGTGCAGTTCTCCACCTACCCGTCCCCCACTCACCTCGCCACCGCGGTCGCCGCATTCGGCGAGGCGTTCGCATTCCTGGAAGCCCGCTTCGCGGGTCTACCCGCTCCCGGCAACTGCGGAAGCTTCTGAGACCGCCCCACCGGCAGCACACCTCATCCGCCCCGGGATCCGAGCGCTCCCGGGGCGGTTTCGTCTCGTGTGGGCATCCCGCCCGATCGCATCGAAAACAGCACCTCCACAATGGAGCCGAACGAACACGGAACGCAGCACCGCCCTGCCTGCGCAACTCACGGGTAACTTCCTCGCACAACGGGGTTGTATTCGTATCACCATTGGGGCACAGTGTTGCGCACCGCAGTCGACCCTCCGCGTCGACCTCACGCTCATCAATGGCGAGGAGTTCCACGTTGGAAACGATGCAACCCGCATACGGGGTTGTGCCCCTGTTGCTCATCGCAGTAGCAGCGGTCGCATTGCTGTTGCTGCTGATCATGCGGTTCAAGCTGCATGCCTTCATCTCACTGGTACTCGTCAGCCTGCTGGTGGCCCTGGCCACCCAGGTCCCGCTGGACGAGATCGTGGACACCCTGCTCGCCGGGTTCGGCGAGACACTTGCCAGCGTCGGCCTGCTGGTCGGGCTGGGGGCCATGATCGGGCGACTACTCGAAATCACCGGCGGCGCACAAGTCCTGGCGAACACCCTCATCAACCGCTTCGGGCGCGGCCGCGCACCGCTCGCACTCGGCGTGGCATCACTGATCTTCGGTTTCCCGATCTTCTTCGACGCCGGCTTCGTCGTCTTCCTGCCGATCATCTTCAGCGTGGCCAGGCGATTCGGCGGCTCGCTGCTGCTGTACGCACTGCCCGTGGCCGGTGGATTCGCGGCGATGCACGCCTTCGTCCCGCCGCATCCGGGGCCGGTGGCCGCCGCCACGCTGCTCGGCGCCAACGTCGGCCTGGTCCTGCTGGTCGGCCTGCTCGTCGCGATCCCGTCCTGGTACCTCGGTGCCTACCTGTTCTCCCAGTTCATCGGCCGTCGCCTCGACGTGCCGCTGCCCAGCAACATGCCCGGTGCCAGCAGCACGAGTGGTGACGGTGGCACCGAGGACGAGGGCCAGGAGCCTCCGGTGCAGCTGCCGCGCTTCAGCACCGTGATCACCATCCTGCTGGTTCCGCTGTTCCTGATCTTTCTGAACACGGGCCTGGACACGCTGGGCAGCACCGGCGTGGTGAATCCCGATCAGACGTGGGTGCAGGCGCTGCAGATGATCGGGCAGACCCCGATCGCCCTGCTGGCCACGGCCATTCTCAGCATCGTGGTGCTGGGCCGTGGCCGGTCCAACGCCAGTGTCGAGCAGATCGTCAACGGTGCGCTGGGCCCGGTGTGCTCGATCATTCTCATCACCGGCGCCGGCGGCATGTTCGGCGCGGTGTTGAACAAGAGCGGGATCGGCACCGCGCTGGCCGATACCCTGGCGGCCGCGGGATTTCCGCTCATCGTGGCGGCTTTCGTGATCTCGACGGCTCTGCGGGTCGCCCAGGGATCGGCGACCGTCGCACTCACCACCACAGCGGGCCTGCTCGCGCCGACCGTTGCCGCGACCGAGGGGTTGTCACCGCTCTACCGCGTGCTGCTGGTGCTGGCCATCGCCTGTGGTGCCACGGTGCTGTCCCACGTCAACGACTCCGGGTTCTGGCTGGTGACACGCTTCCTGGACATGGACGTCAAGACGGGGCTGAAAACCTGGACGGTCCTGGAAACACTGCTCGGCGGAATCGCCTTCCTGCTGGTGCTGCTGATCAGCCTGGTTGCTTGACCGCGGTCACGCCGGAGAAGTATCGGGGGGGTGCGACCGTGTTTCCGCCACGGCCGCACCCACCTCGGTGACGATGCCGTGCATGGCCACCCGGGCCACGTCGGCGTCGGACGTCTCGATCGAGGAAGCGACCAGCGCGTGCAAGCGCAGCGCTTTTTCCTCGGGCTGGGGCGGCATCAGGTGGTGCACCGTGCGCCCGATCAGCACCTCCTCGATGACCTCGGACAATCCGGCCATCATCTCGTTGCCCGATGAGGCCAGGAGCAGGCGGTGGAACTCGATGTCCAGGGTCAGGAAGGCTTCCAGGTCTCCGGCCCGCCCGGCCTCCCGCATCAGCGGTCCCAACTCGGCCAGCCGGGCTCGCTGCTGCGGCGACGCACGTTCGGCCGCCAGAGCGGCAGCCGACGGTTCCACGGCCGCACGCAGCTCCGTCAGCGATCGCAGCTGGGCATTGCGGCCCCTGCCCGCCATGCGCCAGCGGATCAACTGAGGATCGAAAACGTTCCACTCGGCCTGGTCCGAGACGGTGACCCCCGTCCTCGGGCGACTCACCACCATGCCCATCGACTGCAGGACGCGCACGGCCTCGCGGGCGACGGTGCGCGAGACGCCGAACTGCTGCTCGATCTGCTCCAGCGTCAGCATGTCCCCCGGGGCGTAGTCCCCGCCGGCGATCGCCGGACCGAGCACGCCCAACACGCGGTCGTGCAGGGTCCGATGACTCGTCGGGGCCATCCGCCCACCACCTTCCGAGCCGGCGTCGGTACCGTCCGCGACAGTGCCGCGTCGCATTGATATCACCAATCATACTGCCATCGGTGCTGTGCAGTTCCTGAGCGAACCGCACAGCACCGTGCGAGGAGAACAGCATGTCGATTCAGACCATGATCATGGGTGTGTCCGGATGCGGCAAAACCACGGTCGGCAAGCTCCTGGAAGAACGGGCCGGCCTGGAGTACGCGGAGGCGGACGAATTCCACCTCCCTGCCAACATCGCCAAGATGAACGCAGGGCGGGCGCTCACCGACGAGGACCGCCTGCCGTGGCTGCGCCGGCTTGCCGAGTGGATGGGGCAACGTCGGCAGGCCGGTGCGTCGACGGTCCTGGCGTGCTCGGCACTCAAACGCTCCTATCGCGACATCCTGCGTGCGCACGCTCCGGACCTGCGAGTGGTGCACCTGTCCGGGTCCGCCGACCTGATACGAGAGCGCATGCTCACCCGGCAGGAGCATTTCATGCCCGCTGCCCTGCTGGAGTCCCAACTGCGGGACCTCGAACCGCTCCAGAGCGACGAGGACGGCATCACGCTGGACTTGACGCTCGCACCGGAGAGCCTCGTACGGCACTCGATCGCCTGGCTCACCCGGCAACCGGCCGAGGCGTGATCACCGCACCACGGTCACCGGGCAGTGCGCATGCTGCACCAGTTTCAGCGCGGCCGAGCCGAGCAGCATCCCCCCGAAAGCACCGTGCCCTCTGTTCCCCAGCACCAGCAGGTCGGCCTGTTTCGACAGCCCCATGAACTCGTCGACCACGTGTCCGCGCAACAGGCGTGTCCTGATGTCCACTGCGGGGAACTGTTCCCGGACGGGGGCGACCACCTTCTCCTGGGACTTCCGGGCGCGATCCTCGAGATCCGCGTCGGATTGCACCAACCGGTACCCGAACTGGACGGGCTGGTGCCACACCGTGATCACATGCACCACACCGCCGAGCTGGTGAGTGTATTCCGCTGCCCATCGCAGCGCATGCTCGGACTCCTCCGAGCCATCCACTCCCACCACGACAACCGGCAAACGCGGCGCCATGATCGACTCCTTCCAGAGCTCTACGGCCACGGCGACAAGACCGACACTTCACCGGATACTCGCAAGTCATCCCGACACCCGACCGTATGGCACGCGCACCACCAGCGCCACCACACGATCCGCCTACCGGACACGACCGAGTGGCAGTCGCGGCGCGCCAACCCGGGCGTCGGTTCTGGAGGGCCTGCCGGGGACAGCGCTACAGCTGGTCGACGGCGGTCACCCGGATCACGGGGGTTCCCGCCTCGTCGGAAGCGGGCACCGGTCAGTGCGAACGATAAGCGTCCCGGCGATGAGCCACCGTGACCACGCTGACAAGGATCTCCTTGTCGTCGATTTCGTAAAGGGCTCGGTACTCACCCCGCCTTGTGCTACGCAGCCGTTCCAACGGTGGATCGAGGCGTTTGCCGAGGCGCCGTGGATTATCGGCAACCGGACCGGTGAGGTGTTCATGCATCGCCACTGCGGCATCCAGCGGCAGCCGGTTCATCTGGCGACGAGCAGCGGCAGTGTAGGAAATCGTATAGCTGCCGGAATGGCTCACTCGTCGGCCGCCGAACGGGCTCGGAGATCAGCAGCCACTTGGTCCGAGGAGACGGTGCGGCCTGCGTGCAGATCAGCCAAACTCTCTTCCAGGGTACGCACAAGGTCGGAGTCCGACAGGACCTCGATGGTCTCCCGCAAACGATCCAGTTCACCGGAGGGCACCACATCCGCGACATGCTCGCCGTGGGCGATGATCGGCACGCTTTCACCGTGCTCAGCACGCTCCACCGCTTGGTTCCACGAGGCCAAACCGTCCGCGGAAACACTCACCGGATGTTCGCTCATGGCACCAGTATGCGACATTGCCGCAGGGATCCCAACAGCACATACGGAGCCGGAGTGCGGGTCGGGCCGTCCCGGCAAGCGGCTTGCTACAGCTGGTCGACGGCGGTCACCCGGATCACGGGGGTTCCCGCCTCGTCGGAAGCGCCGAGGTCGATCTCGGCGCTGATCCCCCAGTCGTGATCCCCGGCCGGGTCATCGAAGACCTGGCGCGCGAACCAGCGATCGGATTCCTCGGTCAGCATCAGCAGTGCGGGACCTCGCGCGTCGGCGCCGGTGCCGATCTCGTCGTGCTGCTCGAAGTAGTCGTCCAGGGCCGCGGCCCACTCCTCGGCATCGAAACCGCTCGCGTGGTCGAGTTCGCCCAGTTCCTCGTGGCAACGCCGGGCGGCGAGCTGCACGCGCCGGAACAGCGCGTTGCGTACCTGCACCCGGAACGCGCGCGTGTTCGCGGTCAGCCGCCATGTCTCCTCGGCGGCAGGCTCCGGTGTGGCGGATTTCACCGCATCGGGATTGCGCAGGCGTTCCCACTCGTCCAGCAGGCTGGAATCGACCTGACGCACCAGTTCACCCAGCCATTCGACGAGGTCGCCGAGCTCTTCGGTCTTGGCGTCGTCGGGCACGGTCTGGCGCAGTGCCTTGTAGACATCGGCCAGGTAGCGCAGTACCAGTCCCTCCGACCGCGCCAGCCCGTAGTGGTTGACGAATTCGACGAAGTTCATCGCTCGTTCGGACATGTCGCGGGCGACGGACTTCGGCGAGAGCTCGTGCTCGGCCACCCACGGATGCCCCCGCCGGTAGGTCTCGTAGGCCGCTTCCAGCATCTCCTCGAGCGGCTTCGGATGGGTGATGTCCTCCAGCATCTCCATGCGCTGCTCGTACTCGATGCCCTCGGCCTTCATCTGCGCGACGGCTTCCCCGCGCGCCTTGAACTGCTGGGCGGACAGGACCTGCCGCGGATCGTCCAGTGTCGACTCGATCACCGAGAGCACGTCGTGGGCGTAGGTCGGCGATTCCGCGTCGAGCAGCTCGATCGCGGCCAGCGCGAACGGCGACAGTGGCTGGTTGAGCGCGAAGTCGAACTGCAGGTCCATCGTGAGCCGCACCGTGCGTCCCTGCTCGTCGGGCTCGTCGAGGCGCTCCACCACCCCTGCCGCCAGCAGGGCCCGATAGATGGCGATCGCACGCAGGATGTGCCGCCGCTGGGCGGGCCTGCTCTCGTGGTTGTCGGTCAGCAGGTGGCGCATCGCCGCGAACGCATCACCCGGCCGGTTGATCACGTTGAGCAGCATGGCGTGGGTGACGCGGAAACTCGACGTCAACGGTTCGGGCTCGGCCTCGACGAGCTTGTCGAAGGTTTTCTCGTTCCAGGACACGAACCCCTCCGGTGGTTTCTTCTTCACCACCTTGCGACGTTTCTTCGCGTCGTCGCCCGCCTTGGCCAGCGCTCGCTCGTTTTCGATGATGTGCTCGGGTGCCTGCACCACGACGGAACCCGCCGTGTCGTACCCGGCACGGCCGGCGCGGCCGGCGAGCTGGTGGAACTCGCGGGCCTTGAGGTGGCGGGTGCGCGTGCCGTCGAACTTCGTCAGGCCGGTCAGCAGCACCGTCCGGATGGGCACGTTGATGCCGACGCCGAGAGTGTCGGTACCGCAGATGACCTTGAGCAGTCCCGCCTGCGCGAGTTGCTCGACCAGGCGCCGGTACTTCGGCAGCATCCCGGCGTGGTGCACGCCGACACCGTGGCGGAGCAGACGCGAGAGGGTCTTGCCGAATCCCGCGGTGAAGCGGAAGTCCCCGATGGCTTCGGCGATGGCGTCGCGCTCGGCGCGGGTGGCGACGTTCATGCTCACCAGTGCCTGCGCCTGTTCCAGAGCCGAGGCCTGGTTGAAGTACACGATGTAGATCGGTGCCTGGTGACCGGCGAGCAGTTCCTCGACCGTCTCGTGCAGCGGGGTCATGGCATAGCGGAACGTCAGCGGGACCGGCCGCTCGGCGGAACTGACCACGGCCGTCTCACGACCCGTGCGCCGGGTGAGGTCCTTCTCGAAGTGACTGACGTCACCGAGCGTGGCCGACATGAGCACGAACTGCACCTGCGGCAGTTCCAGCAGGGGTACCTGCCAGGCCCAACCGCGTTCCGGCTCGGCGTAGAAGTGGAACTCGTCCATGACGACCTGGCCGACCTCGGCACGCGCACCGTCGCGCAGGGCGATGTTGGCCAGGATCTCGGCGGTGCAGCAGATGATGGGGGCATCGGCGTTGACGCTGCTGTCCCCGGTCAGCATCCCGACGTTGTCGGCGCCGAACACGTCGACCAGCGCGAAGAACTTCTCCGAAACGAGCGCCTTGATGGGCGCGGTGTAGAAACTGCGCTGCTTGCCGGCCAGTGCCGTGAAATGCGCCCCGACGGCGACGAGGCTCTTGCCGGAGCCGGTGGGCGTGCTCACGATCACGTTGGCCCCGGACACGGCCTCCATCAGCGCCTCCTCCTGCGCTGGATAGAGCTCGATGTCCTGCTCGCTCGTCCACGTCACGAAGGCGTCGAGCAGAGCGTCAGGGGCGGGATCGGGGGTGTCCGGGAGCTGGTCGGTAAGCGTCATCGCATCTTTCATCGTCCCTGCTCACCTCCGGCCGACAGCAGGCGGGGTACCCGCGGCGCCGCACGGGAGCCGGATCGCCGGCGGCCGCGGCGTATTCGACATGTACGAGCAGGCACGGCGCCGGATAATGCGACCGGTGCCGGTATCGATGATTACCGCCGTGGCCGCGGGCGTGATCGGCAAAGCCCCACGGCCGAGATGAATCGATCGGCGAACACGGTCCGGGCTGTGCTGCCGTATCGTGAAGTGTTCCGCCTTTGGCGGATCGCCGGTTGGTTGTCGAGGAACGCCGAACGGAGGCGAGGTGCACGAGCAGGTGCCCTGGGCGGGTGTGATCATCGTGGCGGTAACGATGGTCGGCGGTGCAGTGCTCGTACACCAGGTGGTTCGACGCGCATCGGACGGTCGCCTCCGCCGCAACCACTTCGCCGGCATCCGAACTCCGTCCACGATGGCGAGCGAGTCGGCCTGGATCGCCGGCCACCGAGCAGCACGCCGGGCAACCGATCTCGGGGCCGGGGGCATGGGACTTGCCGGTGTGATCGTTCTCGGGTTGCGAGACCCGTGGCCCTTCCTGATCACGACACTGCTGGGGGCTGTGTGGGTGCTTTTCTGGGTCTTCGTCAGCGCACGCCACGCCGGCAAGGCAGCCCGGTCGGCCTCCGACATCGCGGAGACAACGACGGTGCCGGCACACCGGAATCGGCACGATCAGTCCCGTTGACGCTTCGGGGAAACAATCTCGGTCGAACACCGACCGGACATAAACCGCTGTCCGACAAGGCATCGTCGCCTGTGCGACCTGCATCACACCCCTGATGTCTCTCGGTGGATCGACCAGCGGCCTACCATCGGCTCCCATGACGGCGTCCCAGCACTCAGCGTCGAGCAGCGGTCGATCCGAACTCGCCCTCATGGAAGGGTTCGAGATGCCGACTCACGAGCAGTGGCAGCAGCAGGTGGAAAAGGTCTTGCGCAAGTCCGGCCTGCTCGCCGAAGGAGCACCGACCCCCGCTGCGCCGGAAACCCTCCTGGCCGAGACCACGCACGACGGAATCACCGTGCAACCGCTGTACACGGCGGACCGGGACGTTCCGCAGGCCGGCGTCCCGGGGCTGGCTCCCTTCGTACGGGGCAGCCGAGCGGACGGCTGTGTCGCCGGAGGCTGGGACGTACGCCAGTGTCACGCTCACCCGGACGCGGCAGCGACCAACCGGGAGATACTGGCGGATCTGGCCGGCGGCGCGTCCTCGGTCTGGCTGCGGCTGGGGCGATCCGGCACGACCGTGGAAGACCTCCCCGATGCCCTGCACGGCGTGCACCTGGACATGGCCGGTGTCGTCCTGGACGCCGACGAGCACTTCGGGGAAGCCGCCGAGGCGCTGCTGAAGCTGGCCGCCGAGGAGGAGGTCCGGCCGAGCGCGCTGCGCGGGAACCTCGGCGCGGACCCGATCAGCGTGCACGCACGCACGGGGCAGGCCGCCGACCACGCTCCCGTCATCGACCTGGCACGTCGCTGCGCCGAGTCCTACACCGGGCTGCACGCGATCACCGTGGACGGTTTGCCCCACCACGATGCGGGTGGCTCCGACGCCGACGAACTCGGCTGCTCGATGGCGGCCGGAGTCACCTACCTGCGTCTGCTGACGGCACCCGCCCCGGCCGGGGCCGGGTTGGACATCGACACGGCAGCCGGGCTGCTGGAGTTCCGCTACGCGGCCACCGTCGACCAGTTCCTCACCATCGCCAAGCTCCGCGCGGCACGCCGGATGTGGGAGCGGATCCTGCGCGCCTGCGGCGCCTCCGAGCCCGCCCGCGCCCAAGTCCAGCATGCGGTCACCTCCTCGGCGATGCTCACGCAACGGGACCCCTGGGTGAACATGCTGCGCACGACGATCGCCGCCTTCGCGGCCGGAGTCGGTGGCGCCCGGGCCGTGACGGTGCAGCCCTTCGATGCCGCGCTCGGGCTGCCGGACGGCTTCTCCCGGCGGATGGCCCGCAACACCCAGTCGCTGCTGCTGGAGGAGTCGCACCTGGCACAGGTGATCGACCCGGCCGGCGGCTCCTACTACGTCGAGCAACTCACCGACGACCTCGCCCGAACCGGGTGGGAGTGGTTCCAGCGCATCGAGGCGGCAGGCGGCATGTCCGCCGCGCTGGATTCGGGACTGGTCGCCGACACGCTCGCGGCGACCTGGTCGCAACGGCAGGAGTCGATCGCCGACCGCAGCGATCCGATCACCGGGGTCAGCGAGTTCCCGGACCTCGACGAGACACCGCTGCGTCGCGATCCCGCACCGGAATCCGGTGACGAGCACAAGGCGCGGAACGCGCTGCCCCGCCATCGCTACGCCGAGGACTACGAGCGCTTGCGCGACGCCGCAGACCGGCACCTGGCCGAATCCGGCAGGCGCCCCCGGGTCTTTCTGGCCACGCTCGGCTCGTTGGCCGCGTACAACGCGCGCGCCTCCTTCGCGCGGAACCTGTTCGCGGCGGGCGGCATCGAAGCACCGGAAGCCGGAGTCACCGAATCCACCCGGGAACTCGTGAACGCCTTCACCGAGTCCGGTACCTCGCTGGTGTGCCTGTGCTCTGCGGACAAGGTCTACGCCGAACGCGCGGAAGACGCCGCCCAGGCCCTCAAGCAGGCCGGTGCGAGCGTGGTGCTGCTCGCCGGTGCCCCCCAGGATCCACCACCCGCCGGTGTGGACGGCTTCGTGCACACCGGCGGCAACGCGCTGGAAATTCTGACCGACATCCACCGCAGGTGGGGATCAGCGAACGGAGCGAAGCAATGACGCAAGGCGACCGGGTCCCCAGTTTCGCCGACATCCCCCTCGACGATCCGGTCGGCTCGGGTGGCCACGAGCAGTGGGCCGGCGCCGTGCAGGCCGCCACCGGCAAAGAGGCCGACGCGCTCACCTGGGAGGCGCCGGAGGGCATCGGCATCAAGCCGCTGTACACCTCCGCCGACACCGCCGAGCTGGAGTTCCCCCGCACGTACCCGGGCATCGCTCCCTACCTGCGCGGGCCGTACTCGACGATGTACGTCAACCAGCCGTGGACGGTGCGCCAGTACGCCGGGTTCTCCACCGCGAGCGAGTCCAACGCGTTCTACCGCCGCAACCTCGCCGCCGGGCAGAAGGGGTTGTCGGTGGCCTTCGACCTGGCCACCCACCGCGGCTACGACTCCGACCATCCCCGCGTCGGCGGGGACGTCGGCATGGCCGGAGTGGCCATCGACTCCATCTACGACATGCGCCAGCTCTTCGACGGCATCCCGCTGGACCGCATGAGCGTGTCGATGACCATGAACGGTGCCGTCCTGCCGGTGCTGGCGTTGTTCATCGTCGCCGCCGAGGAGCAGGGCGTGGCTCCGGAGCAGCTGGCCGGGACCATTCAGAACGACATCCTCAAGGAGTTCATGGTCCGCAACACCTACATCTACCCGCCGCAGCCGTCGATGCGGATCATCTCCGACATCTTCTCCTACACCTCGCAGAAGATGCCGAAGTTCAACTCCATCTCGATCTCCGGCTACCACATCCAGGAAGCCGGGGCCACCGCCGATCTCGAGCTGGCCTACACGCTGGCCGACGGTCTCGACTACATCCGCGCCGGACGCGATGCGGGCCTGGACATCGACTCCTTCGCACCGCGCCTGTCGTTCTTCTGGGGCATCGGCATGCACTTCGGCATGGAGGTCGCCAAACTCCGTGCCGCCCGGCTGCTGTGGGCCAAGCTCGTCGGGCGGTTCTCCCCGCAGGATCCGAAGTCGCTGTCGCTGCGCACCCACTCGCAGACCTCCGGCTGGTCGTTGACCGCCCAGGACGCCTTCAACAACGTCGCCCGCACCTGCGTGGAGGCGATGGCCGCCACCCAGGGACACACCCAGTCGCTGCACACCAACGCCCTCGACGAGGCGCTGGCGCTGCCGACCGACTTCTCGGCCCGGATCGCCCGCAACACGCAACTCGTGCTGCAGCAGGAGTCCGGCACCACCCGGGTCATCGACCCGTGGGGCGGCAGCCACTACATCGAACGGCTCACCCAGGACCTCGCCGAGCGCGCCTGGGCCCACATCACCGAGGTCGAAGAGGCCGGCGGCATGGCCCGAGCCATCGACGCGGGGATCCCGAAGCTGCGCATCGAGGAGGCCGCCGCCCGCACCCAGGCACGCATCGACTCCGGGCGGCAGCCGCTGATCGGCGTCAACAAGTACCAGCCCGACGCCGACGAAACCGACGGGGCACCCGAGGTGCGCAAGGTCGACAACTCGGCGGTGCGCGCCGAACAGCTCGAGAAGCTGCAACGGTTGCGCCAAGAGCGGGACGGCGAGGCCTGCGCCGCCGCGCTGGACCGGCTCACCGCCGCTGCCGAGGCCAGTGTGGACGGCAACCGTCCCGGCGACCTGGAGCACAACCTGCTCACCCTGGCCGTGGATGCCGCACGTGCCCACGCCACCGTCGGCGAGATCTCCGACGCGCTGGAGAAGGTCTTCGGCCGCCACTCCGGTCAGATCCGTACGATCTCGGGGGTGTACACCGACGAAGCGGGGCCCTCGGACAACATCGAGCGTGCCCGCGCCCTGGTGGACGAGTTCGCCGAACTCGAGGGCCGCCGCCCGCGCATCCTCGTGGCCAAGATGGGCCAGGACGGTCACGACCGGGGGCAGAAGGTCATCGCCACCGCCTTCGCCGACCTCGGGTTCGATGTGGACGTCGGTCCGCTGTTCCAGACCCCGGCCGAGGTCGCCCAGCAGGCCGCCGAGTCCGATGTGCACCTGGTCGGCGTGTCCAGCCTCGCCGCCGGGCACCTCACGCTGGTGCCCGCCCTGCGCGAACAGCTGCACGCGGTCGGACGCGACGACATCATGATCACCGTCGGCGGTGTCATCCCACCCGCCGACCACGAGGCCCTGCACGAGGCGGGCGCTGCCGCCGTCTTCGGTCCCGGCACGGTCATCGCCGAAGCCGCCCTCGGGCTCCTCGAGCAGCTCCGCGACCAGCTCGACCACGACACCGGGCAGAGCTGACAGGCAGGTCGGTCGAGAGTCATGCCACGCACCATCGACGTCGACGAGTACGCCAAGGGCGTCCTGGCCGGTTCCCGCACCAAGCTCGCCCAGGCGATCACGCTGGTGGAGTCCACTCGCGCCGATCACCGTGCACGGGCGCAGGAGCTGCTCGTCGAACTCCTGCCGCATTCCGGGGGCGCGCACCGCGTCGGGATCACCGGCGTGCCCGGGGTGGGCAAGTCGACGTTCATCGAGTCGCTGGGCACGATGCTCACCGCAGCCGGGCACCGGGTGGCGGTGCTGGCCGTGGACCCCTCGTCCAGTCGCAGTGGTGGCAGCATCCTCGGCGACAAGACCAGGATGGCCACGCTGGCCGCCGATCCGTCGGCGTTCGTACGCCCCTCCCCCACGGCCGGAACGCTCGGCGGGGTCGCCCGCGCCACCCGCGAGACCATCGTGCTCATGGAGGCGGCCGGGTTCGACGTCGTGCTCGTGGAGACCGTCGGGGTGGGGCAGTCCGAGATCACCGTGGCGGGCATGGTCGACTGCTTTCTCATGTTGACCCTGGCCCGCACCGGCGACCAGCTTCAGGGAATCAAGAAGGGCGTGCTGGAGCTGGCGGACCTGGTCGCGGTCAACAAGGCCGACGGCCCGCACGAGACCGACGCCCGCAAGGCCGCCCGCGAACTGCGGGGGGCTTTGCGGCTGCTCACCCCGGCCGGGGCTTCGTGGAAGCCACCCGTGTTGACCTGCAGCGGCTTGAACGGCACCGGCCTCGACTCCCTGTGGGAGCAGATCGAACTGCACCGCGCCACGCTGACCGAAACCGGCGAGCTCGCGGAGAAGCGCAGCCGCCAGCAGGTGGACTGGACATGGTCCCTGGTGCGCGACCAGCTCATGAGCGAACTGATGCAGCATTCCGGAGTCCGCGACGTGCTCGGCGAGGTGGAACGGCAGGTGCGCGACGGCGAGCTCACCGCGAGTCTGGCCGCCGAACGCCTCCTCGACACCTTCCGCGGGCGCTGATCTGGCCGCGGCGCCGCGCCGCCCGGTGCGCTTCAGCCGATTTCGGTGAGCAGCTGCTGCATGGTGGCGATCTCGTCGCGCTGGGAGGCGATCACGTCCTTGGCCATGGAGCGCACCTGCGGATCGGTCCCCTTCGTGAGGAGATCCTCCGCCATCGTCACCGCGCCCTCGTGGTGCCGGCTCATGAGCCGCAGGAACAACCGATCGAACTCCGTACCGGAGGACCCCTTCAACCGGTCCAACTGCTCCCGGGTGGCCATGCCCATCATGCGCTTGTGGCGGGCGTCGACGTGATAATCGGTCACCGGCTGCAGATCATTGCGTTTCAGCCACGCCTGCATCATGTCGATCTCGGCCTGCTGCGCCCCGCCGATACGTTCGGCCAGTCCTCGGACGCGAGGATTTTTCGCACGGGCGGGCGCCATGTCCGTCATGGTCAGAGCCTGCCGATGGTGGGGGATCATCATCCGGATGTAGTCGATCCCGGCCTCGGACGGCTCGGCCTGCTCCGCGCCCAGTTCGGCCATCTCGGCGGAACCGGCCACCCGCGGTTCGTCACCCGGCGCTCCGGGCAGCACCACCGGTGCCTGCGAGGAACTCGGCTGCCCGGTGTCGGTGGAGGCAGCGCCGGTGGACCCCGTGCTCGTGCAGCCGTTCAGGACCGTCACGGACATCGCGACGGCTGCGGCCACCGCCAGGGCACGGCTCGCCACCACACGGGATTGACGCATCGATTCTCCGTCTCGCCGCGGACAGGACTCGGCGGCAGTAAACCAGAATCCGAGTGCCCGAAATACCTCCATTGAGCGGATTGGCCCCGAGATCGACGAACAACATACTGGATCCTCGCAACACGCCGACGCCCGACCGGCATCGCCGGTCAGGTGTCGACCCATCGATCCGGAACATGGAGTGTGGTGGTCTTGACTTCGAGATCTCGCCCTACAGGCGGGAGAGGGCGCGGGCGGAGGTCGGCGGTCGCCGTCGGGGTGACATCCCTGGTCGCAGGCCTGCTGTTCGCCGCCCCCTCGGCTGCGACACCTCCGGCCAACCAGCCGGAGGAGAACTCTCGGGCGACGGCTGCCGCTCAGAACGACCGCAAGGTTCTCATGAGCGAGAACATGGAGCACGTCGCCAACGTGCCCAAGCAGGCGCCGTTCGACAAGCAAAGCTCCTTCGGCAGCGACATCGCCTTCAAAAAGCACTACGCCTTCGTGGGCAACTACAACGGGTTCACGGTGTACAACATCGCCAACCCGCGCAAGCCACGCGTGATCAGTCAGGTCGTCTGCCCCGGCGGACAGGGCGACGTCTCGGTCTCGGGGGGCCTGCTGTTCCTCTCGACCGACTACCCGCGCACGAACGACACCTGCACGAGCGAACCGACCGACAGTGCCGACCCCAACGGGTGGCAGGGCATGAAGGTCTTCGACATCAGCAATCCGCGCAAGCCGAGCTACGTCTCGTCGGTCGCCACGTCCTGCGGCTCGCACACCCACACGCTGGTGCCGGACAAGGCGGGCCAGGCTGCCTACCTCTACATCTCCTCCTACGGCCCCTCGGAAAAATTCCCGGCCTGCCAACCCCCGCACGACAAGATCTCGATCGTCAAGGTTCCCTACGCCGACCCGGCCTCACCGACCCTCGTCGACGCGCCGGTGCTGTTCCCCGAGGGTGGTAACCCCGGCAACGACAGCACCAGTGCCACCACCGGGTGCCACGACATCACCGTCTTCCCGTCGAAGGACCTGGCGGCAGGCGCCTGCATGGGTGACGGCATCCTGATGGACATCTCCGATCGGGAGGCGCCGCGCGTCATCGAGCGGGTCCGCGACGACGAGAACTTCGCGTTCTGGCACTCGGCGACCTTCAACAACGACGGCACCAAGGTGGTCTTCACCGACGAACTCGGTGGGGGCGGTGCCGCGACCTGCAACGAGGCCATCGGGCCGAAGCGGGGTGCCGACGGCGTCTACGACATCGTGGGGACCGGGGACAACCGGACACTGAAGTTCCGCAGTTACTTCAAGATCCCGCGCCACCAGGCCGACACGGAGAACTGCGTGGCGCACAACGGGTCCCTGATCCCCGTCGAGGGACGCGACATCATGGTGCAGGCGTGGTATCAGGGCGGCGTCTCGGTGTGGGACTTCACCGACTCGGCCAATCCGACCGAGATCGCCTACTTCGACCGCACCCCGTTCGACACGGAGCAGATGCAGATCGCCGGACCGTGGTCGGCGTACTACTACAACGGCTACATCTACTCCAGCGGGATCCAGGAAGGACTCGACGTCCTGAAGCTGCACGATCCCAGGACGGGCAACGCGGACAAGGTGCGGTTCAAGCAGTTCAACCCGCAGACCCAGCCGGTTTACCAGGGCCATCCGTCCACCGGCTCGAACGCCGGGAGCACATCGGGCGGCATGTGAGCAACACCCGAACACACGTCGAGCGGCCCCGCGAGAACCATCACTCTCGCGGGGCCGTTTGCCGCCCCGCATCCGACGCGGCGTTTCGGTGCGGCCCGCAACGGGTAAGAACCGGCACAGTTGTGGTGACGGATCCTTCCCGATCCTTCCCGAGAGCGAAAAGGTGCCGCGTGACCGAAGCGAACCCGCATCAGAACGTGACCTTCACCAGCAACGGCGAGACCGCGCACGGCTACCTCGCCGTCCCCGCATCCGGACAGGGGCCGGGTGTCCTGGTCATTCAGGAGTGGTGGGGCCTGACCGATCACGTCGCCGACGTCACCGACCGGTTCGCCGCCGAAGGTTTCGTGGCACTCGCCCCCGACCTCTACGGTGGACGGACCACACACGACTCCGGGCAAGCGGCGACGATGATGAACAACCTGCCGGTGGAGCGGGCCGCCCGCGATCTGTCCGGAGCGATCGATCACCTGCTCGCCCACCCCGCCGTGGTCGGTACGTCCGTGGGGGCGGTCGGCTTCTGCATGGGAGGCAAGTTCGTCCTGGTCATGGCCGCTCGGGAAGGCAACCGGATCGGAGCTGCCGTGCCGTTCTACGGTCTCCCCTCGATCGAGGAGACCGACTTCTCCCACCTGACCGCCCCGGTGCTCGGTCACTACGGCGAGCACGACCGTTCCGTGACTCCCGAAGCCGTGGACGGCCTCAGGGCCCGGATCACAGCCGATTCCGAAGTCACCCCCCACATCCACTTCTACCCGGCGGGCCATGCCTTCTTCAATGACAGCAACCCCTCCACCCACCACGAGGAGTCGGCCCGGACGGCGTGGACACGCACCCTCGAATTCCTGCGCACACACCTGAGCTGAGGCACACGCCCGGTTCGGCAGGGCGCTTCGGTGGATTCACCAGTCGCGGAGCAGGTGACTCATCGTCTCGGCGGAAACCGGATCACCGTAGACGGAGCCCGCTGCGACCTCGCAGCCCTTCGAGTGCCACCAGGAGGCCTGCTGTTCGGTGTCCATCCCGACCACGGCGATCGGCACACCGCAGTCCCGGACCAGCGGGATCGCCCCCGCGACCGCGCGCACCTCGGGGGCGTCTTCGGTATCGCGCTCGTGGATCAACCGCACGAGGTCACTCGAGAACCGCACCGCATGCACCGGAAGGTCCCGCAGGCAGCGCAGTTCCTCCGGACAGGCCCGGAAATCGTGCAGAGCGGTTCGCACCCCCATCGTGTCGAGCACGTGCACGTTGCCCCGTGCCTCGCCGGAACCGTCCAGCAGTGCCGTCGCCGGCATCCCCAGCCACATCCGCTCCGGGTCGAGCTCCCCGTCTCCGAGAACCTCGCGCACCCTGGCCACCAAGTCGGGATCTTGAGCCTGATTCGGACTGAGAGCCCCCAGGAGCCGCACCCGGTACCCCTCGCGGTGCCACGTGTCGAGCTGCTTCCACGCCGTGGCCAGCATCCAGTCCCGCAAGGACAGGGTGACGCCGGAGCGTTCCGCGAGTCGCAGGCACTCGGTGTGGCCGAGCCGTCCGTAACCGTGCGGCTGCCAGCTCAGCTGCACCTCCACAGCGACCAGTCGCCGGTCGTCCATGGACACCAGGGGTCGGTAGCCGACCTCGAACTCACCGAGTTCCAGCGCCCCCGGCATGATGGCGGCCAGCTTGGCCTCGATCTGCTCTTCCGGAGCACGGTCCGGGTCGAACAGCGCCCACTGCCGCTTGCCCGCCGTCTCCGCGCGGCGCAATGCCACATCGGCCCCCCAGACCATGTCGGCGGGTGCCACTTCCCCCACGGCACGCTGGATCACGCCGATACTCGCCGAGGTCGCGATCCCGTGCTCGCCGACATAGATCGGTTCGGCCAGCTCCTCGTTGATCAGCGCCGCGAACGACGCGATCCCGGGGGTGTCCGGCGACTGCCGCAGCAGGATCGCGAACTCGGTTCCTCCGAGCCGGGCCACCATTCCGGTTTCCCCGTCGATCAACTGCTCCAGGCGTCCGGCCACCGCCCGGATGATGGTGTCGCCCGCTTCGTAGCCCAGACCGTCGTTGACGAGCTCGAACCCGTCGAGACCGAGATGGTAGAGCGTCAGTGTGGCGTCCTTGGGCAGGTTCGCCAGCGCGGCCTCCAGGCGCGTGCGGAAATACTGGCGATTGGGCAGCCCGGTCATGGCATCGTGCAGCGCCTGATGCCGCAGGCGGTCCTGCAGCGAGCTCAGTTCACGGAGATCCTCGATCATGGTGACGGAATGGAGTGGCGTGCCGTCGGCGTCACGCAGCATCGACACGGCCAGGTAGGTCCAGGCCCTGTTCCCGTCGGCGCGGACCAGATTGCGCCGCTCGTGCAGACCCCGGCGGGTTCCCTCGGCCAGCTCGGTGTACGAGGCAGCGAGGCTTCCGGCTTCCTCCGGATCGAACAGATCGTGAATCGTCGCCGACCGCAGATCCTGCTCGGAGTAGCCGAGCAGGTCTCTCAGCGCGGTGTTCGTCTCGACGAACGTGCCGTCCAGGTCGCAGATCGCCACCCCGATGGGGGTGGTGGTGAACACCTCCCGGAAGCGCGTTTCGCTGAGCCGCAGTTCCCGTTCGTCACCCGAATCCTCGACCGTCATGCCGTTCGCCCCGTAACGACCCTGTTCACGAGCATGTCCCGAATCCGACCTCTGCGGCCGTTGTCCGGTCTTTCGATCTCCTCGATGCCTCGGCCCACGAGCGGAGGCGGAGTGAGCCCGCACTGCGGTGCAGCACGGCGGCCTCTCCGGGGGTTCGGGGTGCCTGCTCGGTCACGTCACATCCCTGCGTAGCTTCTCTGCGTGTGCACCAGACTACTGGGGGATACCGCTCCGGGGGAGCACCGGCCCGCGATCATCGACACGTCACTTCGTATCCACTCGATCAGGCGAGTGATCGGCTGTTGGTGTCGGATCGATGTCGGGCACGGTCGAAGGCGGGAACCCCATTCGGCAGCTCCCTGCCTCACTCCACGGCCTTGGCTACTCCACGGCCTCCAGGGTTTCGCCATCGGCCACGAGCGCGTCGAGTTCGGCCACATCGGCGCCCGTGAGCTCGATACCGGCCGCAGCGGTGTTCTCCTCCAGGTGCCGCGGCGAGGACGTGCCCGGAATCAGCAGGATGTTCGGTGACCGCTGCAGCAGCCACGCCAGCGCCACCTGCGCCTGGGTCGCGCTGTGCCGCTCGGCCACGGCGCGGAGGACCTCGTCCTCACGGGCCCTGCTGTCGGTGAAACCCGAGCCCAGCGGGAAGAAGGGCACGAAAGCGGCCCCGACCTCGGTAGCCCTGGTCAGCAGGGCCGCAGCCGAGCGATTCACGAGATTGTAGAGATTCTGCACCGCCGCGATCGGCGCGATCGCACGAGCCTGCTCGAACTGCTCCACCGACACGTGCGAAAGCCCGATCGTGCGGATCAGTCCCGCCTGCCGGAGTTCGTCCAGCGCGCCGACCCGGTCTTCGAGCACCTGGCCGGACTCACCGTCCATGAAGCGCAGGTAGACCAGGTCCAGAGTCTCCCTGCGCAGGCGCCGCAGGTTGTCGTGCACCTGGGCGCGCAATGCGTCCGGGTGACTCAGCGGCAGCCAGCCACCCCGCTGATCGCGGTAGGCACCGATCTTGGTGGCCAGCACCAGGTTCTCACCGTAGGGAGACAGCGCCTCGGCGATCAGCTCGTTGACCACCCACGGCCCGTAGAAGTCACTGGTGTCGATGTGGTTGATCCCCAGCTCGACGGCACGGCGCAGGATGCGCACGGCGCGGTCGTGGTCGGCGGGCGGGCCGAACACACCGGGGCCTGCGAGCTGCATCGCACCGAATCCGACCCGGTTGACGGTCAGGCCCTCACCCAGTTCCAGAGCACCACCGAGGGTGGTCGATGTCGTCATCACGAGGTGATGCTGGTCCAGTCGAAGCATGTCGGCAACCGGATAGTGGACAACATCGCAGATTTCCGCCGATCGCTGCGTCCGAGATGCTCACTCCTGCGGCGGGAGCAGCAGCCAGTGCCCGCCGAGTCCCACGGATCCGATGCCGATGGCGAACCACGATGCGAGCCACACCACTGCGGGCAGACCGGTCAGGCGCGCGAGCTGGTCGGCATCGGAATTCGCGGCTCTCCCTCCTCTGCGCTTACCGCCCAGTTCGAGGAGGGGACGGATCCCGCCGAAGAGCAGGAACCAGCTCAGCAGCTCACCGGACAACGCCCGCACGGCGGAAGCGGCCCACCACGACACCGCGAACACCAGTGCCGCGGTGGCGAGCACCGACAGCACACCATAGGCATTGCGCAGGGCCGGCAGCATCGCGACGAGCAAGCCGACGGTGATCCACAGCATCGTCCGGGTTCGATCGGTGGCGACCAGCCACGCCCCGGCAAGTCCCAGCAGCGATACGGCCGGGTAGCCGGCGAACAGGGTCGCGACCATGCCGGGGCCGGTGGCGCGGCCCGTCGAGACCGTGAGCCCGGAGGTGTCGGAGTGCAGCCGGATCCCGTCGAGTCTGCGACCGCTGAGCAGGGCGACCACGGCGTGGCCGCCCTCGTGTGCGATGGTCACCACACTGCGCAGCAGCGGCCAGAACGTCCGGGAGCCGACCAGGACGAGAGCCGCCGCTGCGACGGCCGCCGCGATCAGGTTGCCGGGATCGTGCAGCAACAGCGCGAGCCGCCGCGATAATTCGTCCACAGGAGATACTCACCGTCCGGGGCCGGGTTTGCCTCCACAGGGTGCCATGCCGTCCGGGCGGGCCGGGCGGGAGCGCCTTCTCCTCCGCGTCGGGCCCTCGTGAGAGCACTCCTCAGCCGAAGAAGGTGGTGACGTCGAGGGCACCGCCGGCCGCTTCGAACTCGTCTCCCACCGCCCGGCGCAGCGCCGCGTCGGCGAGGTAGTCCGCAGTGGTCGAGGCCAACCCGACCGCCCCGTCGAGGACCGCACGGTCGCCGGTCGCCGACCCGGCGGCGGCGGCGAATTCCGCCGTGTGCAACGCCAGGTTCTCGCCCTCCAGAGCGATCATCGGGTGGATCGCGGGCATGCGGTGGCTGAGATTGCCGAGATCGGTCGAGCCCGTGAGATATTCCGGTACGACACCGCGAGGCAAGGAGGTCCGCCCGCGCCGCGACTGGTGCCGGGCCCAGCAGGCGGCCAGCGTGTCGTTGTGCCGGATCGGCAGGTACGCCGGGTTCCGGTCCCACCGCACTTCGATCCCGCACCCGGTCATCTCGGCCGCACCTGCGGCCACGGCCTCCACCCGCCGTGCCAGATCGTGCAGCGGTCCCGGCTCCGCGGAGCGGAGGTAGAACAGCGCCGCCGCACGGTCCGGCACCACGTTCGGGCGCTTGCCGCCCTCGGTGATGATTCCGTGCACCCGGTCGGTCGACGGGAGGTGCTGGCGCATCGCGGCAACACCCTGATAGGCGGCGACCACGGCATCCAGGGCGTTGCGTCCCATGAACGGCTGCGCCGAAGCGTGTGCGGCCACACCGTGGAAAACCATCTCGACCTGGCGGCGCCCGAGAAACGGGTGCACGGCGATGTCGTGGGAGAACGGGTGCAGCATCACCACGGCATCCACATCGTCGAAGACACCCTGCCGGGCGAGCAGCTCCTTGCCACCGCCACCTTCCTCGGCGGGCGTGCCGATGAGGCTCACCCTGCCACCGAGGGACTCGACCACCGGTGCAGCGCCGAGGAACCCGCCCGTGCCTGCGGCACAGATGATGTTGTGGCCACAACCGTGACCGATGCCGGGCAGCGCGTCGTACTCGGCCAGCACGGCCACATGCGGATGTCCCGCACCGGCCACGACCCGGAAGGCGGTGGCAAGTCCGCCGAGCTCCGTCTCCACCCGGTGACCGTGGCGCCGCAGCAGCCCCGTGACCCGCTCCACCGAGTGATGCTCGGCGAAACCCTCCTCGGGGTGCGCGTGCAGGTCCCGGCTCAGGCCCACGAGTTCGTCGGCGTGAGCGAGCACGCTCTGCTCGATCTCGTCGTGCCGTGCCCGTCCGGCGCCGTCGAAGGTCGACTCGATCGGCTCGGCAGCCGCCACGGCACGTTCGGTGGCTGCGGTGACCGCTCGCAGGTAGGAGTCGTCGGCAACCACGGGTTCGGCGGCGGGGTCCCCGCCGGGGTCGATCACACTCACACCCCGGACTGTAAGTCCTGCGAACCGGCCGGGGCCGGATCGAGCACCCGGTGTGCCAGCAACGTGCCACCGACGACGGCGGAGGGAATCACCACGAGCTGCGCCACCGGGACGAGGCAGAGGAGGTAGGTCGGCAGCCCGAAACCGAGTACCCGAGCACGGTGGCGCCGCAGCATCCGGTGTCGCTCGCCGATCCGGAAACCGCCGCGCTGGAAGACCGGGCCCACCATCTCCAGACCGATCACCCACGCACCGAACAGCACCGCCAGGATCGGTGCGGTGACCTGCCCGGCCAGCGGGACGAGTCCGACGGCGAACAGGACGAGCGCACCGGCGATCGCGATCAGCACGAGCGTGACCGAATCCCGCAATCCCCGCCCTGCCTGGCGCACCCACCCGGCGCCTTCACCGGTTCCGTCCAGGCCGAGCCTCCTCTCGGCGACCTCGGCGATGTGTTCGTAGAAGGGTCCGCCGATCAGCAGCGTCAGAGCGATGAACGACAGTGATCCCACCACCGCGGCGCCACCGACGAGGGCGATCCCCACGGCGATTCGGATCGCGCGCCGCCAGAAGAGGGCCCAGTCGTCGGCGAAGGGCGTCATCCAGCCGATCAGGTCCCCGCTGACGTAGAGCAGCGTTCCCAGACCGCCCAGCAGCAGGACCGCGCTCAGCAGTGCCGGAACCATCCCGATCGCCAGCAGCTTCGGCGAGCGCAGGATGATCCCGAATCCGGTACCCAGGTTCCGGGCGCCGGCGATGAAGTCGCTCACGGTAATCCGTCTTTCGCGGTCATGGCCCGCGGGCCTCGGTGCGGAAAGCACCGTGATCATATCCGCCCTCGGCCCCGCCGGACGGCGAGATCACCGCTCGAGGCGGTTCTCCCGCCGGATGTGGCGACTGCTGCGGGGCGCGCGCGCCCACAGCGGATACGTGCGCCGCGGCCGGGACTGCCCCCGTTGGGCGTACAGCTCGACGAGCACCACATCGGGGTTCTCGCCGCCATGGCAGCGCCAGAGCATGGTCAGCAGCTCGTCCTCGTTCAGGACCCAGCGGCGGCTGAACACATCGCCGTCACTCATCGCCGTCACCCCCGAGCAGGTCGGCGGGCACCACAGGCGCCCGTGGTACGCGTACGGACGGTGCTGCCCTACTCGCAGGGTAGCCCATATCACAACTACCGAACGTGTTCGGCGGGCTGCTCGTACGCACGCGAACGGCCCCGCAGTGGTCGGGGGGCACTGCGGGGCCGTTCTCCTCCCCCAGGGGATTTCCGACAGAGACTGCCTGGGAATCGGTTTCTTCGCTCAAGGGATCCGCCCGAGCGCCAGCGACCCCCTCCGGTGGTTCAGCGACCACCCGACCAAGTCCCGAGGCGGTCCATTCAAGCGATGATGCGGAGCGGATCCTCCAACAGAGCGGTGAGCTGCTGCAGGAACACCGCTCCCACGGCCCCGTCGACCGCGCGGTGATCGGCCGACAGAGTCATGCGCATGACCGTGCGGGCCACGAACTCACCATCGCGCACCCGCACCTCGTCCTTGGTCTCGCCGACCGCGAGGATCGCGGCCTCCGGCGGGTTGATGACCGCGGAGAACTCCTCGATACCGAACATGCCCAGGTTCGACACGCTGAACGTGCTGCCCGTCATCTCGTCCGGCTTCAGCTTCCCCTCGCGGGCGCGCCCGGCCTTCTCCCGGCCCTCGGCGGCGATCTCCGAGACGCTCTTGCGGTCGGCGTCGGTGATCACCGGAACCACCAGACCGGATTCGATCGCCACCGCAACACCGAGGTGGATCCGCTTGTGCTGCAGCAGCTTGTCCCCGGCGAAGGAGACGTTGACCGACGGGTTGGCGCGCAGCGCCGTGGCACACGCCTTGACCACCAGATCGTTGACGCTGACCTTCGGCCCGCCTGCGGCCTGCAACCGCTCGTTGAGATCGGCCCGGAACGCCACGAGATCGGTCACGTCGACCGCGCTGGTGAGGTAGAAGTGCGGCGCCTGCTGCTTGCTCTCGGTCATGCGCCGCGCGATCACCTTGCGGATGTTGCCGAGCGGGATCTCCTCGACATCCTCGTCGGCACCGGCCGACGGGGCGGGGGCCGCCGTTGCCGCGGACGGGCTCTCGGAGGTGGCCTGCCCGGCGGGAGCTTCCGCGTCCGATGCCGCGGGCTGCTCGGCCGCGGCGGTGTCGATGTCGACACGGATGATCCGGCCGTTCGGTCCGCTGCCTGCCACGTTCGCCAGGTCGACACCCCGATCCCGGGCGACCGCACGGGCCAGCGGTGATGCCTTCGGACGCTCGGCGCTGCCGGTTTCCCTCCCGGTCGCTGCCGGTGCCTCGGCGGGCTGCGCGGCCGCGGCGGATCGAGTCTGCTCCGAGGAGGCCTCCGTCGCGGGCTGCGACGGCTCGGCTTCCACCGAAGCCGCCGCCGCGCCGGAACCGTCCCCCACGAGGCCGATGGGGGTGCCGATCGGCACCGTCTGCCCCTCCTCGACGAGGATCTTCTCCAGAACTCCCTCGTCGTAGGCTTCCATCTCCATGATGGCCTTGTCGGTCTCGATCTCGGCCACCACGTCACCGCGTTCGACTCGATCGCCGACCTGCTTGCGCCAGCTCGCGATCACGCCCTCCTCCATCGTGTCGGACAGGCGCGGCATGTGGATCTCGGTCATGGTCTTCCTCGAAAAGTGGGGATCACCGGCGGCGGCCGACGGCTTCCAGGGTTTCGTGCACGGCAGTGGTCAAGGACTCGGCCGAAGGCAGCGCGGCCCGCTCCAGCGGCTTGGCGTAGGGCAGCGGGACCTCGGCGGCGGCCACGCGGCGCACCGGCGCGTCGAGAGAATCGAAAGCACCGTCCGAGATGGACGCCGCGATCTCGGCGCCGATCCCGTAGGTCAGCCAGTCGTCCTCGGCGATCACGGCGCAGTTCGTCTTGCGCACCGATTCCACGAGGGTCTCGCGGTCCAGCGGGCGCAGGCTCCGCAGATCCACCACCTCGGCCGAGATCCCCTCCTCGTCCTCGAGCTTGTCGGCCACCTGGTGAGCGACCGTCGCCATGCGGGAGTAGCCGATGATGGTGATGTCGTTGCCCGGCCTGCTCACCGCCGCCTTGCCGATCTCGGCCGGTTCGACGGTCTCGGGCACCTCGCCTTTGGTGTTGTAGAGGGCGAGGTTCTCCAGGAACAGCACCGGATCGTTGTCGGCGATCGAGGCCCGCAGCAGCGCCTTGGCATCGGCGGGGGTGCTCGGTGCGACCACCTTCAGTCCCGGCACGAACGCGTAGTACAGCTCGATGTTCTGCGAGTGGGTGGCGCCGAGCTGCTGACCGCCCCCGCCGGGAGTGCGCATGACCATGGGCACGCTGCACTGGCCGCCGAACATGCCGTAGATCTTGGCCGCGTGGTTGACGATCTGATCCAGCGCGATCAGCGAGAAGTTGATCGTCATGAGCTCGGCGACCGGGCGCAGGCCCTGCATCGCCGCCCCGACCGCCGCGCCGATGAAACCTTCCTCGGCGATCGGGGTGTCGCGCACCCGCTTCTCCCCGAACTCGTCGAGCAGTCCCGCGGTGATCTTGTAGGAGCCCTCGAAGACCCCGATCTCCTCGCCGATGAGGAAGACGTCCTCATCGGCGAGCATTTCCTCACGCAGTGTGTCGTGCAGCGCTTGCCGGTAGGTGATGACGGCCAAGGGTGTTTCTCCTGGAAGTACATCGTGAGCGACGTGGCCGTTCGGCACGCCATGTCCGCCCACGAACCGTGGTGGGTGATCGCTTGCGGCCTCAGAACACCGGGTCTGCGGGCAACCGCCGGGAATCGTTGGCCACCGGGGTGGCGTAGGTGTAGTCGAACAGCGTCGAGACGTCCGGGTGCGGGCTGTCGTCGGCGAAGGCCACGGCCGCGTCCGCGTCCGCCTGCGCCTGGCGTTCGATCTCGGCCGCCCCGTCCTCGTCGAGGACACCGGAGTCGATCAGCCGGGCGCGGAAGGTCGCCACCGGGTCGGCGGCGCGAGCGGCGTCCACGGATTCCTGGCTGCGGTACTTGCTCGGGTCCACGACCGAATGTCCCTTGAGCCGGTGGCTGACGGTTTCCAGCAGGGCCGGCTCACCGGTGGCGCGCGCGTGTTCGACCAGGCGGCTCGCGGCCTCGTTCACCGCCGTCACATCGTTGCCGTCCACCCGCTCGCCGTGCATGCGGTAGGCCACCGCGCGTTTGTACAGTTCGGACTCCGCCGAGGACTTCTCCACCGTGGTGCCCATCCCGAGCTGGTTGTTGACCACGACGAAGATCACGGGCAGGTTCCACAGCGCCGCGATGTTCAACGACTCGTGGAAGGCGCCGATATTGGTGGTGCCATCGCCCAGCTGGCACATGACGACCTGGTCACCGCCGCGGTAGTCGATGGCCAGCGCAGCACCGGTGGCCAGCGGGATCTGCCCGCCGACGATGCCGTATCCGCCGAGCAGGCCGGAATCCACGTCGAACATGTGCATCGATCCGCCCCAACCCTTGGAGGTGCCGCTGGTGCGTCCGTACAGCTCGGCCATCACACGGCCGGGCTCGATTCCCTTGGCGAGTGCGTAGCCGTGCTCGCGGTAGTTGGTGAACAGGTAGTCGGACCGGCGCAGGGCGCTCATCAAGCCGACCACGGTGGCTTCCTCACCGAGGTTGAGGTGGCAGTAACCGCCGATCTTGGCCTGGGTGTAGCCCTGAGCAGCGCGCTCCTCGAAGCGGCGGATGAGCGTCATCTGCCGGAAGTAGTCGCGCAGGGTGTCGGGAGATTCCCCGGAGAAGACGTTGTTCGCTCCGGTCTGCACACGCTTTCCGCTGCTTCGTGTGCCGTTGCGGCGGGTCTTGCCCGCCCCACCGGAGGCGGGTTTGCTGCGGGTGGCCGTCTCAGCCATCACGGATCCCTCTTTTCCGAAGCTCGAATGTCGACGAACACATCAGCGGCGTGCTCGCGCCGTGGTCGTGGCCGTCGCCGCGGCGGTATCGACGTCCACCGCCACGGCGACAACGGGTCACCGTCGCCGCGGCGGCGCGGTGTGGACGGGCAACCCCAGTGCGGACATCGCCGCCTCCATACCGACCTCGCCGAGAGTCGGATGGGCATGGATGGTCTCGGCGAGCTCGTCGAGAGTCGCCTCCAGCGTGATCGCCAGCGCTCCTTCGGTGATCAGGTCGCTGGCCGACGGGCCGATGATGTGCACGCCGAGCACCTCGCCGTACTGCTTGCCCGCGACGATCTTCATGAATCCCTCGGTCTCGCCGTAGGTCTTCGAACGGCCGAGTGCGGCGAACGGGAACTTCGCGGTGACGATCTCGTGTCCGAGTTCGCCGGCCCGGGCCTCGGTGAGCCCGACGCTGGCGATTTCCGGGTGGGTGAACGTCGCGGCGGGCACGGCGGTGTAGTCGATCCGGGCGTGGTCGTCGCCCGCGATCACCTCGGCGGCCGTGATTCCCTGGTGCGAGGCCACGTGTGCCAATAGCGCCTCACCGGTGACATCGCCGATGGCGTACACGTGCTCGACGTTGGTGCGCAGCTGCTCGTCGACCCGCACGAAGCCACGCTCGTCGGTGGCGACACCGGCGGCGTCGAGATCCAGCGCGGCCGTGTTGGGTCTGCGGCCGACACCGACGAGGACCACGTCCACGTCGACCTGCTGGGCCTTGGATCCCTCGACGGTGACTCGCAACTCGTCCGAGGGGCCGCGTTCGATCGCCGACACCGTGGAGTCGGCGAGCACCGAAACACCCCGCTTGCGCAGCGACTTGCCCAGCTCCTTGCCGACCTCGGCGTCCTCGGCGGGCACCAGGCTCGGCATCATCTCGACGATCGTGACCTCGCTGCCGAGAGCGGCGAACAGACTCGCCCACTCCGCACCGACCGCGCTCCCGCCGATGACGGCGATGCGCCCGGGTACCTCGGTCAGCCCGAAAGCGCCGTCCGAGGTGATCACACCGGGCAGGTCCGCTCCGGGCAGGGGCAACTGCACCGGGACCGAGCCGGTGGCGACGAGCACATCGCGCGCGCGGACCTGTTCGATCGGTTCGGAACCGGCCGGGGACGCGGCGTAGCGGGGGCCGCCTGCACCGAGTTCGGATTCACCGGTGCCGTAGACATCCACCGTGGTCGGGCTGGCGAACCGTGCGTGCCCGTCGATCACGGTCACGCCGTTGGCCTTGAGCAACCCCGCGACACCGTCGGTGAGGTTCTTGACGATGCCGTCCTTGCGGCGCGACACCGCATCGTAGTCCAGCGCCACGTTCTCGGCGTGAACGCCGAAGTCGGCGGCGTGGAGCACGGTCTCGTAGACCTCGGCCGACCGCAACATCGCCTTGGTGGGGATGCATCCCCAGTTCAGGCAGACCCCGCCTGCCTTCTCCTTTTCCACCAGCCCCACCGACAGGCCACGCTGAGCGGCCCGGATCGCGGCGACGTAGCCACCGGGACCGCCGCCCACCACGAGGAGATCGAATTCCTGCACTTCGCTGTGCTCCTTTGCCTGCAACGCGTCGGTTGCGACCGCCGAACGTTCTCACCGAGAGTGTCGTGACCACGGACACTTCCGCGCCATGCTCGGCCGCCCAGACTTGAAGCCCGGCCACTGTGCAATCCGCACAGCGGAAGCCGCATTGGACACGTACGGCACCTAGTAGAACACGAACAGTCACCAAAAACGTGCGCGCAACGCACATCGCGCCAAGAAATTACCGTGCACCGGCGAGCGTAGAAACTTTTCGAAATTTTTACCGGGAAATCGGTTGACGCCGCCCCGTCGTCCCGACCACGGATCTACTCGGGATCCCCCACGCGCAACTGGAGCACCGACAGAGCCAGTGACAACGCAACGTAGGCATCGCGCCCGTACAGGGGACGACCGATCAGGGTGGTGATGCGGTGCAGCCGGTTGAGCACCGTGTTGCGGTGGCAATGCAGGCGGGCTGCGGCGTTGGCCGTCGAACAGTTCTCCTCCAGCCAGGCGGTGAGGGTGTCCAGCAGCATGTCGCGTTCTTTCGCGGGCAACGCGAGCACTGCGCCGAGCTGGGAGTCCAGGAGCCGCTGCGCCAGATCCGGCGACTGCACCAACAGAGCCTCCGGGTAACGCTGCTCCAGCGACACCAGTTCCGCCACCCCGTGCGGAGCCGTGTGCAGAGCCGTCAGGGCGAGTTGGTGGGCCAGGCCGACCTCGGACAGGCCGTGCACGGCGGGTGAGGCGGCCACCCGCCCCCGCGTGATCTGCCGGAGCGTCCCGAGGACCGCTGCCTCGTCGTGCTGCTCCAGCGCGACCAGGCCGACCAGGGTGTCGGCCCGGACCTGCCACACCGAGCGGACGTGCAGCGCGCCGAGGGTGGCCTGCTGGCCCCGCAGCGCGAAACTGCCGTCGGAGTTCATTTCCGCCACGACCGCGAGGTACCGGCCCCCGGTGGGCAGGTCGAGCTCCTTGGCCGTGCGCTGGGCGAAAGCGGTGTCCCTGGCACGCCCGCCGAGCAGGTCCTCCACCAGGGCATGACGGCGCTGGTCGTCGCGACGCAACCGCTCCAGCTCGGTATTGCGGTACGAGGTCGACAGCGTCGAGGACAACCCGTCGATCACCGTCCACATCGAGGTGGCCACTCCCAGCACGGCATCGGGGTCGACCCGGTCGGCATGGGCCTGCTCGACCAGTGCCTCCCAGACGATGCGGCCGCCGAGCCGGAAGGTCCGCAGCATCACCTCCAGCGGCACGCCCTGCTCGGCACGGCGCCTGCCGATGGCCTCGGCCACACTGTCTCCGTCCGGCCCGTCCACGGTCCCGTTCAGGATCTGCAGGATACGGCCGAGGTAGTGCCTGCACCCCTCCCACAGGTCCTCACGCGGCACCGGGCTGTAGTCCGTCCACTCCGGGTTGTCGGTGAAGATGGCCGACATCAACCGCTGCGCCAGCATCGGGACGTCATCGAGACGTGCACCGGCCAGCGAGTGCGTGATCTCCTCGACGTTGCTTCCCGGGGCTGCCTCGAAGAGGTCACCGGAACGGGGCTCGGACGAATCTACTGCCACAACTCTCGACAATACCGGCAGCGCAGGCAAATACCGGCAGCGCAGGCGCGAGAGCGGAAACAGTGGATTCCGAGTCACCGGGCCATGACGGCTCCGTGCATGTCCGCCCACGGATCGCGCTTGCGTCGCAGTCTGCGCGCCATGTTCGCGAGCCCGTGCCCACCGGGGGCCGCCCGCGCGAGTTCGCCCGACTCGAGCGGGGTGGCGGCGGGCGCCCCGGGGCGAGCCCGCAACGAGTACGGCGCGATCATGGTCTGGCCGTAGGCGTTGCGGTTGATGTCGAGAAACATCCGGGTGCCCCGCTTGTCCTTGCGCTGCTCGGTGGTGAGCCGCTCCGGGTCGGACTCGGCGGCCTCCATCGCCATCGTTCCCGCCCATCGGCGGACCTGCTCGAAGTCCTCCTCGCCGGCCAGTGGAGCCACGACGTGGAATCCCTTCCCACCGGTGGCCTGGATGTGCGGGACGAGTCCGTTCCGCTCGAAACGCCGGCACAGATCCCGGACCACCGAGCGCAACTCGGTGCTGCGGGTGCCCTCGGGCGGGTCGATGTCGAGCACGAGCAGATCGGGCCGTTCCAGGGAATCCACGGTCGACAGCAGCATGTGGAATTCCAGGCACGCCTGGTTGGCCAGATACAGCAGTGTCGCCGCGTCCTCGGCGACCACGTGATGCACCGGCCCGCCACTGCCGCGCTGGGGGACCTCCGCGACCCGGATCCAGTCGGGCAGGTATCCGGGTGCCTCCTTCTGGAAGAAGCCTTCCCCCTCCAGACCGTCCGGGAAGCGGCGCAACGTCAGCGGCCTGCCCCGCAGATGCGGGACCATGACCGTGGCCACCGAGTGGTAGTAACCCGCCACGTCCCTCTTGCTGTAGGAGTCCTGCGGGTACAACAGCTTGTCCGGGCGGGACAGCTCGATACTTCTGCCGTCGACCTCGAATCGATCGCCCGACGCCGGCTTGCCCGACTGCACCATGCAGAACGGAATACCCACCCCGGCGGCCGATCAATCGGCAGTCCGGTGATCTCAGCCACCCCAGTCGGATCCACGAATCGGTGAATGCGGGATACTGAAGGCAACGCCCGTGCGTGAGTGTGCTCGCGCGAACCGACGTCGAAGGTGCACAGGCAGATGCCGAAGAAGACCAACCCCGTCACACAGCGAAGTGGCACTTCGACCAACATCATCCTCACTGCGATCGTGCTGGTCGTCGCCGTAGCCGTGATCGGCGGGGTGCTGCTGTTCAACAACGGAGGAAACAACCAGGCCGGATCCGGGCAGACGGTCCCGGCCTCGGTCCTGCAGAAGCCGGACAGCAACACGCTCAGCCAGGCTCCGCAAGGAGCCCCCACCCTCGTCGAGTTCGTCGACTACCAGTGCCCCTCCTGCTACCGGTACTACCAGAGCGTGACCAGCAAGATCGAGCAGGAGTACCAGGGCGAGATCAACTTCGTGATCCGCAACTACCCGCTGGACATGCACCCCCTGGCCGTTCCGGCCGCACGCGCCGTCGAGGCCGCGGCGATGCAGGGCAAGTTCCAGCAGATGTACCACAAGATGTTCGACAACTACCGCTCGTGGGCCTACACCAACGGCTCGCTCAGCTCGGACAAGCAGGCAGCACTCGCGCGGTTCGACACCTTCGCCAAGCAGATCGGGCTCGACCTGGACAAGTTCCACCAGGACATGAACTCCCAGGAAGTCACCCAGCGCATCGAGCAGGACCGCGCCGACGGCCGGAAAGCCGGCGTCCAGGGCACTCCGAGCTTCTACCTCAACGGCTCGAAGTTCGAGCTCAGCGGCAATCCCCAGCAGGACCTCAACACCTTGCGGCAGAAGCTGGACGGAGCGCTCGCCAAATGACCGCCACCGACAACATCGACCAAGCCGCGACCGAGCCCGCCGCCCCCACTGCGCCGTTCGGCCGCGGCTTGGCGTGGCTGTACGTGATTGCCGGAGCCATCGGGCTGATCTCCTCGGCCGCATTGGCCATCGAGAAGTTCTTCAGCCTCACCGACCCCGGCTACGTCCCGAGCTGCAGCCTGAACCCCATCGTCTCGTGCGGCTCGGTCATGGACAGCCCGCAGGCGGCTCTGTTCGGGTTTCCGAACCCGTTGATCGGCATCGCCGCTTTCCCCGTGGTGGTCACCGCGGGCGTGGCACTGCTGTCGGGGTTTCGGCCACCACGCTGGTTCCGGCTCGGCATGCAGGTGGGCACCACCCTCGGTGTGCTCTTCGTGCACTGGCTGATCAATGCGAGCCTCTACGACATCGGGGCCCTGTGCCCGTACTGCATGGTCGTGTGGGTGGTGACCATCGCCACTTTCTGGTACACAACCCTGCACAACCTCGAACGGGAATCTCGGCCCACGGGCGGGGCGCGTTCCGCAGTCCTCGGCCTCGTCCGCTTCCACACTCTCGGCCTGGTGTTGTGGTACCTCGTGATCGTAGTGTTGATCCTGCAGGCATTCTGGAGCTACTGGACCACGTTGCTGTAGGACCTGATCGGAGGCCCACAAGCGGGACTGCCCTGGGCATGTTTCGGCATCGGGAACACTCGTTTGCCTGCTGCTCGGCCCGGGTACCAGACGGTCATGAATGGTGTCACTTCGACATCCGACCAGCCGTTGAGCGCCCTCCCCGCCGGGCGGCACACCCGCCCGGGCACCCGTTGTGGGAAACGGCAGTATTCCTCTGATTCGATATGCGGTGGTCCCGAATGAGGTTGGAGCGAGGTGTCCGCGTGTCAGCGTCCGATCCCGATTGGCTCCGGTCCCCCGCCGGGGAGTCCGAGCCGTCCGTGGCAAACCCGGATCCCGGCGAGGATCCGCCCGTGGAAGTCCGCGTCTCAGCAGAAGCCACACAACTGTCGGTGATGCGCGCTGTCGTCGGTGATCTGGCGATGCGCGCCGACTTCGATGTCGACTCGATCGCAGACCTGCGGCTGGCCGTCGACGAAGCGTGCTCTTCCCTGGTTCGCCGGGCGGCTGCCGATGCCTGGCTGCTGTGCCGGTTCCGCTGTGGAACCGAAGGGCTGACTCTCACTGCAGAAGTGACCAGCAACGATTCCTCCGCCCCCCGCACGGACACGTTCAGCTGGCGTGTGCTCAGCGCGCTCACCGATACCGTGGCATCCTCGGTTGAGGCGGCCGAAGACGGCACCGGAAAGCATGTGGTGCGCATCGAGCTACGCAAGGGACGGATGGGCACGAGTGACGTCAGGGGACTCTGAATCCACTGCTCACTCCCGAAGCCAGCGCTACGACGAGCTCGCTCCGCTGTTCGTCGAACTCTCGGGTGTGAGCAAACAGGATCCGCGCTACGAGGAACTGCGCGACAAGCTGGTCACCGAGCATCTGCCGGTGGCGCAGCACATTGCGCGCCGTTTCAGTCACCGCGGTGAGTCACAGGAGGATCTCACCCAAGTTGCGACCCTGGGGCTCATCAATGCGGTGGACCGATTCGATCCGCACCGCGGGGTGGACTTCCTCTCCTATGCAGTACCCACGATCATGGGGGAGGTACGCAGGCACTTCCGCGATACCGGCTGGGCAGTGCGGGTGCCACGACGGCTGCAGGAGCGACACCTGTCGGTCTCCTCCGCCATCGCCACCCTCTCCCAGGAACTGGGCAGAGCACCGACGCCGAGTGAGCTGGCCACACACATCGGAATCAGCAAGGACGAAGTGTACCAGGGACTGGAAGCCGGTAACGCTTACCGGAGCAGTTCCCTGGACGAGCTGTTGACCAACACCGACGAGATCCCTCTCGGGGACGCCATCGGTACGGAGGACTCCGAGCTCGGCGAGGTGGAAAACCGTGAGGCGATCCGACCGCTGCTGGACGAGCTCGGCGAGCGGGAGCGACGCATCCTCATTCTGCGGTTCTTTCGGTCGATGACCCAGACGCAGATCGCCGAGCAGGTCGGCATCTCCCAGATGCACGTCTCGCGTCTGCTCTCACGCACGCTGGCCTGGTTGCGTGAGCGCCTCGAAACCGAGGTGCCCACCAATTCCACCGCCAACGAATAAGTGATCGCGCGGAACGGGGGCAGCCGGAGGTTCCGCCACCCACACCGCTACCCAAACCAATCCGCGCAACCCATGAAGTCCCGAAATGGAAGTTGCCCGGGACCCGGTCGGGGGGGAGTCGGGTCCCGGGCAACGGTCTTGACGGGCTCGGCACTCAGCCGATGGAGAAGTTCAGCCCCTTCAACCACGGAAGCGGGTTGGTCTCCTGGCCGCCTGCACCGTGGCGCACCTCGAAGTGCAGGTGCGGGCCGGTGGACTGGCCGCGGCTTCCCACGGTGGCGATCTGCTGACCGGCCTTCACGTGGTCACCGACCTCGACCTGCGAGCTCTGGATGTGGCCGTAGACGGTCACCTTGCCGTCATCGTGCTTGACCCGGACCCACTGGCCGAAGCCACTGGCCGGACCGGAGCTGATGACCTCCCCTGCGGAAGGCGCATAGATGGGGGTCCCCATGTCGGCACCGATGTCGATACCGGCGTGCGAACCACCGCGCGTGTGGTAGCCGGAGGTAAGCCTGCCGGTCTCGACCAGCTTGCCACCGGGGGCAGGTGCTTTCTCCGCGGCCTTCTTGGCCTTCTTGGCGGCCTCCTCGGCCACCTGCTGGGCCGCGTTCTTCTTTTCGGCGGCCTGCTCGGCCGCCTTCTCGGCGAAGGCCTTCTTCAAGCGGATCTGTTCCTCGACGGCCTTGCGCTGAGCTTCCTGTCGGGCGCGTTCCTCCGCAGCCCGGGCCTTGTCGGCCGTTTGCTTCTTGTCAGCCGTTTGCTTCTTGTCGGCCGCCTGGTTCTTGTCAGCCGTCTGCTTCTTGTCGGTCTTGCCTTGCTGGGTTCCTTGTTCCTGTGCGGGCTTGGCCTGGCGCAGCTCAGCCGGAGCCGGCGCTTCCGGGGACCCGTTCATCGCGGCCCGCAGCGTTTGCTGCTCGGCCACCGACTGCACATCGCGCTCGGGGGCGTTCGACCCGCCGTCGTCGGTAAGGAGCGGCTGCCCCACCGCGGCGAATGCGCCAGTGGCGACAACGGCGGCGAGGACCTTGTTGCGGGCGGGGATGCGGGAGTCGCTGTCCGACGTACCGGGTTGAAGAGAGTTCGGCAGGTGGTTCTTGAGGGCGGAGAGCTTGCTACGGCCGCCCTCATCGTGGTTCTTGCCCATGTCGGCCTTTCCGTCTCGGGGACGGTCCGGTCACTTCCCGTCGGGGCGCGGGCCACCTCTCGGGGGCGAGGTGCGTCGTAACCGAACCGTGACGTACATCCGAGAAGGTAGCGGAGAGTTACAACGGCTTTCAAGCATTCACCCATTCGGTGCTGGTTTGACGCACCCTTGCCGCCCAACCAATCACAGTATGTATCGACCAAAGATGACCTTTCGGTTACGGCACGTACCAAACGTCCACTTGGCTCGGCCCGGCTTCGCAGCCCTCTTCGAGCGGATCTCGAATCCGGGGGACGAAGATCGGAACGCGAAGATCGATTTTTCCGTTTTCGCTGGTATGCCGTCCCAGAAGGCACTGACCCGAAGGGGCGCCCGCGATCACGTGAGCCCGGAGCTCGTACGCCACCCGGTCGTCACCGACTCATCGGTATTCGCCTCCGCAGACCACCAACGATCTTGCTGCACAACGCCGCACACGGTCGGACACGACCCCGAAGTGACCTTGCGCACAACATCACGAGAAACTCTCGCGTCGCCCCCGCGGTGAGGAGCTCGCCCGGGCGATGCGTTCGAGGCGCCGAGAGCCCGAACCGGCACACGGGAGTCCGCACAAAAACGCTCCGGGCGCGGACGAACCGTGTCGTCCGCGCCCGGAGCGCTGCTTTCCGTATCGCGGTCTTTCGCGCGTGACCGCAGACGTGTGCTCAGCCCTGGTCGCGCATGGGGCTGGCGGGTTTGCGCCATTGCACGGTGGGGCGCATGGCGGCCGAGTCCACGCGGTGCTTGTGGGCCTCGGCCACGCCGAACAGAGAGGTGATCAAGGTGTTGGACAGCAGGTGCGGGTCCAGTCCCAGCTCCACCAGCCCGGTGTGGACCACGTTGTAGTAGTGCTCGGCCTGCTCCACCCGCGGGTTGTCCAGATGCTCCACATCCACCGCGCCGTCGTAGCTGTTGGCCACCACCTTGGCGATCTCACCGACCGAGAAACTCTCGGTCATCTGGTTGAACACCCGGAACTCGCCGCGCTCGGCCGGGTTCTCGGCGGCCAGCCGGATGCACTCGACGGTGTCGCGGATGTCGATGAGCCCACGGGTCTGGCCCCCGGTGCCGTACACGGTCAGCGGATGGCCCAGCACCGCCTGAATGACGAACCGGTTGAGCACCGTGCCGAAAATCGCGTCGTAGTCGAACCGGGTGGCCAACCGCGGGTCCCGCGCCGTCTGCGGCGTCTCCTGCCCGTACACCACGCCCTGGTTCAAATCGGTGGCCCGCAACCCCCAGATCCGGCAGGCGAACTCGATGTTGTGACTGTCGTGGACCTTGGACAGGTGGTAGAACGAGCCCGGCTTCTTCGGATACAGCATCCGATCGGTGCGACCCTTGTGGGTGACCTCCAGCCAGCCCTCCTCGATATCGATGTTGGGCGTGCCGTACTCGCCCATCGTGCCGAGCTTGACCAGATGAATCTCCGGGTCGACCTCCTCGATGGCGAACAACACATTGAGGTTGCCGACCACGTTGTTGTGCTGGGTGTACACCGCGTGCTTGCGGTCGATCATCGAATACGGCGCCGCCCGCTGCTCGGCGAAATGCACGATCGCATCCGGGCGGAAATCCCGCACCATGCCCACGGTGAACTCACCATCGACCAGATCACCGCCGTACAGCGCGATCTCCTTGCCGGAGACCTCACGCCAGGCATCGACCCGCTGCTGCAGCGGCTCGATCGGCACCAGGCTCTGCACCCCCATCTCGTGGTCATAGGAGCGCCGAGCGAAGTTGTCGGCCACCGCAACCTCGTGGCCGCAGTCGGACAGATGCAGAGCGGTCGGCCAACCGAGGTAGCCATCCCCCCCGAGGACGAGAATACGCACGCCTACTTCTCCCCTTCACTATGTTGACGCTGCCGGCTTGTCCGGCACCGCGGCCACCTGCCATCGGCACTCCCCGGCACGCCGGTCCAACCCGATCCGCCGGGAAACGTACTGCTTGATCGTAGCGGTGTACCCTACCGGTAGCGTCCTGCCCCGACACCCTCCCAGTTCGATAGTCTCACCTCCGGTTTTCCGGCGACAGTGCTCACCGCCCGCGAAGTCGCCGCACTCGCCGGATGCTCTCTTCCGGCATCCGGTGCCGTCCGAGCACCCGGAGTATCGTTCCACCGACATGGCCCATACCGCCCGGGGCGGGCGGCCACCACCGGCCGAGGAGGGATCGTGCAGCACGCCACCACCGACGCCGAGCGGCACATCACGCGCCGCGGCCGTTACGGGTGGTTGCTCAGGCGTTTCGCCGCCGCCTCGGCGGTGGCGACCGTGTCGAACCAGCTCGTGTTCGTGACCGCCTATGCTGCCGGAGCCTCTCCTGTGGTGGCCACCGTGCTCGCCTGGCTGGCAGGGGCCGTACCGAACTTCCTGCTGAATCGGCGTGCCTGGGGCGGTGGCGGGCGCAGAGCACTGCGGGGCGAAATCCTGCGTTTCGTTCTCATCTCGGTGAGTACCGCACTGCTCGCCGCCGTCGCGACAAGCAGTGTGGAGCCACTGGCGCTGCGGTGGTTCAGCGAATCCCCGAGCGCCCGCATCGCCCTGGTATCAGCGGTCTTCCTCGGTACCTACGCGGTGATGTTCGTGCTGAAGTTCGTCCTCATGGACCGGATCGTGTTCACCGCTCGCCGGCGGCGGGAGCCGGTTCGGTGACCGTGCCGACCGGGGTGGAGCTCGAGGTGCTCCGGCGGGGGCGGCGTTCGCGCAGCCAGGTGCCGAGCACGACCTTGGCGTAGCGGTAGCCGTAGAAGAGATTGTTGCCCTTCTTGCTGTGCCCGGCGATGCGCTCGTGCATCGTCATGGGCGTCTCCCGCACCCGGTAGCCGCGGGCCAGCACGCCCACGAGCAGTTCGGAGGACTGGTACTGCGGCTGCTCCAGCCGCACCGCGGTGGCGACCTCGGCCGTCATCGCCCGAAATCCGAACGAGGTGTCGGTGATGTGTTGGCCCGTCAGCACGCTGACCAGCCAGGCGAACACGTAGGTGCCCATCCGGCGCAGCCAGTGCGGGTTCTCGTTGCTGCCCAGCCGGCGCGAGCCGGTCACGAAGTCGGCCTCGTCGTCGAGCAGCGGCTGCAGCAGCGCGGGCAGTTCGGCGATGTCGTACTGGCCGTCGGCGTCGGTGGTGACCACGTACTGCGCGCCGCGCTCGGCGGCCAGCCGGTAGCCCAGCCGCAACGCCGCCCCCTGGCCGCGATTCGTGGGGGCCACACAGGTCTGCGCCCCGTGGGCCAGCGCCACCGCGGCGGTGTCGTCGGTGGCCCCGTCGACCATCACCAGCGTGTCGACGTCGAGACCACAACTCGTGGCCGGCATGCCGTCGAGCACCCCGCCGAGGGCCTCCTGCTCGTTGTAGGCGGCGATGAGTACCACCACCGGCGCGAACCGGCGATCGCCGTAGCGCTCGGCGTAGCCGTCCAGCGCCGCCCGGTCGACCTCATCGGACCGGTCGACCTCATCGGACCGATCGGCCTCATCGGGCACGGTCGACGACATCGTGTTCTCCTCCTGGGTTGCTGTGCTCGCAGCCGTGTCTCTCGTGGTTTCCCGGTCCGGTGATCTGCGTCCGGTCATGGCGGTGATACCCAGCGCCCCGGCGATCGGAATCAACACCAGCCCGGGCAACTGGTAGCGCCAGGAGAATTCCAGTGCCGCCGCCGTGGCCAGCACGGTGACGGCCATGCCCGCGGGCAGCAGGCACACCGCGCGCAGCCCGGACCGCCGCGCCCGGCCCAGGCCCAGCACGGCGGCACCGGCAACCAGCAACGCCGCCCCCAGCAGCGTGCCCGAGGTGTAGCCGCCGTGGAGCTGATACGCGCGCAGGAACCCGGCCAGGTCCTCGTTGACCTCGTAGGTGCCGTCGTCGTACAGCTCCAGCCACTCGACGACGTACCACGGATCGTCGTACATCGGATATTCGGTCTGGAACTGCCAGCGCGACAGCGGGACATCACCCGGCGACTGGGTCCGCGTCGGCGCGAAGCCCTTGGCGAAGTCCCGCAGCACCCCGCCGATGACGTCCAACGGCTGGTTGAGGATCACCTTCATCGCGAACGAGTGCTGCACGGCCGAGTAGTTGAAGTCCTCCGGCAGTGCCTCGACGTTGTCCTCGTTGTGGAAGTAGTGGACGTAGTAGTCGATGCCGTTGAGTTTGCGCTGCGGGATGGGCTCGTCGGGGCACACTCGCTGCTGCTCGGGTGTGAGGTCGAGCTCGGCGCACTCGGCCACCACCGCCGTGCGGCCGTAGAGAATGCTGCCGGTCGACGTGCTCAACGCGGGCACTCCGGTCCAGGCCATGTGATACATCGCGTAGCCGAACAGGATGGCGACGAACCCGCCGGCCAGGGCCCCGGCCGACAGCCACCGCCGCTTCCACCCGTCCCGCGGGCGCAGCCCGGCGGCCAGCAGCACGAACACCGCCGCAGGCACCACCAGCGCCACTCCCACCAGCCGCACGATCACCGAGACCGCCAGCACCACCCCGGCCACCACCGCCAGCCGCGGCCCGGGCGTACCGCGCCAGACCAGCAGCAGCACCGCGGCCAGCAGCAGCACCTGAAACAGCAGATCCGACATGATCAGGTGCTCGATCTGCAGCTGGTAGGCATCCAGCAGCACCGGCGCGGCAGCCAAAGCCGCGATCCAGCGCCGAGCCCCCAACCGCAACAGCAGCGCATAGATCGCGATGGCCATCGCCAGCCCCAGCAGATGCTGGACCAGCACCACCAGCCCCAGATCCCCGAGCAGCAACACCGGCCCCAGCAACAACAGCTCGTAGCCGATCGGGTTGATCCCGCCGGGGAAGAAGACCCCCAGGTTCTGCAGATACCGGAAGGAGTCGATGTAGAGCAGAGCCGGCCGGTAGGCCAGCTCGACGACCACGCGCAACCCGATCCCGCCGAGCACCAGCAGCGCCATCAGCCAGTGCCGGCCCAGCAGACGCAGCAGCGTACGAATCATGTCGTCCCTGAGAGTGCGAAATCCTCGACGCCACGGAAGTCCTGCCACACCGTGCCCAACCCCGCGGTGAGCTCGACCGCCGGGACATAGCCCAGCTCGCGGCGCGCCCGCTCGATCTCGACGATCACCGCAGGCATCTCCCCGTTCTTGGCAGGCACATGCGTCACCGGCACCGGCTCACCGGTCGCGGCCCGCACCGCCTCGATGAGCTCCAGCACCGAAAACGACCGCCCCGACCCGACGATCACATTGCCCGTGTAGCCCCGATCGAACGCGCTCAGCACCGCCTGCACCACATCGGCCACATGCACGAAGTCCCGACTCTGCGCCCCATCGCCGTAGACCTCGACCCCGTCACCGGCCAGCGCCGCGCGCATCAACCGCGGAATGAAGCTGTCCTTGTGCCCCATCCCGGGCCCGTAGATATTGGTGAACCGCAACGCACTGGTGGCCATCCCGTAGGCACCGGCATACCCCGACAGCAGCATCTCGCAGGCCGCCTTGGTCGCCCCGTACGGCGTCAACGGCCGCAACGGCAACTCCTCGGTGATCGTGCCGAGGCCGACATCGCCGACCACCGCATTCGTCGAGGCCAGCACGAACCGGCCCACACCGCGCCGCCGCGCCGCCTCCAACAATCCCTGCGTGACCTCGACATTGGCGGTGTAGGTCTCGCCCGGATGATCCACCGACCGCAACACCGAGGTGATCGCCGCCAGGTGCACGACCCCGACGGCATCCTCCGGCACCGCCGCCTCCCGCACACCGGGATCGGTGAGATCCCCGGCCACATGGGTCACCAACCCCTCGTGGCCGGGCGCCACCCGCGGCGGATGCTGATCGGCCACCAGCACCGGCACCCCACGCTCGGCGAACGCACTCACCACGGCACGACCCACAAAACCCGAACCACCGGTCACCACAACACGACCGGGAGCCGACCGGGTGGTGGCATACTGAACCGCGTCTGTCACAGACGGTGTATCACTGCTTGGCACGCGACTGACTCTATCGGCTCTGATGTACAGCCGGTGTCAGACCACCTCGACCGGGCCGCAGCCCCGCATCATCCACCCGTCGAGCGGCTCAAACCCTGCAAACCGGCGGCGAACACGCCGACGGAGAAGGTTCGGTCCAGCTCGGGCTCGTCGGCGGCATCGGCATCATAGTGTGCGTACCACTCCGCGAAGGCACTTCCGGTGGCCGTGATCTCGGCAACGCGGATCGTGGCCAGGTAGCGGCGTATCGGGAAGGGCCCTTCGACGATCTCATAGGTGTAGCTCCTGTCGAGATCGTCGAGCGCGGTCAGCCGCTCACGCACCGTCCCGCCGTCGCGCATCGTCAGGCGGCGCACGCAGCCGACCTCGGCACTCGGTCTGCTGCCCTCGATCTCGCTCGAAGCGATGGCGGGATGCCATTCCGGCAGCCCGTTGAAGTCCCGCACGATCTGCCACACCCGGTCGGCGGTAGCCGCGATCACCGCACTCGCGTACGCCTTCGCCATGGCTTTCTCCTCCCTCGGCAGTCCTGCCTTCCGCTCCCGTGCCCACAGGGCGAGCCCCTGGGCAAGCACCTCAACCGCTGCCGCGCCGCAGGCTCGTGAAGGCTCTGGTCCGCTCGGTCATGGCTTGTTCCGTGGGCAGGCGTTCCATGCTGCTCGCACCGTAGAAGCCGTGACAGCGCCGGGTTCGGGACAGCACGTAGGCGGCGTCCTCGGGAGTCGAGATCGGACCACCGTGGCAGAGCACGATGATGTCGTCGCGGACGTGCGCCGCCGCCTGTGCCCACTCGTCGATCAGAGCAACACAGTCGTCCAGGCTCTTGGCGGTGTCCGCACCGATCGTGCCCCCCGTGGTCAGCCCCATGTGACAGACGATGACGTCGGCGCCGGCCTCGGTCATCGCGCGCGCGTTCGCGCTGGAGAACACGTACGGCGTGGTGAACAGGTCCGCCCGCCGGGCAGCGGCGATCGTGTCCACCTCGAGGTCGTAGCTCATGCCCGTCTCCTCCAGGTTGGCCCGGAAGGTGCCGTCGATGAGCCCGACGGTCGGGAAGTTCTGCACACCGGCGAAACCGAGGTCGCGGAGTTCGGCGAGGAACCGCCGGCGCATCATGAACGGATCGGTGCCGTTGACTCCCGCCAGAACCGGGGTGTGGTCGACCACGGGCAGGACTTCCTTGGCCATGTCCACGACGATGTCGTTGGCATTGCCGTAAGCGAGCAGTCCCGCCAGCGAGCCGCGTCCGGCCATCCGGTAGCGGCCCGAGTTGTACAGGACGATCAGGTCGATACCGCCGGCTTCCTCGCACTTGGCCGACAGCCCGGTGCCCGCACCTCCGCCGATGATCGGCTCACCGCGGGCCACCTTGCCCTGAAGACGTTCCACCAGCTCGGCTCGGGAGGGCGGTAACCGGGTCTCGTAGCCGGAACCGTCGTCGGCGTTCACGCTTGCATCACCTCACGGAAGGCCGCCAGCACTTCCGCGGCGAATTCGGGATCGTTGATGTCGTATCGCGAGCGGCTGATCACGCGATGGGCGTTCTGATGCACCTCACGCTCCAATGTCTCGAACAGTGCCGCATCGGCTTCGGGATCGTGGAACGGCTGCCCGGGAACGTCCAGCAGGGACACGCCCCCTTCGGGAAGCAGAAACCGCACCGGACCGCGGCAGGCGTTGAGTTTCGCCGCGAGGAACTCACCGATGCGGCGGCATTCGTCCGGCGTCGTGCGCATCAGCGTGACCTGCGGGTTGTGTACGTACAAGTTCCGCTCGCGGTAGCGCTCCGGTACGGTCTCCCGGCTTCCGAAGTTCACCATGTCCAGGGCACCGCACGAGCCGACATAGGGAATTCCGCTGCGGGCGATCGCGTCGAGCCGCTGCGGGCCCGCACTCATCACACCGCCGGCGACGAGGTCACACACCTCGGTGGTGGTGATGTCCAGGGCCGCGGTGACGAGCCCGTCGTCGACGAGCTTGTCCATCGCCCGGCCACCGGTGCCGGTCGCGTGGAACACCAGGGGATCGTAGTCCGCCGCGAGCTGCTCGGCCACGGATGTCACGCACGGTGTCGTCACACCGAACATGGACAGCGCGACCGCGGGCTTGTCCTCGCCCACCGGGACCGGGTGCGCTACTGCCCCGGCGAGCGCGTGTGCGGCATTGGCGAGTACGCGGCGGGAGATCCGGTTCAGTCCCGCCACGTCGGTGACCGAGGGGAACATCGCGATGTCGCCGGCATCGACGTAGGTCGACACATCGCCGGAGGCCACCGTGGAGACCATGAACTTGGGGATCCCGACGGGCAGTGTCCGCATGGCGGGTGCGATCAGCGCCGTTCCGCCCGAACCACCGAGCCCGAGGATGCCGTCCACGTCGGTACGGCCGGCCAGGAATCGTTCAAAAGCTCTGGCCATCGCGGTGACGGCCGAACCACGCTCACCGGTGAACACAGCCGCCGTACCTTCCGGGTGATGGGCCGCGACCTCGGCGGCCGTCACGGTCGTATCGGCCTGCGTGTCGCCGGTACCGAGGTCCACGGTCACCACGGGGTTCCCGTTCGCGCGGACGAGCTCGGCGACGTAGCGCAGTTCCGTACCCTTGGTGTCGAAAGTTCCGGCGATGTATACACTGCCCATGGCATCCCCAACGGCCGGTCGCACGATGATCGTCTCGTGCCTGTGAACCCTACCGCCGATGCCGCACACGCACACCTGCCGGAGATCATCGCGGTATTCCCGTTTCGACGGTCGGTACCGACCCGGCGGGATGCTTCGGCGAGAACCTCCGGCGGACCCCGAGCACAGCGGTCGCACGCTGCTAGCATGCGAATCGATTTTTTCGAAGAGATCACTCTTCGTTCGACATCTCCGGAGGAGACGCGAGTGGCGGACCAGGGCGCATTCGAACGCGCGACCGGGCGAAACCTGGAGGACGACAGCGGCAAGCCCCGCTACCTGCGCTACCAGCGCAATCTGATGCTTCCGCACTGCGGGCGCAGCGTGCTGGAAGTGGGCGCGGGCACTGGTGAGTTCGCCTCCCACGTGACGGGGCTGGAGAGGTATGTGCTCACCGATGTCGACCCGGATGCCGCCCAGTACATGAAGCAGCGTTTCGCCGGCCGACCCGAGGTCGAGGTTCGCACTCTGGACCTGGACGAGCAGCCGAAACTCGAACAACCGGTCGAAACCGCCATGGCCATCAACGTCCTGGAGCACATCGACGACGACGCCACCGCGCTGCGCTCACTGTCCCGGCTCGTGACCCCGGGAGGAACCATCGTGCTGTGGGTGCCCGGCTACCAGCAGTTGTACGGGGAGTTCGACCGGCTCGTCGGGCACGTCCGCCGCTACACGCCGGAAACCATGCGTTCGGCCATCCAGCGCGCGGGCCTGACGGTGCGACTGGCCAAGCCCGTCAACTTCCTCGGCGCTCTCGCCTGGTGGGCGGCCGTGCGCAAGGGGGGCAGCAACGCTCCGAACAAGCGGCTGGTGCGGATCTACGACCGGTTCGTGGTTCCCGTTACCGAGGCGACCGAGAAGGTCGTTCCCGCACCGTTCGGCCAGTCGATCCTCGGCGTGGCGCAGGTACCCGCCGACTGAGCACACCTTTGAAACAGAGGCACCAAATTCGGTACCGGAGATCGCGACCGGCCTGCGCACCTTCGGTCGATAGCCGCGAGGCCGGCTGACGAGCACGCCCGGGATTCCGGCGGCCCCCGAATGCGTCACCCGGGCGCCGCCGGTGGGCGTTCGGCAGCTCAGTGCGACTTGCCCTTACCCGTGATCCTGTTCTTGACCCGGTCGATCTTTTCCTTGTTCTTGGGGTCCTGGGCGTACTTCTTGGCCTGTTCCATCGCGCGTTTGCCCTGCGGGCTCTTCGCGAAGTCGGTGACCTTCTTGAACAGGGACATGGCAGCTCCTCGGCTCTGCTCGGCGCAGGTCCGCCGGCTGGAATCCGCCGGCCGGACCTCCATGGTCGAGTACCACCAGCCTACCGACAATGTGAGGGCCACGGGCACTGTCAGCACCTACCGATCACTCAACCGAGTACACCACCGATCGAGGCATGCCCCTTGATCAGGTTGCGGGCGATGGTCCGGCGCTGGATCTCGTCGGTGCCCTCGAAGATGCGCAGCAGCCGCAGGTCGCGGTACCAGCGCTCGACGGGCAGCTCCCTGGTGTAGCCCATGCCGCCGTGAATCTGCATCACCCGATCGACGATCTCGTTGGCCCGCACCCCACCGTGGAGCTTGGCCATGGATTGCGCATGCCGCGAGTCCATGCCGGAATCGACCTGCCAGGCGGCCTGCAGGACCAGCCAGCGCAACGCTTCGATCTCCACCGCCGAGTCCGCGATCATCCACTGGATCGCCTGGCGGTCGGCAATGGGCTCGCCGAAGGTCTCCCGACCCTTGGAGTACTGCACCGCCATGTCGAGCAGGCGTTCACAACCACCCAGTGCCCGCGCGGGCAGCAGGTAGCGGCCACGACCGATCCACTGCATCGCCAGGGCGAAGCCCTGGCCCACCTCGCCGAGCACGTTCTCCTCGGGCACCCGGACACCGTCGAACACCAGGGAGGCGGGCATGCGGTCCCACTCGCCCATGATGTCGATCGGTTCCGACTTCCATCCCATGTCCCGGTCGGCCAGGAAACAGGTGACGCCGCCGTCGGCACCCTTGTCCTTGTCGGTCACCGCGAACACCATCGCGAAGTCGGCGTCGATGCCGCCGGTGATGAACGTCTTCTCACCGTCGATGACCCACTCGGAACCCTCCTTGCGGGCCGTGGTCCGGATGTTCTTGGCGTCCGAACCCGCACCGGGCTCGGTGATCGCGAAACACGACTTGCGCTGCCCCTCGATGGTCGGGATCAGGTAGCGCTGCTTCTGCTCCTCATTGGCGTAGTAGAGGATGTTGTCCGCGTAGCCGCCGAAGCTGAACGGGACGAAGGTACGTCCGAGCTCGACTTCGATCAGTGCGGTCAGCACCGCCGAGAGATCCATCCCGCCGTACTCCTCGGGGGTCTGCACCCCCCAGAACCCGGCCTGGCGGGCCTTGTCACGCAGCTCGGCGAGCTCGTCCTTGCTCAGCCCACGCTCGCCCGCGCGTTCCCTGCGCAACACCTCGGGCTCCAGCGGCATCAGTTCGCGCTGGACGAAGTTGCGCACCCAGTCGCGGATGTCGCGCTCGGTATCCGACAGTGAGAAGTCCACCATGATGGTGCTCCTTGGAAGAGTGGTTCCGACGTATTGGAGAGTGTGCGGATGGTGGTCGGCCGACTGTTGACGGCCGTGGAGGCAAGCGGTGTCAGCCGCTTTCCGCCACCCGCACCGCCAAGCAAGCCGAGCCGCGCATCCTGTCAACCGAGCTTGCGCCCGCCGTCGACGTACAGGGTCTGTCCGGTGATGAACGAGGATTTCTCGCTGGTCAGGAATTCCACCGTGTTCGCGATGTCCTCCGGCGTGCCCACGCGCCGCACGGGAGTCACCTCGGCCGTGTTGGCCTGCAGGTCCTCGAAGTTCATCCCGATCCGTTCGGCCGTGGCCGCCGTCATGTCGGAGACGATGAATCCGGGAGCGATGGCATTGACATTCACCCCGAACGGCCCCAGCTCGATGGCCAGCGTCCGGGTGAAGCCCTGGATCCCGGCCTTGGCAGTGGAGTAGTTCGCCTGCCCCTTGTTGCCGAGCGCGGACACGCTGGACAGGTTGACGATCTTGCCCCAACGCTGCTGGACCATCTGCTTCTGCGCCGCCCGGCTGCACAGGAACGCTCCCCGCAGGTGCACGCCCATCACCATGTCCCAGTCCTGGTCGGACATCTTGTGCAGCGTGTTGTCCCGCGTGACCCCGGCGTTGTTGACCAGCACCCCGACCGGCCCGAGTTCGGCGGCCACCCGGGAGAACGCCTGTTCGACCGAGTTGGCATCGGTCACGTCGGCGCCCACCGCGAGCGCGGACCCGCCCTCCGCGGTGATCCGCTCGACCGTCCGGGCACAGGCTTCCTCGTCGAGGTCGACCACGGCGACCGCGGCTCCCTCGGCGGCCAGTTTCTCGGCGATTCCCGCTCCGATACCCCTCGCAGCACCGGTCACCACCGCCACGCGGCCGTTCAGTTCCTCACTCACCTTCGGTCACTTCTCCTTCTCGGTCACGATCTCGGCAGGCCCGCACCGACGCGGACGCGAAGCTCCCGCTTGAGCACCTTGTGGCTCGGCCCCAGCGGCAACTCGTCGACGAACACCACCCGGCGCGGATACTTGTGGTGCGCGGTCCGCTCGGCGGCCCACTCGATGATCGCCTTCTCGGCCAGAGTGTCGTCATCCTCGCCGTCCGTACCGCCGTCCGGAACCACGACGGCGCAGATCTCCTCGCCCCGCTGCTCGTCGGGGAGGCCGATCACGGCGGCCTGGGCCACGCCGGGATGGCGGACCAGCAGTTCCTCCACCTCGCGCGGGTAGACGTTGTATCCGTTGCGGATGATCAGATCCTTCTTGCGGTCCACGATGGACAGGAAGCCCTCGGTGTCCTTGCGTCCGATGTCACCGGTACGGAACCAGCCGTCGACCAGCACGGCCTCGGTCGCCTCCGGGTTGCCGAGGTAGCCGGCGAAGACGTTGTGGCCCCGCACGACCACCTCGCCGTCCTCTCCCGGTCCGAGCAGCTCGATGCGCTCGTCGACGGCGGCGTCGGCGATCTCGACGTCGATGCCCCACAGCGGGTGTCCGACGGTTCCCGGGCGCACCCCGTGCACCGGCTGGTTCACCGTCGCCGTCGGCGAGGTCTCCGACAGCCCGTATCCTTCCAGGATCTGCGTGCCGAACCGCTTGTTGAAGCGTTCCAGGACGGCCACCGGCAGCGCCGCACCCCCGGAGATGCACAGGCGCAGACTGGGCACCTCGAGGTCGTCCGGTGCGGCCTCCAGCATCCGGATGTACATCGTGGGGACGCCGTTGAGCTGCGTGATCTCGTGGTCGCGGATGAGGTTCAACGCTTCGAGGGGATCGAATTGCGGCTGCAGCACCAGGGTCGCCGCGGCCCGGAAAGTCGTGTTCAGCGAGACGGTCTGGCCGAAGACGTGAAACAGCGGCAGGCACCCCAGAACCCGGTCGTCCGAGCGCGTGTCGTTGGCGTCGAACGCGTTGACCGTCGCGTTCATCACCATGTTGAGCTGGGTCAGCACCGCCCCTTTCGGTCGCCCCGTGGTGCCGCTGGTGTAGAAGATCACCGCCGGGTCGTCGGGTCCGCGCGTGGCGAAACTCGGCACAGGCTCGGCCGATGCGGCGAGATCCGTCAGGGACGGCTCGTCGCCGCCCGCTCGCTCGCCGACCGTGATCAGCGGAATTCCGGCGCGCTCGGCGCAACCGCGCCCCAGTTCGAGTTGACCGGTGTGCGCGATCATCAGCTCCGCCGCGGAGTCACCGAGCAGGTATGCCGCTTCATCGGGCACCAGCAGCAGCGGCACGGGCACCACGACCGCGCCCAGGGTGTGCACCGCGTAGTAGGAACGCACGAAGTCGATGACGTTCGGGGCGGCGATCGCCACGCGGTCCCCCGGCTCGACGCCGCGCGCGGCCAGGACCGCCGCGTAGCGGCGCACCTGCTCCCACAGCTCGCGATAGGTCACGTGCTCGTCCCGCTCGATCACCGCGGTGTTGTCGGGATACCGGCGGGCGGGTTCGGCGAGCACCGATGCGAGGGACAGCGTCGACCGCCCCGGGACACTGTGCGCCCGGCCGTGATCTTCTCGGGTCATCATCGACCTCCGTGGCAGTACAACCGGACGTTTCCGCTCCGGGAAGGGAACGCCGGTAACTAACGTTGTTAGTTTTATGGGACCCTAAGACCACCGACGGCACGTTGGCAAGCCCCACGGCAGCGACCATGGAGGCACCCGTACACGGGAGGAGGCCCGCAGTGCCCAGACCGAGCAGCCCCTTGCTGTCGTCCGAGCGGATCCGCCAGGGGGCACTGGAGATCATCGACACCCTGGGACTCGAGGCACTGTCCATGCGCCGTCTCGCCGAACATCTCGGGGTGCGCGCCGCATCGCTGTACAATCACGTGCCCACCAAGGAAGACCTGCTGCACGACCTCGCCAACACCGTGATGGACCAGATCGACGTCTCCGACTTCGAGCGGGACTGGGCCACCGGGCTGGCGACATGGGCACGCTCCTACCGCGCCGCGCTCGCCGCGCACCCGAACCTCGTGCCGTTCATCGCCTCCGGCCCGGCCCGCCGCGAGGCGGCGCTGCGGCGCGCCGATGCCGTCCACGGCGGCCTCACCCGCGCGGGCTGGCCGCAGCGCTACGCCACCATGATCGGTGCCTCCACCAAGTATCTCGTGGTCGGCGGCGCGATGGGATCCTTCTCACACGGCTTCGTCGACGATGCCGACCTCTACGGTGACCACTTTCCCAACCTCGCGCAGGCCCACCTGCTGCGCAAGCACGCCGTCGAGATCGACAACGACAGTTTCGAACTGGCTCTGGCCGCTCTGATCGAGGGCTTGCGCCAGCTCTACAGCGAGCTCCCCACAAGCGGTGCTTCGACCACACCGGAAAAGTAACCGAATTCGGCCCGCCCGTGTACTCGTGGAGCAGGTTCGGGCCGTCGACCCGGAAAGACGATTCGGCCCACGGGTGGGGCGCCTGTCACCCCAGGAGGAAGACGAACTCGCGGAAGCGCTGCGACTCGTTCTCGGCCTCGTCTGAAGCCGGGCACGGACGGCCGCACCGTGGCACGGCCCGGGTCATGGATCACGTCCGCGTGCGGTTGACTCCGCCACCGGCGCTACGTAGCGTCCAGCACAACAACCGAATACCGCGCCGATGACGCCGCGCGGGAGAGACTCCATGCCCGTCGGCAAGAGCCGAGTACAGCGGGCCCTCCCGGCCGGCAGGCCTGCATGGAGCGCCGAAGGAGCAATACTCCCCGTCAAACTCTCAGGCTCAGTCACCGCACGGCACCAGGCGACCACGGAGAAAAGCAGGAACCTCCACGTTCCTCGCCCACGGTGCAAGCCGCCTCACACGCGGTGAAACTCTCAGGCCAATGACTCCGGGGAGACGCTTGGACCAGCGCTCGCACCCGATCACGAGGAGTTTCACCCGATGCCGCAACCCCGACGAACCCCCCTGCACGAGATTCACGAAGAGCTCGGGGCGAGCTTCACCGAGTTCGCAGGCTGGCACATGCCGTTGCGCTACACCGGGGAAACCGCCGAACACAATGCGGTCCGCAATACGGCGGGTTTGTTCGATCTCACCCACATGGGCGAGATCCGCATCAGTGGCGGGCAGGCGGCCGAGGCGCTGGATTACGCGCTGCCTGCCAATGCTTCCGGGATCAAGGTCGGCCGTGCCCGCTACACGATGCTCTGCAACGCCCAGGGCGGCATCCTCGACGACCTCATCGTCTACCGCACCGCCGAACGCGAGTTCCTGATCGTGGCCAACGCCGCGAACGCCGCCGTGGTCTCGACCGAACTGGCCGAGCGCGTGCGCGGCTTCGACGCGGTGCACAACGACGTCTCCGCCGAGTACGCCCTCCTGGCGGTGCAAGGGCCGAAAGCAGCGGCCATTCTGGCCCCGCTGACCCCGATGGACCTGGACGAGGTCCGCTACTTCGCCGGCTACGAGAGCAAGGTCGCAGGCTGCGAGGTGCTTCTCGCGCGGACCGGCTACACGGGCGAGGACGGCTTCGAGCTGTTCCTCTCCCCCGACGACGCGCCGAGCGTGTGGCGGGCCCTGACCGACTCCGGCGCCGAGCACGATCTCCGACCGGCCGGGCTGGCCTGCCGCGACACGCTGCGCCTGGAAGCCGGTATGCCGCTGTACGGCAACGAACTCTCCGCGGACCTGACCCCCTTCCACGCCAACCTGGGCCGGATCGTGCGGCTGGACAAGTCGGCCGACTTCGTCGGCAAGCAGGCACTCGCCCCCGTGGCGGAGAAACCCACCGAACGCACCCTGGTCGGTCTGCGGAGTGCGGGCCGCCGCGCGCCCCGTCACGATTACCGCATACTCGATGCCGACGGCAACGAGATCGGTGTCGTCACCAGCGGTGCGCCGTCCCCCACACTCGGGCATCCGATCGCGATGGCCTATGTCGACCGCTCCTTCAGCGAGCCGGGTACCGCACTGCAGGTCGACATCCGCGGCAAGGCCGCCGACGTCGAGGTCGTCGAACTGCCCTTCTACAACCGCAACCGCTGAGAAAGACGCGAGCACGCGTCGAGAGATCCTGACGAAAGGCGATGCATCATGTCGACAAACGACCTGTTCAACGACCGTCTCGCCGAGGTGGATCCCGAGGTGGCGAAGGCTGTGGATGCCGAGCGGCATCGGCAGCAGTCCACGCTGGAGATGATCGCCTCGGAGAACTTCGCGCCGGCCTCGGTGATCGAGGCTCAGGGGTCGGTGCTGACCAACAAGTACGCCGAGGGCTATCCGGGCAAGCGCTACTACGGCGGCTGTGAGCACGTCGACGTCGTCGAGCAGTTGGCCATCGACCGCGTCAAGCAGCTGTTCGGGGCCTCCTACGCCAACGTGCAGCCGCACTCGGGTGCGCAGGCCAACGCCGCGGCGATGTTCGCGCTGCTCAAGCCGGGAGACACCATCATGGGCCTGGACCTGGCCCACGGTGGTCACCTCACCCACGGGATGCGGATCAACTTCTCCGGCAAGCTCTACAACGTCGTGCCGTACCAGGTCCGCGACGACAACCACCGCGTCGACATGGACGAGGTCGCCCGGCTGGCCCGGGAGAACAAGCCGCAGATGATCGTGGCCGGCTGGTCGGCGTATCCGCGCCAGTTGGACTTCAAGCGGTTCCGGGACATCGCCGACGAGGTCGGGGCCTACCTGATGGTCGACATGGCCCACTTCGCCGGGCTGGTCGCCGCCGGGCTGCACCCGAACCCGATCGAGCACGCCCACGTGGTCACCACCACCACGCACAAGACCCTCGGTGGGCCCCGCGGCGGAGTGATCCTGTCCGGCAACGAGGAACTGACCAAGAAGTTCAACTCGGCGGTGTTCCCCGGCCAGCAGGGCGGCCCGCTGGAGCACGTCATCGCGGGCAAGGCCACCGCGTTCAAGATCGCCGCCAGTGAGGAGTTCGCCGACCGGCAGCGCCGCACCCTCGAAGGCGCCCGGATCCTGGCCCGCCGCCTGCAGGCCGACGATGCCGCAGCCGCCGGGGTGCAGATCGTCTCCGGCGGCACCGATGTGCACCTGGTGCTGGTCGATCTGCGCAACTCCGAGTTGGACGGGCAGCAGGCCGAGGACCGGTTGCACGAGATCGGCATCACCGTCAACCGCAACGCGGTGCCCAACGACCCGCGCCCGCCGATGGTGACCTCCGGGCTGCGGATCGGCACCCCGGCCCTGGCCACCCGCGGCTTCGGCACCGAGGAGTTCACCGAGATCTCCGAGGTCATCGCCGAGGCCCTGCAGCCGACCTTCGACGAGGCCACCAGCGCCCGGCTGCGCTCCCGCGTCGAAGCCCTGGCCACCAAGCACCCGCTGTACCCCAACCTCTGAGGCCGGGTTTCTCGATGCCGCGCTCCGGGCACCATCGCCCGGAGCGCGGCATTTTTCCGCTCCGGGCCGTACTCGCCGAGATCGTGCGACAAATTGCTGCCCTGGATCTTGTAGACGCGTGATCTTGTGGCTTCCGGGCGCTTTCGGCGAGCGTTTCGGGCATGACGAACCTGCTGGACGAACTGGTCACCAAGGCCCTGGACGGACGGGCACCGACCCGTGACGAGGCACTGGCACTGCTGGTCGAGGAGACCGACAGTCCCGACGTCCTCGATGTGGTCGCGGCAGGCAGCCGGGTGCGCCGCCACTTCTTCGGCCGCCGGGTCAAGCTCAACACGATCATCAACATGAAAAGCGGCCTGTGCCCCGAGGACTGCGGCTACTGCTCGCAGCGGCTGGGTTCGGGCTCGGACATCCTGAAGTACTCGTGGATCGAACCGGACGAGGCTGCCAAGACCGCCGACAGGGCCGCCGAGGCAGGGGCGAAGCGGATCTGCCTGGTGGCCAGCGGCCGCGGACCGGGTCGCCGCGACATCGGACGCATCACCGACACCATCGCCGCGATCAAGGACAAGCGGCCCGGGGTGGAAATCTGCGCCTGTCTCGGCCTGCTCTCCGAGGGGCAGGGTGAGCAATTGGCCGAGGCCGGGGCGTACGCCTACAACCACAACCTCAACACCAACGAAGCCCGCTACGCCGACATCTGCTCCACCCACACCTTCGGCGACCGGGTCGACACGGTGCGGCAGGCGACCGGCGCGGGCCTGTCACCCTGTTCGGGCGCGCTGTTCGGAATGGGCGAGTCCGACGAGGACATCGTCAGCCTCGCGTTCGAGTTGCGCGAACTGGATCCGGACTCGGTCCCGATCAACTTCCTCATCCCGTTCGAGGGGACGCCACTGAGTGAACAGTGGGATCTCACGCCGCAGCGCTGCCTGCGCATCCTGGCGCTGTTTCGCTTCTGCTTCCCCGACGTGGAGGTACGCCTGGCCGGCGGCAGGGAGATTCACCTGCGCGGGATGCAGCCGATGGCGCTGCATCTGGCGAACTCGATCTTCCTCGGCGACTACCTCACCAGCGAGGGCCAGGAGGTCGAGCAGGATCGGCGGATGATCACCGATGCCGGCTTCACCATCGAGGGCGCCGAGGAACGGACGCTGCCCGATGCCCGCCGCGATCTGGTCACCATCCGGCGGCGCGGTGCGGGAACCGAGCTGCCCGCCAACGCCTGAGCACTCGGGCGGGCGCGCGTGGGCGTTGGAGTGAACGGAACTTTCGCTCGCCTAGAAGGAACGAAAGTTCCGTTCACTCCGAACGGTCGAGGGATCAGTGCAGGGAGCGAACGCTCGATGCGCGAGACTCCTACGCGAAGGCGATCGAGCTCGCCATGGCCAGCAGCGCACCTCCACAGCACCGCTCGAACACCCGGCGCCGTTTCGGGGCCGCCAGGAACGCCGAAAGTCGGCGCACCGAGGGCACGACGCACAGCCACCATGCACCGAAGGACCCGACCGCGACCGCGCTGAGCAGCAACGCCTGCATCATCGGGTTTCCGGACGGGTCCATCGCCTGCGGCAGCAATGTCAGGAACATGAGCAGGACCTTGGGGTTGAGCACATCGGTGAGCAGTCCGCGCAGGAACACCGAGCCTGCCGATTGCGGCGTCTCGATGCCCGTCGGTGCTCCACCAGCCGAACCCGCTCGGCGCAGGATCTGCAGCCCCAGGAACACGAGGTAACCGACACCGACCACCTTGGCCGCAATCAGCGCTGTCGGCGCCGCCATGACCAGTGCCGACAATCCCAGGGTCGCCGCGGTGGCATGGAGCAGCAGACCGCACGTCACACCCGCGGCGGCCAGCCAACCCCAGCGAGTACTGCTCGCGGCATTGCGGGTCACCACGACGAAGTCCGGCCCCGGCACCAGGACGATCACCGCCAGAGCGAGCAGGAACGGCCCCCACGCGATGTGCACGACGACAGCCTCCGAATTCCACGACATATCGGGTTCGTTGATCGCCCGTATCGTGCTTCGTACATTCGCCGTTGTTCCAGCTCTGGCATAGAATGTTCGGCCATGCCCGGCAACGCGGAACTGGATTCGGTCGACTGGCGGATCCTGGAGGAGCTGCAGAACGACGCCACGCTCGCGAACCGGACGCTGGCCGGACGCGTGGGGCTCGCCGCATCGAGCTGCTTGCAACGGGTCCGGCGACTCCGGGAGCGCGGCGTCATCACGGGGTCACACATCGACGTCGATCCGGCCGCGACCGGTCTTCCCCTGGAGGCCGTGGTGTCGGTCAATGTCCGGCCCCACACGCGCGCCGTGGTCGACTCGTTCCGCGAATTCGTCATGGCCGAACCGGAGACACGTTCCCTGCTCCACGTCAGCGGTCAGGCCGATTTCCTGCTGCACGTGGCGGTGGCCGACAGTGCACACCTGCAGAGCTTTCTCGTCGACAAGCTCTCCGCACGTACCGAGGTCCGGCACTTCACGAGCTCGATCGTGCTCGAACAGGTGCACACCCGGGCGCTGACGCCCCCGCAGCACCTGAGCCCCACCCGACGCCGCCGCTAGGAGCTGTTTAAGAACGGGGGTCGTTGTAGGCACGAAGAGAGGTCTCCGGTAGAGGGATCAACGACCAAGAAGATCAACTACCGGAGACCTCGATGGGCAGCGTATCGGTCGGCGCGCGCAAGGACCTCACGGACCGGCAGTGGCGAGCGTTTCAACGCGTTCTCCCGCCTCAACCGCAGGTAGGAAGGCATCCGACATGGACGCGACGCCAATTGCTCAACGGGATTCGCTGGCGGGTGCGGGTCGGAGCCCCGTGGCGGGACGTTCCCGAACGGTACGGGCACTGGCAGTCGATCTATCAGCTGTTTCGCCGCTGGCAACGGGACGGTGTCTGGGCCTGGATCTGGGCGCAGTTGCAGGCGCGGGCCGACGCAGCAGGGTTGATCACCTGGCAGGTGTCGGTGGATTCCACGATCAACCGGGCCCATCAGCACGCCGCCGGAGCCCGCCACCGACCCGATGCCCAGGTCGAACCACCCGGCGACGAACCCGGTGATCACGCGCTGGGGCGTTCCCGGGGCGGGTTGTCCACGAAGATCCACCTGGCCTGCGAGCAGAGCCGGAAACCGTTGTCGTTGCTGCTCACGGCCGGTCAAGCCGGCGACAGCCCGCAGATGATCCGGGTGCTGGAGGCCATCCGCGTGCCCCGCCTGCGGCGTGGTCACCCGCGTAGCCGCCCCGAGCGGGTCCTGGCCGACAAGGCCTACTCGTCCGCAGCCAACCGGCGTTACCTACGGCGACGCCGAACCCCGGCCACGATCGCGCTCCCCAAAGACCAGCTCGCCCACCGCCGTGCCCGCGGCGCGGCCGGAGGCCGCCCGCCCGTGTTCGACCCCACACGCTACCGGCAGCGTCACGCCGTGGAATGCGGCATCAACCAGCTCAAACACCACCGCGCCGTCGCCAGCCGCTACGACAAGCTCGCCGTCCGATACGAAGCCACACTGCACGTCGCCACCATCGACACCTGGCTACGAGCCCTCACCAAGATCACTTCTTAAACAGCTCCTAGATGCCGAATGGGGCAGCGGTTCAGCAACCACCCAGGCAACCTTCTGGGACCATTCGTCTAATCCTGGACGCGGAGCAGTCCCTCTTGTACGACGGTGGCCACGAGCGCACCGTCGCGGCTGAAGAACCGCCCGGTGGCCAGCCCGCGCGCGCCCGAAGCACTCGGGGACGAGCAGTCGTAGAGGAACCAGTCGTCGGCCCGGAACGGGCGGTGGAACCACATCGCGTGGTCCAGGCTCGCCCCGCTCACCTTGTCCAGCCCCCAGTAGACCCCGTGACGTGCGAGCACCGCATCCAGCAGGGTGAGATCGGACGCATAGGCCAGCAGGCACACGTGCAGCAGGTCGTCGTCGGGCAGGGTGCCGTCCGCGCGCATCCAGACCTGGTTGTGCGCTTCCTGCGGGCCGTGGCCCCGGCGTGCCCACGGAGGGTCGGTGACATAGCGGAGGTCGATCGGCTGCGGCATGCTGGCGGCCGAGCCGAACTGCTCGCGCAGGTCACCGAGCCGCTCGCTGTACGTCGGCAGCGACTCGGGAGCCGGCACGTCGGGCATCGCCTCGGCGTGGTCGATGCCGTCCTCGTCGATCTGGAACGATGCCGACAGCGAGAAGATGGGTTTGCCGTGCTGCACGGCAACGACCCTGCGCGTGGTGAACGAGCGGCCGTCACGCGTGCGATCCACCTCGTAGATGATGGGCACGCTCGGGTCGCCCGGCCGGATGAAGTAGGCGTGCAGCGAGTGCACCCGGCGGTCGGCGGGCACGGTGCGCCCGGCGGCCACCAGTGCCTGTCCCGCGACCTGCCCCCCGAACACGCGCACCGGTGATTCGGCGGGGCTGACGCCCCGGAAAATGTTCTCCTCGATCTTTTCCAGATCGAGCAGCGCCACCAGACGGTCGAGTACGGCTTGGCCGTGTGACACCCCGTGTGCCTCCATCGAGAGGGAACCGTCGGCAGCGGTGCCTGCCGGGTCGGCGGCGGCGGCTCGTGCCGCTTCGGTCACTGCGAGCTCCTCGTGTCGTATCCGTGAACAACTCGGCGGGGAGACCCTCCGGGAGGACAGTGCGCCCCCGGAACCCGAGCGGCACCACTGGAGATCAGACGTGGTCTTCCTCGCCCAGCCGGTGCACACGAATCAGGTTGGTCGAACCGACCGTTCCCGGCGGGGAGCCGGCAACGATCACGACCATGTCCCCACTTTGCGAACGCCCGATCGACAGCATCGCCTGATCCACCTGGCGCACCATGCGGTCGGTGGTGTCCACACTAGGCACCAGGAACGTCTCCGTCCCCCAAGTGAGAGCGAGCTGACTCCGCACCGACTCTTCCGGGGTGAAGGCGAACAGCGGAAGCCGCGTGTGCAGACGAGCGAGGCGCCGCACCGTATCACCGGACTGGGTGAAGGCCACCAGCGCCTTGGCGTTGAGCCGCTCACCGATGTCGCGGGCGGCATAGGAGATCACGCCCCGCTTGGTACGCGGCACGTGGCTGAGTTCCGGCGGTGCCGTCGAGCCCGCCTCGACGGCCTCGACGATGCGCGACATGGTCTGCACGGTATCGATCGGGTACCGCCCGATGCTGGTCTCACCGGAGAGCATCACCGCGTCGGTGCCGTCGAGCACGGCGTTGGCCACGTCGGATGCCTCGGCCCTGGTCGGGCGCGCATTGCTGATCATGGAATCGAGCATCTGGGTGGCGACGATGACCGGTTTGGCGTTCTCCCGGGCGATCCGGATGGCCTTCTTCTGCACCAGCGGGACATGCTCCAGCGGCAGCTCGACACCGAGATCACCGCGAGCGACCATGACCCCGTCGAAGGCCAGCACGATGGCCTCCAGGTTGTCCACCGCCTCGGGCTTTTCCAGCTTGGCGATGACCGGGGCGCGCTTGCCGACTCGATCCATGACCTGGTGTACGAGATCGATGTCGGCAGGGGTGCGCACGAACGACAGCGCGACGAAGTCCACGCCCAGCTGCAGCGCGAACTCCAGGTCCTCCACGTCCTTGTCGGACATCGCGGGAACGGACAGGTCCATTCCGGGCATGGACAGTCCCTTGTGATCCGAGACCGGACCACCCTCGACAACCTCGCACACCACGTCGTTGCCCTCGATGGCGGTGATGGTCAGGGTCACCTTCCCGTCATCGACCAGCAACCGGTCACCGGCTTTGGCGTCGGCGGCGAGCCCGGTATAGGTGGTGGAGACGCGGTCGTGGTCGCCCTCGACATCATCGACCGTGATGCGTACGACGTCGCCGGTGCGCCACTCCACCGGGCCGCCCGCGAACGTGCCAAGACGGATCTTCGGTCCCTGCAGGTCGGCGAGGGTGCCGACAGCACGGCCGGATTCCTTGGCCGCAGTCCGGACCATCTCGTAAATCTGCTGATGGTCGTCATGGCTACCGTGGCTGAAGTTCAGCCTGGCGACGTTCATCCCACCGTTGACGAGCTCGGCCACCTTCTCCTGCGTGTCGGTGGCGGGGCCCATAGTACAAACGATCTTGGCTCGTCGACTCACGGTGCCTCAGCCTAGTCGTTCACTCCGCCCACGCAGTACGCAGCCGCCCACTCCATGGACGTTCGGAGAACATCGTTGCTGGATCCTTACAGGGCTCACCTGGTGCGCGCCCCGTTCGCCCTCACGATCGCGGCGAGTGCCGTGATCCTTTTCACGCCTGCTTCCGGCGTGCCCACGGCGCCGCCCGGCACGGACAAGATCTTGCATCTCGTACTGTTCGCGGCCCTGGCGATCACCGGCCACGTGGCACAGGTCCGTTTCGCGGCACTGCTGATCGGGCTTTCCTGCTATGCGGTGACATCGGAACTACTGCAGGCAGTCCTGCCGCTGGGCCGCACCGGCGATCTCGTCGACGCGGCGGTGGACGTGGCCGGTATCGGGGCGGGCATGCTGATCACCGCCGGGCTGCGGGCTCATCGGCGATGATCCGACCGCAATCGCACCGATACCCGTGATCGTCTTCACGTCCGCCCGCGGAGCCTCGGCAGCTCGTCACCCGTCCGTGGGTTTCCCGGCCATCCTTCACCTTTCGGAAACGCCGATGTGGTCGCGGCACCATCGGTTGAGCTCGCGGAGTTGCGACCATGCCCGGCGTACCCGGTCCACGCACGCACGCTCGTGCAGCGTGTCGTCGGGGTCCCAGCGGTGCACCGCGTACAGCGTGCGATGCCGGAGCAGCGGCAAGCGGGGATGGTCGGCGGGCGTGCCTCGCGGCCGCGTCCTCAGGGTCTCTCCCGTGATCGTCCAGCCCCCTGCGGCGAGTCCCTCGAGCAACGAGCGCAACCGCTCACCCCGGACGGGGTCGTCGACGGCGGTGCGGAACCGGGCGAGCTGATCGGCGGCGGTGTGGAAACATCCGCCCGCGACGAGCAGTCCACCGGTGCCCACTTCGACATAGTGGGCACCTCCACCCCGGCCGGGTTCCACCACGGCGGCACAGTGAGTCTTGAACGGTGACTTGTCCCGGCTGAATCGCACGTCGCGGTGCGGACGGAACACCTTGCCGGTGCCGAATTCCGCGAATTCCGGTTCCAGTTCGGCCAGCAACATCTCCATCGGCCGCCGTACGTGCTCGCGGTACACCTCGAGATGCTCGTACCAGTAGCTCTTCGAGTTGTCGGCTTCCAGCCCCTCGTAGAAATCGACGACGCCGTCGCCGAAGCCCTCGAACCACACGGCATCACGATAGGGCGAGCCCCGACGGCTGCGGGCAGAGCCCGCCCTGATCGTGAAACCGCAGGTCACCCGGGACACGGTTTAGCATCGGGGCGTGGAACCCAGCGCACGGACCCGTGCCCGGCAGGCCGGGGGCAACCTTCCGGTCGACGTCACGAGTTTTGTCGGCAGGCGCCGCGAGATCACTCTGACGAAGCGGATGCTCGCGGAGTCACGCGTGGTCACCCTCACCGGACCGGGCGGTATCGGCAAGAGCCGACTGGCTCTGCGGGTGGCCTCCAGCATGCGTCGCGTCTACCGCGACAAGGCGTGGCTCGTGGAGCTGGGGGAACTGACGGATCCGGCACTGCTCGCCGACACGATCAGCGAGCAACTGCAGCTCGGTAACACCACGTCCGGCAATGACGTGGACACGCTGATCGAGTACCTCGGCAACCGGGAGATGCTGCTGGTGCTCGACAACTGCGAGCACCTCGTGGCGGAGTGCGCCCTGCTCGTCGACGCCCTGATCCGAGCGTGTCCGGGGGTGCGCATCCTGGTCACCAGCAGACAGTCACTCGGTATCGCGGGGGAGAGCACCGTGGTCGTGCCTCCACTTCAGGTACCCGACCCCGACGACCTGCCCCCGGCCGAGGCCTACGAGCAGTACGCGGCCGTCCGGCTGTTCGTGGAGCGCGCCAAGGCCGTCCTGCCGGAGTTCGAACCGAGCGCCGAGGACGGTGCCGTGCTGATGCGGCTGTGCCACCACCTGGACGGCAATCCCCTGGCGATCGAACTGGCCGTCGTGCGCCTGCGGTCACTGTCCCTGTATCAGCTCGAAGAGCGCCTCGCCGAACGCTACGAGCTGCTCACGGAGGGGCGCCGGGGAGCACCGGCACGGCAGCAGACCCTGCGCGCGTTGATCGACTGGAGCTGGGACCTGTGCTCCGAGCAGGACCGGCGAGCGTGGGCGCACGCCTCCGTCTTCTTCGGGAGCTTCGACCTCGACGCCGCCGAACACGTGATCAGTGCCACTGCGGAGCCGGCGGGAGTGCCCGGCGTCGTCCATTCCCTGGTCGACAAATCGATCCTGATGCGGGAGCAGGAGAACGGGGAGTCCCGGTACCGGTTGCCGCACGCTCTGCGCGAGTACGGCCAGGAGAAACTCGATGCGGCCGGCGAGCGAGCGGACGTCGAACACCGGCACCGCGACTGGTACGCGGGCCTGGTCGAGCGCTTCGCCGCCGAGTGGATCGGGCCCGAACAGGTCTCCTGGGTGAACCGGCTCCTGACCGACCACGCCAACCTGCAGGCTGCCCTGCACTCGGCCCTGGCCGAGCACGCCCCGCAGCAGGCGGTCGTGGCATTGCGGATGGCGACCCGGCTGGGCCAGTACTGGGGAATCCGCGGCCTGCACGGAGAGGCCCGCCACTGGCTTGACCGCGCACTCGCCGTGGCCGCGGCCTCCCCGCAGGATCGCGCCTCCGGCCTGCGCGCCAACAGCTGGCTCGCCCTGCTGCAGGGAGACATCATCACGGCCTCTCCCCAGCTGGACGAGGCCGCGCTGCTGGCCCAGCAGGAACACGACGAGGTCGAGCACGCCCACGTGGCGCTCACCCGGGGAATGGCAGCGCTGTTCCAAGGGCAGTTGACCACGGCCGACGACCTGATCGGGACCGCACTGGCCGATTTTCGCCGGCATGCCGCTGCGCACGGCGAATTGTTCGCGTTGTTCGGGTTGGGAACGGTACGCGGATTCGACGGCAGGCCGGAGGAAGGTCTTGCGCTGCTCAGTGAATGCGTCGACACCACCACGCGGCTCGGCGACGTGTTCTGGCGTTCCTACGCGCTGTGGGGAGTGGCGCACATCGAGCTGTCCCGCCACGCGTTCGGGCATGCCGAAACGGCGACCAAGGACGCCCTGGGGCTCCAGCGCCGGATGGGCAACAGGCTCGCCATGGCCTTCAGCATCGACACGCTCGCCTGGATCGCCCAGGAGCGGGATCGGAGCGAGCGGGCGGCCGAACTCTTCGGCGCCGCGGCGGGGATGTGGGAAGCCACCCGGGCCGCTCCCGCTTTCTACGCTCCGTTCGCGGCCGAGCACGACAGGTACGAATCCCGCACCCGGGCCATCCTCGGCGCGGAGGAGTACCGGAGTCACTTCGATCGCGGCTACCGACTGTCCACCGATGCCGCGCTCGACCTCGCGCTCGAAACCAAGCGGCACACCCGCGCACATTCCCGTGACAACGTGCATCCGATGCCCCTGACCCGCCGCGAGCGGGAGATCGCCGACCTGGTCGCCCAGGGCCGCACCAACAAGGAGATCGCGGAGAACCTCTTCATCGCACAGCGCACCGTCGAAGGCCACGTGCAGCACATCCTCACCAAGCTCGACTTCACCTCACGTGCCCAGATCGCCGGTTGGGTCGCGGGCCAGCCACCGTCCGACTCCTCGCAGTGAGCACCGCGGGCGGCACTGCCGGAAACCTCGATGTCCCCGGCGGTACGCGTATCGGCGTGCACCGCCCCCGCGGCGGTATAGTGGCTGGTCGGGCCTGCCGGCGAGACCGCCTCACGTGGGGAGTCGCCCGGCACGTGGGCTCGCCCGGCGCATGGAATCGCGGCATCGATGCCGCCCCACGGCCCGAGCACCCGCACAAGCCCTTCCCGTACACGTGTGACCACACGAGGTGGAGCATTGTCCGACTCCCGAGGTGATCGGGAACCCGAACGCACCGACGACATCGCCGCCGAGCAGCACTACGTCTCGATGCTGTACGACAAACTCGACGAGCTGCGCCGGTACACCACCGAGCGGCTCTCCGAGACGCTGGCCCAGACCGGGGGCACCCCCCAAGCACGCACCGAGCGTGACATCTCCACCAAGATGCACACCGAAAAACTCGCCCAGCTCAGTGCGGTGGAGAACGGTCTGTGCTTCGGTCGGCTCGACCTCGACAGCCAGGAGCGGTTCCACATCGGCAGGCTCGGCCTGTTCGACGAGGACAACGAGTACGAGCCGCTGTTGCTGGACTGGCGCGCTCCGGCCGCCCGACCGTTCTACCTGGCCACGGCCGCTTCCCGGGACGGGGTCGTGCGGCGCAGGCACCTGCGTACCCGGCAACGCACCGTGACCGGATACGAGGACGAGGTGCTCGATCTCGATTCCGCCGAGCAGGGCAGTCACCTCGGGCTGGCCGGCGAGGCCACGCTGCTGGCCGCGCTCGACGCGCGACGTACCGGCCAGATGACCGACATCGTGGCCACCATCCAGGCCGAGCAGGACCGCATCATCCGCAGCAAGATGAACGGGGTGCTCGTGGTCCAGGGCGGTCCGGGCACCGGCAAGACCGCGGTCGCGCTGCACCGGGCTGCCTACCTGCTCTACACCTACCGGCAGCAGCTCACCAAGCGCGGGGTGCTCGTCGTGGGGCCCAACGAGACCTTCCTGCGCTACATCGGGCAGGTGCTGCCCTCCCTCGGTGAGACGGGTGTGCTGCTGTCGACCGTCGGCGAGCTCTATCCCGGGGTCACCGCCACGGGGACCGAGTCCGCCGAGGCAGCCGAGATCAAGGGCCGGTCGAGCATGGTCAAGGTGCTCAACACAGCGGTGCGGGACCGCCAGCAGGTACCGAAGGACCACATCGAGGTCACCTTCGATCGCGAGGCGCTGCGGGTGGACCGCCGCACGTGCACGCAGGCGCGCACGAAGGCCCGGCGGTCACGCAAACCGCACAACGAGGCCCGGAAGGTGTTCCTGCGGGAGATGTTCTCGGCCCTGTCCCTGCAGGTCGCCGACAGGCTCGGCCGGGACCTGCTCGATCAGCGCGACATCGACGACATCGACTCCGAGCTGCGCCAGGACCCGGGCGTGTGCAAGGTTCTGGACGGGCTGTGGCCGGAACTGACCGCACCGGAACTGCTCGACGAGCTGCTGTCCTCCCCGGAACGTCTGAAGACGGCGGCACGCAAGCAGCTCGACACCGACGAGCGGGCGATGCTGCTGCGGGAACCCGGCTCGGCGTGGGCTCCGTCCGATGCCCCGCTGCTCGACGAGCTCGCCGAGCTGCTCGGTGAGGACGACGAGCAGCAGCGCCACGAGCAGGCACAGCAGGAACGCGAGGAGCTCGCCTACGCGCAGGGCGTGCTGCACATCATGGAGCAGGACGACGAGATCATCGATCCGGAGCGCCTGCGGGTTTCCGACGTGCTGGACGCGGAGGTTCTCGCGGAGCGGCACCGCGCCAGCAGCGACCTCACGGCCGCCGAGCGAGCGGCCGGAGACCGTACCTGGACGTTCGGCCACGTCATCGTCGACGAGGCCCAGGAGCTCTCGGCGATGGCCTGGCGGGTGCTGATGCGGCGCTGCCCGAGCCGCTCGATGACGCTGGTCGGTGACATCGCACAGACCGGTGCGCTCGGTGGTGCGCGGTCGTGGCAGGAGATCCTGCACCCCTACGTCGCCGATCGCTGGCGGCTCGAGCAGCTGACCATCAACTACCGCACTCCGGCCGAGATCATGTCGGTCGCGGACGGAGTCCTGTCCGCCATGGGAACCGACCTCGAGACGCCCACCTCGGTACGCACGGCCGGTGTCCGGCCGTGGAGCCGCCACGTCCCCGGTGATGAGCTCGCGACACGGTTGCCCGCGCTGGTGTCCGGGGAGCTGGAGGCCGTCGGTGACGGGCGGTTGGCGGTCCTGCTGCCGCCGGAACGACTGGAGGCCGTCGGCACGAGCCTCACCGAACAGGTGCCGGGAACAGTGGTCGGGCCGCAACCCGAAGGGCTCGAATCGCCGGCCGTGCTGCTGACCGTCGACCAGGCCAAGGGCCTGGAGTTCGACTCGGTGCTCGTGGTCGACCCGGACGGCGTCATCGCCGGATCCGAGCGCGGCCTCAACGATCTCTACGTCGCTCTCACCCGCGCCACTCAGCGTCTCGGTGTCGTCCACACCGGTGCGCTTCCCGACGTGCTGGGGGCGCTGGAGCCCTGAGGGGACACTCTCGGTCTTCCGGCGGTGCGGTACGGCGGGTGCGGCGGAGCCGGGCGGGGATCATTCCGTGGTGACGTGAGCGCTGCGCGCAGCGGTGTTGTCCACGTCGCGCAACTCGGCCAACCGCAGGCACACGGCATCGAAAAGCAGGTGCACGGACTGGTCGAACAGGCTCGACAACGGCTGCACCGTGGCCGTCTCGTCAGCACGCCGATGCTTGGTCGCCGCGGGCACCAGCAACACGGTCCGTGCCTGCTCCACGAGTGGCGAGTCCGCATCGGTGGTCACGGCGAGCACGTGACCACCGACCCGCACTGCTTCCTGCGCCGACCGGAGCGTGCCCGCAGTCGTGCCGGACCCCGAGACGGCCACCACGATGTCCTCGCTCGCGAGTGACGGTGCCGTCGTCTCACCGACGACATGCACCCGGAATCCGAGGTGGACCAGCCGCATGGCGAACGCCTCGGCCATGAAACCGGAGCGTCCCGCCCCGGCGACGAAGATCCGGCCCGCACCGTCGAGCACGGCGGCAGCCCGTTCCACCATGGCGCGGTCCACGCGGGCGAGAACTCCGGCGATCTCGGCCTGAATCACATCGAGTGCATCCGTACTCATCGGGTCTGCTTTCCCTTCACCATCGTGGAGAGTCGTTCGGCGGACGTTGCCGGGTCGGCGGCACCGGTCACCGCCGACCCGACGATCGCGCGCAGGTCCGAGTGCGTGTCCACGAGCCGCGCCAGCGTGGACTCGGCCAAGCCACCCGCCACCGCGATCCGGCGCCCGCGTGTCCAGGAACCGAGGAGTTCCTCGGCGCCTCCACCTGCATTCTGAGCGTCCTTGCCGAGATGCGCGGCGAAAATCACGTCGGCGGGGAGCCGGTCGAGCAGCGTGTCGCGCCGCTGTTGCGACACCGCCAGCAGGTCGAGCACGACCTCGGCCCCGGCCTGCCGAGCAAGTTCGGTGCTGCGATCGATGGTGGCCTCGGTGGCCGAGGCGAGCACGGTGGCTCCGCGGGCACCGGCGTCGAAGGCCATCCCGAACTCGGTTGCCGCGTCGTCGGCCGTTTTCAGGTCCGCGAGGACCGGTACGGTCCCGGCCGCGGCGACGACCTCGCGCACGCTGAGCATGCCGTAGCGCTTGATCAGCGAAGTACCGACTTCGATCCAGTCGGTGTGGTCGGCGACCTGGGCGGCCACTCGGGTGGCCACGTCCAGATCCAGCCGGTCGAGTGCGATCTGCAGCCGCACGATCGTTCCCTTCCTTCGTCAGGCGAACTCGTGTTCGTGAGCTCAGGCCACTGTCCGGCCGAGCAGCTCGTCGAGTTCCGTCCGCGTCGGGAGACCGTCCATGTCCCCTTCGCTTGTCGTGGCAGCGGCTCCGGCGACGCAGGCACGTCGCAGGCGATCCTGCTCCGGCAGACCGTCGAGCAGGCCACTGATCCATCCGGCGGCGAAACCGTCTCCGGCTCCCACGGTGTCGACCACCCGCACCGGAAAGGCCGGTTCGGATCGGGTTCCCTCATGCGTGTGCAAGACCGCACCTGCCTCGCCGAGCTTGGTCACGACCTGCTCGACCCCGCGCTCGAGGTAGAACTCGGCGATGCCGTCGGGGCTGTTCCGGCCGGTCAGCATTCGCCCCTCGGACAGTCCGGGCAGCACGCAATCGGCGAGCGTGGCGAGCTCGTTGATCACCTCGATCATCTCCGCGGTCGTCGACCACAGAGACGGACGCAGGTTCGGATCGAGCGTGACCGTCGTCCCCGCCCGGCGCGCGGCGTCGATCGTCCGGAACGTGCAGTCGCGGGTCTGTGGCGTCAGAGCGGGTAAGACACCGGTGACGTGAAGGTGTCCCGAGGCGGTGACGGCGTCGGCGATCTCCGAGGACCACGCATGCTGGGAACCGGCCGATCCACGGCGGAAGTAGACGACCGTGGGGTCACCGTGATGCACGCGATTTTTGAGCTGAAAGCCGGTGGGTGCGGACGGGTCGGTCCGCAATCCGGAAACGTCGATCCCTTCGGAGGCCAGCACGTGCCGGGCCCGAGCGCCGAAGGGATCATCCCCCACGGCACCGAGGTATCGCACACTGTGCCCCAGGCGTGCCAGTCCGACCGAGACATTCATTTCGGCACCGGCGAGTCTGCTGTCGAAATGTTCGACGTCCTGCAGCGGCCCGGGGGTGGTGGCCACGAACATCGCCATCACCTCGCCGGAGGTGACCACATCGCGGTATTCAGGCACGGTCGCTCCCGGAGGGTGCAGCGGCCCCGGTCGCCGGTGCGGCTTCCTCGGATCCGTAGGACGCCCCACGCACCAACGGGACGATCAGCGCGGCGAGAACCAGCGTCACCGCCATCAGGACGAACGACGCGGCGTTGCTTCCGGTCGCGCTGTTGAGCCATCCCACCAGGTACGACCCGAAGAATCCGCCGACCGATCCGGCGGTGTTCACGCACGCCACACCGGCACCGGCGAAGTTTTTCGGCACGGACTCCGCGACGTAGGCGAAATACGGGCCGTACGGGGCATACATCGCGCCGCCCGCCAGGATGAGGAGTCCGAAGGCGGGCCAGAAGTTGCTCGGTCCCAGCAGGTACGAGAGGTAAAAGGCCACCCCGCCGAGCAATAGCCACGGCCACACGTATCGAGGGCGGCTGCCCACCCGGTCCGAGGCCCGCGAGTTCGCGACCATCAGCAGTGCGGCCACGGCGAAGGGGATCGCCGAGAGCAAGCCGGTCATGCCGATCTCCTGACCGGTGCCTGCACTGACCATGCTGGGCAGCCAGAAGACGAGTCCGTAGACACCGATGCTCCACAGCAGGTACTGGATCGACAGCAGGACCACCGCACGGGAACGCATTGCCTCTCCGAAGGAGCGAGCGGGGGTGGTGCTGCCCCGTTCGGCTTCCAGTGCGGTGGTCACGGACTCCTTTTCGGGCGTGTTGAGCCACTTGGCCTGTCCGGGATGATCGGTCACCAGCGCCCGGAACACGAATGCCCACAGCACCGCGGGCAGCCCCTCGAGAATGAACATCTCGCGCCAACTGGTCAGCTCGATGATGTAACCGGACACGGCATTGAGCCACATGACCGTGATGGGGTTGCCGAGAATGAGAATCGCGTTGGCGCTACCGCGCTCCCGCTTGGTGAACCAGCGTGCCAGGAAGACCACCATCGCAGGCAGCACGGCCGCCTCGACGGCGCCGAGCAGGAATCGCACGACGATCAGCCATACGGCACTGTGGAGCAACCCCTGCACGGTAGCCAGCAGGCCCCAGGCAAGCGTGCACCAGAAGACAAGATCGCGGACGCTGCGGCGTTCGGCGTAGATGGTTCCGGGGATCTGAAACAGGCAGTAGCCGAGGAAGAACGACGCACCGATCAGTGCGGACATCGCCCCGGTGATGCCGAGATCTTCCTCCATGCCGCCGGCGACGGCGATGGAGAAGTTCGATCGGTCGAGGTAGGCCAGCGAGTAGGTGATGAAGGCGACCGGCAACAAACGCATCCAGCGCTGCCGCCCCACCTCGGCGGGTCCGGTCGGTGTCGGTGCGGGCACGGCGAACTCCTCGGGCGCCATTTCCACTATACGGTAAGCTTTACTGTCTCGTGGAAGAATAGAGAGAGACGAAAGGGCAGTCAACCACCGGCGATACGATCTGGCCGGTGCGAAGCGACGAAGAGCGCCGTACCAGGAGAGGGAGCAGCGTGCCGGATCCATCCGAAAGGTCACCTGTGTCGGACTCGCAGCGCAGCGACATGGTGGGCAAGGCCCTGCGACTGCTGACCCTGCTCGGGGAAGCACCCGGAGGAATGACGCTGTCCGAACTCGCCCGGCGGGCCGGTTATCCGGTCAGTACGACACATCGTCTGCTGGCTTCCATCGCACGGGAGGAATTCGCCGTCCTCGACGACGACCGCCGCTGGAGTCTGGGACTGCGCATGTTCGAGCTCGGACAGCGCGTACTCCACGCCAAGGGATTCGCCGGGGTGGCGACCCCGGTATTGCAGCGACTGACGCGCCAGACCGGTGAACCCTCACTGATGTCGGTACTCGAAGGCCACCAGCAGCTGTACGTGCACTATGTCGAAGGCACGCAGCAGGTGCAGATCACCGGCGAACCGGGCAAGCGAGGACCGCTGCACTGCACGTCGATGGGCAAGTGCCTCATCGCTTTCGCACCCGAGCAGCATCGAGAGGAACTGCTCACCGAGCTCGACCTCCCCGCGATGGGACCGAACACGATCACCGATCGTCAGCGGTTCCGCACGGAGATCGAGCAAGTCCGCGCCCAGGGGTACGCGGTTTCCGACGAGGAGCACGAGGCGGGCATCCTCGCGATCGGCGTTCCCGTGCTCGATCCCGGCGGTACAGCCGCGGCGGCACTGTCAGCAGCGGCACCGGCGTTTCGCAGCTCGATCGAGCAGATGCACGCCTACTTGCCGCCACTGCACCAGGCGGCCAAGGAACTCGCCATCGGTCTCCCCCGCCGCTGACCGCACGCCACCCGCGCATCGGTCGAGGACGCCTGCTGCCGAGCGGGGCATTCGGGCACGCTCTCCCTCCCACCGCGCGACAACCGGCTCGTACCGGTGTGCCGGCGAGCATGCCGGGCAGGACACTCCGGGCGCCTCACTGCCGGGACAACTGGTAATTGGGAACGGGTAACGATTCGTTCCTGATCCATTGCCTCGCAGACTTCGCGGATCGGATTCTCGAGCGCGATCTCGTATCCCGGGCACGCCCGCTTCCAGGGCGGCCCGCACCGATCCTTCGGAGGAACGATCTTGCGAAGACTCACCACGGGTGTACTCGCCGGCTCCGTGGCCGCGCTGGTCACAGCCGGGTTCGTGCAGCCCGCCGCAGCGGTACCGCACAGCGGCGACACCTCGCCGGCGCCCGCCGATTCCGCCGCGCACAAGCCGGATTCCCGGCCGGGCCCGCTGACCAAACGCCAGCAGGCATGGCGCAAACAGGCCATGGACAAGCTCGCCTCGGGGCAGGCCCGCCCCCAGAAGCACGGTGGCTCCACCTCCGTGCAGGTCGCCGAGGGGAAGTTCGTCGAGCTGCAGGTCGACAAAACGGACAAGATCTTTTCGATCCTGTCCGAGTTCGGCGACAAGGCCGACTCGACGCTCGGGACCATGCCGGGACCGCGCCACAACGAGATCCCGAAGCCGGACAGGTCCGTGGACAACACGACCAAGTGGCGTGAGGATTTCAGCCCCTCCTACTACGAGGACATGTTCTTCGACGCGAACAACGACGGCGGCGAGAGCATGGCGGACTTCTTCGAAAAGCAGTCCTCGGGGCGCTACTCGGTGGACGGCGATGTCTCCGAGTGGGTCCGGGTTCCGCACAACGCTTCCTACTACGGCGACAACTCGGTCGAGTACTCCGGCGGCGTCTGGTCCTTCATCGCCGACAGCGCGAGCGCCTGGTACGAATCCCGGCTCGCAGCGGGCAAGACCCCGGAGCAGATCCGCTCCTACCTGCTGCAGTTCGACCAGTGGGACCGCTACGACCACGACTCGGACGGTGATTTCGCCGAGCGTGACGGCTACATCGACCACTTCCAGGCCATCCACGCGGGGATGGGTGAGGAAGCAGGCGGTGGACGCCTGGGTGCGGATGCCATCTGGTCGCACCGGTGGTATGTCAACTCCGACGACTTCGGGCAAACGGGTCCGACCGTCGGCGGACAGGAAATACTGATGGGCGGCGTCCAAATCGGCGACACCGGCCTGTGGATCGGTGACTACACCACCGAGCCGGAAAACGGCGGGCTCGGGGTGTTCACCCACGAATACGCGCACGACCTCGGCCTGCCGGACTTCTACGACACCAACGGGGGCAGCAACGGTGTCGGTTTCTGGAGTCTGATGTCGTCCGGATCCTGGCTCGGCCGCGGCGAGAACTCCATCGGTGACACGCCCGGCTACATGGGACCTTACGAAAAGCTGCAGCTCGGATGGCTGGACTACAAAACCGTCACCGTGGGCCAGTCCGGCAACTACACTCTGGGGCCGGCGGCTCGCGTCACCGAAGGCACCGAGCAGGCGGTCGCGGTAGCACTGCCGGACAAGACCACCACCACCGAGTACACGACGCCGGCATCGGGTGAGTACGCCTGGTGGACGGGTTCGGCGGACAACCTCAATGTCTCCCTGACCCGCGAGATCGACCTCACCGGCTACAAGCATGCGAAGCTGTGGGCGAAGGCCTGGTACGACATCGAGGCCGGCTACGACTACCTGTACGCCGAAACCTCGACCGACGGCGGGGACACCTGGACCCGGCTCGGCTCCGGTGTGGACGGCGACTCCAAGGGCAAGTGGAAGAAGCTCCAGTACAAACTCGACGGCGGCCAGAAGATCCTGTTCCGCTTCCGGTACAAAACGGACGGTGCGGTCCAGCGCCCCGGCGCGTTCCTCGACGACATCTTCGTACGTGCGCAGGGCGACATCCTGTTCTCCGACGATGTCGAGTCCACCGACCACGGCTGGACCGTGTCCGGCTGGAAGCGCAGCACGGGAAGCGACACGAAGACCACCGGCCAGTTCTACCTGGTGGAAAACCGGCAGTACGTCGACTACGACGCGGTCCTGCGGACCGGTCCGTACAACTTCTCGGCACCCATCACCAAGCCCAACTGGGTGGAGCGCTTCCCGTACCAGAACGGGATGCTCGTGTGGTATGTCGATCTCGCCTACGAGAACAACAACACCAGCCAGCACCCCGGCCACGGGCTTGCCCTGCCGGTCGACGCACGTCCGAAGCAGATCACCTACCCGGACGGGAGTGCACCGACCAACCGGCGCCAACCGTTCGACGGGACGTTCGGGCTGGAAGCCACTGATCCGGTGACCTTCCACAAGGAGGTCATCCAGGGCAACGGCAGCAACGAGCACGTGGCCACTCTCGAGGCGAAGGCACCGTCGAAGCCCGGTATCCGGACCTTCGACGGTTCGAACGTCAACCGGTACTGGAATCCGGACAACCCGCAGAACAGCACCAAGGTCGCCGGCCACGGCGTGACCGTGACCGTGACCGGAAAGTCGGGTAACAACCGGACGATCGAGGTCACCAACCCGGCCTGATCAGGCAACAGAAGCGAGTGAACGGAACTTTCGTTACTTCTATCCGAGCGAAAGTTCCGTTCACTCATTTTTGCGCGGTAATGCTGTGACGTGTGGGCGCGGCCTCTGCCGTGCCGCCGCACAGGCCCCGTGAAGCTCGTCGAGGACACCTCGAGGGTCGTCCCGGAGCCTGGACGGCACCGTGTGCACCACGGTGATCCCAGCAGCGGTCATGGTCGAATGTCGCGCAGTCGTGGTCTTGTACGCCGCAGGCGACAGATGGTATTCGAGAGAGTCGATCTCCCATGCCAACCCGACATCATCGATCCACCCGTCGGGCGAGCCCAGAAACCGTCCTGCCGGATCGAGCAGGCGAACATTCCAAGACATCGGCGGCAGTCCGCTGCCCTGTACAAGCCGGTAAGCCCATCCCTCCGCAGGCGAGTGCACATTCGCGTTCATTTCCTGCAGCACCAACCGGCACAGCGCCGACCCCCTCCCGGAGCCGGCGGCCAATTCCCGAGCCAGCTCGTCCGGGTGCACCATCCCACGCTGCACCGCTTCGGCCAGCAGCGCCCGCACGCCATCGAGCGTGCGGCACCGGCGCGCCGCATCGAGTACCGCGCGTACCAGCGGGGCGACGAGAAAGCCGGAGACGAGCTCCGGAACCGGAAGGCGGATCGTTCGCTCGATCACGACCGGGTTGTGGTCGGCCCGCTTGCGGGCGTCCGGGATGAGCATGTGCACCGTGGTGAATTCGGGCAGTCGCAGCATGCCGTGCAGGACACAGGCAGCGAGCCCGGTGATCATCGATCCCGGGCCCGCATAGCGCAGGGCCGCATCACGGAGCTGGTCGTCGCTGATCGGCCCACGGTGCAGCTTGAGCACACCGGGTAGGACGCGCTCCCACGGGCCGCCCGCCCGAGCGCGATCCGCCACTGTTCGCCGCGGTACGCCGACCTGGTCCAGTTCACGTACCGTGATGATTCCGCGCGGTGCCAACAGGGTCACGGCATCCCAGTCCACTCGTGATCGTCGAGGCATACGAGCACGGTGCGGGTGTAGTGCGTGCCTTGCCAGAAGCGGTTCCACATTCTGTGGATAAACAGCTCCGCCGGGGAGAACTCAACAGATACCGCAGGGAGTGAACGGAACTTTCGTTACTTCTATCCGAGCGAAAGTTCCGTTCACTCGGTTCGGCGGGGAATCAGCCGGCGCCGAGCAATGTCTCCAGCGGGCCGATCGCGAAGTAGAGCACGAACAGCACCGAAACTCCCCACATGAGTGGGTGAATCTCCCGGGCCCGCCCCTGGCAGGCACGGATCACCACGTAACTGACGAAGCCCGCACCGATCCCGTTGGTGATCGAGTAGGTGAACGGCATGAGCACCATGGTCAGGAATGCCGGGATCGCGATGCCGAAGTCACTGAAGTCGATGCTGCGCACCTGGGTCAGCATCAGAAAGCCGACCACCACCATCGCCGGGCTCGCCGCCTCGAACGGCACCACCGACACCAACGGCGTGAGGAACATCGCCAGCAGGAACAGAACACCGGTCACCACACTGGCCAGTCCGGTCCGCGCACCTTCACCGACACCGGCGGCCGACTCGACATAAGTGGTGTTCGACGAGGTCGAGGCGGCACCACCGGCGATGGCCGCCAGGGAGTCGACGAAGAAGACCCGACCGATACCGGGAAGTCTGCCCTGCTTGTCCAACAGCCCGGCTTCATTGCCGACACCGACGACCGTGCCCATCGTGTCGAAGAAGTCGGCGAGCATCAGCGTGAACACGAACAGCACCGCCGCGACGGCACTCACCTGCTCGAAGGAGCCGAGCAGGGAGAAGTTCCCCACCAGCGACAGGTTCGGCAGCCCGATGAAGTCGGTGGGCACTTCCGGCACGACCAGACTCCAGCCCCCCGGATTGTCCCCGGACACCTGCCCGAGGTTGCCGAATGCCTCGATGAGCACCGCCAGCACGGTCGTCGCGGCGATCCCGAGCAGGATGGCTCCCTTGACCCTGCGGGTCACCAGCACCGCCACCAGCAGCACCCCGATGGCGAACACGAGCGAGGGCCACCCGAAGAGTTGCCCCGTGTTGCCGAGCTGGACCGGCACGGTCGTCCCGGCAGCGTCCGGCACCCGTTGCACGAAACCGGCGTCGACGAACCCGATCAGAGCGATGAACAAACCGATTCCCACCCCGGTGGCCGTCTTCAACTGGGTGGGAACGGCGTTGAACACCGCGGTGCGGAAGCCGGTCAGTACCACGATCAGGATGATGATGCCCTCGAGGACGATCAGCCCCATGGCATCGGCCCAGGTCATCTCGGGGGCCACCGTCGTGGCGAGGAACGCGTTCAACCCCAGCCCGGTGGCGAGCGCGAACGGGTACTTGCCGATGATCCCCATCAGGACGGTCATGACCCCGGCAACCAGGGCGGTCGCCGCCGCGACCTGCGAGATACCGAGCGTGGCACCGGTCGCATCGGCGGCCGTGCCGACGATCAACGGGTTGAGCACCACGATGTAGGCCATCGTGAAGAAGGTGACCAGGCCACCGCGGAGCTCCCGGCTCAACGTGGACCCGCGCGCGGTGATCTCGAAGTATCTGTCCAGCCGCCCCGAGGGCCGTCGGCTCGCGTGTTCCGTATCGCCCGGCTCGGTTCCGGCCGCATGAGCGTTCATGCACTGCTCCGTCGAGTTCGACTGATGAGGTTCGGGCGGCCCCCTTCGAAACGGAGGCCGCAGGGAATCCGGTTCGAGACGGCCACTCGCTCACCGCGCGATATCAGTTCCCGCATGTCCGGCTCTCCCGGGGGTTCCCGCGTTGGCGACGCGCAGCCTATTCGCAGAAAGTTCGCCGATTCAACTCCTCACCCGGGAATTCTTGCCCCAGCGGCGATGACGTTGCCCATATGGTGGCGCTCACTTCCGTTTTCCGTAAGCGGACAGCGCCATGGCACTGCGAACCGTCCCCGTCCGTCCAGGAGTGACCGACACCGGTACACGAGGCGTGCCGGCCCAGCAGCGAGGTCGGCGCAGCGATGCGGGCAGCGAGAAGGACGACATTGCCGTCATCACGATGCGGAGGCACGTCAGCACGCATCGGGATCAGTATCGGCTCTCCGCCCCGCACAGGCGGGAGCGCTCGTGGGCGGGAATTCCGATACCTGTCCGGCGACTGATATCTTTCCAGCTCAGGACATCACCCGAGCGACCGTGTCGCCACGTGTCGATGTCCACAGGACGCCCGCGGAAGCGAAATCCGGTGTGAATCCGGTGCTGTGCCGCAACTGTGATGCCCCACCCACCGGTGGCGGTGAGCCAGGTCGCCTTGTGCGCGGCGTCGATGACCGCCACTTCCGGTGCAGGAGTGCGGCGTCGGTCAGCGCGAGCAACGGCGGCAGGCGCCCCCTCACACCGGCCGATATCGAGGACATGATGACCGGCATGATCGGGCTCCGCCGCCTCGCGGCACTACTGCTCTCCGCCTTCGCCCTACTCATCGGCACCACTGCTTGCGCCACCCGGCCGCAGTCCGGCGGATCTCCCACCCCGGGGAACGATCCGGCTTCGGCCTTTCCGGTCCGGGTCACCGCTCAGGGTCAAGAGCCCGTGACGCTGCCCGAGCAGCCGAAGCGGATCGTGTCGTTGAGTCCCACCGCCACCGAGACGCTGTACGCGATCGGAGCGGGCAAGCAGGTGGTCGCGGTGGACAAGTACTCCAACCATCCCGAGCGGGCACCGCAGACCCGGATGTCGGGGCTGAATGTCACCGCAGGCACGATCGCCGAGTACAAGCCCGACCTCGTGGTGGCGCCGGACAGCTCGGCCGAACTGGCCAAGGGCTTGCGGGCCATCGACATCGCGACCCTTCTCCTGCCCGCCGCATCGGACCTCGACGCCGCCTACCGCCAGATCGAGCTGCTCGGCCGCGCCACCGGCCACCACGATCAGGCTCGGGATCTGACCGGCCGGATGCAGGCGGAGATCACGAAGATCGTGGCCGACACGCCCGAACCGCAGCGTCCGTTGACCTACTACCACGAGGTGAGTCCCGACTTCTACACGGCGACCTCGCGCAGTTTCGTCGGCAGCGTGTACGGCCTTTTCGGCCTGAGCAACATCGCCGACAAGGCCGAGGGCACGTTCCCGCAGCTGTCCGAGGAGCACATTCTTCGAGCCAACCCCGACCTGATCTTCCTGGCCGATGTCAAAGGCACTCAGGTCACGGCGAAGTCGGCGGCGGCACGCCCGGGCTGGGGCACGCTCACTGCCGTACGCGAGGGACACGTCTTCGAACTCGACGACGACATCGCCAGTCGGTGGGGCCCTCGCATCGTCGAACTGGTGCGCGCCATCAGCGATGCCGTTACCCGGGCCCAGAAGGGCTGACCGGACTTCATGCCCGACTCGGCCCCGGTGACAGTGCCTTCCGGTTCGGGGCGGCCCCGGACGCAGCAGTCCGACACGTCCCCCGCCTCCACGCTGCGGCGCACCAGGCTGCGTACCGCACACATACTCGCCGGCCTCGCGACACTTCTGCTCACCGTCCTCGCCGGGGTGCTGCTGGGGGCGGCCGATCTGGGGTGGCAGCGTGTTCTCACCGAATTCGGCGCCCAGCTGACCGGGGGCACCTCGCCGCTGTCCGAGCGGGAAGCGGCGATCCTGTGGCAGCTCCGGGTACCCCGGGTCGTGCTGGGTGCGCTGGTCGGTGCCGCACTGGCGATCTCCGGCGCGGCGTTTCAGGGTGTCTTCCGCAACCCGCTGGCCGATCCGTATCTGCTCGGAGCCGCGTCCGGTGCCGGTCTGGCGGTGACGATCGTGGTGGCGATCGTGCCGCAGGTGGGATTGGGCGTGTCCACGACCACCCAGTTGGCGGCGTTCGCAGGCGCACTGGGCGGTGTCGGCCTGACATGGCTGATCGGCCGCTCGGCCGGTTCCGACACGGCGACACTGGTTCTCGCCGGTGTCGCGGTCAGTTTCTTTCTCACCGCCGGGCAGACATTCGCCCAGCAGCTGCGGCTCGAATCGCTGCAGCAGGTCTACATGTGGATCCTCGGTCGATTGACCACCACGGGCTGGCGGGAAGTGTTGATCGTGCTGCCCTACCTCGCGGTGGCCGCGATCGTGCTGTGGTCATGCGCCCGGCTGCTGGACCTGCTGGGCACCGGTGACGAGGAAGCCGCGGCCCTCGGCGTGCGGCCGGGACGGGTACGGATGCTGGTGCTGCTCGCGGCCTCCCTGGCCACCGCCGCCGCCGTCTCGGTTGCCGGGCTCATCAGCTTCGTCGGGCTTGTCGTTCCGCATCTGGTCCGCCTGGCGGTGGGAGGTAGTTTCCGGATCATCGTCCCCCTGTCGCTGCTGTTCGGAGCCTCGTTTCTCATCGGTGCCGACATGCTCGCCCGGACCGTGATGGCACCGGCCGAACTCCCGATCGGCGTCATCACCGCGTTCACCGGAGCACCGTTCTTCGCCGTCCTCCTGCGCGCCCAACGGCGCACCTGATCCGAAGAAGGCGCACATGAGCACCCTGGAACTCGAGGAACTCTCGGCCGGTTACCGGCGGCGCACCGTGGTGTCCGGAATCTCGGCACAGGTGGCCTCCGGCGGCTGGCTGGGTGTCATCGGACCGAACGGGTCCGGCAAATCCACTCTGCTCAAGGCCATGCTGGGGCTGGTACGTCACGAAGGCCGGGTCCTGGTCGACGGCCGTGCGGTCACGGGTCTGCGTCCCCGCGACCGCGCCCGTGCCATCGGCTACGCTCCGCAGATCCCGCAACTGCCGGTCGGGCTGACGGTCACCGACTACGTGCTGCTGGGGCGCACTCCGCACCTGAGTCCGCTCGGACGGGAGGGAAGTGCCGACCTCGATACGGTCGGTGACGTGCTGCAGCGGCTCGATCTCTCGAAGTTCGCGAATCGGCCGCTGAGCACGCTGTCCGGCGGCGAGCGTCAGCGCACCGTGCTCGCACGAGCACTCGCGCAGCGTGCGGGTGTGCTCCTGCTCGACGAGCCGACGACAGGTCTGGACGTCGGTCATGCGCAGGCCCTGCTGGACCTGGTGGACGAGTTGCGGGCGGAGCTGGGGACCACCGTGGTCACCACACTGCACGACCTGACTCTGGCGGGTCAGTACGCCGAGCGGTTGCTGCTGCTCGACCAGGGTCGTGTGGCGGCCGAAGGGCCCCCGGACGAGGTGCTCACCACGTCGGTACTCACCGAGCGCTACACCGCTCGCGTGGCGATCCTGCGCACCCCGGACGGATCCCCCGTCATCGCCCCGGTACGGGATTAGACATCAATCGACAGAGCCTCGTTCAACGCCCCGCCCGGTTGCCTGTCCCATGGTTCGTGCCCAACGGTCCCGTGGCTTTCGGGGCGGAACAGGTCTACTAGCTTTTCTCCCGGGACTCGGAGCCCGGTTCGGAATTCGAACCCGGATGCTCCCGGCCTTCGTCGTGCGCCTCCGGCTCACCCTCGGCTCCGGAATGCGTTGCCGCGTCCGTCCCGGCCTTTCCGTCCACTGACGCATCGTCGTCGTCCTCCGGCCGAGGCTTGCCCCGCAGCGCGGTGGGATCCTCCCGCTTGCCGCGCACGAGGACGAGGTACAGCACCGCCAGCGCGAAGATGACGATCGAGGTGTAGACGTTGATGCGCACGCCGAGGATTTCCGTGGCGGGATCCGTACGCAGCATTTCGATCCACACCCGTCCCGCGGTGTAGCCGGCGACGTAGAGCGCGAACACCCGACCGTGCCCCATGCGGAACCTGCGGTCGGCCCACACCAGCAGGACCACGACCAGAAGGTTCCACAGCAGTTCGTACAGGAACGTCGGATGCACCACCGCGATCGGGGTGTGATCCACCGCGACACCGGTGACCGGGGCGAGCGCGCCGGTTTCGGGGTTCACCCGCTCGTAGATCTCCAGACCCCACGGCAGAGTGGTCGGGCCACCGTAGAGTTCCTGGTTGAACCAGTTTCCGAGCCGGCCGATCGCCTGGGCGAGGATGATGCCGGGAGCCACGGCATCGGCGAAGGCCGGAAGCGGTACTCCGTACCGGCGGCACCCGATCCAGGCTCCGACCGCGCCCAGCGCGACCGCACCCCAGATTCCCAGGCCGCCTTCCCACACCTTGAAGATGTCCAGCGGATTCTCACCGGGTCCGAAGTAGCGGTACCAGTCGGTGGCCACGTGATACAGCCGCCCGCCGACGAGCCCGAACGGCACGGCGAACACGGCGATGTCGGTGACGGTGCCCTTGCGGCCACCGCGAGCCACCCACCGGCGGTCACCCCAGAGGATCGCCACCACGATCCCGGCGATGATGCACAGGGCGTAGGCACGGATGGGGATCGGCCCGAGGAACCAGACCCCGCGATCGGGACTGGGAATGTTGGCCAGGACGGCAGTCGCCGAAGTGGATACCGGGGCAGTCACGGCCTCCACGGTATCTGGCGACCCGGAGGACTCGACCGCCGCCTCGGCATGTACGGGGCACTCGAGCGCTCACCGGCCGAACACGGACCTTCCCGGATCCCCGTCCGAAGCACCCGACCTTCGGGCACCCCGGATTTCGAGGCCCTCAGCCTGCGCGAACGCCGCGCCCGAGGTCGGTGGCCAACTCTGCCACGCCCTCCGGGCCCTGTTGCTCGGCACGCGTGACGAACGCGGAGCCGACTATCACCCCATCGGCGAAGGAGGCGACCTCGGCGGCCTGCTCGGCCGAGCGCACGCCGAGCCCGACACCGATCGGCAGGTCGGTGTGCGCGCGGGTGCGCTCCACCAGCCCGGCTGCCGCCGCGCCGACGGAGTCACGCGCACCCGTCACGCCCATCACCGAGGCGGCGTAGACGAAACCGGAGCTGGCCTTGGCGGTCAGGGCGAGGCGTTGTTCGGTGGACGAGGGCGCGACCAGGAAGATCCGGTCGAGCTCGTGCCTCTCGGTCGCAGCCAGCCACTCCTCGGCCTCCTCCGGAATGAGGTCCGGGGTGATCACGCCGAGCCCGCCCGCGGATCGCAGGTCGCGCGCGAACGCGTCCGGACCGTAGTGGTGCACGGGATTCCAGTAGGTCATGACCACGGGGTGCCCACCGGCCGAAGCGACCGAGGACACCACGTCGAACAGGTCACGGACACGGAAACCGCTGCGCAGAGCCGTGCCACTGGCGGCCTGGATGGTGGGTCCGTCGAGGACCGGGTCCGAGTACGGAAGCCCCACCTCGACGATGTCGCAGCCGGGCCCCTCGCCGGTTCCCCGGACCATCGCGGTGAACAGCTCCCGCGAGCGGGGCAGGGTCGGGTATCCGGCGGGCAGGTACCCGAGGAGAGCGGCCCGACCGGCCCGGGAGCAGGCCGTGAACACCTCGTGCAGACTCACTGGCTCTCCTCCTGGTCGGCCTCGGGAACCAACCCGAAGTAGTTCGCCGCGGTGTCCATGTCCTTGTCCCCGCGGCCCGACAGGTTGACCACGATGACGCCGTCCGGCCCCAGTTCACGGCCCAATCGCAGCGCACCGGCCAGTGCGTGGGCCGATTCGATGGCCGGGATGATGCCCTCGGTCCGCGACAGGAGGCGGAACGCCTGCATGGCCTCGTCGTCGGTGACCGGCTGGTACTCGGCGCGCCCGGAGTCCTTGAGCCAGGAGTGCTCCGGCCCGACTCCCGGGTAGTCCAGCCCGGCCGAGATCGAGTACGCCTCGGCGATCTGCCCGTCCTCGTCCTGCAGCAGGTAGGACCGCGCACCGTGCAGCGTTCCCGGGGAGCCGTGCGTCAGAGTCGCGCAGTGCTCACCGCTGTCCACCCCGTGGCCCTCTGCCTCGAACCCGACGAGCCGGACGGGATCGTCGAGGAATCCGTGGAAGATCCCGATGGCGTTGGAACCGCCCCCGACGCAGGCGGCCACGGCATCGGGCAGCCGGCCGGTGAGTGCCAGCGCCTGCTCCCGAGCCTCCTCCCCGATCACCTTGTGGAGGTTGCGCACCAGCACCGGGAACGGGTGCCCTCCTGCCGCGGTGCCGAGCAGGTAGTGGGTGTGGTCGACATTGGTGACCCAGTCGCGCAGGGCCTCGTTGATCGCGTCCTTCAAGGTCGCCGACCCGGTGTCCACCGGGCGGACCTCGGCACCCAGCAGACGCATCCGCGCCACGTTGAGGGCCTGTCGCTTGGTGTCGACCTCGCCCATGTAGATGACGCAGTCCAGATCGAGCAATGCGCAGGCCGTCGCGGTGGCCACGCCGTGCTGCCCGGCACCGGTCTCGGCGATCACCCGGCTCTTGCCCATGCGCTTGACCAGCAACGCCTGCCCGAGCACGTTGTTGATCTTGTGCGAGCCGGTGTGGTTGAGGTCCTCGCGCTTGAGCAGGATCCGCGCGCCACCGGCATGCTCGGAGAAGCGCTCGGCCTCCGTCAGCAGGGACGGACGGCCCGCGTAGTCCCGCAGCAGACGCCCCAGCTCGTCGACGAACTCCGGGTCGCGCTGAGCCTTCTCGTACTCGGCGGCGAGTTCGTCCTGTGCGGCGATCAACGCCTCCGGCATGAACCGCCCGCCGTAAGGACCGAAATGGCCGCGCTCGTCGGGATCGTGCCCCTCGGGAACAGCCTTGTCCCTGTGGTGAGCACGCGCGTTCTCGGTACCACTGACGTCGCGCACAGGTGCCATCGAAGTCTCCTATCCCCGGCTGGACCGCGGGCATGCAGGGTGGGACCCGGCCGTGACCAACTGGGTCAGCGCAGTACGCGGATTGTCACTGGTCACAAGCCCTTCCCCGACGAGTACGGCGTCGGCGCCGGAACCGGCGTAGGCCATCAGGTCGCTCGGGCCGCGCACCCCGGACTCGGCGATCTTGAGCACCTCCGGGGGCAGCCCGGGCGCGATCCGGCCGAAGACCTCCCGGTCCACTTCCAGTGTATGCAGGTTCCGCGCGTTGATACCGATGATCTTGCCACCGGCCGCCAGCGCCCGATCGGCCTCCTCGGCGGTGTGCACTTCCATCAGCGCCATCATGCCGAGCGACTCCACCCGGTCGAGCAGAGCTTCCAGTGCATTCTGCTCGAGTGCGGCCACGATCAGCAGCACCATGTCCGCACCGTGGGCACGTGCCTCGTGCACCTGGTACGGGCTGACGATGAAGTCCTTGCGCAGCAGAGGCGTGTTCACCCTGGCCCGGACACGGTCGAAATCGGCCAGCGACCCCCCGAACCGGCGCTGCTCGGTGAGGACACTGATCACCCGTGCCCCCGCCTCGGTGTAGTCGGCGGCCAGGTCCTCGGGCTCGCCGATCCCCGCCAGCTCGCCCTTGGAGGGGCTGCGCCGCTTGACCTCGGCGATCACTCCCACGCCGGGCTGCTGCAGAGCGCCCCAGACGTCCCGGGGCGGTGGCGCGGCCGCGGACCGCTGCTTGATCTCCTCGAACGGGACCGCGGTCTCGCGGACCGCCATGTCCGCACGGACATCCTCGATGATGGTGTCCAGCACGCTCACGCGAGCACCTCACCTTGCGCTGGCCTGGCACTCGTTCGCAAGTCGTTGTGTGCGCAGATGCATTCCTTGCGCTCGATCACGACACTCCCCTTCCCCGCCGTGCCGGTCGCGTCATTGATGCTAAACCCGTGCGGTGCCTCGCCCGTCCAAGGGGTCGGGCGGAATGTCCCAGCGCAGCAAGGACCTTCGTCCCTGGCGCCCGAGAGCCCGGATGTGGTGGTGCCTGTTCCGGCAACGCCGGGTGAGGCTTGTCCGGCCCGGACGGCCCCGCCTCTTCAGGAATGGCGATCACCATCCCCGGGCGGATCGGTGGGGTCCTCTCCCGCATCGAGCGCCTCCCACAGCCGCCGGTCCGGGTCCCGGGATTCCCGCTTCGCCGTGGCCGGGGCGGAGTACTTCGCTCCCATCGCGGGCATGGACCGAGCACGCACCACGATGAGCAGGCCGGCCGCGAGCAGCAACACCGCACCGAGCGTCGTCAGCAGTGCCCCCGCCGGATTCGTCGACACGACGTCCACCGGAGTGCTTCCGGGCGGCAACTCCGCCGCGGCGGCAAGCGGCGGCGGACCCGTTGCCCACTCGGCCACCCGCCACCCGAGCAGACCTGCCTCGGCCATCATCAGCAGGCCGATGATGCGCCGCAGCCACCCACCGGTGGCCAGCAGGGCGGCGACCCCGGCCAGGGTGGCCAGCGCGAGCGGCACGAGCTCCGGACGCACCATGGCCCCGCTGACCGCCGCGGTTTTCTCACCGGAAAAGCGGGTCGAATAGCGCTGGCTTCCCCAGGTCAGGGCACTCGCGCCCCACAGCGCCGCAGCAGCGGCCAACATCAGCAGCACCACGACCGAAAGCAGGCGGCGCGGATTCGGTGGCCGTGGCGCCTCGGATTCCCGCTCGTCGGTCACGACACTGCACCATCCGTGGCCGACCGCATGCGCTCGCGATCCGGCTCGGCCGTCCCGGCCTCCGGTGCGGCCTCCTCGAGCGGGACGCTCGCCGATCGCCGCCCGGCCGGCTGCCGCAGGGTCTGGGCGGTGGCCACCGCATTGAGCACCGCCCTGGCCTTGTTCAGGCACTCCTGATCCTCGGCGACCGGGTCGGAGTCGGCGACGATGCCGCCCCCCGCCTGCACGTAGGCAGTACCGTCGCGCACCAGCGCCGTGCGGATCGCGATGGCGGTATCGGCGTCACCCGCGAAATCGAGGTAGCCCACCACACCGCCGTACTGCGCTCGCCGAGTGGGTTCGAGCTCCTCGATCAGTTCCAGCGCACGAGGTTTCGGGGCGCCGGACAGCGTTCCCGCGGGAAAGCACGCCGCGATGGCGTCGAACGCATTGCGGTCCTCCGCCAGCTTTCCGGACACGGTGGAGACGATGTGCATGACGTGGCTGTAGCGCTCGATCCGGAAGAAGTCCACCGGATGCACCGAACCCGGGCGGCAGACCCGTCCCAGATCGTTGCGCCCGAGATCGACGAGCATCAGATGCTCGGCGCGTTCCTTCTCGTCGCTGATGAGCTCCTTCTCCAGCAACGCGTCCTCGTCGGAGTCGGCACCACGCCAGCGCGTGCCCGCGATGGGGTGCGTGGTGGCCTGCCCGTCACGAACGGTCACCAGTGATTCCGGGCTGGATCCGACGATGTCGAAGTCGGCGCCCCCCTCGGGATCCTCCAGCCGCAGCAAGTACATGTAGGGACTGGGGTTGGTGGTCCGCAACACCCGGTAGGTGTCCAGGGAATCGGCATCGGTGGACATCTCGAATCGCTGCGAGACCACGACCTGGAAGGCTTCTCCCGACCGGATGGCCTCCTTGGCCCGGTTCACGGCCTCGTGATGCTCCTCGGGCTGACGCCTGCGGGTGAAGCGCGCCTCCGGACGGGAGAAAGCCGCCACGGTGGGTTCCGCGGGTGTGCAGAGCTGCTCGGTCATCTCGTCGAGGCGGCGCACCGCGTCGTCGTAGGCGAGATCGACACGTTCCGGGCTGTCGTCCCAGTTGACGGCGTTGGCGATCAACGTGATGGTGCCCTCGTGGTGGTCCAGCGCGGCCAGGTCGGTGGCCAGCAGCATCACCATCTCGGGAATCCGCAGGTCGTCCTCGGTCGATTCGGGCAGCCGCTCCAGGCGGCGCACGACGTCGTAACCGAGATAGCCGACCATGCCCCCGGTCAGCGGAGGAAGTCCCGGCAACGGATCCGTGCGCAGGAGCCGAACGGTTTCGCGCAGGGCTTCCAACGGATCGCCGCCTTCGGGCAGCCCGACCGGCGGGGTACCCGTCCAGTACGCCTGCCCGTCCCGCACGGTCAGCGCCGCCGCACTCCGCGCGCCGACGAACGACCAGCGCGACCACGAGCGGCCGTTCTCGGCGGATTCGAACAGGAACGTGCCTGCACGCTGCCCCGCAAGCTTGCGATACACGCCGAGCGGGGTTTCGTCGTCCGCGAGCAACCGCCGCACGACCGGAATCACCCGGCGCCCCGCCGCGAGCTCACGGAACTCGGCACGAGACGGGGTGATGCTGCCGATGTCACCGTCGCCGACCATGCCGTCATTGTGCCGGGTGGCTCCGAACGGCTACTCGCCACCTCGACGCACGGTTCCGGAAGAACGTGACGAAAGGGCTGCCGAGCAGTCGAGCACAAGCCCACCGCAGCGGCGCAAGCGCCCTCTCGGAACTGCTCATCCCGGGTATACCCGCTTTGCCTCCCGCCGACTCCGGCGGCGAGGATGGCCGGGTGAGCAGCGACACCGATCGGGACGATCACTCGCGCGCCTCCCGCCGCCGGGGGCGGCGGCCCGGGGGTGCCGACACCCGTGCAGCGCTCCTGGAGGCAGCGCGGGAGATGTTCATCGAGCAGGGCTACGACGGTGCCACGGTACGGGCGATCGCGATGCGGGCGGGCGTCGACCCGGCCATGGTCAATCACTGGTTCGGCGGCAAGGAGAGCCTGTTCACCGCCTCGGTGTCCATCCCGATCAGCCCGAGCGAGCTGATCCCGCACTTCCTGGAGGGAGGACGGGAAGGGATCGCCGAACGCATGGTGCGCACGTTCCTGGCGACCTGGGATGCCCGCGAAGGTGGCGAGTTCATGGCGCTGGTGCGCAGTATCGCCGGCCACGAGACGGCGGCACGGATGCTGCGCGAGTTCATCACCACCGTGCTCTTCGGCAGGCTGGTCCGGGCACTGGACATGGACCGACCCGAGCTGCGCGCGGCCCTGTGCGGTACGCAGATCGTCGGGCTGGGCATGATGCGCTACGTCGTGGAGCTCGAACCGCTGGCTTCGGCCGATCACGACACCGTCACCAATGCCGTGGCCCCCAATCTGCAGCGCTACCTCACCGGCGAGCTGTCCGGCACCGGCTCTTCCTGAGGTCTCGACCTCGATGCCGGGCATTTCCGCCCGAGGGGCGGAATCTCACGCAGTCGGCGGGCCCGCCTCCGCCAGGAGCACATCGGCGTCGAAGCAGGTGGCCTCACCGGTGTGGCAGGCCGCACCCACCTGATCGACCACGAGCAGCACGGTGTCGCCGTCGCAGTCCAGGCGGACCTCATGCACATACTGGGTGTGGCCGGAGGTTTCCCCCTTGACCCAGCGCTGTGCGCGGCTGCGCGAGTAGTAGGTGGCCCGGCGGGTGGTCAGCGTCCGCTGCAGCGCTCCATCGTCCATCCACGCCATCATCAGCACCTCGCCGGTGCCGCGCTGCTGGGCGACGGCGGCGACGAGCCCGTCGGCGTTGCGCTTGAGCCGGGAGGCGATCGCCGGATCCAGCTCGGTGGTGGCTGTTTCCTCCTCGCTCACCGGACCGTGATCCCTTCCGCGCGCATCGCTTCCTTGACCTCGTCGACACGGAGTTGTCCGAAGTGGAACACGCTGGCGGCCAGGACCGCGTCGGCACCGGCATGCACCGCGGGTGCGAAGTGCTCGACCGCACCCGCGCCCCCGCTGGCGATCAACGGGACCTGTACCGCGGCACGTACGGCACGGAGCATCTCCAGATCGAAGCCTGCCTTCGTGCCGTCGGCGTCCATCGAGTTCAACAGGATCTCGCCGACGCCCAGCTCCTCGCCGCGCTGCGCCCACTCCACGGCACAGATACCCGTGCCCTGGCGACCACCGTGCGTGGTGACCTCGAATCCCGAGGGGGTGGGTGTTCCTCCCTCCGGTACCCGGCGGGCATCCACCGACAGCACGACGCACTGCGCACCGAACCGCTGCGAGGACTCGCGGAGCAGTTCGGGACGGGCGATCGCGGCGGTGTTCAGGCTCACCTTGTCCGCGCCCGCGCGCAGCAGCCGGTCGATGTCGTCGGGACTGCGGACACCGCCCCCGACGGTCAGCGGGATGAACACCTGCTCCGCCGTGCGGCGCACCACGTCGTAGGTGGTCTCACGGTCGGCCGAGGAGGCCGTGACGTCGAGGAACGTCAGTTCGTCGGCGCCCTCGGCGTTGTAGACCTCGGCCAGCTCGACGGGATCGCCGGCATCCACCAGGTTGGTGAAGTTGACGCCCTTGACAACTCTGCCCGCGTCCACGTCCAGGCAGGGGATCACACGCACCGCGACGGCCATACCGCCAGCATACGGAGCCGCTGGGAAGGCCCCTCAGCCGCCCGCCGCGACGAGCCCGCGAAGCCGACAGGAATCGGTGCAGAGGCATGGTCCCGAGTTCGACCGCGGAGGCCGACCCTGCGGATGGACACCGACTCCAGCCCGTCGCTGTCGGCGCTGACCGCCGCGGCCGCGAGGCGGTGAGGCGGTGAGGCGGTGAGGCCGTCAGCGAACGGCGGCCAAGGCCTCTTCGAGGGTGAAGTTGCCCGCGTAGAGGGCCTTGCCCACGATCGAACCCTCCACGCCGAGCGGCGCCAGCTTCGACAGCGCGACGAGGTCATCCACAGTGGAGACACCGCCGGAGGCGACGACGGCGGCATCGGTGCGCGAGCACACCTCGCTCAACAGGGCCGTGTTCGGCCCCTGCAGGGTGCCGTCCTTGCTGACGTCGGTGACCACGTAGCGGCGGCACCCGGCGCTGTCCAGTCGCTCCAGGACTTCCCAGAGGTCCCCGCCGTCACGGGTCCAGCCCCGGGCGGCCAGCCGATGCCCCTGCTCGGTGATCCGCACGTCCAGACCGACCGCGACCCGCTCGCCGTGTTCGCCGACGACCCGAGCGGTCCACTCCGGGTCCTCCAGCGCGGCCGTACCGAGATTGACCCGAGCACACCCCGTGTCCAGGGCGGCCTTCAACGAGGCGTCGTCACGGATCCCGCCGGAGAGTTCGACGTTCACATCGAGCTGCTTCACCACGTTCGCGAGCAGCTCCCGGTTGGAACCACGGCCGAAGGCCGCATCCAGATCCACGAGATGGATCCACTCCGCCCCCGCACGTTGCCACGCCAGCGCGGCTTCCGATGGGTCGCCGTACGAGGTTTCGGTTCCGGCCTCGCCTTGCACGAGCCGGACCGCCTGACCGTCGGCCACGTCCACAGCGGGGAGCAGAGTAAAAGTCACGCCCCAACTCTACGACGCGGCGTTTTCAGCGACGGTCCCGGCCGGTTCCGGAGTTCGAGCGCACGGCGGCGACCACGGGCATCCCCACCACGGCAAGCGCGAGCAGGAGCACGATCCACACGGGCACTCCCGCCGAGACCAGGTACGTGGACGAGAAGCCGACGACCATGCCCAGGCACAGCACGAGCGCGACCACCCGCGCGGCACCGCCCGGGCGCATGAGTCCGTACCGCCGGGTGCTCACAGGCCACCCAGCCAGTTCCGCAGCAACCGCGTGCCCGCCTCGCCCGATTTCTCCGGGTGGAACTGGGTCGCCGACAGGGCTCCGTGCTCCACGGCCGCCACGAACGGCTCACCGTGCTCGCCCCAGGTCACCAGTGGTGCACGAGATGTTTCCGAGGATGCTGTCTCCCACTTGCGCACCGCGAAGGAGTGCACGAAGTAGAAACGCGTGTCCGGATCCATATCCGCGAACAGGGTGGTGCCCTCCGGCGGCGAGACCTCGTTCCAGCCCATGTGCGGCAGCACCTCGGCGTGCAGGCGTTCGACGGTCCCGGGCCACTGCCCGACGCCTTCCGCATGAACGCCGTGCTCCACACCACGCTCGAACAGGATCTGCATGCCCACGCAAATCCCGAGTGTCGGGCGCTCGTCGGCCAGGCGCCGATCGACGATCCCGTCGCCACCGGCGGCGCGCAACCCGTCCATGCAGGCCGAGAACGCGCCGACGCCGGGAACGACGAGGCCGTCGGCCTCCAGCGCGGCGCGCCGGTCCGAGGTCACCTCGACATCGGCGCCCGCGCGTTCCAGCGCGCGCTCGGCGGAACGCAGGTTGCCGGATCCGTAGTCCAGTACGACGACTCGTGCCACGCCCTCCAGGCTACCGGTCCCGCACCGGCGGCTGCGTGCGATCGTCGAGCAAGCGGTGTCAGCCGCGTCCTTCCCGGGCACGCAGCCGGCACGCGGATTCCGCTATTCCAGGAACTGCCGCAGGCTCGCGGCGATACCGGTCGGTCCCAGCCCGTGCGCGGCCTCGTGCTGCTCGGCGGTGCCGTAGGCGCGCAGTTCCGCGTCACGGCGAACGCCCAGGGCGTGCACACGATGCGGAAGGTCGGACAGGACGTCGCTGACGACGTGCGTGGAGGTACCGCGCAGGTACGGCTCGACGAGCACGACGTCCGGGCTCGCCGCCGACACCGCGGCACGGAGCCCGGCGGAGTCGAACGGCCGTATCGTCGGCGCGTACAGCACCGTCACATCCAGCGTCGCGGTCGCGGCGAGCACGGGACGCAGCGTCGGCCCCACGGCGACGACGACACCGTGACGTCCGTGCCGCACGGGCCGAAACTTCGGTCCCTCGGCCAGCGGTTCGGCATTGCCGCGATCGGAGAGGCGAATGTAGACGGGCTCGTCGGTGGCCAGCGCCGAGTTCAGCATCGCCGGGACCTCCGCGGGATGGCCCGGTACGTGCACGGTCCAGCCCGGCAGTGTGTCCAGCAGTGCGACATCGCCCGGGGCCATGTGCGTCCGGCCGGCCGCCGGGTAGTCGTAGGAAGCGCCGGTGCTGACCAGGACGGCACCGGCACCCTGATGGGCGAGGTCGAGTTTGATCTGCTCGAAGGGCCGCTCGACCAGGAACGGCGTGATCGTGTGCACCACCGGGCGCATTCCCGCCAGGGCCAGACCTCCCGCCACGCCGATCATCGCCTGCTCACGGATGCCGACGTTGATCACTCGGTCGGGGTGGCGCCGCGCGGCCTCGGTGAACCGGTCGGCGGAGATCTCGGCCAGCACCACGGCCGCTCGCGGGTCGGCATCGAGGGCGGTGCTCATGGTGTCCGTGAAGACCTCGCGCATGCCGGCCGCGGGCATGGTGGTCGTTGCGAGTGCGGTCATGCGAGAACTCCCCTCTCCGTCACGTGTGCGACCACCGCGAGCGGCCGGTCGGTGCGGGTGTCGGTCAGCGCCTTGCGCAGGGCGTCGTGGTCGCGACCGTCGACGGTGCGCTGCCGCCAGCCCTCTCCGGCGAAGCGCTCGCCGATTCCTCCCGGCCAGCCGTGGGTGGAGGAGGAGTTGTCGACGACGACGGTGGTCAGCTGTCCCAGGCCCAGCCGCCCTGCCAGCGCGATGGCCTCGTGGTTGCTGCCTTCCTCCAGTTCGGCGTCGCCGACGAGCACGACGACGCGCGGGTGCGTGTGACCGCGTGCACGCAGGCCGAGGACGGTACCCAGCGCCAGCGGCAGGCCGTGCCCGAGCGATCCGCTGCCGATCTCCACCCCCGGCACCAGCGTCCGGTCGGGATGGAAGCCCAGCGGCGAGTCGAACTCGCCCCAGCCGTGCAGCAGGTCGGGGTCGAAGAACCCCTTGGCGGCGAGCACGGCGTAGTAGGCCATCGGACCGTGGCCTTTGGACAGCAGGAAGCGGTCCCGCTCGGGATCGGCCGTGTTGTGCGGGTTCACGGCCAGTACCCGGTCGTAGAGCACCCACAGCACGTCCAGGGTGGAATGCGCGGCCGGCGAGTGCTTCTCGTCGCCGGCCATGCGGTTCAACAACGCGGGCAGATCGGCGTAGTCCGGTTCCGCGCCGGGTTTCGTGGTCATCGTCATGGCGCTAGCATCGAACTTCGAGTTCGCTTGAAGTCAAGAGAACGGGTCGGAGCGTGTCGAAACTGCCGAAACTGCTCACCATCGGCGAGGTCGCCCACCGCAGTGGAGTGGCACAGACGGCGCTGCGGTTCTACGAGGACCGCGGTCTGATCTCGGCCACCCGGACCAGCGGCAACCAGCGCCGCTACGAACGCGGCGTCCTGCGCAGACTGGCCTTCATCCGCGCCGCCCAGCGCGTCGGGCTCAGCCTGGAGCAGGTCGCCGAGGCGCTGGCGACGCTGCCACAGGATCACGCCCCCACCAAGGCCGACTGGGAACGCCTGTCCCGGCGGTGGCGCGACGAACTCGACGCGCGCATCGACGGGCTGCAGCGACTACGCGATCGACTCACCGGCTGCATCGGATGCGGTTGCCTGTCCCTGCGCACCTGCGCGCTGCACAACACCGACGACCGGATGGCCGAGTTCGGACCGGGGGCTCCCCGCCTGCGCCCCGACGCCGACGGCGGTTTGTAAGGCGGATACACCCGATCACGTGATTTCGCGCCCGCCGAGGTGCGAGCGCCCTCACTACGGGAAATTCTCGCGGCATCGCCGTCACAGCCGCCGCACGGAGGTCGCCACGCGATGCCCACCTACCTCTACCGGTGCCGGGAGTGTGGACCCTTCGACACGAGCAGGCCGCTGGGTACCGCAGCGGCCACCGAACCGTGCCCGGTGTGTGCGGTTCCGGCCCCGCGGCTGTTCACCGCACCCCGGCTGAACCGCGCGGCGGGTCCGCTCACCCGGGCTCATGAGCAGAGCCTGCGCAGTGCCGACGAGCCCGATGTGGTGACAACACCACCTCCGGCGGCCCCGGCTCGCACCACGCACGATCCGCGCCACGCCCGCCTGCCCCGCCCCTGACCGCGCCGAAGGGAAGCATTCCCATGCCCGAGGTCCTGTTCAGCGTCGACCAGTCCCAGAGCTTCACCGAGCAGAACGTGCTCGGACACAACCGATGGCATCCCGATATTCCACCGGCTGCGACGGTGCGCCCGGATTCGGAGTTCCGTCTCGAGTGCCGGGAATGGTTCGACGGGACGATCCACAACGACGACTCCGCCAACGACGTGCGTGACGCCGATCTGTCCCTGGTGCACCAGCTGTCCGGGCCGATCGCCGTCGAGGGCGCCGAGCCCGGTGACCTGCTCGTCGTCGACGTCCTCGACCTCGGACCGGTGCCGCAGGAGAGCGGGCCGGTTGCGGGACAGAGCTGGGGGTATACCGGGATCTTCGCCCGCGACAACGGCGGCGGCTTCCTCACCGACCACTTCCCCAGCGCCTACAAGGCGGTGTGGGACTTCCACGGCCACACCGCGACCTCGCGCCACCTGCCGGGAGTGAGCTTCACCGGGCTCGCCCACCCGGGTTTGATGGGCACCGCGCCGTCGGCGGAGATGCTGAGCCGGTGGAACGACCGGGAAGGCGCGTTGCGCGACACCGACCCGACACGGGTGCCACCCCTGGCGTTGCCGCCGGAACCGAACAACGCCCGTCTGGGCGGGCTGAGCGGGGACGAGTACGACCGGGTCGCAGGCGAGGCCGCCCGCACCGCCCCACCACGGGAGAACGGCGGCAACCAGGACATCAAGAATCTCTCCCGCGGCTCCCGGGTGTTCTATCCGGTGTACGTGCCCGGGGCGAAATTCTCGGTGGGGGACCTGCACTTCAGTCAGGGAGACGGCGAGATCACCTTCTGCGGTGCGATCGAGATGGGCGGGTTCATCGACCTGCACGTCGACGTGATCAAGGGCGGGATGGAGACGTTCGGCGTCTCCGCGCCGGTGTTCATGCCCGGCAGGATCGAGCCGCGCTACACCGAATTCCTCACCTTCGCCGGCCTGTCGGTCACCGAGTCCGGCGAGCAGCGCTACCTCGACACGACCCTGGCCTACCGCCGTGCGTGCCTGCACGCGATCGAGTACCTGACGAAGTTCGGCTACACGCCCGAGCAGGCGTACCTGCTCCTCGGCGCCGCGCCGATCGAGGGCCGCCTGTCCGGTGTGGTCGACATCCCGAACGCCTGCGCCACGCTCTACCTGCCGACGGCGATCTTCGACGACGACATCCGCCCCACCTCGGGCATCCCGCAACGGGTGGACCGCGGCCAGTGCGCGGTGAGCAACTGACTCACCGTCGAATTCACGTCTCGGTGTTCCGGAGGTAGACCATCTCGGGGCGCCCGACTCCACCGTACTGGGGCCGGCGTACGGCCATGCCGGTGTCCACGAGGTACTCCAGGTAGCGCCGTGCGGTCACCCGCGACACACCACTGGCTCGGCCGATCGTCTCCGCCGAGGCCCCGTGCGGACGCTCGCGCATCGCCGAGACGACAGCGGTGAGAGTCTCCTCGCTCATGCCCTTGGGCAGCGAGGAGGGACTCACTGCCCGCAACGCCGAGAAGGCCCGGTCGATTTCGCCTTGACCACTGGCTTCGCGATCGTGACCGAGGTTGGAACGAAACTGTGCGTAGTGCTCCAGCTTGTCTCGCATCGCCGCGAACGTGAACGGTTTGAGCAGGTACTGCACCACTCCGCTCGCCACCGACTCCCGGACGATCCGGAGATCACGAGCCGAGGTCACCGCGATCACGTCCGTACCGCTGCCGACCTTCCGCAGGGCGCGGCTGACTCGGAGGCCGTCCATGTCCGGCAGCCGCAGATCCAACAACACCAGGTCGACCGGTGTCTGCTCCAGGAACCGCAGCGCGGCCTGACCGGTACGCACCCGCCCGGCGGTTTCGAACCCCGCGATGCGCTGCACGTACAGCTCGTGCGCCTCGGCCGCGACCGGGTCGTCCTCGACGATCAGTACCGAGATCACGCTCGCGCTCCCGTGAGGTGGCTTCCGCGGGGCGCGGTCTGCGGCAGGTGCACGGTGAACACGGCGCCGCCGTGTTCACCGACCTCGGCGCGGCCGCCGTAACGGCGGAAGCTCTGCCCCACCAGCGCCAGCCCGAGTCCGCGCCCGTCGTCCCGGGTCGAGAAACCGCGCTCGAAGACCTGCCCCGTGGAAGCGGGATCGAGCCCGGGACCGTTGTCGGCAACCCGGAGCACCAGTTCTCCGGTGTCGGGGTCGGTGCGGGCGGTGACCGTGATGGTCGGCCGCTGCTCGCGCGTGCCCTCCATGACCGCCTCGATCGCGTTGTCCATGAGATTGCCCAGGATGGTCACGAGATCACGGGAGGCGATGTGCTCGATCGCCTCCTCGTCGACCGCCGTGTCCTCGGTGAGCACCACTTCGATTCCGCGCTCGTGCGCCTCCGCGCTCTTGCCGAGCAGCACGGCGGCAAGCACGGGTTCGGTCACCGCCCCCACCACGCGGTCGGTGAGCTGCTGGGCGAGCGCGAGCTCTGCGGTGGCGAACTCCACGGCTTCCCCGGTACGCCCGAGCTCGATCAGCGACACCACCGTGTGCAGCCGTTTCGCGGACTCGTGCGCCTGCGAGCGCAGCGACTCCGAGAACCCGCGCATCGAGTCGAGTTCCCTGGTCAACGCCTGCAGCTCGGTGTGATCGCGCAGGGTGACCACACTCCCGAGGTTCCGCCCGCCGCTGCGGACGGTCGAGACGTTGACCAGCACCACCCTGTCGGCGGTCAGATGCACCTCGTCGCGGACGTCGCGGCCGACGCGGAGAGTGTCGACCAACGACTCCGGCAGTCCGGCCTCGGCGAGCGCCGTGCCCTCGACCTCGGTCGAGTCCACCGACAACAGCGCCGCCGCGCCGTCGTTGCACAGGGTGAGCACTTCCGACGGTGACACGAGCAGGAGTCCTTCCCGTACCGCGTGCAGGATCGCGTCGTGATACTCGTACATCCGGCTCAGCTCGGCGGGCCGGAGCCCGTGGGTGTGCCTGCGCAGCCGGTTGCTGACCCAGTAGGTGCCCACTCCTCCGAGCAGCAGGGCCAGCCCGGCCACGGCGATCAGCACGGTCAGCTGATCACGGAACTCGCGGGTGAGCACCTTGACCTTGATCCCGACGCTGACCAGGGCGCGCACCTCGCCCTCCTCGCCGAACACGGGTGCGACCGCACGCACGGAAGGGCCGAGCGTGCCGGTGTAGGTCTCCGTGAACGTCCTCCCCCGCACGGCCGGTCCGATGTGTCCCCAGAACCGCTCCCCGATCCGGCGCGGCTCGGGGTGGGTGTAGCGGATACCGCGCGGGTCCATGATGGTGATGAAGTCGACGCCGGTGTCGGTCTGCACCTCCTTCGACCAGGGCTGCAGGACCGTGCTCGGCTCGGACAGACGCAGAGCGCGGCGCAGCTGAGGTGTGGCCGCCAGTGTCTCGGCCACCGCGATCACCTCCTGCCGTGCGGCCTGCTGATTGCGCCGCTGCGCGTCGTACCAGGCCAAACCCGCCCCGGCCACGACGACGGTGACCACGATCACAACCTGCAGGGCGAACAACTGCCGCGCCAGGCTCCATCCGCCGGAGCTGCGGCGAAACCGGTTCCGTACCACGGCCCTCCTGTCGAACATGTCGAGTTACCGACCGGTGAACGTAGTGAACACAAACGTGACGGCGCCACCAACCGGCGTTCATAGTCCCCGCGATGCACGGCGTGATCCGAAGCACGGGCAGGTCCGGGGCGATCGGCGGCCCCGCCGCACCGGACCCGTTCACCCGCCGTGACTCGTGGACGACAACGACAAGGAGGTCCGGTTGAGTGACGTACTGATCCTGCTGCACACGGCCATCGCGCTCACTGCCACGGTGCTGCTGATCCTGGTCGCACGGATCGAGCCACTGATCGCTCTGCTGACCGGTTCGATCTATCTGGGTCTGGCCACCGGGCTGGGTTTCCAGGGCACCGTCGAGGCCATCACGAACGGCTTCGGCGACATCATGAGCAGTATCGGACTGTTGATCACGTTCGGTGTCCTGCTGGGTTCGCTGCTGTCGGCCACCGGGGCCTTGCGGAAGCTGACCGAGTCGCTGTTGCGCGTCTTCGGCGCCGAACGCGCTCCCTACGTCTTCAGCACCTCCATGAGCAGCGTGTTCCCGGCCATCTACACGGATGTGCTGCTCGTGTTGACGGCGCCGCTGGGCCGTTCCATCGCGCCTCGCATCCGGCGGGACGGAACCGCCGCGATGGGCGCGGCACTGATCTTGGGATCGGAACTGGGACTGGTACTGGTCATTCCCGGTGCGGGCGCCCTGGCCGTCGCGGGGCTGCTGAACGTACCGCTGGGTTCGATGCTGCTGTTCGGGCTCGTGGTGACCGTGCCGACCGCGCTGATCACGACTTTCCTGTACAAGCAGCTGCTCGAGCGGGGATTGTGGAACCGGAACTCCGACGAGCTGTCTCCACAGGACGCGCCCGCGGACGAACCGGTTGAGGCAGGTGCCGAGTCGGCCAAGCTCCCCTCTCTCGGCGTCTCCCTGCTTCCGCTGCTGGTCGCGATCGCACTCATCGCCGCCGGGGGAATCGCCAAGGTCGCTGGCGTCTCGTCGGGTCCGCTCGCGTTCTTCGGGGATCCGCTCGTCGCACTGTTCCTCGGCGTGGTCGGCGCGTACTTCCTGGCGTGGCGCAGCCTGTCGCGGCAACAGGCCGGAAACACGTTGAGCCGCGGGCTGCGCGAGTGCGGCAGCATCCTGGTCATCACCGGCGTCGGCGGGTCCCTGGGCGCCGTGATCAGCAAGACCGGACTGGAGGACATCCTCGCCGGGTACTTCTCCTCGAACGCGCTGTCGCCGCTGATCCTGGCGTGGATCATCGCAGCCGTGCTGCACGTGTGCATCGGCTCGACCTCGGTGGCCGCCATCACCGCCGCAGGCATCCTGGCGCCGGTACTCGGCAGCATCGACATCTCCCCGCTGCTGGTCGCGCTGGCCGCCGGATCCGGCGCACTGTTCGCCGTGCACGTCAACAGCAACTTCTTCTGGATGTTCCAGCGGCTGCTGAACCTGTCCACCCGGGGCACGCTCAAAACGTGCACCGTGGTGACCATGCTGGCTTCGGTCGTCTCGCTCGGGATGGTGTTGGCCCTGAGCGTGGTTCTGTAGCCACCTGCCACCCGAACCCGGTCAGCCTCGTCACCCGACCATCCGTCGCCGGCCGGCGTGGATCCGTCACAGCCACAGGATCCCGCCGGCCAGTGCCACCACGGCGGCGATCCCGAGCAGGGCGGCGAGGAGCTTGGCGGTCTTCCACGTCACGTAGACGCCGCCGATGAGAAAGCCCGCCAGGGCGAGCAGGAGGATCGGGAGGTAGTCCTGCACAGGATGGCTCCGTGGGATCGTGGGGCGTTACCGTTCGGAACCGGCATTCTCGCTCACGGTTCCTTCGCCTCCGCCTTCCGGAGTGGAATGGTCGCGCTACCGGTCCTGTTCGTCCGTTTCGGCTTGCTGCTGCTGCTCGACTTGCTGCACGCGGTGCACCAGCGGGGAGGTGTCGACCACGATGATCCCCGTCAGCAGCAACGCCAGGCCCCCCGCCGCTCCGGCAAGGTGCCAGACTCCGGTGTTGATCGACTCACCGAAGACGAGCACACCGATGGCGATGGAGATGACCGGGTTCGCGGTGTCCATGACCGGCATGCTCGCCGCGAGCGGACCCGCCTGGTAGGCACTTTGTACGAGCATGAGCCCGACGATGCTGGTCACCGCCATCGCGTAGGGCTGCCATGCGGTGAACGCGGTGACGATGCCCTGCTTGAACAGGGCGACGGTGGCGGCGAGCAGTGCGGACTGGGTCGCCAGCAGCGCGACGGCGGCCAGCGCGAACGTCGAGGCCCGTGCCGGTCCGGACAGTCGGCGCCCGATCAGCAGCGACACTGCCATCAGCACCACGATGGCGCCGAGCATCGCGGCCCACGACGACAGCGGCGGAAGCACATCGCCCCGACTGGGCGAGGCGGCGATGATGCCCAGTATCAGGCCGCCGCCCACGGCGACGATCCCGCTCCATTCCCGCGGCCCCAACCGCAACCGGTGCCTGCGCACCGAAACCGGGACGGCGAACAGCAGTTCGGACACGATCAGCGGCTGTACCAGCGTCAGGGGGCCGAAGGCCAGTGCGATCGCCTTGAACAGGAACGAGCCTGCGGTGGCGGCGATACCTCCGAGCCACACTTTGTCCCGAGCCAGGTCCAGCAGCAGCCGCGGCGACAAGGATTCGCCCTCGGGTGCGGTGCTGGCCTCCCGCTGCTGCAGCACCCCGCCGGCCGCGAAGCACGCACCGGCCGCCAGCGCGGCGATGATACTGATGATCAGCATAAGTCATCCCTTGACGAAGGCGGCCCCGGCGACCGGTACCGCCCCGGTGATTCCGCCTTGGAGCCGTCACCGTTGCGAAAGGGTGATCCGCAACTGCCTTTCCTGCCCGTTCCGGATGATCGTGGCCTGCACCGTGTCGCCGGGATCGTGCTTGCGGAGCACGGAGTAGACGGTGTTGATCGTGTCGATGCGCCGACCGGCGAGACGGACGATGACGTCACCGGAGCGGATGCCCGCTTCGGCGGCGCCGCTGCCCTCGACGACGCGCTGCACGAGCACGCCCCGGGCCTGCTGGAGTCCCAGTTGCTCGGCCAGAGCAGGGGTGACCTCGACCACGGCGACCCCCAGGACAGCGTGCTCCGCACTGCCCGTGCGCAGGATCTGTTCGACCACGTCGACCACCGTTGCCGAGGGGATGGCGAAGCCGATCGAGACCGCACCGGTCTGCCCGGGGGGCAGGTAGAGCTCGTTGATGCCCACGACCTTCGCGTTCTTGCCCACCAGGGCACCGCCCGAGCTGCCGGGCGAGATCGCCGCGTCGGTCTGGATGAGGTTGATCAGTGGCCGCTGGGTCTGCTCTGCCGGGAAGCTGCGGTTGAGCCCGGAGACGATGCCCGCGGTCGAGGACTCCCGGAAACCGAGGGGGCTGCCGATGGCCACGGCGAGCTCGCCGACCTCGGGTGTCTTCGTCTGGAATTCCGCCGCATTCAACCCCGTCCGGTCCACCCTGATCACGGCGAGATCGGTCGGGTAGTCGGCTCCGATCACCCGGCCCTGCGCCTGCTTGCCCGTGGCGAAGACGACGGTGACCCGGTCGAAGACGGGTGCCCGTTGCTGCTTGCTGCGGGCCACGACGTGCCGGTTGGTGACGATGACGCCGTTCGAGCGATAGACCACGCCGCTGCCGACTCCTTTCGAGGTCCGCACGGTGACGACCGAGGGCCGCACCCTGTCGATGATCTCGGGAATGCGGCCGAACACCGGACCACCGAGCGAGGAGCCGGGGGCGGTACTCGGCGTGCCGGGTGCCGATGTGCCGGAATCCGGCGGCGGTGGCGCGGAGTTCGTACAGCTCGCCAGTGCCAGTACGGCGATCAGCAGAAACGCGAGTACCGGGCGCGGCGGCGCCCGCCGCGACATCAGGACATGGTGGGCACGCATGCGCAGCAACTATTCCGTTGCTGTGGGAGTCGAGCAACTTGCGGAGCCGTGCCCGACCACGTCCGCAGTACCTCCGGGAAGCTTCAGGTGTAGTGCTCGGTGAGGTACTTCTCTCCCTCGTCACACAGGAAGGTCACCACGTCGGCCAGCTCCGGGCGGCGCTCGCGCAGGCGCTTGGCGGCAAGCAGGTGCGCTCCGGACGACGGGCCGACGAACAGGCCGTGCTCGGCGCTCAACCGGCGCATTTCGGCGAGCGCGTCCGCGCTGCTCACGGCGATCAGCTCGTCGACGATCCCGCGGTGTCGGGCGAAGATACCGGGGACGAAGCCGTCGGAGACCCCCTCGATGAGATGCTTGTCGATGTCGCCGCACTGCAGCGTGCAGGATTCGTCCGGTTCCATCGCCACGATGTGGCAGGCGGGATTGACCCGCCGGAACGCCTGGCCGACCCCGATGATCGTGCCGCCGGTCCCGACACCGGCGATCACGGCGTCGGGAACCACACCGGACGGGAGCTGCTCCAGCACTTCCGGACCGAGCCAGGTGCGGTTCTCCTCGGCGTTCCAGTCGTTGTCGAACTGCTGCGGGGCGAAGTAGCCGGGGCGCTCGCCGAGCTCGGCGGCCTTGGCCAGGGCCTCGTTGACGTGGAAATCACCGACCGTGAGCACCTCGGCTCCCAGGGCCCGGGAAATGGCCGCGCGTTCGGTGCTCATGTTCTCCGGCATCACCACCAGCATGCGGTAGCCCTTGGCCGCGGCGACCATGCTCATGGCATTGCCGGTGTTGCCGCTGCTGGCCTCGACGATGGTGTCTCCGCTGTGCAGCAGCCCTTCCCGCTCGGCACGCTCGATCATGTACTTCGCGATCCGCGCCTTGATCGACCCCGAGGGGTTGAGGTATTCGAGCTTGACCCAGATGCCCTCCAGCAACATCAGTGGAGTACCGCCGATCGCATCGAGAATCGACCCCTGATCGCGACGCTCGGTGGCTCCGATGCCGGTGGTGGCAGGCAGCGTCCTGACCATCGGCCCCGCTCCTTTCCGCCCGCAACGGGAGAGCTCTCCCGGGACTCCAGCATGCAACCCCATTGTTGCGCATGTCCCATCGTGTTGCTTAATGAGCGACACAATGGAGCCATGGCGGCAAGTCGATAGCGAGTGAACGGAACTTTCGTTACTTCTATGCGAGTGAAAGTTCCGTTCACTCCACAAGCTCGGCCGCGCCGCCCGGCTTTACAAAGCGCCCTTGGTGGAGGGGACGACCCCGGCGAAACGCGGGTCCGGCTCGGTGGCCGCACGCAGCGCTCGGGCGATCGCCTTGTACTGGGCCTCGGTGATGTGGTGCGGGTCGCGACCGTGCAGGACACGGACGTGCAGGTTGATCTGCGCGTGGAAGGCGAGTGACTCGAACACGTGACGGTTGAGCACGAACGGGTAGTTGTTGCCGATCGTGAACGTATTGTACTGCTCCGGCTCCCCGGTGAGCACGCAGTACGAACGTCCGGAGACGTCGACGGCCGCATGCGCGAGCGTCTCGTCCATCGGGATCCACGCATCGCCGAACCGGCGGATGCCCTTCTTGTCGCCGAGTGCCTGCCGGAGCGTCTGCCCGAGCACGATCGCGGTGTCCTCGACGGTGTGGTGGGCGTCGATGTGGACGTCCCCGCTCGCCCGCACCGTCAGGTCGAAGCCCGCGTGCGTGCCCAGGGAGTGCAGCATGTGGTCGTAGAACGGCACGGTCGTATCGACCTCGACCTGTCCCGTACCGTCGAGGTCGAGCTCGACCAGCACCGAGGACTCCTTGGTGGTCCGCTCGATCCGGCCGGTGCGGCTTCTCGCCGCGAAGGACCGGGACTCACCGGACAGGGACTCACCCGACAGGGGCTCGCTCACTGGGCCATCTCCTCACGTACCGTCTTGCTCGCCGCCAGGAAGGCGTCGTTCTCCTCCGGAGTACCGATGGTCACGCGCAGGTGTTCCGGGATTCCCACGTCGCGGATGAGCACATCGGAGTCCAGGTAGCGTTCCCATGCCCGGTGTGCGTCGGCGAACCGCCCGAACAGGATGAAATTGGCGTCGCTGGGCACCGGGGTCAGTCCCAGTTCCCGCAGGCCCCGAGTCACCCGTTCCCGCTCGTCGACCAGCGCCTTGACCGAGCCGAGGGTGCCCTCGGCATGGCGCAGCGCGGCACGCGCCGCAGCCTGGGTGAGAGCCGACAGGTGGTACGGCAGACGTACCAGCAACAACGCGTCGATGACAGCCGGTGCCGCGGCGAGGTAGCCGAGCCGCCCACCGGCGAAGGCGAACGCCTTGCTCATGGTGCGACTGACGATCAGCTTCGCCGGGTACTCCTCGATCAACGCCACCGCGCTCGTCCGCGCGGAGAACTCCACGTAGGCCTCGTCCACCACGACGATGCCGGGCGCGGCCTCGACAACCGCCCGCAGGTCCTCCACCGTGGCCGACTGGCCGGTCGGGTTGTTCGGGCTGACCAGCAGAACCACATCGGGACGCCGTTCTGCCACCACGCGAGCGGCCTCGGCACCGTCGAGGCCGAAATCGGCGCGGCGCGGCGCGGGATGCCACTCGGTGCGCGTACCCGCGGCCAGGATCGGATGCATCGAGTAGGACGGCTCGAACCCGAGTGCGGTGCGCCCCGGTCCCCCGAAGGCCTGCAGGAGCTGCTGCAGCACCTCGTTGGACCCGTTGGCGGCCCACACGTTCGCCGCCGACATCGTGACACCGGTGGCGGCGGCGAGGTAGGCGGCGAGGTCCTCGCGCAGCTGCACGGCGTCCCGATCCGGGTAGCGGTTCAGGGAGGCGGCGATCTCCTCGGCGGAGGCGGTCACGTCGGCGACCAGATCCTCCGGGGGAGGAAACGGGTTCTCGTTGGTGTTCAGGCGGACCGAGACGTCCAACTGGGGGGCACCGTAGGGACTGCGACCACGCAGATCCTCCCGCAGCGGCAGGTCACTCAGCGCCGTGCCGCCACCGATCACATCACTCATGGGCGTGCTACCTCGTCCTTCACCGCCGTGCGGTGTGGTTGCAAGTTGTTTCACGTACGGATTTTTCGCTTCGGTGCTCAACCCGGGCGCACATGCCGGTCCCGCCCGCGACCTATACCGGGAAGCGAGCGGTCAGTGCTTGCCCGTGCGCGGGCAGGTCCTCGGCATCGGCGAGAGCGATCACCTGGTCGGTCACCTCGCGCAGGGCCTGCTCGGTGTAGTCGACCACGTGAATGCCCCGGAGGAAGCTCTGCACGCTCAGTCCGGAGGAATGCCGCGCGCATCCTCCGGTGGGCAGCACGTGATTGGAGCCCGCGCAGTAGTCACCCAGCGACACCGGACTGAACGCCCCCACGAAGATCGCCCCCGCGTTACGGACGCGTGCGGCCACCTCCGAGGCCTGCTGTGTCTGGATCTCCAGGTGCTCGGCCGCGTAGGCATCGACCACCCGGATGCCGTCGTCGACGGTGGAGACCAGGACGCAACCGGATTGCGTGCCGGTCAACGCGGTCCTGATGCGTTCGATGTGCTTGGTCTGCGCGACCTGGCGCTCGAGCTCGGTGTCGACGGCATCGGCGAATTCCTCGGAGGTGGTGACCAGCACACTCGCCGCGAGCGTGTCGTGCTCGGCCTGGCTGATCAGGTCGGCGGCCACGTGCACCGGGTCGGCGCTCGTGTCGGCCAGGACCGCGATCTCGGTCGGGCCCGCCTCCGAGTCGATACCGATCACACTGCGCAGATGCCGCTTGGCGGCGGTCACATAGAGGTTGCCCGGTCCGGTGACCATGTCCACCGGCAGCAGCTCGCCATCATCGGTGTCGGTCCCGCCGTAGGCCAGCAGCGCCACTGCCTGCGCACCGCCGACGGCCCACACCTCGTCCACACCGAGCAGCTGCGCGGCCGCCAGGATGGTCGGGTGCGGGCGCCCGCCGAACTCCGCCTGCGGCGGGGAGCAGACCACGAGGGACCCGACTCCGGCAGCCTGAGCCGGTACGACGTTCATCACGACACTCGACGGGTAAACGGCCAGTCCCCCGGGCGCGTACAGCCCGACCCGGCTCACCGGTACCCATCGCTCGGTCACGGTCCCCCCGGGCGCGACCTCCGTCGTCACGTCGCTGCGGCGCTGGTCCGCGTGCACCCTGCGGGCCCGCGCGATGGACTCCTCCAGTGCGGTACGCACCGAGGGGTCGAGCTCGTCGAGTGCGCGCCGCAGCTCGTTCTCCGGGACCCGTACCTGCTCCGGCAACACCGAGTCGAACTGCTCGGTGTACTCCCGGGCCGCCGCCACGCCCCGGTCCCGTACGGCCTCGATCACCGGGCGCACCCGATGCAGCGCGTGCTCCACGTCGGTTCCGGCGCGCGGCAGCGTGGCACGCAGCTCGCCGGGCGAGGGGACACGACCGCGCAGGTCAGTACGGGTGAGCATGGGCGTCCTTCCGTGCCGGGTTTCCCCTCCAGGGTAGTCGCCGCCCCTGCGGGCCGGACGGGCAGATCCGACCGGCCGGACCGCGAGGGTGCGCGGATCGGCGTGCGTCGCGGTGCGGGTGGCGGAACCTCCGGCTGGGCCTGGCTGTGGGAGCCGGCGCCTCGAGCAGCCACGACGGACGGTACCGATCAGACGAAAGTGGGTTGCCGATCATGCCGGGCTCGGTGATCCTCTGCCGGTCACACCAGTGATCGATCGGAGGCGTGATGTTTCCCTCACGGCGCAGAATCGCGGTGATCACGGCCGCCGCGGCTCTCCTGCTGACACCGGCGGTCGAGGCCACCGTCGCGGCGGAGCCCCGGCCCACACCCGAACAGGAAACGGCTCGGGACACAGCGATCTACACGGTGCCGAACACCGACAGCCGGTCGCGCACCGCAATCATGCGCAACGGAGCCCTGGTCCTGTCCGTCCGGGACGGTACCGCCACCGTCGAAGCAACTCCGCAGCAGGCCGCACGGCTGCGCGAGGCCGGCTTCGAACTGCGCGGCAAGCGCGAGATCACCGACGCACTCCCGCCGGCGAGCGGCAACGGGCTCACCGCCGGGTTCCCCCCGCAGGACCGGGATTACCACACCTACACCGAAATGGTCGCCGAACTCGGCACGGCAGTCGCCGAGCATCCCGGTCTCGCCGTGCAGTCCAGCGCAGGCAGCTCCGCCATGGGCAGGGACATCCCGGTGCTCAAGATCAGTGACAACGTCACCGCGGACGAGAACGAGCCCGAGGTCCTGTTCACCTGCAACCAGCATGCCCGGGAGCACCTCACCACCGAGATGTGCCTGCACATCGTGCAGCGCTACACCGACGGGTACGCCAGTGATCCCGCCATCGCGGAGATGGTCGACACTCGCGAGATCTGGATCGTGCCCATGGTCAATCCGGACGGCTCCGTCCACGACGTCTCGGGCGTCACCTACCGGGGCTGGCGACGCAACCGCGAGTCCACGCCCACCGATCTCAACCGCAACTGGGGTCACAAGTGGGGTTGCTGCGGCGGTTCCAGTGGTGACCCGAACGCCTCGACCTACCGTGGCCCCGCGCCCTTCTCGGCCCCGGAGACCTCGGCGATCCGGGACTTCACCGACTCCCGCGTCATCGACGGTGAGCAGCAGATCACGGCACACATCGATTTCCACACCTTCTCGGAACTGGTGCTGTGGCCGTACGGATACACCGAGAACAACACCGCACCGGGCATGACACGGGAGGAGTACGACCGGTTCGCCCGCACCGGCCGGGCCATGGCCGCCACGAACGGTTACACCCCTCAGCAGTCCAGTGATCTCTACGTCACCGACGGCAGCGTCAACGACTGGATGTGGGCCGAGCACGACATTCTGTCGTTCACCTTCGAGATGTATCCGGCAAGCGGCGGGATCGAAGGCTTCTACCCTCCGGACGAGGTCATTCCCCGCGAAACGGCGCGCAATGACGCGGCCGTGTCCATCCTGCTCCGCGAAGCGGGCAGGGTCTGACCCCGCCCGGACCGAGTGAAGAGTGGGGCGGTTTCGAGCGAAACCGCCCCACTCGCTCACCCGAGCAGGAAGGCGATCACCCCGGCCAGGATGCCGACCATCACGACGATCGCGGCGACCACCAGCAGCCACCGCACATGCGGACGTTCTTCCCGGATCTCCGACCGAGCCCGCTCACGCCACTGCACGAAGGACGTGCTCTCGCTCATGGGTTTCTCCATTGCCGATCATGCGGGTCACACCTCGTCCGGGGTGGGACCGCCACGAAAGGGACGGCGATCACCTTCCCATACCGGTGCCGGACACAGTCGGACGACACGGTGCGCCCAGCGTTCGAGCAATCTCTCGTCGTGGCTGATCGCCAGAACTCCCGTGCCCGCATCGCGAACCTGCTCGTCGACGACCCGTACCAGTGCGGCGGTCGTGGAGGCATCCAGCATCGCGGTCATCTCGTCACAGACGAGATAGCGAGGCCGCACAGCCAGCGCTCTGGCCAGGCAGGCACGCTGGAGCTGACCGTCACTGACCTCGTGCGGCCGGCGTGACAGCAGCTCGTCGCTCACTCCGAGGTGTTCGGCCAGCTCCGCGACCCGGCCGGAGAGCTCCTCGGAGCGGCCGAGAGCGTGCAACGGCTCGGCGATGATCCGCCACAGCGTGAAGCGCGGATCGACCGCCTGGCGCGGCTGCTGGAACACGAGACCGATCGCCGTGCGCTGCTCACGCGGAGCAGCGTGCCGGAATCCGGTGACGACGGCACCGTCCACGCTCACTCGGCCTGCCCACGGCTGCTGCAGCAGGCTCAGCACCCGAGCCAGCGTCGATTTCCCACACCCGCTGGGGCCGGCCAGACCCACGACGCTGCCCGCCGGGATCTCGATGTCCATACCGTTCAGGACCGGGGTGCCCTTGCGATACCCGGCCACCAGGCCTGTGCCGCTCAGCATGGCGGGTGCGCGGCGACGCGGCGATCGCCGTGGTCGATCGGTTCGGGGTCGCCCGTGCACGGGGCGAAGCCGGGCATCTCCGGGCACCGTTGACAGAACACGCAACCCCACTTCCGTTCGAGGCCTTCCAGTTCGGTCAGGGAGGGCGGATGGCCGGGAATCGGTTCGAAACCGCCTTCCGGCAGAGCCCGAAGCAGGCCGGCGGTGTACGGATGCCAGGGTTCGCCGAAGACTTCCGCGGTCGGGCCGGCCTCCACGATGCGACTCGCGTACATCACCGCCACATCGGTGGCCACCCGGCGGGCCGCCGCCAGGTCATGGGTGATCAGCAGAACGGCTCTGCCCTGTCCGGCAATGTCACCGAGCTGGTCCACCGTCCGGTCGACCAGGGGCCGGTCCAGCCCGGTGGTGGGCTCGTCGGCGAGAACGACCGGAGGATCTCCGGCCAGTGCCAGCGCCATCGCCACCCGCTGCGCCATGCCTCCGGAGAGTTCGTGCGGATGGTGATCGAGCTGCTCGGGTCGCAATCCGGCCCAGTCGGCGAGTTCGTCGGCCGACGCCGGATCCGCCCGCGGTCGCAGTCGCCGGATCGTTTCCTCCAGCTGCGCACGTGCCGTGCGTACCGGCGTCAGATGCGTGCCCGCCGATTGCGGCACCAGGCCGACGAGTCGCCCGCGTACTCGCCGGGCAAGAACGGACTCGGGGGCCGTGAGCAGCTCCACCGAGCCCCCTGATTCCACGGTTCGGTCCCGATGCAGCAGTGCGCGCCCGCGCACCTGCGCATTGGCGGGCAGCAGGCCGAGCAGCGCCGAGGCCAGCACGGACTTACCGCATCCGGACTCGCCCACCAGAGCCAGAACCCGCCCGGGCCGCAAAGCCAGCGAGGCGTCGGTGACGGCACGCACCTCGCCCCCTCCTCGTCGACGCCCCAGCAGGAAACGCACCGAGAGACGATCCAACTCCAGCAACGGTTCCGTGCGCGGGGAGATCGCCGTCGACACGGTTGCGTTCACGGTCTCGCTCACAGCGCCAACTCCGATCGTCGTCGAGGTACGACTCCGTCCCGCCAGCTGGCGGCGATACCCGAGACAGCCAGCGTCGTGACCACCAGCAGTGCGGAGGGGAACAGGATGATCCACCATGCGCCGAGCAGCACGGCCTCACGTCCGTCACCGAGAATGTTGCCGATACTGGCCATGTGCGGCGGCAATCCCAGACCGAGGAAGCTCAGCGCTGTCTCGTGCCACACGGCATGCGGGATCAGCAGCACAGCCGACAGCGCCGCCTGCGGCACGATCGCGGGCAGCAGATGGCGATGCAGGACACGCCACCGAGTCGCACCGCCGGAAATCGCCGCGTCGATGTAGGGACGCTGCCGCAGCGAGAGCACTTCCGAGCGCACGATCCGCGCGACGGCGGTCCAGTGCGTCAGGGCGATCGACAGAACCACGGCCACCACACTGCCCCGGTAGAGGGCGACGATCACGATGCCCAGCAACAGGTGGGGAACAGCGTTGACGGTGTCGACCACCCGCATCAGCAGCCGATCGGTCCACCCGCCGAGCGCGCCGGCGATCGTGCCCACGGCAGCACCGAGCACAGTGGAGACCAGAGCGCTGACCGCGGCCACCAGCAGGGAAACCCGAAGCCCGGCCAGCGCGCGCACGAACACGTCCCGTCCGGCCGTGTCGGTGCCGAACGGATGTTCGGGGCTCGGGGGAAGCCGGATCGCTTCGTAGTGCACTCCGCCCTCGTTCCCGGCCAGGGCGGGGACGAGCAATGCCGCCAGCACCAGGGCCACCAGTGTTCCGAGTGAGCCCCACAGCCGTATCCGCGCACGCACTTCCCTGCCGCCACCACGCGGAGTGCCCGCCCGTTTCCGGGCCGCACTGCGCCACTGCCCGGAGCCCGACTCCCAGGCGGTCGATTCGGGAACACTCTCGCGGACGTCACCCATCAGCAGCCACCCGGGGATCCAGCAGAATCGCGGCCACATCGGCCAGCAGCGAGCCGAGGAGCACGGCGGCCGTGGCCACCAGCGCCAGGATCGCCAGCAGCGGGTAGTCCACCGCTGTCGCGGCGGTGACCACGGCCGCGGCCACTCCCGGCCAGGAGAAAACCTCTTCGACCAGCACTGCCCCGGTGACCAGTTCGGGGATGCGCGTTCCGATCAGGTTCACGAACGGCAGCAACGCCGTCGGCAGCGCGTGCCGCAGCACGACGATCCCTTCGCCGAGTCCTCGCGCCCTGGCGCCGACCACATGATCCTCGGACAGCGAACTCAGCAGCGACTGCCGGAGGTGCAGCACCAGCCACGGAGACTGCGAAACCCCCAGCACCAGCGCGGGCAGGGCCAGATGCTCGAGGACCTGACCGATGCTGATCGCGCTGCCCGCATCGGTGAGTCCCGCCACCGGCAGCCACCCCAGCCCCAGGGAGAACACCGCGATCGACAGCAGCGCCAGCACGAACGGCGGCACCCCTTCCAGGGCGTACCCGATCGCGGTGACGAACCGGTCGATCCAGCCACCCTGGCGCCAGGCCGCGGCGGTTCCCAGGACCACGGCGATCAGAACCGCCACGACCAGACCGGTGGTCGCCAGCAGGATCGTCCACGGCAATCGTTCGGCCACCACCTGTGCGACGGGTTGCCGCATCGACCGGGAGATCCCCAGGTCACCGGAGAGCACACCGGAAAACCAGTTCCAGAACTGCACCAGTACCGGATCGTCGAGTCCGAGCCGGGCCCGGACCGCTGCCACGTCCTGGGCGGAGGCGTCGAAGATCTGCACGCCGTAGTACTGGTGAATCGGGTCGAACGGCGAGGCCGCCGCGAGCAGGAACACGCCGAAGGCGACGATCACCAGTACCGGAACGGCGAAACCGAGCCTGCGCAGCACCAGACGGCCGGCCGCCGCGGCCCGCGAGGGGGATCCGGCGGCCGTCTTCGCTGCCGTGTTCATCGCTTCGGTGTCCAGTCCTCGACGTTCCACCACGGACCCCAGGTGGTGCCGTGAGTGTGCGGCTCCACGACCGGTTCGTAGCCGCTCCAGACGTCCGTGCGCATCACGTAGCTGTGGTCGGTGAAGGCCAGGTACACCAGTCCGGGATCGGCCACATAGGCCTGCTGGGCCCGCTTGTAGAACCGGGCACGCTCGGCCTCGTCGATGGCCTGTCTGCCGCCGTCGAGGGCCGCGTCCACCTCGGCGTTGCGGTATCGGGCGGGATTGTTGTACGTGCCGGTGCCGATCGCCGAGGAATGCAGGGTGGAATACATCTGCAGGTCCGGATCCAGGGGGTTGCCGTCACCCAGCACGATGGCGTCGGTGCCGATGCGCTCGGCCGCTGCCGTGCGGTCCACCCCGGCCAGGTGCACCTCGACACCGACGTTCGCCGCATCCGAGGCGAAGGCGCGGGCGAGCTGCTTGCGCAGGCTGTCGTCGGCGAAGTACATGAGCGTGAAACGAGCACGCCGGCCATCCCGGTGACGAATCCCGTCGGAAGCGGGCCGCCAGCCCGCCTCGTCCAGGATCCGCCGGGCCCGCTCCGGGTCGAAATCGAACCGTGCGGTGGGTTCGTGATAGTGCCCCATCGACTCCGGAATCGGCGTATGGGCGGGTTTGCCGTGGCCCCCCAGCAGGCCTCGGATCATGCCCTCGCGGTTGGCCGCGTGGTTCAACGCCGTCCGGATCGCGGGGTCTCCGGTGATCGGATGCCGGCTGGGCAGGGTGATGCTGCGGTGGTCGGCGGTGCGGTGGTGCACGGTGCGGTAGCCGTCCACGCCGAGCCGTTCGGACAGCAGCGGCGGCAGGACGGTGCCGTCGAACTCGCCTGCCTTGACCCGCTGGGCACGCGTGTTGTCGTCGGTGGCGAAAACCACCGTGATCGTGTCGATATCGGGCGCTCCGCCCCAGTGGTCCGGGTTGCCCTCCCAGATCATCTGCTCGCCCTGCCGCCATTCGACGAGCCGGTACGGGCCGGTGCCGACCGGCTGGGTGTTGAGCTCGGAGTCCGTCAGAGGAGCGGGGTCGGCCAGTTTCTCCCCAGGCACGATGCCCAGCACCATCTTGGCCGGCCACGGCGCGTAGGACATGTTCAGGTCGAAGCGCACGGTGTGCGCATCGATCGCCGTCACCCCGGCGAGCATCGCGTAGTCGGAGCTGATGGTGGAGGCATAGGCCGGATCGATCGCTGCCCGGTACGTGGCCACCACGTCGTCGGCGTCGAAGGGGGTGCCGTCGTGGAAGGTGACGTCGCGCCGCAGCCGGACCGTCCAGCTCTTCGCGTCCGGTGTGGACCGCGGCGGTTCGGCGGCCAGCGCGGGCAGCAGGGTTCCGTTGCCGTCGAAGGCCATCAGGCCGTCGTAGAACTTCGCGGCACCGGTGCGGGCATACCCCAGCAGGGGATTGAGACTGTCGGGTTCGTAGCCGTCGGCGAGCAGCATCGAACCGGGGTCCTCGCCCCCGGTCCGGCCCGGTGCCGAGCAGCCTGCCCCGAGCAGTGTCAGCGTGGCCAGCGACGTGGTCATCAGCGTACGGCGGTTGATCACGGGCCGAGCGTAGACACTGATGCAAGTTACTGGCAACAATTCCGGTGCCGGTGAGATCTTTCCGACTCTCCGATGCGTTCGACCGCACGAGCGCTCTCGGGCAGGATGGCGCAGTGGCCGGAAAAACCGACGGGCACTTCCGGCCGACATGCCAGGAACGGAGGACTCGCGTGCGGATCGCGCTGTGTCAGATCGTGTCGACCCCCGACCCGGAGACGAACCTGGAACTGGTCGCCGGTGGCATACGTCGGGCCGCCGAATCCGGTGCCGAGCTCGCGGTGTTCCCGGAAGCCACGATGGCCTGCTTCGGTGTGCCGCTCGGCCCGCTCGCCCAACCGCTGGACGGTCCCTGGGCCGGCGAGGTACGGAGGCTGGCCGCGGATGCCGGAGTCGCCGTCATCGCAGGCATGTTCACCCCCACCTCCGACGGGCGTGTCACGAACACGATGCTGGTCACCGGACCGGAGCTCGACGCGCACTACGACAAGATCCACCTCTACGACGCTTTCGGGTTCGCCGAATCGCGCACCGTCGCGCCGGGCGAGCAGCCACTGACCGCCGACGTGGGCGGCACCACCATCGGCATCACGACCTGCTACGACATCCGCTTTCCGGGGTTGTACACGACCCTGGCCGAACGGGGAGCCGCGATCATCGTCACCCCGGCCTCCTGGGGCGCGGGCGCGGGCAAGCGCGAGCAGTGGGAACTGCTGGTGCGTGCTCGCGCGCTGGACTCGACGTCCTGGATCGTGGCCTGCGGGCAGGCCGACCCGCGCAGCATCGGCCGGGAGCCGAGCGGGAAGGCACCGACCGGGATCGGTTACAGCACCGTGGCCACTCCGCTCGGCCTGATCCACGACCAGCTGGCCGACTCGCCCGATGTCCTCGTCGTCGATCTCGATCCGGAAGACGCCGAGCAGGCTCGCCGCACCCTGCCCGTACTGACCAATCGGCGATTCTGACCGAAGGCCGCTACATGTCCAGGCCCAGATCGAGGCCGGGCGCGGAATGGGTCAGCCCGCCGACGGCGAGATAGTGCACACCGGTCTCGGCGTAGGCGCGTGCCACGTCGAGGGACAGGCCTCCGGATGCCTCCAGCTCGGTCCGCGGGGCGATTTCCCCGGCACGCCGAACGGCCTCGGCGCACCCGTGTGGCGTGAAGTTGTCCAGCAGCACCAGCTCCGCATCCTCGGCGAGCACCTCCTCCAGCTCGTCCAAGGTGGACACCTCGACCTCGAGCGACAGGTTCGGAGCATGTTCCCGGCAGGCGCGCAGTGCCGCCGCGACCGAGCCCGCCGCGACCACGTGGTTGTCCTTGATGAGCATCGCGTCACCGAGGCCCATCCGGTGGTTGAGGCCACCGCCGCAGCGCACGGCGTATTTCTGCAGCAGACGCAATCCCGGCAGGGTTTTGCGGCTGTCCCGGATCCGGCATCCGGTCCCGTCCACGGCCGATACCCACTCCGCGGTCGCCGTGGCGATTCCGGACAGGTGGCACAGCAGGTTCAACGCCGTCCGCTCGACGGTGAGCAATCCCCGCACGGGCGCCCGCAGCCGCAGTGCACACGCACCGGGTTGCACCCCGTCGCCGTCGGAACGCGCGAAGACGACCTCGTAGCCGTCGGTGCCGAGCACTTCGTCGAGGGCGAGCAGCACCACCGGTAATCCGGCGAGCACGCCGCCGTGGCGGGCATTGAACGCGGCATCGGCGACGACCCCGGCGGGCACGGTCGCCTCCGTCGTCGCATCCGGGCCGTATCGCAGGTCCTCGGCCAGGGCAGCACGCACCAGTGCCTGTGTCTCGGCGGGATCCAGGCCCGCTGTGGTCAGGTTGTCCACCGTCGTATCGGACAGCGTCACGCCGCTCTCCCCCATTCCTCGGCGCCGGTGCGGATCAACCACCCGGACACGTCCAGGCGCAGCACGATACTGCGCTGCCAGCGTGCGTCATCGGGTTCCGGGAAGTCGGGACGGCGGTGGCACCCGCGTGATTCGGTACGGTCGCTCGCGGCAGCCAGCAGCGCCTGTGCCGTCAATGTCAGCGCCGAATCCTCCACTGCCCGGCGCGTGGCGAGGGGGCGGACAACACCCGCTCGGTCCAGTTCCGCCGACGCGGTTGCCATCCCCTCGGCCGTCCGTCCGATACCGGCATACCGGCTCATCACCCGCTGCAGCAGATCGCGGTCGACGACCGCGGCAGCGGGCACGGCCCGGGCATCGGAACCGACCGGCGAACGCGTGACCGCGCCGCAGCGCAGATCCCGTGCCGCGGCCTCCGCGGCCCGGGCTCCGACGACCAGCCCCTCCAGCAGGCTGTTCGACGCCAGCCGGTTCGCACCGTGCAAACCGGTACAGGCGACCTCCCCGGCCGCATAGAGACCGGCGACCGAGGTCCTTCCGTCGACACCGGACACCACGCCGCCGCAGGAGTAGTGCGCTGCGCTCGTCACCGGGATCGGCTCGCGAACGGGGTCCACCCCGGCGTCCCGGCACGCCGCGTACACCGTCGGGAACCGCTCCGCGAAGCCGGCACCGAGGCCGGTGGCATCCAGGTGGACGCAGTCGCTTCCGGTGTCGGCGATCCGCCGGTTGATGGCCGCCGAGACGACGTCGCGCGGGGCGAGATCGCCCAACGGGTGCTGTCCGGCCATCACCCGCCGTCCGTCGGCGTCGACCAGCACCGCTCCTTCGCCACGGATCGCCTCGGTGATCAGCGGGCGCCTTCCCCGCTCGCCCCCCGGTGTGTACAGCACGGTCGGGTGGAACTGGACGAATTCCAGATCGGCGACCGAGGCCCCCGCCCGCAACGCCAGTGCGATGCCGTCGGCCGTGGCCACGTCGGGATTGGTGGTCGCGCCGTAGAGCTGTCCGAGCCCACCGGTGGCCAGCAACACCGCCGGCGCGCGCACCACGCCCGACCGCCCCTCGGCATCGAGCACCAGCGCGCCGGCCAGAGCACCGCTGTCCCCGTGCAGCAACTCCACCACGCAATGCCGCTCCAGTATCGGCACATCGCCGTCGGTGGCAGCAGTCACGAGTGTGCGCTGGACTTCGGCGCCGGTCGCATCCCCGCCGGCGTGGAGCACCCGGAAAGCACTGTGGCCGCCTTCCCGGGTACGCGCGAGGGCACCGTCGCAGCCGCCGTCGAAGCGTGCTCCGGCCGAGCGCAGGCGACCGACGGCGGCTGCGCCATCGGTGAGGATCTCGCGCACGGCTTCGCGCGAGCACAGGCCCGCGCCCGCGTCGAGCGTGTCCCGCACGTGCCGGTGGACACTGTCGCCTTCGTCGTGCTCGTCGGGCCGAACCACGGCGATGCCGCCCTGTGCCCAACCGGTGTTGCCGGCCGGAGCCGCGTCCTTGGTGATGACCAGCACTCGTAATCCCAGTTCACGAGCACGAAGCGCGGCCGTGAGCCCGGCGACTCCGGTACCGACGACCACCAGGTCGGCTGCGGCCTCCCAGCTCATTCACCGCCTCCCGGACGGCCGATGGCCACCATCCGCTCGACCGCTCCGCGACCTCGCTCGGCGATCTCGGCGGGCACCTCGACCTCGTCGGCGCCCTCGCGCAGGCACCGCAGCAGCGCCGCCGGGGTGATCATCTTCATGTAGCGGCAGGAGGCCCGGTCGTTGACCGCCCGGAAGTCGATCTCCGGGGCGGCGCTGCGCAGTTGGTGCAACATCCCGACCTCGGTGGCCACCAGGACGGAATGAGGTCCCGTCTGCTGTGCCGCACTTTCCCGAGCCGCATCGAGCATTCCCCCGGTGGAAAGGATCTTGACCCGCTCTTGTGGCAGGGTTCCGTCTCCGGCCAGATACAGCGCCGAGGTCGCGCACCCGCATTCCGGATGGATGAACAGGTCCGCCTCCGGGTTCGCCGCGGCCCGGTCGGCCAGCTCGGGACCGTTGATTCCGGCGTGCACGTGGCACTCCCCGGCCCAGATGTGCAGGTTCTCGCGGCCGGTTTCGCGCTTGACATGTGCGCCGAGGAACTGGTCGGGGCAGAACAGCACGTCCTGGTCGGCGGGAATCGAGCGCACCACGTCCACCGCGTTGGAGGAAGTACAGCAGATGTCGGTCTCCGCCTTGACCTCGGCGGTCGTGTTCACATAGGACACGACAGTGGGCGCGGTCCCGCCCGCGTCGGTGAACGTGGCCTTCCAGTCGCGCAACTGCTCGGCGGTGATGGAGTCGGCCAGCGAGCATCCGGCCCGTTCATCGGGGATGAGCACCGTCTTGTCCGGGCTGAGGATCTTGGCGGTTTCGGCCATGAAGTGCACGCCGCAGAACACGATCGTGCTCGCCCGGCTCTCGGCGGCGATCCGGCTCAACGCCAGCGAGTCCCCGGTGTGGTCGGCGACGTCCTGGATCTCGGGAAGCTGGTAGTTGTGCGCGAGCAGTACGGCGTCGCGCTCCTCGGCCAGGCGCCGGATTTCCCTGGCCCACTCGGCGTCCGCCCGGACGCCGACGTAGCCCGCTTCGGTCCGCTCCACGGTGCCCGCCCGGGTGGCCGGGTCGTCGGTGGTGGCGGCAGCTCTGGCGGCCATCTTGTCCTCCTTCACCGGACCTCGCCAACCGGGTGCCGGCACGGTCCGATTCACCCGGCTCGCCCCGAGCGGGGCGCATTCCCGGGAGGTTTTCCTGTTGGTTTTCGTTCGGCTGGTTTTCGCCTTAGAATCGAAAACGTGGGTCATCCTAACACGGGCCCCGGCACCGACCACTGCGATGCCGGTCACGAAGTCCTCGCGAGCGTGCTGCAGATCCGCAACGACCAGCTTCAGGTGTTGCTGTGGCAGCGGGCCCAGCAGCCACACCTGCACCGCTGGGCACTTCCCGGTGGCAGGCTCGCCGCCACCGAGGACGTCGAGGCCTCGATCCGGCGTCAGCTCGCCGAGAAGGTCGACGTCCGGGAACTGACCCACGTCGAGCAGCTCTCCGTGTTCAGTGCTCCCGACCGCGTTCCCGGGCGACGGATCGTGGCCACCGCATTCCTCGGCCTCGTTCCCTCCAACTCCGACCCGGAACTTCCACCGGACGCTCGATGGCACCCGATCCGGCGATTGCCTGCGACGGCTTTCGATCACGAGTCGATCGTGTTCGTCGCACGGGACCGCCTGCGCGCCAAGCTGTCCTACACCAACATCGGGTTCGCTCTGGCCCCCGACGAATTCACCGTCTCCGAGCTGCGCAGCATCTACTCCGCGGCCCTGGACTACCGGGTGGCGGCCACCAACCTGCAGCGAGTGCTCTCCCGGCGCGGCGTTCTCGAAGCCACCGGCCGCACGATGTCCGCCGGCCCCAGCGGGGGCCGACCACCCGCACTGTTCCGGTTCACCTCCCGGGACCTGCAGATCACCGACCCGTTCGCGGTATTGCGGCCACCACCACGCCGATCTCCCGGTGGCCAGGACGCGGTGCCCCCACGTAGCGTGGACGCGTGATTGCCACGATCCCACTGTTTCCGCTGGGTACGGTTCTGTTGCCCGGTAGTGAGCTGTCGCTGCACATTTTCGAGCCACGATATCGCCGGCTCGTTGTCGACCTCGCCAAAGAGGTGGTCCCCGACCGCCGGTTCGGCGTGGTCGGTATCAAACAGGGCTGGGAAGTCGGTCCGGACAATGTCGAGTCCCTGTACGAGGTCGGGTGCTCGGTCCTGCTGGGCGAGATGCAGCAGCTCCCCGAAGGGCGCTACGACATCACCGGCACGGGTGAGCACCGTTTCCGGTTGCTGGAGATCGACACCGAGGCCGCGCCGTATCTGATGGCCCGGGTCGAGTGGCTCCCCGACACCGAACCCGAGCAGAACTCCGAGCGCCTCCGCGACCGGCTCGCCGCCTCCGCCCGCGCGGCGCACGAGCGCTATCACAGCACCGGCCTGCACGGCGAGAAGCGCGAGGAACTGCCCGAAGCCGGTATCGACGAGCTGGCCCACGTCCTGGCCGAGGACTGCGTGCTCAGCAACGACGATCGGCAGAGCCTGCTCGCCGAAACCGATCCCCTGGCGCGGCTGCGGATGGTACGCACGTTCCTCCTGCGGGAAGCCGAGTTCCTGCGGGAACTGCGGGCGATTCCCGCCCCGCTGGCCGAGTTCGCCCAGCACGCGGGTACCAACTGACGGCCCGAGCAGGACCCGCGCGACCGGGTCCGTGATCGCACCGTCACTGGTTACGATCATGGCCATGTCGTCACCTGGAGGCCCCGGCTGGGATGGGTACCGTCACGGACCCGGCCAGTACGTCGACCCGGTCACCGGGCAGCCGCCCGAGCGGAACGCATCGAGCGGCCACGGTCCCGGCCCCGCCGATCAGGGCCACCCCCGGGGACCTTCTCCCTGGGGATCGCCCGGTACGCAACAGGACTTCGGGGGGTACGAGCGGGCCCGGCCGCAGCAGCCGTCCCCCGGCATCGTCACCGGCTACCCGCCGCCCGAACCGCCACGCAGGAACCGGACACCGTGGACGGCGGGAATTGCCGCCGCGGCGACCGCGGTCCTCGCCATCGTCACGACCGTGGTCCTGACCGGCGGTAGCGATTCCGGGAACAGCGCCCCCGCGAACCTGGCGGCTCCGGCGCCTTCGGAGGCCGAGAACCCCGCCGGTCGACCGTCGAGTTCGGCACCGACCACGACGGACCACACCACGCCTGCGCCCACCACCGAGGACATGCGCCATCCGGTCATCCCCGTGGTGGCCGGATGGCAGGGCATGGCCCTGCCCGAATTCGACATCGCCTATGACATCCCGCCTGGCTGGGAACCCGAGACCGGATCGATCAGCGGTTTCGAGACCGACTCCGGACGACGGGTGACCATGAGCGGCTACTCCTCCTACAAGCGGGACTTCTGCACCGAAGCGGACCTGTCGTTCCGGGCCCGGGTGGGGCTGACCGGCACGGATGAGAAGAACCCGGTCGTGGCCGCCGAAAAGAGCTTCCGCGAGTGGGCACGGCTGGGTTGGGGAACCAATACGGGCGCCCTTCCCCCGGTCTCGATGAACCCGGTGAAGTCGGTGAAGATCCACCGGGACCGGATCGACGCGAAGCTCGTCTCGGGCACCATCACCCCGGCCGATCCGGGTCCGTGCAGCCCGCCCAGCGTGTTCGTCAGCATCCTGGCGATCGCGGGAAACGGCGACCACAGCGCCGCATTGATGATCGGTATCGCCGACCAGGACGTGCCCGGTGCCGTCCCGCCCGCCGATATCAACCGCAGCCTCACGTCCGTGCGCTGGCTTCCGAACTGAGCGACCGCACGGAATCCGATGGTACTCGCCGGAACACCGCTGCTGTCCGTGGCGTTTCGCGCGAGGTCACGGGCGGCCGGGCTCAGTGCGGGCGGCGGCCGAGGTCGTCGAGACCGTTCCAGGAGGTGGCAAGCCCGTAGACCAGTGCTGCCGCCAGCGGCTGGCACACCACCGCGACGAGATCGTTCAGTCTCGGTGCCACCACAACGACATCGCCGACCTGCGGCGCCCGCGGCGCCGGGTAGGCACCGGCCGCGAAAGCAGTGCCCAGCCGCATGCCCAGCCACGCAGCCACCAGGGAACCGAGCACCGCCCCGAGCAGCATCACCGGCCCTCGATACCTGCGCACCATCCACAGCGCAGCCCCGGTGAGCACCCCGGTGGCCGAACTCAACAGCAGAAAGATCGCCAAGGCATCGAAGCGGTGATAGCTCTCCACCAGCACCGGTACCCACTCGCCACTGCTGGTGACCAGCCTGTCCTGGGGTGGAGCCAGGCGAGACCACAGCCAGCCCAGTGGCACACCGAGCAGGGACACCAGCGCAGGCACCGCGAGTCCGGGCAACAGATTCTCCTTGGCCATCACCCGAGAAGTCTGGATCCGCGGCGACGAGACCGCATCGGGATGGTTTCGCCCCTCCGCGGACGGCACTCGCATCGGGACCGCACTCGTACCGTGCGCTTCGACCGGTCCTCGCGGCACCCGTGACCTCCTGCGTGCTCGGACGGCTTTTCCGCCGAGCACCCTAGCTGCCCGCGCCCGGAGAAGGTGGGCGCGGCGGGCTTTCGGTTACCGCTCCTCGGCGGGTGCGAGCGATCTCCCGTACCACTGCAGCAGCGGTGGCCGTATCACCTCGGCGTGTGAGGCCCGAGTCGCCGTCGACTATTCTGCGCGAGCCGGAATTGTCACCCACCGTCGAAGGACAGGCCAAGTGGCAGGGATCTTGCCGCGCCCCCAACTGACCGGGCCGAGCCCGACCGATGAGCCGCACCACGACTCGCCGGCCCGGCTGTCACTGCGCAGTACGGTGCTCGAACTGCTGCTGGGTTCCGCCGTCGCAGCGGTACTCAGCCTGGCGCTGCAATTCGTGATCGCGCGCATCGGCATCGGCGAGCCCAGCTACGCCCCCGAAGCCCTCGCCGCGGTCGGCAGCGCGGTCGTCCTCGCTCTGCTGTTCGTGTCGCTGGCTTTCGGCCACAGCAGATCACCACGGATACTGCGCCTGGTGGGTGCCTGGATGGCTCTGGCGGCGTTCAACACCCTGGCCATGGCGTTACCGCTGCAGTCCACCCGCTTCTACTTCGGCGGGTCCAGCACCGACAACGCCTTCCGGATGCAGTACCTGAGCCGGATGGCCTCCTCACCCGCACTGGCGGACATGAACTATGCCGACATCGCGCCGTACTACCCCGGTGGCTGGTTCTGGCTCGGTGGGCGTTTCGCCGACCTGATCGGCTGGGAGGGCTGGGCCGCCTACAAGCCCTATGCGCTTGCCTGGATAGCGGTGACCAGCGTGGTGGCCTTCACGCTGTGGAGCGTGCTGGTGCGGCGCAGGCTCGCACTCCTGGCGGCACTGGCCACCAGCTTGGCAGGCATGCTGCACGGCGTCATGGAGCCCTACGCGTGGCCTTCGGCGGCATGGCTACCGCCGGTGGCCGTACTCACCTGGCGTGCGTTGCGCCGTGAACAGGCCGCGCCCCGGACGCTGTTCGGCATCGGCTGCTTCGTCGGGTTCGCTGCGATCACCTACACACTGCACTTCGCTTTCAGCGTGCTGCTGATCGTCACCATGGCGGTGATCATCGGGATCTCCCGCGTCCACGAGGGCGACTCCGCCGGGGCCACCGCCAAACGGCTGTTCTTGCGGCTGCTGCCGATCGGCGTGCTCAGCGGTGCGATCTCGTTGATCGTCTGGGCCCCGTTCCTGCTCTCGGGCGGCCTGCTCCACAGCAGTGCCGCCCAGAACTACCTGCCCGAGAGCAGCGCGTTCCTGCCCGTGCCGATGACCGAGCCCAACCCGTTCGGTGTGCTGTGCCTGGCGGGGCTCGTCTGGCTGCTACTGCGGTGCCGCCACAACCACATCGCCGCCGCACTGCTCACGGTCGTGCTGTCCGTGTACTGCTGGTTCGCCCTGTCCACGCTCGCTCTCATCGTCGAGACGACTCTGCTGGCCTTCCGGCTCAACGTGATCCTCAGTACGACCCTGGCCGCCGCGGGAGCGCTCGGACTGCTGGAACTCATCGGATACCTGCGGACGGTGCTCGACACCCGCCACGCCTTCCGGATCACCGCGGTGGCGTGCACGTTCGGGCTTCTCGGTGCGATCACCATCACCCAGGCAGCGATCGGAACCGCGCTGGCTTCGCCGATCGAGGACGCCTACGAGGACTACTACCCCACCGGCACCAACGCGAAGGGGCAGCAGGACCCGGACGAACCGGGCGCCTGGCTGGACGAACTCACCACCGCGGTCGGGGACCTGACCGGGCGCAGGCCGCAGGAGAACATCCTGCTCACCACCAACTACAGCATTCTGTCCTTCGAGCCGTACTGGGGTTTCCAGCAGGAGACGCCGCACTACGCCAATCCGCTGGCCCACTACCCGGCGCGCGCGGCGGAAATCCGGGAGTGGGCCGGGGCCGACAGCACCCGCGAGTTGCTGCGGATGCTGGACCGCAGCGAGTTCAAGCCGCCGAACGTGTTCATCCTGCGGCACGAGCCGAAGCAGGACGACCAGGACACCGCGGCAGACGGCGACGGCTCGAACAGGCCCCTCGGTGAGGGCAAGCTCGCGCTGACGCTGAAGGCCGACGCGTTCCCGCAGCAGCCGAACGTGCGCAACTACACCGTGCACTTCGACGCGGCGGTGTTCGACTCCCCCGCCTTCGCGCAACGCGAGGTCGGCCCCTACACCGTCATCGCCCTGCGGTGACGGTGTGGGGAGTGCTTCCACCATGGCCTGGCGCAGTGGTCGGTGAACCGCCTTCTCAGATGGCGCCTTGCGGCTTTGGAGGCCACATCGGGGAGGGCAGCGCCCGGCCGGATCAGTTCAATCGCACCGGCAGGGTCTCCAGTCCGCGCATCAGAGTGCTGAAGCGCCACCGGACGTCGTCGTGAGGAGCGGCCGGCGACAGGTTCGGGAACCGCTCGATCAGCCGCCGCACGGCGACCTGCCCCTCCAGCCTGGCCAGCGGTGCGCCGACGCAGAAGTGGATACCGTGCCCGAAAGCCAGATGTCCCGAGGTGGAGCGGTCCAGGTCGAACTCCTGCGCCCCGGCGTACTTGTCCTCGTCGCGATTGGCCGAACTCAGCGACACGAGGACGAGTTCCCCCTCGGGGATCTCCACGTCTCCCATCGTCACGGCTTCGGCGGTGAAGCGCAGTGTGGCCAGGTTGACCGGCCCGTCGTAGCGCAGGGTCTCCTCCACGACATCGGAAACCCGAGCCGGGTCGGCCCGCACCGCCGCGAGCTGATCGGGATTGCGCAGCAGTGCGAGCACACCGTTGCCGATCAGGTTCACCGTCGTCTCGTGCCCGGCGACCAGCAGCAGGAACACCATGCCGACCAGTTCCTGCTCGCCGAGCCGGTCGGAGTCCTCACTGGCCTCGATCAATGCGGTGAGCAGATCATCGGCCGGTTCCCGACGCTTCCGTGCGATCAGCTCGACGAGGTAGGTGGACATCGCCCCCGCTGCCTGCCGGGCCGATTCGGGGTCACCTCCCACCAGCGAGTTCGACCACGTACGGAACTCGTCCCTGCGTTCCTCGGGAACCCCCAGCAGCTCACAGATCACCCGGATCGGCAGCGGAAACGCGAACTCGTCGAGCAGGTCCACATCGGACATGTCCGACGCCTTCGCCGCCATCGCCTCCAGCAGCTCCGCGGTGATCTCCTCGATCCGAGGGCGCAGTGCCTCCACCCGGCGAGCGGTGAACGCCTTCATCACCAGCTTGCGCAGGCGTGTGTGGTCCGGCGGATCCATGTTGAGCATGTGCGCCTGGATCGAGTCGGCGAACTCCGGCCGCGGCTTCCCCTGTTGGGCGTGGCCGTCCATCACGGCCCCCATCCGCCGAAAGTCCTTGCTGAACCGGGAATCGGCCAGCGCCGCCCGCGCCTCGGCGTAACGGGTGATCACCCACACCGGCATCCCGGTCACCGTGAGCACACGCTGCGCGGGCGCGTCGGCGCGCATGTGTGCATACCGCACGTGCGGGTCCTGCACGAACTCGTCGTCGAGCACGGGAGTCTCGGCGTGCGGGCATCGCCGGGTGGTGGACATGTGAGCCTCTCCGGATCGGCAGCGCCCTACACCACTCAGTCAACCCTGTTCAGCCACAGCTGTCACGCGGACGGAACGCGATACCGGTCGAAGCATCACGGTCGGCGGACACACCGCGTCGGATCACACCGAGTCGAAGCATCCGGCACCGAGCAGGCCCTTCAGCTCACCCTGCAGACCGTTGTCGGTGGACACGAAGTAGTCGCTGGACAACGCAAGACGGGTGACACCGCGGGGGCCCTGCACCTTGACGTGCACGGGCACGGTTCCCGAATGCGCCTGCAGGGTGCGCTTGAGCTCCGTCACCAACGGCCGGTCCACCTTGCCCGCGGGTACCTTGATGACGAACGCCGGATCCGCCCCCGGGTCGGTCTCCGCGGAGGAGATGTCCACCGGCACGGCGTCGGAGGCGAACACGCTGATCGCGCCCTCGCGCTCGTTGATCCTGCCCTTGACGGCGATCGCCGTGTCCTCGACCAGGCAATCGGAGAACATCTCGTAGGACTTCGGGAAGAACAACACCTCCACGCTGGCGTCGAGGTCCTCCAGGGACACGATCGCCCAGGGATGCCCGTTCTTGTTGATCCGCCGCTGGATGCCGGAGATCATGCCCGCGATCCTGACCTGCGGATCCTTGCCTTCCTTGGTGCCGCTCTCGGATCGGTCCCCGCCGACCAGTTCGGCGATACCGGTGTCCTGGTAGGGAGCCAGCAGCCGCTCGGCACCGTCGAGCGGGTGCGCCGAGACGTACAGCCCGAGCATCTCGCGTTCATAGGACAGCAGCTGCTTGCGCGGCCATTCCTGCGAGGTGAACGTCAAATGCGCCAGCGGCGAAGCGTCCGCACCGTCCTGGGCGGAGGGGTCCGAGCCGAACAGGTCGAACTGGCCGAGTGCTTCCTGGCGCTTGAGACCGATGACGGCGTCGACCGCCGCCTCGTGCTGCTGCGTCAACGCCATGCGGGTGTGGCCGAGCGAGTCGAAGGCACCGGCCTTGATCAACGACTCGATGACCCGTTTGTTGCAGGCGACGGTCTCGGACTTGTCCAGGAAGTCGGTGAAGGACTGGTAGCGGCCCTTCTCCTCGCGCACCTTGCAGATCGACGACACCACGTTCGTCCCGACGTTGCGTACGGCACTCAAACCGAAACGCACATCGGAACCGACCGGAGTGAAGGTGTCCCGCGAGTCGTTGACATCCGGAGACAGCACCCGAATGCCCATCCGGCGGCACTCGCTGAGATAGACCGCCATCTTGTCCTTGTTGTCGCCGTTGGCGGTCAGCAGTGCGGCCATGTACTCGGCCGGATAGTTCGCCTTGAGGTAGGCGGTCCAGTACGCCACCAGCGCGTACCCGGCAGCGTGGGACTTGTTGAACGCGTACCCGGCGAAGGGCAGCACCGTGGTCCACAGCGCGTTGATGGCCTCCTCGGTGTAGCCGTTGCCGACCATCCCCCGGTGGAACCTCTCGAACTCCTCGTCGAGAACTTCCTTCTTCTTCTTGCCCATGGCACGGCGCAGCATGTCGGCCTGTCCCATGGTGTAGCCGGCCACCTTCTGCGCGATGGCCATGATCTGCTCCTGATAGACGATCAGGCCGTAGGTCTCGGCGAGGATGTCGCGCAGTGGCTCTTCCAGCTCCGGGTGGATCGGCTCGACGGGCTTGCGGCCGTTCTTGCGGTCGGCGTAGTCCAGGTGCGCGTTGACCTCCATCGGGCCGGGCCGGTAGAGGGCGTTGGCGGCCACGATGTCGGTGAACTCGGTCGGTCGCAGGCGCTTGAGCAGCTCGCGCATGCCGCCGCCCTCGAGCTGGAACACGCCCAGGCTCTCCCCGCGCGCCAGCAGTGAGTAGGTGTTGGGGTCGTCGAGCTCCAGCGTGGACAGGTCGATCTCGAGGTCGTGGTTGGTGCGGACCGATTCCAGGGCGTCACCGAGGATCGTCAGGTTCGACAATCCCAGGAAGTCCATCTTGAGCAACCCGATGGCCTCACAGCTCGGATAGTCCCAGCCGGTGATCACCGAGCCGTCGTCGCGCATCCACAGCGGCACCGTGCCCATCAGCGGCTGGGAGGACAGGATGACCGCGCACGCATGCACGCCCGCGTTGCGGATCAGGCCTTCCAATCCCCGGGCGGTGTCGAAGATCTGCGATACGGACTGGTCGGATTCGATGAGGCCACGCACCTCGGCGGCCTCGGCGTAACGTTCGTGCTCGGGGTCGGTGATGCCGGACAGCGGAATGTCCTTGGCCGCCACCGGTGCGGGCAGTGCCTTGGAGATCTTGTCGGCGATGGCGAAGCCGGGCTGGCCGTGGTGCACCCGAGCGGCGTCCTTGATCGCGGCCTTGGTCTTGATCTTGCCGAAGGTGATGACCTGGGCGACCTTGTCCTTGCCGTACTTGTCGATGGCGTACTGCAGCACCTCGTCGCGGCGGCGGTCGTCGAAGTCGAGGTCGATGTCCGGCGGCGAGTCGCGCTCGGGATTGAGGAAGCGCTCGAAGATCAGCCCGTGCGCGATCGGGTCGAGGTTGGTGATGTGCAGAATGTAGGCCAGCAGCGAGCCCGCCGCCGAGCCGCGGCCGGGACCGACGTGGATCCCCTCCGATTTCGCCCACCGGGTGACGTCGCCGACGACGAGGAAGTACGCGCAGTAGCCCTTGGTGTCGAGCACGTCGATCTCGAGCTTGATGCGCTCGCGGTATTCCTCGGTGACGCCGTCCGGGAAGCGGCTGGGCAGGTAGTGCTCGACTTCCTCTTCCAGTGCGTCGCGCTCGGTCTTGCCCGCCTCGACGGTCACGCGCGGCATCCGATCCCGAAACGACCACACGTCCTCGTAGGACTCGACCATGTCGGCCACCAGCAGCGTGTTGTCGGCCGCACCGGGTACCTGGGCGTCCCAGTAGTCGCGCATCTCCTGGGCGGACTTGAGGTAGTAGCCGCTGCCGTTGAGCTGGAAGCGGTCCTCGTCGTTGAGGGTCTTGCCGGACTGCACGCACAGCAGCGCGTCGTGCGACTCGGCCTGATCGGCGGTGACGTAGTGGCTGTCATTGGTGGCCAACGGCTTGAGGCCGAGTTCGGATCCGATCTTGAGCAGGTCCTCGCGGACGAACTGCTCGATCTCCAGACCGTGGTCCATCAGCTCCAGGAAGAAGTTCTCCTGACCGAAGATGTCGCGGAAGTCCGAGGCGGCCTGCAGCGCCTCGCGGTACTGCCTCAGCCGCAGCCGGGTCTGTACCTCGCCGGACGGACATCCGGTGGTGGCGATGATCCCCTCGGCGTGCTCGGCGATCAACTCCCTGTCCAGACGAGGCTTCCTGTACTGCCCCTCGAAGCTGGCACGGCTGGACAGGGTGAACAGGTTGCGCAGGCCGGTGGCATTGCGGGCCAGCATCGTCATGTGCGTGTAGGCACCCGCGCCCGAGACGTCACCGCCCTCGCCGTACTCGTCGGTGGTGCGCTGCTTCGCCTCCCCCCAGAACACCGGCTTCTTGTGGTAGCGGCTGTACGGCGCGACGTACGCCTCGATGCCGACGATCGGCTTGATGCCCGCCTTCTTCGCCTGCTGGTAGAACTCGTCCGCGCCGAACATGTTGCCGTGGTCGGTCATGGCCACGGCCGGCATCTCGAGCCGCTGCGCCTCGGCGAACAGGGCACCGACCTTCGCCGCACCGTCCAACATCGAGTACTCGGTGTGCACGTGCAGGTGAACGAAGGGGTCAACGGCCACGATGAGTTCTCCCTTCCGAGAGCGGGTAGCGCTCGCATTCACGATGTGACGGCCGGCGCGGATCGACACCTGCTCTCCGTGGTGGATACCGGGCAGCGTGGATTCCGGCGCCGTTCCGGCCAGACTAACCCCGACGGCCGACGGGCACGGAGACCTCCCCGGGCGCGTCGTGCCGGGGAGATCAGGTAGTGCTCGACGGGTGACGACGTTCACCACACACCACCGTAAGTGTCTCTGGTATTGGTGGCGGAGGACGGTACGACGGTCCCGGCGACGAGCAATGCACCCCCACCTGGGGCAACACCGGTCCACGGGGGCCGACGATCGGGGAATGTTCCGGGCGATCCCCGACGCGGCGTCCGCCGGAGACCACCCAAGGTGGTACCGCAGCGCCGAAACCAGCAGTGAGCGCGGTCGAGCGAAGCGGCCGGGACCGGGGGATGTGATCGTGAGCAGCATCATCAATCTCGCCCACAGCGTGATGGGCTCGCCGTGGATCTACCTGGCGGTCTTCGTGTTCGTGGCGATCGATGCGTTCTTTCCGACCATCCCCGGTGAGACCCTGGTGGTCACCTCGGGGGTGTTCGCGGCGACCGGTCACCCCGACCTCTTCGCGGTCGCGGCGGTCGCGGCAGCCGCGGGCTTCGCGGGCGATCACGTGTCCTACCACATCGGGCGCTCCGCAGGCGGCCGCCTGCTCGATCGGACCCGGCCGGGAAGCCGGCGGCGCAAACCGTTCGACTGGGCACAGCGGGCGCTGCACACGCGCGGCGGCTCGGTACTGATCGTCTGCCGGTTCATTCCCGGCTGTCGGACGGCGGCCACCCTGACGACGGGATCGGTCCGCTTCCCACGCGCTTCGTTCGCCCTGTTCACCAGCATCGGAGTCGTGTGCTGGGCGACCTACTTCACCCTGGTCGGCTACGTGGGAGGGCTGGCGTTTCAGCGCAACCCGCTCCTGGGCGTCCTGCTCGGCATCGGGCTCGCCGTCCTCGTCGCCGGTGTCATCGAGGGTGTCCGTCATCTGCGCGGCAGACGGGTGCCCACCGGCACGCCGTGACCGAGTCCTTGCGGCCATCGCCGGGCCGGATCCTGTGCACGCGTTCAGTGATCCTGTTCGCGCAGCAGCTCCAGCGCCTGCTGCAGGTCTTCCGGGTAGTCGCTGTCGAAGGTGACCCGGCGGCCATCGGCGGGATGTTCGAATCCCAACGAGTACGCGTGCAGCCACTGCCTGGTGATCCCGAGCCTGCGGGCCAGCACCGGGTCGCCACCGTAGGTGAGGTCGCCGACGCAGGGGTGCTTCACGGCCGAGAAGTGCACCCGGATCTGATGGGTTCGTCCCGTTTCCAGCTTGACGTCCACCAGCGAGGCCGCGCGGAAGGCTTCCACCGTCTCGTAGTGGGTGATGCTGGGTTTGCCACCGGTGACGACCGCGAACTTGTAGTCGTGGCGCGGGTGCCGGTCGATCGGCGCATCGATCGTCCCCCTGATCGGATCCGGATGCCCCTGGACCAGCGCGTGGTAGTGCTTGTCCACCGTCCGTTCCTTGAAGGCACTTTTGAGCGCCGAGTAGGCGTACTCGCTCTTGGCCAGGACCATGACACCCGTCGTGCCCGCGTCGAGACGATGCACCACGCCCTGGCGCTCGGCAGGTCCCGAGGTCGCCAGCCGCACACCGGCCGCCGCCAGACCGCCGAGCACGGTCGGCCCCTCCCATCCCGGGCTGGGATGCACGGCCACACCGATCGGCTTGTTCACCACGACGATGTCGTCGTCCTCGTGCACGATCGTCATGCCCTCGACCGGGGCGGCGGACACCTCGACCGGCTTCTCGGCCGCGGGCAGGTCCACCTCCAACCAGGCGCCGGCCAGCAGCCGGTCCGACTTCCCGGCCGGTGCGCCGTCGAGGTGCACGTCACCGGATTCGGTCAGCGAGACCACCGCGCTGCGGGACAGCCCGAGCAGCTTGGCCAGTCCCGCGTCGACACGCATCCCGTCCAACCCGTCGGGGACGGGGAGGGTACGCAGATCACTCACGACTCGTCCTCATTCGGGCGCGGGGAACCGCCTTCCTGCTCCGCTCGGTCCTGCTTGCTCCGGCGGCGGGACACCGTGCCGTCGTAGTCATATCCCAGCAGGGACAGCAGCACGACCAGGATGCCTCCGCACACGATTCCCGAATCCGCGAGGTTGAACACGGGCCACACGCTGCCGTCCGGGGCGAACACCGACAGGAAGTCGATGACGTGGCCCTGCAATGGCGCGGGCTCCCGGAAGATCCGGTCGACCAGGTTACCGCACGCTCCCCCGAGCACCAGGCCGATCCCGACCGCCCAGCCCGTCGAGCGCAGCTTCGGGGCCAGCCAGATGATGACACCGACGACCACGATCGCCAGCAGGGCCAGCAGCCAGGTCAAGCCGGTGGCCAGGCTGAACGCGGCACCGGGGTTGCGGAACAACACCAGGTAAAGGGCACCGCCGAGCAGCTTGACCGGCGGCTCGCCCGCCAGATACGCCACCGCCAGGCTCTTGGTGACGACGTCGAGGGCCAGCACGATCGCGGCGATGCCGAACAGCAGCCCCAGCAGGCGCCTGCGGTTGTGGGGCGGTCGGCTTGCTTCCCCGGCTGCGGGGTGACGCTCGGACACGGTGCTCTCGGGCTGTTCGGAAGGGGACGACTCGGTGCTCACGGCGGCCATTGTCCCCGAGCGGGCACGTGCCGTTCACAGCGGCCACGCTGGGTGGCAGCCGAACTGTCGGATGTCGGTCCGACAGCGGCACGACCCTGAACCGGTCGCGGCCGCGGCTGCGCACATGCCACCACTCCTTCGGGTGGTCTCGGCGGTGGATGAGAGCAGGCGCGACATGCCGCCGCGCCGATAGCCTGGCCGGGTACCCGTTCGCCGAGAAACAAGGGACCGTGCCATGACCGAGAAGGCGCACATCGGCGTCACCGGCCTTGCCGTGATGGGGCGCAATCTCGCCCGGAACTTCGCCCGGCACGGGCACCGGGTCGCGGTGCACAACCGCAGGCGGGAGCGCACCGACGACCTCATCGAGCAGTTCGGCGGCGAGGGTTCCTTCGTGCCCGCCTACTCGCTGTCCGAACTCGTCGACGCGCTCGAACGCCCGCGCCGCCTGGTCGTCATGGTCAAGGCGGGCCGGCCCACCGACGACGTCCTCGACGAACTCGCCCCGCTGCTCGAGGAGGGTGACATCCTGGTCGACGCGGGCAACGCCAACTTCACCGACACCCGCCGCCGCGAGGCGGCGCTGGCCGAGCGTGGCCTGCACTTCGTCGGTTCGGGTGTCTCCGGCGGCGAGGAGGGCGCGCTGCACGGACCCAGCATCATGCCCGGAGGTTCGGAGGCCGCCTACCGTGAACTGGCGCCGCTGCTCGGCGACATCGCCGCGAACGTCGACGGCACCCCGTGTGTGACTCACGTCGGTTCGGACGGCGCGGGGCACTTCGTCAAGATGGTGCACAACGGCATCGAGTACTCGGACATGCAGTTGATCGCCGAGGCCTACGACCTGCTCCGGCACGGCCTCGGACGCACACCGGCCGCCATCGCCGAGACCTTCCTGGACTGGAACGCCGGGCGGCTGGACTCGTACCTCATCGAGATCACCGCGGAGGTCCTGGGACACACCGACTCCCGCACCGGCAAGCCGTTCGTCGATGTCGTGCTCGACCAGGCGGAGCAGAAAGGTACCGGCAGGTGGACGGTGCAGTCCGCCCTGGAACTGGGCACTCCCGTCAGCGGGATCGCCGAGGCGGTGTTCGCGCGGTCCCTGTCCGGCCACGCCGAACTGCGCGAGGCCGCCCAGGGGCTGCCGGGCCCCGGGGGATCAGGGGTCTCCTCCGGCGAGGCCGAACGGTTCACCGCCGACGTCGAGCAGGCCCTGTACGCGTCGAAGATCGTCGCCTACGCGCAGGGTTTCAATCAGATCCAGGCGGGCAGCGCCGAGTACGGCTGGAACATCGATCTCGGTGCGGTCGCGGCCATCTGGCGCGGCGGGTGCATCATCCGTGCCGAGTTCCTGGACCGCATCCGTGCGGCCTACGCGGCGAATCCAACCCTGCCGACCCTGCTCACCGATTCCGGGTTCCAGCAGGCCCTGGGCGAGGCACAGGAGTCGTGGCGCCGGGTGGTGTCCACCGCCACGAGTCTGGGCATCCCGGTTCCCGGCTTCTCGACGGCACTGGCCTACTACGACGCGCTGCGTGCCGCCCGACTGCCTGCCGCGCTGGTGCAGGGTCAGCGGGACTTCTTCGGCGCGCACACTTACCGGCGCACCGACACCGACGGGGTGTTCCACACCGAGTGGGCCGCCGACCGCACCGAGCATGAGGCGTGAGAGCGGAGTGAACGGAACTTTCACTCGCATAGAAGTAACGAAAGTTCCGTTCACTCACATCGCGTTCGGCTCAGACCTTCGCGACCGAGACCGCGATCTCGGTGCCGTCGCCGACACTGCCCGCGAAGCCGGCCGCCGGCCGCGAGGTAGCGGAGTCTCGTCGGGAGAAGGTCCTCTCCAAGGTCGTCCGCCGCTGCTTGCAGCTGCGATATCAGTGTTGATAGCATCACTGTATGTCGAATGTGCTGATCCGAGATGTCCCGCCGGACGACCTTGAGCGGATTCGATCTGCGGCAGCCGATCAGGGCACTTCGTTGCAGAACTACCTGCGGGAGACCGTGCACGCGCAGGCAGCCCACCTGCGGCGGCAGGATGCGCTCGCTGCGACGGCCGAGCGGCTCCGCGGACGCCCCGAGGTTCCCGCCGAGGAACGGAACGTGGTCCTCGATGCGATCGAGGACGCGCACAATGAGCGGGCCGACCAGCTCGGTAACCGGTCGACACCGTGATCGTCGACGCATCGCTGGTGATCGATGCCATTGGTGATCCCGGGGCGCGAGGGGTGGCGGCCCGCAGCGCATTGGCAGCCCAGCCGGCCACCGAACCCTTGACTGCACCGGGGCATTTCGCGTTCGAGGTCATGTCCGGACTTCGGGCGGCCGCGAACAGGCCGAACCACCCGATGCGCGATGCAGACCTGACACAGGCGTTGCGCGACGCCGAGGCTCTCGAGATTCGGATCGAGGCAACATCGTGGTCCGATGTGCAGCGGGCCTGGGCGCTCGCGCAAGCATCCCTGCGCTATGCCGACGCAATCTACGTAGCGACCGCCGAGCGGTACCGCACGGCACTGTTGACTGCCGACGCCCGCATCAAGCGCTCCGGCGCACCGATCACGTGCGAAATCATTACCATCGCCCCCACCGGGCACGAGGCGTGAGAGCGGAGTGAACGGAACTTTCACTCGCATAGAAGTAACGAAAGTTCCGTTCACTCACATCGCGTTCGGCTCAGACCTTCGCGACCGAGACCGCGATCTCGGTGCCGTCAC
>NZ_QPJC01000007.1:160661-244050 GCF_003337235.1 Halopolyspora algeriensis
GGAACTTTCACTCGCATAGAAGTAACGAAAGTTCCGTTCACTCACATCGCGTTCGGCTCAGACCTTCGCGACCGAGACCGCGATCTCGGTGCCGTCACCGACACTGCCCGCGAAGCCGTCCGCCGGTCCCGCCTCCACCGCATCGGCCAGTGTCTCGCCCGCGATGAACGTGCGGTGCGCGGCGATCGCGTCGAGTACCTCGTCGGGAGCCGCCACCGTGACAGTCACCCGGTCCGAGACATCCAGACCGGCCTCACGCCTGGCCTGCTGCACCACGCGCACCACGTCCCGGGCCATCCCTTCGGCAGCCAGCTCCTCGGTGACCTCGGTGTCCAGCACGACCATGCCGCTGCCGCCGGGCAGGGCGCAGGCGGCACCGGGGTCGGTGGACACCAGCCGCTCGGTGAACTCGCCCTCGTGCAGCTCGATTCCCGCGGCGATGACGTTCCCGCCGGGAGTGCGGCTCCACTCGCCCGACTTCACCGACTTGATGACCTTCTGGACGTCCCCACCGAGCCGGGGTCCGGCCGCACGTGCGTTGACCGACACCTCGAAGTGACCGTGCGCGGCCACATCCGTGGTGAATTCGACCTCCCGGACGTTGACCTCGTTGCGGATCAGGTCGGCGAACGGCTGCAGCGACTCCGCTTCCGGCGTGGCCACCACCAGCTTGGCCAGCGGCAGCCGCACGCGCAGCTTGCTGGACTTGCGCATCGCCAGCGCCGACGAGCAGACCTGGCGAACCTGATCCATGGCGTGCACCAGAGCGGCATCGGCGGGCAGCTCGTCGACCACCGGCCAGTCCGCCAGGTGTACCGAGCGCCCACCTGTCAGCCCGCGCCACACGGACTCGGCGGTCAGCGGCAGCAGTGGAGCCACCACGCGACTGGTCATCTCCAGCACGGTGTGCAGCGTGTCGATCGCGTCGGAGTCGCCGGACCAGAAGCGGTCCCGCGACCGCCGCACGTACCAGTTGGTGAGCACTTCCAGGAACTCGCGCACCGCCGCGCACGCGCCCGCGAGATCGAAGTGGTCCATCGCGTTCTGCACGTCGCTGACCAGCTCCTGGGTCTTGGCCAGGATGTACCGGTCGAGCACGTGCCGACTGTCCACACGGTACCGTCCCTCGGCGCCTTCGGCGTTGGCGTACAGCGCGAGGAAGTACCACGAGTTCCACAGCGGTAGCACCGCCTGGCGTACCGCATCCCGGATGCCCTTCTCGGTCACCACCAGGTCGCCGCCGCGCAGGATCGGGCTGGACATCAGAAACCAGCGCATCGCGTCCGACCCGTCGCGGTTGAACACGTCGTTGACGTCCGGGTAGTTGCCCTTGGACTTCGACATCTTCAACCCGTCGTGACCGAGCACGATGCCGTGGGCCACGACATGGGAGAACGCCGGGCGGTCGAACAACGCGGTGGCCAGCACGTGCAACGTGTAGAACCAGCCACGGGTCTGGCCGTTGTACTCGACGATGAAATCGCCCGGGTAGTGGTGCTCGAACCACTCGGCGTTGGCGAACGGGTAGTGCACCTGGGCGAAGGGCATCGACCCCGACTCGAACCAGCAGTCCAGAACCTCGGGAACCCGCCGCATCGTGGAGTTGCCCGTCGGATCGTCCGGATTGGGCCGGGTCAACTCGTCGATGTTCGGACGGTGCAGGTCGGTGGGGCGCACCCCGAAGTCGGCCTCCAGCTCGTCCAACGAACCGTAAACGTCCACCCGGGGATGGGTGGGGTCGTCGGAGACCCAGACCGGGATGGGCGAACCCCAGTAGCGGTTGCGCGAGACGTTCCAATCGCGGGCGTTTTCCAGCCATTTGCCGAACTGGCCGTCGCGGATGTGGGCGGGCACCCACTCGATCCGCTGGTTCAACTCGACCATGCGATCGCGGAACTGCGTCACCGCCACGAACCACGAGGACACCGCGCGCTGGATCAGCGCGTTGTCGCAGCGCCAGCAGTGCGGATACGGGTGGTCGTAGGTCTCGTGCCGCAGCAGCACGCCCGCCTGCTTGAGGTCGCGGATGATCTGCTTGTTCGCCTCGAAGACCTGCATGCCCTCGTACGGCGCGACCTCGTCGGTGAACCGCCCGTGCGCATCGACCGGGACCACCGGCTCGATACCGGCCGCGTCGGTGACGGCCTTGTCCTCCTCACCGAAGGCCGGGGCGATGTGCACGAGCCCGGTGCCGTCGTCGGTGGTCACATAGTCCGCTTCGAGGATCCGGTGGGCATTGTCGCGGCCGGTGAAGAAGTCGAACGGCGGCTCGTAGCGACTGCCGAGCAGCTCGGTTCCGCGGAAGCGATTCACGACCCGGTCGGCGATGTCCTCGCCCAGCTCCCGGGTGTAGGCGCCCAGCCTCGCCTCGGCCAGGACATAGCGCTCGCCGCCGTGCTCCGGTTCGACGAGCACGTAGTCGATGTCCGGGTGCACCGCGGCCGCCAGGTTCGACGGCAGTGTCCACGGTGTCGTCGTCCACGCCAGGGCAAGGGCTCCGTCGAAGGACTTGCCCGGTGCCCGCAGCCGCAGGCCCACGGTGACCGCCGGGTCCTGCCGCTGGCGGTAGACATCGTCCATGCGGGTCTCGGTGTTGGACAGCGGCGTCTCGCAACGCCAGCAGTACCAGACCACCCGGAAGCCCTCGTAGACCAACCCCTTGTCCCAGAGGGTCTTGAACGCCCACATGACGCTTTCCATGTAATCCAGGTCGAGCGTCTTGTAGTCGTTGTCGAAGTCCACCCAGCGTGCCTGACGAGTGACGTAGTCCTGCCACTCGTCGGTGTAACGCAGGACCGAGGACCGGCACGCCTCGTTGAACTCGGCGACCCCCATCGACTCGATCTCGGACTTCGTCGAGATGCCGAGCTGCTTTTCCGCCTCGACCTCGGCGGGAAGGCCGTGACAGTCCCAGCCGAACCGGCGCTCCACCCGCCGCCCGCGCATCGTCTGGTAGCGCGGCACCGCGTCCTTGACGTAGCCGGTCAGCAGGTGCCCGTAGTGCGGCAGGCCGTTGGCGAACGGAGGCCCGTCGTAGAAGACGAACTCGTTCGAGCCGTTCGGCCCCGCATCACGTGCCTCGACACTGGCCTGGAACGTCCCGTCGCGGCTCCAGAAGTCGAGGACCTGGCGTTCGATGGCGGGAAACGACGGGTGCGCGGCAACTCCCCCGTCCGGGGAATGTCCCGCCGTGGAATCCTCGGTACCGGCCACGCCGTTGAAGGGAACCTTCGGGTAAGCCATCGCGGATGCGCTCCTCGCGGATGTGTCGTCTGCTTCGCCGCACGAACATCGGTGGTCAACGCCCGATGCCCACACGGGGACGCCACGCTCGCGCCCGATCCTCCACGACCGGTCGCCCGCGTCTCGCGGTACCACCCCGCTTGCCGTACCCGAGGCCGGGTGCCCCGGTCCGGGACACTGTGATCCGGCAGCTACGTACGGCCACTCGTTTCGGGCTGTGACGGGCCCGCCCGTCCGATTCTACTGAGGCGAGAGTGACACTCGCCCGTTCTTCCGGAGGCTCCCCGGTGATGGCCGGTTCAACGCCGCGTTGGGACCAGAATAGCGCCTGCAGGCAACCGTGTTTCCGCGGCCCTCGGCACACTGCGGTGACGGCAACTCTCAGTGTGTTGCGCGCTGCCGGGCGGCCAGTGTCGTGTCCGGCTCACACAACGCGCAGGGGGTGAAGCCGAGATCACGCGCTTCCCACACCGGCAACGGGATCGTGGTGTGCCGGCTCGCCCAGTCGCAGTCCTCCAGGTGGTAGCGCGGTCTCTCGTCGATGACGACGACCGCGACCTCCAACTCCGAGACCACCAACGCATCAGCTGCATCGGTGTCCTCCTCCGCGGGCTCGTCACCGGCCGCGCCGTCCGGTTCCGCAGCGCCGCGCACCGCATCGTGCTCGGCGGAGACCGGGCTCTCCTCCCGCCCGTCGAATTCCCGCTGCCCGCCGTGCTCCTGCCGCGTGTCGGACTCCGACAGCTCGGACGGTTGCCGTTCCTCGGAAGCCGACGCCGGTTCCGCGGTTTCGCCCGCGCCGGTGGAAGCGGCCCGCAGCCGGCGTCCGCGGCGAGCACTCGCCAGGATCAGCAGCATCGTCGCGAGGACGCTGAGCCCCACCGAGATCCACGCCCAGTGGGGGTTCCCGGTGACCACCGCGCCGGCAAGAACACCGGCGGCCGCGACAATCAGCAGCAGGACCACGAACAACACGTCTGCTCACGCCTTCCGGGCATGCTCCTCGATCATCCGGCACAGCCCGCTTCGCCCGGGCCGCACCCTCACCGCCACAGCGCGGAACCGGTGAGCGGAGCAGGGCGACGGAAGGCGGACACACCACCGTCACCCTGCCGCAATGCCGGGATGTCAGCCTGCTTCCGCGGCGCGCGCTCCGAAGCTGTACCCGCTGCTACTGCTGCTGCTCTGCTGCCCGGAGGAACGGCTGCCGTTCCCGTTCTCACTGGGCGCAGCCGAGCCCCGATCCTGCAGTTCACGCAATTGGGATTCGAGGTAGGTCTGCAGGCGTGTGCGGTACTCGCGTTCGAACGTACGCAGCGTTTCGATCTTCTTTTCGAGTGCGTTCTTCTCCTGCGTGATGTTGCCCATCACCTCGGCATGCTTGCGCTGGGCGTCCCGCTCCAGCCCGGCAGCCTTCTCCCTGGCCTGACGCTCCAGGGTCTCGGCCCGCGTCCGCGCATCGTTGAGCATCGTCTCGGCCCGGGTGCGGGCGTCGTTGACCATGCTGTCGGCCTTGGTCCGGGCATCGGAGAGCAACTGCTCGGACTTGGTGCGGGCTTCCGAGAGCATCCCGTCGGACTCGGACTTGGCCTCACCGGTCAACCGGTCGGCCATCTCCTGGGCGAGGCCGAGCACCTTGGCGGCCTGCACGTGCTGATCGCCGCCGGGGGAGGTCTGCTCGGCCGGCGCCGGCGGGGGAACCGGCGCAAGCCTGCGCGGCTCTTCGGTCGAGGCGCTTGCGGCGGCCGCGGGGGACTGGGTCGAGGTCGAGGAGGTCGAGGCCGGGGAAGCCTGGCTCCGGCCGTCATCGAGGTCGACCTGCGTGGACTGCTGCTGCGACTCCAGCTGCTCCACCTGGCTTCGCAGGTCGCTGTTTTCCTCCACCAGTCGGGCAAGCTCGGCTTCGACGAGGTCGAGGAAAGCATCCACCTCGTCCTCGTTGTAACCCCGCTTGCCAATCGGGGGTTTGCTGAACGCCACGTTATGAACGTCGGCGGGGGTCAAGCCCACAAGATCACCTCACGCACTCCTCGGCTGCGAGTTCTCCGGGTTCCCCGCTACCCGGGTCGAACCAGTTGCATCAGGATGAACACAACCAGCAGCAGCACCATAATCGATAGGTCTAGCCCGACGCCGCCGATCCGGACAGTCGGGATCACCCGCCGCAGCAAGCGAACGGGTGGGTCGGTCACTGTGTAGATGCTCTCCAGCGCGATTGCAACCCCCCCACGAGGGCGCCAATCTCGGGCGAACGCTCGGACGAGCTCCACCACAATACGCGCCACCAGCATCAACCAGAAGAAGAACAGCAGGTAGTACAGAACGATCAGGACCGGTTCCACGACTCAACTCTGCACCACTCACCCGTAGTTGAAAAAGGCACCCTCCGCGAGACGGCGTTTGTCCTCGGCGGCGACTTCGACATTGGGAGGCGAGAGCAGGAACACGCGGTTGGTCACCTTCTCGATCGAGCCCCGCAGAGCAAAGGCCAGACCTGCGGCGAAGTCGACCAGTCGCTTGGCGTCGGCCTCACTCATCTCGGTCAGGTTCATGATCACCGGCGTGCCTTCGCGGTACTGCTCGCCAATGGTGCGTGCCTCGCTGTAACTGCGGGGATGCAGGGTTGTGATCTTGCTCAAGTTGTCGTGGCTTCCGGTGTCGCTCACCGCGCGCAGGCGCGAGGCCTGGTCCCGGTGTGGATCGACAGCCAGCGAGCCTCGAACCGGCGTTTCCGCCGACCACTCGCGGCGTGAACGCCCCTGACCACCGTCGCCGTGAGGGTGCCCGGGGAGGCCATCGGTGCTCTGGATCGGGTTTCCGCCCCGCAGCCCGTCACCGAAACGGCGCCGGCCACCGATCCTGTCGGATTCGGAGTCGTAGTCCTCGACGTCCGAACCGTACCCGCCGTAGCCGGGATCATCATCGTACCCGTCGACCTCCTCGGCCGGGACCATGCCGAAGTATGCCTTCAGCTTGTGCAGCACGCTCATCGGCAAGCCCCTTCCTCCGCGACTCCTTCGCGCCGGGTACCGGCGTCAGCCGGCTCTCGATCCCGCTGACGGCTACGGCGAGACTAACGGGCGCCCGCCCAACAGCCCTGTTCCGACACGCACGCGTGTCGAACCGTGCGCTATGGCACTTTCCAGATCGCCACTCATCCCCGCCGAGACCTGATCAGCATCGGGAAAGTCCTGTCGCATTCGCTCGGAAATCCGAAGAAGAGTGTCGAAAGACACATCCGGATCACCTTCCAAGGGGGCGACGGCCATCACACCACGGAGGCGAATCTCATACATTCGGCTGATCATTTCAGCGAGTCGAGGGACATTCTCGGGAGAACACCCCCCTCTCCCACTCTGCCCGTCGAGGTTCACCTGAATCAGCACGTCGAGCGGTTCCTGTCGCTCACCGCTCTCCAGCGCCCGCGCCGAAGCCCGCTGCAGCGCCTCGGCGAGTCGCGGGCTGTCGACGGACTCGACCACATCGGCCCAGCGAGCCACCGATCGCGCCTTGTTGCGCTGCAACTGCCCGACCATGTGCCAGCGCACGTTGGCGTGCGGACGAAGGGCGCCGAACTCGGCCACTTTCGCCCGCGCTTCCTGCTCACGGTTCTCGGCGAACTCGGTGAGCCCCAGATCGCTGAGCAAAGCCGCGTCACCGGCCGGGAAAGTCTTGGTCACGGCCAGCAACCCGACATCGTCGGGGCGCCGCCCGGCAGCGCGGCAGGCGGCATCGATACGTTCCCGGACTTCACGCAGTGATTTCTCCAGCTCGACGCGCCGCCGCTCGTTGAGTTCCCCATCGGGCGATGTCATCACTGCTGCCCCTCCGGATCGGCCCAGATCACCGCTGCGAGCCTGCCGGTACGCGGCCCGTCCCGGCGGTGGCTGAACAGTTCCCGCGACTCCATCGTGCACCGCGGGTCGACCCCGATCCCGGCCACACCGGCGGCGGCGAGCTGCTCCCAGAGCCCCGCGCGGATGTCCAGACCGCTGGTGCCGTTGCGGGTCTTGCAGGCACTGCCCGGAAGATGGCGTTCGACATCGGCCTGCATCTCGGGCGGCACCTCGTAGCACTGCCCGCACGCAGCCGGCCCGAGCAGTGCCTCGATCCGATCGATGCGCGCTCCGGCCTGGTGCATGGTTTTCAGTGCGGCCACGACGACGCCGACCCGAGCACCCACGCGTCCGGCATGCACGGCGGAAACCACACCGCTGTCCGGGTCTCCGAGCAGGACGGGGACGCAGTCGGCCACGAGCGCGGCCAGAGCGAGATTCGGCACGGCAGTCACGAGCGCGTCGGTCGCCTCGACCGGAGCCGAGTGCGGCGCCTCGACGCGGGTGGCGGTCCGGCCGTGGATCTGTTCCATCCACACCAGACGGTCCTGGTCGAGGCCGATCCCCTCGGCAAGCTTGCGCTGGTTCGCTGCCAGTGCGGCCGGGTCGTCGCCGACCTTGCCGCCCAGGTTGAACGAGTCGAACGGTGGTTGGGAATGACCACCTTCCCGTGTGGTGATCACGCGACGAATTCGCACTGCAAGCCCTCCTGCACAGGTACCTGGGAAACGCACCGGCCGAAGGCCGCACCACCGTCCCGGGTGAGGGGCCTTCTCCTTCGCGATTCTCCCCCATGTGGGTGACTACCTGATGTGGCCTGCGAGCCGCCCGCCCCTTTGCCTCGGGAAAGCAGATACCGAAACGCCGGTTCGGCAACCCCCTACGCCGACCCTCGGGCTTCCTTGCTACCGCCGCATGAAGGGTGGAATGTCCACATCATCGTCGTTGTCGTCACCGGAATCCGGAGTGCTTCGGTTCGGAAGTGAGCCGCCGAAACCATTGCCGGTACGGCCGGACATCGGGAGACCGCCCTGCTGCTCGCCCGGCACGACCCCCTCGGAGCCGAACCCGTCGGACGGCTGCTGCGGGCGCTGCACCGACTCAAGCCGCTCCGAACCGCTCTGCCCGTGCTGGGAATCGTCGGCATGGTCCCCGGCCGGGGACTGTGTTCGCGCCCGCTGGGACATCGGGGACGGCGGCACCGCCCCCTGGGAGGCCGGTCCCGCCGAGGTCGCGGACTGCCCGGCAGCGGACTGATCCTCGGCCCGCTGTGACCGGGGCTGCACCCCCTCCGTCTGCCCGGCCACGGCGGTCTGCGGCGGTGTCAGGTCATTGGGCGTGCTCGACTGCTGGGCAAATGACTGCCCGGACTGATCCGTGGTGCCCGCCGGGGACTCCTCGTACTCGAGGTGGCTGTCCACGACCTGCCCGTCGGCGATCTGCCCGTCCTCGTCCTCCCGCGAGCCCACCTTCGTGGGGTCCAGCTTCTTGTGCGTCGGTGCACCGGCGTCGAACCCGGCCGCGATGACGGTGACTCGCACCTCGTCGCCGAGCGAGTCGTCGATCACGGTACCGAAGATGATGTTGGCTTCGGGATGCGCGGATTCCTGCACCAACGACGCCGACTCGTTGATCTCGAACAAGCCCAGGTCGGAACCACCGGCGATGGCCAGCAACACCCCGTGGGCGCCTTCCATCGACGCTTCCAGCAACGGCGAGTTGATCGCCTTCTGCGCGGCCTGCACGGCTCTGCCCTCACCGCGGGCGGAACCGATGCCCATCAGGGCACTGCCCGCCCCGGACATGACGCTCTTGACGTCGGCGAAGTCGAGATTGATCAGCCCCGGGGTGGTGATCAGATCCGTGATGCCCTGCACACCGGACAGCAGCACCTCGTCGGCCGAGCGGAACGCGTCCATCAGGCTCACGCCGATGTCACCGAGCTGCAGCAGCCGGTCGTTGGGGATCACGATGAGGGTGTCGCACTCGTCGCGCAGTTCCTTGATGCCCTGCTCGGCCTGATTCGCGCGCCGCTTGCCCTCGAAGGAGAAGGGACGGGTGACCACACCGATGGTCAACGCGCCCAGTTTGCGAGCGACCGAGGCGATCACCGGCGCACCGCCGGTGCCGGTCCCACCGCCCTCGCCGGCGGTGACGAACACCATGTCGGCGCCTTTGAGCACCTCTTCGATCTCGTCCTTGTGATCGTCGGCGGCCTGGTGACCGACATCGGGCGCGGCACCCGCGCCGAGCCCTCGGGTCAACTCGCGACCGATGTCGAGCTTGACATCGGCATCCGACATCAACAGGGCCTGCGCATCGGTGTTCACCGCGATGAACTCAACGCCTTTGAGCCCGACCTCGATCATGCGATTCACGGCATTGACTCCGCCGCCGCCGATGCCGACGACTTTGATCACCGCGAGATAGTTGTGCGGGGGCGTCATCGTCATCCGCCTTCCTGGTCGTGGCTCTGTGCTCGCTGATGCTGGACCGTCGGTACGGCTCTCGGGGCCCGGCCGGTGACCGGTGAAACCCACCGGAGGGGCCAGGGGGTCACAATACGATCACTCCGTCCCCGAGTCGGACGGTAGGCATGGACGCGGTCCGGAGTCCAGCAGCCACGCCGGTTACCGGACCGGCGCGTCGCGGACCATGTCCGGCATCCACCACGTCCATTGCTCCTTTCGCCGGCGAAAGGGACCACTCGCGCTCCCGCTCCGTGCCGCGAAACGGCATCGGATCGGACCCGGCGCCCTTCCGTCAGGTGTTCACATGCGAGTGATCACCGTCAACACCGTACCGCGCCGATCATGCACTCGATCGAACCACTCGCCGGCTTTCCCGACCCGAGTGAACGGAACTTTCGTCACCTCTATCCGGGCGAAAGTTCCGCTCACTCCTCACCGCGGTCAGGACACGGTGGGCAGTGCGGGGCTCGTGACGTCGTAGACCTCGCCCGGGCGGGTCAGCAGCGGCGGCAGGATCGCCGCCTTGCGCTCCGACATCCGGGGGCTGCCCCACTGAACCTCACGTCCCTCGGTCAGCCGCAGCACCACATTGTCCGGGGCTTCGGCGACCACGGCCGTGACCTGGTCACGAAGCGGTTCGGACAGCGACGTGAGTGCGGTCATCGCCGCCTGCGTGGCCGGATCGCCGGGCGCCACGTGCCCGACCCGCAGCTCCGGCAGCCCCTCCGGGGGCCGGGGCACGGTCTCGAACGGCACTCCCTCGGTATCCACGAGGCGGAAGCCGGCGTCGGTCGACGCGAAAACCACGGGAGTGCGCTCGGAGATCCGCAGTTTCACGGTGGACGGCCACGACCGCTCGACGCGCACCGACTCGACCTCGGGGATCCGGCGCAGCCGGTCGCGAATCCCCGCCTTGTCGAGTCGCACCATCGGTGTCCCCATCCGGATACTCGCGGTGTCGGTGATCCTGTCCTCCTGCAGCGTCGTGGCACCGACCACCTCGACCGAACGCACCCCCAGCAGCGGCGTGAAATACACGGCAATCGTCAGCACGGTGATCACAGCCAACCCCAGCGGGAGAATCCAGCGCCGCATCCACCGGACGGCACCGGTCCCGGACCCGGCCACCGCACCCCCGCGTACCGCGCGGCCACGCTGCGAGCGGCCACGCTCGGAACGGTCGCGCTGTGAACGGTCCGCCGCCCGGCGGCCCCGGGAATCCCGCGCCCCGACCCGCCGATCCGTGCCGCCGCGCCGCGACGGCACGCTCATGCCCGTCCCACCGAGCCGGAATCCCCGGCCACCCGGTCGACCTCGGCCAGGATCTCGGAGCCGAGCATCGTCACATCACCGGCCCCCATGGTCACGACCAGATCGCCGGGACGCACCAGGCTCGCCACCAGCGGGGCCGCGTCGGTGATCGAGGGCTCGTAGTGCACACGCTCTTCCGGCAGCGGCACCGATCCCGCGATCAGGGCACCGGTGACCCCGGGCTGGGGATCCTCCCGGGCCCCGTAGACATCGAGCAGCACCACCTCGTCGGCCAAACCGAGTGCAGCGGCGAACTCCCCGGCGAACGCCGCGGTACGGGAGTACAGGTGCGGCTGGAACACCACGATCAGGCGACCGCTGTCCACGACCGGTCGCGCGGCACGCAACTGTGCCTGGACTTCGGTCGGATGGTGGGCGTAGTCGTCGTACACGCGCACACCGTCCGCGCGGCCCTTGAACTCGAAGCGGCGCCGTACGCCGCCGAAAGCGGCCAGGCCTTCCAACATGCCTTCCAGCGGGGCGCCCAATTCGAGACCGGCCAGCAGTGCCGCGACGGCATTGCCCACCATGTGCTCGCCGGGCACCGACACGGACACATCGACAGTCCCGGATGGATCACCTGTCGGGCCGTCCCCGGTCGCCAGTTCCACCGTGCCGATCCCGGAGCCGTGTTCGGCCCGGTAGCCGACGATCCGGGCGTCCGCCCGCCCGTCGGCCGACCTTCCGTATCGGCGCACACGGATACCCGCCGCCTCGGCACGATCGGCCAGCGCTGCCGCGCCCGGATCATCGGCACCCGCGATCAGCACGCCCCCCGGCTCGATCCGGTGCAGGAACTGCTCGAAGACCCCGGTGTAGGCCTCCGGGGTGCCGTGGTGATCGAGATGGTCGGGTTCGATGTTGGTCACCACCGCCACCGAGGGGGCGAACACCAGGAACGAGCCGTCGCTTTCGTCGGCCTCGGCCACGAACAGCCCACCCTCACCGTGGTGGGCGTTGGCTCCCGATTCGTTGAGGTCACCGCCGATGGCGAACGACGGGTCGAGCCGGCAGTGCTGCAGTGCGACCGTCAGCATCGACGTGGTCGTCGTCTTGCCGTGCGTCCCGGTGACGCAGGCGACCCGGTGCTCGGCCATCAGCGCCGCCAGCGCCTCCGCACGGCGCAGCACGGTCACCCCCCGGCGGTGGGCCTCGACGAGTTCCGGATTGTCCGGCCGGATCGCCGTGGACACCACCACCGCGCTCGGGTCGGTGCCGAACTGGTCGAGGTTGGCTTCCTCGTGGCCGAAGGCCACCCTGGCGCCCTGGGCACGGAGAGCGAGCACGGTGGGCGAATCCCGGGCATCCGATCCCGAGACCTCGTGACCTCGCGCGAGCAGGATCCGCGCGATGCCGCTCATCCCCGCGCCACCGATCCCCACGAGGTGGCCCCGGGACAGCAGCGCGCCGACCTCCGCCCCCTCCGGAATCGACGGGGCGGAGTCGGCGGATCCACTCGTGGAGTCGGTTCTCACTGCGCGGCCACCTCCAGTGCTATCTGCGCCAGGACCCGGTCCGCCTCGCGGTGCCCGGTGCCCAGTGTCGCGCGGCTCATCTCCCACAGCCGATGCGGATCACGGGCCAGCGGCAGGACCTCGTCGACGACCCGTTGCGGAGTCAGCTCCGCATCGGGCACCAGTCTCGCACCTCCCGCGGTGACCACCGGCTGCGCGTTGAGGGCCTGCTCACCGTTGCCGTGCGGAAGCGGGACGAACACGGCGGGCAGGCCCACGGCCGAGACCTCGGCGACGGTCATCGCCCCCGAGCGGCACACCACCAGGTCGGCAGCCGCATAGGCCAGGTCCATCCGTTCCAGGTACGGTACCGCCACGTAGCGGGGTGCACCGGGCACCTCCTGCACGGCCACGGTGTTTTTCGGGCCGTGCGCGTGCAGCACCCCGATCCCGGCACGTCCCAGCGCTTGCGCCGCTCCCGAGAAAGCCGTGTTCAGCGTCTGAGCACCCTGCGAACCGCCGAACACCAGGATGGCGGGAGCTTGCGGGTGGAGTCCGAAGTGGGCGCGCGCCCGGACACGCAGCGCCGCGCGGTCCAGCGAGGTGATCGACTCCCGCAGTGGGATACCGATCGCCTGCGCGCCGGAAAGGCCGCTGTCGGGCACCGCGGAAAGCACTCGCTCGGCCAGCCGTGCACCGACCTTGTTGGCCAGCCCGGCACTGGCGTTGGCCTCGTGCACGACGATCGGGACCCGCCCCCGCGCGGCCAGGTACGCCGACAGCGAGACGTAGCCGCCGAACCCGACCACCACATCCGCTTGGGCACGTTCCAGGACCTCGCGGGTACGCCGGACCGACTCCCGCACCTTCGACGGCATCCGCAGCAGTTCCGCACTGGCTTTGCGCGGCATCGGCACCGGCGGAACCAGCTCCAGCGGATAGCCGCGCGCGGGCACGATCTCGGTCTCCAGCCCGCGCTCGGTGCCCAGCGCCACCACCCGGGCATCCGGCCGGATCCTGCGTACGGCATCGGCCAGGGCCATCGCGGGTTCGATGTGCCCGGCGGTGCCACCTCCGGCGACCACCACCGAAGGAGGCCGCCGAGCCATGGTGTTGCCCATGGGGTGTGGTGCCGGTCCGAAGCCTGCGGCTCCGAAGGACCCCGGACCCGGTTGTTGGCCGCTCAACGATGTCCTCCTGTTGTTCGTGTCCGGGATGCCTGTCCCCGGGTTACCTGCTTGCGGAGTCCGGGACGGGCACCGCCGGCGCTGCCACCCCGGCGGTTGCTCTGGCGACCGGTCTGTGCAGCGCTGTTCTGGGAGGTGCCCGACCGGGAATTCCCGTTCCGCGAGGGGCCGCTGCCCGGCCGTTTGGTGCTCGTGGGGGGTTTTGCCGGACGCTTCCTGGCCGGCGGACGGTACGGCGCGGGGGTGGGCAGCCGCAGCAGCGTACCGATCCTTCCGGGCCCGAGTGAGCGCAGCGCGGCGATCGCCTCCGGCTCGTGCCGGGCGAAGTTCGCCAGCAACCCGAACACCACCATCGTGGTCAGCACCGAACTCCCCCCCGAGGAGATCAACGGCAGTGGCAGGCCGGTCACCGGCAGCAGCCCCACGACGTAGCCGATGTTGATCGCGGCCTGCGCGACCATCCAGGTCGTCAGCGTGGCGGCCACCAACCGGATCCACGGATCGGTGTTGCGGGCGGCGATGCGCATCCCCACGTACGCCGTGGTGCCGTACAACGCCAGCACCATCGCACAACCGATGAAGCCCAGTTCCTCTCCGATCACGGCGAAGATGAAGTCGTTGTGCGCGTTGGGCAGGTATTCCCACTTCGACCAGCCCTGCCCGAGTCCCTTGCCGAACAGCCCACCGTCGGCCAGCGCATACAGCGCCTGCAGCGCGTGGTAGCCGTTGCCGAGCGGATCGGCACCCGGGTTGAGAAAGGACACCACCCGGTCCATGCGGTAACCGGCGGTGACCGCCAGGAGCACACCTCCGGTCACCGCCCCCAGCGCCATCACCGCGAACAGCCGCAGCGGCGCCCCGGCGAACCACAGCAGCGCCAGCAGCACGATGCCCAGTATCGCCGTCGAACCCAGATCCGGCTGCAGGACCACCAGCGTGAACATCAGCAACGCCGCCGGCACCACCGGCACCAGCAGGTGGCGGTACTGGCCCAGCAGCGCTCGCTTGGTCACCAGCACGTGCGCGCCCCACAACGCCAGAGCCACCTTCGCGGGCTCCACCGGCTGGAACGACACACCGGCCACCACGAACCAGCTCTGCGCACCGCTGGCAGTCGCACCCAGCGGGGTCAGCACGAGCACCAGCAGCAGCAGGCACAGCGCCAGCAGGACATGGCTGAATCGACGCAGCAACCACACCGGTGCCCGCAGGGCCAGGTAGAAACCGACCAGTCCCACAGCGCAGTACACGAGCTGGTGCACGAACACGCTGTAGGACGAACCCGCCTGGTTGAACGAGTCGACGCTCGAGGCCGACAGCACCATCACGAGGCCGAACACCGTCAGCAGGCCGAACACCGCCAGCAGCAGATGGAACGACGCCAGCGGCCGGGTGAGCCAAGCGGTCAACGCCGTGACCAGTCCTCGCAGACCGGCGGGCTTGCCCGTACGCGCGTTCCTTCCCGCGGTACCGGTGGCGGATCCGGCGGTGACCACCGTCACCACCCGCCTTGCTCACCGGCGGATTCGACGGCCTCGTGCCGGCTGAGCACGATGCGGACCGCGTCGGCGAACGCCTGCCCCCGGTGGGCGTAGTCGGTGAACATGTCCATCGATGCCGCGGCAGGCGCGAGCACGACCGCCGAACCCGGTTGCGCGAACCCGGCGGCGAGGTGGACGGCCTCCAGCATGGCGCTGTCTTCTCCCCCCTCGACCTCGCGCACCGGCACATCCGGCGCGTGCCGGGCCAGCGCCGCCGCGAACCGGTCCCTGTCCTGCCCGATCAGCACCGCCGCGTCCAACCGGTCGGCGTGGGAAGCCACGAGAGCGTCGACATCGGCTCCCTTGAGCAATCCGCCCGCGATCCACACCACCCGGGGGTGAGCCCCCAGCGCGGCCGCGGCCGCATGGGGGTTGGTCGCCTTGGAATCATCGACATAGCCGACTCCCGCCGACTCGGCCACCAGCACGGAACGGTGAGAGCCGGGCTCGAACGTGCGCAATCCCTCGGCCACGGCATCGGGGGCCACACCCCGGCTGCGGGCAAGCGCGGCAGCGGCGAGGGCGTTGGCCGCATTGTGCGGGCCGGGCGGGTGCACATCGGCGAGCGAGGCCAGCACCACCCCATCGGCGGCGTCCGCACCGGCGCAGTCGGAGCGGTCCAGCAAGCGACCGTCGGCCAGGCCGATCTGCCCGGGCTCCGGTGGCGAGGCGGTACAGCCGATGCGGCGGGGAGACCGCGCCGCATCGGCGAGGTGGACCGACCACGCGTCGTCGGCGTTGAACACGGCCACAGTGGTGTGGTCGTAGATCTTGCCCTTGGCCGCACCGTAGGCGGCCAGCGAGCCGTGCCAGTCGAGATGGTCGTCGGCGAGGTTGAGCACCACGGCGGCGTGCGGAGCCAGCGTGTCCGACCAGTGCAGCTGGAAACTCGACAACTCCACCGCCAGGACCCGGTGCCCGGCCCGCACGGCATCGACGGCGGGAAGACCGACATTGCCGCATGCCACCGCATCCGCACCGGCCGACCGCAGGATCGATGCGAGCATCCCGACCGTGGTCGTCTTGCCGTTGGTGCCGGTCACCGCGAGCCAGGTCGCAGGCTCCGGGCTCTGCCGGTCGAGACACCAGGCCAGCTCGATCTCCCCGATCACCTCGATGCCCGCCTCCGCGGCCGCGGCAGGCAGTGGTGCATCGGGCCGCCAGCCCGGACTGGTCACCACCAGGTCGGTGCCCGGCGGGGGTGCCGTCAGCCCGGCGACCAGGTCGGCCCCCTGCGACTGCAGCGAGGCCAGCGCGGCCAGCCGATCCGCGGAGGCATCGGTGATCGTGACCGCATCCCCCCGCGCAAGCAGCGCCTCGGCCGCCGAGCGGCCGGACACACCGGCGCCGGCCACCAGAACCCGTCGACGCATGTCTCCTCCGAGTGCCTACAGACCGTTGCCGCCCGCCAGCGACAGCCAATCGGCATAGAACAGACCGATCCCGAACAGGCAGCTGATCGCGGCCAGAATCCAGAATCGGATGATCACCGTGGTTTCCGCCCACCCGGCGAGTTCGAAGTGGTGATGGAACGGTGCCATTCGGAACAGCCGGCGCCGGGAGGTGCGGAACACGACGATCTGCAACACCACCGACAGTGCCTCGACCACGAACAGGCCGCCCACGACGATCATCAGCAGCTCGGTGCGGGTGGTCATCGACAGCCCCGCGAGCAGTCCTCCGATGGCCAGCGAGCCGGTGTCTCCCATGAAGATCTTCGCAGGCGCCGCGTTCCACCACAAAAAGCCCACGCACGCCGCCATCGCCGAGGCGGCGACCACCGCCACGTCCAGCGGATCGCGCACCTGGTAACAGGCGGGACCGATGTTCTGCTCCAGACCGCAGGAGTAGCGGAACTGCCAGAAGGAGATCAGCACGTAGCTGGCCAGGACCATGGCGGCCGTGCCGCCCGCGAGACCGTCCATGCCGTCGGTGAAGTTCACCGCGTTCGACCAGCCACTGATGGCGATGTAGGCGAAGACGATGAACCCGACCGTGCCGAACGAGACCACGGTGATGTCGCGGATGAACGACAGGTGTTCGGAGGCCGGGGTGATGCCGTTGCGGTCGGCGAACTGCAGCGCCAGGATCGCGAAGATCACCGAGGCGAGCAACTGACCGACCAGCTTGGCCGTCTTGTTCAGCCCGAGGTTGCGTCGTTTGCGGATCTTGATGAAGTCGTCGAGGAAGCCGACCACACCGAGCACCGTGGTCAATCCGAGCACGAGCAGCGCTGTCACACTCGGCAAACCGTCGGACACCGTCAGATGCGTGACCAGGTAACCCGCCCACATGGCGACGAGGATCGCCATCCCCCCCATCGTGGGGGTGCCGCGCTTGGCGGAGTGCGACTTCTGGACCTCTTCCCGGATCTCCTGCCCGAAGCCCTGCTTGGAAAAGATCCGGATCAGGTAGGGCGTGAACAGGATGGAGACCACCAGCGCCACCGCGGCGGCGACGAGAATGCTCTTCACGCCGGATCACCGTCCCGCCCGGCCTCGCCCGACGGGTCCAGCAGGGCTTCGGCGACGCGCCACAGCGCCGCCACCTTCGACGCCTTGGTCAGCACGACATCACCGGGGCGCAGCTCGGCGCGCAACAGCGCGACGGCGGCCTCGACGTCGGGCACCAGAACCGACTCCTCTCCCCACGATCCTTCCAGCCAAGCACCCCGATGCATCGGGCGAGCCTGCTCGCCGACGACCACCAGGCGGTCGATGTTCAACCGGACGGCCAACCGTCCGATGTCGTCGTGGGCGTCCCCACCGGTATCGCCCAGTTCCCCCATCACCCCGAGTACCGCCCACGCCCGGCCGGGCTTGTCGCGCGTCATCGACGCCAACGTCTTCAGTGCCGCGCGGACCGATTCGGGATTGGCGTTGTATGAGTCGTTGACCACCGTGACCCCGTCGACGGTCTCGGCGACCTCCATGCGTCGTGCCGAGATCCGGCGCACGCCACCGAGGCGTTCGGTGACCTCGGCGAACGAGGCACCGAGTTCAAGAGCGATCGCGGCGGCGGTCAGCGCGTTGCCGACGTGGTGCTCTCCGTGCAGGGGCAGCGTCACCGCGGCCCTGTTCTCGCCCGCGGTGCTGCCCGCGGTGGTGACCAGGGTGAAGCTCGGACGGGCCTGATCGTCGATCACGATGTTCTCGGCACGCACCTGTGCCTCCGGGCTCTGCCCCACCAGCACGACACGGGCCTTCGTCCGCTCGGCCATCGCGGTAACCAGCGGGTCGTCGGCATTGAGCACCGCGATACCGCCCTCCGCCTCACCGGGAAGCGCCTCGACGAGCTCACCCTTGGCGCGGGCGATCGCCTCCCGGGAACCGAACTCGCCCAGGTGGGCGCTGCCGACGTTGAGCACTGCTCCGATCCGGGGCGGTGCTGCCGCGCACAGGGCGGCGATGTGCCCGACACCGCGCGCGGACAACTCCAGCACCATGTGCCGCGTGTCCTCGTCGGCGCGCAAGGCGGTCCACGGGTGCCCGAGCTCGTTGTTGAACGATCCCGGTGGCGCCACCGTCGGCCCCAGCGGTTCGAGCATCTGGGCGATCAGGTCCTTGGTCGAGGTCTTGCCGGACGATCCGGTCACCCCGACCACGGTGAGCCGCAACAGCCGGTCCACCACATACCGGGACAACCGGGCCAGGGCCGTCAGGACGGCCGCGCCGGAACCGTCGGTGTCGGCGGCCAGCGCCATCACACCGGACCGGTCCTGTTCGTCGGCGGGCGGGACGATCACCGCGGGTGCGTCGACCTCCCGCGCGGCGAGCACGCCCGCCGCGCCGTCGGCGACCGCCTGAGCGGCGAAGTCGTGCCCGTCCACTCGCTCACCGGGCACGGCCACGAACAGGCCGCCGGGACGTATTTCCCGCGAGTCGAACTCCACGTTCGCCGAGACGGTCTCGGAACCGTCCGCACGGTGGAGCCTGCCACCGACCGCCGCCGAGATCTCGTCGAGGCTGAGCCGGATCACCTTGCCTCCTCGTCGCATCCCCGACCGCCGGCCGGGTCGTCGTGTCCCGGGGCGACATCCGATCCCCGCCGGTCGTCGAGGCGCGCCCGCAACGCGGTCGCCAACTCGTCGCGGTCGGAGAAGGGATGCACGACTCCCGCCACTTCCTGGCCGGTTTCGTGCCCTTTGCCCGCGACCACCACCATGTCGCCGTCGTCGGCACGGCGGACCGCCTCGGCGATGGCCTCCTGCCGGTCGCCGATCTCGAGCAACTCCCCGCGCTCGGCGGCGGGAACCTGCCGCGCTCCCTCGAGCACGGCCGTCCGAATATCGACCGGATTCTCGCTGCGGGGATTGTCGTCGGTGACGATCAGCAGATCGGACCGGCGCGCCGCGGACTCACCCATCACGGGGCGTTTGGCGGCATCCCGGTCACCCCCGCAGCCGAGGACCACGAGCACTCTCCCGGCCGCCTGAGCTCGGGCTGCGTCGAGCACCGCGGCCACCGCACCGGGCTTGTGGGAATAGTCCACCACAGCGGCGAAGTCCTGACCGAGTGCGACACGCTCCATACGTCCGGGCACGTCGACTTCCGCCAGTCCTCGTTCGATCGCCGCGGCGGGCACACCCGCCGTGTGCAGAACCGCGGCGGCGAGCAGCCCGTTGGCGACGTTGAACGGGCCGGGCAGCCGCAGGCGGACGTCGAACCGCGCACCATCCGGCCCCGAGACGCGGAACCGCTGCTCACCCGTCGGCGATGCGGTGATCTCCGAGGCCGTCCACATGGCGTCGCCCACTGTGGACACGGTTACCGTCGCGGGCCCGACCAGCCGGTCGCCCCACTCGGTGTCGGTGCACACGACCTCGCGTTCGCAGCGGCCGTCGAACAGCATCGCCTTGGCCGCGAAGTAGTCGTCGAGGTCGCGGTGGAAGTCGAGGTGGTCCTGGGAGAGGTTGGTGAATCCGCCCACCGCGAACCGGGTGCCGGAGATTCGGCCCAGCGCCAGCGCGTGGCTGGAGACCTCCATCGGAACGTGGGTCACCCCGTGCTCGGCCATCACCGCCAGCAGTGCCTGCAGGTCGGGGGCTTCCGGGGTGGTGAAGGCACTGTCCAGTCGCTGCCCGGCGACGCGGGTCTCCACCGTGCCGACCAGTCCGGTGACGAGGCCGGCCGCACGCAGGGCCGACTCCAGCAGGTAGGTCGTCGTGGTCTTGCCCGAGGTGCCCGTGATCCCCAGGATCGACAGCCGCTGTGAGGGCTTGCCGTAGATGTGGGCGGCAGCCGGCCCGAGCACGCTCCGCGGTTCGGTGTGCACCAGCAGCGGCACCGATCCGTCCCGGACCCTCGGATGGTCCGCCAGTGCCGCACGCTCGGTCCCCACCTCGTCGGTGAGCACGGCGGCGGCGCCCGCGTCCAGGGCGTCGGCGGCGAAGTCCGCGCCGTGCGCGCGACTGCCCGGCAGCGCGGCGAACAGATCACCGGCACGGACGTGCTGGGCACGCAGGGTGGCACCGGAGACCGTCACCGGTTCGCCGCCTGCGGTGCGGACGATTCGGGCACCGAGGGACTCGGCGAGTTGCTCGACGTCCACCGGCTCGACACGGGACGGGCGAGGCGGGACTGTCGCGACCGCGGAAGGCACAGTGCGAAGGTTACCGGTACCGCTTATCGGGTTCTTGTCATGGTCGCCCGTTTCGTGTCCGTTCCGAGGCATCGTGTTCGGCCGATCTCTTTCCCGTCACCGGTAACCCCCTCCGGGGATCGACGTGGGTCCGCCCGTGCCCGCTACCGCACTCGCACTACCGCACTCGCAGGGTCATTTCGGGAGCGGGCTTCTCCGACAGCGGGATGTCGTAGCGCTGGGTCAGGTAGGAGGCGATGTCGCCGAACAGCGGCGCCGCCGAGCGCGTACCACTGGGGTTGTCGAGCATGATGCCCACGACATAGCGGGGATCGTCCGCCGGAACGATCCCGGCGAAAGTGACCCAGTGCTTCGAATTGCTGTAGCACCCGCAGGCCGGGTCGACCTGCTGTGCCGTCCCCGTCTTGCCCGCGATCTGGTACCCGTCCAGGCCGGCCTGCGGTGCGGTTCCCCGCTGTCCCGGCACGTCCTGCACCGTCGCGCGGAGCATGTTCGTGACGGTGTCGGCAGTGCGCTCACTGACCACTCGCACACCCTCGGGCCTGGGATGCGGCTTCCGGGTTCCGTCCGGCTCGACCGTTCCGGCGATGATGCGCGGGGGGATGCGCACGCCGTCGTTGGCGATGGCCTGATACATACCGGCCATCTGCAGCACGGTCATCGACAAACCCTGCCCGATGGGCAGGTTGGCGAACGTCGTGCCCGACCACTGTTTGCGTGGCGGGACGTGTCCGGAGCTCTCCCCCGGCAGCGCGATCCCCGTGCGCGTGCCGAGGCCGAACTTCTTCATCAGGGCACTGAAACGATCCGCGCCCAGCTTCCGAGCGGTCATCAGGGTGCCCACATTGGACGATTTGGCCAGGACACCGGTGAAGGTCAGCGGGATCGTCCCGTGCGACCAGGCATCGCCGATGGTGCTGCCCCCGATCGAGATCCGCCCGGGAACCTGCAGCACGGTGTCGGGCTCGACGATGCCCTGCTCGATCGCTCCGGCAGCCGTGATCACCTTGTTCACCGACCCAGGCTCGAACGGAGTGGTCACGGCCGGATTCCCGAGCTTCTTCTCGGTCCAGGTGTCCTGGTTGCCCGGATCGAAGGTCGTGTCGTTGGCCAGCGCACGAACCTTACCGGTCTGCGCGTCGAGCACGACGGCACTGCCGCCCTCGGCCCCCCTCTCGGCGACGTAGTCGGCCAGCTTCTGCTGCAGCACGTACTGCAGGTCGGAGTCGATCGTCAGGCGTACGTCGGAGCCGGGCTTGGCGGGTTCGATCTTCTCGGTTCCCGGGATCACCAGGCTGCCGCCCTGAGCGGTGTACGAGACTTTCGTCCCGTCCTTGCCCGCGAGGACGGGGTCGAGCGCGTTCTCCAGGCCGAGGAGACCGCGGATCTTGCGCTCGTCCATCCGCCACGTCGCCGCCCCGAGGATGTTCGCGGCCACACCGCCCGCCGGATACTGGCGCACGGCGCGGTACTCCGCACCGATGTGCGAGTATTCCTCGTGGATCTTTCGTGCCGTGCCCGGATCGACCAACGGGCCGAAGTAACGGAACTTCTTACCCGAAAACAGCGCGTCGAGGACCTGCTGCTCGGAGACCTTCCCGCCGGTCACGCGATCGATGTAAGCGGCGGCATTGCGCTTGTACTCCTCGACCGTGGGCTTGTCGGGATTCTCCCTGTGTGCCTGGCTCACGTGCTTGTGCAGATTTTCCAGGCTCACGAAAAGCTGGCGTGCCTCGCTGCTGAAGGCGAGCACACGCCCGTTGTTGTCCACGATGGATCCACGCTCGGCCGGGATCGCCCGCGGCGTGACGAGTTGCTCGTTGGCCTGCTCGGACAGGGCATTGGCCTGGAACCCCTGCACGACGACCAGCTTCGCTCCAGCCGCCACCAGCGCGACCACCAGCACCAACCGTCCCACCGTCAGGCGCCGGGCACTGCCTGCGACGTCCGTACGCGCCGTTCGACCCACCCGGACCGCCCGAGTGTTCCCGCGCCGGGCCATCAGGGCCGCCTCGCCTCCGCATCCGGTGCTTGCTGCTGCGAAGACCGCCCGGACGCGGCGTGCTCCGGCGGGGGCGGTGCCTTCGCGGGAGCCTTCGCAGGCTCCGGCTCACCGAGCACGGTCACCGACCCGTCGGGCTGTACCTTCAGATGGGCAGGCTCGGGGCCGGGAACCAGTCCGATCTCACGGGCACGCCGCTGCACTGCCGGTGTCGAGCTCATCTTGCTGACCTGGGCCAGCAGGGTTTCCTTGCGCTCGCTGAGCGCATTGACCCGGGCTTCGGCGCGTTGCAGCTCGTAGGAGTTGCCGACCGCGGAAATGGACAGCCACAGCGTGCTCACGATGCCCGCCACGAGCACCGTCATCACCGCCACGACGAAGGACAGCCGCGAGGACGTGACCTTCGTCTGCAGTTGCCGGGCCTTGGTGGCTTTCGGCTGCTGTGCCTTGGCATGCTCTTTCGTCTTCCGCCTGCGCTGCGACTGCCGCTGATCGGGTGGCTGCCGTGCCGAGCGAGTCCGCTGTACGCGGTGCTGGTGACGCGCCCGGGTCCGTTCCGGGGCCTGTACCCGCTCCCGCTCGGCCGTCCGCGCGTTCCGGGCGTTGCGCTGACCCTGGGACTTCCGGCCCCCCTCGGCCGCGCGTTCGTTCCGGTCCTTGCGCGCGGCGGACGTTCGCGCGCGTGTCGGTGCCGTCATGCCCCCTCCTTGATTCGCTCCGCAGCCCGGAGTCGCACCGATGCGGCCCTGGGGTTGGCCTCCGTTTCCTCTTCCCCGGCGAGCTCGGCACCGCGGGTGAGCAACCGCAGTTGCGGACCGTGTCCCGGCAATTCCACCGGCAGGCCGGCCGGAGTGCTCGACTTCGCCCGCTCGGCCAGCGTGCGTTTGACCCTCCGGTCCTCCAGCGAGTGGTAGGACAGGATCGCGGCACGTCCCCCCACGGCCAGGGAGTCCAGCGCCCGGGGCAGCGCCCGCGAGAGCACCTCCAGCTCACCGTTGACCTCGATGCGCAGGGCCTGGAAGGTGCGCTTCGCCGGATGACCACCCGTCCGCCTGCTTGCCGCAGGGACCGCGTCGTAGAGCAACTGCACCAGCCGTGCGCTGGTGGTGAACGGCTCGCGCTCGCGCTCGCGCACGATGGCATTGGCGATTCTGGAGGCGAACTTCTCTTCCCCGTAGTCCCGCAGGATCCGGGTCAGATCACGTGCCGGGTAGGTGTTGAGCACGTCCGCCGCCGTGCTTTCGGCACCGGAATCCATCCGCATGTCCAGCGCCGCGTCCTGGGAGTAGGAGAACCCGCGTCCGACCTGGTCGAGTTGCAAGGACGACACTCCGAGGTCGAACAGCACACCGTCCACTTCGGAGAAACCGAGTTCGGCGAGGACGTCGTCCACTTCGTCGTAGACGGCGTGCACCAGGTGCGTGCGCGCGGCGTAGGGGGCCAGCCGGTCGCCGGCCAGCCGCAGCGCCTCGGGGTCGCGGTCCAACCCGACGAGGGTCAGCTCGGGGTGTGCCGCCAGCAGAGCCTCGGCGTGACCGCCCATTCCCAGGGTCGCGTCCACGACGACCGCGGTGCGGCCCGCCGGTCGCACCGCCAGTGCCGGTGCCAGCAGCTCGAGTGTGCGTTCCAGCAGCACCGGAACGTGCCGATCCCGAGCCGACTCGCCGGCGAGCGGCGCGGAAGCCCCACCGCACTGCTCACCGTTCTGGTGCGCGCTGCCGGCCACAACGGACCCTCCCTTCCGCGTGCCTCGCGTGGTTGTGCACACCGTGCTCGCAGCCGCAGCACCCGCCCTTGCACGGCACATCACGCTGCACCGAGCTGCTGCCGACCGGTTCGGAGTGGATCTCGCCAGGTCCCCGCCCGCCCGCCGCGTCCTGGTACCGGGGAAGTTGCACCAGGACGGCACCCATCGGGCGGACAGAGGCCTTACGACACCCGCAACGAACCGAGCACCGCTTTCTTCGTCTCCGAAGAGGATGCGCGGATCGGCTTTTTCGCCTGAGAGATCACCCTGAGCAGAATGACCCGCTCCGAGGACCACCCACGCAGACCTTCGGAACCGTTCCTCTAGAAAACGCCGGGCAGCACCTCCTCCTGCGCCTGTGCATAGCTCTCCTCGTGCTCGTCGAGGTAGGTCTGCCACCGTTCGGCGTTCCAGATCTCCAACCTGTTGATCGCACCGATGACCACGCACTCCTTGGACAGCCCGGCATAACGCCGTAGCTCCGGTGCGATCGAGATCCGTCCCTGCCCGTCCGGCTCCTGCTCGTCCGTTCCGGCGAACAGGTAGCGCTGGTAGGCGCGAACGGATTCGTTGGTGAAGGGAGCCTCGGCGACCTTGCGGGCCATCTGCTCGAACTCGGCACGCGGGAAGACGTACAGGCAGTGATCCTGTCCCTTGGTGATCATCAGCCCCCCTGCCAGTGCTTCCCGGAACTTCGCGGGCAGCGTCAACCGCCCCTTGTCGTCGAGCTTGGGACTGTGGGTACCGAGAAACACCCCGGAACCACCTCCAGGCCCGTGTACTGCCCGCCCACCCGCATCGCGCGACGGCCGCCCACCCCTGCGCGGGGCCGTTCCTCCACGGAGCTCTTCCTCCGCAAAGCTCTTCCACGGTGAGGCCCTTCCGCCCCACCGCGTGCCACAGTACCCCACGGTGCCCCACCGTCAACACGAAACACCCCGCGGCGATCACGGACTCGGATCCCGTTTTCGCTGGTGGCAGGCGTAGTCAGGACGGTGGGGCACGGTGGGGTGAACATCGCCGTCCCGTTGCCGCAGGTCTTTCGCCCGGGCAGCGAGCCGGACCCGGGCTCGCGGTGCGACATGCCACGGTGCTCGGCACGAGTACCCGAAAGTGGAGCGGAGCCGGAGGCCACGCCCGTCACACCACGGGCGAGCGGCCCGAGCGGCTGCCGCGATTGGCGGGCGCCCGCCTCGACAGGCTGCCATGGTTTGAGACACTGCATGGCACGCCGGTATGTCGATCGCATGCCGTGGCCGGGTGGCACAGCTCGGTGGGAACCCCTGCGCCCACAGCGACGTCGGGCACGGATGACCGCCTCACCACGGGCCCCCGAAAGAGCACCTGGAGGTTGCGTGACTCCCTCGATGCCCACATCCGGTACCACCCTTCCCGGCAGTGGTCCGGACCAGCAGCCGGCGTCGAGTCGTGACTCGACGCTGCCCGGCGACATCTCCATCGACCACCTGCACTCCACCCTGGAACGCATCGCGGCGAACATGGCGCAGGTCCTGGTGGGCAAACCCGAGGTGGTCCGCGTCACGCTCGTGACCCTGCTGGCCGAGGGACACCTGCTCGTCGAGGACGTACCCGGCGTGGGCAAGACCTCACTGGCCAAGGCGCTGGCACGTTCCATCGACTGCACCGCCAGCCGCATCCAGTTCACACCGGACCTGCTGCCCAGCGACATCACCGGAGTATCGGTCTACAACCGCCAGACCGAGAGCTTCGAATTCCGCGCGGGACCGGTGTTCGCCAGCATCGTCGTCGGCGACGAGATCAACCGGGCCTCTCCCAAAACCCAGTCGGCGCTGCTGGAGTGCATGGAGGAGAACCAGGTGACCGTCGACGGGCACACGTACTCCCTCGACAGCCCTTTCATGGTGCTCGCCACGCAGAACCCGGTCGAGATGGAGGGCACCTACGCACTCCCCGAGGCGCAGCGGGACCGTTTCACCGCGCGGATCTCGATCGGCTACCCGGACCAGACGGCGGAATTGGCCATGCTCGACGAGCATTCCGCTGCCGACCCGCTGCACGCTCTGCGCCCGGTCACCGACGGCCCGGAGATCGAGACCCTGGTGCGGGCCGTGCGCGGCGTCCACGTCGCGACCGAAGTCCGCCGGTACGCCGTCGAGCTGGTCACCGCCACCCGGCAACTGGCGGAGCTGCGACTGGGGGCCTCGCCCCGCTCGACGCTCCAGCTCGTGCGCGCCGCCCGCGCCCAGGCCGCCCTGTCCGGGCGCGAATTCGTGATTCCCGACGACGTCCAGGCCGTTGCCGTTCCGGTTCTCGCCCACCGGCTGGTGCTGACCGGCGAGGCACACGCCACTCGGCATTCCCCCGCCGAACTCGTCGAGCGGCTGCTGCACAAGATCCCGGTTCCCCGGGGCAACGGCACCGATGGCGGGCGACGGTAGCCGTGCTGCGCAGTCTCACTCTCCGCGGACGGTGCCTGCTGGCGGCGGGCACGGCCGCCGCGCTGTGCGCGATCGTCCTCGACGAACGGGACCTGTTGCGGGTCGCGGCCTTCGTCGCGGCGTTGCCGCTCCTGGCGATGTGGCTGTCCGGCCGAACCCGGGTCGCGCTGGGAGCCCGCCGGGAGGTCGACCCCGGCCGGGTCGCGGTGGGGTCGGACACCACGGTGCGCCTGCATCTCGGCGGCCGGGGCCGGCTTCCCGCGGCAGGGCTGTACCTGGAGGACGGTGTGCCCTATGCGCTGGGTGGGCGGCCGCACCTTCGGCTCGACCGCCCACCCGGGCAGCACGGCACGGTCGTGGAGTACCGGATACGCCCCGCGCTGCGCGGCATTCACCGAATCGGTCCCCTGCACACCCGGGTGCGTGATCCCTTCGGGCTCGCCGAGTCCGAGAACGAGCTCGCCGGCCACAGCCGCCTGGTGGCTGTCCCCCGCGTGGTCTCGCTGACCGGCCTGCCCGCCGGTTCCGGCCTCGGCGCTGGGGAGGACGGTGACAGGCGCCTGCGGGCCGGCCACGGCGAAGACGACACGATGGTGCGCGAATACCGGCACGGCGACGACATGCGACGGGTGCACTGGAAGATGACCGCGCGCCGGGACGAGCTGATGGTCCGTCTCGAGGAACGACCACGACACGGCGGGGTCACCGTCCTGATCGATCACCGCGCGGCAGCGCACCGGGGCACCGGGGCGCAGTCGAGCATCGAATGGGCGATCTCGGCCGCCGCCAGTATCTGCCTGCAACTGCATGCGCGTGGACAGCGGGTTCGGTTGGTCACGGTGGACGGAAGTCCCCTGACGGGCGGGGTCGACGGATACAGCGGCGGGGACGGCGACACGGCCGTTCTCGATGCGCTGGCCGCACTGCAGCCGTCACCGCGGCGCGATCTGATGTGCGGCACCGATCCCGGGGCAGGCCAGGAGCTGATCGCGGTGCTGGGGTCGACGACGGCGACGGGGGTCACGGAGTTGACGAAGCTCCGCCCGCATGGCGCGCACAGCCGGGCCGTACTGCTCAATGTCCGCAGGTGGAGCGGTGAGAGCACCGACGGCGGCTTCGACACCGGCGAGACCGCGAGCCGGTTGCGCGCTTCGGGATGGACGGTGGCCACGGCCGACGGGCCGGATTCCTCGATAGCGGCGGTCTGGGACCACCTGTGCAGGCAAAGCAGCCCGATGCAGCACACGGCGGTACCGCGATGAGCCGCACCCGCGGGCCGACCCCTCGCCGCGGTATCGGGCGTGATGCCGCGGCGGCCGTGGCCGGGGCGCTGGCCGTCCTGCTCACTTCGACCGCGTTCTCCGGCGTCTTCAGCGACGCGCGCTGGGTGCTGCCGATGATCACGGCGGTCGGCACGATCGCATCGGCCGGGATGGTCGCTCGCTCGCGGCGTTGGGCAACGCCCTGGGTGATCACGACCCAGGCGGTGGTGCTGCTGGTGGTGCTGACCGCCGTGTTCTCGGACAGGGCGATTCTGGGAGTGCTCCCCGGCCCCGGGACGATCACCGAACTGTGGACACTGCTCGGCACGGCGCTGGGGACGGTCCGCACTGCGGTGCCGCCTGTTTCCGCCGATACCGCACTGCAGTGTCTGGTGTTTCTGGGTATCGGTCTCACTGCGCTGCTGCTCGACGCGATAGCGGTGTCGCTGAGATCACCTGCCGTGGCGGGCCTGGTCCTGCTGTGCGTGTTCGCGGTCCCGGCCTCCCTTTCCGACGACCTGCTGCCGTGGTGGACGTTTCTGACGGGTGCCCTCGGCTTCGTGCTGCTGCTGATGGCCGGGAGCAGGCGCGAGCACACCGGATCCGGTGAACGGGAGGAGCACCGGTTCGTCGGACTCGGCGGGCAATCGCTCACGATCGCCGGTTTGGCAGCGGTGGTGGCGCTGCTGGCGGGCTCCACCTTCACCGCGGTCGGCACCGAGGGGCGCCTGCCCGGTTCGTCTCCCACCGCCGACGGAGAGGCCGGCGAGATCGGCATCCGCCCTTTCACGTCGCTGCAGGGCCAGCTCACCCGCAACAATGTGGTCGAACTGTTCCGGGTGCGGGGGCTGCCCGAGGACGCTTACCTGCGAGCCATGACCCTGCGGGAGTTCGACCCCTCCAGCGGGTGGAAACTCGCCGGGCTCACCCGCGGTGTCCCTGCCCGAGGATCGTTGCCGCTCCCCCCGGGCAGGGACCCGTCGAGTGGCTCCCGTGTGCGCATCGAGATCGAACCGCTCGGCTACCGGGACGCGTGGCTACCGGTCTTCGGCGTGCCGCTGCGGGTCTCCGGGATGGGACGGAACTGGCGCTACGATCCGGCGGCCGGGGTGCTGTTCACCCAGTCCCGGCAGGAGTCCCGGTCGTACGTCGAGACGGCATTGCTGCCCGAGCACAGCCCGGCGGAACTGCGCCGGGCCGAGGGTCCGCTCCGCATCGACCCGAGCTATCTCGAGCTCCACGGTGTGGAACCGCGTATCACCAACCTGGCCGCACGGATCACCGCGGAGGCGGACACCGCCTTCGACAAGGCCGTCGCGCTGAACCGGTTCTTCACCGACCCCGGCAACGGATTCGTCTACGACGAGCAGACCGCCCCGGTCTCCTCCGGCAGCGCGCTGGCCGACTTCCTGTTCCGGGGCAAGCGCGGCTACTGCGAACAGTTCGCATCCTCGATGGCGGTGCTGCTGCGCGCCGTCGGTATTCCGTCCCGGGTTGCCGTCGGATTCACCTCGGGGCGCCGCGACGGTGACAGTCGCCTCATCACCACCGAGGACGCGCACGCGTGGGTCGAGGCCTACTTCCCCGGTGTCGGCTGGACCACCTTCGACCCGACGCCGCTGGACGACGGCCGCACCTCGCTGCCCTCCCACCTGACCGGCGAGCAGCCTGCCGGGGAATCGCAGACCTCGGAGACGCCCGGCCAGGACTCGTCCCCGACCGACTCGGAACAGGCCGCCGGCGGCGATGCTCGTGAAGACCTCGCCACTCCCCTGCCGGAGCCGCCCCTGGCCGAGACCACCGACAACAGCGTGTGGGCCACCGCAGGTCTGTGTGCCCTGGTCGTGGCCGTGCTGGTGGCTCCTGCCACGGTGCGTTCGGTCCGGCGCCACCGCCGCATGGCCGTGGTCACCGGCGGGGCGCCGGGTGCGGCGACCACGGCCTGGCGGGAAGTGCTCGACGAGTTCCGGGACCGCGGCAGCCTGCCCGCGACCACCGATACGGCCCGCGGCGTGGCCGGTGAGCTCACCGAACGACACGGTCTCGACGCGGAGGGGGTCGATGCCATGCGAGCTCTGGTCGCCGCCGTCGAGAGAGACTGGTACGCACCCGCGGGACAACCTGTCGACCCGGCACTGCCGGACGTGCTGCGTCGGGTACGGGACAGTCTCCGGCGCAGCGCGCCGCTGCGCCGACGCCAGCGGCTGCTCCCCCGGTCCGTACTGCGCACCGGGAGGCCGGAGACGTGACCAGCGTCCGCCCGACGGGCGGCAGGTTGCGGCAGACCCGGTGCCCGGGCCGTCGAGGCGGCCCGGGCACCGGGTCTGCCGAATCACAGGTGATGTGTCACTGCTCGAAGCGTCTGCGGAAACGCTCTTCCATCCGCTGAGCGAAGGAACTGCGGTCTTCGGATTTCTTTCGGCTCTTGCCGGAAGATCCGCCACCGCCCTCCGTCTGCGATTCGGAATCCTCCCCGCCACCACGCATCGAGAACAGGACGGTCACTGCTCCACCGAACATCACGAGGAAGCCGACCACGCTCACCACGGGGATACCGGCTGCTTTCACCGGTACCACCACGCCGACCACCAGCAGAACCAGCCCCAGTACGAAAACGGCGATTCCCTGCAGGCGCCGCCGCCTGGAGGGACGCTGCAACCGCCCTCCTCGTACGTTGGAGGCGAACTTCGGATCCTCGGCGTAGAGCGCGCGCTCGATCTGATCGAGCAGTCGCTGCTCGTGCTCGGAGAGTGGCATGGCTCCTCCTCCGGCACAGGGTGTAGTGGCGCCGGAGTCCCTGAGGGGCGAACCCTCCGGACTGGGGATCCGGCGAACGCTTGGGGGCGTCACTTTCGAGGATACGGTTCCAACGACGTGACGACTACCCGGTCTTGTCCCGGACAGGGACGAATCGATCGAGATCATACGGACGGGGTAGCATCGAGATCAACTCGGCACCCGTCCCAGCGCATGCAGACGGGTGGCCACCTCCCGCAGGGGGGAGCGGGCAGCGGCGGCGATTTCCAGTTCGGCGAGGGCATCGGCCGCGCCGGCCGTGGACTCCAGCACCGACCCCGGAACGAGATCACTGAGCACTCCCTGCCCCCGTACGGTCTCCACGGTGAGCCCGGCTTCCCGAAGAACGTGCTCCAGCACATCGCTGTCGAAGCGGCGCTGCAGCGTGTCCCCCGCCGATCCCTCCAGCCTGCCGTCGACATCCCGGAACAGCCGGAGCGCTTCGGACACACGCCCCGCCAGCGCCCGCTGCAGCACCGCCGCGTAGCGGTTGACCACGAGCACCGAGACGGCTCCGCCGGGAGCCGCGGCCGCTGTCAGTGCACGCAGCGAGGCGGGCACGTCGTCGACGAACTCCAGCAACCCGTGCCCCAGTACGAGATCGGCCCCGTCGGGCGGGCCGACCACCTCGAGAGCCTCGGTATCCCCTTGCAATGCCCTGATCCGCTCGGCCACGCCCGCATCGGCAGCCCGCCGCTGTAGCGTGGCCAACGCGTTGGGGCTGGGATCCACCACAGTGACGGCACAGCCCGCGGAGGCCAGCGGCACCGCCCAGACCCCGCTTCCGCCACCGACGTCGAGTACTTCCGGCGTACCGTCACGCCGCCGGCGTGCCTCGGCGAGTTCGGATTCGAGCACGCGGTACACAGCGTCGGATCTCATGGGACGAAAGCGTAATCGCGGCTCACCAGGTTCTGTCATCCGGCGGGGCCGTGGTGGCCACGGTTGCCGACCATGCCCGGGCACACCCAGTGCCCACCACGGGGTCGTCCGGTTCCGTAGGCTACGGGCGTGCATACGGTGGCAGTACTGAGTCTCAAGGGCGGCGTCGGCAAGACGACCGTGGCGCTCGGTCTCGCTTCGGCGGCCATGCGCCGCGGTGTGCGAACGCTCGTGGTCGATCTGGACCCGCAGTGCAACGCGACCGCGTCGCTGGAGCCGGAGGAAACCCGCAAAGGGTTGAGTGACGTTCTCGCCGATCCCCGCGAGGACGTGTTGCGGGCCGCGGTCGCCCCCAGCGCGTGGGGAGAGGAGGTCGATGTCCTCGTCGGTTCCGAGGACGCGGAAGTCCACAACGGCCACGAGTCGGGCGACAGGTACCTCGCCCGGCTCACCGATGCGCTGTCCCGGCTCGACGACATGGTCGCCGAGGGCGAACTGCCCTATCAGCTCGTCCTGCTGGACTGCCCGCCCTCGCTGGGCAGGCTCACGCGCTCGGCTCTGGTGGCGGCGGACCGGGCATTGCTGGTCACCGAGCCGACGATCTTCGCGGTATCCGGGGTGCAGCGTGCCTTCGAGGCCGTTCAGGCCGAGCGCGCCGAGAACAATCCGCAGTTGCAGCCGCTCGGCGTCGTCGTCAACCGCGTCCGCCCCCGCTCCCATGAGCACCAGTTCCGCATCGAGGAGCTCCGAGAGATCTTCGGCCCCCTGGTGATGCCGGTGACCCTGCCGGACAGGTTGGCCGTGCAGCAGGCACAGGGTGCGTGCCTGCCGATCCACCAGTGGGGCACGCCGGGCGCTCGCGAAGTCGCGCTGGCGTTCAACCTGCTCCTGGCCAGGGCGCTGCGCGCCGGTCGCTCCCGCCGCGCCGTCGCGGACGGCGAGGCGATCGACGAGGATGCCGCGGACGGCGAGAGCGACGGACAGGTTTGAGCGTTACCGCCTCGGAGGGCGGCTCACGCCGGGTCGCCGTATCCGGAACGGCCGCCTTCCCGGCGCGGGCGGACATTCTCGCCCGGCTCTCCCGTGCCGGTCGGATCAGCGGGTCCGGCCGGTTGTTCCGGAGGTTCGGCCTGCCCCCGGAGCTGCCCGGCGGGTCCGGTCGGCATCTCCGTCGGGGTCGCGCCGTTTCCCGGCGCCACCTCCGAAAGTTCCTGCAAGGCCGCTGCCAGCCCGGCGAGCCGGTCGGTGGCGTCCTGCATCACGTGTTTCTGTTCCGAAGCACCGCTGGCGGCCACTGCCCGCCCGGCCGCGGCCACGAGGCCACCGTAGCTCTCGACTCCCTCGTCGAGTTCCGCGCGCAGGCGTGCCACGTCGGAGCGCAGTGCCTCCCGGTCCTGCGCGGGTGCGTGCGGGACCGCACCTTCCACGGCCACCAGGCGGTCCGCCACGGCACGCAGCGCCGAGGCGGCACGAGCTGCCGTTGTCCGCGCCTCCGTGGCCGGCTCACCCGCCACCCCCACGCCCGCATCGGTCAGCCGGGTCAGCGCGCTGTGCAGGCTCTGCTCGGCGTCCCGCAGGCGTCGCATGGGCTCGCGGGCCTGTGAGTCGCGCGGGGGAAGCTGCACCGGTTCGGGAGGTGGCTGCGGAAGCGGAGTGCGTTTCAGCCGCCGATACTTCAGTGCGGCACCGACGGTGCCCGCCCCCGCGGCGAGGGCCAGGCCGCCGACCCCGAAGGACGTCACGTCCAGCATCGTTTCCGTCGCGGGCTCGAGGGTGACCCAGAAATTCTCCGCGGCGTAGGAGAGGTAGGCACCGCCACCGAGCGCTCCCGTGGCGGTGGCTCCGGAGGCCGTACCGTATTTGGCCCTTCTGCGCCGCCGGATCAACCGTGCGCGAGGGTCCCGCCACGCCGCGAGTTTCCTGCGAAACCCGGTCAGCACCGGGCCGCGCAACTGGTCGAGCGCGAATTCCCCCCACTCGGAGAATTCCTCTCTACGCCTGCTCACCTGTGGTCACGCTTGGTCGGATTGCGGGTTCTGCTGCTGCGGCCGGGACGCCGGCGCCGGATTCGCCTCCTGCGCCTGCTGCTCGCCCCCGGTGACCTGCTGCTGTTGGCTGCTGCCCATGGAGGCTCGCAACTGGTTGAGCCGATTGGTTCCCGCGGCGTCGACCGCTGCCTGCTGGACCTCCATCATGCGGCCCTGCACGCTGTTCTGAGCCAGGTCGGCCTCGCCGAGCGCCGTGGTGTAGCGCTTCTCGATCTTGTCCCGCACCTCGTCCAGGGTCGGCGTGTTGCCGGGGGCGGCGACTTCGGTCATCTGCCGCAGCGAACTCGACACCTGCTCCTGCATCTTGGCCTGCTCGAGCTGGCTGAGCAGCTTGGTGCGCTCGGCGATCTTCTGCTGGAGCACCTGGGCATTGCGCTGGACCGCCTCCTTGGCCTGGTCGGCGGCCTGCAATGACTGATCGTGCAGGTTCTTGAGGTCCTCCACGCTCTGCTCGGCGCTCACCAGCTGGCTGGCAAGCTGCTGCGCGGTTTCCTCGTACTGTTGCGCCTTGGTCTCGTCCCCCTCGGACCGTGCCTGGTCGGCCATGGTCAGTGCCTGCCTGGCCGAGGACTGCAACTTCTCGACCTCGCCCAGTTGCCGGTTGAGCTTCATCTCCAGCTGCCGCTGGTTCCCGATGACCGAGGCGGCCTGCTGGGACAGGGACTGGTGCTGTCGCTGTGCTTCCTCGATGGCCTGTTGAATCTGCACCTTCGGGTCGGCGTGCTCGTCCACCTTCGACGAGAACGCCGCCATGAGGTACTTCCAGAACTTCACGAACGGATTGGCCATCTTCTCCGCCTGCCTTCTCTCATGCTGGTCCGTAGCCACAATGGGCCGGCACACCGGCAACCCGGGGCCGCCGGGGCGATCGTGTCTGCCCCCATCGTGTCAGCTCGCCGGGGTGGCTTCCACCACGACCGGCAGATCTCCGGGATTACCCGGAGAGGAGATCCGCAGAGCACGCCGGGGGCCGCAGACGGGTGGACCCACCAGCGGGCCCGTCCTCGTGAGAGCTCGGGCCCGCCGGGGCGGGCACGTTCAGGCCGCGACGACAACACCTCCGGATGTCCGGGCAGGAGCACTGATCCGCTGGCTGAGCATCGGCTGCAGCCGCCGGTCCTGTCCCGGGGTTCCCTCCTCTCCGGAGTGCTCCTCGGCACCGGCGCTCGCGGTCGCCTCCGCCCCGGCCGGCTCACTGCCGACGAGCTCGCTGTCGGCGAGCTCGGGGCCGATCAGGCTGGGCACCAGCCGGCCACCGTCGAGATCGGCGGGCGCGGACTGCTCGACCACGGAAGGCGCGACCAGGGATTCGGATTTGTCGAGGTCACCGGCCACCGTGACCAGCAACTCGGGCAAGGGCAAGTCCAGCGCCTCGCAGATCGAGCCGAGCAGCTCGCTGGAGGCCTCCTTGCGACCACGTTCCACCTCGGAAAGGTAGCCGAGGCTGACTCGGGCCGCGCGCGAGACCTCCCGCAGCGTGCGAGACTGAGCGGCCCGGGCGCGGCGCAGCCGTTCTCCGACCGCTTCCCGCAACAACACGGTCATCGCGCGCCTCCCTTCATCGTCGCCTACATCCTGCGCTACGCGTCAACGACCCCATGTGACTCGGGGTCCCTACGTTACTCACTGCGAGATCTCCGGTGGGACCGCTGGGTGGCAAGTCCGCCCAGGGCGAACGTCGCTCACCCACATGGCGGCGTCCGGGTGTGCTCGGCGGTGCCGGTGGATCCGTCGAGGGACGTCGTTCGGAGAGACCGAAGATCCGAGAGCCGAGCGGCAGCTCGGATTTCCGACCAGGGAAAGTGACCGGCCGGGGCCACCGGTGAGGTGGCCGGCCGGAGACAGCCGGCGAGGGTGACCGGCCGGATTGCCCGCATGATGCGGCCGACATATCCGGTTCAACGCACCATTCTCGTGAAATGTTCCATGGTCGCCCGAACGGCCGCAGCCCGCACGGCGTGCCGATCCCCCTCCAAGGATACCGAGCACACCGCCGTCTCGTCGGGACCCGCGAACCCGAGGTGCACCGTTCCCGGGGCCGTCCCGTCCTGCGGATCGGGTCCGGCCACTCCGGTGAGTCCGATTCCCCAGTCCGCGGCGCAGTGCAGCCGGGCTCCCGCCGCCAGTGCCTCGGCGACCCGCGGGTGTACGGGGCCGTGCTCGTCGAGGAGGTCGGCGTCGACACCCGCGAGGCTCGATTTCAGGTCGGTCGCGTAGACCACCATGCCGCCGCGCACCACGTCACTGGCCCCGGCCACCTCGGTCAGTGCCGCGCTGACCAGGCCCGCCGTCAGCGACTCGGCCGTGGCCACCGTCTCGCCGCGGCGGCGCAGCACCTCCAGAACCGCGACCACCCGCTCCCGCGGCACCTCCAGCACGTCGAGCACGCCGCTCATGCCCGTCCACCGCGGGCTCGTCGGCCCACTGCCCGCAGGCGCAGGGCGCGCACCGTGTAGTCCAGCCCCGTCACCACGGTGGCCACCACCGCGGCCCCCATGACCGTCCACCGGAGTGGTTCACCGAACTCGCCCAGCGGAATCAGGTACAGGGCGATGGCGATCGCCTGCAGCATCGTCTTGAGCTTGCCGCCGCGGCTGGCCGGGATCACACCGTGTCGGATCACCCAGAAACGCAGCAGGGTGACGATCAGCTCGCGCGCGATGATGGTCGACGTCACCCACCAGGGCAGGTCGCCGAGCACGCTGAGCCCGACCAGTGCGGCACCCGTCAGCGCCTTGTCCGCGAGCGGATCGGCGACCTTGCCGAAGTCGGTGATCAGGCCGCGCCGCCGGGCCAGATCACCGTCGATACGATCGGTGATCGACGCCAGCGCGAACACCGCGGTGGCCACCCAGCGCCACACCGGGTCGTGTCCGCCCACGGCGAACAGTGCGAGCAGGAAGAGAGGAACGAGCACCAATCGCGACATGGTCAGCACGTTGGCGATGTTGAGCAACGGCACCGCACGCGTCGTGTTCACGTGCTCCTCCCCGGCTTTTGCGGTAGGCTCCGGCACCGCACCCTCCGCCGTCATGACTTCTCCGTTCGCCGGTCCGTGGAAGCGTGCCCGCCCGTCGCCGTCTGCGCGCGACTCGGTACGTCGCCCACCAGCTTAAGGATCGTGTACGCGGCATGCGGCGTCCACTGCATCAGTCGTCATACCACATCGCGCCGATGCGGCCGTCCGCGAAAGGCAGTTCCGGAGGCATGCCGAACCCGAGTGGGCTCGCTCGTGCCGTCTCCGGACGACCTCCGGACAACAATAGCCGCCATGCCCGGCGGGGCTGGTCATGGCCACCTCTCCCGGGTCTCGTTCCCACTCCGGTGACCCGCCTGCGTTGCGAGGCGCGATAGAATACAGAGATGCATGATTATACGACCGGCGCGATAACAATTCGTCGAGCGCGGATCTCGGATGTCCGGACGATCAAGACGCTGGTCGATACCTATGCGGGCCGTGTACTGCTCGCAAAGGACCTGGTCACGCTCTACGAGAGCGTCCAGGAGTTCTGGGTGGCCGAACTCGACGAGCCCGACGGCGGCAGCGGGCACGACGGGCGGGCCCGCATCGTCGGTTGCGGTGCGCTGCACGTGCTCTGGGAGGATCTGGCCGAGATCCGCACCGTCGCCGTCGACCCCAGCGCCCGGGGGCTCGGGATCGGACACCTCGTCGTCGAACGGCTGATCGAGCTGGCGCACGGACTCGGGCTGCAGCGGCTGTTCGTGCTCACCTTCGAGACCGGCTTCTTCGCCCGGCACGGTTTCCGGCCGATCTCCGGAACGCCGGTCGACCCCGAGGTGTACACCGAGATGCGCCGCTCCGCCGACGAGGGCATCGCCGAGTTCCTGGAGCTGCCCTACGTGAAGCCGAACATCCTCGGCAACACCCGCATGCTGCTCGAACTCGATCACCCGCGCGACGAAGGCTGATCACGCCGCGCGGGCGTCACTGCTTCCACCAGCTTCCACACTCCGGTCGACGGGTTGCGCCGGTGTTCTCGCCCGTGGTCACACCGCGCACGCGCCCGCTGCAGCGCCGCGTCGACGCACAAGAACGTAACGACCACTCGGCTTCTCACTTGCCCTGAAAGAGGGGCGCGCCAACAGCGTGGGCTGTTTCGAATTTTTCGAAACCGGGTAGCATGGGGAGCAAATAGGGAGGTTTCGATGACTGTCACGGTGCGCGAGCAGACCGTATTACCACCACAGGGACCGACTGACACCCTCTCTGAACTGGCGAAACTACTCACGCCAAAGGAAGAGAGCAAGCAGGCAGCCCTCGTCGGTCCGGATGGAAGCCACGTCGAGGTTCCCGAGCCGGTCTATCGAGTCCTCCGGGATGTCGTCACCGCCATGTCCAAAGGACTCGCGATCACAGTGGCCCCGCACAACACGATGCTGACCACCCAGGAGGCCGCCGACATGCTCAACATGTCCCGCCCCACACTGGTCAAACTACTCGAACGGGACAAGGCGATCCCGTTTACCCAGCACGGGCGCCACCGCCGGATCAAACTCGAAGACGTCATCGCCTATCAACAGCGCACCCGAAAAGAGCGTCAGGAAGCACTCGACGCCATGGCCGCCGACGGAGAAGAATCGGGGCTCTACGAGGCGACGACCGATCCCATCGAGACACGGTAGGAGACCGAGTGCCGTTTCCTGCCTTCCTGGATGCATGCGTGCTGTATCCCCAGCATCTCAACGACACATTGTTGCGGCTGGCTGCAGCGGAGACCTACCGCCCACTGTGGTCGGCCGATGTGCTCGACGAACTACGCCGCAACTTGCTCATCCGGATCAGTCGGTCCGCCGTCGACTATCGGCTCGGCAACATGCAACAACATTTCCACGACGCCGAAGTCACTGGTTACCAGTCACTGCTCCCCACCATGACCAACGACGAGAAGGACCGCCACGTTCTGGCCGCCGCTGTACGCGCCAACGCCGAAGTCATCGTGACCTTCAACGTCAAGCACTTCCCTGCCACTGCACTCGACCCTTACGACCTGGTTGCAGTTCATCCCGACGACTTTCTACTCGATCAACTCGACCTCTACCCCGGCATCACTCTGCAATGCCTGCATCAGCAGGTCGCCGGCTACCGCAAGGAACCGACCACAGTGCCGGACCTGATGACTTTCCTCGCCACACGGACCGGTCTACCCAAATTCGCCAGTGAAGTACTCCGCCATCTCCCCTCAATGGATTCCAACGCCCCGTAGCAATTACTCACGATCACCCGATGGAGGGCGGAAGATCATCCTGTCGCACCATGCGCACGGAAGGTGATCGATAGGACACTTCTCGTGATCAGTGCGACCGAAGGAGTCTTCCGTGCCGTCCATGCTCGGCCGCCGCGCGGGTCGCGGCCTGCCTGCCATCGCCGCCGCCGCGCTCGCCATGGTGCTCACCGCCGGAACCGCCCACGCCGACCTCCCCGACGAGGAGCTGCGCAGGGCCACCGACCTGTACCTGTTCGGGACTTCCCTGGACGAGTTCGCCGCGATCCGTGCCGACCGGCCGTACGACGAACAGCTCGACTGGTCGAGCGACGGCTGTTCCTGGTCACCGGACGAACCGCTGGGCCACGACTTCACGCGGAGCTGCCACCGGCACGACTTCGGCTACCGCAATTACCAGGATCAGGGGCGGTTCACCGAGCCCAACCGGCTCCGGATCGACGACCTGTTCCGGGCCGACATGTACACCCAGTGCGACGGCGATGTGACCTGCCAGGGCGTGGCCAACGTCTACTACTTCGCGGTCCGGCAGTTCGGTGACGTGGCCACCACCACCCCCGAGGCGCTCGCACGGGCACACATCACCACCGAGACCGCCCCGTCCGGCGAGGTCGTGTCGCTGCGTGCCACCGGACGCGACGGCGAGACCGTGGAGTTTCCCGTGACCGGGTGAGTCCGGGTGAGCCGTCCTGCGCCCAGCCACGAAAGCGGCCCCGCCTCCTCACTACCGGAAAGGCCCACCGAGTGGGTACCGTGCCTCGCGTCGGGACACGCCGACCGATTTGTGCGCGAGGAAAGGACGGTGCGCCATGGTGCGGCGACAACTTCCGCGCTGGTCCGAACTGCGGCCACTGCTCCGGGTGGACCGCCCGGAGTTCGATCCGACCCGGCGGCGGCTGTCCCGCGCACACACCATCGGTGACCTGCGCTCCCTCGCGCGGCGCAGGACACCGCGTGCCGTCTTCGACTACACCGACGGGGCGGCCGAGAACGAGACGAGCCTGCAGCGAGCGCGGCAGGCGTTCCGCAACGTCGAGTTCCAGCCCCACGTGCTGCGCAATGTGTCCGACGTGGACACCAGTCACGACATTCTGGGCAGGCGGGCAGCGCTGCCGTTCAGCTTCGCCCCCACCGGGTTCACCCGGATGATGCATCACGAGGGCGAGCAGGCCGTCGTCCGCATCGCCCAGCAGGCCGGGATCCCCTACGCACTGTCCACGATGGGCACCACGTCCATCGAGGACACCGCAGCCGCCGGCCCCGATGCGCGCAAGTGGTTCCAGCTCTACGTCTGGCGGGACCGCTCGGCCGGAAAGGACCTGGTCCAGCGTGCGCGGGAATCCGGCTACGAGGCGCTGATCCTCACGGTGGACACCCCGGTCGCGGGCGCGCGCCTGCGCGATGTGCGCAACGGCCTGACGATCCCACCCTCCCTGACCCTGCGGACCATCGCCGACGCCGCGACCCACCCCGCATGGTGGTTCAACCTGCTCACGACCGAGCCGCTGACGTTCGCCTCCTTCAAGCGCTGGGAGGGCACGGTCGCCGAACTGATCGACGAGATGTTCGACCCGACTCTGAGCTTCGCCGACGTGGAGTGGTTGCGCGGCCTCTGGGACGGTCCGCTGATCATCAAGGGCATCCAGAACGCCGAGGACGCCCGCAGGGTCGTCGACCTGGGCGCCGATGCGGTCATCCTGTCCAACCACGGCGGGCGCCAGCTCGACCGGGCCCCGACGATGCTGGAACTGCTGCCGCGAGTCCGTGACGGCATCGGCGACCGCGCCCAGATCATGCTCGACACCGGCATTCTCAACGGTGCCGACATCGTGGCCGCTCTCGCACGCGGCGCCGATTCCTGCCTCGTCGGCCGCGCCTACCTGTACGGGCTGATGGCCGGTGGGCAGCGAGGGGTGCAGCGCGCCGTGGAGATCCTGCGCACCGAGATCGTTCGCACCCTGCAGCTGTTGGGCGTCTCCTCTGTCGAGGAGCTCGACAGCAGCCACGCGACGTTGCGTCCGTGACGGTCACACGTGAGTCTTCGGCACTCCCCTTCGTGCGCCCCGATGCGCGACGTCACTCCGGGTCGTCCTCCGGCGGCGGCCCACCCCGGATCGACTGCAGCGCGCTGTCGAGCTCGTCGGGTTTGATCAGCACCTCACGCGCCTTCGACCCTTCCGAGGCCGCGACCACGCCGCGCGACTCCAGCAGGTCCATGAGCCTGCCCGCCTTGGCGAAGCCGACACGCAGTTTGCGTTGCAGCATCGAGGTCGACCCGAACTGGCTGGTGATGACGAGTTCGGCGGCCTGCAGCAGCACGTCGAGATCACCACCGATGTCGGAGTCGACCTCCTTCTTCTCGCCCGCCTTGGCGGTGGTGACACCTTCGGCGTAGTCGGGCTCGGCCTGTTCCTTGGTGTGGGCCACGAGCCGGTGGATCTCCTCGTCACTGACGAACGAGCCCTGTACCCGGGACGGCCGGGCTCCCCCCATCGGCAGGTAGAGCGCATCGCCCATGCCGATGAGCTTTTCCGCACCTGCCTGGTCCAGGATGACCCGCGAGTCGGTCAGCGAGGACGTGGCGAAAGCCAGCCGGGAGGGCACGTTCGTCTTGATCAGCCCGGTGACCACGTCCACCGAGGGACGCTGGGTGGCCAGCACGAGGTGGATCCCGGCCGCGCGCGCCTTCTGCGTGATCCGCACGACCGCGTCCTCGACGTCGCGGGGCGCGGTCATCATCAGGTCCGCGAGCTCGTCGACGATCGCCAGGATGTAGGGGTACGGCCGGTACTCGCGCTCGCTGCCGGGCGGGGTGGTGATCTCCCCGGAGCGCACCCTGGCGTTGAAGTCGTCGATGTGCCGCACCCGGTTGGCCTGCATGTCCTGGTAGCGCTGTTCCATCTCCTCGACCAGCCAGCCCAGCGCGGAGGCGGCTTTCTTGGGCTGGGTGATGATCGGGGTGATCAGGTGCGGGATGCCCTCGTACGGCGTCAGCTCCACCATCTTCGGATCGATCAGGATCATCCTGACCTCGTCCGGAGTGGCCCGCGCCAGCAGCGAGGCCAGCAGCGAGTTGACGAAGCTGGACTTACCGGAACCGGTCGAACCCGCACACAGCAGGTGCGGCATCTTCGACAGGTTCGCGGTGACCATGTGTCCTTCGATGTCCTTGCCCAGGCCCATGACCAGCGGGTGGGTGTCGTCGGCGGCCTTCGGCGAGCGCAGCACGTCGCCGAGGCGCACCATCTCCCGGTCACTGTTGGGCACTTCGATGCCCACCGCCGACTTGCCCGGGATGGGTGCCAGCAGGCGCACGTTGTCGTTGGCCACCGCGTAGGCGATGTTCTTGGTCAGCGCGGTGATCTTCTCGACCTTCACGCCCGGGCCGAGCTCGACCTCGTAGCGCGTCACCGTCGGCCCGCGCACGAAGCCGGTGACCTGCGCGTCGATCTTGAACTCCTCCAGGACCCCGGTGATCGCCTCGATCATGGAGTCGTTGGCCTTGCTGCGGGTCTTCGGCGGGTCGCCTTCGGTGAGCGTATCCAGCGGCGGAAGCCGGTAGTCGCCCTCGACGGTGCGGCTGATGGTGAGCTTGTCCGCCTGATCGTCCCCGGCCTTCTCGGGCGAGCCGGCGGGAACTTCGGTCGCCGCGGGCTTCGTTCCGGAGGTCTTCTTGCCCGAAGGGGCCGGCCCCTTGGTGCCCGTGGCCGAATCCCCGGCGGGCGACTCGGCGGCATCGTCGAGAGTGAGCTGGGTGGCCTCACCCGCCGCCGGGCCGTCGCTCATCGCCGCCTGGCGGCGCCTCGCCGGACGTCGTAGCCTGGCTGCGGAGGCATCGGCCGGTGCCTGCTCGCGCGTACCGCCGCCGTCCGGTTCGTCCGCGCCGTACCGGGCGAGGGCACGCAGCCGCTCGGGCACGTCGCGCACGGCCGTTCCGGTCAGCAGCAACACCGCGAACGCGGCCACCAGCACGAGCACCGCGATCGCCACACCACCGCTGACTCCCTGCGACAGCGGGCCGCCGGCGGCGAAGCCGAGCACACCTCCGGCCTGCGGCCATCCCGAGAGGTTTTCCGGGGCACCGGCGGCGATGTGCAGCACTCCGAGGGCGGCGAGCAGCATCAGCAGCGTGCCGATCACCATCCGCGGTCGCGCTTCGGGATTCGTCTCGGTGCACATCAGCAGGGCCGCCACGCCGAGCAGCACCGGCGGCAGCACCAGCGTGGCCGAGCCGATCACGAAGCGCAGCGCCCAGTCCAGCCACTGCCCCACCGGACCGCCTGCGTGCCACCACACGCCGGCGGCGGTCACGACGGCGACGGCCAGGAAGATCAGAGCGAGCCCGTCGCGGCGATGTGCGGGGTCGAGCTCGCGGGTCCTGCCCAGCGCTCGCAGGGCTGCCCCCAGCCCCCGCGCCAGGCTCTGTCCCACTTCGGAGCCGCCCGCGCGGCGTGCTGAGCCGCGCCGCGCGGGCGCGCGGGTCGCACCGGAACGCGGCGCGTTCGCCCGCTTCGTGCCGCCCTTGCCCGCGGTACCGCGCGAGGACTTCTTCGCGGTCGAGCCGGTTTTCGCGGTCGAGCTCGTTTTCGACGCCGGGGCGGACCTCGAGGTCGAAGCGCCTTTCGACGTGGTGGCGTTGCTCTTGGTCGCACTCTTGGCGCCCGCCGAGCTTCGCCCGCTCCTCGCCGTACCACTGGCCATGGTCAACACGGTATCGCCTGCAGGGCTCCGGCGTCACAGTTGCCACACCGGCCGATGCGGGAAGGACGGAGACCTGCCTTCTTCGACGGGCTCGCCGGGAACCGCCCCCTTTTTGCGCGTGCGGGGGCATCCGGTCGAACACAGCGACCGGATGCCCCGGGCGTGCTGCCCGCGGTGTCGCTCAGCCCGCGGGTTTGGCGTAGGTGTCCGCCGCGGCCCAGTCGATCGCCACGAACAGCTCGTCACCCACGACCCAGGCGTCGTGGCCCGGTGAGATCACCACCGAGTCGCCGGCTCCGGCCTCCCCTTCCGTTCCGTCGTCCATCGCGACGTGCATGCGGCCCGAGAGAACGTAGAGCTGGTGGCTCTCCTGGCAACTGTCGGTTCCGGCGAGCGGCTTGACGTCGTGGGACCACTTCCAGCCCGGCCGCATGGTCGCCCGACCGACCGAGACACCGGCCAACTTCACCATGGCCAATTCGCCGTTGTTGAAACGTCTCGTCTCGTCCGGCCGGTCGAGACTCTTGGCTTCGAGCATGATTTCCCCCTCGGACAGGCCCGCTGTGCGGGCACGGCTCGAAAGCACCTCCAGTCTGCGCCGCCCGGCTCGTTCACACCAGAGGTCGACTCTCCCGCGTCCCCTGCGATACTGGTCGCCATGGCAGCCGACGGCCGGATGCGACTGGTGCTCTGGGACATCGACCACACCCTGATCGAGAGCCGGGGGATGGGTCGCTCCGTCTACGCGCGGGTCTTTCCCGAAGTGACCGGGCAGTCCCTGCGGGAGCTCGCCCCGGTCCACGGGCGCACGGAGCTCGACATCATGCACGACACCCTGCGCTTGCACGAGATCGAACCCACCGAGCGGATCACGACCCGGCTCGCCGCCGCCCTCGCCGAGGGATTCCGCGCCGCCGTCGGCGAGCTCGCCGAACGGGGCACGGTGCTGCCCGGCGTGTGGCAGGCTCTGGATGCTCTCGCGGCCGAGCCGGACATGCACCAGAGCGTGCTCAGCGGCAACACCGCCGATGTGGCCCGCACCAAGCTCGAGGCCTTCGGGCTGGAACGCTACCTCGACCTGCCGGCCGGCGCGTACGGCGACGACCACCGCGAGCGCGCCGAACTCGTCACCATCGCCCGTGACCGCGTGGCACGACAGTTCGGCACCACGGTCCCGGCCGAGCGGATCGTCCTCATCGGTGACACTCCCCACGATGTGGACGTCGCACTCTCCGCGGGGACACACATCGTCGCCGTGGCCACCGGCGAGTACTCCGTCGACGATCTCCGCGCCGCCGGCGCGGAGTCGCCCCTGGAGGACCTGACCAGCCTGTCGCGACTGCGGCGAGCCCTGAACGGCGACACCGGCGGGCACATCCGATGACCGGCCTCGTCACCGGCACCACCCCAGCGGTGTACACGCAACGCAGCACCATCCTGGCAGTCCGTGCACCGATGTACACTCGTGCTTCGGTTATAGTGCGGTTGGTTGAGCAGTCAGCCACTGGAGCAAGCACCATGCCGATGGGGTGCCGCTGTTCCGCGCGCTCGACGACACCCCGAGGCAGCACCGTCCACGGCGGGGGTCGCCGAGCGACGGCGGCTGCGCACTTCCCGGCAGAGAGGGACAACCTTTGGCGGCCGAGCAAGCACTATCGGAGATCCCTGCGGCCCCGCACACCGGCAACGGTGCTGCCACGGCGAGCGAGGCAGCACGGTTGGCGGCGGTGGCCCGCTACGACATCGTGGACACCCCGCGGGACGAAGCATTCGATCGGATCGCCGCGCTGGCCGCACGATGGCTCGACGCCCCGATCGCAACGGTGTCCATCGTGGACAGCGATCGGATCTGGTTCAAAGCCACGTACGGCGTGAGCGGCATCACCGAGGTCGCACGGGAGCCGGGGCTGTGCGACTCGGCGATCAAGCAGAACGCACCGTATGTGGTGCACGACGCCCTGGCCGATCCCCGCACGGCCGAGAATGCGCTGGTGCGCGGAGAATTGGGTGTGCGGTTCTACGCCGCGGCACCGATCCGCAACTCCGAGGGTTACCGGCTGGGCACGGTCAATGTGCTCGACACTCACCCCCGCGAGATCGGCGACACCGAGCTGACCACCTTGCAGGATCTGGCGGACGTGGTGATGGACGAGCTGGAGCTGCGGCTGTCGGCGTTGACGACCTTGCGTCACGAGCGCCAACTGCGGGAGCGCATCGAAGGGTTCGCGTCCACGCTGCAGCGCACGCTGCTGCCCCCGTCCCTGCCCCAGGTGCCCGGACTGGAGCTGGCGTGCCACTACCACGCCGCGTCACCGAGCGACGTGACCGGGGATTTCTACGACGTGTTCTCCCTCGGTGACGGCCGGTGGGCGTTCTTCCTCGGCGATGTCTCCGGCCACGGCGCGCCGGCGGCGACGGTGACGTCGCTGACCCGCTACACCCTGCGGGCCGCGGCGTTGCACAGCCCCGACCCTGCTGCCGCGTTGGCGGAACTGAACGCGGCCCTGCTGCGGGATCCGCACGTTCCGCAGTGCTGCACCGTTCTGTTCGGGATCCTGCATCCTCTCCCCACCGGTGGGTTCGACATCGTCCTCGCCGGCGGCGGGCACCAGCCGGCGCTGTGGTTGCGCCCGGAGCACGGCACGGTGGAGGAGATCCATCCCGACGGGGGGATGCTCGTCGGGGCGTTGCCGGACGCCTCGTTCGCCACGTCCCACCTGCGCCTGGAGGCGGGGCAGACCTTGCTGCTCTACACCGACGGTCTCACCGAGGCCCGCCCCGGCGGAGAGTTCTTCGGTGAGCAGCGGTTGGAAACGTTTCTGGCCGACAACATCGATGCGGGCGCCGAGACGCTGATCGGCGAACTGACCACGTTGATCGGTGGATTCGATCCCGCTCCCGAGGACGATATCGCCCTGCTCGCCCTGCGCGTGCCCGCCGCTCCGTCGGACGCGAGCCGGACCTGAGCGAGGTCGGGTCGCAGGCACCGCGCCGCGGTCAGGACAGGGACAGGCGCGCCGTCTCGGCCTGGGGGGTCAGAGCCCAGGCCATGCGCACCGTGGTGCCGGAAGTCTCTGCGATGACCTCGGCGTGGTCGGCCAGGTTCCGGATCAGTACCAGACCTCGGCCGCCCGTTCCCCCGCGCTCGCTCGGGGGGAGGCGCCAGCGCCCGTAGTCGGTCACGGTGACCTCCACCTGTGCCGAGTCGGGCCGGTGGCTCGCGTGCACATCCAGCACGCCGTCACCGTCGGGGTAGGCGTGGACGGCGGCGTTGGCCAGTGCCTCGTAGGCGGCCAACGCCAACGTCTCGACCTGCTCGGCGGCCATGCCGGTGCGCTCCGCCCACTCGACCAGCGTGTGCCGCAATTCCGGTAGCCGCTCCGGTTCAGCGGGCACCGCGGGGAAGCGCAGGTCGGTGACCTGCGTTTCCCCGCTGCCGCCACCGTGTTTGTCGGCCACCTCGCCGTCGGTGTCCATGTGATCTTTCCTGCCTCGACTGCCGGACTGGCTTCCGACGTACCCGCTCGGGGGGCTGCTTATGCACATCTCGCCGGAGTCGGTCCACCGCGCCGCGCCGATCAAGGCGCCGCGGCGACCATCACCCCCCGGAGAGGGCCTCCTGCCGCGAGGCATGGACGGGAATCCTGCGGTCCAGGGCGGTCACCTGCAGCGGCCGCGCCGTGGCGGTGTTCGGGGCGACCACACACAGTTCGGTGTTTCCCTCGGCCTGCTGGTAGGCGGCGACCAGTGCCGACAATCCCGCCGAGGCGAAGAAGTCCACCTCGGTCAGTTCCACCACCAGCTTCTCCGGCCGTTCGTTCAGCGTCGACGTCAGCGCTTCCTCGAACTTGGGTGCGGTCACCATGTCGACGTCTCCCGCCACCGGCAGCACCGCCTCCCGGCCGTACCATTCCACGGTCGCGATCGTGATCTGCCCATCGGAGGGTTCAGTGGTCTCGGTATGCACGGACGAATCGAAAGAAGCCACGGCGCCCACTATCGCATACCACCACCACCCCACGTCGAACAATGCCGACGGTGCAGGTCGGCGATCAGGGTGAGGTTCGTCGCTGCGGCTGCCGGAGGGCCACAGCGGCGCGTTCGCCCGGGCCGCGTCCCTACGGCTGCTGCGGATCGGGGGCGCCCTCATTTGAGGAAACTTCCGCCGCTGTCTGGCCGCCGAGCGCGTCGGCGACGGCGGCGAACTCGGTCAGTGCCGACTGCAGGTCCTCGACGATCTCGGCGGCGATGACCTCGGGCGGCAGCAGGGAGTCGGTGTCCTCGGCGGATTCGTCGGCGACCCAGCCGATCAGGTCGAGGTTGACCTTGTCGCGGGCCAGCAGCTCGTCGTGGTCGAAGACGCGGACGCGCTCGTTGTCGTCGCGCTCCTCCGGGCGTTCGGCCGAGCGGTACCAGGCGACGAAGTCGTCGAGATGTTCGCTGCGCAGCGCCTTGGTCTTCAGGGTGAAGTGCTGGTTGGTGCGGAAGTCGTAGACGGCGAGCTTGCTGGTCAGCGCCCGGCCGGGTGTGGGGGTCCTGGAGTCGAAGAACAGCACATTGGCCTTGACCCCGCCCGCGTAGAAGATGCCGGTGGGCAGGCGCAGCAGGGTGTGCACGTCGTAGTCGTGCAGCAGGTTGCGCCGCACGGTCTCGCCCGCGCCGCCCTCGAACAGCACGTTGTCGGGCACGACGACGGCCGCGCGGCCGGGGATGTCGAGCTGCTTGGCGATGTGCTGGACGAAGTTGAGCTGCTTGTTGGTGGTGGTGACCCAGAAGTCCGTGCGGCTGTAGGCCACGTCTTCACGGCTCGCCTTGCCGTCCTCGCCGATGACGGTGATCGAGGACTTCTTGCCGAACGGCGGGTTGGCCAGCACCAGGCTCGCCTTCCTGCCGCCCTTGGCCAACGCGTCGGTGACGTGGACCAGTTGCTTGCCGTTCCAGGAGCCGATGCCGTGCAGCAGCAGGTTCATCGCGGCCAGACGCGCGGTGCCGTGCACCAACTCGGTGCCCCAGATGTTGCCCTCGGAACGCTTGGAGGTACCGAAGAAGTCTTCCCACTGCGCCCGGGTGAGCTCGCTGCCGTATTCGGCGGCGATGTGCTCGTAGGCCGCGAGCAGGAATCCACCGGTGCCGCAGGCCGGGTCGGTGATCGTGTCGCGCGGAGTGGGCCGGGTGCAGCGCACCATCGCCTCGATGAGCGGGCGCGGGGTGAAGTACTGGCCGGCACCGGTTTTGGTGTCCTCGGCACCTCGGGACAGCAGCTGCTCGTAGGCGTCGCCCTTGACGTCGGTGCCCTGCAGCGACCAGGTCTCCTTGTCGATCAGCTCTTTGACCAGCCGGGACAGGCTCGCCGCAGTTTGGATCTTGTTCTGGGCCCTGCCGAAGACGAGGTTCAGCGGGCTGCCCGTGGCCTGACTACCGAGAGCCGACAGCAGCTTCTCGTAGTGCTGCTTGAGGTCTTCGGCCTTTTTGTCCTTGAGTTTTTGCCAGCCGTACTCCTGCCAGTCTTCCGGCAGGATGTTCTCCGCGCTCAGCGGGTTGGCTGCCTTCTCGTCGGCGATCTTGAGGAACAGCAGGAACGTCAACTGCTCGACGTAGTCGATTGTGGACACGCCCTCGTCGCGCAGCACGTCGCAGTAGCTCCACAGCTTGTCGACGAGCCTGCGGGTCTCGGCCTGTGCGTCGGCGGCGTTCACCGGTTCCTCCAGAAAGGTCGAATGAGCAGGAAGCTACCACCACGGAGTGCTGCGCAAGTATCAATACCGGGCGGCAGGCCGCTCAGCGCGGGTCGAGGTCGCCGCTCTTGAGCGCGCCGACGAACGAGGCCCACTGCGCACGCCCGAACGCGAGTGCCGGACCGGACGTGTTCTTGCTATCGCGAGTGGCGACGACACCAGGCACAAAGACGACTTCAACACAGTTACCGTTCGGCGCGCTGCGCGAGCTTTTGCGCCATGCGGCGGCCGAAAAGTCGGTATTGAAGTGGGCGTGCCCGCCTGCTTGGCTCACGTCAGCTCCTTCGCAACCTTCCCGATCAGCTCGCGTGTCCGGTCGGGATCGGCCGCTCTTGCACGTAGGTGGTCGAACAGTTCGCGGTACCAGGCTACGTCCGGCGGTTCGTCCAGAAATAGGCCGCCGTGGGCGTCGAGGTAGGCCACATCGATGTTCTCCGTACCGGGGAAACCGAGCACGATAAAGCCACCGGTCACAGCCGGGTGAGCACCTGCATCGAAGGGGAGCACCTGGATGACGACGTTGGGTTCCGAGGCAACGTCGGCAAGGTGGTCGAGCTGTAGGCGCATGACGCCATTGCCGCCGAACGGTCGGCGAAGTGCGGCCTCGTCCACGATCGCCCAGACCTTCGGCGGCTGCTCACGATGAAGCAACTCCTGCCGGTTGGTACGAACAGTGACCTTGCGTTCCACCTCGTCGTCGGTCATACCTGGCGACGTACGGATCACGGCTCGTGCATACGCCTCGGTCTGCAGTAGCCCCGGTACGAGCTGTGGCTCGAAGTTGGAGACTTCGGCCGCGTCGGCTTCCAGACCGACATAACCGTGAAACCATTCCGGCAGCAGGTCGGCGTAGGAATTCCACCAGCCCTTGCCACGTGAACCGCGCGCCAACTCCAACAGCGCTTCCGCATCGGTGCCGGTAACGCCGTACAGCTCCAGCAAAGCCCGCACGTCGCCGATCCGGGGACGCTGTACCCGGCCGCGTTCCAGCCGCGAGACCTTCGGTTGGGAGAGATCGTCGAGGCGGTTACCGGCTTCTTCCATGCTCAGTCCCGCATTCTCGCGGAGCCGTCGCAGCTCGATCCCGAGCCGGCGGCGACTGACCATCGAGCCGCTGCCGTTCGTCATGCGCTGTCCCTCCGTGTTCGAGGCGCCGTTGGAGCCTGCCTGATCCCCTACGCACTGAATCAGAGCAGTCTACTGAGGAACATCATGTTCACCTATACGGAGTACTTCACAAACTGAATGATTCACTTCTAAGGTATTGATCATTGAATGAAGCGGAAGCATAGATCACATGACGGCTTCCACGGTCCAGTGATCATCACTACAGCAGGCAGGAGCGATCGGTCGATGTGGCTGAAAGAGCTGAACGCCGAAGTACGGACCAGGCTCGACACCTTGGACGGCATCGCCGCCGAGGGCAGTGAGCACGCCGTGGTCCGGATAGGACGCACGGAGATCCCGCACCTGGTGGCGACGGTGCGAACACTGATGAACGAACACCAGCCCGGCGAGTACGGCGAGTGCCGGGTCTGCTCACGGCAGCGGCGGCGTTGGCTGAAGCCGTTCCGGCGTCCGAAGGCCCCGTGCCGGGTCTATCTCGCCGCCCGCCGCGCGCTGCTGGACGAACGCAACCCCGCCATCGAACGGGGCACCAACCGGACCGCGAGCTGACACGCCCACAAACCCGGCCGGTTCCCGATCCTCCCCGACCGCGCGGGAACCGGTCTCCCGGCCGGAGGTGCACGGCCGTGCCCCCGAGCGGCTGTGTGCCTCCGGCCGTCCCCGGTGGCCCCACGAACGACCGGGTCACGAGGACTGCGGCCCCTGCCCGATCGGCACCGCCCACTCCGGAAGCGCCTGCCCGCATCCCGGCAGCCACCTACCCCGCCGACTGCCGAGCACGAGACCGGCGGCAGGGCCCCGTGCGCTGTGCCACGCCACCGGATACGCCACCGGGAGAGTGTGCGCACCGCCGTACCGGGTCCCTGCCGCCGGATACTGCAAGGGTCCGCCCGGGCGTGTCAGCTGCCCGATCCCAGGGCGTGGTGTCACCCCCGGACGGGAAAATCCCCCGCAGGAGCAGCCTCGCGTGCCACAGCCGAGATCGCCAGTTGAGGCATGTTCCGCTGGACCGCACCGGCGGTGTTCGCAGCGTGGGTGTGCCCACGAGAGGCCGGAGCCCGACGGGCAGCGTGCTGGTCGGGCAGGCGGGACGACCGGTCGGCCTGCGGCATGCCGCGGTGCCGGTGGTGCGGCGGTGGTGCCGTGGTGATGAGGTTTCTTCCTCGTGCCGTGCTCGATGCCACCCGGCGCATTGTTGCGGCGCCGGGTGATCGGCCCGGCCGATGTGCGGGCTTGCTCGCCCAAAACGCCACCGGCTGCCCACCCGAGTGGATGGGCAGCCGGTGAACGCAGAGGCTGAGAGGGGCTCAGACCCGGACGGTGCTGGCCTGCGGTCCCTTGGGGCCCTGGGTGACCTCGTAGGTCACCTGCTGGTCCTCCTCGAGAGTGCGGAAGCCACTGGCGTCGATGGCCGAGTAGTGCACGAACACGTCCGGACCGCCCTCATTGGGGGCGATGAAGCCGAAGCCCTTCTCGGCGTTGAACCACTTCACGGTTCCCTGTGTCATGTCTGTCTCCTTCGGGGAGCTGGGGTGTGACGAGCGCCCACACCGTGTGGACACCCGGGCCGGGATCTCGAACGGCAGCTACTCCAGCATCAACCAAAGACAGCAGCGCGCCCGCACCAAACCTCTGAGCGAGCGTGCACAAACACGAACCCAGAAATACAACGACCACCCGTCACTCTACACCCCGGACACCGCCGGCACGAGGCAGCACGCCGTCGATTTCAGCCGGACGCCCCGGAGCCGGCGGCCCTGGCTCGCGGCGAGGTAGCGCTCGCCCACGGAGGCGTCAGCGCGCCGCGCCCGTGGAAGTCGGTGCTCTACGTGCGCGATCCGCTCACCGACTGCCTCGGACCACCCTGCCTCGACGCCCGCACCGCCACGACCCGGACTCGTCCCGCGGTGTCCGCGAGGGCCTCAGCTCAGGTGCCGACGTAGTCCGCGAGGTGCTCGCCGGTGAGGGTGGACCGGGCGGCGACGAGATCGGCGGGTGTGCCCTCGAAGACGACCCGGCCACCGTCGTGGCCGGCGCCGGGGCCGAGGTCGATGATCCGGTCGGCGTGGGCCATGACCGCCTGGTGGTGCTCGATGACGATGACCGACTTGCCGGAGTCGACGAGGCGGTCGAGCAGGCCGAGCAGCTGCTCGACGTCGGCGAGGTGCAGACCGGTGGTCGGCTCGTCGAGGACGTACACCCCGCCCTTGTCCCCCAGGTGCGTCGCCAGCTTGAGCCGCTGCCGCTCGCCGCCGGACAGCGTGGTCAGCGGCTGGCCGAGGCTGAGATAGCCCAACCCGACGTCGGCGAGCCGCTCGAGGATCCGGTGCGCCGCCGGGATCCGCGCGTCGCCCGCTGTGTCCTGGCGCCCCGTCCTCGCTCCTTCGTCGCTGCGATGCTCGGTCGTCCTCCTGGCGCCGCCGAAGAACTCCTCGGCCTCGGTCACCGACATCGCGAGCACCTCGCTGATGTCCTTGCCGCCGAGGCGGTATTCCAGCACCGAGGCTCCGAACCGCTTGCCCTCGCACTCCTCGCAGGTGGTGGCGACACCGGCCATCATCGCCAGGTCGGTGTAGATGACGCCTGCGCCGTTGCAGGTGGGGCAGGCGCCTTCGGAGTTGGCGCTGAACAGGGCCGGCTTCACGCCGTTGGCCTTGGCGAACGCCTTGCGGATCGGGTCGAGCAGGCCGGTGTAGGTCGCCGGGTTGCTCCGCCTGGAGCCGCGGATCGCGCTCTGGTCGATCGACACCACCCCGGCGTCGGCGGCCCCCGACTGGTGACACAGCGAGCCCTGGATGAGCGAGCTCTTGCCGGAGCCCGCCACACCGGTGACCACGCAGAGCACCCCGAGCGGGATGTCGACGTCGACGTCACGCAGGTTGTGGGAGGTGGCGCCGCGGATTTCCAGCGTGCCGGTGGGCGTCCGCACGGTCTCCTTGAGACTCGCCCGATCGTCGAGATGGCGGCCGGTGAGCGTGTCACCGGCCCGCAGCCCCTCGACGGTGCCCTCGAAGCAGACGGTGCCGCCGGCGGTGCCGGCGCCGGGGCCGAGGTCGACGACGTGGTCGGCGATCGCGATCGTCTCCGGCTCGTGCTCCACGACGAGCACGGTGTTGCCCTTGTCGCGCAGCCGCAGCAGCAGGTCGTTCATCCGCTGGATGTCATGGGGGTGCAGGCCGATGGTGGGCTCGTCGAAGACGTAGGTGACGTCGGTCAACGACGAGCCGAGGTGGCGGATCATCTTGGTGCGCTGCGCCTCGCCGCCCGACAGCGTGCCGGACGGGCGGTCGAGCGAGAGGTAGCCCAGTCCGATCTCCACGAACGAGTCGAGGGTGTGCTGCAACGACGCCAGCAGCGGCGCGACCGACGGCTCGTCCAGGCCGCGCACCCACTCGGCGAGGTCGCTGATCTGCATCCCGCAGGCGTCGGCGATGTTGACACCGGAGATCTTCGACGACCGGGCCGCCTCGGACAGCCGGGTGCCACCGCACTCGGGGCAGGCGGTGAAGGTGATCGCCCGGTCCACGAACGCCCGGATGTGCGGCTGCATCGCCTCGCGGTCCTTGGACAGCATCGATTTCCGGATCTTCGGGATCAGCCCCTCGTACGTCAGGTTGATCCCGTCGACCTTGATCTTCGTCGGCTCCTTGTGGAGCAGGTCGTGCAGCTCGGCCTCGGTGAACTCCCGGATCGGCTTCTCCGGGTCGAAGAAGCCGCAGCCGCGGAAGATGCGGCCGTACCAGCCGTCCATGCTGTATCCGGGGATCGTGAGCGCGCCCTCGTCGAGCGACTTGCTGTCGTCGTACAGCGCGGACAGGTCGAAGTCGGTGACCGAGCCCCGGCCCTCGCAGCGCGGACACATGCCGCCGGTGATGCTGAAGTCGCGCCGCTCCTTCACGGTCTTTCCGCCGCGCTCGAACGTGACCGCGCCCGCTCCGCTGATCGAGGCGACGTTGAAGGAGAACGCCTGGGGCGAGCCGATGTGCGGCTGCCCGAGCCGGCTGAACAGGATCCGCAGCATCGCACCCGTGTCGGTGGCGGTGCCGACCGTGGAGCGGGGATCGGCGCCCATCCGCTCCTGGTCGACGATGATCGCGGTCGTCAGCCCCTCCAGCACGTCGACCTCCGGCCGGGCCAGCGTCGGCATGAAACCCTGCACGAAGGCGCTGTAGGTCTCGTTGATCATCCGCTGCGACTCCGCGGCGATCGTGCCGAACACCAACGAGCTCTTGCCCGAGCCGGAGACACCGGTGAACACCGTCAGCCGGCGCTTCGGGATCTCGACATGGATGTCGGAGAGGTTGTTCTCGCGCGCGCCGTGCACGCGGATCAGATCGTGGCTGTCGGCAACGTGCAGCGCAGGTGACTGCGCGTCCGTTCTCGTGGCCATGCTCATCGTGTCTCCCTCTGTGCCGCGGGGGCGCCTTCGCGTTCACCGGCTGGTCGCCCGGCTCTCCATCCAACCAGTTTCGAGCACCACGTCCGGTTCTCCTTGCTCGGCGCGGTCGCGGCAACCTCATGCGATCAGTGCTCGGCATGCGCATGATGTTCTGCAGCCCCGCCTTGTCGGCAGCCCCCACGTGGCCCGGCTGCCCTGCCCGGACGGGGACGATCCCGCCGCGCGCCGACTGGAGGCCTGCACACGATGAGGTTGCCCTCGCCCACCTCCACCCGAGCTCTGCCGCGGGCGGTGCAGGCGTTTCTGACCACCGAGGCGGGCGGCACGCTGCTGCTGCTGGCGGCGACCGTGATCGCGATCGTGTGGGCCAACTCCCCGTTCGCCGCCGCCTACGAGGCCCTCTGGCACACCCCGCTGGCGGTGCGCATCGGCGTGCTGGAGTTGGAGCTGGACCTGCGGCACTGGATCAACGACGGGCTCATGGCCCTGTTCTTCTTCGTCATCGGCATGGAAGTCTCCCGCGAATTCACCCTCGGCGAAATGCGCAACCGCAGCATGGTGGCGGTTCCGCTGCTGGCCGCACTGGGAGGGCTGTCGATTCCCGCGGTGCTGTATCTGGCGGTCAACGCCGGGAGCCCGACAGCGATCGGGTGGGGCATTCCGATGGCCACCGACACCGCGTTCGTGCTGGGGGTGCTGGCGCTGGTCGGGCCGCGGTGCCCGGATCCGCTGCGGGTGTTCCTGCTGACTCTGGCCGTCGTGGACGACGTGGGCGCGATCAGTGTCGTCGCGATCGTCTACACACGGCAGCTGAATGTCTCCGCGTTGATGGTCGCTGCCGCGTTGTTCGTGCTCGTGCTGGTGTTGCGGCGGGCCGGCATCGGGTGGGCTCCGCTGTTCACCGTGCTCGCGCTGTCGATCTGGGTGTTCACCGTCGAGTCCGGGCTGCATCCCACGGTCGTCGGGCTGGCCCTGGGCATCCTCGTCCGCATCTACACCCCGCCGGATGTGCGGGTGCTGCGGGTCGGCGAGCTGGCCCAGGCCTTCACGCGCAACCCCACGCCGGAGCGCGGGCGGGAGACCCGACGTGAGCTGCAGGCCGCGGTGCCCCCGAACGAACGGCTCCAACTCCACCTGCACCCGTGGACCAGCTATGCCGTGATCCCACTGTTCGCGCTGGCCAACGCCGGGATCCCACTCGGGGCGGACACGCTGTCGCGGGCGGTGACCTCACCGGTGACCCTCGGCATCGTGCTCGGTTTGGTGGTCGGCAAGTTCGCCGGCGTGGCCCTGGGCAGCTGGGTCGGGCTGCGGTTCGGTCTCGGGGCGCTTCCCGGCCAGCTGGTGTGGGGCCAGCTGCTCGGCGGCGCGGCCCTGGCCGGGATCGGATTCACGGTGTCGTTGTTCATCACCGAGCTGGCTTTCGCCGACGAAGCACTGCGCAACGAGGCGAAGGTCGGCATCCTCGTGGGATCGCTGCTGGCCGCGGTCATCGGGCGGGTGATCTTCTGGCTGGCCTGGAACCGGGGAGCGGTGTGCGCTCCGCCCGGCGAGGACATGTCCGCCGAGCAGTTGCCGGACACGCTGGCCGAGCCGGTCTCCGACGACGATCACGTCCTCGGGCCGCCGACCGCCTCGGTCACGCTCGTGGAGTACGCGGACTACGAGTGCCCCTACTGCGGCGGCATGCATCCAGTGGTGCGGGACCTGCGAGCGCGGTACGGGGATCGGTTGCGCTTCGTGTTCCGGCACTACCCGGTCGACGCACTGCACCCGAACGCGCGCAAAGCCGCACTCGCCGCGGAGGAAGCCGGTGCCCGAGGCCGGTTCTGGGACATGCACGAGCAGCTGTTCACCCACCAACGGCAGCTGGACACCGACGGCCTGGCAGCCCACGCCGAGCACATCGGCCTGCCCCCGGACGCGGTCACCAGCCGCAACGTGCGCAGGCACCTCGACCGGGTGGAGGCCGACATCGCCTCGGGCCGCGCCAGCGGTGTGCGCGGCACCCCCACCTTCTTCGTCAACGGGCAGCGCTACACCGGCGACAACAGCGCGACAGCATTGGCAGCCGCGATCGAGGCCGCCATGGCCGAGTGAACGGCGCCGGGCCGAGGCGCCCGTTCAGGCTTCTTCCGGCGGGGGGACGCCGGGCAGCTTGCCGGTGCGCGCGCTGATCAGCACCACCGCCGCATACGAGGCGAGCACCCAGCCCAGTTTCTCGGCACGCTCGCCGAAGGTCTGCCGCCGGTCGGAGTACAGGTTCAGGGCTGCGAAGAATTCCTCGTCCCGGTAGAGCTGAAAGCCCACCATGCTGCCGATGCCCAACGCGCGGGCCTGCGGGATGTAGGACGGCCAGCGGGTCTCGGTGGCGAGATCGCCGCTGCGGTAGAACCGGTTGTGCCAGGAACCGGCTTGCAGAGCGGCATCGAAGCACGGGCCCTCGCGCAGCCGGCCCTGCGCCTGGTCGGAGTCGTGGACACGCCGGCTGGAGGCCGCTATCGTTTCGACTCCCCGTTTGCGGTACAGCAGCAGGATGCCGGCGTCGTCGCAGCCGTCGAGGTGCCGCACGGCCTGCTCCACGGCCCGATCCAGCACGGCCTGCTTCGAGGTTTGCGCGGTCAGATCCCGAGCGAGGTCGGCGAAGAACTCCAGGGACGTGTCATCGATGGCCATGGCCGGCAGCTTCCTCTTCCTCACCGTCGAGCTTGCCCCGCAGGCGTCCAGGGCGGGCGCGGCGGCAGGTGGCCACCACACATTCCCTTTCTCCGGCATACCAGCGGCCCGGCCGCAACGCAGTCCCACATCCCCGAACGGGCTCCCGAGCGCCGAACAGCCGGCGACACCGGCTTTGGGGCGCTTGGCCTTCGGCACGCCGGTCCGGTCAAGGCCTCGCCGGTGGAATCCCCAGCCTGCGAGGCCGCTCCGCTCAGCCGGATTCCGGCGGGCTCGCTCCGGGGAGTTCGCCGGTGCGCAGGAAGGTTTCGGCCACGGCGTGCAGCTTGCGGTTGTTGTCCTGCGAGACCCGCTTGAGCACGGCAAAAGCCTGATCGTCGGAGAGTCGGTAGCGCTCCATGAGGATGCCCAGGGCCTTGCCGATCTCCTCGCGAGTGGCGATGGCGGTGCGCAGTTGCTCGTCGGTGCGCGCGCTGGCCAGGGCCACCGCCGCGTGCGAGGCCAGCACCCAGCCCAGACGCTCGGTCCGCGCGTCGAAGGCGTTGCGCCGGTGGCCGTACAGGTCCAGGGCTCCGAAGACCTCCTCGTCGCGGTAGAGCTGAAAACCCAGCATGCTGCCGATACCGAGTTCGCGAGCCCGCGGCATGTAGCACGGCCAGCGGGTCTCGGTGGCGGTGTCGTCGCTGCGATAAACCCGATTGCGCCAAGGCGTGGTATCCAGGGCGGCATCGAAGCACGGCCCCTCCTGCAGCCGGGCCTGGGCCTGGTCGGACTCGTGGACGAGCCGACTGGAGGCCGCCGCAGTGCCGACCTTTTGTTTGCGATGCAGCAGCAGAATGCCCGCATCGTCGCAGCCGTCGAGGTGCTGCACGGCCAATTTCACGACCTGCTCCAGCACGGCCTGTTCCGAGGGCTGCGCGGCCAGCTCCCGAGCGATGTCGGCGAAGACCTCCACATCCGTGTCGTCGGCGGCCATGGCTGCTGCTTCCTCTCCGTCGTACTGCCACCTCCGAGCATGTTCCGGAGCGGGCTCGGCCCGGTCCGGGGTTTGCGGATCCGCGTTCAGGGCGTCGGCAACAGTGCTGTACCAGGACAGCACAGCATCCAATTTGGCGATGCGCAGCGCACGGGCCACTCCGTGATCGTCGGCCACCAGCCGCAGTTCGAGTCCGCGGTCCTGGGCACGCAGGTGTGTTTGGGTCAGCAGTTGCAGGCCGGGCACACCGAGGAATTCCACTGCGGACAGATCGACCACCACCACCCGCACCGACGCCAGCAGGCGAGGGGCGAGAACCTCCTCGAAGTGGGCCACGGTGGCCTCGTCGATCTCACCGGAGGCGGCGATCATCACCGCATCAGCCCGCGGGTGCGTCACCTGCAGCCCCAGCGTGGCTCCGGCCACCTCGAGATCGTCCGGTCCCGATACGTCCTCGGGCGAGGGCTCGCGGATGCTCATCAGGCCTGTGCCTCCCTTGTCTCTCCGCCGGGAGCAGGCCTTGGCAGCAACCGTCACCCCCGGGCAACACACACGGACGTGCGTCGGGCACGTTCCTGCCCAGAAGGCGGATCACGGGCATCTCCTCGGCGGGACGCACGTGATCCCCGGCTGGCTGCTCAACCACGGTCGAAATTACCTCAGGCAGTAAGAACTCGTCGCAGCCATGGCAACGTGACGCAAGAAGCAAGCCGCACCCGGATTCTCCTCCTGGAAGGCGATCTCCCACCGGCCAGGATGCACACGGACAAGGTCCAGGGCCGCCTCGTGGCCGACGCGCTGCCTGCGCAGCGCACGAACGACGAAGGACTCCCCTGGGAGAAGTCCGGTTCCACGTCGCCCCGCCCGGGGCAGCGGGCTCTTCCCGGGGACGTCGTCGGCCATCAGCCGGCGGTCCGAGCGCCCTTCACCGCGGCGAGGAATTTTCTATGCTCGCCGCGGTAGACATGCCATCGCGGTCCTGTTAGAGTTTCTGCCATCAGAGGAGAGAACACACAGCGCCATCAGCGACGAATCGGCGCCGCGAGTGAACAAGTGCAGCAGTCCCCCGGGCGGGGGCCACAGGGTCCCCGCCCGGGCTACGAGGAAAAGTTCGTGATCGCACCCGAGCGAGAAGGGGGGTCGTCGGTTCGTCAGGACGAGCGCCGTACCCGCCTCCCTCAGGCGGAAGTGCGGCCCGCAGTGCAGTGAGCAAGAACCCCTCGCAGCCCCCGGTGCACCGCTGGTGCGCCGGGGGCCTTTTCGAGGGGCAGGGAGCATCCGATGAACCGGCAACGTCCTGGTGCTGATGAGAAGTTCGACGACCCTGACTATCCCGCCTACACCATGGGCCGGGCCGCGGAGATGCTGGAGGTCAGCCAGCCGTTCCTGCGGTCGCTGGAGGAAGCGGGGCTGATCACCCCGCAGCGTTCGGCCGGTGGGCACCGCCGCTACTCCCGTGCCCAGCTCCGGCAGGCCTCCCGCGCCCGCGAGCTCGTCGATCAGGGCACCCCGGTGGCCGCGGCCTGCCGCATCATCAGCCTCGAAGACCAACTCGCCGAACACACCGACACCGGCTCCGATACGTCCGGCTGAGGTCGCCGGCGTGGACGCCACGCTTCCGGAGTGTGTAGGGTGCGTGATGGTCGTCGTATTTCTGAGTTCGTGTTTGTGCACGCTCGCAGGAGTTTGATGCGAGCGCGCTGCTGTCTTTGGTTGATGCTGGAGTAGCCGGGCGTTCGAGATCCCCGGCCCGGGCCTTCACACGGTGTGGACGCCCGTCATACCCAGCTCCCGAAGGAGACAGACATGGCACAGGGAACCGTGAAGTGGTTCAGCGCCGAGAAGGGCTTCGGCTTCATCACCCCCAATGAGGGCGGTCCGGACGTGTTCGTGCACTACTCGGCCATCGACGCCAGTGGCTTCCGCAGCCTCGAGGAGGACCAGCAGGTGACCTACGAGGTCACCCAGGGCCCCAAGGGACCGCAGGCCAGCACCGTCCAGGTCTGAAAGCCCGCATCTCTGGCGTTTGCCGGCTGCCCGCCCGGGTGGGCAGCCGGCGGCGCTTTCGGGCACATACCACCCCACACTCCCCCGAGCCGATCAACCGTCCCCCGCGCCCACGCGCCGGACGGGATCGAGCACGGGAGCAGGAAGGAACCTCATCACCACCTCCACCCCCCTGCGCCATCCGCGCAGCAGCACGCCGGCCACCGACCGGGAACCCCGCAAGCACGTTGCCCGCCGGGCATCGACCGCCGACGGCCACACCCACGCTGCAGGCACCGTCAGCCCGGTCCAGTTCATCGAACCCGAACACGCCCGGGACCTGCCCGAGCAGCACCACCCGGTCGCCGATCGAAGCGACGCCGGGATGCGCCGGTTGCGCACTCCCTTCGCCGCGTGAGCGGCCACCGCCCACTCCCTCCTGGAGAGACTCGGGACTGCCGAAGCGGGCCGGAAGCCGCCGAATAGCGGGGAATCGACTGGTCACTGACCGAGGGACCAGCTCGTCATCTCCAGAACGGCCCACATCCGCTGCTGGTGTTCGTCGCTTTCCACGCCCCACGAGTGCGTCAAGTCTTCCAGCATCAGCCGACCGAGCCCACCGGAGATCAGCAGTGGACCGAGGGAGGCGATCTGCCTGCTCGGCTGCGTGGCGATGATCTCCAGCTCGAGCCTTCCCTCGCTGTTGAAGCCGAGCCACACGTGGCGGGGCGTGCGTCCGCTGCGGATCGCATCGGTGAACAAGTTGTCCAGGACCAGCAAGGCATCCAGCACGGTGCTGTCCGAGTAGCCCCTCAGCCAGGTGCGACTCACCGTGCGCACCAAGGACAACTCCTCGACCGGGTCGCACACCGACAGCGACATCGACCGCCTTCTTGATGAAGACGCCCCCTCTTCCATGTGCTGAGCCTCCTCGATCGGCTACGGCCGGCGGATTCGCCGGCTCACCCGGGCGGGCGTCACCGTATTCCCTCCGTCCGGGCCCGGTGTTCTCGCCAGTCGGCCACGGGAAAGCCGACAGAGAGCGCTTCTCGCGGCCCTTCCGTGTGATGGGCCCATCGCACAATGGGCGCCACACACGACAACTCAGCACTTTTAACACTGTTCGCTGCAGTGGTGTTCATCGGGGGCGGATCGTCAGGCCGCTGCGGCGTCGGCGGCCTGCGTGGCATCGTCGCAGCGGCCTCGAGTCGAACGGCGAGGGGCGAAGCGCCACGATTTCTCGAATCAGCCGCGGGGCCGGTCCGCGCCGTTCTGCCGGGCGCGGTCCTCGAGTTGGCGCAGGCGCTGCCGGGTGTCGTGCAGCTCGGATTCCAGGCGGGCCAGGCGGCACACCGCCACCAGCAGGCTCATGCCCTCTTCGTCGAGAAGTTCGCGCACGCGGGCGGCCAGGACGAGTTCGCTGCGGCTGTAGCGGCGATGTCCTCCGTGCGAGCGGTTCGGGTCCAACAGCCCCGCAGGGCCGAGGCTGCGCAGGAAGTCGGGGGTGACGCCGAGCATGTCGGCGGCCCGTCCCATGGTGTAGGCCGGGTAGTCGGCGTCGTCGAACGCCTCCTGAGCCCGATCGGTGGGGTAGCGCTCGCTCATCCACGTCTCCCGGGAATTGTCGCGCCCCGGCAAGCACTCTGCCCGGACCCTCGGCAGTACCGCCAGGACCCGGGCAGAGTGCGGGAGGGCGCGATCAGCTCTTACCTTCGATGACCCGCCGGCCACCACCGTGACCGACCTTGATCTGGCGAGGCTTGGCGCGCTCGGCCACCGGCAGCGTCACCCGCAGCACTCCGTCGGTGTAGTCGGCACTGATGTTGTCCACATCCAGCCCGTCACCGAGCGACAGTTGGCGGGAGAACGTACCCCGAGGACGTTCGGCGGTCACGTAGCTGACCTCGGCCTCGTTCTCGCTGCCGGGGCGGCTCTTGCGCTCGGCGCGCACGGTCAGCGTGTTGTTCTCCGCGCGGACCTCCAGCGAATCGGGGTCGATGCCGGGCAGGTCGAACTCGGCGACGTAGTCCTCCCCGACTCGGTAGGCGTCCATGGCCATCCCCTGGGGTACGCGGCTTGAGCCGAACACCTCGGTGGTCAGCCGGTTGAGATCCCGAAACAGCGGGTCGAATGCCATGGTCATGGGACAGCTCCTTTCCAGCTCACAGGTGAAAACGCTCAATGCATCAACAACGCAGTGGCATCGGGGCGATGCGCGGCACGGGCGGGGTGTCCTGCTGCCGTCCCGCACGTCACCAACCTCGAGTGGCCGGTGAGAGTGCGCGCCACCTCCTCTCCGTCGAACCCTTCTTCCGTTCTCTGTAATCAGAATTCTAGAGTCACGGTTCCAGCTTTGCAAGGGTGCACAACCAGGGAAAATAACTTCACTGCTCAAACGAAGGTGGTATGGCGGCGAGCAGGAGGGGAGTCGGCGTGCGCGCGAGGGCGAGTGTCGCTCTCCCGGTCGCTCGGGCCCGGAGAGCGAGGCGATCGCCGTCAGGAGGCTCGGCTTCGCGCGGCCTGCCCAGCTCGATCAGGCAGCGCCCCGCCATGACGTCCTTCGTCTTGGCTGAGGTTGAGAAGACCGGTTGAGTTGACTTTCACGCGCAGTACTCACAGGCCGATCATCCGGTTCAGCCCTGGTTGTCGAGTCGGCTCCACGACCGTGTTGTCGGGTCCCAGGATTCCACCGCGTCGCCCCGCAGTAGAGGTGTGAGGAATCTGTCGGCGAGTTCGGCAGCAGCATCCCTCGACCGGTGCAGCAGATCCAGGTCACGGGAATGCCGTGCTTGGCTGTACCGGACCAGCAGGGCAAGCCCGCCCTTGAGCAGCCACCCGTGCGGGTCATGGGTGAACACGCGCGCGAGCAGGCGCTCCAGATACCAGCGGCGTTGGATCTCGCCGCCGTCCACGTTGATCGCCTTGCCGTGTCGCCTCGCACGCGTGCTCACTGCTTGGTGGAGCTGGACGGGGGTGTGGAACTGCGGAGGGGGCACGGATCACCTCGGTGCTGCTCGGGCGGCACCCAGCAGTGCCCGCAGGGCTGTGGCCTGGTTTTCCGTCGGGAGCTGCCGGAATCGCCGAAGCAGCTCGACAATCTGGTCGCGGTGCGCGTTGCTCGCAGTTCGATGGGCGTGCCGTACGGGGGCCATGCGGGCCTCCGACAGATCCGGCACGACCGGCTTGTTCGCTCCGTGCCGATCCCGCTCGGCAGTCTTGGGCAGGGCCAGTGCGCGGCCGACTTCGGCGTTGACGTCCGGATAGGCCAGCAGGATCTCCGTCAGGGCCTGCTCCGTGGGCGACTCGTCACCGACCTGCTCCAGCAGGTAGTCCAGGAGGCCGCGACCGCCGTCGGCGGGCAGCCCGTAACGGCGGCTGTACGGGCTCACGCGGGCGACGAGACGATCGAGGTCGAGTCTGTCCTGATGCCAGGCGCGGTGAATCACCGGGGCGATATGGCTGGAGTCGACGTGATCGTCGAGAAGATCGACCACGGTGCGTTCCACGGTGGTCACCGGCAGCCCGTCGGCCAGCGTGACATCGTCGTCAGTCAGATCACGAGGGCGCAGACGTACCGCGTCCCCGAGCGTGCGCCGTTTGGGGACGATCATCTCGATCTTGTCGGCGACCATGTCACCGAGGTCGTGCAGCAGTGCCGCCGTGCGATGTGACACCACTCCCCCGCCGGGGTCGAGTTTCGGCCGGTCCCAGCTCGGCACGGCCGAACGAAGCGCCAGCCACGCCGCCTTGATCTCGAGGTGGCTGGTCTCCTCGGCAACGGCCAGGGCGTAGACCCCGTGGCGCACACGCAGCAGCAGTCCCTGGTCGACCAGGCGCACCAGGGTCACGGTGCCAACCCCGACCTGCCGGGCCTGCGCCGTGGTGACCAACCCCCACTGCCCGGCGGTGTAGGCACCCAGCTCAGCCAGAGCCCGTACAGCCTTCATGCGGCATATACTACACTCTTTACACTGAAAACTACACTTGAGCGTAGTTTTTGGCGTTAATGCCTGTAGTCAAGGCCGGACAACAACCGTTCCACGGCTTCGAAGCGGGTGTCGCTGCGGGCGGACGGCATCTCGGCGCCATAGCGCCGAGCACCGTCGAGAACTTCGCGGGCGGCGTCGAGCTCTCCCGCCCGGGCGTAGGACTCCGCCAGCCAGGAGCGGTACAGCGCCACCTCGCGCGCGTGCTCGGGCGGGTAGCAGGCGATGGCCGCCGACAACAGGGGTTCGGCCTCGCGCGGCCTGCCCAGCTCGATCAGGCAACGCCCCGCCATGATGTCGATTTCGGCTCTGTCGAGCCAGTAGACCCATTCCGGCTCGTCCGCTCCCCGCCGCTCGTACGAGTCGTCGACGGCGTCCAGGACTGTCCAGGTGGTCTCGGCGTCTCCCGCTTTCGCCGAGGCCCAGGCGAGCCGCTCCAGGAGCAGAGCACGAACCACCGGGGTGGCTTCCGGCGCGCCCTGCACCGCCGTGCGCGCCAGCAGCGCGGCATCGGCAGGATTTCCGACATTGGCAATCTGGTAGCTCAGGCTCGACAGGAGCTGCGCGCCGAGCATTCTGTCTCCGGCTTCCTCGGCTGCTGCCACCCCGGACAGGTAGAGCCGCTGAGCCTGCCGATACCGGCCGGCATCACCGGCCACCCACCCGGCAAGCTGGGACAACTCCCCGACGGCGGTGAACAATCGCTTGCCGACAGCCTCCGTGAAGCTCGCACAGCGCACCAGGCTTTCGGCCTCCATCAACTCCTTGCCGATGATCGGAGACAGCTCCGCACTGCTCACCGTGTCGTCGAGGTGCCGCAGTTCCACCACTCGCGACTCCAGCTCAGCGGCCAGGCCGTGGCCGACCCGGCGCCCCGAGCGGGTCCGCATCCGTTGCCATCCCCGTTCCACTGATGCACCGCTCTCGAACAATCCTGATGGTCACAAGTCCAGATCCAGGAGCTCCTGAGTCCCGTTGCCGACAGGCGGGGGCAACGGTCGATCAGAGGCGATCTCCGGGGAGGGCGCGGCGGGCGCGGTGCCTTCGGACTCCGCATCGGCCTCGGCAGGCTCGGCGGGCTGTGCTTGCGCGGATCGGGTCTTGGCCGCGCGAGGCTTGCGGGTGCGCTTGGCCTTCGGCACGCTCGCCCGCTCGGCGCGGATGCGCTCCAGCAGCACCGAAGCCGGTTCATCGCTCGGCTCCTGCTCCACCAACCGCCCCGCGAACGCCTCCCGCAACAGCGAGCGGCGCAGCTGCTCGGCGCGGATGCGGGCCTGCTCAATCAACCGTTCGGCCTCATCGAACATCGTCAGGTAGCTCTCCGCTGTCCTGACGAGTTCTTGTTGTTGCTCAGGAGGCGGAACAGGCACTGGCAACAGCTTCACTTTGGACAAACTGACGGATGCCAGGTTCACACTCTGCTTACCGTTGGCAAAAAACCAGTTCTTCCCGAATCCATTGGCATGCCAAGACAGCAACTTCGGGTGCAGAATACCGTCGTGTATCCGCGCACGGAACACGTGGTTCTGATGGATACACTGTGCAAGCTGACCTTCCCAGACCCATCCACGGCCGAGCTTGTCACGATCGCCACCCTCATTGAGCAGGACATCACCCGGTCGAAGGGTGAGCTTCTCGATCTTCTCCGGATCCGCGCGTATCGACGCTACATCGTTCAGATTCAGCGATCCTCGCTGAACATTCGCAACCCGAAGGTACGGCACTTCCGGAAGCGCAGGGTCCGACTGCTTCTTGCCGTCCTTCGTGATTCCCCCGACGACATCGGCGACCTCACCCAGACGGCGCCATGTCCAATCGAACGGAACCTTGGGAAGCGTGCCATCCACTACCCCGGCAGGTTCAGGCGGGGAAGCACACTCATCAGTTTGCCCCAGCAGGGAGCCGTCCGCTGCTGCAGCGAGCACCCGATCCCGGAAGCGGTCCATCTTGCTCGCCACAGCGTCCACGCCTGCAACTCCCGCATCCAGGCGCGAGAGGTGGTCTTCGAGGGCGGAGACGATGCGGCGCTGCTCGGCCAGTGGAGCCAACAGCACCGAAGTCCGCAGTAGAATTTTGGTAGATACGCTGGCCTGATTCACATGGTTCGACATGACCGACTTGAAATATCCAGTACGCCAAAGAAAGTGCAACTGGCAAGCCAGAAAATTGGAAAACACACCTTCGACGGGCCTGATGCGAGTCATATGATTGGAAAAACCAACAGGATCAGGGTCATTGAAAAGTGCTGTTTTGCCAACCAACTCTGGACTGTTCGTGTTATTGAACAACACATCGCCACTCATAACCCTACGCTCACTGGAATCGCGAACATATCGCGCATCCGATACATCGATCGCGCCATTGCGCGTAATATTCATAGGGCGAAGATGCAGGACACCATCGCCGGAACGGTTGTGTTTTCCGCTCGCGAAACCAGGTTGTGCCTCGCACAACTCCCCCAGTGTCGCCCATTCCCAGCCGTCGGGTAGGTCGCTCACGCGCTCAGCTCCTGGTTCAACTCGTCGAGAAGGGCCCGGGCCCGGTCGGCGCCGAAGGCGGCGGCGAAGCCGTGCGCACCGCCGCGCTCGGTGAAGGGTACGTGCTCGAAGTCCTCGGCCCGGATGGTGGCGTCCTTGCCGATGGTGTGGACGACGTTGTCCAACCACCACCGCTGATCGGTGCTGAACACCGCACCCGCCTGCTCCTGCCGGGCCAGCCAGCCCGCATAGCGCTCCTGCACGATCTCGCGATACGGCCGCACCTTCTCGTCCAACCCGAGTTCCCAGCGCAACACCCCCACCAGGTCGGCGACCCCGGCCGTGGCCGACGGGCGCCCGGTGGCCTCGCCGAGCTCGGCGTAGGCGTCGAGCAACCGCTCCGGCGTCCACTGGTACGGCGGGCGCTCGATGCGTTTGGCCAGATCCTGCAACTTGGCGAACACCTCGTGCGGGTCGCGCCGCTCCCGGAAAGCGACGTCGAACGCCGCGATCTCGCCGGAATGCGTGCGCAGATAGTCGCGGAAGGACTCCACGAGCTGCCGGGCACGCTGCTCGGCGGTCAACCCCTCGCTGACGGTGACCTCGTCCTCGCTGACCTCGTCGATCACCAGCTCGTGGGCCCTGCGCACCTGCAGGATGCGGTTGCGCAGCTCCGGATTCTCCGCCAACGGCCGCACGGCCTCGACCAGCGCCTCCTGCAACGCCTGCTCCCCGGCGGCCTCGTCACCCCCGGACTCCTCGACGGCCCGGTGGTACAGCTCGGCGCGCCGCTCCGGACCGGCCACCTCGAGCATCCCCTTGGTGATCTCCTCCAGCGGCCTGCCCGCCAACTCCGCGAGCTCGTGGCGCTCGCCGTCGTCGAGCTTGCCGTTCAACGTCGTCAACCGACCGGCCAGAGTGGACGCCTCGTCGGCATCCAGCGTCAGCGAACCCGCCTTGCCCAGCAGCTTGTCCAAGCCGATCTGGCGCTCGGTGAACCGCTCCAGCGGACGCGTCTCCGGACGCGGGGAGTCGGTGACCCCGACCGCGTCGACGAGCACGAAATGCGCCTTGGTCGTCACATCCGGCGTGACCCGCCGCAGCTCGGCCGCATCCACCGTCCGGGCCCCGCGCCCCTTCATCTGCTCGAACAGCGACCAGGTCTGCGGCTCGCGCAGGAAGACCACACACTCCAGCACCCGCACATCGGTGCCGGTGGCGATCATGTCCACGGTCACCGCGATGCGCAGTTCCGCCGAATTGCGGAACTCCTGCAGCCGGTCCTTCGGCTTGCGCGCCTTCGAGGTGATCTTGCGGCAGAACGCGTCGCCCTCGCCGAAGACCTCGCGCACCTCGGCCACGACCTCCTCGGCGTGGTCGTCGCTCTTGGCGAAGATCAGCGTCTTGGGCACGTACCGCCGCCCGCGCGCGTGCTCGCCCCGGCCGACCGGCGGGAAGATGTGCGTGAACAGCTTGTCGTGGAACTCCCCGATCACCGTGCGCAGCCGGTCCCTGGCGATGACGCTGCGGCCCTCCTGCCTGCCGGAGTAGACGTAGTCGTCGTCGAGGTCCTCCAGGCGCTGGCGGCGCGTCTTGGTGTCGCGCACCGGCACCACCGTGCCCCCCTCGATGCGCCCACCCTGCTCACCGATGCGCGTACCGATCCGATACACCTCGAACGGCACGTTCACCCTGTCGGCCACCGACTCCTCGTAGGTGTAGCGGCTGACCAGGTTGCTCGCGAAGAACCCGTAGGTCACCGGGATCGGCGTGGCCGTCAACCCGATCAGGGTGGCGTCGAAGTACTCCAGCACCGCGCGCCACTTGCCGTAGATCGAGCGGTGGCACTCGTCGATCACGATCACATCGAACGTCTCCGGCGGCAGGTGCGGGTTGTAGCCGACCTCGACAGGACCCTCCGGCAGATCCACCGGCTCGTCCTCGTCGGTGTCGTCGCCGGCGTCGGGCACCTGCCGCCCGGTCAGCGCCAGCCACAGCCGCTGAATCGTGGACACCACCACATCGCTGGAATCGAGCACGGTGTTCCCGGACATGCGGCCGATGCCGTGCAGCTCCCCGAACTTCGTGCCGGTGTCGGGCGTGGTGAAGTTGTCGAACTCGGCCACCGCCTGGTCACCGAGGTTGTTGCGATCGACCAGGAACAGGATCCGCCGCGCCCCGGCGTGCTTGAGCAGCCGGTAGCTCGCGCTCGCGGCCATGAAGGTCTTGCCCGCGCCGGTGGCCATCTGGATCAGGGCACGCTCGTCACCCCGCGCCAGCGAAGCCTCCAGCCCGGTGATCGCGTCGTACTGGGCCTGCCGCAGCGGAGCCCGATCCAGCGGCACCTCCGGCAGTGCCGCCAACCGGGCACGCAGGGTCGGGTGCTGCGGATCCTCCTCGGCCCGGCGCATCCAGCCTGCGATCGTGCCCGGCCGGTGCACCGCGAACACGCGGCGGGTGCGCGGCTTCGGGTCGAGCCCGTTGCGGAACCGCACCTCGTTGCCGTCGGTGACGTACTGGAACACCAGCTCGCCACGCCAGGACGCCATCCGCTGCCGCCCGGTCAGGCCCGTGGCATAGCCGGAAGCCTGCTGCTGGGCGGCCGACAGGTCCTCGCCCTCGCGCTTGGCCTCGATCACCCCGACCAGCTTGCGGTCCACGTACAGCAGGTAGTCCGCGTAGCCCGCCCGCGTGCGGACCTCGCGCACCGCCACCCCCTGGGCGGCGAACAGGTTCTGCTCGTTGACGTCCTGCACCGCCCACCCGGCCAGGCGCAGCGCCTCGTCGAGCCGCTCGCGCACCTGGGCCTCGGTCAGCGGCGGACGACCCGCCTGCCGCGCCCGCTCGATGAAGGCGTGCCGCTGGCCGGCCGTGACCTTCTCCGGACCGGCGTCCTCGCGTTCGGCCCGGAGGCGTTCGAGCACGTCGGAAAGCTGATCGGCGATCTCGCGCCACCGCTGCTGCTCCGCGCTGACGCGGGCGAGCTGCTGCTCGACCTCTCGGCGGACCCGCTGCTCGCGCTCCAACGAGTCGTGCGCGCCGGCGAGTTCGGTGCGGGTTTCGATCAGCGTGGCGCGGTGGGCCTCCAGATCGGCGTGCAGCCGGTCGAGCTCGTGGCGTTCGGCCTGCGAGGACGGCTCCGGCTCCTGCTGCGGTGTCGGCGGCACGAAGCTGCGCAGATGACGCTCCCCCGTCAACAGCCGGTACAGCCAGTAGCCGAGGGAGAAGCAGTGGTGCACCACTTGCAGCGCCTGGCGGCGGTCGGCGTAGTACTCGTGAACCGCCTCGTTGCCCGCCTTGCGGATCGCGTGGAACGCGTCGGCCACCTGGCCGATCACGATGCCGGCATCCGCCAGGGCCCGCAGCCGGTCGAGCTGACGATCACCGATCACCTCGGTGCGGGACTTGCGCACCAGCCACTTGGCCAGCGCCTCACCGAACTGGCGCGCCTTGAACAGCGCCGAGGACGGGTCGGTGAACACGTAGGACTCGGCGCTGGCCCCCAGCGACGCCAGCAGCAGGTCGTGCTCGGCCAGCAGACCGAAATTCGGCGAGTTGCGGGCGAGTTCGGCCACGCGCGGATCGACCGGTGCCGACGTCCCCTCCGCTGGAGTTGCCTGCGCCATCGAACCCTTCCCCGGTCGTGATCGGCAAAGCCTTCCAACGTAGCAAGGCCGTCACGGAAAGTACAGGCAAGCAGGGACCGCGGAACCGGCTGTCACCGATCCGAGATGCGATCGAGCACCGAGGGCAACCGGCTCCCGAAGACACTCGGCGGATACTGGTGGAGCACGATGCTCAGGACGCCGACACGCGCGTCTTTCTCCAGAAAGGACATCCGTTGACCGCCCCCACACCGCCTCCGAACGGACAAGCCGCTCAGCCGCGCAACGGGCTCGGCATCGCCGGTTTCGTCCTCGGGCTCCTCGCCGCTCTGCTCGTGCTACTTCCGTCCGTCGGGGTGATCGTCAGCGGGGTGACCATCGGCGTACCGCTGTCGATCCTCGGAGTCCTCTTCGGCATCCTCGGCATCCTGCGCGCCCGCAAAGGGTTGGCCACCAACAAGGGGCTGGCGATCGCGGGCACCACGCTGGCCGCCATCGGACTGGTGACCTGCATCGTCTGGATCGGTGCCTTCAGCATCGCCGTGTAGGCCGACACCCGGAACGGGCCGGTTCGGTCACGCGGAAATCGACCGGTGCCCACACCCGCGAACATCTCCGTCATCGAATCCTTGCCCACTCGTGATCAGTACAGCGCCGTACCGTGTCGCTCCCGTGACAAACCGGAGGAACACTGTTTCGGTGATGTCAGCAGCAACTTCCAGGCCATCTCGGCGGCACCTGCCGCAGCGACGGGTCCGGTGCAGCGGGAGCGTCCCCACATAGCTGTCGACAGTATGCCGACTCGGCCCCGCGTTCGATGCGCGATCCCGAAGCAGTCGAAAAACGGGGCCGATCACGAGCCGTCCTCGCGCGGCACACGAATACGACCTGTCGCGTCACGCCGGCACGAACGGCCGTGACGCCCATGAACGCGTCTCCACAACGAAGGGCACTCGATGACCGCCCCCACACCCCCGCCGCCCGGGCAAGCCGTCCAGCCGCGCAACGGCCTCGGCACCACCGGCTTCGTTCTGGGCCTGCTTGCCACCCTCTTCTCGCTGATTCCCATCATCGGGGTGATCGCCTGGCCGCTGGCGATCCTCGGGCTCATCTTCGGCATCCTCGGCATTCTGCGTGCCCGCAAGGGCGCGGCCACCAACAAGGGGCTGGCGATCGCGGGTACCGTGCTGGCCGCCATCGGTCTGGTGATCTGCATCATCTGGACCGCCCTCGCCGGTGCCGCCGTCGAAGGCGCCAACCGCGAGCTGAACCGCATCGAGAAGGAACTGGAGCAGGCAGCCCCGCCCGTCCAGGACGGCGAGCAGGCGAGCGAGCCGACGAAGCTCGCCTTCGGCAAAGCACACGTCTGGCCCGGCGGTGAGGGAGTCGTGGTCTCCGCTCCCACCAAGTACACGGAGAACAACCCGCTCATCCTCAACAACGACGAGCGCGGCGTCGCCGTGGACATCACGATCACCAACAAAACCGGCGACGAGATCAACCCCGCGAGTTGGGACATCACCGCCACCCACGGTGACAGGCCCGCCGAGATGCTCATGACCGAAGACGCGTTCGCCAACGCGCAGGTCCCCTCGGGTGGCGAACTGACCATCACCCGAGCCTTCAAGGTCGGCCCCGAACCCGCCGAACTGCAGATCTCGGTCGCTCCCAACATGTTCGCCGAAAGCACCGTCTACTACCACGGCGAGTTCTGAGTGTGGTGAGTCCCGGCTGTGGACGTGCGTGAGAATGTGCCGGCCTCCCGAGGGAGACCGGCACATTCTGCTGTGACCCGAAGGCGAAGCGACGACCTCAGTAGTGCCCGTGGCCGCCCTTGTGATCCTTGTGGCCGTGGCGGTCCTTGTGGCCGTGGTGGCCCTTGTCGCCGCCCTCGACGATGGGGGCGTTGACGCACTTGTTGTACTGCGGCGAGTGGATCGGAGCCACGATGCCCACGACGGCCACGTTGTTCCCGCACGCCTGGATCGGCGCCACGCTGGCGTTGTTGTCGTTGAGAATGTTGATGCCGTCGTTACCGCCACCGGCGTAGGCGGGCGCACCCATGGCCATCAGTCCGGCAGTGGCGGCCGCAGCTCCGATGAGTCGAAGGGAAGTACGCACCGGACACCCCTATCTCGTGTGTGCATTCGGTTTCGCCGATCGATTGAGAAGGCGGCCTCGAATTCACCTGATTCCCCATCGACCGGCCTCCCCACGATGGCAGCCGACCCCACTCCTGGCTCGCTCACTCATACCAAAGAGCGAATCACAAGAATCACTTCCACATCCGTGCACGCTGCGCTGTCAAAGACAGCGGGAAACCGAACTGCGTCACTCGTCCAGGCGTGAACCCTCGTGGGAACACCGATTCCGGGACGAAAATTTTTTCGGGAAATGCATTCGGGGATCCGGGAATTAACGGCAATGTGCCGGCCTCCCCGCATGAGAGGGAGACCGGCACACCTCGTACTACCCGCAGAGCAACAGGGCAGGCGGCCGTCAGCCGTCCTTGCCGTCCTTGCCGTCCTTGCCCTCGGCGTGGGCGTATTCGTGCTTGCTGGTCTTGCCGTGGTGGCCCTTGCCCTTACCGTGCTTGTTCTTGCCACCCTCTTCGTTCTCGTTCTCCGCGGTGGCCTTCGCGTCGCCACCGTCACCGCCGTCGCCGCCATTGCCGGCACTGCAGGACTGCGTGGTGTCTCCCAGCAGGTTGATCAAGCTGACGCAGGACAGGAGGTTCACCCCGAGGCCGCCTGAGCCACCGGAGCCGCCATCGCCGCCGGTGGCCTTGCTGGCAGCGGTGAGCTCGTCCAGGTTCAGATCCAGATCTTGGGGGGCGGCGAAGGCCGGCGAGCCCATGCTCATCAGACCGGCAGTGGCGACGGTGGCCCCGAGCAGGCGAAGAGATTTACGCACTTGAATTATCCTCCGACTATGCAACCGAAATTTTCTCATCCGAAATGACACGGCCGAAATCCACTGGATCCGATCTCCGTGGCGCCGACCGGCGGATTCACCATGGCATTCCACCTGCGAGTCTGCTCGTTGTGTCACACCAAAGAGAGAAAACACTCGCGCCGAGACCCGTACGCCGACCCAGCGCTACAGCAACGCGGCAGCGAGTACACATTCGTTCGAAAACCCCTTCCGGGGTCCACCACCGGAAGAACGGTACTGCCCCGAGAAAATACCTCGCCGAACGCTCCCGGGAAATCCCCCGCATGAGATGTGCCGGCCTCCCGCAAGAGGCCGGCACATCTCGTTCTTCCCGCGGAGGGAAACCCGCCAGGAGTGCTGTCCGGGATGTCAGTTCTCGTTGGAGTTCTCCGCGGTGGCCTTCGCGTTGCCGCCGTCGCCACCGTCGCCGCCATTGCCGGCACTGCAGGCCTGCGTCGTGTCACCCAGGAGGTTGACCACACTGAGGCAGGACAGGGCGTTGATGCCGATACCGCCGGAGCCACCGTCACCGCCGGCACCACCGGTGGCCTTGCTGGCCGCGGTGAGCTTGTCCAGGTTCAGATCCAGGTCCATGCCCTGAGGGGCGGCGAAAGCCGGCGAACCCACGGCCATCAGGGCGGCAGTGGCGACACCAGCACCGAAAACACGAAGAGACTTGCGCATTGAACACTCCATTCTTGATGAATCCGGATACACCGGCCGACGCAGGACTCCCCACTCAACCGGGAGAATCCGTCCTTCCGGCCGACGGACTCACCCTGGCACTTCACCGGAGATCCGGCATGGTGCGTCACACCAAAGAGAAAGGAGCCCCCTCGAACGTCGACACGTCATCTCCACCTCGTCTCACCTGTGACACAAAGCGCACAGCCTGCCGGAATGCCTCTTTCTCCGCTTTACCTGTTCATCGGGTGATCTCGATCAAAATCCCCGAGAACGAGCAATCTCCGGGTACGAGTCGTGCCGGCCTCCCGCAAGAGGCCGGCACGACTCGTTCTTCCCGCGGAGGGAAACCCGCCAGGAGTGCTGTCCGGGATGTCAGTTCTCGTTGGAGTTCTCCGCGGTGGCCTTCGCGCCGCCGCCGTCGCCACCGTCGCCGCCATTGCCGGCACTGCAGGCCTGCGTCGTGTCACCCAGGGCGTTGATCACATTGACACCGCACAACAGGTTCACACCGATGCCACCGGAGCCACCGTCACCGCCGGCACCACCGGTGGCCTTGCTGGCCGCGGTGAGCTTGTCCAGGTTCAGATCCAGGTCCATGCCCTGGGGAGCGGCGAAAGCCGGCGACCCCACGGCCATCAGGGCGGCAGTGGCGACACCAGCACCGAAAACCCGAAGAGACTTGCGCATTGAACACTCCATTCTTGATGAATCCGGATACATCGCACCGGCACGGGTTCCCTCCCCACGCATCCCCGAAAGAACCCGTATCACCGGCCGACGGACTCACCCTGGCATCACACCCGGAACTCCGCTCGCTCTGTCACACCATAGAGGACAACCGATCTGCACAGATGAAGCGAACTCACCGAGTACCACCGCACACGGAGCCACTTGTTCGTGCGCTTTCACTCCCGAGAATGAAAGCGCACGAACGAAGAAAAGCAAAATTCTCACGAATCGACGGGCAGAACGTTCGGCACGATCATCGGACGCCTGCGATAGGTGTCGGCCACCCACTTGCCGACCGTGCGGCGCACGGACTGGGCGATCCGATGGGTGTCGACGATGCCCTCCGACTCGGTGCGCGAGAGCTCCATCTCCACCAGCGGCACCACGTCGTCGAGCGCCTTCGGGTCGTCGGAGAAGCCGCGCCCGGAAATCGTCGGGGCCGACACCGCCCTGCCGGTGGTGGCGTCGACCGCCACCGTGATCGAGATGAACCCGCCCTCACCGAGGACCAGCCGGTCCGACAGGGTCGACTCGCCGACATCGCCGACCGACAGACCGTCGACGTAGACGTGGCCGATCTCGTGACGCCCGGCGATACTGGCGATGCCGTCCACGAGATCCACCACGACCCCGTCCTCGGCGATCACCACGCGATCCGCAGGCACGCCCGTCAGCGTCGCCAGGTCCGCATTCGCACGCAGATGCCGCCACTCGCCGTGCACGGGCATGACATTGCTCGGCCGGACCGCGTTGTACAGGTACAGCAGCTCCCCCGCCGAGGCGTGCCCGGAGACGTGCACCTTCGCCCCACCCTGGTGCACCACCTCGGCACCCAGGCGAACCAACCCGTTGACGACCCCGAACACGGCGGTCTCGTTGCCGGGGATCAGCGAACTGGCCAGCACCACGGTGTCCCCGGGACGGATCTTGATCTGCTTGTGCTCACCGCGAGCCATCCGCGACAGCGCCGACAACGGCTCGCCCTGGGAGCCGGTCGAGACGAACAGCACCATCTCCGGGGGCATCGCCAGGGCATCGTCGAGATCCACCAGCAGCCCGTCCGGCACCCGCAGAATGCCCTGGTCGGCCGCGATGCCCATGTTGCGCACCATCGAACGGCCCACGAAGCACACCTTGCGGCCACGCTTGGCGGCGACATCGAGAACCTGCTGCACGCGGTGCACGTGGCTGGCGAAACACGCCACGATCAACCGCTGGGTCGCCTCGCCGACCACCGAGTCCAGCACCGGGCCGATCTCGCGCTCCGGGGTGACCACTCCCGGAACCTCGGCATTGGTCGAGTCGACCAGGAACAGGTCCACACCCTCGTCGCCGAGCCGGGAGAACCCGGCCAGATCGGTCAGCCTGCCGTCGAGAGGAAGCTGGTCGAGCTTGATGTCCCCGGTGTGCAGGACCGTACCGGCCGGGGTGCGGATGCCCACGGCCAGCGCGTCCGGGATCGAGTGGTTGACCGCGAAGAACTCCAGGTCGAACGCACCGTGGCTGCTGTGCTGCCCCTCGGCCACCTCGACGAGGGTGGGCTCCAGGCGGTGCTCTTTGCACTTGGCTTCCAGCAGCGCGAGGGTGAACTTCGAACCCACCACCGGTATGTCCGGCCGCAGCCGCAGCAGGAACGGCACGGCGCCGATGTGGTCCTCGTGCCCGTGGGTGACCACGATCGCCTCGACCTCATCGAGGCGGTTCTCGATCGCGCCGAAATCGGGCAGGATCAGATCCACCCCGGGCGCGTCGTCCTCCGGGAACAGCACCCCGCAGTCCACGATCAGCAACCGGCCTTCGTACTCGAACACGGCCATGTTGCGTCCGACCTCACCGATGCCGCCGAGCGCAACCACGCGCAGGGCGCCCTCGGCCAGAGGTGGTGGAGGCACCGCGGCAGTCGGTGCGACGGGATGGTTCTCGGTCGACGTGGCGCGTGCGCTCAACGCGATGTCACCTCGGCTGCGGCGTCGGGATTGACCAGGACGAGACCAGCATCCCACAGATCACTGGTGATGATGCGCACCTGTTCGTCCGTGGCGGCCGGCAGCGGCAACCGGGGCTGGCCCGTTTCGTAACCGCACAACCGCATCGCGGTCTTGGAGAAGATGACCCCGCCCACGAAGTTCATCGACCGGTACACCGGCAGGAGCCCGTGGTGGATCTCCCGGGCACCGGCGACGTCCCCCGCCTCGTAGGTGTCGAGCATCTGCCGGAGCCGATCGCCGACCACGTGCCCCACCACGCTGACGAAGCCCACGGCACCCACCGACAGCCACGGCAGGTTCAGCGGGTCCTCCCCGCTGTAGTAGGCGAGGCCGGAGTTGGCGATCACGTCGCTGCCCGCCAGCAGATCGTGCTTGGAATCCTTGACCGCCTTGATCCGCGGGTGCTCGGCGAGGCGCTTGAGGGTATCGGTCTGGATCGGCACGACCGAGCGCGGCGGGATGTCGTAGAGCATCACCGGCAGCTCGGTCGCGTCGGCAACGGTGGTGAAGTGCGAGTACAAGCCCTCCTGCGGGGGGCGCGAGTAGTACGGCGTGACCACCAGCAGGCCGTGCGCACCCGCCTTCTCGGCCCCGCGTGCGAGCTCCACCGAATGCGCGGTGTCGTTCGTGCCCGCACCCGCGACCACGGTCGCACGGTCCCCGACCGCTTCGACGACCGCACGCAGCAGTTGTTCCTTCTCGTCGTCGGTGGTCGTGGGGCTCTCCCCCGTCGTGCCGTTGACGACCAACCCGTCATTGCCGACGGTGTCGACCAGGTAGGCGGCCAGATCCTGCGCCAAGTCCAGATCCAGCTTCCCCTCCGCGTCGAACGGGGTCACCATGGCGGTCAGGACTCGGCCGAACGGACGGCCTTCGGTGGCAGTGGGACAGACGGTCATAGTCTTGACGCTACCTGGTAAGCACACTGGTCAGCGCGCCCGCACCCACCATCGGCGCATCGGTGCCGAACGCGCCGACCCCGGCATGGAAACCTCCCGTGCAACGGGGGACGGAGCCGCTCGTTCTTCCGTCGCCACCCCGGATCGACACGAGAGTTTTTCCGGCGCCGGACTGTGCGCTCGCGCACGAGGATCGGGCCACGAGCCGCCTCACAGGCTGCGGCGGAGATCCTCCATCGCGAGCACGTCGGCCTCGTTGCCCTCGACCGTGGCCCGGTTCTCGCGGCGGGAGAACGCGTGCAGGAGCAGCTCGCCGGGATCACCGTGAATGCGCACGGTGCGCGGGCCGCTCTTGGCCGCGATCTCGTGCCCCTCGGGCCTGCGCAGGGTCACCCCCACCGGGCTGCGCCCGTAGAAGAACTTCGCGACCCGCGACAGCGCCTTCCACAGCACCTCGTCGCGTGCCGGGTCGGAGGGCCGTTCCTGCCAGCCCGGCCGGGCGCGCCGCACGTCCTCGTGGTGCACGTAGAACTCGGCGCTGTTGACGGCCTCGTCCACCGGGCCGAGGGCAAGCGGGTTCCACTTGGGCGCACCCCGGCGCACACGGTCGACCAGCTCCGGCCACGACTGCTCGCGCAGCTCGGACACGACCCGGTCGCTGCGCTCGGTCAGCGCTCGCACGAAGCGCCCCGCCAGCGCGTCCGGCCGCTGCTCGCGCACGACGAGATGGATCGCGAGGTCGCGGGTCTCCCACCCGTGACACAGCGTCGGCGCATCCGGACCGAGCTGGTCGAACAGGTCGCACAACTGCCTGCGTTCGTCACTGGCCACACTCATGGGAGCACTCTATCCCGATCTTGCCGGCGGCGCCGCAGGGTTCGCCCTACCTGATGTCGGGACTCCCGGAGCGAGGCGCAGCCGGAGGTTCCGCCACCCACACCGCCACGCAAACCAATCCACACGCCTTCTTATGAAGCCTGTGCCGAACTCCGCAGCTGCTTCCCCTCCGCGCTGTACAGCGCACAGTAGACGGTCCGGTGTCCCCGATCGTTGTTGTCGCCGTTGTCGTCGGCCAGCACGCGGTTGCGCACTTCCCACGTGTTCCGCGAAGGAACCAGCGCGGCAAACCGCAACACGCTCTGCTTGCCGGGGGTGACGATCCGGTCGGAGGAGAAGAACGACGAGCACAGTCCTTCCGCGAACCGGTTCAGTGCCTCCTCACCGGGATAGGAGATCTCCTCGGCACTGCTGCCGAACACATCGCCGTCGGTGTACACCTCGATATCGTGCGGGTCGCTGCACGACACCTCGTCCTCGGACGTGATCCTGGCGCCGGGAGCGAGCGTGCCACCGGCGCAGTCTCCGGACCCGATCCCGGTGAACCGGATGTCCCCGCCCCCGCCGAACGTCAGGGTCGACGCCATCGCCGGTGGCTTCGACGGGGTCAGCGCGAAGCGCCCGACGAGAGCACCTCCGGCGAACAGCACCACGGCCGCCACGGCCGCGGCGCCGGTGATCCAGGTCCTGCCCGGCCGCCGCACCTTCGTCGCCGGTGACACACCGGGGTAGGCGGCGGTGGCGGCGACGGTGGCGACACTGTCCGGCCCGGTTTGCTGCGAACCGACCGCGCTGTCGAGCAGGGCACGCAACTGCACCGTGCTCAACCGCGCCTGTGGATCACCGATCAGCAAGCCCGTGACCACCGAGCCCAGCACCCCGTGGGGGCGGCTCAGCCGGGGAGTCTCGTTGAGCACGGCCTGCAGCGTGGCCGCCGTCGTGGGCCGGTCGAACGGCAGCCACCCTTCCAGGGCGAAGAACAACGTCGCCCCGAGCGACCAGAGATCACTGGCGGCGGTGGCCTCGCCGTCCTGCAGCCGTTCGGGTGCCATGAATGCCGGGGAACCGACGATGGCGCCGCTGGTGGTCAGCTTCGGGTCGTCCAGGGTCTGCGCGATCCCGAAGTCGGTCAGCTTCACCCGGTCCTCGGCCACCATGATGTTGGCCGGCTTGACGTCGCGGTGCACGATCCCGGCCGCATGCGCGTTCTCCAGCGCCGAGGTCACCTGGCGGGCGATCGAGGCCACCTGCTCGACGGGCAGGGGGCCACGCTGCGCCACCAGATCACCGAGCGTGACAGCCCGGACCAGCTCCATGACGATGTAGGTCGTGCCCGACTCGGCGAGCACGTCGTAGACGGTGACCACGGCGGGATCGTTGAGCCGGCCCGCGGTCCGCGCCTCCCGCAGCACCCGCTCCTCGTAGACCTGGCGTTCCTCCGGCGGAACCCCCTCGGGCAGGTGCAGTTCCTTGATCGCCACCTCGCGGCCGATGACCTGGTCCCACGCCCGCCACACGATGCCCATCCCACCGCGTCCGAGCTCGTCGGTCACCGCATAGCGACCTCCGATCACCCGTTCCTGTCGGCCGACATCGGCCTGATCGACCACTGTGCTGACCTCCACCGCACTTGCCTGCCGCCCCACGCGAACGGCCACGAAAAACGCCGGACCACCGGGTCACCGGCACGGGCCGGATTCGCCCGCACCGGGACCGCGGTCCGGGCGCGACGAATCTCGTCGGAGACGTTCCCGGTCATTCCAATGCCGCGGCGAGCGGTTCGGCCACCCCTGTCCCCAGGACGATTCCGAGCTGTTATGTCCGTATCGCGACGCGAGCTCAGCCCTCTGTCACGAACGGGCTCGAAGCGACCTCGCTGCCGTCGCGCAGCGTGGTGATCTCGAAGTCACCGAAGACGTTCGCCGCCACCTTCTGCAACTGGCGCAGGCATTCCACGGCCAGCGCACGAATCTCCACGTCGGCATGCTCGCTGGCGCGCATCGCGATGAAGTGCCGCCACGCGCGGTAGTTCCCCGTCACCACGATGCGGGTCTCGGTGGCGTTGGGCAGCACCGAGCGGGCCGCCTGGCGTGCCTGCTTGCGCCGCAGTGTCGCCTTCGGCTCGTCGGCGAACTTGTCCTGCAGGGCCTGATGCAGATCCGCGTAGGCCTGCAGGCTCGCCTCGGTCGCGGCCACGAACTTCTCGTGCAGCTCCGAGTCCTCGGCGATCACGTCCGGCTCGACCATCGCCGCGTCCCTTTCGGGCACGTAGCGCTGCGACAGCTGCGAGAAGGAGAAGTGGCGATGCCGGATGAGTTCGTGCGTCAGCGAACGGGACATGCCGGTCAGGTAGAAGGTGACCGAGCCGTGTTCGAGCACCGACAGGTGACCCACCTCCATGATGTGGGACAGGTAGCCGGCGTTGGTCGCGGTCTTGGGGTTCGGTTTGCTCCACGACTGGTAGCAGGCACGGCCGGCGAACTCCGCCAGTGCCTGGCCGCCCTCGGCATCGGTCGACCAGTCCACGTCCTCCGGCGGGAAGAACTCGGTCTTGCCGACCAATTGCACCTTCGGCGGCACGATCTCGGCCACGGGGTGACCCCTTCCTGCTCCACATCGAAAATCTGCTTCAACAGCGCGCACAGGTGGTCGCCGAACCGCCGGAGCTTGTCACCGCACCCGGGCCCGCTCGGGCGAAGCAGCACATCACCGCGGTCCCGGGCTTCTCGAACAAACCTCGGCACGGCCCGGCGACGACTCCCCGCTCTGCGCACACCGCAGGGTACCGAGGTGCTCGAAACCGAGAGTCGACCAGGGCGGCGCCGGCAGCGATCCGCTCGCACGAAAGGCCGCGAGCCGCAGATGACATCACCGAACGGTTGTCAGACGCCTTCTTTGACGTCATATTGGTGTCATGGATCTGAGCCCCTACATCAACCAGCTCCGCGAGGACCTCACCACCGCGGCCGCGGCAGGCGACGACCAGACCCGGCAGACGGCGGCCACGCTCTCCGCCTCCGTCGAGCCCGCCACCCGGCTGGCGCTCATGAACGCTCTGTCCGATCTGGCCGCGGAGATCACCACCCAACTCGACGGTCAGGTCGTCGACGTCCGGCTCGACGGCCGGGATATCCGGGTGGTGGTCACGGGATCCCCATCGAGCGCCGAACCCGAGGATTCCGGAACGGAACCGGCGCCGCCGCCCTCCATCGGGGAGGGCGGTGACATCAGCCGGATCACGCTCCGGCTGCTCGACGAGATCAAGGGCCAGGCCGAGCAGGCCGCCTCCACCCAGGGAGTCTCCTTGAACACCTGGGTGGCCCAGGCCGTGCAGAACGCCCTGCACGGCAGCCGCTCCACGGCAGCGTGGGACCGCCCCCGCAGCGGATCCGACCAACGGCAGCGCCCGTGGGGACAGTCCGGCGGCCGCAACCGCAGGCGCGGAGAGCGCACGGAAGGGCCGGGGACCCGCATCCGCGGCTGGGTCCAGGGATAAGGAACAGCCGGCCGGCACCTTTCGGGCGCATCCCCGCACGAGCGAGAAAGCGACACGCACATGGCAGACGACACCGATGCCGCATCGGACGATGTGGTGCGCATACAGGACTTCGACGTACCGGGCCCGATCGAGCTGGACATCAGCAACAGCATCGGTCCGGTCGAGATCGAGCTGCTCGAGACCGCACGCGTCCACGTGGAGGTTCGACACGACCCCGATTCCGGCCAGCCGGACTGGCGCAGCGGGCTCACCGGCCTGCTGAACTGGGTCAGCGAGCAGATCGGCGACAGCGGAATCAAAACGGGCTTTCCCGACCGCGACAACGGGCGCGGCAAGGAACGAGCCCTCGACGACGCGCATGCCGAGGCGGTACGCCAGACCCGCATCGACATGACCGGTACCCGGCTGGCGGTACACCCACCGAGCACCGTGCCGCTGCGGACCGTCCCGCTGGCGATCCGGATCCAGGCACCCGCGGAATCGCAGGTGGGGATCCGCACGGGGGCCGGTCCGGTATCGATCACCGGTACGGCGGAGAAGATGCGGATCCAGACCGGCTCCGGCGCCGTGTCCACGGACAGCACCACGGGAAGTGCCACGATCCGGACCGGCTCCGGGCAGATCCGGCTCGGCGCGATGCCGGCCGGGGTGGAGGCACGCAGCGGCAGCGGCGACATCGAGATCGCCTCCCTGCAGGCACCGTCCTCGGTGGTCACCGGCAGCGGTGACGTGTGGCTCGGCACGGTCGAGGCCGACCTGCTGGTGCGCTCCGGCAGCGGAAACATGATCGTTGCCGAGGCCGTCTCCGGCCAGGTGGAACTCATCACCGGCTCCGGCGGGATCCGGGCAGGCATCCGCAAAGGCGTCCACGCCGAGCTCGACATCACCTCCTCGACGGGCAATGCCGCCAGCGAGCTGGACGTCTCCACCCGGCGACCACCCGAGGAGCCGGCACTGCGGATCTTCGGGCGCACCGGTAGCGGGGAGGCGCTGGTGACCTCGGCCGTGTGAGAGCCTGTTCTGGAACTGGTTTGTGTGGTGGGGCGGTGCTGGAGAGAAAGGAACTCCTGGTAGAGCGGTCGGTGTCTAAGCGCCGCTGGTAC
>NZ_QPJC01000008.1 GCF_003337235.1 Halopolyspora algeriensis
GGTGTTCAGGTCTTTCGTCACACATCGATCATGAACACCCTCCACCTATCCCCGTGCCCGGCCCCTTCACGCGACCTTCACGGAATCAACCATCTAGCGTCGAGCGTGGGAAGGAGGCCACCATGTTCGACCGCCTCAACGAGGCCATGGAGCACATCGAACGCCACGTGACCGGCGAGATCGATGTGCGCGTGCTCGCCAGGATCGCGCAGACCTCGGAGTACCACTTCCGGCGGTTGTTCTCCGCCCTGGCGGGCATGCCCCTGTCGGAATACATCCGCAGGCGCCGGTTGACGCTGGCGGGAGGGCGCGTGCTCTCCGGTGAGCAGTCCCTGCTCGATATCGCCGTCACCTACGGGTACGGCTCGGGTGAGGCGTTCGCGCGGGCATTCCGATCCATGCACGGTGTCGGCCCGGCCGACGCGAGACGTTCCGGCATGGTCCTCCGCTCCCAACCACGGATGACATTTCACCTCACCATCGAAGGGAGCACACCGATGGACTACCGAATCGTCGACAAAGACGCCTTCCGCCTCCTCGGTCACAGCACCGTTGTTCCGATCGTCCACCTGGGCCCGAACAGCGCCATCGACGACTTCGTATCGGGGATCGGCGCCGACGAGCTGGCCCGCCTGGAAGCTCTCTCGGACCAGGAACCGCGCGGCATCGTCGCCGCCGTGGAGTCCCTCGACGCCTGCCGGGAAGAAGGTGCCCGGGTGCACTACCTGCACGGAGTCGTCTCCTCGGCGCCGACACCGCAGGGAGCGAGCGAATGGGACATGCCCGCGAGCACGTGGGCCGTGTTCGCCGGAGAGGGCAAGGCACCGGAAGCCATCCAGTACCTGTGGCGGGACGTCTTCACCCAGTGGTTTCCGTCCAATCCCTACCGCAGCGTGCCGGGGCCGGAGATCCTGCGAACCGAGCTTTCCGCGAACAGGGCCGAGATGTCCTACGAGCTCTGGATTCCCGTCGAGCACGTCGAGTAGGGCGGCCACATCGCAGGACAGAGCTGTGGCTCGCCATGGCACACGGAGTGTCATGGCGAGCCCTTCCCCGCTCCCCGGCACGGTATCGGCGAAGAGCGGTACAGCTGAGCCCTTCCGAAGGTCGGACCGTGTCGATGCGGGCTTCACCACTGCATCTGCCGGACACGGCGAAACCGGCTTGCCGGTGGGGCCCTACAGTCGGCGGAGCAGCTTCGCCTTCTGCGTCGCGAACTCCTCCTCGGTGAGCACACCGGTATCTCGGAGCTTGCCGAGACGTTCCAATCCGTCCAGCGGGTCCAACTCCGTTGACGAGTTCGAGCCGTGCTGTGCCGGTGAGGCAGGCCGTGCCGGAGCTTCGGGACCGGGCCGGTTCGGCTTCGGGGAATGCTTCCGCGCGCGGTTCAACTTCTTCCTGGCCGCGTCGACGAAGCGCCTCGCGTCGGTTTCGTTCACGTTCTCGATTTCGGTTCCCGCTTTCTTGCCGCGGGAGACGATTTCGATTTCGGACCGCTCACGGCCCTTGTCCTTCAGATGAACGCCCTCGACCTGGTCGAAGGGGAAATCCTCCGACCTGGAATCGACCCACCCCTCGTAGACGTACAGGATCCGCCGGTCGGTCAGCGCGAGCACTCCGAAACCGCCTCCGTACAAGCCGATCGCGAGTTCCCCGACAGCCTCGTCGGCGTACAGGTACTTGGGCAGCCGGCGGATGTCCCGCTTGCCGCCGAACACGTTTTTCAGACGCGCGGCGGCCTGGGCCAATCCCGGATGTGCCGGATACTTCTCCTCGCCCACCGGCCCTCCCGGAGCTCTCGCCGTCGACGCCGTCAGCGTAGCCATTCGCTCCGAAGATGTGTGCGGCCTCGTGGAGACGTTACTCAGCCGTAAAGGCGCTTGGTGTACTCGGGGCCGTAGTAGCGTTCCAGTTCTTCCAGGCTGTCGTCGGGACGGTCGAGGGCCTTGGCGATCCGTGCGCGCGAGGGGAGTGCTTCGGGATTCCACGTTTCCGGCTTCCACAGCGCCGATCGCAGGAATGCCTTGGCGCAGTGGTGGAAGATCTGCTCGATGTCCACGACGAGGGCGACGGGAGGCCGGTGGCCCTGGACGGTCATCTCGTCGAAGAACGGCGCATCGCGCACCAGGCGGGCGCGGCCGTTGATGCGCAGCGTGTCACCACGACCGGGCACCATGTGGAGCAAACCGACATGGGGATTCGCCAGCACGTTGCGGAATCCGTCGGCCCGCCGGTTGCCGGGGCGGTCCGGAAGCGCGATCGTGGTGTCGTCGAGCACGAGAGTGAAGCCGGCTGGATCTCCCTTCGGGGAGACGTCGCACCGGCCTGCCGCATCCGCCGTGGCGACCAGGCAGAACGGCGACTCCGCCAGCCACTGCCTGTCGAGCTCGTGCAAGGCCGTCCGTTCCTTGGCGACGGTCGACGGGCGGGGTGAGCCCACCAGTTCCCGCAGCTCCTCCTCGGAGGTCACCTCGAACAGCTCCGCGGCGTTCATCAGCGTGCCCTTCTCCAGCGGGGGCCGGCACGTTGATCGGTCACCGGCCGGGCTGGTCACTCGTGATCAGCGATCCGCACCGTATCAGCATCAGCGATGCCGGTGTGCCGAATCATCCGCACGGCTCGGCAGGATCTGCAGCAGCACCAGTGGGCCGAGAAGCAGCGCGGCGGTGAGGAACCACGGCATCAGCACGATCGAATCGTTCATACTCACACCATCGGACGCCACGGGGATTCCGTTGAGGGTCGATGCGTCCCCGTTTCGAGGGACAGCGTGGTTACGTCCCGCTCGGCGTGATCAGAGAGCCGGGGGTGCGGTCGTCGGGCAGATCGAGCAGGTCGTCGATCACCTCGCACACGGAGCCGGTGGACTGCCACGACACTCTGGTCGGGGCCAGGATGTTCTCCTCGTCGCCGGGCATCCTGGTGGCCACGACATCGTTTTCGTCCTGCAGCCGGATCACGTCGATGACGTTGTCGTGGGCGCGGACGCCGATGACGGCCAGGATCTCGCCCTGCTCGTCACGGGGATGCATGAACTGGAAACCGCGCGCGGCGAGCCGGCGCAGCCGCTCGTCCGTGGCGGAGGTGGTGTCAGTGGAGGACGTCATCGAACTCACCGTCCTTGGCGCCGGCCAGGAAAGCGGACATCTCGGCGCGGGTGTAGATCAGCGCGGGACCGTCGGGATGGCGCGAGTTGCGCATCGCGATCTCGTCGTCGCCGAGGGAGGCGATCTCCACGCAGTTGCCGATTGCGCCGCTGCGAGTGCTCTTCCGCCACACGGCCCCGGCGAGTTGTGACGCCGGTGCGCTGCTACGAACCTCGTTCGCCATGGGTCCCCTTCCGACCATCTGCCTGAGTGCATCTGCATGTGCATTTGATCGTGCGCATGAATGTAACACAAGTAACAGCAAATGCACGTGCAGATGCACGGAATGAACCCATCAGTGGGACAGCGTCGACCGGTGGTCGCCCGGGGACGGTGCTCGTCTAGAGCTCGGCCCGCATCTTGCTGAGCACCTGTCGGGTGTTGTCGGGAGTCTCCGCGTCCACCGCCAGCCGGTCCAGCACCCTGCCGTACAGCTCGACCTCCTCCAGCTTCTCCAGATAGAGGGCACCGGAGAGGTGTTCGATGTAGACCAGGTCCGGCAGTTCGGGTTCGGCGAACCGCAACATGCTGAACGCGCCCTCGGCCGCGTAGCCGCTGAGCCGGTACGGCACGACCTGAAGCGTGACATGGGGGAGCTTGGTGATCTCCAGCAGATGATCGATCTGAGCCCGCATGACCCGATTTCCCCCGATCGGGCGGTGCAGCACCGATTCGTCGATCACCGCCCACAGGCGGGGCGCATCCGGACGGGAAAGCAGCTTCTGCCGCTGCATGCGCAGGGTCACGCGGCGCTCGACGTCCTCATCGGCGAACTCCGGGCGGCCGTGGCTGGCGACCGCCCGCGCGTAGTCCTGCGTTTGCATCAGACCGGGAACGAACTGCAGCTCGTAGGTCTGAATCCGCGAGACCGACTCCTCCAGGCCGACGTAGTCCTGGAACCACTCGGGCATCAGGTCGGTGTAGCGGTGCCACCAGCCGGGTTCGTTGGAGCGCTGGACCATGTCGAGGAACCTCTCGCGCTCACCGGCGTCGGTCACCCCGTACATGGTGAGCAGGTCGCTGACGTCGCGCTCCTTGAAGCTCACCCGACCGAGTTCGAGGCGGCTGATCTTCGACCCCGACGCCCGGATGGAGTACCCGGCGTCGGCGCGGGAGATCTCCGCGGCCTCGCGCAACCGGCGCAACTGGGCGCCGAGCACGATGCGCCGGGCGGTCGGGCCACCGCTGTGCGCGGCGGCGCGGCCGTCGCAGACCGAGTCGGAGGGACCGTCCGTGGCCATTGCCGTTCCTCTCGTGCGTGGTGCTCTCGCGGGGCCCGCACCGTGCTGATCCGGCACCGGGCCGGGGCCGTTCTCGTGGCCTACCGCGGTAGTCCACGATGGAAATTCACGATCGCATTTACCGTTCGCACCCGGATCTCTACGCTGAGTGCGTCGTGATCGATACCCGTACCTTAACGCCTTGAGAGGCCCCGATGCCCGCCAGCAACTCTCCGACCGAAGACGCAGTCCCTTTCCACATCGACACCACCAAGCCGAGTATCGCCCGGGCCTACGATGCGGCTCTCAATGGCAAGGACAACTACGAGGTCGATCGCGAGGTCCTGCGCCAACTCAACGAGGTTTCCCCTGAAGTCAAGCAGATAGCATGGGACAACCGGGACTTCCTGATCCGGGCGGTCCGCTTCCTCGCCGGTCAGGCGGGGATCACGCAGTTCCTCGACTGCGGGTCGGGACTGCCGACGGCCGAGAACACGCACCAGGTGGCACAGCGGATCCAGCCGGATGCGCGCGTGGTCTACGTCGACAACGATCCCGTGGTGCTCGCGCACGGCCGGGCGCTGCTGGAGGAGAACGACCAGACCCACTTCATGGCGGCCGACATCTTCGAACCCCGCCAGATCCTCGACGACGAGATCGTGCGCAAGCATCTCGACTTCGCGGAACCGATCGCCCTGCTTCAGGTCGCTACGATGCACCACTGCACCGATGGTGAACGCAACCCGAGCGACATCATGCGCGAGTACGTCGATGCCCTGCCGTCTGGGTCCTATGTGGCTTTCACACACTTCTTCGACCCCGAGGTCCCCGAGCACAGCGAGTTGGCTCGTGGTGTGGAGAACATTCTCATGAACAGTCCGATGGGAATCGGCTTGTTCCGCACCCGCGCCGAGATCGAGGCGATGCTGCCCGGCCTCGACCTCGTCGATCCCGGCCTGGTGCTGTGTGCCGACTGGTGGCCGGACGGCCCGCGGATCAAGCCGCTCGATCAGGTCTCGCACTGCATCGTCGGTGCGGTGGGCCGCAAGCCCTGACCTCACCGCAAGCCCTGACCTCGCTCGGGGTCCTACGAAGCGAAGGCCCGCACTCTCGACACCCTCGGTGAAGACCACTACCGGCCGGCTCCTGCCCGATATCGGGCAGGAATATTGCCTTCGAACGAGGCCGCTGCCAGTCTTCGAAGCCATGAACCAGTGGGTCCCGGCCGAGTTGGTCCGCCACGTGGCCGAGTCCACCGGACTGCCACCGTCCACTGCGGCCCGCGTCGCCGCCGACGTCATCGCGTACTTCCACGAGACCACCGAGCAGTACGTGCGGCGCAGGCACACCGAGCTGCAGCGGCGCGGTCACAAGAACGCCGAGGTGTGGACGGTGATCATCGCGGAGCTCGCGCAACGCCCGGTTGCTCCGCCGGAGCTGTCCGAGCGTCGCCTCCGGCGCATCGTCTACGGCTGAGCTGAGCGGCAAGGGCTGAGCGGCAAGGGCTGAGCGGAAAGGTATGCCATGTGCGGAATCGTCGGCTATGTCGGCAGCCGGGAAAGCACCCCGATCCTCATCGAGGGTTTGCACCGATTGGAGTATCGAGGCTACGACTCGGCCGGATTGGCAGTAGCCCGGCGAGGCCGCCTGCGGGTGACCAAAACCGCCGGATGTGTGCAGGACCTGCGGGACCGACTCGGTAAGGGCACCACGGGGACGATCGGTCTCGCGCACACGAGGTGGGCCACACACGGTGAGCCGAGCGATCTCAATGCTCACCCTCATGTGGACGCAGGCGGACACATCGCCGTCGTGCACAACGGGGTCCTCGAGAACGCGGAACCACTGCGGAACAGGCTGCTCGCCGAGGGTGTGCGGTTCGCTTCGGACACCGACACCGAAATCCTGGCGCATCTGATCGCTGCGGCGGTGGAGGCCGGGAGCGAATCACTGGAGGATGCGGTCCGCGCCGTTCTGCACCGGGTCGAGGGCACCTACGGGTTGCTCGTGCTCGATGCCCGCAACCCGCGGGAACTGGTGGTGGCCCGCAACGGGAGTCCGATCGTGCTCGGCATCGGCGACGGCGAGATGTTCGCCGCCTCCGATGTGGCCGCCCTGGTACGGCACACCAAGCATGTGATCCACCTGGATGACGGTGAGCTCGCCACCATCAGCGCCGACGCCTACCGGACCAGCACCATGCAGGCCGACCGCACGGACAAGACCCCGGCGGCCGTCGACCTGGTCGACGAGGACTACCAGCTGAACGGCTTCTCCGACTTCATGCGCAAGGAGATCCACGACCAGCCACGGGCCGGCCGGCGTGTACTGCGCGGGCGACTCGACGAGCGGTTCGCCACGGCACGCCTCGACGGTCTCGGCCTGGATGCTCGACAGCTGCGTGCTGTCCGGCGAGTCAAGTTCCTCGGCTGCGGGTCGGCCTACTACGCGGGGCAGCTCGGCGCCAACCTCGTCGAGGAACTGGCCCGGTTGCCCGCCGACGCCGAGCCGGCCTCGGAGTTCCGCTACCGCAATCCCGTCATCGACGAGGACACGCTCTACGTCGCCGTCAGTCAGTCCGGCGAAACTCTGGACACGCTCGCGGCCGTCCAGGAGCTCAAGCGCAAGGGTGGTCAGGTGGTCGGCCTGGTCAACGCGGTCGGCAGTGCCATCGCCAGGGAGTGTGGCAGCGGGGTCTTCCTCCATGCGGGACCGGAGGTGTCCGTGGCCTCGACCAAGGCCGTCATGAACATGTCTCTGTCCTTCGCGCTGCTGGCGTTGCTGCTCGGCCGGGTACGCGACCTGTCGATGGCGCACGGCCGGCGGCTCGTGACCGCTCTCGCGGCGATCCCCGACCGAATCACGGATGTCCTCGCGGACGAAAAACAGGTGATCGCCGCCGCCGAGCGCTATGCGAACACCGAGCACATGTTCTTCGTGGGACGGGTCCGTGGCTGGCCGGTCGCTCGTGAAGGGGCGCAGAAACTCAAGGAGATCTCCTACGTCCACGCCGAAGCCTACGAGGCGGCCGAGCTCAAGCACGGGCCGCTGGCGCTGATCGATCACACCATGCCCTCGGTGGTGATCGTCCCCGACGACGAGTTGCTCGCCAAGAACATCGGCACGATCGAGCAGATCAGGGCCAGGGGAGGCCCGGTCATCGCGATCACGAACGCGGACCTGCCGGACGGTCTCGCCGAGACGGTGATCCGGCTGCCGCGCGGCGAGCCGGAACTCGACCCGATCCTGTTCACGATCCCGCTCCAGCTGTTCGCGTACCACCTGGCCACCACTCTGGGCCGGAATGTCGACAAGCCTCGCAATCTGGCCAAGAGCGTGACCGTCGAATGAACGGTCGGTGGTGCATTACACTCGTCCTCGCCACGGGAGTCCAGTGCGCTGGGCTGAGAGGAGGGCGCAGCAGCCCTCGACCGTCCACCTGAACCGGATCATGCCGGCGCAGGGAGGCGATGCGATCAGCTCGGTGGCGCACGCGTGGCGTGACCTCGGGAGGATCGTTGAACCGTTTCCTGCGCCGCTCGGCACGGATCGCGAGTGCGGCCGCCGTAACCGTGCTCACCGCCGGCTGCTCCTTCATCGGAGCACAGGGCGACGAGCAGAACAAGCGCACGGTCACCCTGGTGACCCACGCCTCGTTCGCGGTCGCCGACAAGACGCTGGCGAACTTCGAGCGCCGTTCCGCGATCGACGTGACGATCCGGCGCCACGGCGACGCGGGCGAGCTGACCAACAAACTGGTTCTGACCAAGGCCAACCCGATCGGCGACGTCGCCTACGGCGTCGACTCGACGTTCGCCTCGCGGGCGCTGGGCGAGGGCGTTTTCGTGCCCTACCGCCCCGAGGGGGCCGACAGGATCCCGCAGCGCTACTCGATCGAGGGAAGCAACCGGCTGACCGCCATCGACGTCGGCGACGTGTGCGTCAACATCGACACCCGGTGGTTCGCCGAGCACGGGATACCCGCGCCGACGAACCTGCGGGACCTGACCGACCCGCGCTACCGCGGACTGTTCGCCGTTCCGAGCCCGGCGACCTCCTCTCCGGGGTTGGCGTTCCTGCTCAACACCATCGTCACGTTCGGCGAGCCCGGCTGGAAGGAGTACTGGCGCGGCTTGCTCGCCAACGACGTCCGGATCTCGTCCGGCTGGCAGCAGGCGTACAACCAGGACTTCTCCGGCTCTTCCGGGCAGGGTCCGCGCCCGATCGTGCTGTCCTATGCCTCCTCGCCCGCCGCCGAAGTGGGACCGGACGGATCCTCGCGTACCCGGGCGCTGCTGAACACCTGTTACCGGCAGGTCGAGTACGCCGGAGTGCTCAAGGGAGCGGATCATCCCGATGCGGCGCGCCGGGTGATGGATTTCCTGGTTTCGCAGCGGTTCCAGGCGCAGGTCTCCGAGCAGATGTACGTCTATCCCGCGGTGCGGACAGTGGCGCTGCCGGAGAGCTGGCAGCAGGTGGCTCCCCGGCCGCAGCGACCGGCCGGGATGGCCCCCGATCGGGTCGAGCAGAACCGGCAGCGCTGGGTGCAGCAGTGGCGCGCCCTGGCTCACGGGTGAGAATGGCGATCTTCGGCAGAGCCGTTCCCTCGTCGGCAGACACTCCCCGTCCCGGGGAGCCGAGAAACCGGTGGGCGGGAAAACGGCGAACCGCACGGTGGGGCCGCAGCGCCGCGACGGTCGCCGCCGCGACCATCGTGCTGGGCTTTCTGGGACTGTTCTTCGCCTGGCCGGTTGCCGCGATCATCGGCCTCGGCCTCGGCGGCGGTGTGTCGGAGACCCTCACCAATGTCCGAACCTGGGACCTCGTCGCCTTCACCCTGGGTCAGGCCGCCGCCTCCACCGCTCTGGCGCTGGTGGCCGGTATGCCGCTGGCCTACGTGCTGGCACGGGTGGCTGTGCCCGGCAAGGCGCTGCTGCGTGCCGTGATCACGGTCCCGTTCGTGCTGCCCACACTCGTGGTGGGCATGGCGTTCCGGACGCTGCTGGGTACCGGCGACGGCGGCAGCACGTCCGCTCTGTTCGGAATCGTGCTGGCCAACGCGTTCTTCAACGTCTCGGTGGTGGCCCGGACGGTGGGCGGATTGTGGACACACCTCGATCGCCGCACCGAGGACGCCGCCCGATCGTTGGGAGCCTGCGGCCTGCGAGTGTTCACCGCGGTGACCCTGCCCGCGCTGCGGCCCGCCCTGGGATCGGCCGTGGCGGTGGTGTTCCTGTTCTGCTCCACCAGCTTCGGTGTCGTACTCGTCCTCGGTGGTGGCACGTACCGGACGCTGGAGACCGAGATCTACCTGCGCACCGTGCGACTGCTCGATCTGTCCGGCGCGGCGGCGCTGTCGTTGCTGCAGCTCGCGGCGGTGGTGGCTGCGCTGGTGATCGCCGCGGTGGCGCGGCGGCGCCGGGAGACGGCGCTGCAGCTGCGCAGCGCCGACGACACCGCGCGGCGACCTCGGGGAGCGGAATGGTTCGTGGTGAGTGCCGCCGGAATGGTCGTGCTGGGACTGCTGGTCCCGATCGCGGGGCTGCTCATCCGCTCGGTGTCCACCCGTGACGGGTGGAGCCTGGCGGGCTATCGGGCCCTGTCGGGAACCGGGAGCGGGGCGGTGCTGGAGGTGTCCGGCTGGGAGGCGGCCTGGAACTCCCTGCGCACGGCGGCCGATGCGACGTGGATGTCGTTGCTGCTGGGTTTGCTGGCCATCGCCGTGCTGGTCGGTATCCGGCGGCGTGCTGCCGCGGAGGTGGTGGACGCGGCCCTCATGCTGCCTCTGGGGGTCTCGGCGGTGACGGTCGGGTTCGGATACCTGGTCACCCTGCAGTTCCTGCCCGGTGACGTGCGGACCTCGCCGTTGCTGGTGCCGTTCGCCCAGGCCCTGGTCGTGACCCCGCTGGTCGTGCGCATGGTGCTGCCGGTGGTGCGCGCGATCGACGACCGGCTCCGCCAGGCCGCGGCGACGCTCGGCGCGAGCCCGTGGCGGGTCCGGTGGGAGATCGATGTCCCGCTGGCCGCCCGTTCCGTGCTGGCTGCCGCCGGATTCGGATTCGTGGTCGCGCTCGGTGAGTTCGGCGCCACCAGCTTCCTGGCCAGGCCCGAGGCACCGACCCTGCCGGTGGCGATCGCCCGGCTGCTGGCGCGCCCCGGGGAGTTGAACCTTCAGATGGCCTACGCGGCCTGTGCCCTGTTGATGCTGGTCACCGCGCTTGCCGTGCTCGCCGTCGAACGCCTGCGGGTGCGGACCGAGACGGTAGGGGAGTTCTAGTGGGGCTACAAGTGCGCGGTCTGTCCGTCCGGTTCGGGCAGACCACGGCCGTGTCCGGTGTGGATTTCTCGGTTGCCGACGGCGAGGTGCTCGGCTTGCTGGGGCCGTCCGGCTGCGGCAAGTCGACGCTGCTGCGTGCGATCGCGGGGCTGGAGCGACCGCAGGCGGGCACGATCACCTGGAACGGTGCCGACCTCGATCGTGTTCCGGTGCACCGGCGCGGGTTCGGCATGGTCTTCCAGGACGGCCAGCTGTTTCCCCACCGGGATGTGGCGGGCAATGTCGAATTCGCCCTGCGCATGCAGGGGATGGGACGGGCTCGTCGCACCGGGCGGGTCGCCGAGCTGCTGGACCTCGTGGGACTCGCCGGGCAGCAGCGGCGGCGGGTGACGCACCTGTCCGGCGGTGAAGCACAGCGCGTCGCGCTGGCCCGGGCGTTGGCGGCCGATCCCCGCCTGCTGTTGCTGGACGAGCCGCTTACGGCACTGGACCGGATGCTGCGCGAGCAGCTCGTGGTGGAGCTGGCCGAGTGGCTGGCCGGGCAGAGCACCACCGCGATCGTGGTGACCCACGACCACGAGGAGGCGTTCACCCTGGCCGATCGGGTGGCGGTGATGGCACGTGGGCAGGTGCTGCAGGTCGACACCCCCGAACGGCTCCGGCAGTGCCCCGCCGACGACGAGGTCGCGGCTTTTCTCGGACACAAGGCGGGGTCGAGGAGATCCGGCTGAGCCCACTCCGGACGGCCCCGCTCACCGCCGGGGCCGGGAGCGGCATCGTGCGGGGATGGGTGTACCGGCACACCATGTGCGCCTGGCCGTCACGGCCGCAGACCCCGGAAGTCGGGCGCGTGGAGGTCGGGCGTAAAGCCTTTCCCAGGCATCAGCTGACTTCTGTATCCGTTCGTAATACACTTTAAGAGTGGCAGGTGAGCGATTCAACCCGGATCTTCTGGACGACGAGGACCCTTTTGAAATCGACTCGCAGGCCGTGCACCTGTTCAAGCATCCACATCTTGGACTCGAAGATGTTGACGACGTGTGGTTCAGCGACCCGCTGTTTTACCCGGCCAAGCCCCCGGCGCATTGGTTGATGTGTGGCGAGGTCTCAGGTCGGGTGCTGGTGGTTCCGCTGGCGCCTGCCCGTACCGGCGATCCTCGTCGGTGCCGTCCTATCGGTTGCTACGAGGCCACTTCGGGTCTCGCATCCCAGTACCGGAGGGATCGATGAACACACCCATGACACCAGAGCAGGAATACGACTACTACGCCCAACCCGAGAATCAGACACCACAAGGCCCGGCGCGCCGTCGGCGCCCGTCACGGCTCACCGCGCTGGTCCCCGTCCGATTCCCTCCTGAACTATTGGAGGAAGTCCGCCGAGCTGCCGATGCCGATGACCGTTCGTTGTCGGCTTGGATCCGCCGTGCGGTCGAACACGAGCTGCGCGACTCGGCCTGATACCAACGGTTGACACAGGCACTGTTGAGGAATACTGCCATGCGCGCGGCAAGGCGCGGTTTCGACGTCAAGGAGCCGTGCCGTCGGTCAGGAGGGATGCGTCTCGCCCAGCGATGCCTCCGCGGCTTGCATCAGGGAAGGAGCGTTCGCTCCGTCCAGCGACTCGCGGATGATGTCGGCGTGTCCGGCATGCCGTGCGGTTTCCTCGATCAGGTGGAACAGCACCCACCGTGCCGACCACTGGTCGGAGCCGGGCACGGGTGGCGCGTCCGGGGGGAGCGGCAGTGGTGCCCCGAGATCGGCGACCTCGTGCACGATCGACTCGGTCTCCGCGTCCACCGACGCGTACTCCTCGAGCAGGTTCGCCGTGCTCTCCCCCTCGCCGAGCCGGAAATCGGCGCCCGGATCCCGCATCGGCCACAGCTCGGGCAGCTCGCGCCGGCCGATCATGACGACCACCCACCGCCGCTCCGTGCGCATGGCGTGTTTGATCAGCGTCGCCAGGCTCAGGGAACTCGCGGCCGGGGTGCTGGTCGCCTGCTCCTCGGTGAGGCCGTGCACGGCGACGCGCAGCGCGTGGCGTTGCTTGTCCAGGTACGCGAGCAAGGCATCGCGCTCGTCGGTGACGGGCCGGACCAGTAGAGGCATGGCGGGGCTCCTCCCTCGGACTTTCCTTCCGTGTGCCGACGGCACGAGGGGAGTGTGACACCGCCCACCGACACTCAGATGTCCCTGGTGGTCATGCGGGCGATGGTGGCCGAGATACCGATCAGGACGTAGCACCCCGCCCGCCACAGGCCGGTGAGCAGGTTTTCCGCGAGTATCGGATCGCGGAGCACGTCCACGACCGACGACCACCCGGTGGTGATGAGCACCGGCTGCAACCACTCCAGAGCCGGGATCGCGCCCAGCACCCCGAACACGATCAGCGACCCCAGAATCACGGCGAGCACGACCAGCGGATGCTCGGTCGTGGACGAGATCGCCAGGGCGACCGCGCCGACGGCGAGCATCTGGATCGCACTCCAGCCCGCCGCGAGCGCCACCCGCCCGAGAGCCTCCCCGAGCGGGAGAGTGGTGCCGGACAGGGTCACCAACCCGTCGCCACCGAAGGCCACCAACCCGGTGATGGTGCCGCTGACGACGATCACGGCGACGGCGAGCACCGTCATTGCCAGCACACCGAACGCCTTGACCCACACCAGCCGGACTCGCCCGACCGGTGCGAGCAGCAGTCCGCGCAGCGTGCCGTGTGACGACTCCCCGGCCAACGCATCGGCGGCGACCATCGCGGCGATCAGCGGCAGCAGCAGGTTCTGGGCCAGCACCAGCGTGGCGACCGGAAGCATCAGCCCGTTGCCCGCCACCGAAGACAGCACGGGCGGCCCGTGGCCGGGAGGTGGGCTGCCCCCGAGCACGATGGCGGTGCCGATCAGCACCGGCAAGGCGGCCACCAGCAGCAGGGCCAGCAGGTTGCGGGGGCGCCGCAGCACCCAGCGCAGCTCGGCCGACAGGACCCGCACGAGCGGTGCCGCACTCCGGTGGGGCGGCGAGGATGCCCGCTCGGCTTCTGCCGGCGTCGTGGTCACGACTCCTCCTCGGTCAGTCGGGCGAAGATGTCCTCGAGCCCGGCCCGGCCGCGGCGTGCCTCGTGCACCCCGACGCCGGCCCGCACCAGCGTGGCGATCACGTCCGGTGCCTCCACGTCGGTGAGCTCCACGCGCAGGTTCTCACCCTCCTGCCGGGTGGTGATGCCGTTGTCGCGAAGCGCCGCCATCCCGGCCGAGTTGTCCGAGACGGACACGGAGAGGCTCGTCCCACCGGATTCCAGCAGTGAGGTGAGCTCTCCCTGGGTGAGCAGGGAACCGCGCTGCAACACCGCCACGTGCGTGCAGGTCGCCTCGACCTCCGCCAGCAGGTGGGAGGAGAGCAGGACGGTCGTCCCGGCGGCGTGGAGATCGGCGATGATGCGGCGGATCTCCCGCGTGCCCGCCGGGTCCAGCCCGTTGGTCGGTTCGTCCAGCACGACCAGGTCGCGCGGGGTCAACAGCGCCGCTGCCAGACCCAGCCGTTGCTTCATCCCGAGCGAGTAACCCCGGTATCCGCGGCGGGCGGCACCGGTGAGCCCGACCCGCTCCAGCGCCTCCTCGACGGCACCGCGCCTGGCCGCGCCCGCCAGCTCCGGTTCCACGGCCGCGCAGCGCAGCAGGTTCTCCCGGCCGGACAGGAACGGGTGAAAGCCCGGCCCCTCCACCAGGGCACCGACTCGCGGCAAGGCACGGCCCGCGTGTTCCGGCATGGCGTGCCCGAGCAGTTCGGCCGATCCCGAGGTGGGCTGGGTCAGGCCCAGCAACATCCGGATCGTGGTCGTCTTGCCGGAGCCGTTCGGTCCGAGCACGCCGAGCACGGCGCCGCGCGGCACATCGAGGTCGACATCGGCGACCGCCGTGGTGCGGCCGTAGGTCTTGCGGAGTCCGCGAGTGCGGGCGGCGAGCGCACCGTCGTCCTCCGGCGCGGAGGCGGTATCGGCGGTTCCCCGCTCGGAGAGGTCGGCAGTGCCGGCCATCACCGGCCTCGCAGAGCCTCGGTCAGTACCGGCTGGGGGACGGCGCCGGCGGCGAGGCGCCCGTCTGAGGTCAGCAACGCCGAGCCTGCCCCGGTGCTGATGAACCAGCCCTCGCCCCAGGGGCCACTGACCCGCTGTCCTGCCTGCTCGGCGGCCTCACGCAGACCGGGGAGCCGCTCTTCGGAATCCTGCCCGGACTCCCGTCCCTGCAGGGTCTGCTGCGGAACCCGGGTCACCAGGACGCTGTCCCAGCCCTCACCGACCGTGCGGACCTGCGGGTGCGTGCCCGATTCGGTGTCCCGGCGATCGTGCTTGTCGGCCTGCTGCACCTGCGCCCCGGCCGGCGGGGAGAACCGGAACAGTTCCGCGTCCTGCGGCGCTGTCTCCAGTTTCGAGAAGCCCACCCTCAGCGCAGGGTCCTCGGAGTTCTCGGTGCTCACGACCACCCGCAGCGGCAGGCGTTTCTCGGCTCCCACCGCGATGCGCACCTCACGCAGCACGGTGCGCTCGGTGGGTTTGGGGGTCAGTACCAGTTCGTAGGCGTCCCTCCCGGCTACGCCGGCCGTTCCGTCCACGGAGATCCTGCTGCTCTGCCGCAGCGTGTCGATCATGCGTTGCGCGGTGGCCACCGGATCCTCGGGTTCCTCGTGCGGGGAGGAAGCGGAACCTTCCTGCCCGGCGGATTCCTGCCGGGCCTCCGCCCGGTACTTGGTCACGGTGCGTTCGGAGGCGTTCCACTTCCACACGGTGGTGCCGTCGTCGACCACCGTTGTCCCCCCGCCCTCGGAAGGCAGGGAGATGCGGTGGCGGCCCTGGCCGTCGGCCCAGAGCCGTACCGTGCTCGAGCCGTTCGACAGGAGCTCTCCCGAGCTTTCCGTGCTCGGGATCGCGGGAATCCCGAGGTTGTTGTTCACCCGGACCGTTCCGGCCATGGCCGGGGGCTGCGCCGTCATGACCGAGGCCACCAGCTTCTCCGGTGCGATCGCGGGCAGGTCCGGGTCCTCCGCGCCTGCGGGCAGGGTCAGTGCCGTGAGCCCCAGAACACCTGCCGTGGCTCCGGCGATCGCCGTGGCAGCGACGCTGTTGCGCCTCATGTGATCCTCCGCTGTTGTGCGTCTCGGGCCGGATCGTCTCCGAGTGTGCTCCCGACGCTACCGGAACGACGGGCCGGTGTTTCGGCCTTCGGGGAACAAGGTGAAGGCCACCACGGCCGCATCCGGTCACCAGGCCCGGCCTGTCACGGGAAGCGGACGAGGTTCCCCGCCCGTATCCCGTCGGTGGCAGGATGGATACCCGTGTCGGTGTTGCGCGATACGGAATGGATCGATGCTCCGGTGGCCACGGTCGCGGCCGCGCTCCGGCACGCCCGCACCGCGGAGCGGGGGCTCGGCGCTTCGAGGATGGTGCGCGGGCACGCTGCTGCCGGTGTCGGTGAACTGTTCGTGCCCGGAGACGAGATCACGTTCCGGCTACCGCCCACGAGGCTCTCCGTGGGACTGCGGACGCGGCTGGAGCGTGCGGACGCGCAGGCACTGAGTTCGGTCCTGGTGCGGGGGCCGCTGCGGCAACTCCGGCACGAATCGACACTCACCGAGGTGGACCGCGGTACGCTGCTCACCGAGTCGCTGCAGTGGACCGCTCCGCTCGGAGCGCTCGGTCGCCTCATCGGCACCGCACTCCTCCGGCGGTGGATACTGCGCCTGCTTGCCCGGCGCATCGACACGGTGCGTGCTCTCGCGCAGGAATGGGCCACGAGACCGGTCGTCGTCGGCACCGCGATCGTGCGGCGAGGCCGATTGCTCGCGCAGCAACGGCACTATCCGGCGAAGCATGCGGGCCGGTGGGAGTTGCCGGGAGGCCGCGTCGAGCCCGGGGAGTCCGAACGCGATGCCGTGGTCCGGGAATGCAAGGAGGAACTGGGGATGGATGTCGTGCCGACCGGCCGGATCGGCACGGACGTCCCGCTCGACGGCGGGATGCTCCTGCGCCTGTACACCGCCGAGCCGACCCCGTCGTCCCCGGAACCGAGGGCCGTGGAACATCGCGCGGTGCGGTGGGTCGACACCTCCGAGATGACCGGGCTGGACTGGCTGGAAACCGACCGCCTGCTGGTGCATTCGCTGCGGTCGCTGCTGCGCGAGTGACCCGCGGTCCGAACCGGCCCGGCCGGAATCCGAGAGGCTCCGCAAATGGCAGAGGGAACGGGAAGCGTCGCTTCGCGGATCGACGTTGTGTGGTTCTCGTCACAACTGGGGGTGTGGCGCTAGGCTGAAAGAATGTACGTGGTACTGCAGCACTACACGGCACCCTTGGCCGATGTCGATGCGTTGCTGGCGGACCACTCCGAGTGGATCTCCCACCATTACGACTCCGGTGACTTCATCGCCGCCGGGCGCCGCCATCCCCGCACCGGCGGAGTCATCATCGCGCGTGCCATGTCGCGCGGCAGGCTCGACGCGATCCTGGCCACCGACCCGCTCGCGGTGCACCGAGTGGCCAGGTCGGACGTGATCGAGTTCCAGGCACTGAAGACGATCCCGGAACTGGCGTACTACGCCGATCACCTGGAACCCTCCGGGAGCGGTTCCTCGGCGGAGTAGCTTTCGCGCCCCGATAAGGTGTGGTTTTCGGCCTTGCACGACGCTGGGCCGTGGACCACATGTCGACGGGGAGCCGCCGATGTCCGACCGAACCGACGATCCGGCGCACCTTGTCGGCGAGCGTCCCGACTTGCGGGCCGACTGCGGTCGCTGCGCCGGGCTGTGTTGCGTTGCACCGGCCTTTACGGCCTCGGCCGATTTCGCCATGGACAAGCCTGCAGGACAACCGTGTCGGAATCTGCTCGCGGACTTCCGCTGCAGTATCCACGACAGTCTCCGTGAACGCGGTTTTGCGGGGTGCGCCGTGTTCGACTGCTTCGGTGCCGGTCAACAGGTCACCCAGGTGACCTTCGGTGGACGGGACTGGCGAGAGAGCCCGGAGATCGCGACATCGATGTTCACGGTGTTCGCGGTGATGCGGCAGCTCCGGGAGCTGCTCTGGCATCTGACCGAGGCGAGGACGCTTCTGCCTGCCTGCCCGCTGTCCGACGAGCTCGACCGCGCCCGAGAACGGACCGAACGTCTTACCGGCGCCGACCCCGACGAACTCGCTGCCTTCGACGCCACAGCGTATCGGCAGGAGATCGGCCCGCTGTTGACCCGGGTCAGCGAGGTGGTGCGCGCCGAGGTTCGTGATTCCGCGCCCGATCGCAAGGGTGCCGACTTGATCGAGGCGAACCTGCAGGGAGCGGACCTGCGCGGCACCGGCTTACGCGGTGCCTACCTTCTCGGTGCCGACCTCCGGGGTGCGAACCTGTGCAAGGCCGATCTTCTCGGGGCCGATCTGCGGGTCGCCGACCTGCGCGGGGCGTTTCTCGCCGAGAGCATCTTCCTCACCCAACCCCAGCTCGACGCGGCCAACGGTGACGCGGCGACGACCATCCCGTCGTCGTTGACCCGCCCCCGGCACTGGTCCGCTTCGGTCACGCCCGCCGGTTCGGCCACCGCCCGACGCCGGCGTCGCCGCCGCTAACGGATCCACAGCGGCGGCCGAGGCGAAGCCGCAGCCGACTTCCTCGGCCGGCACCGTCAACGCGGCGGAGCTCGGACGCTTTCGTGCGTGGCGGTTTCGGTGCCGATGATCCGGTCGCCACCGGAGGCCGTTTCTCCGGTGTTCGGGGGCGTACGCAACGTGACAGGTCGATGTTGTGCTGAACACGTGCCTGCGGGAGTCGCGTGCCTCGTGCACTAGAATGGGTGGTGCCGCGTGTCGATACCGCCCACCAGGTCGAATCCGTCGGTCCCATCCCGGTCGGCCTGAAGCAGCAGGGCTCAACAGCGGTGGGTCCGGCAACAGCAGGCCCGACAAGAAGTAGGGTGCCGCGCCCCACGTGAACCGCCACGGAGTCGGGGCAGCGGCATCAGCTCCGTAGCGGCGGCCGCAACGAAGCCGCAGCCGATCTCGTCGATCGGCACCGTCGCCTCGCAGCTTGCCACGACATCCATACGACAGCAGGAGTATTCGCGTGCCCGCCATCAGCGTCGCCCCGAACCAGCGCACCCGTACGGACCTGCGCAATGTCGCGATCGTCGCGCACGTCGACCACGGCAAGACCACCCTGGTGGATGCCATGCTCCAGCAGTCGGGGGCCTTCTCCGAGCGCGCCGACCCCGTCGACCGGGTCATGGACTCCAATGACCTGGAGCGGGAAAAGGGCATCACCATCCTGTCGAAGAACACCGCGATCCGGCGGATGACCCCGGACGGCCCGGTCACCATCAACGTGGTCGACACCCCGGGCCACGCCGACTTCGGTGGTGAGGTCGAGCGTGGGCTGTCCATGGTCGACGGCGTGGTGCTGCTGGTCGACGCCAGCGAGGGACCGCTGCCGCAGACGCGTTTCGTGCTGCGCAAGACCCTCGCGGCCGGGCTGCCGGTGATCCTGGTGGTGAACAAGGTGGACCGGCCGGACGCCCGCGTGGCCGAGGTCGTCGAAGAGGTCCACGATCTGCTGCTCGACCTGGCCGCCGACGTCGGCGCGGACGAGTCCGCGCTCGACATCCCCATCGTCTACGCCTCGGCACGCGCAGGCCGGGCGAGCCTGACCGCTCCGGAGCAGGGAGAGCTGCCTGCCGACGGCGACATGACCGCCATGTTCGACACCCTCCTGGAGCACGTGCCCGCGCCGGTCGGTGACTGGGAAGCGCCGCTGCAGGCACTGGTGACCAACCTCGACGCCTCCTCGTACCTCGGCCGCATCGCCCTGTGCCGGATCTACTCCGGCAAGCTGCGCAAGGGACAGACCGTCGGCTGGTGCCGCGAGGACGGGTCGGTCGAGAAGGTGCGGTTGAGCGAGCTGTTCGTCACCGAAAACCTCGATCGGGTGCCCGCCGAGGAGGCCTCGGCGGGAGACATCGTGGCGATCGCGGGCATTCCCGACATCACCATCGGCGACACTCTCGCCGATCCCGAGAATCCGGAACCGCTGCCTCGGATCACCGTCGACGCCCCGGCGATCTCCATGACCATCGGGACGAACACCTCGCCGCACGCCGGCCGCAACGGCGGCACCAAGGTGACCGCGCGACTGGTCAAGAACCGGCTGGACAGCGAGCTGATCGGCAACGTCAGCATGCGGGTCGTGCCCACCGAGCGCCCGGACACCTGGGAGGTGCAGGGGCGTGGTGAGCTGGCCCTGGCCGTGCTGGTGGAGACCATGCGCCGCGAGGGCTTCGAGATCACCGCGGGCAAGCCGCAGGTGGTCACCAAAACCATCGACGGCAAGCTGTGCGAGCCGTTCGAGCGACTGAGCCTCGATGTGCCCGAGGAACATCTCGGCGGGGTCACCCAGCTGCTGGCCGCCCGCAAGGGACGTATGGAGACGATGGACGGCCACGGCACCGGCCGGATCAAGCTGGAATACATCATCCCGGCGCGCGGACTGATCGGTTTCCGCACCGACTTCCTCACCGAGACGCGCGGTGGCGGCATCGCCAACCACGTCTTCGAGGGCTACTTCGGCTGGGCAGGTGAGCTGCGCACGCGCGGCAGCGGATCATTGGTGGCCGACCGCTCCGGCCCGGTGACCACGTATGCGCTGCTGCAGCTGGCCGACCGCGGCACCTTCTTCGTCGAGCCGGGCGCCGAGGTCTACGAGGGCATGGTCGTCGGGGAAACCCAGCGGCACGAGGACCTCGACGTCAACGTGACCAAGGAGAAGAAGCTCACGAACATGCGCTCCGCCGCCGGTGAGGAGCTGGAGCGGCTGGCCCGCCCGCGCACCTTGGGGTTGGAGGAAGCGCTGGAGTTCTGCTCCGCCGACGAGTGTGTCGAGGTCGGCCCTTCTGTGGTCCGGGTGCGCAAGATGACTCTCGACGGCAACCAGCGCGCTCGCGAGCGTTCCCGCGCCAAGGCTCGCGACAACCAGGCGTGAGACCGCTTTTCGTCCGCACGTCCGTGGCGGGTGGCGGCACGGCCGATCGGTTCCTGAGCATCGAGACTTCCGGATGCGCACCCCCGCGCGCTCTCGCGTGGCGGCACGCGCAACCATGAGGGGGTGGAAACCGTTGCTCGCAGGGGGACCGGATTCCGGCGCTGCCGTGCCGCCCCGTGGACGGCAGGTCGGCCTGTGATGTCGCAAGGGGAGGTTCGCCCAGCGTGTACCAGCGTCGGTGCCACCCGTTCGCCGCGGTATTCCTGCTGCTGCTGACACTGAGCGTGGCAGCGGGGTGCACGAGCGCACCCCCGCCCCCGCTGGTGGAGACGACCGCGCCGCCCCCCTCGACGAGCGTGCCGCCGAAACCACCGAAGCCGCGGGTGGTCGTGGCCGCTGTCGGGGACCTGCGGGACGGCTTCAACCCGCATGCGCTGTCCGATGTGTCCCCGGCGACGGCGGCGCTGTCCAACCTGATGCTGCCCTCGGTGTTCGAACCGGGGCCGAACGGGAAACCGCGGCTCAACACCACTCTCATGGAATCCGCCGAGGTGGTGGACGAGGCAGAGAAGTTCACCGTTCGCTACCGGATCCGTACCGAGGCGGACTGGTCGGACGGCGCTCCGATCGCGGCCGAGGATTTCGTCTACCTCTGGCAGCAGATGCGTTCGAGGCCCGGCGTGGTCAACCCGGCCGGGTACCGGCTGATCACCGATGTCGCCTCTCGGCAGGGCGGCAAGACCGTCGAGGTGACCTTCTCCGAGCCGTACCCCGGTTGGAAGACCCTTTTCGACGATCTGCTGCCCGCGCACCTGGTCAAGGACGCGCCCGGGGGGTGGGCCGATGCACTCGACAAGGGATACCCCGCCTCCGGTGGCCCGTTCGCGATCCGGCAGGTCGATCTGGATCGCGGTGAGATCATCCTGATGCGCAACGAGGGGTACTTCGGGCCGCCCGCCGCCTCCGAACGAATCGTGTTGCGCACCGGTAACCAGCAGAAACAGGTCTCGGCGCTGCGCAGCGGAGACAGCGATGTGGCCCTGCTCGACGCGGACACGGCCACGATGGAGGCCCTGCGCGGGCTCGGTGACTCGGTGCGGATCGAGACCGTGCCGCGGCCGGCTACCACGCAGCTGCTGTTGCGTCCCAACACCGAGCAACTGGCCGATCCCCGGGTGCGCAAGGCGATCCTGGCGGCACTGGACCGGCAAGCACTGATCGAGGCCGGAACCGGCGGTGGGCCCGCCGGGCGGATGCAGGCTCGGGCCCAGGTGCTCGCGCCGTCCGAACCGGGATACACGCCGACCGAGCCGCCCCGGGCCGTTGCGAAGAAACCCCGGCCCGGGCGGGTCGACAAGCTGCTCAGCGAGGCGGGTTTCCGGCGTAGTGGTGACACCTGGATGCGGGACGGGCGCCCGCTGGATCTCGTCATCGCCGCGCAGTTCCGCGACGAGGAATACGTCCGGATCGCCGAGGCAGCCGCCGAGCAGCTCCGCGAGCAGGGAATCCGGGCACGGGTGATCACACCGACCGGCGATGAGCTGTTCACCACGATGCTGTCGAGCAATCCCCGGGCGGGCAAGCCCGGCGCGGCCGCCGATGTCGACATGGCGGTGGTACCGAGACCCGCGGGGGGTGAGCCGGCCTCCATGATGGCGTCCCGGTGGGGATGTCCCCGCGTGGACGCGAGCAGCGAGCAAGCGTTGCCGTACAACATGGCGGGTTTCTGCGATCGATTGCTCCAGCCGACGATCGAGGCGGCACTGACCGGGCGGATGACGTTCGAGCGGGCATCCGCCCGGGTGGAGCCGGTGCTGTGGTCGCAGGCGGTGGCGCTGCCGTTGTACCAGCAGGCGCAGGTGCTGGCGGTACGCAGCGAGATCAAGGGCGTCGGACCGGGGCACGGTTTCGCGGGCCCGTTCTCCTCGGCGGGCAAGTGGGTCGGAACTCCCGGAGAGACCTACGACTGGTGAGGTGAGCATGGCGCAGGCGGTGTTGCGCGGACTGCGATGCGTGCGCTGCGGTGAGCGTGCCCCGTTGCGTTACGACACCTCGGGATGCCCGGCCTGCCGCGAGCAGGGCGTTCCTTCGGCGCTGCTGGCCGACTACGACCTGAGTGACGTGGATGGTTCGGCGCTGTGGGACGAGTGGGCACGGCGGAGGCCGGCCCTGTGGTCACACCGCGAGCTGCTGCCGGTCGATGCGGACAAGGCGATCAGTCTCGCGGAAGGTGGCACACCGCTGGTGGAACTACCCGAACGCGTGACCGGCGCCGCGAACCGGACACTGGTCAAGGACGAGCGCCGCAACCCGACCGGCAGCTTCAAGGATCGCTTCTACAGCATCGCCGTGTCCTGGGCGGCAGCGTCCGGGGCGAGCACCGTGGCGGTCGCCTCCAGCGGCAACGCGGGCGTGTCGGTCGCCGCCTACGCGGCTGCGGCGGGTCTGGACTGCGTGGTCGTCACCACCGAGACGATCGAGCGGACCTGGCGAGGACGGATCGAACGCCACGGTGCTCGACCGGTGTTCGCACGCGATGCCGCCGACCGCTGGCGCATCCTGCGGGAACGGGCGGCAGAGCAGGACTGGACGGTGCTGACCAACACCTCCGCGACCCCGGTGAGCAGCCTGTGGGCCGGCATCGACGGCTACAAGACGATGGCCTACGAGATCGTGCGCGATCTCGGCGATGTCCCCGAGGTGGTGACCGTGCCCGTCTCCCGGGGTGACGGGCTCGCCGGGATGTGGGCCGGTTTCCGCGAGCTCCACGAGCTCGGGATCGTCGAGCGGCTCCCCCGTATGGTCGCGGCCGAGCGTTACCCGTCCCTGTCGCGCGCCCTGGCCGCGGGCGCCGACCTGCCCCCCGAGGAGGAGGCCGACCTGCGCAGCATCGCCACCTCCATCGGCGATCCCCGGGCCACGGTGATGTCGCTGCGGGTCCTGCGGGAATCCGGAGGGGCGGCGGTGCCGTGCGGAGACGAGGACCTGCAGGCGGCGGTCCGCAGGCTCGGGAGCGCGGGCGTCGGTGCCGAACCGAGTTCCGCGGCGGGCCTGGTGGCGATCGACGAGCTGCGCCGACGCGAGTGGCTCCGGCCCGACGATCGCGTCGTCACGCTGGTGACATCCCGGGCGGCGAACCAGCCGAGTACGCTCCCGGATCCTGCACGGCACTGATCGAGGCGTCCGAAGGGTTTCTCGTCGCCGATGTTCTCGCCGCCTGCAGCGGGTGCCTTCACGTGACCGTTGATCCGGCCCAGGGCTGCTCGGATTACGCTGGACCGGTGACGTTGACGGCTCCACCGCGGTTACTGCTGGTACACGCACACCCCGATGACGAAGCGCTGTGGACGGGCGGGACGATCGCCCGCCATGCCGCCCACGGCGTGCAGGTGACGGTGGTGACCTGCACCCTCGGCGAGGAAGGCGAGGTCATTCCCGAGCACCTGCGCGGGCTCGCTTCCGACCGGGCCGACCAGCTCGGCGGTTACCGTCTCGGTGAGCTGCGATCCGCCTGCTCGGCCCTGGGCGTGGCCGAGCACCGCTTCTTGGGCGGGCTCGGGCGATGGCGCGACTCCGGGATGGTGTGGCAGGAACCGGGCAGGGCAGCGGGCACGGTCCCCGACGCCCACCCGCGTGCCCTCGTCAACGGTGACTTCCCGGAGCAGTGCGAGGCACTGGAAACCGTGCTGCGGGAGGTGAAACCGCAGGTGGTCGTCACCTACGCCGCCGACGGCGGTTACGGCCATCCCGACCACATCCGCGCACACGACGTGACCATGGCCGCCACCGCGAAGGTGCCCGACGTGCAGCGCGTGTTCCATGTGGTGCCGTCGCGAGAAGCGATCCGCACCGGCCTGGAGCGGTTGTCCCGGGCCGAGGGGATGCCGTTCCGGCTGCCACAGCTGGCCGAGCTGCCCCATGTCGATGATGCGTCGATCACCACGACCGTCGACATCGGCGAGCATCTTCCCGCCAAAATCGGCGGACTGCGTGCTCATGGCACACAGGTGCGGGTGTGGCTCGACCAGTGGGACAGTGGCGCCGGGATCGCCGGATACGCCCTGTCCAACGACGTCGCCCAGCCCGTGGTGCCCACGGAGCACTACGTGCTGGCACGGGGAGAGCAGCAGGGCGCCTCGACCGGCCTCTTCGGGGGCTTGGGAGGCGACGAGACCGGCCCGGCGGACGGGCGCTGACGATGCCCGATGAGGTGAGACTCGACCGGGTGGTGCTCGGCGCGTTGTTGCTCGATGCCGTGCTGTTGGCGATGCTCGAGCTGTTGTTCCTGCCCTCCTACCTCGGTGGCGTGCCGTTCCCCATCACCGCGGCGGTGGCTGCGGTGACCACACCGCTGCTGGTCTCGGAGGCCGGTCGGCTGTCTCCCCGTCGAGGTGTGGCCGCCGCACCACTGATCGTGTGGTTCGGGACGGTGTTCGTCTTCGGGCTCTTCGGGCCGGGCGGGGACGTGCTGCTCCTCGCCGGTGACTGGCGCACGTACCTGTTCCTCGCCGGCGGTGCGCTCCCCGGCGCGTTGATGCTCGGGATCGTGCAGGCACGCCAGGGTGCCGGGGCTTCGGGACGCCGCGACACCGGGTGAGGGCCGGACACGGGACGAGGTGGACGCAGTGGCCGAGATACTGACCGACGAGCGGGTTGCCGCGGCGCTGCGGCCGTTCGTGCGCGCTGCCGTCCCCGTTCTGCAGATCCTGCGGGAAGCCGATCCGCTACGGTTGCGCCGCCGGTTCCGCGGCGAGCCGAAGAGTGCCACGGAGCTCTCCGGCGAGCAGCCGACGGGTGGTGGGGGCACCGGTGAGCGTGCCGGCCTGGACACGCTGATGAGCCGGCTCGATTCGATGCGGCTGCCCGGCAGTTCCGCCTGGGACGCGATGACCCTCGATCAGCGCTGTGACTGGTGGGCCAAGCGGGTCGGCCGGTTTCTCGCTCTCCTGGCAGGCCTGCCGAACTTCGGCGGTGTGATCACCTCGCGGCTGCCGATCCGCAATGCCCTCGGAACCCTGGGGCAGTCACTGGTGCTGTCGGCGATCGCGGCCGAGCACGGGGTGGACGACCGGGCTCATCAGGTCCGCATGATCGCCAAGGTCGTCCTCGATCGTGACCTTCCGCGCGCTGTCGCGGAGGGAGCGGACGGGGGTACGCGGCACCGGGACGACGAGCGCACCGCCGAGCTCACCGAGGAGCTGGAGGAGTCCCGCCGCCGGTACGGACGGCCGAGAACCCGTGCCGTGGCGAGCACGGTGTGGCGAATGGCACGCCTGCTGTGGGAGATCGATTCCGAACTCGACAAGCGGCCGCAGGGGCGCTTGCATCACGAGGCTCTCGGTTCGCTGCCCGTCGTCGGTGTGGTGGGCGGTTACCTGGGAGAACGTTCGGCGCTGCGCCGGGTGGCACGGCGCGGGGCGAGGTGGATCCGCCGGAATCCGCCTCCACACACGTGAGGGTGTGCGCACCCACGTCGGCGGCATCACGCGTTTCCTCCCCCCGTGTTCCGAAGTAGGGTCGCGGGAGTACCCGGCTACGGGAGTTCCAGCCGGGAACCACGCGAAGTGGGAGCCACTTACGTATCCGGGTGGGTAACGAGGGATACTGTCAGCAGCCGCGCCAGGCAGACTTGCGCGCGGATGAAGGAACGTTTCTAGCAGGAGAGCAACCGTGACCTACGTGATCGCCGAGCCCTGCGTCGACGTGCTCGACAAGGGATGCATCGAGGAATGCCCTGTCGACTGCATCTACGAGGGCGGGCGGATGCTCTACATCCACCCCGATGAGTGCGTCGACTGCGGTGCCTGCGAGCCGGTTTGCCCGGTCGAGGCCATCTACTACGAGGACGACGTGCCGGAGGAGTGGGCTGCTTACACGCAGGCCAATGTGGATTTCTTCGACGACCTCGGCTCGCCCGGCGGAGCTGCCAAGGTGGGGCGGATCAACAAGGACGTCGAGCCCGTCACCAGTCTGCCTCCGCAGGGCGAATGAGTGTCGCCGAGTACCCGGGCGGTACGGGGCCGTCCGGGAGGCGCGGCCCCGACCTGCCGGAGTTCCCGTGGGACTCCCTGAGGGAGTACGCGTCGGTGGCACGGGCGCATGCCGGAGGTGTCGTCGACCTTTCCGTCGGTACACCGGTCGACCCCGTGCCGCCGGTCCTGCAGAGCGCGCTGTCCTCCGCGGCCAACTCTCCGGGGTATCCCGCGACGCACGGCACGGAGCAGCTCCGCGGAGCTGCGGTGGAGGCACTGCATCGCCGCCACGGTATTCGGGACCTTCCCGCCGAGGCGGTGTTGCCGACGGTCGGCTCGAAGGAACTCGTGGCCTGGTTGCCGACACTGCTCGGAATCCAGCCGGGCCAACTCGTGGCGATCCCCGACCTGGCTTACCCGACCTACGAGGTCGGTGCCCGGCTCGCGGGAGCCGATGTCGTCCGGCTCGCTCCCGGTCAGCGTCCCCCCGACGGGACCGCGCTGGTGTGGTTGAACTCCCCGTCGAACCCGACCGGCCGCGTCCTGGATTCCGAGCAGCTCGCCGCAGCGGTGCGCGCGGCTCGGGAGGTCGGCGCTGTCGTGGCCTCCGACGAGTGCTACCTGGAGCTGGGCTGGGAGTCCGAACCCGTCTCCGTGCTGCATCCGTCCGTGTGTGGCGGGTCCTTCGACGGTCTGCTCGCGGTGCACTCGCTGTCGAAGTCGGCGAACTTCGCCGGGTACCGCGCGGGCCTCGTCACCGGGGATCCCGGGATCGTGCGCGAGCTGCTGGCGCTGCGCAAGCACGCCGGGATGATCGTCCCGCGCCCGGTCCAGGAGGCGATGACCGCAGCGTTCCGCGACGACGACCACGTGCGTGTGCAGCGAGACCTGTATGCCGCTCGCCGGGCGGTGCTGTGGCCGCAGCTGGAACAGGCGGGGTTCACGATCGAGCATTCGCGGGGCGGTCTCTACCTGTGGGCCTCCCGCGGTGAGGACGCATGGCAGACCGTGGACTGGCTGGCCCGCCGCGGAATCCTCGTCGCCCCCGGCACCTTCTACGGGCCGGGCGGCAGCGCGCACGTGCGCATCGCGCTCACCGCTTCCGACGAGCGGATCGACGCCGCCGCGAAGCGTCTGGCGGACTGACGTTTCGGCGGGTGCCCTGCGGCCGGGATGGGCCGGACGCAAGAGCACCCGCCGAAACGCGCGTGGTCGGACTGCGAACCGCTCAGTCGTTGGCGTGCAGCGCGGCGTTGAGTTCGACCTTGCCGCCGGTGCGCGGCATGGCCTCGACAGCGCCTGTGCCGGAGTTGCGGCGCAGCAGCAGGCCGTCGTTGCCGGAGAGCTCGGCGGCCTTGACCACGGTGCCGTCGGGCAGCGTGACCTTGGTGCCCGCGGTGACGTACAGCCCTGCCTCCACGACGCAGTCGTCACCGAGGGAGATCCCCACGCCGCCGTTGGAGCCGATCAGGCAGCGCTCACCCACCGAGATGACTTCCTTGCCACCTCCGGAGAGGGTTCCCATGATCGAGGCGCCGCCGCCGATGTCGGATCCGTCTCCGATGACGACCCCGGCCGAGATGCGCCCCTCGACCATCGAGGCTCCCAGGGTCCCCGCGTTGAAGTTGACGAACCCCTCGTGCATGACGGTGGTTCCGCCGGCGAGGTGAGCACCGAGGCGGGCCCGGTCGGCATCGCCGATACGTACCCCGGAAGGGATCACGTAGTCGACCATCCGGGGGAACTTGTCGATGCTGTAGACGGTCACCGCACCCCGTGCCCGGAGCCGCAGGCGGGTCGCCTCGAAACCCTCCACGGGACAGGGCCCGTGATTGGTCCACACCACGTTGGACAGCAGGCCGAAAATCCCTTCGAGATTCTGGCCGTGCGGGCGCACCATCCGGTGCGACAGCAGGTGCAAGCGCAGGTAGACGTCGTGCGTGTCGGCCGGCGCGTCGGACAGGCGAGCCACGCCGGTGCGCACCGCGACCACGTCGACACCGCGGGCGTCGTCCCTGCCGAGCAGGTCGGCGCCGGCGGAACCGAGAGTCTCGGAGGCCTCCTGCGGGGTAAGCCGGGTACTGCCGACCTGGCCGGGCTCACCCAGCTTGACGATGGGAAACCAGGTGTCCAGCACGGTGCCGTCGTCGGTGACGGTGGCCAGGCCCACGCCGTGGGCACCCGTGGACTGCGGATCGGGAGTGCTCATGAGGCAAACGGTAATCGGCGCAGGGCTGCAGGCAGGTGCAGGGGTGGTGCGAGGTGCTGTTGCCGGGGAAGCCGCCCTCCGGAGGAGGGATGGGCCCGCCCGTGTCTGCTGCGACCACGCGCTCTCGTGTCCGGCGGCTTGTCGGTAGGGTACGCAACCGTGACCGCGCGTTTGGATCTCACCGCCGACCCTGTCGAGTTGACTGCCGCGCTGGTGGACATTCCCAGCGTTTCCGAGGCGGAGGCCGACCTCGCCGATTCGGTGGAGCAGGCCCTGCGCAGGCAGGCTCCGCATCTGGAGGTGGTGCGCAACGGCGACGCGGTGCTGGCACGCACCAACCTGGGGCGTGGCTCGCGTGTCGTGCTCGCCGGGCACCTGGACACCGTGCCGATCAACGACAACCTCCCGCTGCGCCGTACCGGCTCCGGCGACGACGAGGTGCTGCACGGCTGCGGCACGGTGGACATGAAGGGCGGCGACGCGGTGATGCTGCACGTCGCAGCGGCATTGACCGAGCCACGTCACGACCTGACCTTCGTGTTCTACGACTGTGAGGAGATCGCCGCCGAACGCAACGGGCTCAACCGCATCGAGCGGGAACTGCCCGACTGGCTGGCGGGCGATCTGGCCGTGGTGGGCGAGCCGTCGAATGCCTCGATCGAGGCGGGCTGCCAGGGCACCCTCCGGGTCGAGGTGCGCACGCGGGGGCGCCGCGCGCACACGGCCCGCGCGTGGATGGGCGACAACGCCATCCACGCGGCCGAGCCGGTGCTGCGGCGGCTCACCGAGTACACGCCCCGGCAGCCCGAGATCGACGGGCTGCGGTTCCACGAGGGGCTGCAGGCGGTGCGCGTGGAAGGCGGTGTCGCGGGCAACGTCGTTCCGGACTCCTGCGTGGTGACGGTCAATCACCGGTTCGCCCCGGACACCTCGCTCGCCGAGGCCGAGACACACGTGCGGGAGGTGTTCGACGGGTTCGACGTCACCGTCGTGGACGCCTCCCAGGGCGCGCTGCCGGGGCTGAGCGAGCCCGCCACGGCCGAGCTGGTGCGCGCCGCCGGGGGCGACCCGGTGGCCAAGCTGGGCTGGACCGATGTGGCCCGCTTCGCCGCGCGGGGGCTGCCCGCGGTGAACTTCGGCCCCGGCTCGCCGACTCTGGCGCACACCCGGGAGGAGAACGTCGCGACCGGTGACATCCGGCACTGTGCGGATGTGCTGCGGCGCTTCCTCGGTTGAGTCAAGCCGTCCCGTGCACGGTCGCCGAGGGCGGCACCACCGGATCGAGGGGAGCGCCGGTGTGGAGGGGGTTTCCGGCTTCCTCTCCGTCCGTGCGGTGCCCGCCCGCATCGGGGGATGGCCGTGCCTGCTGCTCCCGGTCTTCCTGCTGCCCGCTGCGGGTACTCCCGTTCCGGGCGGGCACGTTCTGGTCGACGAAGCGCAGCAGTTCGACGGGGAACGGCAGCACCAGGGTGGAATTCCGCTCCGCGGCAACCTCCACCACGGTTTCCAGCAGTCGCAGTTGCAGGGCGGCCGGAGTGTCGGCCATGACGCCTGCCGCCTCGGACAGTTTCTGCGACGCCTGGAATTCGCCGTCGGCGGAGATGATGCGTGAGCGCCGTTCCCGTTCCGCCTCGGCCTGCCGGGCGATCGAGCGCTTCATCGTCTCCGGCAGCGAGACGTCCTTGATCTCCACCCGGTCGATGTGCACGCCCCAGTTCAGGGCCGGGCTGTCGATCATGACCTCCAGGCCCTGGTTGAGCTTTTCCCGGTCCGACAGCAGGTCGTCGAGATCGCTCTTTCCGATGATGGAGCGCAGCGAGGACTGCGCGACCTGTCCCATGGCGAACAGGTAGTCCTCGACGTTGATCACGGCACGGGCGGGGTCGACCACGTTGAAGTAGACGACGGCGTCGACGCGCACGGTCACGTTGTCCCGGGTGATGCCTTCCTGCGCGGGCACCGGCATCGTGACGATCTGCATGGTGACTTTGCGGAGGTGGTCGATGCCGGGGACGATCATCGTCAGTCCCGGACCCCGCACGTGCTGCTGGAGGCGGCCGAATCGCAGGACGACTCCACGCTCATACTGCTTGATGACCTTCACGCTCGCGGCGAGGGCGAGCACACCGAGAACGAGAACCACGATCAGTACGTTGATGAGGATCATGTCGGCCTCCGGGCCGAGGGTTGTCCGACGACCGGTCGCCGACTGCAAGCCACTGCGTGGACCGTGGCGTGGACGCATGCGATCCGCGGGGTGGGCCCTGCCGTGATTGTCGGCAACACCCGATCTTTTCTCGTATGGTACGCCGCAAACGCCCCGAGTGAAGTCCTTTCGGCCGGTATTGTCGCCACCTCGACGTTCGGATGGGAGGCTGGTCGACTCGTCGACGGCTGGGCACCGCGCTGAGGCGGGCGGCTCATTGCGGGTTCACCCGGGCTGCCTACGCTCACCAGCATGACGATCGAAGGTCCCGGGGATCACCTGTACGGCACGGAGACCGACAGCGACGAGGAAGTCGGCGGTGCCGTGAGCGGCGGTGACCATCCGAACGAGAAGCGGCGCGGACCGGTGGTCCTGCGCCGGTCACGACTGCAGGAACCGAGCACGACCGACCAGCGACTGCTCGATTCGCGCGGGCCCTCCGACTGGGTGCACACCGATCCGTGGCGGGTGCTGCGCATCCAGGCGGAGTTCGTCGAGGGATTCGGCGCGTTGGCCGAAGTGCCCCGCGCGACCACGGTGTTCGGTTCCGCGCGCACCCCGCGGGAGCATCCCGAGTACCAGGCGGGTCTGGAACTGGGGGCGGCGCTGGCCGGGATCGGCTGTGCCGCGATCACCGGTGGTGGCCCGGGTACGATGGAAGCGGTCAATCGAGGCGCATCCGAGGCGGGGGGCCTGTCGATCGGACTGGGTATCGAACTGCCGTTCGAGCAGGGGCTCAATCCCTGGGTCGATCTCGGCGTCAACTTTCGCTACTTCTTCACGCGCAAGACGATGTTCGTCAAGTACGCGCAGGCGTTCGTGTGCTTGCCGGGCGGCTTCGGGACCATGGACGAGCTGTTCGAGTCGCTCACCCTCGTGCAGACCAAGAAGGTCACGAAGTTCCCCGTGGTGATGTTCGGGCGTTCCTACTGGCAGGGCCTGTACGACTGGATCCGGGACACGATGCACGGCTCGGGCAAGATCGGGGACAAGGACCTGGCGCTGCTGCATCTGACCGACGATGTGGAGGACGCCGTGCGCGTCGTGGAGGAGGCATATCAGGCATGGGAGGACACACACTGAGCAGTCGAGAGGCAATGGGCCCGGACGCGGTGAATCCGGATTCCGAGCAACAGGTTTCGGTCTGCGTCTACTGCGCGTCGCGTCCCGTCGACGAGCGCTACATTCACCTGGCCGCCGAGGTCGGTACGGGTATCGCCAAGCGAGGCTGGACACTGGTCTCCGGCGGTGGTCGGGTGTCGATGATGGGGGAGGTCGCCCGGTCGGCCCGGTCCGGTGGTGCGCGCACGGTGGGAGTCATGCCCCGCCAACTCGTCGCTCGCGAGGTCGCCGACACCGAAGCGGACGAGCTGCTGGTCGTGGACACCATGCGCGAGCGCAAGGGTCTGATGGACGCCCATGCCACGGCATTCCTGGCGCTGCCCGGAGGGATCGGAACCTGCGAGGAGCTGTTCGAGGTGTGGACCTCGCGCTACATCGGCATGCACGGCAAACCGGTGGTGGTGCTCGATCCGGACGGTCACTACCGGCAGCTGCTGGACTGGGTGCGCCGGATGGTCGGCAGCGGGTTCGCTTCCCAGGGCAGCCTCGATGCGCTGACCGTGGTCACCGATGTCGAGGAGGCCCTCGACGCCTGCGCGGGATGAGCTTGCCGGTTCGACCTATTTCTGTCTAGACTGTCTAGATGTAGCCGGAGGAGATGATGATGCACTGGCAGGTTCAGGAAGCCAAGCAGCGCTTCAGTGAAGTACTCCGCTGTGCTCGAGGCAGTGGAGCCCAGTTCGTCAGTCGTCACGGCGAGGATGTCGCCGTCGTTCTCGACATAGCGGAGTACCGGCGGCTCAGCGGTGACGACTTCAAGAGTTTTCTGAGGTCGGGCCCTTGCTTCGACGATCTGGAAATCACCCGCTCTGCTGAGTTGCCGAGGGATATCGACCACCTGACTGAGACATGAGCTATCTTCTCGACACCAATGTCGTTTCCGAGTTGCGTCGGCGGTCACCGGATCCCGCTGTGCTGTCCTGGCTCGAATCGGTGGCGGCCGATCAGCTCTACCTGAGCGTGCTCACGGTGGGTGAGATCAGTCAGGGGATCGCTCGATTGCAGCGCCGTGATCCTTCGCAGGCCGCACAGTTGCAGCACTGGCTGAGTGAACTCAGGTCCTTCTACCACGATCGGATCGTGCCGATCACTGCCGAAGTCGCCGATCGATGGGGGCGACTCGGCGCTCCCGACCCGGTTCCCGTGGTGGATGGGCTGTTGGCTGCTACTGCGATGGTGCACGGTTGGACCCTGGTAACCCGCAATGTTGCCGATGTGCGCAAGATCGACGTGGCAGTGCTGAATCCGTTCGAACCGGCCGGGTGAGAAAGGGTTCCGGAGGAACACAAGGCAAAGATCATCCCATCGAGGGTCGGTGTGCCGGATCTTCCGGATGCGGTTGCGCGCGCAGTGGCGATGATCCCTCGTCCGTGGGGATCCGAGCGTCGATCGTGCCCCCGAAAGGATCAGTGATGCAGCGCACACTGATTGCGCACCGAATGAGGCCCCGAGGTCCTTGCGAGACGGCCGTGACAGTGACTGCCGCTACCCGTAGAGTCGCTACCCGTGAAAGCTGACGCCCTGCGAGGTCACCTGGACGGGCTGCTGCTGGCCACCCTCGATGGCAGGCAGCTCCACGGCTACGCGATCATCGAGGCGCTGCAGCAACGCAGCGGTGGTGCCGTCGACCTGCCCACCGGCACCGTCTACCCGGCATTGCGCCGACTGGAGCGAGCAGGCTATGTGCGCAGCGAATGGAGCACCGTCGGAGGGCGCCAGCGGCGCACCTACCGCCTGACGGAGTCCGGTGCGGGCACTCTCGATGCCGAACGGCGTGCCTGGCGGGAGTTCACCACCGCGATCGGCGGCGTGCTCGGCGTGGCCGCCGCAGTCTGAGTGCCTGTCTTTGATTTGGCTCTTTCGCTCGGGTGATCAGCCTGGGCAGGGTGACCCGCTCCGGCGTTTCAGGCGGATGCATTGCAAGGCAGTAGGCCACGTGGCGTAGGTGGCTACTCGATGTGGCCTGCAACGCCGCAAGGCGCCGCCTGAGACGGCGGTTCAGCAACCACCTGACCAAGTTCCAAGATGGGCTCTGAGCAACGCCCGGAGCGCCGCGGTGGTATCCGTACCCCCGACGGTCCGTGCCAGGATCTGACACGTGGCTAGTGCGCTGATCTACCTCGTCGTCATACTCGCGGTGGCCGCGGTGGTCTACCTGCTCGCCTCCCTGGTCTTCGGCCGCGGTGAGGAACTGGAGCCGTTGCCGCCGGGAGCGACCCCGACACGGCTGCCTGCCTCGGACATCGAGGGTGCCGATGTGCGCGCGCTGCGGTTCCAGCAGGTCTTTCGCGGGTACAAGGCTTCCGAGGTGGACTGGGCCCTGAACCGGTTGGCCGGAGAGCTGGACGAGCTGCGCGGCAGGGTCGCGATTCTCGAACGCCAGCTGGACGCGGCGGACGAACAGCACCTGCGACCACCCGCCGACGGAAAGGACTGACGACATGGGCACTGCCGAGGTGCGGCGGAGCGTACAGGTCCCGGAAGCGGCCGAGGTGGTGTGGGCCGCCGCGACCGACTGGCCCGGACAGAGCGAGTGGATGTTCGGCACCGAGGTGCATGTGATCCGCGGTCACGGTGCGGGCCCGGGGTCGGAGCTGGCCGCATTCACCGGGCTCGGCGGCATCGGTTTCCTGGACAGGATGGAGATCACCGAATGGGAACCGCCGCTGCGCTGCGTCGTTCGCCACACCGGTCCCCTGGTGCGCGGGACGGGGGGTTTCCGGGTCGTGCGCAGTACCGAGGCCGGCTCCACCTTCCTGTGGTGGGAGCGGTTCGAGTTGCCCACGGTCGGTTCCCTTGCCTGGCCGCTGGTGCGCCCCGGTTTCGAATGGGGCCTGCAGAAGTCGCTGGAGCGGTTCGCGGCCGTGTGCTCCCGATACCGACACGGCCACCACGGCAGTGCGGAGGACCACGGTGGTGAGTGACGCCGACCGCGTCGTGCTCGGTACCGACGGCCGGGCGCGATGCCCTTGGGGATCGGGACCTGCCGACTACAGCACGTACCACGACACCGAGTGGGGCGTGCCGTTGCGTGGCGAGCAGGAGCTGTTCGAACGGATCAGCCTGGAGTCGTTCCAGTCCGGGCTGTCCTGGCTGACGATCCTGCGCAAGCGGGAAGCATTCCGGCAGGCCTTCGCCGGATTCGATCCCGGCCGGGTGGCGGGCTTCGGCGATGAGGACCGCGAGCGGCTCCTGTCCGATGCCACGATCGTGCGCAACCGCGCCAAGATCGACGCGACGATCCGCAATGCCCGGGCGCTGCTCGAACTGGATCGGTCACTGGACGAGTTGCTCTGGTCGTTCGCCCCGGACGCCGGCAACCGGAAGCGGCCGGTGACGATCGCCGACGTGCCCGCCACGACACCGGAGTCGGAAGCCATGGCCAAGGAGCTCAAGCGCCGAGGATTCGTCTTCGTGGGGCCCACGACCTGCTACGCGCTGATGCAGGCCACCGGCATGGTCGATGACCACCTCACCGACTGCTGGCGCGCGGAGTAAGGGCTCGCGCGATGGGCTTGCGCCGTGGTGCGGTGCCGGAGACTCGGACCCACCGATGGGCGGCGGTGCCGGACGCTCGGGGGGAAGGCGAGCGGCATGCACCGCTTGCTCGGAGGTCGGCACGATCGCGGCGGGTGCTTGCGCACCCGCCGCGTCACCGGCCGGTGAACTCGGGGGTGCGCTTGTCGATGAAGGCGGAGACCGCTTCCCGGTGGTCGGCAGTGTTTCCCGCTTCGGCCTGTGCCCCCGCTTCGACGGCAAGCGTCTCGTCGAGCCCTTCGGCCGCCGCGGCCAGCATCGTCTCCTTGATCCGTGCGTATGCGCTCGTGGGACCGGTCGCCATGCGCGTGGCCAGCTCGGTGGCGGCGCCGGCGGCTTCCCCGGCGGGCACGACACGGTTGACCATACCGATGCGCAGGGCTTCGTCGGCGGCCACCGGCTCGGCCAGCAACAGCATCTCCATCGCACGGCCATACCCGATCAACCGGGGAAGCGTCCACGACGCGCCGGAGTCCGTGGACAGGCCGACATTGGCGAAAGCCATCAGGAACTTCGCATCCTCCGAAGCCACCCGCAGGTCGCAGGCATAGGACAGCGATGCTCCGGCTCCGGCCGCGGTGCCGTTGACCGCGGCGATCGTCGGTTTGGGCATGGTGGTGACAGCACGGATGAGCGGGTTGTAGTGCTCCTCCACCGTCCGAAGCGGGGCGGGGTCACCGGACTCCAGCTGGGCGACGTGCTCCTTGAGATCCTGCCCGCCGCAGAAGGCCTTCCCCGCCCCGGTGATCACCACGGCGCGCACCGAGTCGTCGGCTGCCGTGTCCCGCAGGGCCTCGATGAGCCGCTGCTTGAGTTCGACGGTCAGCGAGTTGAACGCCTCCGGGCGGTTCATCGTGATCCGCCGAACACCGTTGGCATCTTCGATCAGCAGTACATCGTCGGACACGGGCAGCCCTTTCGTCGATGGTGGCGAGCGCGGCCGGGGTCGGCAGCGCGTCGTCGGCACCGGATACCGTGGTGTGCGTCACGACCGTGGTGGCCGAGATGCCCCCACGGTAGCCGGATTTCCTCGCTGAGCGGAACGTGTGGCGGGATACTCCAGAGTGGACGAGGTGTTCGCGTCGTGCGAGATTCGTAGCGTGGCACGGGTGTGACGGCGTGTGCGGGCTGTTCGCCGTCGGCGAGGGACGGTTCCGTGTCCGGTGATCGAGTGCCGGCCACACTCGCGCACCGGCTTGCTCACACGACCGAAAATTCCGAGCGAGCTCGTACGGCGGCCGAGTTCGCCCCACTGCCGATATCGGACCAGCGCAACCCGGACACGTGTTGATCGGCTCGGTTTCGCGGCCGCATCCGGATGGGGGAGAATGGTCCGGGACCAACTGGTTGTGGCGACCAGTTGGTGGGAAGAGTTCACGGAGGGAGCACGCTATGGCGGCCATGAAGCCCCGGACCGGTGACGGTCCCCTCGAGGTCACGAAGGAGGGACGCGGAGTCGTGATGCGCGTCCCACTCGAGGGCGGTGGGCGCCTCGTCGTCGAAATGACGATGGAGGAGGCCACGAATCTGGGTGAAGCCCTGGACTCGGTCACTGGCTGAGGTCGCCGCGAAGCGGTCACCGACCACGTCCGATCGGCTGAAGTGTTCGGGCCCGGCACTCGACGGTGGTGCCGGCGTCCTCGTCCGTCGGCAAGCACGGACGTGTGCCGCAGCGCAGTCGTAGGTATTCGCAATGAACAGAAAGGTGACGTGGTGCCCGGTTCTTCAGTGTCGGCGTCGGCCGAGGACTCGGTCCTGCCCGTGATTCCGACATCCCTGGTCGAGGTGGATGTGGTCGAACAGCGGCGCGAGGGCGTGCCCACGGCGGTGTCGGTACCGGATGTGGACGGTGCGGCCGACCTCGCTGCCGCCGCAGCAGCCTTCGGTGTGGACACCGCCCTGCTGGAAGCGGTGGGCGCGAAGAGTTCGGCCGGTGAGGTCTGCACCGTGCCGCTGGCCGACGGGGCATTCGGCTGGACGGTCGGCTCGGGCTCCGGTGAGCCGGTGCGTTGGCGCCAGGTCGGTGCCGGACTTGCCCGGGCGATCCGCGAGCGTCTCGGTGAGGGCGGGGGCGGCGGCTCCGCACCGGAGGACCTCGGAGACGCGCTGGATTCGGAGTATGTGCAGGTTCGGTTGCCCGACGGCGTCGATGCGGACACGGTCGCGGCGCTGACACTCGGCCTGTCCCTGGGTGGCTACCGGTTCCGCGTGACCGCCACGCCGACGCCGCCCCGGCTGCGCAAGGCGCTGCTGGTCGCTCCGGAAGGGGCCGACGTCGCGGCACTGCGCGAAGCGGTGGGACGCGCCCGTCAGTGGGCTTCGGCCACCGCGCTGGCCCGGGACCTGGCCAACGCGCCGTCCAACGTCAAAGATCCGGAATGGTTCACCACCACGGCCGCGCAGCTCGCGCGTGCCGTACCGGGCCTGGAGGCGGTCGTCCGGGACGAGAAGTGGCTTGCCGATCGCGGATTCGGCGGGATCCTGGCGGTCGGTGGCGGCTCCGCGCGGCCACCGCGCTTGCTGGAACTGTCCTGGAACCCGGATCCGCAGGACTCCGGTGCGGACCCCTCATCGCCGCACATCGTGCTGGTCGGCAAGGGCATCACCTTCGACACCGGAGGCATCTCGATCAAGCCCGCCGAGGGTATGGAACTCATGCGCACCGACATGGCCGGCGGCGGCGCGGTGATCGGGGCGATGCTGTCGATCGCACGGAGCGGGCTGCCGGTCCGGGTGACCGCCCTGGTGCCCTCGGCGGAGAACCACGTGTCGGGTTCGGCCTACCGGCCCGGGGACATCGTGCGTCATTACGGCGGCACCACCACCGAGGTCGGCAACACCGACGCCGAGGGACGCATGGTGATGGCCGACGCCCTGGCCTACGCCGTGCGCAGGCACGAGCCGGACATGCTCGTGGACGTGGCGACGCTGACCGGCGCGATGAAGGTCGCTCTCGGTCTGCGGACCGGCGGCGTGCTCAGTACGGATGCGCGGCTCGGCGAGCGGGTGCGCGCGGCGGGCGACCGCGCGGGTGAGGCATGGTGGCCGATGCCGTTGCTCGACGACCATGCCGAGGATGTGCGCAGCGACATCGCCGACGTGCGGCAGACCCCGCCGGGGCCGGGCGGGGTGACGGCGGGGCTGTTCCTGCGGGAGTTCACCTCGGGGCTGCCGTGGGCGCATCTGGACATCGCCGGGCCCGCCCGTGCCGACAAGCCCCATGCCGAGGTCGTCGCCGGCGCCACCGGGTTCGCCGCGCGCACCCTTGTCGAGTTCGTGGCGGGCTTCGCCGAGTAGTCGCAGCATCGTGGACAGTGACGCGGGCCGGATACGCAGGATCAGGTTCGCGTCGCTGACCGGTGCTCTGGCCCTGTTCGCACTGCTCTACGCACCGCAGGCGGTGTTGCCGCAACTCGCCACGGAGTTTTCGGTTCCGCCCGGGACCGTGGCGTTGCTGATCTCGGCGAGCACGCTCGGGCTGGCGCTGGCCGCCGTCCCGCTGGGAACCCTGTCCGAAGCGCTCGGGCGCCGCCGGACCATGATCGCGTCCCTGCTGATCGCCGAGGGGATCGGTCTGCTCCTGCCGTGGGTGCACCACTTCGCCCTGATGGTCGGTGCGCGCCTGGTGCAGGGTGCGGCTGTGGCCGGCCTCGCCACCGTTGCCGTCGCCTATCTGGCCGACGAGGCCGGGGGCAGGCATCTCGGCAGCACGATGGGGCTCTACGTGGCGGGGACCACGATCGGCGGGATGTCCGGCCGCATCGTGTGCGGAGTGGTCGCCGACTTCGCCGGGTGGTCCGGCGGGATGCTGGCCGTGGCGCTGCTGGCCGGTGTGTGCACGGTCGCGTTCGTGATGTTGCTGCCCGCCGACAGCCGCCGCAGCAGACAGCCGTGGAAGTGGCGCCCGCTGGTCGAGGGGCTGCGCAGTGCCGCGAGCACCCCGGTGCTGTACGCGCCGTACCTGGTGGCCGCACTGGGGATGGGTGCCTTCGTCACGGTCTACAACGTGCTCGGTTTCCGGCTGATCGGGCCTCCGCTGATGGTGCCACCGGCGTTGGCTGCGCTGGCTTTTCTCGCTTATGCGGCGGGTACGGTGACTTCGGCGGTCGCCGGTCGGGTGGCCGACCGTCGGGGACGTTCCCCGGTGCTGCTGTGCGGGTTGTCGATCACCGTTGTCGGGCTGCTGGCGATGCTGAGTGAGCAGTTGGTGCTGATCCTGCTGGGCCTGGTCGTGTTCACCGGCGGGTTCTTCATGGCTCATTCGGTGGCCAGTACCTGGGTCGGCGCTCGGGCGCCGGAGTCGGCGCGAGGTCAGGCGTCCTCGCTGTACCAGTTCTGCTACTACTCGGGGAGCAGTGTCGGTGGCGTGGCCGGTGGCACGGCCTTCGCCGCCTGGGGATGGACGGGGATGACGGCGCTGCTGTGCTGCTGGCTCGCCGTCGCCGCCGGGGGTGTGGTCCTCGCGCGCGGCGCCACGTGAGGGAGAGATTGTCTTGCACCTTGGTCGGGTGGTTGCTGAAGCGCCGGAGCCGGTTGCTTTGCCCGGACTGATCCCTCGAGCGAAAAACCGATCAAAGGCAGGGAACTGAGCAAGTTCCCCTGTCCGTGCCGGCGAGGCAAGTCGTACTACGTGGTGTCGGCGTCGAAGGGAGGCCGTTCTCCGGGGTTCAGCGATTGCCGGCCGGTGTTGTCGGAACTCGGGGGATCGGACGGGCGGCTGTGCCCGTTGCCGTGGTGGCGGGACGGCCTGTCGTTCGTGATGCCGTCGAGAGGGTTCTCCCCGTCGAGCAGGTGTTTGCTGACCGCCCTGCGGGGATCGAAGTCGCGGATGCCGCGCAGGTCCTCCAGCGGCTTGCGCAGGTCGTCGAATTCCGGCCCGAGTTCGGAACGCAGTTGCTCGCGGGCGCCCGTGGCGTAGTCCCTGACCTGCCGTACGGTCCTGCCCAGCCACGCTGCCGCCGAGGGCAGTCGTTCCGGCCCGAGAATGAACAGACCGGCGATGACGAGGACGAGGATCTCCCCCCAGCCGATGCTATCGAGCACCTCGACTCCTCCCGGGTCGTATCCGGCCGCAGAACCACGGTGGATCCAGCGTACCCACCGCACGAGGACGCACGGAAACGAATCGTGCTCGGGTGTCCCCGGCGGTGCTACCGGAGTTCGGCGTCGAGTACGAGTTCACGGCCGCCGCGGACCACCGTGATCGGCACGGTCGTGCCGAGTCGGTGCTTGTGCACGGCCACGACCAGCTCGTTGGCGCTGTTGACCTGCCGGTCCCCGACCTTGATGATGACGTCGCCCTCCGCGATCCCCGCCGCTTCGGCGGCGCTGCCCTGCTGCACGTTCTGAACCTGGGCACCGCTGACCGTCCCGTCGGTGACCGATTTGGCATTCACACCCAGCTCGGGGTGCCGGACCTGACCGGTGCGGATGAGCTGCTCGGCCACCCGGCGCACCTGGTCGATGGGGATGGCGAAGCCGAGACCGATCGACCCGCCCTGGCCGTCCGTCCCGAGAGTGCGGATCGCGCTGTTGATCCCCACCACGGCGCCGTTGCCGTCGACGAGGGCTCCGCCCGAGTTCCCCGGGTTGATGGCGGCGTCGGTCTGGATGGCATCGATGACCGCGTTGGTGTCGGTACCCTCCCCGGCCAGCCGCATCGGGCGGTGCGTCGAACTGACGATGCCACTGGTGACCGTACTCTCCAGCCCGAGCGGCGAGCCGACGGCGATGACCTTGTCGCCGACGGCGAGGTCGGCGGAGGAACCGAGTTGGGCCACGGTGGGATTGGCCACCTCGACCTTCAACACGGCCAGGTCGGTCTGCGGGTCGCGCCCGACGATCCGTGCGGGCACACGCGTGCCGTCGGAGAAGACGGTGAAGACCTGCGCGTCCGGCGTGCCCACCGCCATGGAGATCACGTGGTTGTTGGTGACGATGTAGCCGTTGCCGTCGATGACCACTCCCGAACCGGTACCGCCCTGAGCCCCCAACCGGACCTCCACCGACACCACGGAGGGAAGGATGCGCGAGGCGACGGCGGCGACGGTCCCGGACGGGCGATCCACTCCCGGTTCGACCTTGGCCAGGGTCACATCGGGGTTGGTCAGCGGGTTGCCCTCCTCGGCGGTGATGCGCCCGATGAAGCCGCCGACGACGGAGACGAGGAGCGCCACGGCTGCCAGCGCAGCCAGGGCACGCGGACGCACCCTCCGACCGAACAGCACTTCTCGTGTGCTCAGCAGGGGGCCGGGCACCGGCTCGCGATGCTGCTCGGAGCCCTCCCGGGCCAGAGCCGGGGCTCCGACGACCGCCTCGGCAGTCGGATTTCGCCAGGGGTCCCGATCGCCGCTGTGGCTCCAGAAGAGGTCCTCGTCCGGCGAGGCCTGCTCGGACGGTTCCCGGTCGCCGGGTGCCCGCTGCAGTACCTCACTGCTGCCCGGGGGGCGGCTGAAGGCCTTCTCCAGTGCTTCCGGTGGAGGCGGGGTGTATTCGAAACCCTGCTGTGGAGGTGTGTCGCGCCCGCGTGGATCGAAACTGCCCTCGACGCCTTCGGGACGGCGGAACGCCGCCGACTGTTCCGGATCGTGTCCCTGCGCGGACGTCCTCGGCTGCTCGCTCATCGCTCCCCGGGCATGTGCGCGTATCGACCTTGGTCACTGCCATGTGAGTGGACCACACGAACGGGCGTCGGTGTGCGGCGGCGTGTACCGGTGTCATGGCCCACTTCGTCCCATTTTGCCGGTAGTGGCGTGAAGTTCCCGTTGGAGCTGCTGTGTCCGTCAGGAGATCAAGGGGCCGGTGGCGGCACCGGGGCGGAAGCGGAGCTCGGCTCGACGTCGGGGCCTGCCGATACGTGCACGGCCCCGGTGGGCGGCGGGGATGTGGCCGACGGCCCGCTCGGGGTGACGGCTTGTGTGGAAACGGGGACGACGGCGTCGTCGTGCGGGGTGTCCCCACGGGGAAAAGGCCGGGGCACCGTGGTCATGGTGCCGTGGGAGTCCTCTGCGGGAACGTTCATGAAGGTCAGGGCCCCGAGCACGAGACCGGAGAACACGACGCTCGCACCCTGCTTGGTCCGGCGCCCGTGCCCTTTGGCTTGGGGTGGATGCTCCGAAACTCGATCGCCGCCGTCGCCACCGATCGGAGTGCCTCCTCCGAGCGGCGATCTGCCACTGCCCAGTCGGGTGCTCGATCCCCGTGCGGGATCGGCGGGTCCGCTGTTCTGCGCCGCATCGGTGCGTTCGGCGCCACGGCTGTCCCGGGTCACCAGCCGGCCGCCTTCGGTGAGGGCGAGCTCGTCCGGTTGCTCGGGCAGTTCGGTTTCCGAGGGGATGGACTGCAGTGTTCGCAGGAACTGCGGCGACATCGACGGTGTGTCCGCCGCGCGAATCGCCGAGCGCGCCTGCCGCTGAGCGGCCGCGTCCGCCCTGCAGGTCGCACATCCCGCGATGTGCGCGGCCGCACGATCGTAGGCGTTCGGGGTCAGCTCGCCGTCGACGAAGGCGACGAGCGCGTCCAGCGCAAGGTGCTGTTCGGATAGCCCCCACCTACGCAGTGCGCTCATGTGGACTCCTCCCGTGCGTTCTCTCGGCGGGCTGCCAGGCCCGCCTTGAGCAACTGCCGCCCACGATGGATCCTGCTGCGTACGGTACCCAGCTTCACGCCGAGGGTGGCACCGATCTCCTCGTAGGACAGGCCCTCCACGTCACAGAGTACGATCGCCGCCCGGAACTCGGGAGCCAGATCGTCGAGTGCCGCCTGCAGGTCCGGATCCAGATGGGTCTCGTGGAACACCTGCTCCGGACTCGGTCCCCGCCCGGGAATGCGGTCGGTGTCCTCGGGAAGACCCTCCATGCGCAGCCGCGACCTGCGGCGGGCCATGTCGAGGAACAGGTTCGTGGTGATGCGGTGCAGCCAGCCCTCGAAAGTGCCGGGTCTGTACGAAGCCAGGGACCGGAACACGCGGATGAACGTCTCCTGGGTCAGATCCTCGGCATCGTGCTTGTTGCCCGCGAGCCGGTAGGCCAATCGGTACACCCGGTCGGCATGGTCGCGGACGACTTCCTCCCAGGTCGGAGGTGTCCACGCGGTCTCCTGCGCGGGGACGGTGGTGTGCTGGTCGGTGTCGGCCGTCGAAGTCGTCGGCTCCGTCGCGGGTGTGTGGGTGGCCATGTGACGAGAAGGCACCTCCCGTGGGGCTTTACCCCGGAGAACGTTGTGCCGGCTGCTTGTGTTCCCGGCGCTCCACGAGACGCCGTTGGGGGCCGGTCCCTGACACGCTCAGTGTGCTTCGTGTTCGTGAGGCAATCGTGAAAGCGGGCTGAGAGCAACCTGAGAATCGATTTCGCCGTGGATCTCCCCGTACGAACCCCGTGACGATAGTCTGTCGCACCGTGTTACCCGAGATACCGACCCACAACGATCCCGCAGGCCGGGAGCACGCCGGGGATCACGGCGCCGACAGCGGTGAGGCTGCGGTCGGCGGCGAGTACTCGGGTGGTATCGGCCCAGAATCCCTGCCCGTTTCCATCGGGGCGGCGCTGCGGTTCCTGGCGGCGGTACTGCAAGCCAAGGCGGTGGTCGAGATCGGCACGGGATCCGGCACCACTGCCCTGGCCATGTTGGAGGGGATGGCCCCCGACGGGGTTCTGACCTCCATCGACCTCGATCCCGATGCGCAACGCGTGGCACGGGCCACGCTCGCCGAGGCAGGGGTGGCCGGGAGCCGGACCAGGCTCATCACGGGAGTGGCCCGCGACGTGCTGCCCCGGCTCACCGAAGAGGCCTACGATCTGGTGTTCGTCGATGCCGTGAAGCAGGAGTATCCCCACTACCTGGAAGTCGGGACGCGGCTGCTGCGGCCCGGGGGAGCACTGGTGTTCCGTGGCGTCGTACCGGACCGTGACCCCGGCGACCCGGAGCGGTGCCATGCCGCACGCGAGCTCACCCGGGCCGTGCACGCGGACACGAACCTGGTCCCGCTCGTACTGCCCATCGGCGAGGGGCTGCTGACCATCGCCCGGACGTGAAGAGTGCTGTGCGGGCCGCGGTTCACCGACCGTCGCCCGTGGAGAGCGCTCAGGCCGGCGACACCGACAGCAGTTGCCCGGCGAGCCCGCGGGCACGGGTGGAGAGCTTCTTCGCGACGTCGCCGAGCACCGCTCCCGCCGGGGACTCGGGGGCCTCCAACACCAGTGGCAGGCCGCTGTCGCCGGCCTCCCGCAGGCGCGGATCGAGCGGAACCTGACCGAGCAGCGGCACGTCGGCACCGACGGAACGGGTCAGTGAATCGGCGACGATCTGACCGCCGCCGGAGCCGAACACGTCCATCCGTTGCCCGTCGGGCAACTCCATCCAGGACATGTTCTCCACGACACCGGCGATCCGCTGGCGGGTCTGCATCGCGATCGCGCCTGCCCGCTCGGCGACCTCGGCGGCTGCCTGCTGCGGCGTGGTCACGACCAGGATCTCGGCATTGGGCATGAGCTGTGCGGTGGACAGCGCCACGTCACCGGTGCCGGGAGGCAGGTCCAGCAGCAGCACGTCCAGATCGCCCCAGAAAACATCGGACAGGAACTGCTGCAGCGCCCGGTGCAGCATGGGACCGCGCCACACCACGGGGGTGTTGCCCGGGGTGAACATGCCGATGGAGATCAGCTTCACGCCGTGCGCCTGCGGCGGCATGATCATGTTCTCGACCTGGGTGGGCTTGTTCTCCGTACCGAGCATCCGGGGCACGGAGTGCCCGTAGATGTCGGCGTCGACGACACCGACCGACAGGCCTCGCTGAGCCATCGACACGGCCAGGTTGACCGTCACGCTGGACTTGCCGACACCGCCCTTGCCGGATGCGACGCAGTACACCCGCGTCATCGAGCCCGGCTCGGCGAACGGGATGCGGGGCTCCTCGGCGTTGCCCTTCAGCTGCTTGCGCAGTTCGGTGCGCTGCTCGTCGCTCATCACGTCGAGCTCGACGGAAACCGAGCGCACACCCTCGAGCTGCGAGACGGCGGAGTCGACCCGCTGGGTGATGGTGTCCTTCATCGGGCACCCCTGCACCGTGAGGTACACGCCGATCTCGACGTCACCGGCATCGCCGATGGATACGCCCTTGACCATGCCCAGCTCGGTGATCGGTTTGTGGATCTCGGGATCCTCGACCTGGCTGAGGGCCTGACGAACGGCCTCTTCGGTGGGGGCGGGCTGCGTAGTGGTCACGGTTGTGGGACACCGACCTTTCCTGCGCTTGCGGTCTCCTCACCATGCTACGGACATCAGGGGCACGCTCACATCGTGCCTCGCGGCGTGGTGGCCTTCGCTTCGGTGAGATGGCGGGTGACGGACGGTGCGGACGGCGCTGTCGGGCCGTGCCCACATCTGCGTACGTGGAACTCCCGCGGATCGGAAGCGGGGCTCCCGATCTCCTCGTAGGCTCGCCGTCACAGCACCGCAGTGCGCAACTTGTGAGGAGCCTTCATGGGAGCCGACGCGCTCAGTGAGTTGCTGGATCGCAACGACGTCGCCGGTATGCAGGCCTGGCTGGCCGAGCACCAACCCCATGTGATCGCCGATGAGCTGGGTCGCCAGGACGCGGTGACGGCGGGGCTGCTGTTCCGGTTGCTGGACAAGGACCGGGCGCTGACGGTGTTCGAGGAGCTTGATCCGGTCGATCAGCAGAACGTGCTCTCCGGGCTGCGTGACCGGTCTTTTCACGAACTGGTCGAGGCGATGAATCCCGACGACCGGGCACGGTTGCTCGGGGAAGCTCCCGCGAAGTTCGCCCAGCGCGTGCTGGCCGGTCTGAGCGTGCGGGAACGGGCGCTGACCGCCGACCTGCTCGGCTACCCGGAAGGCTCGGTCGGCCGGTACATGAGCCCCGAGGTCGTGCCGCTGCGCCACCACCTCACGGCGGGCCGGGCGCTGGATACGGTACGCGTCAAGGGAGAGGGCGCCGAGACCGTGTACACCCTTCCGGTGGTGGACGACCAGCGCAAGCTCTTCGGCGTGGTCACCCTGCGGCATCTCGTGCTCAGCCCGCCCGACCGGCCGATCATCGAACTGGTCGACACGGAGGTCCCCTACGTTCAGGCCGTCGACGACGCCGAGGCCGGGGCCCGGCTGATGCAGCAGGCCAACCTGCTCGCGCTGCCCGTGGTCGACAGCGAGGACAGGGTGGTCGGGTTGTTGACCATCGATGACGCCGTCGAGCTGATCGAGGCCGCCGATACCGAGGACATCGCGCGCCAGTCGGCCACCACGCCGTGGAGCGGCCACTACATGGCCGCCGGTGTCCTGCAGCTCGCGCGCTCCCGTGTCGTGTGGCTGCTGCTGCTCATCGTCGCCGCGACCCTGACCGTCAACGTGCTGCAGGCTTTCGAGGCCGCCCTGGACCAGGTCACCGCGCTGGCGCTGTTCATCCCGCTGCTCATCGGCACCGGCGGCAACGCCGGTTCCCAGGCGGCCACCGCCGCGGTCCGGGCGCTGGCCGTCGGGGAAGTCCGCACCACCGATGTGTTGCGCATCGCCGGGCGCGAGTGCCGGGTCGGGCTTCTGCTCGGTGCCATGCTCGCCGTCGTCGGGTTCGCCGTCGGCGCCCTCCTGGTCGACATCCCGGTCGCAGGCACCGTCGCGCTGTCCATCATCGCCATCTGCGCGTGGGCGACGATGGTCGGATCCACCATGCCTCTGCTGGCCAAACGCGTCGGCATCGACCCTGCCGCGGTGTCCGCACCCCTGGTGACCACTCTGGTCGACGCCACGGGACTGATCATCTACTTCCTCATCGCCCGCGTGATCCTCGGCGTCTGAACCGCCGCACGCGAGCGGCCCCGCTCGGGTAAGGCCGGGCTCGTGGTAAACACAACGGCAGTCGCCGTCCCGAGGAGGAGCTCGCCGTGGTCGACCGTCACCGTCCCCGCCGTACGTGTCTGGCAGTGCCGGGATCCAGCCCGAAGATGATCGACAAGGCGCGGGGGTTGGACGTCGACCAGTTCTTCCTCGATCTGGAGGACGCGGTCGCGCCGCTGGCCAAAGCACCGGCACGGGAGACCGTCGTCGCCGCGCTCAACGAGGGTGGCTGGGAGGGCAAGACCCGTACCGTGCGGGTCAACGATCCGACCAGCGAGTGGGCCTACCGGGATGTGCTGGAGGTCGTGGAGGGAGCGGGGTCGGCGCTCGACACGATCATGCTGCCCAAGGTCGGCAGTCCCGACCAGGTGCACTGGCTGGACCTGAGTCTGGGCCAGATCGAGAAGGCGATCGGTCTCGAAGCGGGAACGATCGGTATCGAGGCACAGATCGAGGACGCGCGGGGTCTGGTCGACGTCGACGCGATCGCGGCCGCCTCGCCGAGGCTGGAGACGTTGGTCTTCGGTCCCGCCGACTTCATGGCCTCGATCAACATGCGTTCGCTGACGGTGGGTGAGCAACCACCCGGCTACGACGTCGGTGATGCCTACCACTACATCCTGATGCGCCTGCTCATGGCCGCTCGCGCCCGGGACCTGCAGGTTCTCGACGGGCCGTACCTGCAGATCAAGGACATCGACGGGCTCAGGAGGGTCGCCGGTCGTTCGGCCGCGCTCGGTTTGGACGGCAAGTGGGTGCTGCATCCCGATCAGGTGGATGCGGTCAACGAGATCTTCTCGCCGCGGCAGGAGGACTACGACCACGCCGAGAACATCCTGGACGCCTACGAGTGGCACACCTCCGAGGCGGGAGGCAAGCGCGGTGCGGCGATGCTCGGTGACGAGATGATCGACGAAGCCTCGCGCAAGATGGCGCTGGTCGTCGCCGGGAAGGGCCGTGCCGCCGGGATGCGGCGCGCCGACCGCTGGACTCCGCCCCGGGACTGAGAGCTGCCCCGCTTTCCGGGCGGATACGAGGGCTCGCCGCGCTGATCTCGGTGCCGACGCGCTGACGTTGATGCTCATCGTGATGCTGCTCAACCTCGTCGCCCGCCTGATCACCCTGCTGTTCTCCCCCGAGAACTCCCGCTGAAGCGCTCCGGCACCGAGCAGGACGCGACAGGGGCAGGGCACGTCATCGGACGCGAGAAACCGAGAATGTTGCCAGCGGCCGAGCCCGTGGGAGATGATCTCGCAAAGGCGAGCGGGAGTAGCCTGGAGGAAACAGGACAACCGGCAGGTTTCGGACCTGCTCCCGGTGAGCAGCCCCGAGGTGAGCAGCACAGGTGCTCGCTGCGGGAACGAAGAGCACAGCACAGCGAGCCGCCCGGACCCGGGCAGCGAGTGTCACGGAGGTGTCAACGGTGTCCAGCCCGTTTTCCGGCTCCGCCCGGCCGGGGCCGGGCGCTCCGAGCCTGCCCACTCCACCGTCCGGTTGGCCGATCGGCTCGTACGCCACCTACGAGGAGGCGCAGCGCGCCGTCGATCATCTCGCCGACAACGATTTCCCGGTGCAGGAGGTCACGATCGTCGGGGTGGACCTCATGCTCGTGGAGCGCGTCACGGGCCGGTTGAACTGGGCGCGCGTCCTCGGTGGGGGTGCTGCTTCGGGCGCCTGGTTCGGTCTGTTCGTCGGCTTCATCATGGGCTTGTTCTCCGCGCAGGGTGCGTGGTTCGGGCCGGTGCTGGTCGGTCTCGGGGCCGGTGTGGTGTTCGGCATGATCTTCGCGGCCGTCGGCTATGCCTCCACGCGGGGGCGCCGTGACTTCTCGTCGGCCAGTCAGCTCGTCGCGGGCCGTTATGACGTGCTGGCCCAACCCAGCCATGCCGAGCAGGGACGCGACCTGCTCGCCCGCCTCGCCATGCGCCCGCCACCGTCGCAGCAGTGACGGCCACGTACTGCTGCGGTCACCATGGGACCGTTCCGGGCGACGTGGCGGCCACGGAACGGATTCCGGCCTTGATGGTCCCGATGGTGCTCGGCTTCGAGATGCTGTTGCCGGCAGCGATCCCGTTCACCACGGGTTCGTTCGCCTGACTCGGGCGAGGACATCCTCCGACGGCACGTCGGTGATCATCGAGCGCCCGCACGAGACATTCGCCGCGCAACTGACCGGCGCGGCAGAGGAGCACGCGCGTAGTGCTCGGCCATTCACGTCTCTCCGGCGAAGGTGACGAGTGCCCACACGGGAGGTAGCCACTTTCCCGGTCGAGTCGGCCGGGGGTGGATCCGGTGGCCGGGCGGGGGGAGGACGCGTTGCCCGGCCACCGGGCGGTCCTGTGCGGGTCGGGGGTCACCGCGCAGGACCGGGTCTCAGGTGCTGCTGATCGCAGGTGATGCCGTCCGATGGGGAGCCGAGCCGGTGACGTGCTGCCCCGACTCCGGCCCGAGCGCGCTGCTCACGAGGACGAGGACCGCTGCTGTTGCTCCTTCAGGAGACGCCAGCAGTCCATGCAGGTCTGCTTCATGATCCAGTCGATGTCCTCGGCCACCCGCTGCAACTCGTCGGTGCTGACCTCGACCCCGCACATCGCCTCGACCGTCTCGCCCGGCTCGGCCCGACGTGCCCGCACCTCGAACGCGTGCCGCCCACTCGACACCGGCTGCCACAACCCCACCCGCGTCCCGTCACTGCGCATGCCTACCTCCTCGGTTGGTTCCTACATCACAAAATATTTCTAGATATTCTGAGGATCCACAAGACGCCCGATCGGGTGGTTGCCTTGGCCGGAGAGGACAGGGAAGGGAAGATCAACGAGTTCTGTTGAGGAGGCCCGCATATGGCAATGAGTCCGACCGTGCGTAGTCGCCGCTTGGGTGCCCAGCTGCGTGACCTGCGGACGAACGCCAATATTCGCGGTATTGAGCTCGCCAAGGCTGCGGGCGTTTCACAGTCGCACCTGTCGCAGTGCGAAAACGGACGTGCGGTCCTCGCCGCGAAGCAGCTTGACGCGGCGCTTGCCCATCTCGGCGTTGCCGACGACCAGGCAGAGCACATGCAAGAACTACGTCGCGACGCCGCGAAGAAAGGCTGGTGGCACGACTTCGTCGATGTGCTCCCGGAGCAGGTCGAAGTGCTGATAGGCCTCGAAACAGAGGCCAGTTGGCTACGCACCTATGAGGGTGGGGTCATTCCTGGATTGCTCCAGACCAGGGACTACGCGGAAGCCGTGATCAGCGCTGCGACACCGTATGTGCGTCCCGAGGACATCGAACGGCGGGTGGACCTCCGGATGCGGCGCCAGGAACGTCTGGCCGAGCCCGACTGCCAACTCACGGCTGTGATCGGGGAGGAGGCCATCCGTTACCAGGTAGGCGGTGCCGCAGTGTTGCGTGAGCAGCTGTACCACCTGATCAACGTGGTTGCCAGGTACAACGTCACGGTGCAGGTCGTGCCGTTCACTGCAGGGGCGCACCCGGGGCGTGGCGAGAACTACATGATCTTGAGCTTCCCCGAGCCCACCGATCCCGAAGCTGTGTACTTGGAGACATTGACATCCTGGGCGTTCCGCGAGAAGCCTCACGAGATACGCGCGTACACCTACACGTTCAACGCCATCACAGCCTTGGCATTATCTCCCAAGGAGAGCATGGAGCTGATCAACGTAGCTGCTGAGGAGCTGACAGGATGAAGGCCAATTCCGAGCCGCAGCCACTGACCGGGGACTGGCGCAAGTCCAGCAGGAGCAACGGGACCGGTAACTGCGTCGAGGTGTCGGTGGGTCCTGTGGTGGGGGTGCGCGACACCAAGAACCGCCACGGCGGGGTGCTGGTGTTCGGTGAGCGCGCGTGGGCGGATTTCCTCGCGCACCTCAAGGCCGATCGGTCCTGATCCCAGGACACGGGGCAACACCTTCAGCATCGGCGACGAACGCCTGCCGCCGGATGCGTTCACCGAGGAGAGTTCGCGTCGCCGTTGCTTTCCCGCAGGGTGCGCATGGCTTCGGCCAGCGATGCCGACATCTCCGTGCCGAGCGGGGCGAGCACACGCTTGCGGAGGATGTCGGCGCAGGCCTTCCGCGCCTGTTCGGCGGTCTCGCGACCGTGCTCGGTGAGCACGGCGTAGGTGACCCGTCGGTCGGTTTCGCAGGGTTCGCGCTCGATCAGGTCGGCCGCGGCCAGCCGGTCGGCGACCTTGGTGAACCCCCCGCTGCTGAGCGCGGCCTCGTGCGCCAGCCGCGTCATCGGCAGCCGGTGATCCGGCGAGCGGATCAGACGCACCAGGATGTCGAACGAGGCGGGGGAGAGGGCGAAACGCTCGGCGATCTCGGCCATCAGCCGCTCCTGGGTGACGTGATAGCCCTCGATGACCAGGCCCCACCAGGTGACGATCTCGTCGTCGTCGGTGCACGGGTCGGCCCCACCCGGTTCCTTGTGCTCCGGCACGCCCTGGTCCGGCAGCGCCGTCGCCGCGTCGTCGGAGTTCACGATGCCCCCTCGTTCACTGTTGCCTCGCCACCGGCCAGGTTACCGGCCGGTCTGTGTCCGGAAACATCTTCCCTGCAAAGGAAATATCTTTCGCGCGAGAAGTGTTGTGGGTAGTGTCCGAGTCGGGTGGAGGTGACCACCCGCAGCGATCCGGCAGGGATCGCAGCACAGACACGACGACAGGAGCGTTACCCATGAGCGAGCCCGTCAAGCTCAGCATCGTCTACTACTCGTCCACCGGCACGATCGCCGAGATCGCGAACACGCTGGTGGCCGAGGCCGAGGCCGCCGGTGCGCAGGTGCGGCTGCGCAAGGCTCCCGAGCTCGCCCCCGACGCCGCGATCGACTCGAACCCGGCCTGGCGGGCCAACCTCGAGGCCACCAGCTCGGTACCCGAGGTCACCGCCGACGACGTGGTGTGGGCCGACGCGGTGATCTTCGGTTCGCCGACCCGCTACGGCAACATCGCCGCCCAGCTCAAGCAGTTCATCGACAGCCTCGGCGGCGAGTGGCAGCAGGGCCTGCTGGCCGACAAGATCTACAGCGGCTTCACCTCGAGCGCGACCCAGCACGGCGGTCAGGAGTCCACGCTGCTGGCGCTGTACAACACGATCCACCACTTCGGCGGGATCATCGTCAGCCCGGGCTACACCGACGGCTCGAAGTTCGTCGACGGCAACCCCTACGGCACCAGCCACGTGGACGCCCAGGGTGAGATCAAGGTCGGCGACGTCACCCGCACGGCCGCGGCCGTGCAGGCCAAGCGCGTGGTCTCGGTCGCCAAGGCGCTCAAGGACGGCGCCGCCTGAGAGGCTGCCAGTCCGAAGACAGGCATTGAGGCCGCCCGCATCCCTGCCCGAGCCGGTCCGGCCTCCCCGGCCCGGCTCGGGTTTCACCACCCGCCGAGGGTCGCGCGCCGCGTGTCCCCCGGTGGCTTCTCAGACCAGGAGCACTCATGTCCATCGCCACTTCCGGCCTGCACCACGTGACGGCGATCGCGGGCAACCCGCAGCGCAACGCGGACTTCTACCTGAAGACGCTGGGGCTGCGGATGGTCAAGACCACCGTGAACTTCGACGACCCCGGTACCTACCACCTCTACTACGGTGACGAGTCCGGTCGACCCGGCTCGTTGATGACCTTCTTCCCGTTCGACGGCGCGCCCAGCGGGCGCCAGGGCACCGGGCAGGCCACCACGACCGCGTTCTCGGTGCCGGAGCACTCGATCGGCTGGTGGAAGCAGCACCTCGAAAGCGTCGGTGTCGACGCCGGCCGGGTCCACAACCGCGACGGCGAGGACGCGTTGACCTTCCGCGACCCCGACGGGCTCGGGCTGTCGCTGGTCGCACACCCCCAGGGCGATCCGCGCGCGCCGTGGGACAACGGCGTGGTTCCGGCCGAGCACGGCATCCGCGGCCTGCACTCCGTGACGCTGTCGGTCACGCAGGAGGAAGCCACCGCCGGGATGCTGGACGGGCTGGGTTTGCGCCTGGTCTCCGAGGAAGGCAATCGATTCCGGTTCGCCGCGGGCGACGGCGGCCCGGGAGCCTTCGCCGACGTGCTCGTCACCCCGGGCGCCCCCCAGGGCATGGTCGCCGCGGGCACCGTGCACCACGTCGCCTGGCGTGCTCCCGACCAGCAGACCCAGGCGAACTGGCGCCAGGAACTCGTGGGCAGCGGCGTGAACGTCACATCCATCTTGGACCGCCAGTACTTCCGGTCCATCTACTTCCGCGAACCCGGCGGAACGCTGCTGGAGATCGCCAGCGACGACCCCGGCTTCACCGCCGACGAACCGTTGCTGGAGCTCGGGCGTGCGCTCAAGCTCCCGCCGTGGCTGGAACCGAGCCGCGAGCAGATCGAGGCCGCACTGCCCTCGCTGAACCTGCCCAGTGAGAACAACCCGGAGACGATGTCGGCATGAGTACGACGGACCTGTCCCTGAACCACGGTTTCCGGGAAGGATCGGCGGAGTCCCCCGTCCTGCTGCTGTTGCACGGCACCGGCGGCAGCCCGCAGGACCTGGTCGGACTGGGCCAGGAGATCAGCCCGGAATCCACGTTGCTGGCACCGGCGGGCCCGGTCTCGGAGAACGGGGCCGCCCGGTGGTTCCGGCGGCGGGCCGAGGGTGTCTTCGACACCGAGGACGTCATCGCCCGCACGCACCAACTCGCCGACTTCCTCGAAGAGGCCCGGCAACACTACGGGCTGGGTACCCGGCGGCTCGTGGCCGTCGGATTCTCCAACGGAGCCAACATCGCCGCGGCGCTGACCCTGCTGCGGCCGCAAGCGCTCCAGGAGGCCATCCTGTTCGCCGCGATGCTGCCCGTGCCCGAGCCCCCGGCGCACGACCTGGCGGGGACGCGCGTGTTCCTGTCCAACGGGGAACGCGATCCGATGGCGCCCATGCAGCCTGTCGGTGAACTCGTCACGGCACTCGAACAGCGCGGTGCCCGAGTACGGTCCCACCGGCATCCCGGTGGTCACCAGATCACCCGTGAAGGTCTGCAGGAGGCCGTGCAGTGGTTCCGGCACGGCTCCGCCGGGGCCGGAACGCGGTGACGTGACCGTCGCGAATCCTGCCGCCGGCGGGCCGTGGGATCACTTCTCGCGCGGCCGTCCGAGGTTCTGGGTCCAGTAGTGCTCCCACTCGCCGGAGGAATCGCGGACGTAGCCGACACCGAGTTCGGTGAACGAGCAGTCCATGATGTTCGCGCGATGCTCCGGACTGGTCATCCACTGCCGGAAGGTTTCCTCGGCGGTGTTGTTGCCCACCGCGACGTTTTCGCCGACGTAGTTGCTCCGGTACCCGGCGTCCTTGGCTCTCTCGATGTGCCCGAGCCCGGCGCTGCTGCGGTGTGCCAGGAAGTCGTGCCGAGCCATGTCCCGGCTGTGTGCGCGGGCGGATCGGCTGAGCGCCGGATCGAGCCGCAGAGGTGGGCAGCCGGCGCGGGCTCTGGCCCGGTTGGTCAGTTCGAGGATGCGATGCTCGGCTCGGGACTGCCGCCCGGCTTCCGCCGACGGATCGGAAGAGCTCACCGAGGACTCCACGGGTGGTCCGGAGGAGCGTATCGGCGATTCCTCGGGATGTTGCGAGGAATGCGTCGGGGACTCCTCGGGATGCTCTGAAGAGCGCACCGTGGAGGTCACGGTCGGTACCGGTGACTGCTGCGTGGACTCCACGGGAACCCGGTCCGACTGATGGGCGGGCTCTCCGGAGGGTTCGTGCATGCCGACCAGGACGGCGGCCGTGACCAGTACGGCAGGTACGGCAACGAGGCTCGTCCGGGCGGGCGGATTCCATCCCATACGCGTGACCCTTCTCGCTCGGGGGCCGGAGCGGCACGAAGTCCGGCCCCCCGAGAATTCGCCACGAATGGACCAGCCCATACCGCTTGGCCCCCTTCGAGGGACACGTGGCAGAAGGAATTCATGCGGGCGGGTGGCCGCGGCGACGCGAGTTGCAGCGCGGATCGGCCCCGGGTCAGATCTGCTGCGCGATGATGATGAACAGGGCGGCGATCCACCCCATGATCAGGGTGCACAGGACGGCCAGCTTGTTGGTGACCAGACGGGTCATGGCGGTACCTCCGAGAACGTGAGAACGGGTGTGCCCGGACGAGCGCGGGCTCGTCCGCGGGCTTTGCCGGAATTGCCCTCACGATGTGGTCCGCGGGTGGCACCCGTGCGTGGCGCACACGATCGGCGTGCGCGGCGCGACGGGAATCGCGTCCCACATCGCGCCGGGTTTTCGCCTCGAGGTGCCGGAAGGGGAACCGGGCAGCCGGTGGTGTCCTGCCGACTGCTCACGATGCGGTACGGCGTGCACGGCTACCTCCCCACGTGTCTCCGTCGGCCTCGTTGCCCGCAGGTGACCGCTGCGCGCGTGTGGAGGCGAGAGGAACGGACACGGGCGTCTTCTGCCGATGTGCCCCTGCGAAGGTGCCCCCGCCCGGATCGGCCCCGCGCCGTATGTCGCGGGCGGGCCGGAATTCGTTACGTTCCATCGTCACAACCACTTGTTCCGACGGAAGATCTTGAACAGGACCACGCAGGCGATCAGCATCACCAGCAGCGCGACCGGATATCCGAATTTCCAGTCGGTTTCGGGCATGATCTCGAAGTTCATCCCGTAGACTCCGGCGATCATGGTCGGAGTGGAGATGATCGCCACCCACGCCGAGATCTTGCGCATGTCGGTGTTCTGCTGCAGTGTGATCTTGGCCAGTGTGGCGTCGACCAGTGTGGTCAGCAGTTCGTCGAAGGAGGCCACCCGCTCGGACACCGTCGTCAGGTGGTCGTCGACATTGCGGAAGTACGAGCGCACCTGTTCCGGAACGGCCGGGGTGTAGCCCTCGGCGAGCCGTTGCAGCGGTTTGGCCAGGGGCATCACGGCCCGCCGCAGTTCCAGGACCTCGCGCTTCATCAGGTAGATCTGCTCGGCGCCGACCTTGGTGCGCAGGGCGAAGACCTCGGCCTCGATCCTGTCGATGTCGTCCTGGATGGTCTCGGTGACCTCGAGATAGGTGTCCACCACGTGATCGGCGATTCCGTGCAGCACCGCTGCCGGGCCGAGAATCATCTGCTCGGGCGTCTGCTCCAGTTCCCGGCGCACCCGGCCCAGGCCCGCGTGCTTGCCGTGTCGCACCGTGATGACGAAGTCACGGCCGACGAAAGCCATCAGTTCGCCGCTCTCCACGATCTCGCTGTTGGCCGTGAATGTCCGGTTCGCCACGTAGCGGACCGTTTTGAGCACCATGAACAGGGTGTCGCCGTAGCGCTCCAGCTTGGGGCGCTGGTGCGCGTGCACGGCATCCTCCACCGCGAGCTCGTGCAGCTCGAACGTCTCGGCGATGCCGTTGATCTGGTGCTCGTCCGGTTCGTGCAGTCCGATCCAGACGAAGCCGGTGCCGCGCCGCCGGACCTCGTCCAGAGCTTCCTCGTGCGTCCAGCGCCCGCCGAGCCGCTCGCCGTCGATGTAGACGGCGCAGTCCACGACCGACGCCGACAGCGGGGAAGGGGTGGTGGAGGCAAGCGGAGTGCGGTCCGGAGCACGACCGTTGCGGGTGGTGCGGTTCCGCAGGCCGAGCGAGGGCAGGGTGGGCACGGTGACCTCCAGGAAAGGCGGGGACGGCTGTGCGAGTCGTTCGAGACCGCGGACGCATCCCGGCCGGAGGCCGTACCGATGTCAGTGCGGACCGATTGCTTCCTGGGTGACCTCGTCGGCGGGGATGCGGCCGGTACTACACGGAGGTGCGCTGTCGGTACTGCTCGGCACGAATCCTCACCTCCCCGGGGTCGGCCACCTGTGCGGTGGTTCCTTGTCAACCGGGGAGCCACCATACCTCGTCGGTGTGGACACGTCCCCTCGGCGGCGGCCGGAGTCACACCACGGGCGAAGCGGTGAATCTTCGCTGCGGTGCCCGTGCGCTCCCGGTCCCGGCGTGCTGCGGCCGGCGTCCTCGGGAGGTCCGATCGGCGGTGGTGGCGTGCGAGGCGGGGACCGGAGTCCGTCACTCGTCACAGGGCAGGCAGCCCCACTCCCGCAGGAACTCCCCGAGATTTTCGGTGAGGGTCCTCGCCCGATCGAGTGTGGTGAACGTCGCACGGCCCGCCCACATGGCGTCGGCGGCATCATCACCTGCGCGCAGAGTCCCGTGAGCATCCCGGCAGAGGTAATCGAGGATCTCGTAGGTGTGTTGCGATCCGTGCCATCGGATCCGGCCCGCGAGGGGGCCGACGGTCACGGAGAGCCCGGTCTCCTCCCGGACTTCACGCTGTACCGCGACCCGGTCGGTCTCTCCGCGCTCCACCCGTCCGCCGGGGAGGGACCACTTGCCCTGCCCAGGAGAATTGGCCCGCCGAACCAGCAACAGCCGGCCCTGCGGGTCGTGGACGACCGCACCGACGCAACGGATCACGGGAGGCTCCGATATGATCACCAACACGTAGCGTAGCGGATTCGGAGCCGATCGGGCAGGACTGACCCATGTGCGCGAAAAACCTGCCGTACAGCGGCCGAGTGCGGTACAACGGATCAGCAGGCGCCGGCACGACTACAGGGCATTTCGGACGGGGTGCGTCACAGTGAACATCAAGAAGATCCTCACCTGGGCCGGGATCGCGTTCCTTCTGTTCTTCCTCATCTCTGCGCCCGCTCAGGCGAGTGAGGTGGTGAACGGCATTCTCGCCAGTCTCCGCCAGGCCGCTGAAGCGGTGATCACCTTCATGCAGAACCTCTTCCGCTAAAGAACTTCTGGAGGCGGTGGCCTTGTTCGCACCGAGAGATCCCGACGAGTACCTGCTCGACACCGAACGGCGGGTCATCCGGGTTCGCAGGCACTGGGCGTGTCTGGTGTGGGATCTCTTCGAGGCGGTGGGACTGCTCGTCGGCATCGTGATGGTGTCCTACCTGCTGCCCGAGGGAGCCTGGCTGCCGCAGAACATTCTGTGGTACGGGGGCTTGTTCGTGCTGATGCGGTTCACGTACCAGATCCTCGACTGGTACGTGGAGCGCATCGTGGTGACGGACAAACGTTTCGTGATCGTGGAGGGCATCTTCACGACCTCGGTGCAGATGATGCCGATCACCAAGGTCACCGACCTGACCTATCGCCGCACTGTCCCCGGCCGGATGTTGGGCTACGGGACCATGGTCGTGGAGTCGGCCGGGCAGATCCAGGCGCTGAACAGGATCGAGTACCTGCCCAATCCCGAGCAGGTCTTCGATGCGATCTCCGCGCTCGTGTTCGGTGAGAAGAAGGTCCAGCAGGACCGGTTCTCGATGCTCAAGGCCCGGCGTGCCGCGGTGGGGAGGACACGGGCCAAGCTCGGCAAGTAACTTCTGAGAAGTTGCGTGGATGGGCTTGGGCCGCGGTGCGGGTGGCGGGACCTCCGGCTGCGCCTCGCTGCGGTAGCCCCGACATCAGGTAGTCACTCTCCATCACGTCGGGACTGTCCTCGCGAGGCCGTGCGGCGAAAACCCGCGGCGGTGCCGGCTGCCTCCGTGGAAAAGAAAGCGGCTGACGCCGCTTGCCGAAGCAACCGCACACAGCCGACCGGTCGACTTCTGAGAAGTTGCGTGGATGGGCTTGGGCCGCGGTGCGGGTGGCGGGACCTCCGGCGTCGTCGGCCACACTGGTGGGTGTGCGTATTGACCTGCACACCCATTCCACCGCCTCCGACGGGACCGACACGCCGGAGGAACTCGTCGCCGTCGCGGTCGAGGCCGGGCTCGACGCCATCGCACTGACCGACCACGACACCACGGCGGGATGGGCGGCGGCCCAACATGCGGTGCGGCGTTCGGGCCGGGCCGGGCGAATCCGCCTGGTTCCCGGCGCGGAACTGTCGTGCCACTGCCCGGACGGCCGAGGGAACTCGATCACCGTCCACGTGCTGGCCTACCTGTTCGATCCCCTGTCGCAGGCGCTGGTCGAGGAACAGGCGCGGTTGCGTGCCCGGCGACGGTCACGACTGCACGCCATGGCACGACGAATGGCCGAGGACGGATTTCCGGTGGATCCCGAAGCCCTGATGGCGCAACTGCCCGCGGATTCGCCGGGCGGACGCCCCCACTTGGCACGTGCCCTGATCAACGGCGGAACGGTGGCCAGTGTGGACGAAGCGTTCGCCCGCTACCTGGGATCCGACGGCAGTTACTACCTTCCGAGAACGGACACTCCCGTGCGGCGTGCCATCGAGATGGTCACCGAGGCGGGTGGTGCCACGGTCCTGGCGCATCCCCTCGCGACCACCCGTGGCCCGACGGTGACCGCCGACGTGATCGCCGAACTCGCCGAGTACGGCCTGGCGGGGGTGGAGGTCGACCACCCCGATCACGACGCCCCCGCCCGTGCACGGCTGCGCGCTCTCGCCGGAGAGCTCGACCTGATCACCACAGGCAGCAGCGACTACCACGGGAGCAACAAGACCATCCGGATCGGGCAGGAGACCACCGATCCGGAGTCCCTGGAGCGGCTGGCGCAACGCTGCACCGGCAGCGAGATCATCGAATGATCAACCGCACGGCGAGCTCGCCTGCCGAACGCCGCAGTGTTCCCGCAGCGCTCGCCGTCCCCGGCCGCTGCTGTGGCCGGGGACGATCCGCGGAAGGGCGCAGTACTGCGTAATGTGGTGTGCGTGCAGGGGCGGCTGGAACTCGAAGGTATTCCCGACCGGCTGGTGCGAGTGACACCGGCCCGGCTGGGCACCTGGTCGATCTGCCCGCGCCGGTACCGGATGACCTACCTCGACAGGCCCGCACCGTCGCGCGGCGGTGCCTGGGCGCACAGCACGCTGGGCGCGGTGGTGCACAACGCACTGCGCGCACTGTTCGAGCTCCCCGCGCATCGGCGGACGCCCGAACAGGCCGCGCTGCTCCTGCGGCAGCACTGGAAGAGCGATGGGTTCGCGGGAGCGGAGCAGGCCGCCGAATACCGGCGGCGTGCGGAAGGCTGGCTGAGCGACTACGTCGATCGGTTCGGCGACAGCGATACCGTCGTCGGGGTCGAACGCCGGGTGTCGGCGGCGACGGGCACGATCATCGCCGAGGGACGGGTGGACCGAATCGATCAGCGCGCCGGTGAACTCGTCGTGGTGGACTACAAGACCGGCAGGCATGCGCTGAGTGCCGAGGACGCGCGCGATTCACGCGCGCTCGCCCTGTACGCTCTGGCGGTGCGGGGGATGTCGCACCGTACGTGCAGGCGGGTCGAACTGCACCATCTGCCGACGGGACGGATACTCGCGTGGGAACACACCGAGGAATCCCTTGCCCGGCACCGGTCCCGAGCGGAGGAACTCGCGGCAGAGCTGCAGGCGGCAACGGATGCGCTGCACACGGGGCAGAACGCCGATACCACTTTTCCACCGCGTACCGGGCGGCACTGTTCCTCGTGTGACTTCCGGCAGCACTGCCCCGACGGCAGGCGGGCTGCACCGGATATCGCGCCGTGGGCATTGCTGGGGTAGGCGACGATGAGACCGACCGGGTTCGGTGAGGACGGGTCGATGCGGGCAGTTGCGGGACAGCGCGGACAGGAGGCGCAGGCGGTGTCACCACGGCCGTGCGGTCGGAAGGAGACTGCCGACCGGGAGGCGCGGGAGCCGGTGCCACACCGGCGTCGGAAGGATGCCGCCGGGAAGCCGCCCAGTCGAGTGGGCGGTCTCGTACGCGGGCTCACCGGATCGCTGGCGGCGGGGCTTCTGGTGCTCGCGGTCACGCTGCTGGGAGTCCAGCTCTGGGCGACGAACAGCGGGCTGCCGGGGCCCGGTGCGGGTGTCGTGATCGGTCATCTCGTGGCGTCCGTGGTCGCGCTCGTGGCGCAGGCGGTGGCCGATCGTCGGCGGGGCCTCGCCGGAGGCCTGTCCGCCGCCGTGGTCCTCGCCGTGGTGCTCGGGGCGCTCTGGTACTGGTGGTGGTTCTGAGGAGTACCGGGAAGGCGGGGGCCGAACCACCGCCTCCTCGGTGCAGGACCTCTCAGCGCAGGGCCACCAGGGTGTTCCCGCGCTGCTCGAGCAGGACACCCCCGGCGGATCCGAGCTCGAGATCGCCCCGGTACCCCCGGCGGTCCACGGAGATGAGCCGCTCCCGGGTCCCGTCGGCCGGGTCGTGCACGGCGATGCCGCCCGGAACCGGGATCAGCAGCTTGCTCGCGACGACGGTACCGGACCCGAGCGTGCCCGAAACCGTCCACATCGGCTTCAGGGTCGCGGGGTCGAGCGCCACGGTGTTGCCGCCGGTGTGCCAGTAGATCACCCGATCTCCGGTGGTGGACTCGATCCGCACGCCGCCCTGTGGAGGCGGCGGCTGGGTAGCGCGCAACGGGAACCGTCCGCGAACGGTCCCCGAGGCGTCGTAGACGACCAGCTCGGAGCGGTCGTACAGCGCAACGGCCACTCGTGTTTCGGTCACCGCGACCACCCCGGCGTTCGACCCCGCCAGTGTGGTACTGAGCACTTCCTCGGGATGTGCACCGTCCTCCGGGTGAGCCTTGAGCACGGTGATGCGGTCACCCGGTGCCCGCGGGCACTCCTCGATGACGCCGACCCGTTCCCGACCGACCGCGATCGAGGAGTATTCGCACTCGGGTCGTTCCAGGTTGTTGTCCGGGTTCTTCGGTGCGTGCGGAACCCCGTACTGCTGCGTGCGCACGAGGTCGGAACGCCAGGTCTCGAAGAGTCCACGCCCGGTGGCGGTGACGTAATCACCGCCGGACAGCAGGCGGGTGCCGAACGGGACGTCGCTGTTGCGCTGCGGGCCCCGCTTGCCCGTCGCCCCTTCCAGAGAAGTCACCTCGCTGCAGTTGTGCGAGGTGCGATACACCGCGATCGCGCGTTGCCACTCGGATCCGACAGTGCACAGGGGAAGATCCCGCGCGTAGCGCCAGTGAACCTCGCCGGTGACCGGATCGCGCCCGAGAACCTCGCCCTCCGCGGCGGTGACCACGGCCGGGCCGGCCACGACCGGTTGGGGAGTGGCCGGGCTGGGAGCTCGCCATGCTTCCTGCAACGCGGTCGGAACCGTATCGGGAGGATGCACTGCGGCGATCGGTTCCGCTGCCGGGTGCGAGACCGTCGCCCGAACGTCGCTGTGCCACCAGATCACGGCCGAAACGAGCAGCACCGCGACCGTGATCAATCCCACTGTGGCGAGGTCGGCTCTCGTGCGCCGCTCCGGCCGTATCACTGTGACTCCCGGCGAACAGACTCCGTCATGGCACCCTCTGCTCGAGCCTAGAAGAATAGCTCCCAGGGCTTGCTCGGGTGGTTGCTCCCACCGCCGTCCCACGCGGCGCCCTACGGCGGTTCATGCGGCTTCCGACGGGTGCCGTGCCGGCACTCCCGTCGCATGCGGGTGTTACTCCGCGACGCCCTCGGTGCTGCCTGCCGGGGTGCTGTCCGCAGGAGCGTTGCCGCCGGCACGCTTCGGGCCGCCCCGCCTCCTGCGGCGCCGAGCGGGCCGTTCCGCACCGTCTCGGGAGTTCTGAGCGCCCTGGGTGCTCGGCGCCTCCGCGGGTTGTGCCGCTCCGTCGGTGCCGGCACCGACGCGAGTGCGGCGCCTCCGGCGGCGGCCCGTCGGCCGCGTGTCACCGGACGGTTCACCACGGGAACTCTCGCCACTGTCGCTGCCCGTGCGCTTGCTGCCGGATCCGCCGCGGGTGCGCTTGCGGCTGCGCTTGCGGGGGGACTCGGTGTCCGCTTCGGACTCGGCATCGAGCCCGGCACGGTCGCGCTGGGACAGCGGCAATCGCCCGGTCACATCGGAGGGCACGTCGAGATCGGTGTAGAGGTGCTCGGAAGTCGAGTAGGTCTCGACCGGCTGGGGCAACCCCAGGCCCAGCGCGTCGTTGATCATCTTCCAACGCGCTTCCTCTTCCCAGTCGACCAGAGTGAGAGCCACGCCCGTGCGGCCCGCGCGGCCGGTGCGCCCGATCCGGTGCACGTAGGTCTTCTCGTCGTCCGGGCACTGAAGGTTGATCACGTGCGTGACGCCTTCGACGTCGATACCGCGGGCCGCGACATCGGTGGCGACCAGCGTGTCGATCTTGCCGGAGCGGAAGGCGCGCAACGCTTTCTCGCGGGCGGTCTGCCCGAGATCGCCGTGGACCGAACCGGCGGCGAAGCCGCGCTCGTTGAGCTCGTCGGAGAGCTTCTGCGCCGTGCGCTTGGTGCGGCTGAAGATCATGGTCAACCCGCGGTCGCGTGCCTGCAGGGCACGTGCCAGCAGTTCGGTCTTGTCCATCGCGTGTGCGCGGTAGACGAATTGCCGGGTGCGCTCGTGGACAGCGCCCTCGTCGGCCTGCTCGGCACGGATGTGCGTGGGCTGCTGCAGGAACGTCCGGGCCAGGTTGATGATCGGTCCCGGCATGGTGGCCGAGAACAGCATCGTCTGCCGCTGCTCGGGAACCATTCCGAGCATCCGCTCGATATCCGGGAGGAAGCCCAGGTCGAGCATCTCGTCGGCCTCGTCGAGCACCAGGCCGCCGACCTTGCCCAGGACGAGATGCTGCTGATCGGCGAGATCGAGCAGGCGTCCCGGTGTGCCGATGACCAGATCGACGCCCTTGCGGAGCGCCTCGATCTGGGGCTCGTAGGGGCGGCCGCCGTACACCGCGAGGGTGCGGATGCCGAGGTGCTTGGCCGCTTCTTCCAGGTCCCGTGTGACCTGCACGCACAACTCGCGCGTCGGTACGACCACCAAGGCCTGGGGGGTGCCGTCACCGGGGACCTGCAGCCGTTGCAGCAGGGGGACGCCGAATCCCAGGGTCTTTCCCATGCCGGTCCGGGCCTGACCGATCAGGTCCTCACCGCCCAGGGCCAGCGGGAGGGTGAGCTCCTGAATGGCGAAGGTGTGCTCGATACCCGCTTCGCCGAGGGCGCGCACGATCCTGTCGTCCGTGCCGAGCTCGGCGAAGGTGGGGGTGTCCGGGGTGCTCGGTTCGGGGTTCTCGGCGTGCAGCGGGCGGGCGTCGGTGTTCTCGGGGGTGCCGCTCTCGCTGTGCTCCAGCACGCGCGCATCGTGCGATGTGGTGCCGTTCGGGGATTTCTCGCTGCTGTCCGCGGAAATCCGCTCGTTGCTCACCGTCAGAGTGATCGCCTCTCTCATCCCTGCGCGCACGCGGGCCGCAGGCCCGGTCGTGGTGGTGAGTCCGGCAACCGCTGGACATCTCGCGGCTGCGCGCGGCGCTCGTGGTCACCCACGTGGAGGTGCGCGCTTTCGTTCGAATCAGCGGCACTGTGCCGCTGTCGGGTCTGTGGTTGTGCAGGCGCCGAGGCACGGGACCATCACCGTCGTGCGGGGTGGCGGGCGCCGCTCGGCTCGCGGACCGCGCTCGTTCCGGGAGTGATCTCCGTTCCCCGCTCACCGTGGTGGCCGAGCGGGGTGTCCGCTGCCCGGTATCGACATTGCGAAGACGCGTGTCCGGAACCATCCCGGGCTGCTTCGGCCTGCAATCGCTCATCCGGAGGAGCTCTGCCCGGCAACGGCCCATCCTGAAGCGATCCGCCTCGGCAGGAAGTCGCACGGTTTCCGCCGCTTCCCGGTGGGCGTACCTCCGAGGCATGCCCTGTCCGGACACTTCCTGCCGAGATGTGCTCCGCCGGGGTGTATGCCGTTGGGGCATGTCTCGGGGCATGTCGTTGCCTGATGCCAAGTACTCCTCCTTCACCCACGATACCCGCTCGTGTGCGGTACATCGAGACGGAGGCGGCCGGGCGTGCCGTGGAGCCGGTTAGGCTCGCGGTCATGAGTGAGGCTGACCAGAGTGCGGCGGCATCCACCGAGAGATCCGGCGATGGCTCCGAGCAAGGCGTTGTCGATCTGCTCGCGGCGTTGGCCTACGGCGAGCTCTCGGCATTCGACCGGCTGGCCGAGGACGCGCGTGCCGCACCGACGCTGACCGGCCGGGCCGCGCTGGCCAGCATGGCCGCGGCCGAGATCGGCCACTACCGGCTCCTGGAGGAGCAACTCGCCCAGCGCGGTGTGGCCGTCGAGGACGTGATGCAGCCCTTCGTCGAACCCTTCGACGCCTTCAATGCCTCGACCGCTCCGCATTCGTGGCTGGAGTCCCTGGTGAAGGCCTATGTCGGTGACGGGCTGGCCGCGGATTTCTATCGCGAGGTCGCGGAGTGGCTCGATCCGGCGACGCGGGAACTCGTGCTGACGGTGCTCGCCGACACCGGCCATTCGGCATTCGCCGAGCGCGAGGTGCGGGCGGCATGCGCCGAGGACGAGAGTCTGCGCGACAAGCTGACGCTGTGGGGCCGCCGCTTGCTGGGGGAGGCCGTGACCCAGGCCCAGCACGTGGTCGCCGAGCGCGACGCTCTCGCGGAACTGATCATCCGCGGTTCCGGCGATCTCACCGGGATCGCGGCACTGTTCAAGCGGCTGCAGAACAGTCATACCAAGCGGATGGGCCGCCTCGGTCTGGGATGAGGCGATATCGGGTGTCTCGTGTCGACGCCTCGGGAAGGCGTGGTGTGGGATAGCCTGGGGGCGGCGTAGCCGACAGAAGACGAGTGTGTACGGAGGTTCGGTGTGGAGGTAAAGATCGGCGTCGTGGACAGCTCACGTGAGCTGGTGCTCGGCAGCAGTCAGTCCCCGGAGGAGGTCGAGTCGCTGGTCGCCGACGCGCTGGCCAAAGCCGATGGCCGACTGACCCTGACCGACGAGAAGGGCCGACGCTACATCGTTCCCTCCACCAAGATCGCCTACGTGGAGATCGGGCCCTCGGAACCGACACGGGTCGGTTTCGGCGTCGGCTGACATCCCGAGCGGGTGGGTGGGCGCGTTGGTGCGCCCACCCACCTGCTTTTCTGCGCTGCCGTTTCTTCTCACGGGGTCTTTCAGAGTGGTTCTTGCACGAGTGATCAGCCTGAGCAAAGCGACCGGCTCCGGCTTTTCAGATGGATGGATTGCAAGGCAGGGGGCCACGTGATGGAGAGTGGCTACCTGATGTGGCCTCCAACGCCGCAAGGCGCCATCTGAGAAGGCGGTCACCGACCACCGCGCCAGGTCGTGAAAGCACTCCTCAGTGGTTCCCGACCGGCTCGTGCAGCTCGGTGTCCAGCTCGAACGGGGGACGTCCGAGTCCGGCGATCCGATACCTGTTCCACGGGTCGGGGTCGGACAGCGTTCCGGCCGCCTCGCCGGCCGGAGTGCGTAGCACCACCTGCGTTCTGCGGCCGGCGGTGAGTTCGGTGATCCGCTCGTTGGCCGCCACTCGCCCGTACCAGTGGAAGCGGCCGTCGATCGGCTGGAAGTGCCCGCGCAGCACCACGTCGACCGCGATCTCGTGGTCCTCGGTGAACACCACGGCCGCACCCCGGTAGTCGTCCTCGTCGTGCTCGTGCACCGGGTTCTCCGGCACGTTGCCTCCTTTTCGGCTCAGCCCCGGTGGGCTTGTTCTCCGACATCCTCGGCGCCCTCGCCGGTCACCGCCCGCAGGTCGGGGCCCAGCTCCAGCGGTTCGTCCGGGTCGATCACGATGCCCCCGGAACGCAGTACGCCGTCGATGGCGAACCAGATGATCCGGGTGAGGTAGTCGGTGAGGTCCTCCCTGCTCATCGACTGGCGATCCAGCCACCAGTCGCCACTGGCCTGGACCATGCCGACCAGCCCGTGGCTCCATGCCTCCACACCGCCGGAGTCCAGCTCCAGCGCTCGCATGTACTCGCCCAGCAAGCGGGACAGCGAGTTGGCGATGACGGTTTTCTCGGTGGTGACCGGATCCGTCTGGACCGGCCGGTCGGCGAAGTTCCGGCGGACCACGAAGCGGTACAGCTCGGGGTACTCCTCGATGACGCCGAGGTAGGCGCTGACGATGCGGCGGATGCGCTGGTGGATGCTGCCGCTCTCGTCGAGGGTCGGGCCGATGCGCTGCATGAGCAGGTCGGTGCCCCACTCGCCGACGGCCAGGTAGAGATCACCCTTGTCGCTGAAGTGCCGGTAGAGCACGGGTTTGCTGACCCCGGCCTCGGCGGCGATGTCGTCCATGCCGACTTCGGCCCCGTGGTGACCGATGGCACGCACGGTGGCCTCGACGAATTCGGCGCGCCGCGCCTGGCGATGCCCGCGCCAGCGTTCGCTGCGCTTGTCTCCGTGGGGCGGGTCGCCGCGCGACGGCGTGTTGACGGCCTTGACAGGCCGCGAGATGTGGCTCACGCTACCCAAGGTAGCTGTTACTAGAAGTAACACGCAATTGTTCGAGCCGCTGCCCACCCGGAAAGTGATGACGTGCGATGAGCAAAACGCTTCAGGTCAACGAGCGGGAGAAGACCGCTGCTCGGCTGCTGAAGTCCTCGGCCAAGAGCAGTTATGACCCCGAAGTGGACATCGACTGGACGGCACCGCTGGCCGAATCACAGCCCTACATCCCGTTCGAGCGCAGTACGCTCTACGGCACGGACCTGTGGGAGCAGCTCACCACCGAGCAGCGGATCGAGCTGACCAAGCACGAATTCGCCAGCATCGCCTCGAACGGCCTGTGGTTCGAGATCCTGTTGATGCAGATGCTGCTCAAGGATGTCTACCGCAGGGACCCGCGGAGCAACCACGCGCAGTACGCCCTGACCGAGATCGCCGACGAGTGCCGACACTCGACGATGTTCGCCCGGGCGTGTGAACGAGTGGGGGCGCCCGCCTACGGACCGATCCCGATCCTGTACCACGGCGGCAAGCTGCTTCCCGCCGTGCTCAAGGGGCCCTCCGCCTACGCCTCGATCCTGGTCGCCGAAGAGATCCTCGACCGCTTCCAGCGCGACCAGATGAACGACGAACAAGTGCAGCCCCTGGTGCGGATGGTCAACCGCATCCATGTGCTGGAAGAAGCCCGCCACGTCACCTTCGCCCGCGAGGAGGTCACGCGCGGGATGCAGCAGTGCAACGCCGCCGAGCGTGCCTACCACCAGTACTGGACCGCGCTGGTGTCGTTCTGCATCGTCCGAGCGCTGATCAACCCCCAGGTCTACAAGGCCGTCGGACTGCGCCCGAAGACGGCTCACCAGGTCGCGCTGAACAACCCGTACTGGCACGACACGATGCACTGGGGTGGCGAGAAGATCATGTCGTTCCTGGACGAGGTCGGCCTGGTCGGCAGGCCCGGCATGAGCCTGTGGAAGAAAGCGGGGTTGATCCGGTGACCGTCGAGCAGCGCGCCTCTTCCGCGGAGGTCTTCACGACACGGGACGGCACCGGGTTGCGCGTGCGCGAGCACGGCCCGGCGGACGCGCCGATCACGGTCGTGTTCGTACACGGCTGGACACTGACCAAGCACAGCTGGGATCGGGTCGTGGCGGGATTGCCCGCCACAGCGGGAGTCCCGGTGCGCGGTGTGAGCTTCGACCTGCGAGGGCACGGTGAGTCCGACCCGGCTCCGGCCGGAACGGCGACGATCCGGCAGTGCGCCGACGACCTCGCCGAGCTGATCGAGGATCGGGTGCCGGATGGTCCGATCGTGCTCGCCGGCCACTCCATGGGTGGTATGACCCTGATGGCGCTGGCCGAGCAACACCCCCAGCTGTTCGCCGACCGGGTACGGGGTGTCGCTCTGGTGGCGACCTCCAGCGGAGGCCTCGCCGCACCGTCTCTCGGCCTGCCGAAGCCGATCGCTGCGTTGTTCAACGCGGGTGAACGCGCGGTGCGCTCCAAGCTCGCCGCCGCACGGGGCCGGGTGGTGAGCAGGCGTTCGCGCTGGATGCGTCCCGGCCTGCGCTGGCTGCTGTTCGGCTCGAAGCCGGCGAGTTCCGATCTCGCCACGACCGCGGAATGGGTCGCGGGATGCCATCCGCCGAGCATGGCGGGATTCCGGGAGTCGTTGGCCGAGCACGACCGTGTCGAGGCACTTGCGGCATTCCGTTCGGTGCCGGTGATGGTGCTGGCAGGCCTGGACGACCGGCTCTGCCCGTACTCGCACGCGCGGCGTATCTCCGAGGCGTTGCCGCATGCCGAGCACCTCGTCTATGCCGGAGCCGGACACATGCTGCCGCTGGAGCGGGACGACGAGGTGACCGCGAGGGTCGCCGACCTCGCCCGCGCAGCGGTGCGGTGACGCCGACGCGCGGACCTCTCGGGGTGGATGCCCGAAGAGGTCCGCGCGTCACTGCTCGTGCCGCCGCGTGTCCGGTACCGTGGCCGAGTGCCATGTCCGATCGACCATTTTGACGAGAGGGTCTCGTGGGACAGCACACCAGCGGCGGCATCCACCATCACGGCTATGTCGAGGACGCGCCTTTGAACACAGCCCTGTCTGCGCACGACCGCCTCTCCCGGCTGGATGCGGCCGAGGTGCTGCATACCCCGGATGAGGTAGCGCAGTGGCTGGCCAGCACATTGCGCGCTGCCATGGGCAAGGTCGAGGACGAGGTGGCCTTCGACGACGAGTGGGATCAGTGGATCAAGTTCGCCCAGGCGGGGGAGACCATCACCACCGGTCTGCGTGACGGCCCCACGATCAGTGTGGTGGCGGTCTCCGAAGACGAGTGCCGGTGCGAGGCCGCTCCGCTCGTGCCCGTCGGCGGCAAGAAGCGCAGCCGGTGACCCGCCTGGTTATCCCTGCTGGAGGGGGAAACCGGCGAGTCCCTTCCACGCCAGGGTCGACATCAGGGAGACGGCCTCTTCCCGCGTGATCGAGTTCTGGGTGTCCAACCAGTTCCGGGCGGTGACCTGACTGAGTCCGACCAGCCCGACCGCGAGCAGGCGTGCCCGTTCGTGGTCGAGACCGGCGTCGGCGGTGACGGCTTCGGCGACCGCGTCGACGCACGCGGACATGGCCCCCTCGACGGCTTGCTCGACCGCGGGTTCCCCGCGCAGGTCGGATTCGAACACGAGTCGGAAAGCCTGGTCCTCGCCGTCGACGAACTCGTAGAGGGCCCCCACGGCGGCGCGCACCCGCTGCTTGTTGTCCGGGTTGGATTCGATCGCTTCCCGGACCCGTCGGACCAACTCGGCGCCGTGGGTCTCCAGCAATGCCAGATACAGCTCCAGCTTGCCGGGGAAGTGCTGGTAGAGGACGGGTTTGCTGACCCCGGCCCGCTCGGCGATGTCGTCCATCGCGGCGGCGTGATAGCCGTTGGTCACGAACACGTGCTGAGCTGCCGTGAGCAGCTGTGCCCGGCGCGCATCGCGAGGCAGTCGCACCCCACGCGCGGATTGCTCGGTGCTGTGCTGCGCGGTTTCGGTCATACGTGTCCTCCGCCCGGGTGCTGCTGGGCCGACCGGTGTTGTGTCCGTGCCGGGGTCCCCGACTTTACTCGTCGGTAGAGGAAGGCGGGCACGTTGCCCGAGCATCGTGTTCACACGGACTTCACCACGGCGTTGCGCGGTCGGTGGCTCCGTGACCGGGCCGGCTTTTCGGGTGCACGGAGGATGCGTCGTTCCACTCACCCGTGTGGCACCCTGGGACGGTGCCCGGACCGATGCGAGGGCCGATGGCGGCGTGTCCTGCTCGGCGAGGCCGGTATTCGACGGCCGACCGGGGCAAGGCCGGACCGACAACGGGGGAACCGTGGATTCGCAACGTCGGAATCGAGGGCGGCACCGAGCAGAGCCCCTGGTGGCCTCCTGGCACCCTGCGGAGTCCGAGGGAAGAGAGCACGACAGCGAGTCGCGAGGTCGCCGCAAGGGCAGGCTGTCGCGGTACGGCCGGGGTGTCTATGCCATCCCGCTGCTGCTGGCGGTGTCCGTGCTGGCTGCGTTTCAGGTCACCGAGACTCCGCGGGGAGACGCGGGGACAGCGGGTACGGAGCCCTCCGGTGCCGCGGCCGGTCGGACGGAGACCAGCACGCTGCCGGTGGTCACCGAGGCCCCGAAGGGCAAGTCCTACGATGCCGAGCTGTTCTCGGCGGAGCTCCCCCCGGGGGCACCGATCCCGAAGAACGGTGCGGGCACGTTCACCGTGCTCCCCGGCACCTCGCCACGGGTCGGTTCCGGAGAGTTGTACCGCTATACCGTCGAACTCGAGGACGGTGTCACGCTGACCGAGGGCAACGACTCCTTTGCCCGCCTGGTTCAGCAGACGCTGTCCGACTCCCGTAGCTGGACGAACCCGAGGGGCGGCGGGATCTCCCTGCAGCGGGTGGACGCCGAGGGGCCTTCTCCGGATTTTCGCGTGACGCTGGTCAGCCAGAACACGGCCCGGGAGGTGTGCGGCTACGGCAACGGGCTGCCTTACGACAGTTCCTGCCGGATCGATGAGCGCGTGTACATCAGTGCCGCCCGGTGGGTGCGAGGTGCCGTCGCGTTCGACGGGGACATCGGCACCTATCGGCGCTATGTCATCAACCACGAGGTCGGACACGTCCTCGGCAACGGGCACACGGCCTGCCCGGCTCAGGGCGTGCTGGCACCGGTCATGGTCCAGCAGACGTTCAGCGTGGCCAACAACGAGTTGCACCGGCTGAACGAGCGGGTATCGCAAGGTACCGACATCCCGGCCAACGGCTTGGTGTGCAAGCCCAACGCCTGGCCGTTCCCGCTCGGCGAGCATGCGGAGCCGCCGAAGTAGCGACCGCGCGGCCGGCCGGAAGCGCCGCCGGAGCGTGGGGTCCGCGGGCGGGCCGGGCTCTCGGTCCACCGCGGCGGGACGTTCCGCCTCTTCCGGGGGCGGACGCACTTCCCACTGAGTGGGAGCATTTGGGCTCGGGAATGTGGATCGGCCAGTCTTGCGTTGCAGCTCCTGTGAGGCGCTCGCCCGCGCGGGCAGGCGTACCAGGGTTCGGGACCGATCCGGTATCGGCCCGACAACCGAGCGAAGCATGGATCACTGAGGAGGAGCTCGGAGATGTCCGGCGAGGCAACGCAGGGTAGTCCGCCCCAGGACGCGGCGACACTGCCACCGCTCGTGGAACCGGCGGCGGAGCTGACCAAGGACGAGGTCGCCCGCTACAGCCGTCATTTGATCATCCCGGATGTCGGGATGGCGGGCCAGAAACGCTTGAAGAACGCGAAGGTACTGGTCATCGGTGCGGGAGGTCTGGGGAGCCCGGCGCTGCTCTACCTGGCTGCTGCCGGTGTGGGGACCCTCGGCATTGTCGAGTTCGACACCGTGGACGAATCCAACCTGCATCGCCAGATCATTCACGGCCAGTCCGACCTGAACCGCTCGAAGGGCGAGTCGGCCAAGGACTCGATCCTCGAGGTCAACCCGTTCGTGCAGGTCAACCTGCACGAGACGCACCTGACCTCGGACAATGCACTGGATATTTTCCGCGACTACGACCTGATCCTGGACGGCACCGACAATTTCGCCACCCGGTACCTGGTCAACGATGCCGCGGTGCTGCTGGGCAAGCCCTACGTGTGGGGGTCCATCTTCCGCTTCGAGGGCCAGGTCAGCGTGTTCTGGGAGAAGCACGGGCCGAACTACCGGGACCTGTACCCCGAGCCGCCGCCGCCCGGAATGGTGCCGTCCTGCGCCGAGGGTGGCGTGCTGGGTGTGCTGTGCGCCTCCATCGGGTCGATCATGGTCAACGAGGCCATCAAGCTCATCACCGGGATCGGTGAGACCCTGCTCGGCCGCCTGATGATCTACGATGCGCTCGAGATGAGCTACCGCACCGTCAAGATCCGCAAGGACCCCAGCGCGGACGAGGTCACCGAGCTCATCGATTACGACGCGTTCTGCGGTGTGGTCTCCGACGAGGCCCAGCAGGCAGCGGCGGGCAGCACCATCACCCCGCGCGAGCTCAAGGACAAGTTCGACTCCGGCGAGAAGTTCGAACTGATCGACGTCCGCGAGCCGCACGAGTACGAGATCGTCAAGATCGAGGGTTCGACGCTGGTCCCCAAGGACCGCATCGTCTCCGGCGAGGCGCTCGCGGAGCTGCCGCAGGACCGCCAGATCGTGCTGCACTGCAAGTCCGGTGCGCGTTCCGCCGAGGCGCTCGCGGCGCTGCAGAAGGCCGGTTTCTCCGACGCCGTGCACGTCGGCGGCGGTGTCCTCGGTTGGGCCAACGAGGTCGACCAGAACCTGCCGACCTACTGAGGACCGGTCAGGGGTTTGCGCCGACGGTGCAAACCCCTGACCGGCTATGCAGTACCTCGCCGGGCGAACTCTCGGAGTGCCTGTCCCGCAAACCGCGCTCACGCGGGTAGCGTCTTCGGCCGTGAGTGCTACACCGGAGCCGCCACCGCCGCATGTGCGCGCGGCGTTCGGAGCGCGCCTCGAGGAACCGGAACTGCTCGAAGGTGGGATCGCCTGGCGCTGCGGGCAGGATGGCGACGTCGTCCTCAAACCGGCCTCCAGCACCGCCGAAGCGGCATGGGTGGCGCAGACTCTCGACACCCTCGCGCCGGACGAGGTGCGGCTGGCCAAGCCCCTGCGATCGACCGACGGCCGCTGGGTGGTTTCCGGCTGGTCGGCGACCCGGTACATCGAGGGCCGTCCGGAGCCCCGCCACGACGAGGTCGTGGCGATGTCGCTTCGCCTGCACACCAGGACTCGTTCACTGCCGTACCCGCGATTTCTGGATGCCCGCCAGGACATCTACGCCCTGGCCGATCGGATGGCCTGGGGCGAGGTGGAGCTTCCCCTGCAGGCCGACAAAGGGGGAAGGCTGTACGGCGCGCTGGCGGGATCGCGCCGCGAGATGCAGCTACGGCCGCAGGTGGTGCACGGCGACCTGTTCGGCAACGTGCTGTTCGCGGGGAACGCCCCGCCCGGCCTCATCGACTTCACGCCGTACTGGCGCCCCGCGGAGTGGGCTGCGGCGGTGGTCGTGATCGACGCACTCGCGTGGGGTGGTTCGGATCCGGCCATCGTGGAACGCTGGTCTCACCTGTCCGAGTGGCCCCAGGTGCTGCTGCGGGCACTGCTGTTCCGCTTGGCTGTGCATGCGCTGCATCCGCGCGCCACGACGGCCTCGCTCGGTGGCCTGGAATACGCCTCCCAAATGGTCCTCGAAGTGTTGTAAGAGAGTGCACGTATTGGCGTGCGTGGTGAGAGCAACTGGGCCGCTTGTCCGAGGCCGATGTGAGCAACAAGTGACCGTCCCTGTGCGCGTGTTCCCGAAACGTCTCGTGCCAGGATGGACGGGTGAGCGAGCCGGCAACGGAGCAACCGCTGAAGGGCTACACCGTCGGGATCACGGCCGAGCGCAAAGCCGGTGACCTCGAAGCACTGCTGACCAGACGAGGTGCTTCCGTGCTGCGGGGCGCGGCGATGCACACCGTGCCGCTGCCCGAGGACGGAGAACTCTCCGCAGCCACGGCCGCTGTGCTGGCCGCCCCGGTGGATTTCGTTGTCGTCACCACCGGAACCGGCTTCCGCGGATGGCTGGAAGCGGCCGATTCCAGCGGTGCCGGAGCACGGCTGCTGGAGCACCTGCGCCCGGCGCGCCTGCTGGCGCGCGGCGCCAAGGCACGCGGTGCCATCCGGGGTGCCGGGCTTGCCGTCGAGTGGAGCGCCCCCTCGGAGGAGTCCACCGAAGTCCTGCACCACCTGCTGCAGCACGATCTCGAGGGCAAGCGTGTGGTCGTGCAGGTGCACGGGAATCCGATGCTCGAGTTCCAGCAGGCGCTGCGCGAGGCCGGCGCCGAGGTCGTGCCGGTGACGGTCTACCGGTGGACGGACCCTCTCGATCTCGACGCGCTGGACCGGCTGATCGGTGCGATCGTGGCCGGTGAGATCGACGCGTTGCCGTTCACCAGTGCGCCCGCGGCCGCGAACCTGCTGGACCGGGCTGAACGCATCGGCAAGGGTGCCTCCTTGCGGGAAGCGATGCGCTCGCGCGTGCTGCTCGCGTGCGTCGGTCCGGTCACCGCCGCACCGATCGCGGAGGTGGGCCTGCCGTATTCGATGCCCGAGCGTGCGCGGACGGCAGCGCTGGTTCGGTTGCTCGCCGAGGAACTGCCCGCCCGTGGGAGGTGAGTGAACGGCCCGTCGGTGCGCTCTTTCGGAGCGAATGTGGCGTTCACTCCGCTTCCCAGCGATAGCGACGCATGTCGACGCGGCCGTTGTCGGCGAGGACCCCCTCGGCGCGCAGGTGTTCGAGCTGCCGGTGCCGGATGTGCTCGGCGACGGTGCCGTCGGAGCGCAGCACCCGGTACCAGGGCAGGTCGGCCCCGTCCTCGGCGAGGATGCGGCCGACCAGCCGGGCCGAGCGCAGCCCCGCGAGTTCGGCGACATCGCCGTAGCCGAGTACCCGCCCGGGCGGGATCGAGGCGACGACCGACCGGACCTGCTCCAGCGTCTGCTCATCCACGGCTGCAGTATCCCGGTTCGCAGTGGTTCCGGTTGTCCAGGGGCGGCATGCGGAACGCATCGCCGTGAACATCACCCGTGACCGGCCCGCCTGCCCCACGGTATCGGCGGTGCATGATTACATCGGAGACGTGCCGATCTCCGATGCGCCCACACTCGTTCGCCGTGCCGACTCCGGCAGGCAGCAGCTGTCCTGGGATGCGGCAGGACAACGGGTGCTGGAGCACACCGGGGGGTTCCTCCGGCTGCTCGGTGGTCCCGGTACCGGCAAGACCACGCTGCTCGCCGAGGTGGTCGCCGATCGTGTGCTGCACCGGCACGTCGCCCCGGAGAACATCCTGGTGCTCACCCCGACCCGCCGTTCGGCAGCACGGTTGCGCGCGGAGATCACCCGGCGGATCGGCCGTGCACGGGAGAGTGGCCCACACACCACGCAGGAGCCGCTCGTACGGTCGGTGCACTCGTACGCGTTCGGAGTGCTGCGGTTGCAGGCCGCGCGGGAGGGGCGGCCGCCCCCGCGATTGCTCAACGGTCCGCAGCAGGACGTTCAGATCCGTGAGCTGCTCGACGGTGATCTCGAGGAGGGGGCCGGATCCTGGCCGGAAGCCCTGCGCCCGGCACTGTCCACGGACGGCTTCCGCGTCGAGTTGCGCGAGCTGCTGATGCGCGCTGCCGAGCGCGGTCTCGGGCCTGCGCAGCTCCGGGAGCTCGGCTCCCGCCACGACCGTCCCGAATGGATCGCAGCAGGCGGGTTCGGTGAGCAGTACGAGCGGGTCACGCTGCTGGCAGGAGGGACCGGGCAGCAGGGAGGCGCCCCGGCGTTCGACGCGGCCGAGCTGATCTCGTCCGCATTGCTGTCCTTCGACACCGACCCCGGGTTGCTGGAACAGGAGCAGGGCCGCGTGCGGCTCCTGCTCGTCGACGATGCCCAGAACCTGGACCCGCAGCAGTTCCGGTTGTGCGTCCGGTTGGGGAACGCCACCTCGGAGTTCCTGCTGTCCGGTGATCCCGACCAGGCCGTCTACGCGTTCCGCGGGGCGGATTCACAGGGGTTGCGCGACGCCGATCCGGGCGGGGATCACACGCAGGTGTTGACGGTCGATCACCGGATGTCGGAGCCGGTGCGTGCTGCGGTGCAGCGCTTGGCGTCGCACCTGCCGGGTTCCGGTCCGCAGCGTGACGCGATCGGTGCCGGGCAGGAGTCCGGCGGACACCCCGGAGCGGTACAGGTGCGGCTGCTGGCCTCCCAGGCGCAGGAGGCCGCGTGGATCGCCGACCAGCTTCGCCGCGCACACCTGCTCGACGGCGTGCCGTGGTCGCGGATGGCGGTGATCGTGAAGTCGACGAAGCTGTCGCTGCCGGTGCTGCGTCGCGCCCTGCCTGCTGCCGGAGTGCCTCTTGCGCTGCCCGTCGACGACGTACCGCTGGCCCAGCGCGGCGCTGTCCGTCCCCTGCTGACACTGCTGCGGTGTGCCGTGCGGCCCGAGGAGCTCGGCCCGGAGTCCGCGGAGGAACTGCTGACGTCCCCGCTGGGCGGTGCCGATCCGCTCGCGTTGCGACGCCTGCGCCGGGGGCTGCGGCGGCTCGAGCTGGCCGCAGGTGGAGACCGCTCCAGCGGTGAGCTCCTCGTCGAGGTCCTGCAACGCGAGGATCGGTTGGCGGCGCTGGAGGATGCCGCCGCCGAACCGGCACACCGCATCGCGGCGCTGCTGCGCACCGGAGCGGAAGCCGTCGCAGGGGGCCAGGGGATCGAGGAAACCCTGTGGCGGGTGTGGAAGGCCTGCGATGTGGAGCAGTACTGGCTCGCCCGGTCCGAGCGGGGCGGGGCTTCCGGCGCTCAGGCCGACCGGGACCTCGACGCCGTGGTGGCCCTGTTCGACGCGGCCGCGCAGTACGCCGACAGGCACCCCGGCGCCGATGCCGCTGCCTTCGCCGACCACCTGGCGAGCCAGCACATCTCCGGCGACTCCCTGGCACCGTCGGCTCCTGCCGGGGAGGCGGTGACGGTGGCGACCGCGCACGCGGCGACCGGCCAGGAGTGGGACGTCGTCGCGATCCCCGGTGTCCAGGAAGGAGTCTGGCCCGATCTGCGGTTGCGCGGCTCGCTGCTGGGAGTGGAGCGGCTGGTCGACGTCCTGTCCGGGGTGGACGACTCCGACCGGATGTCGGCCACGGCGCCGCTGCTGGCCGACGAGCGGCGCCTGCTGCTGGTGGCGGCCGGCCGTGCGCGCGACCGTGTGCTGGTCAGCGCGGTCCGGGGCGAGGACGAGCAGCCGTCGCGCTTCCTGGACGAACTGGAGGGTGTGCTCAGCGATCCCGATGCGCTCGAACGCCCGGTGTCCCGGCCCGAGCGCGGTCTCGCACTGCCCGAGCTGGTCGGTGAACTCCGGCAGGTCGCCTGCGACGGCGGCGCCGACCTGCAACGGCGCGAGCGCGCTGCGGCCCAGCTCGCCCGCCTCGCCGCTGCCGGAGTTCCCGGTGCGCATCCGGACGCGTGGTACGGATTGCCCGCCATTACCACGTCGACGCCACTGGTCGGTGATGACGAGCCGGTCCGAGTGTCTCCCTCCACCGTGGACACGTTGGCGACGTGTCCACTGCGGTGGATGCTCGAGCGGCATGGCGGGCAGGATGCCGCCGAGCTGGCCTCGGTGACCGGCACCCTGGTGCACGCCCTCGTCCAGTCCGCGGCCGACGGTGCCGACGCCGAACAGTTGCGCCGGGCGCTGGACGAGGCCTGGGAGTCGGTCGACGCGGGGGCACCGTGGTTTTCCCGCCGCGAGCGGCAACGGGTGGAGCGGATGCTCGACGCGTTCCTGACCTGGCTGGAGTCCTCGCGCGGCGAACTGACACAGGCGGGGGTGGAAACCGACCTCGACCTCAAGATCCCCGCCCGTGAGGGAGGTCCGTGGTTGCGGTTGCGCGGTCGGGTGGACCGGCTGGAAACGGACTCCGGCGGGCGTCCGGTCGTGGTGGACGTCAAGACCGCGAAGAACCCGGTGAGCAAGAATGCGGCGCAGGAACATCCCCAGCTGGCGGTGTACCAGCTTGCCGCCGCGCTGGGTGCCTTCGGTGACACGGCCGGGGAGGTGCAACCGGGAGGCGCCCGGCTGCTCTACGTCGCGAAACCGGACGCCCGTGGTGCGGCCACGGAGCGGAGCCAGGCCGGGCTCGACGACGACGGCGTGCGGGTGTGGCTCGAGACGGTTCACGACGCCGCCGCATCCAGTACCGGGCCGGTATTCGCGGCCAACGAGAACTCCGACTGTCCCGGATGCCCGGTCCGAACCAGTTGTCCCGTGCACCCGGAAGGAAGGCAGGTCGGCCAGTGATCGGTCCGCAGCGGATCGCGGAGGCGTTGGGACTGCACCCGCCCACACCCGAGCAATCCGCCGTGATCGGCGCACCGGCCGAACCGGCCCTGGTGGTCGCGGGGGCGGGTGCGGGCAAGACCGAGACGATGGCAGCCCGCGTGGTGTGGCTGGTGGCCAACGGGCTGGTCACCCCGGAACGCGTCCTCGGCCTGACCTTCACCCGCAAGGCAGCACGGCAGCTCGCCGACCGTGTCCGGGCCCGGCTTCGGCGTCTGGCCGGCTCGGGACTGCTGGAGGAGGTCGACCCCTCCGGGGGGTTGCGGTCCCGGGTGCTGGCAGGGGAACCGACCGTGCTGACCTATCACGCCTACGCGGGTCGCCTCGTCGGCGAGCACGGCTTGCGTGTGCCGGTGGAGCCCGGTGCGCGGCTGCTGACCGAGACGGCGGCATGGCAGTTGGCGCACAGTGTCGTGTCCAGCTGGACCGAGGACCTGGACACCGACAGGGTCCCGTCCACGGTCACCGGGTACGTGCTGTCCCTGGCCTCGGAACTCGCCGAGCACCTGGTGGCACCGGAGCAGGTGGCCGAGCACGCCGAACGAATGTGCCGGATCGTGGAGTCCGCCCCTGCGGGCAAGGGCCAGCGTGCCGCCCTGTCCCAGGAATTGCAGAAGATTCCGGCCGCGCAACGGCTGCGCGCGGCACTGCTGCCGCTGCTCGACGAGTACGGCTGCCGCAAGCGCCGGGAAGCGGCGATGGATTTCGCCGATCAGATGTCGCTGGCCGCGCGGTTGGCCGACGAGCATCCCGAGGTGGCCGCGGGGGAACGGGAGCGCTTCGGTGCCGTGCTGCTGGACGAGTACCAGGACACCGGGCACGCGCAGCGCGTGCTGCTGCGAGCGTTGTTCGGCGGGGCGCGGGCACCGCTGCCGGTGACCGCGGTCGGTGACCCCGCTCAGGCCATCTACGGCTGGCGGGGCGCGAGCGCGGCGAACCTGCCGCGCTTCGCCACCGACTTCCCGCGCCGCGTGAGCGCGGACTCGGACGTTCCCGGCGCATCCACACGGGGGGACGGCTCCGATCGGGATCACTCCTCCGCTGCGGGGGTGGCGCCTGCCGAGCGGTACGGGTTGATGACCAGCTTTCGGAATCCGCCCGAGGTGCTGCATCTGGCCAACGTTCTCTCCGGGCCCCTGCGCGAGGCCGGTCTGGAGGTCGAGGAGCTGCGCGCGCGGGACGGGGCGGGTCCCGGCGACATCCGGTGCGCGCTGGTCGACGATGTCCGCTCCGAGCGCGACTGGGTTGCCGACCACGTCGCGCAGCGGTGGCAGGAAACCCTGCACAGCACGGGAGAGCCGCCCACTGCGGCGGTACTGGTGCGGCGCCGCGCCGATATGGCCGATCTCGCCGCGGCGCTGCGGGAACGAGGTCTTCCGGTCGAAGTGGTCGGCTTGGGCGGGTTGCTGGAGGAGCCGGAAGTGCGCGATCTGGTCAGCGCGCTTCGGGTGCTGGTCGACCCGCTGGCGGGCACGGCGGCGATGCGGCTGCTGACCGGGGCGCGCTGGCGCATCGGCGCGGCGGATCTCGCCGCACTGTGGGAACGTGCCCGCGAGCTCGGTACCCGCGCGGGAACTCCGGAACCGGAAGGCGCCACCGCTGCCGTGGCCGAGGCGCTGCCGGGGGAGAATGCCGAGCAAGCCGGCCTGGTGGATGCGTTGGACGATCCCGGCGAGCCCGAGCGGTACTCGCGGGAGGGGTTCCGGAGAATGCGTCGCCTGGGCAAAGAACTCGCCGCGTTGCGCCAGCGGCTCGAGCAGCCGCTGCCGGAACTCGTGGCCGATGTGGAACGCACCCTGCTGCTGGACATCGAGAGCCTGGCCCGGCCGGGCGGGGCAGGACGGGCTCATCTGGACGCACTGAGCGCCGTGGTGAACGAATTCGCCACTGCGAGCCCTTCGGCGACCCTGCCCGCACTGCTGGATTACCTGGATTCGGCCGAGCGTGCCGAGGACGGTCTGGAACCGGGCGAGGTGGAGGTCGCCGAGGACCGGGTGCAGGTGCTGACCGCGCATGCGGCCAAGGGCCTGGAATGGCAGGTCGTGGCCGTCCCCCATCTGGTCGATGGTGTCTTTCCGGGCAAGCGGAGGTCCTCCTGCTGGCTGCGCTCGGTCACCGAGCTGCCCGCGGAGCTGCGCGGGGATGCCCAGGACCTCCCCCGGCTGGACCTGGAGCGGCTGGAGGGAATGGATCGCAAGGAGATCACCGTAGAGCTGGACCGGCACGACGAGGACTTCGAGGAGCGCCGGCTCACCGAGGAACGGCGGCTGCTGTATGTCGCGTCGACGCGTTCGGAGCGCACCTTGCTGGTCTCGGGCCACTGGTGGGGCGAGACCGGCACGAAACCGAAAGGTCCCTCGGGGTTCCTGCGCGAGCTCGCGGAGGCTCTCGGCGGTGATCCTGCAGCGGGAGTCGTCGAGCATTGGGCGCCGCACCCCGATGGCGACACGGCGAATCCGCTGACCGAGGCCGCACGCGGTCTCGAATGGCCTGCCGACCCGTTGGGTGAGCGCCGGGGCGCCGTCGAGGCCGGGGCCGATCTCGTGCGTGCGGCCCTGACCGGCCCGCAGAGCGGAGCCGGGGACGGGCGGCTTTCGGAGAAAGTGCCGGCTGCGCAGGGGGCCGAGTCCCCGGAGAGCGGCGCGCAGGCGCCGGAGGACGACGAGACCGCGCGCTGGGCACGGGATGTCGACGTGTTGCTGGCCGAGCGCGATGCCACCGCGCGGCGGGACGAGGTCACGTTGCCCGATCACCTGTCGGTGAGCCGGCTCGTCGAACTTGCCGACGACCGGCAGGCACTGGCTCGGCGCCTGCGCCGGCCGTTGCCGCAGCCCCCGAACCCCGCGGCACGGCGCGGCACGGCGTTCCATGCCTGGCTGGAGCACCGGTTCACGTCCACGGCGCTGCTGGACATCGACGAACTTCCCGGTGCCGCCGATGATTCGGCGACCTCGGACGGTGCCCTGGAGGAGCTGCGGGAGGCGTTCCTCGCGAGCTCGTGGGCCGACCGCACCCCGTACCGGGTGGAGGTGCCTTTCGAGACCCGGATCGACGGGATCGCGATCCGGGGGAGGATGGACGCGGTGTTCGCCGATCCGGACGGGGGCTGGACGGTCGTGGACTGGAAGACCGGTGCGGTGCCCGGTGAGGATCGGACATCGGCGCTGTCGGTGCAGCTGGCGGCCTATCGGCTGGCGTGGTCGGAGTTGTCCGGAGTGCCGTTGAGCGATGTTCGCGCGGCGTTCCACTACGTGCGTCACGACCGGACTCTGCGCCCCGTCGACCTCCTCGATGCGGAGGGTCTGCGTGCGCTGCTCGCTTCCGTTCCGGAAGCGGAGTGAGCCGGGTCGAGCTCGCGCGGAACCGGAGCACCCACCACACGTTCGGGTGGTGTGCCTTGTCATCGGATCTCGGCGCGCAGGAGTATGCGAGCCGATGTCGCAGAATACCGAGTGGAAGCTCCGCACGCCTCCGCAGACCGAGGTGTGGGTGGACGAGGACGTCCTGGCGATGCGCGCGCCTCTGGTGCGAGTGCACCGGGACGATGCGGGCACGTGGTTGTTCGACGGGCCCGGTGAACCACCCCGGCCCGCTTCGAGGACCCACCTGAGCGCGGTCGCGGGGGCGTGGCCGCACGTGGCCGCACTGACCGAACTGAACAGTGGCGACTCGGTCGTCTGGTCGTGGGAGCAGCACGGTTGGACGAGCGAATTCGAGTGCCGCTGCGGGAACTGCGCGCAGCCCGTGGCCACCGACCTGGACCGCAGCACCTGGCCGTCCGAGCTGCACCCGGAGTATCTCGCCAGCGTCGAGAGCACCGCACTGTCCGGTCAGATCATGCTGACCGACATTCTCGCCACGCCGGGTGGTATCGCCCTGCTCGGCCCTGGCGGTCAGAACCGGACCAGCGAGGAAATGACCCCGGTCGCCCTGGCCAACGTCATCCGGCGCTGGCCGCACACCATGCGGGCGCTCCGCGCGGTGCGTGACGGGCACGGTATGCGCTGGAATCCCGAGGAACTGAACTGGCACGAATACATGACTGTGTGAACCGGCCCGGCCGGGAGGTTCACTCGAGCGGAAAGCCCCGTTCCGGCCGCAGGCGGGACCCGGTGGCGCTCTCGGGGCTGCGATGATCACGTTCGAGGATTCTGTGGTACAGAACCTCCAGCAACCAGCGACCGAGCAGCGAGGACCCGAACTCGACCGACCGGTCCTCCGGGGGCAGCACCAGCTCGGCCGGGCCTTCCGGTCCGGATCGGACCACCCCGATGCCGTAGTAGTCGAGTTCGGTCAGTGGCCACGGCCGGTAAGGATGATCGCCGGGCAGGACGGCGGTACACGGTGCGAGCGTCATGAGGCTGCCACAGGTGCGCAGTGCCCGCCTGGCCTTCGACACGGGCACGAGGATGCCGAACAGGTCCACACCGGGCACGGGCAGGTGATCGTGCCCGCTCGCCTCGGACCACGAACGCAACCACGACGGATCGAGCTGCGGCTCCCAGCCATGGGCGATGCGCCAGCGATGCACGTCGGGACGGAGGCGTGCCACAGCGCCGAACCGGACACCGAAAACCTCGACATCGGGAATCAGGCATCCCTGCCACCCGAGGGCGCGGGCCGCGTGTTCAAGCTGCTGCACTCGAGCATGGTAAGCCGAAAGGTTGTGCGTTCAACAAGTAGTGGGGCCGGGAGCTTGCGAGTCCCTTTCGCGCTCCGGCCTTGAAGGCGTTACCGTTCTGCGCCGTGACCGATCGATACGGGGATGCCCGCGTGAGGGTGCGTGCACGGTGATGCGCCGCAGACCGCGGCTGGGTGGGCCGTTCGCCAATTGGCGGGCGGAGGATCAGCTCACCGACCGCCTGACCGACCGGCCGGATCATGCCCTGGTCGGTGTGGTCCGGATGCCGGCACCCAGTGCGAGCCCCGTTCGAGCCATCAGCAGGCGCATTCTGGGGGCGCTGGTGGCGCTGGTGGTCACCGTGCTGCTCGTCTACCTGGACCGAGACGCATACAGCGATACCGACGGCACCCCGGTGACCATCCTGGATGCGTTCTATTACGCGACCGTGTCGCTGTCGACGACCGGTTACGGCGATATCGCCCCGGTGGAGGCCTCGGCCAGGCTGGTCAACGTGCTCGTCATCACGCCGTTGCGCGTACTGTTTCTGATCGTGCTCGTCGGGACCACACTGGAGGTGCTCACCGAGCGCTCCCGGCAGGCGCTGAAGATCCAACGCTGGAGGTCCAAGGTGCGCGACCACGTGGTCGTCATCGGGTACGGAACCAAGGGTCGCTCGGCTGTCACGGCCCTGCTCGGGGAGGGGGCCGAGCCGGGCTCGATCGTCGTGGTCGACATGAATCCGACCGCGTTGGAGGCCGCCTCCTCACTCGGCCTGGTCACCGTCAACGGAACGGGCACCCGCTCGGATGTGCTGCGCGTTGCCGGTGTCCCCCGGGCCCGCGCGATCGTGGTCGCGCCCGAACGTGATGACACCGCCGTGCTGGTCACCCTCAGTGCGCGGGAACTCGCGCCGAAGGCACATCTGGTGGCGGCGGTGCGGGAGGCCGAGAACGTGCATCTGCTGCGACAGTCGGGTGCGGACTCGGTGGTGGTCTCCAGTGAGACCTCCGGCCGGCTGCTGGGGATGGCGACCACGACACCGTCGGTGGTGGAGATGTTCGAGGACCTGCTGTCCCCGGACATCGGGCTGGCGATCGCCGAGCGAGATGCCGGGCGCTCCGAGATCGGTGGTTCCCCCCGGCACCTGGCCGACATCGTGCTGGGCATCGTGCGTGGCGGGCGGCTCTACCGGGTCGATGCACCGGAGGCCGACGCGATCGAGGAAGGCGACCGCCTCCTGTACGTCAAGAAGGTCACCTCTCCGCCGGACGAGTAGTCGTCGGCGCCGAACCGGGCAAGGCAACGGGACCACGCCTCGTTCTGGGAGTATCGCGGTGTGGGGCGACGACGAGGTTCGGCATCCGTGGCGCTGATCCTGCTGGTTCTGGGACTGGTCGGGGTGGGCGCGGTGTCCGTGGCCTGGTGGCCCCTTCCGGCCGTGCTCGGTGGTTCCCCTGCCGAGTGGCGCCCCGCCACGGCGACGGTGATCGAGTCCGCCTCGTGTGCTGCCTCCACCAAGGGAGATCTGGTGGAGGTGACCGTCGACGGACACCGTGTGCAGGCACGCTACGACGGGTGCGGTCACCGGCGGGGGGAGCGGTTGGCGGTCCGGGTTCCCGCGGACGTGTCCGGCGAGTTCGTGGTTCGGCCCGCGGCGCGGGTGGGGTCCGAAACGGCGGGGGAGAGCGGTCTGCGGCAGCGGCTGAACCGGGTGCTGCTCACGCTCGCGGGAATCGCGGGCGGCGGCTACATCCTGATGATGCGCTGGACAACGCGCCGCGAATCAGGGCACTCCCCGCCACGGGACCACACGCACGTACGCTGAAGGCATGGTCGAACCGCAACTGCATCGCGTCACCCTGCCCAACGGGTTGCGCGTGGTGCTCGCCCCGGACTCCGGTCGGGGATCCTCGTCGCCGGGTGGTCCTCCGGTGGTCGGGGTCAGCGTGCACTATGACGTCGGCTTCCGCTCCGAACCCCAAGGGCGTACCGGCTTCGCGCACCTGTTCGAGCACCTGATGTTCCAGGGCAGTGAAAGTCTGGAGAAGCTCGCACACTTCCGGCACGTGCAGGGCTCCGGTGGCATCTTCAACGGTTCGACGCACCAGGACTACACCGATTACTTCCAGGTGCTGCCGTCGAATGCACTGGAACGCGCCCTTTTCCTCGAGGCCGACCGGATGCGCGCGCCGAAGATCACCGAGGAGAACCTGCGCAACCAGGTGGACGTGGTCAAGGAGGAGATCCGGCTCAACGTCCTCAACCGCCCCTACGGCGGTTTCCCCTGGATCCTGCTTCCCCCGGTGCTCTACTCGACCTTCGCCAACGCCCACAACGGCTACGGCGACTTCACCGACCTGGAACAGGCCACGGTCGAGGACTGCGCCGCTTTCTTCGACACCTACTACGCGCCCGGCAACGCGGTGCTGACCATCGCCGGAGACATCGATGTCGATCAGGCGACCGACCTCGTGCACAAGCACTTCGGTGACGTGCCCGCTCGTCCGGTCGCGCAGCGGCCGTCGTTCTCCGAGCCGTACCCGGCACAGGAGCTGCGGGACCGGCATGCCGATCCGCACGCGCCGTTGCCCGCCATCGCGCTGGGCTACCGCCTGCCCGACCCGGTGGCCGAACTCGACTCCTACCTGGCCAACGTGGTGCTCGCGGCCGTGCTCTCCGACGGCGATGCCTCGCGCCTGCAGCAGCGGATGGTCCACCGGGAGTCCATGGTCGTCGACGTCCACGCCGGGGCGGGACTGATGGGAGCGCCGCTGGACGCGCGCGATCCCGACACCTTCACGCTCACCGCGATCCGTACGCCCGAGGTCGATTCCGCTCGTGTGGTGGGTGCCATCGACGAGGAGCTCGAACGCATCGCCGCCGACGGCCCCACCGCCGAGGAGCTGGCGCGGGTGACCGCGCGCTGGTCCGCCGGCCTGTACCGGGAGCACGACCGGTTGATGTCGCGCACTCTCGATCTGGGCAGTGCCGAGCTCGTCCACGGGCGTGCCGAACTGATCTCCGAACTGCCGAGCCGCGTCGGCGAGATCACCGCGCAGGACGTGGCCGCCGCGGCCAAGGCACTGCGTCCCGACGCGCGGGCGGTACTGGAGATCGAACCCGCAAGCGAGGAGAGTTCCGACGGAGGTGCGGCATGACCCGGGCAACACATCGAAGCGCCGAGGAGATCGGTCGCACCGAGCTCGGGCCACGGCCGTTGCCGGCGCTGGGCGAACCCCGCAGCGGGCGCGAACCCGCCACGGTGGACACCGTGCTCGACAACGGTTTGCGCGTGATCGTGGCCCGGCACGGTGCGGTTCCGATGGTGGAGCTGCGTGTGCGGATTCCGTTCGCCGGGCAGGACCGGATGCATCCGGCACGTGCCGAGGTGCTCGCGGAAACCCTGCTCACCGGGACGCAGCGCCGTAACCGGGTGCAGATGGACACCGATCTGGCGGCTGTCGGCGGTGATCTGCACGCTTCCGTGGATCCCGAGCACCTCGGCATCGCCGGGGAGGCCCTGGCCAGTGGCATGGACACGCTGCTGGATGTGCTCGGTGATGCCCTGACCGGTGCGGTCTATGCCGACGACGAGGTCGCGGGTGAACGTGACCGGCTGGTGGAGCGGATCGCGGTGGCGCGCTCGCAGCCACGCGTGATCGCGCGTGAGGAGCTGCAGAAGCACCGCTACGGTGACCATCCCTTTGCGCGGGAGGTCCCGGAGGCTGCCGACGTCGGCCAGGTCACCGCCGAAGAGGTGCGTGAGCTGCACAGCCGGGCCGTGGTTCCACGCGGGGCGACGCTGGTGCTGGTCGGTGACGTCGATCCCGAACGGACCGTCGCGGAGATCGCGCGCCATCTGGCCGGCTGGCACTCGGAGTCCTCGGCACGCGAGATGCCCACACTGCCTGCCGTGCAGGGGGGCGATATTCGCCTGGTGCATCGCGACGGGGCCGTGCAGTCGCAGTTGCGGCTGTCCGCTCAGGGGCTTCCTCGGACCGATCCGCGCTACCCCGCACTGCAGATCGCCAATCTCACTTTCGGTGGGTACTTCTCCTCCCGGCTGGTGGAAAACATTCGCGAGGACAAGGGCTACACCTACGGCGCGCACTCGGCATTCGAGTTCACACCCGACAGCGGCAGCATCCTGGTCGACGCCGACACCGCCAGTGAGGTCACGGCAGCGGCACTGCTGGAAACCCGGTACGAGCTCGGCAGGCTCGGGCTGGTCCCACCGACCGAGTCCGAAGTGGAGTCGGCACGGCAGTACGCGATCGGCGGGCTGCTGACGTCGACCTCCTCGCAGTCCGGCCTGGCCTCCATGCTCGCCACCCTCGCCACGTGCGGCCTGGGGCAGGAGTGGTTGAGCGCGCACCCGGACCGGCTCCGGGCGGTCACCGCCGAGGAGGTCGCCGAGGCTGCGTGGTTCTGGGCACCGACCGCTTTCACCGGTGTGGTCGTGGGTGACGCGGAGAAACTGCGCGATCAGTTGCAGGCGCTCGGTGGTGTGACGGTGCCGTGAGCTCGAGAGCAACCGGCTGGTTGGCTCCGCCGAGACATCCTGAAGTGGGGAGAACATGACTTCGCAGGAGCAGGCGCAGGCGGGCTCCGCGGACGGTGCGGCAGCGGCATTCACCTCACCGCAATTCCAATTGGACACCGACCCGTTGCTGTCACGGGCCACCACGGTCGACCGGACCGAGATGACGCGGGACATCTCGCAGGAGGACACCATGTGGTGGTCCCACGGTCGGGTTCTGCTGGTGGATGTCCGCGGACGCACCGAAGTGACCGGCGACAACCGGCTCGTGTACCACCCTGCGACCGAGTTCGGCGAGCGTCCCGCAGCGGGAGCGATCCTGCTCGGCGTCCAGGACGGAGTGGCGTACTGGGCCTTGCGTGCCCAGGGCGACCAACGGCAGAGCGGCTGGCGGGACCTGCGTACGGCAGGTGGCCTGCTCGGTGACACCGACGCGGGACTGCTCACCACCGCGGTCGGCCTGCTGGCTTGGCACGATCGTGCGCGCTACTGCGCGGTGTGCGGGGCGTCGACCACCCGGGTACGAGCCGGTTGGGCACGGCGGTGCACCGGCTGCGATCAGGAGGAGTACCCGCGCACCGATCCGTCGATGATCAGTCTGATCCACGACGGCACCGATCACGTGTTGCTGGCGCGCCAGGCGGGGTGGCCGGCCGATCGGTATTCGGTGCTCGCCGGGTTCGTCGAGGTCGGGGAGTCCCTGGAGGCCTGCGTCCGGCGCGAGGTGTTCGAAGAGGTCGGGCTCGGGGTGACGGACGTCCGCTACCTGGGTAGTCAGCCGTGGCCGTTCCCGCGGTCGTTGATGGTCGGCTTCGCGGCCGTCGCCGATCCCTCGGTGGCCCTGCAGCCGGCTGCCGGAGAGATCGACGATGCCCGATGGATACACCGTGATCACGTCCGCGCGGCCCTGGACGCCGACGGCCCGGTGCAGGGTTTGCGGCTGCCGCCGGGAATCTCCATCGCCTACCGGATGCTGCGCGGTTGGGCCACCTGGCCGTACTGAACTGCCCGCTTCACGCGTGCTGCTGGCTCATCGGCTCGTGGGTGCGCAGTCAGTGGAAGTCGTCGTGCGGAATGCCGTGCGCGCAGTGCCTCGGGTCGAAGACATCGGGAGTGGTTGTGGTGGCTCCGCCGGTCGTCATCGCCGGAGGAATCCCTCGCAGTGCGACACCAGTGCCAGCGGAACCTCGTCGGGTGCGTAGTGCCCGGCGTCGGTGAAGACCTCCAGCTCGGCCCGGGAATACCACTGCAGCCACGTGTCCTTCATGACCTCGGGTGACAGAGCCGGATCATGGGCACCCGCCAGGACGAGCACCGGTGTGGTGGATCCCTCCACCCGGTCGTGGATGTCGGTCCCGGACCAGGAGTCGAGATAGCGGCGAAAAGCGGCCTTGTCGGTGCGGCCGACCGACCGGTCCACCATCGCGTCCAGCCACGCCGCGGGCAGGCGGTTGCCGGTGGTGAGATCGATGATGGCTCTGCGCTGCTCCGGTGCCTCGGCGGCTCCGGAGAACAGCTGCCATCCCTGCTCGTCGAACGGGACACCCGAGGCGGGCACCGGCGAGATCCCGACGAGAGCCTCGACGCGCTCCGCGGCGGCGAGCAGCACGTGCTGGGCGACCATGCCACCCATGGAGTGACCGATGAGCGAAAACCGGTCCCAGCCGAGCGCCTCCGCGGTGTCCAGAACATCCTGTGCCGCTTCACCGACCGTGTACTCGCCCGGAGTGTCCCGAGCTTCCCCGTAACCCCGGTAGTCGACGAACGCGTAACCGAACGTTTCGGTGTCCAGGTACGGCCGGATGGGACCGAAGCTCGTGCTGTCGCCGAGCCAGCCGTGCAGGACCATCACCTTGCGGGGACCGGAACCGATCAGGTCGTGGGGCAGCTGCATCTCGTCTCCTCGGTCGGGCACTGCGTGCGCAGTGGCCACGTGGGCGGTGCCGGACAAGTGGTGCGTGCTCCGGAGGACGATCAACACTGTGTCGAGGATCACGGTAACCGGTCAAGAGGTCGCAGCGGAATGCCGACATGCGGGCACGGAGCGCGGGGTGTGAGCCGGGCCGTTGCCCGGGCTCTGCGAAGATGCCGAGCATGGCCGAACAACCGCGACTGCTGGAGGGACTGGACCCGGAGCAGCGGGCCGCGGTCATCGCTCCACGAGGACCGGTGTGCGTGCTGGCGGGGGCGGGGACCGGCAAGACCCGCACGATCACTCACCGCATCGCCCACCTGGTGGAGCGCGGCCTGGTCGTTCCCCAACAGGTACTGGCGGTCACGTTCACCGCCCGCGCGGCGGGCGAGATGCGGACGCGCCTGCGCGCGCTGGGGGCCTCCGGGGTGCAGGCGCAGACCTTCCACGCGGCGGCATTCCGACAGTTGCGCTATTTCTGGCCGCGAATTCTCGAAGGGCGGATGTGGCCGCTGATGGACAGCAAATTCCGGATCGTCGTGCAGGCCGCGAACCGGTTGGGCCTGTCCACCGAGACGGAGTCCGTGCGTGATCTCGCCACCGAGATCGAGTGGTCGAAGGCCTCGCTGATCGGTCCGGAACAGTACCCGGCGGCCGCCGCGAGAACGGGGCGTTCGACGCCGATCCCCCCGGAGCAGGTCGGCAAGGCGTTCGCGGCTTACGAGGAGCTCAAAAACCGCGCCCAGGTTCTCGACTTCGACGATTTGCTGCTGCACACGGCGGCGATTCTGGAGGAACACTCCGAGGTCGCCGAGGAGTTCCGCGCTCGCTACCGTTCCTTCGTCGTCGACGAGTACCAGGACGTCAACCCGCTGCAGCAGCGTGTGCTCGCTGCCTGGCTGGGCGAGCGGGACGATCTGACCGTCGTCGGCGACGCGAACCAGACGATCTATTCCTTCGCCGGAGCCGCGCCGGAGTGGCTGATCGGATTCCCGCGCCGGTTCCCGGAGGCCACCGTGGTACGTCTGGAACGCGACTACCGCTCCACGCCGCAGGTCGTCTCCCTGGCCAACGACGTGATCGAGGCCGCTCGGTCCCGTCCTGCCGGAGCCCGGCTGCGGCTGAGGGGGCAACGCGCCGACGGGCCGGACCCGGATTTCGCCGAGTACGACGACGAACCCGCCGAAGCCGAGGCGGTGGCCCGCAAGGTCGCGGCGTTGGTGCAGCAGGGTGTCGCGCTGTCGGAGATCGCCGTGCTGTTCCGGGTCAACGCACAGTCCGAGGTGTACGAAAAGGCGTTCGCGGACGCCGACATTCCGTACCAGGTGCGCGGCGGGGAACGCTTCTTCGCGCGGACCGAAGTACGCCAGGCGATGGCCGCATTGCGGTCCGCGGTGCCGCGTGCGGACCCGGCCGGCGAGGACGGCCTGCCCGCGTTGGTGCGTGCCGTGCTCGCCGAGGTCGGTCTCACCGCCGAACCTCCGGCGGGGGGTGCGGCTCGTGAACGGTGGGAATCGCTGAGCGCGCTGGTCGATCTGGCCGAAGAGCTCGCCGAGACACTGCCGGAGCCGGACCTGGACCTCGCGCGCTACGTCACGGAACTGGAGATGCGTGCCGAGGCACAGCATCCACCCACCGTGGAGGGCGTCACGCTGGCGTCGCTGCACGCGGCCAAGGGTTTGGAATGGGACGCGGTGTTTCTGGTGGGGCTCGTCGAGGGCACCCTGCCGATCCAGCACGCCGACGGGGACAATGCCGCGATCGAAGAGGAGCGGCGCCTGCTCTACGTCGGGGTCACCCGTGCACGCGAGCATCTGCACCTGTCCTGGGCGTTGGCCAGAGCAAGCGGGGGGCGGCGCCACCGCAGGCGCAGCCGATTCCTCTACAGTCTGGTTCCCGATGGGCATCCGGCCGCGCTGCCCGCCAAGACCAAGCAACGGGCGGGAGAGTCCAGAACCAAGCAGTCCACCAAGCCGCGCTGCCGCCTCTGCGCGACACCGCTGTCCAGCACCATGGACATCAAGCTCGGCCGCTGCTCGAACTGTCCCTCCGATGCGGATGAGGATTTGCTGTCACGATTGCGCTCCTGGCGCAGCGAGCGGGCCAAGCAACTCAAGGTGCCCGCCTACGTGGTGTTCACCGATGCGACCTTGCTGGCGATCGCCGAGCAGCGCCCGGCCGACGAGTCCGATCTGGTCGCGATCTCCGGGATCGGCGCCACGAAGCTGGAGCGCTTCGGAAGCGACGTTCTCGCCCTGGTGCAGGGCCGGTGACACAACCTCCGACCTGCGGAGACGCGAATTCTTCATCCGATCGCTGCTTCGATGTGAAAAATCGGTTGCACGCGGTGCTCGCGTGCCAATAATCTTCTCCGAGTCGGGCTGCGGTGTCGATGCACCCGGCGCGAACCGCGGAAAGGAGGTGGCCTCGATGTCCGGTACCACGCTGCTCGGTATCCCCGGCCACCTCGTGCTCGGGAACACGGCTGCGTCCTGCGTGTCCGCCTGCGAACACGGCCACCGCAGCGCCCTCGTGCGCCCGTGGCGACGCCCCGCATTCATCCCCGAACACGATGACCTTTGCTGGTCCGCCCGGCAGCGAAGTCCCTGATCGCTTCGCTTCAGGAGTATTTCTCGCTCGCCAAGGCCGCGGACCTGCCTCTCGGGTCCGCGGCCTTCTTGTTGTCCGCAGGATTACGCGTGATCACTCGGCCGGGATCGCACGAGAACCAAAACCGCAGAACGAAGGAGGAAAGCAGTGACCTCGACCCCGAGCATCCCGGTGTCCACCGGGGAGGGACCCGAGCAGTGCGGTGCGGCGGTGGCCGTGCTGCTCGACTCCACACCGTCGGACGATGGTGCCTTACCCTGCCGCCGTGACCCGGACCTCTGGTTCGCCGAGACTCCCCGGGAACTCGAACGGGCGAAAGTTCTGTGCTCTGCCTGCCCCGTCAAGGAGCAGTGCCTGGCCGGAGCCCTTTCCCGAGGTGAACCGTGGGGAGTCTGGGGCGGCGAAATCCTCGACCGCGGGTCTGTGATCACTCGGAAACGCCCGCGGGGACGTCCGCCCAAGAACACGTCCGCGAACGAAGCCGGTACCGGCACCGCACGACGCGATCGGGAGCAAGTGGCATGAACCGCGCCCACCTCGATACCCCGATCGGCCCCCCGAATCCGCGAAGGACGGTCAGAATGCTGAATGACGAGGAATGGATCCGAATACGATGTCGAGAATCCCTGCGGGAAGCCGAACGACAACGGATGGCCCGCCGAATGCGGACGGGCCGCTGGTGGCGCCGGCTGTCGCAGTACGCGGCCCGGCGGGCCGAGCGGGCCGAGCGGCATTGACGACCGGGTAGCGGCGCCGGGCTTCCTTCCGAGATCAGTCGGCGAAGCCCGGTTGCCACGTCGCAATGATGTCGCGGGCCCGTACCTCGGCGTCGAGCTGGCACAGGATCCCGGTGGCTCCGAGAGTGACCCGGTGGATCAGCAGGTAGTCCGGCGGGAGATTCAGTGACCGGCCGGTGCGGAAGTCCGGGCTGCGCAGATCACCGACACGATCGGCCTGCTGCTGCATCCACGAGCGGGTGAAGTGGAAGGTCTCGGTGCGCACCGGATCCACGAACGGGCCGAGGTACGCTTGCACGTCCTCGGCCCGCAGCGCGGAATCGGTGTGCACGAAACGGTCGTTGCGCAGCAGCTCCAGCAACTCCTCGGAACGGTCCTCCAGGGCCAGGCGCAGCATGCGTCCCATCGTCGAGGGCAGCCCCTCCGGCAACCGGGACACCGCACCGAAGTCGATCACCGACAGCCGCCCGTCTGCCAGCAGCATGAAGTTGCCGGGATGCGGATCGGCGTGCAGCAGCCCGGCCCGTGCGGGCGAGGAGAAGTGGAACTCGCTGAGCAGGCGGCCCGCCTCGTCGCGTTGTTCGCGCGTACCGTCGGCGATGATTCGGGAGAACGGCGTCCCCGTGACCCACTCGGTGACCATGACCTTGGGGGAGCTGGCCACCACGCGGGGGACACACACCTGCTCGTCCCCGTCGAAAGCCGCGGCGAAGGCACGCTGGTTCTCGGCTTCGGTGCGGTAGTCCAGCTCCTCGACCATCCGGTCCTGCAGCTCGCCGAGCAGGGGTTTGATCTCGGCGCCGGGCGCCAGCGACTGGAACAGCCGGGAGAACCGCGCCAGCTGGCGCAGGTCCGAGCGCAGCGCCTCGTCGGCACCCGGGTACTGGATCTTGACCGCAACCTCGCGGCCGTCGTGCCACCGGGCGCGATGTACCTGGCCGATGCTCGCCGCGGCCGCCGGGGTCTCGTCGAACTCCGCGAACCGTTCATGCCAGGCGCTACCGAGCTGCTGATCGAGTGTGTGCTGCACACTCGACTCCGACATCGGAGGCGCTGCCGACTGCAACTTGGACAGCGCCTCGCGGTACGGCTCGGCCATCTCGTCGGGGACGGCGGCTTCGAACACGCTCAGCGCCTGCCCGAACTTCATCGCGCCGCCCTTGAGCTGCCCGAGCACGGCGAACAATTGCTCCGCGGTGCGGGCCGACACCTCGGCGTTGACCTCGGCGGCATCGTGGCCGGTGAGCCGCCGACCCCATCCGGCGGCCATTCTTCCCGCGGCACCGAAGGGCAGGCTGGCCAGCTTCGCGGTCCGCTGTGCCGCGCGGCGGGGTACGTCGGTCACGGATACTCCCTTCCAGCGGGCAGGAGCGCACGATCGTGCCCGCCCCCGAACGTTCGGCTTTCGGGGGCCCGCTCACATGCTAGAGGTTTTCCCGTGTCCGTGGGCCATGATCGCTCCCCGGATCGTGCACTTCGCGATCCGGGTGGTTCGACGAGAACGGTGCACGCGGGTGCGCCCACCGGCGGGCTCACCCGCGTGCGAGTCTCACGCCTTGCCGAGAATGCGGGTCATCTTCGTGCCGCACACCGGGCAGGTGCCCTTGGCCATCCGCCGGCCGTTGGTCTCCGAGACCTCGCCGGAGAAGTCTCGCTTCTCGCGGCACTTCACGCAGTAGCCGTTGTACGTCTCGGCCACGGCAGCCCTCCTTCTGGTCGTGATCCAGCATCGTTGCTGGCGGTAGAGCACGGATCCGGGCCGCGCTGGGCAAACGGTACCCGCGGGGACTCCGGCCTGCATGTATATGGCGTATCGCGTGTTCGACTGAATGGAGTAACTCCACGGGTTATTACCGTGTGTAGCGACCCGGCCGGATGCGGCCAATCCCACAGCGCCACCCGAAGGACGGCGCCGCCCGTTAGGGTCCCTGCTCGTGACCGAACCGCAGGTTGAGGTGCGCCGGAGCAAACGTCGGCACCGGACGGTCAGCGCCTATCGCGACGGGGACAGGGTGGTCGTGCTCATGCCTGCGCGGATGAGCCGGGCAGAGGAGAAGCAGTGGGTGGCCGACATGCTCGCCCGCCTGCAGCGCAGTGAGACCCGGCGACGGTCCCCGGCGCGTGAGTCCGACGAGGCGTTGGCCGAACGCTGCCGTCTGCTGTCGGAGAGATACCTCGACAGCCGCGCCGTACCTCGGGGAATCCGCTGGGTACGGCCGATGCGAACGCGGTGGGCCTCCTGCACACCGAGCACGGGAACCATCCGGGTGAGCCGACGCCTTCAGGACGCGCCCGGCTGGGTGCTCGACTACGTGCTCGTGCACGAACTCGCCCACCTGCTGGTGCCGGGACACGGTGCCGACTTCTGGAAGTGGGTGCACGGCTATCCGAAGACCGAGCGGGCCATCGGGTACCTGGAGGGGCTGTCCGCCGCCGCGCACCTCGATCTCGCCCTGGAGGGGGATGTCGTCGAGTCCCCGACCGGCGAGGACGGTGACGGTTGACTCAGCGAGTGTCGCCGCCGTCCTCGTCGTCGCCGGATTGGTCCGAGTCGTCGGAGCGGGACTCGCTCGAGCCGTCGGTGTCGTCCCCGCCGGCTTCGTCGCGCGACGTGTCCCCCTCCTGGGGGGTGCCCTGCTCCCTGGACTCCGCACGGCGGATCGCCGCGATCGGATCGTCCAGATCCTCGGTGCTCGTTCCCCACCTGTCGGCGAAGTCCAGCGGCTCGTCGAGATCCTCGGCGCTCGGCAGCAGGTCGGGGTGATCCCAGACCTGATCGCGGCCGGCGACACCGTGCCGCTCGGTCAGCAGCCGCCACAGCGTGGCCGCCGCGCGCAATCTGCGCGGCCGCAGCTCCAGACCGACCAGCGTGGCGAACGTCTGCTCCGCCGGGCCACCGCTGGCGCGGCGGCGACGCACCGTCTCACCCAGGGCCTCGGCCCCGGGCAGCCGCTCGCCGACCGCGTCGGTGACGACGACGTCCACCCAGCCCTCGACCAGTGCCAGCAGGTTCTCCAGGCGGTTGAGAGCGGCCTGCTGCTCGGGGGTGGTCTTCGGTTCGAGCATGCCCGAGCTCATCAGCTCCTGCATGGAACTCGGATCGGTCGGGTCGATCCTGCTCGCCAGATCCTCCAACGAGGAGGTGTCGACCTGGATGCCCTGCGCGTACTCCTCCACCGTGGCCAGCAGCCGCTGCCGCAGCCACGGCACGTGGCTGAACAGGCGGTGATGGGCCGCCTCGCGGGCGGCGAGGAACACGGTGACCTCACCGGCCGGGCGGTCCAGACCTTCGACGAACCGGTCGACGTTGGCGGGCAGCAGCGCGGCGGTGCCGTCCGGTCCGAGGGGAAGTCCCACATCGGTCGAGGTGAGCACCTCCCCACCCAGCTGGGCGAGGCCGTTGCCGAGCTGGGAGCCGAACGTGAGTCCGCCCATCTGGCCGAGCATGGACAGCAGTGGACCCGCGGCCTGCTTGGCCTCCTCCGGCATCGCTTCCAGCCATGCGTTGGAGACCTGCTGGGCGACCGGATCACACAGCCGTTGCCACGTGGACAGGGTCTTTTCCACCCAGTCCACCGACGACCAGGCCTGCACCGCGTGCGTGCCCACCGGCAGGGAGGTCACCGGATCGAGCCACATCTCGGCGAGGCGCACGCTCTCCTCGATGGCCTTGACCTGCTCCCGAGTCGGTCGCTCGGTCGTCTGGTTGCTGTGGAGCTGTTGCACGGCCAGCTGTTTGGCCAGGTCGTAGTTGACCGGGCCCGTCCCTCCGCTGCCGGAATGGCTGAGGACCTGGCCGAGCTGGGTCAACATCTGACCGAGCGCTCCGATGTCGAAGTTGGGCATGCCGCCCGGGCCGGGCATGCCGCCGAAGCCCGGGATCTGGTTGCCCGCGTTTCCGGAATTTCCGGCATCGCTGCCGGAGCGCCCCTCCGACGACTCGCCCTTGTCGCGATCGTCGGGATCCTCGTTGTTGGGATCGTGGGGGCCGAACCCGAACGGCACATCACTCATGGTTCCACCGTACGCGGAAGACAACGCTGGGCAGTAGGCGTCCGCACACATTGCTCGCCATCGGCGAACGGGCGATCCCGCTCGCCGCCCGATGTGCTCACCGGCGGTCACGGTCTCGTGGGGGTCCACCACGTAAGGTGTCGTGTCGTGAGCCGCCGAACGTGGACCCTGCTGACAAGTGTCCTCCTGGTTGTCGCATTCGGTCTGCTGGGAGCGTTTGCGCGCGTGCCGTACGTGGCCCTGGGGCCGGGACCGACGTACGACACGCTTGCCGCGGAGGGCGGTGCGCCGGTCGTGCGCATCAACGGGGAGAAGACGTACCCGACCTCCGGCCACCTGAACATGACCACGGTGTCGGTCACCGATCGGCTTCCGCTGTTCAGCGCCCTCGGGCTGTGGGTCAGCGGTCGTTACGCGCTCGCGCCGCGGGAGGCGTACTTCCCGCCGGGCAAGACCGAGAAGCAGATCGAGCGCAAGAACACCAAGGCGTTCAGGCACTCGCAGACCGCTGCCGAGACGGCGGCGCTGCGGCATCTCGGTTACCCCATGAAGGTGGTTGCGGCGGAGATCGTCGAGGGGTCCCCGGCCGATGGGGTCATCGCACCCGGCGACAGACTGATCGCCGCCGACGGGGAGCCGGTGACCGATCCGCCGTCGCTGAGCGCCGCGCTGAAGGACACGCGGCCGGGGGACCGTGTGCGGATCAGGTTCCGACATCCCGGCGAGCCACCCCGTACCGCGACCGTCCGGCTGGCGGAGCGGCCCGACGGCAAACCGCAGGGCTTCCTCGGGGTCAGCCCCGTTGCTCGCCCGGATGTCGATTTCACCATCGACATCAGCCTCGACGATGTCGGCGGTCCGTCGGCGGGCCTGATGTTCTCGCTGGCGATCGTGGACAAGCTCACGCCGGGCAAGCTCACCGGAGGAAGGTTCGTCGCGGGTACCGGCGAAATCAACGGACAGGGCCGGGTCGGACCGATCGGCGGCATCGGTTTCAAGATGGTCAAGGCCAGAGAGGCGGGAGCGACCGTGTTCCTCACGCCCGCCGAGAACTGCGCGACGGCCGAACCGCAGGCCCCGGAGGGACTGCAGCTCGTCAAAGTCGGCACCCTGGCCGATGCGACGAAGGCGCTGGCCGCGATCCGTGACGGCCGGCGCCCTCCGACCTGCTGACAGCGGCTCTCTTGGAGCCACTGCTCGAGTGCGCTGCGCGCACCCGGTGTACCTCAGGTGAATGTCGCGTGGAGGGCGCGCAGCAGGTTCGGTGCGAGCGAGGTGTCCTGGAGGAGATCCCCGTTGTCGTCGCCGGTGTCGCGCAGGCGCATCACGCAGGCTTCACCGCCCTCGCGGAGAACTCCCGCGACCAGGCGCGCCTCCTGCCGGTCGGGATGCTCGGCGGCCGCCGCTCGCGCGGCCTCGCCGTCCTCGGGGAGCCCGGCTTCGGCTTCGGGGGGCAGGACGACGATCTCCTGCACCAGTGCGCAGCCCGCCACCTGCTCCGGCCAGCTGATCTGCGCCAGGGCTTCGGCGAGGTCCTCGGCGGGCAGCTCGTCCTGGGCGATGGGTGTCAGGACCGCTTCGGGATCGATCTGCTCGGCCAGGTCCGGTTCGGCGGTCAGCAGTTCCTGCGTGGGCACGAGGGCGAACATCTGCGGCGGACGATCCCAGCCGGCCGTCCCGGCGAACTCCTCGATCTCGCGTACGACCGCGGGCAGGCCCGCGGCCCTCTCGTCGGCTGATGCGGTGGGCATCCGTCCATGCTCGCACCGGTCGGTGAGGTGCTTTCGACGGTGGTGGGTGTCCGATTCCTGCGAATTCGCGGGCGCCGTGCCGGAGCCGAAAGTGAAGGTCGTAGAGTTGACCGCACGGGACGGCTCGGTGCATACCTGTACCTGCTTCCCCAGTCCGCGGATCGTCATCAGGAGAGTGCGCTGTGGCCACGAGGCCGGTCGGAATGCCAAAACTGTCCCGGCGTAGCAGGATTCTGCTGATCCTGGGAGCCATCGTGCTCATCGCGCTCATCGCCGGGTCGCGCCTGGTGGGCACGTACGTGGACTGGCTGTGGTACGGCGAGATCGGCTATCGGGGAGTCTTCACCACGGTCGTGCTGACCCGCATCGCCCTGTGGGCGGCGACGGCTGCCGTCCTCGGAGGCATCCTGGCGCTGAATCTGTGGCTGGCCTTCCGCACGCGCCCGGTGTTCGTGCCGGTCGGCGGACCGGAGGATCCGCTGGCGCGGTACCGAACGGTGGTCACCGAGCGCTCCAAGCTGCTCGGTATCGGTATTCCGGTTGCGGTGGGAGTGATCGGCGGACTCGTCGCGCAGGGGTATTGGCGCACGATCCAGCTGTTTTTCAACGGGACCTCGTTCGGGGTGACCGATCCCGAGTTCGGGCGCGACATCGGCTTCTACACCTTCCAGCTCCCCTTCTACCGCTGGTTGCTGGCTCTGGCCTTCGTGGCGGTGACGCTGTCCTTCATCGGCGCGCTGGTCACGCACTACATCTTCGGCGGTATTCGGCTGGCCGGCCGGTCCGGTCAGATCTCGGTGCCCGCGCGGATCCAGCTCGCCGTGCTGGCGGGGATCTTCGTACTGCTCAAGGCGGCCGACTTCTTCCTCGACCGCTACGACCTGCTGCTGTCGCAGCGCAGTGACCTGTTCACCGGTGCCACCTACACCGATCTGCACGCGGTCATGCCGGCCAAGCTGATCCTGATGTGCATCGCGATCTTCTGCGCCGCGGCGTTCTTCGCAGCGGTGTTCCTGCGCAACCTGCAGATCCCGGCGCTGGCGACGGTGTTGCTCGTGCTGTCCAGCGTGGTCGTCGGTGCGGTGTGGCCGGCCCTGCTGCAGCAGTTCTCGGTCGAGCCCAACGCCAATGAGCGCGAGGCGCCGTCCATCCAGCGCAACATGAACGCCACGAAACGAGCGTTCGGCATCACCGAGGACAAGATCAACACGGTTTCCTATCAGGGCGCGGCCAACGTCTCCCCGGAGGAGGTGGCTCAGGACCAGGGCACCGTTTCCAACATCCGGCTGCTGGACCCGACCCTGCTCTCGGAGACGTTCACGCAGCTGCAGCAGCAGTACAACTTCTACGGGTTCCCCGACGAGCTCGACATCGACCGGTACCGCAACGCCGAGGGTGAGCTGCAGGATTACCTCGTCGCCGTGCGGGGCATCAACACCGACGGGCTGGCCGCCAACCAGCAGTCCTGGATCAACCGGCACATGGTCTACACCCACGGCAACGGCTTCGTCACCGCCCCGGCCGACCGGGTGAGCTCGGCTCCCGGAGCGGGCAACGACACGGGTGCCTACCCGGTGTTCTCGATGAGCGACGTCGCCAACGACGGCCAGGGCCGGATCCCGGTGGAGCAGCCACGGGTCTACTACGGCGAGCTGGTCGAGGACTACGCCATCGTCGGTGGCGATCCGGGATCCCAGCCGCGGGAGTACGACACGGCCAACTCGAGGTACACCTACCAGGGTTCGGGCGGTGTACCGATGGGCAACCTGTTCAAGCGCTTGACGTTCGCGGCCTACCACGGCGAACGCAACATCCTGTTCAACCAGGCGATCGGGTCCGAATCGAAGATGATCTTCAAGCGCAACCCGCGGCAGCGGGTGCAGGAGGTCGCCCCGTGGCTCAAGCTCGACGGCGACTCGTACCCGGCGGTGATCAACGGCAGGATCAAGTGGATCCTCGACGGCTACACCACGCTCAACAACTACCCGTACTCGCAGCTGACCTCGTTCCGCCAGGCCAGCAGCGACACCCGGAGCGTCAATCCGCAGCCGGACCAGCAGATCAACTACATCCGCAACTCGGTCAAGGCAACCGTGGACGCCTACAGCGGGAAGGTCACGCTGTACACGGTCGATCAGCAGGATCCCGTGCTGAAGGCCTGGAAGGGTGTCTTCCCGGGGCTGGTCAAGCCCGAAAGCGCGGTCAGTCCCGAGTTGCGGCAGCACTTCCGCTACCCGGCGGATCTGTTCAACCTGCAGCGCACGTTGCTGACCAGGTACCACGTGGACAACCCCGGAGCCTTCTACGCCAACCGGGACTTCTGGCAGGTCCCCGCGGACCCGAACAGTGGCGGTGGCAACCAGAGCGAAAAGCAGCCCCCGTACTACGTGCTGGCCCGGGCGCCCGAGCAGGAGGATGTGACGTTCCAGCTCACGAGCGCATTGACGGCCCTGCGCAGGCCGAACATCGCCTCCTGGGTCTCGGTGTCCTCCGCTCCGGACACCTACGGGCAGTTCACGGTGTTGCAGCTGCCGACGGAGACACAGACACCGGGTCCGGTGCAGGTGCAGCGCCAGATGGAGTCGACGCCGAAGGTCACCCAGGACCGGACGCTGTTCGACAACCCCGGCGTGCGTGCGATGTTCGGCAACCTGCTGACCCTGCCGGTGCAGGGCGGCCTGCTGTACGTGGAGCCGATCTACATCCAGCCGAACAACGAGAACGCCTACCCGCAGCTGGCCAGGGTGCTGACCTACTTCGGTGGTCAGGTCGGTTACGCGCCGACGCTGCAGGAGTCGTTGGATCAGGTGTTCGGTGCCGGGGCGGGCCGGAACGTGGACACGGCGCCCGGGAACGAGGACGAGCAGCAGGCCGAGAACGGGCAGCAGCCCGAGGGCGGACAGCAGGCACCGCAGCAACCCGGCGGTGGATCCGCCGATCCGGAGGTCGCACAGGCCATCAGCGACGTCCAGGCCGCACTGGAGCGGGTCCGTGCCGCGCAGCAGTCGGGCAACCTGGGTGAGCTCGGCTCGGCGTTCCAGCAGCTCGAAGAGGCCACCCGGCGCTTCGAGCAGGCTCAGGGCTCCGGAGGCTGACCCCGGTCCGGTGGGGCGGGCCGGCCTCCTCCCGAGGACTGCTCACCCCACCGGCCTCCGGCCGGAACATGAGCCGGGTCACCATCCGCGTGGACGGATTTGCGTGCGGATGTCTCGGCCATTAGAGTGAGTACCACAACGAAACACGGCGCGGGGTGGAGCAGTTCGGTAGCTCGCTGGGCTCATAACCCAGAGGTCGCAGGTTCGAATCCTGTCCCCGCTACCAGGACCGCCCCTCGAGCCTTTCGGTTCGAGGGGCGGATTCGTGTGTCGGCGAGTCGCCGTCGCCCCGAGTGGTGTCGAGTGGTGCCGCCGAGGCCGCTCACTCGCCCGGAACCCGGACACCGGGTTGTTCGCAGGGAAAAGCGGGTGCCGCTGAGCTGTACCCACCCCCCCGTGCGAGCGGTTCCCGGGCACGGTGTAGAGTGGATTTCACAACGGAACACGGCGCGGGGTGGAGCAGTTCGGTAGCTCGCTGGGCTCATAACCCAGAGGTCGCAGGTTCGAATCCTGTCCCCGCTACCAGGATCGAAGGTCCCTGGAAGCACTTCCGGGGACTTTCGTCGTCCGTGCCGGGTGGTGCCGGCGCCTGCCCCGACAGGACCCACAAGCGGAGCGGGCGATCCGGTGTTGCCGATCGCGTCCGGTCAGTCGGACCAGGCTTTGGCGCAGCGAGGTGAGCACACGCGCCCTTCTCCGCTGCCGTTGCGGGAGAAGCGCATCTTGCGCTTGCACACCAGGCACGTGTGCGCGTCCCCCTGGATGGGAACCATCGATGTGGCGCGTTCGGTGACCTTGGTGGCCACTTTCGTCCTGCTCGCCGCGAGCTTGGTTCGCAACAAACTCCGGTGCACCGGGGTCCTCCTCCTTCGATTGCCTGCGGCCGCTGATCGCCTCGGCCAGGGGAAGGGTGCCGGTGTCACCGGTTGCTGTACAGGCTTGGGAGATGATCATGCCTCTTCGGGGCAACGGAAGCGCCCGTCCGGAGTAGTGACTCGAGAGGAAGGAGCGTCCTGTCCGGCCGAACCGGAAACGTTGTGCGAGTAAGGCTCGTCTTTGGGGGCAAGGCCCCTCGAGAAATCCGAAAGTATGCCCCGAAAGAGTGTCACTCGAATGTGTCCATCGGTCACCGGTGACGCCGTACCCGCCTGTTCCGGCTTCTCATGTGCAGCACATTGGACAGAACTCGGCCATTGTGGACAGCATCGCTCCGGCATGGCACCGTGGTGGTGTGAGCGAGCTGAATGCGACATCCGCCGCCCTGCTGGGATTGCTGCAGGAAGGCCCGAAGACCGGTGGGCAGCTCGTGGCTGCCGCCACCGAACGCTTCGGCGGTTTCTTCAGCGTGACCCGCAGCCAGGTGTACCGGGAGCTACCCGTGATGACCGACGCCGGTCTGCTCCGTCTCGGCAAGCGGGGGCCGCGCTCCAGCCAGCAGTATGTCATCACCGCGGCCGGAAAGCGCGCCTTCAAGTCGTGGCTGAACACCGAGCCGGGGCCGGACAACGTACGCAGTCCACTGATTCTGCGTCTGGTCCACGCGGGCCTGCTCACGCCGAAGCAGCGAGCGAACCTGGTGAACTCCGCCAGGGAGCAGTACGCCGAGAAGCTCAGTGAGTCCAAGAGCGCGGCCAAGGCGGCCGACGACCCGTACGAGAAGGCCGCCGCGGACTTCACGGTGGCCTACAACAGGGCCATCATCAAGCTGATCGACGCCATCCCGGAATGATCCCGGCGCGGGATCGGAGGCCCGTCCCGGCACATCCCGGCCCGGACGCGGGCCGTCCTCGTCACGCTCCCGGGCACGTCAAGTAGGCTGGAATACTGTGAATCCCGACGTCGCCGCCGATCTCAAGGAACTGTCCACCACGCTCGAGAGCATCGAACGCGTGATGGACGTGGACGCATTGCGTGCGCGGATCGCGGAACTGGAGGAGGAGTCCGCGCGTCCCGACCTGTGGGACGACGTCGAGTACGCGCAGAAAATCAGCAGCGAGCTCGTCTACAAGCAGGCGGACCTGCGCAAGATCACCGGTATGCGCCAGCGCGTGGAGGATCTGGAGGTCCTCTACGAACTCGGTGAGAACGAGGACGACAGTGCCAGCCTCGCCGAAGCCGATTCGGAGCGCGAGCGGCTCCGCAAGGAACTCGCCGACCTCGAGGTCCGGACCCTGCTCTCGGGGGAGTACGACGAGCGCTCGGCGATGGTGACCGTCCGGGCGGAGGCCGGGGGCGTGGATGCCGCCGACTTCGCCGAGATGCTGATGCGGATGTACCTGCGCTGGGCGGAGCGTCACGGACACCCGACCGAGGTCTACGACACCTCCTACGCCGAGGAGGCCGGGGTGAAGTCCGCGACGTTCCGGGTCAATGCCCCCTTCGCCTACGGGATGCTGTCGGTGGAGCAGGGCACGCACCGGCTGGTGCGGATCTCACCGTTCGACAACCAGGGGCGCAGGCAGACCTCGTTCGCCGGCGTGGAGGTGCTGCCGGTGGTGGAGGAGACCGACCACGTGGAGGTCTCCGAGAAAGACCTTCGGATCGACGTGTATCGCTCGTCGGGCCCCGGCGGCCAGAGTGTGAACACCACCGACTCGGCGGTGCGGATCACGCACCAGCCGACCGGCATCGTCGTCTCCTGCCAGAACGAGAAGTCGCAGCTGCAGAACAAGGCGGCCGCGATGCGTGTGCTGCAGTCCAAGCTGCTGGCTCGCAAGCGCGAGGAGGAGCAGGCGGAGCTGGACGCGCTCAAGGACAGCAGCGGTTCGGGTTGGGGCAACCAGATGCGCTCCTACGTGCTGCACCCGTATCAGATGGTCAAGGACCTGCGTACCGACTACGAGATCGGTAATCCCGATGCCGTGCTGGAAGGCCAGATCGACGGGCTGCTGGAGGCGGGCATCCGCTGGCGGCGTAAGCAGGAGCAGGCCGCCTGACCGTCCCGGGAGCGGTCCACGCCTTTCACGCGGACGTGCTCGCGCCCTGTGCCATCGAGGAGCGGGCGAGGGGTCGGACACGGCAGCGGCCGTGAGTATGGGTGAGTAGAGGTCCCCCGAACGGTCGCAGGTAAGCTCACGCCCCGTGATCCGGTTCGAACACGTGTCAAAGTCGTACAAGACGTCGACCCGCCCGGCTCTCGAGGACGTCTCGGTGTCTGTGGACAAGGGTGAGTTCGTGTTCCTCATCGGCCCTTCGGGGTCGGGCAAGTCGACCTTCCTGCGGCTGCTGCTGCGCGAAGAGGTGCCCAGCCGCGGCAGAGTGATCGTGGCCGACTGGAACGTCGCCAAGTTGCCCAGACGGCGCGTCCCCCGATTGCGTCAGCGCGTGGGCTGCGTGTTCCAGGACTTCCGGCTGCTGACCAACAAGACGGTCGCCGAGAACGTCGCTTTTGCGCTGGAGGTCATCGGCAAGCCCCGGCACACGATCCGCAAGGTCGTCCCCGAGGTCCTGCAGCTCGTGGGGCTGGATGGCAAGGCCGACCGAATGCCGAGCGAGCTTTCCGGAGGTGAGCAGCAGCGCGTCGCGATCGCCCGGGCGTTCGTCAACCGTCCCCTGGTGCTGATGTGCGATGAGCCCACCGGCAACCTTGATCCGGATACCAGCCAGGACATCATGCTGCTGCTGGAGCGGATCAACCGCACCGGCACGACCGTGGTGATGGCCACCCACGACCATTCGATCGTGGATTCGATGCGGCGGCGCGTCGTCGAACTGAGTCTCGGCCGGGTGATCCGGGACGACGCGCGGGGCGTGTACGGCGTCGGCCGCTGAACCTTCCCCCACCGGTTACGAGCCCGAGTCCCCAAGCCCGACTTGGCGAAGCCCCGAGACGGTTTCCACTCGAGACCGGTCCATGTCGGGACCGATACGGAAAGCTGACACACACCATGCGCGCGAGCTTCGTATTCAGCGAGGTCGTGAACGGCCTTCGCCGTAACGTGACGATGACGATCGCGATGATCCTGACCACGGCGATCTCGCTCGGTCTGCTCGGCGGCGGTCTGCTCGTCATCCGGTTGATCGACCGGATGCAGGACACCTACCAGGACCAGGTCGAGGTCGTGGTGTTCATGACCGACGACGTCAGTGCCAACGACTCCACCTGTACCCGGCAACCGTGTGCGGGAATCCGCTCCGAGCTGGAGCAGACCCCCGGTGTGGAGTCGGTGAGCTATGAGAGCAGGCAGGAGGCCTTCACACACTTCAACAAGCTGTTCGAGTCCCAGCCCCAGCTCCGGGAGGTGGTGCGCCCGGAGGCGCTGCCTGCGTCACTGCGGCTGAAGCTGGATGATCCCGCGCGGTTCGCGGCCATCAAGCAGGAGTTCAGCGGCCGCACCGGAGTGGACAGCGTCGTCGACCAGGCGCAGTACCTCGAGGACCTGTTCGGCGTCCTCAACGGTGTGCGCAATGCGACTTTCGCCATCGCCCTGATCCAGGCCCTGGCCGCGCTGATGCTCATCTCGAACACGATCCAGCTCTCCGCGTTCAACCGCCGAACCGAGACCGGGATCATGCGCCTGGTGGGGGCGACCCGCTGGTACACGCAGCTGCCGTTCCTGCTGGAGGCGGTCGTGTCCGGTCTTGTCGGTGCGGTGCTGGCGATCGGTGGGCTGCTGGTGTCGAAGGCACTGTTCATCGACAAGGTCATGGCGCCGGTCATGGGCACCGGCGTGATCCCGCGGATCGGCTATGCAGACATCTTCTACGTCTCCCCGATCCTGCTGCTGGTGGCCGGCAGTATCTCGGCGATTACCGGCTATCTCACCCTGCGCCTGTACGTGCGGTTGTGACCGGCGGTTAGAGTCGCTGACATGGTTAAGGAACGCGGCCGCAAGCTGATCGCGCAGAACCGCAAGGCGCGACACGACTGGTCGGTGCTGGACACCTACGAGGCCGGCATCTCCCTGACCGGTACCGAGGTCAAGAGCCTGCGGCAGGGGCGTGCCTCCCTGGTGGATGCCTTCGCCACGATCGACGACGGTGAAGTGTGGCTGCGCAACGTGCACATACCGGAATACAAGGAGGGAACGTGGACCAATCACGAACCTCGCCGGTCCCGCAAGTTGCTGCTGCACCGAGGCGAGATCAGCCGCCTGCTCGGTAAGACCAAGGAGAGCGGCCTGAGTCTGGTCCCACTGTCGATGTACTTCGCCGACGGCAAGGCCAAGATCGAACTCGCGCTCGCTCGCGGCAAGCGGAAGCACGACAAGCGCCGGGACATGGCCGAGCGGGATGCCCAGCGTGAGATGGCACGTGCGATGGGGCGGGCGCGCAAGGGTATGCGGTGATGCCGGAAAACCTCGGGGCCCCAGCCGGTGACGAACAGATCCGGCCGTGGCTGGCCGATCTCGGCCTGCCCGGCCTGGTCGACATGCACACGCACTTCCTGCCGGAACGGGTGCTGCACAAGGTGTGGGCCTACTTCGACGAGGCCGGGTCCCACTACGGGATGGAATGGCCGGTCCGGTACCGCTATGACGAGCCGACTCGGTTGCGGGTGCTGGCCGACGTCGGGGTGGCGGTGTTCGCACCCCTGGTGTATCCGCACAAGGCGGGGATGGCCGAGTGGCTGACCGAGTGGGCGGTGGACTTCGGTCGACGTACCGATGGCGCCGTGCCGACCGCGACGATGTATCCGGAGCCCGGGGTGGCGAACTACCTGGCCGCGGCGGTGCGCGCCGGGGCGCGGTGCGTGAAGGCGCACGTCCAGGTCGGCGAGTTCGATCCCCGCGATCCCCTGCTGGACGAGGCGTGGGGGGTGTTGTCCGAGGCCGCGGTTCCGGTGGTGGTGCACTGCGGGCACGGACCGTTGCGTGGCAGGCACACGGGGCTGGATGTCTTCGCCGAGGTGCTGGCCCGGCACCCGAATCTCGTGGCGGTGCTCGCGCACGCGGGAATGCCCGAGTACGACGCCGCGTTGGAGCTGGCGGAGCGGTACCCGAGGGTGTACCTGGACACCACGATGGTGGGAGTCGGATTCACCGAGCGGGTCGCACCGTTGCCACCGGACTGGCCGTCGCGGCTGGTTCCGCTCGCCGATCGCGTCGTGCTGGGAACGGATTATCCGAACATTCCCTACTCCTACGCCGAGCAGCTCGCGGCGATCAGCGGGTGGGCCGATGCCGACGATCGACTCGGCCGGGAGTTCCTTCGTGCGGTGCTGCACGACACTCCGGCGCGGCTGCTGGGTTTGGAAGACGGCGAGCCCGGAATATGACGGGCCTGTCGGGTGTTGAACACGATGCGATACGCGGCGGGGCTGCGAGAGAGCCCGGGATGGGACTCGGTATGTGCCCGCGGTTTCCGCCGGACAGCACCCGGCAACCGATCGCAACAACACCGTGATCTGTTCGTTGGGTGCCGTGGGAATGGTTGCCACCTCCCACGCGTTATCCTGGGTGGCAAGCGAGGAACGGCTCAGTCGGGACACCCCGGCGAACGGGTCGTGCGAGAACGAAGACCGGTCCGGGAAGGATCGGCCCAGCAAGGGGGTGAACGGTTTCGACTCCGGACGTTGATCCGAGGGAAGCGTGCCGGTGCAGGCGGGAGACCACCGTAAAGCGTCGCCGTAAACAAATAAGCGCCGACAAGAGTCAGCGCGAGTTCGCCCTCGCCGCCTGAGCGAGGAGCGACTCTGTCGGACCGGGAACGCCTCCGGCCCGGATTCCGGCATCGACTAGGAGGCTCGACCGCCAGGTTCGGCCGCGGAGCCTGGTGGGACACCGTACAGCGGCTGGGCTCGTCACACCGGCTGGTTCGTGAGACCGGTGGAGCCGAGTAGAGACACAGCGAACTGCGCACGGAGAAGTCTCGGTGAAGCGACGGAGGACCCGGGTTCGATTCCCGGCACCTCCACCGTGAGACGGCCGCCCGGTGGCACTGCCGCCGGGCGGCCGTTTTCGTGTCTGTGCCCCTGGTGCAGCGCCGGCGAGTGAACGGAACTTTCACTCGTATAGAAGTAACGAAAGTTCCGTTCACTCCACTCCTTCAATGCTGTCGGCCCCGAGTAGGACCGTCCCCGGATTTCGAAAGCTCCCGAGCAAGATCGTCAGTCCGTACACTTCACTGTGGAGCCTTGTGTCCCGTGGAAGCGAAAGGCCGTTCATGAGCGAGCAACGCTGCGAAGAGTGTGGGGGCTGATCGGCATCGGTTGCACGTGTGCACCCATCCGGACCACGCCCCGAAAGAACTCCACCCCCGAGAGGATCTCGATCTCTCCGCGCAAGATGGCTCACCTACCGGGGAGGTGCGGGCACCTCGAGGGTACGGAGATCGATTCCCCGGAATGGGGACGGATCGACACTCCATCAGCGGGCATTTGGGAGCAGATCAGCACGGCCAACCCGCTTCATGCCACCGCAGGCAACCTGAACAGGAGCGCCACCGTACGGTGTTCGGACTGCGTGAATGCGTGTGCCTGACGAATCCCGGCGAACGCACGAGCGCGTCGAGACCACTCGCCATGGTTCCGTCGATGTGGCTCTTCTCTCACCGGAGGAGCCGAGAGCGTTGGAGGAAGCCCTGAACGTGCTCCCCACCCGGGAGACGATGCGGCAGCTCGCGGAGTCCCGGCAGGCAGTCGAAGCCGGGGACGTCCTTGATGGCCGGGACCTTGCTCACCTCATGGACAAGCGCGCGCAGGGTGGCGCGTGAACGGTCGCGCCGACGTTTGCCGGTTTCGCCGACCACCCGGCCTTCGACAGTCGCGAGGCCCGGACTCCCACTGCGGGTGCGGGTCCATTTCCGCCGCGACGCCACGGGAACGTCGCCCAAGCATTGGCACCGAAGGTGAGCACCGCCTGTTCCGGGCCCTCCTGTTCCGGGACCTCCTGTTCCGGGACCTCGGAGTCCCGCACCATGCGCCGCGCGCCCGCCATGCGCGCCTCGATACATGCCGTGTCTCTGCTCGACTACACGCACATCGCGCATGGCGGGCTGGAACAATGTCGGCGGACAAGGAGGGTATATCCAGTGAGTAACCAGGTGCTGCCGTTGCTCGGCCAGGTCGCCGACACCATCTCTCAGGCCATCGCCGCCGCCCACCCAGAGCTGGCCGGGTCGGACCCGGTTGTCCGCCGATCCGACCACGCCGACTTCCAGTCGAACGCGGCTCTTGCACTGGCCAAGCACGCACGCACCAACCCCTTGGAACTTGCCGAGTCTCTCACTGCGGCACTCGACCGCCACGAACACGATCCGATCGCCCATGTCGAACTGTCCGGGCCGGGGTTTCTCAACCTCACCGTGCCCGATCACGCGATCTGGGGCCAGCTCGCCGCACGGTTGGCAAGTCCCCGCCTCGGCGTCGGTGCTCCCGACGAGGGCCTGCGAACCGTCATCGACTACTCCGCGCCCAACATCGCCAAGGAGATGCATGTCGGGCACCTGCGTACCACGATCATCGGCGACAACCTGGCGCGTGTACTCGGTTTCCTGGGCAGCGAGGTCATCCGACAAAACCACCTCGGGGACTGGGGTACCCAGTTCGGGATGCTCATTCAATACCTCGATGAGCACCCGGAAACCACCTGGCATCACAACGAGCTCGAACCGGGGAATTCGGCGGTCGCTGCGCTTGACGACGTGTACAAACAGGCGAAGGCCGCATTCGATGCCGACCCGGACTTCGCCGAACGATCCCGCAACCGCGTGGTCGCCTTGCAGTCCGGTGACCCCACCACCATCGCCCGCTGGAAGGAGATCGTCGCCGAGTCCGAAAAAGCCTTTCGCGACATCTACGATCGACTCGGTGTGCTGCTCACCCCCGAGGACTCGGTGGGAGAGTCGTTTTACAACCCTCTGCTCACCGATGCGATCACCGAACTGTCCGACACGGGGATCGCAGTCGAAAGCGACGGCGCTCTGGTGATCTTCTCCGAAGAGGTCACCGGCCCGGACGGCACTCCCGCGCCCCTCATGGTGCGCAAACGCGACGGCGGCTACGGGTACGACACCACCGACCTTGCCACGATCCGCTACCGCATCCGCGATCTCAAGGCACATCGGTTGCTGTATGTCACCGACTCGCGCCAAGCCCTGCACTTCCAGATGATCTTCGAGGCCGCGCGACGTGCCGGTTGGTTGACCGACGGCATCGAGGCAGCACATATTCCTTACGGAACGGTTCTCGGGCCGGACGGACGGCCGTTCAAGACACGTTCCGGCGACACAGTCCGTCTGATGGATCTGCTCGACGATGCCGTGGCACGGGCTCGCACGGTGGTTTCCGAGAAGAACCCCGACCTCCCCGACGACGAGCTGAACCACATCGCCGAGCAAGCAGGCATCGGCGCGGTCAAATACGCCGACCTGTCCGCCTCGCGAGCCAAGGACTACGTCTTCGACATCGACCGCATGGTGTCCTTCAACGGGAACACCGGGGTTTATCTCCAGTACGCACACACCCGCATCCGGTCGATTCTGCGCAAGGCCGGAGACCCCGACGCAGCGATCGATCCCTCCGTTGAGCTCCAGCCTGCTGAGCGTGCTCTGGCGTTGGAGCTCGATGCCTACGGCTCGGCCTTGGTCGAGGTCGGCGCCACTTTGGAACCACACAAACTGTGCGGCTACCTCTACAACCTCGCCCGCGACTTCACCACCTTCTACGAGGCCTGCCACGTGCTCGGCGCCGAGGAACCGCTCCGAACCAATCGCCTTGCCCTGTGCCGGCTCACTGCGCGCACCCTGCAACACGGACTCGGCCTGCTCGGGATCAGCGCTCCCGAACGCATGTGACAGCCTCGTCGGTGCCCCGGCTGTAGTGGTGCAGGAAGAGTGATTCGAGGCGGTGCGCGGCGAGAAGCTCGGTGTCGGCCAGCAGGTCGTGGGTGGGGCGGTCGGCGATGGCGGTGCCGTCGTCACCGAGCAGGCTGCACGGGCACAGTTGCAGCGCGCGGAATACGTGCTTGTCGCTGAGCCCGGTGGTAGCCGCGGGTTTCTCAGTCCAGGCGGAAGCCGTAGGGAAGTTCGAGGCGGTGCGCGGCGAGAAGTTCGGTGTCGGCCAGCAGCTCCCGGGTGGGCCGGTCGGCGACGACGGTGCCGCCGTCGACGAGCACGCTGCGCGGGCACAGTTGCAGCACGTACGGCAGGTCGTGGGTGACCATGAGCATCGTGCGGTTCAGGCCCAGCAGCAGCTCGGCGAGTTCGCGCCGTGCAACCGGTTCGAGGTTCGCCGACGGCTCGTCGAGCACCAGGATCTCTGGATCACAGGCGAGCACGGTGGCCAGTGCGACACGCTTGCGCTGCCCTCCGGACAGGTGCAGCGGGGAGCGCTCGCCGAACTCGCTCATTCCCACGGCTTCGAGCGCCTCGTCGATGCGCCGCCGGAGCGCGGCACCGTGCAGACCGAAGTTGGCGGGACCGAACGCGACGTCCTCGGCCACGGTCGGCATGAACAACTGGTCGTCGGGGTCCTGGAAGACCATGCCGACGCGGCGCCGGATCTCGTGCAGATTGCGCTCGGTCAGTTTCAGGCCACCGACCGAGATGCGTCCGGTCTGTCCGTGCAGCACACCGTTGAGATGCAGCGCCAGTGTCGTCTTGCCCGCTCCGTTGGGGCCGAGCAGTGCCACGCGCTCGCCCGGTTCGACGCGGAGATCGACATCGTGCAGCGCGCGGTGTCCGTCGGGGTAGCTGTATCCGAGCCGGTGCACCTCCAGCGCGGGTGTTCCGGCGTGCTCGTGGGCAGCGTCGTCGCCTGCCGCTGCGGTCAGGCGGTCCACAGCGCCACCCCCAGCAGGACGGCGGAGGTTCCGACCGGGGACAGTCCCAGCAGCCAGGTGCGGGTCCGGGACCACGCGGGAGCCGGGCGCCGTCGCTGCGCCTCGGGCATCGTTCCGGTCCATCCCCGTGCGAGCATCGCCAGGTGCACGCGCTCCCCGCGCTCGTAGGAGCGGATGAACAGGCTGCCCACGCTGCGTGCCGTGGCGCCTGCCTGCCACAGGAACCGCGGGTCGTGACCGCGGGAGATCCGCGCGATCCGCATCCGCCCGGCCTCGGCCACGATGAGCTCCACATAACGCAGCATCAGCGAGGAAATCGTGATGATCAGCTGCGGGGTGCGCAACCGCTGCATGCCGAGCAGGAGATCGTTGGGGGCGGTCGTCGCCGCGAGCAGCAGCGAGGTCGCCAGGCCGAGGGTGCCCTTGGCCAGGATGTTCCATCCGGCCAGCAGCCCCTCGACCGACAACGGCAGCCCGAGTACCGCCACCTGTTCACCTCCGGCCGTGAACGGCAGCAACAGTGCCAGCACCACGAACGGAACCTCGATCAGCAATCGCTTCGCCACCCACCGCGCCGGTACGCCGGCCACGGCCGAGACCCCGAACAACAGCAGCAGGTACCCGCCGAACGCCCAGAACACGTGGCGCGGTGTGGCCACGACGCACAGCACGGTCAGGAACGCGGCCACGATCTTGACTTCGGGAGCCGCGAGATGGACCGGGGAGCCGCCCGGCCGGTGCAGCAGGGTCGCGTGTCCCGCGCTCACGGCCGCTCAGTCCCTTTCGGCGCCACGTTGCCGCAGCAGCCAGAACAAACCACCGGCGACGGCCAGCGTCGCCGCGAAACCGATCGCGCCCGCGGCCCCGGTCAGTGCCTCGTTGCCACCGAGTGTGTAATCCGCGAGCGGACTGGAGTCGAGTGCGTGCTCGGTGGTGCTCTGCGCGATGCACTCGCCCCGGAGTTGCTCGCCCTGCGCGGTCTCGACGACCGTGCAGCCCTGCCGGGCGACAGCCTCCAGCCCGTCCGGTGAGGAGTCGGCGAAGTAGGAGACTCCGGAAGCCAGGAGCAGGGCAACGAGGCCGAAGCCGAGGAGGAATCCGCTTCGCCTGCGGTTCTGTCGGGGTGCGGTGCTCACGAAGTGCCCTCCATCGTCGCCTCGCCCGCTGCGTCGTCGGCGAGCGGCCGCCTGCGACGCAGCAGATGGATCAGGTCCGGGCGCGCACCGGCGACGGCGCCCACCGTCAGCGCGGTGATGATGCCTTCACCCAGGCCGATCAGGCTGTGCACGCCGACCATGGCGAGTGCGGCGGTGACCACCGAGTACCCGGCTGCGCCACCGATCGCGTACTCGAGGACGAAGCCCAGCGATGCGGCGACGGTGTTGACGAATCCCGCCACGAACGCAGTGGCCATCAACCCGCTGCGGCCGCGCGCCGCGATCGGCCGCATGGCGAGGGCGACGAGGTAGCCGAGTGCGGTACCGATCAGAGCCATGTTGGTGATGTTCGCGCCGAGCATCGTCAGGCCACCGTCGGCGAACAGGAAGGCCTGCACGACCAGCACGATCGACACGCACAGGGCACCGACCCACGGTCCGGCGAGGATGGCCGCCAGCGCCCCGCCGAGCAGGTGGCCGCTGACTCCGGGCAGCACCGGGAAGTTGATCATCTGGGCGGCGAAGACGAACGCCGCGACCAGTCCCGCCATCGGCGCGGCCCGGTCGTCGAGGTCGGACCGGGCCCTGGTCAGGGCCACACCCACTCCGATGATCGCGACCGCCCCGAACAGGAGCGAGGTCGGGGCGTTGAGCAGGCCGTCGCTCATGTGCAAAGCGACCGTCGTGGTGCTCACCGCGGTACTCCTTTTTCGGGATCGGTCTTTTCCTGGGGTTCGGCGCGAAGGGGCGCCACGGCCCCTCACAGAGTAAATGCCAGAGGTGGGCTCTCGCCATACATGTGCAGCAATGTGATCGACTCCGGAAGGCGGCGTATCTCACCGCGCGGCGATCGTGCGCGATCGCGGTGACCGGGATCAGCCGGGAGGCCAGGTCATGACACGGCCCCCGAGCAGGTGGCAGTGCACGTGATGCACCGTCTGGCCTCCCTCGTCGCCGGTGTTGAACACCAGACGATAGCCGGAGTCGGCGATGCCCTCGTTCGCGGCGATCCGGTGCGCGTGGTTGATCAGCTCACCGAAGAGCTCGCCGTCGGCCGTGGCCATCGCCGCCGCGGTATCGTGGTGCGCCTTCGGGATCACCAGGACATGGGTCGGCGCCTGCGGATTGATGTCGCGGAACCCGAGTGTCCGCTCGGTCTCGCCGACCGTCGTCGCGGGCATCTCGCCCGTGACGATCCTGCAGAACACGCAGTCGGTGGTGTCGGTCACGGTATCCCTTTCCCGTCGGCGGTTCGGCGGAACCGGTCGAGCTTGTGGATCTGACCGCCGCATCGTAGAGGGCCGCGAGGCAGTGGCGCGAAAACCGCGGGAATTTCCGAGCTGCTGCCGGTGTCTCATTGCAGGGCCGGTGTCGCTGGAGCAGGACTCACCCGGGGCGGGAGTGCCACTCGGGTGAGCCGGGATCGTTGCGAGCGAAAAGGAGAAAGGGTGCCACGGAACTCGGAGACGGTGCAGGATCCGGCCGCCGATCCGGGTGCGGACACCCGGCTTCCCCGGGAACTGTGGATCCTGATCGTCGGCAGCTTCATCGTCGCCATCGGGATGGGCATCGTCTCGCCCGCGCTGCCGACCTTCGCTTCCAGCTTCGACGTGGGAGTGACCGCGGCGTCACTGATCGTCAGCGCCTTCGCGTTCATGCGGCTGGTCTTCGCACCGGCCAGCGGCAAGCTGGTGTCGTGGTTCGGGGAGCGCCCGATCTACGCCTGGGGCATCTTCATCGTGGGCGTGAGCAGCACGGCCTGTGCCTTCGCCCAGTCCTACTGGCAACTGCTGGTGTTCCGGGGGCTCGGAGGCACGGGGTCGACGATGTTCACCGTCTCGGCGCTGGCACTGCTGGTGCGGCTGGCCCCGCCGCACCTGCGCGGGCGCGCCTCCAGCCTGTGGGCGAGCAGCTTCCTGCTCGGCAGTATCTCCGGACCGCTCATCGGCGGGGTGATGATCGGGTACTCGCTGCGGCTGCCGTTTCTCCTCTACGGTGTGGCGCTGTATCTGGCGGCGTTCGTCGGGTGGTGGATGCTGCGCCACTCGGCCCTGGCCGCGCCCGACCGTGGGAGCGAAGCCCCCGAGATCACCGTCCGGCAAGCTCTCGGGCACCGCGCCTACCGGGCGGCACTGCTGTCGAATCTCAGCAAGGGCTGGGTCGTTCAGGGCGTGCGACTCGCGCTGGTACCCCTGTTCGTGGTGGAGGCGCTGCGGTTGCCGGAGTCGATGTCGGGGATCGCGCTGTCGGTGTTCGCCGCGGGCAACGCCGCCGTGCTGATTCCCGCGGGGCGGCTGGCCGACGGGCGGGGGCGCAAGCCGCTGATCGTCGCGGGGCTGGCGGTCTCGGCAGCGGGCAGCGTCGCGCTCGGATTCAGCGACTCGGTGGCCTGGCTGCTGGTCGCCTCCCTGGTGGCCGGTATCGGTGCCGGCTTGATGAATCCCGCGCAGAGTGCCGCGATCGCCGATATCGTCGGAGCCAAGAGCAAGGGCGGTCCGGTACTGGCCGCCTTCCAGATGACCGCCGATGTGGGCGCGATCCTCGGACCGGTGGTGGCGGGCGTGCTCGCCGACGTGCTGAGCTTCCGGGCGGCGTTCACGGCGACCGGCCTGATCGCCGTGCTCGCCCTGCTGCTGTGGTCGGTCGCTCCCGAGACTCTGGTGCGGTCCCGGGGCGCCGCCGGGGAGGGCGACGGCAGCGAGCAGCAGGGCACCGCGGCCGAAGCCGGCTTCGCCGACACCTCCTCGGACGCCTCCCGCGCCGGACGCGGTACGGACTGACCGACCTTCCGCGGATGCTCCGTCCCCCGGGTGGGCCGTTGTCGTTGCCGTATGTGTCCGGGATCGCGAAACGGGGTATGTCCTCCTTGGGTACCGGATGGTGCTGCGAGGCAGCCCTTGGTCACACGGAGGACGACATGAGCACCGGCATCAACGCGACAGAGCTCTCCGAGGAGGCACTGGTCAGGGAACTCACGCACCTGCACCACACCCGGAACGAGACTTTCCTGCACGGTGCCCCCGACGCGCTGCAAGAACACACCGCCCGGACCTTCGAGCTGGAGCAGGAGTACTTGCGGCGGCATCCCGAACGCGAGGTCAATCCTCGACGGACCCGAGCAGGAGCGAGAGGAGCCAAGGCACATGCCTGAGTCCGCACCGCAAAGTCCCGGGCACACGGCGGGCAATCGTGAGCGTCCGCGCATCGTCGTCGTGGGTGGTGGGCATACCGGGCTGACCGCCGCGCTCCGGCTGCAGTCCCGGCTCGAGGACGGTGAGGCGACCATCACCCTCATCGATTCCCAGCCGCACATGACCTACCAGCCGTTCCTGCCGGAGGCCGCGGCCGGATCGGTGGAACCTCGCCACGTCGTGGTGCCGCTGCGGGAGTCCCTGCGCCGGTGTGAGGTGCTGACCGCGTCGGTGACCTGCATCAATCATGCGGAGCGGGAGCTCACCGCCACGATGGCCTGTGGCCGGGAGGAACACATCGAATACGACATCCTCGTCGTGGTTCCCGGCTCGATCTCCCGAGCCCTGCCGATTCCGGGGCTGGGGGAGGAAGGCGTCGGCTTCAAGACCATCGGCGAGGCCATCTACCTGCGCAACCACGTGTTGTCCAGGTTGGATGCCGCAGCGACCACCTCCGATCCGCAGCAGCGGCGCAAGCTGCTCACGTTCATGTTCGTCGGTGGTGGCTACGCCGGGATCGAGGCGATGGCCGAGCTGGAGAGCATGGCCCGATACGCCACCCGCAACTACCCGACGATCGATGTCGGGGACATGCGATGGATTCTGGTCGAGGCGATGGACCGGATCATGCCCGAGGTCAGCGAGCCGATGGGCGTGTACACCCGCCATCGCCTGCAGGAGCGTGGCATCGAGGTCAAGCTCAACACCACGGCGAAAACCATGGAGGGCGGACACGTCGTGCTCTCCGACGGCGATGAGTTCGACACCGACACCATCGCGTGGACGGCCGGGGTCAAGCCGCACCCGATGCTGGAGGAAAGCGACCTTCCCCGGGACGGCAAGGGCCGCGTGCAGTGCACGGCCAAGCTCCAGGTGGACGGGATGCAGGATGTGTTCGCGGCGGGCGACTGCGCCGCCGTGCCCGACTTGACCAGTAGCGATCCCGAAGCGCTCTGCGGACCGTCGGCGCAGCACGCGGTGCGTCAGGCGAGGGTTCTCGCGGACAACATCATCGCCGTGCTGCGGCAGCGCCCGCTGACCGACTACCGGCACAAGTACTCCGGGTCGGTCGCCGGCCTCGGATTGTTCCAGGGCGCGGCGGAGGTGTACGGCATCAAGCTCAAGGGATTTCCCGCGTGGCTGCTGCACCGCGCCTACCACCTGGCGAAGATGCCGACCGCCTCGCGCAAGGCGCGGATCATGGGCGACTGGCTCATGGAGCTGCCGCTGCCACGCCAGGTCGTCGCCCTCGGCGGGTTGCACGAGCCGAGATCGGAGTTCGTCAAGGCCGCCAACACGCGCGGATTGCCGAGCGAGCGGAGCCAGGCGGGCTGATCCGAAGCGGCGCGGTGCTCGTGCCGGGGCTCGACGCACGGGCCCCGGCACCCGACTGTGCCCTCGATGAGGAGGAGTTTTCCGTGGAAGCGCACATCATCGGGACCGGAGACGGCGGATCGGGGACCCCCCTTGATGGGCCCGCTCGGAGCCTGTTGTACGGTATGCAGGCACGCGATGAACGGAGGCAACAGCAGCCGGGATCGCGGTACAACCGAACAAGGGGCTGTGGCGCAGCGGTAGCGCACCTGACTGGCAGTCAGGGGGTCAGGGGTTCGAATCCCCTCAGCTCCACCAGTGAGAGCGGGCCGCCGGAATATTCCGGCGGCCCGTCGAATTGTGCGGAGAAACCGGTCGCCGTTGCCGGGCGAAGGTCCAGGGGTGTGGCAATGCCCCCTGCGGTGCATTCTGGGTGGATCGCTCACAACAATCACACGTGTTGGAAGACATGAACAACCACGAGACCTCAACTTATGGTGATCAGGCCGTAAGCCTGCCGCAGCAGACCGCCACCGGGCGGCGGCTCGCTCTGCTGCCGGAGAGCATGAACGAGTACGCGATCTTCTCGCTGGATGCGCAGGGTCGTGTGCAGACCTGGAACCCCAATGCCGAGCGCATCAAGGGCTACAGCGTCGACGAGATCATCGGCCGGCACTTCTCGGTGTTCTACCCGGCGGAGCAGGCCGCTACCGGTTACCCGGACTGGGAATTGGAGCAGGCCGCCGAGAGCGGGTTCTACATCGACGAGGGTTGGCGCCTGCGCAAGGACGGCAGCCGGTTCCTGGCCCATGTCGTCATCACGGCGCAGCGGTCGCCGGAGGGGGAGCTGAGCGGTTTCATCAAGGTGACCCGGAACATCACCGAGGCCCGGGAGCGGGAGCGGCGATCGCGCCGGCGGTTCACCGACCTGTTCCATATCGCTCCGGTGGGCATCGGCGTGTTCGACGAGACCGAGCAGGTGCTGGACGCCAACGACACGCTGTGCGATCTGCTGGATTACCGGCTGTCCGACCTCCACGGCAAGAACGCCGCCGACCTGCTGCATCCTCAGGACGGGGCCGAGGGGCTCATCTCGACGATGACGGACCCGGGCGGGCCCCCGAGTCGTCAGCGCATGCCGCAGCGGGTACTGGCCCGCTCGGACGGGCAGCCGGTGACGTGCGACGTGCACAGCGCGCTGTCGGTCCAGGAGGACGGGAGGCGCTACTGGCTGGTGGCGTTCCAGGACGTCAGCGAGCGGATCCACCACGCCGAGGTGCTGCACCATCAGGCCACCCACGACGATCTGACCGGGTTGCCCAACCGCAAGGGCCTCAACGAGCTGTTCGAGGAGTTGGGCGAGGACAACGCCGGGCGGATCGCCGTGCTGTTCTGCGACATCGACAACTTCAAGCGCATCAACGACTCGCTCGGCCACGAGGCGGGTGACGAGCTGCTGCTGGCACTGGCTCGGCGCCTGCAGAACGGGCTGCCGCAGAACTGCACGGCGGCCCGGCTCTCCGGCGATGAGTTCCTGATCGTCTGTTCGGACGTCGACGCCGCCGGGGGCCTGGAGGCGCTCACGACCTGGCTCGCGGAATTCCTGCACACGGCCGTGCCGATGCGCGAGCAGGTGATCCGCGTGTCGGCCTCCGTCGGTGCCGCGCTGTTCGACCCCGCCAGCATGACCGCCGACGATCTGTTGCGGATCGCCGACGCGGCGATGCTCAAGGCCAAATCGGGAGGAGCCGGGCGCACGTCGCTGGCCGACCCCGAGCAGATCACCACGCTCAGCGGGCAGGTGCGCCTGGAGCAGGAACTGCGTCAGGCGATCGACAACGACGGTCTGGCCCTGCAGTACCAGCCGGTGGTGGACCGGGACGGCTCGGTGGTGATGGCCGAGGCGCTGCTGCGCTGGCCCCATCCCGAGCGCGGCATGCTGGCGCCGGACGTCATCCTGCCCGTGGCCGAGCAGGGCGACCTGCTGCGGGACCTGGACCGCTGGGTGTTGCGCACAGCGCTGCACGAGGCGGCGAGCTGGCCGACGTCGAACGGGCACCCGGTGGGCATCGCGGTGAACCTGGGGGGGCTGCTGCCCGACACCCCGGACTTCGGCGACGAAATCTCGGCCATCATCACCGAGAGCGGTCTCGACTGGCACCGCGTGGTCCTGGAGGTCCTGGAAACCGTCCTGGTGGACCTGCCGGAACGGCCGCAGCAGGCCATGACCGAGCTCACCGGACGCGGGATGCGGTTCGCCATGGACGACTTCGGCACCGGCTACTCCTCGCTGGCCCGCCTGAACGAGCTTCCGACGCAGATCATCAAGCTCGATCGCCGATTCGTCTCCGGCGTGGACGACAATGCCGCCGACTATGCCATCGCGCGCGCCGTGGTGGACATGGCCCGTGCCATGGGGCGCGCCTGCGTCGCCGAAGGGGTGGAGACCGCCACCCAGTTCCGGTTGCTCGGTGAGCTCGGGGTGGATGCCTACCAGGGCTTCCTGTTCTCCCGGCCGGCCCCGCCCTCCGAGTTCCGCGCCCTGCTCGGCGGTGGACCGCTGTCCGTGCCGACCGACGAGTGAAACCGCGGTCGGCGACCCTGGGCTGAATTCGTGCACCGCTTCGGGAGAGCGTGGGCGCGCACCGGCACCGCGGTTGCCTGTTGCGGCCGGCCGGATCAGTGCACGAGGTGCAAGCGGCACCCACGTGGGTACACCCCCAGGGGCGGACGGAGCGACTCGACGCCGCCCCGATGACGCACGAGGGAGGTACCCATGACTTCACCCGAGCCCACCTCGGCAGCCACCCACCGCCGGATCGTGGCCTCCTACCCCGAGTACCGGCAGGCCGAGCGCGCGGTGGACCACCTGTCCGACAACGGCTTCCCGGTCCAGCACAGTGCCATCGTCGCGCGCGAGCTGGAACTGGTCGAGCAGGTCACCGGCCGGTACAGCTACTTGTCCGCCGCGGGCAACGGCGCGGGAGGGGGTGCGATCACCGGGGCGCTGCTCGGTTGGTTGTTCGGCTTGTTCACCTGGGTGACGCCGCTGATATCCGGGCTGCTGCTGGCGCTCTACGGCGCGATCCTCGGCGCGATCATCGGTGCCGTCATCGGACTGATCGCCCATGCCATGTCCGGCGGTCGACGCGACTTCAGCTCCATGCCCAACCTGCGGGCGGATTCCTACGATCTGCTCGTCGACAGCGACTATGCCGACCAGGCGACGACCATGCTGAATTCCGCGGGGGCTCCCGGCCTCGGGCGCGCCGCTACGGGAACCGAATAGCGACGGCACCGGGCGCCGAGGAGGCACCGACGGCGCGCTCCCCTTCGTGCCGGCGATCGAGCTTGTGCTCCACAGTGGTCGATTCACCGGCCCGGAGGGGTGGTGGCCGGTGCCGGTTCGTCCAATGAGGACATCAGTGGGCGATTGTTCCTGAGCAGAGCCACGGTGAAAACGCACCTGGTGCACATCTACAGCAAGCTGGGGGTGGATTCGCGGACGGCGGCGGTGGCGGCGGCGAGTGAACGGGGCCTCGTCCGGCGCTGGTGACCCGGCCGAGCCGAGCGTGGGCGGTGACCCCGAGTCACCGCCCACGCTTGGCTTTTCGTCATCGGCGCGTCAGCGCGGCTGCGGTATCCCGGCAGGGTCCGCGCCGGTAGCCAGCGCGCTGGCAACCGAAGGAGCACGGACGAACCGCTCGGTGACCTCCATCAGTTCCAGCAGCCGGTCCACCACGCGGTTTCCGGTGACCAGCACCAGCGAGATCCCGCGACGCTGGGCACGCCAGCCCGCCTCCAGCAGGGCCACCACACCGGCGGTGGTCAGAAACGACACGGCCGAGAAGTCCACCACCATCCTCTCGAACGTCGCGTCGATCCGGCGGCGGAGCACATCGGCGAACTCGTCGGCACCGGCGGAATCCAGAGTGCCACCGGCCGTGATCACGTGAGATCCGCTGTCGGGCTGGTGCACCCGCAACCACAGGGGACGCTCGACGGGTGGGCGGGACGCGGGCAACGCCGGGGGAGGTCCCTCGGAGATTTCCGCGGTGGCGGTGTTCGGCGCGTTGGCCGACGTGGAAGCTGAAACAATTGCCATGAGGACTCGCTTCATCGCAAAGAAGGGCCATCCGGTCGTACCGGGGTCCGAACACCTCTCAGATACCCCGGGGCCGGATCCGCACGGTCGGGTCATCCGCACGGACGGGCGGGCTCGTCGAACCCACAGCTTCACGATAGCTGCTGGTGAGGCCCTGACCAGCAAAGAAAACACGTAGTATCGCTCACAACACATATGGTGAGAATTCGGCGGATCGAAGGCGGTCAACCCGTGTCCGGCGGGGTGGTCCGCACCGGTTCTCGTGCACGAGCGGTGAGCGAGTGGGCGTGCCCGACGAGGAAACCGGGGCGTTTCCCACCTTCGGTGAGCCGTCACCGCACCGGTGCTGTCACACGTTGACGGTCTGCATCCCGCGCTCGTCGTAGCGCTGCCCGGAGGCGACCCCGCGGGGTGCGACCTCCTCGATCGCATCGAGGTCGGAACGGGTGAGGCCGACGTCCATGGCACCGATGTTCTCGTCGAGATAGGTACGCCGCTTGGTGCCGGGGATGGTCACGATGTCCTCGCCTTGGGCGAGCACCCAGGCGAGGGCGAGCTGCGAGGCCGTCACGCCCTTGTCCTCGGCGAGCTCGTGAACCCGGTCGACCACGGCCAGATTGCGGTCGAAGTTCTCGCCCTGGAACCTCGGCGCGTTGCGGCGCCAGTCGTCGGCCGGGAGGTCGTCGATGCTGCGGATCCTGCCGGACAAAAAGCCGCGCCCCAGCGGGGAGTAGGCGACGAATCCGATGCCCAGCTCGCGGCAGGTCGTCAGCACGCCGTTGTCCTCGGGGTCGCGGCTGAACAGGGAGTATTCCGTCTGCACCGCCGTGACCGGGTGAGTGGCGTGAGCCGCGCGGATCGTGTCCGGCGAAGCCTCGGAAATCCCGAGGTAGCGCACTTTGCCCGCCTGAACCAGCTCGGACATCGCACCCCAGGTCTCGGCCACGGGAACGTCCGGATCGACGCGGTGCTGGTAGTAGAGGTCGACGTGGTCGGTGCCCAGGCGCTGCAGGGAGCCGTCGACGGCCCGGCGGACGTACTCGGGACGCCCGTTGATCCGGCCGGCGAGGTTGCCGTCCTCGTCGACCTCGTTGCCGAACTTCGTCGCCAGGGTCACCTCGTCCCGGCGCCCGGCCAGCGCCCGCCCCACGAGACGCTCGTTGGTCCACGGCCCGTACATGTCGGCCGTGTCCAGGAATGTCGCCCCGTGGTCCAGTGCACGCAGGATCGTGGCTTTCGACTCCTGGTCGTCCTGGCCGGAGTAGGCGAAACTCATGCCCATGCAGCCGAGGCCCTGCGCGGGAACGGTCAGGCCCTGGCTGCCCAGACTGCGATGCTGCATCTGCCGGTTCTCCGTCTCCGTGAGAGATGATGCGACGTGGTCTCTTCACCTTGGTGATGTGCCCATGGTCGCCGCTTCGCCACCCGGCCGCATCACGTGGTCGGTCGGGGTGGCCTCGATGGAGCTTCCCGGCGCTGAATCACACGATCTTCGACATGCCGGACGGCTGGGCTTCGTTGCTTCCCACGAAGGGTTGAAGTTGCCCCTGTGACCGTATCCTCCGTGACCGTGTCGCCGACCGGGTTGCGCGCGCCGCGAGCAGACCGGTACCGGTGAGCCGGGCGATCCATCGAACGGCGCGCTCGGCGCTGCTTTTCGGGTCCGGGGTGCGACACGTGAGATGCTGAGCGCCTTCGCTTTCGGTCGATGGAGGAGGACGAGCATGGATCGCAAGGGTGTGCTCGTGGTGGTGTCTCTTGCCGTGATCGCGGCAGGCTTCCTGGTGACCCGTGACCCGGTGGGGGCCGCGGAGACCGTGCGCCGGGGATGGGACCTGGCCGTGAGTGCGCTGGCCATGGTGGCGGATTCCCTCGTGACGTTCCTCCGGCATCTCTTCGAGGGGCAGTGATCACTTTCGGCGGTGATCACTCCTTCGGGATTTTCGTCAAGAAATTCGGGCGTTCGTCACGTGTGTCGCTTGTCACCGACGAGTATTGGGGGCAGAGTCGGGGGAACAGCACGATCAAGGCACACGAGAGGTGTTGGGCATGTCCTCGACGGCTGAGATGGGGGACGTGCTGCGTGCGCTCGCGCAGCTGCGAACCGGGGTCGATGGCCTGCACGCGCGGTACGGCGACATTCCCACGGTGCGCCGTATCGACAACGATCTGGAGCGTCTGGAGATCGACGTCTCCGAACTGTCCACCGTTGCGCCGACACCACCGACCCAGCGGAGCACGCGGCGTTCCGCCCGGGCGAGCACGGAGCAAGGGGAAGTGGTCGAGGTGCCGGACACGCCGTACGACCCGTCCTTGTGGCGCGACGTCGACGACGAGGGAGTGGGCGGCAGGCAACCACACGATCGCTGATACGCCCGAACGACAACGAGGTCCGCGATGTCCGCTCCCCCCACCACCGCCACCGGCCGTGCACGGTTGTCCGCGCGCACTCTGCGAACCGACCGGTGGTGGCTGCCACCGCTGGCCACCTTCCTCGGCCTGTCGGCGTTCGTGATCTACGGCCTGATCCGCACCTTCATGAACCAGTGGTACTGGGTACCGGAGTACCACTACCTGGCACCGTTCTTCTCGCCCTGCTTGAGTGACACCTGCATACCGGGAGCGAGCCACTTCCTCGGTACGCCGTTCCCCCTGCCGTCGTGGATCCCGCCGCCGGTCATCGTGCTGCCGTTCGTGCTCGGCTTCCGCCTGACCTGCTACTACTACCGCAAGGCCTACTACCGCTCGTTCTGGGTGTCCCCGCCCGCCTGTGCTGTCTCGGAACCGCACAGCCGCTACACCGGCGAAACCCGGTTCCCGCTGATCATGCAGAACGTGCACCGTTACTTCTTCTACGCGGCTCTCCTGGTCGCCCTGGTGCTCACCTACGACACGGTGATCGCTTTTCAGGGCCGCGACGGAGGCTTCGGGATCGGGCTCGGCACCATCCTGATGGTGATCAACGTCGTGCTGCTGTGGGCCTACACCCTGGGCTGTCATTCCTGCCGCCACCTGGTCGGCGGCCGGATCAACCACTTCTCGAAGCACCCGGTGCGCTACTGGATGTGGACCCAGGTGACCAAGCTCAACAGCAGACACATGCTGCTGGCGTGGGCCTCGCTGATCTCGGTGGCGGTGGTGGATCTGTACGTGATGCTGATCGCCGGCGGTTTCTTCGCGGATCCCAGGCTGATCAATTGACCGCACGCTGCGCTCTGCTGCCGGTGCACGAGCGGCCCGAATCCTGGCAGGCTCAACCCACGAGGAGTCGAGACACGACATGGTGGAGATCGAACGGCACGACTACGACGTGATCGTGATCGGTGCCGGCGGTGCGGGCCTGCGCGCCGCGATCGAGACACGCATGCGGGGACTGCGTACCGCGGTGGTGTGCAAGTCCCTGTTCGGCAAGGCCCACACGGTGATGGCCGAAGGCGGCATCGCGGCGTCGATGGGCAACGTGAACTCCAGCGACGACTGGCAGGTGCACTACCGCGACACCATGCGCGGCGGAAAGTTCCTGAACAACTGGCGCATGGCCGAGTTGCACGCCAAGGAGGCGCCGCAGCGGGTCTGGGAACTGGAAACGTACGGGGCACTGTTCGACCGCACCGGCGACGGGCGGATCAGCCAGCGCAACTTCGGAGGGCACGAATACCCGCGGCTGGCGCATGTCGGCGACCGGACCGGCCTGGAACTGATCCGCACCCTGCAGCAGAAGATCGTCTCCCTGCAGCAGGACGACCACGCCGAGCACGGCGACTACGAGGCGCGGCTGCGGGTGTTCGCCGAGTGCACCGTGACCGAACTGCTGCTCGACTCCGGCCGGATCGCGGGAGCCTTCGGCTACTGGCGGGAGAACGGTCGCTTCATCCGGCTCCACGCCCCGACGGTCGTGCTGGCCACCGGGGGGATAGGCAAGTCGTTCAAGGTCACGTCGAACTCCTGGGAGTACACCGGCGACGGCCATGCGCTCGCGCTCCGCGCGGGAGCCTCGCTGATCAACATGGAGTTCGTGCAGTTCCACCCGACCGGAATGGTCTACCCGCCCAGTGTCAAAGGCATCCTGGTCACCGAGTCGGTGCGGGGTGACGGCGGTGTGCTGCGCGACTGCGAGGGTCGCCGGTTCATGTTCGACTACATCCCCGAGGTGTTCAAGGACTCCTACGCCGACGACGAGCAGGAAGCCGATCGCTGGTACTCCGACCCCCATGGCAATCGGCGCCCGCCCGAGCTGCTGCCGCGCGACGAGGTGGCGCGTGCGATCAACAACGAGGTCAAGGAAGGGCGCGGCACCCCGCACGGCGGGGTGTACCTGGATGTGGCCAGCCGGTTGTCGACCGAGGAGATCACACGACGGTTGCCGTCCATGTACCACCAGTTCAGGGAACTGGCCGATGTGGACATCACCTCGGAGAAGATGGAGGTCGGACCGACCTGCCACTACGTGATGGGTGGGGTCGAGGTCGATCCGGACACGGCCGCCGCGCGCGTGCCGGGCCTGTTCGCCGCCGGAGAAGTGGCCGGAGGAATGCACGGCTCCAACCGGCTCGGCGGGAACTCGCTGTCCGATCTGCTGGTTTTCGGCAGGCGGGCAGGCCTCGGCGCGGAGCAGTACCTGCGGCAGCTCGGTGCGGATCGGCCGGAGGCGTCCGAACCGGATGTGGACGCGGCGGCACGGCGCGCGCTGGCGCCGTTCGACGCAGGCGAGTCCCCCGCGGCGGAGAACGCCTACACGGTGCACGCCGAGCTGCAGCAGATCATGAACGACCTGGTCGGCATCATTCGGGACGGTGACGAGATGCGCTCGGCGCTGGAGTCGTTGGCCGAACTCGAGCGCCGATCCCGCAACCTCGCGGTGATGGAGGGCAATCGGCAGTTCAACCCCGGCTGGCATCTCGCGCTGGACATGTCCAACATGCTGCTGGTCAGCGAATGCGTCGCGAAGGCGGCGGTGCGCCGCACGGAAAGCCGCGGCGGGCACACGCGTGACGACCATCCCGAGATGGACCCGGCTTGGCGGCGCACGGTGCTGGCGTGCTCGTGGCGGGACGGGGCTGTCGAGGTCACCGAGCAGGAACAGCCACCGGTACGTGCCGACCTGCTCGAACTCTTCGAACTCGCCGAGCTGCGCAAGTACTTCACGGAGGAGGAACTCACCGGGATCCCGGACGGGTCGACTTCCGTGGGCCGGTCGTGAGCACAACAGGAAGGATCGGCGGCAATGGGTTACCAGGCACATTTCCGGGTGTGGCGCGGCGATGCCGACTCCGGCGGGCTGCACGACTACACCGTCGAGGTCAACGAGGGTGAGGTCGTCCTCGACATCCTGCACCGGTTGCAGGCCACCCAATGCCCGGACCTGGCGGTGCGGTGGAACTGCAAGGCCGGGAAGTGCGGTTCCTGTTCGGCCGAGGTCAACGGGCGGCCGAGGCTGACGTGCATGACGCGGATGTCGACGTTCACCGAGGACGAGACGGTGACCGTCACCCCGATGCGCACGTTCCCGGTCATCAAGGACCTCGTGTGCGACGTGTCCTACAACTACGTCAAAGCCAGGGAGGTGCCCGCCTTCCGGCCGCCGGAGGGCGTGGCGCCCGGGGAGTACCGGATGCAGCAGGTCGACGTGCAGCGCTCCCAGGAGTTCCGCAAGTGCATCGAGTGCTTCCTGTGCCAGAACGTGTGTCACGTCATCCGCGACCACGAGGAGAACAAGGAGGCCTTTTCGGGGCCTCGCTACCTGATCCGTGTCGCCGAGCTGGAGATGCACCCGCTGGACAGTCACGAGCAGGCGGGTGGAAACCGTGCCGAGGAAGCCCGTGACGAGCACGGACTCGGACTGTGCAACATCACCAAGTGCTGCACCGACGTCTGCCCCGAGCACATCCGGATCACCGACAACGCACTGATCCCGCTGAAGGAACGGGTCGCCGATCGCCGCTACGACCCGATCCTGCGGTTCTTCCGCCGCAAGGAGGGCTGAAAGGCGAGCGCTCGCCGGACGGGTCCGGTGGTGGGCGCAGGGAGGAGACCGGGTCTCCTCCCCGCGATCAGGTCAGCCTGATCTGACGGTTCACGTCCTTGTAGAGCAGGTACCGGAACTTGCCCGGCCCACCCGCATAGCAGGCCTGCGGACAGAAGGCGCGCAGCCACATGAAGTCGCCGGCCTCGACCTCGACCCAGTCGTCGTTGAGCCGGTACACCGCCTTGCCCTCGAGCACGTAGATGCCGTGTTCCATCACGTGCGTCTCGGCGAACGGAATGACGGCACCGGGTTCGAAGGTCACGATGTTGACGTGCATGTCGTGGGCGAGGTCGTCCGGGTCGACGAACCGGGTGGTCGCCCAGGTGCCGTTCGTGTCGGGCATCGGTGTGGGCTCGATGTCCTGTTCCTGAACGGCGAACGCCTTGGGGGTGGTGTAGCCCTCGAGAGGTTCGTAGGCCTTGCGGACCCACTGGAAGCAGGCCCGTTCGTCGGATTCGTTGGCCACCGACCAGTTCGCTCCGGCAGGCAGGTACGCGTATCCACCGGGAGTGAGGGGGTGGTCCTCACCTTCGACGGTCACGTGCAGGGTGCCTTCGAGGAGAAAGAGCACGGACTCGACGCCGCTTTCGGGCTCGGGCTCCGTGCTCCCGCCACCGGCCGACACCTCGACGATGTACTGCGCGAACGTGGTGGCGAACCCCTGCACGGGCTTGGCCAGGATCCACGCGCGCGTACGGTTCCACCCCGGCAGGTTGCTGGTGACGATGTCGCGGAGCACGCCACGAGGGATGACCGTGTACGCCTCGGTCACGACGGCACGATCGGTCAGCAGCGTGGACTGCGAGGGAAGGCCTCCCTCGGGGGCGTAGTACGTCGGTTCGCTCAACGAAAAAACTCCTGTCTCGGTCGCGACGGCTCCACGTGCTGCCGGGTGCGGGTATCACCGCCGGTGTGCGCCGCGAGCAGGGTACTGCGGCGCCAGTGAGGGTAGACGGTCCGCCCTCGAAACGTACACCTTTTGTTGAAGTAGCTGGTGAGAGGGCTGCGTTGCCAGGGTGATGGTGCCAGGGTCGATCGTGCTCCCGAGCAACGACCGCACACCCGTGCCGCCCGGTCGCAGCACGCTGCGCCGGTGCTACGAGTGCGGTCGCTCGCCGTCCCCGCGCTGCAGCCGTTGGTTGCGGGAGCTGAAGGAACGGCCCAGTTCGGCCACCTGCTGTTCCAGCTGCGGCATCAGCCGGCGCGTCGTGGGCAGCATCAAACGCCCCATCAGCCGCGAGGTCGGCAGGTTGCGCAGCCAGTGCATCAGCATGATCGAGCGCGGGACGTAGATCCTGCGAGCGCGGCGCTGAACCCCGTCGGCGAACGCGCGGGCGCACTCGTCCACCGATGTCGTGGCACGCATCGGCCACGGGAGCCGCCGTCGCATCTCGGTGAAGGCGGGCAGGTCCTCGGAGGCGTCACGGACGAGGTCGGTGTCGATCCACGACGGGTGTGCACTGCCGACCGCCACTCCGTGATGGGCGACCTCGGAGCTCAGGGCGCCGGCCAGCGCCTCGGCGCCCGCCTTGCTCGCGGTGTAGGCGGCCATTCCGCCGACCGGTGTGAAGGCCGAGAGCGAGGACACCACCAGAGCGTAACCGCGCCGCTCGATGAGCTGCGGCATCGCGGCGCGCACGGTGTGGAACACACCGTTGAGGTTGACGTCGACGGTCTTGGTGAACGCTTTCGGATCGTGCTGGTTGACCGTGCCGAACGGCGCCAGGCCGGCATTGGCGATCACCACGTCGATTCCGCCGAGCTGATCGACCGTCGCCTTCATCGCGGCTTCGACCGAGTCGGGGTCGGTCACGTCGGCCTCGAACCACGCGTGCCCGTTGCCCAGTTCGACCGCCACCGCTTCGAGTTCCTCGGGCTCCAGTCCGATCAGGGAGATCCGGGCTCCGCGACGGGCCAGTTCCCGGGCGGTCTGAGCACCGATTCCCCTGGCGGCACCTGTGATCGCAACGACTTTGCCGGAAATCTGCATCGGCATGGGCACTCCTCGATCGGCGCTGACGAGCGTGTCCCGAGTTCACACCCGGGTTTGAGCTACCCATAGTAGGTTACTCGGGCGTAAAGTAAAGGACTGCCGGTCGAGGTTGTGCGGGCATCGGCCGACGGTGGCCGGGCGCTCCCAGGTTAGCTTTCGCTGTGACCTGGCGCGGTGGTCGGTGAACCGCCTTCTCAGATGGCGCCTTGCGGCGTTGGAGGCCACATCAGGTAGCCACCTACATCACGTGGCCCCCTGCCTTGCAATGCATCCATCTGAAAAGCCGGAGGTGGTCACCCTGCTCAGGCTGAGCACTCGTGCAAAAGCCATTCTGAAAGACCTCATTAGGACCCGCTACAGGGTCTCCAGCCGTTGCCGCAGCTCCCGGATATCGGCCTGGCGATCGTTTTTGATCTGCTCGGCGATCGAGCGCAACTGCGGATCCGTGCCCTCGTTGATCTCCGTCGTGGCGGCGTCCACGACCTTCTGCGTGTGGGTCAGCATGCCCTGGATCCACAGCCGTGCGACCCGGCCCTGCTGGGCCTCCTCCAACTTGCTCAGCAGTTCGCCGGCGCCCACATTCGGCGCCTGCGCATCCTCGCCCGGGCCGACGTTCTGCGGCGGGGCATCGGACTGTCCGTGCTCGCGCAGCCAGTTCCGGATCTCCTCGATCCGCGGCCCGTGCTCGTGCTCGAACTGCTGCGCCAGATCCGCGACCCACTGCCTGCTCACGTTGGCCTCACCGGCCTCCAGCAGCTGCAGCTCCACCTCGTGGAGGGCAAGCATCTCCTGGGCGAACTGCAGGTCGGTGTTGACGTTTCTGGTCTCGTCCCCGTCCTGGGATCCCTCCGCGGGAGCGATGGCGCTGGGCGGCGGCGGTGTGCCCGGGGCGGGTGGCATGGGGCTGGGTGCCTCGGACGGACTGCAGCCTGCGAGTGCAATGCCGGCAGCCGCCAGCGCACCGGTGATCGTGCTCTTGCGCACCGTTGCTTCGCCTCCGGGTGTGGTGGTGCTCGTGCCCGTGTGAATCCGTGCTGCCGAATCCCGCGCCGGCGGCCTCGGTGATCGCGACGGGCTGTGAACGGTCTTGCCCGTGGAACCGTCCACGGCTCCACGGAGCTGTTTTCCGTAGCGTAACCCGACGGCGCTCGCGCAATCGCGCGGAGGCGTGCTCGCGGGCTCGGCCGGATCCGGGCGAAGAGGACTCGGCGAAAGATCCGGCCGAGCGTGTCGCGTGGATCTCAACCCGATGACCGGCCGTCGCCGGATAACTAGGGTGACTACGGCCCGGTCGCACAGCAGTGAACCGGCCGGGCTACTATCCGCAGGCGGCAGCGATCGTGACCTTCATTCGGGTACGGGCTGCCGGAATCACCGACCCACCCGGGTCGGCGGGCCCGAACCGGGCCCGGAACGTATTGAGGCAGTGCAGGAGGCACCGTGACGGCCGTCGCGCCACAGCCGATCGCCACGCGCCCACAACCGGTGCGCAACACATCGAAGGGGTCCGCTGTGCTGCGGCTGCTCCGCGTCACGGACCCCAAGCAGATCGGAATCCTCTACCTGACCACGTCGATGGGTTTCTTCCTGGTCGGCGGCCTGATGGCCATGCTGATCAGGGGTGAACTCGCGGTACCGGGGATGCAGTTCCTGTCGGAGGAGCAGTACAACCAGCTGTTCACCATGCACGGCACGATCATGCTGCTGCTGTATGCGACGCCGGTGCTGTTCGGTTTCGCCAACTACATCCTGCCGCTGCAGATCGGCGCGCCCGACGTCGCCTTCCCGCGGCTCAACGCGTTCTCGTACTGGCTGTACCTGTTCGGCGGACTCATCGTGATCGGGGGGTTCCTCGCTCCCGGAGGCGCCGCCGACTTCGGCTGGTTCGCCTACACCCCGTTGTCGAACAGCATCTACTCGCCGGGCATCGGTGCGGACCTGTGGATCACCGGGCTGCTCGTCAGCGGTCTGGGCACGATCCTCGGCGGCGTCAACATGATCACCTCGGTGGTGTGCATGCGCGCGCCGGGCATGACGATGTGGCGGATGCCGATCTTCACGTGGAACATCCTCGTGACGAGCGTGCTCATCCTCATGGCCTTCCCGATCCTGACCGCGGCGCTGGCGGGACTGCTGGCCGACCGGCACCTGGGAGCGCACGTGTTCGACCCCGCCAACGGCGGTGTCATCCTGTGGCAGCACCTGTTCTGGTTCTTCGGCCACCCCGAGGTCTACATCGTGGCGCTGCCGTTCTTCGGCATCGTCACCGAGATCTTCCCGGTGTTCAGCCGCAAGCCGCTGTTCGGCTACACCGGCCTGATCTACGCCACGCTCGGCATCGCCGCCCTGTCGATCGTGGTGTGGGCCCACCACATGTACGCCACCGGCGCGGTACTGCTGCCGTTCTTCGCCTTCACCACGTTCTTGATCGCCATTCCCACGGGAATGAAGTTCTTCAACTGGGTCGGAACGATGTGGCGCGGCCAGCTCACCTTCGAGTCGCCGATGCTGTTCAGCGTCGGATTCCTGGTGACCTTCCTGCTCGGCGGACTCACCGGTGTGCTGCTGGCCTCGCCGCCGATCGACTTCCACGTCTCGGACACCTATTTCGTGGTGGCGCACTTCCACTACGTGCTCTACGGCACGATCGTGTTCGCCACTTTCGCCGGGATCTACTTCTGGTTCCCGAAGATGACCGGCCGGATGATGGACGAGCGGCTGGGCAAGCTGCACTTCTGGTTGACGTTCCTCGGCTTTCACCTCACGTTCCTCGTCCAGCACTGGCTGGGCAACGAGGGCATGCCCCGGCGCTACGCCGACTACCTGCCCTCGGACGGCTTCACCACGCTGAACATGGTGTCCACGATCGGCGCGTTCATCCTGGGTGCCTCGATGCTGCCGTTCTTGTGGAACGTGTTCAAAAGCTACCGTTACGGTGAGATGGCCAATGTCGATGACCCGTGGGGCTACGGCAACTCGCTGGAGTGGGCCACCTCCTGCCCGCCGCCGCGGCACAACTTCACCGAGCTGCCCCGCATCCGCTCGAACCGCCCGGCTTTCGAGCTGCACTACCCGCACATGGCCGAGCGGATGCGGCTGGAGGCCCATGTCGGTTTGACCGGTAAGCCGTTGGCGCACTCCGCCGCACCTTCCGAGCATGCTGCCCAGCTCACGGTTCCCCCGGAGCAGGGCGGCGACCGTGATCCGCGGGAGGAGTGACGTCGGACATAGCCCCACGACACGCTGTTGTGTCAGGGTGGGTGAGCTCGATGCCGAGCCCCGGTGGACGGCCCATGGCCGTTCCCCGGGGCTCGCCTTTGTTCGAGTGTGCGAACCGTGATGAGTCGAATACTCGAGGGAGTGCCGTCAGTCGTGACCACGCCGAATCCCACCACCGTGCTGATGACCGTGACCGGCAAGGACAAACCGGGGGTCACCTCGGTCCTGTTCGCCGCACTCACCAGGCACGGGGTGGACGTGCTCGACGTGGAGCAGGTGGTGATCCGCGACCGGCTGGTGCTCGGGGTGCTGGTATCCACCGAGTATGACCCCGAGCAGCTGCAGGAGTCGGTCGAGCAGGCGATGGCCAGCGTCGGCATGGCGGTGGACATCGAGATCGGCGCCGAGGACGGCGAGGCCGACAAGCTGGGATCCACCCATGTCGTGGTCGTGCTCGGCCAGCCGGTGACAGCACGGAGCTTTTCCGAGGTCGCACGTCGATTGGCCGCGATCGACGTCAACATCGACTCGATCCAGCGCGTTGCCGACTATCCCGTCACCGGACTGGAGCTTCAGGTCACCGCGCCGGACACGGGAGAGGACACCGACGCCACCCTCACCTCCGAGATGGCGAACCTCTCCGCCGGGCTCGGGGTCGACGTGGCCGTGGAGCGTGCCGGGCTGACCCGCCGCGCCAAGCGGCTGGTGGTTTTCGACGTCGACTCGACCCTGATCCAGGGCGAGGTCATCGAGATGCTCGCGGCCAAGGCGGGACGCGAGGAAGAAGTACGCCGGGTCACCGAGCAGGCCATGCTCGGGGAGCTGGATTTCGCCGAGTCGCTGAGGCGACGCGTGGCCGTGCTGGAAGGGTTGCCCGCCACGGTGATGGACGAGGTCGCTGCCGACCTGGAGTTGACTCCGGGAGCACGGACCACGATTCGCACGCTGCGGCGCCTCGGGTACCACACCGGTGTGGTCTCCGGTGGATTCACCCGGATCATCGACCAGCTGGTGGACGATCTGGGGCTGGATTTCAGTGCGGCCAACGATCTCGAGGTCGTCGACGGCAAGCTCACCGGCAGAGTCGTGGGTGAGATCGTCGACCGGCCGGGCAAGGCACGGGCGCTGCACCGGTTCGCCGAGGAGTTCAACGTGCCGATCGGGCAGTGCGTGGCCGTGGGAGACGGCGCCAACGACATGGACATGCTCTCGGCCGCCGGGCTCGGTGTGGCGTTCAACGCCAAGCCGGCGCTGCGCGAGATCGCCGACACCGCCCTGTCGTACCCGTTCCTCGATGCCGTGCTGTTCGTGCTCGGGGTGACGCGGGCGGAGGTGGAGGCCGCGGATGCGGCGGACGGTGTCCTGCGCCGCGTCCCGCTCGACGTGTAAGAGGTGTCCCGGTGTTGGCATCCTGGATATGGCCGGTCCGGGCGGTCCGGTTGCTGCTCGGTGGGCTTGCCCTGCTCGCCGTGGGCACGCAGTTCACCCATGAGGCCACCCTGCCCGGGTTCTCCCCGGTGAACTTCTTCAGCTACTTCACCATCCTGAGCAACATCGCGGTGGGACTGCTCCTGGTCGCTCTGGGGGCTCTTCCCGGCACGCGCCACCCGCGCCTGGAGTGGGTGCGGGCAGCGATGGTCGTCTACATGGCCACGACGGGGCTCGTGTACGCCATCCTGCTCGATACGGGTGATCCTGGTCTGACATTGCCGTGGGTCAACACCGTCCTCCACAGGGTGATGCCGGCCGCCCTGTTCGTCGACTGGCTCGTGATCCGCCCGCAGCGACACCTCGGATACGGCAAAGCGCTGGCCTGGAGTGGTGTTCCGGTGCTCTACCTGGCCTACTCATTGGTGCGGGGCGCGGTGATCGGCTGGTACCCGTACCCGTTCCTGCAGCCCGTGGAGGTCGGCGGGGTGGCGGGGATGCTGGTTCACATCCTCGGTATCGCCGCGGGCATCGCCGCCGCTTCACTGCTGGTCGCCTGGCTGGGCAACGTCCGCGTGCAGTCCACGCAGATGCGTGCGGCGGCTTGAGGGGTCCGCGGACGGGCTTGCATCGCGGTGCGGGGTTTCCACGCTCGGTACCCGCTCAGGCCCAGGTGACGGGCAGCGAGTGCACGCCGAAGATCAGCATGTCGTTGCGCAGCGGCACCTCCTCGGCGGGCTCTGCCGCTGTCGCCCTCTCGGCGACCTCGTGCGGCTGCATCTGGGTGGCGTCGCGGTGGCGGACCTTGGTCGGAACTGAAACGAGAATCGGCCAACACGGCCCGGGCCTGCTCGAAGCCGGTCAGACTACACACAAACCTGCACAACGTGCATCGATGCGGGACGTGCGCTCTTGCTCCGGCCGGTGGCGGTGATCGTCCCAGCGGACTTGCTGTGGTGTTCGGTGATGTCAGGGCCACCTGCGGGGCCGGGCGGGAGGAATCCGGTGCGGATAATCGGGAACGTGACAGATGCTGCTTCCGTGCTCGAGCCGTTGACCGCCCGCTACGCCTCGTGGCTGGAGCTGCCCGACGAGTCGACGGCCGACACTTCGGACGAGGATCCGGACAACGTCATCCTGATGCCGATGGTGCTGCGGATCGAACGCAACGATCCACCCGCCCGCACGGACATGCTGCAGGCGGCGGGCTCGGCGGCCGTCGCGGTGTGCCTGGACGAGCGGTGCGGCCCCGGAGGCGAGTGGCGCGAGGCGGTGGGTGCCTGGGTGGCCGACCGTATCCGCAAGGTCGCACGGCGCGCTCGGGGTTCGCACTGGAACGCGGTGCAATCGCTGCCGGGGCACACGGTCACCGTGGGCAATGCGCAGGTGCGCGCGTTCCTGCCGATGCGCCTGTCCGAGATGCCCAAGGAACTCACCCGCCTGCAGATCTCCGGCAGCGAGGTCGAGCCCGGCGAGCCGGGCTCGCCCGTGCCCGGCGTACCGAGACTGTGGCTCAATCCCGACATCGAGATGAGCGCGGGCAAGTCCGCCGCCCAGGTCGGCCACGCCACCATGATCCTGGCGGCGCTGCTGCACGGTTCGGGGCAGGATGCCGCGCTGGACGCATGGGCGAAGGAAGGATTCCCGTGCGCGGTGCGGACACCGGATGCGGCGAGCTGGCGCGCCATGCAGCCCGGCGATGCCCCGGAGCCGGCCTGGCGCGAGCACGGTGTCGCCGCTGTCCGCGACGCGGGCTTCACCGAGATCGACCCGGGTACCGTCACCGTGCTCGCGCAGTGGCCGGGATGAATGGTGCGGTGCGACCGAATGCGGGATGCCGTCAGGGTGAGTGCAGCGGATTGGGGACGTGCCCGTGCACGGCCGCGTGCGGGCGCTCGGGGCGATCCCGGTAGGCGTCGAGCAACAGGCGGTTGCGGTTCAGGCAGAGCCGCTCGATCTCCGGAGTGAACAGGTCGAACATCGCGAATCGTTCGGCGAGTTCGGGGAAACGCTTCTGGTAGGCGAGAACCTCCTCGCGCACCATCGTCCAGAACCGCTCCTGCGGCACGCCGAGGTGGTCGGCGACCAGCGGAGCGAGATAGCGGAAGTGGCCGACGAACAGGCCACTTTGGATGAATTGGCGCAAGAACTCCGGGGGCTCGCGCAGCAGCGCCGCATCCACCTCGGCGGGCAGGTCCGCCAGCTCGGGGAGCGGATCGGCACTGATGTTGACGTCGTCGACGAAGTCCTTGACCGCCAACCTGGCGGGTACGTCGTGCTCGTCGAACACGACGATCGTGTTCTCGCCGTGCGGGGAGAACACCACGCCGTACCGGTACAGGAAGTGCAGCAGGGCGGGCAGCAGGGCACCGAACAGACGCTGCAGCCAGGTTTCGGCATCCAACCCGGAGCGCTCGACCAGTTCGGTGACGAATGCCCGGCCGTGGGCGTCGACGTGCAGCAGAGAGGCCAGAGTGCGGGCGCGCTCACCGGAGTCGAGCTTGTTCGCCAGGGATTGCCGCCAGATGGTGCCGAGCAGCTCGCGGTACTGGTACGGCACGTCGTCGATGCGCTCCAGGACGGGATGCTGCACGGTCACCGAGGCCACCTCGCCGAGCAGCACGGCACGCGTGTCGTCCCGGAGGAACTCGTCGGTCTCGGCGATCCCGAGCATCCACGAGGTCACGGCCGGGGCGGCCACGGTGCGCTCGGTCGGCAACCCTCGCCACACCAGCGTGTTCAGGATCGACAGCGGCAGCTTGACGTAGTGCTGCTCGGGTCGGTCGAGGTTGGCGAAAGTGCGGATGGACTGCTGGGCGCGGTAGCGATCGGGACCTTCACCGAGCGGCACGATCCGCTGCGCCGCGATCTGCGGTGTGAAGGTTGGCAGCACGACCTCATCCCACTGCCAGGGATGCACGGGCATCCAGATGTAGTCCTGCGGGGTCAGGCCACGGCCGGTCAGCTCCTCGGTGAACCGCTGCCGGGTATCGTCGTCCAGCTCGCCGCCGAGGAGCTCGTCGCGGGACAGACCCTCCACCGCCCGGTACTCGGCGAGTGAATGATGCACGGCGATCCACGGCAGCCGGTGCTCTCGGCGCGCCTCGGGAGCGTAGTGCGCGGCGTCCGAGGCGGAAAAACCCATGCGGCCCTTGTTCGGCACCAGCCAGGGGTGTCCCGTCTGGTGGCCTTCCAGATCGATGTAGCCGAGATCCGCCAGCTCGGCAGCCGTCACCGCGTCGGGACCGAGCAACCGGGCATCGGCGGTCAGGGTCGCGGTCAGCTCGCGGGCCAGGTGTCCGGCGGTGTCCCCACTGATCCCCAGCACGGTGCGGGCATCGAGCAGGAACTGCAGCGGGTCGTCGGCCGGTTCTTCGGTTCCGGCGGCTGTTCTCGTGATCGAGGTGGGGTCCACGCGCCAGTGCCCGAAGGCACCTCCGTCCGCGGAGAACGCGTAGGAGACCGCGCCGGGCAGGTCGAGGCGGTAATGGCCCGGTCGTGTCCCGACCGGTTCGAGCAACTGCTCGTAGGACAGTTCGGCCAGGGTCTTGGCGAGCAGTTCTCGCCCGGCGCGCCGCCAGTTGTCGGCGGTGAGCTCGTCCGGCACCGACAGGGACATCGAAACCTCCTGCAGAAGGTGAGTTGATTGTTGTGACGTGCTGTGGTGGCCGCTGAACCTCAGTCGAGGCCGAAAGTGGTGAAGGCACCCCTGCGAGCGAGCGGGTAGGCGTCCCGACCGGTCACGGCGTTGAGGATGACCGACGCTCGGTGGGCTCCCAGGCCGAGATCCGGGGCTCCGACACCGTGGGTGTGCATCTCGGCGTTCTGCACGTACAGGCCGCCGGTCACCGCGTCGTCGAGCGCGACACGGTAGTCGTCGGAAACCCGGTAGCGTCCGGAAGAGTCCCAGCACACCACGTCGGTCAGCGGGTCGAGGCAGGACGGCCGCCGCGCCGCATACCCGGTGGCCAGGACGAGCCGTTGTGTGTGGACGGTGAACTCCCGGTCCTGCTCGGTATGGTGACAGGTCAGCTCGATGGCATCGTCGCCGCGGTGGGCCTGCGTGACGGCCACGTTGGGCATCATGGTCACGTCCGGGTCCCGGCCACCGACTCCGCGCTCGTAGAGGACGTCGTGGATGGCGGCCAGCGTCCCGGCGCTGCTGGCCTTGTAGAGCTGTCCTTGCCCGGCGAGGACACTGTCACGGGTGTGTTGCGGCAGGGACCGGAAATACCGGGTGTAGTCGGGGGTGAAGTGCTCGAGGCCCAGCTTGGAGTACTCCATCGGCGCGAATGCCCGGGACCGGGTCAACCAGCGCAGGGTCTGTCCCGGTGCGTGCGGTGATCGCAGCAGGTCCAGGAAGACCTCCGCGCCGGACTGTCCCGACCCGAGCACGGTGATGTCGCCGGCCTCGTGCAGCGACTCGGCATTATCCAAATAGGACGAACTGTGGAAGACCTCTTTGTCCGGCAGGCCGCGCAGTGGAGCGGGAACGACCGGTTCGGTGCCCACACCGAGCACGACGTTGCGCGCGGCGAACGTCTCGCACCGGTCCGTGTGCACGTCCTGGGCCTCGACCCGGAACACCTCGCCGTCTGCGTCCCAGTGCACCGCCGTGACCCGCTGTCCGAAGCGGCAGGACGGCAGCTCTTCGGACACCCAGCGGCAGTAGTGGTCGTACTCCCGGCGGGAGATGTGGAAATTCTCGGCGAAGTAGAACGGGTACAGCCGCTCGTGCTCGGCGAGATAGGCCAAGAAGGACCACTGACTCGTCGGGTCCGCGAGCGTGACCGGATCGGCCAGGAACGGCACCTGCAAGGTGGTGCCGTCGATGAGCAGGCCGGGATGCCAGGAGAATTCCGGTTTCTCCTCGAGGAACAGGGTCGAGACATCCTCGAGGGGATCGGCCAGCGCGGCCAGCGACAGGTTGAACGGCCCGACACCGATACCGAGAAGGTCGTAGGTCGTCATGAGTTTTCGCCGGCCTCCAGCATTGCTTCCTCGGCGAGGGGATTGGCGATGTCGCAGTACACGGACTGGGTTTCCAGCGGGCCGACGAGTTCGTCGAGCCCGTCGACGCGGGTGAGCAGGTTGGCCTTGCAGCGCAACGTGGCCGAATCGGCCAGCGTCCGGGCCAGCCGCAGGTGCGGAAAGTTCCGGAGGCGGTCGCGGAACACGGCGAGCAGGCGTTGCTCATCGGCGAGCCCTTGCGAGCCGAACGCCCCCACGACGCCGAGGAGGTTGTTGATCCCGATGTAGTACCCCAGGCGTTCGTCGATCACGGCGTCGGCGCAGCGGTTGTCCCCCTCCTCGCCGACGCCGAGCAGGAAGCGTTCCAGCGCCTCGATCCGCCGTTCGGACAGGTAGTACCCCTGGTTGTCGCGGTACCACCCGCCGCAGGGCCACCCGTCGGCGTCGAGGGTCACCAGCGTGTTCTGCTGATGCGCCTCCAGGCCCAGGCCGTGGGTCTCGTACAGCCACAGCACGGGAGCGATCACCTCGTCGAAGTAGCGGGCGCACCACTGCTCGGCGATCTCGCGGGTGGTTGCGCCGGTGCGCTCGGCGAGGTCCTCGACGAGCGAGGCGAGTTCGGAACGTCCCAGATCGGGTCGTTCCGCCAGCAACCCGGCCACGCACCCGGTGCGTCCGGTGGCCGCGGTCGTGTCGTGCTCGCCGAAGGGGTTGGAGCGCACGACCAGTTCCAGCCCGCTCTCCTCGACGCCGAGGGCGTCCACGGCCAACCAGGCCGGATCCCGCACCACTCCGAACCGCGGATGGGCCCGCGCGAGCTCATCGGCCAGCCCGGCCTCGAACAGCCGGTGGATCTCGGCGCCACGGCGCAGCTCCTTGCGCAGGTTCTCCCGCTTGGAATTGGTGATGGCCAGGCCGAGGGAGAACTTCAGCATGACCGGCGCATGCGGGTGGTACACGGTGCGCAACGACGCGGTCGGAAACCACCGCGGACCCGACTGCCCGAGGTCGCGCAGCAGGTCGGCTTCGAGCAACCGCCTGATGTGCGGCCGTGCGTACAGCTCACGCGCCTGCCACGGGTGAGCGGGCACGGCAACGGCGCCCTCCGGTACCTCGGGGGCGAAGTCCGCGAGCAGTTCCGCGACATCGCCGGATACCGAGACGATCGAGGAGTCGGCGGCGAACCAGTGCAGCGCGAAACTCGCGCGCAGTTCGGGAGAAAACCACTCGGCCTCGGTGTCGGTCCAGCCGATGCGGCTCTTCGGCGCCGGGTGCAGCGGGTGGCCGAGCACCAGTGCCTGCTCGGCGGCCAGGAACGGTGTCGCCGTGCCCGCGGGCTCGGAGCCGTGCCGGCCGCGCGAGGCCAGGTGCAGGTGGACACGTCGCACCGAGTCGGCGACTCGGGCCACCAGATCGCCGACCGCGTCCGCCGTCGCCCGTCCCGCGGAGGCCTCCAGCGCCAGCAGTGTCGCGATGGTCACGGCATCGACCGGGGTTCCCGTGCTCAGCGTCGTCGTCCCGAAGCGATGGAAGCCGGCCGGGGAGCGATACAGGACCTCGGTGCGCAGGCAGGTGCCGCTGGTGGGCAGTTGCAGCAGCAGGGGCCCGGATTCGGGCACCGCAACACGATTTTCCCGGATCCAGCAGCGGAGCAGCCCGTTCACCGCTGCGGTCCCGGCCATGTCCTCCGGGGACCGCTCGTCGGTCGTGCGGATCGGTGCGGTGGGTGCCGCGGTCATGCGCACTCCTTGTCTCCGGCGGCGACAACGGCGTCCAGCAGGGCGTCGATGTCGGCCTCCGTGGTGTTCGGATTGAGCAGCGTGAGCTTGAGCTGGACCGCCCCGGCGAACTCGGTGCGGCCGACGACGGCGCGACCTTCGTCCATCAGGCGCCTGCGCAACCGGGCATTGACCGAGTCCGGATCGCCGGAACGCGGCAGGTAGCGAAAGACCACCGTGGTCAGTGCGGGATCGCTGTGGAGAGCGAGCCGAGGGGTACCGCGCACTCGCGACGCCGCATGGCGGGCGAGGTCGTGGCAGCGATCGACGAGGGCGCCGAGCCCGGCACGACCCAACGCCCGCAGCGTCACCGCGACCTTGAACGCGTCGGCCCGGCGGGTGGTGCGCAGCGAGCGGCCGAGCAGGCTGCGGTAACCGGCCTGCTCGTCGTCCTCGGCGTTGAGGTAGGCGACTCGGCGCTGCAGCGGCTCGAACAGGGTGGCGTCCCGGACGCAGAAGAGTCCTGCCGCGACGGGTTGCCACCCCAGCTTGTGCAGGTCGATGGCCACCGAGTCGGCACGTTCGAGGCCGTCCAGCAGCGGCGCCAGTCGCCGCGAGAACACCGCGCCACCGCCGTAGGCGGCGTCCACGTGCAGCCACAGACCACGGGCCTCGGTGATCGCGGCGATCTCGGCGAGCGGGTCGATGGTGCCGAGGTCGGTCGTCCCCGCCGTGGCCACGACGGCGATGGGGACATCGCCGTCCCCGTCCACAGCGTCGAGAGCTCTGCGCAGGCTGTCCGGGTCCATCCGCCGCCGGCTGTCCAGCCCGACCTCGACGGCCGCGTCCTCACCGAGCCCGAGCACTCCGGCGCTGCGGGCCACCGAGAAGTGCGCATCCGCCGAGCACAGGATCCTCGGCCGCCCCCGGACTGCGGCATCGTTCGCCGCGCGGCCGGCGTGCTCGCGGGCCAGCATCAACCCGGTCAGGTTGGACTCGGTGCCGCCGGAGGTCATCGCTCCGGTGGCCGTTTCCGGGGAATACCCGATGAGCGAGGTCATCGCACGTACCACCTCGGCTTCGATGGCGACCCCGGACGGTCCCTGGTCCCAGGAATCCAGCGAGGAGTTCACCGCCCCGGCCACGGTGTCGGCGGCGACCGCGACCGCCAGGGGTGGTGTGTGCAGGTGCGCGGCACACGCCGGATCGGCCGGGTCGATCGCGTGTTGGGAGAACCACCGGCTCATTTCCGTCAGGGCCCGGGCCGATCCCACCCCGGTTTCGGGACAGCTTCCTTCCGGGAAGCCGCCGGCTCCGCTGTGGAGCCCGTCCGCGCCGGGGCCGCGGGCGGGCAGCGGGCCGTTGCGCTCGATGGTGCCTTTGGCGAAGCCGTCGAGTGCGGTGTCGATCAGCGGGCGGAGGTGTTCGTGCCCGCTGCTGCCACCGGCGAGCTGGGTACTGGTCGTCACGCGCTTTCCTCGTCCCTGTTGCCGGCCCCGCTGTCGGGGCGACTGTTGCCCGGAGCCCTGTCTGCGCGGGGCTGCCGGAGTCACCGTGCGAACGCCACTGCGCGACCGGGTGCGGTTGTGCAGCGGCTGTGGCTGCCGGACGCGCCAAGTAGGTGAGCCTTGCCTTACTTATCTTTGGGGACCCTAACCATGGCGAGGAGGCCGCACAAGCCCGGCACTGCCGCCTCGACGGGGATCCAGTGGGGCGAAGGCGGCTGCGAATATGTGCGCGAGCGCAGGTGGCAAGGGCCGTGACGTGCGTCCGAGGGACGAGCGGGGAGCGGCACGGATCACTCGATATGACGAGTGCCACGAACCAGGTGAGGCCACGCACCCCTAATCGTCGTCGACGCCGCGTGCCGCCAGTGCCTCACCGAGTTCGTCGGCATGGCGCAACGTGCGGATCAGAAACGGCACCGCGAATGCGGGCAGCGAACGCTCGGCACTGCGCGCTCGCTGCGCCTCGCGGGTCTGCCCGGCGATCATCGACAGCGCCGCGACAGCCTGCAGGGTCAACCCCACGAGCAGCCCGAGGCGCTCCGGGCGCACCCCGAACCGCCGGGTCGGCCGCAGGCCGCGCTCCACAGCGGTGACCAGATCATCGACCCTGGTCGTCAGGGTGAACAGGTTAGCAGCACCCAGAGTCACCAGGAGGCGCAGACACACCACGGCGGCGCTGTCGAACCCGACCAGCCACCACTGCGCGGCGAACACGAGCCCCAGCACCGGTACCAGCAGGCGCACGAGCTGCAGACAACGCCGTGGTGACACCCGGGCGACCGGATAGCCCAGCGTGACGGCCAGTGCGGTCACGCCGAGCCAGACCGGCGAGTGCACGACGAAGATCAGAACGGCCAAGGCCAGCAATGCCAGGAACTTGTGGCCCGCCGCCGCGCGGTGCAGCACACTGGTGCCGGGTTGGTAGAGGCCGAGTGGAGTCAACTGATCAGCTTCCGATAGTGCTCGAGAGCGGGCTCGGGAAGGTCGTCGGCGGCAACCCGGCCCTCGTCCAGGACCACGACGCGGTCGAAGTTGCCGAGCAGGTCGAGATCGTGGGTCACGAGGACGATCTGCTGGGGGAGTTGTTCGAGCAGTTCGACGAAGCGCCGCTTGTTGCGCAGGTCGAGCAGTGTGGTCGGTTCGTCGCAGACCAGCACGTCGGGCTCCAGCACCAGCATCGAGCACAGCGCCAACAACTGCTTCTGCCCGCCGGAGAGTTGATGTGCCGGGTGCTCCTCGTACCCGGCGAGCCCGTACCGGGCGAGCATCCCGGATGCCCGGCGTTCCCGCTCGGCTCTGGACAGACCCTTCTTGCGCAGTGAGAACGCGACATCCTCACCGGCCGTGGGCATGACGATCTGGCTGTCGGGATTGGTGAAGACGAACCCCACCCGGTTGCGGACCGCGCGGCCCTGCCGCGCCGGGTCCACGCCATCGACGAGCACCCGGCCGCCGGTGGGATGCACCAGCCCGTTGATCATGCGGGCCAGCGTCGACTTGCCCGAACCGTTCGCCCCGACGAAGGCGACCCGCTGCTCGGTCAGCCGCAGGGTCACGTCGTCGAGCACGGCGTGCTCGCCGTAACGGTGTCCGATCCCCTCGAATTCGATCACTGCACTCGCTCCCACATCGTGGCCACACCCAGCCCGCCACCGGAGGAGAGGGCGGCCAGGCCCGTTCGCGCCCCATCGGCGAGCATCCGGTGGAACAGTCGCACCACCAGCACGGCACCGGAGGCTCCCCACGGGTGTCCGAGTGCGATCGCACCCCCGTCCGGGCTGACCGTGTCCTCGTCGATGCCCGCCGCATCCAGGCAGGCCAACGCCTGCCCGGCGAAAGCCTCGTTGAACTCCACGACCTGCGGCAGGCTCCCGTACCGCTGCAGCACCGCGCGCATCGCGGGCGCCGCTGCCAGGCCGAGGCGGTTCGGATCGATGCCCGACGTCTGCCAGTCCACCAGGCGCAATCCGGGCAGCCCGAGAAGTCTGCGACGGTGCTCGCTGGTGAGCAGCACCACTGCCGCGCCGTCACTGATACCGCAGGAGTTCGCGGCGGTGGCGGTTCCGTCGGGCGTGAAGGCCGGGCGGAACCGGGCGAGCCGCTCGGGCGTGAAGTTCTCCCGGGGGCGCTCGTCGGTACCGACCCCACCGACCTCGACGAGCTCGGCGTCGAAGTGCCCGCGGCGCTGCGCCGCCACGGCGCGGGCATGGCTGCGCGCGGCAAAGGCGTCCTGGCGCTGCCGGGACACGCCGGATTCGGCGGCGACCAGGTCGGCCGCGGGGCCCATATCCGGATCGCCGATCCCCGGTGGGGCGAACGGAGCCCGGGAGTAGAACCGGGGCGGCTCGGCGGACGAGCGAGGACGCCATGCCCGCCACGGTGCGGTGGACGGACTTTCGACGCCGCCCGCCAGACAGGCCTCGCCGAGCCCGGCACGGACCATGGTCGCAGCCGTGACGATCGCACTCAGCCCGCTCGCACACTGCCGGTCGACCGTCATCCCCGGGACATTCACGTCGAGACCGGCCCGCAGCGCCGCCACCCGAGCCGGATTCCCGCCGGGTCCCATCGTGTTGCCCAGCACCACGTCGGCCACCTCGTCGACACCGCCGTCGTGCAGCGCGGTGCCCAGCGCGGCAGCGGCCAGCCGGTCGGTGTCGAGATGCCGCAGTGTCCCACCGGCCTCCCCGATCGGGGTGCGGCGGGCTGCCACCACCACGGCAGCGTTCGGGTCCGTCACGACAGCACCTCCGCGACGAGGGTTCCCGCGCGCAGCTGCTCGGTGACCCGGGCCCGCGCGGGCTTTCCGGCTGCCGTGCGCGGAAGGGCCGCCGTGGCCAGCCAGCGCCGGGGGCGCTTGCCCGGTTCCAGCTCCGCGCGCGTCCGGGCGCGCAGCGCGCCCAACCGGGGGCGCGTGTCCGGGGCGGTTTCCACGACGGCGGTCAGCAGTGCGCCGAACCGGGGATGCGGCGTGGCGGAGACCACGACATCGGCAACGCCGTCCACACCCCGCAGGACCGCCTCGACCTCTTCGGCGGCGATCACCTTGGCACCGCTGGTGACCGTGGCACCGGCACGCCCCAGTACGGTCAGGGTGCCGTCCCCGTGGCACACGGCCCGATCGCCCACGCTGAAAAAGCCACCCTCGGCCGGAGAGCGGACCGCTCCCGCATCGAGATAGCCGTCGAAGGCGAGCGGGGAACGTACCCACAGCAAACCGGCCGTGCCCGCGGGCACCGACCGGTCACCGTCCCGGACGTCGAGTTCGACACCGTCGACCGGGCGCAGCGGGGCGCGGTCCCGACGCAGCGCCACCAGGGAATGCTCGGCGGAACCGTAGTACTCGACCAGTGCACATCCGGGGAGGATCCGGGTCAGGCGGTCCCGCAGCTCGTCGTCGACCCGCGCCCCACCGCAGACGACCGTGTGCACGGTGCATTCCGCACGCAACCGCGGTCGCCGTTCGAGGACCGCCAGCAGCGCCGCCAGCATCGCGGGCACCAGGTGGATCACGGTGTGCCTCCGGCAGGCTCGGGCGGCTTCGGTGGCCGACCAGCGTTCGAGCAGGCGCACGTCGTGGCCCTCGTGCAGCGCGTGCAGGGCGGCGAACAGGAACAGCGACGAACTCAGCGGGCCGGGCACGAGCACGCTCTCCCCACCCGGGGTGACACCGAGATCGAAGGCCCGGAAGCTGTCCTGCCACGAGCGCCTGCTGCGGATCAGTACTCTTGGTCGACCGCTGCTGCCCGAGGTCGTGGCCAGGTAGAACGGTGTTTCGCCGGTGCCCTGCGGTGTCACCGGCCGGGAGGAGGACCGCGGGATACCGTCCACGAGCACGTCCGGGCGCGCGTCGTCGAGAACCGCAGCGCGTTCCCGGTCCGCCCACGCCGGCTCGACGAGCAGGGTTGCGGCGCCGAGGAGGTCCGCGCCGAGGAACCAGCACAGGCGGGTCGGTGCATCGGCGTGCACATCGACGGCCACGCGCCCGCCCGCGCATGCCCCCGCGGCCCGCAGACCGCGGGCGGCGCTGTGGACGCGCGCGAGGAACTCCGTTCCGGTCAGGATTTCGCGCTCGCCGGAGACCCGGCCGGTGACGGGGCCTGCGAGCACGGGTGGCGGTGCGTGCACGGGTGCTCAGTCCTCGGCAGTGCGCGGGGATGCGGCGGGCACCGTGGGGACCGCTCGGTGGACGGCAGCCGCGACCAGGGACACGAGCACGAGTTTCGCGGCATCACCGGGCACGAAGACCAGCGACTGGATCGCCGCGACCCGCAGGTCTCCGGTGAACGCGGCCCAGTACGGGATGCCGACGAGGTAGTCCACCGCCACGCCGGCGACATTGGCGAGCAGCAGAACCAGCAGGCCTGGCCGGGGGGTGGCGCGTTGCACGATCAGCCCCACCACGACCGCGGAGAACACGTAGCCGATCAGGAACCCGCCACTCGGCCCGGCGAAGACGGCGAGGCCACCGCGCCCCCCGGACAGCAGTGGCAGCCCGAGAGCGACCAGAGCCAGGAACAGCAGGACAGCGGCACCGCCCCGGCGCGCACCGAGAATGCTGCCCGCCAGCAGCGGGCCCGTGTTCTGCAGAACGATCGGCACCGCGGCGCCACCGAGGTAGAAGCCGGGGAAGAGCCCCAGCACCGCGATGAACGCGGCGAAGACCACCGTCCTGGCCAGGTCCGCTGCGGGCAGGGCCCTGCCGGATGACTGCGATATCGACGTGTTGCGCGCTTCGGACACGGGTTTCCCTCGACGTTTTGGTGAATCCGCCGCTGCAGGCGGTACGAACACACCGGTGAGCGGACCCGCGGTCACGCTTCCGGCGGCTATGGCGAGGACAAGCTACCCGGATCTGTCGCCGGAACAGAAAAGATCAAGCTCAGTTGTGGAGGCTCCACAAGCGTGCCGGGCTCGCCCGTGCCGGAGTCCGCGTGAGGTCGCGGTGTCCGCCGGCCGCGGCCTCAGCGAGCCGCGGCGTCCGAGGTCGCGGTGTCCAGGGCCGCGGCATCCAGGCGGCGCAGTGCTCCCCGGACCACTTCCGGGTCCTGGGTCGCCCAGAACGGCGGCAGCGAAGCACGCAGGAAGCTGCTGTATCGAGCGGTGGCCAGCCGCGGATCGAGCACCGCGATGACCCCGCGGTCGTGGGAGGAACGCAACAACCGGCCCGCACCCTGCGCCAGCAGGAGCGCCGCGTGGGTGCCCGCCACGGTGAGGAACCCGTTGCCGCCGTGCGCCGACACGGCCCGCTGCCGGGCGGAGGCCAGCGGATCGTCCGGGCGGGGGAACGGGATCCGGTCCATGACCACCAGTTGCAGTGACTCGCCGGGCACGTCGACTCCCTGCCACAGCGACAACGTGCCGAACAGACAGGTCGCCGGATCTTCGGCGAACCGATTCACCAGCAGCGCGGTCGTGTCCTCGCCCTGGCACAGCACCGGAGTCGCAAGCCGTTCCCGGAGTGCTTCGCCGGCTTGTTGCGCCGCCCGCATCGACGAGAACAGTCCCAGTGTGCGCCCGCCGGCGGCCTGCACGAGTTCGGTCAGCTCGTCCACGTACTCGGGTGGCAACTCACCGGGGCCTCGTGGTGGCAGATGCCGGGCGATGTAGAGGATGCCGCTGCGCCGGTAGTCGAACGGCGAACCCACGTCCAGACCGGTCCAGGTCACCTCGCCGGTGTCCGAGGGCGGCTCCTTGGCCCCGGCCGTATCCGTGGCAGGTCGTGCCGCCTGCTGCGGCGGAAGCCCCCACTGCCGCGCCAGGGTGTCGAACGAGCCGCCGAGGGCGAGAGTCGCCGAGGTCAGCACGGTGGTGCGTTGCCCGAACATCCGTTCCCGGAGCAGCCCGCCCACGCCCAGCGGCGCGACTTTCAGGGAAGGTGGACGGTTGGTGTCCCCGGTGATCCAGACGACATCGCGCCGGTCGCCTTCCTCCTCGCCGAAAGCCTCCAGCAGCCGTACCGCGATGTCGTGAACCTCTTCGGTCGGCGCCAGCGCCAGTTTGCGTGCGGTCCCGCTTTCGACGTCCTCCGTGCGCTCCGGACCCAACGCGGTGATGCAGGCCGCGGCGGCGTCGCGCACCGCGCTCAGGGTTCCGGCCAGGTCGCGGGGCATCTCGTCGAGCCGCTGCGGCCGGGAGTCGGCGAGCACGAGTTCCAGCCCGTCACCCGCCTCGTCCAGCCGATCGGCGATTTCCTGGTCGATGGCCCGCCCGCAGCGGCGTGCGGCGAGTTTGGCCGTGCTCGCCGAGAGCTCACCGGTCGCTGCCGAGGTCACACGATCGACGAGGTCGTGTGCCTCGTCGACCATGACCACGTCGTGCTCGGGCAGTACCGGGCGGTCGTCCAGGGCATCGATGGCCAGCAGCGCATGGTTGGTGACGACGATGTCGGCACGGCCCGCCTCGCTCCTGGCGTGCTCGGCGAAGCAGTCGGTGCCGACTGGGCAGCGGTGCGCGCCCAGGCATTCCTTCGCCGTGACCGACACCTGCCGCCACGCCTGCTCGGACACGCCCGGCACGAGTTCGTCCCGATCGCCCGTCTCGGTTTCCGACGACCACTCGTGCAGCCGCTTGACCTGGCGTTCCAGCGCCGAGGCAGCGAAGGGGTCGAACAGAGCGGACTCGTCGGGTTCCTCCGGGGCGTTGCCGTGCAGCCGGTTCAGGCACAGGTAGTTCCGCCGACCCTTGAGGATGGCGAACGTGGGCCTGCGCCCGAGCGCCTCCGCCAGGGCGGTGACCAGTCGGGGGAGGTCGCGGTCCACGAGCTGGCTCTGCAGCGCGATCGTCGACGTCGAGATCACGATCGTGGCCCCGGAGGTCACCGCGTGCCGGAGCGCCGGGACCAGGTAGGCCAGCGACTTGCCGGTCCCGGTGCCCGCCTGCACCGCGAGATGTTCCCCGGAGGCGATCGCGTGCTCGACCGCCTCGGCCATGGCGGTCTGCCCGCTGCGCTGCGAACCGCCGACGGCTTCCACCGCGATCGCCAGCAGTGTGAGCAGGTCGGCGGCGCGGCCGTTGCCCGCCGGGGCAGCATCGCCGCCGGAGGGATCGTCGTGGGAGCCTCCGCCATCGCTGCCCGGAGAGAGGGCACCGGCGAGTTCCGGGGGAAGCTCGTCGTGCTCATCGGGTTCGAAGACACCGGGGTCGGACCATCGCGGAACGGAAGCGGGCACGCCCGCACACGCTACCGCCCCACCTCGATTTGGAGGATGCGCGGTCGGTTTGCGCAAGGGTGCGGGTGGCGGAACCTCCGGCTGCGCCTCGCTGCGCCGAGCCCCGACATCAGGTAGGTTGCTACATCACGTCGGGACTGTCCTCGCGAGGCTGTGCGGCGAGAACCCGCGGGGGCACGCCGACTGCGTACGTGGCTGAAAGCGGCTCCACGCCGCTTGCCGAAGCGACCGCAAACAGCCGGCCAGTCGGTCCCACCCGCACCGCTACGCAAACCGACCCACACACCTTTCAAGCCACGACGGGGTCGCCGACGAGGGTCACCCCCGCCTGCCGCAGCTCGTCCAGCGCGGCATCGACGCTCGAACGGGAAACACCGGCGGTGAGCCCCAGCAGCACACTCGTGGCGAAGCCCTCGCGGGCCGCGTCCAGCGCGGTGGCGCGCACGCAGTGATCGGTGGCGATGCCGACGACGTCCACCCGGTCCACCTCGTGACCGGCCAGCCACCGGGCGAGGCCGTTGCCCTCGAACCCGGAGTAGCCGTCGCTGTACTGGCCCTTGGAGAACACCGCCTGCACCGGGGCGACGTCGAGTTCCGGGTGGAACGCCGCGCCCGCGGTCGCCGCGACGCAGTGCACCGGCCACGAGCGCACGAAATCCGGCTCGTCGCTGAAGTGCCCGCCCGGATCGATGTGGTAGTCGCGGGTGGCCACGATGTGGTCGTGGTTCGTCCGGGCCATGTGCTCCGAGATGGCCCCGGCCACTCCCGCGCCGCCGGGGACGGCCAGGGCGCCGCCCTCGCAGAAGTCGTTCTGCACGTCGACGACGATCAGTGCCTTGCTCATCCCGTCTCCCGCCCTCGGTCCTTCGGGTGATGTCAGGTGCTGTGCTCCGCGTCGGCGAACACCGTCGGGATCGCCGGCTCGCCCGCGGACAGTTTCAGGCCCTCCCACGGCACGCTCACCAGCGCATGCCTGAGCCGCTGCCGATTGTCCTCCAGTGTGGGCAGATCATCGACCCGTTCACCATCGCGCATCAGCGGGATCTGCATGAAGCGATCGTGGGGGCCCGCCTTCGGCGGAGCGGCATCCGATGCCCGGTACACGACCTCCTCGATCGCGGTTCCGGTGTCCTTGTGCGTGCGCAGAGCGCCCTTGTGGCCCCCGCGCGACTCCTTGTGCGAGCTGCGCTTGGCCACCGGCCTTCCCTCGACCTCGACGAGCTTGTAGACCATGCCCGCCGTGGGAGCTCCCGAACCGGTCACCAGCGAGGTGCCCACCCCGTAGCCGTCCACGGGTTCGGCACGCAGCGAGGCGATGGCGTACTCGTCCAGGTCTCCCGAGACCACGATGCGGGTGCCCGTGGCACCGAGCGAGTCGAGCTGCTCGCGCGCCTGCCTGGCCAGTACCCCCACGTCGCCGGAGTCGATCCGGATCGCACCCAGCCCCGTCCCGGCGACGTCGACGGCCGTGTCGATACCCCGGGAGATGTCGTAGGTGTCCACCAGCAGGGCCGTGCCGGTGCCCAGGGCCGCGACCTGGGCCTCGAAGGCGGAGCGCTCCGAATCGTGCAGCAACGTGAACGAGTGCGCCGAGGTACCCGCTGTGGGGATGCCGTAGCGGTGTCCGGCCTGCAGGTTCGAGGTGGCCGTGAAGCCGGCGAGGTAGGCGGCGCGCGCGGCGGCGACCGCGGACTCCTCGTGAGTGCGCCGGGACCCCATCTCGATGAGGCGGCGGCCGTTGGCGGCCGAGACCATCCGTGTCGCTGCCGCCGCGATCGCACTGTCGTGGTTGAGGATCGACAGGATCACCGTTTCCAGCAGGACGGCCTCGGCGAATGTCGCTCGCACCGTCAGCACCGGTGATCCGGGGAAGTACAACTCTCCCTCGGGATAGCCGTCGATCCGGCCGCGGAAGCGGTGGTCCCGCAGCCAGGACAGGGCCTCCTCGTCGCAGATCCGGCCCAGTGCCTGCAGCTCGGCGTCGCCGAAGCGGAAGTTCTCGATCGCCTCGAGCAGCCGCTCGATCCCGCCGACCACGCCGTACCGGCGACCGTCGGGCAGGCGCCGGGCGAACACCTCGAACGTGCATTCGCGATCGGCGGTCCCGTCGCGCAGTGCGCCGGCGAGCATGGTCAACTCGTAGTGATCGGTGAACAGCGCCGTACTGGCTGGATCGGTCATGCCCGAGAGGTTACGGGTTTTCGGATGTTCCTGTGGTCGGCATCCTGCTCGGGGCCCCGTGCGAAAATGACGGTATGACCTCGCCCGCCGAAGTGGAGCGCGTACAACCTCAGCCGGAGGAAGCCGCCTTCGAGGACCGGCCGTGGGTGACCGTGGTCTGGAACGATCCGGTCAACCTGATGTCCTACGTGACCTACGTGCTGCAGAAGATCTTCGGTTACAGCAAGGATCATGCCACGAAGCTCATGCTGGACGTGCACAACAAGGGCAAGGCGGCGGTGTCCTCCGGTTCGAAGGAAAAGGTGGAGGCCGACGTGGCGAAGTTGCACGCCGCGGGCCTGTGGGCAACGATGCAGAAGGACTCATGAACGGCTGGACACGCAAGAACGGGCATCTGCGAGCCGAGTTCGCCCCCCAGGAAGCTGCGGTGATTCGTGGTCTGGTCGGCCAGATCAAGGACATGCTCGCCGCGCGTGCCGACGAGGCGCCTGTGGACGAGCTGACCGAGCTCACCGGTATCCGCACCGGGCCGGCCACGCCTCCGGAGGATCGGGTGCTCGGTCGGCTGCTGCCCGATTTCTACCGGAGCGACCCGGAAACCGGTGAGTCCGATGAGGAGGAGACCGGCGCCGCGGGTGCGATGCGCTCGTTGCACGAGCCGGAACTGCTGGAACTCAAAACCGGTGTGGCGGCCACGGTCCTGGAGACCTGCCCCCCGGAGGGCGGCACGGTGAAACTGACCGAGGAACAGGCGGACAGCTGGATGTCGGCGATCAACGATGTCCGGTTGGCCCTGGGCACCGCGTTGGACATCGACGAGGACATGCCCGACGAGTTGCCCGAGGACGATCTTCGCCGGGAGCATCTCAACGTGTACCAGTGGCTGACCTGGGTGCAGGACAACCTGGTGGAGGCCATGAGCTCGTAGTATCTCCTCCAGAATGACTCGCGTAGCGGCTCGGGTGGTGGGCGAGCGGCTCGCGCCGCTTGCCCGACGGTGGTTGCGTGCGATTCGAGGAGGCCGGTGTACGTGGTGGTCGGTGGCAATCCGGGTCGGCTGAATGCGATCGTCGACGTCGACGGCGTGCGGGTGGGTCACCACCATCGCCTGGACGAGCGGTGGGCGACGGGGACCAGTGCCGTGGTGACCCCGGAAGGAGCGGCCGCGGCGGTCGACGTCCGCGGTGGCGGCCCCGGTACTCGGGAGACCGACGTCCTGCACCCCACCCACCTCGTGCAGCAGGTGCACGCCATCGTCCTCACGGGCGGGAGCGCCTATGGACTGGCCGCCGCCAACGGCGCCATGCGATGGCTCGCCGAGCGCGGGCACGGCTTTCCCGTCGGTGCGACCCCGCACGAGGTGGTACCGATCGTTCCCGCCGCCGTGCTGTTCGACCTGCCGATGGGGCAGTGGGGCAACCGGCCCGACGCGACGTTCGGGTATGCCGCCTGCGACGCGGCCACTGCGTCCGAGCTCCGCCAGGGCAACGTCGGGGCGGGCACCGGCGCGGTCGCCGGAAGTGTGAAGGGCGGTATCGGCACGGCCAGTACCGTTCTGAGCGGCGAGATTTCCGCCGCGGGCGCCACCGTCGGTGCGCTGGTCGCGGTCAACTCCTCGGGCTCGGTGATCGACCCGGCCACCGGGCTGCCGTGGGCGGCGGAGCTGGAGCTGGACGGTGAGTTCGGCCTGCGCCGGCCCGACGGCGCCGAGGTCGAGGCGGCGCGCGAGCGTGCTGCCCGGCGCCCCGCGCGCCATGGCACGGCGGCGCGGCCGTTGAACACCACGATCGGCGCCGTGGCCACCGATGTCACCTTGAACAAGGCGGAGTGTCACCGCCTGGCCGTGGCCGCCCACGATGGGCTCGCCCGGGCGGTCAGGCCCGCGCATGCGATGACCGACGGGGACACGGTCTTCGCGCTCTCCACCGGTCGCACCCCGGGGCCGGGCAGCCGGGAAAGCTGGGCGGGCACGCTCGACGAGCTCTGCGCCGCCGCTGCCGACACCGTATCGCGTGCGATCGTGCACGCCGTGCTGGCGGCCGATCCCGTCGGCGACGTGATCGGCTACACGCACCTCTACCGCTCGGCTCGGGAATGAAGCAAGGTCGGATAGCGTTACATGCACAGCGTTGCATGCTGAAAGGTCCCACCGGGATTTCACATGGTGAGAGCCCGGTGACTCATTTCGTAGGATGGTGTCTGTGCTGGTGATCCGACGCGACCTCGTGGATGCGATGGTCGCGCATGCTCGACGGGACCACCCGGACGAGGCGTGCGGTGTGATAGCCGGCCCGGAGGGGTCGGAGCGGCCGGAACGGCTGGTCGAGATGATCAATGCCGAGCGCTCGCCGACCTTCTACCGCTTCGACTCGGGCGAGCAGCTGAAGGTGTGGCGCGAGATGGACGCTGCCGACGAGGAACCGGTGGTGATCTACCACTCGCACACCGCCACCGAGGCGTATCCGTCCCGCACGGACGTCTCCTATGCCTTGGAACCCAACGCGCATTACGTCCTCGTGTCCACGAGAGATCCCGAAGACCACGAGCTGCGCTCCTATCGCATCGTCGACGGCGTCGTGACCGAGGAGCCGGTGGAGGTCGTCGAGTCGTACATGTTCGCCAACACCGGCGCCGACGACATTCCCGACTGTCGGTGATCCCTCTTTTTTCGAACCGGCCGCGGCCGGCCGGTTCAGCGCGCTCGGCGCGAGCGAGCTCGTCGTTGTCCATTCTTGTAGTGCACAGGAGGTTCCACCATGGCAATCAACGTTTCGATTCCGACGATCCTGCGTACCCACACCGGTGGCCAGAAGTCGGTCGAGGCGAACGGCAGCACGGTGGCCGAGATCATCAACGATCTCGACAGCAGGCACAGCGGACTCAAGGACCGGCTGGTCAAGGAGGGCAACCTGCACCGGTTCGTCAATGTCTACGTCAATGACGAGGACGTCCGGTTCGTCGGTGGGCTGGATGCCACCGTCAGCGACGGTGACAGCGTGACGATCCTGCCTGCCGTGGCCGGCGGTATGCGCTGAGCCCTGCCGAGCCGCGAGGAGGCTGACCATGGCCCGTTACGATTCACTGCTGGACGCTCTCGGCGACACGCCGCTGGTGGGATTGCCGTCGCTGTCGCCGTCCGAGAACGTGCGGCTCTGGGCGAAACTCGAGGACCGTAACCCGACCGGTTCCATCAAGGATCGGCCGGCGTTGGCGATGATCGAGGCGGCCGAGAAGGAGGGCCGCCTGACGCACGGTTGTACGATTCTGGAACCCACCTCCGGAAACACCGGGATCTCGCTGGCCATGGCAGCCAGGCTCAAGGGCTACGGCCTGGTGTGCGTGATGCCGGAGAACACCTCGGAGGAGCGCAGGCAGATCCTGCAGGCGTTCGGCGCGCGGATCGTCTCCTCCCCGGCCGAGGGGGGGTCCAACCAGGCGGTGGTGGTCGCCAAGGAACTGGCCGAGCAGAACCCCGACTGGGTGATGCTCTACCAGTACGGCAACTCGGCCAATGCCGAGTCGCACTACCACACCACGGGCCCGGAAATCCTGCGCGATCTGCCCAGCATCACGCATTTCGTCGGCGGCCTGGGCACCACCGGCACGCTGGTCGGTGTGGGCAACTACCTGCACGACCAGAAGCCGGGCATGCAGGTCGTGGCCGCCGAACCCCGTTACGGGGAACTCGTCTACGGACTGCGCAATCTCGACGAGGGATTCGTGCCCGAGCTCTACGACGAGAACGTGCTGACCCGGCGTTTCTCGGTCGGGGCCTACGATGCGCTGCGCCGCACGCGGCAACTTCTGGAATCCGAGGGCATCTTCGCCGGGATCTCCACCGGTGGCGTGCTGCACGCCGCGCTGACCATCGCGGAGAAGGCGGCCAGAGCGGGCGAGACCGCCGACATCGCGTTCATCGTCGCCGATGCCGGCTGGAAGTACCTGTCCACCGGTGCCTACACCGGAACTCTGGACGAGGCCGCACAACGCCTGGACGGTCAGCTCTGGGCGTAGTTGTTCCGCCGCGCCCCGTCGAGGGCGCGGCGGAGCACCGGCGCGCAATCTCGGGGATGACCCCGAGTCGCCGGCCCTCACAGCGGCGTAATGTCGTGGTGTGGAAGCAGTGCCGGAGCCCTCGAGCGGTCGCCGACGAGCTCGCGTCGTGCCCGCGAAGCCGTTCGGCGCGGCCTTTGCCGTGGCCGTGTTCGTCGCCGCTCTCTACGCGCTCGAATTCCTCGACATCATCGTCCCGGTCGACCTGGAGGCCAACGGGATCTACCCGCGGGAAATCCACGGTCTGGACGGAATCCTGTGGTCCCCGCTGCTGCACGCAGGCTGGGCCCACCTGCTGGCCAACACCGTACCGATCCTCGTGCTCGGTTGGCTGACGATGGCCGGAGGAGCCCGGCAGTTCGTCGCCGTGACCGCTCTCGTGTGGATCCTCGGTGGGGTGGGCACCTGGCTGGTCGGTTCGGAGGGAAACCACATCGGTGCTTCCGGCCTGGCCTTCGGCTGGCTGGTGTTTCTCCTGGTGCGCGGGTTTTTCACCCGTAGCTTCGCGCAGATCGCGGTCGCGCTGGTGCTGTTCTTCTACTGGGGTGGCATGCTCTGGGGCGTCCTGCCGGGACGGCCCGGTGTCTCCTGGGAGGCACACCTGTTCGGTGCGCTCGGTGGGCTGCTGGCGGCTCGGCTGGTTGCGGCCGGCGACCGCAGAGCGAATACCCGCGCACGCGGGTCCCGATCCACTGGGAGAATGAGCGCGTGACGGATGCGCCGATCGGGATTTTCGACTCCGGTGTCGGCGGACTGACGGTCGCCCGCGCGATCATGGACCAACTGCCCGGCGAGCGGCTGCGCTACGTCGGCGACACCGCCCACGCCCCCTACGGGCCGCTGCCGATCGCCGAGGTGCGCAGGCACGCACTCGCGGTCGCCGACGCGCTGGTCGAGGGCGGGGTGAAGATGCTCGTGATCGCCTGCAACACCGCGTCCGCGGCCTGCCTGCGCGATGCTCGTGAACGCTACGACGTGCCCGTGGTCGAGGTGGTCCTGCCTGCCGTACGCCGGGCGGTGGCGACCACCCGCAACGGGCGCATCGGTGTGATCGGCACCAGCGCCACCATCCAGTCCCGCGCCTACGACGACGCCTTCGCCGCCGCTCCCGAGGCGGCGCTGAGCACGGTCGCCTGCCCGCGCTTCGTGGATTTCGTGGAGCGCGGTATCACCAGTGGTCGTCAGATCCTCGGACTCGCCCAGAGCTACCTGGACCCGCTGCAGCAGGCCGACATCGACACTCTCGTACTCGGCTGCACGCACTACCCGCTGCTGACCGGGGTGCTGCAGATCGTGATGGGAGAGCAGGTCACACTGGTCTCCAGCGCGGAGGAAACCGCCAAGGACGTGGTGCGGGTGCTCACCGAGCACGACCTGTTCGCCGCAACCGCGGCCGAATCCCCGCGCGAGCACGAGTTCCGATCCACCGGGTCGCCGGAGGCGTTCGCGAAACTGGCTCGCAGATTCCTCGGTCCGGCGACGACAGCCGATGCCGGACAACTGCTCGACGTGTCACGCTCGTCGGCGTGAAACTCACGGTACTCGGCTGCTCCGGCAGCATCCCCGGCCCCGACTCGCCCGCCTCCGGCTACCTCCTCGAAGCCGGGGGAACTCGCATCGTGCTGGACCTGGGTAACGGCACGCTCGGCACGCTGCAGCGGTTCGCCGATCCCTTCCAGGTCGACGCCCTGCTGCTGTCACATCTGCACCCGGATCACTGCGCCGACGTCGGTGCGCTGACGGTGTTGCGGCGCTACCACCCGGACCCGCCCCGCGATCCCGTGCAGCGACGCCTGCCGGTGCTGGCCCCGCCGGAAGCCCCCGAACGGCTGGCCGCGTTGTACGCACCGTCGGCTGCCGAACGTGCCGGAACCGATCTGTCGGATGTGTACGAGTTCCGGCCGCCCCCGGAAGAACCGGTGCACATCGGCCCGTTCGAGGTGCGTGCGTTTCCGGTGACGCACGTGTGCCCCACGTGGGGCTTCCGGATCGCGGCGGAAGGCAGGGTGCTGGCCTACACCGGTGACACCGGGCCGTGCGCGGAGCTCACCGAGCTCGCTCGTGGAGCCGATGTCCTGCTGTCCGAGGCATCGTGGGCCGACTTCGCCGAAGCACCCGACGGCCTGCACCTGTCCGGGCGCCAGGCCGCCGAGGCCGCGGATGCGGCCGGTGCCCGGCAGCTGCTGCTCACCCACGTGCAACCGTGGGTCGAGGGGCGTGCTGTCCTCGAGGAGGCCCGCGAGCGCTTCGCTTCCGCCGAGCTGGTCGAGGCAGGCCGCACCTATACCGTTTAGGCGTGCGTGGATGTGGATCGACGTGTACAGGGGTGCGGGTAGTGGCACCTCGGACGCCGCCTCGCGAGTTCCGATCCGACCACGCTATGAAGGAGGGACCATGACGATCACCGCCGTGTGGCCGATCAGCTCGACCTATGATCCGAATGCGGGGGACGGCCTCACCGTGACCGATCCCGCCGGCATCGACGATCTGGTCGCACGCCTGTCCGAGCCGACCGCAGGACCGGCCACCATCTGGCACGAGCAGCGGGAGCCGGTCGCCGAGGACACCGAGATGCTCGACCACGACGTGCTCGCGGTGGTGCACGACGGCTACGCCTATCTCAGCTACATCGACGCGGGCAACGACTTCGCGATACTCGATGGAGACCCGGCCTCGCCCGGGTTCGCGGGAGAGGACATCGATTTCCCGCCCGGCAGCGGTGTCTCCACGCAGCTGCTCGCCGAGGCACTGCGCGAGTTCCTCCGGACCGGTCGGCGTCCGGCAGCGGTGAGTTGGCAGCCGGTGGAACCGTGAGCGGTGTGCACGGACCGCGAGGGGAGGCCTTAAGGTGGGCGCGTGGTACGAGCTGACGGTAGGAGCGACGATGAGCTCCGGGATGTACGGATCACCCGCGGATACCAGGACTGGCCTGCCGGCTCGGTTCTGGTGGAGTTCGGACGCACTCGGGTGCTGTGCGCGGCCAGCGTTCAGGACGGTGTTCCGCGCTGGCGTGCCGGCTCCGGTCTGGGCTGGGTGACCGCCGAGTACGCGATGTTGCCTTCGGCGACCGGAACCCGCAGTGCCCGGGAGTCGGTGAAGGGCAAGATCGGTGGCCGGACCCACGAGATCAGCAGGCTGGTCGGGCGCTCGCTGCGGGCCTGCATCGACATGGGGGCTCTGGGCGAGAACACGATCACTCTGGACTGCGATGTGATCCAGGCCGACGGCGGTACCCGGACGGCTGCGATCACCGGCGCCTACGTCGCGCTCGCCGATGCCGTGACCTGGTTGCGGGCATCGCGCCGGCTGTCGGACCCGAAGCCGCTGTCCTGTTCCGTCGCCGCGGTGAGTGTCGGTGTCGTCGACGGTCGGGTGCGCCTGGATCTGCCCTATGAGGAGGATTCGCGCGCCGAGGTGGACATGAACGTGGTGGCCACCGATCACGGCACGCTGGTCGAGGTGCAGGGCACCGGTGAGGGCGCCACCTTCCCCCGTTCCACGATGGACAAGATGCTCGATTTCGCGCTGGCGGGCTCGGCCCGGTTGTCGCAGATGCAGGCGGACGCGCTGGCCGAGCCGTACCCGGGCACCCTCCCGGAGGGGAAGGGGCCGGGCGGTAAAGGGCCGGGAGGCAAGGCGTGAGCAGGCTGCTGCTGGCCACGCGCAACACCAAGAAGCTGGACGAGTTGCGCCGGATCCTCGCCGCCGAGGGGGTGCACGGTATCGAGGTCGTCGGGCTGGACGCGGTCCCCGAGTTCCCGGAAACGGTCGAGACCGGCGCGACGTTCGAGGACAACGCCGTGGCCAAGGCCGCCGACGCCACCGCCGCGACAGGACTGCCCGCCGTGGCCGACGATTCGGGACTGACGGTGCAGGCCCTCAACGGCATGCCCGGGGTGCTCTCGGCGCGCTGGGCCGGGCGCCACGGTGACGATGCCGCGAACCTGGAACTGCTGCTCGGCCAGCTCGCCGATGTGCCCGACGAGCGCCGGGCAGCGGCGTTCGTCGCGGCTGCGGCGCTGGCGCGGCCGGACGGCAGCGAGGTCGTGGTGCGCGGGGAGTGGCGCGGTACGTTGACGCGCGAACCGCGCGGGACCAACGGTTTCGGCTACGATCCGATCTTCGTGCCGGAGGGGGAGACCCGTACCTCGGCCGAGCTGACCTCGGACGAGAAGGATGCCGACTCCCACCGGGGCCGAGCCCTGCGCCTGCTGCTGCCCAGCTTGCGCGAGCTCGTGGCCTGATCGCGGTGGGCGGCCGGCGGCGGTGACGCGATTGTGGCGAGGCTCGCCCCGCTGTGGGCAGGGGTGATTCGGCCAGCTAACTTTCTTGCCGTGTTCACCGGATGGCTGGAACCGACCCTGTTCGGGTTTGTCGGCTTCTTCTCCGGCGCGATCAACGCGGTCGCCGGAGGAGGGTCCCTGCTGGTCTTTCCCGCGCTGCTGGCGACGGGCATGACCCCGCTGGTGGCCAACGTGACGAACTCGGTCGCCCAGGGTCCCGGATTCGTCGGGGCGGCTGTCGGGCAGCGCAGTGACCTGGCGAGCAACAGGCAGCGGCTGGTGTGGACCTCGATCGCGGCTGCGGTGGGGTCGGGGATCGGTTGCGTGCTGTTGCTGACGTTGCCCGGTTCGGTGTTCGACATGGTCGTACCGGCGCTGGTCGGTCTGTCAGCGGTGCTGATGGCGCTGCAGGGCGTGATCAAGAGGTGGCTGGGCAATCCCGATCGGGACGCACCGGATCACACCGTCCTGCTGACCGCGGGAATCTTCCTCGCCTCGATCTACGGCGGCTATTTCGGGGGCGCGCGCAGCGTCATTCTGATCGTGATCCTGGCTCTGGCGGCCAACGGGCCGCTGCGCGAACTCAACGCCGTCAAAAGCTGGCTCAGCCTCGTGGGCAGTGCGGTGACCCTCGCGGTGTACGCGCTGGTGGCGCCGGTCGACTGGGGAGCCGTGCTGCTGCTCGTGCCCACGACGTTGCTCGGCGGGTACGTGGGCAGCAAACTCGCGCAGCGACTGCCCGCCGCGGCACTGCGCTATCTTGTCGTCCTGATCGCGGCGACCGTCGCGATCTACATGGCCGTCGACTGACGGGCACCGCGCCCGGGTCCCGACCGGGCTCATGGCTGCGCGGAATCCGTGGTTCCGAGAAAAAGGGCGCCCTGCCGGGAAGGGCGCCTTCGGAATGTTTCGTGGCAGGGCGAGAAGCCCGATCGAGTGAGACCGTGTTCGGCTCAGACGCCGATCTCGCGGCGCAAGCGGTCGACGTGGCCGGTGGCCTTGACGTTGTACATCGCCTTGTCGATCTTGCCGTCGGCGTTGACGACGAACGTCGAGCGGATCACGCCCTGCACGGTCTTGCCGTAGTTCTGCTTCTCCCCGAACGCACCCCAGGCCGCCATCACCGAGTGATCCGGGTCGGACAACAGGGGAAAGGTCAGGGACTCGTCATCGCGGAAGGACACCAGTTTTTCCGGCCGGTCGGGGGAGATCCCGAGCACCGTGAAGCCCGCATCGTTGAGCGGGGACAAGCTGTCCCGGAAGTCGCAGGCCTCCGTCGTGCATCCGGGGGTGCCCGCGGCGGGGTAGAAGTAGACGACGACCGGCCGGCCCCGGTAATCCGACAGTGTCACGGTGTTGCCGTCGGCATCGGTCAGGGAGAAGTCGGGGGCGGCATCGCCCGGGGAAAGTCGTTCGGTCATGCTTCGACGTTAGCCGATGCCCCATGCCGCTGATGCCGCGGCGTGGGATGTGAGGGTCCGGCCGCTCGTCGCAGTCGTCCGGGTCCCGGCCACCGGGTCGTCGCCGGGACACGGGAACGGCCACGGACGGTGCCCGGAGTGGCTCCGTGGTGGGCGCCGAGTTGCGCGGGCACGGGAACGCGCGTAACGACGAGCGCATACGCCAACGGTGCCGGAGGAGCAGCGATGCCGACAGTGGCCGACCAGTTCATCGACGTTCTCGTCCAGGCCGGGGTTCAGCGGGTCTACGGGATCGTGGGAGACAGCCTCAACCCCGTGGTCGACGCGGTACGCCGGACCGAGGGCATCGAGTGGATACACGTCCGCCACGAGGAGACCGCCGCGTTCGCGGCCGCGGCCGAGGCGCAGATCACCGGCAGGATCGCGGTGTGCGCGGGGAGTTCCGGCCCCGGCAACCTGCATCTGATCAACGGCCTGTTCGATGCGCACCGCAGCGGTGCACCGGTGCTGGCCCTGGCCTCCCAGATCCCCTCGACACAGATCGGCACCGGCTTCTTCCAGGAGACCCATCCCGAGAAACTGTTCAACGAGTGCAGCCACCTGTGCGAGGTGGTGTCCCAGCCGGAACAGATGCCCCGGTTGCAGCGCATCGCGATGCAGACCGCTGCGGGGCGGCGCGGCGTGTCGGTGCTGGTGCTGCCCGGCGATGTGGCCGAAGAGCCCGCTGTGAACCCGACCGGTCAGGGCACCGTGCATCGTGAGCCGCCGACGGTGGTGCCGCCCGAGTCCCAGGTTCGTGCGCTCGCCGAGGCGATGAATTCGGCCGAACGCGTGATGTTGTTCTGCGGCGCCGGGACCCGGGGAGCCCACGATGAGGTGATGCGCCTGGCGAGCGTGCTCAACGCTCCTGTCGGGCACGCCCTGCGCGGCAAGGAGTGGATCCAGTACGACAACCCGTACGACGTCGGGATGAGCGGCCTGCTCGGCTACGGTGCCTGCCACGAGGCCATGCACCGGGCCGACCTCGTCGTGCTGCTGGGAACCGACTTTCCCTACGACAACTTCCTGCCGCAGGCCCATACCGTGCAGGTGGACATCGAACCGTCCCACCTGGGACGCCGCACCGTGCTCGACGTGGCGGTGCAGGGAGACGTGGGCGAGACGATCCACGCGGTACTGCCTCATCTCGAGCAGAAAACCGATCGGTCCTATCTGGATCAGATGCTGCGCGAGCATGCCGACAGGCTCGAACGCGTCGTGGACGCATACACGCGCAACGTCGAAAGACAGGTGCCCATTCATCCCGAATACGTCGCCGACGTGCTCGATGACGTGGCTACCGAGGACGCCGTGTTCACCGTGGATACGGGAATGTGCAACGTGTGGTCCGCCCGGTACGTGACGCCCAACGGCAGGCGGCGGGTACTGGGATCCTTCGTGCACGGCTCGATGGCCAATGCGCTGCCGCAGGCGATCGGTGCGCAGCTGGCCGACCGGGAGCGCCAGGTGATCGCCATGGCCGGCGACGGCGGCCTGGCCATGCTGCTCGGTGACTTGCTGACGCTGCGCACGCACAACCTGCCGGTGAAAACGATCGTGTTCAACAACGCGTCGCTGAGCATGGTGAAACTGGAGATGCTGGTCGACGGCCTGCCCGACTTCGGCACCGACCACGAGGGCAGCGACTTCGCTGCGATCGCCTCGGCCGCCGGGATCCACTCCGTGCGCGTGGAGCGCCCTGGAGACGTGCGGGACGCACTGACCTCGGTATTGCGGCACCCCGGTCCGGCGCTGCTGGATGTGAGCACGGATCGTAACGCCCTGTCCCTGCCTCCGCAGATCACCGGAGAACAGGTGAAGGGCTTCGCGCTGGCTGTCAGCCGCACGGTGCTCTCCGGTGGGGTGGGCAAGATGCTCCAGCTCGCACGGAGCAATCTGCGCAACATCCCGAGGCGCTGAGGCGCCGGGAACGCACGCGGGCGGCCGGTACGTCGAGGCGAGCGAAAGGGACCGATCGACCTGCCCGGATCTCGTCGGTCGAGGCGGCGCTCGATATGGACAGGGCCGTCTTCGGCGGGGCCGGACCGCACCGACTTTCGCGCCGACTTCCGACCATGGGATGTAAGCGGTACAAACGGTACATGGCGGACGGATTCGATGTCACGACCCGCTCGATGCTGCGATCCAATGAAGCCAACTGGGATGCCCGGACTCCGGTGCACTTCGCCAGTGCCTTCTACGGCCTGGACGGAACCCGGAGCGCCTTTCACTGGTTCGCCCCCTTCGAGTGGGAGGATCTCGGAGACCTCACCGGGCAGGAAGTGCTGCACCTGCAGTGCCATCTCGGCACCGAGACCCAGGCCTTCGCGCACAAGGATGCCAAGCACACGGTCGGGCTGGACTTTTCGAGCGAGTCGCTGGAGCATGCGCGGTACATCGCCTCGAAGGCGGGGCTGGACATCGAATACGTGCACGCCGATGTGTACGACGCGCCGGAAGTGCTGAGCGGTCGCTGCTTCGACGTGATCTACACGGGCAAGGGCTCGCTGTGTTACCTGCCCGACCTTCCACGGTGGGCGCGGATCGTCAACGAATTGCTCCGGCCGGGTGGCATCCTGTACCTCACGGAGTTCCACCCGTTGCTGAATTGCCTCGGCCCCGTCGCCAAACCGGGGGAAGGGCAGGAGCTCCTGCTGCGCAACGATTACTTACCGGGGCGGGGAGCGGTCGAGCGCGACTCGACCTACACCTATACGGACGGTCCCGCCATCCGGGGCAAGACGGTCAGTTACGAGTGGACACACGGGTTGGGCGACGTCGTCAACGCCGTCGTCGGCGCGGGCATGACGGTCTCGCAGCTGCGCGAGACCGATGCGCTTCCGTGGCAGCGCTGGGAGCAGATGGTGCCCACCGACAACGGCTGGTGGCGCCTACCGGACGGTGCCCCTCGCATTCCCCTGCTCTACGCGCTCCGTGCCACTCGGTGAGCCGGCTGCTTGCGGGAGCGGCGGGTTTCGAGGAACGGAACCAGCAGGTCGGGGACGGCTTCGTCCGCGAAGGTCAACCCGTCGTGGACGGCGACATCGCGGACCGCGTAGACCCCGGCTCCCGCGGCGGTCGTGGCGGAGATGGTGATCAACCCGGATCGCCGTTGGAACAAGGACTGCTTCATGCGCCACCCGATGACTCCACTGCGCCGCAGTGCGACCGTGCGCCGGATACCGGTACCGGAACGGGTGATCACGTACTTTCCGTCCAGTGCATGGCCGAGATTGCGGTAGGCATCGACGGCGAGCCCGATCGCGATCGGAACGGTGCCGAGTGCGGGGATCCACACCCATGAGGGCATCCAGCCGATCATCGCCCCGCACACCGCCAGTGCGATCACCAGCGCGACGGGGCCGACCAGTGCCCGTGTCAGGCGCCGCCGCAGCGCGGCGCCCGGGTGCGCCGCGACCGGGCAGTTGTCCGTGACCGGTCGGTTCTCCCGCAGGACGGCGGCTGCGACACGGTCGGCTTCGGCCCGTGGAGCGGGCGGCAGTATTGCCTTGCGGTCCGGCTGCTTGGTCTCCGTCTGCTCCCCCAGGCCGGTGGCCACGGCATTGGTGCGGGCTCCGCCCACCCAGCGCAGGAGCAGGGGTTCGGCGAGTTCGATCCCTCGAAGTCTGCGTTCCTCCAGCGACAGGGATCGGGTGGTGAGCAGTCCCCGGCGCACCCGCAGGGTCGCGTCCTGCTCCCGGGTCAGACGGAATCCCCACCACATCTCGAGCGACAGCAGGAACGGTCCGAGCACCCCGAGTATCAGCAGGATGAGGACGACAACGGTGATACCGGTCCACAGCGGCAGAGTTTCGAACCACTTGCCCGCCGTGTCGAACACGCCCAACGTGGTCAGCACGTTGTTCAGGGTGCCGATCGCGGAGACGAGCGCACCCCAGACGACCAGTACGAGCGACACGGTCGCCATGGAGTAACCCAGCCAGAGCGGGCGCAGCCGGGCTATTTCGGTTTCACCGGGCTCGGACGCCTCGGCCGTTGCCGTACCGGTCGGTTCCGTGTCGGCGCGGAGCAGTTCGCGGCGGAGCGCCTCGGCTCGGGGTGTGGCGATCGCGTCCAGCTTGAGCTCGCTGTTCTCCCCGGCCTGTTGTCCGGTGCCGATCTTCACGATCGAGAGGCCGAAGAGCCGGTGGGCCGGTGGCGCCGTGAGATCGACACTGCGGATCCGGTCGCGCGGAATGGAGCGGTGGCTGCGGGACAGTTTGCCCGCACGCCTCTCGAATCGGTGCTCGGTCACGCGGTAGTAGGTGAAGTACCAGTTCACCGCGGCGCCACCGAGGACCAGGGCGATGACTGCCAGCCCGATTCCCACGGTGATCAGCAGTGTGGGCACATCGGTGTCGCCGAGGGCCATGAGGACGACCACGGGCAGCAGCGATGCGAGTGTCGTCGCGCCGACCGCCAGGATGCTTTTCGGGTCGAGCCGGTGCCACTGTCCGTGGGGGTCGTCCGGTGGGGTGGTCATGTGGCATCCCCCCGCGTGGCCTGTGTGACGGCGGTGAGGTGTTCGACCACCTCCGTGGCCACGTGCTGGTCGAGGCCCTCGATGGTCAGCGGCCCGGCCGCGGAAGCCGTGGTGACGGTGACGCTGGACAGGCGGAACAGCTGCTGCAGCGGGCCCCGTTGGGTGTCCACGGTCTGGATCCGCGAGAGAGGAGCCACTCGCCATTCCTGGTTGATCCATCCGGCAGCGGTGTAGACGGCGTCGTCGGTGGTCTCGTACCGGTGTACCCGGTACCGCCACTGCGGCATGACGGCGACATAGCAGAGGCCGAGGACGGCGGCGATGATCAGTGCCAGTGCGAACCAGAACCGTGCCGGTTCGATCCACCATGCTGCGAGTGCCAGCCCGACAATGCCGACGATCACCGTCGAGGCTGCTTGCGTGGTCCACCACAGGATGGCGCGCCGCTCGACGCGATGGCGCGGTGGGCGCAGAGTCAGGTGGCCCGCCGGCACGGGCTGCGGCTCGGACACGACTCGCCTCTCTCTGCTGGATGTGGAGTGAGACTCTCTCACGGGTCGGCTCTATCAGGGTAGGGCAACGAGCGAGCCCTCCGAACACCCTCGGCAGGTGGTGATCGGACACCGCCGGTGATCTGTGCCGGGGTGGGGAGCAGGAGTCGAGACACTGCGTGCTGCACGTTTCGCATTATTGTGATCGAATTCGTTCCCGGAGGAAGTGAAAAATTGATCCGGATAATTTTTTTCGACCTTCGGGTTCGTGTGGAAGAATACCCGTCGGAGTGAGTGTGCCGTCCTCCGGAAAGGTGGTCGCGGACCGCGGCGAACCTGCTGACGAGGGCGTTCTGCGGTGGCTTGGGAGCGTCGTGCCCCACGGTGGCGATCGAAATGCCACGACACGACCGTTGTGATGACGCAACTCGCCACAATTTCGATCAGGACGATCTTCCTGTTGGTGCGGTATCTTCTCACCGGAACGAGATGCGAACGTTCGAATCGAGTTCCGATTCTTTTTTCGTGAAAAAACAGGACGAGAGGAATGATCGCTGTGCGCAATGTCTACCGTGGACTGATCGCCGGAGCGCTCGGGCTTCCGTTGGCGTTCGGGGCACCCAGCGTGGCTCTGGCCGGTGAGTACGACAAGGACGGCGGGGGCTACCACAAGTCCGACGAGGGCCACGGCAACAAGGACGACGGGGAAAACGGCAAGAAGGACGGCAAGGGCGACCGCAAGAAGTCCGACGCGGGCGACGGTGACAAGGCCGTGGACGCCAGCCGGCCGAGTTCGGAGCAGGTGCAGGGCCAGGAGAACACCGGCGGGCAGGAGCAGGAGACCGATCAGAAGAACGCGAGCTCGTTCTCGATCTACCAGTTCGTCTTCGGCGGTAAGGGTGACCCGCTGCAGACGGTCACGCCCATGGTCGACCAGACGAACGAGGGCACGACCGAGCAGAACCAGGGCTTCGCGCAGGGACAGGCCTCCGAGCAGGGCCAGGATGTCAGCCAGGGCGCCACTCTGAACAAGGGCTCCGGCACGAGCGAGGACACTCGGACGGAGGAAACCTCCGAGCAGGGCCAGGGCTCCGGACAGGGTCAGACCGCTGAGGAGGGGCAGGCCACCGAGAAGATGTGAGTACGTCCGTGAAGCAGCCGGTGGCGGGCCCGGCCGGGCCCGCCACCGGCTGCCACGGGAAATCGCCGCTGCGGGCGGGATATCGGTGCACGGTGTCCGCGAGTGAGGCCGGCGGGATTCGAACCCGCACTGGCTAGGACCTAAACCTAGTGCCTCTGCCAATTGGGCTACGGCCCCGATGTTTCCAGCCTAGCGTGTGCTCGCGAGAGTCCTTGCGGCGGTCGAACTCCGCGCCGGGCGGGTTTTCGGCGCGACACGGGCAACCACGGGTGAGAACCTTTGAGCTGTGTGATCTACCGTGTACGCAGCCAGGTGAACACGAAGGAGGACACGTGGCCCGCGACCCCGACGCCATCCAGCGAGACATCGAGAAAGCCCGTGATGCGCTGGCCGCGACACTCGACGAACTGGAAACCAAGGCGAACCCGACGCGCGCCGTCGAAGTCGGAAAGGCCACTGTCCAGGAGAAACTGAACGACCCGAGAGTGCGCTACGCGCTGATCGGCTTCGGAGCCCTGGTGACGGTCGCCCTGGTACGCAAACTGTTCCGCTGACCGTTCGACGCGTGTGCGCTGCTGTTCGACAAGCAGGACCCGTGGCCCTGTGGCTCGAGCCGCACGACATACCCGGCACAGGCCCGCATGCCGGGAACGTGCTCGTGGCATCAGCGCAGGAGCGGTAGCAGAGCCTCGTTGAGCAATCGGTCGACGAAGCGCTGATCCAGCGGCTCGCCGGTGAGCATCAGTCGGTGGATCAGCGCGGCCCCGGCCAGTTCGACAACGGTGTCGATGGGGGCGTCGGTGCGGATTTCACCGCGCTGGAGGCTGCGTTCGATGATGCGGCGCAGCATGTTCCGCTGTGGAAGCAGGAAGGACTCCCGGAACGCCTCGGCCAGTTCGGGCTCGTGCGGCAGCTCGCCGACCAGCGCCTGTGCGGCCTTGCCGATCGGGCCGGTGAGGAATCCGGCGAAGGCGCTCAGGAACTCCCGCAGGTCGGCATCGATCGCGCCGTGGTCGGGTTCGGGAATGTTCCGCCGGACGAGCTGGGTGCAGGTGTCGATGACCAGTTCCAGCTTGGATTCCCAGCGGCGGTAGATGGTGGCCTTACCCGCCCTGGCACGTGCGGCGACCGCGTCCATCGTCAGTGCGCGATAACCCACCTCGGCCATCACCTCCAGGGCGGCATTGCGCAGGGCGGCGTCCCTGCTGGCATCGCGCGGGCGTCCCCTGCCGGGCGCGGGGGAGCGGCCACCGCCGCCCGGGGTGGCAACCGAGCGCGTGTGCTCCTCACGCGTTCGCTCCGCTGGGGTGCTGCCGGTTCGAACACCGGCCGCGGTGTTGTCGGCGTGGGTGTTTTCAGCAGAAGTGCCGCCGGTGGGGACACCGTCCGTTCCGGCGTTGCTGATGGGTACGTTCACGGCGGACATCCTCGACATCGGATCCCTTCACTCCACTGTGAACGCTACCGAGGTCGGCCCACTCGTGCTCACCGGGCCATGTGCCCGGTGTGCCCCTTGTCGGCGGCGGCGCTGGCCTGCTGTGCCGCGGCGAGGGTCGCCTCGTCGGACAGCCCGTGCCTGGCCTGCAGGTAGGCGGTGCTGAACGCGAAGCCGTCCCCGTCGAGCAGGTGGATCACCACGCGGCCGGACTGGTTCGGGGCCACTTCCTCGATGAGCTGGTCGGCCTTGTCCCGCGCGGCGATCAAGCCGGGAGCACGAGCGGTCTGGGTCTCCGTTCCCGAGGTGACGGTGACCGACCAGTCGTCGCCGTCGGGCAGGTAGTTGGCAGTGATGTGTCCGGTAGCCATGGTGTGCCTCCGCGTCGGGCAAGCTCCATATCGTGTGACGTCGCACCTTGTCGCGCCGGTGCCGTGGCTGGTGCCCCGCAGCAGGCGCAGGCGGCTCGGTCACCGCACGTTGGTCACCGACTTTACGGGTTTTGCCGCCGCAAGTCCGCCGGGTGGTCGATATCGAAACCCTCGGCGATGTCGTCACAGGGTACGAGTGTCACCTCGTGATGGCGAAGGTACTCCCGCGCACCGGAGTCCCCGGTGGCCGAGGCGCGTATCCCGGCCCAGTGCTCGCGGCCCAGCAGCACGGGGTGGCCACGCACTCCCGCATAGGTCGCCGCAGCGAGCGCGGAGGGGCTCGCGTGGTCGGCGATCCTGCGGGCGGCCTCCGCCGTGACACCGGGCATGTCGACGGGCAGGACCAGCATCGAGACCACCTCGTCGGCACGGTCCTCGTCCGTCAGCGCATCGAACGCCGTGTGCAGGGAGGAGGCCAGGCCGCTTGCCCAGTCGGGGTTGACGAGCAGCGTGGCCTGCGGCAGGTGTGCCCGCCGGGTCACCTCCTCGGCCGCTGCCCCGAGAACCACCAGCACGGGATCGCACCCGGCCGCGGCGAGCACTCCCGCGGCCCGTTCGACGAACAGCGTGCCACCGTGGTCCACCAGTGCTTTGGGGCGACCGAAGCGGTGGCCCGCCCCGGCTGCCGGCACCACCCCGGCCACCGCCTCACGCATGGGCGTGGATCGGGCCGGTGGTGTGGGTCAGCGGGCGCGCGCTCGTGCCGGTGCGTGCGGTGATGATCTCCGCGGCGATGGACACCGCCGTTTCCTCGGGAGTGCGCGCTCCCAGGTCGAGGCCGATGGGAGCACGCAGGCGGCTCAGTTCCTCCTCGGTCGACCCGGCCTCACGCAGGCGGCGGAGCCGGTCGGTGTGGGTCCGGCGGGAGCCCAGCGCCCCGATGTAGGCGGCACGGCTGCGCAGGGCTTCCCGCAGGACCGGAACGTCGAACTTGGCGTCGTGGGTGAGGACGCAGATCACCGTGCGCGCGTCGATGCCGGCCTCGACGAGGTACTCGTGCGGCCACCGCACGACCACCTCGTCCGCGTCCGGGAAGCGTTCCGGGGTGGTGAACACGGCACGAGCGTCGCACACCGTCACGCGATAGCCCAGGAACCTGCCCTGGCGTGCGAGCGCGGCGGCGTGATCGATCGCACCGAAGATCAGCATCCGCGGCGGCGTGCTCCAGGATTCGACGAACACCGCGTGCTCCGCGCTCCGGCCGTCGGGCCCCGCCCCGCCGGAACGGGACAGGCATACCCGGCGCAGGTCGGAGACGTCCTGTTCGAGCATGGCCCGGGCCAGCACGGTGATGCGGTCGTCGAGATCCTCCTCGGCCGTGCTGCCGTCGCGGTCCTGTGGCCACACGGCCAGGGTGGCACCGGTCTCCAGGACGCGGGCCAGCGCGACGGGCTCACCGGCGAGCCCCGCCCGGAGCGCCGCGAGCAGGGCCGTGTCGCGGTGCGGATCGACGGGCTGGATGTGCACGTCGATCCGCCCCCCGCAGGTCAAGCCCACCGCGAACGGGTCATCGGGGTCGTAGTCGAACTCCGACCGCACCGGCAGGCCGGTGTCCAGCGACTCCAGGGCCAGCGCGTGCACCGATCCCTCGATGCACCCCCCGGACAGACTGCCCACCACGGTCCCGTCGGAGCGCACCGCCAGAGCGGCCCCGACCCCGCGCGGCGCGCTGCCTCGTACCGAGATCACCGAGGCGACCGCAAAGCTCTCGCCCGCCTCGGCCCACCTCAGCAACTCTCCGGCGATGTCGCGCACGATGCCTCCTTCGTTGTGCGAACCGTGATCGTGCCGACGGCGCTCGCTGCTTTCTCACCCGGCGCCGAAGAGGGTCTTGACTCCCTCGATCCCGAAGTAGAGGGCGAAGACCACGGCGAGAACGCCCATGATCCCACCGATCTCGCGGAGCCGGCCCTTGCAGACCTTGATCGCGCAGTAGGCGATGAGCCCTGCGCCGACACCGTTGGTGATCGAGTAGGTGAACGGAATGATCGCCACGGTGAGAAAGACCGGGATGACGTAATCACCGTCGTTCCACGGGATGTTGGCGCATTGCGCCATCATCATGCCGCCGACGACCACGAGCGCGGGAGCCGCGGCCTGCGCCGGAACGACCGCGGCCAGGGGAGTGAACAGCATGGTCGCCGCGAACAGCGCACCGGTGACCACGCTCGCGAGCCCGGTACGGGCGCCCTCGCCGACACCGGCGGCCGACTCCAGGAACACCGTGTTCGGTGCGGACCCGGCGAGGCCGCCCGAGGCCGCACCGACACCGTCGACCAGCAGGATGCGCCCCATGCCCCGGATCTTGCCGCGGGAATTCATCAACCCGGCCTCGTTGCCGACACTGGTGATGGTGCCCATCGCGTCGAAGAATCCGGACAGCACGAGGGTGAACAGAAAGACCGTTCCGGCCACGGCGCCGGCGGAGACGAAACCGCCGAAGAGATCGATGGTGCCGAGCAGGCTGAAGTCCGGTATCGAGACCAGGCTGGAGGGCAACTCCGGCGCGGTCCGTCCCCAGGCTCCCTCGGGGATGTCGAACGCCGAGTTGACGATGATCGACAGCACCGTTCCGGTGGCGATGCTGATGAGAATGGCGCCCGGGACCTTGCGCGCCACGAGCACGACCATCAGCAGCAGCGTCAGGCAGAACAGCGTGATCGGCCACCCGCCCATGCTGCCGCTGTCGCCCATCTGGACCGGGACGGTGGTGTCGGCCGCATCCGGAACGCGGGTGACGAACCCGGCGCTGACCAGGCCGACCAGCGCGATGTAGAGGCCGATGCCGACGGTCAGTGCGGTCTTGAGCGGAAGTGGGATCGCGTTGATGATCCGTTCACGCACCCCGCTGATGGCCATCAGGATGATGCAGATGCCTTCGAGCACCACCAGCCCGAACGCCTGGGCCCAGGTCATTTCCGGTGCGATGGTGAAGGCCACGATGGGGATCGCACCGAGCCCGGCGGCCATCGACAGCGGGGCGTTGCCGACCACACCCATGAGGATCGTCAGGAGACCGGCGCACAGTGCCGTGGAGGTGGTCAGGGCCGTGGTGCTCAGGGTGGCTCCGGTCGCGTCGGACGAGGAGCCGAGGATGAGCGGGTTGAGCAGCACGATGTAGGACATCGCGACGAAGGTCGTGAGTCCGCCCCGCAACTCGCGGGAGACCGTGGAGCCGCGAGCGGTGATGCGGAAGTATCGGTCGATCGCCGAGCGGCGTGCTTCCGCGGGTTCCGCATCGAACTCACGGGTTTCCGGTCTCAGTTGCTGGGTCATGCGTCCTCCCATGCCGGTGGGCGCCCTGGGGCGTACTCGTGCGAGAAGTACGGCCCGGACTGCTCGCCGAACCGCCATTCGGAAATTGCGGCCGACTGTTGCGGGGGCGTTTAGTCAATTCGTTTCGACAGCCGATCGACGGGATATTCCACGATCGGAACGGAGCCATTTCGGCGAAGAGGAGAATGGTCGCTGAATTGCTCCGGCACGACACCGCACCGACCCGGTCGTCGGTCCGGCTGCCGCTGTGCGGCGGTGTCACCGCTGTGGCGACACCACCGTAGTCGTCGCCTCAGTACTCGATGCGGTCGGCCTTGACCTGCCAGGCATCGAAAGGAGCGGTGCGGTCTTCGGCGGGCAGGTGGTGCACCGTTGTCGGCCACACCGAGTCGGGATCGGTGAACAGTTCGTAAAAAGCACGGTCGTCGAACCCGGCCACGGCGGCGTCGTCCCGGTCGGCGGCGTAGACGATGCTGTCCAGCCGGGACCACAGCGCGGAGGCCAGGCACATCGGGCACGGTTCACACGAACTCACCAGGATGCAGCCGTCGAGTTTGAACGTGTTGAGCGCACGGCAGGCATTGCGGATCGCGGTCACTTCGGCGTGCGCGGTCGGATCGAGATTCGAGGTGACGAGGTTCGTGCCGGTGGCGACGACCTCGCCGCCGGAGACGATCAGTGCCCCGAACGGCCCTCCGCCTGTTGCGACACTGTCGGTGGCCAGGCGTATCGCCTCGCTCATCCACCGGCTCTGCCGGTGGTCGGGTGCGGATCGGGTCTCCATGGACACGGATACTCCTTGGGAGCAAATCGGATTCGTGGGCCGGGCGCGGACACGTTCGCCCGGGGTGGTTTCGGACACGGCCGGAGAAATCCCGAAACCACCCTCGAACGAAAGTCCCGGAGGAATTACCGGGGAATGTCGGCGATGATGTGTTCCGGTGCGACCGGGGTGTGGGTCAGCGCCTTGCCGGTGGCCGCGCGGATCGCGGCGACGACGGCGGGGGTCGACGAAATCGTCGGCGGTTCCCCGACGCCACGCACACCGTAGGGCGAGTTCGGGTCGGCGCGTTCGATGACGTCGATGTTCATCGGCGGCATGTCCAGGATCGTGGGGATGAGGTAGTCGGTGAACGACGCGTTGCGGATGGTGCCGCCGTCGACCCGGATCTCCTCCATCACCGCAAGCCCCAGTCCCTGCGCGGAACCGCCCTGGATCTGACCGATGACGGCTTCGGGGTTCATCGCCTTGCCGACGTCCTGGGAACAGTCGAGCTGAACCACCTTGACCAGGCCGAGTTCGGTGTCCACGTCGACCACCGCCCGGTGCGCGGAGAAGGCGTGCTGGACCTGCGCGCGCTCACTGGTGCCGAGTTCCTCGTCCAGCGGGTAGGTCTCGCGGTGGTGGTACTCGCGGGTTTCCTCGATCACGTCGTCACCGATCACGTCGGCGAGGTCGGCGAGTACCCCGGTGGCCGAGGAGACGACCTTGCCGCCGGACAACGAGAGATCTCCGATGCTCTCCCCGGAACGTGCCGCCACGCGCTGCAGCAGGACGTCCCGGACGGCTTCGCAGGCGTTGCGGACCGCGCCGCCGGTGACGTAGGTCTGCCGCGACGCCGAACTCGAACCGGCCGGGCCGACATCGGTGTCGTTGGGATGGATGTTGACCCGCTCCACACCGAGTTCGGTACGGGCGATCTGCTGTTGCACGGTGACCAGGCCCTGACCCACCTCGGCGGCCGCGGTGTGCACCACCGCCAGCGGTTCGCCGCCGATGATCTGCAGCCGCACGCGGGCGGTGGAGTAGTCGTCGGCGCCTTCGGCGTAGCAGATGTTCTTGATGCACACCCCGTAGCCGATGCCCCGGACGACTCCTTCGCCGTGGGTGGTGTTGGAAGCACCGCCGGGCAGATCGCGGATGTCGGCCGGTGCGGAGTCGTGCTCGGCGGGAAGGGGAAGCCGCCTGACCCGATCCAGGAGCTCGGCCACGGGAGCGGGATAGTCCAGTACCTGGCCGGTGGGGGTGGTGCCGCCCTGACTGAGGGCATTGCGGATGCGCACCTCGACCGGGTCCATGCCCAGGGCGTCGGCGAGCTTGTCCATCTGGGCCTCGTAGGCCAGCGCGGGCTGCACCGCACCCAGGCCGCGCATCGCACCGCACGGCGGGTTGTTGGTGTAGAGTCCCCAGCCCTCGATCCGGACGTTGGGCACGGCATAGGGACCGATGCCGAGAGTGGTGCCGTTGCCGACCACGACCGGTGTCTTCGACGCGTACGCACCACCGTCGAAGTACAGCGTCGCCCTGACGTAGACCAGATCCCCGTCGCGGGTGGCGCCGTGCTCGTAATACATCTTGGCCGGGTGCCGGTGCACGTGGCCGTGGAAGGACTCCTCCCGGTCGTAGACCATCTTGACCGGTTTGCCGGTGTGCAGCGCGAGCATGCTGCAGTGGACCTGGATGGACAGGTCCTCGCGGCCACCGAACGCCCCACCGACCCCGGACATGGTCATCCGGACCTTCTCCGGGGGCAGGCCCAGGGCCTGCGCGGTCTGCTTGCGGTCGGAATGCAGGTCCTGGGTGGCCAGGTAGAGGTCGACACCGCCGTCGGGGGCGGGGACGGCCAGGCCGGCCTCGGGACCGAGGAAGGCCTGGTCCTGCATGCCGAGCGTGTACAAGCCGGAGACGACGACGTCGGCGGAGGCCTCGGGGTCGCCCTTGACGATCGGTTGGTGGCGGACCACGTTGCCGCCGGGGTGCAGTTCCGGCAGCGTCGTGTCGTGCGCGGCGAGCTCGGGGTCGGTGATCGGTTCCAGCACCTCGTAGTCGACCTCGATGCGCTCCATCGCACGCCGCGCGGTCTCCGGGTGGTCGGCGGCCACGAGCGCCACCGCCTCACCCCGGTACCGCACCACGTCCACGGCGAGCACCGGCTGGTCGACGATCTTCAGGCCGTAGAGGTTCTCGCCCGGGACATCGGAGTGGGTCAGCACCGCATACACCCCGGGGGTCGCCAGGGCGGGGCCGATGTCGATCGAACGGATCCTGGCGTAGGGGTGCGGGCTGCGCAGCGTCGCTCCCCAGAGCATGTCCTCGGCCCACAGGTCGGAGGCATAGGCGTATTCGCCGCGCACCTTCAACGCACCGTCCGGGCGTGTCGGGGACTCACCGATCCCGCCCGCGATGGAATCGTCGAGGTCCTGCGGACTGCGTGCGGGTGCATGGTCGCTCATCACGCCACCTCCTGGTCGGTGCTGCGGAACCGGGCGAGTTGCGTACTGGCCCGGCGAAGTTCGTGGGTGAGGTCGGTTTCCGAAACCGGCACGAGGCGTCCGTCGTCGACCACCGGTTCGCCGCCGCACAGCAGGCGCTCGAGCCGGGGGAGCGGGCCGAGCACCAGCGCGGCGACCGGATCGTCGATACCCGCGTGTCCGAGCCCGTCGAGCCGCCACACCGCGATGTCGGCGAGCTTGCCCGGTTCCAGCGAGCCGAGTTCCGCCTCGCGGCCGAGGCACCGTGCTCCCCCGCGCGTGCCCAGCCACAGTGCCTCGCGGACCCCGAGTGACTGCGGCCCGTGGTGTGCCCGGGAGGTCAGCAGTGCCTGGCGGAGTTCGTCGCCGAGGCGGCCGGACTCGTTCGAGGCCACCCCGTCGACGCCGAGGCCGACGGGGGCGCGGGCGTCCAGCAGGGGGCGCACCGGTGCGACACCGGCTCCGAGGCGGCCGTTCGAACTCGGGCAGTGCGCCAGGCCGGTACCGGTCTCGCCGAACCGCCGCACGGCCTCCTCGGACAGGTGCACGCCGTGGGCGAACCAGACGTCCGCTCCGAGCCATCCCAGCTGCTCGGCGTACTCGGCGGGGGTGCAGCCGAACTCGGCCAGGCACTGCTCGTGCTCGTCGAGGGTCTCGGCCAGGTGCGTGTGCAGGCGCACCCCGTGGGAGCGGGCGAGTTCGGCCGCCGAGCGCATCAGTTCGGTGCTGACCGTGAACGGTGAGCACGGGCCCACCGCGATGCGGATTCGCGCCTCGGGCGCCGGGTCGTGGAAACGCCCGATCGCGTCCTCGGTGCCGCTCAGTGCCGAGTCGATGTCCTCGACGACCGAGTCCGGCGGCAGGCCACCGTTGCTGCGTCCCCGGTCCATGGATCCACGCACCGCGTGCAGCCGGACACCGACGCGGTCGGCGGCGGAGACGACCGCCCCGAGCACGTCACCGCCGTTGCGGGGAAAGACGTAGTGGTGATCGGCGACGGTGGTGCACCCGGACAGCGCCGTCCAACCGAGCCCGGCCGAGGCCGCCGCGTGGGTGATCTCCTCGTCGAGCCCCGCCCATACCGGGTAGAGCGCGGTGAGCCAGTCGAACAGCGTCGCATCGGCCGCGTATCCGCGCGTGGCCCATTGATAGAGGTGATGATGCGTGTTGACCAGGCCCGGTGTGAGCACGCAGCCGCGGCCGTCGATACGTCGCACGGGCGCGTCCTGCGCCGGTGCCGTGCCGGGGCCGACATCCAGGATGCGGTCACCGTCGATGACCAGGTATCCCTCGGAGTGCTCGCTGCCGATGTGCGTTCCGGCGTGTTCCGGGGCGTCGACGGTGACGACCGCCGCCCCCTCGATCACGGTGCGCGGGTGGCCGGTCATGCGTCCGTCTTTCCCGATCGGGAGGCCTCGGACGAGGCCCGGCGGTCCGCGGCCAGGCGCACCGCGTCCATGATCTTCTCGTAGCCGGTGCAGCGGCACAGGTTGCCCGCCAGCGACTCGCGGATCTCGGCATCGGACGGGTGGGGGACGCGGTTGACGAGGTCGTCGGTGGCCACCAGCAGCCCGGGGGTGCAGAACCCGCACTGCACGGCACCGGCCTCCACGAAGGATTCCTGCACGGCACCGAGCCCGTCACCCTCGGCGAGCCCCTCCACGGTGCCGACCTCACGCCCGGCGGCCTGGCCGGCCGCCACGAGACAGGCGCAGGCGGGAACACCGTCCAGGTAGACGGTGCACGAACCGCACTCACCCTGTTCGCAGGCGTTTTTGGAGCCCGGTAGGCCGAGCCGCTCGCGCAGGACGTAGAGCAGGCTCTCGCCTTCCCAGACGTCGTCGGCCTCGCACTGCCTGCCGTTGACGGTGAAACTCAGGCGCATTCCGGCCTCCCGGTGCTCGACGGGTGATTGCGGTATTCGTCCCAGACCCAGCCCAGGGTTCGGCGAGCCATGACGCCCAGCGCGTGGGTGCGGTAGTCGGCTGTGCTGCGGACATCGTCGATCGGCGAGGCCGCCCGGGCGACGAGGTCACCGAATTGCCGGACGACCGAGTCGTCCAGCGGCCGGGGCGAGTCCCACTGGCCGGAGTCGGCCAGCTCGCCGGACAGGAACTCCTCGGCCTCGATGGCGCGCAGCGGTGTGGGCGCGGCCGATCCCAGACCGGTGCCCACGCGCTGCCGTTCGGGATGCAGCGCGATCGCGAACGTGCACACCGCGATGACCATGGCATTGCGCGTACCGATCTTGGAGAACTGTTGCGCACCGGTCGCCGGTGCGATGTGCACGGCCGAGATCAGCTCGTCGGAGGCCAGCGCATGGCGCTTGACGCCGGTGAAGAACTCCTCCACCGGCAGCAGGCGCGTTCCGCGTACCGACTCCACCTCGACCTCGGCGCCGGAGGCGAGCAGTGGTGGATGCCCGTCGCCGGCCGGTGATGCCGAGGCGAGGTTTCCCCCGAGCGTGCCCCGGTTGCGGATCTGGGGGGACCCCACGGTCCGCGCGGCTATGGCCAGGCCGGGCAGCCGGTCACCGAGCTCGTCGATCAGGCGTGTGTAGGGCAGCCCTGCCCCGATCCGCAGCTTGCCCCCGTGTTCGGACCAGCTTGCCAGTTCGTCGATGCCGGTCAGGTCCAGCAGGCTCGTGGGGCGCCGGTGATCGAAATTGATTTCGACCATGACGTCGGTGCCGCCCGCGATCGGGGTCGCGTCGGGGTGGTGGGCCTTGGCCTCGAGTGCATCTCGCCAGGACGTCGGACGGAGGAAATCCACATCATTCTCCAGACAGCGCAGAGCCGGTCACGGATGTGAGTCAGTACACAGGCACCGGGGCAGGATTGACTAGCGGTGAAACCCATGAAGCAGGCCGGTTCCGCACGGCACGCATTGGTATCTTTCTACAAAGACCTCGCTCACGCTGGCGGTGCCTGCGGGAGGGTGGACGGTTTCGAGGGAAACCGCACCCCTTCCGGCCGATCGGAGACGCTCCCGCACGATCCGCCTGCGTGGCTACTCGGTGCTGTACGGTGCGCGGATGCTGCTACGTGATCTCCTGGACGATCCGGGGCTCGGGCTGACCCTCCTGGCCGGCCGGGAGCAGATGGACCGGCCTGTCCGCGGGATCTACATCACCGACCTCATCGACCCCAGGCGGTACCTGCACGGCGGGGAGCTGGTGCTCAGCGGGTTGGTGTGGCACACCGGTCCCGCCGATTCGGAGCGGTTCGCCGCTGCACTGGCCGACGCGGGGGTGGCCGCGCTGGTCGCGGGCACGGCCCGCCTCGGCAGCGCTCCTCCCGACCTGGTCGAGGCGTGTGCCCGGCACCGGGTGCCGATGCTCGAAGTACCCGTGTCGGTCAGTTTCAACACGCTGTCCGAGCGTGTGTGGCGCGCAGGCAATCCGATGTCCCCATCGAGGCGCGAGCTGGTCGACGCGGTGGCCGCGGGGGCGGATCTGGAACAGGTACTCGCGATGGCCGCCACGGAACTGGGGACCGACTGCTGGGTGTTGTCGGCCGCAGGGGCGGTGGTCGGCGGGCGCGGTGAACTGCCCGAGAAGTCCCGGAGCGCTCTCGTCCGCGAATTCCTCGCTTCCGGAGCTCTGCCCGGAACGGTTCGCCCCGCCGCAGGTGCCTCCGGCACCTCGTTCGTGCTGTGGCCGATCGGCTCCGACGCCGAGTCGCGCCTCGCCCGGTGGTTCGCCGTACTGCTGGATGCGCAGCAGTACCGAAGCACCGATCGAGAGGCGGTCGCCGCCGACCTCGCCACGGCGGTCGCCCTGCTGCGATCGAGGAAGCAAGAGGGGCGTCAAGCCGCGAGCCGCTCGGTACAGGCGGCGCTGCACCGCTTGCTCGAGGGCTCGGCGAGTTCTTCGGAGTTCGCGGCTCGCCTCGATGCGGCAGGCCTTCCGGTGGGTGAGCCGCTGCGCGTGGTGGCACTCGACGTGGACGGGTACGGCGAACTGGCGACGACCCTCCTGAGGGAGATCGCTGCCGCCACCGGAGTCGCATCGGTGACCGCCCCGTTGGATCACGGGGCACTCGCGGTGTTCGCCGGCGACCGCTGCGGACTCGCGGGGCTCGATCGGAGCCTGCACCGCACGATGGAGGACCTCGAATACGGCACGGGAGAGCTGCGGCTGACGATGGGCGTCAGTGACATCAGCGAGGCCGTCGGGTTGCGTGGCGCCATCGAGGAAGCCCGCCATGCCCGGAATCTGGCCGCGCACCGGTCGAGCCGGTGCGGCATCGCCGCCGCCGCCGAACTCGCCACGCACCAGGTGCTGCTGGCGTCGGCAACCGACGATCTCCGCCGTTCCTACCGGCAGCGTGTCCTGTCGAGACTCCTCGCCTACGACGAGACACATCACTCGGACCTGGTGCTGACGCTGCGGACGTTTCTGGAATGCTCGGGCTCTTGGTCGCGTTGTGCCAAACGCCTGCATGTTCACGTCAACACACTGCGATATCGCATCAGGCGGGTCGAGGAGATCACCGGCCGCGACTTGGGTGATTTCACCACCCGCGTGGATTTCTACCTCGCGCTACAACTGCATACGTGAGCCCGCCCTGCAGCATTCCCGGCGGCAGTCGACTCCTCCCGGCAGAGCATCCTCCGGTCCGGTGATGCGCGCTCTCCCGGGAGCGTGGTGGTGACCTTCGTGGTGTCAGTGGTCACATCCGTGTCCGCTGTCCGGGGGAAGCGGTGCCGGTGGTTCGAAATCCACTGTCCGAAAGCGGTACTGTTCATGTCCGGCGCACGGTAGTGCCCGCGGCACGGATCTGGCGCGGACCGGCCGGAAGCCGACCTGTGTGTTGACCATTCGCACGGTTGAGGAACGGAGGTACCGGGATTGACCGACCTGTCCGCCACCATCGGTGTGACGGACCGCCCGAGTGGAACCGGTGCCGCCCGGCACCTCGTATCCGAACGCCCCGCGCTCGAACGGATCAGTGACTTCCTGGCCCGGCAGACCCCCGCGACCCCGTGCCTGGTACTGGACCTCGCCACGGTTCGTGACCGCTATGCCGGGCTGCGGTCGGCGCTTCCCGACGCCCGGATCCATTACGCGGTCAAGGCCAATCCCGAACCGCAAGTGGTGGAGGAACTGGCCGCGCTCGGTGCCTCGTTCGATGTCGCCAGCCCCGGAGAGATCGACCTGTGCCTGGCACGGGGAGCCTCGCCCGAGTCGATCTCCTACGGCAACACCATCAAGAAACGCTCCGACATCGCGCGCGCGCACGACCGCGGTGTGCGCCTGTTCGTCACCGACAGCGAACCGGACCTGGACAACATCGCCGCGGCGGCCCCCGGTGCGCGGGTCTTCTGCCGAATCGCAGTGGACAACAAGGGGTCCCGGACCCCGTTCGGCCGTAAGTTCGGCTGCCCTCCGGAAACCGCGGTGCGGCTGTTGCACCGTGCCCGGCAACTCGGGCTGGAGCCGTACGGGGTCTCGTTCCACATCGGATCCCAGCAGCTCGATCCAGGGGCGTGGGAACACGGCATCGCCGCCGCACACGAGGTCTTCGAAGGCCTGGCCGGGTATGGCATCACGATGCGCATGGTCAACCTGGGCGGTGGCCTTCCCGCCGCTTACACGCAGCCGGTACCTCCCCTGCGCGAGTACGCGACGCGGATCGAGGAAGCCCTGGACCGGTACTTCGGCTCCGACCGCCCGGAGCTGCTGATCGAGCCGGGCAGGCATCTCGTCGGCGACGCGGGCGTGCTCCGCGGTGAGGTCGTGCTCGCCACTCCCGAAACCGGGAGTGAGCGCCGCTGGGTCTACCTGGACATCGGCCGCTACAACGGGCTGGCCGAGACCGAGGGAGAGGCCATCACCTACCGGCTGCGGACCTCGCGGGACGGGGATCCCACCGGGCCGGTCGTGCTGGCCGGACCCACCTGCGACGGCGACGACGTGCTCTACGAGAGCACCGGTTACGAACTCCCGATGACGCTGCGCGCGGGCGACTGGGTGGATCTGCTCAGCGCCGGCGCCTATACCGCCAGTTACTCCTCGGTGGGCTTCAACGGATTCGCGCCGTTGCCCACTTATTGCCTCGACGGTGACGAGCGAACCGAGCGATCCTGACCGCCGCACTCGCGGCGGTGGGGCAGTTTGCCCGAGTTTCCCGAGTGGAATCTGCGAAATGTTGGGAGGTCGATAGATGTCAATTGATGCCGGAGCCCTGCAGGCCGAAGCCGTCGGACTGTTCGCCGGACAGCACGTCCTCGCGGAACTGGAGGGCATTGATCCGGAACTGCTCGATGACGAGCAGTTCCTGCGGGACACGCTGGACAGCGCATTGCACCGCTCGCGGGCAACGGTGTGCCAAGTGATCGCACAGCGGTTCGAACCCCAGGGCGTCACGGTGCTGGCACTGCTGTCGGAGTCCCACGCTTCGCTGCATACATACCCGGAAGATGGTTCGATCTTCATCGACGTGTTCACCTGTGGCAATCGGGCACAGCCGGAGCAGGCGGTGCACCTGTTGGCGGAGGCACTCAGCCCGTCCTCGGTGACCACGCAGACAATCCGGCGCGGCCGTGACCACGGCACCGAATTCGTTTCCCAGAGGTGACGTGGTGACCACGGCCGGGGCGCGCCACAGGGACGTCGACAAGGAGCGGAAGTTGATCGAGCTCGACGGGCAACGCTGGGTTCAGGAGTCGCTGGGTGCCGACATGCGGCGGCTCTGGCGAGTGGACGAAGTGCTGTGGGAGGACGACACCTCCTACCAGCATGTGCTGATCGGCCGTACAGGTCAGGGGATCTCCCTGTTCTGCGACAACGATCGCCAGAGCACCGAGTTCTCACAAATCGTCTACCACGAGGCGATGATGGTTCCGGGCTTTCTGCTGGCGGAGAAAATCGACAACGTGCTGATCGTCGGGTCCAGTGAGGGCGTGGCGAGCAGGATGGCCGTCGATGCCGGGGCCACCAGGGTGGACCACGTCGACATCGACCAGGAGTGCGTCCGCGCCTGTGCCGAGCACCTGCCGTACGGCTACACCCCCACCGAGCTCGCCGAAGTGGAGCGGGGTGAGGGTGCGGTCCGGCTGCACTACGCGGATGGTTGGAGCTTCCTGGAACAGGCGCTCGGCCGCGGCGATCGCTACGACCTCATCGTGGTCGACCTTCCCGACGAGAGTGCGGAGGAGGCCGACAGCCAGCACAACCGGTTGTACGGTGTGGAATTCATCCGGCGTTGCCATGCGGTGCTGGCTCCCGGCGGGGTGATCGGATTCCAGGCGGGCAGCCCTACGGTGTGGCGCAATACCACCCTCGTGCGGGCCTACAACCGCTTCCGGACCGTGTTCGACACCGTGACGTACTTCGGTTCGGACGAGCACGAGTGGTCGTTCCTGTTCGGGCGGGTCGAGCAACTCGACGATCCGGTCAACGTCATGCTCGAAGCGCTGCCCCAATGTTCGTACCAGCCGGCTTCGCTGGACGATGCCACTCTGATCGGCTCCACCGTGCCCCCGTACTCGGTGCGCCACCAGGACTGACGCCCAGCCGAAGACGAGCCTGCGGGGTGCGGCCGGTCCTGCCGGGAATCCGAATCCGCACCCTGCACGCGGGCCCGGAGAAGAAGTGGGCGGTGGCCGTGGCGATCGGTCCGGGCGTGGTGGAACCCGGCCCGTCCGGTGGTGCCGGTGCGGGCTCGCCGATCACCGGTTCGGGGAAATCGCCTTTGCTGCTGCCTACACGCGTCGCCCGACGTAGAGGTGGTATGTCGTGGAGTGGCGACCGAGCATCACCGGAATGGTCAGTTCCTCGACCGCTTCGAACACGTCCCGCATGGCCGCTTCGAGTTCGGGTGCAGGGTCGGCCGACCAGATCGCCGTGACACCGTACGGCGACAGAGTCTCGTGGCAGACGGCGAGAAAGTCGCTGCTGTACACCGCCGCATTGGCCGTGTAGACCAGATAGCCGGGACCGTTGTCGACATCGAGCAGGATGGCCTCCACCGAGGAAGGCGCCTGATCGGCGATGAGCTCGGTGATCTCTCCGGTCACGAGCTCGACGCGTTCGTCCTCGATCGCCACGGTGTCGGGAATGAGCCCTCGACGATGCCAGTCGACGATCGCGGACTCGATCTCGGCCACCCGAACCCGGCTGACCCGGCGGTCGGCCAGCACCTCCTGCAGTGTGAATCCGAGGCCGAGTCCCCCGATCAATACCCGGATCGGTGCGGTTGCCGCACGGACGCCCGCGGAAGCGTAGTAGGCCTCGAGGGTTGTCGTGGCCAGCAGCCGTTCCGTTGCCGTGTGCACGGTGTCCATCACGAACACGCCGTTGACTCGCAACTCCAGCGCCCCGTCGTCGCCGCGCCGGATCAGAACGGTCTCGCCGCGCTCCGTGGCGGCACGTGCCACACAATCACCGTGCACTCTCGACTCCTTGATCGGGATCGGCGGACACGAGTGTCGGAAGTGCTCACAGGAAATACGGATGCAGTCCCTCGGAAGGTGAGGTCGCATCCTCCGGCTGCACCCGGAACCACTGCTCGAAGGCGAGTCCGCGCACGCGCAGCGCCTCCTCGACCTCGCTGACCCGAGCCTGCGAGATCTCGGTGGCGGGATCGCCGGATTCGGCGCCGGAAACCAGCGGAAAATCCACCTCGTAGAGTTCCCCGTAACCGACGTCGGCAAAAGCGCGGTCGGCGAAGGCGGCGAACAGGGGCTCGCTTTGCTCCCACTCCAGCAACTCGGCCGCCTCCAGCACCACCCGCGCCTCGTTGATCAGCAGTTGCAGTGCCAGGGATTCGGCCACGCAACGAGGTGGTGTCCACGAGCGTGCGGTCAGCCGGGCTGCCACCGCTGCCGACGACAGCAGCAGTGCGCGGGCGAATCGCGAGTCGTAGCGATGCTGGTAGCAGGGGGGAAGCTCCTCCAGAACCAGCAGCCCCACAGCCTCGCTCACGGTGGCGTCGTTGATCGTCAGCGCGAGTTCGTCGTAGAAGAGCTCGTCGGTCACCACGCTCACGGCGTGGATGAGCGCACCCGCGGCCATCCGGGCCCGCTCCGGATCGGCTTCGCCGGAGCGGGCGAAGACCGAGGAGTCGAATGCACGCAGCCGGGGGGCGAGATCGGCGAGCTTGCCCCGCCAGTTCTCGCTTTCCAGTGCGGAGACATCCGGGATCGAGGCCTCCGAACCCTCCAGCGCCTCGTCCACCGCGGCTTCCAGAGCGGCGTCGACCTCGTCCCCGGACGCCCCGGATCCTTCGGAAGCCGCCGCAAGACTCTGGTTGAACTCGTCCTCGGTGATGCGGACCTCGGACCGCGCGACGGTCCAGTTCGCCAGCTGCTCACTTTCGGCGATCAGTTCGTCGAGCACCTGTGCCGCGGCTTCCTCGGCGGTACGCAGCGACGGAGCATCCAACGCAAGCATCACCGCCACGCCTTCGGCATCTGCGTTGATCCGGTAGTCCAGGACGTCGATCTCCTCGTCCCGAGGACCGGTGACGCCCTCGACCCGGCCGAGCTGGCGGTCGAGCAGGGATGTCACCCCCTCCTGCTGCAGCTCGTCCAATCCCGTGGCCTGAACCGGCGGCTGAAGGGCCGCCGTGACTACGTAATCCACCCTGTTTCGCCTTTCGGACCGGTTGTCGGGCATGGTACGTGCCCACCGGCGAATGCGTCGTACTCCGGCTCTCCTGCCCGGGGGAGTCGGTATCGGCAATCATGGGCACATGACCGTGAATGGCGAGGCGCCGACCGTGACGGTGTTCGGCAGTTGCAATATGGATCTGGTCGCCTATGTCGCGACCCCGCCGCAGCGGGGTGAAACCGTGCACGGGCGGGAATTCCGCACCGTCTCCGGAGGCAAGGGGGCCAACCAGGCCATCGCGGCGGCCCGGGCCGGAGCGCACACCGCCATGGTCGGGGCCGTGGGGGCCGACGAATTCGGCGCGCGGATCCGGGAGACCCTGCAGAGGTGTGCTGTCGATACCCGAGGGCTGCGTGAAGTGCCGGGCCACAGCGGTACCGCGCACATCGTGGTCGACGACGCCGGCGGGAACTCGATTATCGTGATCCCGGCGGCGAACGGAACCGTCACTGCGCCGGCGGAAGGCGACGAGGAGCGAATTGCCGCCTCACAGAGCCTGCTGTTGCAATTGGAGATCCCACTCGACGGGGTGACTGCCGCGGCCGAAACGGCACGGCGGCACGGCGTGCCGGTCGTATTGACTCCGGCCCCCGCCGTGGAACTCCCCGCGAGCGTTCTGGACCGGGTCGATGTGCTGGTACCGAACGAGCACGAGGCCGCCGTGCTGACCGGACACCATGATCCGGAACAGGCGATGCGGGACTTGCTGAAACGGGTCCCCGAAGTCGTGATCACCATGGGCGATCGCGGGTCGTTCTACGGCAACAGGGCCGGTGACCGGATCGACATGCCCGCATATCCGGCACGGGCGGTCGACACCACGGCTGCGGGCGACACTTTCGTCGGCGTACTCAGCGTGGCCGTGGCCACGGGCGTACAGCGGCGGGAAGCGTTGCGGCGGGCCTCGGCTGCCTCCGCACTGTCGGTGCAGCGAAACGGTGCGAGTAGTTCGATGCCGACGGCGCGGGAAGTGGACGAGTTCCTGGCTGCCGCGACCGGCGATCGGTAATGTCGGCTTGGGCGGAGCCTCCGGGCACGGTGTGCCCGTGGGATTCCGCTGCTGCGGCGAGTTCCGGGCGCGGGCGACCGGGAGAGCTGCCGAATCCGAGCCCGGCCGCCCGCGCGGCGTCGGCCGCGTTATTTCGCTTTGTTGTAAGCGTCCACGATTTCCGCGGGAATACGACCGCGGTCGGAAACCTGCATGCCCTGCTCCCTGGCCCATTCGCGAATGGCCTGATTGCGTTCGCGGTCGGCCGTGTTGGGGCTCGATGCCGTCTTGCCTGCCTTGGAGGTTTTCCCCGCTTTGCCGCCACTTCGCTTGCGACCACCGATCCGGCGGCTGCCGGCGACATAGGCTGCCAGCGCGTCACGGAGTTCGGCGGCGTTGTCGGCCGACAGATCAATCGCGTAGTCGACTCCGTCCAGGCCGAACTCGACAGTGGACTCGGCCTCCGAGCCGTCGACGTCGTCCACAAGCTGAACGGTGACCTTCTGCGCCACTGGTGCACCTCGATTTCGGGTCGCTTTTCTCGGTCGTCGTATACCTTACGCCGAACGGTGCGGGAACAATAAACGACTACTGTGGCGCTCCGCGGGTGATGTGGTTCCGCACGGAGCGGAGGAGTGCGGCGGATCCGGGGTATCGGTACCGGTGAGCGTATTGCGTGAGATTGCTCGCGTCATTCCGGTGAGAGTTCCGATGGTTTCCTCCGATCGAAGTGCTCGCCCGCAAGTCGCCGATTGGGTGCCGAGAGGTCTGCGGGTGGTTCCCGGCCGGCTGTGTGCCTGTTCTACGGTGGAGCCGAGACACCTGCGAGGCGACGTGATATAAACGGAACCAGGATTGCAGGAGTCTCGCCTGCAAGTGTCGCGGATCGAGGCGGGCACGTTCCCGAGACAGGTGATCATGGCCGAGCGGATTCAGGTCGAACTCGTCGACGACATCGACGGGTCCCGAGCGCAGCAGACAGTCACATTCGCGCTGGACGGCATCGCGTATGAAATCGACCTGAGCGAACGACACGCTCAGCAGTTGCGTTCGGTGTTCGAGCCCTATATCGAACACGCCAGAACCCCGGAACGCACCTCGCGTACCACCCGCCAGCAGGAGCGGGAAGAGCGCCGTGCCCGGCAGGCGAACCGTCAGCTCACCGAGCAGATTCGTGGAGCCGCGCAGCGCTCCCGGGAGCGTTTGAGCCAGCAGGCTCGGGACAAGGAGCCGGCCGAGCAGGATTCGAACGTGGATGCGGCGGTCGAGGAGGAGGTCCCGGCCCCACAGGAGGAGACCATCCTCGGCGATCGGCATTCCGCTTCCGAACGGGAAACGGAGCCCCCCGACGAGCAGCGGGTCCCCGCCGTCGCGCTTCCGCAGTTCTCGTCGGCAGCGGACTGATTCGGCGCTTTGGTCCGCCGGAGCGCCGAGCGGGGTTCACCCTGTCCGGGATCCGCCTTCCCCGTGTGCTCGGCCACTCGCCCGGGGCTTTCGTCCTGCGGCTTCGTCCGGGGAGTTCGGTGCTCCTTCACGGACTGACCGCGGTCCGGTGGACGGTCGCCGCGTGAACGCGCATCGAGCTGGCTCTGCCGGGCCGGATGTGGCACCCGTGATGTGCCGGACCTGTCCGGACGGTTTCCTGCGTCGAAAAGGGCCTGCCTGCTGACAACCCCTGCCATCGAGAGCCGCACCGCGCCAATGGACACGGTGCGGCCGTGAATGGCAGAGATCGCTGCCTGTGGTCAGTCCTCGGCGCGATGTCTACGACCGCCGCTGCGCCCCGATGCTCTCCGCGGCCGGCTTTCGGACTGTTCCTGCGAGTGCTCGGTCTGCTCGTCGAGGGAGGAGACGAACTCCGGCGGGGCACTCGTGTCCCAGTGGTCGGCTTCCGGATCGATCAGCGTTTTCTGCAGTTCGGTGTAGATCGGTGTCGAGTCCACAGCTACCCCCGTTCTCACGGTCGGACTCCCGAGGTTACCTGCAGGTGGCGGCAGAAACCGAAGGCCGGCCGGTGATTACTCGAACGTGCGTCATGCGCCGGGCGGGGGCATCGGCATGGTCGTCTCATCGACCGCCTCCCGTCCGTTGTTGGGAAAGGGGCGGTGCACTGGGGTTTTGTGCTGTTGTGGGGGGTGGGTGCGCGGGGGTGTGCGGCGGTGGTGTAGATTTTTCGTTGTCAGCACGGAACGAGCCGGTGTCAGCCGGATCGGGTGTTGGCAAGCCCCCTGGCTTTTTCGAATGTCGGGGCTTGTTAATATGAGCATCGGTCTGGCCGGGCGGTGTCCGGTTGCGGGTATGAGACCCCGATTTGATCGGAGTTATCCGGTTCGGTTAGACTGTACTTACGACGCGCTTTGGGGCGTGGCCTGCCTGTGGTGGGTGTGTTCTTTGAGAACTTGACAGTGTACCGATGGTTCGGTGTGTTTGTGCGGAACCGTTTTTTGGTTTTTTCCGGTGCATCCTGCCCGGTGTGGGTGGGGTGTGCTGCTGGGATTGTTTTTCCGTGATGGAGAGCTTGATCCTGGCTCAGGACGAACGCTGGCGGCGTGCTTAACACATGCAAGTCGAACGCTGAAGCCCCTTTCGGGGGGTGGATGAGTGGCGGACGGGTGAGTAACACGTGGGCAATCTGCCCCGTACTTCGGGATAAGCCTCGGAAACGAGGTCTAATACCGGATAGGACATCGTGTCGCATGGCGCGGTGTGGAAAGTTGCGGCGGTACGGGATGAGCCCGCGGCCTATCAGCTGGATGGTGGGGTCACGGCCCACCATGGCGACGACGGGTAGCCGGCCTGAGAGGGTGACCGGCCACACTGGGACTGAGACACGGCCCAGACTCCTACGGGAGGCTGCAGTGAGGAATCTTG
>NZ_QPJC01000009.1 GCF_003337235.1 Halopolyspora algeriensis
CCGCCACACTGGCAATCCCCTCATCGGCGCAGGCCCGCACCACCCGCACCGCAATCTCACCGCGATTCGCCACCAACACCTTGCGCAATCGCGCAGCCGAACCACCCGCGGTGCTCATGGCGTTCTGGTCACCGGTCCTCTCGACCAAGGTTCCTCGCTCTCACTCACTGTCGCGGCCACGTGCCGGCACCGATCGTCGAATACGGTGCGGACGTGGCCTTCCCGGAAACGGCGCCGAACTAGCCGCGTACTCTGCTCTCTTCGCGCGTGGACCGAAGCCAGCGGCTGACACCGGCATGAACACCGGCCGGCACCGCCTTGCGGGGATCACGGGGGCGACCAAGCGCGGCCTGATAGCACGGGCGGCACACAACACCGATCGGGCGGATGCGCGGTTGACCATCCGGCAGATACAGCCCGGATTCGGCAATCTCCTGGCACTGTCCTACATGTCCTGCCTGATTGCACAAGCAGCTGCACAGTGAGCCCATCACAGTTCTCCTCTTCGGCTTCCCCTGCCGTGCACGAACGACCCGGTCGAGGCGGAGCGCTCTTCTCCAGGTCCTCGTCGACCCTTCGTGTCGTGCGCACGGGGCCGCAGGACGAACCCACCGTTGGTGACGCAACCGCACAATGCGCCGCCGGCACCCGCACACCGGTGCTGCATGCCCGAAGAATCGCCTCAGCCACCGCCGCGAAGCTCTTTGCCGGACAGTAGCCGCAACACCCGCGCCCGTCAACATGCAAGTGATTCGACACTAGGTTCTGCCACTGCTCGTAGCTGTCATCACCTGCAGTTTTATTCACTAGGTGAACAATGAATAGGCCCATCTTGCCGCAGTGGTAGCACCACGACCGGAGCGGTCACGAAGTGGCGCCGGACGATACAGGGCCGTCGCTCCACAACCGGGCGGACACGTCGAACAGCAACGACCTTCCGACACCGACGACCGCATCGATGTCGCGCAAAGCTCCGGTTCGAGCCATGTCGTTGGCGACAGTCAGTGCTCCGTGAACGAGGATGCCCGCGGCCGAATCATCGAGCTCCGGACGGGCCTCACGCAGCAGAGCCACCCACTCGGTCACGTACTCACGCTGAATCTGACGCGCCCGGTGACGTTCCGCAGCAGGCAGGTGGTCGACTTCGCCCACCAGGATGTCGATGAACCCGCTCTCGTCGGAAACGAATCCGGCATACAGCCGCATCAACGCACCGAGCGCGTCGACAGCATCGTGCGCGCCGGCCAACGTCCGTTCGAGCTCGACCTCCAACCACGCCTCCCCTCGCGCGATCACGCTCGCCAGGAGGTCCTGCTTGCTGGCAAAGTGGCTGTACACGCTCGGACCGGTGATGCCGACCGCGGCACCGATGTCCTCGATGGTCACGGCCGCGTACCCACGCTCGGCGAACAGCCGGGTCGCCGCCGACAGCAGCAGCCCGCGCCGGGCGACACGGTGCCGGGCCACGTTCCCCGGCACCGCACCTGCCTCGTTCACCGTGGAAGGGGCCGCGATCACGGGGCGTTCGATCACCGCCCGCACCATCTCGGCCAGCAGCACCTCGAAATCGGCTCTCGGCAGATCCAGGCGGTGATACGACGGGCTGGTCACCGTACTGAACAAGCACCAACCCCGAAAGCGGGCGTCCTCCGCGCTGAGCCCGTCATGATGGGCACGCGTGAGATCGCCGAGCCCCGAAGCGACACGGCGCAGTGCTTCCTTGAGCTCCTCCCGAGCCTGCCCGGTGACGTTGCGTGCTTCCCGCTGCCAGAGAACCCCGAGCCGGCGATGCTCGAGAGCCATCGCGGCCAGGCGCACCACCACACGGTCGGCATTCCCGGCATGCACACCATCCAGCAGATCCAGGAACGGGCGCAGCTCACCGAGCACCGCACGCGCCAGCAGCTGTTGCTTACCGTCGACATGGCGGTACAGCGCCGACGGCCGGACGCCGACCTCCTTGGCGATGTCGCTCATACCGACCTGGGCATAACCCTGCCGATGGAACAACTCCGACGCTGCCGCCGTGATGAGGTCCCGACGATTGCGCGGCCGCACGGCCCGGCCGGAATCGCTCCCGCTGCTCGTCCTCGCCACTACCTCGTCCTCTGCTCGATCCACCTCGCGGCAAAGCGTGGCGCCCGGCATTCCGGCGGCCAAGCAGCCCAGTACCGGTCCCCGACGCCGCTCCAGTATCCACGGCGACCACCGGCGACGGCGGCGCCGAGGGTGCAGCGTGCCCTCGGCGCCGCCGTCCACGGGCTCCTCCCGCACGCCTGCCGCCGGTGTGGTGCCCGACTCGTTCCGGCCCCGGCTTCCTTCAGGGCTCCTCACCGGCCGGGGCCTCGGCACGCTCCTGCGATCCGGTCTGCTCACCGCGGTCGATGCGGCGTCGAAGGAACCGGCCGACAACCGGCACCAGCAGCATCAACGCCGCCACACCGAGCAGACCGATCGAGATGGGACTGTCCACAAGTACCGTGTAGTCCCCCTGCGAGATCGCAAGCGCCCGTCGCAGCTGCCGCTCCGCGAGCGGGCCCAGGATCACCCCGATGACCGCGGGCGCCAGCGGCACGCCGAAGCGCCGCATGACGGCACCGAGAGCGCCCAGCACGAACAGCACGACGAGATCGACCAGCTGCGCGTTGACGGCATAGACTCCGAGAGCGGCGAACAGCACGATGCCCGCGTACAGGTAGGGCCGGGGGATCTTCAGCACGCGCGCCCACACGGGAGCCAGCGGGAGATTGAGCACCAGCAGCATCGCGTTGCCGATGAACATGCTCGCGATGAGTCCCCACACCAGGACGGGATCCTTGTCGAACAGCAAGGGTCCCGGTTGCAACCCGTACTGCTGAAAGGCCGCCAGGATGATCGCCGCGGTCGCCGAAGTGGGCAGACCGAGAGTCAGCAGCGGCACGAGCACCCCGGTGGCCGACGCGTTGTTGGCGGCTTCCGGACCCGCGACCCCTTCGATCGCGCCGTGCCCGAACTCCTTGCGGCGCCGGGCGAGCCGCTTTTCGAGGCTGTAGGACAGGAACGTCGGTATCTCCGAGCCACCGGCAGGCAGGGAGCCGAGCGGAAAGCCCAGTACCGTCCCCCGAAGCCACGGTTTCCAGGAGCGGGCGAGGTCGGAGCGATTCAACCACGGTCGGCCGACGGGGATCACGCCGTGACCCGATTGGCGCAGCCGGGAGGCCACCCACAGCGCTTCCCCCACGGCGAAGAGCCCGACCGCCACGATCACCACATCGACACCGTTGAGCAGCTGCGCCACCCCGAAGGTCAACCTCGGTTGGCCGGTCTGGCTGTCGATGCCGATCAGCCCGATCGTCAGCCCGAGGGCAAGCGAGGCCAGCCCCCGTACCAGCGACCCGCCCAGGACGGCCGAGACGGTGGCGAAGGCCAGCATCATGAGAGCGAAGAACTCCGCGGGTCCGAAGGACAATGCGATGTCCACAATGCGCGGAGCCGCGAACGCGAGGGCGGCCGTGGCGATGAGCCCGGCCACGAACGAGCCCAACGCCGCGGTGGCCAGCGCCTGCGCGCCCCGCCCCTTGCGCGCCATCTTGTTGCCTTCGAGCGCGGTCATCATCGAGGCACTCTCACCGGGCGTGTTGAGCAGGATCGACGTGGTCGAGCCGCCGTACATGCCGCCGTAGTAGATCCCCGCGAACATGATGAACGCGCTGACCGGATCGAGCGTGAAGGTCACCGGCAGCAGAAGTGCCACGGCCATCGCCGGACCGATCCCGGGAAGCACCCCCACGGCGGTTCCCAGCGTCACCCCGACGAGAGCGTAGAGCAGGTTCATCGGAGAGATCGCGGTCGCGAACCCCTGCAGCAGCAACTCGAGGGAATCCACCTACAACACCCCCTCGAACACCCCGGCAGGCAGCGATACGCCGAGAAGGTGGGAGAAGACGAGGTAGACGACCGTGGACAGGACGATGGCCACCCCGGCTGCCCGCAGCCATCGGCGGGCGCCGAGAGCGACCGCGACGCCCCAGAAGAGCACGGCTCCGGCAATCAGCCATCCGGTGATGCGCAGCAGCGCCACATGGGTGAAGAAGGCGGCGCCGACGGAGGCCACCGCTCGCCAGTCGCTGGGGCGGGACAGGTCGACGTCCTCGCCCGCGTCCGGCTCGCCGTGCCCACCACGCAGCACGTCGATGCCCAGCCAGACACCGATCCCCAGGAGCACAGCACCCACGACGGTGGGAAAGACCCGGGGCCCCACAACGTTGACCGTTGCCGGTGTTTCGAGCGTCGCCGTGTTGACCAGGACCAGGCCGCCGATCAGGACGACCAGCGCGGCCAGACCGAGCTCGGCCCGGCCGCGCAGCCACTCGTTGTTCATGCCAGGCCCAGATCCTTCAGCACGCTCGTGACCTGCTTGCGCTCGCCGTCCAGGAAGGCCTTGAACTCCTCACCGGTGGTGAAGCTGTCCTTCCAGTTGTTCTTCTCCAGCGCCTGCTGCCACTGCTCGGTGCCGTGCATCTTCTCCACGGCCTGGATCAGCGCCTGTTTTTCGTCCGGCTTCAAACCCGGTGGTGCCACGAAACCGCGCCAGTTCGCCAGCGACAGATCCACCCCGGCCTGCTTGATGGTGGGGATGTCGATGCCCTCCATCGGCGTGGGGCTGGAGACGGCCAGTGCCCGCAGCTTGCCCGCCTTGATCTGACCGATGTATTCGGCCAGACCGGAGATGCCCGCATCGACCTTGCCGCCGAGGATGGCGGCCAGCGACTGGCCGCCACCGGAAAAGGCGACGTAGTTGACCTTGGTCGGGTCGACACCGGCTTTCTGGGCCAGCAGTCCGGCCAGGATCTGGTCCACACCGCCGGCCGAGCCTCCCGCGATCGCCACGCTGCCCGGATCCTTCTTCCAGGCGGCGATGAGGTCGCCGAGGTTCTTGTACGGGGAGTCCGCGGGCACCACGATGACCTCGTAGGCACTGGTGAGCCGCGCGATCGGGGTGACATCCCGCAGTGTGTGCCGGGAATCGTTGGTCTGGACCGCGCCGACCATGACCAGCCCGGTCGTCATCAGCAGGTTGCCGTTGCCCCGCTCACCCGCCAGCCGGGAAAGACCGATGGTGCCGCCCGCGCCGGGCACGTTGAACACCTCGACCGTGTCGGCGACTCCTGCTTTCTCCATCGACTGCTGAGCGGTGCGGGACGTGAGATCCCAGCCCCCACCGGGTGATGCGGGCGCCATGATCCGCAGGCGATCGAGCGCTACGCCGCCGGATCCTTCTCCGCTGCCTCCCCCGGCGGCTCCGCCGCAGCCAGCCAGCGTCAGCGCGAGCGCACACGCTGCCGCGACAAAGGCCGCCGGCCGGGAACGTCTGATACGCATGAGGCTCCTCTCCTCAGGGCTCTGCACGCCACTGTTTGCGATGCGCCGGACTCTGCGGCCTCATGCGGCAGCCGTCGACATTGCGGTCATTGGATACGTAAAGGTCGTTTTGGTCACGACCTCTCCTTGCCGGCCGGCGGTATCGTGCGGCTCACTCGACTTCGGGAGGAGCAGTGCAGCCAGCAGTGGGCCGAGCCGCGCGGCGGTGCCGATTGTCGCTGGCCACGCAGATGCTGATCGTGCAGCTCGTGATCCTGGCGATCACGGTCGGTGCGGGCGCGGCGGTCACCGTCTACCGCGCCCGCCAGCAGCTCGACCGGTATCACGGTCAGCGCTGTCTCGCGATCGCGGAGTCCGTCGCCGCCATGCCCGCCATCCGCCACGCGTTCGACGACCCGAAGCCCTCGGCAACCATCCAGCCGATCGCCGAGGCCGTCCGGCAAGCCTCGGAGGCGACCTTCGTCGTCGTCGCCAACAACCGGGGGATCCGCCATGCCCATCCAGATCCGTGGAAAATCGGCAGGCCGTTGTCCACGGATCCGAGTCCGGCGCTCGCCGGGCACACCTACATCGGGGTGCAGACCGGCACGCTCGGCCGCTCCGTGCGCGCCAAGGTTCCGATCTACGGCGATGAAGGCACGATCCTCGGCCTGGTCTCGGTGGGCATCCTCACCGAGCACGTCGTCGAGCAGTTGTGGCGCAACGTCCCCGACATCCTCATCTACCTCAGCGGGGCCCTGCTGCTCGGTGCGAGCGCAGCGGCGCTGCTGGCCCGGCGCGTCAAGCGGCAGACATTCGGACTGGAGCCCGCCGAGATCGGCCGGCTCGTCGAACAGCGGGAGGCGATGCTGGAAGGTATCCGCGAGGGCGTCATCGGTTTCGACGACCAGCGACGCGTCACCCTCGTCAACGACGAGGCACGTCGCTTGCTCGACCTGCCGCAACGATGTCTCGGCAGGGAACTGACGGAACTACAGCTGCCCGACCGGCTCGTGGACGTGCTCAGCGGAGCCGCCCACGACCCGGACGAGGTGGTGTTGCGGCGCGGGCGCGTGCTCGCCCTCAACTGGATGCCCGTCCGGGTCCGTGGTGAGGACACCGGCACGGTGATCACGCTGCGCGATCGCACGGAGTTGGACACGCTGACCCGGGAGCTGGACGGTGCTCGCAGCACCACGGACGCACTGCGAGCTCAGGGACACGAGTTCTTCAACAAACTGCACACCGTGGCGGGCCTCCTCGAACTCGAGGAGTACGACGAGGCAAAACAGTTCCTCAGTCGCACCACGGCCGCGCACGAGCGCCTCGCCGATCAGGTGTCCGGACGCATCAGCGAACCCGCGCTGGCCGCTCTGCTCGTGGCGAAGTCGGCAGCAGCCGCCGAGCGCGGCGCGGAACTGCGCATTGCCGAAGGCACCCGCTTCTGCGCCGGCGACGATCCGGACGTGTCGGCGCTGCTGACCGTCGTCGGCAATCTCACCGACAACGCGCTGGAAGCACTCGACACGGCCGGCGGCTGGGTGGAGGTCCTGGTGCGGCGCGGCGACGACGGCACACTCGTGCGGGTCCGCGACTCCGGCCCCGGCGTGGCACCCGAGCTGGCACGGGAAGTGTTCAGCCAGGGCTTCACGACCAAGGTCGCCCGTTCCGCGGGCAGCCGCGGCCTCGGGCTGGCCCTGACCCGGCAGGCCTGCATACGCCGGGGAGGCTGGGCCGACGTCCACAACGAGGAAGGCGCGGTGTTCACCGCGTTCCTCCCGCACGCGCGGACCGAGGCACCGTCCGGCGACGGCGCGGACGAGCCGGTGGGTTCGGGGGTGGGTGCATGATCCGGGTCCTCGTCGTCGACGACGACTTCATGGTCGCCCGCGTGAACCGCGATTACGTCGAACGCGTGCCGGGTTTCACGGTGGTGGGCGAAGCACATACCGGAACGGCCGCCCTGGACGCTGTCGAGAGGCTGCGTCCGGATCTCGTGCTGCTGGACATCTACCTGCCCGATCTCTCCGGGCTCGAGGTACTGCGGCGGCTGCGTACGCATCAGCGTGTGCCGGTTGATGTGCTGGCGGTGACGGCGGCGCGAGGTGTCGATGCCGTCCGCGAGGCGATGCAGGGCGGCGTGGTGCACTACCTGATCAAGCCCTTCACCTTCGCCGCACTGCGCGAACGGCTCGATCGGTACGCCGATGCCCGCCGCCGGCTGGAGCACACCGGTGAAGCCGGCCAGGACGAGGTGGATCAGCTGTTCGGCTCGCTGCACGCACCCGGGAATCGTCCGCTGCCCAAAGGGCTGTCCGCGGCGACCTGCGATGTCGTCGCCGGCGTCCTCGACGACGCCGGCGACGAGCTGTCCGCGGCCGCAACCGCGGCGCGCGCCGGTCTGTCCCGGGTGAGCGCACGCCGCTATCTGGAATACCTCGTCGACACCGGCCGGGCTCAGCTGCGGCTGCAGTACGGCGGCGCCGGACGCCCGGAGCATCGCTACCGCACCACCTCCGAGGAGTCCTAGACGGGTGGAACTGCGCGCCTCAACCGGCAGAATGACACCCCCTGCGACCGGTCGGCCCACAACGGCGGGAAGAGGACGACGATGCCGGAGAACACCTTCCATCCCGATCTGCGCCTCGCACGGTTCCTGCCGAGCGCGGCGGTTGGCCCGCGCAGCCTGCCCGTGATTCGCAAGCTCACGAAGTTCGTCCGGGGCGACGCACGGTCGAATGCGCAGGTCGTACCGGTCGACGCGAACGTGTCGGTGCGTGTGTTCCGGCCTGCCTCGGCCCGGCGTCCTGCACCGGGGCTGCTGTGGATCCACGGCGGTGGGTACGTCCTCGGCACCGCCGCGATGGAGGACCGCCGCTGCCGCCACTTCGCCAACCGGCTGGGCGCCGTGGTGGCCTCGGTGGAATACCGGCTGGCCCCGGAGCACCCGTTCCCGGCGCCGCTGGAGGACTGCTACGCCGGGCTGCGCTGGCTGGCCGAGCAGCCCGGCATCGACCCGGCGCGCATCGCGATCGGTGGTGAAAGTGCCAGCGGTGGTCTGGCCGCCGCGCTGGCGCTGCTGGCCAAGGAACGCGATGAGGTGCACCCGGTGCTGCAACTGCTGTCGTATCCGATGCTGGACGACCGGACCACGGCACGCACCGACATCGACCCACGTCGGCTGCGCGTGTGGAACCAGAACAGCAACCGCTTCGGGTGGCGCGCCTACCTCGGTCCGGCGGCCAACGGCGATGTGCCACCGTTGGCCGCACCGGCCCGATACACCGATCTCTCCGGACTGCCGCCGGCCTGGCTCGGCGTCGGTACCAACGACCTGTTCCACGACGAGGACCTCACCTACGCCGAGCGGCTGCAGCACGCCGGCGTGCCGTGCACGCTGCACGTGGTGCCCGGCGCCTACCACGGCTTCGATGCCGTCGAAGCCAAGGCGGGTGTCTCCCGCGAGTTCCTGCGGGCGAAGGTGACCGCGCTGGACGAGGCGCTCAACGGCGGCGGATGATCGACGAGTAGTGCACGAACACGAACTCGGGAAATCCCGAGGAACCGCTCCGCACAACCCCACCGATAGTCCCCACGCCCAGCACGCTTGCCGACGGGGTCGATAGCCGTGCGGTGGGCCCACTCGCTCACGAGCGCGGTTACCCGCGCTGCGGGGTGCGCTTGGCCAGGCGTTGCGGCGTGGGCCAGCGAACCTGATACGCCCAGCCGAGCTTTTCCAGCACCCAGATCACGCGGGCCGAGATGTCGAGCTGGCCGCGGCCGACTCCGTGGCGGGCGCAGGTCGGGTCGGCGTGGTGGGAGTTGTGCCAGGACTCGCCGAAGGACGCGATGGCCAGCGGCCAGAAGTTGGCCGCCTTGTCGCGGGAGGCGAACGGACGTTCGCCAACCATGTGGCAGATGGAGTTGACCGCCCAGGTGACGTGGTGCAGCACGCCGACCCGCACGAGACCGGCCCAGAAGAAAGCCGTCAGTGCGCCCCACCAGGACCAGGTGAGCAGCCCACCCAGCAGCGCGGGCAGGATCAGCGTCGCCAGGGTGAACACCGGAAACAAATTGTTGACCCGGGCGATCCCACGGTCGGCGAGCAGATCGGGAGCGAATTTCTTCCTGTTGGTCTGATTCCGCTGAAAGAACCAACCCATGTGGGCGTGCCAGAACCCGCGGACCAAAGCAACCGGCCCGGTGCCGTACAGCCACGGCGAGTGCGGATCGCCTTCCTTGTCGGCGTAGGCGTGGTGACGGCGATGGTCGGCCACCCACTGGATCACCGGCCCCTGCACCGCGAAACTGCCCGCCACGGCCAGCGCGATGCGGAGCGGCTTTCGAGCCTTGAACGACCGGTGCGTGAAGTAGCGGTGAAAGCCCATCGTCACCCCGAGGCAGCTCACACCGTAGAAGAACAGAGCCAAGCCGACATCCACCCACCCCAGCCCCCAGCCCCACGCGACGGGCACAGCAGCCAGTAAGGCCAGCAACGGCGTGACGGTGAACAGGGCGATCAGAACGATTTCGCTTCGTGGATGTGGGCGTTCGACGATCGCAGCGGGCGCGCCGCCGGATCGCGTCTTCTGCGAAGGGGGCACTGTCGTGGCCATCGAACCATCTCCCCGGACGTTGAGTGCCTTGCGTGCTCGGAACACCAGGAGCTGAAGTGACTCAGCGCACGAGTACCCGCTTTCCCGCTCGAGCATGTCAACACGCGGAAGAATCATCAGCACACGGCATCAGAGGCGCTCAAAGGGACTGCGCTCGTCGACTTCGCGCCCCTCCTCCTCGCTCACTGTTCACAGTGCCCAGCAATCCACGATGGGGATCTGCTGCGGTGCTTGCGAGCGATCACCTGTGGTTCGGGAGCCAGCCGCCCAGCGACGACGATGCCGTACAAGACATGGTCGGCCGCGATCAGGGCGCGGCTCAGTGTCCTGGTCTGCTTGGCACGCTGCACACCCAGCAGCGGCGCGATGCCGGCTTCGAAGCTCGCCCAGATGGCCAATCCGTAGACGGGACCGATGCCCGGGTAGGCCCGCATCCGCGGCGGAAGCATGCCGAACACCACGCCGCCGGTCGCACCGTATGACCAGTGGGCCAACTCGGTCAGCGCGGTACGGTGCTGCTGCGGGAGCCGTTGGATACCGGCCGGGGCGTGCCTGTCGACAATCGCCTCCGGCGGACTCTGTCCCACAAGACCGACGTTCGCGGTCACCGTACGGATGCCCGTCATGGCCATTGCTGCGACCAATCCTCGTGCACCCGCCCGTGTCACCGTCCACACGTTGCGATTCAACACAGACACGAAACCACCTCGCACGGCCAGTCCTGCCCGACGATTCGGACGGGACCGGCCACGTGCGCGCTGCGGGAACGGCTTCGCTGGACCAGGCCCGACCTTCACCGCAGGAGCATGCCAAGCACGCTCGTGATGTGCAGCCGGTGGCAGCGAGGAAGCCGAGGACCGGCGCCTGAGCCGTTTCGGTCCGCCCGTGCCGGTGGAGCCGGGTTAGTCTGTGCCGATGGCCGATGCGGACATCCATTTCTACTTCGACCCGGTGTGCCCGTTCTGCTGGATGACCAGCAAGTGGGTGCGCACGGTGCAGGCCCAGCGCGGCTACACGGTGGACTGGCGGTTCATCTCGCTACGGCTGGTCAACGCCACGGTCGACTACGACGCGCAGTTCCCACCCGAATACGAGGCGGGCCACACCGCAGGGCTGCGGCTGCTGCGGATGGCGGCTCGCACCCGTGCCGAGCACGGACGCGACGCCGTCGCCCTCCTGTACACCGCGCTAGGGGACCACATCTTCGACCGGGAGCCGGTGCCCGACACCGCCACGGACCACGGGTACCGCGGCACCCGCGAGTTCGTGGAGCCGGTCCTGGCCGAGGCAGGACTGCCGAGCGAGCTCGCCGACGCGCTGGACGACGCCGGCCGGGACGAGGAGATCCGCGCCGAGACCGACGAGGCGCTGGCGCTGACCGGTAAGGACGTCGGCACGCCGATTCTGCACTTCGAGCCTCCCACGGGCGTGGCTTTCTTCGGACCGGTGATCAGCCGCCTGCCCGGCGACGAACAGGCCCTCGAGCTCTGGGACCACGTCATCGGCCTGGCCCGCTTTCCCGGTTTCGCCGAGCTGAAGCGCAGCCTGCGTGAGCGTCCGCAACTGCGCGCGCTCGGAGTCGGCGAGGACGACGTGGGCACACAGGAGGACTGGCACGGCGGTAGCCGCCGCCAAAAACGCTGACACGACCCACCCGCGCGCGGCGGGAAACAGGCCAGGACCGACCGTGCCTCGAAGGCAAGGTCCGCCAACGGTGCCTCAGACCTGGAGAGTTTCGAGGGCCTTGAGGTAGGCCTCGCTGTAGGTGGGGAACTGGGGGATGGTGTCGAGCAGCGTCTCGAGGGGGATCCGGGCGCGGATGGCCAGGGCGGCCTGATGGATCCACTCCTCGGCCAGCGGTGCCACTGCCCAGGCACCGATGAGGACCTGGCGTCGGCGGTCGGCGAGCAGGCCGAGAGTGCCGCGCGGGTCGGTTTCATACGTCCAGGGCCGGGCGAGGACCTGGGTCAGGTCGAGCTCGGTGGTGGCGACGTCGATGCCGCGTTCGCGGGCTTGGGCGGTGGTGAGACCGACCGCGGCGATCTCGGGGTCGGTGAACACGACCCGCGGGATGGCCGTGTAGTTGGTGATGCGGTCGTGACCGAGAATGTTGTCGGCGACCACGCGTCCCTGGTACTGGGCGAGGTGGGTGAACAGCGACACGCCGGTGAGGTCGCCGACGGCCCACAGGCCGTCGGTCACCCGGCAGCGCTCGTCCACGTCCACGCCGCTGTGGTCGCCCGTGATGCCGACGCTGTCCAGGCCGAGACCGTCGAGGCGGGCGCGTCGCCCCGCGGCGAGCACGATCACGTCGGTCCGTACCGCGGCGCCGTCGTCGAGCTCGACGACCGTGTCGGTGCCGTCACGGTAGGTGCGCCGAGCCTGCGTGTCCGTGCGTATGTCGATGCCCTCGTCGGCGAGGTGAGCGGCGACCAGTTCTCCCACGCGGGGTTCTTCGCGGCCCAGCAGGCGAGGACCGCGTTGCACGATGGTCACGGCCGTGCCCATGCGGGCGAGGAAGTGGCCGAGTTCGATGCCGACGGCGCTGCCTCCGATGAGCACGGCACGTTCGGGGATCTCGTGCAGCGTGGTGGCCTCCCGGTTGGTCCACACCGTCACATCGCCAAGACCCTCGATCGGCGGGGAAGCGGTCTCGGAGCCGGTGGCCAGGATGACGTGCTCGGCGCGGAGCTGCTGCCCGTTGACCTCCACCTGCCCGGGCCCGGCCAGCCGTGCCGGGCCCTGAACGACACGTGCCCCGCGAGCACGGTAACTCTCGACCTGCTGGGAATCGTCGAGGTGCCGGATCATCGTGTCGCGGTGGCCCCGCACACCCACCCAGTCCAGTGCGGGCTGCTGCAAGCCCGCGGCGCGGTCGGCTTCGCCGCGGGCCTCGGTCGGCCGCAGCAGAGTTTTGGACGGGATGCAGGCCCAATAGCCGCACTCCCCACCGATGAGTTCCCGCTCGATGACCGCCACTCGCCGGCCGGCGTCGAGCAGCCGGGAGGCGACCACTTCGCCGCCGGGCCCCATACCGATCACGATCGCGTCGAAGCCCTCACTCATCTTGCCCCCTCGCAGCGAGGCCGTATGACGGTTGCGCCTTGCACGAATGGTCAGCCACGGCAGCCGCGAACACCAGATGGCTTCGGCAACGCCCCTGCCCGACCATCGTGACCAGGACGTCCGGGTTCGGTCGCACCACAATGACCTCGCTACAGCGGAGAGCACCGCAGCCGCTTCCCCAGGCGCCGACCCGGCGCGCGCACCACCGAGCGCTCGGCCACGGCCGTCCACCGAGGCGACCGCCGAGACCATCGACGACTCGCGCACCTCGAGAGCTTGCCCGAGCAACAGAATGTGATTCAGTTTCAAATGAAGCAACGCGTTGCGCATGAGGCATGCTATATTTATCATCGCATTGTGATGAAGATCACAAACGTACGTTCCTCGTCGGGCAGCCCTCCACTGCCCGACCCGATCGCGCTCGATCCTGGCTGCAGCAACGTGCGCAGCCTCGGCGAGAGGACGTGCTCCCCGCTCCGAGACCGGCTGATCCCCCTGCAGATCCGGCCGGAGACGACGATCGAACGACGACGACGACCACAGCGCCATCGTGAGCGCGCTGGACAAACTCGACGCACGCACAGCCGGCTCCGGCTGCAGGCCACCGATCCAGCTGGATCCGCGCGACCACGTCGTCGGATTCGACCAGGAGATACGGGCAGTGCTCTGACGCATCCGACCGTCACAACAACCCGATTGGAGTCCCCATGAACACACTGCCTGGCAGCGCCGACGTCGTCGTCATCGGTGCAGGAATCGCGGGCAACTCGGTGGCCCACCACCTCGCGCAAGCCGGCTGGCGCAACATCGTGCTGCTGGACAAAGGGCCCCTGCCCGACCCCGGAGGTTCGACCGGGCACGCCTCCAACTTCATCTTCCCCGTCGACCACTCCAAGGAGATCACCGCGATCACCGTGGACTCGATGCACCAGTACGAGAAGCTGGGCACGATGACCACATCGGGCGGCATCGAAATCGCCCGCAGCGAGGCACGCGCCGAAGAGCTCAAGCGCCGCATGGCCTCGGCGACGGCGTGGGGCATCCATTCCGAGCTCATCAGCCCCGCGAAAGTGGCAGAACTCGTTCCGTTCCTCGATTCGAGCATCGTCAAGCTCGGTTTCTGGACCCCCTCGGTCGCGGTGGTCGACCCCCTGCAGAGCGGAGCGCTCATGCGGGAACAGGCCCAAGCGCTCGGAGCACTGACCGTGTCGGCCAACACCGAAGTCACCGGCATCGACACGCAGCGCGGCAGGGTGTCGAAGGTCCGCACCGACCGCGGCGACATCGACACCGACACGGTCGTCGTCGCCTGCGGAGTCTGGAGCCCGCGCATCGCGCAGATGGCCGGCGCCCGAATCCCGCTCGTCCCGGTCGTGCATCAGCTGATCGACGTCGGCCCCATCCCGGAGCTGGAACAGACCCACTCCGAAATCGGCTACCCGATCGTGCGCGACATGGACCCGCTCATGTACGAGCGGCAAAGTGGTGCCGACCTCGAGATCGGCTCCTACGCACACCGGGCGATCATGCACGAGCCCGACGACATCCCGTCGTACGAGGCAGCACAGCTCTCGCCCACTCAGTTGCCGTTCACCCAGGAAGACTTCGACCCGCAGATGGAAGACGCCCTCGAGCTGTTCCCGCAGATCTTGAACACGCCCGGGGCGGGGATCCGGCACTCCATCAACGGGCTGCTGTCGTTGACACCGGACGGCGGTCCACTGCTGGGTGAGACACCGGAGGTGAAGGGACTGTGGTCGGCGGCCTCCGTCTGGATCAAGGAAGGTCCCGGGGTCGGCAGGTTGCTCGCCGAGTGGATGACCCACGGCAGCACCGAGATCGATCTGCACAGCGCGGACATCGCCCGCTTCTACCCGAACCAGCGCACCACGACGCACGTCCGGGCACGCGCCGACGAGGGATTCAACAAGATCTACGGGATCGTGCACCCGAACGAGCAGTGGGAATCCAACCGCGGGCAACGGCTCTCCCCGTTCCACCCCCGCGAAGTCGAACTGGGAGCCACGTTCTTCGAAGTCGGCGGATGGGAGCGGCCGCACTGGTACGAGTCGAACAGGCCGTTGCTCGAGGAGTACGCCGACCGCATCAGCGACCGTCCGCACGAATGGGATGCGCGCTGGTGGTCGCCGATCATCAACGCCGAGCATCTCGCCATGCGCGAACGCGTCGCCATGATCGACCTGACGGCCTTCGCGCAGTTCGATGTCTCCGGTCCCGGCGCCGTCGACTACCTGCAGCGCATGGCCCTCGCCCAGGTGGACAAGGACGTCGGCAAGGCCATCTACACGCCGATCCTGGACTACTACGGCGGCTTCCGCAGCGACCTGACGATCATCCGGCTCGGCACGGATTCCTTCCGCATCATCACAGGTGGGGCGGACGGCGCGCGCGACAAGAAGTGGTTCACCGACCACCTTCCCGAGGACGGATCGGTCGCGTTCGCCGATGTGACCTCAGCGGTGTGCACCATCGGGCTCTGGGGTCCGCGCGCTCGCGACGTCCTGTCCGCGGTCACCGAGGACGACGTGTCGTCGCAGGCGTTCCCCTTCGGCACGGCGCAGCACATCACTGTGGACGGAGTGCCCACTCTCGCCCTCAAGATCTCCTACGTCGGCGACCTCGGGTGGGAGCTCCACGCCCCGTTCGAGCAGGGGTTGCGACTGTGGGACGCGCTGTTCGAAGCGGGCCGCGAACACGGCGTCGTGCCCGCGGGCATCGGTGTGTACGGCACGACGGGCCGGCTGGAGAAGGGCTACCGGCTCATGGGAGCCGAGCTCGAACTCGAATACAACCCGGTCGAAGCGGGACTCGCCCTGCCGAAGGTGAAATCGCCCGACTTCATCGGCAAGGAGCCGTATCTCAAGGCCCGTGAACACGGCCCCGAGGCCACATTGTGCACGTTGACGATGGACGACCACACCGACTCCACCGGGGTGCGCCGCTACCCGCAGGCGCACTCGCCGATCCTGACCACGACCGGCGACCGGATCGTCGACAGCAAGGGCAGGGGCGCCTATGTCACCAGCGCCGGATCGGCTCCCACGCTCGGCGAGTACCTGCTCATGGGCTACCTCCCCGCTCCGTACGCGACGGAAGGCACCGGCCTGCTCGTGGAGTACATGGGCGAGCGCTACCCGGTCACGGTCGCCCGAGCCGGGCGTACCCCGCTGTTCGACCCCGACGACGAACGTATGAAGGCCTGACGGAGGTACCACGATGCGAGTACTCGTCTGTATCAAGCGTGTCCCCGCCCCCGGGGGGAAGGTCCTGATCACCGAGGACGGCACGGACATCGACACCCGCCACCTCGGATTCACCATCGGCCCTCACGAGGAGTGCGCCGTCGAAGAGGCCGTGCAGCTCGTCGCCGAGCACGGCGGCCATGTCACCGTGCTCACCGCGGGACCCCCCGAGGCGGAAGAGCAACTGCGCTACGCGCTGTCCATGGGGGCCAATGCCGGCGTGCTCGTCGAGCACGGTGCCCACGACCCGCAGGCCACGGCGACAGCGCTGACGGAAACGATCAGGACGTTGGAATCCGAGGACGGGAACTTCGATCTCATCCTGTTCGGCAACGAGTCGGCGGACGTGGGCAACTACCAGGTCGGCATCCGGGTCGCGTGCGCACTCGAACGCCCCGTCGTCGGCGGTATCAAGGGCATCGACGTCGCCGACGAGAGCACCCACGTATTGCTGCACCGGGAAAACGCCGACGGGGTCGAGGTGTATCAAGCTCCGCTGCCTGCGGTCGCCGCCGTCAAGGAAGGTCTCAACCTTCCGCGCTATCCCAGCATTCAAGGCAGGCTTCGGGCGAAGAAAGCACCCCTGCGCACCGTTCAACCGAAAACGGCCCCCGGTGGCCTGCGCACGGTGCAACTGCGCCAACCCCCGGAGAAACAACACGAGACCGTCGTGCTCGGGTACGGCGCCGATGCGGCCGACTCCGTCGTCGACCTTCTTACCGAGAAGGGAGTGGTGTGAACCATGTTGCTCGTCCTCGTCGAAGACGATTCGGGAGCCGTTTCCGGTGGTTCCCAGGAAGCGCTCACGCTTGCCCACGGGCTCGCGACGGACCTGAACGTGCCCGTACATGCCGCCGCGTTCGGGACACGCGGGGAGTTCGCGGCCACGCTGGGCGCGTACGGCGTGTCCACACTGCACCTGCTCGAAGGGCCGTTCGCGGACGCCTACTCACCCGAGTGCTGGGGCGCCGCCCTCGCCGAACTGGTCCGGCACATCGGGGCCATCGGCGTCATCGCGGCCGCAAGCGAGTGGGGCAACGAAGTCCTGGCCCATGCTTCCGCGCGCACGGGAGAAGCGTTCGCCAGCAACTGCGTCACGGTGGACGCGGGCCAACAGTGGAGCCTGACCCGAGTGCGCGGTGGCGGGATGCTGCTCGAAGACGCCGAACTGGCCGGGGCGGTCAAGTTCGTCAGCCTCACGCCCGGCGCCGTCGAACCGGCCGAGCTGCCGATACCTCAGCAAATCACCACCGACTCGTTCGTCCCCGAAAGCACCGACACTCTCGTGCACAGCACGATCGTCGACCGCAAGTCCCGCGGTGCCGGTGTCGCACTGTCCACGGCGCGGGTGGTTGTCTCCGGTGGGCGCGGGGTCGGCAGCGCCGAAGGATTCGAGAGCCTGGAGGAGCTGGCCGAGCTGCTCGGCGGTGCTGTCGGCTGTTCCCGGGTGGCCACGAACAGCGGGTGGCGGCCGCACAGTGACCAGGTCGGTCTGACGGGCACGAAGATCGCCGCCGACCTCTACATCGCGTGCGGCATCAGCGGCGCGACCCAGCACTGGGTGGGCTGCATGGGAGCCAAGTCCATTCTCGCGATCAACACCGACCCCGAAGCCCCCCTGGTGACCCGTGCGGATTACGCGGTCATCGGCGATGTGCACCAGGTTCTGCCCGCGATCCTCGAGCGGGCTCGGGCGCGCAAACAGGTCCAGGGAGTTGCCTGAGGACCTGGGTCGGCCTTCCCGGTAGAGCAGGTGGCGGCGGTGGAACCGCCGCCACCGAGCGTGGGCGCGGGAGAGCAGTGCCACGGCGATGACCCCGACACCTCTTACCGAAGTGCCGTGGAACAGCCCCTGCTCCCCACGATGTGGTTTCCGCATCGACGCCGCCAAACACATCCCGGCTGCGGACATCGCCGCGATCGAGGACCGGCTCACCGAACCGGTCTACCTCTACCAGGAGGTGATCCACGGCGCGGGCGAGCCGATCACCCCCGAGGAATACACCGCCAACGGCGACGTCACCGAGTTCCGCTACGGACGTGACCTGGCCAAGATCTTCGATCACGAAAAGCTCGCCCATCTGCGGACCTTCGCCTCGGTGCTGCCCTCGGAGCAGGCCGTGGTGTTCACCGACAACCACGACACCCAGCGGCACGGCGACGTGCTGACCCATGCCGACGGGCGTACCCACGAACTGGCGAACGCCTTCATGCTGGCCTGGCCCTACGGCACACCGCGGGTGATGAGCAGCTACGCGTTCTCCGACCCCGACGCGGGCCCGCCCACCGCCGGCTCCGGCATCACCGAGGACGTCGACTGCTCCGCGGCGGCCTGGCAGTGCGAGCACCGGCAGCCACGGATCGCCAACATGGTCGAATTCCACAACGTCGTCCAGGGCACCGGGGTGACCGGGTGGTGGGACAACGGCAACGACTCCATCGCGTTCGGCCGCGGCGACCGCGGTTACCTCGTCCTCAACGACGAGGATTCGGCGTTGACCGGCCGCTCGTTCCACACCTCCCTGCCCGCGGGAACCTACTGCGATGTTTTCCACGGCAGGGTCACCGCCACCGGATGCACCGGCCCGACCTACACCGTCAACGCAGCCGGCTGGTTCCGCGCCGATGTCGCCGCCCACGACGGCGTGGCACTACACGCCGGCGCGAATGTGGGTTGAGACCCTGTGCACCTCGGTCGTGGTGCGCGCCCGGAGGCCCTCACCACCGAACAACAGCGACTTTGGAACGTGCTCGGCGGGCGCTGCGTGCGGATCGGGACCGAGGATTCCGACTGTGATGTGCTCGACGTGGAAGGCGCCTACGCGAACTGGCTCGACGACATCGGCGCCGACTTCGTGATCCTGCGCCCGGACTTCCACGTCGCCGCCACAACCGCGGACCCAGTACGACTGCGCTCCCATCTCGAGACCATCCTGAACGAACTGCATCTGACCGCCGACGGCCGCGCGACGGCCACCGCCGAATGAAAGCGAGAATGTCCATGAGCCTGGTTTTCGACCACATCACCCTCGGCCAGCGCGTGCGGTTCGCAGCAGGCCACGCCGCGGACAACCTGGCTGCCGAAGTGGACCGGCTCGGCGCCGAGCGAGTCATGGTGATCGCCGCACCCGGCGAAGCGGCCCTCGCCGAGACCGTCACAGCAGACATCGACGTGACCGTGCACCACGACGACGTCGCCCCGCACGTTCCGCTCGACAAGGCCGACAAGGCCCGCACCGTCGCCACCGAGAACGGCATCGACCTGCTGGTGAGCATCGGCGGCGGATCGACCACCGGCCTGGCCAAGGCCGTGGCGATGACCACCGGCCTGCCGATCGTCGCCGTGCCCACCACCTATGCCGGATCCGAAGCCACCAACGTGTGGGGGTTGACCGAGTCGGCCCGCAAGACCACCGGTGTCGATGACAAGGTCCTGCCCACCACGGTGATCTACGACGCCACCCTGACGTTGTCGTTGCCGGTGGAGTTGTCGATCGCCTCCGGCCTGAACGGCATGGCGCACTGCATCGACTCGATGTGGGCCCCGCGTGCCGACCCGATCAACCGGGCCCTGGCCGCCGAGGGCATCCGCGCACTCGCCGCCGGTCTGCCCGCGATCAAACACGACCCGCAGGACCTGGCCGGACGGGAACAGGCCCTATACGGGGCGTATCTGTCCGCGGTGGCGTTCGCCTCCGCCGGGTCCGGTCTGCACCACAAGATCTGCCACGTGCTCGGTGGCGCCTACGACATGCCCCACGCCGAAACCCACGCCACCGTGCTGCCGTACGTGCTCGCGCTCAACGCAGCCGCAGCGCCGGAAGCCGCCTCCCGCATCGCCGCGGCGTTCGGCAGCGCCACCGCCGTCGAGGGCCTCAACGCGCTGCGAGCCACGCTGGACGCGCCCCGGGCATTGCAGGACTACGGGTTGGCCGAGGAGAACATCCCCGAGGCCGCGGAGAAGATCCTGCCCGTCGTTCCCGAGACGAATCCCCGAGCGGTCAGCAGGGCCGACCTGGAAGAACTCCTGCGCGCCGCCCACGCAGGCAGCACCCGGTGAAGGGAATACGGCGAGTACCGCTTCTGGGGCCTGACACCGGTGCCCTACCCCATCCCGCACGACGGTCCGGTCGGCGCGATGCTCGAATCCGTGGACCGCTCGCCGGTACGTGCCGCACACCTGCACTTCATGGTCACCGCGGACGATCTGCGCACACTCGTCACGCACATCTTCGTCGACGGTGACCCGCAGATCGCCATCGGCGACAGCGTCTTCGGCGTCAAGGAATCGTTGATCAAGCAGTTCACCCAGCAGGACCCGGGCACCCCCACCCCCGACGGGCGGGACCTCGGTGACCGGTCCTGGGCCCGGGCCCGGTTCGGCATCGTCCTCGCCCCCGCCGGAACCTGACTGCCGGGTCTTGTCCGGACCGGACTCGGGTTTTTGTCGGATGCATGCCGCGGTCACCTTCGTGCGTGCGTGCTCGATCAGGGTGCGCATGTCGAGACACATCGGGTGTGCACTCGGCCAGCGCAGTTCGCGATGACCTTCCTGCAGCACCTCAGTACGTAAACGAGGTGGCTACCGGGCCCCGGCGCCGTCCCCGAGCGGGCAGCACCGGCACATCGGTAGGGAGGTGGCCATGCGCCACGAGCGGCTCACGAGGTGTGGTTCCACCACGGACAGTCCTACCTCGAACTGCGCGCCTCCGACCTTCCCGCCACCGAGTAGCACCCGTCGCCACGGCCTGCGCGAGCATCGGCTCGCCGTGTGCTCCGAGCGAGCAGAGATCAGCACCAGCGGAGGGTGCGTGATCACGGTCGTGCGGAACGTGTAGGGTCCAGGGTGGTCGTTGTTTCTGGGTTCGTGTTCGCGCACGCTCGCAGGATGTTGATGCGGGCGCGCTGCTGTCTTTGGTTGTCGCTGGAGTAGGCCGCCGTCTGAGATCCCGGCCCGGGACTGCCGCGTGGTGCGGCGTCCCGTGATCCCTCCCAGCTGCTGAATGGAGACGCACATGACTCAGGGAACCGTGAAGTGGTTCAACTCGGAGAAGGGCTTCGGCTTCATCGCTCCCGACGCGGGCGGGCCGGACGTGTTCGTGCACTACTCGGCCATCGACGGCAGGGGGTTCCGCACCCTCGAGGAGAACCAGCAGGTGACCTACGACGTCACCCAGGGCCCCAAGGGCGCCCAAGCCGAGCTCGTCCGCGCGGTCTGAGACCCCGCTGACTCACTCCCTGGCCCGCGCGCCTCGTGTGCGGGCCAGGGGCCGGGCGCTGCTGGCGCACCCGCCCGCTCGTGCGGTGTAACGGCCCCGCGCCGGACGATCCACCAGCACAGCAGCACATCTGCGCCGCCGCGACGCCGCTGCCCACCGCAGGGCGCGTGATCGTCGAGCACGCCGCCTGTGCTGCGCACCGAGACCCCTCTTGTTCCCCGGTCGAGCCGGTCCGTGCACAGCGGGACGGCTCCCGCCCCTTCCCTTACTTGCGGCCTGCAGCCGCGACGCACCGCGTCCGCGCCAGGACGAGATCCTTCCGAACGTATTGGAGCCCCCATGCGGGCCATCATGTCCCCCCTGATCACCACGCCTGCTGTGTTCACCGTGCATGGTGATCTCGCCGGCCCCGACGTTGCCGGGCTGGCCGAGCGGCTCTGGCCGCACCTGCTGACCGCGCCACCGGAGACGGTCCTGAACCTCGGCGCGGCCGCCACCATCGACAGCGCAGGCGTGGACCTGCTGGCCGCCGCGCACACCTACGCCGTACACCGCGGATGTGCGCTGCACATCATCAACGCCACGCCACGCGTGCAGCGCGCACTGCACGCAGCCGGAACGAGCACGGGCCCGGTGAGCACTCCCCACACGGAGTCCACCACAGCCACGGCACCCATCGAGGCGCCGTGGCACCCTCGCGCGGCGGTGATGGCCTGATGCGCCCCATCCGGCACGTCGCGCGGACGTTGTCCGACGATGCCTGGCAGATCACCGGTGCCGACGGCCAGCACACCGCGCGGGTCATCGGCACCGCCGCCGACGCCGTTGCCCGTGCCCACCACCAGCTCGCCGCCTACGGCGGAGGCCGCGTGCTCGTCACCGACACCGACTGACACCACCACCCCGCACCCGAGCCCCGCATGCTTGCGGTGGGACCCGCTACGGCCTCACCCGGCTGCAGAGACGAACGTTCACGAGACGCTCCCACTGCCGTAAGACCGCAACCGTCGCGCGAGTGCGTCGACGAGCCCCTGCGAGCCACCGACCGCGTGCCACTGCCCGAGCCCTTCCGGAAGCACTGCGCGACCGACACTCGATCTGATCACCGGTTGACCAAGCCGGCAAACCCGACCCCGCCATCGGTCGCCGTCGGCGGCCCGCGGTTAGGCTGCCCGGTGGCATCGACGTCGGAAGGAACCGGAGCATGCGCGCCATCGTGATCGAGGAGTTCGGCGAGCAGCCACGGCTGCGCACGGTGCCCGACCCGGTTCCGACGGAGGACGGTGTGGTGATCGCGGTCGAGGCCACCGGAGTGTGCCGCAGCGACTGGCACACCTGGCAGGGACACGATCCCGACGTCACCCTGCCGCACGTGGCCGGGCACGAACTGGCAGGGCGGATCTCGGCCGTGGGCAGCCGGGTTCGCGGCTGGAACCTCGGCGACCGGGTCACGGTGCCGTTCGTGTGCGCCTGCGGGGTGTGCCCGCAGTGCGCCGCGGGCCACCAGCAGGTGTGCGAGCGCCAGTTCCAGCCGGGTGCCACGCACTGGGGTTCCTTCGCCGAGCAGGTCGCCATCGAGCGGGCCGACAGCAATCTCGTCGGCCTTCCCGACCATCTCGGCTCGGCGACCGCGGCCGCGCTGGGATGCCGGTTCGCCACCGCCTTCCGCGCGGTGCTGCGCCAGGGACAACTACAGGCAGGGCAGTGGGTCGCGGTGCACGGATGCGGTGGTGCCGGGATCTCGGCGGTGACCATCGCCGCCGCGGCCGGAGCCAACGTCGTCGCCGTCGACCTCTCCTCCGACGCGCTCGATCATGCCGTCGACCTGGGCGCGACAGCCACGATCAACGGCACCGAGATCCCCGACACGGCCCGGGCCGTCCGCGAGGTCACCGGCGGCGGCGCACACGTGTCGCTGGACTGCGTCGGACATCCCGACACCTGCGCCGCGTCGGTGTCCGCACTGCGCACCCGCGGCACCCACGTCCAGCTCGGATTGATGCCTCCCGAACAGGGAGCGGCCGCCATTCCCATGCATCGGGTGATCGCCCGGGAGCTGCGCATCGTCGGCACCCACGGCCTGCAGGCTCATGAATACCCGGACATGCTGCGGCTGGTCACCGGTGCCGGACTCGACCTGGAACAGCTCATCGGCCGGCGCATCGGACTCGACGACGTTCCCGAAGCTCTGATGGCCATGAACGACCCGGTCCCCACGCACAGCGGCATCACCGTCGTCGAACTCGACCACACCTGAGCCGGTGCTCATCGGTGGCCGGCGAGCGATGTCGACGTCTCACCGCCCCCGATCTCCGCGTCTCCGCCGTGGCCCGGAGCCTCGGGGCGCTTGCCACGGACGAACAGGGCCGTCACCACGGCCAGAAGCCCGATGACTCCCGCGACGACGAACGCGGCCCGGATCCCGGTGGCATCGGGAGCGCCGGACGGACCGGTCGAGGCGAGAGCGGACACGGCCACGAACGCCGCGGTCCCGGCGGCCCCGGCGACCTGCTGCAGCGTGGTCATGATGGCGCTGCCGTGCGAGTACAGCGCGTTCGGCAGCACGGCCAGCGCCTCGGTCAGCAGCGGTGTCATCATCAGACCGAGCGCGGCCATGAGCAGCATGTGCACCGCGATCACCACGGCGAGCGAGGCGCCGGACCCCAGCGCGGCGAACAGCCACAGCGAGATCGCCATCCCCACCGCGCCCGGGACCACCAGCGGCCGGGCCCCGAACCGGTCGAACAACCGCCCGACCGGCCGCCCGAGCAGACCCAGCACCAAACCACCCGGCAGCACCGCCAGACCGGTGGTGCGCGGGCCCACACCGAGCACACTCTGCAGATACAGCGGCAGCAGGATGGCCCCGGCCCCGAGCAGGCACATGAAGATCAACCCGGACAGCACGACAGCCACCACGAACTGGCGGTGCGTGAAGGGCCGCAGATCCAGCAGGGCCCGGTCCGCTCGCTGCAGGCGCAGCTGGCGAGCCACGAACACCACGAGCGCGGCCACACCCACCAGGATCGGAATCCACGGAGGCATGGACCCACCGCCCTGAGCGGCCGCACCGATGGCCGAAAAACCGTACACGATGCCGGCGAACGCCACCGCCGAGAGCAGCACGGAGGCGACGTCGAGAGCCGCCGAGCTGGTCTCGGCCTCCAGCCGCATCAGGACGAACCCCACGGCGAGCAGAGCCACGGCCAGTGGCAGGACGCTCCAGAACATCCATCGCCAGTCCAACCTGGCCAGCACCAGGCCACCGATCATCGGCCCGATCGCCGGGGCCACCGCGATGACCAGCGAGATGTTGCCCATCATCGCTCCGCGCCGCTGCTCCGGGATCAGCGTCATCACCGTGGTCATCAGCAGCGGGACCATCACCGCGGTCCCGGCGGCCTGCACCACCCGCCCCAGCAGCAGCACCACGAAGCCCGGTGCGAGCGCGCAGACCAGCGTTCCCACGCTGAACAGCGTCATCGCGGCCAAGAACACCTGCCGCGGGGGGATCCGCTGCAGCAGGTATCCCGTGGTCGGAATGACCACCGCCATCGTCAGCAAAAAACCACTGGTCAGCCACTGCACCGTGGTGGCGGCCACGCCCAGCGCGCCGATCAGATGCGGCAGCGCCACACTCAGGATCGTCTCGTTGAGGATCATGATGAAGGCCGACAGCACCAGCACCCCGATGACCAGCCCGGGGCGTGTGGTTCCGACGGCCGAGTCCGGTCTCGTCGCCGCGGGCACTGACGACTCGGGCATGCGAAGGCCACCTCTCGGGGTCGATCGGGAATCGGGAGCCCGCTGATGCCGGGCCGAAGGTCAACGTTAATCGCCACCGGCGACAGAACGCTTGCGATTTCCTCGCGGGGGCTTGCGATTTCCCTCACGGCCGCACCGGCATCGAAAGACCCCGGACGGCTCTCCGGAAGTGGCCACGCCTCGGACCGCAGTGCCAAGGCACCCCCGGAAATCAACTCCGGTGGCCGAAAGCCGACCGCTACGCCCACGCCCGTCTCCGGCCCCGCGGCGGGTCAGTCGGGCGAGGAGATGAGTCCTTCGCGGATGGCGAGCAGCGCGGCCTGGGTGCGCGAGGAGAGCTGCAGCTTGGCCAGCACGTTGCTGACGTGCGTTCGTGCCGTGCGTTCGCTGATCACGAGACTGTCGGCGATGCTTCGATTGGAATGCCCCTGCGCAACAAGGGAGAGAATCTCCCGCTCCCGCGCTGTCAGCGACGTCAGCCCGACGTGTGGTGCGGCCATCCGCCTGGTGAGCTGACGAGCCACGGCCGAGTCCAGGTGCACCTCTCCCGCAGCGGCGGCCCGGATCGCGGTGGCGACCTCGTCGGGGTCGGCGTCCTTGAGCACATAACCGGCCGCGCCCGCCGCGAGCGCGGCATGAACCCGTTCCACCTCGCCGAAGCTGGACAGCGCCACGACCCTCACCTGGGGGTGGGCCTTGACAATGGCTTCGGTCGCCTCCACGCCACCCATGTGCGGCATCTGCAGATCCATCAGCACCACGTGGGGCATGGGCTCGCCGAGGGTCTGCCACTGCTGCATCCGGGTCACCGCCTGCTGCCCATCGGCTGCCTCTCCGATCACGTGCAGCGTGGGAACGGTGTCGATGTAGGCCAGCAGACCGCGACGGACGATCGCATGGTCGTCGACGATCATGACCCGGATGATCTCGGTGGAGGTCTCGTCACCGGCCATCGGCCTCTCCCTCTCCGGCACCCGGTACGCTCGGGCATGGCAGTATCACTCGAACCGCCCAGCCGCCTGCCGGGCGGGCCCCTGCGACGAGCCGGCCGCCCCAGCGCTGGGTCCTTTCTCGCATCGACACCAGCCCGAGCGTGTCATGGTCCGCCTCACCCGCGGTGTCGGACGTGCGGTCGGGGCCATACCCGTTGTCGAGGACCTCGACGACCAGGTCGCCGTCCTCGGAGCGAGTGAACCGGATCTTCACCGCCGTGGCATGGGCGTGCTTGACCACGTTGTGCAGCGCCTCCTGAACGATGCGGTAGAGATCCTCCTGGACGTCGATGCTGGAGTCCAGTTCCAGGTCGGAGGATGCCCGGACGTCGATGGCCAGGCCGGTCCGCGCCTGCTGGCTCGCGGCGTGGGCACGAACGGCCTCGACGAGGCCGCGCTCGGCCAGGTCCAGGGGACGCAGTTCGAAGACGAGTCCGCGGAGATCGGCCAGAGCACTCCCGGAGAGTTCCGCGAGCTCCTCGGCGCCGCTGCGGATCCTGCCCGGATCAGTGTCCACGCGCTCGAGTTGGGCATGCAGTGCCTTGGCCTGCATGCGCATCGAGAGCAACTGCTGCACCACCGAATCGTGCAGATCCCTGGCCAACCGGCGGCGCTCGTCCAGCTGTGCCTGCGACCGCGTCTGGGCAAGGAGTGAGGCAGTGTCGATGGCCACGGCGGCGTGGTCGGCCATCGCCTCGAGGAAGGCCAGTGAGTGCGGACCGGGATCCTCGTCGGGGACGTAGTAGGCGTTGATCACACCGAGGACCCTGCCGCGCACGATCAGGGGCATGGACACGAAGCTGTCCCAGGAGGGGTAGCTCATGATGGCGTGCAGCGGAGCCCAGGCCGGGTCGGCCAGGATCGCGGCCTTCCGGTGGGGGACCACGACCGGCTCCCCGTTCTGGAAGGCGTCCATGAAGCTGACCTTGGCGCCTCGTCGCCGACAGGCGCTCAGCCGTTCGGTGAAGTCCGCGGCGTCGTCGAAGCCCGCCATGCCCAGGACCCGCAGTTCGTCGCGGGGGTCGTCCATGGCCAGGATCTGAACGGCTGCGATGTTCGCCGTCATCGCGATCTCCCGTGCCACCGCGTCGAGGGTCGTGCGCAGCGAGTACGCGTCGGCGACGCTGGATGCCGCCCTGGCGATGGCCGTGAGCCGTTCCTGCTGTCGCAGGGTGTCCGTCACGTCGCTGAACCAGACCGCATGTGCCCCTCCTGCCACGGGCGCGAGGCAGTACTCGAGATCGCGTCGACGCCCGTCCGGGGCCGGCCATGTCGTGTGGTGGCGGTCTTGCCGGGAGCCGTGCGGCGACACGTCGTCGATGTCGAAGGGGGCCGCGCGGCCGACGAGCTCGTCGGCCGGAAGACCGAGGAGTTCGGTGGCTGCGGTGTTGAGCAGGACAAAGTGCCCGTGCCGGTCCAGCACGGCCAAGCCGTCGGCGGACACCTCCATCAGGACCCGGAAGACGGAATCGTCGACCGTGTCCGGCGGCCGGGCGGAGTCGGCAGTTGGTTCCACGTCGTTGTGCACCTCTACCTCGTCACCGGCCCGGCGCCTGAGCCGGGCCGGTCTTTCGTCGGAGACGGTACTGGGAGCCGCGCACCGCTGCGCACGTGAGCGCTGCTCCGGCTGAGGTTCCGCGGAACCCCAGCCGGAGCAGCGTGCGGCAGAGTGCACACGAGCCTACGCCGCCGGTTCGGTCTCCGCGGTGGGCGCGTGTGCCCGTTCGTCTCGCACGGACCCACCATTCTGGCGAAGTCCGAGGACGGCCAGCAGACTGACCAGCGACAGCCCCATGACATAGCAGGCGATCGGCAGGGACGAGCCGTACGCACCGAAAAGCGCTGTCGCGACAATGGGAGTCACGGCGCCGCCGATCATGCCGCCCAGTTGGTAGGCGATGGCGATTCCGCTGTAGCGGAAGTGGACGTCGAAGATCTCGGTGAACAGGCCGCCCTGGGCGCCTGCCATGATGCCCTGCACGATCGCGGCGACGATGAAAGCCAGCAGCGCCAAGCCGGCGTCGCCGGTGTTCACCAGACCGAACATCGGGATCGGCCACAGCACGGCGGTCAACGCGCCCAGCGCGTAGATCTTCTTGGAACCGAAGCGGTCGGACAGCAGCGCCGAGGCGACGATCACCCCCATCCACACCACCGTCGAGACGAGGATCAGCGTGAGCAGGGTGTTGCGTTCGAAACCCACCACCATGGTCCCGTAGGTGAGCATGTACACGATCACCGTGTAGCCGACCGCGGGCGGCGCGATGGCGGCCAGGCTGGCCAGCACGAGAGTGCGGGGCCTGCGGCGGAACAGCTCCGCGGCCGGAACCTTGCTGACCGTGTTCTCCTGCTTGGCCTTTTGGAACTCCGGCGCATCGGCCAGCCGGCTGCGGACCAGGAAACCGACGATCACCAGCAGCAGGCTGATCAGGAAGGGGATGCGCCAGCCGTAGGTCATGAAGTTCTCGTCGGACATTCCCGAGACCGCCAGGAATGCCAGATTGGAGGTCAGCACACCGATCGGCACGCCGAACTGGGCGAAACTGCCGTAGACCGCTCGTCGTCGCGGGGACGCATGCTCGGTGGCGATCAGGATGGCACCACCCCACTCACCACCCACGCCGAAGCCTTGAATGAGGCGGAGCACGAGCAGCAGCAGCGGCGCTCCGATGCCGATGGCGGCATAGGTGGGCAACACGCCGATGAGGAACGTGGATCCGCCCGTCAGCAGGAGGGTGAGGACGAGCATCGACTTGCGGCCGATCCGGTCACCGAAGTGACCGATGACCGCGGCACCCAGCGGACGGGCGATGAATCCCACGGCGAAGGTCCCGAAGGCAGCGATGGTGCCGGCCACGCTGGAGAACTCGGGGTAGAAGAGGCTGCCGAACACCAGCGCCGCGGCGGTGCCGAAGATGTAGTAGTCGTACCACTCGATCGATGTGCCGACCAAGCTGGCCGCGAAGATGCCTTTCTTCGAAGGCCCGGTAGGGGGTCTTTGTGAGGCCACGGGTGTGTACTCCTCTGGAACACGAAGACGGCGGCTGTCCGTGCGACCACGCGAGTGACGGCGGTCTCACGGTTGTGGTTTGTAGGGAATGCAAGTCGCTCGGCGCTTCGAATTCATCGGTCTTCTGCGGCGCTCGAGCTACGTCATGTGTCTCATCGGCGAGCGTCGCGGCCGTGTCGGCTCACGCCGGCGGGCGGGTCTTTCGTCGTGATCGGCACGTCGAGCAGGCGGGCAGCACCGCCGGAAGCCAACGGGACACACCTACGTCAAACGTCCCGGTCCGGCATGCCGCACCGGACCGGACGCATCGGGCCGGGCGTACCGGGCATTCCGCCTGAACTTCGACCTACCGTGATTCGGCGCACAGTGTGCAGCCGGCTGCACGGCCCCCACGACCCCCGAGGAAACCAATGACGGTGTCTTCCGACCAGCTGCCCGAGATCAGAACCGAGCTTTTCATCAACGGCGAAACCCGCAACGCCGATGACGCGCTGCCGGTGATCGACCCGGCCGACGGGGTCTCGACCGTCGGCTACGCCGCAGCCGCCAACGCCGAGCAAGCCGAATCCGCGGTTGCCGCGGCCCATCGGGCGTTTCCGGCATGGGCTGCCCGCACCCCGCAGGAGCGCGCCGCACTGCTGACCGAGGCCCTGGCCCCGCTGGAGGCCGACCGCCCGGCCACAGCGGAGGTACTGACCCGCGAGAACGGCAAGATCCGGCAGGAATCCCACGTCGACTCCATGGTGTTCGCACACCGCTTCACCCTGGCCGCAGGCCTGGCCGAGGAGCTCGAGCACGTGACGCACCTACCGGCACCGCCCTACCGGACCGAGATCTCCTACCGGCCCCTGGGAGTCGTCACGATCATCGTGCCGTTCAACTGGCCGCTGGCGATTCTGGCCGCCTCGCTGCCGCAAGCGCTGCTGGCAGGCAACACCGTCGTGGTGAAGCCGCCGCCCACCGCCCCGCTGGCCACCGTGCGCACGGTCGAACTCGTGGCTCGGTCGCTGCCCCCGGGTGTGCTCAACGTCGTCACCGGCACCGACGCGGAGATCGGTGCCGCGTTGATCCAGGACGATCGGGTCAAGAAGGTCTGCTTCACCGGCAGCACGAACGGTGGCAAACGGATCATGTCGATGGCCGCCGAGTCGCTGACCCGCGTGGCCCTGGAGCTGGGCGGCAACGATCCGGCGATCGTGCTTGCCGACGCCGACCTCGGTCCCGAGACGATGCAGCGCCTGTTTTCCGGGACCTTCGACTCCACCGGCCAGATCTGCATGGCGATCAAGCGGCTCTACGTGCACCGGTCGCGCTACGACGAGGTCGTCGAGGGGCTCTCCGAGATCCTGTCCGCGACCCGGCTGGGCCACGGCCTGGACGAGAACGTGACCATGGGCCCGCTGCACAGCAGGCAGCAGCTGGAGTACGTGCGGGAGCTCACCGCGCAGGCACGCCAGTCCGGTGCCGAGGTCCGCGAGTTCGGACAGGCCGCCGAAGGCGGCGAGGCCACCCGCGGCAATTTCCTGTCACCGTCCCTGGTGCTCGACCCGGCCGACGATGCCCGCGTCGTGGCCGAAGAGCAATTCGGCCCGACCCTGCCGATCCTGCCCTTCGACGACGAGGACGACGCCGTCGCCCGCGCCAACGACACCTGGTCGGGGCTGTGCTCCTCGATCTGGACCCCGGACCTCGACCGAGCCGCCCTGCTGGCCGCACGGCTGCGGACCGGCTACACCTTCGTCAACGCCCACGGCGCCGCCCACCTCGACGAGCGCGCCCCGTTCGGCGGTTTCAACCACAGCGGCATGGGCCGCGAGATGGGCATCGAGGGTGTCCGCGAGTTCATGGACACCCAAGCGGTCGGCTTCCCGGCCTGATCCGCCCCGCACCACCCGATGCCGGTGGGGTGTGCCTCCCGTCGGGAAACACACCCCACCGCAAGCCGATCCGCGCCCTCTTTCACTTCTCCTGGGGATGCGTGGCGAGTGTCTCGACGGAGACGTCCATCCACTTCCACATCGGCAGCGACGCCAGGGCGTCGTGCAGCGCGGCCGGGTCGTCGGCCTCGTAGAGTCCGACGGTGGCGTTGCGCCCGGGAACCCGCCACAGCCGCTTGAGGATGCCGGCCTCGCGCAGTTGCCGGGCGCGTTCCCGTTCACCGGTGCGCAGTTGCTCGCGAGTCTCGTCCGGCGTGTCGGGGGGCAGCAGGTTTTCCGTGCGTACCAGGAATTCCATCGTCTCTCCGGGTCTCGACTGATTCGGCGCGGCGGTGATCACGGCGTGGGCACGACCGGCCCGCGGGGCGGTCCGGTCACCGCGCTCACGCTGCCTGTACCTCCAGCAGCACCTCCGCCAGCTCCTTCGGGGCGGTGACCATGGCTTCGTGCCCGGTCGGGATGTGGTGGACCGGCCAACCCCGAGCTGCGGCCTTCTCGGCCTGCGGCTGAAACACCCGCATCCAGTCGGTGCACTCGACGAAGGCCGCCGGGACGGTCTCGAGGGCTCCGGCAAGCCGCAGGGGTTCGGTGTAGGTCAGCCACGGGTGCGGGGTCAGGCGCGGTTCGAGCCATTCCAGGTCGGCCTGTTCGGACACGCCGAGCTTGGTCAGGGAGCGCACGGGAATGAGCCAGCCGAATCCGGGCCCGCTCACCGAGTCCCGGTAGTGCCCGGCGACCGTGGAGGGCAGCAGATCGATCGCGGCATCACCGTCGTCGCCGACGAACGCATCGAGGTGGACGCGCTTGCTCACTCGCTCGGGAATCCGGTCGGCAACACCGGTGACGACCTGCCCGGCATAGCTGTGCCCGACCAGCACGACATCGTGGAGGTCGTAGGACTCGACGAGCGCCACGACGTCCTGGACGTGCGTGCTCAACCCGACCGACGGGGTGAGCAGGTGCGCGCGGTCGCTGACCCCGGTCAGGGTCGGGGCGTACACCTCGTGTCCTGCTTCGCGCAGCAGCGGAACCACCCGCTGCCACGCCCATCCGCCGTGCCAGGCCCCGTGGAGGAGGACGAAGGTACTCATGCCGTCACCCCTTCCCGACTGTCCAGGTCTTCGAACAGCGCCAACGCCGCCGCGGTGTTGGACGCAGGCACGTGGTAGGTGTCGTGGACGCGAGCGATGTTGTCGCTCATCGCCCCGCGCATCACCAGCCACATGATCAGCTCGATTCCCTCCGTACCGGCCTCGGCGATGTAGTCCTCACGGGTCAGCGCCGTCAGCGCCTCGGGACGATGCTCGATCTTGTCCAGGAACATGCGGTCGAAGCGCTCGTTGATCAACCCGGCGCGGGCTCCGGACAACTGGTGGGACATGCCTCCCGTGCCGAACACCGCGACCTTCAGGTCCTGGGGAAACGACCGGATCGCCCGCCCGATCGCCTGCCCCAGCGCATAGCAGCGAGCGGCCGTGGGTTGCGGATACTGGATCACGTTGACCAACACCGGAACCACGGCACACGGCCAGGATTCGCCCGGCTCGGGACAGTACACCGACAACGGCACCGTCAGACCGTGATCAACATCCAGCTGATGGAATGTGGCGATGTCGAAGGAATCGTCGATGAGCTCGCGCACCATGTGCTCGCTCAGGTCCGGTGCGCCGACCACCGACGGCACCGGCCGAGGGCCCCACCCCTCATCGGCGACGTCGTAGGACTCGGCGGTGCCGATGCCGAAGGTCGGCACCAGATCCATGTCGATGGCGTTGGCGTGGTCGTTGTACACGATCACCGCCACGTCCGGCTGATGTTCGGCCATCCACGTTCGGGCCTTCTCGTAGCCGTCGAACAGGGGTTTCCAGTAGGGGTCCTCGGTCTTGTGGTTGTCCATCGCCGCACCGATGGACGGCACGTGCGAGGTGGCCATACCCCACGTGATCCTAGCCAAATTTCCGCCCTCCCGAACGCATGGCCGAGGCGAACTCCTCGGCCGACATCCCGGTGAAAACACCACCGAGGTACTGCATCGACTTCTGGTCCAACATGGCCAGCTTGAACGTGTAGAAAATGGAGGCGCCCAGATCCAGCATGGCGGTCCAGTCCCGTTCCAGGACGGCCCGTTTCTGTTCCGGCGACAGCTTGTAGGCATCGCAATAGGCGGCCTCGTCCTCGCTGAACCGTCGCCGGTTGTCGGCGTCCTTCAGCGACCCGCACAGCCGGTTGAGTGCGTAACCCCGCCGGCTCTGCTTCACATCGAGCACATAATCGTCACGAGCTTCGGTCATTTCCCCTCCCTCACCGAGCAAATCCTGCAATCCGAGCCTTTTTCGTCCGTGCTTAGCGCGTGGCCTCGTGATCCCGCGCCGCGCCGACCGTCTGCGCGAGCAGAGTCGCGATGGTCATGGGGCCGACACCACCGGGCACCGGGGTGATGAACGAGGCCTTCTCGGCCGCCGCCGCGTACTCCACGTCGCCGGTGTTGTCGGCGTAGCCGGCATCGACCACCACGGCGCCGGGCTTGATCCAGTCACCGCGGATCATCTCCGGCCGGCCGACGGCCGCGACCACCACATCCGCCTCGGCGAGCCGATCGGCGAGGTCGGCGGTTCGGGAGTGGCAGTAGGTGACGGTCGCATCGCGGGCCAGCAGCAGCATGCCCACGGGTTTGCCGAGGATGGGGCTGCGCCCCACGACCACGGCGTGCTTGCCCGCCAGCGGCACCTCGTAGGCGTTCAGCAGCGCCATGATCCCGCCCGGCGTCGCCGACCGGAACCCGCCCTCGTCGAAGGCCATGGTGGCGAACGAGGTGCGGGTGACCCCGTCGACATCCTTGCTCGGGTCGATCGCTTCGAACGCGGCACGCTCATCGATGTGGTCGGGCACGGGATGCTGCAGCAGGATCCCGTCGACGCCTGCGTCGGCGGACAGCTCCCGGAGCCGGCTCACCAGCGTCTCGGTGCTGATGGTCGCGTCGAGTTCGACCCGGCGCGAGTCCATGCCGACCTTCGCGCAGCGGTTGGCTTTCATCCGCACATAGGTATGGGAGGCGGGATCGTCGCCCACCAGGACCGTGACCAGAGTCGGGGTCCGATCGTAGGCGTCGACGAACTCCGCCACCTCGCGGCGAACCCGCTCGAGCATCGCCGCCGACACGGCTCGTCCGTCCAAAATCCGTGCAGTCACCGGCTCTCCTAGAAAACGACCGTCGTGCTGCCGTCGCGAATGACGCGGTCGTCGCAGTGCCAGGACACCGCGCGGGACAGCACCAACCGTTCGACGTCCGCGCCCTTGCGCTGCAGATCCCGCACCGATTCCCGGTGCGACACACGAATCACGTCCTGCTCGATGATGGGCCCCTCGTCGAGGTCCTCGGTCACGTAGTGCGCCGTCGCGCCGACCAGCTTCACGCCGCGGTCCTTCGCCCGCTGGTAGGGACCGGCGCCCATGAACGCAGGCAGGAACGAGTGGTGGATGTTGATGACCGGAACGCCCAGCTCGTCGAGGAAGTCGCCGGAGACGATCTGCATGTACCGCGCCAGCACGAGCAGATCCACATTGCCCTTGAGCAGGTTCAGCTGCTCCTTCTCGGCGGCCGCCTTGTTCTCCTTGTCCACCGGCACGTGGAAGAAGGGGATGTCGAACTGCCGCACCTCGTCACCGAGATCGGGGTGGTTGGACACCACCATCGACACGGTCATGGGCAGCTCTCCGCGCCGCTGCCGCCAGAGCAGGTCGAGCAGGCAGTGGTCCACTCGGGACACGAAAATGGCGACGCGTTTCTGCCGCTTCGCCTCGACGAGCTGGAACTCCAGTCCCAGTCGTTCACCCAGCTTCGCTTCCAAACTCTCGCTGAGCTCGTCGAGCCTGACCGACAGCTCCGGAAGGTGGAAGACGGTGCGCTGGAAGAACCGACCCCCCGCCGGATCACTCGAGGACTGATCGAGCGAGACGATGTTGGCCCCGTGCTCGGTGAGCACGTCCGACACGTTCGCCACGATCCCGGGGCGGTCCTCTCCCCGAACGATGAGGCGTCCGCAGTCCTGGTTGTGGTTCTGCTCGGTCATGACCGATCGCCCTTGTCGGCCACCGAGGCCAACAGCTCCTGCCGCCAGGTCTCGGTCTTGCGAATCTCGTTGAAGGTGAAGATGTGCAGCCCGCGAATGTTGCCCGTGGTGCCTGCCACCGCGGTGCCGAGCCGCTTGGCCAGTTTCGTCGGGTTGTAGCCGCCGGGCAGCAGGAACCGCCACAGCAGGCTTTGCTGCTTTTGCAGGAACCGTGCCGACTGGCCCAGCCCGATGCCCGCCGAGATCCGCATCAGCTTCTGGCGGCTCACCGGTCCCGGCATGCCCACGGAGACCGGAAGATCGATGTCCGAGTTGGCGATGCCCGCCGCCCAGGAGCTCGTCGTGGTGGCATCGAAGCAGATCTGCGTGGTGACGTGGGTCGCCATCGGCGCCTTCTGCTTCAATGCCAGATCGATCGACTCCTGCGGGATGGCCGCGTGCCCCTCCGGGTAACCGCCGATGCCGACCTCGTCGAAGGGATGTGCGGCCGCCTCCATCGCCTGCAGCAGCGAGTACGCGTCCGGAAACTCGCCCGCCGGCTCCGGGGCGTCCCCGCCGATGACGAAGACCGAGCGCGCCCCTGCCTCGCGGAGGCGGACCACCACGTCACCGACATGCCCGGCGTCGACGAACTGCCGCGCAGGCAGGTGCGGCGTGACGGTGTATCCGTGCCGCAGCAGCCGCTCGGTCAGATTCAGGGTCGTATCGATCCCCTTCGCCTCGGTGACCGTGACGGTCAGCGGCACCGTGGTCGGCACCGCGGCGAGCACGTCCTGCTCGGTACTCTTGAACGGCATCACCTCGTAACTGATGTTGCGCACCAGGTCGACGAGATCGGAGCGTCGGCGCCGGCTTTCGGTGACCTCACGCTGGATGCTCATGGCGTCTCCTCAGTCTTCGTGCAGGCGTCACCAGTAGAGCCGAGCGGAGATCGTGTTTCGTCCGGCATTGATTCCGAGTTGACCGCGACAAATGACCGAGGCGCCGAAGACGACGGACCGTTGGATGCTCGGCTGCTGCACTGGAGCACGGAAAACACCGCCGGAACACAGCGATACCGTCCACCACGGTCGCCCGATTTGCCGGATTCGCGCCCACGTCTCCGAGAGCGGCTTCTCGACGGAGATACCGCCAAGCGCGCCGAGTCGACTGACCGCGTGAGTCGAATGACGTAGAGCAAACCGGTCTCGGCGACGTCCCGATCCGGGTCGGCTCCTCCTACTGTCCTTGATGACGGCCGAGGACTGCGAAGGAGATGCCGGATGAGTTCGTTACTCGTGATCAGCGCCCATGCGGGCGACTTCGTCTGGCGGGCCGCCGGGGCCATCGCACTGGCCACCGCCCGCGGCGATCGGGCGAAGGTGGTGTGCCTGACCTACGGGGAGCGCGGCGAGTCCGCAAAGGCCTGGCGCGAGGGCAAAAACCTCGCCGAGATCAAGGAGATCCGGCGTGCCGAGGCGACCAACGCGGCCGATGCGCTGGGCGCGGAGATCGAGTTCCTCGACGCCGGTGACTACCCGTTGCAGGAGAGCCAGGAGCTGGTCGACCGGCTCGTGCGGGTGTATCGCGAGGTCGATCCCGGCGTCGTACTGACCCACCCGCTGACCGACCCCTACAACCAGGACCACCCCGCGGCCGCGCGCATGGCGCTGCAGGCCCGCGTGCTCGCACAGGCCATCGGCTACGACGCCCCGGGCGAACCACTGGGCGCACCACCGGTGTTCTTCTTCGAACCGCACCAGCCCGAACAGTGCGACTTCAAACCGGACGTGCTGCTCGACATCACCTCGGTGTTCGACACCAAACGCACAGCGATGGAGTCCCTGCCCGCACAGCAACACATGTGGGAGTACTACATCGACCTCGCCAAACGGCGCGGCGTGCAGCTCAAACGCAACGCAGGCCCCAACCTCGGCCTGCCGCACAACACCGTGGGCGAGGCCTACATGCGGCTCTACCCCCAGGTCACGGAGGTGCTGAAGTGAACAACGTCATCGTCACCGATCCGCCCCGCGCCGAGCTCGACAAGGTCACCAAGCTCTCCGAGTACGGTGTGGCCACCGTGCACGAAGCACTGGGCCGCACCGGATTCCTCGGCTCGCAGCTGCGCCCGACACATCTCGGCTCACGCATCGGCGGCACCGCCGTCACGGTGCTGTGCTGGCCCGGCGACAATCTCATGATCCACGCCGCGATCGAACAATGCCGCCCCGGTGACGTGCTCGTGGTGACCACGACCTCGCCGTGCACCGACGGACTGTTCGGAGAGCTGTTCGCCACCGCCCTGCAGGTGCGCGAGGTGCGCGGACTCGTCACCACCAGCGGCGTCCGCGACGTCGACGATCTGCACGCGATGGGCTTTCCCGTCTGGTCGGCCGCGGTCAGCGCGCAGGGCACCGTCAAGGCCACGCCGGGCTCGGTCAACGTGCCCATCACCATCGGCGGACAACTCGTCCGGCCCGGCGATGCCATCCTCGCCGACGACGACGGTGCCATGGTCGTACCCCGCAACGACGTCGACCACGGGCTGCAAGCAGCACAAGCCCGTGTCGACAAGGAAGAGGCCACCCGGGAAGCTTTCCGCAGCGGAGAACTCGGCCTCGACCGCTACAACCTGCGCACCAAACTCGCCGACCTCGGTGTGCAATATCTGACCGCGCAGGAATACGGGCTGTAATCGGCAAAGCTCTTCCGAATCCGATCGCCCCATTTCATTACGTCATATGACTCAGCAACCCTGGCCGATCGCGGCCGTGCCACTCCCGCCATTGCTCTGTGCCATCGACCACCCGGCGTGCATAGCTTGAGAGTCACGGAATCGCCGACGGCCTCGAACGAGAGCGGTAAACACATGAGCGCGAAAAATCTGCAGGAAGTGCTGGACCAGTCGGGAAACACGGTGGATCTGCTCCGGAATTCCCAGCTCGGAGCCTTCATCTACCCCGTCGTTCCGGCCGAATTCACGAACTGGCGCCGCGAGGTGACTGCCTGGCGCGAAACGGCAGTGCTGTTCGACCAGACGCATCACATGGTCAACCTGTTCGTCTCGGGCCCGGACGCGCTGCGGTTGCTCTCCGAGACCGGGATCAACAGCATGGCCAATTTCCCGGTGGACTCGGCCAAGCAGTTCGTCCCGGTTTCCCCCGAGGGAGGTGTCATCGGTGACGGCGTCCTGTTCCGACTGGCCGACGAGGAATTCGTGTTCGTCGGGCGTGCCCCCGTGGCCAACTGGCTGACCTTCCGGGCCGGCAAGGGCTACAACGTCGACATTCGCTGGGACGAGCGCTCGCCCTCACGGCCGTACGGCAATGCGGTCACGCGCGATCTGTGGCGCTTCCAGATCCAGGGCCCGAACGCGTGGAAGGTCATCGAAAAGGTCAACGGTGGCCCGGTCGAGCAGCTGCGCTTCTTCAGGATGGGCTCCATGAACGTGGCCGGCGAGCAGGTCCGCACGCTGCGCCACGGAATGGCGGGAGCTCCGGGCCTGGAGATCTGGGGCCCCTACGAGAGCTACGGCAAGGTGCGCGACACCATCCTCGAGGCGGGTCGTGAATTCGGTCTGGAGCCGGCGGGAGCGCGCGCCTACTCGTGCAACACCCTGGAGTCGGGCTGGATCCCGTCCCCCCTGCCGGCTGTCTACACCAGCGAGGAAATGCGTCCGTACCGGGAATGGCTGGGGGCTGACAGCTACGAGGCGGTGAACGCCCTGGCCGGGAGCTTCGTTTCCGACAGGATCGAGGACTACTACCTGAACCCGTGGGAACTCGGCTACGGCCCCTTCGTCAAGTTCGACCACGACTTCGTGGGGCGGGACGCGCTGGAAGCCATCAACCCGGAGACCCAGCGACGCAAGGTCACCCTCGCCTGGAACGCCGAGGATGTCACCAAGCTCCTGGCCTCGCCGCTGAACCAGGACGGCCCCGATTACCAGTTCTTCGACCTGCCCAACGCCAACTACGGATCGTCCAACTTCGACTCGGTGGTGGACGCCGAAGGTCGGCAGGTCGGGCTGTCGCTGTTCACCGGATACAGCGCCAATGAGCGCACGGTGCTCTCACTGGCGACCGTGGACCCCGACGTTCCGCTCGGCGCCGAGGTCACGGTGATCTGGGGAGAGCCGGACGGCGGCACCCGCAAGTCGACTGTTCAGCCCCACGAACAGTTCGCCGTGCGTGCCGTGGTGAGCCCGGCACCCTACTCCGCCGTGGCCCGGGAGAACTACCGACCCGGATGGCGCACCGCCGCGGCGGTCTGACACCTGTCAGGCGTCTCCCGAACACTGGTCTGCCATGGCGGGGCAGCACCTCACGGCCGGGTGGCGGGACGATCCCGCCACCCGGCCCCGCTTTCGACGACGGCAAGCACCGAATCCGGACGGGAGCACTCTTCGCCGCTGACCTGGTGGCGGCCCTCGCGAATGGAGGCAGGAGCGGACAATGGCGAAACGAGAGTACCGACTCGAGGGCCGGACCGCGTTCGTCACCGGCGCGGCCGGAGGTCTGGGCAGCGGCATATGCCGACGGTTGCTCGACGACGGTGCCGAGGTGGTGGGGCTGGACATCGCCTCCCCCGAGGAGACAGCGCAGGCGGTGGGCGAGGAGGACGACCGCTTCCACGCGGTCCGGTGCGATGTCGGCGACCCGGACAGCACACGTCGTGTCTGCGCGGAGTGGGGTGAGCGCCTCGGTGGTGTCGACGTTCTGGTCAACAACGCCGGTCTGCTCTCGGGCAGGTCCGACCTGTTGAACGCCACCAAGGAGCAGATGCTCTCCTACTTCGAAACCAATTCCGTGGGAGCGTTGCTGATGGTGCAGGGCTGTCATTCGTGGCTGCGGGCGAGCACGTTCGGTGGCAGGATCGTCAACGTCGCCTCACGCACTTTCCACACCGGTTCGCCCTGCCAACTCGCCTACGTCGCCAGCAAGGGCGCACTCGTCGGCATGACCCGCGTCATGGCCCGCGAGCTCGGATCCGACGAGATCACCGTCAACGCCGTGATGCCCGCACAGGTGGCCACCCCCGGCACCCGGCAGCACTCCTCCGACGAGGTCTTCGCGCGCACGATGAGTCAGCAGGCGATCCAGAAGTTCGTCACCCCGGACGACTTCGCCGGCCTGGTCAGCTTCCTCGCCTCGGACGACGGCGCGCTCATGACCGGACAGACCCTGGTCTACGACGGCGGCGGCCTGCTGCACTGAGACTCGGTGCACGAGTTGCTGACCACCGTGCCGGTCCGCGCGGGCCGCAGTCTGCGGCTCGATGTGCTCGGGGCAGGCCGCACACCCGGATCGGATCGCCGGGAATAGCCTTCCTTCGACTACGCGCTGCTGCATCGGCCCTGGGAAGAGGATGTGGTCGACCGGGAAGGCAAGTTCCGCACCCCCTGCAGGGCTTCACCTCAGCCCTGCGGGCCTGCCGCGGCACCTTCCGGCCGGCCGGAAGGTATCCGGCACGGAAGGAGCCGTCCGGACGGCGTAACGTGCCAGCTACGCGCGTCGGCGCAGAGCCGCTCGACCATGACGCTGAGCATCCGCTCACCGTCGGCGGTCGATGCGCCCGCGGGATCTCCCAGCACACCGTTCGGGCTGACGTGGCGTACCGAGGTTCGCATCAGCTCCGGCAGCAATTCACCGATCGGTTCGGTACGTCCGGGCTTCGCGCGTTCCGCGTGTACCGCCGGCGGTTTCAGCGCCATCATGAGCGCTGTTTCCGTCCTGCCCGCGTGCGCATCGGCGTCTCCCGGAAGGTGCGACCACCATGCGACGTCACGGCTCTCGTCCCGCAGCCGAGCGACCGCCTGCGCGAGGGTTCGACTGTTACCACCGTGGCCGTTGACGATCAACAGCCGTCCGGCCCAGCAGAGCAACGACCTGCCGAGTTCGACGAGCAGCAGCTGCAACGCCTCGCAGCCGATCGAAACAGTGCCCGGAAACCCCTCGTGCTCGCCGCTGGCCGCATAGGGCTGTTCCGGGGCGAGCAGCACATCGATGTCTCCTGCCAGTTCCCCTACCGCGCTGCGAGCCACCGCAGTGGCGATTGCCGTGTCGGTGTCCACCGGCAGATGCGGACCGTGCTGTTCGCAGGCTCCGAGCGGAAGCACGACCAGCGGCTCGCGGTCGACCAGATCCGGCCACGCCTGGTCGGTCAGCAGCAAACTCATCTCGCCCCCACACGCTCGTACCGTTGTGACGACCTGCTGCGATCACAAGTGCGCCCGGCTTTCGACCCGATGGAGCGTGACGCCGGAAGTCGCCGCCCGGAGCCTCTGCACAAGGAGTCATCGGTGAACTGTGGACGGAGCGGACCGATGGTGCGTTCCTTCAGACAACCCGCCCACACCCCGGCCCCGTACGACAGGTCGTCGAGGAGGCGCAGAAGGGCCCAGCTCGGACCTTTGCCCGCCGATTCGATCAGACAGGGCAGCAACACGGCCGAGGTCACCGCGCGGGCTCTTCCACCGAACAGTGCAGCGACGAGTGCCGGCGGCCACCAGGTGCGCCGGGTGGCCTCGGCGAGGATCCTTCCGGCGCCCAAGTGCCCCACGCCGGCCAAGCGCAGCGCCTCGGTGGCGGGGATGCCTCGACCGCGAAGCGCTCGGGGGAACAACGCGGTCGTCACCGCCGCCGTCGCCAGCGCGGTAACGGGACGACCCGAAGCCAGCAGACCCCACGAGAGGGCGCTCCATCGAGACACCTTCGCGCAACAGAGCAGGCCGGGATGCCGGGCGGATAGCGATGCCGCCGAAGTGCCGTACTCGAATCGCTGCCGCATCCACTCCAGCAGGCCCGCGCGCGGATCGTGCCACACGACCGATTCCGGCGCGTACCGAACGGTGTGCCCACTCGCTGCGAGTCGCCATACGAGGTCGACGTCCTCGCCGAAGCGCAGACGCGTGTCGAAACCGCCCAGTTCGGCAAGAGCGCTCCGGCGCACGACGAGCGCGGCACCGGGCACGTAGCTGACACGGCTCATCGGGCGCACGGGTGCTGGTCTACTCCCCAGGTCCAAAGCGGATCGATCCTGCTCGTAGCGCTCCAGGGGCGCATCACCCGGACGACTGCGGATCCTCGGCGCGACGGCCGCAACCTCTGGGTCCGAAAACAGCGGAAGTATCGCGTCCAGCCAGCCGGTCTCGGGGACGACGTCGGAATCGACGAAGGCGATCAGCTCGGTTCGCACACGTTGCCATCCGGCGTTACGAGCCGCCGCGGGCCCCAGCGGTTTCTCGTGCCGCAGCGCGGCTTCCGGTAACGGCTCGACGGAACCGTCATCGACGATGATCCGCTCGGAGAGCTCATCGGTGGCCTCCAACAGTCGGTGCACACCGGAGGCGTTGTCCTTCACCGGAGTGACGAGGGTGAGGTCTGCGAGCGTGAAACGACCTCGCGGAGATTCGGGGTGGAGCAGCCCGGCGTCGAGCAGCCGCCGGGCCAACCGCTGCTCCCCCGCGTTCCTGCGGAGCGCTTCGCCGCCGTTCACCCAGCGGCCGAAGACCCGCGCGCCCTGTGCTCCGAGTTTCAGAAGCCACAATGGTGAGCCGCCGACCAGCACCGTTCCCCCCGCGAAGCGACGCACCGAGTCGTCCGGCCGCAGGAACGTGCCTTCCGGGACCAGCTCGCCGACATCCTCGTGAGCACTCATGCGGTGAATCCTCCGTCCGCGTGGACGACCGTGCCCGTGATCGCGGAAGCTTCCGGCGAGCACAGAAAACACACCACCGCAGCCACCTCGTCGGGCTCGAGCAGACGCTCGGTGAGCTGGTGCCGAGCGAACTCCTCGATGTCGTCCAGCCCGTAGAGGTCGGCCGTCGCATCGAGCATGTCGGTTCGCGTGGAGCCCGGCGAGACCGCCGTGGCACAGACACCCGTATCGCGCAGGTCGATCGCGAGTCCGCGAATCAACCCCACAACGGCGTGTTTGGCCGCGTTGTACGAGCTCAGTCGCCACAGGCCGCGATGCGCCGCCGCCGAGGCAAGGGCCACGAACCGGCCGTTGCGCGGTTGCGGCCGCCGCAGCAGAGTCGGAATCGCGGCACGCGCCAGATTCGCAACTCCGGATACACCGGTTGAGAACACCACATCCCATTCGGAGTCGTCGGCCTCCCAGAACGGTTTGCCGCCCGCCATCAGCGCGGCGGCCCCGACGGCCGCGTCGAGCCCACCGAAGCGCTGCTCCGCCAAGGACACCACCGCACGCAGTCCCTCGAGGTCGCGCACGTCGACGACGGCCTCGATCACCTTCCCGGGATGTTCCCGAACGAGTTCGGTGAGCTGGTCCTCGGTCCCCAACGGGTACCCGGCGTACGGATCGTCGGCGCAACGGTCGACGGCCACCACGTTCCAGCCCGTGGCGGCCAGTCGTCGAACCACTGCCGCACCGATGCCGCGTGCAGCGCCGGTGACCACGGCAACCCTCGGTTCGTTCATCGGCTCTTCCCTCTCACCCGGGAACACTTGCAGACTCACGGGTTGTGGCGCTGTGCCCCGGCTCCGGCACGGCTTCAGGACACCACCTCAACCGGAGCCGACGGTCTCTGCTCCTCCGAAACCGCTTTCGAATCCGGGCGGAACGACCACGTCGGAACGATCGAGCTCCTGAACGGACGAGCGCCCCAGGCCCAGCAGCGCCGAGTCGATGCCACCGCGCAGGATGTCGAGCACGTTTTCCACACCGGCCTGGCCGTTGGCTGCCAGGCCCCACAGGTAAGCGCGTCCGATCATGACGGCCTTGGCACCCAGCGCCAGCGCCTTGACCACGTCGCTGCCGCGGCGGACACCGCCGTCGAGCAGCACCTCCACCTGGTCGCCCACGGCCTCGGCGATGCGGGGCAGAGTCCGGATGCTGGCGGGGGTGCCGTCGAGGTTGTTGCCGCCGTGGTTGGACACCGAGATCGCCGTCACGCCCGCATCGACCGCGCGTTTGGCATCATCGACCCGGCCGACGCCTTTGAGCATGAAGGGCCCGTCCCACCGTTCGCGCATCCACCGCACGTCGTCCCAGTTCGGCGGGGGTGTGAACATCCATTCCCCGTAGGCGCCGAAGAAGGTGGGAGGTGTCTCCTCGCGGCGCCCCCTGACGTTGGGAACCGTCAGATCGGGAATTTGGCGCCGCTTGGCGAACGCGGAGAACCATCTGGGGTGGGTCAGCGCCTGCGGCGCGTAGCGCAGCATCGTCTTCAGGTCCATCCGCTCCGGAATGGCGGGACTTCCCCAGTCCCTGCCGTGCGAGAACGACCAGTCCGTGGTTGCGATCATGCCGACCGCACCCGCCTCGCTGGCACGCTGCATGCGCTGCTCGATCTCGCCGCGGCCTCCCACCCAGTAGGTCTGGAAGAAGGTCTGCGGATTGGCGGCGGTGACCTCCTCGACCGGTTTACTGGCGAACCCGCTCAACCCCATGGCCGTGCCGCGCGCCGCCGCCGCGCGGGCGACGGCCACCTCACCGTCCGGGTGCACGGCCTGCACACCGGTCGGAGAGATGACCACGGGCAACGAGATCGGTTGCCCCATCACCGTCGTGCTCAGATCACGCTCGTGCGAAAGACCGGCCACGTGCGGGGCGAACCCCAGTTCGGCGAAGGCGGCCTGATTGTCCTGCAGCGTCACCCCCTTCTCCGAGCCGGCGATCAGTGCTCCGTACACCGACCACGGCAGGCGTTTGCGTGCTCTGCGCTGTGCTTCGGCAACGGTCTCGAACCAGTCACTGCCCATGGGCAAACTTTCCTTTCACGACAACGAACTCCGGAAAGCGATCCGGAGCCCTGCAAGATGATCCGGCTCAGCTCATTCCGGCCAGGGGACTCTCGTCGCAGGCTCGGTCCGGGCGCCGAATGGCAGGCAACCCCAGCAGAACCTGCTGCTTTTGGGTGCTGGGTCGTGAGTGGTCCTGCGCCGGGCGAGGTGTCTGCCGGACATCGACCTCGGTCAGGGCCGCCGCACCGTGCCCCTTGACGCATTCCGGATCCGGGCCGTCCAGCGGCAGACCGGTGAAGAACTTCGCAGCCATGCACCCGCCCTGGCACGCGTCGTAAGCCGAACACGACATGCAGGCTCCACCGGTCTGCGGTCGCCGCAGGTCGTTGAACAGCTCGGAATCCCGCCACACGGCACCGAATCCGGCCTCCCGGACGTTCCCGGCGTGGAAGGCATCGTGGATGGCGAACGGGCACGCGTAGACATCGCCCACGGGGTCGATCAAGCACACCACCCGGCCGGCCCCGCACAGGTTCAGCCCCGGCAATGGCTCCGACCCCAGCGCGTTGAGGTGGAAGAACGAGTCACCGGTGAGCACGTTCTCGCCGTTGTCCAGCAACCAGCGGTAGATCGTCCACTGCTGCTCGGCGGTAGGGTGCAGCTCGTCCCACACGTCGGCGCCACGCCCCGACGGACGCAGCCTGGTGATCCGCAATTGGGCACCGAATCCGTCGGCGATTCGCTTGAACTCGTCGAGCTGGTCGACGTTCCGGCTGGTCACCACCACCGAGATCTTGAATTCGCGCATTCCCGCTGCAGCGAGGTTCTCCATGGCCCGCATCGCCGTGTCGTAGGAGCCCGCACCGCGCACCGCGTCGTTGACCTCGGGCGTCGCCCCGTCCAGTGAGATCTGCACGTCCACGTAGTCGGTCGCCGCGAGCCGGCGCGCACGCTGCGGGGTGATCCGATAGCCGTTGGTGGAGAACTTGATACCGACGTGGTGATCGACGGCGTAGTCGAGCAGTTCCCAGAAGTCCGGGCGCACGGTCGGCTCCCCGCCACCCACGTTGACGTAGAAGACCTGCATCCGCTCCAGCTCGTCGATCACCGACTTGATCTCGTCGGTGCTCAACTCCTCGGGGTCGCGCCGGCCGGACGAGGACAGGCAGTGCGCACAGGAAAGATTGCAGGCGTAGGTCCATTCCCACGTCAGGCAGATCGGAGACTGCAGTCCGTGCTTGAACTGCTCGACGAGCGGGAGAACATCTTTCTTCCGGTCGTTCCGCGAGGAAGAACGCATGGTGGTCATGAGTGGCACTCCTGGGTGAGTGGCGAGCGGGATGAGCAGGGCAGGCGAGACTGCTGTCGGACGGCCACTCACCGACCTCAGGCGCGTACGATCATCTCGGAATCGGCGAGCGAAGCCAACGCCCCGACATATGCACCGCGCTGGTTTTCCGGGACGTCGTGGGCTGCCACGGCCTCACGCACCGATCCGTACTCACACAGATCTTCAACGATCCGCACGAGCTCGGGGGTCTTCAGAAACGACAACCGCCGGTTGCCGAAGTGGTACGCGAGTGCGCCGAAATTTTCCGGGCGCAGTGACACATTCGGGCTCAGTCGGTAGTGCCCGTCCGGGTCGAAGTGTGACTCCGCGTTCACTGAAGTGGGTGTGTGGTCTCGCTCCTCCGGGGCGAACGCATCGGCCGCGGAGGAGCGGAATTCAGTAGACACCGCACATTCCGTCGATGGAGACCTCCTCGACGAGAAGGTCTTCCTCCACGAAGAGGTCTTCGGAGTCGTTCTGCGAAGCGGTTTCCACGGACTCGTAGGACATCGGGTTTCCCCTTTCGATGGCTGTGGTGAGCGGTCGCGGTGGAGTGGCCGCCGACGAGGATGACGCTAATCAACACCACGATGCTCGTTCACCGTGCTCTCGGGCCTTCCCCACCTGCCCGATCGGACAGGTGGGAGCACTCGCCCATCGAGCGATGCGCCGGCAGAGCTGCGTACATCGCTCGGTGAACGAGGGCAGCGGTCGCCGGAAGGGAGTTCGGGAGCGTGCCACACAGCACATGACTGTCCCGATGGAGGGGCCGCACCAGTCCGATCGGACGGTCCTGGACATCCACCTCGGCAGTTTCCGGGCGAACACCTATCGAAGGAGCGATCCCGCGGCTTAGCTTCGCCGACGTCCCGTTCTCGCGTGAACCACCTCACGCGACTGGTCGCACCGACCACAGGCGGTTCGTGGCAATCGAGCGCGGAGCCATTCCGCGCCCGGAAGGGCGCGGGCACCGGCCCCCGCATCCCCGGCAGGCGACCGATGGGGTCGCCGGAGAGGAAACGGACATGAAGGTCGAGGAGCTGCTCAAGCCGTTCCCACTGAAGGAATTTCATCCGTTCCCGCGGGCATTGATGGGCCCCGGAGCTCACGAGATGATCGGGCCGGAGGCGCTCAAACTCGGCTTCCGCAAGCCGCTGGTGATGACCTCCGGGCTTCGCGGCACCGACATCGTGCACAACATCGTGGAGTCGCTGAAGTACCACGGACTCGACCCGGTTCTCTACGACGAGGTCGAATCCAATCCCAAGGACTACAACACCATGGATTCGGTGGCGCTGTACCAGGAGAACTCCTGCGACAGTTTCATCTCCATCGGAGGCGGGTCGTCACACGACGCCTGCAAGGGTGCCCGGGTCTCGGTCGCCCACGACGGGCGCAACGTCAACGAGTTCGAGGGCTTCAACAAGTCGGAGAACCCGAACAATCCGCCGCACATCGCGGTGTCGACGACCGCCGGTACCGGTTCGGAGACCTCGTGGGCCTACGTCATCACCGACACCACGACCGACCCGGACAACCCGCACAAGTACGTCGCCTTCGACGACGCGTGCGTGGCCAGCCTGGCCATCGACGACCCGGTGCTGTACTACGACTGCCCCGTCGACTACACCGCCCAGTGCGGTTTCGACGTGCTCGCGCACGCCTCCGAACCCTACGTCTCGCGGATCAACTTCGAACCATCCCTGGGCAACGCGCTGCGGGCCATCAAGCTGACCGCCGAGAACCTGCGCCAAGCGACCTGGAACGGCCAGGACCTCCCGGGACGAGAGGGCATGATGTACGCGCAGTACATCGCCGCCCAGGCGTTCAACTCCGGCGGCCTGGGCGTCATCCATTCGATCTCGCACGCGGTCAGCGCCTTCTACGACACCCACCACGGCCTGAACAACGCCATCGCGCTGCCGCGCGTGTGGGCGTTCAACATGCCGGTCGCCTACAAACGTTTCGCCGAGATGGCCGAGGCGATGGGCGTGAACACCCGCGGCATGAACGACGTGCAGGCCGCGGATGCGGCCCTCAACGCCGCGATTCGACTGCTGCGCGATGTCGGCATCACCGAACGGTTCGTGGACATCACCAAGGACACCTACTCCAAGAACCGGCTGGGTGAAGGACCCACGAAGTTCTACGAGCGACGCACACAGATCAAGGGCGACGCCGAGGACGTCGACGCGATCACCAAGCATGTGCTCGGTGACGCCTGCACGCCGGGGAACCCGAAGGAGTGCACGTTCGACACGGTGCGCCCGGTCGTCGAGCACTGCATGACCGGTTCCCTGGACGAGCTGCTCAGCTGAGCACGCCCCCGGCCGGTGGGTGAGTCCGTCTCACCCACCGGCCCTGCCGAAAGATGCCCACGGGCGCCGGACCGGCGTACCGGATCGAAGAGAAGCGGAGGATCCGTGTCAGCAGGAAGCGATCAGGAAGACGTCCCGGCAGGCTTCGAATCGATCGACGAGGTGACCGAAAGCTTCGCCGAGGCGGGCTACCTCACCGACACCCGATTGGCGACCACCATCTTTCTCACCACCCGGCTGGCCAAGCCGCTGTTGCTGGAGGGACCGGCCGGTGTGGGCAAGACCGAGCTCGCGACCAAGCTGGCCGCGGTCACCGGGCGCCGCCTGCTGCGCCTGCAGTGCTACGAGGGCCAGGACGAGACCAAGGCCCTCTACGAGTGGGACTACGGCAAGCAGTTGCTCTACACCCAGATGCTGCGGGAGAAGATCAGCGAGATCATCGCCGACACTCCCGACCTGGACTCGGCGGTCGAGGCGATCGGCAAGCAGGACGACGTCTTCTTCTCCGACCGGTTCCTCACCCCTCGGCCGCTGCTGGATGCGATCCGCGGCGACGAACCCGCGGTGCTGCTGGTCGACGAGGTGGACCGCGCGGACGAAGCTCTCGAGGCGGTCCTTCTGGAATGCCTCGGCGAGTACCAGGTCTCGGTACCCGAGATCGGTACCTACACTGCGAAAACCCCGCCGTTGGTCGTACTCACCTCCAACAACACCCGTGATCTCTCGGCCGCGCTGAAACGTCGCTGTCTGCACCTGTTCCTCGACTATCCCGATGCGAACCGGGAACTGGAAATCATCAAGTCCAAGCGGACCGGGCTGCCGGAGGTGGCGGCGCACCGGCTCGTCGAGGTGGTGCGCGACATCCGCGAACTACCGTTGCGCAAGGCCCCCAGCATCTCGGAAACCATCGACTGGGCACGCACTCTCGCCGTGCTCGGCGTCGAGGAGCTGGACCCCTCGGTACTGGCCGACACCGCGAACGTCGTGCTCAAGTACGAGCGGGACCTGGACAAGGCCCGCGAGCTCATGCCCCTGCTCCGGGACCCGAACCGCACGGTTCCCGAGCAGCACTCACACGACCACGGGCACGGGCACGGGCATCATCACAGCCATGCTCACGGCGAGCGGGTGGCTACGGAGACGGCCCCGGCCGGCACCGATGACAAGGATTACGGCAAACAGGTCCGTGCCGCCAAGGACCGCCCCGGCAGGCACGACGAGGGCTACTACGGGTCCACGACCAGCGCTCCGGTCCAGCGCCGCAACAGCGGGGTCAGCTCCGAGCAGGGCAGTCGGTCGTGGGCCCCGCACGCTCGCAAACGACCGTTCTGAAACGACCACGAAGCCCCGGCACGCCCGTCGATCGAGGTGGGACCATGCAAATCAGCCTGCACCGCTTCGTGCGCCTGCTACGACTGTACGGCCTGCGCGTCTCGGTGGTCGAAGCGACGGACGCCATGCGCTGCGCGTCCCAACCCGGGATGCTCAGCAGCAGGACACTGCTGCGCGACGCGCTGCGTGTCGCGCTCGTCAAGGACCGCCGGGACGAGGAGATCTTCGACGAGGTCTTCGACGCGTTCTTCGCGCTCCGCCCGGTCGTCGAGCACGACGACGCGGGGCACGACCACACCCACGAGGACCTCGACGACACCGGGGCTCTGGAGAGCTTCACCGCTTCCGAGGAGCCCTCGGAAACACCGCAGGAAGGGCACAGTCACGACAAGCCCAAGGACATCCGCGACCTGTTCGATCGGGAGGACTTGGCTCAGCAGTACAACCTGCACCAGGAAGCCAACAAGATCGACCTCGCCTCGCTGACCGACGAGATCGTGTTCTCACGCGAACAGTCCGGAACCGGCCGGACCGGCGGAGCGGACGTGCAGCTCGAGACGTCGAGGCTGCACAACGCCGGAGTGCCCGGCCAGCTCTCGCAACACACCGGCAGCCAGGTCGACACCGATCTGACCATCGCCGAGGAACGTCTCCTGTTGGACTGGCTGGCCGGAGCCGAGGACGATCTCGACGACGTGCAACTCGACGCGTTGCGCAACAAGCTCAGCGGAATGCTCGAGAACCTGCCGGACATGCTCCGTCGGCATCTGCGCAAGCTCGCGGAGTTGCAGCCCCCCAAGCCGGAGACCGTGCCCGCAGGGGGACTTCTGGACCGCATCGACGAGCGCGAGCGGCAGGAACTCGAGGACTCACTTCGTCGGCTGGTGCGCACTCTGCGTGGCGCCCGCACCAGCAAGCACGTCAACACACCACGCGGACGGATTCACGCCGGCCGAACCATGCGCCGCAACATGCGTTACGACGCGGTCCCGTTCCGTCCCGTCACCACGAGACGCGCCGAGGACAAGCCGCGGCTGGTCGTGCTCACCGACGTATCGCTCTCGGTGCGCAGCACCGCGCGGTTCACCCTGCACCTGGTGCACGGACTTCAGTCCCTGTTCAGCCAGGTCCGCTCCTTCGCCTTCGTCGCCGAGGCCGTGGAGATCACCGACCTCTTCGCCGAACACCCGCTGGAACGCGCCCTCGGATTGGTCTTCGACGGGCTTCCGGCTGGTGGTGTGCTCGACGTCGATGCCAACTCCGACTACGGAAGCGCGCTGAGCAGCTTCCTGTCCGAGCACGGATCGGTGCTCAACCGCCACACCACCGTGCTGATCCTCGGAGACGGCCGAGGCAACGGCAATGACCCGAACATCGAAGGGTTCGCAGACCTGGCGCGGCGCGTCCGGGAAGTCATCTGGTTGACTCCCGAACCCCGCTACTCCTGGAAGCTGGGGCGCTGCGACCTTCCGCTGTACGCCGAACACTGCGACCGGGTCGAGGTCGTCCGGGACCTGTCCGGGTTGACCCGAGCCTCGGAATCCCCTGAACTGGTGGGGACCGGGCGATGAGCAGCGCGCTCTCCTTGTCCGGCGCCGCGGTGATCGACCCCCTCGCCGCAGGGGAAACGGGGCGATACAGCGACAGCATGGTCACGGTGGTACACGAACCCCGGTTATCCGACACGGTCGATCAGCCGCCGCCGATCGTGCGCACCCCGCACTTCTGCGTTCGCCGCCACAGCCACCGGGTGTGGGTCGGTCACCACGTGCGTCCGGAGAAGCTGGACAACAACCTCGCGGGCCAGATCGCCGCCGAGCTGTTCGCGCCCGGCTGGCTCAGCGGCGCCGAGGTCTTCGAGCGGGTCTTCACGGGCATCGTGAAATCCACGGTGGACGACCCGGTACAAGCCTGGTCCAGGTTCTACGACAACACCCTCACCGCCCTGCACCGATGCTGGGAGGCACCACACACCTCGGTGCATGGCTCACACTCGATCGCCGACATGCTGCCGGTGTATCGGCGCGTTCTGGAACTCGTCCCCGATGGCCGAGTGCTCGACATCGGCTCCTGCTTCGGCTTCCTGGCGTTGTTGCTCGCCGAACGTCGCCACAATCCGGTCATCGCCACCGACATCGCCAGTGGCAGCATGAAACTGCTACGGACGGTCTGCGAGCAGCGTGGCATTTCGATGGGCTCGCTCGTCTGCGACGGAGCGAGAATCCCGCTCCCCGCCCAATCGGTCGACACCGTGACGGTCATCCACCTCCTGGAACACCTTTCCCCCAGGCACGGCGCCGACGTGCTCGCCGAGGCAGTGCGGTTGGCACGCAGAAAGGTCGTCGTCGCCGTACCGCTCGAGGAGGAACCGACCGCGGCCTACGGTCACGTCCGTACGTTCGACCTCTCCGAATTGACAGCGCTGGCCCGCGAGATGCGGATACCGTTCCACGTCGAAGAACACCACGGCGGTTGGCTCGTCCTGGACCGTGCCCGAGCGCACGATCGGATATCCCGAGAGGTCGGAGCCCACCTCTAAATCAGGTTGTTCTTGCTCGCCTCGTACACCGCCTCCGCACGACTGGACGCCCCCAGCTTGCGCATGATGTTGCGAACGTGGAACTTCACGGTCGTCTCCGAGATGTAGAGCTCCGCCCCGATGCCGCGGTTGCTCGACCCTCGCGCCAGCAGACCGAGTACCCGCAACTCGCGATCGGTCAGCTCGGGCGCGGTGAGCTGGTTGTTGATCGAATGTACCACCGTCGCCGCCGACCGCGAGTCGAATGCACTCTCCTTTTTGGACACTGCACGGATCGCGCGAACGAGCTCGGTGGTGTCGACGTCCTTGATGACATACCCGTGGGCCCCTCGGTGAATCGCCTCGATAACGAGCTTGTCGTCCAAGAAGGTCGTCAGCACCAGAACACCCACATCGTCGAACTGCCCGACGAGCCTCTCGCAGAGCGCGAGCCCCTCACAGTCGTTTCCGGACGACAGCTTCAGATCGAGCAGCACCACGGAAGGGTTCGTCCGCTCCACGATCGCAAGGGCCTCATCGGAGGTCGATGCTTCACCGACCACCGAGAGATCCCGCTCTCGCTCCAGGACCGACCACAGGCCCTGCCGTACGATGGCATGGTCGTCCACGATCACGATCCGCACCGGATCGGCACTCAACGCCTGTTCGACAGTGCCGCCCCGAGCGTTTTCGGGACGCACCAGCGCACCGCTCTCATTCATCGAACTCCCCTTCCGGCAACGGCAACGGGACCTCCAGGCGAATGAGGATCCCGCCCATCTGCGCCCGTGCGATCGACAGCGCGCCACCGAGTTGCTCGGCTCGTGCCGCCATGTTCGCCAAGCCGCGGTGGTGACCGCTCAGACAGGACGCGCTGGCCTCCTCCAACACCTTGCGAAGTTGCGCCGGATCACCGTTGCCGTCGTCGGCGATGGACAGCACCACCCGGTGGGATTCGTAGGCGAGCTCGACCATCGCCTGATCGGCGTCGGCGTGGGTGGCGACATTGAACAGGGCCTCCCCCGTCAGCCGAAGCATGGAATGCTCGGCGACGTAGGACAACGGTATCGGCTCACCCTCCACCCGCACGGCGGCCGTCACCTCGGTGGGCAGATGCACGTTCGAGAGCCGCTCCAGAAGTACCGGCAACGACCCCGGACCCTCGTCCGAGGCATGATGCAACGCGTAAATCGCGGACCGAAGCTGGGTGACCGCCTGCTGGGTGAGGTCCTTCGCGGTCACCAGACGTCGGCCGACCTCCTGTGCGCGCTCATCCATCGACTCCAGCTCGGACCGGCACACCTCGACCGTCATGCCGGCACTGAGCACTGCCTGGGTGACACTGTCGTGCAGCTCCCTGGCGATGCGGTGACGCTCCTCGTCGATGACCTGGTGTTGCATCGCCTCGGTGAGCCTGCGTTGGACCTGCTGCAGCTCCGCCTTCCGCTCCACAAGGTCCTTCGCCTGCCGGGATGCTTCCTCGTCGAGCTGCTCGGTGCGCCCGCGCAATTGCGCGACGGTGTGGAAAAGGTGTGAGTTGTACAGTGCGACGGCGGCCTGGTTGGCAAGTACCCGCAGGATGCTCAAGTCCGTCCGGGCCACATGCACACCGTGGCCGGGCTGTCCGACGATACCGCCGACGGGCTCGTCCTCCAGCATCATGGGAGCGCGCACCCATCCCGGCCCGGTGGCGCACGGCTCCAGTTCCCACGGACGCCTGCGGATCACGTCGAGCTGCTCACGTACCTCGACCGGCAACTGCTCCTCCCGGTCGATGAACTCGCCGCCGATGGCCAGCAGGAACCCTGGACGGATTCCCCGCAATGCGCCGTCGGCCACCGCCAGCAGAACCCACTCGGCTTCCAGGTGCTCGACCGCCGCGCCGAGCACGGCCTCCACCAGCGCTCGTGGCCCCTCCGCCGAGCGCACCAGTGCGCGGGAGATCTCATCGAGCGCTTGAACCGCTACCGTCAAACGCTCGTTCGAACGAATGTACTCGGGGTAGAAGGAATGCTTGCTCGATCGCACCCCGGTCAACTCGCCGAGGGAGGCGGTCTCCTCGGCCGCTCGGGGCTGCTCCCAGGTGGTCACGGGCTCGCCCCTCACATCGCGCTGCGGAGCAGCGCTTCGATCTCGGTCCGGGTAGCAGCCCGGGGGTTCGTCGCCAGACAGGCGTCCTTCAACGTGGTCTCGGCCAGGTGGGTCACGTTGTGCTCGCCGACCCCGAGCGCGGCCAGACTTCGCGGCACGCCGACGGAGTCGGCCAGCTCCCGAACCCGCCCGGCGAGCAGATCGGCGATCTCGTCGGCCGGAGCGTGCTCGGTGGCGATTCCCGCTGCGGCGGCCAGAGGCACGTAACGCGACGGGTCCGCAGCAGCGTTGAACCGGATCACGTGCGGCAGCAGGATTCCGTTGATCACCCCGTGAGGCGCGTCCAGCAGTCCGCCGACCTGGTGACTCATCGCGTGTGTGACGCCGAGGATCGCATTGGTGAAGGCCATCCCCGCCTCCAGCGACCCCTGAGCCATCGCGATACGGGGCCCCTCCCCGGTCGGATCCAGCAGGGTGCCCAGCAGGTTCTTGGTGACCAGATGAACAGCGTGCAGCGCGTGGTGATCGGTGAGCGTGTTATGGGCGAGGGAGACGAACGCCTCCATCGCGTGAGTGAGCGCGTCCAGCCCGGTGGCGGCGTTGAGCCAGTCCGGCATCGTGGTGAGCAGCCGCGGGTCCACGATCGATATCTCCGGAACCAGCGTGCGGCTGATGATGGTGACCTTGGTCAGGTTCGCCGTGTCGGTCACGACGCAGAACTGGGAGACATCCGCCCCGGTCCCGGAGGTCGACGGAGCCATGACCAGCGGCGGAATCGGGTTCACCACCTGGTCGACACCCTCGTAGGCGAGGATGCGGCCACCATTTCCGGACAGAATGGCAACCCCCTTGGCCGCGTCGATGCACGATCCACCGCCCACGGCGACGATGACGTCGCTGCCGGTGTTGACGTACTCGGCATAGGCCGCCTGGACCTCACGCTCCTTGGGGTTGGGGGTCAGGTCTTGCCAAACCACGGGCCGCAGACCCGCATCGATCAGATGCCGGACGGCCTCACGAACCCAACCAGCCTCGGCCAGCCCCGGATCGGTCACGAGGAAGGGACGCCGTCCGCCGACTCTTCGAGCACAGTGACCGAGTTCCCCGAGCGAGTGTGGGCCGAACACGATCTCGGGGGCGTGGAACTTGGCCAGCGCAGGACGTTCCCCGTCGGTGGAGAAACCTTCTATACCGTCCACACACGGTTCGCTGAGCCACGACGATTGCCGGGGAACGTCCGGGTGAGCGAATGTGGTCTTCAACTCCGGCATACTCTGCGGTCCTCCCCGGGGAGCATGTGCTGGTGCATCGACCCCCGCAATCAGGGTGTCACGGATCACTGTCGAAACCTACGGGTGCTCACACCACCGAGCCACTGCGCCGGGTGCTGCCACCACCCGTCCGATCGAGCCGGTATCCCGGCGGCTGCCTGAGCACGACGGGCCAGGGCGGTCGTCGGCGTTGCCCGAACATGCACACTCGTATCACTTCCCTCACCGGCATGTGCGCGCTCCTGCATCCGCGGAAGCGGAAATTCATTCACCTTCGTGCAGCAGTCGATCGAGTCGGGTACGGGCGGCACCACTGCGCCAGTCACCGCAGGGGAGCAATTCGAGAAGGCGTTCGAGCATTTCGATGTCGTCGCGTCCCGGATCGGTGGTGGTGTACTCCCACATCAGGTCCGGGTCCTGGCTACCGAGGATCGCTTCACGCAGCCCGGCAGCGAGGTCTTCCCGCTCGTCGCGGACGGCAGGCGCTTCGGAAGTGGGAAGCAGTCCCGGTCCGTGCAGCTCGAGAGCCGAACCGAGGTCGCCACTCAACATTGCTTGCCGAACCGCGTGGAAATCCGTCTCCACGCGGGCATCGAGCCGGTAGGGCTTCGTGCGGACCACCGCTCGGCCGAGTTGCGCCCGCAAGCGGTGGATCTCGGCGCGCACGGTGACCGGATTGCCCTGCTCGCCATGGACGTGCAGGGCCAACTGCTCCGAGCTGAGACCCTCCCCTCGCAAGGCGAGCACCGCAAGCAGCTCGGCCCGTCGCAGTCCCAGGGCGAACTCGTGGCCGTCCAACTCGGCGACCGGTTGGTGACGCCCCATGAACCGCAGTCGCAGCACGGGCCGTGGTTCACGGGAACGGCGCGCCTGCGGCACGCGAAGCAGGTAGCCCTCCGACAACGGTTCGACAACCGCCTCCTGGCCGTCTCCGAGCCGAATCGCCGCGTCGGACCGCCCCAGCGCGATCTGCTCGGGCAGCACGAGGTCTTGCGGGTCGGCTGCGATGACCCGACCACCGGGACTCAGCAGTGCTCCGGGTTCCCCGCGCAAGGCGTGCAGATGCCGCATGTTCCGCTCGCGGAGCCGCTCGTGGCGCTGCGTCATGGACCGGTACAGCTCGCCCTCGGCCAGCCGCGCGGCGGCCGAGACGAGCGCCATCAGCGCCGGGTGCATCGTGTGCAGCGGTCCGCTGATGTCGATCGAGCCCACCGTCTCACCGGTTTCCGGGTCGTGCACCGGACTGGCCGCGCAGGTCCACGAATGGTAGGTGCGCACCAGGTGCTCGGCGGAGTGGATCTGCACCGGAGCATCAGTGGCGAGCGTGGTGCCCATGGCATTCGTGCCGATGGCACTTTCGGCCCAGCGGGTCCCCTCGCTCAACCGCACGTCATCGGCCCTGCGGCACACCTCGGGGTGCCCCTCGCGCCAGAGGATGTTCCCCTCCACATCGGTGATGATCATGATGTGCGTCGTGTCCCCGGCCGCATCGAGCAACGTCTGCCGCAACAGCGGCACGCACGCCGCCAGCGGATGGGATTCGCGGACGTCGGGGATCCGGTCGTCGGCGAACACCACCGGCGGCTCCCAGGCGTCCGGGTCGATCTCCGCCGCCAGCGACCGCCTCCAGGACTCGACGACGACCGGGCGCGGCGAGCGCGGTCCCTTCTGACCGGCGAGCACGGCAGCATGCACCTGCTCCAGTAGTCGGGCCTGCTCGACCGGGTCGTCGAAACGTTCGTTGATCTGCTTCATAGGACATTAATCGGCCACATCGGCCTACCTCGAATGTTGTCCCGGCGTCGGTTCGCTCCGGTGCAAGTTGATCCATCATGCCGGGTGATGTGCACAACACACAAGCCTGACCGTCCGAACGGGTCGGGCCCCCTGCTTCCGGGCGATCGCAAGAAACGTCGTTGCAACGGTGCCGGTTCTAGGTTGCGGCACCACGGATCGGCCGGGTGCGCCGATCGCGAACACTCGTCGACATTCGCGTCGCATGGAGGCACGAACATGACTCAGTACGCAGCGCCGGGGACAGCCGGTTCGGTGGTGGAGTTCCGCTCTCGGTACGACCACTACATCGGTGGGGAGTACGTGGCTCCGAGCAAGGGCGGGTATTTCGAGAACCCGACTCCGGTGACCGGCCAGACCTTCACCGAGGTGGCTCGAGGCACGGCCGACGACGTCGAGCGGGCCATCGATGCCGCGGAGGGAGCCGCGGCCGCCTGGGGCAAGGCCTCCCCCGGCGAGCGCTCCGGGGTACTGCTGGCCATCGCCGATCAGATGGAGGCCAACCTGGAAAAGCTCGCCGTGGCCGAGTCCTGGGAGAACGGCAAGCCGGTCCGGGAGTGCCTGGCAGCCGACATCCCGCTGGCCATCGACCACTTCCGGTACTTCGCCGGCGCCTTGCGGGGCCAGGAAGGCGGTATCTCGCAGATCGACGAGAACACCGTCGCCTACCACTTCCACGAGCCGCTGGGCGTGGTCGCCCAGATCATCCCGTGGAACTTCCCGATCCTGATGGCGACGTGGAAGCTGGCGCCGGCGCTGGCCGCGGGCAACGCGATCGTGCTCAAACCGGCCGAGCAGACACCGGCCTCGATCCACGTCCTGCTGGAGGTCATCGGCGATCTCCTGCCCGCCGGGGTGCTCAACGTGGTCAACGGGTTCGGTGTCGAGGCCGGCAAGCCACTGGCGTCGAATCCGCGCATCAGCAAGGTCGCCTTCACCGGCGAGACCACGACCGGACGGCTGATCCTGCAGTACGCCAGCGAGAACATCATCCCGGCGACGGTGGAGCTCGGTGGCAAGAGCCCGAACATCTTCTTCGACGACGTCGCGGCGAGCAAGGACGCCTTCTACGACAAGGCGCTGGAAGGGTTCGCGATGTTCGCCCTCAACCAGGGCGAGGTGTGCACCTGCCCGTCGCGGGCACTGATCCAGGCCGGGATGTACGAGGAGTTCCTCGGCGAGGCGGTCGAACGCACCAAGGCGATCAAGCAGGGACACCCGCTGGACACCACTACCCAGGTCGGTGCGCAGGCCAGCAACGACCAGCTGGAAAAGATCCTGTCCTACATCGACATCGGCAAGCAGGAAGGCGCCAAGGTCCTCACCGGCGGCAACCGGGCCGACCTGGGCGGGGAACTGTCCGGCGGCTACTACGTCGAGCCGACGATCTTCGAAGGACACAACAAGCAGCGCATCTTCCAGGAGGAGATCTTCGGACCCGTGGTGTCGGTGACGTCCTTCGACGACTACGACGACGCCATGAAGATCGCCAACGACACCCTCTACGGGCTCGGTTCGGGTGTGTGGTCGCGCAACGGCAACACCGCCTACCGCGCCGGCCGTGATATCCAGGCCGGCCGGGTGTGGGTGAACAACTACCACTCCTACCCCGCACACGCCGCCTTCGGCGGTTACAAGCAATCCGGCATCGGGCGAGAGACCCACAAGATGATGCTGGATCACTACCAGCAGACGAAGAACCTGCTGGTCAACTACTCCGACAGCGGGCCGGGACTGTTCTGATGAGCGGCACGGACACCGGGCCCGCGCAACGGGTGGCCGTCACCGGCCAGGCGGCGGAGCTGATCCGCCGCCTGGCCGAGCAGCACGGGCCGTTGATGTTCCACCAGTCCGGCGGATGCTGCGACGGCAGCGCCCCGATGTGCTACCCGGCCGGAGAGTTCCGCACCGGAGCCTCGGACGTGCACCTCGGCGACCTGCACGTCGGCGGGATCGCCGAGCCGGTACCGGTGTGGATGTCGGGGCCGCAGTTCGAGTACTGGAGCCACACCCATCTGACCATCGACGTGGTCCCCGGCCGGGGCAGCGGGTTCTCCCTCGAGGCACCGGAGGGTGTGCGGTTCCTCATCCGCTCCCGCCTGCTCACCGAGGACGAACTCGATCGTCTCTGACCGGCAGCGGAGCTCGGAACTCCGGGACGGACCGCAGTCGGAGGCCAACCGCCGGGCTCCTGCACCGATGTGCGCACCGGTGCAGGAGCCCGGCGACTCGCCCGACAACCGCTGCTTCAACAGATGCCGACCGGTAACGAGTTGAATCGGTTATGAACCGTTTTGTACGCTGCGAAGGTCCAAGTGAGGTCGGGCTTGATACGCGCGGATGTCTTCGGACGGCACCGTGCGGCTCTTCCACGATCGGCGGGTCCCCCGTTGGTGAGGCTGCACGAACACGGCGAACCGCCGAACGGAGCGGCAACGATGACGGTACTGATGGCGGGATGCGGCGATCTCGGCACCGAGATCGGGCAGCGATTCGCCGACCTCGGGCATCGCGTCGTCGGGCTCAGGCGCACTCCCGAGCGGTTGCCCGCCGCGATCGAAGGACTCCTCGCCGACGAGCTCGGTGTGGCGCCTCCCGCGATCAGTCCGGACGAGCACGCAGGCAGCCGCGGCAAGCGCTGCGACAGCAGCCGCCTGCTCGCGACCGGATTCCGATTGACCTACCCCACCTACCGGGAGGGATACCGCGTCATCCTGGCCGGGCACGGAATCCGGCATCCCTGAACCCGCAGCGCGCCGGCGACGAAATCATTGTCGGGCTCCGGACAGGACGGCGGGGTCCAACGTCGGCGGAAAGGGCCCGTAGGCGTTGCTGCGGGCCGAGCGGCGCCGCAGGAACGGGATCGAGGTGACCATCCGGAACACCACTCCCGGATCGAACTCCTGCTCCGAGCCGAGGAAGGGGGCCACGCGCTGCTCGGTGCGAACCTGTTGCTGTTGGACATGCTTGATCGCCGGTTCGCGGACACGTTGAACCTCGGCCAGCGAGTCCTGTGCGATCGGCCCGCCGGCCCGAAACGCGGGCACGAGCACATTCGCCGATGCCACCGCGTCCTGGATCGCCATGAGAATCCCGTTGCCGCCCACCGGCGAGATCACATGGGCGGCATCGCCGAGCAGCAACAGACCCGGCCGATACCAACGACTCACGCGGGCGATGTCGACCGACAGCAACGTGGTCTGGTTGAGATCCGTCAGCAGCTCGACCCGATCGGCCAGCCAGGGCACATGCCTGGCGAGAAACGCGCGCACGGGTTCCGCCCCGGCAGCGCGCACCTGAGGATAGCTGCCCTTGGCGATCGTGTAACCGACCTGCCACGAAGCCGGTTGACCGAGCACGGCCGCGTAGTGCCCGCGACCGAAATACAGGTCGAGATCGGCATCGGGCGGGTCCTCGGGTCGATGAGGCAGCCGGAACCACACGACGTCGGAGCCCGCTCCCAGGGACTGCACCGGCATGTCGGCCAGTCGACGCATTCGGGAGAACCGCCCGTCGGCGGCGATGACCATGTCCGCCCGCAACTCGTGCTCACCGGTCTCGTCCCGGAAACGCACCCCGGCCACCCGGTCCCGACCGAGCAGCCCGATGACCTTCGACCCCATCCGCAACCGGAACTCCGGTATTGCCGTGGCCTGCTGGGCCAGGAAGTCGAGAAATCGGGACTGCGGCATCAGGGCCACATAGGGAAAACGGGATCGCAGGCGCGAGTAATCGGTGGTGGTGAAGATCCCTTGTGAAGTCCGGAATCGAAAGCACCGGGCCTTGTGGTGTGGCAACTCCAGAAGCTCCTCGGCCAAACCGAGCTCGTCCATGAGTTCCAACGTCGCCGGGTGCAGCGAGTCACCCCGAAAGTCCCGATCGAAGTCCCGGTGCGTTTCCAACACTGTCACCGACACCCCGGCCCGCGCGAGCAGATAGGCCAACACCATCCCGCCGGGGCCGCCACCGACCACACAACACTGCACTCGGTTCATCGCCACCCCGCTCGCGTCACCACAGACCCGCACCCCGGGGGTCTCCGATCCTGCGCACGACCGGATCGGGCCCACACGCCGAAAGGTGGGGCGCCGGCTTGCTCGGCAGGAGATCTGCCGTCATTTGAGGGGGTCGTGGCCCCAGTTCTTCAGCGAAGAGCGCCATCGCGTCTCACGCGTATCGCCGGAGGGCGGCTGGGCGAGATGCCGATGCACATAGCCGATGACTTTGCGCATGTGCTCGTAGTCCTGCTCGTCGAGCTCTCCCCGGGAACTTCGGAGGATGCGCACGATCCGACGCCCCGATTGGTGACCTTTGGACTCCCCGTGCTCGCTTTCGCCGACGGACTGCGACTCCTCGGTCTCCAGCCACCGCTCGAGCTCTTCGGCGGTCATGTTGACGACCTCGTCGAACTGGCTGCGAATCTCGCCTCGCTGTTGTTCCTCCACGTTCGACCACCTCACTGCCGACTGGAACGTACGGTCATGCGCGGAGGGCTCCCCGGTGAACCGGGCACCTACGTTGCGGGGGCTTGTTTGCGCCCTGCCCGCTCACGAGACTTCCGCGATGCTGCGATCGGCTTCGTCATAGCTGCGCACACCCACCCATTCCTGCTCGGTGACGTGTGTTCCGACCAGTGAGCGCATCGCGCTGCGACGCCGGCTGCTGTCGAGACCGCGGGCGAGTGTCACGTGGGGCACCCATCTGCTCGGCCGGTGCAGCGGGTGCGGTGTGCCGTTCGCTGCGCTGACCCGCTCGTGCACCTGGCGGTGCAGCGCCGTCAGCCATGGCACCGGGCGGATGCTCACCACGAGGGCTTGCCGCTCACCTCGCCCCAAGAACCGCATCTCGCCGAGTGGAGCGGTGGCGGGAAGCCATTGCCCGGCTTCGGCGAGGACGCTGTCGAGCGTTCGTTGATCGAGTTCGCACCGGGTCATGGTCGCGTGGGGACGGTTGCTGGCATGGGTGTGGCGTGCCTGGCTGGGCAGACCGGCCTCGAGCAGCAGCCACCACAGCCGGCGCAGCGCCGCATCCAGTCCCGGGCCGGGGAGAAGCTCGATCGTTCGTGCCACAGGGCTGTGCGCACCTCGGTGCTCAGCTGCGCGCGGTGCTGCGGCCTTCGACGTGACGTTTGATGTTGGCCAGGGTTGCCTCGAGGCCGCTGCGGATACCGGGGCCGTCGGCACGCTCGGTGTGCAGCGTGACCGTCACGGTCGCGGAGTCGTCGCCTTCCCCGGTGACTCGGAGTTCACCGCGATACCGGTTCGGCCCTTCCGAGCCCCACCGCATGGTGCGGGCACCCTCGTCGGTTTCCATCCATGCTTCACCCTCGCGCCGTTCGCCTTCCACCTCTGCCACGACATGCACGGCGCCGGCCCCGACGGATTCGGCGGAAACCATTCCCTCGAAGTATTCGGGCAGATTTCGCACCTCGGAGAGATAGTCGAACAGTGCGGACGGCGACGTGCGCACGGTGGCGCTGTGTTCGTAATCACCCATGTTCACCGTTGTAGCACCGCCGGGAACGCCCCGCATCTCGACCACCGCATTGTGCGGCAACGAATCACCACGGTCCTGCTCACCACACAATTCGATCGATTCGTCGCGAATCGTCGTGAATCGTCGCGAATCGTCGCGACCGGCGCCCGAGCGAATGTTCGGCGAAAATATCGACGGGCAGGCCGACACCGTGACATTTCCGATCTTCGTATTTCCGACTCGTGAGGAGAGCCGAAGACGATCTCGTCCTCCTCGGGGGACGGGTGCGCGTTGCCGTGCGGCCAGCGGCCACCGAGCCGGATCCACCACCATCCCGAGTCGGAGGCGGGGTGCTGTCCGTGTCGAGCGCCACGCGTGCCGCGGCGGCCGGTGGCACTCCGTCGTGGGTCGGAGAAATTACCCGATGCAGGCGTTGCAGGTCCTGCGCGGCATAGCGGCGATGTCGCCCCGGGGAGTGCCCGGTGTGGCCGAGGCCGTAACGGCGGCCCCAGCTGCGCAGCGTCGACACGGCGATGCCCAGCCGTTGCGCGACCGCGCCGATCGGCCGAGCGAGCCACCGGGTTCGGCGAACCTCTCCTCGCCACTGCAGGTCCCCGGGACTACGCCCGGGGTGTGCCGTCCCAGCGCCATGTGCCGAGGCGAGGGTGTCCGGGCAGTTCGGCACGTCCCGTGGCCCACAGCAAAGTGCTCCACGGATCCGTGGAGCTCGGCGCGTGCGGAAACAGCCGGACGAGCACTCGCGAGCACAGCTCGGCAGGTGGATTCCAGACGAGCCCGAGCCCTTGCGCCAGGTCATACGTGTGCACCAGCGTTTCCACGATGCCCATCGCGGCAAAGCCTTCGGGGTCGGAGACACCGAAGACGTGGTAAGCACGGGTCTGCGGAGACGTCGTGCGCACCATGGCGATCAGCAGCGCACCGCTCGCCTCCAGCACCTGCAACAGGCCGGCGGGCCCTGCCGCACGGTCCGCGTGAACGGTGGTCTCCGGGCCGCCGGGTCGGCAACTCTCCCACACGATGGGCACCTCACCATCCACCGGCGGTGTTGTGGGGCCGAGTTGGACGGCGTAGGCGAACAGGTCGTCACTGAGGTGCTCGACAGTCTCCCAGCAGTCCCATTCCAGCGGACCGGCCCTGCCGTCCCAGGCCGCCGAGTCCGCTCCGCGTAGGACTTCCACAGCGAGTTGCAGGGCAAGGCCGAGGTCGTCCGCGGTGACAGGAGACCAGGGTGAACCACTCTCGGGTGATCGGGACATGACAGGACCATACCGACAGCAGGACAGACCACCCCCTGCCCGTGACGGCGGGCGGAGAAACCGGCGACCCCATGCGCAACCGGAACGCGGGCATCGCCGCACCGTCGCCCTCAGCTCGGTCTCGGCCTCGCCGCCCCCCTTTCGCCTGCTCGTGCAGTGCCTTGGTCGTCAAGCCAGTAGGCGATCCTCGTGTGCCTGGTCGACATGTCTCGGCACGGCCCGGCGTGGGCTCGGTCAGGTCATGGCTGTGACTCACAGCCCGTGTAGACGTCCACGCTCCGGGGCGGGTCGCCGCCGCAGAGCGCGCACACTTGTTCGCAGTAGCGTGCCCACAGGTACGTCTGCATCTCCCTGAGCAGGGTGAGCCGGTCGTAAAGCAGGTTGACCACCTCGTCGCTGCAGCGGGCCCACGACTCGATCTCGAAACGCAGCTGCTCGCCGTCACCGACGGTGCGGAACTCGATCTGGCCGGCTTCGAAGTGGCCGGCCAGTGTGGCCAAACGAAAGGAGGTGGAGCTGGTGTGGATGACGCGGACGGGGCCTTCCCACGGGCCGGGCATCCGGACGACGAGCTCGTCGCCGACCCGCATGGTGTCGTGGCCGTCCTCGGTTTCGAACAGCGCTATTTCAGGGGGGACGGCCGCGTTCGGATCGGCCATCAACCGCCCCATGATCTGTTCGGGTTCCAGTCGGCTCGCGGTGATGAACACACCATAGCGCCGGTGAAAGGATCGACCCGTTCCTTGCTCGATCGTTTGAATGCCCCGTCCACAGGCGTCGGGCAGCTCGGGGGCGAGCACGGCTTCGTGCTCGTCGACGCGGTGGATCGGCGGCGGGCACAGGAAGTAGCGCAGCGTGGTCAGCACGATTCCGGGAGGCCACCGGTACGCCCAGTGCCACCGCATACCCGAACTCACCATCGTGCACCCCGTCGAGGCCGGTCGGTGTCGGTAAGATCGGTCCCATGCTCGCGGGAGCATGTGGCCATGCTCGAAGGGTTTCCCCGATGCGCCGGGTGTATGCGCTGAGAGGGGTGGCGCGTTCGCGCTCCACCCCGTTACAGGGCCTCCGTGATGCCGCGGTCGGCTTCGTCGTAGCTGCGCACGCCGACCCGTTCGTGCTCGGTGCCGTACATCCCGGCCAGCAGGCGCACCGCTCTGTGCAGCGCTCCCCCTGTCCTCTGGGGCGCTGGCCACGCCTGTCGACGCTCACACAACTCCTGCCCTGCCCGGGCTACTCGTGCGGAAGCACGATGGCCTTCACCGCCGTGTCCTCGCGGGCGGAGACGGTGAGTGCGCGTTCCACCTCCTCCAGGCCGAAGCGGTGGGTGACGAGACGATCGAGATCCACCGTGCCGGAGGCTGCCAGGTCGATGGCCGTGGGCCAGGTGTTGGCGTAGCGGAACGTTCCGGTGAGCTCGATTTCGCGGCTTTGCACATGACTCAGCGGCAACGGGATCTCGTCGCCGCCCATGCCGACCAACACCACTCGACCGGCACGGGACACCGTGCGAACGGCTTCGTTGATCGCGGGCGGAAAACCGGAGCACTCCAGAAGCACGTCCGGCTCGAAACCCGACTGTCCCAACGGGGTGCGGCCGACGTCCAGCGTCGCGGTCGCGGCCAGTTCCGCGGCCAGCTCCAGCCGGTGCGGCTTGACGTCGCTGACGAGGACCTCGCGGGCCCCGAACGCGCGGGCGGTCTGAGCGGCGACCAGCCCGATCGGCCCGGCTCCGGTCACCAGCACCCGGGAAGCCGGTCCCACTCGAGCTTTCCGACAGGCCCACACCCCCACCGACAGCGGCTCGCACAGTGCGGCGGCCTCGTCGGAGAGCGTCTCGGGCACGGGGTGGGCGAACTCCTCGTGCAGCGTGACGTACTCGCAAAACGCCCCGTCGACCGGGGGTGTGGCGAAAAACCGCATCCCGGGGCAGAGGTTGTAGCGCCCGGCGCGGCACTGGCTGCAGGTGAAGCACGGCACTCCCGGCTCCAAGGAGACCCGCTGCCCCGGTTCGAGCCGGGTGACCCGCGCACCACGGGCCACGACGACACCGCTGGCCTCGTGCCCCAGGACCAGCGGTGCCTCCACGACGTGCTCGCCGATCCGGCCGTGTTCGAGGTAGTGGGTGTCCGATCCGCAGGTGCCGACCGCACGCACCTCGATCAGCACCTCGTACGGGCCCGGCTGCGGCACCGGTCGCCGCTCCACCACGATGTCCTCGATACCGCGCAGCACCGAAGCGCGCATGGTCTCCGAAATCGTGGTTTCTTCCTCGCGTGACATGGAAGTCCTCCTCGCCTTCAGACACCTGTCCCGACGCGCGCGGACATCTCCTCGCCGTCGATGCGGGCCCCGGTGTCGGGATGGAACACGTGCACGCTGCCGGCACCGTGCCGCAGCCCGATCGTCTCGCCCAAGCGCCCCGGGGCTCGCCGGTGTGAGCGAGCCACGAGCCGCGTGGACGCACCGCCCCGGTCGTCGACGAGGTGGGCGTGCACATAGGACTCGCTGCCCAGCTCCTCGACCAGGTCGATCCGCACGTCGATGCCCTGGCCCGCGGGCACCACCTCGAGCTGCTCCGGGCGCAGACCGACGGTGACCGAGCTCAGCTCCTGCCGGTGCAGTGCGGCCAGCCGGTCCCGCTCGAGCGGCAGCGTGCTCTCCCCGAGCTGCACACCCTCGGACGTGACGAGCGCAGGGACCAGGTTCATCGCGGGCGAGCCGATGAAGCCCGCCACGAACGCGTTGACCGGGGCGTCGTAGAGCTCGGTGGGGGCGGCGAACTGCTGCAGCTTTCCGTCCTTGAGCACCGCGACGCGGTCTCCCATGGTCATCGCCTCGACCTGGTCGTGGGTGACGTAGACCGTGGTGGTGCCCAACCGCCGTTGCAGCGCGGCGATCTGGGTGCGGGTCTGCACGCGCAGCTTCGCGTCCAGGTTGGACAGCGGTTCGTCCATGCAGAAAACCTGCGGCTCACGCACGATGGCCCGCCCCATGGCCACGCGCTGTCGTTGACCTCCGGAGAGCTTGGCGGGTTTGCGGTCCAGGAAGTCGCTGAGGTCGAGCAGCTCCGCGGCCTGCTCGACCTGCCGGCGTCGTTCACCGGCGGGCACACCGCGCATCTTGAGCGCGAACCCCATGTTCTCGGCCACGGTCATGCTCGGGTACAGCGCGTAGTTCTGGAACACCATCGCGATGTCGCGGTCCTTGGAGGGCACGCCGACCATGTCCTTGCCGTTGATGGTGATGTTGCCCTCGTCGATGTCCTCGAGACCGGCGAGCATGCGCAGCGCCGTGCTTTTGCCGGACCCGGAGGGGCCGACGAGGACGATGAACTCCCCGTCGTCGACTTCGAGCGTGAGCCTGTCGACGGCGGGGTTCGCGGCGCCCTCGTACAGGCAGGATGCGGTTTGGTAGGCGATCGTGGCCATGGTGGCTCCCGGGATGGGCGGTGTGACGGCTTACTTGATGGCTCCGAAGGACAGCCCTCGGACGAGCTTGTTCTGCGCGACCCAGCCGGCGATGACGACCGGCAGCGCCGCCAGCGTCGAGGCAGCCGACAGCCGTGCCCAGAACAGGCCTTCGCCGGTGATGAACCCGACCAGCGACACGGGGGCGGTCTGCGCGCGCACCGCGGTGAGGTTGACCGCGAAGAAGAATTCGTTCCAGGAAAAGATCACGCAGATCAGCGCGGTCGCGGCGATACCGGGCGAGACCAGCGGGAGGATCACTCGCCGCACCGCCGTCCACAGGCTCGCTCCGTCCATACTGGCCGCCTCCAGCAGCTCGGCGGGCACCTCCAGGAAGAACGAGCGCATCATCCAGATCGCGATCGGCAGGTTCATGCCGGTGTAGAGGATGATCAGCGTCCAGATGTTGTCGAGCAGACCGATCCGGTTGACGATGACGTACAGCGGGACGATCACGGCCACGATCGGCAGCATTTTGGTGCTCAGGAAGAAGAACAGCACGTCCTTGGTCTTCTTCACCGGTCGCAGCGACAGCGCGAACGCCGCCGGGATGCCCAGCACCAGCACACAGGTGGTCGACACGAGCGTGGCGAACGCCGAATTCAGCAGGGTAGTCCCGACCCCGCTGGCCAGAACCGCCTGAAACTGCTCCAGCGTGGGGGAGAACCACAGCGTGGGCGGGTCGGTGTAGGCGGCGCGTTCGTACTTGAAAGCGGTCAGCACCATCCACAGCACGGGGAAGAAGAACACCAGCGCGGCAAGCCACGCCAGCACCGCCCAGATCACCGCCGCGCCGCGGTGCTTGCGCCGGGCGCGCTGCCGTGGCCTCGTCTCGTCGGCGGAACTGCGGGATTGCGCGGCGCTGCCGGCCACCGGAGTATCCCGCACTGTCGCTGAAGTGGTGTCGCCGGAAAGGGCGGGATCGGTCATCAGGCTGCCTCCTGTGCACCCATGAAACTCTTGAAGATCAGCCGCAGTGCGAGCATGGCGATGACGATGGTGGCCGCGACCGTGACCACGCCCATGGCCGCCGCCTGCCCGACCTCGAAGCCCAGAAAGGCGCGCTGGTAGATGTAGAACGGCAGGTTGGCGCTTTCCACTCCGGGACCGCCCGAGGTCATCATGTAGATCGCGCCGAAGGTGTTGACCAGGTAAATCGCCCCGAGCACCACGCCCAGCTCGATGAAACGGCGCAGGTGCGGCAGTGTCAGCTCGCGGAACAGCGCGATCGGCCCTGCCCCGTCGACACGACCCGCCTCCAGGACGTCCTCCGGCATGCTCTGCAGTCCGGCCAGGATCAGCAGCATCATGAACGGCGTCCACCGCCAGATCAGGTCCACCATCACCGTCGCCAGCGGGAACTGGCTCACCCACGCGAAGTTTCCGACGCCGAACGGCTGCAGCACGAAGTTGACGATTCCGAAGACCGGATCGAACATCGCGGTCTTCCACAGCAGGGCACCGGCCACGGGCGTGATCAGAAACGGGGTGATGAGCAGCGTGCGCACCACACCCCTGCCGCGGAAACTGCGGTTGAGCAGCAGCGCCAGCCCCAGCCCGAGCAGCGCCGAGATCAGCACCGTGCCCACGATCAGGATCACCGTGTTCATCGCGACCTCGCGGAACTGGCTGTCGCGGAACACGTAGAGGTAGTTCTGCAGTCCGACGAACTCCCACGATCCCGGTCGGACGAGGTTCCAGGAGTGCGTCGAGTAGTACACCGTGAGCAGAAACGGCACCTGGGTCACCAGGATGGTGAACAGCAGCGCAGGCAACAGCGGTGCCCGACGCCGCCACCCCTCGGCGCGCGAGAGCGTCGAGTGCTTGGTCATGGCTGCTCCTGATAGGTCTTGCCGACGGCCTCGGCGTACTGCTGGGCCTGCTCCAGTGCCGCTGCCACGCTCTTCTTGCCCGCGATCGCGGCACTGATCTGCTGGCTCACGCGCGTGCCGAGGTCCTGAAACTCGGGAATCTGCAGGAACTGTGCCCCGCTGTAGGGCACCGGCTTCACCGTCGGGTTCTCGGGATCGGCTCGACGCAGCGCCTGCAGCGTCAGGGCCGCGTAGTCCTCGCTGACCTTGCGGTACTGCGGAATCTCGTAGGTCGACATCCGGCTGCCCGGTGGCACCCGCGACCAGCCCAGCTTCCTGCCGACCAGTTTGATGTAGTCCTTGCTGGTCACCCAGGAGATGAATTCCCAGGCGGCGTCCGGGTTGTCACTGGCCGTGGGAATGCCCAGCGACCAGGTGTAGAGCCAGTTGGAATGTTCGGTCTTGACCGTCGGAGCCGCGACGTAGCCGACCTCGTCGGCCACGCGGCTGGACTTCGGGTTCTCCACGATCGACACGGCCGACGTCGCGTCGTACCACATCGCCGCGTTGCCCTGGGAGAACTGGGTTCCGCACTCGGCGAAGCCGGTCGTGGCCGCGCTCGGTTCGCCGTACTTGCGGACCAGGTTCACGTAGAACCCGACCGCCCGCTTGACCGCGGGGCTGTCGAGCCGGGCGTTCCAGTTCTCGTCGTACCAGCGACCGCCGAAAGTGTTGATCACGGTGTCCAGCGGCGCGAGCACCTCACCCCAGCCGGGCTTGCCGCGCAGGCAGATCCCGACGTGGTTGCCCGGTTCGTGCAGCTTCTTCGCGTACGAGGTGATCTGCTGCCACGTGGGGTGTTCGGGCATCGTGATGCCGGCTTTGCGGAACAGGTCCTTGCGGTACATCAGGAACGACGACTCGCCGTAGAACGGCATCGAATACATGTCGCCCCGGTACGACAGCGACTCGCGGATGCTCGGGACGAAATCGCCCACGTCGTAGCCGGGCGTGTTCGCAGCGTAGCCCGACAGGTCGCGCAGCCAGCCGTTCTCGGCCCACATCCTCGTCTCGTAGTTGCTGACCATCACCACGTCGAACTGACCGCTTTGCATCGCCGTCGACACGGTGATCTTGGCCCGCGCCTCGTTCTCCGACAGCGAGACGAACTTCAGGTCGATGCCGGGGTGCCGCTCCTCGAAGTGGGAGGCGAGTTTGATCGCGTCCTGCATCTGCGGGTTCGAGACCATCGCGATGGTCACGGTTTTGGCCGCGGAGGAACCCAGTGCGCCGGCACCGGCACATCCCGACAGCGCCAGGCAGGCCACGGCGACCAGACTTGCATAAATCCGGAGGGATTTCCTCATAGTGCTCGGTGCTTTCGTGCGAAAAGGATGAGCTTGCGTCGAGTCGGTGCCGTTTCCGGCGGGTCCGAAAGCGTCGGGGAGTTCACTGCTGCTCCGCCTCCCACCTCTCGAGCGTGGCGCGGGCACCGCGTGCGTGCAGCGATTCCAGTGCCTCGCGGTAGGCCGAGGTGAAGGTCTCGTTCTCGGCCAGGTCGCCGAACAGGTCCCGGTCGGCGAGGAACGCCAGCGGCTCCTGCCGTTGCCGCCGTGCCCGGGCCATGACCTGCTCCCGGCGCCGGTCGACCACGTCGATGGAGCCGCCCGACTCGTCGACCCCCTCGGCGTAGCGGGCCCAGCTCGCCACGACGAGGGCCGAGCGGCGGACCGGCCCCCCGGCTGCGAGCTGGTCGTCGATCACCGGCACCAGCCACTTGGGAATGCGGTCCGAGCTCTCCGCGCACAGCCGGGACAGCGGATCGGCGATCTCCGGGTTGGCGAACCGTTCGATCAGCTGGTGCTTGTAGCGCTGCAGGTCCATTCCCGGGACCGGTGCCAGCGTGGGCGTTGCCTCCGCGTCCATGTAGCCCAGCAGGAACTTCACGAACAACGGGTCGGCGCACACCTCGTGCGCGTAGTGGTAACCGCTGAGACGTCCCAGGTAGCACAGCGCCTGGTGGCTTGCGTTGAGCAGGCGCAGCTTCATCAGCTCGTAGGGTTCGACCTCCTCGACGAGTTGCACGCCCACCTCCTGCAGTGGCGGCCGGCCCCCGGGGAAGCTCTCCTGCACCACCCACTGGGCGAACGGCTCGCAGACCACCGGCCAGCCGTCGTCGACCCCGAACCGCTCGGCGAGCAACGCTCGGTCGGCGTCCGTGGTCGTCGGCGTGATCCGGTCGACCATCGAGTTGGGAAAGCTCACCTGCTGCTCGATCCAGCTCGCCAGCTCCGGGTCCCGCAGCCGGGCGAACGCGTCGAGCATGCGCTGCGCCACCTCGCCGTTGCCCTGGATGTTGTCGCAGGAGAGCACCGTGAAGGGCTCGACGCCGTCGGCGCGCCTGCGCGCGAGCGCCTCGGTGAGGTAGCCGAAAGCGGTCTCGGGCACCGCCCCGGTCTGCAGGTCGCGCTGGATGGCCGGGTCCGCGGCGTCGAAGGCGCCCGTGGCCTGGTTGAGGTGGTAGCCGCCTTCGGTGATCGTCAACGACACGATCCTCGTCGCCGGATCGACCAGCCGCCGCAGTACGGCCTGCGGGTCGTCCGGGGCGAAGAGGTAGTCGACGACGGAGCCGACGACGCGGGGCTCCATGGATCCGTCGGCGTGCTTGAGCACCAGCGTGTACAGGCAGTCCTGAGCGCTCATCACTTCCTGCATACGGCGGTCGGACGGCAGCAGGCCCACCCCCGTGATGCCCCAGTCGAGGGCCTGGCCCCGGTTCATCAACGCGTCGAGATACATCGCCTGGTGCGCACGGTGGAAACCGCCGACCCCCAGGTGCACGATCCCGCCGCGCACCTGCGCGCGGTCGTAGGCCGGCACGGAGACCTTCCCGTCGAGTTCGGACAGTGCCTGCGCGTTCAGCTGTGTCATCCCCTGCGTCCTCATACGGTTTGCCTGCGGATCGGTGCGGACGGTCTCGACGAGCTCGTTTCCCGGGGCCGCGTACCTCTCGGTTCCTTCCTGCTCGAAGGCGGCGATGACGTCGTCGCAGTCGACCCCGGCCGCGGCGGGCCGGTCCGCCGGCGGCAGTGCCGCGCCTCACTGTGTCCCCGCTCACCCGTCGGGTTGGCGGGAACCATACGGCTCGGTTAAGCGCTTACGCAAGCGCTTCACCACGTGCTAGGTTGCGTGATACGGAGCACTCGGAATCAGCAAAGGGGTCAGTGCGTGGTCACCATGGCCGATGTCGCTCGGGAGGCCGGCGTGTCAGCGGCCACGGTCTCCCACGTGCTCAACGGCACCCGCACGGTGCTCCCCGAGACGAGCAATGCGGTGCGCGAAGCGATCGAGCGGTGCGGATACATCCACAACACCCTGGCCCGCTCGCTGGCCGCCACGCGCACCTACTCGCTCGGCGTGGCCGTCCCGGCGATCACCAACTCCTACTTCGGCGAGATCCTGCAGGGCATCGTGGCCGAGGCGATCCAGCACGGCTACACCCTGCTGTTCGCCGATCCCCGAGACCATCCCGAGCACGAGTTCACGGTTGTGTCGAACCTGCACCAGCGCCGGGTCGACGGCATCATCCTCGCCCCCTCGGCAGAGCCGGCGCGCACGATGCGCTACCTCGCCGAGCACGACGTGCCGACCGTGCTGGCCGACCGCGTGCTCGGGGAAGGCTACGACCAGGTCAGCGCCGAGAACACCGACTCCACCTCCTCGCTCGTCGATCACCTGGCCGAGCTCGGGCATCGCCGCATCGGGTTCATCGCCGGGATCGAAGGGCTGAGCACCACCGGCGAGCGGCTCGCCGGATATCGGGAAGGGCTGCGACGCAACGGCCTGCACGCCGATCCGGACCTGTATCGCGAGGGGGCCTCGGAATCCGAGGGCGCTCGGCACGCCGCGAAGGAACTGCTCACGCTGCCGCAGCCACCCAGCGCGGTCATCGCCGCCAACAACGCCATGACCATCGGAACCATGCAGGGTCTGCGCGATCTCGGATTCGCCGTGCCCGACGACGTGGCCCTGGTCGCCTTCGACGACTTCCCCTGGGCGGGCCTGTTCGCCCCGCGGCTGACGGTGATCGCCCAACCCAGCGGAGAGATCGGCGCCGAAGCCGTGCGCCTGCTGCTCAACCGCCTCGACGAACCACACCGCATGCCCGTCGAGCGGCGTCTGCAATCCCGGTTCGTGCACCGCGACTCGTGCGGCTGCCACCGCTGAGCAAAACGACCCACGCGGGGGCGCCGGTCCTCGTGGAAAGGAGTCCGAGATGATCGTCGTCGGAGGCGAGGCGCTGGTCGACCTCGTGCCGCAGGAGTCCGGGACCCATCCGGCCCTCGCTGCGCTGACTCCCCGGCTGGGAGGCGGTCCCTACAACGTCGCCATCGCGCTGGCGCGTCTCGACTCGGAGGTCTCCTTCCTCTCCCGGGTCTCACAGGACCCCTTCGGGGAGGCTCTGCTGGAGCGCATGGTCTCCGCCGGTGTCGATTCCTCGCTGGTGCAGCGCGGTCCGGAACCGACCACGCTCGCCGTGGTCGCACCGGGACCCGGCGGCTCGGCGTGCTACACCTTCCACGTCGAAGGCACCGCGGACCGACTGGTCACCGACCCCGGGCCGCTACCACCGCAGACCCGCGCCCTGTCACTGGGAACGCTGTCCCTGGTGCTCGAACCCGGCGCGGGCACCTACGAAAGGGTGCTGCACCGCGAAAGCGAGCGAGGCGTGTTCGTCGCCCTGGATCCGAACGTGCGCAGCGCGCTGATCGCGGACCCCGTGGCCTACCGGCAGCGGTTCGAACGGTGGCTGCCGCACGTGGACCTGCTCAAACTCTCCACCGAGGACGCCTGCTGGCTCGACGGTGACCACCAGGACGACCCGCTGCCCGCAGCGCGCCGGTGGGCGACGACGGGACCGGCGGCAGTGGTGCTCACCTCCGGCGAGGACGGCATGTCGGTCATCACCCGCCGTGGCATGCAGGTCGACGTCCCAGGTGAACACTCGACGGTCGTGGACACCATCGGCGCCGGCGACACGGTACAAGCCGCCCTGCTCCACTGGCTGGAACGCAACGGCGCCCTGAGCGCCGCTGCCGTCGACGGCCTCTCCGAACACCAGTGGAAAGCGGCGCTGGATTTCGCCGCGCGGGCTGCGGCGGTGACCTGCTCACGGGCAGGGGCCGAACCCCCGAGGAGCACCGAAATCGGCCTTACCGAACTTACCGAGACCCGTGTCGCCTACCCGTGCGGAACCGGAACATCGGCTTCGTGAACCGGGCTCCCGGGTGGGCCGATCTGGGAGCCCGGTGCTCGTCACACCCGGCCGGACGCCGGAGTCCGAGAGGCACTCTCCGCGGCATTCTCGGTACCCACCTGCCGCGAGACCCACGGTGCCGCGGCCATGGCCAGCAGCCCGAGCAACGCGGCGCCCGCGAAGAAGTAGAAGCCCCACGGGTAGGCCACACCGGTGCTGACCAGCATCCCGGTGACGAGCGGTCCGGCGATGGCACCGAACCGCCCGACAGCGGAGGTGATGCCCAGCGCCGAGCCGCGGATCCGTTCCGGGTAGGACTGGGCGATGTAGGCGTAGACGAGCACCTGCGCGGAGAAGACGAAGACACCGGCCAGGAAGATGACCGCGTTGAGCAGCAGGCTCGTCTGGATGCGGATGCTCAGTGCCGCCAGCAGAACCGCACCGGCACCGAACCAGATCAGGATGGTGCGCGAAATCCCCCGCGTGTCACCCACGTGACCGGCCAGGAACATCCCGAGGATGCCACCGGCGTTGAGCACGAACAGCAGCGTGATCGAGGTCGACACGTTGTAGCCGGCCGTCTCCATCAGGCTCGGCAGCCAGGTGTTGAGCCCGTAGACCAGCAGCAGACCCATGAACGTGCCCACCCAGACCGCCAGGGTGGTCCGCAGGAACCGCGGTCGCAGCAGATCCAGCACGGTGACCTTCTCGGCCTTCTCGGCCGGCGCATGCACCGATGCGGTCTCCGGCAGCTTCTGCCACATGACCCCCGCGAGAATCAGCCCGGCCGCGCCGCCGGCGACGAACAGCACCTGCCAGGCGTCGCGCGCCGCCAGGGCCATCAAGGACGCTGCCACGGCCCCGCAGTGGTAGCCGGTCATGGTGGTGGTGTTCGCCCGCGCGCGACGCTCGGCCGGCAGGTACTCGGACATCGCGGCCAGCGCGGTCGGCATGCAGGCACCGAGACCGATTCCGGCCAGCAGCCGCAGCGCCGCGAAGACCTCGACGTTCGGCGACAGCGGAATCAGCAGGGTGAACAGCGAGAAGCTCGCCACGGACGCGATCAGCACCTTGCGGCGCCCGACCAGGTCGGCCAGCGGGGTCACGAAGGCCGCACCGATCATCACACCGACGAGCGAGATCGTGGCGACCATCGTGAACTCCGCCGCACTGAACTGCAGGCCCACCGGATCCTGGAGTGCCAGGCCGACCGCGCCGAGCGCGACCAGATCGAAGCCCTCCAGCATGACCGTCAACCAGCACAGGGCTGCCGGCCAGGAAAGGCGTGACTTGGATGTCATGGAGTCTCCCGGGGAATCGATGAAGGAGATCAGCAGGGACAGCAGGCTCGCCCGATCAGGCGGGGGTGGTGGTCACGGTGTCGACCTGGACCAGGCGTGGTCCGGTGGGCGGCTCGGCCAGCACAGCCCGCAACTGCTCCAGATCACGGACGTGGGTCGCGGAGACACCGTATCCCTCGGCGATACGGGTGAAATCCAGGCCGGGGATCGTCGTCCCCGGAGCATCGGGGGCATCGAGCAGGTCGGCGAACCACTCCAGCGCGCCATAGCTGCCGTTGCGCAACAGCACGTAGGTCACCGGCAGGCCCAGCTGTGCAGCGGTCCACAGGCCGGAGATGCCGTAGTTGGCCGAGCCGTCTCCGATCACGCCCACCACGGGCCGATCCGGCCGACCCAGTGCCACCCCCACGGCAGCGGGGATGCCGAAACCCAAACCCCCGGAGGCCGGGAAGAAGTAGGAGCCCCCTCGCCGCAGATCCATCTGGCGCCACCACGACCCGTTGGTCGACGTCGACTCGACGACGTAGCCGGTCTCGGCCGGCTGCGTGTCGCGCAGTGCCGCGAAGACCTGTTCGGGGTGCAGCGCGGTGCCCGTGCCCTCGGCCGGTGCGGCCGGCACGGTGTACGTGGAGGTCTCGGTGGGGCTGTCCGCAAGCGCCTTGAGCAGCTCACCGATCACCGCGCCCGGTTCGGTCACCAGGGCCTCACCGAACGGGGCGCGTGCCGCGGCCTCGGCGTCGTCGGTGATCTGGAGCAGTCGCGTGCCCTCCCGCAGGTACTCGCCGGGCAGGTACTCGTGGTACCGGAACACCGGTGCCCCCAGCACCAGCACCAGGTCGTGGCCGGCCAGCGCGTCGGCGAGCGGGGCGATGCCTGCGGGCAACACACCCCGAAACAGCGGATGCCGGTTCGGGAAGGGCAGCCGGAACAGTGACGGCGCCGCCCAGGTCGGGGCGCCCAGCCGCTCGGCGAGTGCGGTGGCCTCGTCGAAGAGCCCGTCGGTGTCGATGTCCCCTCCGAGGACCAACGCCGGCCGCTTCGCCGACCGCACCTCGCCGACGAGCCGCGCGATCTGCGACGGCCCGGGGTGTGCCGCTCGTTCGACGGAGCGGGCGAGCACCGCCTGCGCGTTGGGGTCCGCCTCGACGTCCCAGTCGTCGTAGGGGACGGACAAATAGGTCGGTCGCCGCCGCAGCTTCGCCTCGACGATCGCCTGCGTCAGGGAGCGCGGCACATCGCCGGCGCAACTGGGTTCGCCCGCCCAGCCGACCAGGGGCTTGGCGAGTTGGGTGGCCTCCACGTTGGCCAGCATCGACTCCGGCCCGATCGCGGGGCGCACCTGCTGTCCTGCGGTGACGACCAGCGGGGTCCGCGAGTAGACCGCGTTGGTCAACGCCCCCATGGCGTTGCCCGAGCCCGAGGCGGCGTGCAGGTTGACCATCACGGGTTGGCCGGTGACCTGGGCGTATCCGTCGGCCATCCCCACGACGGCGCCCTCGTGCAGCCCGAGGACGTAGCGGAAGGACTCGGGCATACCGGTGAGGAAGGGCAGCTCGTTGGAACCGGGGTTGCCGAAGATCGTCGTGATCCCGTGCCGACGCATGACCTCGTGCGCGACGTCGCGAACCAGCATTGCAGCCTCCTGGCGTCTGTGGCTTGCCCCACCGTAGGGACCAGGAGTACTACTAATCCAATAGATAGTTCTCTCCCGGAATATTGATCTGCTCGATATGACTGATTTCGACCTCAACCTGATCCGGATCTTCGTGCTGCTCTACGAGACCCGCAGCGTCACCGCGACCGCCGAGGCCGTGCACGTGAGTCAACCGACCGTGAGCTACAGCCTCGGCAAGCTGCGTCGGCACTTCGACGACGAGCTGTTTCGCCGCAGCAGGCACGGGCTCGTGCCCACCGCGGTGGCCGACCGGCTGTACGAGCCGCTGCAGCAGTCGCTGGCCGGAATCCAGCACGCGATCGCCCCCACCCGCGCCTTCGACCCCGGCACCTCGCAGGCACGCTTCACGATCGGCCTGTCCGACCTGGGCGAGGCGTCCCTGCTGCCCCGGCTGCTCGGTCCGCTGCAACAGCAGGCACCCGGGGTCTCGCTGATGGTGCGCTCGCTGGACACGAGCGACTCCCCTCGTCAGCTGAGCCGAGGCGAGGTGGACGCGTTCATCGCGACGCCGATCCTGTCCTCACCGCAGATCCGACGGATCCCCCTGTTCTCCGAGGGTTACTTCGCCATGGTCGCGAGCAACCATCCGCGCCTGCGTGGCGAGTCGGTCAGCGCCGCGCAACTGCGCACCGAGCGACACATCCTCGTCGACGGTCCCTCCGGCCACGTCGGCCCCAAACTCGCCCTGGAAACTCTGGAACTGCTCGACCACGTAGCGCTGCAGGTCGCCAAGTTCTCCGTGCTGCCCTACCTGGTGCAACGCTCCGAGATGGTGGCCATCGTGCCCGCATACGCCGGTCACGCCTACGCCGCCAGCCACCCGGTGCGCCTGCTGCAGCTGCCGATCAGCCTGGAACCGCTGGAGATCGCCCTGTACGCGCTGCCCGAACGTTTCCGCGGTCCCGCCCAGCGCTGGCTGGTCGACTTCCTGCACCGGACCCTCGCCGAACAGTGAGACGATCACCGGGGGAAAGCCCTACCGAAACCCGTCGAAACTCGAACGGCACTTGTCCACGGTGGTCCACCGCCCCCTTGACGCGACCACCGCGATCACCTCACCACAGCCGCTTGCCACACAGAAGCGCCGTTCAACGGCCCGCTGGCTCCTCTGGGCCCGGTGGCACCATCTCGGATCATGCCTGCGACACGAGCATCGGCCATGTCGGACGAGGTGACCAGTGCTTGCCGGCGGGGAGCACGAGCACGGTAACGAGGGACCCTCGGACGGGCCATTTCCCCGAGCGTCGGTCCGCACGCACCACCTACGATCGGCTCACCCACCGCGCCGAGAGGACCGCCTTGTGACCACGCCCACCGCCGAGGACCGCAGCCTGCTGACCGGAATCGCCGCGCTGCGGGCCGAGCCGGGCAAAGCGGCGGAGCTCCACGGCGGCGAGCTGCACAACCGGCGGCTCCAGCGCATCGGATGAGCACCGAGCAGCGCAGCCCGCGCGATGTCGCCGCCGCGATGGCACAGGCGGCGATCGAGTGGATCGCCACTCTCGACGACGTCCAGCGAGCCGACGGAGTGTGGCACTGGCCGGGCTCACCCGCGGCCGACCACGAGCGCGTGCGCTGGTACTACACTCCCACCGATCACGGCGGGCTCACTCTGCACCGGATGACTCCGCACCAGCAGCGCGCCGCCATGCGGCTGCTGGCCACCGGCTTGTCAGAGGCCGGCTACGTCACGGCAACCACGATCATGGGTCTGGAAAACGTTCTCGACCGGACCGAGAACTTCTCCGCCGGCTTCGCCCGCGACCGGGGCCGCGATCCGGGAATGTACTACCTGCGGATCTTCGGCGACCCGGAAAACGGTCAGCCGTGGGCATGGCGCTACGGAGGCCACCACGTGTCGGTGAACCACCTCGTGGTCGATCGCGAGGTCGCAGCAGGCACGCCGTGCTTCCTCGGTGCCGATCCCGCGGTCTCTCCCCTGCTGGGCGGCCGGGAGCTGCGTCCCCTGGGCGGGGTCGAGGACATCGCCCGCGAGCTGCTGCACTCGCTGGACTCCCAGCAACGGGCCCGGGCGACGCTGAGCACGACCGCGCCGGCCGACATCGTCAGCGGCAACCGGATACGCCTGTCGGGCGGCGACCGCCTGATCCCGCTGCCCGACCTGTGGCGGGGTCACTTCGACGACCAGCCCCTCGAGGACCGGCTGTGGTCGATGCACCACGATCTCGAGGCCCATCTCGGAGTCACCGAATCCGACCACCGCGCGGTGGAACTGACCGAGGCACCCAAGGGCGTCGCCGCACGCGATCTGACACCGAACCAGCGCAAGCACCTGCGCGACCTGCTCGAGGTCTACATCGGCCGGATGCCGCCGGGTCTGGTCGAACGCGAGCGATCCCGCTTCGACGGTGACCAGCTCGACGAGGTGCACTTCGCGTGGGCCGGCGGCGCCGAGCGTGGCGAGCCACACTACTACCGCCTGCAGGGTCCCCGGCTGCTCGCGGAATGGGACCACACCCAACGCGGTGTCAACCACGCCCATTCGGTGTGGCGAGACCCCACCGGCGACTTCGGTCTCGACGTGCTCGCCCAGCACCGAGCCACCCACCACCCACCGGGTGCTTCCCGGCGGGAAGGCGGATGAAACGGGTGCCTTCCGGAGCGTGCCGTGCAGTGTGACGTTGACCGGTGAACCCACCCGCAGCCGAAGAGGTGCACCATACTCGACGGCTATGAGTGCTGACCGGGTTCGAACGGAAAGAACGGGACGTTTCGGATCCGGTGGCGGATCATTCGGCGCCGCTGTAGGTGCGATCGCCGCGACGACCTGCGGGTTGCTGGGCGTGTTTCTCACCTCGGCGCTGGCGCCGCTGCTGCGCGACGACGGCATCGTCACCCCTGCCGGCCTCGGGATCGCCACGGCGGTGTTCTTCGGGGTCAGCGCGGTCATCGCTCCGCTGGGCGGGCGCCTGGCCGACCGCTTCGGCAGCCTGCGCGTCATCCGCGTGGCGCTGATGGTCGCCGCCGCGGCACTGCTGGCCGTGGCCACCGTGGTGCAGGGGTGGCAGGGGCTCGCCGTGGCGTTGGGCTGCGCAGGAGCGACCAACGGGGCGATCCAGCCCTCCACCAACCGCTATGTCAGCCGACTGGTCTCCCCACAACGCCAAGGGCTGGCGTTCGGGGTGAAGCAGGCCGCCATCCCGATGGCCATCCTGCTCGGCGGGCTGGCCGTACCGGCCGCGGCCTACGTATCGGGCTGGCGCAGCATCTACTACGTGGGAGTGGCCTGTGCCCTCGGCGTGGCCCTGACCCTGCGAGCCCCCTCCTCCGGCGGGCACGGCAGCACCCCACCGGCGACCACGGCCGCGGCCACCCCGGAGCACACCGCCAACCCGCTGCCCCGTGCCGCGCTGATCGTGCTCGCCTCCGGGTGGGGGTTGGCTTCTGCCGGAGCGAACGCGCTCGGGGCCTTCTTCGTCCTCGGTGCCGTCCATGCAGGATTCCTCACCGTGACGGCGGGATTGCTGGCCGTGCTCGGCTCCCTGTCCAGCATCAGCGCCCGCATCGGCATGGGGATGCTCGCCGACAAGCGCAGCGGCACCAACCTCGGCGTGGTGGCCGCGATGAGCGCCGTGGGAGCCGTGAGCGTGGCCCTGCTGGCCACCGGGCGGGAGTGGTCCTTCCTGTTCGCCGCGGTCATCGGCTACGGCATCGGCTGGGGTTGGGCCGGACTGTTCAACTACGCCATCGTCCGCACCTCCCCCAACCGGCCCGGCAGCACCACCGGGATCACCCAGGCAGGTGCCGGCACGGGGGCTTGTCTGGGGCCGCTGGCCTTCGGGGCCATGCTGGGCCACACCGGCTATCCCACGGCCTGGATGACAGCCGGGCTCACCCTGCTGCTGGCCAGCGGGATCATCCTCACCGGCCGCAGGATGCTGCCCGCGAGACCGTGAACTCCTGCGGCCCGGAGCCGACCGCGGGCGGCGTAGCCGCCGGGCGCTGCCGATCGCCCCGTCCCTGCCGACGAGCAGCGACTTCCGCGATCAGCTCCCCTCCCACCACAACGACCTCGGACACCCCGATCCAACGGTGAGTTCGCGAAGCAGCAGGTTTCGGCGGATCGACGTAGGGTCGCAGGCGTGAGCGAGAGTTCGAAGGCCGCGCACAGCACCGAAAGGCCCGAGCACAGCCAGGCCGGGGTCTCCTCGGGCACGGGCACGGAGTACACCCGCGACACCCACTACATCTCGACCCGCATCACGGCTGACGGCCGCGACGGCTTTCCCGTTGAGCCCGGCCGGTACCGGCTGATCGGCGCGCGTGCCTGCCCGTGGGCGAACAGGGCGATCCTCGTTCGGCGGTTGCTCGGACTGGAAGACGCGATCTCGCTCGGCCTCGCAGGCCCGACGCATGACGCCCGCTCGTGGACGTTCGACCTCGATCCCGGCGGACGCGACCCGGTGCTGGGGATCGCACGCTTGCAAGAGGCCTACTTCCGGCGCGACCCGGACTACTCGAGGGGGATCACGGTTCCGGCGATCGTGGACACCACCACGGGCGCGGTGGTGACCAACGACTTCGCACAGATCACGATCGACCTGTCGACGCAGTGGCGCGACCATCACCGCGAGGGCGCCCCCGACCTGCTGCCCGACGAGCACCGGGACGAGATCGACGCGGTCAACCAGCGCGTGTTCACCGAGGTGAACAACGGCGTGTACCGGTGCGGATTCGCGGGAGACCAACGTGCCTACGACGAGGCCTACGAGCGCCTGTGGACCGCGCTCGACTGGCTGGAGGACCGGCTGCGCAACCAGCGCTACCTCGTCGGTGACTCGATCACCGAAGCCGACGTGCGATTGTTTCCCACCCTCGTGCGCTTCGACGCCGTCTACCACGGGCACTTCAAGTGCAACCGCAACAAACTCACCGAGATGCCCACCTTGTGGGCATATGCGCGCGACCTGTTCCAGACCCCCGGATTCGGGGACACGGTGGACTTCGAGCAGATCAAGCAGCACTACTACATCGTCCACCGCGACATCAATCCCACCGGGATCGTTCCGGCCGGGCCCGACCTGTCCGGATGGATCACACCCCACGGGCGCGAGTCTCTCGGCGGGCACCCGTTCGGCACCGGCACACCGCCCGGTCCCGCCGACGAGAACGAGCGAGTGAACCCGGCCCACACTCCCCTGCCCTGATCGACTCACGCACCGCCAGCCGGCCGAAACGCAGACCTGCCGGACCACGAACAGCTCCGCGAGTCACCGAATCCACTCCGTCGACGCGGTGCGTCACAGAAAACCGAGTTCCCGGACCGCTTCGAAGGCGGCTTCGAGCTGCCGGTAGGAATACGTTTTCCCCTCGAACCACAAGGCGGTATGGATCATCTTGGAGTCATCGAGGCACGAACGCTCGAGGGGATCAGGCCGGATCGGAGAGATAGCGGGGATTGGCCACGGTGAGTCTGTCGGTCACCGCCGCGCGCACGGCGGCGATCACCGCAGGATCGTCGGGATCGACCGTTTCGGCGCGGATCGCCGCGGCGAGTCCGGCCTGGTCGGTGAAGCCGAGTTCGGCCAGTCGCTGTTGATGCGTGTTCTGCTGCTGTTCGCCGAGCGTCAGTTCCCGCTCGACGGTGGCGAGCACGTTGGCCGCCACCCGCGTGTGGAAGTGGAACCGTCCCTCGTGGGCAGGCAGCACCTCGGTACGCAGGAATTCGCCCACCGCCGCGACCAGTTCGGCCGCCGAGGGATGACCGTGCAGATCCGAAGTCGGGTGCTCCGGCACGGCTGCACCGTCGGCCTCCGGCGGCGGGACCCCGAGCGCCAGCAGCAGGTCGTGTTCCTGCTCGCACACCCGGCGCCCGATCGCGGCCAGCTCCACCGACCTCGTCTCCCCGCTGAGATGGCGCTGCGCCTGAGCGCGGCACCCCACCGCCCATTTCGCGGTGCCGAACACCTCCCACCAGTGCACCGCCTCGGGGTCCGGTTTTGCACCGGCGACCTCGGCATAGCCGGCGAAGAGATCCTCCCGGGAACCGAAACCGCCGACAGGATGCGGGGAGCCGAACCGCCAAGCCTTCACACACAGCCAGCCCAGATCCTGCAGCGGGTCACCGAGGTGGACGAGCTCCCAATCCAGCACCGCCCGAAGCCCGGTGGGATCGACGATGAGATTGCCGTTGCGGAAATCGCCGTGCACCACCGTGGTGCCCGCACGCTCCGGCCGATTCGCCCGCAGCCAGTGCAACGCGAGCTCGACCGAGGGCAGTGGTTCCTCGAGCGCGTCATAGGTGGCCACGAGTTCTTCGAGGGGGTCGTGGTCGAGCAGCCCGGGCACCGACGACGGCGGGATGCTGTGAATCCGGGCCAGCACACCTCCCAGCTCGCGCGCGAGCGTGGCCCGGGCCGGCTCGAATTCCGGTTCCCGCAGCAGTCGCCGGGGAATGGTCTCGCCGTCCACCTGGGCGGTGATCAGGTACGGAGATCCCAGGATGGACTCATCGGTGCTGTGGTCGACCAACGCGGGCACCGGAACTTCCGATTCCTGTGCCGCCGCGATCACGGCCGCCTCCAGCGCCATCGACTCGGGCCGTCCGCATCCGGGCGGGTCTCGCCGCAACACCAGCCGACGCGGTGCGTCCTGCCGGTGCTGCGCTCCGAACGCCCAGGTTTCGCGGCTCGCCCCGCCACTGAGCTGGTGCAGGTCCGAAATCTCGACCGGCCCGCCCAGCACGGTACCGAGCCGGTCCCGAAGCCCTCCGGCGAGTTCGCGCGGCACATCCTCGTCCATCCGGCCTCACCTCCCGGATCCGCACATGTCCGAGGCTCGACCGCAGGGATCACTCACCCGATGTGAAATCCCGTGGTACCCGTGCTCGACCATGGCCTCGATCGTCGCGGCTGTGATCGCGTCCTCGCCGGAAGTCGCCGGTGCTGCGCCCCGAACGTATCCACCGGCCGATTCCTGCGCGCACGATCCCACTTCGGGAGTGCGGGAGTTCGTCGTACCTCGCTCGTCGCGCTGGTCTTGCGTGTCCCAACGCCCCCAGTTGCCGAGTTGCTGTCCGATCTCCCGAAAGTCGTGCATGAGCATCTCCGGTGACTCGTCGTTGATCGAGGATTGTCGGTCGGGTGGCCAACGGTGCGCGACAGGAACAGGCAGAACACGCAGCAGCGCGGTCAGGCGTTGCGACCGGCACGACGGGGACCGGCGAATCCGAACAAGTAACCGGCGACCTTGCGCATCTGCACCTCTTCGGATCCTTCCGTGATCCGGTAGCGGCGATGGTGCCGATAAATGTGCTCGAACGGGGTGTGCCGGGTATAGCCGAGTCCGCCGTGCACCTGCATCGCCCGGTCGGCCGCGTCGCACACCAGCCGGTTGGCACGGTAATTGCACATCGAGACCTTGTCGCTGATCTCCACGTGTTCGGTACGGTCGAGTTCCCAGGCCGTTTTGCGCACGAGGGTGCGCAGCAGCTCGGCCTCCGTCTGCAGCTCCACCAACGGCCACTGGATCGCCTGGCGGTCGGCCAGCGGCTGCCCGAACGTACTGCGCTGCCGGGTGTACTCGACGCTGCGGTCGATGCAGTACTGGGCGGCACCGACACCGGAAGCGGCCTGGCGGATGCGGTTCTCGTGCACGAAGTGCTGCGCCAGTGCGAGTCCCTCGCCGACCTCGCCGAACACCGCGGAGCCGGGAACCCGCACGTCGCGCAGGGTGACCTCGGCGTGGTCGGTGGGCATGTTGAACGTCCACCAGTGGAAGTCGACCGAGAATCCCGCGCTGTCGGTGGGCACGAGGAAAGCGGTGATGCCCGTGGCATCGCCGTCCTTGCCGGAGGTCCGCGCGAAAACGACATCGTGGGTGGCCGAGTGCAGCCCGGAGTTGAACCGCTTGCCGCCGTTGAGGATCCAGTCGTCACCGTCGGCGACGGCGGTGGTCTCCAGCCAGGTGGCATCGCTGCCGTGGTCCGGCTCGGTCAGCCCGAAGGCGACCCGCTTCTCCCGGGTGAGCATGCCCTCCACGAACTCGTCCTTCTGCTCCGCGGTGCCGAACGCCAGGAACATGTGCACGAACGGGAAATTGCCCACCACCGAGGACTCGTTCTGCAGGTCGTTGTGCAGACCGAGCCCTTTGGCCGCCAGATGCTCTCGGATGACGGCCATGTCCAGATTGGACCCACCGCTGCCGCCGGCTTCGGCGGGCAAGCCGTAGCGCAGCCAGCCCGCCTTGTCGGCACGGCGGAACATTTCCCCGAGCAACGCCTCCCACTCGGGACGCGGTGTGCCCCCGGCCTCGAAGTCGGTGCGGGCGAACTCGCGCCGATGGTCGAAGAAGCGCTCGTTGTCGTCCTGCTGCTGAAGGGGACGGATCTCGGCGTCGATGAACGCATCCAGGTCGGCAAGACGCTGTACGAGTTCGGCGGGCAGTTCGAAATCCATACACCCTCCTCAACGATTGTTCAGCTACGGTAAGGGCGCTGTGACGGCGAATACAAGAAGGAGCGCGGAGCATGCGTTCGCGGGTCGTCGGACCAAGCGTCCGGCCCATGACAGCGCCACACGGTCGCCCGTCCGACTCCGCTCTGCTGCAGCGCCCACGTCAAACGCGTCACCCGCTCGTCGAACTCGGTATGGGCGCGATGCTCGCCGCGAGCCGGCCACTGTGGACTGCAGTGGCCCGAATCGACATGGCAGTCAGTCTTGACTGCCCATGGCGGGCGACCTAACGTCGACGATCGTCGCCGGAACGCTGCGTCACCGGCATCATCCGTTCGCACATCGCCATCGCGAGGAGGCACCGTGACCGATCTCGTCGAGGAATCCACCAACGATGTCGACCATCGAGTGGCCTGCACCGTCGAGGACGGGGTGGCAGAAGTGCGATTGGCGCGAGCGGACAAGCTCAACGCCCTCGATCCGGCGATGTTCTCCGCCCTGGTGACCACCGGCCTCCGGATCCGGGACGATCCCCGCGTACGGGCCGTGGTCCTGCACGGCGCCGGCCGCGGCTTCTGCGCGGGATTGGATGTCGACTCGTTCCGGGACATGGTCACCGGTGACCACGAGCCGGACCGGCAACAGGCGGCACCGGCAGAACCGATCGGGCCGGCACGCGCTCCGGGGCAGCAGGCCGCCCATGTCTGGGCGCACCTGCCGATACCGGTGATCGCGGCGGTGCACGGTGTGGCGCTCGGCGGCGGGTTGCAGGTGGCGCTGGGTGCCGACATCCGACTGGTGGCTCCCGATGCCCACCTGTCGGTGATGGAGGTTCGGTGGGGCCTGATCCCCGACATGACGGGAACTCAGCTGCTTCCGGAACTCGTCGGGCGCGATGTCGCCAAGGAACTCACCTTCACCGGACGAGTGGTCACCGGGCAGGAAGCAGTCGCTCTCGGACTGGCCACGCGGGTCGAAGCGGATCCGCTCGCTGCCGCCCGCACACTGGCCGCCGAGATCGCCGCCAAGAGCCCCGACGCCATTCGCCATGCCAAACACCTGCTCGACTCGGCCGGCCACGTGAGCCTGGAGACCGGCTTCGCCGCCGAGCAGGACTCCATCCGCGCACTGATCGGCAGCTCCAACCAGACAGAGGCCGTCGAGGCCAATTTCGCCCGGCGCGCGCCGTCGTTCACCGACCCGTCTCCGTACCGACCCGCACAGGAGCGGCGATGACCAGCGCCGAGCACACGCAGGCCGGCGGCAACCCGTTCGATCTGCACGGCCACGTCGCCGTGGTCACCGGCGGCAACTCCGGCATCGGCCTGGCCATGGCCGAGGCGCTGGCCGCCGCCGGAGCGAACGTCTGCATCTGGGGCACCAACGAGGACCGCAACGCCACCGCCGCCGAGAAGCTGCGCTCACACGGCACGGGCGTGTTGGCGCTGGCCTGCGATGTCGCTGACGAAGGCCAGGTCGAGCAGGCGATGGGCCGCACCGTCGAGCACTTCGGCCGACTGGACTCGTGCTTTGCCAACGCCGGTGTGGGAGGCGCGGGAACCCGGTTCCTGGACACCGACCTCGACGAGTTCCGCAGGGTTACCCGGGTCAACATCGACGGCGCGTTTCTCACGCTGCGCGCCGCCGCGCGGCAGCTGGTCGACCAGGGTGAAGGCGGCAGCCTGGCGGGCACGGCCAGCCTCGCCGCCGTGCAGGGACAGCCGCGCGGGCAGGGCTACGCCTCGAGCAAGGGCGCGCTGATCTCGATGATCAAGTCGATCGCGATCGAACTCGCCCGACACCACATCCGCGCCAACGCGATCCTGCCCGGCTGGGTGAGCACCCCGATGGCCGATCCGGCACTGGAGTCGGAGCCGTTCCAGCGCCGGGTGCTTCCGCGAATGCCGGTGGGCCGATGGGGCAAACCCGACGACTTCGGAGCTCTGGCGGTGTATCTGGCCAGTCCGGCCACCGCTTTCCACACCGCCGACACCATCACCGTCGACGGCGGCTACTCGGCTTTCTGACACCGGGTCGATCAGCGACCTTCGTCCGTGGCCGGAGCGCTGATCGACCCACTGCTGTGCGCGGTCACATCCCATCCGGCCGCTGCGGCCAGTGCGGCATGAACTCGGGATAGTCGGTGCTCACCCGCATCGGGAACCGCGGCGGGCGCTTGTCCAGAAACGACGACACTCCTTCGGCTGCATCGGCGCCCGCGCCGAGCTCGTGGATGGCCTTCGAATCCAGCCGATGGGCCTCCCACGGCGTGGACGCACCGAGCATGCTCCACAGCAACTGCCGGGACACCGCCACCGAGACCCCGGAGGTGTTCTCGACGATCTCGGCAGCCACGCCCCGGGCGGCAGGCAGCAACTCGTCGTCGTCGAGCACCCGCGAGACCAACCCGCCTTCGCGGGCTTCGGCGGCGTCGAACACCCGGCCGGTGGCAGCCCATTCCATGGCTTGCGAGATCCCGACCACCCGCGGCAGGAACCAGGCCGAGGCCGCTTCCGGCACGAGGCCGCGCCGGGCGAACACGAACCCGAACCGGGCCGAGGCACCGGCCAACCGGATGTCCATCGGCAGCGTCATCGTCGCACCGACCCCCACGGCCGGGCCGTTGATCGCGGCGATCACCGGCTTGCGCGCGGCCGCGATCCGCAACGCGACCGTGCCCCCGCCATCACGCGGCACCCCGTCGATCTCGCCCGTCTCCCACCGCACGGCCCGATGCTGCCCATCGCCGGTATCGGCGTTGAAGGTCTCGGCCCCGTCGCTGAGATCGGCGCCCGCGCAGAAACCACGTCCGGCGCCGGTGACGATCACCGCGCGGACCTCGTCGTCGGCGTCGACCGCGTCGAAGGCCTCGATCAGCTCCCGGCGCATCGTCGTGGTGAAGGCGTTGAGCTGTTCCGGACGATCGAGAGTGATCGTGGCGATTCCGTCGGCGGTCTCGGAGGAAATGTGCTCGTAGGTACTCATCGCACCGCCCAACGTCCGGTGAATTCCGGTTCGGTTTTGGTTCGGAAGGCCTCAAATGCTGCGGTCGTGTCCTCGGTGGCGAAGTTGACCGTCTGCGCCCGTGCCTCACCGGCCAGTGCCTGCTGAAACGTCTGATCCACGCTCTCGTTGAGCAACGCCTTGGTCTGGGCCAGTGCCACCGGTGGGCCGTGGCTGAGTCGCTGTGCCAGCTCGGCGACGAAACCGTCGATGTCCTCGAGGTTTTTCACCCAGGTCACCAAACCGAGCCCACGAGCTTCCTCGGCCTCGACGAAATCACCCAGCAACGCCAGACGCTTGGCCTGCTGCAACCCCACGATGCGCGGCAGCAACCACGAACCGCCGAAGTCCAGCGACAGTCCCCGCCGCGCGAAGATCTGGGAAAACCGCGCCTCCGGCGAGGCCACCACCAGGTCACAACCCAGCGCCAGGTTCCACCCGGCGCCGACCGCCACCCCGGACACCTGCGCGATGACCGGCTTGCCCAGCTCGTGCAGGGCCATGGCCACGTCATTGATCCCGCCCATCCGGTCCAACGGGTGCTGGGTGTCGTCGTCACCGCCGAGGTCGGCTCCGGCGCAGAAGTCCCCACCGGCACCGGTGAGCACCACCACCCGCACCTCGGCACTGTCCCGGGCCGTGCACACCGCCTCGTGCAGCAGCGACCACATCCCTCGATCGATCGCGTTCTTGCGATGCGGCCGGTTCAACGTCACCGTCAGCACCGCCCCGTCCCGCTCCGTCAGGACCGGCTGCTCCGTGCTTGCTCGCTCCTCGGGCTTGATGGCCATGACCTCCGCACTCCGATCCTTTTGGCATCACCCACGGCAGCACTCTCGGACCCCGGGCAGTCCTCACCCGGCGGGTGTCCTGAGTGGAGGATTGTCGCGCCGGGCCGCTCCGCGGAGTGCGGGCCCGGCAGAAAAGGAGCCGTACACCTCGACGTCCTCACCCGGGGGCGAGCAGCGCTGCTCGCCCCCGGCCGGTTCTCCTGCGCACACCGTCACAGCAGTTCGAGGATGGTGGCGTTGGCCTGTCCGCCGCCCTCGCACATGGTTTGCAGCCCGTACTGCACCCCAGCAGCGCGCATGTGGTGAGCCAGCGTGGTCATCAACCGCGCACCGCTACCGCCGAGCGGGTGCCCCAGCGCGATCGCCCCGCCATGCGGATTCAGCAGTTTGGCCTCGGCCCCGATCTCGGCCAGCCAGGCCATCGGCACCGGCGCGAACGCCTCGTTGACCTCGAAGGCCCCGATCTGCTCCAGCGACAGGCCACTGCGGGCCAGCACCTTACGGGTGGCCGGGATCGGCGCCGTGAGCATGATCACCGGGTCGTCACCGGCCAGGGCCACGGTGTGCACCCGCGCCACCGGACGCAGCCCCAACTCGGCCGCCTTCTCACTCGTGGTCATCAACAGCGCGGCCGCCCCGTCGCTGATCTGCGAGCTGTTGCCCGCGGTGATCACACCGTCCTCGCAGAAGGCGGGCTTGAGCCCGGCCAGCCCCTCGACGGTGCCGCCCCGACGCACCCCCTCGTCGCGGTCGACCACGCCGCCGTCCGGCAGACTCACCGGGAGGATCTGCTCATCGAAGGCCCCGGCATCCTGGGCGGCCGCGGCCTTCTCGTGCGAGGCCAGGCTGAACTCGTCGACCCGGGCCCGGCTGAGTCCCCACCGCTGGGCGATCATCTCGGCACCCACACCCTGGTTGGGCACGACTCCCTCGTAGCGCTGCAGCATCCGCTCGCCGAACGGATCGGCCCCCTGCGCCGAGGAGCCGATCGGCACCCGGCTCATCGACTCCACCCCGCCGGCCACGACCACGTCGTAATGGCCCGCCACCAAACCGGCCGCGGCGAAATGCACCGACTGCTGCGACGATCCGCACTGCCGATCCACGGTCACCCCGGTGACACTTTCCGGCCACCCCGCCGCCAGCACCGCGTTGCGGGCGATGTCCATGGTCTGCTCACCGACCTGGCCCACACAGCCCCAGACCACATCGTCGACCTCGGCAGGATCCAGCCCCGCCCGAGCGGTCAATCCGCTCAGCACCTGCGCCGACAACTCGACCGGATGCACCCCCGACAGCGCACCGTTGCGCTTGCCCACCGGAGTCCGCACCGCTTCCACGATCACCGCATCACGCATACCGCCTCCTTTGCTCGCAACCCCTGCACACGGGCCGAGGCCATCCGGGCCCGGCCGCTACCGCGCCGACGCCGAACTTGCCGCCCTGCCTGCTCGATTCCTTCCGTGCTCACTCGCCCCGCCAGACCGGTCGGCGCTTCTCCGCGAAAGCACGGGCACCCTCCTGCGCGTCCGCGGAGGCGAACACCGGGGCGGCGATCTCGGATTGCGACGCGAACGCCTCGGCGTCGGTCCACTGCACGGCCCCCGAGACGATCTGCTTGGTCGCCCGCACCGCCAACGGGCCGTTCTCGGCGATGCGCGCCGCCAGCTCGCGCGCACCGGCCAGCGCCTGCCCCGGCTCGGTCACCGTGTTCACCACACCGTGCGCCTGCGCCTGCTCGGCCGTGAACGGATCACCGGTCAGCGCGGCCTCCATCGCCAGCTGGTACGGCAACGTCTTGGGCAACCGCAGCAAACCCCCGGCCGCGGCCACAAGACCACGCTTGACCTCGGGCAGGCCGAACTGTGCATCCCGGGCCGCCACGATGAGGTCGGCACTGAGCGCCAACTCGCACCCTCCCGCCAGGGCCCACCCCTCAACAGCGGCGATCAACGGTTTCGACGGCGGACACTCGGTCAAACCACCGAACCCCCGACCGGGAAGCGACGGGCGCTCTCCCCGGGAGAACGCCTTGAGATCCATACCGGCACAAAAAGTGCCACCCGCTCCCGTGATGATCCCGGCCGTCACATCGGAGCGGGACTCGAGTTCGTCCACCGCGGCGACAATGCCCTCGACCACCGCGCCGTCGACGGCGTTGCGCGCCTCCGGACGGTTGAGGGTGATCACGGCCAGACCATCACCGAATTCGGTCAACACGCTGTCACTCACGCGGCATCCCCTCTGTCGCCCACAGGGCCCTCCGGAAACGGCCGCCTCAGTCTCACCCCACCCCCCGAAACAGTCAAGGCAGACTGCTACTCGGCGCCGGGGGGCGGTTCGACCGCTCATCCCCGTGTGTGCTCCCAGGCTCGGAGCGCAACCAAGCGAGACAGATGACAGCATTCTATACCGTCAGACTATGCCACTACTATGTGACTGCTTTCCATGCCTGCTACTGTGGAGAGGTGACTGGCAAGCTCACCATCCGTGACGTCGACGAGAGCGACCTGGACATCCTCAAAACAGCCGCACGCAACCAGGGCACGTCGCTGAACCGCTACGTCACCGCACTTCTGCACGAACAGGCCCAGCGTGAGCACCACCGCGCACTCTTCGCCCGGATCGCCGCGCAGGAACCCGACATGTCGCCCGTGGACTCCGTCGCCGAAGTCCGCGCGATGCGCGACGAGCAGGACGCCGGCGATGCCGAGCAACACCGGAGCACGAACTCGTGATCACCAATGCGGTCATCGACGCCTCGACCCTGGTCGACGCATTGCTGCCCGGACCGGGCAATGACCCGGTTCGCGATTGCCTGAGCGAGCTCACCGAGTTCAGCGGACCCGAGCATCTCCGCATGGAGGTGCTCAACGTCCTCCGGCGCATGGCCAACAACCAACCCCAACCCTCCCCCACCCTGATCACAGCACGACGCACACTGGTCGAGCTCAACATCACCCTCGTGCCCGTGACCGCGATGCACGAGCGGGTCTGGCAACTCAGGCACACTCTGACCGCCTACGACGCCGCCTACGCCGCTGCCGCGGAATACCTCCAGGTGCCACTGCTGACCAGCGACCAAGCACTGACCAAACACCCGGACCTCCAGTGCACCATCATCGATCCACGCGAGTAGCAACAGGACTGTCCGGGACACGCATCCCGGTGACGGGGAGTGCCGGAAAAGCGGTGCAGCTCGGATTCCTCAGAACATTGGCACACCTCGGTTGCTTCCACGGCGATTCAGTCACGTGGAGGCCAGCCTCCGCAGGTACAGCCGCGCCATGAGTTTCTGCCCGAGTCCGACGAAAGGCCCCAACGCTTTCAGCAAAGCGTGGGCAGGGCGAGCGAAGGAGGTGACCGAGGCGTACACATCTCCCGAGGCGGGATCGTACGTGATGGCGAACAGCTCTTCTCCGACCAGCGGATGACCGGGCAGCGTTCCGTAGGCGAACCCGCGCCGGTCGAGCTCGTCCACGACGTAGACGACCCGGCACGGAATCCGCAGCGGGCCGCGTCGCAGAACGAGTTCCGCATCCGGTACTACCTGCGCACTCGTGGTGTCGACCTCCACCCCGAGGCCCCGTTGCATGCCCCAGCGCATGAGATGCTGCGAAAGCGTCTCGAAGAGCTCACGGCCGGTTCCCACACGGCGTCGTACGGAGAGATGACGATAGCCGTGCGGTAATCGACCCTCCGTTGCTCCCCGTTCCCGATAGGTCAGCGGAAGACTCCGGTAGTGCTCGAGGTCCATGGTCGTCTGCCTTTCAGTCGGACGGCGCGCTCTTTCGGGCTTCACGCGCAGATCCGGCTGTGCCGTGTTTCAGATACTCGAGTGCCGATCGGGCTGCGTGGAATCCGCACATGCCGTGCGCGCCCGCACCGGGAGGTGTCGCGGCCGAGCAGAGGTAGACGCCAGGTATGCCGGTGGCATAGGGGTCGAGCGCCACGCGCGGCCGGGACACGAGCTGCCACGCACTGTTCGCTCCGGAGACGATGTCGCCACCGACGTAGTTGGGATTGTGGACGGACATGTCCGTTGTGCTGCGCACGTGGGTGGCGCGCACGGTGTCGCGGAAACCCGGTGCGAAGCGCTCGATTTGTGCCGTGATCGCCTCGGTGGCGTCGCCGGTGTAGCCACTGGGTACGTGCGCGTACGTATAGACGGGATGCAGATTTCCGGCCGAGCGAGAGGGGTCGGCGACGGACTGCTGGCCGACGAGCACGAACGGGCGGTCGGGCATGACGCCCTGGTTCACCTGCCGCTCCACCGCGGCGGTTTCGGCGAACGAGCCGCACACGTGCACGGTGCCGGCACGGCGCGACGGTTCGTGGGCCCACGGCACGCCCCCCTCGACCGCGTAGTCCACCTTGAAGGCGCCCGGCCCGTGACGGTAGCGACGGTAGGCGCGGGCGGTTTTCCGGGGCATCCGGTCGCCGGTGATGCGCACGGCATCGGCCGGGGACGTGTCGAGGAGAACGAGGTCGGGCGCGCCGAGTTCGGCAAGGGACTCGACGCGCACGCCGGTTTCGACGCTCCCACCGCTCTTCTCGATCAGAGACGCCATGGTCGTGGCGATCGCCTGCGATCCACCCTGCGCGACCGGCCAACCGCAGGCATGGGCGGCGGTGCCGAGCGCGACCCCGATGGCCGAGGACATCGGCGAGCCGAAGGGGCGCAGAGCATGCGCCGCGACGCCGCCGAACAGTGCCCGCGCCTCCGGGCTGGACCAGCGGCGCCCGAGGAGGGTTGCGGGCATCGCCGCGTAGGCTCCGAACCGGGCGAGCAACAGCGGATGCGCAGGCACGTGCAGCATCGGACGCAGGAAGTCCTCGGTGATGCCGCCGAAGCGCTCGGTCAGTGCTCCGAAGACCGAGCGCCAGGCAGCACCGTCGGCACCGATCTCGGCGGCCGTCTCCTCCACAGAGCGGTAGACCGCGCCACCTCGCCCGTTGTCGAGTGGATGGGTGTACTGCACGTCGGGCCACAACCACCTCAGACCGTGAGCCTGCAGGTCGTACTGCCGGCTGAACGGCGTATCGACGGCCAACGGATGGAAACCGCTGCATTCGTCGTGGAGCAGCCCCGGCAGCGTCAGCTCACTGCTGCGGGTGCCGCCGCCGATCGTGTCGGCCGCTTCCAGTACCCGTACCCGCACGCCCTCGGAGGCGAGGACGACGGCGGCAGCGAGCCCGTTGGGCCCGCTGCCCACCACCACTGCGTCGGTCATGCACTCTCCTTGGCATCCATGGCGACCGCAGGGTGGGAGTAGGCCGTCCCGGCCGGCTCGTATCCGGGCATCCGCCAGGTCACGGTGTGCTCGATCGGCCCGTTGGGCAGCCACGGCTGCTCCTCGACGGCGGCGTCGACATGGTAGTACCCGCGCTCGACGACACCGACGGCCGCGTCGATGACCTTGTAGTCCTGGGTTTTCCTGTGAATGGGCTGCGACTCGATCCAGACGACGACGCACTCGCCGGGGGAGAAGTGGCAACGCTGCTGCACGGCCGTGATGGTCTGCTCGTTGTGCAGATGGGCGTCCCCGAACTGCCACCCCACGAGGGTCGTGCAGGTGAACTCGCCTTCCCGGATGCGATAGTTCTCGAGCTCGTCGAGGTGCCGCATCATCAGCGACATCAACGCGCGGCCCTGGCTGTGCAGAGTGCGCCACGCGACCGCCTTCTGCATGAAGATCTCGGCGACCTCCTTGCCGTACGCGGCGGAGAGCTGATCGACCTGGTTGTCGTTGAACTTGGTCAGGTGCTGATTGAGCTTGTTCTCGACCTCGTCACCGCGGAATGCCCACAGGGCCGACGCCCAGTTGCCTGCGTACTGGCGCATCGACGGCAGGAACGACACCAGGTCGGGACGCAGGTTGCCGAGGATCGGGAAGGCCACGAAGGCCGCGAAGACCAGCAGCAGGATCCACGGCGAGCTCACATCGGCAAGGCCGTAGCCGTCACCGGCCGGGAAACCGGCGAAGAGCCAGACGGGGGCGAACATGTAGAAGACGTTCCACTCCAGCGGCACCGCCAGCGGGAAGGTGGAGGTGATGAAGATGTGGAACAGGATCATGCCGGCAATCGCCAGCCACGTGACGGCCATGTTCGTCGAAAACAGCAGGACCAGCGGCAGGACCAGCTCGACGACGGTGCCGCCGATGTGCGCGAAGGTCCAGGTGACCTTCGAGGGGCGCATGTCGTCGGGGAAGTCGCGGTAGAGCGAACGCTTGAACCGCTTGGACGTCAGCCACGGCGTATTGCTCAGCATCGGCGGGACCACATTGGTGAAGTGACGCCCGAACTTCGAGACACCGGCACCGAACCAAACGGTGACCAGAGCGACCTTGGCCGCAAGAACCATGTCGACGTGACTGCTGAAGAGGCCGAAGAAGAACATCACCGCGAGGTACTGCTCGGAACGGGCCGCGAGGAACACGACGCGGTCGCGCAGCCCCATCGCGATGATGAGGCCGACGTAGGTCAGCAGACCCCACTGGGGCAGCAGTCCCACGTCGCTGCCCGGCAGCGCACCGGTCGTCACACCGGGACTGACCAGCAGGAACAGCAACGTCGCCAGCAGTGCGAAGTACAGCGCAACGTCGAAGGTGGTGCGGTGGTCGCCCTTGGTGAAAGGAACGGCCCTCTGCCAGGGAGGAAGTCGCAGGGTGCCCCGCCGCGTCCAGTACCGCCAACCACCGGTGAACGGCGAGAACTTGAAAGCCAGCGGGCCGGACGATGACGCGTATCCGGTGATTTCGAACAGAATGGTCCAGACCATCAGTTTCTGGTAGACGATCAGTTCGCCCCACCAGGCGCCGAATTCGCCGAAACTCAGACCGGGAGTGGTGATCCCGACGATGGCGACGCCGGCCAGAACGTAGAAGATCAGCTTGTACACGTACAGCATGTTCATCGTCTTCGGACTGCCGAATCCGTATTCGGCCCAGTGCGTCGCCTGCAGACGCATCCGATCCATGAAAGGCATGTCGCCGTAGGCCGCAGGGTCGACCGGTGGCATGTCTGCCGTCTTGAAACCCATTGCTGCTCCTCGATTGCGCAGGGGGTGTCACCGCGAGGAACGCTCGCGTTGTCGTCGAAGGCGGAGTGAAATGTCAGATGTGCTGCAGCCTGCTCCTGAGAGCAGGTTTGTCGACCTTTCCGACGGAGTTCTTCGGCAGGTCCTCGAGAATCTCGATGTGCTCGGGAACCTTGGCGCGCATCAACTGCAGGCGGCAGTGCTCGAGCACGTCATCCGCGGTCAGCGACGAATCCGGATACAGCGACACGTACGCCACGGGTACTTCTCCGAAGACAGGATCGGGGCGGCCGACGACGGTGGCTTCGAGCACGCCCTCGAGGCTCGTCAGGACCGTCTCGATCTCCTTGGGGTAGAGGTTCTCGCCACCACGGATGATCATGTCCTTGACGCGGTCGACGATGCGCAGATAGCCGTCCTCGTCGAGGACACCGACGTCGCCGGTGTGCAGCCAGCCGTCCCGGATCGTCTCGGCGGTCGTGTCGGGGCGGTTGAGGTAGCCGCGCATCACGGTGGGTCCCGCGACGACGACCTCACCGCGTTGGCCGGCCGGCAGCAGTTCTCCGCTCTCGGACATGACGCCGATCGTTTGACCGGGCAACGCCGGCCCGACGGTGCCGGGTTTGCGAACTCCGTCGATCGGGTTGCAGGCGGACGCGCACGTTCCCTCGGTCAGGCCGTAACCCTCGACCATGACGAAGCCGAATCGTTCTTGGCAACGATGCAGCAGTTCCTCCGATGCCGGAGCCGCACCACAAACGGTGAACCGCAGCGATGAGGTATCGGGGCGGACGTCCTCGGGCAGCGATGCGAGCAGGGCGTAGATCGTCGGAACGGCCGAGAAATAGGTCGGACGCAGCTTTTCCACGTGGTCGAAGAATTGACCGGCCGAGAATTGTCCCACCACGCTGAGCTGACCGCCCGAACGCCAAATCGACAGTGCACTGACCATGATGGCGTTGACGTGGAACAGCGGCAGCACCAGCAGGCAGTGATCATCGCTGGTCAGACCGAAGTGCGCGGCCATCGTCGACGACATCGCCTCGGCGTTGGCATGATCGAGCATGACGCCTTTCGGACGACCGGTCGAACCACTGGTGTAGATCAGCAAGCTCAGTTCGTCGCCGACCACAGCGACCGGGTCCGGGCCCTCGCCGTTGCGGACCAGGTCGTCCACGGCGATGCTCGGGCATCCGCCACTGGGCGCGTCGGCGTCGAGGTTGACCACGAGTTTCGCGCCGGAATCATGGATCTGGTAGGTGGCCTCCTGCTCGGTGAACGCGGGGTTCACCGGCGTCGCCGCCGCGCCCAGGCGCCACGCGGCAAGCAAAGTGACCAGCAGCTCGACCCGGTTCGGCAGCATGATCGCCACGACGTCGCCCGCGCCGAACCCGTGCCCGGCCAGTTGTCCGGCTACCGCGCGAGTCCAATCATCGAGCTCGGCGTAGGTCAGCTCCACCCGAGCGTCGCGTACCGCCACATGCCCCTGCGCGTCGGCAGGAGCGTTCCACGGCAGGTAGTCGAAAGACATCGTGCAACTCCTCGGTGTGATGTGCACCGCATTCTCTGTGGCACATGACACTAAGGGGCGGCAGGACGTCCGCCTACGGCCTGCTTCGACGAAGTTCAGCAGCCGATTTGGCGAAAATGCACAAGACCGGGTGGTCAAGTCATCCGAGTGACACCGGCCGAGTCAGGCTGCGGCTTGAGCACCACGTGTCCGAGCAGGTGACACACCTGGAGCGCCAGATCGAGGTCGAACCGGCCGTCCTCGAGCAGGCGACCGCGCTCCTTCTCGGCCTTCTCGAGGCGGTACTTGACGGTGTTGCGGTGCAGCGCAAGCTCTTTGGAGGTCTTCACGTAGTTGTCGCCGGTGCGCAGGAAGACGCGCACGGTTTCGCGCAGCCGCTCGGCAGCCTCGGTGTCGGCACCCAGAGGTCCGAGGACCTCTCCCACCCAGCGGCGCGTCGCCGAGAGATCCCTGGCCAGCATGGCCACGATCACCACGCCGTCGTCGCCGTAGTACGCAAGGCGACCTTGCGGTGGGGAAGCAACGCTCGCCACGCCCTTGATCGCTTCGGCCTGCTCGTGGCTGTGGCGAAACCCTTCGACCCCCGGTGCGGGCTTGCCGATCGCGAGCCGAATGCCGCGCATCTTGCGCACGGCCGGGTGCGACCGGACGGCATCGATCGACGGTGCGTTCACTCCCCCGATCCAGACCCATGCCGTGCTGCGGTCGACAGGCGTGCACAAGGGCGGGACCACGCTGCCCAGCGCCGTGGCCACCGTGGTGGCCAGCGACGAGAGAACGTCGGCCTGGTCGGCTCCCTGGCTGATCCCCTCGATCCACAGGACCGCCGCAATGTGCGTCTGATCGAGCCGGTATCCCGTCTTCGCCGCGAATTCGGCGGCATTCATCGTGTGGCGCTCGAGCACCCGGTGCACGAGTGTCGAGGTCTCACTGGCAGCCCGCTCGAGAAGTGCCCGTCGCTCCTGCTCGTGGGCGTCCAGCACGACACCCGTGATCCAATCGACGTACTTGTGCATCCACCCCGCGAGGTGGTGCAGCAGCCGCAGCTTCAGATCGGACGAGCAATCCAGCTGCTGGATCTCCTCGAACATGTTGGCCAGCATGTCGTCGGAGCCGATGTGGTAGGCGCGTCGCAGCGACGCCGAGGGCACACCGGCGCGGGCCAGGCGGATCGCGTACTCGGTCGCGGCGGTGATCGGCTGCATGTGCTCGAGCGGAATGTTGTTCCCGATCATGTGCAGGATCGTGGCGATGTTGCCCTCGACGCTGGCGTGCAGCATGTCGGTCAGCTCGGGATCGTCGAGGCTTTCGATCGCGTCCTCGATCGCCGTGTTCATGCTCGCGTTCAGCTCGGCGAAGCGGTGCTGAAGACGGGCGCTGACCAGCGCAGCCAGCGAGAACACTTCCTCGGCGCCGGGATCGTCGGCCGGAACCAGGCGCCGCTCGAGCGCACCGCTCATTCGGCACCTCGCGGAACCGGCGGCACGCTGTGCATGGTGACGCTCCTTCCCGGCGTTCCTCGCACGAGCATTGTGCATCATCGACAACGCTCTTGGAACAGGTCTCGCAGAACGGCTCACGCACTCCTCGAGATTGTCCGCCGCGAGCGACAGCGCCTCGGCGGGCAGGCACACCACTCCCCCGAGCCGGCGGGTCGCACAGAACCAACCGTAATGTGTATACAGTATGCTATTACTGAGCTAGTGTTGATCCGCGCACTGTGCCGCAGAGAATGGAGGCCTACGCTCCATGTACACAGTCACCAACCCGACCACGGGCGAACTGGTCGAGGAGATCAAGAACTCCACCGATGAGGAGGTCCGGGCGGCGATCGAGCGCGTCCACCACGGGTACGCGTCGTGGCGGCGTCGACCGGTCGCCGAGCGCGCGAAGATCGCCTCGCGTGCGGCGGAACTGTTCGCCGAACGCGCCGACGAGCTGGCCGCGATCATGACGCAGGAAATGGGCAAACGCATCAACGAGGGCCGCGGCGAGATCGGCATCGTCGTCGACATCTTCAACTACTACGCGGACAACGGTCCGACGCTGCTGGCGGACGAGCCGCTGCCGATCAACGGCGGCGAGGCGGTCATCAGGAAGGAATCCATCGGCGCGCTGCTCGGTGTCATGCCGTGGAACTTTCCGTGCTACCAGGTCGCCAGATTCGTGGCGCCGAACCTGGTGCTCGGCAACACGATCCTGCTCAAGCACGCGTCCATCTGCCCGCGGTCGGCGACCGCGATCGCGCAGATCCTGCACGATGCGGGAGTGCCCGAAGACGCGTATGTGAACACCTTCGCCTCCAGCTCGCAGATCCCGTGGATACTCACGGACTCGCGCATCCAGGGGGTGTCGCTGACCGGCAGTGAGCAGGCGGGGATCTCCGTCGCCGCCGAGGCGGGCAGGAATCTGAAGAAGTCGGTCCTGGAGCTCGGCGGGTCCGACCCGCTGATCGTGCTGGACACCGACGACATGGACGCCACCGTGAAGACCACCGCGACGGCGCGGATGCGCAACTGTGGCCAGTCGTGCAACGCGCCGAAGCGGATGATCGTCATGGACGACATCTACGAGGAGTTCGTCGACCGGCTGACCGAGCACGTGGCCGAGCACTACCTGCCGGGTGACCCTGCGGACCCGGAGACGAAGCTGCCGCCGCTGGCCTCCGCCGAGGCGGCCGACGAGGTGGCCGCTCAGGTCGAGAAAGCCGTCAGTCAGGGCGCGACGCTGCGCACCGGTGGCCACCGCGTCGACAGGCCCGGTGCCTACCTGGAGGCCACCGTGCTGACCGACGTGACTCCCGAGATGGATGCCTACACCGAGGAGATCTTCGGTCCGGTCGTGCTGGTCTTCCGCGCACGAACCGAGGACGAAGCGGTCGCGCTCGCCAACGACACACCGTTCGGGCTGGGCGCCAGCGTGTTCGGCACCGACCGGGAGCGAGCACGCCGCGTCGCCGAGCAGATCGAGGCGGGCATGGTGTATCTGAACAGAGCCGGCGGTTCGCAGGCCGATCTTCCCTTCGGCGGCATCAAGCGTTCCGGCATCGGTCGAGAGCTCGGCCCGCTCGGCATGGAGGAATTCATGAACAAGAAGTCCATCCGCCTGTAGGCAACATCGGCCGGCGGGGCCGGCTCTGCCGAGCCGGCCCTGCCGAGAGGACGAACAGCACGGTCATCCTGCTACCACGGGGATCTGCCCACAGGCATACCTCGGTTCCTCCGTGCTGCGCAGCGCGACCTCGTTCGACTGCGGAGTGAGAGACGGCGGCGGCACGAGAACTGCCGAGTACGGCGATGGCACTGCCGTCCGCCGGAGCGGCCACCGTTTCGCCGCTCCAACGGAGTGTTTTCCTGCCCTGCTGAGCTGCCTGATCAGTGCGAACGAACGCCTGCGCTCTCCGATGTGTCTGCGGCATGGTCCCGGAGCGCTCCGGCCAACTGCTCCAAGCCCTCGGCCAACGTCCGGCACTGCGCACCACTCACCCGACCTTCCGGCAAGGCATGAGCCACATCGTCGAGTTCCCATTGCGCCCGGCGCAGCAGAACCGCCAGACGCGCTGCTCGGCTGGTCATGCCCGCACTATCCACGACCGGCCGCGCGGTCGCGCTCGCGTTGCTCGTCGATGAGCCGCTGCCAGCAATACCCGCAGGTGGGCCGGTAGATCCAATCCATCTCACTCACCGCCGCCATGGCGACCTCGGCACCGCACACGGTTGTGGCCGATGCCCTGCCATCCCACCGGCGGCCACCCCGGAAGGCGTGCCGCCTGCCATCGGCAGGGATCGGATGCCAGTAATGCAGTGCGCTCGCGTCCGTGCTGGCCACCAGTTCTCCAAACTGAGACAACGTGACTTATGTGAGCCATCATAACGCAACAGCGCTGGACGGGGACAGACAACGACGCGCAATTGAGCCATTCGTGCCACGGTCGCCATGTGGCACCTAAACTCCTGACGAGCAGCCAGCTTGCCGACGAGCTGGGCGTAAGCCGCCGCTCGATCGCTCGCTATGTCAGTGCGGGGATTTTGGAGCCTGAGCTGTACACACCGGGCGGGCAGGCTCGGTTCAGACTGGAGACGGCGAGGGAGCAACTCCGGGAGCATTCCCGAAGGATGCGTGAGGACCGAGAGTAGGTCGCACCTCGTAACCGTTTCTCATAGCTCGCTGAAAGCAGCACAGAAGGCAGGTGGGCAGGCGATAGCAACCTGCCAGAGCTGAAGCCAAGCGACCGGCCGGAGAGCCAAGCTACGTTCCCTTCGGGAAGTTCCCCGCTGTGCCAAGCTGAACGCATGACGTGCGCCGCAACCACGAAGGCCGGTAAGCCATGCCCGATCGAAGCTCGGCCCTCCGGGTTCTGCCACGTGCACGATCCAGCCGTGCAGTGCGAAGCAATCATCCGGAAGGGAACACGGTGCACGGTCGCCACGAGTGGGGACAGTACGAGCACCACCGAGAGCGCGATCAGAGCTCCGAACCCGAAGGCTCGCAAGCTGACCTTGGGTCAGTTGCTCACAAAAGCCGGCAAACGAGGGACCGGACAACGCGGATGCAGACCAGCTTCCGTTGTTTGCTTCATCCGTGGTGCTGGACCCGTGCTCGGCCCCATCAGCACGGTCAGTGTCTAATCAGGGAGTGAACTCGCTCGAGCAAAGTGGCCATTCGGCAATTCGTAGATGCAGCTAATACCCTGCTTTTCCAGCAGTTGCACAAGGTCATTCGAGGGGTGCGAGGGCACGAGAATAGCCAAGCTTGTGTGCTCAACAAAGCGCGCGTAGTCAAGGAGTTGACCAAGAGCGAGGTGCATGTAGTGCCTCGCTGCTGAGCCTTTTGCTTCGATGAGTTCGCCGGTAACCTTGTCGAAAAGGTCAGTGTACAGTGGTCGCACCGTGCCAGGTACTTGGATCTCATGACGGACGAGCTCTCCACCATTTTGGGTTAACCACGATTGGTAACGCCGAACAAGTCCAGCTTTACGGAGCTCTGCTTCCGTGGCGCCAGCAATGGAGCTGGAATTAAGCGCCTCAGCATCTTGGCTCTCGACGGGAAGTTCTGTGACCTGAGGTTCCTCGGCCGAGACAACAGAGGGGACCTGGTCAATCGGCCAGAGCCTGAAGACGAGAACGTTGCGCACTTCGCTGTTGCGGTCAGGGGCTTGCTCAACAGAGTATGGCTGAACAGGATCCGGCTGATACTCTCCTAAGTATCGAACTTGTGCATGACCGGCTGACTCGAAGAGGCGCAATGCCACGCCATCTCGAAGAATTGCCTTATTTCCTCGTGTCAGCTGCTGATCACCCTCCTGACCCTCACCCGTGTACATAAAGGACCCATCGACCCGGGATTCGTCAAAGTTGTAGCCGTACTCCTTACCCACTTCTCCAGTAAAGAGTAAGATGTTTCCCGTCTTTGGCGCGGGCGCTATCCCTGACTGCCTTGATCCACCAAATCGCTCGTGCACCTGACTGCGGCGAACAACTTCACCAACCGTGATGTCCCACGGATATGCATGTGCTCCCATTGTCACGTGACATCCTCTCTGATCGACTTCCCCATACCTATACAGGAAGTGCTAGCATTATCGAGCTCTCCGAGTAATTCGGGCGCGATCCCACGAAACAAGGACCGGTTCATAAGAAGTGGAATTGCCCAACACAACCACCTGTACTTTGCACATGCCTTCCATTCGTGGAATGGCTCTTCCCCGAAGGATCACCCTGACATGCCCTGGTGGTTCTCCGAAGTGCTTCGTCCGGTGAGGAGCGCGGTGAACTCGGCTTCGGTGAGAATTTCGATCTTCTGTCCTTTGCTTTGCCATGTCAGTGCTTTGGTCACCTTGCCGGTGGTGAACCCGTCTAGGGAGCCGCCCGTGAATCCGTCGCCGATGACGAGGTGGGTGGTGCGTTTGGTGACGTCCTTGTTCGGGATCCCGCCGGTCTCGGCCACGGCGCTCCAGGCTTCCTGCCGGGAGATGCTCAGGTCCCCGGTGATCACGACGACCTGGCCGTAGAGAGGATGGGCGGGATCGGCCTCGGTGTTGGCCGGGGGAATGTCCGGATCCCGACGGATCCAGTCACCGCGGCCGTTGCTCGTGGGCACGACTCCGCATCCGCGCCACTTCTCCGAGGTGAGGGTGCCGAGCCGGGTTCCCGTGGTGGTCGCGAAGTCCTCGACCGTCCGGCTGCCGCGCTTGCCGGCCAGGGCCAGCAGGATCTGCGCGCACGCTGCGGCGTCTTCGGACGCTTCGTGATGCCGCTCGAGGGAAATGCCGAGTTCGCCGGCCACCGTGGGCAAGCGGTAATTGGCCAGCTGCAGTTCGCGCCGGGACCACACGAGGGTGCAGCCGTACCGCAGGGTGGGCCACCGCAGCCCTTCGGCGTCACAGGCCTCCCGCAGTGCTCCCACGTCGAAGGCCGCGTTGTGCGCCACCACCGGCCGGTCGCCGATCACCGCAAGAGCTTCACTCATGCGCTGGTGAAACGGCGGCTCGCCTGCGACGTGCTCGGGGTGGATGCCGTGAATGGCGATGTTGTGCGGATCGAAGTGATCAAACTGTTCGGGCGGCCGGCACAACCACGAGTGCGTGTCCGTCACCTGCCCGCCCTGCACCACCGCGAGCCCGAGAGCACAGACGGAGCCACGCCGGGCATTGGCCGTTTCGACATCGACAGCGACGAAGTCGAGACCGGTCATCACTCCTCCAGAGGGCGCAGGCAGCACTATGGGCATCCTCGAGGTGAGGCGTCGCAGCATTGCAGCCGGCGGGTAACGAAACCACTACGCCGACCGGCGAACCAGCACGACATGACGGAATGGCCGGCGCGTCCGCGTCACCGCCGGCCGCGCACCGTCATCGTCGATCAGGAAGACTTCTCCGGCGTCACAGCGTGTGAAGACGCGTGGGGCCGACCTGCGCGACCACCTCGAGAACAAGGAGGCCGGATCATGACCCACTTCGACGATTCCCGGGCCGCTCGCCGCACCAGGCACGCTGCGATTCGCGCCGAAATCGCCCAGGAAGAAGCCGAAGCCGCCGAAGCCGAAGTCGAAGAGATCCACCGCACCTGAACCACCCAAAGGAGCCACGGCGCAGTTCCACGTTCAGAGCCCGAGACGGGCGCCGGATTCCACAGTGACCCGAGTGGCGGTGCGAACACATCCGAGCCGACGGCCGAGTCCCCGGCTCAGCCGGTGCCTCGCTCCCGCACAACGCGTGCAGGAGCTGGGTGGGCATTGCACCACTGCGCCCGGTGCACCTGCGCAGAACGCGGCTACTGCAGCGGGAGAGGTGCTCCGTGTTCGGCCTGTGGGCGCGGGCCGTGAATGCGCCGCTGGGCCTCGTCGATGGGCACGTCGTTGATGCTGGACTCGCGGCGCCGCATCAGCCCGTCGTCGGCGAACTCCCACAGCTCGTTGCCGTAGCAGCGCCACCACTGGTCCTGCCCATCGCGACATTCGTACTGGTACCGCACCGCGATCCGATTGCCCTGGAACGCCCACAGTTCCTTGCGCAACGCATAGTCGAGCTCGCGGCTCCACTTGTCCTGCAAAAACCGGACGATCTCGGCGCGGCCGGTCACGAACCGGTCACGGTTGCGCCACACCGAGTCCTCGGTGTAGGCCAGCGCGACCCGTTCGGGATCGCAGGTGTTCCAGGCGTCCTCGGCCGTCTGGACCTTCTCTCGAGCCGTGGCCTCGGTGAACGGTGGAAGCGGGGGCCGTTCCGTCATGATCCTCCCTCGACAGAGAACGCTCGTTCTCGCAGACAGCGCAATCGTGGCAGCCTCCCTGCAGAGTCCTCCACAGCGCGCAGGCAAGCACGCCAAAACCGCCGCACAGACACTGATCGACACCCACTGCAGCCCGCAACACCGAGTCTGCCAGTAGCTCCCTCCGGGAGGGCTGCTGCGGGTTTGCAGCATCGGCCGCTGCTGCTGCTCACCCGAGCGGCGCACAATACTTGCATGAGTGACAGCCTGCGAAAGGCCCGCGGACTCCTGCTCGGCGTCGCCGTCGGCGATGCCCTGGGAGCGGCTTTCGAAGGCCATCGCAGCGTCGACGGTGATGATCTCGTGCGGCAGGAACGTGCCACTACTCGGCTGCGCTACACCGACGACACCGCGCTGACGCTGGTCCTGGCACGCCATCTCGCCGCACGCTCGAACCTGGTATCCGTCGACGAGGACGCCCTGGCCACCGAACTGGCCCGGGAGTGGCACCGCGAACCCTGGCGCGGCTACGGCGCGGGCAGCCGCGAAATCTTCGAGCGCATCCTGACCGGCACCCCGTGGCGGCAGGCCTCCGAGGACTGCTTCGGCGGGCAAGGCTCCTACGGCAACGGGGCGGCCATGCGCGTGGCCCCGATCGCCCTGGTGGCCACCGGCCCCAGCCACGCCATCGAACTCGCCCGCCGCAGCGCCGTGGTCACCCACGCCCACCACCACGGCCGGCACGGGGCCATGCTGCAGGCCTGCGCAGCCTTCCTGGCTCTGAACAGCGATCCGGGCACACCCCTGGACCGGCAAGCCTTCCTCGACCACCTCGCCCGCACCGTCGAACGCACCGACTGGCGAACGCGGCTGAACACGGTGCGCACCCTGCTCGACAGCGCCTCACCAGCCGTCGCCGCAAGTCACCTCGGCAACGACGCCGCCGCCTTCACTTCGGTACCGCTGGCCCTGCTGGCCTTCCTGCAGTACCCCGACCAACCCGCCGAAACGATCCGCTACGCCCTCCGTGCCGGCGGCGACACCGACACCATCGCCTCCATGGCCGCCGCCCTGACCACGGCCCGCACCGGCATCCAAGCGCTGCCTTCGGCGTGGCTGGAGCGCCTCGAACAGGCCACCGAGATCGGCGAACTCGCCGATACCCTCGCCGAGCGCATGTCCCCGTCCCAATAACTCACCGCACAACTACCAAGATCCGGCCGGACCGCTCGCGAGGCGAACCGAACCGGGCCTCGATCATGGAGCTCCACGCAGGGACATGCCACGTCCCTCCAGAGGGATCTGCAGAGCACACGGGGAGATGCGTCACAGACCGACGTGGATCACATTTTTCCCATCCCTGCGCTGACGTCAGGGTAGAGTCGATCGCGTTCGCTGGGAGCCCCGTCGGTGTGGCTCCCCCTGGGGATCTTTTCCGCTTCCACCACCTGACGAAAGAAGATGATGTCGCTTCCTGCTGTCCTGCGTACCCGTCCCTCGTGGTTGTCGCCCCGAGTCCTGCGCACCGAGGTGCTGTCCGGGCTCGTCGTCGCCCTCGCGCTGATTCCCGAGGCCATCTCGTTTTCCATCATCGCCGGGGTGGACCCGCGGGTGGGGTTGTTCGCCTCGTTCACCATGGCCGTCACGATCGCGTTCGCCGGTGGGCGGCCGGCGATGATCTCGGCAGCCACCGGCGCGATCGCGCTGGTCCTGGCCCCCGTGGCCCGCGACTACGGTGTCGAGTACCTGGTGGCCACCGTCATCCTCGGCGGAGTCCTGCAGGTACTGCTGAGCGCGGCCGGCGTCGCCCGGCTGATGCGCTTCCTGCCCCGCAGCGTCATGGTCGGGTTCGTCAACGCCCTGGCCATTCTCATCTTCACCGCCCAGCTGCCCTACCTGACCGACGTGCCCTGGAGCGTCTACGCGCTGCTCGCGGGCGGTCTGGCCATCATGGTCGGCCTGCCCCGGCTGACCACGGCGATCCCGGCGCCGCTGGTGGCGATCGTCGTGCTCACCGCCTTCACCATCATCGCGAGCGTGACCGTGCCCACCGTCGGTGACCAGGGCACGCTGCCCGAGAGCCTGCCCGTGCTCGGCATTCCCGCCGTGCCGCTGACCTTCGAGACCCTGACCATCATCGCTCCGTTCGCACTGGCGATGGCACTGGTCGGTCTCATGGAATCGCTGATGACGGCCAAGCTCGTCGACAGCATCACCGACACCCACTCCGACAAGACCCGCGAATCCTGGGGTCAGGGCGTGGCCAACATCGTCACCGGCTTCTTCGGCGGCATGGGCGGCTGCGCCATGATCGGCCAGACGATGATCAACGTGAAATCCGGTGCCCGCACCCGGCTGTCCACCTTCCTCGCCGGGATCTTCCTGCTCGTCCTCGTGCTCGCGCTCGGCGAGGTGGTCGCGCTCATCCCGATGGCCGCGCTGGTCGGTGTCATGATCATGGTTTCGGTGGGCACCTTCGACTGGCACAGCATCCAGCCGAAAACGTTGCGCAAGATGCCCAAGAGCGAGACCGCGGTCATGGTCGCCACCGTGGCGGTCACCGTGTTCACCCACAACCTCGCCATCGGCGTCGTCGTCGGTGTCCTGGTGGCGATGGTGCTCTTCGCCCGCCGGGTCGCCCACCTGGTGTCCGTGGACAGCGTGCTCGACCCCGACGGCAGCACGAAGATCTACCGGGTGACCGGGCAGCTGTTCTTCGCCTCCAGCAACGACCTGGTGTTCCAGTTCGACTACGCCAATGACCCGGCCAACGTGGTCATCGACCTGTCCGAGGCGCACATCTGGGACGCCTCCACCGTGGCCTCGCTCGACGCGATCACCACCAAGTACGAGTCCCGCGGCACCACGCTGACCATCACCGGCATGAACAAGTCCAGCGAGAAGCGCCACGCCGCGCTGGCAGGCACCCTCGGCGGCCACTGACCGGATCGCCGCACGGGCGGTACCGCGTTCTCGCTGCCGCCCGTGCGGTCCCTTCCCGCGCCGCCGTGCCCGGCAGCGTGGACACGCACATCTCCGAAGTCCGATCATTCGGATACGCAGGCAGCGGCCAAGCACGCTGCGGGCAACCGACGAAGACGCCTTGCCGGGGTCAGTCCTCGGCCAGGCGTTTGCGCAACGTGGCGGCGAAGTCCTCGGCGATGTCCAGCTGCTCCCGCAGGCTGCGGCACTGCTGCTCGGCCTTCTCCCGGAATTCCCGCAGACGGCGCCGCTGCTCCTGCCCGGACTCGGCGTCGGGGGCGGCGTCGAGGATGCCCAGCAGCTCCCGCATCTCGTCGAGCTGGAATCCCAGCGGCTTCATCCGCTTGATCACACCCAGCCGTTCGATGTCGGACTCGGCGTACAGCCGGAAGCCGCCCTGGCTGCGCGCGCTCGGCACCACCAGGCCGACCTCCTCGTAGTAGCGGATCGTCCGCAACGACAGGCCGGTGCGCTCAGCGACCTCACCGATCTGCACGTGCCCGTTCACCATCGCGTCCTCTCCTCGCTACCCATGACACCGATGCCCGTGCCAACCGCATCGGCCACCGATTGTCGCCTACCTCGAAAGTCCGTCCACCACAGGACGCCCCCCGCTCGACGACCGGCGATCCACGACGAGTTGCTCTCGGCGTACCCACACCCTAGTATCAGGGCAGTCGTACAGGGCAACTGTTCAGGACGATCGCCCTGCAAGGAGGGCACGTGACTTCTCCGGCGGCGGAGCGCGGGCGTGAGGTGCGGCAACGGCTGCTGGCCACCGCGGTCGAGCTCATTCCCGAGCGTGGCTGGGCGGCGGTGAGCACCCGGAGCCTCGCCGAGCGTGCCGGGGTGACTCCGAGCGTGGTGCACTACCACTTCCCGTCCCTGTCCGCCTTGCTCAACGAGGCCGTGGTCGACTCCATGCGGCAGGTACTGGCCGAGGTGGAGGATGTCCTGGACACCGCACGCAGCCCTGCTCAGGCGATCGAGTCGATCCTCGCCTCGGCGGGCCAGTACACCGGAGAGGATCCGGCCTCACTGCTGTTCATCGAGGCATACCTGGCGGCCACCCGGGACGAGCGGCTCCGCGAGGAGATCGGCGGCATGATCACGGGGTTCCGGCAGCGGTTCGGCCGCCGGCTGGGCGAGCACGGGGTGTCCGCACCCGAGGAGACCGCCGAGGTGCTGCTGGCTGCGGTCGACGGTCTGATCCTGCACCGCGGCCTGGGTGCCGGACCGGACCTCGGCCCCGTCACGGCCGTCCTGCGCAGGCTCGTCAGCTGAGCACTTCCACGGAGGAACACTGATGAAGGTGGTCATTTGCGGCGCCGGGATCGCCGGTCTGGCCCTGGCGAACCGGATCTCGACGCTCGGCGGTGAGGTCGTGCTGCTGGAGCGGGCACCCGGTCCCCGGAAACAGGGATACATGATCGACTTCTTCGGCCCGGGCTACGACGCGGCCGAGTTGATGGGCCTGGTTCCTGCGATCGAGGCGGTCGCTTACCACATCGCCGAGGCGAACTTCGTCGACGAGCACGGGCGCCGCCGCGCCGCTGTGCGGCCCACGCAGTTCACCACCGGGCCGCTGCTGAACATCATGCGCCCCGACCTCGAACACGTGCTCCGCGAACAGCTGCCCCCGGAAGTGGACCTGCGGTTCGGCACCGGCCCGACCGCCGTGACCGATCACGGCGACGGAGTCCGGATCACGCTCGACGACGGCACGGAACTCGAGGCCGACCTCCTCGCCGGAGCCGACGGCATCCATTCGACCGTACGCCGAATGGTGTTCGGCGACGAGGCACGGTTCTTCCGCTACCTCGGTTTCCACACCGCGGCGTTCTCGTTCGACTCCCCGAACATCCACGCAGCGGTTCAGGACCGGGCCTGCCTCACCGACACCACCGGCAGGCAGATGGGCTTCTACGCTCTCGGCGACGAACGCGTCGTGGCCTTCGGCGTGCACCGCACACCGAATCCGGCATTGCCGGACGACGCCCGGGCAGCTGTGCTCGATGCCTACCGCGGTCTGGGATGGGTGGTGCCCGAGGCACTCGACCGGTGCCCACCACCCTCGGAGATCTACTACGACCAGGTCGCCCAGATCGAGATGCCCAGCTGGAGCACAGGGCGAGTCGTGCTGCTCGGCGATGCCTGCTCTGCCGTCTCGCTGGTGGCAGGCCAAGGCGCCTCGCTGGGCATCGCCGGTGCGTACCTGCTGGCCGACCAGCTGGCCCGGTCACCCTCGATCGGCCATGCGCTGGCTCGGTACGAGGAACTGTGGCGCCCGGTGGCGGAAGAAAAACAGCAGGTCGGCCGTGCCGGCGCCCGCACATTCGTACCCGAGACAGCACTGCAGCTGCAGATGCGCCGGGCCGTGCTGCGGATGTCGCGCCTCCCGCTGATCAACCGCCGTGTCACCACGGCCCTGGCGGGCAAAACCACCTCGCTCCGCGCGAAGCTGCACCAGGCCGGCGCCACACCGCAACTGACCGGCGCCGAACTGAGCCGGGGACGACACGCATGAACCCGGCTCGTGCCGTGACCCAGCTCATGGGAGCGCACCGGGAACTGAACGGCCGCATCCCACGACGGGTATGACGGACGGAGTTCATCTTGCGGAGCAGTAACCGGGGCGAGGGAGCGGAACGTGCACGGCGATATGGCAGCAATGAGCATGCCGCTGTTACCGATGTGGTTGCGGATCGTGTGGGTGGTGGCGTTGTGCGGCGTGATCGTGACGCATGTCGGTCACGCCGTGGCGATGCCGGGACAGCGCCGCTGGTGGCACATCGGGCATACGGCGATGGCCGCGGGCATGGCGCTGATGTACCTGCTGCCCCGCATGCAGCACCCCGCGTTGTACCAGGCAGGACTGGTGCTGTTCGTGTTCATCATGGTCGCTGAGGCCGCCGCCACCGCCGTGTTCCGGCGCCGCGAAGGGATGCTCAACCCCCTGTGGCTGCTGTCCGCAGTGGACATGTTCGCGATGGCGTACATGCTGCTGGCGCCGGCGGCCCGGCCGGTGTGGTTGACCTGGGTGCTCGTCGCCTACCTGGGCGGTCAGGTCCTGGGATGGGCCTTCGGGGTGTGGGATCGACTGCCGGTGTTTGCCCGTCGGATCCCTGCCCCCGCCCCTGCCGCGGCCGGGGGGCCGCCGACCGCGGTGGAGCGGACACAGCAGCACGAGCACGCGGTGACACCATTGGCGGACGATCCCGCGCCGGAGACCGCGTCGGGCCCCGTGGTGGGGCTGACCGCGCATTCCACCGTTGCGGTGCGCGTCACGTTGGCGGTGATGGCAGCCGGCATGGCTTACATGCTGGCCATAATGTAGCCACCACAGCCGTAGCCGAGCAGGGCTCGCAGCGGACGCGGCCGGACCCGACAGACCCGTGAGGCTTGAGTATCGTGACGCAGCATCTGCCGCCCCTGACGTGGGCCACCGGGCTCACCTCCTGGCAACTCTCCCCGTGGGACGTGCTCGTGGCCGTGCTGGCCGCGGTCTACCTGGCGGGCGTGGCCAGGCACCGCCGTCATGGACGGTGGCCCGCGTGGCGCACGGTGGCCTTCCTGTCCGGGCTGGCCGTGTTCGTCCTCGCGGTCAACAGCGGGATCGGCGTCTACAGCGAGGCTCTGGTCTGGGTGCACATGGTCCAGCACCTGATGCTGATCATGGCCGTGCCCATCCTGCTGATCGCGGGACGCCCCTTGTCGCTGTGGGTCGCCGCGGGCGGGGACTCCTCGCAGCGACGTGAACGGTTCCTGCGCTCCCGCGCCGTGGGCATGGTCACGCATCCCGCGAGTTCGTTCGTGTTCTACGCCGCCGTGCTGGTGATCACCCACCTGACGGTCTTCGCCCAAGCACGACTGCAACACCCGTGGCTACAACATCTCGAAATCGCGCTGTACCTGGTCAGCGGTTACCTGCTCTTCCTGCCCCTGCTCGGAGGGGAACCCACCCGGTGGCAGCACTTCCCGCACGCGTTGCGGGTGGTGGTGCTCATGGCGGGAATGCTGCCGGACACGTTGGTCGGGGTCGTGCTCATGATGGCCCCGCAGCCCTTCGCCCCGGCCTACCGCCTGGCGCGGCCCGAATGGGGCCCGACGCTGCTGGCCGACCAACACCTCGCCGGAGCGATCATGTGGTTTTTCGGCGATGCCACCATGGCCGTCCTGGCGTTGATCACCGTCAGGATCTGGCTGCGCACCAGCGGCCCGGAAACCGGATTCGGCTCGTGGTTGGAGTCGGCCCGCCGCAGCGCCCTGACCCACACCGCAACGGGTACCGCGCCCGCGCTGGACAACGCCGACGACGTCGACGCCGACGAGCAGGCACTGGCCGACTACAACGCCATGCTCGCCCGCTTGCACCACAGCCCGGGACACTCCTCCCCACACCGCTCCGAGCAGGAGAACCAGCCGTGACGACGCCCCCGCACATCGGTGCGGCGCCCCGGGACAGCGCCACCGTCGGCACGACGCGGCCGGTCGGGACGGACACAGTGACGAGCGCCGTGGGCGACGCGTGGTGCCACGCTTCGCCCACGGAGAGCTCGAAGGAAGTGAGATGCGGATGACCTCGATGTCGCCACCCGAGCAGTCCCGATCCGAGATGCGCTCGGTGGAACTGGCTGTTGCGGGAATGACGTGCGCCTCCTGTGCGACGCGGGTGCAACGCAAGCTCAACAAGCTCGACGGCGTGTCGGCCAGCGTCAACTACGCCACCGAAAAGGCCACCATCGAGACCTCGAACGAGGTCCCCGTGGAGCGGCTGCTCAAGCAGGTCGAAACAGCCGGGTACCAGGCCGAGGTCGTCGAACCCGACACACCGGACGAGGCCGACCCGCAGGAGCGGGTCCGGTACCTGTGGCGCCGCCTCATGGTGGCGCTGCTCTGCGGGGTGCCGCTGACCAACCTGTCGATCACACTGGCCCTCGTGCCCTCGCTGCGGTTCCCCGGGTGGCCGTGGATGCTGCTGGCGCTGACCCTGCCGGTGGTGACCTGGTCCGCCTGGCCGTTTCACCGCCAAGCCCTGCTGCACGCCCGCCACGGTGCCACCTCCATGGACACCCTGGTCTCCCTCGGCATCACCGCGGCCGCCTGCTGGTCGGTGTACACGATCTTCGCCTACCGCCACACCTCCACCGCAGGCAACGACCTCGTCGGTCTGCTCCTGCAGCCGGCCGGATCGGTCTATCTCGACGTGGCCGCCGCGGTGACCATCTTCATGCTCGCCGGACGCATGCTCGAAGCCAAGGCCAAGCACCGCGCCGGCGGAGCCCTGCGAGCACTGGCCTCTCTCGGCGCCAAGGACGTGACCGTGCTGGACGAGCACGGCCACGAACACCGCATCCCGATCGGCGACTTGCGCCTCGACGACCACTTCGTGGTCCGCCCCGGAGAGACCATCGCCACCGACGGCGACGTGCTGCACGGGCACTGCACCGTGGACACCAGCACGATGACCGGCGAATCGGTCCCCGTCGAAGCCTCGACGGGAGATTCGGTCGTGGGCGGCACGATCGCCACGAGCGGACGGATCGTGGTGTGCGCCACCCGCGTGGGCGCCGACACCCAGCTGGCCCAGCTGCGGCGACTGGTCGAGCAGGCCCAGACCGACAAGGCCCGGGTGCAGCGGCTTGCCGACCGGATCTCCGGATGGTTCGTGCCCGCCGTGTGCCTGCTGGCCACGCTGACCTTCCTGAGCTGGTGGCTGCTCGAGGCGCCACTCGAGCAGACCTTCAGCGCAGCCCTGACCGTGCTGATCATCGCCTGCCCGTGCGCGCTGGGCCTGGCCACCCCGACCGCGCTGCTGGCCGCCACCGGGCGCGGAGCCCAGCTGGGGATCTTCATCAAGGGCCACCAGGCGCTGGAGTCGGCCCGGGCGATCGACACCGTGGTGCTGGACAAGACCGGCACGCTGACCACCGGCCGCATGGCTGTGGTCGACCTGCACACCACCGCGGACACCGACGCCGCCACACTGCTGCACCAGGCCGGCGCCGTCGAGGACGCCTGCGAGCACGTCGTGGCCCACGCGATCAGCGCCCTGGCCCGGCAAGAACTCGGCCCCCCGGCAGCGGTGGAGGACTTCACCAGCCTGTCCGGACTGGGCGCCGGCGGAACCGTGGACGGTCACGCGGTGCTGGTGGGATCGGCCCGGCTGCTGCGCGAGCGCGGCAGCGCCCTGCCCCCCGAACTCGACACCCAACGCGCCGACTGGGAACGCCAGGGGCGCACCACCGTGGCCGTGGCGGTGGACGGGCAAGCCCGGGGCGTGTTCGCCCTGACCGACACGGTCAAGCCCTCGGCGACCCCCATGGTCGCGGCGCTGCACCGCCTCGGGCTGCGCACCGTGCTGCTCTCCGGCGACAACGCGGCCACCGCACGAGCCGTCGCCGACACGGTCGGCATCGACGAGACCCGGGCCGAAGTCCTGCCCGCCGACAAGTCCACCACCATCGCCGCCCTGCAAGCCCAGGGCCGCACCGTGGCCATGGTCGGCGACGGCATCAACGACGCCCCCGCGCTCGCCCGCGCCGACCTCGGCCTCGCCGTGATCTCCGGCACCGACGTCGCCCTGGACGCCGCCGATGTCCTCCTCGTCCGCGACCGGCTCGACGTCGTGCCCCACGCGATCACACTGGCCCGCAGCACCCTGCGCACCATCCGCAGCAACCTCGCCTGGGCCTTCGGCTACAACCTCGCCGCCCTGCCGCTGGCCGTTTTCGGCCTGCTCAATCCCCTGATCGCCGCCGCGGCCATGGCCCTGTCGTCGCTGTTCGTGGTCACCAACAGCCTGCGCCTGCGCAAATTCGGCACCGAACCGTCCCCGACCGAGGAGCCCACCCGGCCACGGCGAAACCGACCCGAAAGCACCCCACAACCCTGAGTTCTCGCAGAACTTTCCAAGGCGGGAAAGGAACTCGCAGGCTGCCGTGTACGACCAGAACCGTGTGGACTGCCTCGAAACGACCGAGATCCTCTCCGCCGAGCTCGACGGAGAGGCAGGTGAGGAGGAGTGGCTCGCGGCCGAAGCGCATCTCGACGGCTGTGCCGACTGCCGGCAGCGTTACGAGGCGATGACCGCCATCACCCGGTCGGTCCGGCTGCTGCCCGCCGAGCCGGGGCCGGACGTGACCGCCTCGGTACTGCCCGCCTGGCAGCCGCGCCGGCTCGACCGCCTGCGCGGGCGGGCGGGGCGGCGGCTGCGGATGGTGCTGCGCGGGATGTTGGCACTGGTGGCGGCGGTGCAGCTGCTGGTGGCCCTGCTGCAGCTCACCGGTATGGGAGTGAGCGTGCACACGGGCCCCGCCTTCAGGGGGACGATGCCGCACATCAGCCACGAGACGGGGGCGTGGAACGCGGCGATCGCGGTGGCGCTGGGATGGGTCGCGCTGCGCGCCCACCACGCCACCGCACACCTGCCGGTCCTGCTCAGCTTCGCGTGCGTGCTGTTCGGACTGTCCGGCTTCGACCTGGTGCTGGACAACGTGAGCACGGCCCGCGTGGCCTCGCACCTGCCGATACTGCTCGGCGTCCTGCTGGTGGCCGGTCTGGCGGTGCTGCGCAGCGAGGAAAGCGGTCCCGATATTCCGCAGGCGAGGCGTCCCGAGCAGTCCACCGACATCGACGGCGACGAGGCGCCCGAGCCGGTGGTCCTGCGACGGAGACGTTCGGCACCGCCCTCGGCGAGGCATCGCGAAAGCGCATGAGCGCCCGTGCTCGCGGAGCGCGACCGCATCCGGCCCTCGAGCTCTCCGAACAGCTCGGCTCTCGCCGAACGGGGACGACCGCCGAACGTTCGCGCAGTCGGTGCCGAACGGATCGACGACGCCCGCATGGTCGCCGACCTCAGCCGACCGGCACCTCTCAAGCCGCATGGCGGCTCGCCACCCGGTCCGAGAGCACCACCGTCTCGCCCTGACCGGCCACGGTGCACTGTTCTGCCGTGTTCAGTCGTGGTCGGGGGCTCCGGTGAGGTGATGCTCGGCGGCCGAGACCACCTCCTCGATCAGACGCCGCACGTGGCCGCCGCGGACGGTGTAGATCGCCCGGCGTCCTTCCCGGCGCATCCGCAGCAGCCCGGCCAGGCGGAGCTTGGCCAAGTGCTGTGAGACCGCAGGCCGGGCCGCCCCGGTGGCAGCGGCCAGGCCGGCCACGTCCATCTCGGTTTCGCGCAGCAGCCACACGATCCGCAACCGGGTGGGATCGGCCAGCATCCGCAGCGCCGTGCCCGCGGCCTCCACCAGCTCATCGGCGGGGAGTTGTTGCCCGGTACTGGCACCTGCAGCATTGTCGCGTGCGTACATGGGCACATATGGTGCTGCTGTTCGGTGCCTGCTGTCCACCACTGGGAGTCGATGCCGCCGTGACCGACGAGACCGCGCACCCCCACGAGCACAACTCCGGCCACCATCACGACCACGACCACGGACACGGTCCCGAGGGCAACCGGGTGGCGCACTGGTGGTCGCGCGTCGTCTACGCGGTAACCCCGCACAGTCATGACAGCACCGACATCGTCGACGAAGCTGTGCGGACCAGCCGGGTCGGGATGCGGGCGCTGTGGATCTCGTTTGCCGGACTCATGGTCACCGCAGTGGCCCAGGCTGTCCTGGTGTCGTTCACCGGCTCGGTGGCGCTGTTGGGCGACACGCTGCACAACGTCGCCGACGCGCTCACAGCGGTTCCCCTGGCGGTCGCGTTCATGCTGGGCAGGCGAGCAGCCACCCGCCGGTTCACCTACGGGCTCGGGCGCAGCGAAGACCTCGCCGGGCTGGTGATCCTGCTGGTGATGTCCGCCTCGGCGGTGCTGGCCGCCTGGACCGCGATCGACCGCCTGGTTCATCCGCAGCAGATGAGCAACATCGGCTGGGTCGCCGCGGCCGGACTCGTCGGATTCGCCGGCAACGAGCTCGTGGCCCGCTACCGCATCATCGTGGGGCGTCGGATCGGCTCGGCCGCCCTGGTCGCCGACGGGCTGCATGCCCGCACCGACGGGTTCACCTCCCTGGGCGTGCTGCTGGCCGCCGGCGGCGCCTGGCTGGGCTGGGCCTGGGCCGACCCGGTGATCGGATTGCTGATCACCGCGGCGATCGTCTCCGTGCTCTACGGCGCCGCGAAGGAAGTCTTCGCCCGCACGCTCGACGCCGTCGACCCCGCCCTGATCGAGCACGCCGAACAGACATTGCGGGCCACCCCGGGGGTGCTGGCCGTGGACACGGTGCGGATGCGCTGGGTCGGCCACCAGCTACACGCCGAAACCGACCTGGTCGTCGACCCGAACCTCTCCGTCATCGACGCACACGCCATCGCCGTCGACGCCGAACACCGCCTGCTGCACGCCGTACCCCGCCTGAGACGAGCCGGTGTGCACACCGACCCCGCCCCCACCACCGAACACGACCCGCACGCCGAACTGGCCCACCACCACTGACCGCTCCGCCCGGGGAGAGCGCCACCGTGACGGAAACTTCGACGTCGGTAGCCGGAACATCGAGCATGGTCGCCACCAGATCCTGGGCCATGGCGCGAGCTTCGGAAACGCTACGCCCTTGAGTTGTTCCGAGATCGTCGACCTCGACAACCCACCACTTGCCTTCCCGCGTTGCGGTGGCCGCGTACTTGTGTCCGCTCACTCGATCCACCCCTTCGGCAGACAGTTCCTCTGCTTTTCGATGCTGTTGACGACGCCAGGAGATACTACGAACGCAGGATGCTCAGCGTGGCATGTGAGCCGGGAACGCGACTCCGCGAACCCCGGGACATACCTCTTCGGAGTACCGGGCCGTGGTGGTGGGTATCCACGAGCAATGGCAGACACCAAACAACTCGCCGTGATCACCGGCGCCTCCAGCGGCATCGGTTATGAACTGGCCAGGCAGTTCGCCCACAACGGCTTCGATCTGTTGATCAACGCCGAGGAGACTGGCTTGGACGGGGCCGCCGAGAAGCTCCGGGAAACCGGCGCCGAAGTCACACCCGTACAGGCGGACCTGACCGACTACAACGGTGTGGAAAAGCTCTACGCCGCGATCGGCGCGACGGGGCGGCCGGTGGACGCCGCCGCGCTCAACGCCGGCGTGGGCCAGGGCGGCTCGTTCGTGAACAACGACCTCGCCGACGAACTCACGGTCCTCAACCTCAATGTCATCTCGACCGTGCACCTGGCCAAGCGCCTGCTGACCGACATGGTGGCCCGCAACGAGGGCAAGATGCTGTTCACCTCCTCGATCGCCTCGATGATGCCGGGCTCGTACCAGGCGGTCTACAACGCGTCGAAGTCGTTCGTGCAGTCGTTCGCCGAAGCGGTCGCCGACGAGCTCAAGGAAACCCGGGTCACCATCACCTCGCTGGAGCCCGGGCCGACCGACACGAACTTCTTCCGGCGTGCCCGGCTGGAGAGCGCGCGTATCGGTCGGGGGCCGAAGGACGACCCCGCACAGGTCGCCCAGCAGGGATTCGAGGCGCTCATGGCGGGCAGGCAGAAGATCGTCGCCGGCTCCGGAACGACCAAGGCCATGGGAGCGGCCAGCTCGATCCTGCCGGACAAGGTCAAAGCCGCCGCGCACAACCTGATGTCCAAACCGCGCTCCAGGCAGTAACCCGGATTCGGGCAGGCGCCGGGTGGCCTCGGTTCGACGGCCACCGGCGGCGCCGGCTCGGGATCCGAGGAGAGGGGTGCAGAACCCTCCGGCAGCGAGGGTCGTGCCTGGTCGGAACGAGGACTCCGATCAGATGGGTCGGAATCGCCCCGCGTCGGCACACCCTGCGCTCACACACCAGGCATCTCCTGGAACCGGCCACGATTCACTCCTCGAGGTTCAGGGGAACTCGAACACCGTCAATGGCGGTCAGCCGGGCTTGGGTGATGGTCGGCGCCCACCACCATGCCGCGGGCGAACCTCGACACTCGGCTCGGTCACCTGGCCGATGAGGACATGCTGCGGCTGTCCCGGGCCCTGGTGGTCTTCCTCGGCATCGCCTGAGCCGCCACCGCACCACCCCCGAGCCGATCCGTGAAGCCCGCGCGGGGACGCCGGTCTGGCCCGTTTGTCGGTACCTCGGCCGACCCCGTCCCCGTTTCACTGGAGGTGGTTTCCCGATCAGCTGGGGGTGCTCGTGTCCGTGCAGACCACTGGCGACACCAACGACGCCGAACACCGCCGCTGGCGCAACCTGTGCGCCATCGCCGCCGAACTGGCCGGTCAGCACGGCCGAACGGCCCGCGTGGTGCGCCACGCCAACCGGTGGCTCGACCACGCCGGCGACCGGCTACGCGATGACGAAATCGTGGTGACCTGGACCGTGGCCGATGCCGAACTCATCCGCCACCAGCTACACGAACACCTGCCACCGAGCCGCGTGCTTCCCGCCGCCCCCCGCGTGCGCGCCGGAAAAACCGCCCGCGCCCGCGGGGTCGACGAGATTCCTCCACCCCGCGGTCGCGGCGGAAACAGCGAGTAGTTCCGACCGAGCATCTGCTTTCCGGCCATGCCGGCACGAGAACACCGGACCGAGACCGCTCAGCCGTGCTGAGGTCGGCGCCATGTTCTGGACTCCCGGATCACCGGAAGGCCCGGAGTGCCACCGTGGCGGCTTGGGCGATGAGAGCGTTGTCGTACTCGGCGTCCTGGGTGTTCCGGTCGGACAGGATCGCGAGCATGATGGGCGCGCCCTCCGGGGGCCGGAGGATGGCGATGTCGTTGCGGGTTCCGTAGTCGGCGGCGCCGCTTTTGTCACCGACCTGCCACCCGGCCGGTGCTCCCGCCCGGATGAGCTCATCGCCGGTGGTGGTGGTACGCAGCATCGTGTTGAGCAGGGCGCGTTCGTCCGCCGCCAGGGCGTCTCCCACGGTGAACGCGCGCAGGCTGGTGGCCAGTGCGCGCGGGGTGCTGGTGTCGCGGATGTCGCCGGGTGTGAACTCGTTGAGCTCGGGTTCGATCCGGGCGACGCGGGTGGTCGTGTCGCCGATGCTGCGCAGCACCGCGTTCAGGCCCTGCGGGCCACCGATTTCGCGGAACAGGAGATTCCCGGCGGTGTTGTCGCTGTGGCGCACAGCGGCATCGAGCACGGCGCGCAGCGTCATACCACTGGCGACGTGCTTTTTCGTGATCGGAGAATAGGGCACGAGAGCGCCGCGATCGTAGGTGATCTTCTTGTTCAGCTCCCCGATCGTGTTCTGCCGCAGGACCGCGCCTGCCAACAGCGCCTTGAGGGTGGAAGCGTAGGCGAAACGCTCGTCAGCGTGGTAGGCGAGTTCCTGTCCCGTCGCCGTATCCACGGCGTACACCCCGAGGCGAGCGCCGAATTCGCGTTCGAGCCGATCGAACTCTTCGCGCAGTGCTGTGACCTCGGCTGCCGTGGCTGCCGACGTCGTCGAGGGCGCAGGCGGGTCGGCCTCGACGCCGGTGCACCCGACGAGCACGAGGAAGGCCAGGGGGATCAGGAGTGCCCGGTGGACGCGCCGTATGAGCACGGGAGTTCCTTTCGTCGTTGATCGTCGCGAACAGTCTCGGCAGCCCCGGGTCATCCCGTCCAAGTCACCAGCGGATGATTCGATGCCGAAAGCGCATAGACTGCGCGCGTGGATCTCGTCGGTGGCTGCAAAGCGTTCGTGGCCGTGAGCGAGGCGGGCAGCTTCACCCGCGGAGCCGCCCTCGCCCGCATTCCCCAGTCGGTGGCCAGTCGCCGCATCTCGGCGCTCGAACGCCACCTCGGTGAGCGCTTGTTCGATCGCTCCAGCCGCCGGGCGGTTCTGACCCCGTTCGGCAGGGACATGCTGCCCTCGGCGCAGCGCCTGGTGCGGCTCGCCGACGCGATCGAACAGGACGCGCAGCGCGCCAAGTCCCGCCCGCTGCGGATCGCCGTCCCCGAAACCTGCACCACGCGCGACCTGGCCGAACTCGACTCCGAAGCCCGCGCGCACGACCTGTTTCTCGAGTTCCACCCGGCCACACCGGGTGAGCGCGCCGAGCTGGTGCGCACGCACGACGTGCGGGCAGCCATCACGGCGGTGCCCGCCGATGCCGGAACGTGGACCGTGCCCTTGGGTCTCGCCGGTACCGCTGCGATGCCCCCGCGCGCGGTCCACCTGGAAGCCCTGCGCGTCGGACGATCTCGCCGAGTGCCACGGCGCAGGATCTGGATCCAGCCGGAAGACGACGTGCCGCACATCCGGGACCGCCTCATGCGGGTCCGCGACGCCGTCGGATTACATCCCGCTCAGGTCGCCGTCGCCGAGTCGCTGACCGCGGCGATAGCCGACGTTCTCGGCTCTGCGGACCTGCTGGTGTGTTCGGCTGCGCAGGCCCGCGAACTCGACATGGCGTGGCGGTCGATCGGCGAGGTCCGGCTCGAGCGTGGCTTCGGCATCGCGGCTGCTGTCACCGACGACGCCGAACGCATCCGCAGCCGACTGTTCAACGCCGTCGCACGCTCTCTCGGAGTCACAGTGGACAGGCAGGAGGCGGAGTGAACGCCGAAGCATTGATCCGAGGTCTTCGGGCCGAGCTCGACAGTGGCGGGCTGCGAGGCTCCTTCCTCGTGCGCGATCTGCGCTCCGGCTACGAGATCGGCATCGATCCGGACGTGCCGTACCCGATCGCCTCACTGATCAAGGTCCCCCTCGCCGCCGCCACACTCGAACGCATTCACCGTGGCGACATCGACGGCTCCACCACGGTGGCAGTGCAGCCCGGCCGCATCACCACCCCAGGCCCGACCGGCTTGAGCCGATTCCGTCACGAAGCCCACGTGGCCATCGACGATCTGCTGTATCTGAGCACCTCGATCAGTGACGGAGCAGCGGCCGACGCCCTGTTCGACATCACCTCACCCGCCGAGGTCACACGACTGATGCACCAGTGGGATCTGCACGGGATCACGGCGCGTCACAGGATACGCGACCTCACCGAAACCCCGGCGGAACGCTTCGGGGCCACCGAGGTGCCCCTCGCCCACTCGCTGGCCATCACCGCCGGCACCACCGGGCGCGGACACCCGCTGGCCCAGCTCGACATCACCCGCGCCAACTCCGGTTCGGCACGAGCCTTCATCGACCTGCTGCAGGCACTGTGGACGCCCTCCCCGATCCATCGCAGCATCGGTGCACGCGTCCGCGAACTCATGGCCAACAACCTGCTACGACACCGATTGGCGCCGGAATTCGGCTCCGATGCGTCGACGTGGTCGTCGAAGACCGGAACCCTGCTCAACCTGCGGCACGAGGTCGGCGTCGTCGAACATGCCGACGGGCAAACCTTCGGCATCGCCGCACTCACCGAGTCCCAGGTGGCTGCGGCCACCCAACCCGAAGCCGACACACTCATGGGCTGGGTGGCGCGAACCCTCCGCGACCACCTGCGACACAGCTGACCCGGACGAAGGACGTGCTCCCCGGAAACCCGCGGCCGGGGCTTCGATCACTACGACGTGCAGCTGTGGGTGCCTGGGTCGGCTCGGTGCCACCGGCGACACCCACCGGTCCTCCTCGAGCAGGAGCGAATCACCCGAGTCGGCCGGTACTGCCTTCAGGGTGTTGACACTGTCATGACACCTGCGAACCATGCACAGTTCAACAGTGATCAGCAGGATGGTTCGACAGTACTGTCACTCAAGAGAGGAAAAGGCATGCTGCACCGCTTTGCGGTCGTTGCCGCAAGTGCGCTGCTGGCCCTGGTAGCTGCCACACCGGTCGCTTCCGCCGGCACCGCCCCCCAGACCAAGGCCATGAACATCGCCCATCGAGGCGCTTCGGCCTACGCACCGGAAAACACGCTGGCTGCGGTCCGACTGGGCGTCGAGATGAAAAGCGACCTCGTCGAGATCGACGTCCAGCAAACCAAGGACAACCGACTGGTCGTGATCCACGATACGACCCTGGCCCGTACCACCGACGTCGAGCAGAAGTACCCCGATCGTGCGCCGTGGCGGGTGGCCGACTTCACCCTCGCGGAGATCCGCAGCCTGGACGCCGGTTCGTGGAAGGACCCGAAGTACGCCGAGGAGCGTGTCCCGACTCTGGCGGAGGTGCTGGACCTGCTCGAGCACACCCGGGCCGGACTGCTCCTCGAAGTGAAATCACCCGACCTGTACCCGGGTATCGGGCAGCGAATCGCCGACGAGCTGCAGCAGCGGCCGCACTGGGTCCGGCCCGATCCGACCGGACGGCATCTGGTGGTGCAAAGCTTCGACTGGGGCTTCATCCGCCACTTCCACGAGCTGCTTCCGCAGGTCGAGGTCGGTGTCCTCGGTGCCCCGAGCACCGATCGGCTCGCCGAGGTGGCCACCTATTCCGATCAGGTCAACCCGCACCACTCCGAGGCGAGTTCGGAATACATCGCCGAGGTGCACGCGCACGGCATGACGATCAGTCCGTACACGGTCGACGATCCGGACCGGATGCGCACGCTGCTCGATCGCGGTGTCGACGGAATCATCAGCAACCGCCCGGACGTGCTCTACGACGTGATGCATTGAGTTCGCTCCCACCGCGACCGGTGCGGCACCGGTAACGGGCGGGGTGGCCACGGTGCTCAGCGGAGGGAGCAACTGCGCCCTTTCCGACCCCGTACCGCTGCCGGATCAGTGCCGTCGGGTCGAGCACGGCTCAGATTGGGGAGGTATGCGCGCCCTGACAGGGCGCGGTTTTTCGACGCGGTGCCGACAAGGGCCGCGACCGCCGTGAACTGCCGAATGACGAGGGACCCGAAACGAATCCCGTGTCAACTCTTGAGCGAATCCAGAAAGTCGGCCACACTGCAACGCGTGCCAATGACCACGGCGGACTTCGAACGCATGTTGCGCGAGGTTGCGCTGCGTGTGACGCGTCCTCGAGTAGCGGTGCTGTCGGCGGTGCACGATCATCCGCACGCGGATACGGATTCGATCATCGGCGCCGTACGCAGAGAACTGCCCAAGGTCTCCCACCAGGCCGTCTACGACGTGCTCCATGCGCTGACCAGGACGGGTCTGGTGCGCAGCATCCAGCCGATGGGCTCCGTGGCTCGCTACGAGGCGCGCATCGGAGACAATCACCACCACATCGTGTGCCGCTCGTGCGGCGTGATCACCGACGTCGACTGCGTCGTGGGCGCCGCGCCCTGTCTGGCCGAGTCCGATCCCCACGGCTTCGCGATCGACGAAGCCGAGGTCATCTTCTGGGGGACGTGCGCCGCCTGTTCCCCCAGCATGGTTCCCGAACACCCCACTGATCCCGAAAGGAATCCCGGTGACTGACACTCCCGACACGGAACAAAGCGGGGGCAAGTGCCCGGTCGTGCACGGCGACGGGCTGCCGCACCCGACCCAGGGCGACAGCAACAACTTCTGGTGGCCGAACCGCCTCAACCTGAAGATCCTGGCCAAGAACTCCGCCGAGCGAAACCCGATGGGCGAGGAGTTCAACTACGCCGAGGAGTTCAAGACCCTCGACCTGGCCGCCGTGAAGCGGGACATCGAGGAGGTCCTGACCACCTCGCAGGACTGGTGGCCCGCCGACTTCGGCCACTACGGCCCGCTGATGATCCGGACGGCCTGGCACAGCGCGGGTACCTACCGCGTCAGCGACGGCCGCGGCGGCGCGGGCTCCGGCCAGCAGCGGTTCGCACCCATCAACAGCTGGCCGGACAACGTCAGTACGGACAAGTGCCGCCGCCTGCTGTGGCCGGTCAAGCAGAAGTACGGCCGGAAGATCTCCTGGGCCGACCTGATCGTCCTCGGTGGCAACGTGGCCCTGGAGTCGATGGGCTTGGAGACCTTCGGCTTCGCCGGCGGCCGGGAGGACGCCTGGGAGTCGGAAGGGGACGTCTACTGGGGCTCCGAGACCACCTGGCTCGGCAGCGACAAGCGCATCTCGGGCGACGAAGAGCAGCGTGAGCTGGAGAAGCCGCTGGGTGCGACCCACATGGGTCTCATCTACGTCAACCCGGAGGGCCCCGAGGGCAAGCCGGACCCCGTCGCCGCGGCCCGCGACATCCGCGAGACCTTCGGCAGGATGGCGATGAACGACGAGGAGACGTTCGCGCTCATCGCCGGTGGACACACCTTCGGCAAGACCCACGGTGCCGCCCCCGACTCGAACCTCGGGGCCAACCCGGAGGCCGCCCCGCTCGAGGCGCAGGGCCTGGGCTGGCAGAGCTCCTACGGCACCGGCAAGGGCGCCGACACCATCACCAGCGGGCTCGAGGTCACCTGGACCGGCACGCCGACCCAGTGGGACAACAGCTTCCTCGAGATCCTGTTCGCCTACGAGTGGGAGTGCTACGAAGGTCCGGGCGGCGGCTGGCAGTGGCGCCCGAAGGACGGCGCCGCCGAGGGCACGGCCCCGGACGCCCACGACCCGTCGAAGCGGGTCACGCCGAACATGCTCACCACGGACATCTCGCTCAAGGTCGACCCGATCTACGAGCCGATCGCGCGGCGCTTCCTGGCGAACCCGGACGAGTTCGCCGACGCCTTCGCCCGCGCCTGGTTCAAGCTGACCCACCGCGACATGGGCCCGGTCGACCGTTACCTCGGCTCGGAGGTCCCGTCCGAGGAAATGATCTGGCAGGACCCGGTCCCCAAGCCCGACCACGAACTGGTCGGCGCCACGGAGATCGCCGCGCTGAAGCAGCGGATCGCCGAGTCCGGCCTGACCGTGCAGCAGCTGGTCTCCACCGCCTGGGCCGCGGCCTCGACGTTCCGGGGCAGCGACAAGCGCGGCGGCGCCAACGGCGGCCGTATCCGCCTCGAGCCGCAGCGCAACTGGGAGGTCAACGAGCCGGACAAGCTCTCCACCGTGATCAGCACCCTGGAGGGCATCCAGCAGTCCTTCAACGCCGAGTCCGGCGCCAAGCAGGTCTCGTTCGCCGACCTGGTCGTACTGGCCGGGTGCGTCGGTGTCGAGCAGGCGGCCAAGGCCGCCGGTTTCGACATCGAGGTGCCGTTCACCCCGGGTCGCGGTGACGCCACCCAGGAGCTGACCGACGTGGAGTCCTTCTCCCACCTCGAGCCGGCTGCCGACGGGTTCCGCAACTACCTCGGCAAGGACACCGCGCTGCCTGCGGAGTACCAGCTCATCGACAAGGCGAACCTGCTCACCCTGAGCGCGCCCGAGATGACGGTCCTGGTCGGTGGCCTGCGCGTGCTGGGTGCGAACCACCAGCAGTCCTCGCTGGGCGTGCTCACCGACAAGCCCGGCACGCTGACCAACGACTTCTTCGTCAACCTGCTCGACATGGGCACCACGTGGAAGCCGGCCGACGAGTCCTCGACGACCTTCGAGGCCAGCGACGCGTCCGGTCAGGTCGTGTGGACCGGTAGCCGGGTCGACCTCGTTTTCGGCTCGAACTCCGAACTGCGGGTGCTGGCCGAGGTCTACGCGTCCGACGACGCCGAGGAGAAGTTCGTCAAGGACTTCGTGGCGGCCTGGGACAAGGTGATGAACCTCGACCGGTTCGACCTCGCCTGATCCCGACGTGGGGCTCACCCGGTCAGGGGTGAGCCACACGTCCTCAGCCCGGAGAGGCGCACACGACCCCGCCCGCATGGGCGGGGTCGTGTCATCGGTACGCCCGGCACGAGCAGTCCCTGGAACACGACTGCCGTACAGCACGTCCGCCGCACCGTGGGGTTCTCCTCGCGCCGGGACAGCCGCAAACCGCGGCCCGCACCAGCGCCGACCGGCGCCGGAGGGCTTACGGTGCGTCCTGACCCGGTTTTGCTGCCGGCCCGCCACCGCCCGGGAACGCGCGGGTCCCTCGAGGAAAGGCCCGTATGACGACCGAACCGCCGTTGCTGCTGGCGTTGGACTTCGTCGGCACGTTCGCGTTCGCGCTCAACGGCGCGCTGACCGCGGTGCGTGCCGCCCGGCTCGACATCGTCGGCGTCGTCGCTCTCGGCATGATCACCGCGCTGGGTGGCGGCATCCTGCGCGACGTGCTCATCGACTCGGTCCCTCCCGCCACCTTCCGCGACTGGCGGTATCTGGCCCTGGCCCTCGGCGGCGGGCTGCTCGCCTTCGCCCTGAGCCAATGGCTGGACCGACTGGAGATGCCGATCAACGTGCTCGATGCCATCGGCTTGAGCACGTTCGCCGTCATCGGCGCGAGCAAAGCAATCGGGGCCGGCCTGGGCATCGGGCCCGCGATCATTTTGGGCGCGATCACCGGGGTGGGCGGCGGCACGATCCGCGACACCCTGGTCCGGCGGATCCCGTCGGTGCTGCAAAGCGACCTCTACGCGATCCCCGCCCTGCTCGGCGCGGCGGTCACGGTCGGCACCATCCACGCCGACGTCTACGGATTACCGGCCGCGCTGGCGGCGGTCGCCACCTGCTTCACCGTGCGAATGATCGGAGTCCACTTCGGCCTGCAGGCTCCCGCACCGCCCGGCCGCCACGACTGAACTCCAACAGGGTCCGCGGATCTCGCAGCCTGCTCACGCCCTGTTTCCGAAGGACGTGGCGGAAGAGTGCCGGCGACCTGGGTGCTGTCCTGACGGTTCTGCTGCAAGGCACCACCCGTCGCCACCGCCGAGCAGCCGTGGGCCGACCTCCACCTCGACATCGACGTACAGCTCATCCGCTGACCCACGCCACCACCGCAAGTGGCTGGAACAGGCCGCTCGCCGGAAGCCGGCCGGAGCAAGGACGAGGCTCACTCGGCCGCTGCCAGGACGGATCATCAGCGGGCAGGTACCTTGAGGCCGATGGCAGCAGACAACGTGACCCGACTCCCGTCGATTCAGCAGGAGCAGCAGCCGGAGACCGGCTCCGGCCGCGCACCCCAGGAGGACGTGGACTCCTACGTCGACCGCGTCTCCGAGGCGATCCTGGCGTGTCGGCAACGCGGCCGTCACCTCTGGCCCGCGCTACGGGTGCACGATCAACCGTTCACCGCCATCGACGAGCACGGTCTGTTCGTGCGGCGGCTCGTCTGCACCTGCTGCGCTCTGGCGGTCCGCGTGGAACGCTGGGAAGCAACGGGACGCGGCCGGCGCGCCCGACTCCAGCTGGTCGCGACCCATCTGGAATACATCACCGGCCCCGGCGGGGAAACCTACCTCGCTCCCACCGGGGTGGGCCGCATGACACCCCGGCAGATCGCGGACTCGGTCGCCTCGAAAGCCATGCAGGGCCAAAGCCTCGCAGCGCTGCGCAAAACCCTGCCCCGCACGTAGACCCGGTACGTTCGAAACCGACCCCAGACGCGAGGGAACGCGTTTCCACAGTGGAGTCCCGGGGTCGGTCATCGGCCCGACCGGTGCTCCGTATGACGACGAGACCGAGTCGGCGGGCACGGTCTCAAGCCTGATCCTCGGGAATCAGCCGCGCCAGCCGGCGGTAGGAGTCGAGCAGGGCGTCCTCGTCATGACCGCTGGTGGTGACCAGCACCTCATCGGCCCCGGTGTCGTCCACAAGCGACTGCAACGCGTCGGCGACCTCGTCGCCGGTGCCGTACACGTGGCCTCGCATCGCCCGATCGAACTGCTCCTGCTCCCAGCGGCTCATCTGCCGGGCGAGGATCTCCTCGGCCGGCTCCAGGGGCGGGAAGGCACCGTGCACGCGCGAGTACGCGGTCGACCACGCTTCCGGCACCAGCAGCCGACGGGCTTGCTCGGTGGTTGCGGCGACCGCGACGGACCGGGAGAGCACCACGTAGGGCTGCGCCGACCACGGCGACGGGCGGAACTGCTGCCGGTAGCGCTCGATCGAGCGCTGCAGAGCCTCCTCGCCGCGCACGGCGGCGATCACCAGCGGCAGCCCCGCCTGTGCCGCGTGCTCGGCGCCCGCCCCGGTGGCCAGCACGAACACCGGGATCCGCAGACCCTCCGACGGCATCGCGCGCACCTGCGGGTCCCGGTCGCCCACGAAGTAGCCGAGCAGGTCGGCGAGCTGCGTTCCGAAGTGCTCCGCGGATTCCCGGCCGTGCCCCAGAGCTCGGCGCACCGCCGCGGTGAACCCGAGCGATCGGCCCAGCCCCATGTCGATCCGGCCCGGATACAGCGATGCGAGCACGCCGAACTGCTCGGCCACCACGAGCGGCTGGTGGTTGGGCAGCATCACCCCACCCGTGCCCACCCGGATGCGCGAGGTCGCCGATGCCACCGCCGCGGCCAGCACAGTCGGAGCCGAAGCGGCCACCCCCGGAACCCCGTGGTGCTCGGCCACCCAGAACCGGTGGTAGCCGAGCGCCTCGGCTTCCACGGCGAATCGGACGGTGCGGCACAGCGACTCCGAGGGGCTTCGCCCGCTGCGGACGAGCGAACGATCCAGGACGGAAAAGCGCAATGGTGCGGTCACACCGGCGCCAACACCGGCGCAAGCCGCACGGATTCCCGATCGGTGCCGAGTCGCTCAACCGTCGGCGGTGACAGCATCACCGACCTCACCGAGCTGTTCGCCGCGTCCCGGCCGACCGTCTACCGCACCCTGCAACCAGCCTCGACATCGGATCTGCATGTGATTGGGCGGCACCGGGTATCCCCGGTACAAGGCCGAGGGGGAGGGAGGTGCGGTGATGACCACCGTGCGCGAGCTGATGTCGCAACATCCGGAGTGTGCCCAGGGCCAGGACACCCTGGTCACGGTCGCGGCGAAGATGCGCGACGTCGGTGTGGGCTCCGTACCGATCTGCGATGAGGACCAGCGGGCCATTGGCATCCTGACCGACCGCGACATCGTGGTGGGCTGTGTGGCCGACGGCGGTGCCCCCGAGCAAACGCGAGTGCAGGATGTCATTCACTCCGAGCCGGTGTGCGTGGGGGCCAGCCACCCCGCGGACGAAGCGCTGACCCTGATGTCGCGCCACCGGATACGCAGAATCCCGGTGCTCGACCGAGATCAGCGCGTGATCGGAGTGATCGCCCAAGCCGACATCGCGCGGGAACAGCCGGAAACCCAGACGGGCAGCGTCGTCAGCGACATCTCCCGCTGACCACAAACGCGAGGTGGATGCCCACACCCGGGATCTGTCGATGCTGCCCGAGGCCAAGCGCCGACGATGGGCCAGGATCGGGCGCCACATCGGCAGCGGCCGTACTCTGCAGGCGGCGCGCGGCGCCACAGCAAAACGACGACTGCCTGGATGGGGTTGTCCGGAAGAGCACAGGCGGCGCGTGGACTCACCTCCACGGGCATTTTGGCGAGTCAACGCGTCACCTTGACGCTTCACCTCCAAAGCATCATGATGGTATACATGCGGACCACCTTGACGATCGACGAGGATGTCGCTCAACTGATCGAGGACACCGTGCATCGTGACCGGCGGCCGATGAAGCAGGTCATCAACGACGCACTGCGGCGTGCACTGAGCCCGCAACCCGAGCGGCAGGAGCCGTACCACCTCACTCCGCACGACTCGGCAGTACGGCCCGGGTTCGACCCTGCCGGGTTCAATCGCCTGACCGACGAACTCGACGACGAGGCGATCCTCCACATCGCGCAGCAACCATCATGATCATTCCCGATGTCAACCTCCTGCTCTACGCCGTCATCTCCGGATTCCCCCACCACGATCGCGCACGCGCATGGTGGGAGCGCACCGTCAACAGCCCCACCCGCATCGGCCTGACCCAACCAGCCGTGTTCGGCTTCCTGCGCATCGCCACCAACGCCCGCATCCTGCAATCCCCATTGGCCATCACGGACGCGACCGGCTACGTCAACGACTGGCTCGCCCAGCCCAACATCGACCTACTCACCCCCGGGCCGAATCACCTGCAGACCGCACTCGACCTTCTCGAGAAAGCAGGAACAGCCGGAAACCTCACCACAGACGCGCAACTGGCCGCCTACGCCCTCGAAAACAACGGCGAAATGCACTCCAACGACACCGACTTCGCCCGCTTTCCCGACATAACCTGGATCAACCCACTCAAATAGGTCTTGTACTCCTGGGCATGTGGACTCCGTCTGATCTGCCTCGGGTTGTCCGGAGTTGGGTTGCTGGATGATTGATCACCTAGCAACCTTCACGGAGGACAGCGTGCCCAGACGGTATCCACCTGAGTTCCGACGCAAAGTGCTCGACCTCGTTGCTGCGGGCAGGCCTGTCGCACAGGTCGCGGCGAATCTCGATATCAGTGATCAAACAATCTACAACTGGCGGCGTCAGCACCTGATCGACACCGGCCAGATCGACGGCCAGCGCCCCAGCCCAGCCGCAATCGCCCGGAAAGACTCCTTCCGCGCCAAGCCACGGGAGATATCCTCGCGCTCGGCCAGCGACAACGCACCGGGCGAGCGTGTCCGCGTGGCAGGCACAACGCCGCCGTTGGTGGACACGACATTGTGGACCACTCCGGCCACTCGGCCCAGCGCCCGCCCGATCTCACTGAGCGACTCGCCCTGCTTCCAGCGCCGCCACACCTCGCGCTTTTGCTCATCGGACAACCCGGGACGACTCACACCGTCGAGCAGGTCGAGCTCGCGACCGCCGAATGGGTCGACTGGTTCAGCCACCGCCGACTATACGAGCACTGCGGTGACATCCCCCAGTCGAGCTCGAAGCCGCCTACTACGCTCACCAGCAAGCCCAGCCCACCGCTGAGCTGCCACACCGATAAGTCTCCGGACACCCGGGACGACTCAGCAAGAACTTCGTCATCTGGTACTCACAGCAGATGGCGGCGACTTTCGGCGCGAAGGGGGCGCGGCTTCTCTCCGTCTCACCGGGGTCCTTCGACATCGCGATGGGTAGGCTCGAGGAGAAGAGCGGGTCGGGACAGCTGCTCGACCACGCTACCCTCAAGCGATTCGGCAGCCCGGAGGAAATCGCAGAACTGCTCGCCTTCTGTGCCGGCGACAAGCCTGGATACCTCGCCGGGCCGGGGTCGACATTCTCTGCGACGGCGGCACCAAGGCCAATTTGGACCTCAAGGGCATGCTCGCGATGGGACGTACCGAATAGATGCCGAGCCCGGTGCCGCTCGTCCCTCGCCACCGGCAGCAGAAGGAGCCTCGCACCGCGGATCCGGCCGACGGGTGGCCGGGCCCACGGGAGAGTCACCCGAGACGGCGCGCGAGGATCCCGCTACCGGGAAGCGGTCACCGCGCCGACGTCGTCGCGGTCGGACGAGGTGGTGGGCGTGCCGACCTCGACCAGTGCCCCGCGCAGGAAGTCGACGAGCTCGTGGTGGGCGTCGAGAGGAAGAACGTGCGCGACGTACTGGTCCGGCCGGACGACCACGAGAGCTCCGTGCTCCCGGTCCACGCCACGCCGCTCGAAGATGTCGGTCGCCGGATCGGGGCAGAAGACCTTCTCGTAATCGACGAGTCCGAACGGCCCCTTCCGGGGAAGCAGAACCGGTGGCACATCCTCGACGGTGACGTCGCGATGTCCCTGCTGGAGCACGGCCCGCACGTCGATCACCGAGTCGGGGTCGGCCTCCGACGGGGTGAACCGGGCGATCGGTGACTTCTCCGAGGCCAGGAACTCGGCCAGCGCCCGCAGCCGGGAGTCGGGCGCGCCCGGGTGAGCCGGGTCGGCGAACGCGTAGAGGCGCCAGGCGCCATCGGCCCGGGCCGCGTGACCGAGGTGCACCGGTTTGGCATCGGCCAGCCGGATGACCGGCGCGGAGTGGAACCGCATCCCGAGCTGGAAGCCCTCCGCCAAGTGCTGGCGGGGTGACGCCGCGGTGAGGACGGAGGGCCCATAGCGCACCGCGACGCCGGCGGTGAACCGGCCTTTGTCGCGGAAGTAGTTCTGGAACCGCGTCGGGTCGGCGTCCTCATCGTCATCCGGCCGCTCGCTGAACAGCGCCGCGAACTCGCGGTCGAAGTCGATGAGTTCCTGGGCGACCTGCTGGCGTTCCGCGGAGTAGGTGCGCAGCACCTCCGGCCGCGAAGTCCCGTTGAGCACGGTGCCGAGCTTCCAGCCGAGGTTCCAGGCGTCGGCCATCGAAACGTTCATGCCCTGCCCGGCCTTCGCGCTGTGGGTGTGGCAGGCGTCGCCGGCGATGAACACCCGCGGCAGGCGGGTGCCGGCCTCGGAGTCGCCGACGTCGTCGAAGCGGTCGCACAGGCGCTGACCGACCTCGTAGACCGACCACCAGCCGACGTGCTTCACGTCGATGCTGTAGGGGTGCAGGATCCGGTTGGCGACCGCGGTGAGCTTCTCCGGGATCACGCTGCGGTTGTGCAGCATCTCGGCGTCGCGGTCGTTGTCGAGCTCGATGTAGAGCCGGACCAGGTAGCCACCTTCGCGCGGGATGATCAGGAGACTGCCCTGCTCGGACTGGATGGTGGACTTGAGCCGGATGTCGGGGAAGTCGGTGACGGCCAGGACGTCCAGCACGCCCCAGGACTGGTTGGCCTCGTCGCCCTCGAGCGTGCGGCCGATGGCCTCCCGGGTGGCGCTGCGTGCGCCCTCGCAGCCGACGACGTAGCGGGCGCGGATGGTCGAGCTCTCGCCGGTCGGCTCGAAGTTCTCGAGGTGCTGCAGCGTGACCGTGACCGGGTGTTCGGCGGTGGTGTCGTCCTCGACCTGCACGTCGGTGGCGTGCAGCCCGTAGAACGGCTCGGCACGGGTGGCGGAGCGGCGCATGTGGTCGCGCAGATAGGTCAGAATCCGTGCCTGGTTGACGATCATGTGCGGCATCTCGGAGAGATCGTCCTCGACATCGTCGATGCGCCCGGTGCGGACGATCGAGCCGTGATCCTCGGGGTCCGGTCGCCAGAAGGTCACCTCGTTGACCTGGTAGCCCTCGTGGACGAGCTGGTCGGCCAGGCCGAATGTCTCGAAGATCTCCACCGTGCGGCACGCGACCCCGTCGGCTTGGCCGACCTCGAGCGGCCCGTCCCGCCGGTCGACGATCACGGTGCGCAGCTCGGGGAACTCGGCGAGCTGGGCTGCCAGCAGCAGCCCGGCCGGACCGCACCCGATGATCACGACATCGGCCTCCTCCGGCAGGCCGGTCGGACGCTCGGCCACCGACGGGTGAGGGTCCGCGACGAACGGGTCACCGGGCTTGTAACCGTCGAGATAGAACTGCACTGATCTGGCTCCTCTGGGCATCGAACTCCCCGGGCCGACGGACTGCAGAGCCGCCGCCCCCTCTCCCGAACTACCGGGTGATGTGTCCCATCGTGCGGCAGTTACGCCCTGGGGAACAGACCGTTCTGCCATGAAGAACTCGTTCCGGGCTCCGCGAGACGCCACGGAGCCCGAGTTCCCACATCAGCCGCTCCGCTGCTCATTCCTCGATGCCCTCTCCCCCAGCTCGTTCAGCACCGACGGATCGACCGCGCGGCGGCGAGGGCGGCTCCGACAGCGGCGGTGGCGGCTCCCGCGCCGAGCGCGATGCGGACCGGTGTCCGGCGCCAACCTCCCTGCACCCTGTTCCACTCGGGCATGGGCTCGAAGAGGTTGCCGGGACCACTGATCACTCGCTCGCGGCTGAATGCCGCCAGGTTCATCGCTTTGGGAACCGCCCGGTTGAACACGCTGGGCAGTGCGGCATGCACGAACTCGAGGAAATGACCGGCGGTGGCGACGGTGCGCTGCCGGCGTGGGTGCTCGATGCTGCGCAGGATCGACCGCACCACCCGGCCTGGACCGACGATCGGGGGGATCGCCTTGGGTCGACGCTCGGTGTAGGTGGCGGCGTGCTGAAAGATCGGGGTGTCGACGGACTGCGGCAGGACCATGCAGACGTGGACGTCACGGGTCTCGGGTTCGAGCCGCATCGCTTCCCGCAGGGACTCGGAGAACGCCCGCACCCCGAACTTGCTGGTCACATACGGGGTGACGTACGGCGAGCTGACACTTCCCCATACCGAGTCGACGTTGATCAGGACCCCGCTGCGTTGGCGGCGGAAGTGGGGCAGCACGGCGCGGGCACCGTGGATCGTGCCGAACAGGTTGGTCTCGATAACGCGTCGGTACACCTCGGCCGGGGTCTTCTCGAACTCGCCGAAGGCGATCACCGCGGCGCAGTTGATCCAGACGTCGATCCGGCCGAAGGTCTCGACGGCGCGCTCGGCGAGAGCGTTCACCGCGTCCTGGTCGGTGACGTCGGTCGGCACGGCCAGTGCCCGGCCACCCGCGCGTTCGCACTCCACGACGACCGCCCGCAGCGATTCCTCGCTGCGGGCGGCGAGCACGACACGCGCCCCGCGTTCGGCGAGGGCGAGTGCGGCGGCCCGGGCGATACCGCTGGACGCGCCGGTGAGGACCACAACCGATTCGGAGATCTTCCGTGGCACGGTCAACTTTCTCCTCACCCGCGTTCCTGCGGCGCGTCCGGTCCGAGCACGCGCGCCCCTCGGAGGCCCGGCGTCGTCTCGTCCCAGCCGATCGACGCCCCGCAGTCTCCCCTATCCACGTGGTGACGGCATCCAGGAGAACCATCGACCATGGCCTCCGTGGCCGGGAGCGCGAGCTTTGGCTGGCCCGCACTCCTGGAGATCGTGGGCGGACTCCTCCTTCTCCGGCTTGCCTTGCCGGCCGCGTCGTGGGTGGCGAGATCGTGAAGAGCCGGCTTTCTCCGTTGCAGCAAAGCGTCCGGGGCTATTTGAGGATGTTCCTCCGGTATGTCTCGGGACCGAGATAGACAGCGAGCGCGGTGATCAGGGACATGAGGATGATGTAGACGGCGATCGGCCAGGCGGCTCCGCCCGCCCAGGCGAGCAGCGCGGTGGCGACCAGGGGAGCCAAGGCGCCGGCGAAGATCGACGCGATCTCACGGCCGAACACACTTCCGCTGTAGCGGAGGCGGGCCGGGAAGAGCTCGTTGAAATACACGCACTGTGCGGCCACCATCGCCGCCCAACCGACCGCGATGCCGAACGTGAGCGCCAGCCAGATCAGCGCGGTGGACTCGGTGTTGACGAGCCAGAAGATCGGAAATGCCGACAGGGCCGAGAGAACAGCACCGGCAATGTAGACCGGACGCCGACCGACCCGGTCGGTGAGGGCACCGAACAGCGGGACCGTGGCCAGCGAGATCAGCCCGGCGATGACGACACCCACCAGCGCAGTGGTCCTGGGCAGATCGAGCTGCTGGCTGACGTAGGTCAGCATGAACACCGCGTAGAGGTAGAGCACGACATGCTCTGCCATCCGTCCGCCCACGACGACGAGCACGTTCTTGGGTTCGGTGCGGATGGCCTCCAAAACCGGGGTCTTGACCTCGGTGTGCGTCTGCTTGAGGTTGGCGAAGGCAGGGGTCTCGTTGATGCGTGCCCGCAGGTAGAGGCCCACGCCGACCATGATGAAGCTGAACAGGAAGGGGATGCGCCAGCCCCAGGTCAGGAACTGCTCCTCGGGCAGCGAGGAGAAGGCGGCGACCGCTCCGGTGGCCAGCAGCAGTCCCACCATGACTCCGGCGGCCGGCAGTGAACCGGTCAGCCCGCGCCGGGACGGGGAGGCGTATTCCACCGACATGAGGGTGGCTCCGCCGAATTCCGCACCGGCGCCGAAGCCTTGCAGAAGGCGAAATACGACGAGGAGAGCCGGGGCCCAGATCCCGATGACGTCGTAGGAGGGAATGAGCCCCATCAACGTCGTGGCAATTCCCATGATCAGCAGCGTGATCATCAGAACTGTTCTCCGGCCCAACTTGTCCCCGTAGTTGCCCAGGACGATGCCCCCGATCGGCCGGGCGACGAAGCCGACACCGAAGGTGGCGAACGCGACGAGGGTCCCGACCAGAGGGTCGGCGGTGGGAAAGAACACCTGGTTGAAGACCACCGCTGCCATGGCCCCGTACAGGAAGAAGTCGTACCACTCGATGACCGAGCCGATCAGCGCGGTCGCGGCGACCCTTCGGACGGGCGTGACCGGTTGTGCCCCACTGTCCGCGGCGGCTGCGGCGGTGGGGTCGGGGGCTGCTCTTTCGGGTCCAGAACGTGTCATGGCACTTCCCTGCTCATCTGGCTTGGTTCGATGTCCTGGTCGGAGGCGATGGGTTCACGGTGTGTCGGTCACAGCTGCAGTACGAGACGGTCGCCGCAGGCGCGGGAGCAGCAGGTCATCATCCTGCTGTGCGCCGCGCGGTCGCCGCGGCCGAGCACCACGTCGCGGTGGTCGACGTCGCCGGCGAGCACGGGTGCCTCGCAGGAGCCGCACAGCCCTTCCTCGCAGTCGGACTGGATGTCGATGTTGTGCTCGCGCAGCGTCTGCAGCACGGTCTTGTCCGGCGGCACCCGCAGGGTGAGGCCGGAGTCGGACAGCACCACGTCGAAGGCGTGCTCGACGCCGGGATCGAGCGCGCCGAGGGCGGAGCTGAAGTGCTCCACGTGCAGCGCACCGGGGTCGGGCCAGCTCTCGGCGAGCTCCTCCAGCGCCTGCACCATCCGGTCCGGGCCGCAGGCGTAGACCTGGGTTCCGGCGGATACGTCGGCGAGCACGCGGGCCAGGTCCATCCGGTGGCCCTCGGTGGGGACGTAGGTGTGCAGCCGGTCGCCGTGGTCGCGCCGCAGCCGGTCGAGGAAGGCCATGTGCTCGGCCGCGCGGCCGGCGTAGTGGATCTCGTAGTCCAGTCCCATCGACTTCGCCCGGTCGGCGTGCGCCAGTACCGGTGTGATGCCGATTCCTCCGGCGACCAGCACCAGCCGCTCGGCGTCCGCGTCGAGGCGGAAGTGGTTGCGCGGGCCGCGGACGTGGAAGGTCGCGCCCTCGACCGCGTTCTCGTGCACCCAGCGGGAGCCCCCACGGCTGTCGGTCTCCAGCAGCACACCGATCTCATACGCGTGGTGGTCGTCGGGCGGGCCGCACAGCGAGAACTGGCGGGTGAGGACCTCGTCCCCGTCGAGGCAGTCCACGTCGATGTGCGCGCCGGAGGTCCACGCGGGCAGTGGCTTGCCGTCCGGCTCCTCGAGCCGGATGCGAACCACCCGCTCGGCGACCCGCTCCACGCGGGTCACCGTCATCGCCCGGGAGATGGCGTGTTTGGAGGGCTCGCCGATGGTGACCGGGTGCCGCACCTCGAGCACCCGCGGGTCGTGCCGCTCGGGGTTGCGCGCCGGATCCCAGCGCACCCGCAGGTGCTCGGGCCCGCGGAAGGATGTGTTGGGCACGTACTGAAAGTCCTGCTCGACCAGCTCCAGGTGCGGCAGCCGGGTGGTGAGCTCCTGCAGGAAGATCTGCAGCTCCATCCGGGCGAGGTTCTTGCCCATGCACTGGTGCGCGCCATAGCCGAAGGTCAGGTGCTCGCCGGCGGATTCGCGGCGCGGGTCGAACCGCTCGGCGTCCTCGAAGTGCCGCGGGTCGCGGTTCGCGGTGGCCTGCACGATGAGCAGCTTGGACCCCTCGGCGATGGATACCCCGCCGACCTCGGTGTCGGTGGTGGCGACGCGGCGCCAGGCGGCCACGGAACCGGAGTAGCGCAGGCACTCCTCCACCGCGTTCGGGATGAGGGCGGGACGGGCGCACAGCTCCTCCCACCGCTCGCGGCGCTCCAGCAGCAGCTTGACGGCGTTGGCGGCCGCGTGCGCGGTGGTCTCGTGGGCGGCCACGATGCCGGCCATCATGATCGAGTGCAGGTAGGAGTCGGTGACCACGTCGGGGTGCTCGGCCTGTTTGCGCACGCTGTACTGCATCCACCCGGGCCCACTCGGGTCCTGCCGGATCTTGTCGAGCACGTGTCCGGCGTACCGCCAGAAGTTGCCCACCGCGTGCGCCACCCGCACCTGCTCCTCCGGATTCGGGCGACCCCAGGTGTTGACCGTGTGCGCGACCGAGTACTCCTTGAGCGGGCCGATGTCCTCCTCGGGCACGCCCAAGAACCGCATCGCCACCGTGAGCGGCACCTGGTAGAGCATCTCGGTGACCAGGTCGACCTCGCCGTCGTCGACGAAGGCGTCCACGGCCTCCCTGGCCATCCGCCGCACCATGTCTTCGCGCTCGACCAGCGCCGGAGCGGTGAACGGCTCCATCAGCACCCGGCGGCGCGGCATGTGCTCGGGCTCGTCCTCGTTCACCAGGGTCCGGTTCATCGCGTAGCCGTAGCTGCGCAGCACCTCGTCGGCCTCGGTGATCGTGGGCGTGATCTTCTCCAGCGCGATCGAGGGGGAGAAGGTGATGTTGTCGCGGAAGATCGCCTTCACGTCCTCGTACCGGGTCACCACCCAGTAGCCCAACTCGGGTGAGTAGAAGACCGGCTCCTGCTCGCGCGCCCAGGCCAGCGCGGCCCCCGGGTCGTGCTGGTACTCGTCACCGAAGGGAGTGAACGCCGCCGCCCGGTCCGACACCGGGCATCCCTGCGGCGTCACCGGACAGCCCTGCGCGACCGACTCGCCCGTCATACACAACTCCCAGGTGTCTCTCATATCGCACACATCTGTGCATTAACCGAAACCACCTGGAAAGTAAGCGAGTTCACACCCCGCGGTCAACCCCGAGCGCTCAGCCGGCCAGCAGAGCGCTCAGCCGAACGGCTGCCGCCCGGGACTCGCGGACCGCGCGCTCGGTGTCCAGCCCACCCAGGACCACGACCCCGACCGAGGCCTCGATCCCGGCAGCCTCCAGCGCGGGGATACCGACCAGCCCGACACTCACCCCGATGGCACCGGCCTGCAGCTGGCCGTGCGTGAGGCTGTAGCCGCGCTCCCGCGCGGTGCGCACGTCCTCGCTGTCGTGCGGGGACTCCGGGCGGGTGGCCAAGATCGCCAGCCCCGGTGCGCCACGGTGCAGCGGGTGCCGAGCCCCTTCCTGATAGGACACCCGCAGCGCCTGGCCACGGGCCTCCTCGACCATGACCACGACGCACTCGTCCCCCTCGGCCACCGACACGAAGCTGGTGGCCTGGGTACGGTCGGCGAGCTCGGTGAGAACCGGGCGGCCCACCGTCATCAGCTGCGGAGCGAACCTGCGGGACAGGGTCGCCACCGCCGCGCCCAGGCGTACCCGGCCGCCCTCGTCCCGGGCGACAAGGCCGTGGCTCTCCAGCGTGCCCACGATCCGGTAGGCAATGGCGCGATGCACGCCCAGCTCATCCGCGATCTCACTGACCAGCACACCGCTGGGCTGCAGTGACACGAAGTCCAGGGTCCGCAACCCGCGATCCAGGGTTTGCAACGTCGACATGTCACGACTATCGCACTCGATCCTGCGATATCAGTGACTGGTGGGTTTGTGCCTGCGTGGTCCCGCGCCTCCAGAACACCGCCACCGAGCCCGAGGCCACCCGCAACGGGTGCCAGGGTCCGAGGACCATTCGGGACAGCGGAAACACCGGTGAGTATCGCTCCGGAGAACCGCCGGGGCTGATTTTCCAAAGCTCCTGCCCTGAGCTGCTTCCGAGCAGGACCACCACCACGTCCGTCGGCCAAACCGCCGGACCATGTCGCAGGCAGCTCGCACAACTCGGGCGACCACGACGAGCTTTCGACCCTGGCCGCCAGCACGTCGACCACCTCCGACAGGACCAGTCGCGCCGATCCCACATGGATTGTCGAAGAGCCAAAACCGTCTGACCGCGACGGCCACAGAACGCCTGACGCCACTGTCCACGTGTGATGGTCCGGCGAACCGATTTTCACCACTGTGCTGCCTCATTGGCGCACAAACGGATTGGTGCAGCGCACAAAGAGAAGGGCCTGAGGGTGATCGGAGGTGACCGCCCACTTTCCACGCGCGGGCCTGGCCCGCGCATGCCACACCGACACCGGCGACCTCGCCGGCCAAGGCCGCCGACCCCGCGACAACCACGAACTCCCTCAGTACCGACACTGCGTCGACAACGGTGTCGCTCCCCAATCGGAGCGAGTGCGTCGATCCTGTGGGATCTCCGCCCGCCTTCCGCCGATGCAGCAGGAAGAGCAGCCCGAGACAGCCTCCGGCCGCGTACCGCAAGAAGAGGTGGACTCCTGTGCGGACGAATCTCCGGCGAGGTCCTGGCGTGTCGCCAGCGCGTCCGTCATCTCTGGCCAGCGATGCAGGGACACAGCCCGGCCGCGTTGCGCGAAACCCTGCTCCGCGCGTGAAATCCACGGGACCATCGCTCCGGTGGCCGCTTCCTTCCTTCACGGGCCCCAGCGACCTGAGCACAGTTTCGACTGGTGTCGCTGTGCCCGTACCGCGGCCGGATACCGGGGAACTGCTGGTGCGGACAGTGCTGCAGCGGTGCACAACACCGATATCCGAACTCGGCAAGGCAGATGTGGCCTGCTCGGACAGCCAGGCGCACCTGCGGGGTGGTGCGGCACGATTTCATTCCCTCGCATCCAGGGCGGCGACACCGTCGACCGACTCAGCACCGCTGCAGCCCGCGCCGCCCTCGTCAGTGCGGGTCAAGCTAAGCTGGGTGAGTGACTGGGATCGGTTCTTACGAGCTGAACGACGGCAACTCCCTGCCCGTGGTGGGCTTCGGTACGTTCCCGCTGCGTGACGAAGACGGGGCAGCGGTGATGCGCGCCGCTCTGGAGAGCGGCTATCGGCTGCTCGACAGCGCCGTCAACTACGGCAACGAGGAGGCAGTCGGCCAGGCGGTGCGCGCATCCAGCGTGGCTCGGGAGGACGTGCGTATCACCACGAAGGTCCCCGGCCGGCACCACGAGCACTCCCTGGCTGTGAAGTCGGTCGAGGAGTCCCTGCGCAAGATGGGGACCGACTACCTCGATCTGTGCCTGATCCACTGGCCCAATCCGAGCGTCGGCAGGTACGTCGAAGCGTGGCGCGCCCTGATCGATCTCCGCGAGCGGGGCCTGGCGCGTTCCATCGGCGTCAGCAATTTCACCGAGCAGCACCTACGCGCCATCATAGATGACAGCGGTGTCACACCCGCGGTCAACCAGCTCGAGCTGCACCCGTACTTTCCGCAGGCCGCGATGCGGCAGGTCAATGCCGAGCTGGGAATCCAGACGCAATCATGGAGCCCGTTGGGCGAACGCAGTGTCCCTTTTGCCGAGCGGCCGGTGGCCGAAGCCGCAGCTGCACACGGCGTCACGCCAGCGCAGGTGATTCTGCGGTGGCAGCTGCAGCTTGGTGCGCTGCCCATACCGAAGTCGGCGGACCCGCAGCGACAGCGGGAAAACCTCGACCTCTTCGGCTTCGAACTCACCGATGCCGAAGTCGTGGCGATCAGTGGGCTGGCCAGGGACGACGGGCGCCTGTTTGGCGGAGACCCGGACGTTCACGAGGAGATGTAGTCGCGCGTGCCGGGGAAGGCTCCGGCAGCCCGCAGCGGGCTCGGACCAGCTCCTCCAACGCCACATTGACCAGGTCCGGCGGATGAAACCCACCCAACCAAACCGCCGGAAAAACCGTTCATCAGACGGACCCCCGCCGCCTGGTTAGGCGAGAAAGTGGCGGAGTTGTTCGGTGGCGGTGGAGTCGTGCTGGGCGTTGGGATCCGACGGAAGGGCGAAGCGGCGCGACATCGAAGGCGCATCAGGAAGTCGGGGATCCCTCCGTGGGTGCGGGCAATCGGGCCGTGCCGTCACCCGGTGTGTTCCGGTGGTTCCGCTGCTGCGACCCCCGTGGCCGGCCGCAGGCTGCATCACGCGTGTCGGGAGCGGAGCGATTGTCGCGTTCGCGCGAGCTCCTATAATCTTGACCGTGCCGGTGTCGTCGTTCGACGCGACACGACGCGCAGGAATTGTGATTTTTCGGAAAGGAGATCAGTGAGCACGCAGGCGGAAACATTCGAATTCCAGGCGGAATCGCGCAAATTGTTGCAGTTGATGGTCCACGCCATCTACTCGAACAAGGACACGTTCCTGCGCGAACTCGTTTCCAACGCCTCGGACGCGCTCGACAAGGTGCGATTGGAGTCCTTCCGCGACAAGGACCTGGAGGTGGACACCTCCGACCTGCACATCCTGATCGAGGCCGACAGGGAGCACCGCACGCTGACGGTGCGCGACAACGGTATCGGCATGTCCCGCGACGAGGTCCAGGAGCTCATCGGCACGATCGCGAAGTCGGGCACGGCCGAACTCCTCCAACAGCTGAAGGACACGAAGGACGGCGCGGCCGCGCAGGAGCTGATCGGCCAGTTCGGGCTCGGTTTCTACGCCAGCTTCATGGTCGCCGACAGGGTGACGCTGCTGACCCGCCGGGCGGGTGAGGACACGGGCACCCGGTGGGACTCCACCGGCGAGGGCACCTACACCCTCGAGGGGGTCGACGAAGCTCCGCAGGGCACGGCGGTGACGCTGCACCTGAAGGCCGAGGACCAGGAAGACAGCCTGCTCGACTACACCGACAGCACGACGATCACCACCATCGTCAAGCGATACTCCGACTTCATCTCGTGGCCCATCCGGATGGAGGTCGAGCGCACCGACTCCGAGGGCGAGACCACGCGACAGATCGAGACGATCAACTCGATGAAGGCGCTCTGGGCCCGTCCCAAGGAGGAGGTCGCCGAGGAGGAGTACCGCGAGTTCTACAAGCACATCAGCCACGACTGGAACGACCCGCTCGAGACCATCCACCTGCGGGCCGAGGGCACGTTCGAGTACCAGGCGCTGCTGTTCATCCCCTCGATGGCCCCCTTCGACCTGTTCACGCGCGATGCCAAGCGCGGTGTCCAGCTCTACGTCAAGCGCGTGTTCATCATGGACGACTGCGAAGCGCTGCTGCCGGAGTACCTGCGCTTCGTCAAGGGCGTGGTGGACGCCCAGGACCTCTCCCTCAACGTCTCGCGGGAGATCCTGCAGCAGGACCGCCAGATCCAGATGATGCGCAGGCGACTGGTCAAGAAGGTGCTTTCCACGGTCAAGGAGCTGATGACCGAGGACCCGGATCGCTACGCCAAGTTCTGGGACCAGTTCGGCCAGGCCGTCAAGGAAGGTCTGCTGGGCGACGTCGACAACCGCGATCAGATCCTCGAGATCTCCTCCTTCGAGTCCACGCACGATCCGGAGAGCAGGACGACGCTGCGCCAGTACATCGAGCGGATGAAGGACGGCCAGGACAGCATCTACTACATCACCGGGAGTTCGCGGTCCAAGGTCGAGAACTCCCCGCACATCGAGGCCTTCCGGGACAAGGGCCTGGAAGTGCTGCTGCTGACCGACCCGGTCGACGAGATGTGGGTGGAGTCGGTCCCGGAGTTCGACGGCAAGCCGTTCCAGTCGATCGCCAAGGGCCAGGTCGACCTCGACGAGCAGGACGATTCCAACAGCGAGCGAGCCGAGCAGGAGCAGGAGTTCGCCGAGGTGCTGTCCTGGATGTCGACCAAGCTCGCCGACGACGTGAAGGAAGTGCGGTTGTCCTCGCGTCTGAGCACGTCACCGGCCTGCGTGGTCGGCGACACCAACGACATGGGGCCGACGCTGGAAAAGATGTACCGCGCCATGGGCCACGAGATGCCGCCGGTGAAACGCATCCTCGAGGTCAACCCCAACCATCCCCTCGTGAGCGGGATGCGCGATGCCTACGACAAGAACGGGGAGAGTCAGGAGCTGAAGGAGACGGCCGAACTCGTCCACGGCATGGCGCTGCTGGCCGAGGGTGGTGAGCTCCGGGAACCCGCAGAATTCACCACCCTGCTGGCCAACAGGCTCGCCCGGACGCTGTAACCGCTCTGGCCTCCTGCCGGGACCGGAAAGCAGTCGCTCCCCGGCCCCGGCAGGGCGCCGCGGCAAGGCCATTCCTCCCCGACCGGCTGTTCCCGCCGATGAGGCTGTGCACGCACCAACCGTTTCCACCCGCTCGTGCTCGAGCGGATCGCCACGACGGCGCGGCAGGAATCGCTGTGGGCTCAGCCACCGGCAAGGCACGGGGTGAGCTGCGCACTATCCACCCGGCTACGGCTGAGTGGGTGACTCGGGGAACTGTGGGTGGTCACCGGACATGTCCTGTGTCGCTGTCCTGCCAGGAGGCCTCGAGCCAGGTGTCGCGGACTGGACCAACTGCACACAGTGCCGCGGGAGGAACTCGTCTGCCTGCAGCGGTGACGGCACACAGCACGACCTTGGCGGTGGCCGGTCGAGCTCTCAGTCCATACTCGACCGGCCACCGTTCCTCGAAGCTGAAGCGCTGACTCCACGCAGTACGGGGCAGACGTCCGGAGTGCCGCGCCCGGTGGCGGCGTGGATCAACGCCACCGGATCGACGAGCTCAGCCCATGCCCACCACGCCAAGACCAGTGCCTCGCCAACCTTTCTGTCGCCATGCTCGGTGCCGGATGACCGCGACGCCGGGCACTCGAGAAGCACGGATCCCTACCGCGGCGACGGGATCTCGCTTTCTTTCCGGGGAGTCTGTCGACGAGTGTTCGTGTATGCCGCGCTGTCAGCGTGGCGGGCCGGGCAGCGGTGCCGAGTCCGAGTCGGTGTGCTCGGCCGATCCGCTGCGGTCTCGACGGGTGGCCGTGCTGGTCGCACTCGACTGGTGTGCCGGCGCGCCCGGCAGTATGCCCAGCATCAGCACGGCGGCACTGGCCAGGATGGCGGCCCCCGTCGCAAAGGCCGCCGCATAGCCGGTGGTCAGCACGCCCGGGTCGGTGCTGCCGTGGATGTGGGCGGCGCCCACCGCCGACAGCACCGACAGTGACAGCGCACCGCCGATCTGGCGGGAGGTGTTGACCAGCCCGGACACCAACCCTGTTTCTCCTGGCCCGGCGCCCGAGGTGGCGACCGCGGCCACGGGTGTGGCGGTCAGCCCGGCGCCGAGTGCCATGAGGATGCCGGGCCCGAGGATCGTGCCGAGATAGGTTCCGTCCACGGTCATGGTGCTTTGCCAGACCATGCCGGCCGCGCCGATCAACGCCCCCGCCACGGCCAGGGTCTTGGCGCCCAGCAGGCGCATCAGCCGGGGTGCGGCCTGCGCGCCGAGGATGATGCTCACCGAGTGCGGCAGGAAGGACAGGCCTGTCCGCAGTGGTGTGTAGCCGAGCACGTGCTGCATGTACAGCGTCAGGAAGAACCACATGCAGAACATGACCCCGCCCGCGGCCAGCATCGCAGCGTTGGCCGCGGCCACCGAACGCAGTCGAAACACGTGCAACGGCATCAGCGGCTCCCGCAAGCGGGCCTCGACCACGACGAACACGGCCAGCACCACCAGCCCGGCGCCCAGCGGCAACAGCGCGCCGACCGCCGTCCACCCTGCGGACTCGGTCTGCACGATGCCGTAGGCCAGCAGCGCCAAGCCCGCACTGACCAGCATCGCACCGGGCAGGTCCAGCCGCTTGCGGACCTGATCACCACGCTCGGCCAACCACAGCACCGCACCGGCCATGGTCAGCGCCCCGACCGGAACGTTGATCAGCAGCACCCAGCGCCAGGACAGGAATTCGGTGAGCACACCACCGACGAGGCTGCCCGCCGCGCCACCACCGGCGCCGACCGCGGTCCACACGGCGATCGCGCGGGTGCGACCCGACTCGTCGGCAAACGAGCCGGTGACCAGAGTGAGGGTGGCCGGGGCCAGCACGGCCGCACCGACCCCTTGGATCGCGCGGGCGGTGATGAGCTGCCACGGTGCCATCGCCATCCCACCGGCCAGGCTGGCCACAGTGAACAGACCGAGCCCGGTGACGAAGGTGCGTTTGCGGCCGAACACATCGGCGGCCCGACCACCCAGCAGCATGAAACCGGCGAAGGTGATCACATACGCGTTCACCACCCACTGCAGCCCCGCCTGGCTCAACTCGAGACCGGACCGCATGGCCGGCAGCGCCACATTGACCACCGACACATCGAGCACCACCAAGAACTGGCCCAGGCAGGCGATCGCCAGCACCACCCAGGGCGGCGGACTCGAGGCACTGCGATCGACCTGCGTCCGACCGGCCACCGACGGATCCATACGTTCCTTTCCTCTGCCCGGTGCCCGCCCTGCTCTCGGCGCGCACGACCGGGATTGTTCACCTTGGAGTGCGCTCGAGGTCAATCCGCCGGCATTCGGTCATGGTTCGACACCCACCGTCCGGAGCTGTGCTCGGTTCTCGAGCTCCGAGGTGCCTCTGCCACTTCGGTGCTGAACCATCGCCGCGGCCGCTCCCGCGTGCCCAGCGGCACTGCCTTCGGCGGCCCGCAGGTGTGGAGGCGGGCACTCCGACCGACACAGGCGGCTGCGGGCGAGGTCCCGCCTGCCGGCGATCCCACCCGGTCGGGCGAGCGCGGAGACCACCGCGATGGTCGACACGCTCGTTGCCCGCTTGCGCGGCCACGGCACATCCTCGTCACCGTCCCCGCGCAACACCCGCCTCACGGGCGACCCATCGTCTTGCTCAGTGCGCCACCTCGCTGTGAGCAGACCACGTCCCCGTGGTTGCCGGCTTTCGGCCCCAACACCGAGTCCGCCGCGCCACCGGCCCCTGTCAGGCCCCACTCGTAGTCTGCTGCCGGAAGGAAACGCGCCATGCCCACCACACCCAGCTCACCGCCGCGCCTGCTGGCGGCCGCCCTGGCCGCCGCCGACCGCGGATGGCCCGTCGTGCCCGTCCGGCCCCGCTCGAAGATTCCGGCGCTGCACCACCGCGACCGCTGCCCCGGCACCGGCGTCTGCGCCGACGGCCACCGCGGCTGGCCCCAACGGGCCACCACCGATCCGAGCACGCTGGCCCAGTGGTGGCACCGACGCCCGTACAACATCGGCATCGCCACCGGCCCCGCCGCACTCGTCGTGCTCGACCTCGACGAGGCCCACGCCCACGGAGCCACCACCCCACACGGCCTCACCCACGGCACGTCCGTGTTCGCCCGGCTCGCCGAGGAGGCCGGCCAGTCCGCCCCGTGGGACACCTACACCGTGCTCACCCCGAGCGGAGGGCGGCACCTGTACTACCACGCCCCCGCACCGGGGACGATCCGCAGCAGCACCGGCCCGTCCGGGCTCGCCCCGCTGATCGACGTGCGCGCCCAGGGCGGCTTGATCCTCGCCGCAGGATCGACCCGCCGCGACGGCGACTACCGCCGCGATCCCACCGCGCCGCAGGAGCTGCTGCCGCTGCCCGAGTGGCTCGCCGACCGGCTCACTCCCCCACCACCTCCCCCACCGGCCCAGCTCGACCTGCCGCCCGGACAGGTCGATGCCTACGTTGCCGGTGTGGTGCGCCGCCGCGTCGCCGCAGTCCACGCGGCCGAGGTCGGAACACGCCACAGCACGCTGCTGTCGGCCGCAGCCGGGCTGGGCCGGTTCGTCGGCGCCGGCCACCTGCACTACGACGACGCCTGGAACCAGCTGCTCACCGCCGCGCAGGCACACCTCGGCGTCGAGGATTTCACCCTCCACGAGCTCGAAACCACCCTGCGCGACGGGCTGGCCTGGGGCATCGCCCACGCGTAAGCACCGTCGCCGCCCACCGGACCCGAGTGCGAGCCACCACGATCCTCCTTCTGGCCATCTGATCGCCACGCGCCGGAAGACCGATCTCCCCGACACCGCACGCTGGGACACCGCACCTGCGCGATGTCCTGCGCACGCAGCAGAGTCGGATCGCGTACTGCTCCTCGACCGTGCCGGGCCCGGTCGGTGGCTCAGGCGGGCCGGGCACCCGGCCGATCGTTGTCGATGACGTAGCTCGCGCGGGTGCGTACCGGCGCGCCCGGGCGGGTCACGTAATCGACGGTGCGGAAATCGGCGGTCCACTCGGTGGGGGTGACGATGTTGCGCACATAGCCCCGCTGGCGGTTGAGGAATGTGATGTGCGGGTTCTCCTGCAGCTGCACCTGGTCACCGGGACGCTGGTGCTGACCGTCACCGCCGCTGGTGATCGAAGTCCCGACCAGTTCGGTGGCCACAGTGGCCGATCCGGGATCGTTGAAATCGGCCTTGACGTCGGCGACGTAGTTGGCGTGCACATCGCCGGTGAGCACCACGGGGTTGGAGGCGGTAGCGGCGAGGTGGTCGCGGAGTTCGTTGCGTTCGACGGCGTAGCCGTCCCAGGCATCGTTGCTGAAGTTCGTGTCCGCCCCGGCGACGAAGTCGCGCTGGGAGAAAAACACCTGCTGGGCCAGCACATTCCACCGCGCGGTCGGCCCGGCCACCGCCTCGCGCAGCCAGGCCTTCTGCCGGTCACCGAGCAAGGTGCGGTTCGGGTCGGCCCGGTGAGCGTCGCCGACCTGGTCACTGCGGTACTGGCGGGTGTCGAGCAGGTAGAAGTCCATCAGATCACCGAAGGTCAGCCGACGATACAGCTGCACATCCGGTCCCTGTGGACGTTGGCTGCGGCGCAGCGGCATGTGCTCGTAGTAAGCCTGCAGCGCCCGGGCGCGGCGTCGCAGGAACCTCTGCGGGGCGTCGTTGTTCTCCGAGATCTCATCGGCCCAGTTGTTTTCCACCTCGTGATCGTCGAAAACGATCGCCCACGGAAACGCCGCATGCGCGGCCTGCAAATCGGTGTCGGTTTTGAACAAGGAATGGCGCAGCCGATACTGCGCCAAGGTCTTGGTTTCCCGACCGTGTGCCGGCCCGACCGAGGCCCCGTGGCGCCACAGGTTCTCCTCGGTGATGCCGTACTCGTAGATGTAATCGCCGAGGAAGAACACCGCATCCAGATCCTCGGTGGCCATGTGCCGGTAGGCGCTGAAATAGCCGTGATACCACGCCTGACAGCTGGCGATGGCAAAAGCGAACCGATCCAGTCGGGCACCGGCCTGCGGCGCCGTCTTGGTCCGCCCGGCCGGGCTGATCTCCGCACCGACGCGGAACCGGTAGAAGTACTCGGTGTCGGGGCGCAGCCCCTCCACCTCCACGTGCACCGAGTGCGCTTCCTCCGGGCGGGCGAGTTCGGTGCCGGCGGCGACCACGCCGCGGAAATGCTCATCGGCGGCCACCTGCCACTGCACCGCCACCGGCCGGTCCGGCATTCCGCCACGGCCGTCCTCGGCCAAGGGCTCGGGAGCCAATCGGGTCCACAGGACCACACCAGTCGGCAGCGGATCACCGGAGGCGACCCCGAGACGGAACGGATCAGAGATCGGTCCTCGGCCCCGGGGCGCGCTCGCCCACCCTGTCGAGGTGCCCAGCGCTGAGGCGCCCAGTGCGGCCGCACCGGCGGTGCCGGCCAGCAACACCTGCCGGCGGGACGCCGACCGAGCAGACGAGGAGGAACTGGTGGGATCGGACATGCGCTGCCTCCGTAGATCGCTGAAGCCATCCACCCACCGACACACGGTGGGCACGTCCCATCACGCCATGCCCACCTTGATCCGCGAACCACGAAAGAGTGAACATTCGGGTTTCTCGGTCACGGGACCGAACGGAGACGACAGGGGAGACCACATCGACACCGCCGCGCAGTCCGCGGGCCCCGTTGGATCCAGGTCGGTGTGGTCACGCTGCACGAACCCGCACTCCCCGCCCGGGCCACAGGCCGACTGCTTTCCAGGAGGGGCCAGCGTGCGAGGGCGACGAGCACCATGCCCGTCGCCCTCGCGGACGAGGTTTTCCGCTTCCTCGCCAGTGCATCCGGGAGGATCCGTGCCGACTGACGCCGGTTCCCCAGCCATCCACCACCAGACCGACGGCCGGGATGCTCTTCGCCGCAGTGGTGTCCCGATCGTGGCGGGTGCGGCTGTTCCGGCACGGAGCTCACGGGCTCTTTCGTCCGGCCTGTTCGTGCTTGCGCCGGCTCCCGTCGGCACGGGCAGACAACCGGTCGGCATGTCTACCCTCCCGTGATCGCGCTGACGACGCTGACACCGAGCTCGTATGTGGCCCACAGGCCGACCGCTCCGATCGCGACGAGGATCGCGGTCTCCCACCATTTGTTGGCATGGCCCGCCGCCATCAGGTCGCGTCGTGAGGTCATGACGATCAGACCGATGATGATCGCGGGGACGGTCAACACGTTGAACGAGTTCCCCAGCAGGGTGATGACGACCATTCCGGGCATGGACGGCATCGAGAAGACGATCGGCACCGTCATGATGACGGTCAGCAGACCCCAGAAGAGCGGGTCGTAGGAGAACATCTCCTTGTCCGGCACTCCGGCCACGTCGCGTTTCACCCTGATGCGCTCCACCCTGGCGGGACGCGATTTGTGGACCGATTCGATGAGCATCCGGACGAACACGCGCGGCTGCGTCACGATGTTGTTGAACACCGTGAAAAAGACCGCGAACCACATGATGGGCGGCCCCGCCGGACCGATCGCTTCGTCCATCATGTTCGCCAGGCCATCGGCCGAGGACACCCCCTCGCCCGTTCCGTGCAGGGTTTCCGCTGCGACCACCCAGACAGCGAGCACGAGCCCGAACATCACCAGCGTCCCGAACCGCAGGTCGAGCCGCTGCATCTTCCGGTACTCCTGGCCACGCCAACCTTTTTCGTGCATCAGGTACGGGTAGAGCAGGTTGGCGGCCGATCCGCCGACGGCACCGATGAGTCCGACCGCGGTGCTCACGGCAGTGATGTAGCCGGCCTCGCCCGGCGGCAGTTCAAACAGCAGACCCCCGAACAGTTTCCCGACGTCCAGGCCGGTGCCGACCAGTGCCAGCAGAAAGCAGCCCACGAGAACGGCCATGGTGATCTGGGCGACGATCTCCAAACCTCGGAAATGGCCCTTCCTGCGGGAAGCCAGCCAAAAAGCCATCGCGATGGTCACCGCAGCCCAGAACGGGACTCCCCAGCTGCCGAACGAGATCAGGCCGTTGAACAGCTGATCGAGCGCGGTGCCTGCGGCCAGGAGCAGAAAGGACACGTACACGAATCCGAGCACACAGGTCGTCGCTCCGATGTAGATCGGGAAGCCCTTCCAGACACGCCCGTAGCCGTCCATGATCGTCTCGTCGCCGACAGCGTTGCACAGCTGGTACTTCGACATCGACGACACGATGAAGTAGCGGGATAGCACCGCGATCAGCAGAGTCCAGATCAGTGCATATCCGAACATGGATCCGGAAACCGAGGCACTGATGAAGTCCCCGGTTCCCAACCACGACATGACCACGACGATTCCCGGCCCCAGGCTCTTGAGGTAGCCGGGCAAGGTACTCGGCGGGCCACCGGACGCTGCCGCCCCGGCGGTTGGTGCTGTGGACGGGACTTCTTCGGTGGAATCGAAACGCATGGCTGCTCCATTGCGATGCCGTTGCTTACAGGCCCGCCCAGTCCGGGGCGATGCGCACATGCTTGATGGCCTGGCGGAAATAGGTGAACGCGATGTGCAGGTCACCGTCGGCGGCCTGGGTGATCGAGGGGTAGGAAAGCTCGCGGTTCAAGCCGTCCCGGGAGTTGTTGGTCAAGCAGTAGCCGTCGCCGACCTCCAGATCGCGGCGGACCGGCCAGGTGTGTCCGTTGTCCGAGGACAGCGCCAGTGTCATCGGCGCGCGGGGAGCACCCCAGAACGCGGCACCGGCGGGCTCCTCCGAGGCCGAGGGCTCGGTGATCGAATCGCCGTCGATCTCGTCGTACAGGGAGGCGCGGCGTGCGGTGGCGTCCTCGGCGCTGCTGGCGTTGAACACCAGCGCCAGTCGACCGTCGTGCAGTGCCGTGGCCTGGATCGAGGAGTTGTTGTTCGGCAGCTCGGTCGGTGCCGGGGCGCTCCAGTGCACTCCGTCGCTCGAGCGGCTCTCGTAGATGGCGTCGGCCTGGCGCCGGCGAAACAGGGCGAGCACAGTGCCATCGGTGAGTGGCACGACGTTCATGTGCACGCACCCTGTGCTGTGCGGGACGTCGTGGTGGTGCCAGGTCGCGCCCTGGTCGTCGGAGACGAGCACCGCACTCGTGTCGTGGTCGCCTCGCCACCTGCCCGCCGTCGGGCGGACACAGTGGAACACCGGCAGCAGCCACCGGCCCGACTCCAGGACCACGACAGGTTGGCGGACGAAGACGCCGCACTCCTCGGAGGCGGGGATCAGGGTGCGCGCGGCAGACCAGGTCCGTCCCTCGTCGGTGGAGCTCGTCACGCGCACTTCGGCGGTGTCCTGATCTCCCGCGTGCTGGGCCGTGTAGAGCAGCCACAGTGCCCCGTTCGGCAGCGGGAACAGGACCGGATTCTGCTCGGAGCGGTGCGGGTCCGACGACACCCGCACCGGCTCGGACCACACCCCGTCGGAGCCGAGTCGCGAGAACCAGATGGTGATGTCCGGCAGCCCTTCCTGGGTGCCGCCGAACCAGGCGCAGCCAAGAGCACCGCTGGGCAGGGGCATCAGGTTCGCCGCGTGCGACTGGGGAGTCGGTGCGGGCAGGAAGGCGTCGTGGCGGTACGGGTCGTCGGTGGCGCGGAGCACGCCGTCGGTCGTCAATTCGCTCATGAGGTCGCCGCCTTCAGGTGAGTCATGGCGGCCTGCTCCAGGTGCACGAGGTCGGAGGCGACGCTGGCGAAGGTGTAGCCCTCAGCCAGGCGCTGCGCGGCGAGTTCCCCGTGGGGGACGTGGATACCGGCTGCGATCCCGGCGTCTTCGGCTGCTTTGCGGATCGTGGCGACGGCCGATTCGAAGGCGTCGGTGACGGCGGGATCGCCGGGATATTCGCCGCCCAGGGCCAGGCACAAATCGGACGGGCCGACGTAGACGCCGTCGAGGCCGTCGGTCGCACAGATTTCGCGCACGTTCGCCAGTCCCTGCGGGGTCTCGATCATCGCGAGGACCACCGTGCTGTTGTCGGTGTCGGCGGGTCGTGGGCCGATCCGGAGCCCGGCACGCATCGGGCCGTAGGAGCGTCGCCCGCGCGGCGGATAGCGGGTCGCGGCGACGGCCTCGGCCGCGTCGGCGGCCGTGTCGATCAGCGGCACGATGACTCCGGCGGCTCCCGCATCCAGGGCGCGACCGATCACGCCGGCCTCGTTGGCCTCGACACGGACGAGACCGACCGAGGAGCCACCGGCATCGGCGGCCATCATGGCGTTCAGAATCCCGGAATAGCCGAGCAGACCGTGCTGGCCGTCCACGGCGATGTAGTCATACCCCAGCCGGGCGATCCGTTCCGTGGCCACCGGCGCATCCAGCACAACCCAGTAGCCGATGAGTTTCTCGCGGGCGCGCAACGTGCTCGCGAACTCGGCAGCGGCCATAGCAGTTCCTCCCTCTCGACGAGTCTCAGCGGTTGTAGGCGGGCATGGGTCCGTACAGGAACGCACCCACGGCGTCGCACGCGTCGAGGACGTCCGGCGGCAGCGGACCCGAGGACATCGCGGTGACGTTCGCCAGCAGGTGCTCGACCGTGGAACCTCCGAGCAGGACCGCTGCCGTGGCCTGTTTGCTGAGCAGCCAGCGCAGTGACAACTCGGCCAGCGTGATTCCGGCGTCGTCCGCGACGCGCGTGAGCTGCTCGACGGCGTCGAACAACCGCTCGTCCCAGTAGCGTTTCCGATACATCTCCGCCAGGCGGGAATCGGCGAAACGACCGGACGACGGTGTGTGTCCGAAACTGTGGCGGCCGGTCAGCAGACCTCCCGCCAGCGGGTTGTAGACCATCGTCAGCAGGTTCGTCGTCTCCGCGAACTCGGCGTACTCGTCCTCGATGCGACGGGCGAGCAGGTTGTACAGCTGCTGAGCGACGACAGGCCGCGGCGCGCCCACCTCGTCGGCGCAGTGGTTGATTTCGGCGATCTGCCAGGCGGCGAAGTTGGACACCCCGAGCGCGGCGATCTTGCCCTCGTCGACGAGTCGGGCGATCGTCGCCAGCGTCTCGGACAGCGGGGTCTTCCGATCCGGCTGGTGCAGGTACAACAGGTCGATCTGCTCGACGCCCAGCCGAACGAGGCTGCCGTCGACGCTCGCGCGCAGCCCCTCGGGCGACAGCGGTGCATGCTCTCCGGCGTCCGGATGCGGCATGCCGGCCTTGGTCGCGAGCACGATCCGGTCCCGACGCGTCGGCAGCAGCTTGCCGAGGATCTCCTCGGTGGCACCGCCGGCGTAGCCGTTGGCGGTGTCCACCCCGGAGATCCCGGCGTCCAGCGCGGTGTCGAGCATGCGCGCCGCCCCGGCGGAGTCGACGGTGTCTCCGAACGTCATCGTGCCGAGCACCAGAGGCGACAGGGGAACGGCGACACCGGGCAGCGTTCTTTCCGGCACAACGGTCATGAGCGACTCCTTCGACACAGTGGCGACCACCCGGGCCGTGTTGTGCCGATCACCCTGACACTGTTGCGCACTTCGCGCAATACCTATAGCGTGATTCGCGCAATCATGGAGCGGCAGTCACCGTCGGCACATCGCCACCACAGCAGGTCAGAACTTGCCCGTCCGGACCGGATCAGGAGGAAGCGAACGTGAGCACCCACCCCCATCCCCGGGTTCTCGCTCTCGCCGACGACCTGTCCGGAGCGGCGGAGACCGCCGCCTGCCTGCACTCGCCCGCACACACCGCACGCATCGAACTCGTGCGCACTCCCGACCAGCTCACTGCGCAGAATGCGCACTCGGTGCTGGTCATGGACCTCGACTCCCGCGCGATGCCGAGCGCCGCAGCCACACACCTCACCCGCACCGCTCTGCAGAACCACGCCTCCCGGTACCCGCAGGTCTTCTTCAAGATCGACTCGTTGCTCCGCGGCAACACCGGCACCACGGTGCGCAACGCCTGCACCCGCCCCGTGGTGGTCGCCCCCGCGCTGCCCGCGGCCGGGCGCACCGTCGTCGACGGTGTGCTGCACGTGCACGAGGTTCCGCTGCACGAGACCGGCGCATGGCAGGCCGAGCACACGAACCCACCTGCCACGGTCGCCGAGCTGTTCCACCCACTGCCCTGCCGCAGCATCCCGCTGGAGACGGTCCGCTCGGGACGGCTGTCCACGGAGCTGGCCGCGTGCGCCGAGACCGGAGACATCCCGATCTGCGACAGCAGAACCGACTCCGACCTCGACGAGATCGTCGCCGCCGCGAACCTGTCCGGTGCTCGACTCATCGGTGCCGGCGGACTGGCCGCCGCACTCGGCCGCAGCCTGCACCTGCCCGAGAGCCCCTCTGCCCCGGCAAGCAACACCGATCATCAGCTGCTCGTCGTCGTCGGCACCGCCGATCCCGGCGCCACCGACCAGGTGCGCACCTTGGCCGCAAGCGGGGTACGCACCGTCACCTGCGACGCAGGCGAGCTCATCGACCGCGGCCCCCGCGATGCGGACCTCGCACGGATTCTCACCGCGCTCGAACGCGGACCGGCCGCCTTGACCATCGACGCACCCGAGCAGGTCGGCGCCGCCCGCGCACGGAACCTCGTGCAGGGACTGGCCACCACCGTCGCGCGAGCGGTCGAGCGCACCCACCGTCCGGTCGATCTCGTCCTCACCGGCGGTGAGACCGCGCGCCGCGCGCTCGACGCGCTGGCGATCACCAGCCTCACCCCGATGGCCCAGATCCACCACGGTGCCGTGCACAGCCGCACCCCGAGCGGAACGTCCGTGGTCACCCGCCCCGGCAGCTTCGGGGACACCGACAGTCTGATCCGCATCGTCGAACATCTGCGCCCCACCGACGTCAATGGAAGGTTGAACAAGTGAGCAGCGTGTCCACCACCCCCGTGATCGCCGTGACGATGGGCGACGGAGCCGGCATCGGCCCCGAAGTCACCGTCGGCGCCCTCGTCGACGACGCCACCGCGTCGCGCTGCCGACCCATCGTCGTCGGCGACGCCGCACGACTGCGTCGGGCTTCCGAGATCCTCGGGCTGCGCACCGACATCGTCGCGATCGAATCGGTTGCGGACGCGGTGTTCGCCCCCGGCCGGATCAACGTTGTCGATCTCGAACTCCTGCCCGCCGACCTCCCCTGGGGGGCCGTCTCCTCGTCGGCGGGTGAGGCCGCGTACCAGTACGTCCGGAAGGCCAGCGAACTCGCCACCCGTGGCGTCGTGCAGGGAATCTGCACGGCGCCGCTCAACAAGGAGGCACTGCACGCGGCAGGCCACACCTATCCCGGCCACACCGAGCTGCTCGCGCATCTCACGGGCACCGACGAAGTGTCGATGATGCTGGCCACGCCCACCGTCAACGTCATCCACGTGACCACACACCTCGGTCTGCTCGACGCCGTCGCCGCGATCGAGCCCGGCCTGGTCGAGCGAACCGTTCGCCGCGGCAATCACACGCTCCGGGACTCCGGGATCACGCACCCGAGGATCGGGGTCTGCGGGATCAACCCGCACGCGGGCGAAAATGGCCTGTTCGGCTATGGCGAGGAGGAAAAGCAGATCACCCCTGCCCTCGAAAAGCTCCAGGCCGACGGCATCGACGTGCGCGGACCACTTCCCGCCGACACCGCCTTCTTCCTCGCCACGCGCGGCGAGTACGACCTGATCGTGGCGATGTATCACGACCAGGGACACGGGCCGGTCAAAGTTCTCGGTATCGAGGCGGGCGTGAACGTCACGGTCGGGTTGCCGGTCATCCGAACCTCGGTCGATCACGGCACCGCCTTCGACATCGCAGGCACAGGCACTGCGACCGCCGATAGCATGATCGAGGCCCTCCGCCAGGCCGCGCAACTCTCCGCCGACACCTGACGAGCCCAGGAGGCAACGATGCCCCGTGGAGCACGGGACCGCCGTGCTGCCATCCTGCGACTGGCAAGCACCTCCGGACTGACCAGTGTCGAGGAACTGTCGAACACCTTCGGGGTGACCGCATCGACCATCCGCCGCGACCTGTCCCAGCTCGAGTCCGCCGGACATCTCGCACGGACCTACGGCGGCGCAATGGCACTGGATGCTCACCACGAAACCTCACTGCGCCAACGCAGCGGACAGGCCTTCGAAGCCAAACGCTCGATCGCGACCTGGGCCGCCGACCAGGTCCGCACGGGCGAAACAATCCTGCTCGACTCGGGAACGACCACCGGCGCCCTTGCTCGCGAACTCGCCACCAGAAGGGACCTGACCGTTGTCACCACCGGCCTGACGGTGCTGCAGGAACTGGCCCAGGCGACCAACGTGCGAGTGGAATGCCTCGGAGGAACCCTGCGGCCCCTCAGCCAGGGCTTCGTCGGATCACTCACGGAGGCTGCTCTGGAACGCATGACCTTCGACCGCGCCTTCCTCGGCGCCGACGGAGTGACCGCCGAACACGGCATCTGCGAAGCAGACCTGCAACAGACCCGGCTCAAGGAACTCATGGGCCAACGCGCCGAGCACACCTACGTCCTCGTGCACGCAGCCAAGCTGGGCCACCACCCGTTCCACGCACATGCCCCGTTCGGCCCCGGTTGGACCCTCGTGACCGACACCGCCGCCGACTCCGCCGCCACGGCCCCGTTCCACGCCCGCGGCATCGATGTCGTCGTCGTCGACCCGGACGGCCGGGTACGGGAGGAGCCGCACTGATCGAGACCGATTCGGGCGCACTCATGCTCCGGTGCGACCGGATCGGTGACAGCTCCGGGCACCTACCTGCGGCCACGTTCGGCACGAGCACCGCTCTCAGGCATCCAACACCCGGCGCCAGCGCTACGAGTGCCACGACGCCGGCCGGCGCTGACCAGTTCGGCCGGGCCCTGCGAGGCCGGTCTTCCTCGATGCCGACCTGGTACGGAACCGAACAGTCAACACAGGACGGAGCAAGTGCTCCCGTCCACTGTCTCAACCGGCAGCGGTGTGCCGCAGCAGAGCGGGCACGACGGTGTCCCACACTCGGCGAGGCAGCTCCTGACCCGTCCCCGCCAGCCGCAGCAATTCCGCGCCCGGAATCTCGCGGGCCAGTGCCTCGCCGTTGCCGATCGGGAAGAACGGGTCCTGCTCACCGTGGAGGACCAGCGTCGGGGCGGTGATCGCACCGAGATGCTCCCGCCACCGCGGCCCGCAGTCCAGGGCCGCGAACGTGCTCGCGAGCTGGTTGGCGCGCTGCACCGCACGCGGATCCGCCCCCGGTGGTGCGGCCGCGACCGCACGATCGAAGATCCGGCCGGCCCGCTCACGCACCGAGACCTCCTCGAAAGGACCAGAACCCGCACAGCAGCGTCCCCAGTCGACCATGGCCGCGACAACCGCATCGCGATCGGACCAGTCGGGCTCGGCCGCGCTGCTCAGATACGCCATCAGTTCCGGCGCGTGCTCGGGCAGGTCCGCATCAGCCGGCCCGGGCGCGGTCGGCCGGGTAGCCATCAACGCCAGCGAGGCCACCCGGTCGCGGTAGTCCAGCGCCAGCAGTTGAGCGATCCAGCCACCGACCCCGAATCCGACCACATGCGCACGCGGCACCTCAAGCGCCTCGAGCAGCCCGGCAGCATCGGCGACCAGATCGCGCAGCGTGTACTGCGGAGCGTCGGGATCCACCATCGTGGAGCGCCCCGTGTCGCGCAGGTCGTAGCGGAGCACGAACCGCGAACCCGCTGCCAGCAGCCGGCAGAAATCATCGTGGAAGGTCAGCATCGAAGTACCGACCAGCAGTACCGGCGGATCGGCCGGCTCGCCGAACGTCTCCACACCCAGATCGACACCACGAGCACGCACAAGCAGCTCGGTGGACTGCTCCGATGACCACCCCTGCTGCCGCGCCGTGTCCTCCGTCATGGCGACTGCCTCCCGCCCGTCATAGCTCGAACCGCATCACGGGCAGACCAGCCGAGAACTGAGAACTCATCGGTCCCCGAGCCGAACCTGCCTCTCCCACGTCGCAGCACCGAGCACCGGTTGCGCACCCGGCGACACCAGGCCGTGCCCGGCCAGTCGCCGCCGCAGAGCACCTCTCGCAGATCTTGCCCGAGCAGGTGCTTCGCCTCTGCTGAGAACGGCCGCACCGTGGCACGGGGCTTGGACCCCGCTGAAAATTCGGGGGCGGCGTGGATATCGCATGATTGGTTAAATTTCTTGACAGCTATATAACTACAAGAGCATATTAATGCCATGGCCACCGCCTTCACCGTTCTCGCCGACCCGCATCGTCGACAGATCCTGGACCTGTTGCGCACTCGCGAGCGTGTCGTGGGTGAGCTGGCCGACCAACTGGGGCTGAGTCAGCCCGGGGTGTCCAAGCACCTGCGGATGCTGCGCGAGGCCGGTCTGGTGACGGTGCGCCATGACGCCCAGCGGCGCTGGTACGGACTGTGCCCGGAACCGTTGGCCGAGGTCGACGACTGGCTGGCGCCGTACCGCGCCTTCTGGTCCGACCGCCTCGACGCACTGGAACGCTACCTGGAGGAGAACCCGCAATGACCGCGATCCTGCAAACCATCGACGGCTACCCTGCGCTGCGTTTCGAGCGCCACCTGGCTCATCCGGTCGAGCGGGTGTGGCGGGCGGTCAGCGACCCGGCCGAGCTCGCACGCTGGATGCCCGCTGCCGCCGACTGGACCCCGGAGAGGGGCGAGGTGTTCGAGCTGGGAGGTCAGACCGGACGGATCACCGAACTCGATCCGCCGCACGTGATCGCCTGGACCTTCGCCGACCAGCTGTTCCGGTTCGAGCTGCGCTCCGAGGGTGCGGGCTGTGCGCTCGTGTTCACCCACGTCTTCGACGAGACGGTGCCGGCAGCGCAGACCGCCGCCGGATGGGAGTGCTACTTCGACCAGCTCGATGCGCACCTGGTCGGTGAACAGCTGTCCGAGCAGCGCGCCCACCAGCCGATCGGACAACGTCACGAGCGCTACGCCGCCGAGTTCGGGCTCGACCCCGCTCCGGGGCGGGCGTTCATCGCCGGCCTGGACTTTCGCGGACTCGCCCTCGACGACGGCCCGGTGCTGCGCCTGGAACGCCGCTACGACCAGCCCGTCGAGCGAGTCTGGCGCGCCCTGACCGAGCCCGACGAGTTGCGCCACTGGTTCCCCGGCGAGTTCGAGATCCGCCACAGCGAGCCACCACACGTGCTGATCGGCTCCTGGCACGGCGACGGGACACTGCGGTTCGAGCTGCGGCCCGCCGACCAGGGGTGCGTGCTCACGTTCACCCACACCTTCACCGACCGCGACCAAGCCGCACTGACCGCCGCCGGCTGGGACCGCTGCTTCGCCCGCCTCGACGCCCTCGTGGCCGGCCAGACGATGAGCGAAGCCGCCGCACTCGCCGCCTGGCCGGACGTGCACGAGCGGTACGCCGCGACCTGGGGCATCGACCCCGCCATCGGACGCGCCGCCTACGCGCAGCATCCCCACGCCTGAACCGGACACCCCTCCATCCAAGTTGCACAATCACCGCATGAGCCCGAGGTTCGGCTTTCCGGCGGTGGTCGACGGTGGCCGGAGAGGAGCGCTTGAGAGCGTCTCCGCACCGATTGGCGACCTGCGGCAGGATTGAGCCGTGCCAACCGAGCCAGGCAAGATCGAGCTGAGCGAGCACGAACTTCGTGCGATCGCGGGCTACGCGGCTGCTTGTGCGCGCAGGGCGCTGTCGCTCTTCGAGCAGAACCGTCCTGTCGACACGCGCCCTCGCGACGCCATCGAGGCAGCACACGCTTTCGCTAGGGGCGGCCGGCGCACGGGCGCTCTGCGGCAGAGCGCGTGGGCGGTGTACAGAGCGGCACGAGAAGCCGCTTCACCCGCTGCGGTCGACGCAGCATGAGCGGCGAGCCATGCGGCCGCCGCTGCATACCTGCATCCCCGGGCAAGCGCTCATCAGGTGAGACACATTCTCGGTGCGGCAGCACATGCGGCACGAGCAGAGGAGTTGGCCTCCGGAGAAGGCTGGCGTGGCACTGCGGGGACGCTTGAGTGGGCGCGTCATCACGCGCCAACAGCGGTCACCGCGGTGCTCGGCCGTCTGCCCGCCGCACATCCCGGAGGCGGCCGCGCGGGAGAGTTCCTTCGCGATCTCGACGCCGTTCTCCGCGCCTGAGGACGATCGGATCCCAGCGGCCTGCAGGGAGATCCTTTCCGTGCGCACGGCCGGAGTTCGGCGCTGAACGGCGGCCGCCAACCGGGGTGTCCCCGACTCTCTACGCGGGGTACTCGTCGCGCTTGCGCGGCCAGTCGGAGAAGTCCTCGCCGCGGCCCTTGGGTGCCCGGTCCAGCAGCTGCCAGGTCGCGTTCAGCGCCTCGGTGCCGCGGTCGTAGGTCGAGTAGGTGTGGTACACGACCCCGTCCTGCAGCGCGAAGCAGCTCAGCGCCATCAGTTCCATCACGTCGAGCATGCTGCCGCTGCCCGTCCCGTAGTCCCGGTGTGACGTCGGGACGTGCATGTAGCTGAAGAAGTCGGCGTCGAAGTCGCTGCCGCCGGAGGACACCCACTCGACGTCCCAGCCCATCCGCTGCTTGTAGGCGGTGAGCACCGGCAGCGGCGAGCGCGAGGAGAGCAGGAACGTCACGTCCCGGCGCGCCAGGTGCGGCACCGCGCCGATCAGGTTGTCCGTTTCGAAGGTGCAGCCCGGGCACCCCTGTGGGGTGTTCGGCCCGTGCATGAAGTGGCGCACGATCAGCTGCGAGCGTCCGTCGAACAGCTCGGCGAGCGTGCGCGGCCCGGCCGTGGTGTCGAACCAGTACTGCTTGTCGACCGGCACCCACGGCAGCTGCCGGCGCTGCCGGGCAAGCTCGGTGGCCCGTCGGGTCAGCTCCTTCTCCTGCGCCAGCTGCCGCTCGTAGGCGGCTCGCCACTGTTCGCGCGTGCCGACCGCGTGCGTCGTCATCGCATCCTCCCGGTGCTACGGATGGGTCCACCGGGATGGACTCCCGGGGACGCCGACACTCATCGGCCGGGCCCCACCGTGCGGGCCACGTCGCGCGGCGTGGCCTTCGACGGCTGAGGCGTGCTCGTCGCCGCGTGGATCATGCGCTGCGGTGCGGACCGGCCCGCACGCTGTGCGGCCGTCGAGGTAGCTACAGAGGTCCTCAGCTCGTCCTGGTCGAGGATTGACGCTAGCGTGTCCAGCACCATGTTCACGTCGATGACGCCCGGCGGACTGACGGGCAAGTTCGTGAAGTCGTTCTGGCTGCACGAGGGCGAGAGGCCGGTGCGGAGAGCGGAGCTGCGCCTGCCGACCGGTGCGGTCGAGCTCATGATCAACTTGCGTGCGGATTGTTTCCGACTGCCCGACAACGTCGGGGTGGGTCAGGTCTATCCGGGTGTAGTCGTGGCAGGGCCGTACCAGCGCGCGTACGTGTTGGACACCGCCCAGCAGTCGCATGTCCTCGGGGTGGTGTTCCGGCCCGGTGCGGCGCGGCCGCTGGTCGGCGCGCCGTTGCACGAGCTCTGCGGCCGCCACGTCGCGTTGGAGGATCTTTGGGGTGCCGGCGCGGAACGGGTGCGCGAGCAGGTGCTCGCCGCACCCGATGCCGCAACACGGCTCCGTACGCTCGAATCTGCTCTGCGCGACCGGCTGGCCCGTTCTGCCGAGCTCGCACACCCTCTGGCCGCCGCCGCGACTGCTTGCCTCGCCGACGCTCCGGGGCGGCACGGTATCGGCCGGCTCGGCGAGCGCTTGGGATGGACCCCACGCCGCGTGGAGCAGGTATTTCGCACCGATGTGGGGCTTTCGCCCAAGGCCTACCAGCGGCTGCAGCGCTTCCGCTCGGCACTCTCGGACATCGACGACTCCGCACGGCTCGGCTGGTCGGCGTTCGCGCTGGAGCACGATTATTACGACCAGGCGCACCTCAGTCGCGAATTCCGCGCCCACTGCGGGCTCTCGCCCACCGCATATCTCCAGCAACGAGGCGAGCAGCTCAACCACGTGCCACTTCCGACGTAGCGCGTTTCGCATTCGTCCAAGACCCGCGCGTTGCCGGTCGGCACCGTGGCAGGCATGGACCGACAGCGGTGCAGCGTCCGCGCACCCCTTCCCGACGATGAATTCACGCTCGCGGTGACCGCCAGCACGTTCCTCTTCGAGGAACTCTTCGACGTGCGCACCGACGTCGACCGCGTCCCTGCACCCAGTGGTCGTCTGGCCATCACGACCGCGCCCGGGCCGGAGCCGCCCGATCATGTCCGGGCGCCAGCCACCCACGGACACACCGGCGAGGAGCTCGAAGCATTGCAGCGCGGCGCAGGCTTCGCGGACGTCGCGAGCGGCATCGAGGGCGACGTCCCACTCAGCCCGGCCGGCAAACCCCGGCAAATCCCATCCGCGGCCCGCGCTCGCCCATCGTTGCCAGACCAGCCGAGGAGGTCACCCGCATGTCAGCAACCAGGATCGTGCCCTATGCCGAGGGAACCGACATTGCCGGCTCCCGGGACTTCTACGTCGAGGTGCTCGGACTGCAGGTCGCCATGCAAGACCCCGTGCTCGGGCTCACCTCGCCCGCCAACCCGGCAGCACAGGTCATCATCCCGCCACCGGGCATGGAAAATCCCGAACCGCACTTCGGCGTCGATGTCGGTGACCCCGCCGCCGTGGACACCGCACACACCGCCGCGGTAGAACGCGGCCTGCACATCGTCTACCCGCTGACGGACGAGCCCTGGGGCGTGCGTCGCTTCTTCGTCCAGGATCCCGGCGGAACGGTCATCAACGTGCTCGCCCACCTCGCGTGAGAAACGGTGCTCACCGAGGCCCCGATCCCCGTGTCGCGCTCGTGGTCGACTCCTGCGACCTGACCACCGGTGAAATCCGCCAGGTCATCGCCCGCGGCAACGGCGTCGTGGTGCCGTTTCACCCGATCCGCTCGTCGCAAGCTCGCGCGAGCTGCGCACGGCGATCCTGCAGCACGAGCACCCCGACGGCGTTCGGCTGCCCACCGAAGCCGAACTGACCGAATCGCACCAGGTCAGCAGGCAAACCGTCCGACGCGCCTTCCAGGACCTCATGGCCGAGGGCATGGTCTACCGGTTGCCGGGGCGCGGCACCCTCGCCGCGCCCCGCGAAGAGCAGTACCTGCGCCAGTTCGGCTCGGTCGATGACCTCATGGGCTTGTCCCTGGACACGACCCTGGAACTGGTCTCCCCATTACAACGCAAGGTCGAACTCGATGCCGCGGGCAGGCTGCACCTGCAATCCGACCGGGTGCACCGGCTCGCCTTCCTCCGCCGGCACGAGGACATCGCATTCTGCCTGACCAACGTCTACCTCCCGCCGGCGGTCGGCAAGCTCATCGAGACGGTTCCCGAACTGACCGAGGTCGGAGCCCGCAGCCGAACCACCATCATCGGACTGCTCGACGAGCGGCTGACCGACCCGATCGCCGAAGCCGAACAGAGCATCACGGTCGCCACAGCCGACACCGACATCGCCCGGCATCTCGGCTGCGGCCCCCACCGCCCCCTGCTGCGCATCGACCGCATGTACTACACCACCGCAGACCAATCCATCGAACTCGCAGTCAGCTACTTCCTGTCCGAGCACTACTCCTACCGCGTCCGACTGCGACGCAACGTCCGATAACAACCACAGCTCCAGCTCAGAACACCCCACACCCGCCAAACCCGGGACACACCACCTCCAGACACACCGGGGCGACTCAGGCATGATCGCGGGGTGAGGCGCCCCCACAGGTGGTCGTAGCGCCGAGCGGTGGTCGGCTCACCGCTGCGATAGCGCAGCAGCTGACCGCTCTCGAACCGGTCATGCCGCGCTGTTCGGCGTGGGACTGCAGGTGCTGCATCAGCGTCGGTGACACCGGCTGCCACCCGCCGGGCCGGATTGTCTGCCTCGGACAGGATCCCGTCGGCCACCGCATGGTGGTAGACACAGCGCAGCGCGGCGATCAAATGCTCAGGGGTACGGCGGCCTCACGTATACAGTGCGATGGTTCACGACAGGGGCGGCAGCTCGATCGGATGCGCCCAGGTTTTGAGCGTGCTCGTGATTGTCAACTCCGGTCGAATGTTGACCCTGGCTTTCCGTGTGAATGTTGACCCCTGGGTTGGTTAGTCACTGGTTTTGGTGGCCGCGGGGATGCGGCCGAGGTCGCGGTCTTTGAGGCGGTAGCTGTCTCCTTTCAGGGAGATGACTTCGGCGTGGTGGACGAGCCGGTCGATCATGGCGGCGGCGACGACGTCGTCGCCGAAGACCTCGCCCCAGCGGCCGAAGGGCTTGTTGCTGGTGACGATCATGCTGGCGCGTTCGTAGCGGGAGGAGACGAGTTGGAAGAACAGGTTGGCGGCTTCGGCTTCGAAGGGGATGTAGCCGACCTCGTCGACGATGATCAGCGGGATGCGGCCGAGCTTGGTCAGTTCGTGTTGCAGGGTGCCGGCGTGGTGGGACTCGGCCAGGCGGGCGACCCACTCGGCGGCGGTGGCGAAGGCGACGCGGTGGCCGGCCTGGCAGGCGCGGATGCCGACTCCGATGGCCAGGTGGGTCTTGCCGGTGCCGGGTGGGCCGAGGAACACGGCGTTGTCCTTGGCGGCGATGAAATCCAGCGTGCCCAGGTGAGTGATGGTTTCGCGGGCAACCGAGCGTTGGTGGTCGAAGTCGAATTCCTCCAGCGACTTGCGGGCGGGAAAGCGGGCGGCGCGGATGCGTCCTTCGCCGCCGTGGGCTTCGCGGGCGGCGACTTCGCGCTGCAGGCAGGAGGCCAGAAACTCCTCGTAGGACCATTGTTCGGTCCGGGCGCGTTCGGCGAGTCGCTCGACCGCGCTGGCCAGCGACGGGGCCTTGAGGGTGCGGGTGAGGTAGGCCAGTTCGCTGGTGACATTGCGGCCGTCGGAGCTGCTGGTGGGGGTTTTCTTTGTTGGCATCAGGCGATCTCCTCGTCGTCCAGGCCCAACAGGCGGTCGTAGTCGGCCAAGCAGCGGTGTTCCACGGCTGCCTCGGCTGGGCGTACCGGGCTCAGCCGGCGGGCTTGGCGCAGCTGTGCTGCGGCGGCGGCATGAGCCGGGTCGGTGAGGCTGTGCTGTTTGGCCCAGCAGCGGGCATGCCGGGCGACCTCGGCGCCGTCGCAGGTGACCACCACCTGTTCGAGATCGGCGGTGACCTGCACTCGGCGGCCGATCACACTCGGATGCGCCGAGTAGTCGTTGCCGTCGACGTGCACGTAGTGATCGCGCGGTAGCCGTACCGCCTGCTGCCAGCCGACCGTCGGCGTCACCGGCGGCAGCGCCAGCATCGCCGCCCGGTCGGCGGCCCACCGCTGGCTCGGGCGGCAGCCCAGTCTGCGGTGATGGCGCTGATTGGCCCGCTGCAGCCAGTCGGCCAGCTGGGTGTTGAAATCCGCCGGGCCGGCGAAGCTGCGACCGGGCAGAAACGACGTCGCCAGATATCCGTTTGCCCGCTCGACCAGCCCCTTGGCCTCGGGATCGCCGGGTCGGCACTGAATCACCTTGATCCCCAACGTTCCCCGAAACGCCGCCATCGTCTCCGTCAACTGCGGCTTGCCGCCGCGCCAGCTGCCGATAGCGGCCTCGTTGTCCCACACCAGCACTTTCGGCACCCGCCCCCAACCGCTGAGCAGCCGCCAGTGCCCGGCCAGCAGGTCACCGGCCTGCCGGGACGGCACCATCACCGCCGCGATCACCCGTGAATAGCCACTGACCAGCACCAACACCGGTGGCCGCCCCACCTGCTCATAGCCCAACGGAATATCGACCGGCGGGAACCACAGGTCGCATTGCGCCAACTCACCCGGCTGGTACTCCGTGCGCGAGGCCGGATCCGGTGGCCGATACAGCGGCCGTAACCGCTGCACCCGCTCGAAAAACACCGTCTTTCCCCGGCCCCAGCCGACCCGCTCCATGATCACGCTGGTCGGCATGTCCGGAAACTCCGACAGCAGCGCCCGAATCTGAGGCTCGACCGCATCCACGATCGACCCACCACCGGCCCGCACATAGCGCGGCGGCTCATGCGAGCTCAGCGCCTTGCGCACCGTGTTCCGCGAAATCCTGAGCCTGCGGGTGATCGCCTTGATCGACAATCCCTCGGCCCGATGTAAACGGCGGATCTCCGCCCAGTCCTCCACGTTGAGCACTCCCTCACGATCAAGAGGGGTCAACTTTCACCCGGAACCAGGGGGTCAGTATTCAACCGGAACCGACACGTGATCGCCGGCACATCGAGCTGCCCCTCGGCCGTATCGACGACAAGCGCGACAACATCACACTGCTCAGCAGGATGCAGAAGATGCCCGTTCAGGCGATAAAACACGTCGGTGGCCGACCAGGCGGCGCGCTTGTTGCCATCGACGAACGGAGGATTACGGGCCAGCCCGTGCAGCAGTGCAGCAGCTTTTTCATGCAGTGTCGGAAATGCATCGCCACCGAACGCGCTGGACTGCGGCCGCACAACAGCTGTATCGAGCAAACCGAAATCACGAAGGCCCGAGGGGCCGACGAAGTGCACATTCGTCTCCTGCACCTCGGCGGCCGAGAAGTATCAGGCCACGTCACAGGTCCTTGAGCTTGTCCAGTGCCACCGCATGCTGCTGCAGTGTCGATTCGAATGCAGCCCGAACCGTGTCGGTGCGGGCATGCTGCTGCAGGTAGTCGGCAATAGCTCGTTTGGTGAGCTCGTTGACCGAGGTGTTGGTCGCGAACGCAGTCGTGCGCAGCGCCTCGGCCATCTCGGTGGGCAGCCGCAGAGTCAGTCCTGTGGTTTCGGACATCACATACCACCCTTCATTGTGACACCAAGGTCTCATGGTACCGCCGTTCTGTCGAGTCCCGGTCGCACCAACACCGCCCGGCCAGCGGCATCGGCCGCGCGGCCGTCGAACGCGACAGCACAGGATCCACGTCTGCAGCATCACTTCGGAAGACACCACGACAGGCGCGGCCAGCACAGCCATGCCCACCATCCTGATCAATGCGTCCAGAGGCGCGTAGGCAGCAAAAAGCGGCGGTCACATCACAGTGCACCGCCGCTGAAAAACGTGAAAATCGATCACAAAGCGTGCGGTATATCGTTCCCGCTTGCGCGGACGGTCGAGAGTAGTGGTCGACTGTCTGTGAAAGAGGATGATGACGGTGGCGTCGCGCCGAAGGTCTCCCCTCGTCTCGCAGGTACTGCCAGCTGGGTTCGATGACGACGTAGCAGCCGAGTCGCCCCGCCTGCGCAACCGCATTCGCGAACTGTTGCCCCAGGATCACTCGACGCGGGGAACGGGACTGGGGACGTCGCCCCTACTCGGACAAGGCCGGGAACCGGCGACATGCAAGCCGTGCGAACCTCACCGCGCTTCTTACCCCGTGGACAGCGGGAGTCGCTGCACGGCTTGTCCCGTGGTCTCGGCGATCAAATCGAAGTCCTTGTCCAGATAATGCAGCACGGTAAGTCCGACCAGCTCACCGCCCACGTCAGAAGCCCGGACGGCACCGCAGCACTGCACGAGGAAGAAGCTCGGCCCGGCGACATCGTCGGCTACCTGCGTGACAACGATCTGATCATTGTCTGCGACACAACAGCCTGGGACGCACACACCGCCCCAGCTATGAACCCCATGGGGTAATAACGTGCCGGAGAGGATAATTGCGCACTGTTCACCCGGATCCGGTTGCCGGATCCGGGCAATGAATGACCAGTTCAGGCGGCGGGTGTGGTGTGGTGTTCGAGACGTTCGGCGAGCCAGACCTTGATCACGGACTGGCGGGTGACGCCGAGTCGTCTGGCTTCGCGGTCCAGGGCAGCGATCATCCATGCGGGGAAGTCGACGTTGACTCGTCGTTGTTCCTCACCGGGCCGCTGTGCTTTCGCCATATCGAGCGCTGACGTGACGTCCTCGCCGCGATCGAACTTCTCGTCGAACTCCTCAGCCTTCATAGATCCCTACCTCCTCGACACGAGAGCGACGCACGGAGATGATCCGTATGCTCTCCTGACGCAACATCACGACGGCTGACCAATGCTTGCCATCGATGAGGCCGATGACCAGCCATCGGGGCTCGTCCACGGTGCGGGCAGGGACCTCAACCCGGAACGGGTCCCGCCAGAGATCTTGGGCGTGGACGAAATCGATGCCATGCTTGTCTCGGTTGGCTTGGCTCTTACTCGGATCAAACTCGAACTTCACCCACTGCGACCTTCTCCGACCTGGTATGGTATAGAAATTATACCGCATTCGAGTCTGAGTCTCACCCGCTGTATCTCCCAGGTCCGACACGACCTGGGCACCGCCCACGAGCACGGCAACATCGACGTCGGCAGCCAGCCCCACGTCACACACAGACCGCCCGCAGAGGCCGTGTCCCCCATGACATCTGAACGGTCGTTGTTGATCGCGGATGCCTGACACGCTCTCGGTCTGCCAAGATCTCCGGTAAGGCTGGCTTCGCTATGAACCGCCTGTAAGTGTTCGTGGCGGCTGGTGGGATGTCACCGCAGTACTCGTAGAGGCGTCGCTGATTGAACCAGTCGACCCGTTCGGCGGTGGCGAGCTCAACCTGCTCAACGGTGCGTCACGGTTTGCGGGGTTTGATCAACTCGATCTTGTAGAGGCCGCTCCGGTCACAGCGACCACATCTTCACAGTCGTAGCTGTCGCCGACGGTGCCGATCGACGCGTCGACGCCGGCGGCCGTCCTTGCGACCGAAACGGCGGGCGACCAGCCTGAAGCGCTGCCCGCGCCCTTCCCTGCGCCACAACATCCTCCTCCATGATCGGGGTGTTGCGACAACCAGTTGAATCCGCCAGGTTCCCCGGCACCGAGTCGCGCAGCAGGCGCATGTTCGCTCTCGGCACGGCCCCGGCATCCACGTTCAAGGATGCGGCAGATCACCTCGATCCCAGGACGTTCGGTGGGCCTGGCGCCGTGCCCGCCGCCCGAAGGCGTACCCGTTGGCCAGACAGGAGCTGCTGCGCCGGTATGTTGCGTCCGTCGCGTGATCCGGCTTGATCGCTGGGTACGGTGGTTGAGGCGCTCACCGTAGTTCAGGGGGTGTGCCGCAGAGCCTGGACGCCGTGCGGACGAGTGATGCAACCGCCTGGGAGTGACTGCTTGGCTGCCATGCGATCACCGTGGTGACTTTCGGCGCGTCGACGACGGGCAGCGCGACGTGTTCGGGCCACTGCCAGGCACGGCTGGAGGCAGGGATGACGAGCAGTGTCTCGCCGAGCGCCACGAGCTGAGCGAGCTGCGACTGCGTGTGCACCTCCGGACCGGGCCCGTCCGGGTAGGACCCGTCGAGCCGGGGCCATCGAGCGATCGGCAGATCCGGCACGTTGCGGACGTCCGCCAGCGTGAGCTGATCGCGTGACGCAAGGGCATGCCCCGCGGGAAGGATCGCGACCTGGCCTTCGACGCAGAGGTCTTCGGTGTCGAACCCGGCGAGGTCATCGAACGGGTGATGCATGAGTGCCGCGTCGGCACTCCCGTCGCGGAGCAACCCTGCCTGCTCGCCGACCTCGCACAGGAGGACCTCAACCGGTGCCGCACCGGGTTCGCTCGCGCGCGCGTCGAGGAGCTGTCGCAGCAACTCGTGGGACGCCCCAGCCTTCGACGCGAGCACCAATGGCCGCTTCGGATCCCCGGCACGTCGCGTCCGACGCGCAGCCGCCCCGACCGCGTCGAGGGCTGCTCTGGCCTCCCGAAGTAGCACCCTGCCGGTATCGGTGAGCGTCACACCACGGCGGTGCCGGTCGAGGAGCTGGACGCCGAGCCGCCGTTCCAGCCGGCTGATCGCGCGCGAGAGCGGCGGTTGTGCGATCCCGAGCCGATCGGCGGCGCGTCCGAAGTGCAGTTCCTCGGCGACAGCGACGAAGTACCGCAGCTCGCGGGTCTCCAGGTCATCCACGCGAGCAACCTACCAACCGATACCGGTTGGGTATCACAGCGAACTGATCCGGTGTTGGACGACGAGTGCGCGGCTCGCCGAGCATGGATCGTGTGAACGACACGAAAACCGCGCTGGTCACCGGCGCGAACAAGGGAATCGGTTTCGCCATCGCACAGGGTCTCGGGGCGATCGGCTTCACGGTCGCGGTGGGGGCGCGCGACGACGCCAGGCGCGCGGACGCCGTCGAGCACCTGCATGCCGCAGGCGTCGACGCGTTCGGCGTCGCCCTCGACGTCACTTCCGACGACAGCGTTGCCGCGGCGGCAAGGACCGTCGAGCAGACGGCAGGACGACTCGACGTGCTTGTCAACAACGCGGGCATCTCGGGCCGGACCGACGATGGCGCGCAAGATCCGACGACGCTCGACCTCGACGTCGTCCGCACCGTCCTCGACACCAACGTGTTCGGGGTTGTTCGGGTGACGAACGCGATGCTCCCACTGCTGCGCCGCGCGCACTCGCCACGCATCGTCAACATGTCCAGCGATATGGGTTCGCTGACGCGACAGACCGGCCCGATCCTGGCCGCCTACGCACCATCGAAGTCCATGCTCAATAGCATCACGACACAGTACGCCCGCCGACTCGCCGATACGAATGTCATCGTCAACGCTGGCTGCCCAGGTTACGTAGCGACCGACTTCACCGGCTTCAACGCGCCGCGGACGCCCGAGCAAGGTGCCGCGATCGCGATCCGGCTCGCCACCCTGCCGGATGACGGGCCACGCGGCGCCTTCTTCGACGAAGAGGGTGCCGTCCCCTGGTGACCCCCGGTGGTGCGGGAGGGACGGTGCCAGCCAGCACATCCCTCCCCCGGCTACTCAGCCCGGCCGGTTAGGGACTGTGGGACTGTCGCTCAAAACGGCTGGGTGGAGCGTTCCCGCTTTTGTCGACAGTGATTTAGGCTGACAATTGGGTGATTTGTCTGTATCCTAGTTCATATTCTCGTGGTGTCAAGTAGCCGAGCGTGGAGTGCCTCCTGCGTCGCTTGTAGCGGCTTTCGATCCAGATTAATGTTTGCTGTCGGACATCGGTGACGGTGTTCCATGGGCGGGTGTGGATGAGCTCTTTCTTGTAGGTTGCGAAGAAGGATTCGGCGACCGAGTTATCGAAGCATGTCGCGCGCCGCCCCATGGATCGTCGGATGCCGTTTGTGGCGCAGAACGCGGCGAATTCTTTCGACGTGTATTGGCAACCGCGGTCGCTGTGGAAGATCACCCCGTCCGAAGGCTTGCGGGTCACCAGCGCGGCGGTGAGCGCTTCGATGACGAGGCCGCTGCGTAGGTGATCGGCGACCGCATAACCGACGACGGTGCGCGAGTACAGGTCGATGACGGTGGCGGTGTAGGCCCAACCGTCCACGGTGCGCACGTAGGTAATGTCGCCGCACCACACGGTGTTCGCCTCTGCGGCGGTGAAGTCCTGTTGGACCAGGTCAGGAGCGTCGATCGGCCGGTCGGCGTGGGTGGTGGTGCGCCGAAACGTCGTCGGGTGCCGGCCTTGCAGCCCCGCGGCGCGCATCAGCCGGTGCACCCGCTTGCGGGCCACCCGCCAGTCGCGCACCACCAACTCGGCCCACACCCGCCGCACCCCGGGCGCGCCGTCGAGGTCGCCGTGCACACCGGTGATGACCTCGGTCAACTCGGCGTCGGTGCGCTCGCGCTGGCAGGCACCGCGGGCGAGCCAGCGGTAGTAACCCGACCGGTGCACCCCGAGCTGGGCGCACATGAATGTCACCGAGAACTCGTCTTCGTCGGCCCACTCGGCGATCGCCTGGTACTTCACGGCTGTTCTTTCGCGAACCAGGTCGCTACTTTTTTTGCGAACTCCGCCTCCATCCGCAGCCGCGAGTTTTCCTTGCGCAGTTGTTCCAGCTCTTCACGTTCACTGGCTGACAGTGGCTCCTCGGCATCGCGGCCGCTGTCCTTCGACTTCTTCACCCACTTACCCAACGTCATCTCGTGCACACCGATACTTCGCGCGACCTCGGCGATAGGTCGACCCGAATCGAGCACGAGGCTAACGGCGTTGTCCTTGTATTCCTGGGTGAATCGCCGGCGTGTCGCCAACGTAGGCCCTCCGCTCCGTCTCAGCGGCAGACCAAGATCAACTGTCTACAAGATCGGGTACGGCCCAGGGATCGCCCTTTCCAAGATGCCACGCTCTCCTTCCAGCCAGCTTTCCAAGAACTCCATGTCAACGTCCAGCGCGTCGGCATACGCCAACTTGGTCAGGAACTGATCGAACAGGGAGGCATAGTTCACCCCGTCTTCTGGCGCCCACCCCTCAGCAATTGCCGTTTGCTTGCTGAAGTCGTGCACGGACGTCTGCTGCAGCGAGGCGCGATGCAGCAGATGCTGCTCAGCACCGTGCAACAACAGCCGCTGGCCACTGGCGGGATTGCCGGCGTCGTCCCCGCCTGGCTCAAGGAACACCACCGCGCCTTCCAGGACCGATTAGCCCACGGGCTTGTGAAACCGGATCCACTGGTCCGCGCTCGTGGCGTCCTCCGGTTCCACCGGCGGCGGCTGCCGCTGCTCCAACCACTTGATCGCACTACGCACCCGCAGCACGGATCGCTTCGCTGGTGGCTGCGACTCCACGGCGAGCTCACCATTCACGAACGGCACGGTGACCGCAGCCCTCACCCGGCCCGTCAGCCGCGACATCCATCCCGAGGCGGCCCCACGGGCCAACATCTGCTCGCGAGAGGACTGCAGGTTGGCGAGCTTCGCGGTCGACACGTACACCAAATCGGACATGAGTTGATCATGGCATGTCGCCACGCCCGCGCGACGTGCTCTCATGTGATCATGAACGTGACATACACCGGATTTCCCCAGTCCACCCCGGAAGCGCTGGTGCTGGACGATCACATGTTCATCTACCAGTGTCACAGTGGAACCGGGCTCGGCCGACTGCGCATCTGGACCGCCGACGAAGGCGGCTTCATCGCAGTGATCACCAACGATGATAAAGGCCTCTCGGCGCAAGACACCGCAGCAGAGACTCGTTGGCGAGCTCGACCTGCCTCGCCACCGCAGCACCGATCCGCAGAACTTCCTCACCGAAGACGACTACGGGCGACTCCTGCACCGCTGCCTGCACCACCAGGACGTTCCGCTCGACGCCCGCGTCGCAGGCGCGCTCGTGTTCGTCTACGGGCTCCACGTCGCCCGGATCGTCGAACTGACCACCGACGACCTCGATCTCGGCGACGAGCCGCAGCTGCGTATCAACGGGCACGACCTCGTTCTTCCACCAGCACTCGTTTCCCTGCTTGCCCAGCACGTCGCTACGGCCACGACCACGTCCCTGGTCGGACAAGCGGGCACACCAGCGAAATGGCTGTTCCCCGGACAACAAGCAGGTCGGCCACTGGCTGCGGCCAGTCTGGTCCCCAAGCTCACCGCCCACGAACTCCCCGCCCGGATCAGCCGCAACTCAGCCCTGCTCAGCCTGGCCAGCGACCTCCCCGCAGCGGTGCTCTCATCCCTGCTCGGGCTCAGCGAAACCGCGGCCGTCCGGTGGGTGCACCGGACCAAACGAGACTGGCACGCGTTCCTACAAGCCCGAGCAGGAGATTTGGAGCGTGGGTAGGACCGGCGCGCGTAGCGTTCCACGGCTTCGTTTCGACGTACGGACGAACCGCCGATCTGACGCCACAAGGTCAGTTGTCGAGTAGAGCCGGAAGTGCGGCAGCGAGGCCGGCCGACTGCCCCGTTCAGGCCGGTGTGGTTGCTCCGTGCTCGGCGACTGCTCGGTCGATGTCGTCAGCGAGTAGGTAGTGGTTGATCGCGATCGCAGCGGTCGATCCTGCGGATGCCGCGTTGATCAGTTGGGCGGGGTTGTCGACGACATTGCCTGCTGCCCACACGCCATCGATCGCGGTTTTCCCTGACGGGTCGGTGCGGACCCATCCGTTGTCGTCTTGAGCGCATCCGAGCTCGATCAGGAGGTCGTGGCGGGGGATGAACCGCGGGCCGACGAATACCGTGCTGCATGCGACGGTTTCTCCGCCGTCGAGTTCGATTCCCGATACGCCGGTCTCGCCGGCCACGACCTGCGAAACCTTGCCTTCGACGATGCGCACACCGCGTGCCGCGAGTCGGGCGCGTTCATCGTCCGACAGCGTGATCTGGTGGGGGAAGAACGTGACATCTGCTGACCACTGTCGGACGAGCTGTGCCTGATGCATCGTGAACGGCCGGTTGTCTCCGCCGAGTACCGCGATCGGCTCGTCGGCGACCTCATAGCCGTGGCAGTACGGGCAGTGCAGCACGCCATGCCCCCACTGCTGGCGAAGACCGGGGACGTCGGGCAGCTCGTCGCGCAACCCAGTGGCCACCAAGACGCAGCGTGAGGAAATCTCTGCACCGTCCGCCTGAACGATGAACCCGCCGTCGGCCGGTTCGATGCCGGTGACCTCGGCGGTACGGAACTCGCCACCGTACTTGGACAGTTCGTCGCGACCAGTCGCCAACAACTCCGAGGGGCTGGCCCCGTCGCGGGACAGGAAGCCGTGCAGATGCTCGGAAGGTGCGTTCCGAGGCCCGCCGGCGTCGACTACCAGCACCCGTCGCCGGGAACGTCCCAGCATCATCCCGGCAGCCAGGCCCGCTGCACCCCCGCCGATCACGACCACGTCATATGACACTGCAATCCTCCAACCTCGGGCCGCCTCCAGGTCGGCGGCCCAATCCGTACCCGGTATCGGCCTACGCTTGCCGGGCTGAGAACCTAGCAGATAGTTAACTAGTTAACAGTAAGGGTGGTCGTTCTGGCATCGCTACGGGATCGAACTTGCGAGCTGTGGGCTGAGCACAACCCGGGGCTGGATACCTCCCCGATGGAGGTCGTGGCCCAGGTCAAGCGCATCGTTTCCCTGCTCGACAAGGCCGTCGAGCCGGTTTACGAGGGCACGGCGGTGACCACTGCCGAGGTCGATCTGCTGGTTCCACTTCGGTACGCCGAGGAGCCCATCACCGCGAGTCGTCTCGCCGAGCTCCTCAGTATGACACGCGCCGGGGTGAGCAAAACGCTCGCGAAACTGGAACGGCGCGGCCTCATCACGCGCACTCCCAGCTCTTCGGATCGTCGAGCGGCGGTGATCGCCATGACCCCGTCAGGGTGCAGCGTCATCGACGAGCTGTTTCCGCGCGAACTCGCGGCCCACGGCGCACTGCTCGCTGGGCTCGACCGCGACCGCGACCGCGTCCTCCGCGCACTCGAACGACTCGCAACGGCGATGGAGGAGCAACTCGACCGCTAGGCAGTCCGCGGTAAATACGGCACCTTCGGAATACGTGCACTACGCCAGCTATCCGGGATGACCTCGCCCCGGACGACGTGCAAGGCCTCGGGTAGCCGGTGGCGGCGAGACCGGACTGCCGTGGATCATGATCGGTGGCAAGCTGATCAGGAACAACGAGGAGACGGCGCAGTGCGCGCGAACGAGTTTTTCATGCCGGCGGAAGAACCCGATGCTGCATCACTTCCCGACCGGGCCCAGCCGCAGCAGGCCCGCACGGGCTTAGACCGTGTCTCAGTTGGCTGTGGTGACGTGGGATGCTCGTAGCTCGTGGATGAGTTGTCGCATCGGTTGGTGCCGGATGAGTTGTGGGAGCTGGTGGCGCCGTTGATCCCGCAGGCCGGGGTGCGCCCGCAGGGTGGTGG
>NZ_QPJC01000010.1 GCF_003337235.1 Halopolyspora algeriensis
TCCTGAGCCAGGATCAAGCTCTCCATCACGGAAAAACAATCCCAGCAGCACACCCCACCCACACCGGGCAGGATGCACCGGAAAAAACCAAAAAAACGGTTCCGCACAAACACACCGAACCATCGGTACACTGTCAAGTTCTCAAAGAACACACCCACCACAGGCAGGCCACGCCCCAAAGCGCTTTGTTCTGCCGAATACTTTACCAAGCCTTGCGGACCCTGTTGTCAGGGGGGGTATCAACCCCGCCCCAACCGGTCATGCAGACCCGATCATCAAGTTTTCAGCACACCTTGGTCCGGACGCCTTATCCCGGCACCGGAACTCGGTGACTGCACAACTTTAGCCGGTGCGTTTCGCGGCGTCAAACCGCACGCCCCGCACGTACGCGAAAGCAACCCCAGATGGTGCTCGCGCACTCCAGCCGTACCCGACGGGTTTTCCCTGTCGTGTTCAGCTTCCGTGCAGCGCGAATCAAGGTACGTCTCCCACAGGGCGAGGTCAAATCACCTGATCAGACGCTTGGCACCGGGACTTCCGAACATTGTGGACCGTGCGGAGGTTGCGCCGCCCACACCGCGACGCAAGCCGATCCACACACCCTCTACTGCCGGGGGCGCAGCCAGAGCTTGACGGTACTCGCGCTCCCCGCGGCTCCGATGGCTTTCAGCAACTCCTCCGCCGAGACCGCTTCCGACCTGCCGACCGGCACGAGTTCGTAGCCCCACGTGCCGAACTCGCGAAGAGCAGCCGCCGGGTCGTCACTCAACTCGGCCACGCCCGTGGGAGTGAACGAGCACACGACGGAGGGGCGGTCGCGCTGCAGCAGGCGAACCAGCCCCCGCAGGATCCGGTGCACCCGGCTACCGACATCGACATGCACCACCGACAGGCGGAGTCCGCTCAGTGCAGGTTGGTTCTCCAGCTCCCAATCCAGCCGTGTGGCCTGTACCTTCGCGCTTTCCTCCGGCACACCCCCGTGCGATGCAGGGTCCGCGCGGACGTGAAGGCCACCGGAGGTGGACCGTTCGACAGCCAGTTCATCCGGCGTATCCCAGGCCGTGCTGCCCAGGACCGTCAACTGCCCTTCGGCTCTTTCCGGGACATTGACCTCCATGTTGCGCCACAGCAGCTGCCTGCTCCGCTCGCACGGTTCGACAGCCACCACGGCCCCGGTCGTTCCCATCCGGCTCAGCACCCGGACCGCTTGATAGCCGACATAGGCACCGATGTCGAGGAAGATTCCCTCGGGCTCCAGAAGTCCGTCGATCAGCGTGGAAACCTCGCGATCCCAGTGAGCACGGGAGGAAAGCCACGGCAGCATCAGAGTGTCGTCGTCGGGCAGGCGCATCAGCCCGGCGTCACACACCACAGGCGTGCCGGTGTCGTCGCCCGTGCTCGTGGTGCGCTCGTGTTCCCGCAGCACGATCCGTTGCAGGATGTCGGTGCGGTGCAGTGCGTGGTCCGCATCGTGCGTGGCCTGTTGCAGTCCCGCTTCGAGGGTGTGCTCCCGGGAACGCTGCGCCTCCGCCCATTCCCGCTCCAGGCTGTCGATGCGGTCCAGCGTCTTTTCCACGGCACCGGTCAGCCGGTCCAAGCGTTCGGCCAGTGCCCCGACCCGGTCGTCGTCGCCGCCGCGTTCCGAGGCGAGTCCCTCCTCGACCTCGCGGAGCCTGCGGTGATGCTCGGCGAGGTCGGCCCTGGCCCGGACGATCCCGTCTTCGGTGCCTGCGAGTTGGGCACCGAGCCGGTCCTGCCGCTGTCCGAGGTGAGTGAGTTCGGCACGCAGGGATTCGACGTCGAGATCCTCACCGGTGTCGGATTGGCGGCGCAGCAATTCGGCGGCAGTCTGCTCCACGCCGTCGACCAGGGAGCGCATGATCTCGCGAATGTGCTCGTCATAGTGACCGAGTGCCTTCAGCACGGCCTTGCGCAGCGCCGGCGCCATCGAATGGCGGCCGCCGACCCCTACCTCGGGTGGGCGATGCAGGGCATGGCGGGCGATGAGCAGGGGACGCAGGGGATCGTCCTGCCCGTCGTGACGATCTCCGGACCAGTGCACCCGCCAATTGCGGTATGCCTGTTCCACTCGTTCGCGCAAGCCCTCCGCCGCTCGTGTCATGCTGTACTCGGCCAGCAGGTGCTCCCGAGCGGCGAGACCGAAAGTGGCGCTCTTGTCGGGAGCCTCCGCCACACCCGCCAGGAGGGCCGCGGCGGTCCCGATGTCCGGTTCTCCCTCGCTGTGGCAGGGAACGAGCTTGGCGCACTGCTCGTCCAGCACTTCCGCGACGGCGCCGTGATCACCGGCAACCACCGGAATCGCCTGCGCCACCGCCTCGAGGAGGCGCAACACGTAGCGATCGCCACCCGTACCGCCTTCGGCCCGGTGCAGCGAGGCCACGCAGTCGGAGGCCGCCAGGACCCGATCCTGGGAAATGTCCTCCAGCAGCACGATGCGGGGGTCCGTCGTGGTGGCCAGGCGGAGGCGCTCGGCTTCTTCCGGGTGGGTGACCGCTTCGCTGACAGCGAGGAGCAGCCGCACGTCGGAGCGGTCGGGAAATGCCGTGAGGAACGCGTTGACCAGGCCGAGCGTGTTGCCCTGCTGCTCGTCGGCGTGATCGACGAATCCTGCGATGGCGAACTCGTCGGCGAGGCCGCACTCCGCGCGTGCCTGCCTGCGGGTCGGCAGCTCCATGGGGTCGCTCTCCGGCAGCGGCAGGGTGATGACGTGAGTCCTCGCGTCTCCCCGGAGACGGCCCGCTTCCGACAGCACCCACGTTTCGGCACCGGCGGTGCCGTTGTCCGTCGAGGGCGCGGTGTCCTGCTCGGAATGCTGCTCGGGCAGGATGTCGATCACGTAGTGTCCCGCGGGTACCGGAAGCTCGGTGTCGCATCGCAGGACCACCGGGTAATGCGGCGTGTCGGCGGACGGCAGTCCGGAAGCCCGCACCGTCGCGCGCACCAGTTCGGCCACCCGCCCCTTCCCGAGGACGGCGACGCCGAGCTGGTCGATCATCGGGGCACGTCGATCGCCGGCTGTCCGGTGTACGGCCGCCGAGGGAATCCGGTTGTCGGCGGCTCCGGCACACCACTCGCGGAACGCGGTGGCGTCGACACCGAGCGGGTCCGGATACGTGCGCTGCAGCACCGGGTCGTCGGACCAGACCGCGACGGTCCAGCGCGAGGCGCCTGCCTCCCGCTGCCGTTCGTTCTCGGCCGCACACGCCCATTGCAGGAACGACGACACAGCATCGGTGCGGTCCCGCGGGAGCTCGAAGGGGCTGACCGGCACGTCCTCCCCCACTCGCTCGGCTTCCCACCAGGCGTACCGGTATGCGGTGCGCAGTGCGGCGGGCACCACGGTTCCGTCCGGCAGGGTCTCGAAGGGGGACGACTGCTGCCGGGTGTGGCCGGCTTCCATCAGCGCGTTGCGGTATCCGGCGCACAGCCGCGCCAGCACCGGGTGCTCCGACAGCAGTACGCGCGGTTGATCCGCATAGACCGCCGACAGCAGCCAGGGCCGCTGCGGATCGAAACCGTCGAAGTGCACGGTGCGCAGCACGTGGCCGTCCACCAGGTACCGACCGTCCGATGCGCTCTCCAGGGTGCGCTGCGCGGCGTTGAAGGCCGAAACACCGAAACCGGGATCGCGAAGGACCTGGTGATCCACCAGTGCGGAGGCGTTTTCCAGAAAGCCGAACGCGGTGGTCGGGTCGGCCCGCGACTGCTCCGCCCACGCGGCGAGGAATCGTTCGCCGCCGGGCCCCACGGCGAGCATGTTCGGGTCGAATGTGCCGGATTCGGCCAGGTCGGCGGCGTTGGGGCGCGCGCTGTCGGCGGGCAGGGGATGCAGCACTCTCGGAACCAGTGCCACCGGCCTCGACGGAGTCAGTGTCGCCACCACGTCCTCGAAGCCACCGAAGATCCGCACGCAGGGTTCCAGGGCCAGCACGCAGGCGCCGTCCTGCAGCAGATGGGCGAGCAGGCGCGGGCGCAGCACCGCGCGGAGTTGCCCGGGAGTGCAGGCCATCGCCAGCCGGGCGAATTCCGGGGACTCCACCCCGATACCGCGTGGGGTCAGGACCTCGGCACGCTCCTGGTCACCGCTGTCTTCCGTGTCGTCCAGCAGCAGGATGACGAACCGGGCTCCGGGGTGGCTGTCCAGGAACGAGTCGCACAACACCCGGGCGGCGGGCAGTTGGCTGCGGTAGGCGACCGTGCAGCCGAGCAACGGCGCCGCAGGAAGGACGGAACCGCCTGCCGTTTCCTCCGAGGTCTCCGGAGGCCATTCCGGCTCGTCCGGCCTCCCCTCCGATTGCTGCGCGAAGGCGGGTCGAGAGCCGAGCGTCGGCTCGCTCGGCTCGCCGGAAGGCGCGTCGGACACCTGGTCATCAGTCACGCGTCCGAACCTACCGCCGCGTGCCTGCCGGGAAACGGACCGCTCCTCACAGCATCGGCATCAGTGTGCGCAGCTCGTAGGGGGTGACGTGGCTGCGGTAGGCGTCCCACTCGTCGCGTTTGTTCCGCAGGAAGAAGTCGAAGACGTGCTCACCGAGCGTTTCGGCCACCAGCTCGGAGGATTCCATCTCACCGAGCGCCTCGTTGAGGTTCTGCGGCAGGTTCGCGTAGCCGGCGGCCTTGCGCTCGCTTTCGGTGAGTGACCACACATCGTCTTCGGTGGGCGGAGGCAGCTCGTATCCCTTCTGCACTCCTCGCAGGCCGGCCGCCAGGATCATCGCGTAGGCGAGGTAGGGATTGCATGCCGAGTCGAGGTTGCGGATCTCCACTCGGCGCGAGGAGGACTTGCCCGGGGAGTACATCGGCACCCGAACCAGGGCGGAGCGGTTGGCGTGGCCCCAGCACACCGCCGTCGGGGCTTCGCCACCGACGACCAGCCGCTTGTACGAGTTCACCCACTGATTCGTGACCGCGCTGATTTCCCGCGCGTGGCGCAGGATCCCGGCGACGAAGGCGCGGCCGGTCTCGGACAGCTCGAAGGGGTCCTCGGGGTGGTAGAAGGCGTTCTGGTCACCTTCGAACAGGCTCACGTGGGTGTGCATCCCCGAGCCGGGTTGCGTACTGAACGGTTTGGGCATGAACGAGGCGTGCACACCCTGGGTGAGTGCGACCTCCTTGACGACGTAGCGGAAGGTCATCACGTTGTCGGCCATGGTCAGCGCGTCGGCGTAGCGCAGGTCGATCTCCTGCTGTCCCGGTGCTCCCTCGTGGTGGCTGAACTCCACGGAGATCCCCATCGCTTCCAGCGTTTCGATGGCGTTGCGCCGGAAGTGCGGGGCCGCATCGTGGCTGGCCTGGTCGAAGTAACCGCCCGAGTCGGCCGGAGTCGGCTCACCGCCGTCGGTGGGACGGTCTTTGAGCAGGAAGAACTCGATCTCCGGATGCACGTAGCAGGTGAATCCGGCTTCGGTCGCCTTGGACAGGGTGCGGCGCAGCACGTGCCGCGGATCGGCCCAGGCCGGGGAACCGTCGGGCATCGCGATGTCGCACAGCATCCGTGCCGAGTAGTGTTCGCCATCCGGAGTTTCCCAGGGCAGCACCTGGAAAGTGGCCGGGTCGGGCTTGGCGATCATGTCGGATTCGTAGATCCGGGAGAATCCCTCGATGGCCGAGCCGTCGAAGCCGATGCCCTCGGCGAAGGCACCCTCCAGTTCGGCGGGCGAGATCGCCACCGACTTGAGAATGCCGAGGACGTCGGTGAACCACAGCCGAACGAAACGGATGTCTCGTTCCTCCAGGGTACGGAGGACGAACTCCTGCTGACGAGTCATGCCCGTAGCCTAAGGCCTCCGGGACGTGTGCACTGCGGCCCACCCGTCGGCGGCGGCGATCGTTCAGCTCGTGCAGCGGGTGCCTTCCTGCGGCGGCTCCAGGGTCACGAGGTACCGGATGCCCGCTTCGTTCACGCACGCGTTGTCCTGCAGGAACACGGTGTGCTGGGTGCCTTCGAAGGTCAGCAGGCGGGCTCCGAGCGTGTCCGCGAGCTCCGCGCCGGCCTCGTACGGCGTCGCCGGGTCGCCCGTGGTCGAGATGACCAGCGTCGTCGGCAGTTTCGCCGCCTCGGGATCGCGGTCGTCCGCGGTGACCGGCACCGGCCAGAACGCGCACACCCCCCGAGCCCCGCTGGGCGGGTGACCGTTGTCCAGGAACGGGGCGGCCTGCCGGTAGCGACGGTCGGCCTCTCGCAGCCGCGCGCGGTCGGTCAGCCGCCGATCGTCCACGCACCGCACCGCGTCGAAGGCATCGGTGGTGCCCGAGTAGCTCCCGTTCTTGCCGCGCCCGTAGTACGCGTCGGCCAGTGCCTTGAGGGCCTGCCCGCGCCCCTGAGCGAGCTGGAGCAGGCCGGTGTTGAGCTGCCCCCACAGGCGCTCGGAGTACAGGGCCTGGATCGTTCCGGTCGTGGCGTCCGAATAGGACAGCTTGCGTCCGGCACCCGCGTCGATCGGCTGCTCCACCAGAGGCCGGGTCAGCTGCTGGTACACCGAGACCGCCCGTGCGGGATCGTTGCCGAGAGCGCAGTTGTCCTGCCGGGAACACCAGGCCGCGAACTTGTCGAAGGCCTGCTGGAAGCCGGCGCCCTGCGCGACGAGCTCGGCCACCTTGCTCTGGTCGGGGTCGATCGCGCCGTCGAGCACCATCGCGCGGACGTTGCCGGGGAACTGCTCGGCGTACTCGGCGCCGATGCGGGTGCCGTAGGAGAAGCCGAGGTAGGTCAGCTTCGTGTCCCCGAGCGCCGAACGCAGCACGTCCATGTCCTTGGCGACGTCGCGGGTGCCCACGTTGGCCAGCAATTCGGTTCCGCTGCGCTGCGCGCACTTGGCCGCGTAGGCGCGGTTCTCGCGTTCGGTCTGCGCGATACCCGCGGGTGAGGTGTCCGCGTCGGAGTCGAGTCGTTCGGCGTCGCGTTCGGCGTCGGTCAGGCAGTTCACCCGAGGCTCGCTGGCACCGATTCCGCGGGGGTCGAAACCGACCAGGTCGAAGCGAGTGCCGAGTTCGGTGCTCGAGATCGGGCCGGCCAGCCCGGCCGCCATGAGCATGCCGGAGGCGCCGGGACCACCGGGGTTGACGACCAGCGATCCGATGCGCCGGGTGGGGTCGCTTGCCGGTTTGCGCAGCACGCCGAGGGTGATCGTCCGCCCCTGCGGATCGCTGTAGTCCAGCGGAACGGTCAGCCGGGCGCATTCGACCGAGCCTTTCCGGAAGGCCGCACGAGTCCGGTTGCTCGTCGCGTACTCCGCGCACGGGCCCCACTCCAGCGCCTGCCCGTAGTACTCGCCGAGGCCGGGGGGCACCGTTCCGGCCGGCCCGTTGCGTTCGGTGTGCGGCTGCAACCCCTGCGAACCCTCGGGTTCCGGGGTGCAGGCGGCGGTGAAGCCGAACAGCAGGAGGAGCGCTGCGATGGCGGTCAACAGACGAGGCACTCGACGATCGTGGCACGGATCCCTCCTCGATCGGCGGGCAGACCCGGGCGCTGCGCGCAACGCGTCTGCGCGAAGATGGGGGCATGCCCCAACTGCGCGTCGCTCTCGCACAGGTCAACGCCTGTGCCGGTGACATCACCGGCAACAGCGCGATGGTTCTGGACTGGACACGCCGAGCCGTCCAGGAGGGCGCTCACCTGGTCGCCTTCCCCGAGATGGTCCTGTCCGGCTATCCGGTCGAGGACCTCGCGCTGCGGAAGTCGTTCGCGGCGGCCAACCGCTCCGAGCTCGACGCGCTGGCCCGGCGGCTGCTCGAGGCCGGCTGCGGGGACGCCCTGGTCGTCGTCGGTCATCTGGACCGTGACGACGAGGGGGTGCGCAATGCGGCGTCGCTGCTGTACGGCGGTGAGGTCGTGGCCACCTACTACAAGCACCACCTGCCCAACTACGGCGTCTTCGACGAGGCACGGTACTTCGCACCGGGCCACGACCTGCCGATCGTCCGCCTGCACGGCGTGGACATCGGGGTGGTGATCTGTGAGGACATCTGGCGCAACGGTGGCCCCGTGGCCGCGCTGGGCCGGGTCGGCGTGGACGCCGTCGTGTGCCTCAACGGCTCGCCCTACGAGCGGACCAAGAACGATCAGCGCACACCGCTGGTCACCCGCAGGGCGGCCGAAGCGGGGGCGCCGATGGCCTACGTGAACATGGTCGGCGCGCAGGACGAGCTCGTCTTCGACGGTGGCTCGCTGGTGGCCACGTCCGAGGGGGAGGTGCAGGCGCGAGCTCCGCAGTTCGTGGAGCATCTGATGGTGCTGGACATGGACCTGGCTGCCGGTGGCCACACCTCCACCGACGTCTCTCCGGAGCCGGTGGAGGAGGGCACCCCGCTACACTTCCGACCGGATGCGCTGCCCGCATTCGGTGTCGAGCGGATCATCCTGCAGCCCGATCCGCTGCCGCCTTACGAGCCGCTGCCGCCGCCGCGAACTCCCGAGCCGCTGCCGGAGGAGGCCGAGGTGTGGTCGGCGCTGGTGACCGGGCTGCGCGACTACGTGCACAAGAACGGCTTTCCGGCGGTGACTTTCGGTTTCTCCGGGGGGATCGACTCGGCGGTGTGCGCGGCATTGGCCGCCGATGCGCTGGGGCCGGATGCCCTGTACGGCGTGTCGATGCCGTCGAAGTACTCCACGGAGCACTCCCGGTCCGATGCCGCCGACCTGGCCCAGCGGCTCGGCTGCCACTACGAGGTGCATCCCGTCGCCGACATGGTCGAGGTGTTCGTCGACCGACTGCAGCTGTCCGGGGTGGCGGAGGAGAACGTGCAGGCCCGCTGCCGCGGGATCACGCTGATGTCGTTGTCCAACCAGCTCGGGCGTCTCGTGCTCACCCCGGGCAACAAGACCGAGCTCGCGGTCGGCTATTCCACGATTTACGGCGATTCGGTCGGTGGTTTCGCACCGATCAAGGATGTGCCGAAGACGCTGGTGTGGCGGCTGGCACGGTGGCGCAACGCGGAGGCCGCCAGGCACGGCGAGACACCGCCGATTCCGGAGAGCTCGATCAGCAAGGCACCGTCGGCGGAACTGCGTCCCGACCAGGTGGACACCGATTCACTGCCGCCGTACGAGACTCTCGACGAGATTCTCGACGGGTACGTGGAAGGCGACCGCAGCTATGCCGACCTGGTCGCCGAGGGATTCGACGCGGATCTCGTGGAGCGGGTCCTGCAGATGGTGGACCGCTCCGAGTACAAGCGGCGCCAGTACCCGCCGGGGTCCAAGATCACGTTCAAGGCCTTCGGCCGGGACCGCCGCCTGCCGATCACCAATCGCTGGCGCGAGGTGCGGCCGTAGGTCGGCCGCCGCTCATGAACGGGGTGCGGCGGCACGGGCCTGCTCGAAGGCTTCGGCCTGCACGGTCAGCGCCCGCACTCCCGCGACGTTGACCCGGCTGTCCTCGGTGTACGTGGCCAGGACCTCGTCGCCGCCCCACAGCAGGTGGAGCTGCCGCAGGTAGTAACCGGGATCCCTGTTGGCTTTCCAGGTGCCGAACTCGGCGGTGTAGAGCCCGAACTCGTGACGTCCCCTTGCGAGCTGCTCGACGGCCCAGGCGTGCAGGTCCTCTCTGAGCTGTTCCGGGTCCACCCTGTCGGCATCGACCTCCGCGCTCGCGACGAGCGGGGCGCCGCCGACCGAGCTGGGATTCGGAACTTCGTCGAGCGTGTAACCAAAACGCACCGCGATCACGTTTCCACCCTCCGGATACACTGCCGCCACACCTGGTCAGCGACTGCACTGCCTGACATGATCAATATAGCTGCCAATTGACAGTGCCACATGGCCCCGAATGGGTGATCGTCACATGGGTAAGCCCCGCGCGACGCTCGAACGTCGCCAGCTCGGTGCAGAGCTTCGTCGGCTGCGTGAAGCCGCAGGCAAGCAACAGAAAGAGGCAGCTGCTGCGATCGAGTGCGACATCAGCCAGATCAGCCGCGTGGAGCGCGGCGAGCGCGCGTTCAAGGTGCTGGAGATCGAGGCTCTGCTCGACTTCTACGGCGCACCCCAGGAGTCACGAACACAGATCACCGAGCTGGCCCAGCTCGCCCGTCGGCGTCAACCACGACGGATGTACTCCGACACGCTGCCGGGAGCCTTCCGCAGGCTCAGCGACCACGAGCAGGACGCCACCGAGATCTACTACGCCGAGAGCGAGCTCATCCCGGGGCTTCTGCAACACGAGGACTACATCCGCGCCATGATGCGGTCAGCCCGGTCGGCAGTCTCCGGATCGAATCAGGAAGACGTGGAAGCACGCATCCAGTTCCGGTTGGATCGCCAGGAACTCATCACTCGCGATTCTCCACCGAGGATGTGGTTCGTCATCGGCGAAGCGGCCTTGCGCCGCCCTATTGGCCGGTGGGATGTGTTGCGAAAGCAACTCCTGCACTTGCTCGACGTGATCGAACGTCATCCTCACATCGTGGTCCAAGTTGCTCCGCTGGCTACGGTGGACCATCCACTGCTCGGTGGTTCCATCGAAATCGTGCACTTCGGAGGAGCGGCCCCGGACATCGTGCATCAGCCGACCTTCATCGGAGGTGGTGTGTACATGGATGATGAGCAGGACATCGCGGAGTGCTCGCACGCCTTCGACCGCCTGCGAGCCGTGGCGCTCGGACCGGAGGAGTCCCGGGACTTCATCGCCGAGCGCGTGAAGGAGTTGGAGACATGAGCAACTACCGGACCGACTGGTTCACCAGCAGCTACAGCGGCCCCAACAACAACAGCTGCGTCGAGGCCCGCTTCACCGGCCGAGGCATCGACATCCGCGACTCCAAGGACCGCCAGGGCGGGCACCTGAGCTTCGACGCCGACCGCTGGGCCGACTTCCTCCGGCAGCTCGACAGGTGACACCGACGGCGGCTCCCGGAAGGTGAATCGCCCGATCCGGTGGTGATCGATAGCCTCTGCGCCGATCGCGGGAAGGCCATCCACGGATCGACCGAACCACATGTGATGTGTGTCGAAAGTCATCCCACGCCGGCATCCGACCGTGTCACTCTGGGACTGCAAGCATCCCCACAAGCCCGTGGACCCGCCGGGCGGGCCGCGAGGAAGAGGATGGTCGATCATGACTGCGACACCGGACGAAGCCAACCGCACGGCCGAAACCACCGCCCCTTACGGCTCTGCCCCGCCACGGCGCCGGGTACGGGTCCATCACCTGCAGGAACTCAAGGAGCGCGGCGAGGCCTGGCCGATGCTGACCTCCTACGACATGTACAGCGCCCGGATCTTCGACCAGGCGGGGATCCCCGTACTGCTCGTGGGCGACTCGGCGGCCAACAACGTCTACGGCTACGACTCCTCGCTGCCGGTCACCGTCGACGAACTGCTGCCGCTGGTCCGCGCCGTGTCCCGCTCGGCCGAGCACGCGCTGGTCGTCGCCGACCTGCCGTTCGGCTCCTACCAGGCCTCACCGGAGCAGGCCCTGGAAACCGCGGTGCGGTTCATGAAGGACGGCGCGCACGCGGTGAAACTGGAAGGCGGGCGCCGCTACGCGGCCCACGTGGAGGCGCTCGTGGCTGCCGGTATCCCGGTGATGGGCCACATCGGGTTCACCCCGCAGAGCGAGCACGGGCTCGGCGGCTACCGCGTCCAGGCGCGCGGCGAGCAGGGCGAGGAACTGGTCGCCGACGCACTCGCACTGCAGGAAGCGGGTGCGTTCTCGGTGGTGCTGGAGATGGTCTCCGGCCAAGCCGCCAAGCGGGTCACCTCCGAACTGCGCATCCCCACCATCGGCATCGGCGCGGGGCCGGACTGCGACGCGCAGGTGCTGGTGTGGACGGACATGGCCGGGATGAACACCGGCCGCACCGCCCGCTTCGTCAAGCGCTACGCCGACCTCGGCGGCATGCTGTCCGAAGCCGCGAGCAACTTCGCCGCCGACGTGCGGGGTGGGAGCTTCCCGGCCCCGGAGCACAGCTTCGACTGACCTCACATGCTGGGCGGGGTGCCGTCGCCGAACGGTCGCCCGCCCAGCGCCGCACGCCCGTGCGGGGTGTGCCAGCCGGACAGATTCGGCCCGGCCGGGACGATGCCGGTCGGGTTGATCTGGGCGTGCGTACTGTAGTAATGCCGCTTGATGTGGTCGAAATCGACCGTGTCCCCGAAGCCCGGTGTCTGGAACAGGTCGCGGGCGTAGGCCCACAGCACCGGTAGTTCGGTGAGCTTGTGCCGGTTGCACTTGAAATGCCCGTGGTAGGCCGCGTCGAACCGGACCAGGGTGGTGAACAGCCGGATGTCGGCCTCGGTGATCGTGTCGCCGACCAGGTAGCGCCGGGACTCCAACCGCTCGGACAGCCAATCCAGCCGGGCGAACAAGGCGTCGAAGGCCCGCTCGTAGGCTTCCTGCGAAGTCGCGAATCCGCACTTGTACACGCCGTTGTTCACGTCGGAGTAGACCACGGCATTGATCTCGTCGATCTCCTCCCGCAACTCCGGCGGATACAGCGACGGCGCCCCCGGGCGGTGGAATCGCGCCCACTCGGTGGAGAGGTCGAGCGTGAGCTGCGGGTAGTCGTTGGTGACCACCCGTCCCGAGGCCACGTCGACCACGGCGGGAACGGTGTAGCGCCCGCTGTAGTTCTGATCGCCCGCCAGGTAGGCGTCGGCCAGGAACGACAGGCCGGTGACCGGGTCCCGGCCGTCCGGGTCGAGCGTGAACCGCCATCCCCGCTCGTCCCGCAGCGGGTCGACGATGCCGAGCGAAAGCACGTCCTCCAAGCCCAGCAGGCGGCGAGCGATCACCGACCGGTGCGCCCACGGGCAGGCCAGGCTGACCACCAGGTGGTAGCGGCCGGGCTCGGCCTTCCAGCCGGACGAGCCGTCGGCGGTGATCCGATCGGTGAACCGGTTCGACTGACGTACCCACTCACCGCTGTTCGACGTCTCCGCGCCGAACTGAGCCTTCGTCATAACCCCAGATTACCGAGATTCGAGGCGACCGACCGGTTCGCGGCCGTGGGTGGATAGCGCTCACCGGTTGGCGCGCCGGGCGAGGACGTCGGCGTGGCAGGGCTGCGGGGCGCACCAGCAGCCCAGGGCACGGGAGGCGAGCTCGCCCTGTTCGATCCGCCGGAGCAGCTCCGGCTGGTCGTCGAGCCACTGCTCGTAGTCGCGCACCATCTTCTCCCGGTCGGACTTCGCTTCCCGGACGAACGGGTTGGCGAAGTCCGATGCCGGCCAGGCGTGCCGCGGGCTGCCCTTTCCGACGTAGACCACCAGCCCCTCGGAGACCAGCCAGGGCACGAGATGCTTGTGCGGGCCGCCTTTGCGCACGTTCACCACCGTCGAGCGGCCGCCGAGGACCTCGGTGGCCCGGGCGCGCTCGTCCTCGGTCCAGTCGCCGGCTTCTTCCGGAAGCTTGCTGCTCGCCACTGCTCGCCCCCTTCTTCTGCGGTTCCGATGCTCCCGTTCGGAGTGAACGGAACTTTCACCCGCATAGAAGTAACGAAAGTTCCGTTCACTCACATCCGGGCGCGGAGCCTCACACGTCGGTGACCCGCAACCCCGCGTGTGCCTTGTAGCGACGATTGATCGCGATCACGTTCGCGGTCAGGGCCTCCACCTGGTGCGCGTTGCGCAGGCGCCCGCCGTAGATGCCGCGCACCCCCGGGATCACGTCCGCCAGCTCCCGCACCACGTCGGTGGCCTCCCGGTCATCACCGAGAACCAGGACATCGAGATCCACGTGAGTCACCTCGGTGTCGGCCAGCGTGACCGCCGAGACATGGTGGAACGCGGCGGTCACCCGCGAATCGGGCAGCAGGGACTCGGCCTGCTGCGCGGCACTTCCCTCGGGAACCGTCAGCGCATAGGGCCCCTTCTTGTCGAAACCGAGCGGGTTGACGCAATCCACCACGATCTTGCCCGCGAGCTCGCCCTTCAGCGAGCGCAACGTGTCCTCGTGCCCGTCCCACGGCAACGCCGCCAGCACGATGTCGGCCTCCGAGGCGCAGCCGGCGTTGTCCCGCCCGGTGATGTTCCCACCGACGGACTCGGCGATCTCGGCAGCCGCCTCCTGCGCACGCTCGGCCGCACGCGAACCGAGCACCACCGTCAGCCCCGCCTGGGCCCACCGCATGGCCAGCCCCTTGCCCTGCGGTCCGGTTCCGCCCAGCACACCGATCGTCTGCTCCCGCACACCAGCCACAACGGCCCCTTCCCTCGCGTTCGATACTCCGATGTCCACGATCATGCCCGAAGCGGGAATGCCGCCGGATCACACGGGTGTGGGCGCGACCACTTCGAACGCGACATCGCGCTGCACCGGGTCGGCCTCGGTCAACCGCACCCGCACGCGCTGCCCCTCGGAGAGGTGATCCCCGCAACAGCGTGCGATGACCGGCGGAGCGGGCACGAAAACCTCACCGGACTCGCCGGCACTGCCCGAGCGCAGCACGGTGGCTGTGAACTCGTCCCCGATCCGGCCGGCCAAGGCCCACGCCTGGGCCTGGGCGATGCAGGCACGCTCCACCTGCCCCGCAGCCCTGTCCGAACTGCCCATCGCGGAAGGCAGCTGCGGCAACGCCGCACGGACCCATTCCGGCACCTCGCGGCCGGCGTGGACGGCCAGGCAGATCTCCGTGCCGTACCGGTCCGCGAGCCTGCGCAGCGGCGCGGTGACATGCGCGTAAGCCGCGCCGATTCCCGCGTGGCGGACCTTGTCCGGCACACCGCCGTCGAACACCGTGTATCCCGCGCCGCGCAGCAACCGGGTGGCCGACACGTGCAGGGCCAGCGCTTCCGGCCGTGCGGGATCGAGGCCGGACAGGAACTCGGCGGGAGTCTGCCGGTCGGGCCATTCCAGGCCGAGTTCGAGCGCCGAACGGCGCAGGGCGGCGATCGTCCGATCCTCCGGGTCGGGGACCGTGCGCAACACGCCGATCCCGCCGGAAAGCATGATCTGTGCCGCACACATCCCCGTCAGCAGGGAGATCTCGGCGTTGAAGGCTTCCAGCGGCAGCCGGGGGCGCAGCGTCAGACGCCATCCGCCCGCACCGTCGGACTCCACCTGCTGCTCGGGCGGGCCCAGCTCGATCGCTCCCCGGTGCACGGCCTGCTCCCGCCGCAGGCGGCCCACCTCGGGAAGCAACGCCACGGCCGGCGGGGCGGCACCGAGCTCCAGGGACTGCTGCACTCCCTCGTAATCGAGCCGGGCCACCGAACGGACCACGGCCCGGCGCACGTCCACCCCGACGGCTGTCCCGTCGCGGTCCAGGTCGATGGTCCACAGCACGGCCGGACGTCTCTGCTCGGGCAGCAGGCTGGCCGCGCCCTCGGACAGCAGCGTCGGATGCAGCGGCACGTTGCCGTCCGGCAGATACAGGGTCTGACCACGGCTGCGTACCTCGGCGTCCAGGGCGCCGCCCGGCGGGACGAAGGCCGCGACGTCGGCGATGGCGTAGTGCACCCGGTAACCGCGCCGTCCGCGGCGATCGATCAGCAGAGCCTGGTCGAGATCCTTGGCCCCGGCCGGATCCACCGTGACCATCGGCAGGTCCGTGGCATCCACGCGGGCCACATCGAGTACGGGCTGCGCCGCGGTCTGCTCGACCTCGCTCAGCGCGGCGGACGGATACTCCACCGGCAATCCCAGCTCCGCCCGGATCGCCGAGAAATCCGGGTTCCCGGCGGCAGCGGTGCCCGCGGGCACGGCGGAAGCATCACCTCCGCCGTGTGCCACCCGGGTTGCCGCCATGGGACCTCAGTTCCCCTCACTCCAGCGGCGATCGGCCTCGTCGGCTGCCTCGGTGCGCTGCCGAGCCAGCTCCAGAGCATGGGCGGCGGTCTCCCTGTCCGGATACGGACCCATCCGCTCCGCCGAGCGGCATCCGGGACCGAACTCGACGTCGTGATGCTTCAGACAGAAATACCAACCGTTCGGGTCCATACTTCGAGCCTCGCATGAGCACCGGCGCCTGTCACGTGCTCGAGCCGTATCTCCCCCTGTCGCAGGCCGCGAACCGGGAGGCGCGGGGAGCGCAACCCGCCGGTCACCGGGCCGGTGGGGCCGGTGGAGGTGCGGAACCGGCCCCCGAGCCGGGGGGCTGGATCGGGTCCGAACACGAGACCAGGACCCGCCGCGTTTCCGGGTCGGAGATCCGGCTGCCGTCCCGCTGCCGGTACTCCAGCTCGCCGCTGTCGGCGACCTCGACGGTGCACCCGACCTCGGCGAGCTGGTCGTCATCGAGGTCGACCAGCCGCTCGTAGCGGGAGGGCACCACCCGGTAGACCGGCCACGACAGGTACCCGAAGGCCTCGTGGAACTCGGTCAGCAGCCTGCGCATGTGCTGCTGCCACGGCAAGGGCAGGGACTCCACCAGCGAGCGTGGCAGCACCACGTATCCGCTGTCGACTCCGTACCGGCCCTCCGAGTGCTCGACCCCGGTCAGGTAATCCCCGAGCGGGGTACTCGACGCGGGTGGACCGGTGGGCCGCGGAATGGGATCGGGGGTGAACATACTCGGCCTCCTGGAGAGTGCGGCGACATCGCCGTCCACTGCCCGGCCACCACCGGCAACCGGACAGCGTCACAGCGGGCACCTTCACGGCGCCCCCGAAGCAGCGGGTGCCGGAACGTTCTCACCGGCCGGATCCGCTGCGGACAGTCCTGCGGGCGCGCCCACCGCGCTGCCCCGATCGGCCTCGTGCGCGGCTGCCCGCGCCGAGGAGTCCGGGACCGGACGCACCACCGTCGGCATCAGCTCGCCGCCGTCCCACAGCTTCGCCCGCTCGACCGTCTCACCCGGCTGGGGGGCGTGCAGAACCATGTCGTCGCCGAGGTACATCGCCACGTGGTGGATCGCGTCCGGGTTCCGGCCGTACCCCCAGAACACCAGGTCACCCGGCTGGGCCCGGGACAGCGGCACGTGCTTGCCGCCCCGGTCGTACTGGTCCTGAGAAACCCGGGGGATCTGTACGTCGGCAGCGGCCCACGCCCGCTGCGTCAGCCCGGAGCAGTCGAAGGTGTGCGGGCCCTCCGCTCCCCACACGTACGGCTTGCCGAGCTGATTCTTCGCGTACTCGATCGCCTGGCCGGCCAGCAGCGTGGTCGACGGCAGGGACTCGCACCCGCTCGTGCCGCTGACGCTGCCCTCGGTGCTGACCAGGTGCGCCGCCATGGCTTCGGCATCGTGGTAGCGGGACGGAAACGCCGAGCGCTCGACCGCCTGGGCCGCTTCGCCCGGCCGCATGTCCTGCCAGCCCTCGACGGTCAGCAACACGTCGTAGAACTTGTTGATCGCATAGTCCACGTTGGTGACCTGAGCAACGCTGCCCCACCCCTGCGAAGGACGCATCTGGAACACGCCCTGCGAATCGGCATGTCCGTAATGGACGTTACGCAGGTTCGATTCGGTTTTGCCCGCCTGGATGGCGATCTGCCAGGCACGCGGCGGCAATCCCCGCTGCTTGCCGATCTCGATGATCCGCCGCACGATCCTGCGCTGCTCCGGTCCCAGCGCCCCAGCGGCCCGCTTGCCCCGTTGCTCGTTGCCGCCCCACACACCCGGGCCCGTGCTGCACTGCGCCCAGCTCTGGCCGGACCGGCCGCCGAGGCCGGAGAGCACCCCCATCACGGCGCCCACACCGACCAGCGCACCGAACCCCAGGAACACGACCAGCGCGATCGCCAGTTTGCGCATATCAAGCCGCCTTCTCGTAACCGGCCACCCGCCACCCGTCGGGGGTTGCCGTTACTCGGACCCGGATGGCACCCGCGTCGGTGGGCAACCGGACCTTCATCGCGGTCGCGGTCGAGGTGGTCGCCTCGGGTGATCCGGTGACCTCGGTCGCCGCGACATTCGCCGGATCGATCGAAGCCATCACCGTGATGAACTCGGCGGTGGTGTACGGGCGCAGCCGGTCGAGCCATTCGCCGGAATCGGTCCCGGGCGGGTGCTTGACCCACTGCCTGCCCCAGGCGTCCACCACGGCCAGCCCCGCCGGATCCGGCGGAACCGAGGAGGGCGACGCCCGCGGAACCGAGATCGTCGGTGGCGAGCCGCTGGTGTCCGCGGACGCGCCGAACTCCGAAGTGGCAAAGGGCTCCTGCGCGTGGTGCTGCTGCCCGTGAGCTCGGCTCGGGGACGGCTCCGGCAGCAACAGCCCCACGGAACCGACCACCACGGCCAACCCGATCACCGCGGCGATCAGGTGCTTGGGGGAACGCAACGGCCATCCCCACAACCGGCGGTAGACCGCGGCGCGTCCCCGGTGAGTCCGGATCGGCATGACCCTCCTCTCACGCAGCTCCGCCCGGGAACGGGAGGTTGTCAGCCATCGGTGACCTCCAGCCCCCGTGTCGGGTGATAGATGACGTTCACCGGTTTCCCGGCCACGACCTCGGGGTCCGGCCTGCGCCGTGTCCCCGGGGACTCCGAGGGAGTCACCTCCGAGGGCGTCACCGCGCCCGCTCGGGACGGCACGAGAACCGCATCCTCGCCGTGCGTGTCCCAGGTGGCGTCCACCACCGGGGCGGTGTCCACGGCCCGGCTGGTGCCGGGGGCCTGCGGCAGCGCGTTCGTCCGTCCCGCCGCACCGGGACGCTGCCTGCCCGTGCCGCCGGCTGCCGACGGTGGCTCCTGCCCCGCGGCACCGGCCGGCGGTGGCCCCGTCGACAGTTCCGGCGGCATGTTCTCGCGGTCCATGCGCTGGGCCGTGGCCGCCACCGACGGTGCTTCGGACTCCGGCCGGACGCGGCGCCGCCTGCCCCGGGGCGGCGGGGCGGAGCCGTCGTCGGGCTCGGATTCCCGCACCTGGTCCCAGAAATCGTCCTGCGGGGCGCGTCGCTCACCGCGGGAGCGTCCCCCGAACCGGGAGAAGACGCTGGACGGTACCCGCGGCATGGCACCCCCCGCGGCGCCGACCGACAGCTCGATCATCTGCCCCATCCTGCGGAGCGGCTTTCCGAGCATGAGGAACACGATCGTCAGCAGCCCGGCCAGCAATATCCGGGTGAGAGCGGAAAAGCCCCGCGCCGGATCGAAGACCCAACTCAGAACCAGGGTGTGCATCCCGGCCATCGCCGCGATCACCACGACGTTGAGCAGCGCCGCCCCGGCCACACGGCCGACCGTGCGCAGCACTTCGTGATAGAGGAGCGCGACCAGACCGATCAGCGGCCCCGCCAGGATCAGCACCCGCAGCAGAACCTGGGCGAGCAGAATCGCGGCCTTGGCCAGCAACTGGAACGACGTGTAGGCGAAACCCTGGAGCATGGCCAGCATTCCCGCGCCGATCCGGCTGCCCTGCACCCCCCGGAAGTAGCCGTAGGCACTGCCCATTTTGGACGCGACTTCCTCGAAGGCCCGCTTTTTCTCCTCGGCAGAGCCCGCGTCCTCACCGGCGAGCACTTCCTCCTTGCTCCAGGCCTGAGCCGCGAGCAGTTCCATGCCCAGTTGCTGGGCCTTCGGGGAGTCGGGGGTGCCGAACTCGCCCCGCAACCAGTTGCGATAGACGACCTCGTTGTGCAGCAGAGTGGGCAGCGCGTCGCGTTCGTCGACGCCGACCTCTTCCAGAAATCCCCCCTGCACCGCCGAAGTGCCGGTGATGACCACTTCGTCCAGTGCGTGGGTGTAGACCAAAGGGGTGAGGTAGGTCGCCGAGGCGAACCACAGTGCGGCCAGGGCCCACATGGTGCGCTTGCCGATCGTGGCCAGGTCGCCCTGCCAGATGTAGCGGAACAGCACGACGGCCAGAATCAGCGCGGCCAGGCCGAACCACGGGGTGAACACGCTGTCGTACAAGGCGACCGTGCCGGTGGCGACCACGTCGTCCAGCGGAGCCAGAATGTTGCCGGAGAGCAGGGCGTAGTGCAGCCCGTTGGTGGCACCGACGAGATTCTTGGCCACATTGAACAACTGGTTGCCGATCCAGGTACCGACCAGCGCGTTCGGGTTGGTCACACCTTGCGGGCCGCAGCCGAGGTCGTAGGTGTGCCATACCTGACCGGCGTAGCCGTAGAGGTCGTAGGCACTGCCCGACTGGCCGACACCGATCGGGGCGGGATCGAGCGCACCGACCATGCCGGCACCGGGACGTTCCGGGTTCGGCGGCTCCGTGCAGTCGAAAGGCTGGGCGGAGGCAGGCACACCGACCAGGACCTGCATGCCGACGATCGCGGACACCAGCAGCAGGGCACCGCGCCGATCGGCGTGACGCGACCGGACCACCGGGGTGTTCGCCGCACGGCGTGCCCGGACCAGCACTGCGGCCGCCACCAGCGCAATCACGACGAGCCACACGGCTACCGAGCCCCCTGCACGTCGTCGCCGGCCCGGTGACCGTTGCTTCCGGCGGTCTCCTCGTGTTGCGAGTCCGGCTGCTCGCTCCAGCCGACGCTCGCCGGCTCCAGTTCCCACTCCTCGAGCTCGGCGAACTCGTCACGGTCTTCCGGATCGCCGGTTTCCCCGTAGGCGCCGGGCTCTTCCGGAACGCCGATTTCCTCGGGCACCGGCGCGGCGATCGCATCCGAGTTGGCCGTCCGTTCGGCGGGGCCGTCGGCACGACGCGGGGGGCCGTCCTGCCGGGTCGTCGGGGTCGTGTCCAGCGCATCCCGCAGGTGTTCCAGATGGGGACCACCGAAGTCGATGCGGATGCGTTCCACACCACCGGCCCCGTCAGCGAAGATGAACTGCCGGGGGGCGCGGTCCCGCTCGGTACCGTTGCGGGACGGTCCGGGCCGGCGCCCCAGCTCCGCCACCACCTGCTCGTAGCCGACGTCGACCGGCACCTTCAGCAGCCGAAGCGCGTCCGACTGCGCTTGCTCATCGTCGAGACGGCCCACGAACACCGAGTCGAGCAACGACGCGAAACCCTCGATCCGCAAGAAGTCCGCGGGAATCTGGCTGGACAGCAGGACCCGGACGTTCCACTTGCGAGAGTCACGAGCGAACCGGTTCATCAACACCCGGCCGGTGGGCACCTCCGACAGGAAGAACGCCTCGTCGATCCACACGCCCTTGCGCTCCTCCTTGGGACGCTCGTAGACGGAGCGCTGCGTGAGCCAGGCCGCCAGGTTGAGCAGCTGAACGCCGATTGCCTCGCTGTCGGTCCAGTGTTCCCGCCCGACACCGTCCTTCGGCAGTGTCAGACCCGCCATGCTGAGTACGGTCAGCCGATCCTCGCGGGTCTGCGAGTACGGATCGGCATCGGTCTCCGGAATCAGCAACGCCATCCGCTCGCGCATCTCGTCGAGGAAGTCGGCGACCACGACCGCGTGCTCGTGGTGCTCGCTCGCATCGCGCCGCAGCGCGGCGAACACCAGACCCGGGTGCGCGTCCGCACGACCACCGACGGCACGGACCGCACGCAGCAGGACGATCCTCGTCTGCGGCATCCGCGCGACCTCGTAGGGAAGCAGCCCGGTCAGCACATCCAGGACCAGCCGTCGCCGGGTCGCCGCGGCCAGGGCACGCTCGCGTCGCCAGCTGCGTTCCGGATCGTCCTCGTCGGCGAAGTGCTCCAGCTGCGGTTCGGCGACGACGCGATACGGGTTGAGAATGCCCGGCTGGGCATTGAGCAGGTTGATCGGTCTCGCATACGGGCGCAGTTCCGGCAGCCGGCACAGTTCCGTCAACGGCCCCGACGGATCCAGCAACGTCCAGTGCGCACCGGAACGCAGCGTCTTGTAGACCATGCCCCCGCCGAGGAAGGACTTTCCTCCGCCGAGTCCCGCGACCATCGCGGTCAGTCCCGAAGCATCGCGAATCTCCTGGGCCATCCACGGATCCCAGGCCACCGGGCGCCGGGTCGCGGTGCAGGTCTCCCCGAGCAGGATGCCGCGCCGGTCCCCGACGTCGGCCGTGGCCTGCGGGACGGCCGAGGCCGCCCACACGACCGATCCGCGCCGCAGGTACGCGGCCGAGGCCAGTGACTCGCCGGGAATGAACTCCCGCGCCATCGCATACTGGGCTTCCGGATGCTCGATGGCGACCTTCGGTTTGTACAGGTCGAGGATCTGCTGTGCCAGGCGCAGCGCGTCGCGCTCGGTGGGGCCGGACACCGCCATGCGCCACCACGAGCGCACCCGGGTGGCCAGCGCGGTGAATCCGGAGCTCATCTCGTCGTCGATCTCGAGCACCCGTCCGGCCTGCCGCTCCAGCGAGGTCGGTGGTTCGAGCCCGTGCTCCTCGGTGTAGTGCCGGACCTGGGAACGCACCTTGTTCATCTGTCGCTGCAGCTCACCGCCGACGTCCTCGGGACGGCGCACGTAGATCCGCGCCGACCACTCGACCGGTGCGGGCAGACGGTCCGCATGCTGCATCCACGGATCGTCCATCTCGGGAATCTGCAGGCCGTGCGTCTGCCCCACGGTCAGCACCGCGACGTGCCGGGTCACCCCCGCGTTCGACCCGGTACGGCCCCGGACGGTCGCGGTCGGTGCGTAGGGCTCCTGGTGCATGTCGGCGGCATCGGTGAACGACGCGAGGTCCTCCGGGGCCCACTCCGCCGCGGGCACCGCGGGCATGTTGCGGGGCGCGGGCAGGCCCAGCGAACAGGACCGGTGCATCAGCCAGGACATCTCCTCGGCGGTGACCGGCCGCCCGTCCAACCCGGCCGATCCGATCACCTGGTCCAGATGCTCGATCTCGCTGTCCAGGGCGACGAGCTCGGCCTCCACCGCTTCGGGAAACACCTTGCGCAGCAGAGGCGCCGCCCGTTCGACGGCCCGGTCCATCACGTTGCGCGTCTGGACCTGGACACCGAGATAGACCTCCTTCTCCGCCATAGACCGGCCCATCAGCTGCTGTTGCTCACCGACCATGTAGTCGTCGAAACTCAGCGCACCCGATACGTCGGGCAACCGGTTGCGGGCGTTGTACACGTGCGCCTCGGCCCACATCCGGATGGGGTAGGGCCTGCTGGTCACACGCAGGTGCATCCAACGTCCCTGCAGCTCGGCGTACTGACCCGCGATGGCATTGATGAGGTTCTGCCGCTGCGAGTCCGAGCGAAACGACCACCGCTGTGAGGACAGCCGATACCAGGCGAACACGTCCTGACCGGTACGGAGCAGGTGGCCGTCGATGGAGCGCGCGGCGATCGACGGAGTATAGGAGGGAATCGACTGCTCGTCGGGCAGCCGACGTCCCTTGCGATTGCCGGAGGTTGCCGCCCCGGATCTCCGCCCCTTCGACGTCCCCGACCGGGCGGCACCGCGATGTGGTTGCCCCGAGACCTGGTGCGAGTCGCGCTCACGACCTCGCCCGCGACCGAACACCGCGAACCTCCTTGCTGCGTGTGCGCCTGCTGGGAGTGCCACTTCGGCCGGCAGGCTTCCTGGAGCGGTCGGCGGGCCGGCGCCCGCCGCTTCGTCTGGCTTGTCCGGACTGCCCGGACTGCTTCGATCGTCGGGGGCGCGGCCTGTCGGCATGCACCCGGATCTTCGCAGCACTGGCAGCGCCTCCCCGGCCGCTCGCCGTCTTCCTGGGAGCGGTCAGTTCACGCAACCACATCACCATGACCGCACTCAGCGGCCGTTCGTGGCTGATTCGGGAGCAAATGATGCGAGTGAGCGCGACCGTGATGACAACGGCCCACGCGGTGGAGAAGAAACCGAAACCGATGTTCATCCTCCGCTCGACCGCCAGCACGAGCAGGAACACCACGATTCCCACTCCCCAGGCGACGTAGCGCGCTCGCCACGGAAACGTCGCCTTCGGCGGTCCGAGCCAGACGGCATCGACCCGATACACCTCATCGTCGGTGCGTATCCGCATGTTCAACCAACCCGTCGAGCAACCGGTGTGATCATCCTCCGCTGGTGCTGAACAGTCCGGCGATGAACGTGCCGATGTCCACACCGGCGCCGCTCACGGCGATCCCGACGATCGCCAACGCGACGAACACACCACCGACGCGGCGCATGACGCCCGCGTTGTCGCCCTTGCCGCCACCGAGCCACAGCAGCAACAACGCGACCGCGAGCAGGAGGAGGGGAAGCAGGTTGTCGAGGATCCATCCTCTGAGGCCACCGGTATCGAGCCCGGTCTGCGCCAGCACATCCAGTTGCCCCACGGCGTCCAGTGGCACGGCAGTCATCTGTTCACTCCGGAATACGAGCGGTGGTGTCGGGTCGGCATCGGGAGCCACCGGGACCGGCCCGGTGCGCAGTACGAGTAGAACACGACAAGGTCACCAGCAATAGAGGTAGAGCGTCCGGTGTGGCGCGTGGCGCACCGGCTGTCCACAGGCGAGGGCAGTGTAGTGCTCGACGTGGACCGTCGAACACCGCGAAAAGGGTGGTCGCAGGCATTCGTTCTCCGCGCCACCGGATACGTGTTCACTCGTCTGCCGGTCCTTTCGTCACCCACCAGATGATCATGGCACTTCGCCGCGTTCGACGCAGAGCCACCCACACCATCGGGAACTCCGTGTCGGCCGGAAATGCCGCGTCAACGCAGTCCGGAGTTGGCCACCAGGAGAAACGAGCGCATCGCGAATCCCTCGTGATCGAGCAACTCCACGGCTCGCCGCCACTCGGAGTGCCCGACCGTGCCACGGTCGAGGATCTGCCTGCGCAACTGAGTGAAATTCGTGCGGATCAGCTCGCACCCGGACGAGCCGCCCGGCCACACCTCGGCATGCCCCACCGACCGGACATCGCGCAGGCCTCGTCGCCGCAGGGCGGCGTAGAGGTGACGGCCCCATCGGATGTCGGCGCCGAGGACGGCCATGGCACTCAGATATGTCTCGAGGACGCGGTCGAAGACCTCGGCATCGCCGTCCTCCGGCGCGAGGAGCGCACCGGCTCCGGCAACATCGAAATCCTCCAGGACCAGCACTCCGCCCGGCTTGAGCGCGCCGATCAGGCGATCCAGCACCCGTTCTCGTTCGGACAGCAGGATCAGCAGCAACCGGGCATGCACGAGGTCGTACTCGGCTTCGGCGAGCGGATCGCGAGTGAGGTCGTGCTCGAGCACCCGGACGTTGTCGTCGTGCAGACCTTCCAGCAGGCGCGGATCGGTCTCCGTGGCAACGACCTCGCCGGAGGACCCGACACGGCCGGCCAGCCAGCGTGCGATCGATCCGCTGCCCGCACCGGCATCCAGACACTTCCATCCGCTCCGGATACCGACGTCGTAGAGCTGCCGGATGCTCACGGCATCGAAGGCATCCTCCAGCGCGCCCAGATGTGTTCGCGTGAGTGTGTCGTCCGACTCGAATATGTAGTCGCCCACATCAACCTCCCGGCCGGAAGCGAGGTTAGCGACCACATCGGTCGCACACGTCGCCCGAAAGAAGGCTTTTGATCGACAGGCGGCAAGATCCCCCCCACCGGGGGACCGGAGTCGCTGTGCGGGCGGACGAGTCGGCCTGTAAGCCGGATCCTGTTCCTGGGGGCCTTGCGGCACTCCCATTCGGCGATCATCCATCTTGGCCCGCCGTCGCCGGCGGGCTCCAGCGGTCTACCCGCAGGTCTCGGGCGGGCCACCCTCGAACACCTGCGCAGACGCCGAACACGACGTCCTCTTGACCTTGCTCCGGGTGGGGTTTACCGAGCCATCCCGGTCACCCGGGATGCTGGTGGTCTCTTACACCGCCGTTTCACCCTTACCCGGCTGTCGACACCGGGCGGTCTGTTTTCTGTGGCACTTTCCCGCGGGTCACCCCGGGTTGCTGTTGGCAACCACCCTGCCCTGTGGAGTCCGGACTTTCCTCGACGGGACACTCCCGCCGCGATCGCCCGGCCGACTCGTCCGCGCCACCAGGGTAGAACAACGAGACCGCCTGCGTTCATCCCACCCGGGGCAGGCCCGCCCCGGATGAGCGGTCCTTCTCGTGGTGCCCGAGCGCCGGGGCCTGTCACTTCTGCGACCGGAATCCGCCGCGCAAGCCGGCCCGCACTCCTAAATCAGGTGGGACGTGTCGTTGACGAGCCGGACCGAGGCGTTGCCGTCGGGATAGAACTCCGCGATCGACAGCGAGGCCAGGTCCAGATGCAGCCGGTAGAACACGGACGGTCCGGCATCCAACCCGAGTCGCAGCAGCGCCTTGATCGGCGTCACATGGCTGACCACGATGATCGTTCTGCCCGCGAACCGCTGCAGCAACTCCCGGTGAGCCACCCGGACCCGGTCGAAGACCGTTGTGATGCTCTCCCCGTTGGGCGGGTCGATGGCCGGATTACCCAGCCATCGGCTGTGCAGGTCGGAGTACTGCTCGGAAGCCTCCAGGAAGGTCAGGCCCTCCCAGTCCCCGAAATCAGCCTCGATCAGGCCGTCGTAGAACAGCAGCTCACCGCCGGTGGCATCGGCGACCGCCTGCGCGGTCCGGCGGGTGCGCTCCAGCGGCGAGGAGATCACCGGAGCGGCCCCCTCCGGGGTGACCACACCATCCATCGTCGCCAGTCGCTTCGCCGCTGCCTTGGCCTGGTTCTCCCCCAACTCCGTCAGCGGCACGTCACCGCGCCCGGAGTAGCGGCGATCCACCGACAACGCGGTCTGCCCGTGCCGCAGGATGAGCAGCCGGGTCGGCGGCCCCATGGCCCCGATCCAGGCCCCTGCGGATCCGGAGTCCTCGCTCTCCCCGGTCGTCTCCGCCTTGCCGGATTCCCCGGAAGCCGCGGCCGAGACGGGTTCGGACCGCGCCGGAGGAGTCATCTCCGCGGACCCGGCCTCGCCGGACGGTTCGCCCGTGGCTCGATCGGCCCGGTGCTCCACCCCCGCCTGGCTGTCCATCGCCTCGTTGGCCAGGCGGTCGGCGTGCTTGTTGCGCTCGCGTGGGATCCACTCGAACTCCACCCGCTCCAGCGCGCGGACCAACCTCGACGCCTCCACGGCCAGCGGCTGCAAGCCGGCGTTCTTGATCTTCCACCGGCCGCACATCTGCTCGACGACGAGCTTGGAGTCCATCCGCACGTCGACGTCGGTGGCCCCCAACTCGACGGCTGCTTCCAGGCCGGCGATCAGGCCCCGGTACTCGGCCACGTTGTTGGTCGTCTCCCCCAGGCCGCCCGAGCGCTCGGCCAGCAGCGCGCCGTCGGCGTCCCAGACCACCGCGCCGTAGCCGGCCGGTCCGGGGTTGCCCCTCGATCCCCCGTCGGCCTCGACGGTGACCCGCACACTCACAGTCCCGACTCCTTGGTTCGCACCATGATCGCGCCGCACTCCTCGCACCGCACGACCTCGTCCGCCGGTGCCTCGCGCACATGCGTCAGTGCCGCACGGTCCAGTTCGATGCGGCACACGCCGCACCGGCCTGCCTGGAACAGCCCCGCGCCGGCTCCCCGTTGTTGGCGGATCCGGTCGTACAGGGTCAGCAGGTTCTCGGGGATCTCCTGGACGAAAGACGCGCGCTCGGCCTGCCGCTTGGCTTCGGCGGTGTCCAGGTCCTTCTGGGCCTCGTCCCGGCGCCGCTGCGCGTCCTCCAAGGTGGTATCGGCCGCCGAGACCGCCTCGCGCGCGTAGCCGACCTCGGTCTCCGTCGCCTCGCGCCGTTCCATGACCTCCAGCAGGTCGTCCTCCAGCGCGCCCCGGCGCCGCGACAGCGTCTCCAGCTCGTGCTGGAGATCCTCCATCTGCTTGGCCGAACCGCCGGACTCCATCAGCGTGCGGTCGCGCTCCTCCCGGGCACGCACCTGCTCGACCTCGGCCTCCAGCCGCTTGACCTCCTGATCGAGGTCGTCGAAAGAAGTCTGCGACGACACCAGGGAATCGCGTTTGGCCTGCTGGTCACGTTCGGCCTGGCCGATCTCCTCCAGCTCCGGCAAGGTCCTGCGGCGGTGGTTGATGCGGTTGAGCTCGGCGTCCACATCGGCAAGCTCGAGCAACCTGCGCTGCACGGCGGGGTCGGCTTTCACTCGGGCGCCCTCCCAGGGTCGGTGGCCGCACCGGCGGCGTGGATCGTCCAGGGGTCGGTGCGACGCGTGGAGACAAGGACTTCGACAGTACCCGGCAGTGCCGCTGCCACCACGTCGGCGGCTTGCCGACACCACGGCCACTCACTGGCCCAGTGTGCGACATCCACCAACGCGGGAACCCGCGTGCCCGGTACCTCTTCCCGGGCACGGTGTTCCCCGGCGGGGTGATGGCGCAAATCCGCCGTCACGTACGCGTCCACGCCCGCAGTCGTGGCGGTGTCCAGGTGCGAGTCACCCGCTCCTCCGCACACGGCGACCGAACCGATCGAACGCTGCGGATCTCCCGCACCTCGCACTCCCCACGCCGTCGCGGGCAAGCCGCCCGCCACCCGCTGGACGAACGCCCCGAACGGTTCGGGCTCCGGCAGTGTGCAAATCCGCCCCAACCCGGTACGCGCTCCCTCCGAGTGCGGCGCCAGCGGTCCCGTGACGGTCAGGCCGAGTGCCGCCGCCAGCGCATCGGACACGCCCGGATCGGCGCTGTCGGCATTGGTGTGCGCGCAGAACAGGCCGATGCCCTCCCGCACCAGCCGATGTATCAGGCGACCCTTGGGATCGTCGGCGGGAACGCCGTGCACACCGCGCAGCAGCAGCGGATGGTGGGAGACCAGCAGCTGCGCGCCGCACTCGACAGCCGCCTCCACGGTCTCCTCCACCGGGTCGACGCAGAACAACACCCGCTGCACCGTTGCCTGCGGATCCCCGCAGACCAACCCGACGGCATCCCACGGCTCGGCGAGTTCCGGGGGATAGGCGGTGCGCAGTACATCGACCACGTCCCGCAGCCGTGCGCTCATACGGTGGCTCCCCTCCTCGAACGGTCCGCGGAACTTCCCCGCATTCCGAGAATCTCGCGCAGGGCCTCGACGAGCACCGCGTTGTCCTCCGGAGCTCGCACGGACACCCGCACATGGTCGGTGTCCAACCCCGGAAAGGTATCGCCCCGGCGCACGGCGATTCCCCGTTGCCGCAGCCTCTCCCGCACCCGCTCGCCCCCGGGGATGCGCAGCAACAGGAACGGGGCCGCCGCCGGGCCGTGCACGTGGACATCCTCCAGTGCCGCGAGTTCGGCCGCGAACGCATCGCGGTGCGCGGCGATCCGCGTGGCGGCCTGCTCGGCCTCGGTCAGCGCACCGCTGTCGCAACACGCCGCGATCGCCTCGAGCGCCAGCGTGCCCAGGGGCCAGTGTGGACGGCTCGCGGAGAGTTCGGCGAGCAGTTCCGGCTCCGCCAACGCGTATCCCGCGCGCAAACCCGGAAGACCCCACATCTTGGTCAGGCTGCGGACCACCAGTACCCCGGGGATGCGGTCGGCGGCCAGTGATTCCGACTCTCCCGGAACGGCATCGGCGAAGGCCTCGTCCACCACGAGCGTTCTTCCCGGCCGGGCGAGCCGGCGGATCGTCTCGGCCGGATGCAGCACCGAGGTCGGGTTCGTCGGATTGCCGAGCACGACCATGTCGGCCTCCTCCGGAACGGCCCCGGAGCGCAGCCGGTAGCCGTCCTGCGGGTCCAGCGGGACACGAGTGACCGGTACCCCGGCGCTGCGCAGCGCGAACTCCGGCTCGGTGAACGACGGGTGCACCACCGCCGCCAGCCGCGGCCGCAACGACGGCAGCAGCGCGAAGCATTCCGCCGCGCCCGACAGCAGGAGCACGTCCTCGGCAGGGCGGCCGTGCCGCGCGGCGACCGCCGAGCGAGCGGCGGCGTCCTCGGCGCTCGACGGATAGTGACCGAGCCGGTCCAGCGCCCCGGCAAGCCGAGTGCGCAGCCACGGCGGGGGGCGGTTCAGGCGTACGTTCACCGCGAAGTCGAGCAGGCCGGGCTCGGCATCGACATCACCGTGATGGCGGAGCAGTTCCCGATCGTCCCGGCTCGTCATCCCCGGCAGTCTAGCCATCCGTTCGCACGCTCGAGGAGGACGGCCTTCTATCCTCGGGATCGTGCACGTGTCTGTGATCTGTACCGGAAACATCTGCCGATCCCCGATGGCGGCCCAGGTGCTGCGCGAGCACCTGCGCCGTGCCGGGCTCGACGACCACGTGGAGGTGACCAGCGCCGGGACGGGCCCCTGGCATGTGGGGGAGGCAGCCGACCCGCGCACCTGCACGGTGCTGTCCGAGCACGGCTACCCCACCGAGCACGTCGCCGCCCAGATCGCCGACGAGCACCTCTCGGCGGACCTGCTGCTGGCCATGGACACCGGGCACCTGCGGGCGGTCCGCGGGGCCGTCGAGGACCCGGACAGGGTGCGCCTGCTGCGCTCCTTCGACCCCTCCTCCGAGGTAGGGGCGGAGGTTCCCGACCCCTACTTCGGGGGCGACCGGGGCTTCGAGGACGCGCTCGAGATGATCGAGGCCGCCATGCCCGGTGTTCTGGACTGGATACGCGGGAACCTCTCCGAACAACACACCTAGACAGCGCTGCGGGGAGGAACGCATGAGCCGGTCGGATCAGGCCCTGGTCGCGGTGGCGGAGCTCACCGGGGACACGCCGAGCAGTGCGCACCAGCTGGGAGGCGGTGACGCGGCGGCGGCCTTCGAGGTTCGTCTCGCCGACGGTGGCACGGTGTTCGCCAAGACCGCCGGGGACGGCATGCCCGGAGCTTCGGCCGCGGAAGCCGCGTCGCTGACCTGGCTCGCCGAGGCGGGCAGCGTGCCCGTTCCGGCTGTGCACGGGCACGACGACCGCTGGCTCGTCACCGACCACATCAGCACGGCCTCACCGACGAAGCCGGCCGCCGAGGAACTGGGACGCGGCCTCGCTCGGCTGCACGCGGCAGGCGCGCCTGCGCACGGCGCACCGCCGCCCGGGGGGCCCACGGACGCCTGGATCGGGCTCGCTCCCATGCGCAACGAGCCCGCCCTCGACTGGCCGTCCTTCTACGCCGCGCACCGGATCGAGCCCTACCTGCGTCGCGCGGTGGACTCCGGCACGCTGACCGCGCAGGAGGGCGAGGTGATCACACAGGTGTGCACCCGGCTCGACGATCTGGCCGGTCCCGCCGAACCGCCCGCACGGCTGCACGGCGACCTGTGGAACGGAAACGTGCACTGGGGCGAGGACAGCACCGGCGTCCGGGCGTGGCTGATCGACCCGGCCGCTCACGGCGGGCATCGCGAAACCGATCTGGCGATGCTGCAGCTGTTCGGGTGCCCACATCTGGAGCGGGTCCTGTCCTCCTACGAGGAGGCGTACCCGCTGTCCGAGGGGTGGCGCGACCGCGTGGGCCTGCACCAGCTCTTTCCGCTGCTGGTGCACGCCGTGCTGTTCGGCCGCGGGTTCGCGACGCGGGCCGTGACCGCCGCCCGCTCCGCCCTCGGGTGAGTGGAGTGTGCGGCTTGGCTCGCGTAGCGGTGCGGGTGGCGCAACCTCCGGATGCGCCTCGCTCCGGGAGTCCCGACATCGGGGAGCACCCCGCACCGGCCCCGGGCGGCGAGAACGGGAATCCCCGGCCTACGGTGGACGGGTGCGCTTGAAGTTCCTGCTGCGGCCCGGGTGGATCGCCCTGATCCTGCTGGCCGGGGTGTTCTCGACGGTGTGTTTCACCTTGCTCGCACCGTGGCAGTTCGACCGCCACGCCGAGACGCAGGCACGCAACGCCGCCATCCGGGAGTCGATGCACGCCCCCACCAGGCCGCTGCGGGAGGTACTGCCCGACGGCCGCTCTCCCGGCGCGGACACGGAGTGGATGACGGTGACATTCCGCGGCCACTACCTGCCCCGGGGAGAGACACTGGCGTGGCAGCGCACCGTCCTGGGCGAGCCCGCTTTCGAGGTGTTGACCCCCTTCCGCTTGGACAGCGGCGCAACGCTGCTGGTCAACCGGGGCTACATCCGTCCGGTGGAGGCCACCCGGGCACCCGACTACGCCGCGCCCCCGCAGGGCCGGGTCACGCTCGCGGCACGGATCCGCAGCAACGAGCAGGACGCCGAACAGCGCCCTACCTTCCGTCACGACGGGCACCTGTGGACATACGCGGTGAACTCCCGGACGGTGTCCGAGGGCACCGGCATCCCGATGCGCGCCGGGTACTTCTCCCTGATACAGGGCCAGCCCGGCGTGCTGTCGCCACTGCCGCTTCCCCGGCTGGAGTCCGGACCGTACTTCTCGTACGCCATGCAGTGGATCATTTTCGGCACCATGGCCCCGCTCGGAGTGGTGTATTTGACCTACACCGAGTGGCGCCGAGCGAGTGGATCGACCGGCTCCCCGTCCGGCCCGTCGACCGATCGGTACGGCGGCCGGTCGAAACGTCGCCGGATGTCGGTGGCCGAGGCCATTGCCGAAGACGAACGGCGGGAACAGGCGGCGCACTCGCCCTGATCGCCCGGCGGTGCCGCTTTCCGGCCCCGTGCTCGGCGTCATCGCCGTCGACGACGTTCGCGGCGGAACCCGGCGAGCAGGGCCGCACCGGCCGCGAGACCCCCGCTCGCGTAGCCGATCACTCGCGAGAGCTCCACGCTGCGGGCGACATCACCCACCTCGGTGGCTCGCCCGTCGCCCAACACCGGGCGGCTTTCCGCGGCGTGGCCGTAGACGGTCCGGCCACCCAATCGGATCCCGAGCGCGCCGGCGAAGGCCGCCTCGATCTGCCCGGCGTTCGGGCTCGGATGCGCCGAGGCATCGCGCCACCAGGTACGCCGGGCATCCGCGGCCGAGCCGCCGACAACCGGGGCTCCCAGCGAGGCGAGTGCGGCGGCGAGGCGGGACGGCACCAGGTTGACGATGTCGTCGAGCCGCGCCGAGGCCCAACCGAAGTTGCGGTACCGGGTTCCGCGGTTGCCGACCATCGCATCGAGGGTGTTCACGGCGCGGTAGCCGACGAGGCCGGGAATGCCCGCGACAGCTCCCCACACCAGCGGGGCGACCACGGCATCCGAGGTGTTCTCGGCCACCGATTCCACGGTGGCACGCGCGAGCTCCTGCTCGTCGAGGCCCTCGGCCTGCCTGCCGCAGAGATGACCCAACCTCCCGCGGGCAGCGTCCAGGTCCCCCGACTCCAACGTGCGAGCCATGGCGGTTCCCTCACCGGCCAGCGAGGTCCCCCCCAGCACCGCCCAGGTGACCACCCCGGTCACGAGGGCATGGGCCACGGGAACGCGCCGGGACAGCCGTTCGACGATCACTCCCAGTGCCGCGGTACCACCGGCGAGAACAACGGTGTGGACGACTCCGGCAGCGCGCCGGTCCCGGTGGAGCAGCTTCTCGGCCGTGGAGGCCACCTTCCCGAAAGCGGCCACGGGATGTCCACGCCGGGGGTCGGCGAGCACCGCATCCGCGGCCACCCCGAGTACCAGACCGGCCGCGCGTCCCGCACTCACCCGCGTTGCTCCCTCCCGTTCGACCCTGCCCGCGGCAGCACGCTACCGCCCGCACCGGCACCGCATTGCCACGACCCGGCATCCCCTGTCCGACGGCCGCACAGGCTATCGTGGCGGCCCGTGGACGGGGACGAAGACATCCGAGCTGCGTGGGACACCGCTGAGCTGCGGGGACTGTGGGCCAAGGCCCGGGAGGTGCTGGAGGCACCCGAGCAACCGGCGACGTTCCGGCTGGAACTTCCCGACGAGGCCACTCGGCAGGCTGTGGGCGAGGTGTACGGACGGCCGATGTGGGGCCAGGGCACCCGGATCAGCGTGTCCAGGCTCGATGCCGCATTGCGGGAGAACACACGGTTCGGCCTCGGCCTGGAGCAGGTCCTGGAGGTTCTGCACGGCCGCCCGGTCGGTCGCCGGGAGTCGTCGACCGGCGCGCACACCGAGCGGCACGACCGCGTCACCGAGGTGCTGGGCTCGGCGCTGAGCCGGTGGGGACTCGCCGAGGAATCCTGGGCACGGCCCTGGGTGCAGTGGCTGCGGCAATACGGGCGGGTCGCCGACGACGAACTGGAACAGGTAGCCGAACGTTCGGCTGCGGTCCTGGCGCACATGGTCCTCGATCCCGGGAGCACACCGCGGAGGTGGCGGTCGCGGGCGGAGCTGGCAACTCGCTTCGGCGGCGGGGCTCGCCTGCTGGACAGCGGCATGACACTGAGCCGTACCGTGCTGCGGGCGGCGGCCATCGCCCACGACGTGGAGAGCCCGGGCAACGAACGCGACCGCCGGAAGCTGTGGGAACTGTGCGGCGTCACCCCCGATGCCGTCTCCACCACGGCGCTGTGCTGGGCGCTGCCGGTCACCGACTCCGGCGAGTGGTCGCAAGGGATCCGGCAGCGCACGGCACTCGGTCTGCCCGTGCAGCTCACGCACCTGGACCTGCAGACCGCACCGGAACATCTCGTCGAAGCGGGCACCACCGTTGCCGTCTGCGAGAACCCGCGCGTGCTGGAAGCCGCCGCGCAGGAGGGGATCCGGCATCCACTGGTGTGCACGTCCGGTCATCCGGCCACGGTCGTGACCGAGCTGCTCCATCGCTTGAGTGCCTGCGGCGCCGTCCTGCGATATCACGGCGACTTCGATTGGATGGGCCTGACCATCGCCCGCTCCCTGCGCAGCGACCACGATGTCGGGTTCTGGCGGATGGCGGCAGCCGACTACCGGGCGGCGGTCAATCTCGCTTCCGCGCAGCGCATCGACCTGCCGGTGCTGACCGGCGAGCCGTCCGAGGCGCCGTGGGATCCGGAACTGCCGGAACTCATGGCCACCGCCGGCCGCGCCGTCGAGGAGGAAGTCGTGCTCGACGAACTGCTCGCCGATCTCCGCACCGGCCTGGGCTGACAGCGATCGGGTTCAGGCGTGGCGGGTTCGCCGACGCGGACACCGCGGTCATGACGACCGCCCGAGGCGGTCGCTCTTCCGGCGCCCTTGGCGGCCTCAGAGCAGGGTGGGGAGTGTATCGCCGACCATCCAGATACCGAAGAGTGCGAACAGTGCCGCGGCGCCGTAGCGGATCATCCGCTCCGGCAGGTGCTTGCCGAGCAGCAGGCCGGCACCGATCGCCAGGGCATCCGCGAGAACCATGCCCACGGTGGAACCGATCCAGGTGCCGAACCAGCCGTGCTGGGTGGCCAGGGTGACGGTGGCCAGCATCGTCTTGTCCCCCAGTTCCGCGAGGAAGAAGGCCCCCGTGACCGCCAGTACGGCCGAACCCGCCCCCCGCGCGGCCTTCGCCTGCTCCGATTCCGTCAGGGAATCGCCTCGCAGGGTCCACGCGGCGAATCCCAGAAAGGCGACACCGGCGAGCAGGCCGACCCACTCCATGGGCACCAGGTGGCCGATTCCGATTCCCAGCCCGACCGATGCGGCATGCACCACCACGGTGGCCAGGGTGATTCCGAGCAATACCTGCCACGCGCGGTAGCGGGTGGCGAAGGTCATCGCCATCAACTGCGACTTATCGCCGAGTTCCGCGACGAAAATCGCCGCCGAACTCACTGCGAAACCGGTCAGCACGGTCGTTGCCGCCTCTCGGTCGATGCCGGCGGCGAAGGTGCGCGGACACTTCGACCCGGCATGGTGTGCACGAGCCGAAGGTCTCGCCCACCTCGTGGAGAGGCTTCGCGGCCGGGAGCCGAACGGCACCAGTCTGTCGACCGCGAGATTGCGGGCTACTCCCCTTCTCGCCAAAGAGAGTAACGCATTCACCGAAACAAACAAACCACGTCGGTGGCGTATATCACCGAAAACAAATTCCGCGATATCCAAATAGCGGTTTCGCCGCTCCGCAAGATATTCTTTCGTCGAGGCTCTCCACAATTTCCCGCGTTCCGGACGTCGTTGCTTCCCGTGGAGCACCGCCGTGCCCACCCCGGCAACGAGGTGCGGCAGCGCGAGAGTCTCGCCGAGCGGGTCTCGCGAGCGTATGTTGGCCTCGTGGCAGGGCGGTCATGGAAACGAAACCGGAGCTTGCTCGCCTGTTCCTCTCACTCGCCCGAGCACCGCCGGATCCCGTCCCGGGTGGTGCGGGAAGGAGACGCGCCATGGCTCTGCAGCCCGTCCGGGGGTTCACACACCCTCTCCCCGGCAACCTCGATGTCGAGGTGATCGAGACTTCCTCACTGGGGGACCGCAGCTATCTCGCCACCGATGGCGACGTCGCCGTGGTCGTCGACCCACAACGCGATGTGGACCGCATCCTGGCCACGGCGGGACGGCTCGGTGTGCGAGTCACGCTCGTGCTGGAGACCCACGTGCACAACGACTACGTCTCCGGCGGTCTGGAACTGGCCCGCTTGACGGGCGCGGAGTACGGGCTGGCCGCCGCGGACGAGGTCCCCTTCGCGCGCAGACCGCTGTCCGACGGCGACGTCGTCGAACTGTCCGATCGGATGCAGGTGCGAGTGCTGGACACGCCCGGCCACACCTTCCACCACCTGTCCTACGCGCTCGAAGGTGTCGAGGGATCGGTGGGCGTGTTCACCGGTGGATCCCTGCTGTACGGCACCACGGGGCGCACGGACCTGGCGGGCGAGCAGCACAGCGAGACGCTCGCCCGTCACCAGCACACCTCGGCGCACAAGCTGGGTGCGCTGCTGCCGGACGGAGCGCGGATCTGGCCGACACACGGCTTCGGAAGCTTCTGCTCCGCGGCATCGGTGTCGGGCGATTCCGGCACGATCGGCGAGCAGTACCACCTCAACCCGGCGCTGACGCTGGCGGAGGGCGAGTTCGTCGAACAGACCCTGGCCGGACTCGACACCTACCCCGCGTACTACGCGCACATGGGCGTGCTCAACACCACGGGACCGGCTCCGCTGGATCTGCGCCCGCCTGCCCGGGCCACCCCCGAGGAGCTGGCCCGGCGTCTCGAGCACGGTGAATGGGTCGTGGACCTGCGTTCCCGCAAGGCCTACGTCGCCTCGCACCTGGCCTCCACGGTGAGCCTGGGGCTGGACGGCTCCATGGCCACCTGGTTGGGTTGGATGATCGAGTGGGAAGCGCCGATCGTCCTGCTCGGCGAATCCCCGGAGCAGGTCGGCCAGGCTCAGCGTGAACTGGCCCGTATCGGCATCGACACGTTCTCCGCCGCCGCTGTCGGCTCTCCCCGCCGGCTGGCCGCCGAGCCCGGGCAACTGCGGTCCATGGACTCGGCGACCTTCGCCGACCTGGCCCACTCCCTGTCCTCGCGGGGCGAGCCCTCCGAGGACGGGCGCCATCCGACACCGGATGTGGTTCTGGATGTGCGGACCAACAACGAATGGAACTCCTCGCACGTCGAAGGTGCCGTGCACATCCCGCTCTACGAGCTCACCGGCCGACTGCGCGACATTCCGTCCGGCACGGTGTGGGTGCATTGCGGGAGCGGCTATCGCGCCGCCGCAGCGGCTTCGATCCTGGAGGGAGCCGGCCGCACGGTCGTCCTGCTCGACGATGCCTTCAGCAGCGCCGCACACGCCGGGGTTCCCCTCGCAGGCAGCACCTGACCGAGCCGCCTCTCGGTTGTCGGAGGAACCGCCGTTTCGGGGCGGGGAGCGGTCACCGCAGCTCTGCGGCACGGTCGGCCACGGGTCGCCGCGCCCAGTACATCGCGACCAGGGACCCGGACATGTTGTGCCACACGGAGAACAGGGCGGCGGGCAGCGCCGCGAGCGGAGTGAAGTGCGTCGTCGCGAGGCTGGCGGCCAGTCCCGAGTTCTGCATACCGACCTCCACGCTGACGGCGCGCCGCGCCGCCGTGTCGAGCCCGGCCGCTCGCGCCGCGCCGTAGCCCAGCGCCAGTCCGATCATGTTGTGAACCACCACGGCCAGCGCCAGCAGCAGGCCCGAGGCCAGCAGAGCATCGACGTTGGCGCCGACCACGGCCGCCACGGCGACCACGATCCCCGTCACCGACACCAGCGGCAGCACGGGCAGCAGCCGCTCCACCCACCGGCTCGCGAGCCAGCGCAGGAGCAGTCCCGCGATCACCGGGACGAGCACCACCTGCACGATCGACAGGAACAACTCGGCTGCGTCGACCGGGAGCGTGGAACCGGCCAGCCAGAGCACCAGCACCGGGGTCAGCACCGGCGCGAGCAGCGTCGAGACCGAGGTCATCGCCACCGACAGCGCGACGTCACCCCGGGCGAGGTAGACCACCACGTTGGACGCCGTGCCTCCGGGGCTGGCCCCGACCAGGACCATGCCCACCAGCAGGGCGGGAGCGAACCCGAATGCGGCACCGACCGCCCACCCGACCAGCGGCATCACCAGGAACTGCGCCACCACGCCCGCGACAACGGCTTGCGGCCGCCGCGCGACGATCGCGAAGTCGGCGGGGCGCAGCGTCAGCCCCATCCCGAACATGATCACACCGAGTATCACCGGGATGGCAGAGGCGAGCGCGGCCGTCGGGCCGGGCGCGAGCAGTCCGACGACCCCTCCGAGCAGCACCAGGGCAGCGAACCAGCGTCCCGCCAGGCCGGCCAGGGAAGTCAATACGTTCACCGCCCGGAGCCTATCCGTGTCCGCTGCACGGGATGAGCGGGGCGGGCTGCGATGGTCCTCGCGCGTTTGGCAGACCGGAGACCGGGTAATTCCCCGGGCATGCGTGGCTCCCCGGACATACGACCGTTTCGAGCACTGGACCACATCGCGGACTGGTCATGGCTGGACAAGCCGGCGAAGACGGTGCGCAAGGCCGTGTTCAAGGTGTTCTCGAACCGGCAGGTGCGAGACGTGCTCCACGGCGTGTGGCTGGGACATCCCTTACACCCGATGTCGGTGCAGGTGCCCATCGGGGCGTTTCTCAGCGCCGGGGTCGTGGACGCGCTGCCCGATTCCGGCCCGGGTGAGCGGCGAGTCGCCGGATCACTGATCACCATGGGGGTGCTGACCAGCCTGCCCGCGGCGCTGTCCGGGCTGACCGATTTCGCGCAGGGACAGCCCGACCAGCAGCGCACCGGGTTGGTCCATGCCACCGCCAACAGTGCTGCGCTGGCGTGCTACCTGGTGTCGCTGCGGCAACGTGCCCGCGGCAGGCAGGCAGCGGCGGTGGCGACCGGGTGGGCCGGGCTGACCTTGCTGGCAACCGGTGGACTCCTCGGCGGGCACCTGTCGTATCACCAGGCCAACGGTGCCAACCAGGCAGAAGACGTGCTGCACATCGGCCCACGGGAATGGACCGAGATCGGCAACGTCCACGACCTGCCCGACCGCGTTCCGGTCCAGCGGATGGCCGGTGAGGTCCCCGTTGTCGTACTGCGGGACGGCGAGGACACGCACGTACTCGCCGATCGGTGCAGCCATGCTTCCGGGCCACTGCATGAGGGGACCCTCTCGTGGCCCGCAGGCCCGGGCGAGGCACCGTGCCTGGAATGCCCCTGGCACGGCAGCGTCTTCCGGGTTGGCGACGGCAGCGTGGTGCACGGGCCCGCGACGGCACCGCAGCCCGGCTTCCACACGCGCGTCGTCGGCGACCGCCTCCAGATCCGCCTGCGCTGAGGGGACGCAGGAGACCAGGCTTCGCCGGCGAGCGGCGGCCCGCGCCCGGTGAGTTCCCGAGCACCTCCACGGGGCACTTGCCACCCGGCACTGTCCCGGGACGATACTGGAAACGCGTCCACGGTCGAACACAGTCGGCGACCGGTGGTCCTTCCTCGAGGCTCAGCGGGAGGTGCTCGCTGATGAGTCGGCGCAGAGCGAATCCGAGGCGACACGGCACCGCGGTGGACGGCCCGCCGTGGACGGCGGAGGAAACCACGGTCCTCGACCGGGCGGTCGACCGCGCTCCCTCGGTGCACGACACCCGTCCCTGGTCGCTGACCGTGCAGGGGCGGACGGCGACGCTGTACGAGTGGGCGGAGGCGAAGCAGGACCGGCACGATCCCGAGGGACGGGACCGGCACTTCTCCTGCGGCGCCGCCCTGGCCAACCTCGTCCTCGCGGTGCGCAGCATCGGATGGGCGACGGAGGTGCGGCAGGAGCACAGCCCGGACCCTCCCGACACGGTGGCAGCCGTGACCGGTACCCGCAGGGAGGCTCCGACGGCCACGGAAGGACAGCGCTACCGAGCGATCACCCGGCGCACCACCTACCACCGCATCTTCGAACCCCGGGCGCTGTCCTACCTCACCCGGGAGACCCTGCTCGCGGCAGCCACCTCACCTCAGGTGTACTCCCGGTGGGTCATGGGCGGAACCGAGGCTTCGAACGTGGCGAGCCTGCTGGCCCACGCGGCGAGGACGTCCCGCAAAGATCGCTCCCACTCGTGGGAGCTGGCCATGTGGTCGCTCGGACAGCCCGACGAGGTGCCACCCGGCCAGGGAGTCCCGGACGACACGTCCGGCTCCGGGGGCGTACGGGCGGCCGGTTCGGCCGCGCCGGCGGCGTGGCTGCCGAGCGAGCAGCAGCTCGGCGCATGGATCGGCAACGAGTCCGTCCTGGTGCTGAGCACCTTTTCCGACGGGCGCCACGACCACGTCAGCGCGGGCACCGCGATGCAGCTGGCGTGGTTGGCCGCCACCAGCCTGGGGTTGGCCGCCTCGGTGATCACGCAGCCGCTGCACCTGCCGGAAGTCAGGTCCGGCCTGCGCGAGCGGCTCGGATTGCCCGGGCAACCGCAGATGCTGATGCGGTTCGGGTATCCGGCGTTCATTCCCGGGCCACGTCGGTTCTGAAGGGCCGGCCGGCTGCTGACTGCCACCCGAAGGACCCGCTTCTCGAATGGCATAGCAGCGCACACCGTGCATCATTCCCCTATGGACGTTGCACAGGTACTCGGAGTGGATGCGTGCAAGGTCGGTTGGGTCGGCGTCGCTCTCGGTGGGGCCGTACCGACCGCGTACTTCGCCGAAACGATCGACGATGTGGTGGCTCAGGCCCATGCGGCGCATCCCCTCGCCGTCGTGGCCGTCGACATTCCCATCGGGCTTCCCGACGAAGGGCGGCGACAGGCCGACGAGCTGGCCAGGAAAGCGGTCGGGGGATTGTCCTCGTCCGTCTACATCACACCGGTACGCAAAGCCCTCGAGGAGGACGACCATGCCGCCGCCGTGGAAACCAACCGCGGCATCACCGGGGAAGGCGTCTCGGTGCAGGCGTTCGGTGTGCGGGCCAGGGTGTACGAGGTCGAGCGGTGGGTGGAACAGACCGACCACCACGTCGTCGAGGTCCATCCGGAGGTGTCGTTCGCCACGATGGCGGAAACGCCCCTGACCGCCCGCAAGGGGACGTGGACCGGCTGCAGGCACCGCCACGAACTGCTCGCCGAGTCCGGAATCTCGCTGCCGAGCGACCTCGGCACCGCGGGCACCAAGGCAGCGGTCGACGACATCCTCGATGCGGCCGCCGCAGCCTGGACGGCACAGCGGGTCCACCGGGGCACGGCACAGTCGCTGCCCGACCCGCCGGAGCGGTTCAGCGACGGGCTCCCCGCCGCAATCCGTGTGTGACCGGGGTGCGCCGACATCGTGCTCCCTGTGGCACTCCGCACACCCGGGATCGCGGACCGAGCGGTCCCGAGTGCGGGCTCGCCACGGGCCGGTAGCGGCCTGCTCTCCTGCTGCGGCACTCCTGGTTGCGCAGGGTGATCCCGCCGGAATTCGGCCTCGTCCGGCGGAAACGACCTGCGGCAGCACGGCACAGTTCGTCTTCCGTTGAACGGAAGGGGGGCTGTTTCCCGGAAGAGCCTGGACGCAGAGTAGTCGCCATCACCCTGTTGAGGGGGTCACAGGAGACATTCACCCGAGCACCACGCTGCGCTCGTCGGCGAAGGAGCACCCATGCACACTCGAGTCGGGATCGTCGGGGCCGGACCTGCCGGCCTGATGCTCGCTCACCTGCTGCACCAGAAGGGCATCGAATCGGTGGTCCTCGACACCCGGACCCGGGAGGAGATCGAAGGCACCATCCGTGCCGGAATCCTCGAGCAGAACACGGTCGATCTCATGACCGAAACCGGTGTCGGGGAACGGATCAAGCGAGTGGGTTCCGTGCACCACGGCATCGAGCTGCGATTCGGCGGGCGCGGCCACCGCATCGACTTCGACGACCTCACCGATGGTCGCGGGGTCACGGTCTACCCGCAGCACGAGGTCCTCAAGGACCTCATCGAGCAGCGCCTGGCCGATGGTGGAGAGATCCGCTTCGGGGTCTCCGACGTCGAGGTCGAGGGCATCACCGGTGACACGCCGAGCATCCGGTTCACCGAAGACGGCGCCGAGGAAGTGCTGCACTGCGCGCTGGTCGCCGGATGCGACGGTTCCCGGACCCAGACCCGATCCCTCATCCCGCATCCGGACGTGCGCCAGGATCACTTCCGCCAGTACCCCTTCGCCTGGTTCGGCGTCCTGGTCGAGGCGCCGCCGTCGTCCGAGGAACTCATCTACGCCCACCACGAGAACGGGTTCGCTCTGATCAGCACCCGCACACCCGAGGTGCAGCGGCTCTACCTGCAGGTCGACCCCGAGGACAGCGTCGACAACTGGTCCGACGACCGGATCTGGAACGAACTGCACACCCGGGTCGCGGGAGACGACGTGCAGCTCAAGGAAGGGCCGATCTTCCAGAAGTCGATCCTGCCGTTCCGCAGTTTCGTGTGCGAGCCGATGCAGCGCGGCCGGTTGTTCCTGGCCGGCGACGCCGCCCACACCGTGCCCCCCACCGGGGCCAAGGGCATGAACCTCGCCATCGCCGACGTCTACGTCCTGGCCCGCGCCATGGGCGAGTTCCTCAATCGGGGAGAGACCGCCGCCCTCGACGCCTACACCACCACCGTGCTCCCGCGGGTTTGGCGTGCCCAGCACTTCTCCTGGTGGATGACCTCCATGCTGCACCGCATGCCGGGCTCCAGCGGTTTCGACCTCAACCGGCAGCTCGCGGAACTGGACACCGTGACCCGCTCCCGGGCAGGCCGCACCCTGCTGGCCGAGAACTACGTCGGCACCCCGCTCGAATGACACGGCAGTTCGGCTGACACGGCAGTCACGCAGGCGGGTACCCGTGGCCGGGCGCGTTCGCGGCGACACAGCCGGCGCGGTCATTCGGCGTCACCGAGCGATTCCTCCCGCGTCCGGGAAGGCGGGGCTGCCCGGGAGGCGGCCTCGCGCCTGGCCGATGCGGGAAGCGCGAGAGCCCGGGGGGATCCCAGCGCGCGCGAGATCCCCCGCGCGGCTGCGCGCACCGCCGGGATCAGGGCTCTGGGGTCGGCCCCCCGGGAGGGCACGACCACGGACAGTGCGGCAGCCACCGTGTCCGTCTCGTCGTGGACGGGGGCGGCCACGGACAGGTTCGACAGTTCGATCTGGCCGTCACTGATGACGAAACCGTTCCGGCGCACCTCGGCCAGCACGCGACGCAGCTGCTGCGGCGTGGCGATGGTCTTGCTCGTGAACCGCTTGAGCGGTGCATCCAGCACCGCTTCCTGCACCGCGTGCTCGGCGTGGGCGAGGAGTATCAGGCCCACGCCGGTGGCGTGCAGGGGAAGCCTGCCCCCCACGCGGGAGACCACCCGGACCGCCTCGCGTCCCGAGAGGCGTTCGACGAAGACCACTTCCAGCCCGTCGAGCACGCCCAGCTGCACGTTCTGGTGTGTGGCTTCGTAGAGGTCCCCGAGGAACGGCATGGCGACCTCGCGCAGCACGGGCCCGCGCGGAGCGAGCGCGGCGAGCTCGTACATCCGCAGACCGATCCGGTACTTGCCCTGGGAGTCGCGCTCCAGAGCGCCCCAGGACGCGAGTTCCCCGACGAGCCGGTGCGTGGTCGTCAGGGCCAGCCCGCTGTGGCGGCTGATCGCGGACAGGGTCAGGGCCGAACGCTCGGACGAGAAAGCGTCGAGAATCCGGAACAGCCGCGTCGCCACGGTGGGCGCACTCCTGCCCGCCGTGGTGGAACCGTCGTCTCCCCCGCGGACCATCGCCGATCCCTTCCCCTCGATGCCACGTCCGCACCCATTGCAACACCGCCCGTGGCGGAAAGTCCCGCACCACAGCCGGCAATCGCCCACCAGTCGAAGAAGGCTCCGGCACCGATTCGACCTTGACAGTGGTACTGACACACCCAGTACGGTGTGTTGCACACGGTGATCACCGATCGTCCGTGAGCGCGGAAGAGCGCAAGGGTGAGGTGAGGGGACCGATGAAGCGATACGCGTGGCGGGATCGGATCGAATCGATGGATCCCGAACGGGACTTCCACGACATCTACCGGATCATGGTCGCCCACGAGTTCCCCTGGGACATGAACCAGTCGTTGAGCTTCGCGCTGTTTCGCACCTACGCGGTACCCGGTATCGGGGCGCTGCTGGCCAGCACGGGCGAGTTCACCGAGCGCACCCAGAAGCGCTACGACGACACCGGTCTCATCCTCGATGCCGTGCTCGAGCACGGATTCTCCAGCGACAGCGGCCGCCGCGCGATCCGGCGGATGAACCGGATGCACCGCGCGTACTCGATTCCCGACGAGGAGATGCGGTACGTGCTGTGCACCTTCGTGGTCACTCCCATGCGTTGGATGGACGCCTACGGGTGGCGGTCGTTCACCGAGACGGAACGCATCGCGAGCGCGAACTACTATCGCGAACTCGGCCGCCACATGAACATCCGCGACATACCGGCCACGTACCGGGAGTTCTGCGAGGTGATGGACGCCTACGAGGCCGAGCATTTCCGCCACGACCCCGGTGCGCGAGCCGTGGCCGATTCCACTCTGGAACTGATGACGACGTTTCCGCCCAACAATCGGGCTCCTGCGGGTCTGATGCGCCGATTCGCCCGGGCACTGATGGACGATGCGCTGCTCGAGGCGTTCGACTACCCGCGGCCCTCGCGGGCCATGCGTGCCCTGTCCCGCACCGCACTCCGACTGCGGGGGCGATTCGTACGGTTCCTGCCGCCTCGCACCTCGCCGAAGTACGCTCGCCAGTCGGCCAATATCCGCAGCTATCCGGATGGCTACGACCTCGATCGGCTCGGCACCTTCCCGCCCGGTTGCCCCGTCCCCGAGCTCGGGCCGCAACCCACCGCGCAGGACACTGCCCGGCCGCACAGCAACGCACCCGGCTCACCGAGGTGACCGGCACGCCGCGTTCACGTCGATGACGTCGGCCGCTGGATCGGGATCCCGTCCGAGCGGACCACGGCGAACAGCTCCTCGAGAGGGGACGGTTTGGCGAGGTAGAAACCCTGCACCTGGTCACAACCGAGGCGTCGGAGGATATCGAGCTGCTCGGCGGTCTCGGCTCCTTCCGCCACGACGGTGAGGCGGACCGCATGCGCCATGGCGATGATGCTGGTGATGATGATCTCGGCATCCTCGGACTCACCGAGTCTGGCCACGAACGAGCGATCGATCTTGAGCGTGTCCAGCGGGAGGCGCTGCAGCTGCGCCAGGGAGGAATAGCCGGTCCCGAAATCGTCGATGGCCAGGAACACGCCGAGCTCACGCAGTGCGTTCAGCACCCGTGTGGCCGCAGACGAGTCGCGCATGAGCGCGCTTTCGGTGATCTCCAGGCACAGCGCGTCACCGGACATGCCGCTGTCCACCAGTGCCCGGCGCACGGTCGGCAGCAGGTGCGGGTCCTCGAGCTGGCGCGCGGACAGGTTCGCCTTGAGCTGCATGTCGAAGCCGTACCGCCGGCTCTGGGTGGTGAATTCGCTCAGCGCCGTCCGCAGCATGTGGGCACCGATGAGGTTGATCAGGCCGCTTTCCTCGGCCACCGGGATGAACTCGCCGGGCGAGACGTTCCCGTGCACCGGATGTGTCCACCGCAGCAAGCCCTCCACGGCCACTGTGCGGTCGGTGCGCAGATCGACGATGGGCTGGTAGGCCAACCAGAGCTGGTCCCGTTGCACGGCGCTGCGCAGATCCTGCTCCAGGTGCATGTGGCGCTGCACGCGTTCGCGCAACTCGACACCGAAGAACGCGGAGTGCCCGTGCCCCTGGTATTTGGCCTGGTACATGGCCACATCGGCATCCCGCAGGATGTCCTCGGCGGCTCTGCCGTCATCCGAGGGGATCAGCACGATTCCGGTACTGGCGTCCACGTGCAGCCATCTGCCGTCCATGTCGATCGGTGCGCTGAGGGAGTCGCGCAAGCGTTCGACGAGGTCGCGAATCTCTTCGTGGTCGATCACGCTGTGGGCGACGACCACGAACTCGTCACCGCCGAGACGGCCGATGAGATCACCTTCCCGCGCAGCGTGCCGCAGCCGTTCCCCGGCGATCTGCAGAACCCTGTCCCCCACGATGTGCCCCAGGGAGTCGTTGATGACCTTGAAGTTGTCCAGGTCGATGAACAGCACCGCCATCAGGTGAGCTCGGTGCGGGGACCGCAGTGTGGCGCTGAGCTGCTGCAGGACCAGGGTGCGATTCGCCAGTCCGGTCAGGGGATCGTGCGTGGCCTCGTGCTCCAGGCGTGCGCGGATGGCCCGGTGCTCGGTGATGTCGATGAACGAGATGAGGACCGAGTGTGGCGGGTCGTCATCGGGGGTGAGGGAGCGTGAGGTGATCGCCAGCCACACGCTCTGCCCGTCCGGGCGCCGGAGACGCGCAACATACGAATTCTGGGGCTCGCCGGTGCGCTGTGTCCGCCTCGAGGGATAGTCGTCCAGCGGAATGGGGTTTCCGCGTTCGTCGAACATCGGCCAGGACGGCAGGGAGAGGCCGACGAGTTCGTCCTCGCCGAAACCGAGGATGTTGCGGGCAGCGGGATTCGCCGACACGATGAGCCCCGCCTCACCGATCACGACGACTCCCTCGTCGAGGGAGTCGACCACGGTGGCGAAATGCTGTTCGGCTCGTCGCCGCGCGGTCTCGTCGGCGCACATCAGCACGAAACCGCTGTCCATCTCCGCGGCCGAGACACGAACGATGAGCTTGGAGCCGTCGGCACGCCGGTGCAGCGTCTGGGTGACGCCGCCTGCGGTCAGCAACGCCGCGGGTTCGAGCGGTGCACCGACCAGCTCACCGACGTGCTGCCCCCGCGCCTCGTGCGCGGGCACGCCGTACACCGCCTCCGCGGCGGGGTTCCAGCTGGTCACCACCCCGTCGCGAGTCGTCGCGATGATCGCGTCACTGACGTGCTCGACCAGCGCCGCCTGGTAGTGCAGCGTGGCCTCGGCCGCACGCTGTGCCGTGACATCGTGCATGATGACCTGGAAAGCGGGACGTCCTTTCCAGGTCGTGCGCACCGACACCGCCTCGACGAGGACCGTGCCACCGTCGAGCCGCAGCAGCTGTGCTTCCGACGGCTCCGAGGTCTCCCCCGGCTTCGTCAGCGACTCGACCCGCTCCCGCAGTCCCGGAAGCGATTCCTCGGACACGAAATCGGTGATCGGGCAACCGATGATCTGCGTATCGGATTCGGCGGCCACCATGCTGACGGTGGCGGGGTTGACGTAGGTGAGCACGCCCTTCTGATGCACACAGATCGCATCCGGGCTCAGCTCCACGAGCAATCGGTAGCGGTCGGCGATGTCGGCCAGTTCCCGGCTGGTTCTGTCCGATTCTGCAGCACCGGTCGCGATCCCGAGCAGGCCACCGGTCCGGGCGTCCCCGAACCTCCGGGCACGGAAGCGGATCAAGCGTGCTTCCCCTCCCGGCGTCTCGAGTGGCTGTTCCAGCTCGAGATCTTGCCACATCGGGGTGGTGCCCGCCGCCACCGTCATGGGTCGGATCAACTCTAGCAGCCGAGCGCGGACCTCGTTCTGGGTCGCTCCGGGCATGTCGAGAAGCGCGTCCATGCCCGACATCCAGTCGACCTCGCCCCGCGCGAGATCGAACGACCACATGGCGGCGGCATTCACGGACAGCGCGAGATCCACGAGCTCGCGGTCAAGTCCCGAGCCGACCGGAAGCCCGTCATCCCCCATGATCCGTCCGACTCCCGCATAGACGATTTCTGTGCATTACATCACAGTTCGGTTTCGGCTGAGCAGGCGGCAACCTCCCCGAGAGCGGAGATCGCCCACCCGCAGGGCCACTCACCGGATGTGAACCCTTCCGTATCCGCATATCCGACGGATACCCGGTCACCGACCTGCGAAGACACACTATGGCAGTCCTTGACGGTATGTGCGCAGTCGCGGCCCGAAGCGTGTGATCGTTGCGCAGAATCGCCTGCTCCCCCGCTACTCCTTGAGAGTGCAAACACATTTGGTTTCGGAATCGATATAGGTAACTTCACTCTGGCGAGTGGCGATAAGCAATATAGGCGCTCAGCTCTCACTCTCCGTATTTCGATCTGGAAAGCCAGAACTTCCTCTCGATCATTTCCGTGGGGAAGCGGGGCTGAAACGCCGAGGCGATCGAGGGCCGATTCGACCTCTTCGTGCGATGAGCCTCCGCCTTGCTTCTCCGGCGGTCGGCGCAGGGACGTTTCGGCATTCCCTCGGTCAGCCGGTCCGCTGCCGGGCACCGCGTGTGGCCGGCCCCGACACGACTCCGTCCGGCCTGCGCAGGGGGCGGAGGGCGCGAAGGAAAGAGAGGGGACGCGATGGTCTCGCAGCACTTCGGAATCTCCGGTATAGGAGCGGTCACCGGCTACGGCTGGGGCACCGCAGCGCTCTGGGACGGTCTGTCCACGAGCAAGCTGGCCGCCTCGCTGGTCGAGGGACACGGGCCCGACCGGGACCGGCCGGCGTGGGTGGCGACCGTACCGGACGGCGGCGACGAGAAGGACGGTCCGAGCCGCTTCTCGAGAGCGATGCGGGCGGCCGCGCGAGAGGCGATCACCGACGCAGGCCACCGCGGCTGGCAGCCCGGTCGCCGGGTCGGGCTGCTGCACGCGGTCGTACTCGGCGAGGTGGACCTGTGGAAGGACTTCTACCAGGACCAGGACGGACGGTTGCCGGTCCGGGACTACCTCTCCCTCATGCCGTCCACACCGATGTCGACGCTCATGCAGGAATTCGGTTTCCACGGCCCGGCGATGAACGTGTCGTCGATGTGCGCCTCCGGCAACGCGGGACTGCTCACCGCGAAGGCCTGGCTCGACGGCGGGATCGTGGACGACGTCGTCTTCGTGGCCACCGACCTGTCCGCCAATCCGGAGAACGTCCTGCACTTCGAGAAGCTCGGCGTCGCGGTCACCGACACCGAACCGCTGGATGCCTGCAGGCCGTTCCAGGAAGGCAGTCGAGGGTTCGGCATGGGCGAGGCGTCGATCGGGATGGTGCTGTCCCGGCGCTCACCGAACCCGTACGCGCACGTGCTCGGTGGCGCGATGTCGCACGATGCCCACCACGTCACCTCCATCGATCCGAGCCTGACCGAGGTGACCAGCTGCTTCCGAGAAGCGCTGGACAACGCCGGAGTGCAGGGTTCGGACGTCCGGTACCTCAACGCGCACGGCCCGGGCACCAAGCAGTGCGACCGCGCCGAGGCCACGGTCTGCGACGAGCTGTTCTCCCCGCAGACGGGGATCTACTCGGTCAAGCCCCTCGTCGGGCACTGCCAGGGTGCGGCTTCGGCCGTGGAAGTCGCCGTGGCCGCGCTCGGGTACGACCGCGGGATCATCCCGGCACCGCCGACAGTGGCTCCGGGCAATTCCCGGCTGCTCGACGGCCCCACATCCGTGACCGGTGGGATCACGGTGAAGTCATCGCTGGGGATGGGCGGGCACAACTCCGTGGTGGTGCTCTCGGAACCGGCGTGACCGACGGGCCGGTCCCGCAAGAAGGGACCCCGCCCGGACGGGAAGTCCGGGGCGACATGGGGCGCCGTCATCGCCGACCGCACCCGGTGCCGGGAACACGGTGATGCGAGCGCCCCCGGTGCGAGCCGGGTGAACGCCCGGGCACCGATCCGAATCCCGGCCTCGCCGGTTGCCTCACCGACCGACGAGGCCGCCGGTTCAGCCGCGTTCCCGCGGGCCCTCTCCGGGGAGCTCGCCGGTGCGCAGCAAGGTCTCGGCGACGGCGCGCAGCTTGAGATTGTTGTCCTGCGAGATCCGTTTGAGCACGGTGAACGCCGCGTCGTCGGAGAGCTGGTGGCGCTCCATGAGGATGCCCAGGGCCTTGCCGATCTCCTCGCGAGTGGTCAGAGCGGTGCGCAGTTGTTCGTCGGTGCGCGCGCTGTTGAGTGCCACCGCCGCGTGCGAGGCGAGCACCCAGCCCAGATCCTCGGCGCGGTCGTCGAAGGCGTTGCGCCGGTGGGAGTACAGGTCCAGTGCCCCGAAACTCCCCTCGTCCCGGTAGAGCTGAAACCCCAGCATGCTGCCGATGCCGAGGTCGCGGGCCCGCGGCATGTAGGACGGCCAGCGGGTCTCGGTGGCGGTGTCCTTGCTGCGGTAGACCCGGTTGTTCCAGGGGACGTCGTCCAGGGCGGCATCGAAGCACGGGCCCTCCCGCAACTCGGCCTGCGCCTGGTCGGACTCGCGGACGAGCTCGCTGGAGGTTGCCGCGGTCTCGACATCCCGCCTGCGGTGCAGCAGCAGAATGCCCGCATCGTCGCAGCCGTCGATGAACTGCACGGCCAGCTCCACGACGCGGTCCAGCACGTCCTGCTCCGAGGTTTGCGCGGACAGGTCGCGGGCGAGGTTGGCGAACGCCACCAGAGCCGTCTCGTCGGCGGTCATGGTTGCTGCACGTCTCCCTCCTGACCTGTGCCGCCCGGCGGACGCACACCGGCTCGGCCCGGTCCGATCTCCCGAACCCCCTCGTTGGTGTATTCGGCAACAGTACTGTCTCCCGGCCGGAACAGCATCCGGCTCGGCCTTGCGCAGGGTGCGGACAGTGCCGGGGCTTTGCGAGCCCGGGAAGAATCTTCACGACGCGCCTCCGGATCGCCCGTCGACCGAAAGCCGTATTGCCCGGAGGCAGGAGACATCCTGTAGTGTGATCCAAATCACCACGCAGTGTGATCGCGGACCGGTGTTCGACTCTCTCCGAAGAGGAGTTCCCATGGCGCTCGACGAGGCAACCACCGCATTCCTGACCCGGATGGCGGAGAACGACGGCAAGCCGCTGCACGAGATGACCCCGGCCGAAGCGCGCGGCTTGATGGCGAGCCTGGGCGAGATGTCCGGTCCCGGACCGGAGGTGGCACGGTCGGAGGATGCCGACATCACGACCGAGGACGGCTCCTTCCCGGTCCGGGTCCTGGTGCCGAACGACTCCCCGCGCGCGGTCATCGTCTACTACCACGGCGGTGGCTGGGTGATCGGCGATATCGACGGGTGCGACACCCTCGGGCGCACGCTCGCGCAGCGGACCGGGTGCGCCGTGGTGCTGGTGGATTACCGGCTGGCGCCGGAGCACCGCTACCCGACGGCCGTCGAGGATTCCTGGGCGGCACTGTGCTGGGTGGACGAACACATGGCCGACATCGCCGGTGGCCGGGTTCCACTCATCGTCGCGGGCGACAGTGCAGGGGGAAACCTGTCGGCGATCATGGCGCAACGCGCCCGCGACAACGGCGGCCTGGACATCGCCCTGCAGGTGCTGGTGTATCCGGTCACCGACTGCGACGTCGACAACGCGTCCTATGTCGATCCGGAGAACCAGCTGATGCTCACCCGGGACAGCATGATCTGGTTCTGGGACCACTACGCCCCCGAGGCCGCGAGTCGCCGAAACGTCGACGCGTGCCCCGGCCTGGCCACGGACCTTTCCGGACTGCCGCCCGCGGTGGTGCTCACCGCGGAACACGATGTCCTGCGCGAGGAGGGCGAAGCATACGCCGAACGGCTGCGCGAGGCCGGTGTCCCGGTGCGGCACCGCAGGTTCGACGGACAGATGCACGGATTTTTCACCATGGTCAATGTGCTGCCGGGAAGTGCTGCCGGCATCGAGTACGTCACCGAGGAGATCGGGCAGCACCTGACCTCCCAGCCCAGCCTCGCCTGATTCACCTGCCCGGCACGGCTCCCACCAGCCGATCCGATCCTCGCGGAAAGCACCCCCTCGGCATGCGACCGGCGGTAGCCGGCGCGTACCGGGTGCGGTGCATGCCGCCCGAGAGTCCCCCTCTTTCGGAAACGGTCGCAGAAGCAAGCGAGCGTTCCCATCGCGGCAGAAGGAAGTATCGATGTCCAAATCGCACTCGAACCGGCTCGATGCCGCCATCGTCGGGGCCGGACTGGCCGGTCTTTACCAGCTGTACACACTGCGCGGCCTGGGCCTGAGCGCGCGGGTGTTCGAGGCCGGTGCCGACGTCGGTGGCACCTGGTACTGGAATCGCTATCCCGGTGCCCGGTGTGACGTGGAGAGCCTTTCCTATTCCTACTCGTTCTCCCCGGAGCTGGAGCAGGAATGGACGTGGACCGAGAAGTACCCCACCCAGCCCGAGATCCTGTCCTACATCAACCACGTCGCCGACCGTTTCGATCTGCGCCCCGACATCACGTTCAACACCCGGGTGACCAGCATGGTCTACGACGAGACGGCGAAGCAGTGGCAGGTGGTCACCGACACGGGCGAGTCGGTGACCGCCCGATTCGTCATCATGGCGACCGGCTGCCTGTCGATGTCCAAGGCACCCGAAGTGCCGGGCATCGAGAACTTCCGCGGCACGATCCACCACACCGGACAGTGGCCCCACGAGGGCGTGGACTTCACCGGCAAACGGTTGGGTGTGATCGGCACCGGATCGTCCGGTATCCAGTCGATCCCGATCCTCGCCGAGCAAGCCCGCGAGCTGACCGTTTTCCAGCGGACCCCGAATTTCAGCATGCCTGCCGGGAACCGGCCGCTGGAGGATTCCGAGATCGCGGACATGAAGGCCGATTACCGCACCTGGCGCAAGGCCCAGCGGGAGTCGGCTTTCGGGGTCCCCACACAGGAGACGACGCAGTCGGCGCTCGAGGTCTCCGAAGCAGAACGCAATGCGGCCTACCAAGCGGGGTGGGACAAGGGCAATCTCGTCGCCATCCTGGGCTCCTACACCGACACGCTCACCGACAAAGCCGCCAACGACACCGCCGCCGAGTTCATCCGCTCCAAGATCCGCGAGACGGTGGCCGATCCCGAGACCGCCGAGGCGCTGTCGCCGCGCAGCTTCCCGTTCGGCACCAAACGGCCCTGCCTGGACACCGGCTACTACGAGACCTTCAACAAGGAGCACGTGCGTCTGGTGGACCTGCGCGAAACACCACTGGTGGACATCACCGAACGCGGAGTGCGCACGTCGGAACGGGACTACGAGTTCGACTCCCTCGTGTTCGCCACCGGCTTCGATGCCATGACCGGTGCCCTGAACGCGATCGACATCCGCGGCAAGGGCGGTGTCACGCTCACCGAGAAGTGGAGTGAGGGACCGCGCTCCTACCTGGGTATCGCCATCGCGGGGTTTCCGAACCTGTTCACCATCACCGGACCGAGCAGCCCGTCGGTGCTCAGCAACATGATGGTTTCCATCGAGCAGCACGTCGACTGGATCACCGACTGCCTCTCCCACCTGCGCGAGCGCGGCATCGTCGAGATCGAGCCGACCGACGAGGCCGAGCAAACCTGGGTCGAGCACGTCGAGGAGATCGGCAACGCCACGCTCTACCCGACGGCCGACTCCTGGTACATGGGGTCGAACGTTCCGGGCAAGCCCCGCGTGTTCATGGCCTACATCGGTGGGGTCGGGACCTACCGGCAGATGTGCGACGAGATCGCGGCGAAGGACTACGACGGGTTCTCCCTGACCGCATGACGCCGGGCAGCCGCACCGGCGAGGCCCTCTCCTGCGATCCGAACCACTCCCGAGACACGGCCCGACTCCTCGAAAGCGGCCGGTGCAGAGCTTCCGGGTCACGGCTCGTCATCGAGCGATGGTCACGGTGCCCGCTGCCCCGTCGATCGTGATCATCTGGCCGTTCTCGATCGCGTGCGTGGCATCGCGGACGCAGATGACGGCGGGGATGCCGTACTCGCGGGCCACGGTCGGGCCGTGGGCGATCGGCGCGCCGGTCTCGGTCACCAGCCCGCCCGCCGTGAGGAACAGCGGTGTCCAACCGGGATCGGTTTCGAGCAGCTCCCCGGAGGCGGCGACAGCGTTCGCCACGGAGGACACGGCCGGGAGTCGCTTGCGTAACAGCTCGGCACGGTGTCGGTTCCCGCGCTGCGAACTCCGGCTAGCGTTACCGCGCTGTCCTCCGCTGTGGTGATCGAAAAGGCGCCGCACGCGGCGCAGGGTCAGCACCGCGATCGCGGTCACCACGATGTGGCGGTTTCGGCGCAGGAGGGCGAGTCGAATGAGCTCCGGATACCAGAAGTCCGTGAAGGTGCCCCCGGAATCGGTGCCGCGAGGTCCGGCGCATCGCGGCCCGTGGGGCTGGTTCCGTCATGGCGGGTGGTATCTCGTGCTGACCCTGGCCACGGCCGGGTTGTGCGCGTGGGTGCCGTTCCTGCACGCCGCCCGCCGGCTGCGCACTGCCGCGCTCAAGCGCCGCACCGCGATCTACGCAGGTCTGGCCGTGCTCATGGTCGTGCTCCTCAGTGCTACCCCGACCGACGCGCAGGGCGATCCCGTCGGTACCGCGGGCGATGTGCTGAGCACGCTGACCGGGGCACTGGCGCTGCCGGTGATGATCGTGGCGCTGATCCAGCAGTGGTCGCTGCGCCGCACCGTGTTCACGGCAGGCCGCAGCCGGCCGATCACACGGACGAGCCCCGACCCGGCTGCCGATCCCGCGGTCGCCGAGATCCTGGCCGCACGCGCTCGCCGTGAGCAGGCCCGCGCCCTCGCCGCCGAGGATCCGCTGATGGCCCGCGAGCTGCGCATCGGCCGCCCGGACCTGGCACGCAGCTACGACGACGGAGGGCTGGTCGACCTCAACAGCGCCCCGGCCGCCGTCATCGCCCGCGTCTGCGAGCTCGATCCGGCCGCCGCCGACGCCATCGTGACCGCCCGCGCGAGCCACGGCAGCCGGTTCACCACCGTCGACGAGATCCTGGTGCTCGCCGACATCCCGCTGGATGCCTGGGACAGGATCCGCGACCGCGCGGTGCTCATCGCCACCTGAGACGAACAGCAGGTACCTGCCGTACCGGTCTTTCAGCTCCTCGTCGCGCTGCACCCACACCGTGCTGCCCACGCTTCCATGGCTGCGGTGACCTCATTTCGGCGGGAAATCCCGGAACGGGGACCACGGGAATTCGTGTCACGGATCCGATCTCGGCGCATCCGCACAATCGGTGACGTGCTCGATTCCACGGGTGGTTCCGGTGAGCGCGGATCGGGCGGACGGGTAGCCGCTGCGGTTGTCTACAGTCCGGGGATGGAGTTCGGGCACGTGCACGGGGACGGGGATCGGTTCGAACAGTTGCTGCAGCAGGCCGGCGAGCGGGTGCGCACCTTCCTGAAGGAACTGGAAAACGCTCCCGCCATGACGACCGCTGATCCGGAGAATCTGCGTGAGCTTTTCGGCACGCCACCGGGTGAGCAGCCGCGGCCGGCGCAGGAGCTGCTCGATCTCGCCTTCGAAGCTGCCGGAACCGGTGTCGAAACCGCCGGACCGCGCTTCTTCGGCTACATCCCCGGTGGTGGTGTGCCCACGTCCGCGGTGGGTGAGCTGATCGCGCGCACGGTCAACCGCTACACGGACATGGCCGATCTCGCTCCCGGCCTGGTGGCGTTGGAGGACGGGCTGGTGCGCTGGCTCGCCTCGGTGTTCGGGTTGCCCGCCGGTGCCGGGGGGTTGCTCACCACCGGTGGTTCCCAGGCCATGTTGTCGATGGTGCTGGCGGCGCGGGAACGGCATCTCGGCGAGGAGCTGGGCCACGGCCGCATCTACCTGTCCGACCAGGCGCACCACAGCGTGCGCAAAGCCGCCCGCATCGCGGGGTTTCCGGCCCGGTCGATCCGGCCGATCCCCACCGTCGACGGCCGGCGCATCGACCCCGCGGCGGCGGCCGAGGCCATCGTCGAGGACCGCGCCCAGGGGCTACGGCCATTCCTGCTGGTCGGCACGGCGGGCACTACCAATGCCGGGGTTGTCGATCCGCTCGGCGAGCTCGCCGATCTGGCGGCGATGCACGGCCTGTGGTTCCACGTGGACGGCTGTTACGGCGGGTTTTTCCGGTTGACCACGCGCGGCCACCACCGGTTGCGGGGGATCGAGCGGGCCGATTCCGTTTCCCTGGATCCGCACAAGAGCCTCTTCCTGCCTTACGGCACCGGCGCGCTCCTCGTCCGGGACCAGGCTGCGCTGCATGCCGCGCACGGCGAGGACGATCCGGGCGATTACATGCAGGACCTCGCCACGGGAACGCTGCCCGACTACGCGGCGATGAGCACCGAACTCACCCGGGAGCACCGCGGGCTGCGCCTGTGGCTACCGCTGCATCTGCACGGCCTGGACACTTTCCGCGCCGCTCTCGACGAGAAGCTCGACCTCGCCGCACACGCGCACGAAGTGCTGGCGGCCGAGCCGGCGCTCTACGTGCCGGAGCCTCCCGAGCTGTCCACGGTCGTCTTCCGCCTGCGTGCGGGCGATGATGCGGCCAACCGGGCGTTTCTGGAGCGGATCAACGCCTCGCAGCGGGCGTTCCTGTCCAGCACCCGGCTGGACGGCACGTTCACCCTGCGCCTGTGCATCCTGTCGCACCGCACCCACCGGGAACACGTGGACGAGGCGCTGGAGATCATCCGGTCCGCGCTGCCGTGACGCGGGCGGCCTCGGACTTCATTCGCAGGCCGTCCCGTCGTCGTCCCCGTCGAGGCCGTGCGGATCCGAGCCGGTCACGGTGATCGGACCCTCGACCTGATCGCAGTCCAGGTCCGGCGGTGGTGGCGGAAGGCAGGGGGAGTACCCCTCGGCGCAGTCCTCGGTGGGCACGCTCGGCTCCGGTGTCTCCGGTGTCCCCGGTGGCGGCGCGACCGGTTCCGGGCTCGGCACGTCCGGCACGTCCGGCGCGGCCGGTTCCGGGGGTGGTTCCGGAGAGAGCGGGGTCGAACCGGATTCCCGGGTCTGCGTGGAGCCGTTGCAGGGTGGTCCCCACAGCCCGGTGCCCGTGGCCTGTGCGCTTCGTTCGGCCGCGGCGATCGCGGAGTGCTGTTGGACGGGAGCGTCGTGGACGTACGAGCGGGCGGCCCCGGCTTCGGCGGCGAGGATGCTGTAGGAGCTCCCGTCGACGAGGACGTAGCGCAGGGAACGTCCGTACGTGTCGGTGTCCTGCTGTGTCGGGTCCGCCGCCAGTCGTACGGACGCCCCGGTGAGGGTGCGCCGGGCGAACTCGGAGGAGTCGGAGCCCCAGCACTCGCTCGTCTCCGGCGAGTCGATGCCCAGGATGCGCACGGTGCGGCTGGTTCCGTCGGAACGCAGCACTTCGACCGTGTCCCCGTCGACCACGCTGGTCACCTGCGCCGGCCGGTCGGATGCGGAAGGTGCGGTCTCCGTGCTGGGTGGCTGCGGCCCGGATTCCGGCGAGGATCCCGTCCGCGCCTGCCCGGGATCGGAAGGCGCCTGCCCTCGGTTCGGCGGTGCTTCCCCGGCTTCGGGCGATGTTTCCGGTGGCGGCGCCCCGGAATTCGGCACGTGGCCGGGAGGGGGCGCCGGCTCGGTTCCCGCCCCCGAGCACGCTGCCAGGCCGAGAGCGAACAGGACGACGGCGATGATCGGGAGTACGACACGCCGGACGAGTGCTCGCCATCCACTGCTGTGCATGATTGGTCCCCCCCGGAGCCGAAGAGCACCGTGTTTCGAAAGCTACTCCGGACGGAAACGGACGGGTAGAGGGTTTTCCCGAGAAATTCGCAGGTGACCGGGCCGACTGGCCCGCATCGGGCGTGTCGACCCCGCCGCGCGGCGGCTACGCCGGGGTCAAACCGGCCGGGCGGACTGTCGAGACCGCTTCCTCCGAGGCCAGAGCCCGATCCATGTGCTCCCAGCCCGGGGTCGCGGCTCCAGCGGCGTGCAGTGCGGAGCGCACCACCGTGTGCGCCTGCGCGACCGCATCCGCCGCACTGTCCGCTCGCACGTGCAGGCAGAAATCGACGAGCATCTCGTCCAGGTCCGCACCGATGTCGGCGTCGGCCACGCCGGGTTCGTCCTGCAGAGCATCCATCACCTGCTCAAGATGCTCCTCGAGCTCTTCCGCATGAGAGCCCGATGCCCGGCAAGTGACCTCCACGTAGAAAGTACGCGTCATACTTGATCCTCCTACCGGCATCCGGTGCGACGGAGCCATCCTTGCAGGTTCCGCGTGTAGTTGGAGGAACCGACTCTGCGAAACCAGCTACCGAAAGAGTGAACCTCCCGGCATTGGCGCTCGGGAGGCGGTGTTCAACAGACCGGATACCCGGCCGCAGAGCGGTCGTGAGCGCACGAACTGGAAAGCACCGGACCGTGCGCTCACGACTTGCTCGCGGATCAGGCGAAGCGGTCGGCCTTGATGGCGGCCACGAACGCCTGCCACTGCCGACGGTCGGTGGTGAAGTACCCGGCCGCGCGGTCCTTGGTGTCGCGCACGGCAGCGCCGCCGGCCACCCGGCCGACCTCGACGCAGGCGGTGTTGTTGCTCGACCGGCTGGCTTTGCGCCAACCCGTGGGGTGCTGTCTCACGATTCGTTCTCCTCGAAGCTGTCTGCACGCGCTGCGACGAACTCCACCGATTCCTCGGGGCTCATCGCTGCCGCGCGCAGGGTATCGAGCGCGCGACAGTGGGCTTCGATCGTTGCCTGACCGGAGAGGAACGCCGCCGAGGACAGGTGCTCCAGGTGCACGATCGATGGTGCCTTCGGAAACTCGAAGAGCATGAACTGGCCGCTGTGCGCGGCGGTCCAGCGATGCAGCGTCTCCGAAGCACCCCGGAAAACGGCCTCTCCGGACGACCCCGTGAGACAACCACCCGCACGCCGCGCCACTCACGCGCGATCGTCTCCCGCAACCACCCGGCCACACCCCCGAGCGCTCCCGAAAGACCCCGGCCCGCTCGGCCTGCCGCCGGGTCGCTCGCCGGACAGGCATCCCGGCCGGTCAGGCTCCGCCTCCAGCGCCCTCGCCGAGCAGGCGCCCCGCGAGCAGCACCTCCGATCCGGCGAGGCCGACCGAGCAGTACACCGTGATCTGCTTCGCATCCTCGCGTCCGGGGTGCGCTCCGATCACGATGTCGCCGAGCGAGACCACACCCGCCGGATCGGTGACGAAATCGGGCATGGCCGCCGCCTGCGGCGGGGAGTCGCACGCGACCACCCCCGCCGCCTCCAACAGAGTCGGCGGAAGCTCGTGGGTCGTGCTCCCCTTCGGGCCGACGGTCGTGACGTGCGCCCCGGGCGCCACGTCGGCGGGGTCGATGACCGGAGCGGTCGAACGAGTAGCCATGACGACGATGTCGGCACCCCGCACCGCCGAGGCAGCGGTGGCCACCGGCTCGGCACGTATCCCGAGCCGGTCGTGCACCTTGACCGCGAAGGCCTTCCGGTTCCGCTCGTCCCGGCTGTACACCCGCACCACCTCGGGCGAACGCACCGCGCTGATCGCCCACATCTAGGTCCAGGCCTGCGTGCCCGTCCCGATCACGGCCACGGTCCGTGCCCGTTCGGCGGCGAGGACATCGACGGCAACGCCGCCGAGCGCACCGGTTCTGCGCGGGCCGAGCTCCTCCCCCACCACGGTGCCGACCAGGCGGCCGGACGCGTTCCACACCGCCACCAACTGATCGCCCTCGGACGCCCCAGCGCGGTAGGCGCGGAACCCGCTGACGTCGCCGGACACACCGCCGGTGGTGTACACGTAATCCACGTCGCCGAGCTCCGCCCGCACCCGTGGCGGAGCGGCAAGCCGGCCACGCGCGAACTCCTCCAGGGCCTCCCTCGCCGCGTCGACGGCGGTCTCCGGGCTCAGGGCAATGACGTCCTCATCGGTCAGCACTCGCATGCGTCAATGCTGCCGGAACGAAAACCGGCCACGCCCCTGCGCCTCGCGGCAGCAGTGCCGCTCCCACGTCGAGATGATGGACCTGTCTCTTGGATCGATCGTGCTTCTTCAGGACGACAGCCAGCCGGTGAGCGCCGCGCGCATCGAGGTGTCGAAAAACTCGGCCGGGTCACCGAGCTGCTGCGAGAGATGGCCACCGAGTTCGAGCGAGACCAGACCATGCACGACCGCCCAGAGCGCGGTGGCCACCCGAAGGGGATCTTCCGGGCGGAGCACGCCCTGCCGGATCGCCCGCTCCACGATCTGCTGCAGCGGCTCGAAGGTGCGTGCGGCGTGCTGCTGTGACTCCGGGGGCGGCTGGAGATCGGAGGCGGCCGAGCCGAACATGATCGCGTAGAAATACGGGTCGGCGAGGGCACTGGCACGGTAGGCGCGTCCGAGCCGAATGAGGTCTTCGCGGGGATCATCGGTTTTCCCGACCGCATCGAGGTGGGCGCCGAACCGGGCGAACGCCTCGTCGAAGACGGCGTGCAGCAGACCCGTCTTGCCGCCGAACAGGGAGTAGATCGCCCGGGTCGAGGTATCGGCCGCCCGGGCCAGCGTCCGCAGACTCAACCCGTCGGGACCGCGATCCGAGAGCTCCTGACCGGCCAGTACGAGCAGGCGTTCACGCAGGGCTTCGTCGTGGATCCGTGGCCGAGGCATGGACCCAGGATAGATCGTGCGCTATTCTGCAACAGTGTTACAAAACTCATGACCCGAGGAGGGGCCATGCCGGAGCGAGTGTTTCGAGGGCGCTACACCGCTGAGCTCGACGAGCAGGGAGCGGTGGTGTTTCTGATCGGCATGCGTTTCAACCACTGGTGGCGGGCGGACAAGTGGTGGCGGGTGGTCACCGCCATGCCGCGCATGCTGCGCCACCTCGAATCCCGCGACGCCGGGCTGCTCGGCTGGAAGATGTGGTTCGGCCGCACGATCTTGCTGGTGCAGTACTGGCGCAGCCTCGACGAGCTGCACACTTTCGCCACCGACTCCTCCGCACCGCACGCCGCGGCGTGGCGGGATTTCAACCGCCGCATCGGCGGCGACGGCACCGTGGGAATCTGGCACGAGACCTACCGCATCGGGCCGGGCAGCGCCGAGTCCGTCTACGACAACATGCCGGCCTTCGGGCTGGCGGCGGCCACCCGTCATGTCCCGGTCGGACGAGGTCGGGAGACGGCCAAGGCGCGACTCGCCCACGGCACCGAGTCAGAACGGGCCTGAACAACCCGGTCGATCGACGCCGGGGGCATACCTTCCTTCACGACGATGGCTGCTGGGGGCGCTCTCACCAGCGTCAGAGGCTCCCAGCACCCATGGCCGAGTTCGGGTGGGCGACGTCCTCCGCCGGGCACATAATGAACCCGGAGGGGTTATGGACTCGGTCGCGGAGCTGGAAACAGCCAGGCAAGCCCTGCGACGGCAGGCGTGGGGGCACGCGTATGCCCGATTGTCCGAGCCGTCCCTGAACGCGGTCCTCACCCCGGAGGACCTCGTCGGCCTGTTCACCGCGGCCTACCTCACCGGACGTGACGCGGAGAGCTTCGACGCCCTCGAACGCGCACATCGCCAATACCTGCGTCGTGGCAACTCCGCCCAAGCCGCGCTGTGCGCGTTTTGGTTGGCCATGGGCCTGTTCCTGCGGGATCAACGGGCACGCGGTGGGGGCTGGATGGCACGCGCCCAACGACTGATCAGCGAACAACACCTCGAGTGCGCTGCCCGGGGGTGGTTGCTGACCGCCGAGGGCAGGCGCAGCGTCGAAACGGGCGAGTACGTCTCGGGGTACGACACGTTCGAGCAAGCCCTGGACATCGGGCGACGAGTCGGTGATGCGGGCCTGATCGCGTTCGCTCGGCACGGTCAGGGACGCGCCCTGCTTCGCATGGGCGAGGTCGATGCGGGCCTGGCCCTCCTCGACGAGGTCATGGTCTCGGTAACGACCGGAGAACTGGCACCACTGCCCACCGGAATGATCTACTGCAGCGTGATCGAAGCTTGCCAGGAGATTTTCGATCTCCACCGTGCCGGCGAGTGGACGGCAGCACTGTCCGGCTGGTGCGCCGCGCAGCAGGATCTGGTGCCTTTCCGGGGGCAATGCCTGGTGCACCGTTCGCAGGTGCTGCAGGCACGTGGCGCGTGGTCGGACGCGATGCGCGAGATCCGGCTGGCCCGACAGCGCCTGAGCGACCCACCCGGCCAAGCCCCGCTGGGAATGGCTCTTTACCAGCAGGCCGAATTGCATCGGCTGCGCGGCGAGTTCGACGAAGCCGAAGAGCTCTACGGCCAGACGGACCTGCGGGGGCATTCCACACAGCCGGGCTTCGCACTCCTGCGGCTGGCCCAGGGCCACACGACGACCGCAGCGACGGCGATCCGACAAGCCGTCGACGAGGAGACCAACGAGGCCAACCGCGCCGGGCTGCTTTCCGCACAGGTCGAGATCATGCTGGCCAACCGGGACACCGCCGCCGCGCGGAAAGCCGCCGACGAGCTGATCCGAACCACCACCACCGTGGGCGCTCGACCGTTGCGCGCCACCGCGATGCACGCGCGCGGGTCCGTACTGCTGGCCACGCACGAACCACGAGCCGCGGTGGCCGCACTGCGCGAAGCCTGCACGCTGTGGTCGGAGCTGGACGTGCCGTACGAGGCAGCGCGCTCGCGTGTGCTGCTCGGATCCGCGCGACTTCTGTTGGGCGACGAGGATACGGCGCGTCTGGAGCTGGACGCGGCCGAATCCGTGTTCCGGGCGCTCGGTGCCACACCGGATCTTCGACAACCGTCCCGAGCCCCCGGTGCCGCCTCGGCCGGAGAACTCACCGAGCGGGAGCTGCAAGTGATCGCTCTCGTCTCGGCGGGCAAGTCCAACCGGGATATCGCCACGCAATTGGTCCTCAGCGAACACACCGTACGGCGCCACCTGCAGAACGTCTTCGCCAAGTTGGGGGTGTCCTCCCGCGCGGCGGCGACCCGGTACGCGGTGCAACACAACCTGGTCTGAGCTCGGGCGTGGTACGAACGTGCCATCCGCCCACCGTCAGTTGGTACGGCCGTGCGATGCCGGGCGGTCCGGCTCGCGCATAGTGTCGAGCACACCAGAACCGGAGGGCACCGCAGACCACAGCGGGAAGATCCTTTCATCGACCCGCTACGGCCTCCGGTGCACGCGGTCGAGGGAACTCACATCACCATGCGGTTGCCATGCGACAGAAGGCGAGCGCTCCGAGGGGCACACCCGATGGAATCGAAACGACCTTCACACGTGTGGTTCAAGCCAAGGAGGCGACGATGAACGGGACAAACGGAACCGAGCAGGTTGAAACCGTTGTCGTCGGCGCGGGCCAGGCCGGCCTCGCCACCGGTTATCACCTGGCCAAGCAGAACAGATCGTTCGTGATCCTCGAATCGAACGCGAGGATCGGCGACAACTGGCGGTGCCACTGGGATTCGCTGCGTCTCTACAGTCCGGCGTTTACCTCACCACTTCCCGGATTGCGATTTCCGGCCGAGCGAATGGCCTTCCCCACCAAGGACGAGATGGCCGATTTTCTCGAGGACTACGCGACGGCCTTCGACCTACCGGTACGAACCGGGGTGCGGGTGACCAGGGTCGCCGCCGAACGTGGCGGATATGTCGTCACAACGGACAACGGCTCGCTGAGGTGCGACAACGTCGTGGTCGCTTCCGGCACTTTCGGCAGAACGCCCTGTGTTCCGGATTTCGCCGGCGACCTCGACCCGGACATCGTGCAGCTGCACTCCAGCGCCTACAAGAACCCCGGGCAACTCCGGCCGGGCCCGGTCTTGGTCGTGGGTGCAGGGCACTCCGGAGGTGATGTCGCGTTCGAGGCGGGATCGGCCGGACATCCAACGGTGCTCAGCGGTCGGATTCACGGTGAGATCCCGTTCGATATCGAAGGCCGCTCGGCACACGTTCTCTTCCCGGTGCTGTTCTTCCTGGCCACGCATGTGTTCACGATCAGAACACCGATCGGGCGCAAGATGCGCCCGCAGGTCAGGGCACACGGCGGCCCGCTGATCCGGGTGAAGCGCAGCGACCTCGAGCGCGTGGGGGTCGAGCTGGCCGGTGAACGCACGATCGGTACACGTGATGGGCGCCCCGTTCTGGCCGACGGTCGCGTACTCGACGTGACGAACATCGTGTGGTGCACCGGTTTCCGGCAGGACTTCTCCTGGATCGACCTGCCGGTGGTCGACGAGAGCGGATGGCCCCACGAACGACGAGGTGTCGCGGAGACATATCCCGGCTTGTACTTCGTCGGTCTTGCTTTCCAGTACGCGTTCGTGTCCATGCTCATCGGGGGCGTGGGACGGGATGCCGGTTATGTGGCCAAGCACATCGCCTCCCGTACGTCCAAGCGCACAACGAGAACTCCGATACCGGCATGATCCCGGCCGTTGCGAAGTGCGCACCGTTTCCGCTTTGGTGGACAGCCGAGGCCGGGGACGAGTGATCACCTGTCACGTGACGCCTTTGCGGCGCCGCCCGCGGGCGATCTGGCACACGGTGGAGGGGTGGATGCCGTACTCGCGGGCCAGGACCGCCTGGGTGGGCGCGTCCGGGCCGGCCAGGCGTTCCCGGATGTCACGGACCTGCTCGTCGCTGAGCACCCGCCAGGGTTGCCCGGCACGGTGAACGTTCTCGCCGGGGCGGCGCAGCGGCGGGTTCCGGGCCCGCTTGCGAGCGCGGTATTCGCGGGCGGACTGGGCATTGGACTTCCGTGCCATCACGCCACCTCCGGGCGTCGGCGGCTCGGTGTCTTCTGCCGATACATGGCCCGGTCGGCCGGCTCGAGGAGGTCGTCGAGCCTGCTGCTTGCGGCGATGCCGCCCCCCACGCTGGCGGTGATGCTCAGGCGCCGACCGTCGAGATACAGGGGTGCGGCGAGGCTGTCGGCGACCTGCTGGGCGGTGTGGTGAGCCTGGATCCAGCACTGCGGGGTGTTGGGCAGGCGCCCGAGGTAGAGGGCGAACTCGTCGCCGGACAGCCGCACCGCCAGCTGCCCACGCTGCTGGTGACGATCCAGCCTGCGGGCGATTTCGACGAGCGCCCGGTCGCCGGTGCGGTGGCCGCAGGTGTCGTTGACGGTCTTGAACCCGTCGAGGTCGATCATGAGTGCGGCCGCGCATTCGCCCGGGCGTGCCGGGGTGCGGGTGACGGCTCGTTGCAGGCCGCTGCGGTTGGCCAGCCCGGTCAACGCATCGGTGCGCAGCTGCCGGCGCAGCCGGCGCACGTGCAGGCCGGTAACCAGCAGGCCGGCCGAGCTGGCCAGGGTGGCGGCGGCCAGTGCCGCGGTGGGCTCGAGTGGGCTCATAGCACACCTCCGTCCGGGCCGGCGAGATCGATGTGCAGCTCGGTGCAGACCCGTCCCAACGCGGTGTTCCCACGGTTCGGCTGAAAATCACCGACCTCGTCCACTACGGAGCGGACGTCTCGGCCCTGGCCACCGTCTCCGACGGCCGGCGTCACCCGTCCGCGGCGTCCTCGGCCTCCCAGCGCAGCAGGTCTCCCGGATGGCACTCGAGCGCCTCGCAGAGCGCGGCGAGCGTCGCGAAGCGCACCGCCTTGGCACGGCCGTTCTTGAGTACTGCCAGGTTGGCGGGCGTGATCCCAACGCGGTCGGCGAGTTCGCCCACGGACATCTTCCGCTTGGCCAGCATCACGTCGATGTCGACGGCGATCGGCATCAGATCACCTCTTCCAGCTCGGCCTGCAGCTGCGCCGCCTCGACGTCGCGCGCGACGGCCTGAGCGAGCAGCATCCGCAGCACGAGCACGATGAGCGCGACCCCCAGGATTGCCACGACAGCCCCGCACATCAGCAGGACCACGCCCGGGGCGACGGCGTCACCCGGCACCACGTGGTTCGCCGAGGCCAGCAGGACCGCGAGCGCGAACACCAGGAGGGCGGCCGCCACGATCGCGCCGATCACGACGTGCACGTATCGGAAGGCGGCGTGGGAGAACACGGTTCCGCGTCGCACCATCGTCACCAGCCGCCACACGCAGACCAGGACGACCTGGACCGCCACGATGCCCAGCACCGTGATCACGAGGAGCGGGGTGCGCAGGTACGCGAGGGCCGCGCTGAGCTCGGTCATGTCGATGGCCAGCAGCGGCACCATCACTGCCTGCACGAACACCGAGCCGGCGAGCAGCACCACGAGCACGACGCGCAGCGCAAGCACTGTCAGCTTTCCCATCGTCTCTCCTTCGATCGAGTCACGATGGAAATCTATCGACATTCGATAGGCGTGGCAAGAGTCGAGGTAGCCGGTGAGGTGGGACTCCGGCACGAACTCGTGACTCGGCGCTCCGGAGTCCGTCGTCAAAGATCACCAGGTGCTCCAACGACCGGCTTCAGTGCGTCACGAGCGCAGGGATTCGGAGGGCGACATTCCGTACTTGCTTCGATACGCCGCAGCGAATCTCCCGGTGTGCGTGAACCCCCATCGTGCCGCGACCTCGGCGACGGTTGTCGAATCGTTGGCCTTCGTCAGGTCTTCGTGGGCGTGCGCGAGACGGATGTTCCTGAGGCAGACCACAGGGGTCGTGCCGACATACTGCTGGAACCCTTCCTGGAGACGCCGCACGCTCACCTCGGCGACTTCGGCCATGTCAGCGACCGTCCACGGACGAGCAGGATCGTCGTGCATCTGATCGAGCACCCGGTTGACGATGCGCGGACGAGCGGGCGGCGTGGTTTCGAGGTCCGGAGTGACCGCGAGGATGAATCCGGTCGCGATGGTGCTGGCGATCTGCTTCTTCATCAGATCGCTGCTCAGCAGGTCTCTCATGTGCGGCAGGTCGTTGGAGAGCATCCGCACGAAGTGCATCCAGCTTCTGGTTGCCGCTGTCCGGGGATCGATGTGGGAAGGCACGTCGACCTTGCGGTGCACCGGGGAGGCCAGCACTCGCTCCATCTCTCGCTCGAGGCTGAAGCGATCAAACTTCACCCCGACGACCGTGCAATCCTGCGACCAGCGGGTAATGGGGGTTGCGATGTTCGGTTGGAAGACCGTGCCTTCCCCTTCACCGGAGACGACTTTCTCTCCTTCGTGCGCTGACTCGAGGAATCCCGCCATCGGCATGTTCACCTCGTAGGCGTCCGGGTAGTCACAGTCGATGGCGACCTCGGCGCCCCAGCCGATCCGACCGATCGTCACGGAACCCAGATCGGCAGTACGCATCGAAAGATCGAGGCGGTCCGCAGGCGAAAGCAGTTTCAGCTCGTGCGGGAAGTAGGCACCCGAGACCGCCCTGGCAGCCTCGTTCCAGTCGTGCGTGTCCATCGCGCTGATGACCTCGGGGGACGTGCTCACTACGTCGCCTCCTCTCACCCCAAGCTTCCGCACTCCGTTTCCATCGCCTCAGCAGCATTCAACCGCGTGACACCCGTCACCAAAAGGTGTACTGAGAGCCGGAACATAGTTCGCCGCGCTTTTTGTACCTCCCTCGCGCTCGCCGGATCGACGGCCGATGAGGTCGCGTGGTCTTCTTCCTGCTACCGCATAGCGGCATAGCAATACGCATAGCGGTCACCGCTGCTGATCAGCTCGATGGTGCCTCTGCCAAGCACGGTCGGGCCACGCACTACCAAGGGAGCAGGTCCATGACCACGACGAGCCCGGACTGGATCGCCGACATCACGATGGAGGAGCTCGAGCAGAACCCGTATCCGTTCTACGAGCGCCTGCGCACAGAAGCGCCGCTGGCCTACGTTCCGGCACTCGGTTGTCACGTGGCCTCGACCAAGGAGATGTGCAAGCGCATCGCCGGCGCCGACGACGGGGACTTCGAAGGCGTCATCACCCCGGCGGGCAGGCGCACCTTCGGGGATCCGGCGGTGCTCGACGCCAACGGCGAGCAGCACGACGAGCTGCGCGCCATGGTCGATCCCGGCCTGCAGCCCAGCCAGGTCGACCGCTACGTCGACGGCCTGGCACGACCCATCGCGCGCCGCTACCTCGAGCAGTTCGAGAACGACGGCCACGCTGATCTGGTCGCCCAGTTCTGCGAGCCTGTCAGCGTCCGCAGCCTCGGCGATCTGATGGGACTGCAGTCGGTGAGCTCGGACAAGCTGCGGGAGTGGTTCCGCAAGCTCAACGTGTCGTTCACCAACGCGGGAGTGGACGCCGACGGCAACTTCGCCAATCCGGACGGGTTCATCCCGGGTGACGAGGCCAAGGCCGAGATTCGCGAGATCCTCGACCCGCTGCTGGACAAGTGGACGGTCGAGCCCGACGACAGCGCGCTGTCCCACTGGTTGCACGATGGTATGCCCGAAGGGCAGGTGCGCGACCGGGAGACCATCTACCCGAACGTGTTCGTGTATCTGCTCGGCGCGATGCAGGAACCGGGCCACGCGATGGCCTCCACCATCGCCGGGCTGCTCACCCGTCCGGACCAGCTGGAGCGGGTGATCGACGACCCCTCGCTGATCCGCCGGGCGATCACCGAAGCCGTGCGCTGGACCTCGCCCATCTGGTCGGCCACCGCACGGCGCAGCACCAAGGACCTGACCATCGACGGCGTCGAGCTGCCTGCCGGCTCGGTGGTGATGATGTCCTACGGCTCGGCCAATCACGACGAGAACGACTACGACGGTCCGTCCCGGTACGACCTGGACCGCACGCCGATCCCGAACCTGGCCTTCGGTGCGGGCAAGCATGCCTGCGCGGGCACCTACTTCGCCACCGAGGTCGTCCGGATCGGCCTGGAGGAACTGTTCGAGGCCATCCCCAACCTCGAGTCCAATACCGACTCCGAGACGGACTACTGGGGATGGGGCTTCCGCAGCCCGCTGGAAGTGCCCGTCACGTGGGAAGTGTGACGGTCGACGGCCGAGTCGGGGTCCGGCGCGGTGGCACACCGGACCCCGGCATCACCGGACAGAAAGGACGCACCGATGAGCGATACTCACGAGATCCGGATCAGCACGCTGGAAAAGTCCACGTCCTGCTCCGACGATCAGCCCGTTCTCGAGTCGTTCCTGCGGGAGGGCATCTGGCTGCCGCACTCGTGCACCCAGGGCACCTGCGGCACCTGCAAGATGAAAGTGCTGGAAGGCGAGATCGACCACCGCGACTCCTCGGAATACACGCTCACACCCGAGGAGCGGGACGCCGGCATCGCACTGGGCTGTCAGGCCACACCGCGCTCGAGCCTGGTACTGGAGCCGGTCGAACAGCTCGATCCCGACGACGGTGTGGTGCGCCATCCGCTCAAGGACGTCACCGGCACCGTGGTGACACTCGACGACATCGCACGCGACATCCGCCGACTGGTCGTCGAACTCGACGAGCCGATGAACTTCAACGCCGGGCAGTACGCCGAGATCAAGGTGCCGGGCACCGACGTGACAAGGCAGTACTCCATGGCCAACCCACCGTCGCAGACCGACCGGCTGGAGTTCCACATCAAGCGCACCCCGGGCGGTATCGCCACCGACGGTTGGATGTTCCGGGAAATGCAGCGAGGAGATCGTGTCGAGCTCAAGGGTCCCCTCGGAGACTTCGGCATGAACACCCCGCAGGAAGAGCCGGCCATCCTGATCGCAGGCGGAACCGGTCTGGCCCCCCTGAAGTCGATCGTGCAGCACGCGCTCGCCGACGAACTGGCGCCGCAGCTGTACCTCTATCAAGGCGGCCGCACCCGCCAGGACCTCTACGACACGGAGTTCTTCCACCGGCTGGAGCAGCAGCACGAGCAGTTCACCTACCGTCCCTGCCTCAGCGAACAGGAGTGGGACGGCGCGACAGGCATGGTCACCGATGCGGTGCTGGAAGACTTCACCTCGTGCAAGGGTCTCAGCGCCTACCTGTGCGGCCCGCCACCCATGGTGGAAGCCGGGGTCAAGGCGCTCAAGCGACGGCGCATGGCTCCCCGCAAGATCTTCCGGGAGGAGTTCCTCGACGCCTCGCACACCGCTGCCGCGGTGAGCTGACGGCATCGAGCTCCCCACTTTTCCACTCGTCACCGCGACGAATCAGCTCTTTTCGAGAGGAGAACAATGACCGAGGCACGTGCTGCCGTGGCCATGGCCAAAGGCGAGCCGGTCGAGGTGACCACGATCCATGTTCCTGACCCCGGACCGGGGGAGGCCGTGGTGCGGGTGCAGGCCTGCGGGGTCTGCCATACGGATCTGCACTACCGCGAGGGTGGGATCAACGACGAGTTTCCGTTCCTGCTCGGGCACGAGGCCGCCGGGGTTGTGGAGTCCGTCGGTGCCGGGGTCGAGGATGTGGCCGAGGGTGATTTCGTCGTGCTCAACTGGCGCGCGGTGTGCGGAGTGTGCCGGGCGTGCAAGCGCGGCGAACCCTGGTACTGCTTCGACACGCACAACGCCGCCCAGCCGATGACCCTGCAGGACGGCACGCCGCTGTCGCCGGCGTTGGGCATCGGCGCGTTCGCCGAACGCACCCTGGTGCACTCCGGGCAGTGCACCAGGGTCGATCCGACCGCGCGGCCCGCGGTGGCCGGGCTGCTCGGCTGCGGGGTCATGGCCGGGATCGGCTCGACGATCAACACCGGTCAGATCACCCGTGGTGATTCGGTGGCGGTCATCGGCTGCGGCGGCGTCGGGACCGGTGCTATAGCCGGCGCCCACCTGGCCGGCGCGGCGAAAACCATCGCAGTCGACACCGATCCAAAGAAACTTGACTGGGCCGTTGAGCTGGGTGCGACTCACACAATCAACGCCACCGAGACCGACACCGTGGAAGCCGTTCGCGAGCTCACCGGCGGCAACGGTGCCGACGTGGTCATCGAGGCCGTCGGCAGGCCCGAAACCTACAAGCAGGCCTTCTACGCCCGCGACCTGGCCGGAACGGTGGTACTGGTGGGTGTTCCCACTCCCGAGATGCAGCTGGAGCTGCCTCTGCTGGACGTATTCGCTCGGGGTGGTGCGTTGAAGTCCAGCTGGTACGGCGACTGCCTACCCAGCCGGGACTTCCCGATGCTGGTCGATCTGTACCAGCAGGGCCGGTTGCCGCTGGAGAAGTTCGTCTCCGAGGAGATCGCTCTCGACGAGGTCGAGCAGGCGTTCACCAAGATGGAGCACGGCGAGGTGCTGCGTTCGGTGGTGATGCTGTGATGTCCGCCCGCATCGACCACACCACGACATCGGGAACGTTCTCCCTGGATGGCCAAACCTTCGAGGTGGACAACAACGTGTGGGTCGTCGGCGACGACAGGGAGTGTGTCGTGATCGACGCTCCGCACGACGTCGACGCGATCCGGAAGCTGGTCGCCGGCCGCCGTGTTCGAGCCATTGTGGCGACTCACGCTCACGACGATCATGTGCGCGTCGCACCCGAACTGGCCGAGGCACTCGACGCACCCGTGCTGCTGCACCCGGACGACCTCGTGCTCTGGCGCATGACCCATCCCGGGCATAATCCACAGGGCACGCTCACCGACGGGCAGGAAGTACCGGTCGCCGGGATCGCGCTTCGCGTGCTGCACACCCCCGGCCACGCACCCGGCGCCGTGTGCCTGTACGCACCGCAACTCGGTGCGGTCTTCACCGGCGACACCCTCTTCGCCGGAGGACCAGGAGCGACCGGTCGCTCCTACTCCGACTTCACCGTGATCATCAGCTCGATCAGCGCACGCCTACTGACACTGCCCGAGGAGACCGGAGTGCATCCTGGCCACGGTGACTCGACCACCATCGGAACCGAAAAACCGCATTTGGACGAGTGGGTCAAGCCTCGGTAGCAGCTCTTGAGCTTCTCCTTACGAGGCGCCTCACCAGCACCGATACCCACCCGGCCGGCAACGGCGACCACACCCACGGCACCACTACCCCACTGCAATCACCGTGCTGACCTCATTTCATGCCCTTACCGCGGTTTTACGCACCCGCCCGTGCTCTCGCCCGCTTCGAGGCATCCCGCGTCACGAGACACTCTCCCGACCTTCCGAAGGTGGGACGGCCCCACCTTCGGAAGCCCTCAACGCGTATGCCGCCGTGCTGTTGCCGTGCCCGCATACGCGTTCTACGAGTGTCACGTGCGCTCCGCGCCCTCTCAGCGGCCGAGACCGGGCATCGCGGGCATCTCGGGCCGACCGGCGAAGAGGTCGAAGTACATACCGCCCGCAACGAGCAGACCGAGCACACCGAGCAGGACGCCGCCCAGAGCCACAGCCTTCACCCACGGCCGGATGCTGTTGTTCCGGACGGAGGCGGTCAGCAGTACACCACCACCGAGAACAACGGCGATCACGGCGAAGATGCCGTTGACGAGCGCCGCTGTGTGCCAGGGAGCGCTGTAGAAGGCCTCGACCGGGTCGCCTCCGCCGCCGGTACTGGCTTTGATTTGGCCGACGATTTCCGCGCGGGAACGCAGCATGTTCCCGAGCGGCGTGCCGGTCAGAGAGCTCAGCCCGAGACCGGCACCGACAGTGGCGACGGCACCCGCCACGAAGCCACCGGTGGCGCCGGTGGCTGTGCTTTCGCCACCGGTGTCGCCGGTGTCGGTGCTTTCGCCACCGGCTTCGGTGTTCTCCTGGGGCGTCTCCGGTAGCTGATCGTAAGACGGGGTTTCTTCCTGCGCGATCGCGGGAGCGCTGTCGCTGTTCTCCGCGTTCGCTGCGGTTCCGGATGTCATCACGGGCAGCTTAGGGACCCCGGTTGAGAGCCCGATAAGCCGCACCTGATTTGTTTCTGAGTCCTTCCCGATCGGCATCCCCGCAGCCCCAGCGGAGAGGGCAGAGGGCGCATCGTCCAGGCGACCGAGCAGGCCGCGCACCTCGTCGGGAGTCCGTTGAGCTCCCGGTCGGTCGCACGCGGAACTCGCCATCCGGCAGGACCGAGATTACGGCTGTTCGGGCCTTATGGTGCTCTGGTGCGCCAGTGGGCGCCTCGCGAGACGTGACACAGCTTCGTGTCACTGCTGTCGGACTCCGACATGGCGCTGGAGGACATCGCCCGGCTGGTCGGCCACAACCGAAAACCGAAACATCACTGCGGGAGCAGACCGGTGACCATGATGACGGCCACGGCCAGCGGGATGACCACCACGACCAGCGGCTTCCACCAACCCTGGACTCGAATGGCTCCGGCGCCGCGGTTGGCCTCCTCCCGGTACCGGTTGAAGCCGAAGAACAGGGCCACGAACACGATGATCAGCAAGGCCCCCAGCGGCATGAGGATGCTGCCGGAAATGAAGTCGGCCCATGTGAACAGGTTCTTGCCTGCGATGATCACATCGGAGAGCGGACCGTTCCCTCCGTAGGAGAGCATGCTCGGCACGGCGAGCACGAGGATGGCTCCGACCGTCGCCCAGCTGGCCCGTCGACGACTCCAACCGGTGAGTTCCCGCAACGAACCGGCGATGCCTTCGGAGTATCCGATGGCGGAGGTGAGTCCGGCGATGAGCACCAGCAGGAAGAACACCGGCCCCACGATGAACCCACCCGGGATGCGGGCGAAGACGTTGGGCATGGTTTGGAACACCAGCCCCGGCCCCTCCGCCTCGGTCAACCCGTAGGAACGTATGGCGGGGAAAATGATGAGTCCGGCGAGGATGGCGATCAGGGTGTTGACACCCACGATGCTCACCGAGTCCCCGGGGACTTGGGACTTCTCCCTGTCGAGGTAGCTGCCGAAGATGAAAGCGGTGGCCACGCCGATGCCGATCGCGAAAAACGCCTGCCCCAGAGCGGCCAGGATGACCTCGCCGGTGATGAGCGAGAAGTCCGGGGTCAAGTACCAGGCCACGCCTTTCGCGGCCCCGGGTTGCAGCAGCGAGTAAACGGTGAGCCCGATCAGGAGTATCAGCAACAGCGGCATGAGGAACTTCGTCGACCGCTCGATGCCTTCCTTGAGCCCGCGGCTGATGATCAATCCGGTCACGGCGATGATCCCCACCGTGGCCGCGACGATGGCGGGGGTGTTGGCCGTGAATGCGCTGTAGGTGGTGCTGATCTGCTCGGCGGTGGTTCCGGCGCTGAAAGTGCCGGTGAGGGACATGACGAAGTATCCCACCATGAACCCGAGAATGACCACGTAGTACGACATGATCAGCAGGGCCGACAACGTCCCGAGCCAACCGATGGCACGGAACGGGTTACCGGAGCGGGTGAGCTCCCGCATGCCCAGGATCGGACCCTTCTGCGTGCGCCGACCGAGCATGAGCTCCGCGATGAACAGGGGAATACCCACCAGCACGGAGATCACGATGTAGACGAGCACGAACGCCCCGCCGCCGTTCTCACTGACCAGGTAGGGAAAGCGCCAGATGGCGCCGAGTCCCACGGCGAACCCGGCCGTGGCCATGATGAAACCGAACCTCGAACCCCAGGATTCCCGAGGATTCGAATCGGTGGTGGCAGCAGGAGGGACGTCGGAAACGCTCATGGACGATTACTCTCGATTACCTCTGTGTTGCGTACTTTCTGAAATATCAGAAGTACCGTAGTCCCGAGCACGCGTCATCCAAAGGGAAAGCGCCGGTGACTCATCCAACACATCGACAATCGCGGTGGATCAGCGCAGCGCATCGAGCCGTTGCTGCCTGTACGCCCGATCTGCGGGCCGGGACTGAAGTCGTTGCCGGACACCAGCACCGACACCCATCACGATCAGCGACGAAGACCGCACCTGCGGCCCCCTACCCCGCTGTAGTCGCCCCTGCTGACCCCGATTCGCGCCACGAGTGATGCCACGGTTGCGCGTGCTCCGCATACAGCCCTGCTGTAGCGACCGAGTGCCCCCGAGAGCCGAGAGCTGTTCCGTCGATCCGCCGCACTGCTCCGTTCGGGTGCTGAGTAGGTCCACGCTCCCGACCTCGATCGCGGTTGGGTACGGTCTCGTCCCGGCTCGATCATGGCTGCTTGCGTGCCGCTCGCCGTGGGAGGAGGCGTGTCCGAAGTCGGGGATCGTCCACGCGTGCTGCACCCGGACGAGATGGAACACCTGCCGCGGCAGGTGTATCTGGCCTGCCGCCCGCACCAGGCAGGAGGAGGCGCATCGAGCGCTCGAGCAGGCCATGAAGGACCCGCTGGCGACGGCCAAGGCCACCAAGACCTACGCGATGTTCGTCGTCGGCCAGGGCCTCAACACCATCAAGGGCTCCACCGACGCCGCCGGGGACTTCTTTCAAAAAGCTAGCCAGTGGAACGACACGGCCTCCACCTTGCAGGCTCGCGCCGAGAAGTACTCCGGGAGCGTCCGCGACCGCTTCAACAAGGCCGCCGACAGCTACAAGAAGGTGGCCAGCACCAACGCGGCATACGCCGACGACGCCAAGAGGATGGGCGGACCGGTCGGCTCGAAGGCGCGAAGCATCGTCTCCGCAGACGCGAGCGGATTGGTAAAAGGCACGCTACGCGTTGCCAATGTCAGTAGGGGCTTGGTGCGTGGGGTTCCGGCAGTCGGTACCACGCTGACGATCGGCTCCGCGGCATGGGATGTTGCCAACGGCAAGAATGTCTGGGAGGCGACGGAGGACACCGCCGCGAATCTTGGTGGAGGCGCTGCCGGCGGTTACTTCGGCGGCATAGTTGGTACGGCCATCTGCCCCGGCGTGGGGACCGTCATCGGCGGCGTCGTCGGCGGGGCTATCGGAAGCTGGGCCGCTGGCTGGGGCGTCAACGCAGCGACAGGAGAGTAATGACCCACGTCTCCGAAACAGTGCCTGCCGGGAGGTCAGCATGAACGACGATCGTCTCTTTCTCGCCACCTCAGAGCTGCCTCCTAAGCCTGACCCGGTCAGCGGAGAACCTCGTCCACCTCGGGCACCGGGGTTCCACAAGGAGGGCAAGCCGCCGAAGGAGCAGGACCGCGACCGGGACCAGACCATTCGTCGCATGCCGACTCCACCGGAGGGTGAAGGGCGCATGCTGGAGTGGTACCGCCACAGCCAGCGTAATGCGATCACGGCCGGATTGGGCGCGTTCGTCATCATCGCCCTCGGTATCACGCTTTTGCAGGGGCTTGATCCGTCGTGGATGAGTGCCTGGTGGATGTGGCTCATCGTCGCCACGGGTTCGCTGGTCGTCTACGCCTCGTTCCGCGCGGTGGAGTGCGCCGTGGGGGCCGAGTGGCTCAAGGTCGGCAAGGCGTGGGTGCGGCTGTACGAGCTGACCGAGATCAAAGCCAAGCACCGCAGCAACGCCATCCACCTGGACTTCAAAGACAGCGCCGGACGCGTCGTCATGGTCAAATCCGACGACCTCCAAGAAGACCGCGATGTCTGGGACCTCGTCTACAACGGAATCCTGCACTCGGTCATCGCCGGAGGCGCCGAAACCAACAGCATGGTCCACAGCGCCTTCCAAGTGCCCCGTCCCGAGTCGTGGAAGGGATAATCCGCCGGTTCCTCAGCAGGTGGCCTCTGTCCTGGTGATGAAAGAGTTGGCAGGAGCGAACGCGACCACGAACCCGGCTATGAGGACGGCTACGAGTGGTACGAGGGGGAAGGAGCAGAGGTTGAGCAATCTCCGTCGTAAGGTGACGTGGAACAGACCGCTCGCCAATCGCATCCAAAGCGGGGGAGCCACACTGCTGGCGATCGGTGGAGCGGGGATGGTTTTCTTCGAACTGTGGGCGGCCTGGTCCGTCTCCGCACGTATGCAGACGATCGTCGTGCTCGCGGGCAGCCTCGCCTGCCTGATCGGCGCCGGCATGTGCCGGCTCAGCGGTGAAGCGAACAGCGCACACATCGTTGTCGGTGTACTCGGTTTGCTACTGAACGCAGGATGCGCGTACGTGTTGCTGGAGGTCACCGGCATCGAGGCAGTTATGTGTGCCGCGGGGGTTCTCATGTTCGGCCCCGGAGGAGCCTGGGTCCTCTCCGGGCAAATAGAGCCGTATCCATTTCCCGAATGACACTCACAAAGAAGTCATACATACTTGACGGGTTTGACAACGCCTCAACAGGGACCTCCTGTTAGCTTGATCACATTTATTGTCAGCATGATCAACCGTTTGGCCGTCACGGTAAATAACCAGCGTTTCGTACTGTCATTCCCATGCGGGCTGAAACCAAGAGGCGCATCGCGCGCTACTGGGGATACATCCTCCTGGTCGGACTTTACTTCGCGTGGTTCCAGTTCCACGCAGACCCGATCATCCTGATAGTGATGTCGCTGGCGATCATCGTGTACTTTCTGCTCCAAGCGCCCGCTCCATGTTGCGCCCCCAACCGAGATGGCACCTCACTTTGCAAAAACAATGCGAGAGGACTGCTTCGGGGCTGCCATCTTGAATCCCACAAATGGGAGAACGCGAAGATACTCGCAAGTCGCCAGAACTGGGCCGAGTTTGGCCGTAAAGTATTCCGGAAGTTCAGCGGAGGCGCTGCGACGATATCGGCATTCGCCGGAGTGGTATCAGCCGTTGCAGCAGTGATTTCCTTGATGATGAAACCGTAGCTGCTTCACGTCCCTGTTCACGCCGTCATTGTGACGAACGTTGTCAGAACTCGCCGTCACGTTGACGGTCCCCGTGGTTCGGCGGCCCTGCAGGACCTCGACCAGGCCCCGCTCCTTCAGCAGAGCGGTGGCTCGCTGCGCGGTACTGCTGCCACGTGCTCGTCCGCCTGGTTCAGCAAGCGCGTCAGGACCTTCTCCGCCGCACGCCGCACCTGAGCCAGCCGGAACCGTCTCGCGGAGATGGTGGCGACGTTTCGCCACGGGATCGAAGCCCGCACACACCTTCACGCGAAGGGCGCCACCGGCCGGCTTCTCGACCGTGCCGCGCGGGCGTTGACGACGTGCTTTCGACCTCGCCATGGACCAAGGACAGGCCTGTTCACACCACACTTGGGTCCACAAACTGCCCGGCAACCCCGAGCAGTCCAGTGTTTTCCCTGGTGGTAAGGGGTGGGCGCAGCTGGGTTCGAACCAGCGACCCCTTGCTTGTAAGGCAAGTGCTCTTCCGCTGAGCTATGCGCCCGAAGTGGTGGCCACCGAGAGTACCGGCCGTGGTCGCGACATACTGTACCGGTCGGCCACCACCGATTGTCACGCGGACAGGGCGAGAATCGCCTTCTTCCACGCCTCCTGGTCCCGGGGTTCGCCCGGCTGGTTGACCTCCGCGAACCGGACCGTTCCCTCCTTGTCGATCAGGAAGGTTCCCCGGTTGGCCATTCCGGCCTTCTCGTTGAACACACCGTAGGCCTGGGCGACCTCGCCGTGCGGCCAGAAGTCCGACAGCAGCGGGAACGTGTAGCCCTGCTGCTCGGCCCAGGTCTTGAGCGCGAACGTGGTGTCGACCGACACCCCGATGACCTGGACATCGTCGTTCTGGAACTCGGCCAGGTCGTCACGGACCTGGCACAGCTCGCCCTGGCAGACACCGCTGAACGCGAACGGGTAGAAGACCAGAAGCACGTTCTTGTCACCCCGGAAACCGGAAAGGGAGACCTGCTCCTTGTTGGAGTCCGGCAGCGTGAAGTCCGGAGCTTCGGCACCGACCTCGACCGTCATGGGCGTGCACCCTTCTGTTCGGCGTGATCCTGTCGCCGCCGAACCTACACGGAACACGCCTACGGTGGCATCGGCGGATCGGACGCCGATGCCACCGATGTGGCCGATCACCGCTTGGTTTTCGCTGCCTTGCGGTAGGCCAACCTGGTTCCCATCCAACCCTCACCGAGGTTGATGTTGGAGGTTTGCGCCAGGTTGGATGTCGATGCGGCCTCGTCGATGTCACTGGGCTCGACATGACCGGCACGGCCGGTCTTCGGAGTCAGCACCCAGATGACACCCTCGTCGGCGAGCGGGGTCATGACGTCGAGAAGTGTGTCCGTCAGATCGCCGTCGTCGTCGCGCCACCACAGCAGCACCACGTCGACCACTTCGTCGGCATCCTCGTCGAGCAGTTCACTCCCGCAACGCTCCTCGATCGCGGCGCGGACAGCGTCATCGACGTCCTCGTCCCACCCGATCTCCTGAACCACCATGTCCGGCTCGATGTCGAGCTTGTCGGCGACGTCGACCTCAGTCTTGCCGGCGTCTTCCGCGGCGACCACGGCTTTCTCACTCCTCCAATGGCACCGGTGTGGCGGCTGTTCGGCCCCCACACCTCGTTGGTCTGGCACGGTCCTTCCGATAGCGAACACTGCGAGCCGCCACCGGCGCAACTGCTGACGGTATGACACGCCGCTGCAATCTCAGAGACTGACTGTAGTTGTGCCCCCGGACAATCGGCCACCTGCATACCGGTCGGTAACAGTGACGGTTCGCGCGTCACTGACCAGGATGGGGGAAGATGGCGTGGTCGGCCTCACAGGCCGGCCGGTGGTAAGCGTCCACGACGTAGTCGAGGAGTTCCCTTGTCCCCGAACAACAGCGAGACCAGTGGCGCAGGCTCCCCGCAGAAGGTACGGGTTATCCGGGAGGGGCTGGCCTCGCACTTGCCGGACATCGACCAGGAGGAGACCGAGGAGTGGCTGGACTCGTTCAACTCCGTTCTCTCCAGGCACGGTCAGCAGCGTGCCCGGTACCTGATGCTGCGGCTGCTGCAGCGCTCCCGTGAAACGGGTGTCGGTGTTCCTTCGCTGGTCAGCACCGACTATGTCAACACGATCCACACCGAGCAGGAGCCGTGGTTCCCCGGTGACGAGGAGACCGAGCGGCGCTACCGCGCCTGGATGCGCTGGAACGCCGCGATCATGGTGCAGCGGGCACAGCGCCCCGGCATCGGCGTCGGCGGCCACATCTCGTCCTTCGCCTCGTCGGCGAGCCTGTACGAGGTCGGCTTCAACTGGTTCTTCCGGGGCAAGGACCATCCCGGTGGGGGCGATCACCTCTACATCCAGGGGCACGCCTCCCCCGGCATCTACGCGCGCGCGTACCTCGAGGGCAGGCTGAGCGCCGACCAGCTCGACGGTTTCCGGCAGGAGTACTCGCACGCCGGCCCCGGCGGGGGACTGCCGTCCTACCCGCATCCCCGCCTGATGCCGGACTTCTGGGAGTTCCCGACGGTGTCGATGGGCCTGGGGCCGCAGAACGCGATCTTCCAGGCCCGGTTCAACCGCTATCTTCACGACCGCGGCATCAAGGACACCAGCAGGCAGCACGTCTGGGCGTTCCTCGGCGACGGCGAGATGAACGAGCCGGAATCGCGGGGTCTGCTGCACGTGGCGGCCAACGAGGGCCTGGACAACCTGACGTTCGTGGTCAACTGCAACCTGCAGCAGCTCGATGGCCCGGTTCGGGGCAACGGCAAGATCGTCCAGGAGCTGGAGGCGTTCTTCCGCGGTGCCGGGTGGAACGTCATCAAGGTCGTGTGGGGCCGCGAGTGGGACGCTCTGCTGCACGCCGACCGCGACGGCGCGCTGGTCAACCTGATGAACACCACCCTGGACGGGGACTACCAGACCTACAAGGCCAATGACGGCGCCTTCGTCCGCGAGCACTTCTTCGGCAGGGATCCCCGCACCAAGGAGATGGTCAAGAACTACACCGACGACCAGATCTGGGGTCTGCGCCGCGGCGGCCACGACTACCGCAAGGTCTACGCGGCCTACAAGGCGGCGATGGAGCACCACGGCCAACCCACGGTGATCCTGGCCAAGACGATCAAGGGCTACGGCCTGGGTGCGCATTTCGAGGGGCGTAACGCCACGCATCAGATGAAGAAGCTGACCCTGGACGACATGAAGCTCTTCCGGGACAGCCTGCGCATCCCGATCTCGGACGAGCAGCTCGACCAGGACCCGTACCTGCCGCCGTACTACCACCCCGGCGAGGACTCGCCCGAGGTCGAGTACCTGCACGAGCGGCGTAGGCAGCTCGGCGGCTACCTGCCGGAACGACGGACCAAGTCCAAGGCCCTGGTCCTGCCGGGCGACAAGGTCTACGACGTGATCCGGCGCGGTTCCGGCAAGCAGGAAGTGGCCACCACGATGGCCTTCGTCCGGCTGCTCAAGGACCTGGCCAAGGACCCGGAGATCGGCCCTCGCCTCGTACCGATCATTCCGGACGAGGCACGCACCTTCGGGATGGATTCGATGTTTCCCTCCCAGAAGATCTACAACCCGCTGGGCCAGTCCTACACGCCGGTGGACTACCAGCTCATGCTCGCCTACCGCGAGAGCGAGCAGGGGCAGATCCTGCACGAGGGAATCAACGAGGCCGGTTCCGCCGCGTCGTTCATCGCGGCGGGCAGCAGCTATGCCACGCACGGCGAGCCGATGATCCCGGTCTACATCTTCTACTCGATGTTCGGATTCCAGCGCACCGGCGACACCTTGTGGTCCGCGGGAGACCAGATGTCCCGCGGTTTCCTGCTCGGCGCGACCGCCGGTCGCACGACGCTGGTCGGTGAGGGGCTGCAGCACGCCGACGGGCACTCGCTGCTGCTCGCGCTGACGAACCCGGCCGTGGTCTCCTACGATCCCGCGTGGGCGTTCGAAGTGGCTCACATCGTCAAAGACGGCCTGCGGCGGATGTACGGCGAGAACGCCGAGAACGTCTTCTACTACCTGACCGTCTACAACGAGCCGTACCAGCAACCGGCCGAGCCGGAGGACCTGGACGTGGACGCCCTGCTGCGCGGTCTGTACCGGTACCGGCAGGCGCCGGGCAGCTCGGGGCCGCGCGTGCAGATCCTGACATCCGGGGTGACCATGCCGGAGGCACTGCGGGCCCAGGAGATGCTCGCCGAGGAGTGGGGCGTGCAGGCCGACGTGTGGTCGGCCACCTCGTGGACGGAACTGCGGCGCGAAGCCGAGAGCGCCGAGCAGCACAATCTGACCCATCCCGAAGACGAGCCCCGGGTGCCGTACGTGACCCGGGCTCTGAGCGGCGAGGGCCGGGGGCCGGTGGTCGCGGTCAGCGACTGGATGCGGGCGGTACCGGATCTCATCCGCCCGTGGGTTCCGTCGGAGATGGTCACTCTCGGCACCGACGGCTTCGGGTTCTCCGATACGCGACCGGCTGCACGGAGGGTCTTCCTCGTCGACGCGGAATCCACCGTGGTCGCCGCGCTCGCGTCTCTCGCCCGCAGCGGCGAGATGGAGGCCGCCAGGGCCGGCGAGGCAGCCCGCAAGTACCGCATCGACGATGCGCAGGCCGCCGGTCCGCAAACCACGGATCCGGGCGTCGCGTAAGCGTGCGGGGGTGGGTGCGAGACTCGCGCCCATCCCCGCACGGCGGGCTCGACCACGAACCTCTTGGAGAACCGCACCATGGATTCGCTCACCTCGGAGGAGGCAGCACACCTGCGCCGCGCGATCTCGTTGGCCGCCGAGACCGCCCGCTTCGGGAATCGCCCGTTCGGAGCGGTGCTGGCCGGGTCGGACGGCACGGTGCTCGCCGAAGGGAGCAACACCGTCGCCGCGACCGGGGATCTCACGGCACACGCGGAGTCCGTCGCCCTGCGCCGCGCCGGGGCCGAACTCGGGTTGGACGCGCTGCGCGAGACCACGATGTTCGCCAGCGGTGAGCCCTGCCCGATGTGCACCACCGCGATGTATCAGGCCGGGGTGAGCCGGGTGGTTTTCGGGATGCCGCTGCCCCGGGCGCAGGCCGCCTTCCCGCCGGACGAGCGCGCCATGAACCTGCGCACCCGGGACGTGCTGGCGCTCCTGCCCCAGCCGGTCGAGCTCATCGGCCCCGTCCTGGAGGACGAAGCAGCCGCCGTGTTCCCCGGGTGATGCCGGTCGGGTCTGCCCGCCCCGAGCCGGCCGTTCCCGCATGAGGCGGATCACGCGGGCCGACTCGAACGATCTGTCGAACACACGTGCGCATCCGGGTAGACTGGGGTCAGTCACTGGTCGAGTGATCGACGTGGAGCTTTCGGTCAGAAGCTACCGGCCAGGGGCTGTCGGACGGGGGGCTGTCGGATGAACGAGACGGATCGCGCCATCCTCGCCTTCGAGAGCGAGTGGTGGCACCAGGCGGGCAGCAAGGAACGCAACATCCGGGAGCGTTTCGGGTTTTCCCCGACTCGCTACTATCAGCGCCTGAACCGCCTGCTCGACGATCCGGAAGCACTGGAGCAGGATCCGGCTCTGGTCAAGCGGCTGCTGCGGTTGCGTGATGCGCGTGCCGAGCACCGTGCCGACGCGTCCCGGCGGAAGCAGGAGCACTGAGAGCCACCATCACCGTGCCGTGGTCGCCCCGGTGACCGTGGACCGTGCCTTTCACGAGCACGAAGGTCGTCCGGCCGATCATGGCCGTGCTGGGCGGTTTCTCGAAATTCCGCCCGAGATGCGTCGGAAGGCACCCGAGACCGCGGTGCGACAGCACGGGAGCCCGATACCCGCCGGCGCCGACCGACCGGCATGGCAGGCTGACAGCCATGGGCAACGGCAGCGCGGACGAGCAGGGCAGCATCCCTCGCACGCAGGTGTCGCCGAAGACGCTGCGGCGGCTGGAACACGCCTCGGGCGGGCTCGCCAACTCGAGTATCGGCGCGATGGAGCAGCGACTGCCGTGGTTTCGGCGGTTGCCTGCCGACCAGCGCGCCAGTGTGCTGCTGGTGACCCAGACCGGCGTGTCCAATTTCGTGTCGTGGCTGCAGGATCCGACCGAGGCGATCCGGCTGACCGCCGAGGCGTTCCGCTCCGCGCCGAAGGACCTTTCCCAGTGGGTGAGCCTGCGCCAGACCGTCGAGATGGTGCGGGCGGCGATCGATGTCTTCGAACAGCAACTCCCCGACCTGGCCGAGGACGAGTCCGAGCGGACTCTGCTGACCGAGGCGATCCTGCGCTACACGCGGGAGATCGCCTTCGCCGCGGCCACGTCCTACGCGGCGGCGGCCGAGTCCCGCGGTGCCTGGGATGCGCGGCTGGAAGCACTGGTCGTCGACGGGATCGTGCGGGGAGACACCGAGGAATCCCTGCTCTCACGTGCGGCGGCGCTCGGCTGGGAACCTTCCTCGGAGGCCACCGTGCTCGTCGGCAACGCCCCGTCGGACGACCCGCCCAGCATCGTGTATCAGGTACGCAGCCGGGCCGCTCGGGCCGGGCGGTCGGTGCTGCTGGGAGTGCAGGGCAGCCGGCTGGTGGTCGTGTTCGGGGAGCCGTCCGACCGGCGAGCCGGACGCGAGTCCGCGACGAGCATCACCGAGGCTTTCGGAGAGGGGCCCGTGGTGGTGGGGCCGACCGTGTCGAGCCTGACCGAGGCGCACCGTTCGGCCAGCGACGCCATGTCGGCCTTGCGCGCGGTCGTGGCCTGGCCGGCGGCGCCGCGCCCGGTGCCTGCCGAGGACCTGCTGCCCGAACGGGCCCTCGCCGGGGATCCGGAAGCCGAGCGCCAGCTCATCGAGAAAATCATGCTGCCGCTGGTCGACGCGGGCAGCGCTCTGATGGAGACCGTGGACACCTACCTCGAGGTCGGCGGTGTCCTGGAAAGCTGCGCACGGCAGCTCTACGTGCATCCCAACACCGTGCGGTACCGGCTGCGCCGCGTCTCCGAGATCACCGGCCGGACACTGACCAATCCGCGTGACGCCCTCATCCTGCGCACGGCCCTGGCCGTCGGGCGCCTGGCCAAGTCGCGGGGCCTGTGGTGAGGTGCGATCAAACCACCTTCGCCGCACCGACCCGCACGAAATCCAGCGCCCAGCCCTCCGGCACGATCCGCTGCTCGCTGTAGCGCCACCCGAACTCCTCGGCCACCGCGAACAGCTCCGCCTTGCTCAAGTGCCGGTACCGGTCCCAGTACACCACCGTATTCGGTTCGGCTTCCCGCTGCCGCAACTCCTTCCGCAACCGCGACGTGGCACGCCAACGTCGCAATGCACGCACGACACGCGGAGGTTTGAACACTTCTGTGAAAGCCAGCCAAACCACAAGTACAATTGTGAACTGCACAAAACGAATCGTTGCAGTGTCGATAAATTCCACTTTGAGCCACCCTGCTAAATGCTGATCGGCGTAAAATGAAAATGATAGAAAATGCCGCCGTGAAACCCGAACCCCGATATTTCATATCCCTCTTGATTTGCTACTTCTGCAATCATTTCACGTGATAAACCTCTCAGCTTGTACCGGCGCATACACACCACACCGTCATGAGAGCCCCGCGGAGAACGAAGTTCGTTTCTAAGGGTTTCCACCAGTTGATAAGCTCCTCGCCTGCGCACAACAAATCGCTCGACCTGAAACCAGGCAATAAAGCAGAACGCCGCCACAACACCGAAGAGAAATATTAAGTCGCTCATTTTTCCTTAATCTCCAAATCGAAGCTCCTTGTTGATTACATCAAACCATCGAGCCTCGTCTCGATCGACGACCGTGTTCCCGGTTTACGAAAAGAGACCGTGCCGAGTATTCCACGCATAATAGCAAGGTAATTGTCCCAATCATCAAGCGCTTCCGTGGCAAGAGCCAGCGTTGCCATGCGACTACCGTCTGGCAACGGAATAAACGCTTGAATCTGCCTGGTTGTACGAACGCTGTCTTCCTGACTCCCCAGCAGTTCAGCGGAAAGCGTCACCTGACTCTCATCCGCCACCAGCAGCGCCGGACCGGTCGAGAGCTCGTCGACGGCAGTCTCCCGAGTTTTTCCTCGCAGTCACAAAGACTTTTCCAGCGTAGAAAGTGGATCATTACCAGGTACATCAGCAAGAATGAGGCTGGCGGTGAACTGCGCCGTGGTCAATCGAGGCACATCATCTTCGTCCGACCTCAAAAGGCAGGTAGCTCCGTAACGAACACCTTGGTCCCATATGTGTTTGAGCAAATTCTCCTGAATGAAGGCATGCCGCAAACGCTCTTCGAGCGTAGTCTGTGGATTTACCAAGCCAATATACTCCATCATCCGCGACATTCTATGCTCAGCTTCGTCTCCGAATCCCATTGGGACAAAAAATTCCGGAACATCAAACCATATGGGACTCTCTTCTTGCATGGTCGTCCTCAATTTTTGCGCATCGGACTATTTTTCTACCTGACCTGAAGAGCGTTACCGACAAGGGCGCCGAACGCGGCCCCTCTCTTTTCTTCCTTTTCCGTTTCTCCCGGAGTGACCCATTCTGTCACAGTCGGAACTTGAGTGACCGTATTTACGAATGATTGACTCACCTTGGCGCCAGTTTCCGCTACATGTGAGTAACCGAGCGACTCCATAGCCATTTTGGGCACCATGGAAGCTTCCTGCATATCATCGCCGAGCCCACGGCAAAATTGTCCTGACTTGCTCAGCAGCCCTACGGAGTCACCAGCGAAGTCAATACCTTTGGTTACAGCACCAATCCCTGGAACCAGACCCGCAACATCAGCGCCCAGTCCGGCCCATGCACCTTTGTTTTCCGACTTCTCCTCCCAGTTCAGCCCCATGTCGAGGCTGTGGCCTGCCAAGGCAACAGCACCAGCTGCAAGCGCTATGGGGCCGAATATCGGCGCAAGCACAGGAATAAACGCCAACGACCCCGCCACGGCCGACACGACGCCTGCGATGTCGCCGATAAAGCCGGCGTTCTCGGCGACCCAGTCGACGAGCTGCTCCCACCACCCGGGCTCGGGTGGGGCGAGACCGTCGTCGGCGGCCTGGATCTTGCGGGCCGTGTCGTCGGCGGTACCCTCGTGCTCGTGCTTGAGTTTCTCCGCCCGGCGAAGGATCTCCTCGAGTGAGGTCCGGGCTTGCTCGGCCCGCTTGGCGGCGGCATCGGCTTGCGCTCGCGCCTGAGCCAGCCGCTGCTCGGCATCCTGCAGCTCCGCGTCGGTGTCGAAGCGCTGTCCAGCCAGGTTGAACGCGGGATTGGCGTTGGCCTTCTCCAGCGCGGTCTCGGTTTCGGCGACCTGCCCCCGCGCGGCGCGGGCATCCTTCTCCAAGGTCTGCGCCCGGTTCTGGTACTGCGAGAGGTTCTCCTCCCAGAACCGCAGATGCCCCGAGGCTCTGTCGAGCGACTTGTGCGCGTTGTCCAGGTACGTGGGCAGGTCCTCGATCCGCTCGGCGAACGCCTTCGAGGCCTCGCCCTGCCAGACGTCGGATTGATTCTTGACGTCGTTGAGGACCTCGTAAGTCTCCCGGAGATACGTCGCGGTCCTGTTCAGCTTGCCCGCGAGCTCACCCGTGGCGGCCACGCTGCCCGGCGCCGGGTTGTAACCGATCCCGGACCAGCCTTCCTGGCTCACTTCCCGGCACCCCCGCCCAGCTCGACCTCCATCCCGGCGAAGCCCTCTTCGATCTGCTTTTCCAGCTCGACGTAGTCCTTCCTGGCCGAGTCCAGCCCCTCGGTGAGCTTGCCGGTGCATTCCTCGACCTTCTTCAGCCCGGTCCGCCAGGTCTCGCGGAAGTCGGCGCACGCCTGATCCAGCGTCCTGTACCCCAGTGACTCCGAGCTGATGTCGCGCATCGCGTTCAGCGCCTGCTCGAGGTTCTCCGAGCTCCGGGTGAGGTTGTTCTTCAGGGAATCCAGGCCCTCGATATCGACGCGGAAATCCACTGCCGTCCCCTCAAGTCGTGATCATGGCCGCAGCAGGATAGCGACACGATCACCGGGACGGGTGAGGATTCACCGCATCACCGTTGAGGCGTGCCTCACACCGGCACGCGCTCACGCCGGCGTCACATATGGGTGACAAGTGACAAAGACTCACGTCATTACAGGCACTGTGTCCCGCAGTCGTTGTAGACACTCCACAACGTTCCGGCGCTGACTTCGTCCGTGTCAGCATCAGCGCGATCGCCGGATAACGTGTTCAGTGGCAGGCGTGATCGCGCTTCTTGCACCCGGACAGGGGGCTCAGGCCCCCGGCATGTTCGCCCCGTGGCTCGAGCTCGACGGAGTCGAGTCGCGCCTGACCGCATGGTCGGAACTCACCGGCCTGGACCTGGTTCGCCTCGGCACCACCGCCGATGCCGACGAGATCAAGGACACCGCAGTCACCCAGCCGCTGATCGTGGCGCTGTCCCTGATCGCGGCCGAGCAGCTGCGCAGCCGGGTCGAGATCCCGCAGGACGCGCCCGTGGCAGGCCACTCGGTCGGCGAGCTCGCGGCCGCCGCACTGGCCGGAGCACTGACCTTCGACGACGCCGTCACCCTCGCCGCGGTGCGCGGACGCGAGATGGCCGCGGCGTGCTCGCTCGAACCGACCGGCATGTCGGCCGTCATGGGTGGCGACCCGGACGAGATCGTGACCCACCTGGACAAGCTCGGCCTCGACCCGGCGAACCGCAACGGTGCCGGACAGATCGTCGCCGCGGGCCGTCGCTCCGCGCTGGAGGAGCTCGCCGAAGAGCCCCCCGCCGGTGCCCGGGTGCGGCCGCTACCCGTCGCCGGAGCCTTCCACACCCGCTTCATGACCCCCGCGCGGGAAACCATGAGCAACCACGCGGCCGAGGTCACCGTCTCCGATGCCCGACGGCCGTTGCTGTCGAACGCCGACGGCGCCGTGGTCTCCGACTCGCAGACCGTGCTGCACCGGCTGGTCGACCAGGTCACACGTCCTGTGCGCTGGGATTCGTGCATGGTGACGCTGGCCGAGCGCGGAGTCACGGCGGTCGTGGAACTCCCGCCCGCGGGCACCCTGTCCGGCTTGATACGCCGAGAAATCAAAGGCACCCAGGCCGTGAACCTCAAAACCCCTGACGACCTGGACAAGGTCGCCGAACTGCTGGCCGAGCACAGCCCGAACCACTCCAGGAGCCAGGTGTGACAACCCCGCCCACGATGACGTTGGCCGCCGGGCCGGCCGCCACGAAGATCCTCGGGTTCGGCAGTACCCAGGGCAACCGCGTGGTCACCAACGACGACCTCGCGCAGGTCGTCGAGACCGACGACGAGTGGATCCAGCAGCGTGTCGGCATCGTCAGCCGCAGGCTCGGCGACGACGATCAGACCGTGGTCACCATGGCCGTGGAAGCCGGCGCGAAGGCGATCGCCGACGCGGGCCTCACACCGGCCGATGTGGACCAGGTCATCATCGCGACCTGCACCATGCCCGGTCCCATCCCGAACGCTGCGGCCCAGGTCGCCGACCGGATCGGCATCACGGCCTCCGGCGCCTTCGACCTCAACGCGGCCTGTGCCGGGTTCTGCTACGCGCTCAACGCGGCCTCCGATTTCGTCCGCGGCGGCTCCGCGCGCCGTGTCCTGGTCATCGGCGCGGAGCGGTTCCAGGAATGGTTGGACTGGCAGGACCGCGCGAACTGCATCATCTTCGCCGACGGTGCCGGTGCCGCCGTCGTCGGTCCCGCCGAAGAGCCCGCGATCGGGCCGGCGTCCCTCGGCAGCGCCGGGGATCTCGTGGACACCATCTACCTGCGGGACAACCGCTACATCTACCAGGAGGGCCAGACGGTCTTCCGGTGGGCGACCACCCAGGTCGCACCGGTCGCCGCCCGCGCCGTGGAGCAGGCGGGGCTTCGGCTGGGCGATGTCGACGCCCTGATCGCACACCAGGCGAACCTGCGCATCGTGGAAGCGATCGCGCGGAAGCTGCAAAGTCAGGGTGCCCGTAGCGACCTCGTGGTCGCCCGTGACATCGTGCATTCCGGCAACACGTCCGCCGCCTCGATCCCGCTCGCCATCGATCACATGCGCTCGGCGGGCGAGATCAACAGTGGCGACGTGCTGCTCCTGGTCGGTTTCGGGGCGGGACTGTCCTACGCCGGTCAGGTGGTGATCTGCCCGTGAGTGCAGCACACCGCAGCCATTCCTGAAGCCCTCCCGGAGAGGAACCGGGGGCTCGACGTGAGCAAGGAAGGAATCACCGTGGCGAACGAGGAAATCACACAAGGTCTCGCAGGCATCGTCGAAGAGGTCGCCGGTGTGGACGCCGACGACGTGTCGACCGAGAAGTCCTTTGTGGATGACCTGGACATCGACTCGCTGTCGATGGTGGAGATCGCCGTCCAGGCCGAGGACAAGTTCGGGGTCAAGATTCCGGACGACGAACTGGCCAACCTCAAGACCGTGGGCGATGCGGTGGACTACATCGCCAAGAACGCATGACCACAACCGATGTCGTGATCACAGGTCTCGGCGCGACGACACCGCTCGGCGGTGACGTCGCGTCCACCTGGGACGGATTGATCAGTGGACGCAGCGGGGTCCGCAAGACCGAAGCCGAGTGGGTCGACACCTACGACCTGCCCGCACGGATCTCGGCCCCGCTGGCCCAGGAACCCGGCGAGATCCTTCCCCGGGTGCAACTGCGCAGGATGGACCGCTGTGAGCAGATCGCGGTGGTCGCCGCCCGGCAGGCGTGGTCCGACGCCGGCTTCGACATGCCCTCCGACGAGCAGCAGCCGGTCGATCCCGACCGGCTCGGGGTGGCTGTCGGCACCGGCATCGGTGGCCCGCTCACGCTGCTCGAGCAGCACGACCTGCTCAAGGAACAGGGCCTGCGCAAGGTGTCCCCGCTGACCGTGCCGATGCTCATGCCCAACGGCCCGGCCGCGCACGTGAGCCTGGACCTCAAGGCCCGGGCCGGGGTGCACTCCCCCGCCTCGGCATGCGCGTCGGGTGCGGAGGGACTGGCCACCGGGATGCAGATGATCCAGTCCGGACGCGCCGATGTGGTGGTGGCAGGTGGCGCCGAAGCCTGCATCCATCCCATCACGGTCGCCGGTTTCGTCCAGTCCCGGACTCTGAGCACGCGCAACGACGAGCCCGAAAAGGCCTCCCGGCCGTTCGACACCGACCGTGACGGTTTCGTCATGGGTGAGGGTGCCGGTGTGGTGGTGCTGGAAAGCGCCGAGCACGCCAGGGCTCGCGGTGCTCGTGTCTACGCCCGGTTGGGCGGAGCGGGGATCACGTCCGATGCCCACCACATCACCGGTAACCACCCCGACGGTGTGGGACAGGTCAACGCGATCAACAGCGCGGTCTCCGCTGCCGGCTTGTCCGGCGACGACATCGGCCACGTCAACGCACATGCGACCTCCACGGTGGTCGGTGACGTCGGTGAGGCCGCTGCCGTGCGCAAGGCCGTCGGGGACCACGTCGTGCTCACCGCCCCCAAGGGGGCACTGGGTCATCTCGTCGGCGGAGCCGGCGCGGTGGAGAGCATCGTCACCATCCTGTCGATTCACACCGGTCTGATCCCGGCGACCCGGAACCTGGACAACCTCGACCCGAAGGTCGAACTCGACGTGGTGGCCGGGGAGCCACGCAAGGTCGAGTTGACCGCCGCGGTCAACGACTCCTTCGGTTTCGGCGGGCACAACGTCGCCCTCGCGTTCGTTCGGCCCTGACCGGTTCCCGACCACACTCAGCCCGTCACCTGCGGAGGCATTCATGACCGCTCTGGCCACGCGTCCCGACAGCCAACAGACCGAGCAGGATCCGCGTGACCCGGAACTGCGGTTGGCCCAGTTGTTCGACCCCGACTCGATGACACCGCTGCATCCGCGCGATGCCAGCGGGGTGTACGCGGTGCAGGGCCGTATCGACGGGGCCACGGTGATCGCCTACTGCACCGACGGCACCAAGATGGGCGGAGCGATGGGCACCGAGGGGTGCCGACACATCGTGGAGGCCATCGACACGGCGGTGCGCCGGCGGTGCCCGGTGATCGGGCTGTGGCATTCGGGAGGCGCGCGCCTGGCCGAGGGAGTCGAAGCCCTCGACGCCGTCGGCCAGGTGTTCGCGGCGATGATCCGCGCCTCGGGCAAGGTGCCGCAGATCTCGGTGGTGCTGGGCCCGGCCGCGGGCGGCGCCGCCTACGGTCCGGCGCTGACCGACGTGGTGATCATGGCCCCGACCGGGCGAGTGTTCGTCACCGGCCCGGACGTGGTGCGCAGCGTGACCGGTGAGGAGATCGACCAGGACGGGCTCGGCGGGGCCGAGGCGCACGGCAAGAAGTCCGGCGTGGTTCACGTCGTCGCGGCCGACGAGCCGGACGCCTACCGCCGGGCCCGGCACCTGACCGGGCTGTTCGCGCGGCCGGGCCTGTTCGACCTCCACTCGGTACAAACCGAGCAGGACCTGCGCGCGCTGCTGCCGGAAACCGCGCGGCGTGCCTATGATGTCAAGCCGGTGATCCGGGGCATCCTCGACACCGATACCGACGAGGCCAGCGATTTCCAGGAATTCCAGGCCAAGTGGGCTCCCAACGTCGTCACCGGGCTCGGCAGGCTCGGTGGCCGGACCGTGGGTGTGATCGCCAACAACCCGCTGCGCAAGGGCGGGTGTCTGGACTCGCTGTCGGCGGAGAAGGCCGCCCGTTTCGTGCGGATGTGCGACTCCTTCGGCATCCCGCTGCTGGTCATGGTCGACGTTCCCGGCTACCTGCCCGGGGTGGGCCAGGAATGGGGCGGTGTCGTGCGGCGAGGGGCGAAGCTGCTGCACGCCTTCGGTGAAGCCGTCGTTCCCCGGGTGACCCTGGTGACCCGCAAGTCCTACGGCGGCGCCTACATCGCCATGAACGCCCGCTCCCTCGGGGCGACCACGGTGTTCGCCTGGCCGGAGGCCGAGGTCGCGGTCATGGGCGCCAAGGCCGCGGTCGGCATCCTGCACCGCAAGGCACTGGCCGCAGCGCCGGACGACGAACGCGAAGCGCTGCAGGACAAACTCGCCGAAGAGCACCAGCGGGTGGCAGGCGGTGTCGACCGTGCGAAGTCCATCGGCGTGGTCGACGAGGTCATCGAACCCAGCCAGACCCGCCGCCGCATCGCCGAAGCACTCGCCGCCGCTCCTGCCGGGTGCGGCGCCCACGGCAACATCCCCCTGTAGCGCCCGCGGGGTGTCAGCACGGCCGTGCCAGTGAACTCTCCGGCAGACCGACACCGAAGCGGAGTCCGCCCGAATCCCGCACCACCGGATAGACCACGCGCCATCGCAGGCATCCCACCTGCATCGACGGAGGCGCATCCGAAGGGTCCTGCGTGCTGGTGAACGTCAACATCACCCGCAGGGAGTCCTGCGGTCCCGGCATGATCCGCAGCACCCTGATGCTGCCGTCCCGAGTGGTTCGGTACTCCTCGCGCCAGGCGCTCTCGGGCTGACGTCGCTGCTTTTCCTCCACGACCGTGGTCTTCCACCGGTCGTAGCGCTTGAGATTGATGGAATTGAAGTGCGTCTGCAGCAGGATGCGCACGGCGACGTGGTCGGGATGCTCGGTGGCACTCGGGCTCAGTTCGACCCTGCTCGAACCCGGCTCCTTCCCCGGTCCTGCGGTGTTCGGCACCGGAGACACCGACCCCTCGCTCGGGGGAGCCCCGTACAGTACGCGCGCTGCCGCTCCGGCTGCGACAGCGGCGACGAGGACGACGGCGGCGACAGGCACTCCCCACTTCAACCACGGAATCCCCGAACGCCCGGGGCGGGCAGTCGCACGCACCCCACCGAGCCTGCCACACCGCCGAAGAGCATCGTCGCAGGATCCGGTGTCGGATCCCGTTCATGTCCGACCGCTCCGCCTCCTCGGCGGTGTCCCTCGCCCGCGGTGGTCGGCTTCGCGGCACGGCCGACCCGCACCGGCGTCTCCTAACCGACGTGGTGCAGCCAGGTCACGGGGGCGCCGTCGCCGGCCCGGCGGAACGGTTCGAGAGCGTCGTCCCAGGCGGCACCCAGCAACTGATCGACGCGGTAACCGAACGCTTCGGTACCTGTGCTGCTGGTCGCCAGCGTGCGCAACTGGTCCTCCTTGACCACGATATCGCCGTTGGCGCCGGTGCAGGCACGCCACAGGCCGAGTTCGGGAACGTGGCAGAACCGCTGCCCGTCCATCCCCGGACTGGGGTCCTCGGTGACCTCGAACCGCAACATCGGCCAAGCGCGCAAAGCGGTCACCAACCGAGCCCCGGCTCCCGGCTCGGCCGACCAGGCGCATTCGGCACGCAACTGCCCGGGCAGGGCAGGCTGCTCCGTCCAGCGCAGGTCGATTCGAGTATCGAGTGCGCCGGAGATCGCCCATTCGACATGCGGACAGACCGCAGCCGGTGACGAGTGGATGTAGACCACACCTTCCGTCGGGCCACGGGCGCTGCCACGAGTGCTCACCACTGACCTCCGCTGTTCGACGAGGGACGTCTTCCCCTACGGCCTCGTCTGCACGCGGTCATCAGCCGATCACTCGCTGCGTCATTCTGCATTGCCGGTGCGCACCCGCGCCACAGGAGAGACCAGCCGGGAGCGGTACCGATCCGGCCCGTTGCGCTGCCGCACGAGCTGCCAGTGCCGGCTTTCACGGAAGAAAACCGCAGTTCTCGGCGCTACCGGGCATTCCTCGACCTTCCCCGAATGCCGCAGTGCCCCGGTGGGACACGAGTGTTGATACCACCCGAACGGGGCAATGCCGGTCCGCTCATGCGTCGGGGGGCTCGGGTACTCCGGTGCGGCCACCGTCGCTTCCGCGCCCGGCGGGGACCGCACCGGGCGCTGTCGCCACGTAGGGGCGGCACAGCCGGAACACGAACACTCCGGGAGCGAACAGGGGAACCACCGCCGACAGTGCCGCTGCCGAAACACCGGCCCGCAGCACATTGTGCGACGGCGCTGTCGGGCGGCGGTCCACGAACCGGTTGTTGGCCAGCGAGCAGAGCCATGCCAGCAGGATGAAGCCCACCATCGCAGCCAGCGCGATCACCACCGACGGCTGGTACCCGAGTCGCTCGGACGCGAGCATGACGGCGACCCAGCCGAGCAAGGCAGGTGCCTGGCCGCGCTCGCTCGTGGCCGCCCACAGGAGCCCTCCCAGCACGGACACCAGCGGCGCCAGCTGTCCCCATGCCTGCGCAACCCGCCGACCCCACGGCGACAGGGCAAGGCCGAAGCGGTTACCGAGCTCGCCGAGCACATCCAGTGCGGAGGGAGCGGTTTCCGGCACGATGAACTGGCCGCCGACCCACCACAGCACCCATGTCGACACGCCGAAAGCCGCAACCTGCTGCCAGCGTGGACGGTGCCCCGCAGTGCGGCACAACCTGATCACTTCCCGCCATGGCCCGTACACGTGATGAGCACCTCCGCCACCGTTCCCGGATCGCGCCACCGTCGATGCTGATCAATGGTGGTGCTGCCACCCGGGCATTGCCCCCATCACGGGCATGTCCCGATCACGAAGCGTGCACAATGGACTTCTGTCGCCGGGTGGTGGCATCGTTGCCGCGGTGCTTGCTTTGCCTGCGGTATCGGTACTTCGCCTGCTGACCCAGAATGGGCAGCAGTTGCCCGATGGTTCTGTGAGGAGGCAGGGCCTGCCCCGTGCGCCGAGGCGTGCACGAGGCAAGCCCACATTCGAATGAAATTCGGTATCTCGACGTTCGTGACCGACGAGGGAATCGCTCCTGCCGAGCTCGGAAAGGCCCTGGAGGAACGCGGGTTCGACTCGATGTTTCTCGCCGAGCACACCCATATCCCGGCGAGCCGGGAAACCCCCTATCCCGGTGGGGAACCACTGCCGCGGATCTATTACCGCACGCTGGATCCGTTCGTGAGCCTGACAGCCGCCGCCACCGCCACCGAGCACCTGCTCGTGGCCACCGGGATCGCACTGGTCATCGAGCGCGACCCGATCACCACGGCCAAGGAGGTGGCCAGTCTCGACCACATCTCGGGTGGCCGGGTGATCTTCGGTGTCGGCGCCGGCTGGAACCGTGAGGAGATGCGCAACCACGGTACCGATCCGGCCCGCCGCGGTGCGCTGATGGACGAGCGGATCCGGGCGATGCGGGAGATCTGGGCCCGGGACGAGGCCGAGTTCCACGGCGAACATGTCGATTTCGACCCGATCCACTCTTGGCCCAAGCCCGTCCAGCAGCCACATCCGCCGATCTACGTCGGCGGTGAGAGCGAGCGCTCGGTGGCGCGCGTGGCCGAGTACGGGGGTGGATGGCTGCCACGCGCGGGCACCGAGGACCTGGGGGCGCGGATCGAACGCGTGCGGGAGCAAGCGGGCCGGCGCGTGCCCGTGTCGGTGTACGCGGCGCCGCACGATGCCTCCACTCTCGAGGACTACGCGCAGGCCGGTGTGGACAGAGTCCTGTTCTACCTGCCGACCAAGCCGCGGGACGCGACACTGGAATATCTCGACCGGTTGGCCGAGACGGCCGGAATGTGAGTGCCTGTCTTTGATTTGGCTCTTTCGCTCGAATGATCAGCCTGAGCAGAGTGACCCGCTCCGGCGTATTCGATCGGAATGCCCGCAGGCGGGCATCAGCAAGGCAGCTGGCCACGTGGCGGAGAAGTGGCTACTCGATGTGGCCTGCAACGCCGCAAGGCGCCGCCTGAGACGGCGGTTCAGCAACCACCTGACCAAGTCCCAAGACGGGCTCTGAAAGAGCCGCGGTGACGGAGACGGCAGCCGCCGTCCCGGCACCACCGCCGGGTCACGACCACCGTTTCGGACAGGCGGTGATCGAGTGGTCCGTGCCGGCAGGCAGCGTGCACCTGCCGGCCGGGCCCTACCCGCAGTGCGGGCACTTGGGTGGACCGCCATCCTGGGGCGGAATCATCGGCCCACCACACTGGGAGCACATCGCTGACGTCACTCCTGTTCGTGATGTCCCTCCGGGCAGTCGTCGACCGTGACCGCCTCGACCCAGAGGTCCACACGGTCGTGCTCACGACTGATCGAGACGTGCACGCTGTCGCCGCGTGCGGCAGCGATTTCATCGGCGGCCCGATCGTGATCGAGGTGTCCGCTGTCACCGACGTGCCCCCATCCGGCGTTCTCGCCGAGCAACTTCACCCCGATCCGGGGCGAGTGCTCGCGGCTCATCACGGTCAGCCACCGGGCCACGTCCCTCGGGTTGCGCAACACCTCATCGGGCTCACGAGCGAGGCGGTCGACCCGAGTGGACGAACCCTGCTCCTGCCGTATCTCGCTGTACGCGTGCCAGTGCTTCCCGCTTCGCCGCCAGTCAGCCGGATCGTGCATGTGTTTCGTTCCACTCACGCTCGTTCGTACGGCACCTCCTTCCCGTGAAGGCACGGAACCGAGGGGCAGTGCGGCAGTCCGGCGCACACCACCCGCGGATTTTGATCGATACAGTATCGCCGATCGCGACCTCCGGAGGGGCACACGTCACTCACACGGAAATGATCACACGTTCACGCTCTCCTCAGTGGACCGAAGTGGAGCATCGATTCATCGGCCATGTGGAGTGCGGGTCACTCGAGCAAGCGCCGGCGGCCACACGGAGTGCACGCCGAACGAGCCCAGCCCGCGCGTCGCTGCCGAGGTCATGCCCTCGGGTACCGCGCGCAGCGGCCGATACGGGTGCTGACGGTGGCGTGGGCACACCGTTGCCACACACCCTGACGGGTTCACCGAGCAAGCACGGTTATCGCAGGTCGGTCGAGTGGGGCGGGCCGGACTTGAACCGGCGTCTTACGGATTATGAGTCCGCTGCTCTGACCGTCTGAGCTACCGCCCCGTGGGAACCAGAACGATCGTAGCGAGCATGCACGGTGCGACGGAGCCCGGGGCAGCACTCCCCTCGGCACTCGCGCATCGAAAAAGGTCGGCGCCTCGCACAGGAGACGCCGACCTCGACCCCACTGCGATCGCGACGTTCACCGCCCCATGAACGTCGCGATATCGAACGAACCGGTGATCTCACCGATAACCACCGCGGTCGCCAGTAGCGCACTGATGCCGGCCACCGTCAACACCGCCAGCATGATCAGGTACACGACTGCCTTGAGCGGCTTCGGCAACCGAGTCACCGAGGACAGGTCGGGCAGCCAGAGGTGTGGTTCCTTGCCGATCCCTGGTGTGGACATTGCTACTCCCCCGTTTCATCACGTCCCCGTCTTCCGACACCACTGCCCCGGGGACGGAAAGCAATGGCTCTCCTGTCGTGTATAGCTCATCGTGAGCCCGCTCGGCTTGCCGGAAGTCCGCCGCAAAACCGAAGGGAACCGCCCTCCACGGCCTTGCTGACCTGCAACGAAAGTGCTCCGTATGCGCAGAGCGGTACAGCAGCGACATCACCGGGCCCCGTGGATCGTTACCCGAGCCTGACCTTCTCGACACCCAACCGCTCATGTAGGTGACGAACGCATCACGAGAACACGTGCCGTGACCGGCCGAGGAGCGGCACCGTGGTTCCCTCGCCCGCCCTCGAACCCGGTAACCCTGTGCTCAAAGGCATGACACACGAAGGAGGGGACGCGCCGGCAAAAACCTGCGCCGTATCCGAAAAATTACCACGGACAGTAATTTCATTGGCTCCATATGCAGCAATGATGGGTATAGTCACTCCAACGGGAGAAGAGCTCCGCGACGGGACTGTGCGTATCGGAGGACGCATATGACTCGGAAGACCCCCGGCGGGCACGCCCGGCGGCAACGATCGAACCGGCGACATCCCGACCTGTTCGAGCTCGCCCCCGTCGCGATCGGCCTGTTCGACGACGCCGGCCACGTACTGGACGCCAACCGGGCTCTGTGCGACCTGCTGGGTTACCGACATCAGGACATCTGCGGCCTGGGCGCCATGGACCTGCTCCATCCGCAGGAACGGGCCGAGAGAATCGCGCTGGACGCCGCCGACCCGGGCTCGTGCTCCGGAACCCCGCTACACCGGCAACGAATGCTGGCTCGCTCGGATGGACAACCGGTGTTCTGCGATGTGTGCAGCTCCGTGTCGACCGAGGAAGACGGCAGCCGCGTGTGGGTCGCGGTGCTTCAGGACGTCACCAAGTGGAATCCTCCGCCGGGCACGCAACCTCGGGAATCACTCCACGACGAACTGACCGGGATGCCCAACCGCAGGGGCATCACCAAGCTGCTCGGCCGGTTGCTCGACGACGGCGCCACCGACCGGCTCGCCGTGCTGGTCTGCAACATCGACCAATTCAAACGGGTCAACGACTCGCTGGGCCACGAAGCAGGCGACGAGTTGCTCGTGGTGCTGGCCCAGCGCCTCAGGAGTGAATTACCGGACCAGTGCACGGTGGCCCGGGTCTCCGGCGACGAATACCTGATCGTCTGTTCGGACATCGACGCCGTCGGTGGCTTGGAGGCATTGACGCTCCGGCTATCGAAGTCCCTGCGCACGACCGTTCCGGTGGGTGGAGAGCTGATCGGCGTATCGGCCTGCATCGGCGCCACGGCCTTCGACAATGCCGTGAGAACCCCCGAGGATCTGCTGCGATCCGCTCACACGGCACTGTCCGAAGCCAAGACCCGGGGTCCCGGCCGGGTATCCCTGGCCCATCCCGATCTGGTCACTCTGGTCACGGGGAAGATGCACCTGGAAGGGCAGTTGCGGGAAGCGATCGCCAACAACGACATGACCCTGCGGTACCAACCGATCGTCGACCGCGAGGGTTCCGTGGTCATGGCCGAAGCGCTGGTGCGCTGGCCCCATCCCGTCCGGGGACTGTTGTCCCCGGACGTCATCCTGCCGGTGGCCGAACAAGGTGATCAACTGCGCGAGCTGGATCTGTGGGTTCTGCGCACAGCACTGCACGAGGCGGCGAACTGGCCGATGTCGGGAGGGCGGCCGGTGGGGATCGGAGTCAATCTGAGCAGTTTCCTGCCCGGCGACCCGGCCTTCGTCGAAGAGGTCTCCCGCATCGTCGACGAATGCGGGATCGGTTGGGACCGCGTGGTCCTGGAGATGGTGGAAACCAGCCTCGTCGACCTCTCCCCGCAAGCCCAACAGTCCATGTCCGAACTCATCGAGCGCGGCGTGCGATTCGCCATCGACGATTTCGGCACCGGTTATTCCTCACTCGCTCGGCTCAAGGATCTGCCCGCGCAGATCATCAAGCTCGACCGCCGATTCGTCGCCGGGGTCGACCACGATGCCGCCGATTTCGCCATCGCACGCGCCGTGCGCAACATAGCCCGCGCCATGGGACGCGCCTGCGTCGCCGAAGGGGTGGAAACCACCGGCCAGCTCCGCCTGCTGAAATTTCTCGAACTGGACACCTACCAGGGTTTCCTGTTCTCCGCCCCGCTGCCTGCACAGGAATTCCGCGAGCTCGTCGACAGCCCACTGCCCATGGGGTGAGCGCGAGGGAACACACCGCTTCCTGCTCGAACCGGTCCCGCACCAAGCGCGTTGCACAGGATCGCGAGCCGGGCGTATCCGGGAGTGCGCACAGCAACAGGCAACGGTCATCGCTACGAACGGTCGCCGGGACGGCGACGTCGCCGCTTGCGGGCGTACATCTCCCGGTCGGCACTGTGCAGCAAAGTCTCCGTCGATGCTGCGGGATCGTCGGTGACGGCGAGGCCGACACTGGCACGCAGAGCGATGCGCAGGCCTTGTACTTCGACCTCGGTGTTCAGACATTGCGCGATTCGCGCACGCAACGCCTCGGCCGCCGTGAGATCGTCGACGTCGCTGACGACGACGAACTCGTCCCCGCCGAGGCGAGCCACCGTGTCACCGGTACGTACGGTACCGAGAAGTTCGTCGGCGGTGGCGATGAGAAGGTGATCGCCGGTGAGATGGCCGTAGTGGTCGTTGATGGGCTTCAACCCGTCGAGATCGGCCATGATGACAGCCACGGCACCCCCGTTACGGGGCAGTTCGGTGAGCCGGTGCGCGAGGCGGTCGGCGAGCAGAGCACGATTGGCCAACCCGGTCAGTGGATCGTGCAATGCCAGATGAACCAGGTGCGTGTCCATCATCCGGCGTCCGTCGACCTCCTCGTGCCGATGAACCGGATATGCGAGTTCGTCGTCGAGGGACACCTCGCGCTGTCGCTCCTCGGATCCGTGTCGCCCCACGACCTCCTGGACCTGCACCAGAAGCATTTCCGGCTGTCCATCGGCATCCTTGATGACCGAAAGGAACACGAAAACCCGGATCACGCTGCCGTCGAAGCACACAAATCGTTTCTCGAGACTTTTCTGACCGGTTTCGGAAGTGAACAATTCGCCGACGGATTCACGATCATTCGCATGATCTCCGGGAAAAGTCAGCAACTCCCTCCCACGCCGCAGTAATTCCTCACTGCTGTATCCGACCAAGCGGCAGAAGGCCGGATTGACATACAAGTACCGGCCTTGCGGATCGAGCAGTGTCACCGGTCCCGCAGCCTGGTCACAGATCGACTCCCACGACCTCCCCTCGAGCACGCCACCCTCCTCCCCGCGCAGTACCACCGGATGAGATCTTCTCCATAATATTCGCTCGCACGACAAGCAGAATCGTCGACCTACGTCGGCTGTGAAATGATCGTTTGCCGCCGTCGTCGGCCACATCCTCCGGCAGCAAGCGGATCGCCAAGTCGGTTCCGAGCGAACTCCACCCGATGATCGGTACATCGTGCCGGCACGGCAGCGGCAATGCTGCCGATTCGAAAAATCACCGATCACACGGCGAGGGAGGTCCACGGATACGCACGGGCAAGGACGGCGCCCCGGGCCCACCGGGACGAGCCGACTCTCGAACGCGCCGGATGCCGACAACGAAGGCGGCACCGGGTCCCGGTACCGCCTTCGCAATGAAGCTCCTCCGGCTGGATTCGAACCAGCAACCCTTCGGTTAACAGCCGAATGCTCTGCCATTGAGCTACGGAGGACTGTTCTGTTCTCATCAGCGCCTGCTGACAACACATACTCTAACGCATGCTCCCGGGGCGGGTGCACACCCCCCTCCCCCGTGGCCTGCCGACAGGCGTTTTCCCAGGATACCCGGTCTCCGCCGCAGATCGCCCGGAACGTCACCGCCGGTGCGCGACAACGAAGATCCTCCGGAAGGGAAACCACGTGGTGCCGTCGGTGCGTTGCGGGTACGCCGCACGCAGACGAGGGGTGAGTTCGGTCCGGAACCGCTGCCACTGCTCATCGCCGAGAACCGACCGGACAGGGCGCAGCGCCGTACCACTGAGCCATTCCAGCACCGGGTCCTCACCCCGCAAGCGGTGCACATACGTGGTCTCCCACGCGTCCACCTCGATGTCGAGATCGGCGATCGCGTCAGCGTAATCGACAGCGGCAAGGACGCAGTCCGGCTCGCGCAGTACTCCCGCAAGGCGCTGCGACCATCCCGACTCGCCTGCCAGTTCGCGCAGGGTTCGATGAGCGGGCGCATCGAAGTTGCCGGGCACTTGGAAGGCGAACCATGCCCTCTCGGGCAGCGCGCGCAGCCACGCGCGCAGCAGTTCGACATGGTCGGGAACCCACTGGAGCACGGCGTTGCACAGAGCGACGTCGGTGTCCGGTGCAGGCTGCCAATCCCGCACGTCCTCCAACCGCGCGTCGATCCCATTCGCACGGGCCGCCTGCACCATCTCCGATGATGCGTCGATCGCCTCGATCACGGCTTCCGGCCATCGGGCCGCCAACAACGGAGTCAGATTCCCCGAGCCGCATCCCACGTCGACCACACGTCGCGCCGTGTCCGCGCCGACACGAACCAAGAGGTCGTGCGCCGGTCGATCGCGGTACTCGGAGAATTCCAGATACTTCCGCGGATCCCACACAGCGCCTCACCACCCGGAGAAACAGTACGGTCATACTACAGCGTCGGCGCCACCGGACGTGAGGTCCCGAAGAAATCTCGCTCACTGGTGGCCGGACTCGCGCACGTGGTGCAGCTGCTCGGCGACCTCGAAAGCGAAGTCCCGCAGCGCGGTCTCGTCCGTGCCACGATCGGCTCGGACCTGCAGCACGATGCCATCCTGGCCGGGCACCTTGCGCTGCACGAACCAGGCACCACCGCCCGGCAGTTCCCGGTGATGGCTGGAGCGGATCGATCCGGTGATCCTCGCGTGCACCACCTCGGGCACCCGTCCGCGCGAGGACAGCGTGAACCGCCGCGCGGGGCGATCGCGCAACAACACCGCCTCCCCCGCCGTCCCCGACTCCTCGGCCTCGATGAGGGTCAGCGTTCCCTCGTCCCAGCTCGCCTTGCTCAGCAGGTGCCATCCGACACGGCGAGCGCTTTCGCTCTCCGGCAACCACAGCCCCAGGCTGGTGGCCACCAGCGGGCCACCATCGCTGCCGGCCACGGCCAGCACCTGCTCGTCCATGTCCAGGGAGCCCCGAAAGTCCCGGGGCAGGGCGGCCGTTCCGTTCAGACGAGCCACGAAACGCCGGAACCACGAGATCACAGGGCGCCTCCCATGGCCTGTTCCAGCAACGACTTGCGGTATTGCTCCAACGCCACCAGATCACCGAACAACGCGTGGTACTCGTCGGCATCCTCCAGCGGCGACAATCGCTGCACACGCGACTTGATGTCGGCGATCTGCCCGGCCACGAGATTTTCCTGCAGCCGGGCGATCACCCCGGTGACATACCGGTGATCCTGCTCGGACCTCGTATCCGGTGTTTCCACGGCAAGCTGGGTGAGCAGGTGACGGGCGACCTCGCTCTCGCAGCACTGCCGCACCGCATCGATCAGCGCCGGCCCCGCGAGCCCCGAGACGGTACCGCCCGCCGCCAGGATCGCCTGGTGCAGTTCCCGGTAGGCGGACTCGGTGAAGGCGTCCTCCGGCAGCGAGTCGTAGAGCGGCCCGGCCAGCGCGGGCACCTGCAACGCGGCCTTCAGCGTCTCGCGCTGCGACCAGCGGGGAAGGTCGTGCCGAGGCGGCCGCGGTGGTAGTTCGACCGCGGAGCCCGCCGACTCCTGCTCGGCGGGGCGCGCCCGCTTCCGGCGGGACTTGGCGGGGGCTGCTCCGGCCGACTCGCGAACCCGCTGTACGACCTGCTTCTCGTCGTCCCAGCCGGTCCACCACGTCAGGCTGACGGCGTAGCCGTCCCGGCTGGCGGGGTCCTTGATCTGGGCGACCAGTGGCACGGTGCGCTGCAGCGCCGCCACCCGGCCTTCCACCGAGTCCAGATCGTAGCCGTTCAGCAGGCTGCGGATGGCGAACTCGAACAGCGGCCGCCGCCGCGCCACCAGGTCCCGCACCGCCGCGTCGCCGGAGTCCTGACGCAGTTCGCACGGGTCCATGCCGTCGGGAGTGATCGAGACATACGTCTGCGTGGCGAACTGCTGCTCTCCCTCGAAGGCCTTCAGCGCCGCCTTCTGCCCGGCTTCGTCCCCGTCGAAGGTGTAGATCACTTCACCGCGGAAGGCGTCGTCGTCCATCATCAACCGCCGCAGGACGGCGACGTGCTCATCGCCGAAGGCGGTTCCGCACGAGGCGACCGCGGTGGGCACCCCGGCCAGGTGCATCGCCATCACGTCGGTGTAGCCCTCGACGACCACAGCCTGATGGCGCTTGGCGATCTCCCGTTTGGCCAGGTCGATACCGAACAGCACCTGGGACTTGTTGAAGATCGGCGTGGCCGAGGTGTTGACGTACTTGGCCTCGATCGGATCGTCGTCGAAGACACGGCGTGCACCGAACCCGACCACGTCCCCGCCCAGGTCTTTCAACGGCCAGAGCAGGCGCCGGTGGAACCGGTCGATCGGTCCGCGGCGCCCCTCCCGGGACAGCCCCGCCTTGTAGAGCTCCTCCAGTTCGAAGCCCTTGCCCAGCAGGTGCTTCGTCAGGCGATCCCAACCGCTCGGGGCGAACCCGCAGCCGAACATGGTCGCGGCGGACTCGTCGAACCCTCGTTGCGTGAGGAACTCCCGAGCAGGCTCGGCCTCCGGAGAACGCAGCTGTTCGGCGTAGAACTCGGCCGCGAGGCGGTGAGCCTCCACCAACCGCGCCCGGGTACCGGGGTCGCGCCGCACCGCAGGTCCCCCGCCCTCGTAGCGCAGCTCGATTCCCGCGCGGTCGGCCAGCCGTTCCACGGCCTCGACGAAGCCGAGATGCTCGGTCTTCATCAGAAACGCGATGACATCGCCGCCCTCGCCACATCCGAAGCAGTGGAACGTGCCGTGGCTGGAGCGGACGTTGAACGACGGGGTCTTCTCGTCGTGGAACGGGCACAGGCCCTTCAGCGCGCCGCCGCCGGCGCGCCGCAATGCGACATACTCACCGACGACATCGTCGATCCGGTTGCGTTCGCGGACTTCGGCGATGTCGCTTTCCCGGATCTTTCCCGCCACGCCCGCCAGTCTAGAGGCCGGGTCGGTACCTCCGACGCGATCCCCGGCATCCGGAACCGCCGTGCCAGAATCACTCCGTGTCACCGAACGAGGACGCTCTGGCAGCACGGTTCGATGGTCACCGCGAACGGTTGATCGGAGTGGCGTACCAGCTCACGGGACACCTCGCGGATGCCGAGGATGCCGTGCAGGAGGCGTGGCTGCGGCTGGCTCATCTCGATGGGACAGCGCGGGACGAGATTCACGAGTTGGGGGCATGGCTGACCACCGTCGTAGGACGCATCTGTCTCGACCGGATTCGGTCGGCCGCGGCTCGTCGGGAGCGCTATGTCGGGCCGTGGCTGGCCGAGCCGGTCGTCAGCGAGCCGGACAGCGAGGTACCGGGCCCGTTGGAGACCGCCGTACAACGCGAGGACCTGCGCATGGCGGCAATGCGCGTCCTGCACCAACTACCGCCCGATCAGCGGCTGGCTCTGGTCCTCCACGATGCGTTCGACGTCCCGTTCGCCGACATCGCCGAGATGCTCGACTGCTCGGTACCCGCCGTGCGGCAGCACGCTTCGCGCGGCCGGCGGACCGTGTCGAACGCCGGCCCCCCACCACGTGTCCCAAGAGCCGAGCACCAGCGGGTGCTCGACGAGTTCCTCACGGCGGTCTCCTCGGGGAATGTCGAGGCGGTCGTCCGCGTCCTGCACCCGCAGGCGGTCGTGTACGGCGACGGGGGCGGCAAGGCTCGGACGGCGCTGCGCGCGGTCGTCGGCGGCGAGAAGGTCGCGCAGTTCACTCTGGGACTCGTCACCAAGTACGGCGAGGACCTGCTGACCGGAATCCGCCCCGTCCTCGTCAACGGTGACCCGGGGGTCCTGCTACCCGGAACCGATACCGGGCAGGTTGCGCCCCGGGTGATGACCCTCTCCGTCCGTGACGGTCGAGTCGCGGAACTCTTCGACGTGGCCAATCCCGACAAGCTGACCCGGATTCGCTTCTGAACGCACCCCGGCGAGCGCACACTCCATCGACGGCGCCGATCGGGCTACGGCATGGGCACTCGGCAGGCCTCCCCGGAGGTGAAGCCCTGATCGGTGATGCCGAGCGCGTGGTTGAAGCGGGTACGCTCGTTCTCCAGGGCGATCATGTAGGTGAGCTCGAGCACGGCCTTGTGCCCCAGCCGTCGGTCGAGTTCGGCCACCTGCTCGTCGGTGACTGTCACGGGCTGCTCGGTCATGGCATCGGCGTAGGCGATGACCAACCGATCCAGCTCGTCGAAGTGCTCCGAGAAGGCGTAGTCCTCGATGTGCTTCAGGCGCTCGATGTTCAACCCCTCCTTGAGCTGCAGCATCGTCCCGAAGTCCACGCACCACGAGCAACCGATCCGGCTGGCCACGCGGTACGTGGCCAGCTCCCGAACGCTCGCGGGCAGAACGGTGGCCACCTTCTCCGTCGTCATCTCGACGATTCCCGAGCTGAGCAGGAGCCCGGGATGGTGCGCGGCGACGGCGACGGGCTGGGGAACCGCCCCGTAGCGACGTCTGGCGAACCGGTAGATCAACGTGGCCAGCCAGCCCGCCCTGTCGATCGTGACTTCCGGAATCCGTGACATGGTCCACTCCCTCGACGGTGGCCCACACCTTTCGTGGGCCCTCACCCGCTTGACGAGGCACCGCCGGAAGGTGTGACAGTCCTCAGCTCGGGTCGACCACACGTGCGAGGAAGTAGATCGCGCCGGTCGCACGATGCCGCACGAGGAACAGGAAGGGCCGGTCGACCTCGACCCGTATCGGCTCCTCCTCCCGAACCGCGGAGACGAGGCGCATCACGGCTGCGGTGGCGGCAGCGCCTTCCAGCCCGTGCTCGTCCACCCGCAGCACCGACCGGTGCACCATGGTCGACACGCGGAGCGGGCGCGCGGTCAGCGGGGAGAAGTCGGCCGCCGAGGTGAACAGCGTGCTGACCCCGAGGGCGTCGAGCGGGTGCTGCAGCTCGGCCTCTCCGGTCACTTCGAATCTGGGCAGCAGCAACTCGACCCGCTGCTGCCCGGCCGCGGACACCAGCTCTGCCAGCCGTGTGGCCTCCAGCCCGGACTCGGCCCCGCTCAGCTCACCGTCCGGAAGCAGCACCACAGCTTCGATACCGCCTGCGGCGGGCAGGGTGACCACTTGCCAGCCGTGCCGGGAGGCATAGCCGAAGGAGCGCGTCATCCGCATCGTGGGCACGTCCCGTGTACCGTGCGGCGCGTGGAACGGCCTGGACTCGGTGGCGTGCTCGTCGAAGGACTCTGTCCACGACGCTTTCACGTACAGGGCGTTGACCAGAGCGGCCACCGTGTCGGGGTCGACCGTACCGGGCCGGAGCAGCTCCGGGATCAGATCGCGGGTCGTCTCGGCGACGTCGGCGTTGATCTGCCTGCGCGCCCGGTCCGGAGCGGCCCGGAATGCCGTGTTGCGCAGCGCGCTTCCCGGCCAGTCCTCCAACGCTTGCAGGTAGGTGTCCTCGATCGGAAGCTCGTCATCGGCCCACAGCGTGTTGGCGACAGCCAGTTCCGGGCCGTCCTCGGGTTCGAGGTGGCCCGGGTGTGCCGCACCGCGGAGCAGTTCGAGCAGTTCGGTCCGGCTATTGCTGCCCGTCGCCCGTAGCGCGGTGAGAAGTTCCGCACGGGTGTGGCCATCGGCGGCAGCCGCGGCCAACCCCAGGGCACTGGCCACCGAGTAAGGCGACCAGGAAAAGTCCTCCTCCGCGCGAGGTGCGAGTCGCCGGTGCAGGGACAGGCTGAAGTCGAGGTGGTTGCTCACGGCTGCGCTGGGCTCCCTTCAGCGAGGGGATCCGGCATCGGTGATCGGTCGGTCCGCACCGAGTCTGCCAGTTCCGGAGCCGAGCGGGGCCCGAAAAGCATGCACGGAGCCTTCGGCGAGCCGGGCGGAAACCGGTCCCGGCTCACCGAAGACCCGGGGGTCTCACCGGAGCGATTCCTCGATGTCCGAGAGTCCCATGAGACGGAGCTCCTGGGCGATGTAGGCGGTCGCGCGCTGGGCTTCGGGGTCCTGCCAGCGCAGATCGTTGACCCAGCTGGCCAGGTTGTCGACGTTGATGTACGGCTCGCCGTCGACGTCGAGTTTCTGGATGTAGTGCCGGTTCGGTTGATCGGACAAGGGTCTTCTCCTCGTGGCCCGGGTTCGGGGCCCCGGCCATCAGATCGGGGGTCGGGAGTCGGGGGTTTCACCCGAATCAGCGATACTGACTCGGACACAACGATACTCTCTGTAAGAATCCTGCCAAAAGAGGTCCGCAAAACGCCGCCTGCCCGGGCATAGCTCACATCTTTGATTACACAGCAGAACCAGAGCCGACGTACTGCCGGTGCCACTCCGAGGCCTGAGCATCGGTCAGGGAAGCGACCTGGTCCAGTACCGCCCGCAGCCGTGTCCCGTCGTCCTCGGCACCGCGCCACGCCATGGCCAGCGCGGGATCCAATGACTCCGGGGCCGCCTCGGCAAGAGCCCGAACCAGTTCGGTCAGCAGCACGCGCTGGCGCTGCTGCAGCCGCAGACGTTCGGGATCGCTCATGACATACCGCAGCGCCACGGCCTTGAGAACCGCGACCTCGGCGACCACCTCCTCCGGGAGGATCAGGTCGGCGCCGTACCGGGTCAGCGGCCCCGACCCGAATTCGGCCCGGGTGCCCGAGACCGAGGCGGAGGCGAACCGTCCGACGAGTTCACTGGTCAGCCGCTTCAGCGCCACTTGTGCCTGCAACGACCCGTCGTAATCCAGCACCGCGGCAACGGCGGGCAGCTCGATCAGGTGCATGGCGGCGGGTTCGAGCAGTTCGGCGGTGTCCGGCAATCGGATCTCGTGCCGGAAATGCTTCGCCGCCATCCGCACGATCTCGGTGCGCTCATCCGGGTGGGTCAGCGCCCGCAGGGAGATCCGGCCGGAATGCACACCGTCCTCGACGTCGTGCACCGAATACGCCACATCGTCGGCCCAGTCCATGATCTGGGCCTCCAGGCAGCGCCGCCCCGCGGGAGCACCCTGGCGCATCCACTCGAACACCTCGATGTCGGAGTCGTACACGCCGAACTTGGTCATGCCCGGTTGCTTCGGCCACGGGTACTTGGTCGCCGCGTCGAGGCTCGCCCGAGTGAGGTTGAGCCCACGCCCGGTGCCGCCGGAATCGACCAGCTTGGGCTCCAGCCGCGTCAGGATGCGCAGACTCTGGGCATTGCCCTCGAAGCCGCCGCACTCCTCCGCGAGGGCGTTCAACGCCTCCTCCCCGTTGTGCCCGAACGGCGGATGACCGATGTCATGGGCCAGCCCCGCCGTGTCGACCACGTCCGCGTCGGCGCCCAGGTCGTGCGCGATCCCCCGGCCGATCTGGGCCACCTCCAGCGAGTGGGTCAGCCGCGTACGGGGAACATCCCCCTCACCCGGCCCCATGACCTGGGTTTTCCCGGCCAGTCGACGCAGCGCGGCGGAATGCAGCACCCGCGCACGGTCCCTGGCGAAGTCGGTTCGGTTCGACATGTCCGAACCGGCCGGGGCAGCATCCTTGGGCGGCTCCGGGAGGAGCCGTCTGGTGTCGTGTTCGCCGTAACCGGGCAGATCACCGGAGTCCATCGGCCACAGCCTACGACCCCGGCCCGTCGAATTCCCGTGAGCGGACTCCTACCCCAGGCCCATGCCGGAGACCTCCGCGGAGGAGTGGGTCAGGCGGTAGTACAGCAGTGCCGCTGTCTCGCGCATGATGTACTGCCGCTGGATCTCACGGGTCTGCACGATCGGGCCGGTCCGAGTCGGCGATGTCCACGCGCGCAACCCGGCATTGTCGGCCATGGTCCGGGAACGCAGCGAGTGCCACGGATCACTGACGATCAACGCGGTGTGCCACGCGTGCTGCTCGGCCACACGTGCCACCGCGCGGATGCTGCGCAGAGTGTCCCGGCCCGTTTCGACATCGACGACGTTTCCCGCGGGGACACCGTGCTCGGTCAGCCACATCCTGCTTGCCTCCGCCTCGGTGTAGTTGTCCCCGAGCCGGTTGCCACCCACGGTCACGATGTTGTCGGAATACCCCTGCCGGTACAGGTCGAGAGCGTGCTCCAGGCGCGCCTGGAGCACTTCCGACGGCTCTCCGTTGTACTGGGCGGCACCCAGGACAACGATCATGTCGGCCTGGCGCGCCTGGTCGACCCGGGCGACCTGCCACACCCGCACCCCGGTTCCCACGAGCACCAGCAACGCCACCAGGACAGCACCGAAGACGAGGCGGCGCACCGGCCGACCGGGGCGGGACCTGTGTCGGACTCCTCGAGCGGTGTCGTGGAAAGTCACACCGCTCATCGTTCCAGATCCCCACCCCGTACCGTGATCACCGCCCCTGGGAGAGGGGTGTCAGCAAGGCAACAGGCGGCCATCAGGCAAACGAGACCGGCTGCTTTCGCCATGTCGGCAACCGGCACCGCCGCGGGTTCTCCGGCACAGCCTCGCGAGGACAGTCGGCACGTGGCGGAGAAGTGGCTACTCGAGGTGCCGGCTCCCGCAGCGAGGCGCAGCCGGAGGTTCCACCACCTGCACCGCCACGCCGGCCGATCCGAGCACTCTATTAACACCCGATGAGGCGCGCGGCGAGGTAGCCCTCCAACTGATCCATGGCCACACGCTCCTGCGCCATCGTGTCGCGCTCCCGGACCGTGACCGCCTGGTCGGACAGCGAGTCGAAGTCGATCGTCACGCAGAACGGCGTACCGATCTCGTCGTGGCGCCGGTAGCGGCGGCCGATCGCACCCGCGTCGTCGAAGTCGATGTTCCAGTTCCGCCGCAGCAGCGCGGCCACATCGCGCGCCTTCGGCGACAGGTCCGCGTTGCGCGACAGCGGCAGCACCGCGACCTTGATCGGTGCCAGCCGCCGGTCCAGCCCGAGCACGACCCGCTTGTCGACGCCGCCCTTGGCGTTCGGGGCCTCGTCCTCACGGTAGGCGTCGACGAGAAAGGCCATCATCGGTCGACCGACCCCGGCCGCGGGTTCGATGACGTACGGGCGGTACCGGGAGTTGCTCACCTGGTCGAAGTACGACAGATCCACTCCGGAGTGGTTGGAGTGCGTCGTGAGGTCGAAGTCGGTGCGGTTGGCGATGCCTTCCAGCTCACCCCACTCCTGGCCGGAGAAGCCGAAGCGGTACTCGATGTCGACGGTGCGCTTCGAGTAGTGCGACAGCTTGTCCTTCGGGTGCTCGTAGTGGCGCAGATTGTCCGGGTCGACCCCCAGGTCCTTGTACCACTCGGTGCGATTGTCGATCCAGTACTGGTGCCACTGCTCGTCATCGCCGGGCTCGACGAAGAACTCCATCTCCATCTGCTCGAACTCGCGGGTGCGGAAGATGAAGTTGCCGGGCGTGACCTCGTTGCGGAAGGACTTGCCGATCTGGCCGATGCCGAACGGGGGCTTCTTCCGCGCCGTGGTCATCACGTTGAGAAAGTTGACGAAGATGCCCTGCGCGGTTTCCGGCCGCAGGTAGTGCAGGCCTTCCTCGGAATCCACCGGCCCGAGGAATGTCTTGAGCAGGCCGTTGAACATCTTCGGCTCGGTGAACTGCCCCCGGTTTCCGCAGTTCGGGCACGGTACGTCGCTCAAATCATCGGGAGCGATGTCCTTGCCGGTGCGTTCGGCGTGCTCCTCGACGAGTTGGTCGGAACGGAAACGCTGATGGCAGAAGGTGCACTCCACCAGCGGGTCGACGAACTCCTGGACGTGACCGGAGGCCTCCCAGACCTGGCGCGGCAGGATCACCGAGGAGTCCAGCCCCACGATGTCGTCACGGCCCTGCACCATGTACCGCCACCACTGGCGCTTGATGTTGTCCTTGAGCTCCACCCCGAGCGGACCGTAATCCCATGCCGACCGGGTACCGCCGTAGATCTCACCGCTCGGGTAGACGAAGCCACGACGCTTGCACAGGTTGACGATCGTGTCGATCTGATCGGTGGGCACGTTCACTCCACGCTTGTCAAGAGGGCTGGGCTGTCAAGGGGTTGGGCCGACCTGGACCGGCCGAGCAAGGATGACGATGATTCTCCCAGCGTACCCAGCCCGCGCCTGCATGCTCCTCCCCCACCCCGCTGTTCGCTCGGATCGGCGAGGGGCGAACACGGTCGGCCGTGCGTAGCGGCCCTCGCCCTCACGGGCCGAGCCGCTTTCGACGTGGCCGGGTTTCGGTTGGGCGTGTTCGCAGCCCCGGACCAGTACGATGGGAACGACAGAGCGTTCCACACGTTCCACGTTCGAGGCGAGCGAGACGATCACCCCGGGCTCGCCGGAGAGGACATCATGCCCGTCGCCGGTCCGGATTCCGTCCCGGAGACGGGACAGCAGACTTCCGGGGTCTCGAGGGAAGCGGAAAGCCCGGGTGCCACTTCGGAGACCACGGAACACCACGTGCACTCCCCCGAGCGGACCGTCTCACAGCCCGCCCCCCGGTACGATACGCAGACCCTCTCCGAAGCCGGTGAACTGCTCCGAGCACTGGCAGCGCCGGTCCGGATCTCCATCGTCCTGCAGTTGCGTGCCGCCGAGCGCTGCGTGCACGAACTGGTCGATGCGCTCGGGGTGACCCAGCCGCTGATCAGTCAGCATCTGCGCGTACTGAAATCCGCCGGTGTCGTCCGCGGACAGCGACACGGCCGCGAGGTCGTGTACCGCCTCTCCGACGAGCATCTGGCTCATATCGTGGTGGACGCGGTGGCGCATGCCGAGGAAACGTCGGAGGCCGCACCGCACGGTACGCGCACCGAATCCGCGAACACCCTGGCACAGCACAGCCGACATCGACAGGAGACCGCGTGACCACCGGCGAGCGTCCCGCCACCTCGGTACCCGGCCTGCGGACCACCAAGCAGCGAGCCGCCGTGTCGAAGTTGCTCGACGAGATCAACGACTTCCGGTCGGCGCAGGAACTGCACGAGCAGCTGCGGCGGCAGGGAGAGGGAATCGGTCTGACCACGGTTTACCGCACCCTGCAGAGTCTCGCGGAGGTCGGGGAAGTCGATGTTCTGCGTACCGAGTCGGGGGAGGCGGTCTACCGCCGCTGTTCCAGCCATCATCACCACCACCTCGTCTGCCGCGTGTGCGGACGCACCGTCGAGGTGGCCGATCCCCCGGTGGAGGACTGGACGGAGCGGATCGCGCGGGAGCACGGTTTCTCCGACGTCAGCCACACGGTGGAGATCCTCGGCGTCTGCCCCGAGTGCTCCTGCGGCAGCTGAACTCGCGGCCGTGCGGCCGACGCTCTCCGCCGAAAGCCGGGTCCGATCAGTGCTCGGACGGGTGCGGATCTCCGACGAGTTCGTTGCGGAGCTGTGAGGCCGTGGAGACCACCAGCATCAGCAATGTGCCCAACGGCGAGGCGTCCATCCCCTGAGCGGGAAACGCGTAACGCAGGGTGACGTCCATACCGCGTTCGGTACGCACGACACCGAGCGTGCCGAACAGGCCCTGCCCGGCCCGCTCCGCCGCCGACTGGGCGAGCTTGTCGTCCTGCGGGAGATCCCACGCCACGACGCAGGTCAGGCTCAGCACCGTCAGTCCCTCGGCCAGCTGCATGGCCTGCACGGCACAGGGAACCTCGGAGTGACGGAACGTCAGCGCACCGTCATCGTCGACGTGCACATCGTGGTAGGCCTCCAGGGCCTGTCTGGCCGCGGTCATCAACTCCGCGGTCGTGGCTGCCTCCTGGGTCATCAATGCCCCTCCTGGGCTGGTTCGGTGGTGTCCTCACCCTGCGCGGTGCGGTCGACCGCACCGCCGAAGCGGCGGTCCCTGCGCGCGTAGGCCTCACAGGCGCGCCACAGGTGGCGGCGGTCCACATCGGGAAACAGGGTGTCCTGGAACACCAGCTCGGCATAGGCGGACTGCCAGAGCATGAAGTTCGAGGTCCGACGCTCTCCGGAAGGGCGGATGAACAGGTCGACATCCGGCATTTCCGGTTGGTAGAGGTAGCGGTTCACGGTCCGCTCGTCGACCTTGTCCGGATTGATCCTGCCTGCAGCAGCCAGCCTGGCGATCTCGCGCGCCGCGTCACCGACCTCGGCGCGACCGCCGTAATTGACGCACATGGTCAGGTTCATGACCTGGTTGTTCTCGGTTCGGGACTCGGCGGAGCGCAACTCGTTGACCACGCTGCGCCACAGCTTCGGGCGGCGTCCGGCCCACCGCACGCGCACGCCCATCTCGTCGAGCTCGTCGACGCGGCGGCGAATGACGTCACGGTTGAAGCCCATCAGGAATTTGACTTCCTCCGGGCTGCGCTTCCAGTTCTCGGTGGAGAAAGCATACAGCGACAGCCACTGCACACCTATCTCGATGGCGCCGCGTGCGAGCTCGAGCACCACCGCCTCGCCCTGCTTGTGCCCTTCGACTCTCGGCAGACCGCGCTCGTTGGCCCATCGCCCGTTGCCGTCCATGACGACGGCGACATGCCTGGGTACGAGGTCGGGCGGCAGTTCCGGTGGCCGGGCCCCGTCGGGATGCGGGTCCGGCGCACGCACATCCGGGTCTTCCTTACCCCGCCCGCGGCGTCGCAGCATGTGTGGTGTTCCCTCCGTCCTGTCAGCCGTGTCCGTGACGAACCGGTGTCTCATTCTCCCGGACCGAATGGTCCACACCGCCGAGTGGTTGCCCGAACCGGACGGCGAGCCCGTTCCGAGAGGCCAGTCTGTTCATGCCGACGGCGCGGTAGAAGGCCTGTGCTCCGGTGTTGCTCGCGCGCACGCTCAATTGCACACCGGGGGACCCCGCGCGGGCCAGTTCGTCGAACACGGCCTCCAGCAACAGCCGCCCCGCCCCCTGGCGCCGCGCGCTCGCCAGCAGATTGATGTGCAGGTGGGAGGGGTACGAGTCGAGATCTGCCGACAGCAGGCGACGCGGTTGGTGCAGCAAGGTGCGCAGTTGGGCGTCGGCATCTCGCGCGTCGGCGTCGGGGCTGGCCGGGTGGCTGGTGAAGAAGCGGGGCGCCCACTCCAGTTGCCAGCGCGCATAGAACTCCGGGGAGTTCAGCGCCGCGACGACGTATCCGAGGACGGCGCCGTCACGTTCGGCGACGAACACCAGTTCCGGCTGCAGCAGCAGGTAGGGATCGGCGAACACGTAGGCGACCAGGTGCGGGTCCCGCAGGATGCCCGCGGCGGGTTTTCCGGCGTCACCGGTGGCCACGCAGATCCGGTGCACCGCCTCGGCGTCATGCGGACGGTAGCTGCGGATCCGCATCTAGTTCTCCTGAGGGGCAGGCGCCCCGGCGAGTTCACTGCCGTCCAGTTCGGCGGCGCGCTCCCGGAGGAATTCGGGGATCCGGTGCCAGGATTCGCGGCGTTCCACCAGCGGCAGCGACCGCAGCTGCCGCTCCATGTGCCACTGCAGGTGTGCGGCCACCAGCCCGCTGCCCTCCCGCCGTACCGGTTCGGTGGCAGCCGTGGTCGCATCCCAGTCCCCGTGCAGCAGCGCCTCCAGCAGAGGCAGCGTCTGCGGTGCCGGGCGTACCGAGCCGGCGGGCCTGCATCCGGCACACACCGCACCGCCTGCCGCGATGCTGAACGCTTCGTGCGGGCCCGCCTGTCCGCACCGGGCGCATTCGGCCAGTGCGGGTTCCCATCCCGCGAACGACATCGCACGCAGCACGAAAGCGTCGAGCACCAGAGAGGGGTCACGTTCCCGCCCGGACAGCGCCCGGAGAGCGCCGACCGCCAGCAGGTACAACCGCAGGACCGGTTCGCCCTCCTCGGTGACGATCCGGTCGACGGTTTCCAGCACCGCACAGGCCGAGGTGTAGCGCTGGTAGTCGTCGACGATGCCGCCGCCGAACGCATCCAGAGTCTGGACCTGCGTGATCACGTCGAGGGTGCGCCCGGTGTAGAGCTGCACATCCACGTGGCAGAACGGCTCGAGGCGAGCGCCGAACCTCGACGTCGTGCGGCGCACTCCCTTGGCCACGGCACGAACCTTGCCGTGGCGGCGGGTCAGCAGGGTGATGATCCGATCGGCCTCACCCAGCTTGTGCACCCGCAGCACGACCGCGGAATCCCGGTAGAGGCTCACCCCTCCATCGTCCCACTCCCGCGTGAGGCCACGGCAGGTGCGCCGATCGCGAAGTCACACCCGGAATGCGGTAAACGGCGCGACCGACTCCGGCACAGCCGGAGAGGGCGCGACAGCGGGCAAGGGCTCAGTACGAGCTCCCCGCAACCCCCGCTCCGACCGCGACGACGATCGCGATCACGTAGAACAGAATGAGCAGTCCGTAGCCGCACGCGCCGACGATGATGCCGATCTTGCCCCATTTCTTGGCCTCGGCGGCAGCATGCTCGGCTTCCGCGAGCCGGCCCTGTGCCCACAGGCTCTGCACCGAAGTCGCTTTGATCAACGACGGGATGGCGAACGGCCAGCACAGAAAAATCGAACCAATGCCCCAGCCCAGATTGCTGTTGGGCGGAGCGATCCCGTAGGCGGGCATGCCGTAGGGATGCGGCTGTCCGTAGGCGGGAGATTGTCCGTACGGTTGCTGCCCGTACGGCGGCTGGGGCATCGGGCCGGACTGCGGGTCATGGCTCGGCCGGCCGTAAGGCTGTTGGGGCTGGGGGCCGGACGGCGGGCCGCCATACGGGTTGCTCACGGGTGTTTCCTTCGGTTCTTCGATACGGTTGTCGGTCCGCGCTGTGCGAGACCGCGGAGGAACGTACCGCAGAAGGGCCCGCGGCAAGGCCGCTACCGTAGAATCCCGATCGAACAGTGATCAAAATCCCAGGCGCTGCATTTGCTTGGGATCGCGCTGCCAGTCCTTGGCGATCTTGACGTGCAGGTCCAGGTAGATCCGGCTGCCCAGCAGAGCCTGGATGTGCTTGCGGGCTCCCGCTCCGACCTCGCGAAGCCGCTCGCCGCCCCGGCCGATGACGATGGCTTTCTGGCTCCGTCGTTCCACGTAGATCACCGCGTAGATGTCGACGAGGTTGTCGTAACCCTCGCGCGGGCCCATCTCCTCGATTCCCACGGCCAGCGAGTGCGGCAGTTCGTCGCGCACTCCCTCCAGGGCGGCCTCTCGGATCAGTTCGGCGATCAGGGTGGTTTCCGGTTCGTCGGTGATCTCGCCGTCGGGATAGAGCTGCGGTCCTTCCGGCAGGTGTTGAACAAGCAGGTCGGACAGCACGTCCACCTGGTACTCGTCGACCGCCGAAACCGGAACCAGGTCCGCGAACTCCATCACTTCCTGCAAGGCCAGGAGCTGCTCGGCCACCTGGTCCTTGCTCACCAGGTCCGTCTTCGTGACGATGCCCACCACCGGTGTGCGCTCGGACACCTTGGCCAGTTCCGCCGCGATGTAGCGGTCGCCGGGCCCGATCTTCTCGTCCGCGGGAACGCAGAACCCCACCACGTCGACCTCCGACCACGTCTCGTACACGAGGTCGTTGAGGCGCTCGCCGAGCAGCGTACGGGGCCGGTGCACGCCGGGGGTGTCCACGATGATCAGCTGCGCGTCCGGGCGATGGACGATGCCGCGGATCGCGTGCCGGGTGGTCTGCGGCTTGCTGGAGGTGATCGCCACTTTCGTGCCGACGAGCGCGTTGGTCAGCGTGGATTTGCCTGCGTTGGGGCGACCGACGAAGCAGGCGAACCCGGAGCGATGTGTTTCGGCTGAGCTGCTCACGTCAACCATTGTCGCCGGTCACCTCAGCGGAGGGTGGCGGTGGTGTGCATCGACTCCAGCAGAGCCTGGTGACTGATCCAACCGACCGGCTCGCCACCCTCGGGACCGAGGACGGGCAGACCGGTGCCTTCCGCTTCCACCAGGACTTCCAGGGTGTCGAGCAGCGGCATCGTACTCCGCACCGTGGGAACGGGTTCGGCGAGTGCACCGATCTCGCCTTCCGGATACTCCTCGCCTTCGAGTGCTTCGGCGACCGTATGGGCGGTCACACACCCCTGGTAGCGGCCTTCCGCGTCGACCACGGGCAGCACGGCATCGCTGGAATGGGCCAACGCCTCGGACGCCTCCCGGAAGGTGGTGTCGGTGGACAGCTTCTCCGGCAAGGCCTCCATGATCGTGCCGGCCGTCCGGTCCGGGAGCCTGCCCCGCAGGTGCCGGGACTCCAGGTCGATCCCACGGCGGCGGAGCTTGGTCGTGTAGATGGTGCCCTTGCTGATCGTGCGGCTGACCAGGGTCGCGACCACGAGGGCCAGCATCATGGGCAGGATGATCGAGTACTGGCCGGTGAGTTCGAACAGTACGATCACCCCGGTGATCGGTGCTCTGGTCGCCCCTGCGAACGCGGCTCCCATCCCGATCAGGCCGTAGGCGCCCGGCGAGAGTCCCATACCGGGCAGCAGGTCCTGGGCCAGCATGCCGAAGGCGGTGCCGCCCATCGCGCCGATGAACAGCGACGGCGCGAAGACGCCTCCGGAACCGCCGATCCCGATGGTCAGACTGGTGGCCAGCATCTTGCCGATCATCAGCAGCAGGAGGAAACCGATCGCGTAACCGCCGGAGACGGCACGGTCGAAAATCGGATATCCCACGCCGTACATCTGCGGCAGTACCAGCAGCAGCGCCCCCAGCAGCAGGCCACCCACGGCGGGGCGCAGCCACTCCGGGCCACGCCACACCCGGTCGCACAGATCCTCGACGGTGTAGAGCACCTTGCCGAACAGCACCCCCGAGGCCCCGATGAGCACGCCGAGCAGCGCGAACAGCAGAAATTCGAACGGACTGTGCACCCGGAAGGCGGGCAGGGACAGAAAGGCCTCGTTGCCCATGACCGCACGGCCGATCACGCTGGCCGTCACGCTGGCCAGCACCACCGCACCGAACGCCTCGGCGGTGAAGCTCTGCAGAATCAGCTCCATCGCGAAGAACGGCCCGGCCAGCGGTGCGTTGAACGTGGCCGCGATACCGCCTGCCGCGCCGCAGGCGACGAGCACACGCAGGCGTTGCCGGGGCAGCCCGGTCAGCTTCCCCCATGCCGAGCCCAGCGCGGCACCGATCTGCACGATCGGCCCCTCGCGACCCACGGAACCACCGGAACCGATGCACAGGGCCGAGGCGAGCGCTTTGACGAGGCTGACCTGAGGCTTGATGTGTCCGCCGCGCTCGGCCACCGCGTACATCACTTCGGGAACGCCGTGCCCGCGCGCTTCCGGAGCGAAGCGCTGAACCAGCGGGCCGTAGACGAGCCCCGCCACGGCCGGGGCCAGCACCAGGAACCACATGCCCAGCCCCGGAAACCAGGGATGGGCCGCTCCTGGAGTGGCGGCGTAGTCGATGTGTCCCGAGAACAACAGACCGGCCTGTCTGATCAACCACCGGAACGCGATGGCACCGAACCCGGCACCCACGCCGATGAACAGCGCCAGCGCCATCAGCCCGCTACCGCGTTCCCGCAGCCAGACAGCGATCGGTCTTCGTACCGGCACGGGAATCACTCCTGATTGTTTCCCAGCGGAATCGGATCCACCGTTGCATTATGCAAATCTTGCACCGTGCAGGTCAATGTGAAAATGGGGACATGACCGAGGAACTTCCGCCGAGCGGCAACGAGGTGGACGCCATCACCGACGCGGTGCTGACCGCCTCACGGCTCCTGGTGGGAGTCTCGGCGAAGTCGGTGGCGGCCGTGGCCGGGCCGATCAGCCTGCCCCAGTTCCGCCTGCTGGTGGCCCTGAGCTCACGAGGACCGCTGAAACTCGTCTCGCTGGCCGAACTTCTGGGGGTCAACCCCTCCACCGCCACGCGTACGGTCGACCGACTGGTCGGCGCAGGCTGGGCCGAACGCAACAGCAACCCGGAATCGCGGCGCGAAATCACGGTGGGACTCACCGGATCGGGGCGCGATCTGGTCGATCGGGTCACGGAGTACCGCAGGCGCGAAATCGCGGCCATCGTGCAGCGGATGCCCGCACATCGCCGTGAAGGCCTGGTGGAAGCACTCCAGGCCTTCACCGAGGCGGGAGCGGAGCCACCGGCCCGCACCTCGCCCTACGATGCGGGCCTGACCCAGTGGGACTGAACGGCCTCATCCGACGCGCTGAGCGGAGCGGCGAGTGGCGTAGAAGCTGGTCAGGGTCACCGTCGCCAGTGTGCCGACGATGACACCGAGCGAGGCCAAGGTGGGGATTTCGGGCACGACCGGCCACTGGTCGTGCGCCCAGTGCAGCGCGAGCTTCACCCCGATGAACGCGAGGATGAACGCCAGGCCGTAATTCAGGTGGGGCAGATTGCGCACCGCTCCCTGGAGGACGAAGTAGAGCGCGCGCAACCCGAGCAGGGCGGCGGCGTTGGTGACGAACACGAGGTACGGATCCTCGGTGATGCCGTACACGGCGGGGATGGAATCGATGGCGAAGACCACGTCGGTACCGAAAATCGCGACCACCACCAGCGCCATGGGGGTCAGTGCGCGCCTGCCTTCGTCACGCACCAGCAGGCGAGCTCCCCGATAGTCGTCGGTGACCGGCATCAGCCGCTGCAGCAGCCGAACCGAGCGCATATCGGAGACCTCGGTCGTCTGCTCCCCGCCCGCAAGGGCGTCTTTGAAGATCTTCACTGCCGTGACCAGCAGGATCGCTCCGAAGAGGAGGAAAGCCCAGTCGAACGCGGACAGGGCGGCCGCGCCCACCGCGATGAACACACCGCGCAACACCAGGGCACCGACGATGCCGTAGAGCAGCACCCGCTGCTGCAGCTCGACGGGAACGGCGAAGGCGGACAGCAGCAGCATGAACACGAACAGGTTGTCCACCGACAGTGACTTCTCCACCAGGTACCCGGTGAGGTACTCGACCCCCTGTGTGGAGCCGTACGCGAACCAGATGTAGACCCCGAAGGCCAGCGGGAGCGCGATGTAGAAGATCGACCAGCCCACTGCCTCGCGCATGGACACCCGGTGCGGGTTGCGGGTGATCAGAAAATCCATCGCCAGCAGCAGGATCACGGCGGCAATCGTCAGTCCCCACAGGGACGGTGAACCGATCGATTGCAGGCCGGACGCGGACACGACGACGTCCCCGGTCACGACAGCGGACATGAAGCTCCCTCGAACACGCGGTTGTCCGAGGTCTCCCTCACTCGCCCTGCGGCGAGCGGTGGCCCGAGAGCACTCCCGAGTGCACGTACTGACCGGGCCGACCTGTACGAAGTACTCCCCTCACCCCGGAGACTAACCGAGATCGCGAGGCTCGAGCATGCCAGGGTCGGTGTCCCCTCCCCACGCACGACTGCGGCGCCGAACCAGGAGCCTCCTTTCCGGAAGCCGCAGCGCTGTTGTCGGCGCCACCAGCCCCGACGGCGCGACTCCGGTGCCGGAAATCAACGCCGAACGCCGACGACCTCGCCACCGCGATCGGCCCGGAAGACCGGGGCACTGGTACCGAGATCCCGCACAGCCGCCACGGAATCCGCGTCGATCTCGGTGGCGTCGGTGACGACGGCCGCAGCCTCCAAGCCTTCGGCGCCACTGGCGACCGCACTGGTCACCGCCGCCTGCAAGGCGGTCAGGCGCAACGAGGGCAAGGTGACGGTGCAGGCGGCATAGGTCCGGCCGTCGAGATCGCGCACCGCGGCTCCCTCGGGCGCACCGATCCGCGCGCGCGCCGACCGCGCCAGCGTCACGATCTTGGTGTCCTCCGCATCGAGTTCCTGCGGCACCGGCTGTTCGACATTGTCACCCACGACTGACGTATCCTTCCTGATCGGCACCGCCCAGCGGTGCGTTTTCCTCGTTGGCCCCGCGCACGAGAAGCGCGTTGATGCGGATACGTCCGCGGTGATCCTTGCCGCCTTCGGCGCGAAGCCGCAATCCGGCGATCTCGGCCTCGGCACCGGGCAGTGGAACGCGCCCCAACCGCTGCGCGAGCAGGCCACCGACCGTCTCGACCTCGGAATCGTCGAGATCGACCTCGAACAGTGCGGCGAAATCCTCCACGGGCAACCGGGAGCTCACCCGGACCACACCGCCCTCCAGCCTTTCGACCGGCCGATATTCCTCACGATCGGACTCGTCGGTGATCTCACCGACGATCTCTTCGATGATGTCCTCGATCGTGAGCAACCCCGCGGTTCCGCCGTACTCGTCCACCGCGACCGCCATGTGGCTGCGGGAGAGCTGCATCTCCTGGAGCAACTCGTCGAGCCGTTTCGAGTCGGGCACGAAACTCGCCGGGCGCATCAGGTCGGCCACCACCGGGCCGTCCTCGTGGAGATTGCCACGCTCGACCATCACCCCGGCCAGGTCCTTCAAGGTGACCACGCCGACGATGTCGTCCACGCTCTCCCCGATCACGGGAACGCGGGAAAAACCCGAACGCAGGGACAACGCGAGCGCCTGCCGCACCGACTTGGTGTGCTCGATCCAGACGATCTCGGTGCGCGGCACCATCACTTCACGAGCGGTGGTGTCTCCCAACTCGAACACCGAGTGAATCATCTCGCGCTCTCCCGCGGCGACGACCCCGCGCTCGCCGGCGAGATCCACCAGCTCGCGCAGCTCGACCTCCGAGGAGAACGGTCCCTCGCGGAAACCCCGGCCCGGCGTGATCGTGTTCCCGACGAGGATGAGCAACCGGGTCAGCGGGTTGAGCACACGCGCGAGAACACGCACCGGTGCGGCGGCCAGCAGACCCACCCGGTAGGGATGCTGCCGCCCGATCGTGCGAGGACCGACACCGACCAACACGTAGGAGACCAGCAGCATGGTCACGATCGCGGACAGGACCGCCCAGCCGGAGGACACGGCCGTTCCCAGCACGGCGATGGTGACCATCACGGTGGCGCTCAACTCGCACGCCAGACGCAGCAGCAGGAGCAGGTTGACGTGACGGGGACGTTCGGCGAGGACCAACGCGAGCTGCCTGGCACCGCCGCGTCCCTCGCGGACGAGCTCGTCGACCCGTGCCCGCGAGGCGGTCCCGATCGCCGCGTCCGCCGCGGCGAACGCGCCCGCCGCCACCACCAGCAGTACCGCCCACACCAAGGGCACGGCTACACCGGAGAACACGGCCGCCGACCTAGTTCGACCTGCCGTGCCCGGTGTTGTCGTCCGGGCTGTCCAGCCCCACCGCGCCGAGCACGCGAGAGTCGGCGTCACGCTGCTGAGCAGCTCGATCGGCCTCGGACTTCGCCTGCCGGAAGTCGACCAGGATCCGGTTCTGCAGCGCGAACATCTCGCGCTCTTCCTCGGGTTCCGCGTGGTCGTAGCCCAGCAGGTGCAGGACTCCGTGCACCGTCAGCAGAAACAACTCGTCGGCGAGACTGTGTCCGGCCTTGCGTGCCTGGTCCTTGGCGAACGCGGGGCAGAGCACGATGTCACCGAGCATCGCGGCCGTGGAGTCGGTGGTGGTGTCACCACCCGACGAGGCGCGTTCGGAATCGTATTCGTCCATGGGAAACGCCATCACGTCGGTGGGTCCCTCGAGGTCCATCCACCGCTCGTGGAGATCGGCCATCACGTCGAGGTCGACGAGCACGATCGACAGCTCGGCGAGCTGGCTGACGCTCATCCGGTCCAACGCGAACCGGGCGACCGAGACGATGTCGGTCTCCTGCACCTCGACGGTGGACTCGTTGGCGATCTCGATGCTCATGCGCGCCCCCGTCGCTGTCCGGTGCGCCGACCACCACGTTCTTCCCCCGACGAACCGGAGGCCCGCTCATCGCCGTTGTCCCCGCTCTCCTCACGGGCCTGCCAGCGGTCGTAGGCGTTGACGATGTCGGTCACCAAGCGGTGCCGCACGACGTCCTGGCTCTCCAGCATGCTGAAGTGCACGTCCTCGACACCATCGAGGATTTCCCGGACGACCTTGAGGCCGCTGCGCTGACCACCCGGTAGGTCGATCTGGGTGATGTCGCCGGTCACCACGATCTTGGAACCGAAGCCCAACCGAGTCAGAAACATCTTCATCTGCTCGGGTGTGGTGTTCTGCGCCTCGTCGAGGATGATGAACGCGTCGTTGAGCGTGCGGCCACGCATGTACGCCAGCGGCGCGACCTCGATGGTGCCCGCCTGGGTCAGCCGAGGGACCGACTCGGGGTCGATCATGTCGTGCAGGGCGTCGTACAGCGGCCGCAGGTACGGATCGATCTTCTCGTACAGCGTGCCGGGCAGGTAACCGAGCCGTTCCCCGGCCTCCACGGCGGGGCGGATGAGGATGATCCGGTTGACCTGCTTGGCCTGCAGCGCCTGGACGGCCTTGGCCATGGCCAGGTAGGTCTTGCCGGTACCGGCGGGGCCGATTCCGAAGACCACGGTGTGCTCGTCGATCGCGTCGACGTAGCGCTTCTGGTTCGCGGTTTTCGGGCGGATGGTGCGCCCGCGTCGCGAGACGATGTCCAGAGTCAGCACGTCGGCGGGCGATTCGCCGTGCTCGGCCGAGAGCATCGCCACGCTGTGGCGCACGACGTCCGGGCTGATCGGGTTCCCCCGGGAGATGAGCGTGGTGAGTTCGTCGAACAACCGCTCGGCGAAGGCCACGTCCGCGGAGGCGCCGGACAGGGTCACCTCGTTGCCCCGGACGTGGACATCCGCCTCGATCGATTCCTCGATGATCCGGAGGTTCTCGTCCCGGGAGCCCAACAACGCCAGGACGGCATTGTCGGGAACGGTCACCGTCGACTGTGCTGTTGCGGTTTGGTTCGGCTGCTGGTCTCCGGACTGGGCTGCGGCCCCGCCTGCTGCGATTCCGGCCACGTGCTTTCGGGCCTGCTTTCTGCGCGGATGCGCGAGTCGATTTCCTACTTCCTGGTCCTCACCCCCGATGGTAAAGCAACCCGCAATGCGATTGCCGGTTACTCGCCACCCGTTCGGAGGCTCCGACCGAGTGCACAACGAGGCGAACGGGATTCCTTATTCCGGAACCGGCCCGTCCACCAGACCACCGAGCGGGCGACCTCCCAGCAGGTGCAGGTGCACGTGGAAGATCGTCTGCCCCGCATCGGCATTGGTGTTGAACAGCAGTCGGTAGCCGGACTCGGCCACACCGTCACGCTCGGCGATCTCACCCGCGACCAGGAACAGCTCGGCCAGCAAAGCAGGGTCCTGCGCGGCCAGTTCCGTGGCGTTGCGGTAGCGCACCTTCGGAGCGAGAAGCACGTGCGTGGGCGCCTGGGGACTGATGTCGCGGATCGCGATGATGCGCTCGTTCTCCCGGACCACGTCCGCGGGGATTTCGCCGCGCTCGATCCGCTCGAACAGGGAACCGGCGTCGTTGTCACTCATATCCGGCAGGCTATCCCGTCCGGCCACGCACGCCCGGGCGACAGGCCCTGCGTCGTACGCGCCGGTCCCGGGTCACCGCTGCCGGTCGTTCTCGGACGACCACCGGTCCGTCAACACCCCCAGCGCCCCGAGGGCAACCGCCGCGGCCGTGGAAGCCCGCAGCACCGAAGGCCCGAGCCGGACCGGCTGTGCCCCCGCCTCGGACAGGGTAGCGAGCTCGTCGGTGCTCACACCCCCTTCGGGGCCGACGACGACAGCGAGCTCACCGGAGGCGGGAAGATCGACGTCCGCCAGTGCTGTCTCCGCTTCCTCGTGCAGCACCACGGCCGCGTCCGCACGGCGAATCAGCCCGGACAACTCCCGTGTCCCACATGGCTCGCCGACCTCGGGCGTCCACGGCCGTCGCGCCTGCTTCGCCGACTGCGCGGCGGCATTGCGCCACCGAGCCAACGCCTTGGCACCGCGCGGACCGTCATCCCACTTCGCCACGCACCGGGCGGCCCGCCAGGGCGTCACCGCGTCCACACCGGCTTCGGTCGCCAGTTCCACGGCCAACTCCCCGCGTTCGCCCTTGACCAATGCCTGCACCAGGCGCACGCGCAGCTCCGGAGCGGGCACATACCACGTGTGCTCCACGGCAAGACGCAGCATGTCCCGCCCGGCCTCCAGCACCTCGCACCGGGCCACACCGCCACGGCCGTCGGAAAGCTGCACGTGCTCACCCGCGCGCAGGCGACGCACGGTCGCGGCGTGCTTGCCTTCCGGGCCGCCGAGGGTGGTCTCGGATCCGTCCGGCAGTTCGGGTACCGAGAACACCGGTAGCGACGACACCATGCACCTCTCGACAGCCGTGCGAACGGGGACGAATCAGCGGTGACCGAACGAGCGGATGCGGGAGAACAGGCCACTGCGGTGGCCGTCGCCGTTGGCGCTCACCGTCGGCTCGAGCTGCTCCTCGCCGCGCGCCGCCGCGAGTTGGCGGATCAGCTCGCTCTGCTGCTCGTCCAGCTTCGTGGGAACCACCACGTCGAAGTGAACGTGCAGATCTCCGTGGCCACTGACGCGCCCGTTCGATCGCAGCTTCGGCAAGCCCTGCCCGCTGAGCACGTGCTCGGTGCCGGGCTGGGTGCCGGGCTCGACCGTCAGCTCTTCCCGCCCGTCGAGCGTGTCGAGAATCACGGTGGTCCCCAGCGCCGCGGCCGTCATCGGCACTTCCACGGTGCAGTGCAGGTCGGCACCGTCCCGGACGAAGCGCTCGTGCTGCTTCTCCTCGACCTCGACGAACAGATCACCCGGCGGACCACCGCCCGGGCCGACCTCTCCCTCACCGGCCAGCCGCACGCGCATGCCGTCGCCGACACCCGCGGGAATCTTGACCGTGATCGTGCGACGCGCCCGAACGCGGCCGTCGCCACCGCACTGCTGGCACGGGTCGGTGATGACCTCGCCGAATCCCCGGCACACCGGGCACGGGCGCGAGGTCATGACCTGGCCGAGGAAGGAGCGCTGGACGGACTGCACCTCTCCGCGCCCGCCACAGGTGTCACACGTCGACGGGGCGCTGCCCGCGCGCGAGCCACCACCGTCGCAGGTCTCGCACATCACCGCCGTGTCCACGGTGATGTCGCGGTTGACACCGCTGGCGCATTCCTCGAGCGTGAGCTCCAGGCGCAGCAGCGCATCGGATCCCTGCTGGACGCGGCTGCGTGTGCCACGCCCGCCCCCAGCGGCGCCCCCGCCGCCACCGAAGAACGCGTCCATGATGTCGCCGAGGCCACCGAAACCGGCGAACGGGTCTCCGCCACCTGCACCGGCGCCACCCCCGCTGCTGTCCAGCGGGTCACCGCCGAGGTCGACGACCTGGCGCTTCTTCGGGTCGGAGAGGACCTCGTAGGCGTTGGTCACCTCCTGGAACCGCTCGTGAGCGCCTTCCTCCTGGTTGACATCGGGGTGTAGCTCCCTGGCGAGCTTGCGGTAAGCCCGCTTGATCTGCTCCGGCGTGGCGTCCTTGGCCACCCCGAGGATCCCGTAGTAGTCCCTGGCCACCTTGTGCGTTCTTCCTCTGCTCGTTCGACGGGTACCGGAGATTCACGGTCGGCGACGGTGGTTGTCGGCACATCGGCCATGGTCGCCGTCACCGGCCGGCCAGAATCTCTCCCACGTAGGCGGCAACGGCGCGAACCGCTGCCATCGTCCCCGGATAATCCATCCGGGTGGGGCCGACCACACCCAGGCCCCCCAGCACCATCCCATGCGAGCCGTATCCGGTGGACACCACCGAGGTCGTCTGCATTTCCTCGGCCTCGTTCTCCATGCCGATACGCACCGTCACGGTACCCGAGTCGCGGGCGGCCGCCAGCAGCTTCAGTACCACCACCTGCTCCTCGAGCGCCTCGAGAACCTGCCGCAACGACCCGGGAAAGTCGGCGACGTTGCGGGTCAGATTGGGGGTACCGCCGAGCACCATCCGCTCTTCGGGCTGCTCCACCAGGGTCTCGATGAGCACACTGCAGACTCTGGTCATGGTGTCGCGCAACTCCGGGGGCGCCTGGTCGGGAAGTTCGGCGACCGAAGCCGAGGCATCGGCCAGCCGCTTCTCGGCCATGGCGGAGTTGAGGACAGTGCGAAGCCGGGTGAGGTCCTCGTCACCGATGACATCTCCGAGGTCGACCATACGTTGATCGACCCGGCCGGTATCGGTGATCAGCACCAGCATCAACCGCGCGGGAGTGATGGTGACCACCTCGACATGCCGGACCGTGGACTGCGCCAGGGTCGGGTACTGCACGACCGCGACCTGCTGGGTCAGTTGGGCGAGCAGGCGCACGCTCCGGCGCATCACATCGTCGAGATCCAGAGCACCTTCGAGGAACGCCTGGATGGCACGGCGTTCCGCCGGGGTCAGCGGCTTGATCTCGTGCAACCGATCGACGAACAACCGGTACCCCTGGTCGGTGGGGATCCGGCCCGCGCTGGTGTGCGGTTGAACGATGAGGCCCTCCTCCTCGAGGACCGCCATGTCGTTGCGCACCGTGGCGCTGGACACACCGAGATTGTGCTGATCGACGAGCGTTTTGGAACCGACCGGTTCGTGCGTGGAGACGTAGTCGGCCACGATTGCGCGCAGTACCTCGAAGCGGCGTTCCTCCGCGTTCATCCCGCGTCACCTCCTCTTCACTGCGCCTGTTCGGACGCCTGTCCACAGACGCCTGCGGCACGGCCGGCTCGGATATCGGCTCCGCCCACCCAGTTTACGGTCCTGTTCCAACAGGGCCGAGGACCGCGCAGTACGGATCATGCCCGGGCCGGTGGCGTCCGGTGGCACCGATAACCTCGACGGGCGGCAGGACGGCGACAACACACGGCCAGCCCTCGACCCGGAGGTATCGCCGACGTGATCTTCAAGGACGTCCGCAACGGTCGGCCCTACCCCGAGCACAATCTGTCCACCAGGGACTGGTCCCGGATCCCGCCGCAGCAGGTGCGGCTGGAACAGCTCGTGACCACGACCACGGTGCTCGAGCTGGACCGGCTGCTCAGCTCGGATTCGACCTTCTTCGGCGATCTGTTCCCGCACACCGTGCGGTGGCGCGGCGAGCTCTACCTCGAGGACGGGCTGCACCGCGCGCTGCGCGCAGCCCTGCACCAGCGCACCGTCCTGCACGCCCGTGTTCTCGAACTCGACGCCCTGCGCTGAGGCACCCTGCGCCGAGTCGTCCTGCACCGAGCACGTCCCCTGGTCCTTTATCACCGGACATCGCCGCCGGGTACTTCGGTACCAATAATGGTCCCAATGTTGGTACCGTGATTCCATGGCTCTCAATCTCCGCCTGCGCGAGGACGCCGAAGAGGCCCTTCGCGCCGAAGCCGAACGTTCGGGGCGCTCCCAGCAGGACCTGCTCCGAGAGGCCGTCGATCGCTACCTGGATCTCACACCGGCCGAAGCACCGAAACACGAGTGGGACCACCTGATCACGTCGGGAAAAGTTCTCCCTCCCAGAGGTCGGTACCGCAAGGTGATTCCGACCAAGACCCTTCCCGAAGGGCAGCGAAGCATCGACCTGCTCGACCGTGAAGACCGCTTCTGATGCGCGCCTACCTCGACAGCAGCGCCCTGATCAAGCGCGCCGTACTCGAAGTGGAGTCGGAACCACTGGCCGAGGAGATCGATCGTCTGTACCACGCCGAAGCGATGCTCGTGTCCACATCACTGGCCTGGACAGAGGTCGCCCGTGTACTGCGAACACGAACGAACATCTCCTATCGGGAGATCGCTGACGACCTGCGAACAGCGATGTCGGGCATAGCCGAACATCCCCTGGATGCCGAGATCATGAATCTTTCACGTCGAGTCGAGCCCGCGCAGCTTCGGTCTCTTGATGCGATACACCTCGCTGCCGCCATCGCCCTGGATGCGGACCTGATGGTCACCTACGACGCACGGTTGGCCGAAGCATCGACGGTCAACGGCATCCCGGTGAGCTCACCGAGTTGAACTCATCCCAGCAGGCGCTGGACGACGCCGTCGGCGAGCAGGCGGCCCCGGTCGGTGAGGATGCAGCGCCCGCGCTCCAGCGCTTCTCCACGGAGCAGACCGTCCTGGACGGCCTGCTTCGCCGCGAGCCGACCGGCGTCGTCGAGGACCTCGGCGGGCAGACCGGTCGCCAGGCGCAACTCCAGCATGATCCGTTCGATGCGCTGATCCTCGGTGTCGAGGACCTCCCGGGCGGCCGCCGGCGACTCTCCCGCTTCCAGCACCGCCGAGTAGCGCGCGGGGTGCTTGACGTTCCACCAACGCACACCGCCGACGTGGCTGTGCGCTCCCGGACCGGCGCCCCACCAGTCACCGCCCTGCCAGTAACCGATGTTGTGCAGGCAGCGGGCAGCACCGTCGGTGGCCCAGTTCGACACCTCGTACCAGCCCAGTCCGGCCTCGCCGAGCACTGAGTCGATCAACTCGTAACGGTCGGCCAGCACGTCCTCGTCCGGCATCGGCAACTCGCCACGGCGGACCTTGCGAGCCATGGCGGTGCCGTCCTCCACGATCAGCGAGTAGGCGGAGACGTGGTCCACCTCGGCATCGAGGGCGGCGTCCAGCGATCCCCGCAGGTCCTCGGTGCGCTCACCCGGCGTCCCGTAGATGAGGTCGAGGCTGACGTGGTCGAACCCGGCCGCCCGGGCCTCCTTCGCCGCCGCAACGGCCCGGCCCGGGGTGTGCCTGCGCTCCAGCACGCGCAACACGTGCTCGGCGCTCGACTGCATACCCAGCGACACCCGGGTGTAGCCGGCCCGCCGCAACCCCTCGAAGAACTCCGGCGAGGTGGACTCGGGATTGGACTCAGTGGTGACCTCGGCATCACCGCGCAGGCCGAACGAGGAACGCACCGCGTCGAGCACTTCGCCCAACCCCGCGTCCCCGAGCAGCGACGGCGTGCCACCGCCCACGAACACCGTGTTCGCGGGCGGCACCGGCCGACCGGCCTCGGCAAGGACCCGGGCACCGAGGTCGAGCTCGGCCCGGAGGCCGTCCAGCCAGCTCCGAAAGCCGCCGGAGGGGCCCAGTTCGTCGGCGGTATAGGTGTTGAAGTCGCAGTAACCGCAGCGCGTGGCGCAGAACGGCACGTGTACGTACACGCCGAACGGCCGCTGTCCCAGTGTCGCCAGCGCGCTCGCGGGCAGCGAACCGTCCGGCGGGGCGGGCTCGCCGGTGGGTGGTTGCGCGGTCACGGTTCCCAGTGTTCCACTCCCGAGTCCGCTCTCCGGCTGCCCCGGCACGCTGTCTCAACATGCGGATGGCAGTGGACCCGCAGCGCACGCCCATGGCACGGTGACGGGCATGGATGCGACCGCGACGATGCTGCTGCTGGTCGCCCGCCGTTACCTCGACCTGCGGCGGGTGTCGAGCGCGCTCTGCCGGAACACGATCTAGTTCCCGCCGCCGCGTTCCTCACTGCTGTCCAGTCGGCGCCGGGCACGCCGACCAGGAGAATCGCCACCCGTCATCGACGACAGGGATCTTTTCGGTTCCTCTGCGGCGTCACCGCGCCCTGTCACCCCGAAAGAACGGACGATGGTCTCGACAGACGCCCCGAGCCAACCCCAGCGCCGTACCCCTGCCCGGAAGAAGAAGACCCGCGGCGAGGGCCAGTGGGCACTGGGGTATCGCGAGCCCCTCAACGGCAACGAACAGTCGAAGAAGGACGACAATCCGCTGAACGTGCGCCGGCGGATCGAGAACATCTACGCCCACGGCGGGTTCGATTCGATCGACCCGGCCGACCTGCGCGGCCGGTTCCGCTGGATGGGTCTGTACACCCAGCGCGCCCCCGGCATTCCCGGCGCCCGTACCGGCACGATCCAGCCGGAGGAGCTGGACGATTCGTACTTCATGCTGCGGATCCGCGTGGACGGTGGTGCGCTGACCACCGAGCAGTTGCGAGTCATCGGAGAGATCTCGCAGACCTACGCGCGCGACACCGCCGACATCACCAACCGGCAGAACATCCAGCTGCACTGGGTGCGCATCGAGGACATGCCCACCATCTGGCAGAAGCTGGAGTCGGTCGGTCTCTACACCACCGAAGCATGCGGCGACTGCCCCCGCGTGGTGCTCGGCTCACCGGTGGCCGGGATCGCCGCGGACGAGGTCGTCGACGCGACGCCCGCGATCTCCGAGATCGCCGAGCGCTACATCGGTGACGAGTCGCTGTCGAACCTTCCCCGCAAGTTCAAGACCGCGATTTCCGGTTCGCCGCGCCAGGATGTCGTGCACGAGGCCAACGACGTCTCCTTCATCGGTGCCGAACACCCCGAGCACGGTCCCGGCTTCGACCTGTGGGTCGGGGGCGGGTTGTCCACCAATCCGAAGCTGGCGGTCCGGCTGGGCACCTGGGTGCCCCTTGCCGAGGTCCCCGAGGTCTGGAACGCGGTCGTGCAGATCTTCCGCGACTACGGCTACCGCAGGCTGCGCAACCGGGCGCGAATGAAGTTCCTGGTCGCCGACTGGGGTGCGGAGAAGTTCCGGGAGGTGCTGGAGAACGAGTACCTCGGCCGCACGCTCACCGACGGCCCCGCGCCACCGGTCCACGAGGGCCCACGGGACCACGTGGGCGTCAACGAGCAGAACGACGGCAACTACTACGTCGGCGTCACAGCGGTGGCCGGGCGCGTCAGCGGCTCGACGCTGATGGAGGTCGCCAAGGCCGCCGAGCGAGTGGGCTCGCAGCGGATCCGCACCACGGTCGAACAGAACCTGCTGGTGCTCGACGTTCCCGGCTCCGAGGTCGAGAACCTCATCACCGACCTCGACACGCTGGATCTGCGGGCCCGCCCGTCGTCGTGGCGCCGCAGCGTGATGTCCTGCACCGGCATCGAGTTCTGCAAGCTCGCGATCGTGGAGACCAAGGAGCGCGCCGCCGACCTCGTGGAGGATCTGGAGAAGCGCCTGGCCGACGTGCAGGCCGATGTCGAGAACCCGGTCACGGTCAACCTCAACGGATGCCCGAACGCCTGCGCGCGGACCCAGGTTTCCGACATCGGGCTGAAGGGCCAGCTGGTTCCCGACGCCAACGGCAACCAGGTCGAGGGATTCCAGGTACACCTCGGCGGCGGGCTCGGCAACGACGCGGGATTCGGTCGCAAGATCCGCGGGCACAAGGTCACCTCCGCCGAGCTGGGCGACTACGTGGAGCGGCTGGTACGCCGCTACCTCGACCAGCGCACGGCGGGCGAGCGGTTCCCGCAGTGGGTCGCTCGAGTCGAGGACGACGAACTCACATGAGCCACGGAGCAGGGGTGCCCGAACCGGGCCCCGAAGGCCGGGCGGTGCCGTTCTACTGCCCGTACTGCGGTGACGAGGATTTGATACCGACATCCGAACCGCCGGGCGCGTGGAGATGTCAAGCTTGCCGCCGTGTATTCACGGTGAAGCTCGCGGGCTTGGCACTGACCGAGGAGGACGAAGAGCCATGACTGCCGATACCCCTGCCGACATCGGTGTGCGGCGCAGTGACGAGGAGTTGCGTGCCCTCGTCGAACAAGCCGCGCCACGTCTTGCCGAAGCCACGGCCGGCGAAGCACTGCGGTGGGCCGCCGAAACTTTCGGGGACGGTCTGATCGTCGCCTCGAACATGCAGGACGCCTCGCTCATCGACCTCGCGGCCAAGGCCAAGCCCGGGGTCGACATTCTGTTCCTGGAGACCGGCTACCATTTCGCCGAGACGATCGGGACCCGCGACGCCGTGGAACAGCTCTACGACGTCACCATCGTCAATGCGATGCCCGAGCAGACCGTGGAAGAGCAGGACGCCAGCGAGGGGCCCCAGCTGTACAGTCGTGACCCGAACCGCTGTTGCCACCTGCGCAAGGTTCTGCCATTGCGCAACACCCTCGCACGGTATGAGGCCTGGGTCACCGGCATACGCCGGGTGGAAGCACCGACCAGGGCGAACACTCCCATCGTCGACTGGGACGAACGCAACAGCCTGGTCAAGGTGAATCCGCTGGCAGCATGGACGGACGAGGACGTGGATTCCTACATCGCCGAGCACAACGTGCTGGTGAACCCACTGGTTCCGGCGGGTTTCCCGTCCATCGGGTGCCAGCCGTGCACGGCGAAGCCGGCGCCCGGCGCCGATCCGCGCAGCGGGCGCTGGGCAGGCACATCGAAAACCGAGTGCGGCCTGCACGGCTGATCATAAGGGGACGTAATGACCATTGACACACCCACGGATCGACTTGCCGAGCTTTCCGGGGAGGCGGCGCTTTCGGAGATCCCACCGCAGGCCGACAACCTGGATGCACTGGAGTCCGAGGCGATCCACATCTTCCGGGAGGTCGCCGGGGAGTTCGACCGCCCGGTGATCCTGTTCTCGGGCGGCAAGGACTCCACGGTGCTGGTGCACTTGGCGCTGAAGGCGTTCCGGCCCGCCCCGGTGCCGTTCCCGCTGTTGCATGTGGACACCGGTCACAACTTCGACGAGGTCCTGCAGTTCCGCGACGACCTGGTCGCCCGCCACAACCTGCGCCTGGTGGTGGCCAGGGTGCAGGACTACATCGACGACGGCCGGTTGACCGAGCGTCCCGACGGCACCCGCAACCCGCTGCAGACCACACCACTGCTCGATGCCATCGGCGACAACCGTTTCGACGCGGTGTTCGGCGGTGGCCGTCGGGACGAGGAACGCGCCCGCGCCAAGGAGCGGATCTTCAGCCTGCGCAACGCCTTCGGCCAGTGGGACCCGCGGCGACAGCGCCCGGAGCTGTGGAACCTCTACAACGGCAAGCACCGTGCGGGCGAGCACATGCGGGTGTTCCCGCTGTCCAACTGGACCGAACTGGACGTGTGGCGCTACATCCAGCGGGAGAAGATCGAGCTGTCGCACCTGTACTACGCGCATCGCCGCGAGGTGTACTCCCGCGACGGCATGTGGCTGACCGCCGGACCGTGGGGCGGGCCTGCCGAGGGTGAGCCCGTCGAGGAGAAGATCGTGCGTTACCGCACCATCGGAGACGGATCGTGCACCGGAGCGGTGGAGTCCGAAGCGTACACAGTGGACGATGTGATCGCGGAGGTCGCCGCCAGCCGGCTCACCGAGCGCGGCGCGACCAGGGCCGATGACCGGATGTCGGAGGCCGCGATGGAGGACCGCAAGCGGGAGGGTTACTTCTGACATGACCGACGAGACCGAGACCCTCACCCGCACCGCTCCGGACAGCGGCGCGCAGGTGACGCTGCCGGTGCACACCGACCTGCTGCGGCTGGCCACCGCGGGATCCGTGGACGACGGCAAGAGCACGCTGGTCGGGCGGCTGCTGCACGACACCAAGTCGGTGCTGGCCGACCAGCTGGATGCGGTGCACCGAGCCAGCGCGGACCGGGGAATGAGCACCCCGGACCTGTCGCTGCTGGTGGACGGGCTGCGCGCCGAGCGCGAGCAGGGCATCACCATCGATGTCGCCTACCGCTACTTCGCCACCCCGAAGCGGACGTTCGTGCTCGCCGACACCCCGGGACACGTGCAGTACACCCGCAACACCGTCACCGGCGCCTCCACCGCACAGCTCGCGGTGCTGCTGGTCGACGCGCGCAAGGGTGTGCTGGAGCAGACCCGCAGGCACGCGGCGGTACTGGCACTGCTGGGAGTGCCGCGCCTGGTGCTGGCGGTCAACAAGATCGACATGGTGGACTTCGACGAGTCGGTGTACACCCGGATCTCGGAGGAGTTCACCGAGCACGCCCGCGCACTCGGCTACACCGACGACGCGGTGGTGACCATTCCGGTCTCGGCGCTGCACGGCGACAACGTCGTCGAGCGGTCCGAGCGAACTCCGTGGTACTCGGGTCCGGCACTGCTGGAGCACCTGGAGACCGTGCCGGTCGCCCCGGACCCGCACGACGCACCGTTCCGGATGCCGGTGCAGTACGTCATCCGTCCCCGCACCGCCGACCACCCGGACTACCGCGGTTATGCGGGCCAGATTTCCGCCGGCGTGGTTGCGGAAGGCGACGAGGTCGTCGTCCTCCCCGCGGGAGCCCGCAGCCGGGTGTCGAAAGTGGACACACCGGATGGTTCGGTGGCACGGGCCGCAGCGGGTCGTTCGGTGACCGTCCTTCTCGAGGACGACCTGGACATCTCCCGTGGTGACATCCTCGCCACGGCCGAAACGACACCTCGGGTGACCGACGAGCTCGACGCGACGGTGTGCTGGCTGGCCGAGAAGCCTCTGCAGCCGGGCACGCGCGTGCTGGTCAAGCACGGCGCCCGCACCGTCCAGGCCATGCTGACCGAGCTGTCCGCACGGTTCGACGAGCAAGAGCTGTCCCATGTCGACACGCCGGACGCCCTGCAGCTCAACGAGATCGGTCGGATCCGGCTGCGGACGGCGGAGCCACTGCCGGTGGACGACTACGCCGACGACAAGCGCACCGGATCGTTCCTGCTCATCGATCCGTCCGAGGGCACCACTCTCGGCGCCGGTCTGGTCGGGACCCCCCTGGGACCTCTCGCGTCGGCCGTGGCGCAGTGACGCGGAGCCTCCCGGATGACCATTCCTCTGGTGGCGGTGGCGCACGGCAGCCGGGACCCGCGCTCGGCGGGCACGATCCACGCTCTGATGGACGTGGTGCGCTCGATGCGTCCGGACCTGGACGTGCGCACCGCTTTCCTGGATCTGTCGGCCCCACGGTTGGGTGACGTGCTCAGTGCGGTGCACGGCGACGGCCACGAGGAAGCCGTCGTCGTGCCACTGCTGCTGGGACGGGCTTTTCACGCTCGCGTGGACGTGCCCGCCGCCGTGTCCGAGGCCGAGCAGCAGTACCCGAGGTTCCGGGTGCACACCGCCGACGTCCTCGGCCCGGATCGGCATCTGGTCGAGGCCGCGTGGCGACGGCTGTCGCAGGCCGGGGCGGATCCGGGCGACCCGGAGCTCGGCGTCGTCCTGGCGGGCGCGGGATCTTCGCATGCTCCCGCCAACCGGCTCGTCGCCGACGTGGCGGCACGCTGGCAGGAGCACACCTCGTGGGCGGGGGTGGTCGCGGCCTTCGCCGCAGCCGCCGACCCCGATGTGCCCGCCGCGGTGGCGGCCCTGCGTGCCCGGGGCGCGCGCCGCTTCGCCGTCGGATCCTGGTTCCTCGCTCCCGGCCTGCTGCCGGACCGCATCATCGAGCAGGCCCGCGAGCAGACCGGAGACCCGGTACTGGCCGATCCCATGGCCGACGACCCCGGCCTCGCCGACCTCGTCCTGCAGCGCTACACCGACGCCCTGACCGCCGCAGCCCGTCCCGAGCACTACTCCCGGGCGCAGTGAGCGGTGCGCGCACCGCTCAGCTTCCGTTCGATGGTCGAGTTGTTCGTACCGAAATCGTCATGCGATCGGACCGAGAAGCCTGGCGCGGATGGCCGTCAGATCATCACCACCGAGGCCGGCTGCGCGGAGGTAGGCATCGACGTCCAGGGATGCGAGCACGGTGCGAATCACTTCGCGAGCGGACGTGTTCCTCCCTGCGAGGATGCCCTCGACAACAGGTCTCTGATCCTCCATCCCCAGCGCGGCGAACAACGGTGGAAGGCGCCGGCACTGAGCTCGTAGTCGGCGACGGTGTCCTTCGGCGGCGCGCAACGGACAAAACTCCCGTTTCACCCGGTCACAAAACGATTTCAACACACTCCCGGTTTCACTCCACGGGATCATGAGACAGTACGACGCGAGCGCAGGCATCGGGAGCCGATCGCAGTGCGCATGCGTCGAACGGCAACCACACCGTGTCGGAAGGCAACCGGCCATCGGCGATTACTCCCGGAAGGCGCGCGACCATCGAGGCCGGACAGGAATCGGGGGAACAAGCACACGATGGACACCCAGCAATCGAGCCGACCGACCATCACGCCGGCCATGCGGGAGCAAGCAGCCCGGCAACCCAACTCGTGGCTGTACGTGGTCGATCCGATCTTCACCGATCCCGGTACCGAGGTGCCGTCCTGGGGCTTCATCGGCGGCTACCGGGTCGACGCGCAGGGTGTGCTCACCGATGACTTCTCGCCGAACCCGCACTACCGGCCCTCACCGGTGGCACTGCGGCTGCCCGCACCGGCCAACGACGTCGAGCGCGCCCTGCAACTGACCACGACGGGATACGCCCAGGGGGAGACGCTGCTGTCGGCGCTGCTGGAGGCCGAACTGATCCTGTTCGCCCAGCCCCAGGGCAGCGGGCTGTTCACCCTGGAACACGAGTCCGGGCGGCGGCAGCTGCAAGTGTTCACCTCGGACGTCCACCTGCCGACGAACTGGACCACCTGGCAACGCATGACCGGCAGGCACCTGGCCGAACACCAGCTCACCGGGATCGACGTGCAGATCAACCCGGCCAGCCAGGTCAAAGCCAGGGTCCCGGGCGAGGACCTGGTCCGGGCAGTGGGCTCGGTGCCACACCAGGCACCCTCCGTACCGCTCTCCGCACCACCTGCCGACGAGCCGACACGCACGAACATTCCCGCCCCGGGCGCGGCATCGAACACCGCAGCACCGGAAGCCACCCCGCCCGACACGGCGGGCCCGGCCACCGCGGCCCCCCGCGACCAGTCGACGAGCGAGCACGCCGACTCCGACTTCGGGCAACGATTCCTCGGCGCTCTGCTCGCCGGTGCGATCGGTGACGCGCTGGGAGCCGCGGTCGAGTTCCATCCCGTGGACCGGATTCGCAGCCGCTACGGCAAGCAGGGGGTCACCGACTACGACCGCGACGGAGACCAGCCGGGCGAGTTCACCGATGACACCCAGATGGCCCTGTTCACCCTCGAGGGGCTCATTCGCGGCCACATCGCGGTGCGTACCGCAGTGGCCGGAACACCACTGCCCGCGGTGCAACTCGCCTACCAGCGCTGGCTGCACACGCAGGGCCCCGCCTGGCAGCAAGCGGCGGGGCCGTTCCTGGACACGCATCCGGAGCCCGATGGCTGGCTGATCGAACAGCGCAGCCTGTTCAACGTGCGCTCACCCGGCAGCAGTGGCATTGCCGCCCTGCGGGAGTTCGCCGCCGGATCCGGGCCGGGCACCTTCGACCATGCCCTCCACGATTCCCGCTCCTGTGGCGGGGTCGTTCGCGCCGCGCCGGTGGCGCTGTGGTCCGACGAGCCGAAGGAGGTTTTCGAGCTCGCCAGTGCCACCGCCGCCCTGACCGACTCGAACCCGAGCGACTACCTGCCCGCCGGAGTTCTGGCCGTCCTCGTGCACCGGCTGCTCCGTGGCGAATCACTGACCGAATCGATCCGGCAGGCCCGGTCGGTGCTGGTCACCTACGCCGGCCACGTCGAGACCGACCGTGCGCTGCAGTCCGCCGTGGACCTCGCCGAGCAGGGGACACCGAAACCGGAGCGGCTCAAGGACGCTCTGGGCGGTGGCTGGTCCGGTGACGAAGCACTGGCGATCGCCGTGTGCGCGGCGCTGAGCACGGACAACACGGCCTCGGCCATCATGGTGGCGGTCAACCACTCCGGCGACAGCGACTCGACCGGCGCGATCTGCGGCAATCTCGTCGGAGCGCTGTACGGATTCGCGGCCCTGCCCGGCATGTGGCTGGGTGACCTGCAGCAACGCGAGCTCATCGAAAAGCTGGGCAGGGACGCCCTGCTCGAATTCGGCCCCCTGCCCCCGGAGTATCCGGCCGATCCACAGTGGGCGCAGCGGTATCCCGCCGACCGCGACACCGCGGAGCTGCCGTTTCCGTCCACACCGCAACCGGCGAGCGCGCCGACCGAGCAGGGCGGGGAAGGTGCCTCTCCTGCCACATCGGACCGCGCCGAGGAAGAGCAGGCACGTGAGAGCTCGACGATCACGGCAGTCCCTGCCCGGAACGCGGACGGCGCCTCCCCGGACCGGCCCGCCCGAATCCTGGGGTGTCTGCTCGGCGGTGCGGTCGGTGACGCACTGGGCTATGCCATCGAGTTCGAGCCGATCGAGGTGATCCGGCGGAAGTACGGCGGGGCAGGGCTGATCGATTTCGTCGACGCGCACCGTCCCGGCGGCTCGATCAGCGACGACACGCAGATGACCCTGTTCACGTTGGAAGGGCTCATTCGAGCGAGTATCCGACGCCGCCGCGACGGCGAGGCCGACCCGGCCACACGGATCCAGCACGCCTACCAGCGCTGGCTGCACACGCAAGGGTACGACTGGAAGGACGCGGGTGGCCCGATCGCGCAGTGGCCACCGGACGGGTGGCTGATCCGGCAACCGGGCCTGTTCGCCCGGCGCGCTCCCGGAACGACCTGCGTGCAGGCGCTGCACGACTACGCAGGCGGGAACCGGGCGGGTTCGTTCGCCAACCGGCTCAACGACTTCAAGGGCTGTGGTGGCGTGATGCGCGCCGCCCCGGCGAGCCTGTGGTCCGACGAGCCCTCCGAGGTGTTCCGGGTGGGCGCACTGTCGGGTGCGCTCACCCACGGACATCCGAGCGGCTTCCTCCCCGCGGGCACACTCGCCGTGATCGTCCAGCAGCTGCTGGCAGGTCGTCCCCTGACCGAGGCCGTCGACCGCGCGCTGGACGTACTGTCCACCTGGGAGGACCATCACGAGACCACGGCGTGCCTGCACCGGGCACGCGGGCTTGCCGCCCAGGGCAGTCCGAGCGCCGAGCGCATCCAGAACGAACTCGGCGGCGGCTGGGTCGGCGAGGAAGCGCTGGGGATCGCGGTGTATGCGGCGTTGGCGCATCCGGACTCGTTCCCCGATGCGATCGTGCTCGCCGCCAACCACTCCGGTGACAGCGACTCCACGGCCGCGATCTGCGGCAACATCATGGGCGCGGCTCTCGCGTCGACCGCGATTCCCCGGAAGTGGCGAGAGAAACTCGAACTGTGCGAGGTCATCGAGCAGCTCGCGCTGGACGCGGTACAGGAATTCGGCCCGCATCCGCCGACCGGCTCCGGATGGCTCGAACACTACCCGTGCGGAGACGGCCCCGAGCGAGCCGATTCCCCGCACAGCGGCGATCCGTCGCCGTCGACGGCGAGCACCGCATTCGTCCCGGTGGCACTCCCGGCCACCGAGACGAAGAGCCACCCCGACGAAGCAGGCAGCGCACTGTCCGAAGAGGAACGGCAACTGCTGGCGGCGTGGCGGAAGTTCCGCGGCAACGGCGATGCCCCGGCCGAATCCGCCCGGGAACTGCACGAGTTCCTGAGCGAGACACTCGGCACCGACCGGCTCGCCGACGAAGCAGCCGGTGAACCCCCACACCACACACAGCTCCCGGCGGAGACCCCGGTCGAGCTTTCCCCCCGTGAGCGCCTGTCCGGATGCCTGCTCGGCGGCGCGGTGGGGGACGCGCTCGGGGCACCCTGGATCCTGACCGATCTCGACGGGATCCAGCGGCTCCACCCGGACGGGGTCCGCGAGCTCGCCGCGGCTTTCGGTCGGCGCGGTGCCGTCACCTCCTACACCCAGCAGGCCGCCTTCGTGCTCGATGGGCTCATCCGCTCGAACATCAGCAGCAAGCTCCAAGGTGTCGGAGCGCACCGGGCGAGCATGGTGCGCTGCGCCCTGGAGCACTGGCTGTGCACGCAGGGAGTTCCCTTCGAACCGTCGATGCCGGTCAACGCCCTCGGCGAAACGGCACTCCTGCGCACTCAGCGATTCCCGGACGAGCCGAGCATGGTGGCGCTGGCCCGGTGGAGCGGCCGCCAGGACCTTCCCACCACGGCTCACCCGCCGAACACGGCCCGCAGTGCCGCAGCGACCACGCGCAGTGCCGTGGTGGGGCTGTACGCGCAGTCTCCCTCGCATGCCGTGGCTCTCGGGGTCGAGATCGGCGTGATCACGCACGGAAGTCCGGACGGATACCTGCCCGCAGGGGCCCTCGCGGGCATGGTCGGCGCGCTGGCCCAAGGCCGAAGCCTCGTCGAGAGCGTGCACATCGTCCTGACCGAACTGGACGCCTTCGAAGGCGGCGATGTCACGGCACGCGTCCTGCGCAGGGCCGTGGCACTCGCCGAGCACGGCCCCGTTGCGCCCCTCTCGCTCGAGGAGCTCGGCTCCGGCTGGGACGCACCCGCCGCGCTGGCCATCGCGGTCGCGGCAGCCCTGTCACACCCGAACTCCTACTCCGACGCGGTGTCGCTGGCCGCGACGCATTCCGGCAACAGCGCGGCCACGGCCACGATCTGCGGCAGCCTGCTGGGTGCGCGGCGGGGAGCGGAGGCGATCCCGGCGGAGTGGGTGCAGGCACTGGAGTTGCGGGAAGTTCTCGGCGAACTGCTGGCCGACGACGACCGGCGCGGGCAGGAGATCGCCGAGGAGCCAACCGTCCGACGGGCACCGAGTATCGCCCCGTCGGCCCGGTAGGTGGGCGGCTCCCCGCCGCCGAATGCACGGCGGGGAGAACAAGTGCCTTTTCGGCACGTTGCCGCCTGCTCCGTCCAACGTGGTCTCCTCTCCGCGGGAAACAACCGTGTGACCACGGGCTTTCGAAAAATGAGTACGCGTACTCAGCGTTTCCCGGATTATTCCGCGGCAGTTGCTGATCGATCCTTTCCGAACGTCGCTTGCCGGTGTTTCCGGTCACCACCGGATCACACCGGCAGCGGCTGTTCCGGCCGCCACACCGGCGGTATTACTTCAGGAGGAACGATGCAACACGCACGGAAGGCACGCAGACTCGCCGGCCTGTTCGCCGGGGCTGCGGTCGTCACCTCGTTCGGACTGGCCGGTACTGCCACGGCACAGACCGACGAGGGGAAGATCCTGCACGCGAACGGCAAAGCCTCCATCGAGGATCGCTACATCGTGGTGCTCGAGGACGCCGCCGCGAACGGCCCCGGTGGAGTCCGGGCCGCCGCGCAGGACCTCTCCGACCAGTACAGCGCGCAGGTCGAGCGCACCTACGAGCACGCGTTGCGCGGGTTCTCGGTCACGGCAGGCGAGTCCGAGGCCAAGCGGTTGGCGACCGACCCGAGCGTCAAGTACGTCGAGCAGGACCAGCGGGTCCACGCGGTGGGCACGCAGGAGAACCCCCCGTCCTACGGTCTGGACCGGATCGATCAGCGGGATCTTCCCCTGGACGGTTCCTACACGTACCCGAACGAGGGCAGCGGGGTCACGGCGTACGTGCTCGACACCGGTGTCCGGACCAGCCACAACACCTTCGAGGGCCGGGCGAGCAGCGGCTACGACTTCGTCGACGGTGACAGCACCGCCAACGACTGCAACGGCCACGGCACCCACGTGGCCGGCACCGTCGGCGGCGAGCAGTACGGCGTGGCCAAGGATGTCGACGTGGTCGGCGTGCGGGTTCTCGACTGCCAGGGTTCCGGCTCGTACTCCGGAGTGATCGACGGCATCGACTGGATCACGCAGAACGCCGACGGCCCCTCGGTGGCGAACATGAGCCTCGGCGGCCCGGCCAGCAGCGCGGTCGACGATGCGGTCAGGACCTCGATCGAGTCCGGGGTGACCTATTCCCTGGCTGCGGGAAACTCGAGCGCGGACGCCTGCAACAGCACTCCGGCCCGGGTGGCCGAAGCCATCACCGTCGGTGCCACCAACCGCCAGGATGACGAGGCGAGCTATTCGAACTACGGAAGCTGCCTCGACCTCTACGCTCCGGGCAGCAACATCACCTCCGCCTGGATCGGCAGCGACACCGACACCAACACCATCAGCGGGACCTCGATGGCGGCTCCCCACGTGGCGGGCGCTGCGGCATTGATCCTGTCGGCGAACCCCTCGGCAACCCCGGCGCAGGTCCGCGACACGATGGTCGGCACCGCAGGCACCGGCAAGGTCGGCAATCCGGGACCGGGTTCGCCGAACAAGCTGCTGTACGTCGGCGGTGACACCGGTGAGGAACCGCCGGGTGAGCCGGGGAACACGGCCCCCTCGGCGGACTTCACCGTGAGCTGCTACTACGGGTCCTGCTCGTTCGACGCGAGCAGCTCCGGTGACTCCGACGGCACCGTGACCGACTACGCGTGGGACTTCGGTGACGGCGCCACCGGGAACGGGCAGACGGTGACCCACCGCTACTCCGACGGCGGCGGCTTCACCGCCACCCTGACCGTGACCGACGACGCCGGGGCCACCGGCTCGGCAAGCACGCAGATCCGGTGCTACGCATTCGGTGGTGGATCGACGTACTGCTTCAGCTGATGCCCGACGATGCCCGTGCAACGCGGATGAGCACGGCGAGGAACGCGGCAGCGGGCCGGCAACGGTGTGCAAGCACCGCCCGGCTCGCTGCCGCATGTCCGATGTGCGTTCCGGTGGGTCGACCGCCGGGGCCCGCGTCAGTCCCGCGGCCGGGCCACGAGTTCGCTGCGGGAGCGCATGCCGAGCTTGCGCAGCACCTTGGCCGTGTGGTTCTCGACGGTGCGGCGCGACAGGAAGAGCACTTCGGCGATTTCCCGGTTGGTGCACCCGCGTTCCAGCAGACGGGTGACCTCCTGCTCGCGGGGCGAGAGCTCGTTGCCGTAACCACGGCGGCCCCGGTTCGACGGTGACCGCGTGCCCAACCGGCGCAGCAGATGCCGGCACCGGGCCGCGTCCCTCGTCGCACCGAGTCGGTCGAAGGACTCGGCCACCGCACCGAGCGCGGATTCCGCCTTGCCGGGATCTCGGCCGATACGGCAACCGGCGGCACATTCGGCGGCCAGTGCCGCGTCGTAGAACTGCGGGAGTGCCCGGTAACCGGCCGCCGCACGGTCCCACCACGCGGCAGCCCGGTCGAGTTCCCCGCGGGAGGCGTGCATCGCCGCGCGGCACGCCGAATCGGCCGGGCCGACAACCGGCGCATCCCGGTCCCGAACCGCGGCGGTGAACTCGTCGAGCACCTCGGCCGCATCGGCCATCCGGCCGCAGCGGCCGTAGACGTCGACCGCGACGGGGACGAGCCCGGCGGCCCACACCCACACGCCCTTGCTGCGGGTGACGGCCAGCCCGTTGTCGATGTCAGCCACGGCCCGTTCCGGCTCGCCACGGGCCAGATGCATCCGGGCGCGGGCTGCCGTGGCCGCTGTCACCGCGGGAGCGAACGATTCATCCGGAGCCTCGACACCGACCGCCCGCAACCGGGTCTCGGCTTCGGTCCAATCGCCCTGCGCCACGGCGATCGACCCCAGCACCAGGGACAGTTCCACCACCACCGGGTGCAGATCGGCGTAGTCGGCAGGCAGGCCACGAATGCGCTCGGCCAGACCGTCCCAGTGGCCGGTGAGCCAGTCCAGCCGGACCTCGGTGCACTGCAGTGCGGTGGCCAGGTACGGGAGTCCGCCCGACTCCCCCACTGTCCGCAGCGCGCTCGCGAGGTACTCGCGCGCCCGGGTGTGGTGGCCGATCGAGCCGAAGGCATCGGCGAGGTTGCCGTGGAGCTTGACCACGTGCCACTGCTCGGTCATCGACCGGGGGTCCCGGAGCAACCGGTCGAGATGCCGCCGCGCGCGCGGTGGATCCCCGAGATGCACCCGGGCGGGCAGGACGTTGCCGAGCAGCTCGGTGACGACTTCGGCGTTGCCGGAGCGCGCGATCACGTCCTCCGCCCGCCGCATCCACCGCCTGCTCTCCGCGATCGGTGTCGTGCCCACGTGTGCCTGCGCCAGGACGGCCATTCCGACGGCGGCCCGCGCCGGGCGGTCACGAAGATCGGTGATCGCGAGTTCGATCTGGGCGCGCCCGGCTTCCAGAGCACGCTCCTGCCGCAGCAGGAGCAGCCCGAGGCAGAGCCGCACCTCTCCGCGGGCCACTTCGGACAGTCGTCGATCGGCCAGAACATGGTCGAGTTCGGTGGAAGCATCGTGGTGGGTGGTACCGCCCACCGCCGCCACGCTGAACTTGATCGCCAGCCGATCCACGTCATCGCTTCCCGGGGCGGATTCCCGCAGCAGAGCTCGCAGCAGCTCCGTGGCCGTGGCGGTGTCACCGACCTCGGTCGCGTGGTCGGCGGCTTGCTCGCCGTAGTGCAGCCAGTCGGCGACTCGCCCGGCAGCCCTGCTGTGCTCGGCGAGCTGCACCAGGGGAACCGGTTCGGCACGGCTGAGAGCGTGCACCGCGCGAGCGTGCAGCTCCTCCCGCTGGGGACCGCTCAAGGTGTCGTAGACGGCCTGCCGGGCGAGTGCATGGCGAAAGCCGTAGCGCCGGTCCCCGGTCTCTCGGAGCACACTGCTGCGCAGAGCATGCTCCAGGGCGTCGTTGACGCTGCTTCCGACCCCGGCGACGGTTCCCAGCAAGCAGGTGCCGGCGGCGACATTGAGCACGGCCGCTGCCCGCACCACCCGTACGGCGGGCTCGGGCAGCGCTGCCAACCGCTCGGCCATGGCTTCCCGCAGCAGCACGGGCACCTCGAGATCGGCCAGCAGCCGACGCGCTGTGACCCCGTCCGCCCGCACCGCTCCCGCCGGATCCTGCAGCGCACGCAGTGTCTCCTCGATGACGAACGGGATCCCGCCCGTCCGCTCGTGCAGTTTGTCGGCGAAACCCGCCGAGACCGACTCCTGCCCGACCAGCTCCGCCGCCAGAGTGCCCACCTGTTCCCGGCCGAGCGTTCCCAACCGGATCACCGCACTGCCCGCGTTCTCCGGCGGACGGTAAGCACTCCCGAGAGGCACCCTGCCGTCGAGGTCCTCGCGCCGGTAGGTCAACAGGATCGACAGATTCGGCAGCGGCGCATCCACCAGGAAGCGCAGCAGGTCGCGCGATCCCTCGTCGGCCCAGTGCAAGTCCTCGACGACCAGGAGTACCGGTCCGGCCGCGGCGAGCAGAGCGCGCACCGCGCGAAACAACCTGTGCCGTTCGGCGGCGGGATCGCCGAGGTCGCCCGGCCGTTCGGGGAGGTACGGGGCGAGTTCGGGAAGCAGCGGGCACAGGACACCGGTCACCGGGCTCGGCTCCACCGACTTCAGCGCCGGTCCGACGGCGCGCAACGCCTCCAGGACGGGGCCGTAGGGGAACGGTTCTCGCAGCGGGCGGCACGAGCTCGCCAGCACCCGCCGCACCGCTACGGCGGGCTGTGCGAGCAGTTCCCGGACCAACCGCGACTTGCCCACACCGGCCTCGCCTTCGAGCAGCAGTACGGCGGGAGGTGCGGTCACGAGCTCGGTCATGGTGTGCAGCTCGGCGTCCCGGCCGATGAGCGTGCGGGAGCTCGTGTGGATATACGTTTCCGACAGCGGTGCCCGGTCGTCCTCGTGCGGCCCGGATACCGCTGTCGCCATTGTTCATCCTCCGAATCGGGAGCACCGTCTGACCGGAGCTCTCGGAAGAAGCGTATAACTCGGACGAGTGATGATCGTCACCTCAATGGATGGTGTGGACTCATACTATGTGCGGTCTTCACCCGGGATGCGATTGCATCTTTCGGCCTCTTCGCCGGATTCGTGCCGCGGTAACCGTGCCCTCTGCAGCCTCGACCCGATACGGTCTCCGGCATGGGCGACGAACTCGTGCACCGCACCGTGGCAGACGGAGTGGCCACCATCACGTTGGATTCACCGCACAACCGCAACGCGCTGTCGGCGCAGCTGCGCCGGGAACTGAGCGACGCGCTGACTGCCTCGCTCGACGACGACGCGGTGCGCGTGCTCGTACTGGACCACACCGGGACGGTGTTCTGCTCGGGCATGGACCTCAAGGAGTCCCGCTCCGGCGATGCCGAGGCGCAGGGCGTCAACGAGCTCCCGGCGATCCTGGAGCGGATCTGGACCAGCCCGAAGCCGGTGGTGGTCAAGGTGGCCGGGCCGGCACGGGCGGGCGGTATCGGACTGGTCGCGGCCGGTGACATCGCCGTGGCCGCGGATTCCGCCACGTTCGCCTTCAGCGAGGTACGCATCGGCGTGGTCCCCGCCGTGATCTCGACCACGGTCCTGCCCCGCCTGCACGCGCGGCAGGCCCACGAGCTGTTCCTGACCGGCGAGACCTTCGACGCGGGGCGTGCCGCGTCCATCGGCCTGCTAAACTCCGCGGTCGCCGCCGAGGACCTCGACGCCGAAGTCACCCGCTACACCGGCATGCTGGCCCGCGGGGGCCCGACGGCGCTGGCCGCGACCAAGGAGATGCTCCGCCGGCCACGCCCGTCGTCGATGAGGGAGGACTTCGCCGACATGCTCGCGCTGTCGGCCAAGCACTTCGCAGGCGAGGAAGGCCAGGAGGGTATCCGCGCCTTCGCCGAGAAGCGCGATCCTTCCTGGGTGCCGCAGCAGGGCTGACTGCTTCCGTCTTCGCGAAAGCACCCGCAACGCACAAGGCTTTCGATGGGGCCGATCGCGGTGACCGTGCCGGATGCCGACGAGGCGGCCGCCCTGCTCAACGGTCTCCGCGATCACCACGACGGTGCGTCGTGAGCGCGGAGTCGTCCGAGCCGGGGATCAGTCGCGGGTGAGCACGGCGGAGAAATCGCGGTCGGAGGCCATGTCATCGGTGGCATCGCGCAGGACCGCACTGATGCTGCGATAGGTTCTCGGATCGTGCTCGGCCAGCACCTGTGGGTCCGTCCAGACCAGCACGTGCTCGCCCTCGGACAGCCAGGACAGATCGGTCAGGCAGTCGTACAGGCCGTCCAGATCCCGACACGCCCATTCGGGGAAGGACAGCACGGCGGCGATCCCGCACAGCGCGGTGCGCTTGTTGACCAGCTCCGCTCCGTCCAACACGTGCGGAACGGCCCCGCGGTCCCTGGCCTCCTCCACGGCCTGGCGAGCAGTCACCGTGGCGGAAGGCTGCTCCGGTCCGCCCACCGGTTCTCTCCGCACACGCCTTTTCAGTAAATCCGTCGCGAACATGGCGCATCAACCATCAACATCGATGATGAACGACTCGGGCGACCGGGACTGTACTGCATCGGTGGTGAGGACGGGACCCCGGTCGGCGCCCCTGACATCGGTGTCCCGGGCCACCTCGCCATCAGCGGATCCGCGCGCGAGCCATCCGACGATCACCAGCACGATCATCCCCACGAGGGCGATCGTGATGCGTCTGCGCGAGCTCACACCGGCCCCTCCTCACCCTGCAAGCGGATCGCTCCGCCACCGCAGACATGATCAAGCACCGTGATCCCTCGCCGTGGTCTCGTGCGGATCGCGCCTCTCGCCGGGAGGGTCCTGCCTGCCCGGCGGGGGTTGTGCGCCCCGCACCCTGGTCACCCTGGCCGACACTTCGTCGATGCCACGGTCGAGCACCCGGGCCACGCCCCAGCACAGTGGCAGCAACACCACCAGCATCAGCGTGACCAGCAGCGGGTAGGGCAGCTGCACCAGCCACAGCTCCAGGCCGTCCCACCATGCGATCAGCCACTCCATCACAGAGCGCCAGGGTACGCCTGTCTCAGGCAGGCGTGGGCCGGGTGGCGTGGGAGTGCGTGCCCGCTCGATCCCCACACCACCCGGCGCCGGTGTCAGCTCGCGTCGCCGGAGCGCTGCCGGATGGAATTGATGACAGCGCCGAAGTCGTAGCCACCGCCGCCCTCGTCGTTGAACCGCTGGTAGACCTCGGTGGCGAGGCGCCCGATTTCCGCGTCGGTGCCGCTCTGCTCCGCCGCCGACACCGCGAGCTTGAGGTCTTTGAGCATGAGTGCCGCCGCGAAGCCCGGTTCGTATCCGTGATTGGCTCGGCTGGTGGAGACCATGTCCGGTACGGGGCAATTGGTGGTCAGCGACCAGCACTGGCCGGTGGAGACCGACGCGACATCGTAGAGCGCCTGGTTCGACAGGCCCAGCTGCTCTCCGAGCACGAACGCCTCACCCACCGCGATCATCGAGGCACCGAGGATGAGGTTGTTGCACATCTTCGTGACCTGCCCGTTGCCCGCACCGCCGCAGTGGATGGCCTTGCGGGCCATCGGCTCCAGGATGGGTTCGGCACGCCGGTAGGCGTCCTCGGAGCCGCCCACCATGAACGTCAGGGTTCCCGCCTCGGCACCGGCCGTGCCACCCGACACCGGAGCGTCGACGGAATCGAACCCGGCTTCGGCGGCGAGTTCGTGTGCCTTGCGGGCGTCGGCGACGTCGACCGTGGAGGAGTCGATCAGCAACGTGCCCGGCGAGACCGCGGCGAGCAGGTCGCCGTAGCAGTCCAGCAAGTGCTGCCCGCCGGGCAGCATCGTGATCACCGCGTCGACCTCGGTGGCGGCCTCGGTGGCCGAGTCGACCACCGTGACGCCGTGATCGGCAGCGGCCTGCAGCGCCTCCGCGGAGAGGTCGAAGCCCTTCACCGTGTGACCGGCCTTGACCAGGTTCGTCGACATCGGACCGCCCATGTGTCCCAGCCCGATGAATCCGATGACAGCCATGCTCGTTTCCCTTCCTCGAGAGCCGAAATCCCTGCCCGGTCGCCGGACGCTCAGCCGGACAGACCGAGGTCGCCTGCTGCCGGCGGTGCGAAGAACTCGGCGACGAACTCGTCTTCGACCTCGCCGAGATGCTGCGGGTTCCACATCGGATTGCGGTCCTTGTCCACCAGGGTCGCTCGCACGCCCTCGAGGAAGTCACCGATCCACAGGCAGGCCAGCGACACGCGGAATTCCTGGTCGAGCACTTGTTCCAGCGAGGTGAGCCCGGCAGCCGACCGCACCGAACGCAACGTGACCTTCAGCGAGGTCGGAGATTTCGTCTCGATGGCATCGGCGGCCGAGTGCGCGGCTTCCTCCGGCCGCTGCCTGAGCCGCCTGCTGATCTCCTCGACCGTGTCCGCCGAGTACGCGACGTCGATCCACGTCCGGTGCGCCTCGAGCGGGGACTCGGGAGCCGGCTCGGAGTACTTCTCCAGGACCGTGTCGACCGCACCGGTGGACAGAGCGGTGATCAGCTCCTCCAGGTTGCCGCTGTCGACGTGGTGATCGGCCAGACCGCAGTACAGGGCATCGCCCGCGCCCACCGGCTCGCCGGTCAGCGCCATGTGCGTGCCGAGCTCGCCGGGCGCGCGGGAGAGCAGGTACGTCCCTCCGACATCGGGGAAGAAGCCGATGCCGGTCTCGGGCATGCCGACCTTGGAGCGTTCGGTGACCACGCGGTGCGAGCCGTGCGCGGAGATGCCGACGCCGCCACCCATGCAGATGCCGTCCATGATGCTCACGACCGGCTTGGGGTAGCGCGCCAGCATCGCGTTCATCCGATATTCCTCGGCCCAGAAACTCCTCGGCAGCGACTCGTCCCCGGCCTTGGCGGCGTCGTACAGGGCGCGGATGTCACCACCCGCACACAGTCCCCGCTCGCCTGCTCCCTCGATCAGGACCGCGTGGATCCGGTCGTCGTGGCGCCACCGTTCCAGTGCCGCCGTGACCGAGCGGACCATGCCCAGCGTCAGCGAGTTGAGCGCCTTCGGGCGGTTGAGGGTGATGCGCCCCAACGCGCCCTGCTCGTCGAGCAGGACCTCCTGCTCCCGGGTGGCTTCCGACGTCATGATTGTTGCTCCAGCAGTCCACGGGAAATGATCAAACGCATGATCTCGTTGGTTCCTTCGAGGATTTGATGCACCCGCAAGTCGCGGACGATCTTCTCCAGTCCGTACTCGGCAAGGTATCCGTATCCACCGTGGATCTGAAGGGCTTCGTTGGCCACTGCGAATCCGTTGTCGGTGGCCATCCGCTTGGCCATGGCACACAACCGGGTGGCGTCCGATGCCTTGGCATCCAGCGCCGACGCCGCTCGCCACAGCAGCATCCTGGCCGCCTCCAGTTCGGTGGCCATGTCGGCGAGTTTGAACTGCAACGTCTGGAACTCGCCGATCTTCACGCCGAACGCGCTGCGCTCACGCACGTAGTCGAGGCTCTTGTCCAGGGCCGCCTGCGCCCCGCCGAGAGAGCAGGCGCCGATGCTGAGCCTGCCGCCGTCCAGCCCGGCCATGGCGATCCTGAAGCCGATGCCCTCCTCACCGAGCCGGTTGGCCACCGGCACCCGGACGTCGGAGAACACGACCTGGCGAGTGGGTTGCGCGTTCCACCCCATCTTGTGTTCCTCGGGGCCGAACGAGATCCCCTCGCTGTCGCCGTCGACGACGAGTGTGGAGATGCCCTTGGGGCCCTCTTGACCGGTGCGGACCATCACCACGTACACGCCGGAGCTACCGGCACCGGAGATGAACTGCTTGACTCCGTTGACCACGTAGTGGTCCCCGTCGCGCACGGCGCGGGTCTGCAGCGCCCCCGCGTCGGATCCCGCCTCGGGTTCGGTGAGGCAGTAGCTGCCGAGCCGCTCCATCGAGCACAGCGACGGCAACCATCGCTGCCGCTGCTCGTCATCGCCGTAGGCGTCGATCATCCAGGCGACCATGTTGTGGATGGAGATATAGGCGGAGATCGTCGGGCACCCGGTGGCCAGGGCCTCGAAGATCAGCGCCGAGTCGAACCGGCTCAGCCCGCTACCACCGAATCGTTCGTCGATGTAGACGCCGCCGATACCGAGTTCGCCCGCCTCGCGCAGCACGTCCACGGGGAAGTGCTTGTCCTGATCCCACTGGACCGCGTGGGGGGCGATGCGTTCGGTGGCGAACTCGCGCGCGGTCTCCTGGATCGCCCGCTGATCCTCGTTCAGCGAGAACGGTGACGCCGGTGGGGTCTCCGGCCTCGCTGTCGTTGGCGCAGCCACGGTGCCTCCTCGTCACCTCGGCGCCGGGTTTCGACGCCGAGGTTTCCCTCCTACTGCGGTTCTTCGCACGAGTGATCGACCTTGGCGGGCAGTCGGCTGCCCGGGCAGACCGATCGGGAGCTCACTCCATCGTCGGGATGGTGAAACTGGCACCTTCCTTCCGGCCGGAGGGCCAGCGCGAGGTGACCGTCTTGGTCTTGGTGTAGAAGCGGATGGAGTCCGGCCCGTGCTGGTTGAGGTCTCCGAGTCCGGAACGCTTCCACCCGCCGAAGGTGTGGTAGGCGATCGGCACCGGAATCGGCACGTTGATGCCGACCATGCCGGTGTCGACCCGTCCGGCGAATTCCCGGGCCGAATCACCGTCGCGGGTGAAGATCGCCACGCCGTTGCCGTACTCGTGTTCGCTGGGCAGGCGCAGGGCTTCCTCGTAGTCGGCGGCGCGCACCACCGACAGCACCGGCCCGAAGATCTCCTCCCGGTAGATCCGCATGTCCGTGGTGACGTGGTCGAACAGCGAACCGCCCATGAAGAAGCCGTCCTCGTGCCCCTCCTTGCGGTACCCGCGGCCATCGACGAGGAGCTCGGCGCCCTCGGAGACACCGACGCCGATGTAGTCGGTCACCTTCTGGTGAGCCTCGCGGGTGACCAGCGGGCCGAAGTCGGCGGACTCGTCGAAGCTGGTGCCGATCTCGAGCTGCTTGACCCGTTCGGTCAGCTTTTCCACCAGCGCGTTCGCGGTGGGTTCACCGACCGGCACGGCCACCGAGATCGCCATGCACCGCTCACCCGCCGAGCCGTAGCCCGCACCGATGAGCGCGTCCACCGCCTGGTCGAGGTCGGCGTCGGGCATGATGATCATGTGGTTCTTCGCGCCGCCGAAGCACTGCGCGCGCTTCCCGTGCGCGGCGGCGGTGGAGTAGATGTACTCGGCGATGTCCGAGGAACCGACGAAGCCGACCGCCTCGATCCGCTGGTCGGTCAGCACCGCGTCGACGGCGGTCTTGTCCCCGTTGACGACATTGAGCACGCCCGGGGGCAAGCCGGCCTCGATGAACAGCTCGGCCAGCCGCAGCGGCACGGACGGGTCGCGCTCGGAGGGCTTGAGCACGAACGCGTTGCCGCAGGCGATGGCCGGGGCGGCCTTCCACAGGGGGATCATCGCCGGGAAGTTGAACGGGGTGATGCCCGCGACGACGCCCAGCGGCTGGCGCATCGAGTAGACGTCGATGCCGGTGCCCGCACCCTCGCTGTACTCGCCCTTGAGCAGGTGCGGGATCCCGGTGGCGAACTCCACGACCTCCAGGCCGCGCTGCACGTCGCCCTTGGCGTCCGGGACCGTCTTGCCGTGCTCGGAGGCCAGCAGCCGCGCCAGGGAGTCCATCTCCGCGTTGCACAGTTCCAGGAACTTCATCAGAACCCGGGCGCGTTTCTGGGGGTTCCAGGCCGCCCACTCGCGCTGTGCCTCGGCCGCGTTGGTGATGGCGGCGCGGACCTCCTCGTCCGAGGCCAGTGGTACGCGAGCCTGGACCCGGCCGGTGTTCGGATCGAACACGTCACCGTAGGACCCCGACGTGCCCGCTACCCGCTTGCCGCCGATGAAGTGCTCCAACTCGTTGGCCATATCGCAACGCACCCTTCGCCGAGACCGCTCCTGCTGTTCCCCGGGCCGATCCCTCGAACCCGAATCTAGGAACCCAAACTTTTGGTACTCCAATCATTCACCGTTTCCGCCCGAATGCAACAGGGTGATCTACCTCACTGACACGAACAGGTGACCACCGGGTGCGGAGGCCGGCATCCGGCACGACCCGAGCCCCCCGCTGTGGTGTTGACTGGAGAACGTGGACGTCGACATCGCACCGTTCGATCTCGATGCGCGGCTGTGGGACACCGCCACGCTCGCCCAGGACGCCATGGCCGCGGCACACCAGCCCGGCTGGGCGCTGGCCGGGCAGTATCTCGGAGAAGTCACCGAACTTCCCGGTCTGCTTACCCTCGCCGCTCACCGGCAGGGCCGGTTGACCGGCGTGCTGATCGGTTTCCCCACCGCCAGCCGCGACTGGTGGCCGAACCAGGTACGCCCGGCCCTGGCGGCCGCGGAGAATCTGCACTGGCTCGAGGATGCCTTCGAACTCGCCGAACTGCACGTGCATCCGGAGGCGCAGGGACGCGGTCTGGGCTCGGCGCTGCTCAACGAGGCCGTGCGACACATCGAGCAGCACCGGATCGTGCTCAGCACCGGCGCCATCGGCAACCGGCCGACCCGCGGTTTCTACCGAAAGCACGGTTTCCGGACGCTCACCGCCCCGTTCCGGTGGATGGAAACGCCGCTGCGCGTCTTCGTGCTCGGGCGCGAACTCACCGACCGTTGAGCGCCGGAACGACATGCTTGGCCAGCTTGTTCGGCAGGTCGGGCAGGCTACCGGCGATGTGTTCGGCGAGTTCTCCGCGTCCCTGCGCGCGGAACGCGAAGTAGTCGGCCACGGTCACGCCGTGCTCGGGCCGCGACAGCATCTCCACGCTGTCGCCCGCACGGATCTCGCCCCGTTTCTCGACCGCGAAGTAGGCACCGGGACGACCGGCCGCCGTGAAGCGTTTGACGAGGCCGGGAATGTCCCAGAAACCGGCGAACACCGTGCACGGGATGCGCGGCCCGGTCACCCGCAGCACCGCGGTGCCGATGCGCCACCGCTGCCCGATCACCGCCTCGCTCGAGTCGCAGCCGGACAGGGTCAGGTTCTCGCCGGCATTGCCCGGCACGAGCTCCCGGCCGAGCTCGGCGGACCAGAAACGCAGATCCTCGACGTCGAAGGCGTACAGCGCCTGGTACCCGCCGCCGTGATGGTCGGTATCGGCGACCGTGTCACCGCGAACACCGGAGCCGGTCTCGCCGTCCACTCCCGCCCCGTCGAGAACGAGCGGACCGTCCACCGGACGCTTGTCGATGCCGGTCCTGCCGACGCGACCGGTCCAGTCGCCGGTCCGGACCTTGGCGATGTTCACCGATTCCACATACCCCACGGCCACAACGTATCCAGCGATCGACCGGGGGAGTGAACTGCCCACAAGGGGGTATACAACTCGGATTGATGCGTCAGCATCAGATGCATGCGCACTACACTGCGTCTGGACGACGATGTGCTGGCTGCGGTGCAGGAACGGGCTCGTCGGGAGAAGCGCTCGGCCGGGCAGGTGCTGTCCGAACTCGCCCGTCAGGCACTGACCCGGTCCGGACATCCGACCGAGACGTGGGGCAGCGGGCATCACGGGTTTCGGCCGCTGCCACACCGGGGAGCTGCCGTGTCGAACGCGCTGATCGATCAGCTCCGTGAGGACGAACCCGAGTGAGGCGGGCCCTGCTCGACGTCAACGTGCTGCTGGCCCTGTTGGACAGCGATCACGAGTTCTGGGCCTGCACGGTCAGCCTGCTGGACCCCCACCTCGTCGACCGCTCGCGGCTGCACGGTCACCGCCAGGTCACCGATGTCTACCTGCTGGCCCTGGCCGTGGCTCACGGCGGGCGCCTGGTCACCTTCGACCATTCGCTCCCGTTCTCCACCGCACACGGCGCCACCGACGACCACCTCACGGTCCTGCAGGAGGAAAGCCGAGCGCGGCGAGGACACGCCTCCCGCAGCACCAGCTATTGCTCACTCGCTCGCTTCGGGATGCCACTCGGGCGTCGACGATTTCGCCGCCAGGCCTTCGTGGTCCGGCGGAGGTACTCGGCCGACGTGGGAGACTGGAGGTCATGGGCGACGAGCACGAACAGGAAACCGAATCCGGGCGAACACGAGCTCCGGCTGGTGTGCGCCGGGACCGGGACGAGGAAGGGCGCGCCCGCAACGCCCGGCCGCGGGACGGACTCGGCAGGCCGTTGCCGCGCGAGGCCACGGGTGTGGAGCGCCAGCCCGAGGGGGTGTCGCGCACACCCGAGCAGGCACTGTCGGAAGCTCAGCAGCTGTTGGACGACGGCAAGCCCTTCCACGCCCACGAGGTGTTCGAGGACGCCTGGAAGGAATCGTCCGACCCACACGAGCGGGCACTGTGGCGCGGCCTGGCGCAACTGGCCGTCGGGATCACCCATGCCGCGCGCGGAAACACCAAGGGCGCCCAGTCCCTGCTGCGGCGGGGAGCCGACAACATCCGTCCCCACTGGAATGCCCCGCCGCACGGCATCGCCGTCGCGGGACTGGTCAACCAGGCGGAAGCCCTCGCCGACGAGCTGGACTTCCGCACCGACACCCCTGCCGCCGAGGCCCTCGCGCCCCGCCTGCGCGGCTGAGTCGGCGGTGGCGGCCGACCGGCGGTTCGCCGCCTCGGCTACTCCCCGGTCACGCCGTCGATGAGTTCCCGGGCGACATCGAGCTGGCCGACGTGGCGCGCGTACTCCTGGAGCAGGTGAAAAAGGATCTGCCCCAGACAGGGCGCCTGCCCGGGTTCGGTGAACCGGCCACCGAGCCGGGCCGAGTCGGCGAGGCCGGCACGAGCCGCCAGGGACCGCGATCGCTCGACCTCGTCGAAGTACGCGGCCAGCACACTGCTGGTGGACTCCCCGGCCACGCTCCACTCGACTTCGTCACCCCCGGGCAGGCAGGGCAGAACGTCCTCGGCCGCGAACCCCCACCGCATCCACCGTCTCTCGACCCACCCCAGGTGCCTGACCAGGCCCAGCGGCGCCCAGCCCAGCGGCTCCACCGGAGCGCGGAGCTGCTCCTCCGACAGGTCCGCGATCTTGCGCGAGAGGGCGTCGCGGTACCAGTCCAGGTACTTCAGGAGCAGCTCCTGCGAATCGAAATCCGTGACGTCCGGATCGTCGATGGGGACGGGAACCGACTGCGGTCGCTCCTGCATGTGATGATCATAGCCCCGCTACCGGAGAAAGTCGGTGACGCGGCATTCCGAAAGTATGTTACTTGCGGTAACGGTTACTTTCGGGTAGGCATGAGGTGAAGCACACCGGCCTCCGTTCCCGGCGCCGGTGCGGAACCGACGATCTTCCGGGAGGAACGACCGTGGCGGCTGAACGCACGTACGACGTGGTCGTTTTCGGAGCGACCGGATTCACCGGACGGCTCACGGCGGAGTATCTGGCGCGGCACGCCCCTGCCGGATGCCGCTGGGCACTGGCCGGGCGCAACGCCGACAAGCTCCGGGCCGTACGCGCCGGCCTCGCCGAGGTCGACCCGGCGTGCGCGGAACTGCCACTGCTGCACGCCGACACGGCCGATGCAGCGTCGATGCGCGAGCTCGCCGAGAGCACCCGGGTCGTGCTCACGACCGTCGGCCCCTTCCTGCACCACGGGGAACCGCTGGTGGCGGCTTGCGCCGATGCGGGCACCGACTACGCGGACATCACCGGTGAACCCGAGTTCGTCGACCGGATGTACCTGCGCCACCACGAGCGCGCCACCCGCAGCGGCGCCCGGATCGTGCACGCGTGCGGGTTCGACTCCGTCCCGCACGACCTCGGTGCCCTGTTCACCGTCTCGCAACTGCCCACGCGCGGCCCCGTCCACGTGGAGGGGTTCGTGCGCGCCGGGGGCCGCTTCTCCGGTGGCACGTACGCCAGCGCTCTGACCGCCTTCTCCCGCGGACGGACGATGCTGCGCACCGCACGCACCCGGCGCCGCGCCGAACCGCGACCCCCCGGCCGGCGGATCAGAACGCACACCGGCCGAGCAAGGCTCGGTGGCTCCACCCACGCGTGGGCGCTGCCCCTGCCCACGATCGACCCGCAGGTGATCGCCAGGTCGGCCGCCGCGTCCGAGGAGTACGGCCCGGACTTCACCTACGGGCACTACGCCGCGGTCAAGCGCCTGCCGATCGCCGTCGCGGGTGTGATCGCGCTCGGTGCCCTGGCCCTGCTCGCGCAGATCCCGCCCGCACGGAAGCGGCTGCTCCGGTGGTTCGAGCCGGGCTCCGGACCGAGCAGGCAGCAGCGCGCACGGAGCTGGTTCACGGTCCGATTCGCCGGCTGTGCGGACGACCGCCGGATCGTCACCGAGGTCAGCGGCGGGGATCCCGGCTACGACGAGACCTCCAAGATGCTCGCGGAGTCCGCGCTCTGCCTCGCCTTCGACACCCTGCCCGCCACCAGCGGCCAGGTCACCCCCGCGACCGCGATGGGCGAAGCGCTGATCCGGCGCCTGACCGAGGCGGGGATGCGGTTCGAGGTCCTCGACTCCGCGCCGACCGGACCGCCCTCCCGAAAGACCGGCTGACCGGCCTGGTCCCGTCCGGCCAAAAGGGACGTCCTCGCCCCCGGCACGAATAAAGTGGGCGGGATTCCCGGCGCCGGGAATCCCGCCCACTCGCACCATCGCGATCAAACACACCCCGCCACAGGGCCGCTGGTGCGTCCAGGGTGAGCGCCCTCGCAGGAGAGGGACAGGGCGCTCACGGTCTTTTTCTCTTGGAGCCTCAGAGCCCGTCTTGGAAACTTGGTCAGGTGGTGCCTGAACCGTCGTCTCAGGCGGCGCCTTGCGGCGTTGCAGGCCACATCGAGTAGCCACCTACGCCACGTGGCCTACTGCCTTGCAATGCATCCGCCTGAAACGCCGGAGCGGGTCACCCTGCTCAGGCTGATCACCCGAGCGAAAGAACCAGATCAAAGACAGGCACTCAGAACTGGGCGGCCTCGGTGGAGCCGGCCAGCGCGGTGGTGGACGAGTCCGGGTTCACCGCGGTGCTGATGAGGTCGAAGTAACCGGTGCCGGCCTCACGCTGGTGCTTGGTCGCGGTGTAGCCGTCCTTCTCGGCGGCGAACTCGCGGTCCTGCAGGTCGACGTAGGCCGTCATGTCCTCCGAGGCGTAACCCTTGGCCAGGTCGAACATGCTGTAGTTCAGCGCGTGGAAGCCGGCCAGGGTGATGAACTGGAACTTGTAGCCCATCTGGCCGAGCTCGCGCTGGAACTTGGCGATGGTGCTGTCGTCCAGGTTCTTGCGCCAGTTGAACGACGGCGAGCAGTTGTAGGCCAGCATCTGGTCCGGGTACTGGGCCTTGATCGCCTCGGCGAACCTGCGGGCCTCGTCGAGGTCCGGTGTGGAGGTCTCCATCCAGATCAGGTCGGCGTAGGGCGCGTAGGCCAGACCGCGCTCGATGCACGGCTCGATGCCGTTGTTGACCCGGTAGAAGCCCTCGCTGGTGCGCTCACCGGTGACGAACTTCTGGTCACGCTCGTCGATGTCACTGGTCAGCAGCGTGGCGGCCTGCGCGTCGGTCCGGGCGACGACCAGCGACGGCACGCCCGCGACGTCGGCGGCCAGGCGCGCGGAGTTGAGGGTCTTGATGTGCTGGCCGGTGGGGATGAGCACCTTGCCGCCCAGGTGGCCGCACTTCTTCTCCGAGGCGAGCTGGTCCTCCCAGTGCACACCGGCGGCGCCCGCCTGGATCATGCCCTTCATCAGCTCGTAGGCGTTGAGCACGCCACCGAATCCGGCCTCGGCGTCGGCCACGATCGGGGCCAGCCAGTGCCGGTCCTCGCTCTCGACCTCGGTGCCCTCGGAGTCCAGCGCCTCGGCCCAGGCGACCTGGTCGGCGCGCTTGAGCGCGTTGTTGATGCGCCGCACGACCTGCGGAACGGAGTTGGCCGGGTACAGACTCTGGTCCGGGTAGGTCTCGCCCGCGAGATTGGCGTCGGCGGCCACCTGCCAGCCGGACAGGTAGATCGCCTGAAGACCCGCGCGCACCTGCTGGACGGCCTGGTTCCCGGTCAGCGCACCGAGAGCGTGGATGTAGTCGTTCTCGTGCAGCAGGTTCCAGAGTCGCTCGGCACCCTGACGCGCCAAGGTGTGCTCTTCCTGCACCGACCCGCGGAGGCGGACGACGTCACCGGCGGAGTAGGTGCGCTCGACACCCTTCCACCGCTGGTCGGTGTCCCACTCACGCTGGAGGTCGTTGGCGGCCTGGAGGGCCTGCTCGCGAGTGCCAGGCTGGGAGCTCATGGTGTTCACCTTTCGATCGCGCTTGCGGCCTGCTGGCACCCAGTCTTGCCGCCACACCAGAGGTTGACGAGACAAAAAAGGGGAGAAATTTTGGCTTTGTTTCGATATCATGAAGCTCATGCAGGACTTCACCGAAGAAGAAGACGGTAATTTTTCTAGCGATCAAGACCTGCTGGTCTTTGGACAGCGGTTGCGGCACCTTCGTCGTTCTGCCGGATTGACCCTCGTCGAGCTGGGAGAACGAGTCGGACGGGCTCCCTCACAGCTCTCCCTGCTGGAGAACGGCCACCGCGAGCCCAAGCTCTCATTGCTGCGGTCACTGGCCGACGCGCTCGGCAGCTCGGTCGACGAGCTGATGTCGAAGAAGCCACCGAACCGGCGCGCCGAGCTGGAAATCGCCGTGGAGCAGGCCCAGCTCGACCCGCTGTACCAGCAACTGGGCGTGCCGCCGCTGAAGATCAGCAAGCGGGTTCCCACCGAGGCGCTGGAGCACGTGCTCGCCCTCTACGAGGAGCTGCGGCGGCGCGAGACCAAGCAGGTCGCCACCCCCGAGGAAGCCAGGGCGGCCAACGCCGAACTCCGCCGCACCATGCGCGAGCACGGCAACTACTTCCCCGAGATCGAAAAGGCCGCCTCGGACATCCTCGACCGCGTCGGTTACCACGGCGGCCCGCTGTCCGAGGGCATCATCCAGTCCATCGCAGGCCACCTCGGCTACGGCCTGCGCTTCGTCACCGACCTCCCCCGCTCGGTGCGCTCGGTGACCGATCTGCGCCACCAGCGGATCTTCCTGCGCCGGGAATCGCTGGGCATGCACAGCCCGCGCACCATCCTGCTGCAGACGCTCGGGCACCTCACGCTCGGTCACCGCCAGCCGCGCGACTTCGCCGACTTCCTGCGCCAGCGCGTCGAGGCGAACTACTTCGCCGCCGCCGTGCTGGTGCCCGAGCGCGCGGCGGTGAGCTACCTGCAGAAGGCCAAGGCCGAGCGGGATCTGGCCGTCGAGGATCTGCGGGACGTGTTCTCGGTGTCCTACGAGATGGCCGCGCACCGCTTCACCAACCTCGCCACCCAGTACCTCGACCTGGTGTGCCACTTCGTGCGCAACGACGAGACCGGGATCATCTACAAGGCCTACGAAAACGACGGGCTGGTGTTCCCGAGCGATCCCACCGGCGCCATCGAGGGGCAGCGCATGTGCCGCCACTGGGCCGGGCGGCAGGTCTTCGCCTCCGCCGACCGGTACTCGACGCACTACCAGTACACCGACAAGCCGGGCGCCACCCACTGGTGCGTGGCCCACGTCGACCCCAGCCGCGGCAAGGACTTCGCCATCACCCTCGGCGTGCCCTACACCGAGTCACGCTGGTTCCGGGGGCGCGACACCACGAACCACTCGAAGTCCGGCTGCCCCAACGGCGAGTGCTGCCAGCGCCCGCCGGCCGAACTGGCCAACCGCTGGCAGGGCATGGTCTGGCCGTCGGCACGGGCGCACTCGCACGTGCTGTCCGCGCTGCCTTCGGACACCTTCCCCGGCGTCGACGAGGCCGACGTCTACGCCTTCCTGGAGGCCCACCAGGGGTGAGACGGCGGCGATCACTCTTTCGAGCGCAGTGTCTAGCATGGTTTGACTTGATTCTTCTACCGCCTATTGACTACGCTCGTGAAGCGTGGTGACCTGCTCCGAAAGATCCGTAAAGCCGCCAGGCAGCAAGATGTGAACGTGGAGTTCTTCGAACGCACCAACCACACCGGTATCCAGTGCGGACAAGTGCGGACAACCGTGGGTCGCCATACTGAGATCCCGGATCGGATGGCCGAAGTGATCTGCAAGCAGCTTGAGCCGGCGCTCGGGAAGAGATGGTGGAAATGACCCACTTCACGGCGACAGCACAGCGAGACGGCCGCTGGTGGATGATCCAGTGTGATCAGTACCCGAGCGCGCTGTCGCAAGTCGGTCGCCTCGACCGTGCTGAGGAGGTTCACCGCGAAGCGATCGCTTTCGTCGCGGGCGTCCCGGAAGAGTCCGTTGAAGTGACCATCACCCCGGCTTTGGACCACGAAGTCGCCGAGGCGCTCCGTGAGTCGGAGGAGCTTCGGGCCGAAGCCGAGGACAAGGACAGGAAAGCGTCGACACTCAAGCGTGAGGCAGCACGGAAGCTGGCGAACAGTGGCCTCACCGTCCGGGATATCGGGATCATTCTGGGCGTCTCGTACCAACGCGCGCACCAGTTGATCGCCGCACCGGACAACACCTCCGGCGGGCATCGCCGACTCGCCTCATAGACAAGATGCCCTCGTCGAATGCCCCCGCATTCAGATGACAACGATCTCTCAGGAGTCCTCGTACCCGGTACTCGCACCCAGGGAGGTCTACGAGACGAAGGCCCGGCGTTGGCAGGAGCAGTGGCCGGAACTCACCGTCCTGCCCCGGCCGAGCGACTGAGAGCGATTACTTCTTGCCCTTCTTGTCCTTGTCGGACTTGTCGTCCTTGTTCGTCTCCTCGGTGGACAGCGCGGCGACGAAGGCCTCCTGCGGGACCTCGACCCGCCCGACGGTCTTCATCTTCTTCTTGCCCTCCTTCTGCTTCTCCAGCAGCTTGCGCTTGCGGCTGATGTCGCCGCCGTAGCACTTGGCGAGCACGTCCTTGCGCATCGCCCGTACCGTTTCGCGGGCGATGATGCGTGAACCCACCGCGGCCTGGATCGGCACCTCGAACTGCTGGCGCGGGATGAGCTCGCGAAGCTTGCCCGCCATCTTCGTGCCGTAGGAGTAGGCATCGTCCTTGTGCACGATCGCGCTGAAGGCGTCCACCGCCTCGCCCTGCAGCAGGATGTCGACCTTGACGAGATCCGAAGCCTGCATGCCCGACTCCTCGTAATCCATCGAGGCGTAGCCACGGGTGCGCGACTTCAGGTAGTCGAAGAAGTCGAACACGATCTCGGCCAGCGGCATCGTGTAGCGCAGCTCGACCCGGCTCTCCGAGAGGTAGTCCATCCCGTCCATCCGCCCGCGCCGACTCTGGCACAGTTCCATGATCGCGCCCACGAACTCCGACGGGGCGATGACCGTGCACTTGGCGATCGGTTCGCGGATCTCGCGGGGTTTGCCCTCCGGCCAGTCCGACGGGTTGGTGACCTCCACATCGGTGCCGTCCTCCAGCGTCACGCCGTAGACGACATTGGGCGCCGTGGAGATCAGGTTGAGCCCAAACTCCCGCTCCAGACGTGCTCGAGTGATCTCCAGGTGCAGCAGCCCGAGGAAGCCGCAGCGGAAACCGAAGCCGAGCGCGCCGGAGGTCTCCGGCTCGTAGGTCAGCGCTGCATCGTTGAGCTGCAGTTTCTGCAGCGCATCCCGCAGCACCGGGTAGTCCGAGCCCTCCATCGGGAACAGGCCCGAATACACCATCGGCACCGGATCGCGGTACCCGCCCAGGGGCTGCTCGGCCCCCTTCTTCTCGAACGTGACGGTGTCGCCGACGCGGGACTGGCGGACGTCCTTCACCCCGGTGATGAGGTAGCCGACCTCGCCGACGCCGAGCCCCTTGCAGGCCTTCTGGTCGGGCGAGATGATGCCGACTTCCAGCAGCTCGTGGGTCGCACCGGTGGACATCATCCGGATCCGCTCGCGCGGGGTGATCTTGCCGTCGACCACCCGAATGTAGGTCACCACACCCCGGTAGGTGTCGTAGACGGAATCGAAGATCATCGCGCGGGCCGGAGCCTCGGCATCGCCCTGCGGAGCGGGGACGTTGAGCACCATCGCATCCAGCACCTCGGCCACACCTTCGCCGCTCTTGGCCGAGACCCGCAGCACGTCGGATTCGTCGCATCCGATGATGTGGGCGAGCTCGGCGGCGTAGCGGTCCGGCTCGGCAGCGGGAAGGTCGATCTTGTTCAGGACCGGGATGATCTCCAGCTCGTGTTCCATCGCCAGGTACAGGTTCGCCAACGTCTGCGCTTCGATGCCCTGCGCCGCGTCGACCAGCAGAATCGCACCCTCACAGGCGGCCAGTGACCGGCTCACCTCGTAGGTGAAGTCGACGTGCCCGGGCGTGTCGATGAGGTGCAGCACGTAGTCTTCGTTGTCGAGACGCCACGGCAGCCGCACGTTCTGGGATTTGATCGTGATACCGCGCTCGCGTTCGAGGTCCATCCGGTCGAGGTACTGGTCCCGATACCCGCGCTCGCCCAGCACCCCGGTGAGCTGCAGCACCCGATCGGCCAGCGTCGACTTGCCGTGGTCGATGTGGGCGATGATGCAGAAGTTCCGGATGCGCTCCGGAGACGTGAAGGTGGTGTCTGCGAACGTGCTCACTGAAGTTTCCTCGCGCAGATGTCGACTCGCATACGGGCAGGACCACCCCATCGTCCCACGAGTCCGGGACTGTTCCGCGCCCAACTCGAAACAGTCCGTGGACGAGCACGCTCACCGCCACCCGTTCCGCGTGAACCTCCCGGCGCGGACGTGCATCGAAAATGCCGGTGCGACACCGTTTCCACCGGGTTCGGGAGGTCACCCATGACGGCGAGCGGCTCGGATCCGCAGGATTCCGAGCCGGTGCGGACGCGCCTGGGCGAACCCTCCGGCCGGTGGGTCCTGGCGGCCACGGTGCTGGGGTCGGGCATGGCGGCGCTGGATGCCACCGTGGTCACCATCGCGCTGCCCGTGCTGGGGCGCGAGCTGAACGCGGGGCTGGTCGGGCTGCAGTGGGTGGTCAACGGGTACACGCTGACGCTGGCCGCCCTGATCCTGCTGGGTGGATCCCTCGGGGACCGCTATGGGCGCAAGCGCCTCTTCCTGGTGGGCACCGGATGGTTCGCGCTGGCGTCCCTGGGATGTGCGCTCGCACCGACCATCGAAGCGCTCATCGCCGCCCGCGCACTGCAGGGCATCGGCGGAGCACTGCTGACACCGGGGAGCCTGGCGATCATCCAGGCCTCGTTCGTGCCCGAGCACCGGTCGCGGGCCATCGGAGCGTGGTCGGGGCTGGCCGGGATCGCCAGTGCCGTGGGGCCGTTCCTGGGCGGATGGCTGGTCGCAGCGGGCAACTGGCGATGGATCTTCCTGCTGAACCTCCCGTTGGCCGCACTGGTCGTCGCGGTCACCGCGCGGCACGTGCCGGAAAGTTCCGCCCCGTCGGCAAGTCGCCGTCCGGACGTGGCCGGTGCGGCACTGTGCACTCTGGGTCTGGCCGGGCTGACCTACGCGCTCAGCGTGGCCGGGGAGTCGGGCATCACCCCGGTCACGATGGGGGTGGGCCTCGGCGGGCTCGCGGGGCTCACCGCGTTCGTGCTGGTCGAGCACGTCAAGTCGGAACCCATGCTGCCGTTGGGCATCTTCGCCTCGCGGCGCTTCAGCGCGGTCAACCTGGTCACCCTCACCGTCTATGCCGCTCTCGGCGGTGTGTTCTTCCTGCTCGTGCTGCACCTGCAGGTGGTGGCCGGCTTCTCGCCGCTGCTGGCGGGTGCGGCGCTGCTGCCGGTCACGGCCATCATGCTGGCCTTGTCCGCCCGCATGGGAGCGCTGGCACAACGCATCGGGCCGCGCCTTCCGATGACCGTGGGACCGGTGGTGGCCGCGGCCGGGTTGCTGCTGATGCTGCGCATCGGCTCCGGCGCCTCGTACTCGGGTGAGGTGCTGCCCGCGGTGGCCCTGTTCGGGTTCGGGCTTGCGATCACCGTGGCGCCGCTGACCAGTACGGCACTGGCCGCCGCGGGCCCCCGGCACACCGGGATCGCGTCGGGCGTCAACAACGCCGTCGCACGCACCGCCCAGATGCTGGCAGTGGCGGTACTGCCCGTGGCAGTCGGGCTCTCCGGCGACGACTACACCCGGCCCGCCCTGTTCGCCGCCGGTTTCGACACGGCCATGCTCATCTGCGCGGGCCTGCTCGTGCTGGGCGGAGCGCTTTCGGCGCTGAGCATCCCGAACAGCATTCCGGACACGGCAGGATCCGCCTCCGGCACGGCGCGGTCGGCCCGAGGGAAGACGGCCCGGCGAAGCCACTGCGCGGTGGACGGCCCACCACTGGACTCCGGCAACACGGCCTCGGGGAGCGACGGAAACCGTTGAGCATGCCGCCGCCGAAATCTCGGCTCGCCCCGACGCTCGGACACATTGCTCCGTCAGTGCTGTCGCACATCGACGCGCAGCGGGTGGTCGGCGGGGATCTCCACCAGCGCGATGTGCATACCGTCGGGGTCGACGATCCACGCCTCGTGCAGTCCCCACGGTTTCACCTCGGGCTCGGCCAGCACCGCCACGCCGCGCTCGCGCAATTGTCCGAACTCCGCGCGGACGTCGCGGACCTGCAACCACAGCGCCTGGTCCGGGCTCGGCCCCTCGTCGGCCCGCCCGGAGAGCTCCAGGAAACCCTGGCCGAGGAAGAACACCGTCCCACCGGGGAACTCGCGGTAAATCGCCAGTCCCAGAACGTCCCGGTAGAACTCCAGAGACCGCTGAGGATCCCGGGGCCGCAGGATCATCCGGCTGTTCAAGATCTCCATGAGTCCGTTCTACCCGCCGGAGCCTCCGGACATGCCGGCACGGGTACCGGCGGGGGGGACCACGCTCGCCGCCGACTCGCCGTGCGATCGCCCACCGCGGGCTCGATCGGCCTCCGAGACGAAAACGACCTTCCACCGGCCGGTGGAAGGTCGTTCGGATACCGCCAAGCAGGCGGTGATCAAGTGAGTGGCGGCCTCAGAGGACGCGAACGCCGGTGGCCTGAGGACCCTTGGCGGCCTGGGTCACCTCGAAAGCCACGTACTGGTTCTCCTCGAGATTGCGGAACCCGGTGCCCTCGATCTCCGAGTAGTGCACGAAGACGTCGGCACCACCCTCGTCGGGGGTGATGAAACCGAAGCCCTTCTCCGAGCTGAACCACTTCACAGTGCCCTGTGTCATCTCTGTCTCCCAACAGGAACGGGGGGTATCGGCGCCCACCCTGTGTGGATCGCCGAGGCCTGGCGTTCCAGACGGTGGTGCCTCCAGCTTCCTGAAGGGCAACTACGCGCCCGCAACATCATTCTGCGAGCGTGTCGAACACGAACACAAAAACCAGCCACCCACCTCAACGAGTCGCTCCACGGCTTTGTTCCCGCTCCGGAACACGTTCTTGCCGACCAGCCGATCGGGTGACCACATCAGCGCTTTCGGTGGCCACGCTCTCACCCGCACGGGCGAAGGTGGACCGGTGAGGCCGGACAGGAGCATCGAAGAGCTTTTCTCACGGCTGCACGGCGTTCAGCAGCTCGGGGCCACGAGTACGGAGCCAATGGACGGCAACCAGCCCGCATCCCCATGCCGACACCGCTCCCGTGAGCAGCCCCAGCGGAACCGACGACCACAGCAACCAGTCGTTGTCCAGCAACGTGCCGGTGATCAGCACGGCGAGTACCGGTATCACGGCGACCACCAGCAGCACACTCATGGCGACCTGCTTCAATCCGGTCGCGCATCCGGGTTGACCGGCCGCAGTGAAGGGATTGCTGCGCTGTTGCGGCACCGGAAAGGGGGCGAACACCGAAAGCAGCATCACCACACCGCTGGCGGCACCCAAGTCGGCGGCGGTCAGGCCGAGCACCCAGGGATACATCTCCGCCTGCCCGGCCACCGCGGGCAGGACGAGCGCGGCCAGGGCGACGACCGGAGCCACGAACGCCAGCCACGCCAGCTGCCGCCCCCGCACCTCCGCGTGCTGCACCTCGGGAGCGACCAGGGTGTGTCGCAGGGAGGCACCGTCGAGACCGTACAGATTGCCGCAGTTGAGCATGGCCAGCCAGATCGCGAACAGCGCGGCGAACGGCAAGGACGCAGTACCAGGACCATCACCGAAGCCGAGGAACAACGGCATCGCCAAACCGAGCAGCAGACCCGGCAACAGGGACACGCGGCGCCGGTTGTCGCGCCACCACAGGCGGATTTCCTTGATCATCACCGCGCTGACCGGTGCGGCGGGCAGGGCACGCTCCAGCCACCCGCCGCCGACCTTTTCCGCCACTGAGCCCGATCCTGTGGACGGCGTGGTCAACCGTCTGCGCAGCAACTCCGACCACAGCAACGTCAGCACCCCGACGGCGGCAGCCAGTGCGGCCAGCAGTCCCGCCGCAGGCAACCACTGCCCGGTCGATGCGGCCTGGACCGCCGCCGGAGCCCAGCCGGACGGTAGCCAGCGAAGTGCCTCAAGCAGCGCGGAGTCACCGGCACCGGCCAGGATGGGCACGATCGAACCGAGCAGCATCTGCGCCGGAATGATCAGCAGCATCACACCGGAAGCCAGCAGTATCCCCAGGTCCCGACCGCGTCGGGAACGCATTGCCGAACCCAGCCAGCCCACCACGACGCGGGACGCCACGATCGCCAGCACCACCTGAAGCACGACCCCCACCGCCGCCACCACGAATGTCGCCCCTCCATGGCTTGCCGCAGGCACGAGCAGCCCCGCGAAGGCGAGCAGGGTCATCACCGGGGCGATGCCGACAGTGGTGGCCACCAGCAGTCCCGGGGCGAGTTTGCGTGGCCCGATGGGCAGCAGGCTGAAGTGCTCGGGTTGCAGGGTCTCGTCGCTGCCGGCCACCAGCACCGGTGCGACGAGCCAGCCGAGCGTCCACACCAGGAACAACAACGGCGCCACGGCGAGGCCGGAATTCCCGGCCAACTCGGCGCCCGCGATGGCGCCTGCCGTGATCGCGGCGCCCAGCAGCCCCAGGAAGATACCGGCGACGAAACCGCTGACCCGGGCCGCGCCACGCAAGGAATGGCTCAACAACCGCAGCCGCATGCGGATCAGGACGCCAACCACGACAGCCCCTCCCCGCCGCCGGTGCGGCCGCCGACAAGATGCACGAAGGCGTCCTCCAAGGAGGCTCCTCCTCGGACCTCGTCCAGTGAACCGGCGGCGATGACCCGGCCGGAGGCGATGACGGCCACCTGATCGCAGAGCTGTTCGACCAGAGCCATCACGTGACTGGAGAACACCACGGCGTTACCCGCGGCGACGAAGCGCTGCAGGATCCTGCGGATCGTTCCGGCCGAGACCGGGTCCACGGCCTCGAACGGCTCGTCGAGCACGAGCAGTTTCGGTCCGTGCAGCATCGCCGTGGCCAGCCCGATCTTCTTGCGCATCCCCGCCGAGTAATCCACGACGAGGATGTGTGCCGCGTCGGTGAGTTCCAGCACCGACAGCAGTTCCTCGGTGCGCTGGGCAACCGTGCCGGGGTCGATTCCGCGCAGCAGTCCGGTGTAGGTGAGCAGCTCCCGGCCGGTGAGCCGCTCGGGCATCGCCATGCCGTCCGGCAGCACTCCGACGAGCTCCTTGGCCCGGACCGGATCCTGCCAGACGTCGGACCCCAGGATGTGTGCGCTCCCGCCGTCCGGGCGCAGCAGTCCCACCGCCATCGACAGGGTGGTGGTCTTCCCCGCTCCGTTGGGACCGACGAGACCGAAGAACGAACTTCGCGGCACCGACAAGGACAACCGGTCGACGGCGGTTGTGTTTCCGAACCGCTTGCCGAGAGTCTCCAGTCGCAGTGCCGGCGTGTCGTCGGCCGCGCCGGACGCATCCGGAAACGGCGGGGGACCGGATTCAGGTTCCATGCGATCTCCTCCACTGGCATTGCCGGAAAACACCCTGCCAGACCGGGACGCTCTTTCGGACGAGCACAATAAAGTGATATCACTATGTTAGTTTTTCAATATCGCTAGCCACCGATGGCAAGGATCACCATGAGCACCGTGCAGGCCGAAACGACCAGAGACACCGAAACAACCGGCGACGCTGCCGAGACGGCGATGGCCATGCCCGCGCCCGGCATACGCGAGCACCGGGCCGTGCATTTCCCGGGGATGCCGATGCTCGGCGCCGGACTCCTCACTCTGCTCGCCGGGATCGCGCTGATCGTCGTCGGCGTCGTGGTCGCCGGCGGGACCGGCATCTCGATCGCGGTGGTCGGCGTGCTGGTCGTCCTGGCGGGCTTGGTGACGCTGGTGGGACTCTTCGCGGTGTCTCCCGGCGAAGCTCGCGTGCTGCAGTTCCTCGGCCGCTACACCGGCACGGTCCGCGCCACCGGTCTGCAGTGGGCCAACCCGCTGAGCAGCAAGCAGAAGATCTCCACCCGGATTCGCAACCACGAGACGTCGGTCATGAAGGTCAACGACGCCGACGGCAACCCGATCGAGATCGCGGCGGTGGTGGTCTGGCAGGTGGCCGACACGGCACAGGCATCGTTCGAGGTCGACAACTTCGTCGAGTTCGTGGAGACCCAGACCGAGACGGCAGTGCGTCACATCGCCACCAGCTATCCCTACGACAACCAGGGCGCGCACGCGCTGTCGCTGCGGGAGAACGCCGACGAGATCACCGGCAAACTGTCCGAGGAGATCGCCGTACGGGTCCGGTCGGCAGGGGTGGAGATCATCGAGTCGCGGCTGACGCACCTGGCTTACGCTCCCGAAATCGCCCAGGCCATGCTGCAGCGCCAGCAGGCGGGCGCCGTGGTCGCGGCGCGACGGCAACTCGTCGAGGGCGCTGTCGGTATGGTCGACCTGGCACTGCAGCGACTGAACGAGCACGACGTGGTGGAACTCGACGAGGAACGCAAAGCCGCGATGATCAGCAACCTGCTGGTCGTGCTGTGCGGCGACCGAGCAACCCAACCCGTGGTCAACACCGGCTCGCTGTACCACTGAGGTGGGATGTGGCTTCCCGGAAGAGCTTTCTTCTCCGTCTGGACCCGGCGGTACACGATGCGCTCGCCCGGTGGGCCGGCGAGGAACTTCGCAGTACCAATGCGCAGGTCGAGTTCCTCTTGCGCAAGGCGCTCTCCGAGGCGGGCCGGCTCCCCGAGGACGCGGGGAAACCGGCTCGCCGCGGGCGCCCGCACAAGAACCGCGGTGCGGCAGACGAAACGGGCTGACCTCGTGCCCGTAGTCGGACTCGCCCCTCCGACGCTGCTAGGATGGCGCGCCGTGCCGTGCGGCATTCCGCTCGGGAGGAAGGTTGCTCCGCAGTCGAGTCCTCTGATCACGAGTCCCCGACCGTGGATCACGGGCAGCGAGCGAGGAGCAGCGCCACGACAGCGCGGCACGACCAGCCGATCGAGTCGAAAGAGGCGTACCAGTGGCCAACATCAAGTCCGCACGCAAGCGGATCCTCATCAACGAGAAGAACCGTCAGCGCAACAAAGCGGTGAAGTCCTCGGTGAAAACCGCCATCCGCAAGTTCCGCGAGGCCGCTGCCGCCGGCGAGAAGGACAAGGCCATCGAGCTGCAGCGTGCCGCCGCGCGCTCGCTGGACAAGGCTGCCAGCAAGGGTGTCATCCACCGCAACCAGGCCGCCAACAAGAAGGCTGCCATGGCCAAGCGCGCCAACCAGCTCTGAAGTTCCGAGCTCTCGGTCTCTCGGGCCCTTCGGAAGCGATTGCCTTCCGAAGGGCCCGTTTTCTTCCGAGTCACCGCGCACGCAGGTCGATCACCCGCAGCACCGTGCGCTCCAGCGCGTAGGAGGCATCCGCCGCCTGCCCCTTGACATCGGCATTGACGGCAGCGGTCAGCCGCATGGCTTCGGCCACCCCGGCGCGGTTCCATCCTCGCGCCTGCCCCAGCGCCTTCCTCGCCTTCCACTCGGGCATGCCCAGCTCGCTCGCCAGCCGGTACGTGTCGTTGCTGCCCGCGGCGGCAACCCGACCGAGGGTGCGCACCGACTCCGCGAGCGCATCGGCGATCAGAACGTGCGGAACGCCGAGCTGCAGCGCCCACCGCAGCGCCTCCAGTGCCCCGGCGCGGTCGCCCGTCACGGCCTTCTCCGCGACCACGAAGCCGGTGACGTCCGCACGGCCCTGGTGGTAACGGCGTACCGCCTGCTCGTCCACCCGGCCGTCCGTGTCGGCAACGAGCTGAGACGCTGCCGACGACAGCTCACGCAGATCCGACCCCACGGTCTCGATCAGTGCGCTCACTCCAGCCGGGTCGATGCGCCCACCGGCACGCCGCACTTCGTCCCGCACGAAGGCCTCTCGCTCGGCGGGCTTGGCGATCTTGCGGCACTCCGTCACGGTCGCATCGAGTTTGCGCAGCGCGTTGGGCAGTTCCTTGGCCTGCTTCGCCCGGCCACCACCGCTGTGCACCACGACGAGGATCACCCCTTCGGCCGGTTGGCGAGCGTGGGCGAGAATCGCCTCGGCGATCTCCTTGCCCGCCTCCTGAGCCGCCTCCAGCGCCACGACCTGCCCTTCCGAGAACAGGGAGGGACTGAGCATCTCGTCGAGCTCGGGCGCGGTGAGCTCACTCACCTTGATCCGGCGAAGCTCGACGGTGGGATCAGCCGCCCGCGCCGACGCCACCACAGCCCGGACAGCCCGCTCGACCAGCAGTTCCTCTTCGCCGAGGACCAGATGCAGCGACTCCGGGAAGGCGGCCATGTCGCCATGGTCGCACGCCCCCGTGACAGGCCGGTGACGTCTCGCACCGTGGACCGCAGTGGTCGGATCGTGGGCGATTGACGTAACGTGGCGGCCACAACCGAACAGCTCATCCAGAGGGGCAGAGGGAACGGCCCGAAGAAGCCCCGGCAACCAGCGCCGGCCATTCGTGTTCACCACCGCGAGGCCGCCGGCGAAAAAGGTGCCAATTCCGACCCGCCTGCGGGACAGATGAGGGGAGAGGACCTCGCGATGACCGTTGCCGCCGACACCCGGACCACTGCGGCGAACAAGAGTTTCGATCTCGGCCCTGCCGCCGAGCTGGTATCCAAGGAAGAGGGACACCGCCAGCCGCTGGCGCCCGAGTTCGTCTGCCTCGAGGACTTCTCGCCGCTGGAGGTCGCCTACGACTTCGGCCGGGTCCGTCGCGAGGACATCGAAGCCGGGCCGCGTTCCATCTGGCGCTACAAGCACCTGCTGCCGGTACCTTCCAATGTGGAGGAATACCCGAACACCGATCCCGGCTGTACCAAGCTGGTACGGGCGGACAACCTCGCGAAGGCGCTCGGTGTCAAGCGCATCTGGATCAAGGACGACACCGGCAACCCCACCCACTCGTTCAAGGACCGCGTCGTCGCCGTGGCCCTGGCCGCCGCCCGCGAGTTCGGCTTCAAGGTGCTGGCCTGTCCTTCCACCGGCAATCTGGCCAATGCCGTGGCCTCGGCCGCCGCCCGTGCCGGCTGGGACTCGGTCGTGCTCGTGCCGTCCTCGCTGGAGCGGGCCAAGGTCCTGATGACCGCCGTCTACGACGGTTCGCTGATCTCGGTCGACGGCAATTACGACGACGTCAATCGGCTGGCCACCGAGCTGGCCGGTGAGCACGAGGACTGGGCATTCGTCAACGTCAACGTCCGGCCCTACTACTCCGAGGGATCCAAGACCCTGGGCTTCGAGGTGGCCGAGCAGCTGGGCTGGCGACTGCCCGAGCAGATCGTCGTGCCGATTGCCTCCGGCTCGCAGCTGACCAAAGTGGACAAGAGTTTCCGGGAGCTCGGTGAGGTCGGTCTCGTCGAACCGAGCCCTTACCGCATCTTCGGCGCCCAGGCCTCGGGATGTTCCCCCGTGGCGAGCGCCTTCAAGGAAGACCACGACACGGTGCAGCCGGTCCGGCCGGACACCATCGCGCGTTCGCTGGCCATCGGGGCGCCCGCCGACGGCCCGTACGTGCTCGACTCCGTGCGCCGCACCAACGGTGCGGTCGAGGATGTCACCGATGCGGAGGTCGTCGAGGGCATCCGCCTGCTGGCACGTACCGAGGGCATCTTCGCCGAGACCGCGGGCGGAGTGACGGTGGCCACCACGAAGAAACTCATCGACAACGGGCAACTCGACCCGGACTCGGAGACCGTGCTGCTCATCACCGGTGACGGCCTGAAGACGCTCGATGCCGTGCAGGACCATGTCGGCCCGAAGGCCACGGTCGCACCGAACACCGAGGCCGTGGACTCCGCCCTGGGCCTCTGACGTTGTTGCTCACCCCCTGCTGACCGTCCGGAGCCCCTGCGGACCGGCCAGTACGGCGATATCGCCCTCCTGGTCGGTCCGCAGGACCGTCGCCCCCGCTCGGGTCAGCGCGCCGACGATCAGGGGACTCGGATGGCCGTAGTCATTGCCGTGTCCCACGCTGATCATCGCCAACCGCGGGTCCACGACCTCCAGCAGACGCGGATTCGTGTACCGGGAACCGTGGTGGGGGACTTTCAGCACGTCCGCCCGCAGGTCACGCCCCGATCCCAGCAGTCGCGCCTGCCCCTGTAACTCGATGTCGCCGGTGAGCAGGACCCGCACGGTCCGGATGGTGGCCATCAGCACGAGGGAGGCATCGTTGACCTCGCCCTCCGAATCGATCGGTGTGGAAGGCTCCGCCGGTGCCAGAACCTCGAGCCGCAGGGCGGGCCACCGCAGCTGATGACCCGCGGACAGAGTCACCAGAGCGGCTCCGGCTGCCCGGGTGTCGCGGCGGACCTTCTCCAGCGCCCAGGTGGGCTCTCGCGCCTCGCTGAGCGCCACCGAGCCCACGGCGCGACCGTCCAGCACGCCCGAGAGGCCACCGATGTGGTCGGCGTGCAGATGGGTCAGGATGACCAGGGGAATCCGTTCGATGCCGAGGCGGCGCAGGCACGCATCCACAACCCCCGGCTTCGGACCGGTGTCGACCACCACGGCTTCTCCCGGCACACCGGTGGCCAGGATCAGGCTGTCGCCCTGCCCCACATCACAGGCCACCATGTTCCACCCCGGCACGGGCCACCCGGGACGGATGACCCGTGCGGGGACGAGCACCACCCCGGCGAGCAGAAGCAGGACCGCCAGGCTCCAGCGGATCCTCCTGCTACGGAACCCCGCCAGCACGACGAGGGTCACTCCGGCCAGCAGCAGCCCGCCGCCGACACCCGACGGCCAGGCGAAGGCGGCACCGGGCAAGGCCGATGCGTGATGGGCCACCGCCAACACCCACTCCAGCTCCGGCGCGGCCAGCCACACGCAGATCTCGGCTCCCCGGCTCCATAGAGGTGCGATCACGGTGGCGACGACACCGAGCACGGTCGCCGGAGCGACCACCGGCCCCGCCAGCAGGTTGGCGAGAACCGAGACGGCACTGACCTTTCCGGACAGGGCGGCCACCAGTGGAGCGGTGGCCACGTGCGCAGCGGTCGGAACGACCAGCGCCTCGGCCACGCCCACCGGCACTCCCCTGGCGTGCAAAGCGGCCGACCAGGCGGGAGCCAGCACGATCAGCGCTGCCGTGGCGGCGACCGACAACGCGAAACCGGCGCTGGTGGCCAGGCCGGGCGCCAGCAGCAACAGGAGGATCACGCCGGCCGACAGCGCGGGCAAGGCCGATCTGTGCCTCCCGAGCACGAGGGCGAGCAGAGTGAGCGCTCCCATCACCGCAGCCCGGAGCACGCTCGGTTCCGCCCCGGCGAGAACGACGAACCCGAGCATCGCGGCGCCCGCCCCCAGCGCCGAAACCACCGGCCCGGCGCGGATCAGTCCGAACAGCAGCAGCACGGCACCGCAGACGATGGCCAGGTTCGCCCCGGAGACGGCGTTGAGATGTGCCAGGCCTGCGGTGTCGAACTCGTGCACCACCTCCTGTGGCAGCTCGCTGGTATCGCCCACGACAAGGCCGGACAGCAGACCCGCCGCCGCTGGATCGAGCACGGCCGCGGCCGCCTGCCGCAGCCCCTGCCGCAGGTTCTCGGCGATGCGCTGCCATTCCGGGGCCGCGGAGACGGTTTCCGGCGGCTCGTACACCGCGAGCACGGCAACCAGCAGGTCCCCGCCGCGCGGCGGGAGCAGTGTCGCCTCGACGGTGACACGCCGGCCGGCGATCAGATGTCGCCACTGGTGTGTCGGCACGAGCAGGAGGACGGCGCCACCCGCACGTACCCACCGGTCTTCGACCCGTACGGCCTCCAGCTCGGCCCGCACGACCGCTCTGGCTCCCGCGCGTGTGCCGCCGTAGGAAGCACCCCGGAGTGGCTCCGGGGCGTCGTCGAGGACCGCACGCACCGACGCCCGGCCTCCCCGCTCGGCCTCCGCTCTCAGCGGATGCTGCTCGATCTGGTGCATCCGCACAGCGATTCCGAAGGCCGAGACGCCGATGAGGGTCAGGACCGCGAGCATCCCGTTGGCCCATCGGGACGACCTCGCCGTCCCCCACACCAGCGGAAGAGCGACGAGCGCTGCCACGGCCACGATCGCGGCAGGCACCCATCCCCAGAGCAGTCCCGTCAGCGTGACCACCCACACTGCTACGGCCCCGGGAACGAGGCGAAGGTCGACCGTGCCGTGCTGGTGGCGTTGCCCGATCCGGCCCACGGTGCCGACTCCCGCCGTGCTCACACTCGAACGAGCTCCTGCAACCGCGAGAGGCGCACCTCGCCGATGCCGCTCACGTCCCGCAACTGCTCCACCGAGTCGAACCGGCCGTGCTCGCGACGCCACCGCACGATGCGCTCGGCCGTGACCGGTCCGACCCCGGGGAGCTCCTCGAGCGCCTCCTGACTCGCGGAGTTGAGGTCGAGCTTCCGGTCGGAGCCCGCCGGGCCGCCACCGGCAGAACCCGCGCTGCCCGACCCTCGCGCCTGCGGCGGGATCGGCACACCCACGTAGAGCTGCTCGCCATCGGCAAGCTTGCGGGCGAGGTTCAGCGTAACGGTGTCGGTGCCGGGGAGCCTGCCACCCGCCGCGCGGAGGGCGTCGGCGACGCGGTCACCCTGTTGCACGGTGACCAGGCCGGGTTCGTGCACGCGGCCGACGACGCTGACGACCAGTTCCTCCGGCGGAGCAGTGGTTTCCGCCGATGAGGTCGTCGTGGCCACGACCGGCAGGTGCGGCACCGGTTCGGCGGAGGGCCGCTTGCTCCACACGGTGACGGCAACGACTGCCGCGATCACCACCGCTGCCATCGCCAGCCCGACGAACCCCGTCCTTCCCAGGTCCACTCGGGACCGGAGCCAGGATTCGGGCAGCCGGCGCCGGGCGAACCGCTGCAGGCGACTGTCCGGCGCGGAATCACCCACCGGGCTGCCGGCCTCCCCCGCCGAGCCGGCATCGGGCAGTATGTCCGCACCGTCGCGGGCTCTGGCCATCAGAGTCAGGAGACGTTCTCGGGCATCCGGCCGACTCTGGGGATCCTCGTCGACGTCACCATGCTGAGCGGCCGGCACGGAGGTGTCCTGCACAGGCTCGCCCCGCGCAGGGATGTCCTGCACAGGGGCGGTCTGCACTCGGGAAGACTCGACCATGCAGCAGACGCTAGATGGTTGATTCCGTGAAGGTCGCGTGAAGGGGCCGGGCACGGGGATAGGTGGAGGGTGTTCATGATCGATGTGTGACGAAAGACCTGAACACC
>NZ_QPJC01000011.1 GCF_003337235.1 Halopolyspora algeriensis
CTGCACCCGATCTACGCGCCGACGGCGGCCTACGGGCACTTCGGCCGCACCGACGTGGACCTGCCCTGGGAGCGCACCAACCGCGTCGACGCCCTCCGGGAAGCCGCCCGGACGTGACCGGCGACAAGCGAGCATGCCCGCAGCGGGCTCACGGCATGGTGAAGCCCTGCTGACGCCATGCCTCGTAGACGGCCACGGCCGCCGAGTTCGCCAGGTTCATCGAGCGTATGCCGGGCAGCATGGGAATGTGGACCTGCTGGGTGAGCTGCTCGGAACGCAGCACCTCGTCCGGAAGTCCGGTCGATTCGCGGCCGAACAGCAACACGTCGCCGGGCCGGTAGGCAATCGTTTCGTAGGAGTGTTGCGCCGATGCGGTGAACGCGATGACCCGCTGCGGCTCCAGAGATCGCCATGCCGCCTCGATATCGGGATGCACGTGCAGAACGGCCTTGTCGTGATAATCCAGACCGGCACGCCGCAACTGGGCGTCCTCGACCGAGAACCCCAGCGGCTCGATGAGGTGCAGGACGCAGCCGGCCCCGGCGACCATCCGGATCGCGTTGCCCGTATTGCCCGGGATTTCGGGGTGGTGGAAGACGACGTGGAACACCTGCGCCCCTTTCGCGTCGTCGGTCCCGCCACTTCCCGCGCGGGCGCCATCGTAACGAGTGCGCGGCAGGCCGTGTATCGAGCCCGGGCGGTGTGCGTTCAGCCGATGTGCGCAGCACCGGTTGCCGCCCTGTCGCCTCCCCTGCTTCTGGTACACAGGTGCGTATGACAGGTGCGGGTTCCCGGCGCGGGAAGGCGCAGGGGGCGCCCCGGAAGTCCGCGCAGCGCGAGAGCACGCGTGTCGCCGCCTCCGAACTGCCGGTCGCGCGTGTTGCCGTCGATGTGTCGCCCCCGCATCTGGACCGCCCTTTCGACTACCTCATCCCCGAACGCCTCGATGCCGAAGCCGTACCCGGTTGCCGTGTCCGGGTGCGCTTCAATCGCAGGCTGCTCGACGGTTTCCTGCTGGAACGCGTCGCCGAGTCCGATTTCGCGGGGCAGCTGTCCTGGTTGGAACGGGTCGTTTCTCCCGAGCCGGTGCTTTCCGAGGACCTGCTGCGCCTGGCTCGAGGAGTGGCCGGGCGCTACGGGGGGACGCTCGGCGATGTGCTGCGGCTGGCCGTGCCACCACGCCATGCGCGGGCGGAGGGTGAGGCTCCCTGGGCTCCCGCCGCCTCCCCGCAGCGCCCGGCCGTACAGCACTGGTCCCGTTACCAGCACGGCACGTCGTTCCTGGACGCGGTGTACGCGGGCATATCGGCCCGTGCGGTGTGGCAGGCGCTTCCGGGGGAGCAGTGGTCGGACCGGCTGGCCGAGGCGGCCGCCACGGCTGCCGCGGCAGGACGCTCGGCGGTGATCGTCGTGCCGGATCACCGCGATGTGCGCCGCCTGGAGAAAGCGTGCGCCCGCCTTGTGGGGCAGCACGGTGTGGTGGCACTGACCGCCGAATCGGGCCCCGCCGAGCGGTATCGCCGCTGGCTGGCGGTGCTGCGTGGCGCCGTGCGGGTCGTGGTCGGAACCCGCGCGGCCATGTTCGCGCCGGTGCGTGATCTGGGACTGGCCGTGGTGTGGGACGACGGGGACGAACTGCATGCCTATCCTCAGGCGCCGTACCCGCATGCCCGGGACGTGCTGACCCACCGGGCGCATGCCGCCGGGGCGGCCCTGCTGGTCGGTGGGTTCGCTCGGACGGCCGAAGCGGCACTGCTGATCGAATCGGGGTGGGCCCGTGAGGTCGTGGCGCACCGGCAGGAGGTGCGCGCGGCGGCGGCTCGCGTGACCGCGATCGGCGAGGACGATACACAGCTGGCAAGGGATCCCGCTGCGCGGGCGGCACGTCTGCCGTCGGTGGCGTTCGAGGCCGCCCGTGCCGCGCTGCGTGCGAACACACCCGTGCTCGTCCAGGTTCCGCGGCGCGGCTACATGCCCGCGCTGGCGTGTGCACGGTGCCGTGAACGTGCGCGATGCCGCCGGTGCGCGGGGCCGCTCGCGTTGCCGGGAGGGACCGAGGAGGGAGTTCCGAAACCGGCCGCGTGCCGCTGGTGCGGGGCGACGGAGGCGGCATTCCGGTGCCCCTCGTGCGGGGACCGGCGATTGCGGGCGGTGGTGATCGGAGCCGGGCGCACCGCCGAGGAGCTGGGGCGCGCCTTCCCCGGCGTGACCGTACGCACCTCGGGCGGTGGGGAAGTGCTCGAATCGGTTCCCTCCGGGGCTGCTCTGGTCGTGTCCACTCCCGGGGCCGAACCGGTTGTCGAGGGCGGTTACGGAGCCGCACTCCTGCTGGACGGTCGTGCTCTGCTGGCCAGGCCGGAGCTGCGCGCCTCCGAGCAGGCCTTGCGCCTGTGGTTCGCCGCGGCGGCGATGGTGCGCCCCGCCCGCGACGGGGGACGCGTCGTGGTGATGGCCGATTCCGCACTGCAACCCGTGCAGGCACTGGTGCGGTGGGACCCGTCCTGGTTCGCGTCGCTGGAATTGGCCGAGCGGGAGGAACTGGGTTTCCCGCCGACGAGACGGGTCGCCTCGGTGGATGGCTCTCCGGAGGCCGTGGCGGACATGCTGGATTCCGTGGCGCTCCCCGACAGCGGTGAGATCCTGGGGCCGGTGCCGCTGGGAGAGGTCGACGACAGCGGCAACTCCGACCGCGAGCGTGCCCTCCTGCGGGTCGCGCGCCAGGACGGCCGGGCGCTGGCCGACTGCCTGTACTCCGCCCAGGCCGTACGTGCTGCCCGGAAGGGCGCCGAGCCGGTACGTGTTCAACTCGATCCGCTGGAACTGCTCTGATCGGTGGGACACGACCGGCTCGGCGCTCTCTCAGTACGGGTGTGCCCGCGTTGCGAGAGGTTCGGCGATGCTCCCGTCGCTGCCGTCGGGAAACGAGATGCGTTCGGGGTCACCGTCCGATGTGTACCGCCGCTGTGGGTTCGCGGCGAGCTTGTCGAGCCAGGCCGTCGACCCGAACCGTGCTCCCTTGCCGGAGTCGCCCTGCGAGCGGATACGCGGGATATTGAGCGGGTCGAACTCCTGCGAGAACGGTGACGGCGCCGGTCCGGCTCCCACCAGCAGCACCGCCTCGTGCCGGTACCGCGTCCCCTCGAAGGAACCGGACCGGGCGAGTTCCTCGTTGTCGGGAGCGACCCCCAGCGGCAGCGCCATGGTGCGGACCCGGGCGTCGGGAACCGCGGAGGTGATCTCCTGCTGCATGGTGGCGATCTGGCGCTGCACTTCTCGTGCCGAGACCTGGCCGAGGTTGGGGTGCTGCCGGGTGTGGTTGCCGATCTCGAAGCCGTGCTCGTGCAACCAGCGGAGAGTGCGCTGGTTGTCCTGCTTTCCGAACACCGGTTCGGTGACGTAGAACGAAGCCACCGGTCGAAAGTCCGGATGGTCGGCGGCCACGTCGAGCAGGATGCGCACCGCGGTGCCTTGTGCCGGTTCGCCGTTGGCGTCGAGGGAGAACTGCGAGACCGAAGAGTCGTCGAATGTCAGCACCACGGGATGGCTCCCTGCCGGGATGTCCATGTTGCCGGTGGCGTATTCGGCTGTCGTGACGGGAACGTAATCCTCACGAGCGAGCCGCTCCAACTCCGCGCGGAATTCCTGCGGAGTCCGGTCGTAGACGCTGGAGGGGTTCGGGGTGATCCGGTGATACATCAACACCGGCACCTGCCCCAGTTCGTTCGCCGCGACGGAGGCGGGGGGAGGTGGTGGTGAGGTGGTGGCCGATGAGGTCGTGGGCTGTGGCGGGTCCTGCGTCGCAGCCGGTTCGACCTCACGTGGAGCACCGCAGCCGGTGACCAGAGTCAACCCGGTGACCGCGATGAGCGCGGTGAGCCCGGACATGGTGCTTCGCCCGGATGGAGGAGAACGGAAGAGCCGTCCACGATTTTCACTGATCGAGAGCATAGGTACCACACTGTAGGGAATGGAAAGTCGGTCTTGATTACTCCAAGTCGGTCTTGCTGTCGCCGATGATCACCTGCCGGTGTGAGTGACTGATACCGTCCTCGGAGGATGCCGATACCTGCCAGGACGCTTTCGGCGGCACCGGCGGTATCCAGGGTGGCAGCCTGGGATATTTTCGGCCACTGTGGTCGGTAACCGAGGAGGCGCACGATGGTCGATTCGACACAGGAGGAAAATGCACCCGCATCCGGCACGGAAAAGCGACCATCGTCGTGGTTGAGCAAAAGCCTGCTCGCCGCTGCCGCTCTCGTGCTCGTGGTGGGAGGTGTCTGGCTGCTGCACCTGTCGTCCGGCTGGGGTGTGAAAATCGCCGGAATCGGTGAGCATCCTGTCACTCCCTCAGCGGTGTCCGACGGGGCCATCCAGGTACGCGGAGAATCGGTGAACCATCTGCGAGCCTACGTGGACGGTCGCCCCGTGTCCGTGCACGTCGGTCAGGGCCACGCCGAGATCCGCCCGGAGGACCTTGCCGACGGGCGTCACGAGCTGCGGATCTCCGTACCGTCGGTGATCCCGCTGCTGGGCGATCGCAGTTTCACCGAGCAGTTCACCGTGGACGGCACAGCGCCACAGCTGGCCACCGAAAAATCCCTGAGCAGCGAGTCGTTCGATGCTCCCGTGACGGTCTCCGGTACCGCGGAGGGAGCGGCACGCGTCACCGTCGCGGGTAATCCCGTGCCACTGGACAAGTCCGGGAAGTTCACCACCTCGATGCAGCAACCGCCTGCCACGATCCCGGTCGTGGCCAGCGATCGAGCCGGTAACCGCACCGCTGTCGACGTCACCGTCAATGTCACTCACCCCGGCATGCGTGCCGTGCACATGACCGGCCACGCGTGGACGAGCGATCAGCTGCGCGAGCCGGTCCTGCAGATGGCCCGTGAGGGCAAGATCGACACGGTCGAACTGGACATCAAGGACGAGAGCGGCGAGATCCCCTACGACTCGCAGGTTCCACTGGCCAACAAGATCGGCGCGGACAAGGGCTATTACGACGCCCGCAAGGTCATCGACAAGTTGCACAGCATGGGTGTGCGCGTGGTGGGCCGTCTGGTCGCCTTCAAGGACCCGATCCTCGCCGAGGCCTCGTGGCAATCCGGGCACCGCGAGCGGGTCGTGCAGACCGCAGGCGGCGGCGCCTACAACGGTGGATACGGGAACTTCTCCTTCACCAATTTCGCCAATCCCGCGGTACGCCAGTACAACATCGATATTGCCGCCGAGGCCGCTGCCCTGGGATTCGACGATATTCTCTACGACTACGTGCGGCGCCCGGACGGCAACATCGACAGCATGCGGTTCGCCGGCCTGGAAAGTGCCCCCGGGGAAAGTATCGCCTCGTTTCTCCAGCAGACCCGCGAGCGGATTCGCGAGCACGACACCTTCCTCGGTGCCTGCGTGTTCGGCATCACCGTGACCCGCCCCGAATCGGTCGGGCAGAACATCCCCATGATGGCCGAGCACCTCGACTACGTCGCACCGATGATCTACCCCTCGCACTGGGGGCCCGGTGAGTACGGTGTCGCCAACCCGAACCGGGAGCCGTACAAGATCGTGCACCGTTCCCTGCAGGACTGGCGCGAGGCGGTGCGCGGCACCAACACCCAGGTCTTCCCGTGGCTGCAGGACTTCAGCCTCGGTGTGGCCTACGGCCCCGAGGAAGTCAAGGCCCAGATCACGGCCAGCCGGGACAACGGGATCGACTCGTTCCTGCTGTGGTCGCCGGCCTGCCGCTACACCACGGCAGCGCTGTCCGCGCGGCCGTGACCTTTCCGTAGCTGTACGGAAGACGTGCGCCGTTTCCGTCCGGGCGAGGCCGGACGGAAACGGCGCGGATCGTCGGCACCGGGTGGTCACGGCCGCGCCATGGCGCAGCGGCGGCCACGCCGCGATGGCGATGTCCCGCAGAATTGTTTTGCCGATTTTCCCGGAATTCCGTCCTCCGGGAAGCGCGATACGGCCACGCAAGTAACGTTTTGACAAATAGCCCTTGCGTGGTGTGCATCACCCAATAAACTCCCGTGCCAACCGAAATCGAACGCGATCGAGTGTGGAACGGGAGGCGCTTGAATGGCGAGATTCCTGTTTCGCCGGTTGTTGAACTACGCGATTCTGGTCATTGTGGCCTCGAGTGTCGCTTACCTGCTCGCCGCGGTGAGTCTCGATCCGCGATCGAATTTCGCGCAACGAAATCCGCCTCCGCCGCCGGAGGTCGTGAATGCGACGCTGTCCGAGCTGAACATGAACGACCAGGACCCGTTGCTCGCCCGTTACGGGACCTGGGTGGGGGTGTTCTGCAGGGAGACTTCGGCAAGACGATCGACGGCGGTTCCGTCAATGCCGAGATGGGCCGGCGAATCGGGGTCAGTCTGCGGCTGCTGCTCATCGGGACCGTTCTCGGTACGGGACTCGGAGTGCTGCTCGGCGCGTGGAGCGCGGTCAAACAGTATCGATTGTCCGATCGGGCGATCACTCTGCTGTCATTTCTGTTGCTTGCCGTTCCCGTCTTCCTGACCGCGGTGATGCTCAAGTACGCCGCAGTCAATGTCAACGACATGCTGGGATTTCGGGTGTTCGAGTACACCGGCGAGTACACCCCGGCTTCGGATACGGGATTCTGGGGAAATCTCGGCGATCGGCTCAGTCATCTCGTGCTGCCCACGCTCACGCTCATCCTCGTCGAGGTCGCCCGGTACAGTCGCTATCAACGCAGCACCCTGCTGGACGTGCTCGGCAGTGACTACCTGCGTACGGCACGAGCGAAGGGATTGCCGCGCTCCAAAGCGATCCTCAAGCACGGGTTGCGCACCTCCATGATTCCCGTCGCGACGTTCTTCGCCTACAACTTCGGATTGCTGCTGACCGGTTCGATTTTCGTGGAGAAGATCTTCGCCTGGCACGGCATGGGCGAATGGTTCATCGACTCGGTGCACCGCCAGGACGTCAACGCGGTTGCCGCGGTGAGCCTGTTCGCCGGCGTCATGGTGCTCGTCGCCGGACTGCTGGCCGATGTGATTCTCGCGTTGCTCGACCCCAGGGTCCGAGTCGGTTAAGGAGCGTCCAACCATGGTGGAACCCGGCAGGACGGTGAGTGCTCTCGAAGCCGACGAGGTGGCCGACGGCGACGTCGAAGAGCCGGAGCCGGCAGGAATTCCCCGGCGCAGGCTCGTATTTCGCCGCTTCCTGCGCAACAGGATGGCGCTGGTGGGGCTGGTGGTGATCGTGCTGCTTTTCGCGATCGCCTACCTCGGGCATTACCTGACTCCCTGGGACTACAACGAGCAGGATTTCACCTCGTTTCTCGAACCCCCTTCGGCGGAGCACTGGTTCGGCACCACCCGCACGGGGGGCGACGTGTTCGCCCTGACGATGCGAGGGCTGCAGAAATCACTGGTCATCGGTTTGCTGGTAGGACTGATAGCCACCGGATTCGCCACCGTCATCGGCACGTTCGCCGCCTACTACGGCGGAGCAGTGGACCGCGTCCTGATGTGGGGCGTCGACCTGCTGCTGGTACTTCCGGCGTTCCTGGTCATCGCGGTTCTCTCGCCGACTTTCCAGGGAACGACGTGGTTGATGTTCGTGGCGCTGCTGGCGCTGTTCAGCTGGATGGTTCCCGCCCGGGCGATCCGTGCGATGACCTTCTCGGTCAAGGAGCAACCGTACGTGCAGGCGGCCCGCTTCATGGGGGTGTCCGGGCCGCGCATCGTGTTCCGGCACATCATTCCCAACATCTCCTCGTTCATCATCATCGACGCGACGCTGCAGGTGGGCTTCGCGGTGATCGCCGAAGCCGGGCTGTCCTACTTCGGTTTCGGGGTGCAGCCACCGGACGTATCCCTGGGCACGCTGATCTCCGACGGCGCGCGTTCGGCGATCTCCTATCCCTGGTTGTTCCTGTTCGCCGGTGGTGCGCTCGTGCTGTTCGTGCTGGCCGTGAACTTCGTCGGAGACGGCTTGCGGGACGCCTTGGATCCGGACGCGGAGGGCGGTTCCCGATGAGCACGCCGCGCGGAGAAATTCCGAAGACCGGGAGTGGGAGAGGTGGCCACATGACCGTGACCAGCCGGGTCGGTGCCGCCGAGTGCGGTGGCACGGACACGCCGGTCCTCGAAGTTCGTGATCTCGACGTCGCCTTTCCCAGTGAGAGCGGGCGAGTGCACGCCGTGCGCGGGGTGAGTTTCGATCTGGAGGCCGGCGAGGTTCTCGGCATCGTGGGGGAGTCCGGGTCGGGCAAATCCGTGTCGTCGCTGGCATTGATGGGCTTGCTGCCCGAGGAGGCACAGGTCGGTGGTTCGGCCCGGCTGCGGGGACAGGAACTGCTCGGCAAGCGCGATTCCGAACTCTCCCGGCTGCGCGGCAGGAAAGTCTCGATGATCTTCCAGGATCCGCTCAGCGCGCTCACACCGGTGTACACCATCGGCGAGCAGCTCGTGGAGGCCATCCGCACACACCGCGACACATCCGGACGCGATGCCATGACCCGCGCCGTGGAGCTGCTGCGCATGGTGGGGGTGCCCAATGCCGAGGAACGGGTGAACTCCTTCCCGCACGAGTTCTCGGGTGGCATGCGCCAACGTGTCGTGATCGCCATGGCCATCGCCAACGAGCCCGACGTGATCATCGCCGACGAGCCCACCACCGCGCTGGACGTGACGATCCAGGCGCAGGTGCTGGAGGTGCTCAGGAGGGTTCAGCGCGCCACCGGCGCGGCACTGATCATGATCACGCACGATCTCGGTGTGATCGCCGGTCTGGCCGATCGGGTCATGGTGATGTACGCGGGCAGGCCTGTCGAGGTCGCCGATGTCGACGACCTCTACCGCCGTCCCCGGATGCCCTACACGCTGGGGCTGCTGGGAGCGGTACCACGCGCCGACGACCGCGAACGCCTGCCCCTGACCCCGGTGGACGGCAACCCCCCGTCGATGGTGGACCTGCCGCCGGGATGCCCGTTCGCGCCGCGGTGCCCGATGGCCGTGGCGACCTGCCGCCGGACCGAGCCCGAACTGCTGGCCGTGGATTCCGCTCGGCACCGTGCCGCCTGCCACCGCAGCGACGTGCTCGCCGAGCGGGATCTCGCTCCCGGCGACATCTTCCCGCGTCCGCAGACCACCGGAGCGGGTGTCGGGCCGGACAGGCGTGAGCAGCGCCCGGCCGTGCTCGAAGTGAGCGAGCTGGCCAAACACTTTCCCGTGCTCAAAGGCACGGTCATCAAGCGGCCGGTCGGCACGGTCTACGCCGTCGACGGCGTCGGCTTCGACATCCGCGAGGGCGAGGCACTGGCGCTGGTGGGTGAATCCGGCTGCGGCAAGACGACCACGCTGATGCAGGTGCTGGAGCTGGCCGCGCCACAGCAGGGCGCGATCAGCGTGCTGGGCTCGTCGACCGCCGAACTCGGGCGCCGCGACCGCAAGCGGCTGCGGCAGCGGATGCAGGTGGTGTTCCAGGACCCCATGTCCTCACTGGACCCGCGCATGCCGGTCGGTGAGATCGTCGGCGAGCCACTGCGCACCCACGGCAGCGACGCCGCGGCCACCGCGAAGCGGGTGCGGGAGCTGCTCGAACTCGTGGGCCTGCGCGCATCGCACGCCGACCGCTACCCGCGGCAGTTCTCCGGCGGGCAGCGCCAACGGATCGGCATCGCGCGGGCGCTCGCCCTGGATCCGCAACTGCTCATTCTGGACGAACCGGTCTCCGCGCTGGACGTGTCGATTCAGGCCGGCGTGATCAATCTGCTCGAGGAATTGCGGGCGAACCTGAATCTGTCCTACCTGTTCGTGGCGCACGACCTGTCGGTGGTTCACCACATCTGTGACCGGATCGCGGTGATGTACCTGGGCAAGCTCGCCGAGATCGGCAGTGTCGACGCCGTGTTCAACACGCCGGCGCATCCCTACACCCAGGCGTTGCTGTCCGCCGTCCCGCTGCCGGACCCGGCACGGGAACGCACGCGGGAGCGGATCCTGCTCGACGGCGATCTCCCGAGCCCTGCCGATCCTCCGTCCGGATGCCGGTTCAGAACTCGCTGTCCGAAGTTCGCGGTCCTCGACGCAGACAGCAAGCAGCGCTGCATCGACGAGGAGCCGCCGATGTACGACCGAGGCACCGACCACGGGGCCGCGTGCCACTACGCCGAATCGCTGGAGGTCCTGTGATGTGCCGATGACGACCGGAACCAGGGATATCGAACAACGGCGCCCGGCGTGCCCGGAGCACTCCCGTGGACACCACCGGCGCCGAATCCGCAGGAGGAAAGATGCATCGAAGGCGACGCGGTCTCGTGCTCATCGCACCGGCCATCGCGCTGGTCATGGCCCTCGGTGCCTGCAGCAGTGCAGGCGGTAACGGCCAGGGCGGCGACACCGCCGAGGCGCCGGGGGTACAGGCTGTCACGATCAACAAAACACCGCGCTCGGAGATCAAGGACGGGGGCACGCTGCGGTGGCCGATCGAGCAGTTCTCCACCCAGTGGAACTACAACCACCTCAACGGGCCCGAGGTGTCGACCGCGGACGTGATGTACGCGATGATGCCCAGCCCGTATCGGGTCACCGCCGAGGGCGTTCCCGAGTTGAACCCGAACTACGTCACCGACGTGCGCGTGCGCAGGGATCCGCAGCAGGTGGTGACCTACGTGCTGAACCCGAAAGCCGAGTGGTACGACGGCACTCCGATCACCTGGAAGACCTACCGCGCGCAGTGGCAGGCGCTCAACGGTGAGAACAAGGCCTACCAGGTGGCCTCGACAACCGGCTACGACCAGATCGCCAGTGTCGAGAAGGGCGAGGACAAGTTCCACGTCGTGGTCACGTTCGAAAAGCCCTACGCCGACTTCGAGTCCCTGTTCAGTCCCCTGTATCCGGTCACGACGAACAGCGACCCACAGGTGTTCAACGAGGGATGGCTGAGTGAGATCAGAACCACGGCGGGCCCGTTCAAGCTGAGCAAGATCGACAAGGCGGCCAAGACCATCACCCTCGTGCGCAACGAGAAGTGGTGGGGGCCGAGGGCGAAGCTCGACAAGATCGTCTTCGTCAACATGAGCCCCGATGCCATGCAGGGTGCGTTCGCCAACGGGGCGATCGACTTCTTCGACGTCGGAGCCGACTCGGGCGCCTACAAGCGCGCGAAGCAGGTTCCGAACACCGACATCAGGGTCGCGGGAGCGCCCAACTTCCGGCACTTCACGCTCAACGGACGCAGTCCCGTGCTCTCCGACGTGAAAGTCCGCAGGGCGGTGGCGCTGAGCATCAATCGCAAGGCGCTGGTGCAGTCCGACCTCAAGGGATTGCCCTGGCCGGACAAGGTGCTCAACAACCACCTGTACCTGCCCAACCAGAAGGGGTATCGGGACAACACCGGCCGGATCGGCAAGTACGACCCGAAGCAGGCCAGGAAGCTGCTCGACGAGGCCGGCTGGACCGGGCAGAACGGGATACGCACCAAGGACGGCAAGAAACTCGAGCTGACATTCCTCATCCCCACCGGCGTCTCCACGAGTGAGAACGAGGCGAAACTGACCCAGACGATGCTCAAGGAGATCGGCATCAAGGTCGACATCAAGGCGGTGCCGACCAACACGTTCTTCGACAAGTACGTCAGCCCGGGCAACTTCGACATCGTCCCGTTCTCCTGGATCGGAACGGCGTTCCCCTCGAGCAGCTCCTCCATCTACGCCAAGCCCACTCAGGGCGAGAACGGTCTGAAGATCCAGCAGAACTTCGCCCGGATCGGCTCGGAGGAGATCGACAGGCTGTTCAACAAGGCGGGACAAACCCTGAATCCGGAGAAGTCCCGTAAGCTCTACAACAGGATCGACAAACTGATCTGGGACGAGGTGCACTCCCTGTCGTTGTACCAGCGCCCCGAGATCATCGCGTGCAACGCGGACCTGGCCAACTTCGGCGCGTTCGGCTTCTTCAGCGGGAGCACGAGCGGTGGTACTCCGATCTACGAGAACGTCGGCTTCGTCAAGTAACCGTTCGGGCGGGGCGGCCGTTTCCGTCGGTATGGCCGCCCCGTCGGTGATGAGCCCGCGGGCGGGAGCGCCCGGATGGTTCCGACTAGACTGACCTCCGTACCGTGCACCCGGCGTTACCTCGCCCCAGCACTGTCGACACTCCAGGGGGTTCGCGTGACCGTCCGGCCGTTCCCGGTTTTCCGAAGGGCGCACTGAGATGCGCGTCGTCTTCGCCGGTACGCCCGCACCGGCCGTGCCCGCGTTGCGGGCGCTGCTCGACTCCCCGCGCCACGACGTCGTCGCCGTGGTGACGCGTCCCGACGCACCGGCCGGGCGTGGTCGCACACTGACGCGTTCCCCGGTCGGCGCGCTGGCCGACGAGCACGGGCTCGAGGTGCTCACACCCGCACGCGCCTCGGATCCGGACTTCCTGGCGAGGCTGGCCGAGCTCGCACCGGACTGTTGCCCCGTGGTGGCCTACGGCGCGCTGCTGCCGGAGAAGGCCCTCGCCGTCCCGCGGCACGGGTGGATCAACCTGCACTTCTCCTTGCTGCCCGCGTGGCGGGGAGCCGCGCCGGTGCAGGCCGCGATTCGCCACGGTGACGAGATCACGGGGGCGACGACGTTTCGGATCGTTCCCGAGCTCGACGCAGGCCCGGCGTTCGGGGTGGTCACCGAGGAGGTCCGCGCCGACGACACCGCGGGGGCGCTGCTCGAACGATTGTCGGTGTCCGGGGCGGAGTTGCTGGTGAAGACCCTGGACGGGATCGAGGACGGCACCCTGCACGCCGAGGAGCAGCCGACCGAGAACGTCAGCTACGCGCCCAAGGTCACTGCCGAGGACGCGAAAGTGGATTTCGCGGCACCCGCGCAGGCCGTGGACCGGATGATCCGCTCGGTCACCCCGGACCCGGGTGCGTGGGCGTGGCTCGGGCAGGAGCGCTTCAAGCTCGGCCCGGTTTCGGTCGTGGACACAGAAGACCTGCAGCCGGGGGAACTCCTCCTGCAACGGCGGCGCGTACTCGTGGGTACCGCCACCACGGCGGTCGAGCTGGGCGAGGTGCAGGCACGCGGCAAGAAACGCATGGCCGCCACCGACTGGGCGCGCGGAGCCCACATCGAGCAAGGACTGAAACTGCAGTGAACCGGAACCGTCCCGGGCGGTCGTCCCGTCCGAAGCAGTCCCGCCCGCCACAGCGACGGCGAGGGCCGAGCCGACCTCCGGCCGACGACCCCGCCCGCCTCGCGGCGCTGGAGGCGCTGCGGGCGGTGCGCGAACGCGACGCCTATGCGAATCTCGCCCTGCCCGCGATGCTGAGCCGCCGGCGAGTCAGCGGCCGCGATGCGGCGCTGGCCACGGAGCTCACCTACGGTGCCTGCCGTGCGCAGGGGCTGCTCGATGCGATCATCACGGAGTGCAGCGCGCGCGATCTGTCCGATGTGGATCCACTGCTGCTCGATGCGTTGCGCTTGGGGACGTATCAACTGCTGCGGACGAGGATTCCCGCGCACGCGGCCGTCGCGGCCACCGTGGACCTGGTCCGTGGCCAGGTCGGCTCCAAACTGGCGGGATTCGCCAATGCCGTACTCCGCAGGGTCGGCGAGCACGACGAGCAGCACTGGATCGAGCGGATCGCTCCGGACCGGGACACCGACCCGGTCGGGCATCTGGCGCTGCGCTACGCGCACCCGCGCTGGATCGCGCAGTCCTTCTCCGATGCCCTGGCCACGACAGGGGAGGAGCTCGAGGCGGCGCTGGCCGCCGACGATGCGCGCCCGGCCGTGCACCTGGCCGCGCGTCCCGGTGAGATCAGCGCGGACGAACTGGCCGCGATCACCGGTGGGGACCCGGCGCCGTACTCCCCGTACGGGGTGCATCTGGATCCGGGCTCGGGCGATCCCGGAGAACTGGAACCGGTCCAGGAGGGCTTTGCCGCCGTCCAGGACGAGGGCAGTCAGCTCACCGCGCTGGCCATGGCCGGAGCGGAGCTCGACGGGACCGACACCCGGTGGCTGGATCTGTGCGCGGGGCCGGGCGGAAAGGCGAAACTTCTGGGGTCCTTGATCACGCTCGACGGTGGCACGCTCGATGCCGTCGAGCAGGCCGAACACCGCGCCGAACTGGTCGAGAAAAGCACCGAGGGGCTCTCGGTGAACGTCCACGTCGCCGATGGTCGCTCTCCCGGCCTGACCGGCGGGTTCGACCGGGTTCTGGTGGACGCGCCCTGTACGGGGCTCGGCGCGTTGCGCCGCAGGCCGGAAGCGCGCTGGCGGCGGGATCCGGCGGATGTGCCCGGGCTTGCTCGCTTGCAGCGGGAACTCCTGCTGTCGGCGATCGAACTGACTCGTCCGGGCGGGGTCGTGGCTTACGTGGTCTGCTCGCCGCACCTGCCGGAAACCGAGGGAGTCGTGGCCGATGTGGTGCGGCGCACCGGTGTGGGCACCCTCGATGCGCGGCAGCACTTTCCCGGCGTGCCGGCTCTCGGCCCGGGTCCGCACGTGCAGTTGTGGCCGCACCGCCATGGCACCGATGCCATGTTCTGCGCGCTGCTGCGGGTGTGAGCAAGAGGCAGCGACGACGCCCCGGACGGCGGCATCCGGGCAATGACAGCCGACAGCGAGGGCCCGACGGCCCACGGCGAGGAGTGGAACGATGAACACCTCACACGCGGACGCACAGGATTACCGCAGCTGGCTGGCGGTTGCGGTCGCCGAGGCGCGGGCCGGTGCGGCCGAGGGCGGGGTACCGATCGGCGCGGCCCTGGTGGGCGGCGACGGCGAGATTCTCGGGAGGGGGCGCAACCGCCGGGTACAGGACGGGGACCCTGCAGCGCACGGGGAGACCTGCGCTTTCCGCGACGCCGGTCGGCAGCCTTCCTACGCGGCGACGACGATGGTGACCACGCTGTCACCGTGCTGGTTCTGCAGTGGCCTGGTGCGCCAGTTCGGCATCGGCCGGTTGGTCGTCGGTGAGGTCCGGAACTTCCACGGTGCGCACGAGTGGCTGGCCGAGCACGGTGTCGAGGTGATCGTGCTCGACGATGCGGAGTGCGTGCGCATGATGTCCGAGTTCATCGCCGAGAAGCCACGGCTGTGGCACGAGGACATCGGCGAGTAGTACGCCACCGGGCCGAGCGCGTGCGATGTGGTGAAACGCGCAATGTGGTGAGAACGGCATCCGCAGCGCTTCCCGGGAGGCCGCGGTGACGAGTAAGTTCCACGGTTTGATTCCGCCAAACGAGTGAAACGGATACGGATGTCTTCCACACCGGTCGAGGTGCGGCGCAGTTCGCAACAACGATTCGTCGCCCGCAACGAGCGCGGGGGTGAGGTGCCCATCGGGCCGGACGGGGCTCCCGAGGCATTCACTCCGGGTGAGCTGCTGCTGGCCGCGATCGCCGGTTGCTCCGGGCTGACCGGGGAACAGCTGCTGATCCGGCGGGTCGGGGAGACGGCCCCGTTGAGCGTGCACGCCGATCGCAGCAAGGATCCGCAGGACCCGCACAAGTTCTCCTCGATCCAGGTGTCCTTCGACGTCGATCTCTCCGGTGTCGACGATGCCGAACGCGGGAAGCTGGTCGCCGCCGTGGAAAGCGCCGTCGATCGGCTGTGCACGGTCAGCCGCAGCGTCGAGGAAGGCACTCCGATCACCGTGTCGCTTCCTCGCTGACACGCCCGCGCGTTCGGACCACGGGCGTGGGCCCGAGTGACTTTCTCGCATCACCGGTGGCTTTCCGGGATCGATCTCTCGACCGACCGCACGGCCGTGGGAGGCGATCTCGGCCGAGGACTACACTTCGCGTGTGTCGAACCAGCCGATGATCGCGCCGTCCTTGCTCTCCGCCGACTTCGCCCGGCTCGCCGACGAGATGGCCGCCGTGAGCGGTCAGCCCGGCCAGGGTGCCGACTGGCTCCATGTCGACGTGATGGACGCGCATTTCGTGCCGAACCTGACACTGGGGTTGCCGGTGGTGCAGTCGTTGCTGAACAGCACCGACGTTCCGCTGGACTGCCACCTGATGATCGAGAACCCGGACCGCTGGGCGATCGGTTACGCCGAAGCGGGGGCCCACAACGTCACGGTGCACGCCGAGGCGGCCGACGATCCGGTGGCCATCGCGCGCGACCTGCGCGCCGCAGGCGCCAAGGCGGGGTTGTCGATCAAACCGGACACCCCGCTGGAGCCCTACACCGACATACTCAAGCACTACGACACGTTGCTGGTGATGTCGGTCGAACCGGGCTTCGGCGGGCAGAAGTTCATCGCGGAAGTGCTCGACAAGACCCGCCGAGCGCGCCGGATGGTCGACACCGGCCATCTCAACCTGGTGGTGGAAATCGACGGTGGTATCAACACGGACACCATCGAGCAGGCGGCCGAGGCCGGTGTCGACTGCTTCGTGGCGGGCTCGGCGGTCTACGGTGCCGACGACCCGGTCCGTGCCGTCGAGGGGTTGCGGGGCCAGGCGGCCGGCGCGTACGCGCACGTGCGGCAGTGAGGGCGTGATCGGTGTGAGCGGCGATTCCGGGGCCGGTCGGCTCCCGGCCACGATCGAGGACCCGCTCGACGCGGTGATGCGGAGCGCGGTAGCCGCCAGCGAGGAAGTACGGGGAACGACGAGCCCGAATCCACCGGTGGGCTGTGTGATCCTCGACACCGAGGGCCAGGTTGCCGGGACCGGCGCCACCCAGCCTCCGGGAGGCCCTCATGCCGAAGTGGTCGCCCTCCGAGCCGCCGGTACCCGTGCCGCCGGCGGAACGGCGGTGGTGACGCTGGAGCCGTGCGTGCACACCGGTCGGACGGGCGCGTGTACGGACGCGCTGCGGCAGGCCGGGGTGGCGCGGGTGGTCTACGCGGTGGCGGATCCGAGTCCTCGGGCAGGTGGTGGTGCTGCTGTGCTGCGTGAGGCGGGCCTCGAGGTTCGCGGCGGCATGCTGGCCGAGGAAGTGGCTCGGGGACCGCTGCGTGCCTGGCTGCATGCCGTGCACACCGGCCGTCCGCATGTCACCTGGAAATACGCGGCCACCCTGGATGGGCGGTCGGCTGCGGCCGATGGCACCAGTCAGTGGATCAGCTCGGAACTCTCGAGAGCAGAAGCTCACCGACTTCGGGAGCGGATGGACGCGATCATCGTGGGGACGGGCACGGTCGTGACCGACAACCCGCATCTGACCGCCCGTGGCGCCGACGGTGAGCTGACCCTGCGCCGGCCACTGCGCGTGGTGGTGGGTGATCGGAACATCCCCGCCGATTCCCGGGTGCTGGATCCGGTGGCCGAGACCCTGCTGCTGCCGGGCGACTCTCCCGAGTCGGTTCTCGCCGCGCTGGGTGACCGTGGAGTGGTGGACGTGCTTCTCGAAGGAGGGCCGAGCCTGGCCGGTGCGTTCCTCGCCGCCGGGTGCATCGATCGGGTACTGGCCTACATCGCACCGAGCCTGCTCGGCTCGGGTCCTGCCGCGCTCGGTGATGCGGGCGTGGCGAGTATCTCGCAGGCATGGCGCTTGCGGATCGAAGAGACCACCATGAGTGGTGCGGACGTGCGTATCAGCGCGGTTCCGGCGGATTAGGAGGGCGTCACGTGTTCACCGGGATCGTCGAGGAACTCGGCACGATCACCGCGATCGAATCACTGGCCGACGGTGCTCGGCTCACGGTGTCCGGACCGGTGGTGACCGCGGACGCCAAGCCCGGTGACTCGCTGTCCGTCAACGGCGTGTGCCTGACGGTGGTCGAGATCTCGGACGGCCGGTTCACCGCGGATGTGGTCGGCGAGACGCTGCAGCGCTCCACTCTCGGCGGCCTGCGCGAAGGCGATCGCGTGAATCTCGAGCGGGCGATGGCTCTGGGGGATCGTCTCGGTGGCCACATCGTGCAGGGGCACGTGGACGGCACCGCGACGGTGCTCAGCGTCGACTCCGATGGTCTGACCCGCTTCGAGCTGCCCGAACGGCTGTCGCGCTACCTGGTGGAGAAGGGGTCGATCACCGTCGACGGCGTTTCCCTGACCGTGGTGGATGCCGCAGCCACGGAGTTCGGTGTCGCCGTCATCCCCACCACCGCGGAACTCACCACGCTGGGCCTGCGGCACCCCGGAGATCCGGTCAACCTCGAGGTCGATGCGCTGGCGAAGTACCTCGAGAAACTGGCCGAACCACAGTTGACCTCTCTCGCTCGTGGTCACACACCGCAGCGAGAGGACAATGGAGGTGCCACGGGACGGCAGTGACAGGCTGCCGGACGAGGGACATTCGGACACGGGATACGGGACGGCAAGGGTACGAACAAGGTGAGCACGGAGAAATTCGACGACATCGAGCGTGCGTTGGCCGATATCGCGGCCGGACGGCCGGTGATCGTCGTCGACGACGAGGACCGCGAGAACGAGGGCGATCTGATCTTCGCCGCGGAGAAGGCGACACCGGAGCTGGTGGCGTTCATGGTGCGCTACACCTCGGGCTACATCTGCGTCGCGCTCACCGGTGAGGACTGCGACCGGCTCGACCTGCCGCCGATGTATCACGTGAACCAGGACTTGCGTGGGACCGCCTACACCGTGACGGTGGACGCCGCCACCGGCGTCACCACCGGGATCTCGGCCGCCGACCGGGCCCGCACGATCAAGACCCTGGCCGATGCCGACACCGAGGCGAAAGACCTCAACCGGCCGGGCCATGTCGTCCCGCTTCGTGCTCGCGACGGTGGTGTACTCCGCAGGCCGGGGCACACGGAGGCCTCTGTGGATCTCGCCCGTCTCGCCGGCCTGAGGTCGGCGGGGGCGCTGTGCGAGATCGTCAGCGAAAAGAGCGAAGGCGAGATGGCTCTTCGCGACGAGCTGGAGGTCTTCGCAGGCGAGCACGACCTCGCGCTGATCACGATCGCGGATCTGATCGCCTACCGCCGCCGGTTCGAGCGGCAGGTGGCGCGGGTCGCCGAGGCGCGCATCCCGACCGAGCACGGCACTTTCCGCACGGTCGGCTACGACAGCCTGCTCGACGGGATCGAGCATCTGGCGCTGATCTACGGCGACATCGGCGACGGCGAGGACATCCTCGTGCGCGTGCATTCGGAATGCCTGACCGGAGATGTACTCGGCTCGCTGCGCTGCGACTGCGGCCCGCAGCTCGACGCGGCGATGGCCAAGGTCGCCGAAGCCGGGCGTGGTGTCGTGCTCTACATGCGCGGGCACGAGGGGCGCGGTATCGGCCTGATGCACAAGCTGCAGGCCTACCAGCTGCAGGACAGCGGTGCCGATACCGTCGATGCCAACCTCGAACTGGGAATGGCCGTCGACGGCCGTGACTACGGGCAGGGCGCGCAGATCCTCTACGATCTCGGCATCCGGTCGATGCGGCTGCTGACGAACAATCCCGCCAAGCGGATCGGCCTGGAGGGCTACGGCCTGCGTATCGTCGGCCGTGAACCATTGCCGATCCGTCCGAACGAGGAGAATCTCCGCTATCTGCGTACCAAGCGGGACCGGATGGGCCACGAGCTGGACCATCTCGGCGACGGCGAGGACTCCTCGATCGGCGGTGACTCGGAGGTGACGGCATGAGCAGGCAGGGCCGCCCGGAAGCCGCGGTTCCGCAGGTCGGGGACCTGCGGTTGGGCATCGCCGCGATTCGCTGGCACGCGAGCATCAGCGACCGGCTTCTCGAGCGTGCCCTGACGGCCGCGGGGGAGGCCGGTATCGACGAGCCCACCGTGGTGCGGGTGCCGGGCTCGGTCGAGCTGCCGGTGGTCTGCCAGCAGCTTGCCCACCAGAACGACGCCGTGGTCGCGCTGGGTGTGGTGATTCGCGGAGGAACGCCGCACTTCGAGTACGTGTGCGAGTCGGTGACCTCCGGCCTGACGCGGGTGGCACTGGACGAGTCCACGGCGGTGGGCAACGGTGTGCTGACCTGTGACAGCGAGCAGCAGGCCATGGACCGTGCCGGGTTCTCCGAATCCGTGGAGGACAAGGGATTCGAAGCCACCGTCGCTGCTCTGGAGACCGCACGGGTGCTGCAGGAGCTGCGCGGTGGGTGGAGTCGCGAGGGAGGGTTCCTGTGAGTGCGCCTGCCGACGGTGCGGGCACGACCGTGGTGGCCCGACCGCGCAAGGTCCGCCGCCTGGTGATTCCCGTGGCGGCGCTGGTGCTGATCGTGTGCACGGTCGCCGGGATCTTTCTGCAGAACTCCACGACCGGCGTGTTTTTCACCGTGTCCGACCAGGTGGCGATGGTGGGAATCGGGGCGGTGCTGGCAGGCATCATCCTGCTGCCGATGCGGCCGCGGATGCGCGCGGACGAGAGCGGGATCGAAGTCCGCAACACCATCAACACGCATCACTACACCTGGCCGGAAGTCGAGGGGGTGAGTTTCCCCGACGGTGCGGGGTGGGCACGGGTGGACCTGCCCGACGACGAGTACGAACCGATCCTGGCGATCCAGGCGTTCGACGGTGAGCACGCGGTTCGGGCGATGCGGGAACTGCGCGAACTCCGTCGCCACATCGGCCACATCGAGTGAAGGGCGCCCGAGCCGGCGCCGGTACGAGGAGAGCGATCGTGAGCGTGACCCAGGAGCGGAATCTGCGGCTGGTCCGGGACGAACCGCGCGAGCCCGCGGTGCGGCTCGGTGACATCGCGCTGCGCAATCGGCTCGTGACCTCCTCCAGCCTGCTCGGCTACGGGGTGGCCAACAAGCCGCTGTTTCGCTGGGGCATGAGCCCCATCTCCACCTTCGTTCCGCTGGAACGCTTCGGCGCGGTCACGACCCGGACCCTGACCCTGCAGCCCCGCGAGGGGCATTTCGTCCTGCGTGACGACTGGAACCTCAACGAGCTGCCCGGACTGCTGCGTCGCTACGGCCGGGTGCTTCAGCAGGTCGACGGGGGCTGGCTCAACGCCTTCGGCTGGTGCAACGTCGGTATCGACGCCTACCTGCGCGACTACTACCCCCGAACCCGGGAGCAGAACAGGATCATCTCGGTGGGCGGTTTCTCCGCCGAGGAATTCGTGACCCTGGTCGACAGGATCAACGCGGCCGTGCCGACCGGCGAGATCGCCGCCGTCGAGTTCAACGTCTCCTGCCACAACGTCAACTTCGACTTCAACGGCATCATCGAGGAGGTACTGGCCGAGGCGGTGCCGCGCAGCAACCACCCGGTCATCCTCAAGCTCTCCCCGGACTACGACTACCTCGCCCACGCTCGACTGGCCGCCGCGCACGGGGTCTCGGCGCTCACCGCGATCAACACCGTCAAGGGTCTGCGGCTGGATCCGGACACCGGGCAACCACTGCTGAGCAACGGTTTCGGCGGGCTGTCGGGCCGTGCGATCAAGCCGGTCGGTCTGCGGGTGATCTCCGAGCTGCGCGACGCCGGGGTGACGCTGCCGATCATCGCCACCGGCGGTATCCGCAGCTTCGACGACTGTCGCGAGTACTTCTGGGCCGGTGCCGATGCGGTCAGCCTCGGCAGCGCGAGCTGGTTCGCCAGCTACCCCGGCTACGCGCTGTCCCCGCTGCATGCCGCGCGGATCCGTCGCCTGCTCAAGCGCATCGAGCACTACGAACCGCCCCGGCGCTGAGCGCCGCCCCACCAACGCGCCCGGGCGTGTCGCGCGCACGTAGGGTGGGGGCGTGGCCGACCCGTCCACCTACCGACCAGCTCCCGGGACGATCCCGGACGCCCCCGGCGTCTACCGCTTCCACGACGCCGAGGGGCGCGTCATCTACGTCGGCAAGGCGAAAAGCCTGCGCAGCAGGCTCGCCTCCTACTTCGCCGATCTCTCCGGCCTGCATCCGCGCACCCGGCAGATGGTGACCACCGCGACCGGGGTGCGGTGGACCGTGGTCAACACCGAGGTCGAGGCACTGCAACTCGAATACTCCTGGATCAAGGAGTTCGATCCGCGGTTCAACGTCCGCTACCGCGACGACAAGTCCTATCCGGTGCTGGCCGTGACGCTGCACGAGCAGTACCCGCGCCTGCACGTCTACCGGGGCCCGCGCAAGAAGGGCGTGCGCTACTTCGGCCCGTACGCCCACGCCTGGGCCATCCGCGAAACCCTGGACATGCTGCTGCGCGTCTTCCCGGCCCGCACGTGCTCCGACGGGGTGTTCAAGCGCCACGCGCAGATCGGGCGGCCGTGCCTGCTCGGCTACATCGACAAGTGCTCGGCGCCCTGCGTCGGTCGCGTCGACGCCGATCAGCACCGCGCCATCGTCGACGACTTCTGCGACTTCCTGGCCGGGCGCACGGACGCGATGATGCGCAGGCTCGACAAGGAGATGCAGCAGGCCTCCGAGGAGCTGCAGTTCGAGCGGGCCGCGCGGCTGCGCGACGACCTGGAGGCGCTGCGCCGGGCGATGGAGAAGCAGGCCGTCGTGCTCGGCGACGGCACCGACGCCGACGTGGCCGCCTTCGCCGAGGACGAGCTGGCCGCCGCGGTGCAGGTGTTCCACGTCCGCGGCGGGCGCGTGCGCGGGCAGCGCGGGTGGGTGATCGACAAGGTCGAACAGACCTCGACCACGGAACTGACCGAGCAGTTCCTCACCCAGTTCTACGGTGAGCAGGCTTCCCTGGCCGAGCAGGCCGACGCCGGAGGGGGCAGCCCCGTGCCGCGCGAGGTGCTGGTGCCGCAGCTGCCCGAGGATCCCGACGCGGTCGGGCAATGGCTCAGCGGCCTCCGGGGCAGCCGGGTCACCCTGCGCGTGCCGCAGCGCGGCGACAAGCGCACCCTGCTGGAAACCGTGGAGCGCAACGCGAAGGAAGCCTTCGCCCAGTACAAGCTGCGCCGGGCCGGGGACATCACGGCCAGGTCGGCGGCCCTGCAGGAACTGCAGGAGGCCCTGGCCCTCGACAGCGCGCCGCTGCGGATCGAATGCGTCGACGTCAGCCACATCCAGGGCAGCGACGTCGTCGCCTCGCTGGTGGTGTTCGAGGACGGCGTTGCCCGCAAGTCCGAGTACCGACGTTTCTCGATCCGCCAGGGCGCCGAAGGCGGCGACGTCGGCTCGATCGCCGAGGTCGTCCGGCGCCGCTTCGCCCGCTACCTCAAAGAGGCCGAGACCGGGGCCGAGGGGGGAGCCGGCTCCGAGGCCGGCGCTTTCGCATCCGAAGCCACCCCCCAGGGTGTGCAACCCGACGCCACCGCCGCCCTCGCGGCCGAGGACGCTGCCGCGAACGGTGATCCGGCGGCGGGAGACGAGCCGGTGACCGACAACACCGAGCCGAATCCCGGTATCGACCCCGGGACGGGGCGCCCGCGCAAGTTCGCCTACCCGCCGAACCTGCTGGTCGTCGACGGCGGCGCACCGCAGGCCAACGCCGCCGCCGATGCGCTGGCGGAGCTGGGGATCACCGACGTGGCGGTGATCGGTCTGGCCAAGCGGCTGGAGGAGGTGTGGTTGCCCGCAGAACCCGACCCGGTGATCCTCGCTCGCACCAGTGAGGCGCTCTACCTGCTACAACGGGTCCGTGACGAGGCTCACCGCTTCGCGGTCACCTATCACAGGCAGAAACGGTCCACACGCATGACAAGCTCCGAACTGGATGCGATCCCGGGCCTGGGGCAGACGCGCAAGGCGGCGCTGCTGAAGCATTTCGGATCGGTGCGCAAGATTCGGCAGGCCGGCGTCGACGAGATCAGCGCGGTTCCCGGGTTCGGGCGGAAAACCGCCGAGACGGTCCGGGAGTCCCTGAACGGGGCTTCGAAGGACGGGGTCTCGACGGACGGGGCATCGGACCGGACCGAAGGGGAGGGGCATTGAACGAGGAGCAGTCGGGCATCGAAGTGGCGGTGGTCAGCGGTCTGTCGGGGGCGGGCCGGAGTACCGCTGCGAAGTGTCTGGAGGATCTCGGCTGGTTCGTCGTGGACAACCTGCCGCCGGAACTGATCTCGACGATGGTCGAACTCGGAGCCCGCTCCAGCGGTGCCATCACCAAGGTCGCCGTGGTGATGGACGTGCGCAGCAGGGCGTTCACCGAGGACCTCGGATCGGTCATCAAGGACCTGGACGCGCGCGGCTACAAACCCCGGGTGCTGTTCCTGGAGGCCACCGACGAGGTCCTCGTCCGGCGCTTCGAGCAGGTCCGCCGGGAACATCCACTGCAGGGCGGGGGCAGGCTGGCCGACGGGATCGCCGCCGAGCGGTCGCTGCTGTCGAAGCTGCGAGCCGAGGCGGACCTGGTCCTGGACACGACGGGACTGTCGGTGCACCAGCTGCGTGCCAAGATCGAGGATGCCTTCGGCACGGAGATGACCACCAACACGCGCGTGACCGTGCTGTCCTTCGGCTACAAGTACGGCCTGCCGATGGACTCCGATCTGGTGATGGACTGCCGGTTTCTGCCCAATCCCTTCTGGATCCCGGAACTGCGCGAGTTCAGCGGTCTCGACGACGAGGTGCGCAACTACGTGCTCGGTCAGGAAGGGGCCGAGGAGTTCCTGCGCGAGTACCAGAAGCTGTTGCGGCTGGTCGGTGCCGGCTATCACCGGGAGGGCAAGCGGTACCTGACGCTGGCCATGGGGTGTACGGGCGGCAAGCACCGCAGCGTGACACTGGCCGAGGAGCTGGCCAGACGCCTGGCCGACGAGGACGGGGTGCAGGTCAAGACCGTTCACCGGGACCTGGGGCGCGAGTGAGTGTCGAGCAGGACGGCCGCCCCGACACCACGGCGCGGACCGAACGCCCGTTGCGCGCCGTGGCGCTCGGGGGCGGCCACGGGTTGCAGGCGAGCCTGGCCGCGCTGCGGCAGTTGACCTCCGATGTGACCGCCGTGGTCACGGTCGCCGACGACGGTGGCTCCTCGGGTCGACTGCGTCGCGAACTGGGCATGCTGCCTCCGGGAGATCTGCGCAAGGCACTGGCCGCCCTGTCGTCGGCCGACACGTCCGGGCAGATGTGGTCGCAGGTCTTCGAGCACCGCTTCGGCGGCAACGGCGCGTTGGCCGGGCACGCGGTGGGCAATCTCGTGCTGGCGGGGTTGCTCGAAGTGCTGGAGGACCCGGTCGAGGTGCTGGATCAGGCCTGCTGCCTGCTCGGGGTTCGGGGCAGGGTGCTGCCGATGTCGGCCGCGCCGGTGGACATGGAGGCCGACGTCACCGGGTTGGACACCGACCCCCGAGCGATTCGCACGATCCGGGGACAAGTCGCGATTGCAAGTACACCCGGTCGGGTAAAAGAAATTCGTCTCTTCACGACCGACGGGCAACGCAAGCAGCCCATCGCCACCCCGGAGGCGGTCCGTGCCGTCTTCGACGCCGACGTGGTGGTACTCGGCCCCGGATCCTGGTTTACCAGCGTTCTTCCGCATGTGATGGTGCCCGAACTGCGCGAGGCGCTGGTGACCACACGGGCTCACCGCCTCGTCGTGCTCAATCTCGTCCCCCAGCCCGGAGAGACCGCGGGCTTCTCACCGGAACAACACCTCCACGTACTCTCACAGCACGCACCGCGACTGCGGGTGGACGCGGTCCTGGCGGATACGGCTTCCGTGCCCACTCCTGATCGTCTTCGCGCTGCGGCGGCGGAGCTGGGTGCGCAGACTTTGCTTGATCAGGTCGCCACATCGGCATCACCGGGCAGGCACGAGCCCGGTGCGTTGGCGGCGTGCCTGGCGGCCGCACTGGAGAGGAGGACGGATTGGTGGCGATGACCTCGGCGGTCAAAGACGAGCTGAGCCGGTTGCCGGTGACCAAGGCATGCTGCCGGAAGTCCGAGGTGTCCTCACTGCTGCGCTTCGCCGGCGGCCTGCACATCGTGGCGGGACGCGTGGTGGTGGAAGCCGAGCTGGACACCGGTTCCACCGCGCGGCGACTGCGTGGGGAGATTCACGAGCTGTTCGGTCACCACTCCGACGTGCACATGATCACGTCGGGAGGCTTGCGCAAGGGCACGCGTTACGTGGTGCGCGTGGTCCGGGACGGCGAGAGCCTGGCCCGCCAGACCGGCCTGCTGGACCCGAGGGGACGCCCGGTGCGCGGGCTGCCCGCGCATGTCGTGTCCGGAGGCGCCTGCGACGCAGAGGCGGCGTGGCGCGGTGCGTTCCTCGCGCACGGGTCGCTGACCGAACCCGGCCGGTCGTCGTCACTGGAGGTGACCTGCCCGGGACCGGAGTCGGCGCTGGCGCTGGTCGGGGCCGCGCGCAGGCTGGAGGTGCAGGCGAAGTCGCGGGAGGTCCGGGGAGCGGACCGGGTCGTGGTGCGCGACGGGGATGCCATCGGGGCGCTGCTGACCCGCCTCGGGGCGCACACGAGCGTGCTGTCCTGGGAGGAACGCCGTATGCGGCGCGAGGTCCGCGCCACCGCCAACCGCCTGGCCAACTTCGACGACGCGAACCTGCGACGCTCGGCCCGCGCGGCCGTGGCCTCCGCGGCACGGGTCGAGCGCGGCCTGGAACTGCTGGGGTCCTCGGTGCCGGAGCACCTGCTCGTCGCGGGTCGGCTGCGTCTGGAACATCGGCAGGCGTCCTTGGAGGAGCTCGGACAGCTCGCCGACCCGCCGATGACCAAGGACGCCGTCGCCGGGCGGATCCGGCGGCTGCTGGCGATGGCGGACAAGCGTGCCCGCGAGCTCGACGTGCCGGACACCGAGTCCGCGGTGACGGCCGAAATGCTGGATGCCCACACCGCCACGCACACCTCCGCGCGCACCGATGCCCAGGCCGAGGTGTGAGACCTGCACGATCCCGGCTCCCGGCCGCGCGGACCCGCCCGGTCGAGCGATAGGGTGGTGGCGAGTCCATCAACCGCTCACCCGCCGCGTTGCCGGCCGGGTCAGTCACGAGGAGAGATCGGCGTGACCGTTCGCGTAGGGATCAACGGCTTCGGTCGGATCGGACGGAATTTCTGGCGTGCGGCGGCCGCCAGCGATCACGACATCGAGGTCGTCGCCGCGAACGACCTGGGCGATGTCGCGACCATGGCGCACCTGCTCAAGAACGACAGCGTGCTGGGTCGGCTCGCCGAAGAGGTCAGGGTGACCGACGAGGGCATCCAGGTGGGCAACAAGACCATCAAGATCCTGGCCGAGAAGGACCCGGGCAAGCTGCCCTGGTCCGACCTCGGCGTGGACGTCGTCGTCGAGTCCACCGGTTTCTTCACCCAGGCCTCCGACGCTCGCAAGCACGTCGACGAGGGTGGCGCCAAGAAGGTCATCATCTCCGCTCCGGCCAAGGGCGAGGACATGACCGTGGTACTCGGCGTCAACGACGACCAGTACGACGGTTCGCAGACCATCATCTCCAACGCGTCCTGCACCACGAACTGCCTGGCGCCGATGGCCAAGGTGCTCAACGATTCCTTCGGCATCGACAACGGCCTGATGACCACGGTGCACGCCTACACCGCGGATCAGAACCTGCAGGACGGCCCGCACAAGGATCTGCGACGTGCGCGTGCCGCGGCGGTCAACGTCGTGCCCACCAGCACCGGTGCGGCCAAGGCGATCGGTCTGGTGCTGCCGGAGCTCAACGGCAAGCTGGACGGCTACGCGATGCGCGTGCCGGTGCCGACCGGCTCGGTCACCGACCTGACCGCCACGCTGAACACCGATGCCACGGCCGAGGAGGTCAACGAGGCATTCCGGGCGGCCGCCAACGGGGGCGCCCTCAAGGGCATTCTGCGCTACAGCGAGGAGCCGATCGTCTCCAGCGACATCGTCACCGACCCGGCTTCGACGATCTTCGATGCGCCGCTGACCAAGGTGATCGGCAACCAGGTCAAGATCGTCGGTTGGTACGACAACGAGTGGGGTTACTCCAACCGGTTGGCCGATCTCGCCAATCTGGTCGGCTCGAAGCTGTCCTGATTCGAGGTACCAGGGCCGTTTCGTAGCGGCATGCTCAGCGGAACCTCAGGCGCCGCCTCGACTGTGGGATCCCCGACATCATGTGGCCACCCACACCACGTCGGGGCTGTCCGCGCGAGGCGACGCCTGAGAACCCGCGGCGGTGCCGGTTGCGTGCATGGTGAAAGCGGATGGCACCGCTTGCGGAACTGCCCTGGAAGAGCCCATTCGGACCGTTTTCGGCCGGGATCGACTTTTCCCGGAACCTTGGCGAGGAGCGACAGGCGTGAAAAACCTCGACGATCTGCTCTCCGAGGGGGTGCAGGGCCGGTACGTGCTCGTGCGTGCCGACCTCAACGTCCCCCTGGACGGCGAGACCATCACCGACGACGGCCGTGTCCGGGCGTCCGTGCCGACCATCGACAAGCTCGCCTCCGCCGGCGCGCGGGTCGTGGTCACCGCCCATCTGGGTCGCCCGAAGGGGGCGCCGGATCCGCAGTTCTCCCTGGCTCCGGTTGCTCGCCGGCTCGGTGAGCTGCTCGGCGCCGAAGTGGCTCTGGCCGACGACGTGGTGGCCTCCTCGGCCCATGCCGTCGTGAGAGGGATGGCCGACGGCTCGGTCGCCCTGCTGGAGAACGTCCGTTTCGACGCGCGGGAAACCAGCAAGGACGACGCCGAGCGCGAGGGTCTGGCCGACGACCTGGTGGGCCTGGTCGGCAGCGATGCCGCTTTCGTCTCCGACGGTTTCGGCGTCGTGCACCGCAAGCAGGCCTCGGTCTACGACGTGGCGAAGAAGCTGCCGGGATTCGCGGGCGGCCTGGTCCTGGACGAGGTCGACGTCCTGCGGACGCTGACCGGGGACCCGCAGCGCCCCTATGTCGTCGTGCTGGGCGGATCGAAGGTCTCGGACAAGCTCGGCGTGATCACCGCGCTGCTGCCGAAGGTCGACAAACTGGTCATCGGCGGGGGCATGGCCTACACCTTCCTGGCGGCCCAGGGCCACGATGTCGGCGGCTCGCTGCTGCAGGAGGATCAGATCGCCTCCACGCGGCAACTGCTCGACGAGCACGGTGACAAGCTCGTCCTGCCGGTGGACGTCGTGGTCGCCGACCGGTTCGCCGCCGATGCGCAGACCCAGGTGGTGCCCGCGGAATCCATCCCCACCGGTTGGCAGGGTCTGGACATCGGACCGCGGAGCGCAGATCGGTTCGCCGAGCTGCTCGGCACGGCACGCACGGTGTTCTGGAACGGTCCTGCCGGGGTTTTCGAATTCGCCGCGTTCGCCGAAGGCACCCGGAAGGTGGCCCGTGCCATCGCGGATTCCGATGCGTTCAGCGTCGTCGGCGGAGGTGACTCGGCCGCGGCCGTGCGCAGCCTGGGACTGCCCGAGGACGGTTTCTCGCACATCTCCACCGGGGGCGGGGCCTCCCTCGAATTCCTGGAAGGGCAGGAACTCCCCGGTGTCGCGGTCCTGGAAGGAAGAGGCTGAGCATGGCCAGGCAACCCCTGATCGCCGGTAACTGGAAGATGAACCTGAACCACCTCGAAGCCATCGCGTTGGTGCAGAAGGTGGCCTTCGCGTTGCCGGAGAAGTACTTCGACAAGGTGGAGGTGGCGGTTCTGCCGCCGTTCACCGACCTGCGCGGCGTGCAGACGCTGGTCGAGGGCGACAAGCTGCTGCTCCGGTACGGGGCGCAGGACGTTTCCGACCAGGACTCCGGCGCTTACACCGGTGACGTGTCCGCACCGATGCTGGCCAAGCTCGGCTGCAGCTATGTGGTGGTGGGGCACTCGGAACGCCGGGAGCATCACGCCGAAACCGACGAACTGATCAACCGCAAGGCCCGTGCGGTGCTCAAGAACGACATGGCGCCGATCCTGTGCGTCGGTGAGCAGCTGGAGGTCCGCGAGGCGGGCAACCACGTCGAGCACTGCACCACCCAACTCCTCAACGGGCTCAAAGGGCTCAAGGCCGATCAGGTCCGCAGGACCGTGGTCGCCTACGAGCCCGTCTGGGCGATCGGTACCGGGAAGGTGGCCACCGCCGAGGACGCGCAGGAGGTGTGCGGGGCCCTGCGGACCGCGCTGGCCGACAAGTACGGCACGGAGGTCTCCGAGGAGGTGCGGGTTCTCTACGGGGGTTCGGTGAAGTCGAGCAACATCACCGAGCTGATCGGCCAGTCCGACATCGACGGCGGCCTCGTGGGCGGCGCCAGCCTCAACGGTGACGAATTCGCCAAGATGAGCGCGATGGCCGCGGGCGGCCCGCTGCCATGACGTCCTCCTCCGGGGAGGAAGCGGTGAGCCGGACGGCCGTTCCTCCCCGGGCACCCCGACCCGGTAGGCTGTGGCCGCGAACCGCTGTGCGAACGAGGACGGTATGACACTTTTCCTGCGGATCCTGTTGCTCGTGACAAGTGTGCTGCTGGTGCTGCTGGTGTTGCTGCACCGGGCCAAGGGTGGCGGGCTCTCCTCGCTGTTCGGTGGCGGTATGCAGTCCAGCCTGGCGGGCTCCAGCGTGGCGGAGAAGAACCTCGACCGAGTGACCCTGTTCGTCATCGCGTTGTGGGTCATCTCCATCGTCGGCACCGGCTTGCTGATCAAGCTGAACGGCTGATTGCTTCCGGGCGTGCCCGGCCGGATCGATCCCCCTTCGGACGGCCGTGGGGTGCGGCAGGCCGGCTATCGACCGGTGAACGGGCGGCTTGGTGGGAGGACATATGACCGGTGACAGCACGATCCGGGGCACGCGTCTCGGTGCGGGCCCGATGGGCGAGGTGCAGCGCGGAGAGGCGGCGCCGCGGCAGCGGGTGGACTACTGGTGCGACAACGGTCACCACGTGCAGCCCTGGTTCGCCGTGGACGCCGAGGTTCCGGAGCTGTGGGACTGCCCGCGCTGCGGGCTCCCGGCAGGCCGGGACGAGGGCAACCCGCCGGCTCCTCACCGGCACGAGCCGTACAAGAGCCACTTGGCCTACGTCAAGGAACGTCGCAGTGACGCCGACGGGATGGCCCTCCTGGACGAGGCGCTGAGCAAGCTCGGGGAACGCAAGGGGCGTCAACGCCCCACCGGGAGCTTCTGAAACACGACCCGGTCGGTCGTGTCGTGGACGGTGATTCGCGGCGGGCCGGGCGAGGGGTCCTCGCCCGGCCCGCCGCATGCCGTGTGTGCCACCGAGGACGCGGGTCCGGTCGCGATCGTCGTCGGCCGGCGAGAGAACGGATGTGTGGCGGAAGAACCGTTCCCGCCTTCCCGTGGTACGTCTCGCGTGCGGGTGAAAACGAGACCCGGAGCGCTGCGAGCAAGATCGAAAATTGTCGATCACCGGATCATGCGTCGGCGCTTTCGGGTATTCGTGCCGGGTGAATCGTCAAATCTCGTGCGAGAAATGCATTCGTTTTTGATCGATTCCCTCGACCGGGGGTTTCCGGTGGGGTCGAGTTGTACGGTCCGGATTGCCGATCTAGCTTGAAAAGCGCTGCATTCTCCACCGCACGAGGAAGTGACCGACGATGGCGTGGTCGTCCGGGATCGGCGCGCTCGAATCCGTCGATCGGCTTTTCGAGCGCAGGGTCGAACCGATCAATCATGTGCTCGCGAACGCGGAAAGTGTCGCGCGAACCTGTCATGCCATGGCGCGGCGCTTCCATCACGGCGGAAAGCTCGTCGTTTTCGGTAATGGTGGGCCCAGTACCGACGCGCAACACGTCGCGGTCGAATTCGTCCACCCCGTGATCGTGGGCAAACGCGCTCTGCCCGCCATCTCGCTCACCTCCGATGTCGCGACGGTGACCGGTGTGGCCAATGGGGAGGGGCTGGACGAGGTGTTCGCGCACCAGGTGCGCCACCTGGCGGATCCGAACGATATCGCGCTCGGGATCTCCACCGACGGCAACTGCACCAACGTGCTGCGCGGGCTGCGGGAAAGCCGGAACCGGGGGCTGCTCACGATCGGCATGGCCGGTGGTGATGGCGGGACGATCGGCCGGGCCGACATCGATCACGTTCTCACCGCACGCGCCGACGATCCGCGCGTGATCAAGGAAGTCCACGTGACGATGTATCACATCCTGTGGGAGCTGGTGCACGTCTTCTTCGAGCATCCGGGCGCACTCACCCCGGAAGTGCCCGCATGAATCCCACCCCGCTTCCCGATCCCGTTCCCGCCGGGCGTGCCTGCCACGGCGATACCTGTGTGACGTGCTCCGACGAGGCCGTTGCGGTCACTGTCGTGCGATTGCTCGACGACGGATTCGCCGTCGTGGACACCGCAGCGGGGCAGGAGGAAATCAGCGTCGCTCTCGTGTCGGCCCGGGTCGGTGACACCGTCCTCGTCCACGCGAGCGAGGCCATCGCGATCGTGAAGGAGTAACCACTGTGCGGAGTTCACACGACGACCCGGCCGGCGACGCCACCGCGCTGTATCCGTTTTTGACCACCTCCGAAGGCGACGTCGAAGCCGTGCTCCGCGATGTGCAGCAGTCCACCCGGGACAAGGCGCGCGAGATCTTGGAACTGCGCAGCCACGTGCGCCACCACGAGGGGGAGAAGCTCGTCGACTGCGCGACGGCGATGGCCGAGGGATTCCGCGCGGGCGGCAGGCTGCTGGCGTTCGGCAACGGCGGGAGCTCGACCGATGCCCAGGACATGGCCAGCCTGTTCCTGCACCCCGGCCCCGACGAGCGCCCGCTGCCCGCCATCGGGCTGACCAGCGACATCGCCGTGGTGACGGCGCTGTGCAACGATGTCGGTTTCGACGTGATCTTCGCCCGTCAGATCGGAGCCTTCGGCCGGCGACACGACATCGCGGTGGGGATGTCGACCAGTGGCAACTCGCCGAACCTGCTGCGCGGCTTCGACGAGGCGCACCGGCGTGGGCTGCTGACCATCGGAATCGCCGGCTACGAGGGCGGCAGGATGGCCGAGTCGGACAGCGTCGACCACCTGTTCGTGGTTCCGTCGCCGTCGGTGCACCGGATCCAGGAGGCGCAGACGACGCTGTATCACGCGCTGTGGGAACTCACCCTGCGCTGCCTGGCCGACGAGCAGCAGACCGCCGAGACCGTGCAGGAACCTGCCCGGGCGAGCGAGGAGATCGGGACATGAACCGCCGCGGACGAACCCCGGTATCGCACCGGCGCCCCGTGGCCGGCCGGATATGGGCCGGTGAGCGCCGATGAGCGACAGGAACGAGGCGAGCGCGGTACGAACCGAGGGACGGGTCCTCGAGGCTCTCGACAGGGCCCGACCCTACCTGAGGTCGCATTCCGGTGAGGTCGAGCTGCTGAGCATCGAGGGCGGGACCACGGTGCGCCTGCGGTTGCGGGACAACTGCCACGAGTGCCCGTTCTCGGCCGTGACCACCAAGCTGGTCATCGAGGACACGATCCGCCGGGCTGCGCCCGAGATCACCGACATCGACGTGGAGGGAGCCCTGGCTTGGCAACCGCCGTCCGGAACCGGTCCCGGCGGGCGCCCGTTGCTTCCGCTGATCTCCGCAGAGGTCGAGGTCGGTGGTGACTCCGGGGCCGCGGCCTCTCCGTGGAAAGTCGTCGAGGAGGCCCACGGCCTTGCCGCCGGCGACCTGAGGTCGGTGATCGTGGGTAGCGAATCCGTGCTTTTCTGCAATGCGGGCGGGGTGCTCTACGCCTACCGTGACCGCTGCCCTTCCTGCACCGCCGAGCTGTCCGGCGGGCGGCTGGACGGCGCCGTGCTGGGATGTCCCGCATGCCCGGAGCGCTACGAGGTGCGGCTGGCCGGCCGTGGTGAGCGGCGCCCCGCTCTGCAGTTGATGCCGCTGCCGTTGCTGCCGGGTGACGGAACCGTGCATGTCGCGTTGCCCGCGGAAGGCGTGCCGGAACGACGTCCGGTCGAACAGGCCGGTGTGTGAGTGACGATTTCTCGGAGGTGTGCCGTGTTTCGACGATTGTTCCTCTGGTCCGCGGTGATCGGATTGACCGCTGTCTTCGTCCGGACGATCGGGCCGGACGTGCGGGGCTACATCACAACCAGGCGGATGTGAGGAGAGCGATGTGCCTGGCGATCCCCGGTGAGATCATCGAAATTCTTCCCGACCGCCCCGAGCTGGCCAAAGTGGATGTCAGCGGGGTGCGCCGCAGTATCAACATCGGGCTGCTCGGTGACGACTCTCCCGTACCGGGCGAGTGGGTCCTGATTCATGTCGGATTCGCACTGTCCAAGATCGACGAGCAAGAGGCCCAGGCGGTTCTGGAATTTCTGGAGGACATCGGAAATGCCTACACCGATGAACTCGAGGCTCTGCAGCAGTCCTGGATCGAATGAGGCCGGCCGGACCCACGCTCGAAGGAGCTGACACGTATGCGTTTCGTCGACGAGTACCGTGATGCCGAGAAGGCGCGCGCACTCTCCGCGAAAATCGCCGACTTGTGCGAGCCGGGGAGGCAGTACAAGTTCATGGAGGTGTGCGGCGGTCACACCCACACCATCTACAAGCACGGTCTGGAGGACTACCTCCCGGAGAACATCGAGCTCGTGCACGGTCCGGGTTGTCCCGTCTGCGTCATCCCGATGGGGCGCATCGACGATTCGATCCACATCGCGCGCCAACCGGGCGTGCTGATGACCTCGTTCGGCGACATGATGCGGGTGCCGGGAAGCAACGGATCGTTCTTCGACTCCAACGCCGAGGGCACCAATATCCGCATGGTGTACTCGCCGCTGGATTCACTGAAGATCGCCCGGCAGAACCCGGACCAGCAGGTCGTGTTCATGGCGATCGGGTTCGAGACGACGGCTCCTTCCACCGCGATGACGCTGTTGCGGGCCGAGGCCGAGGGGCTGCGGAACTTCTCGGTGTTCTGCAACCACGTCACCATCATCCCGGCGATCAAGGCGATCCTGGACTCGCCGGATCTGCGGTTGGACGGTTTCCTCGGTCCCGGCCACGTCTCGACGGTGATCGGGTGCCGCCCCTACGAATTCATCGCCCGGGACTACGGCAAGCCGCTCGTCGTGGCCGGATTCGAACCGCTCGACCTGCTGCAGTCGATCTACATGCTGATGCTGCAGCTCACCGAGGGACGTTGCGAAGTCGAGAACCAGTACCGGCGCGTGGTTCCGTGGGACGGCAATCCCGTGGCGCTGCGGACGATCAACGAGACGATGGAGCTGCGCCCGTACTTCGAGTGGCGGGGCCTCGGGTTCATCTCGCACTCGGCCACGCGGCTGCGCGAGCGGTACGCCGACTTCGACGCGGAGCGCCGGTTCGAGCTGCCCGGTATCCGGGTGGCCGACCCCAAGGCGTGCCAGTGCGGAGAGGTTCTCAAGGGCGTGCTCAAACCGTGGGAATGCAAGGTGTTCGGGACCGCCTGCACACCGGAGACCCCGATCGGAACCTGCATGGTCTCGCCCGAGGGTGCCTGCGCGGCCTATTACAACTTCGGCCGCTTCAGCCGGGAACGCGTCAAGGAGGCGAGCAGGGTATGACCGCCGACCACGACCACTCGCCGGAGCAGCTCTCCGGCGTCGGCGCGCAGGCACACCCGGCCAACTGGGTCGAGGAGGCGATGGCCGAGCATCACGCTCGAACCGAGCCCGACCATGCCGCCCGGAGGCCGGACGAGGAATCCCGAAATCGCGAGCAACAGGTTCTCGAGCGCATCGAGAAGGCCAGGAATCGCAAGGCCAAGATCAAGGAAGAGCGGATCACGCTGGCCCACGGCGCGGGCGGCAAGGCGACCCAGACGCTGATCGAGGCGGTCTTTCTGGAGCACTTCCGCAACCCGCTGCTCCAGCGTCTGGAGGACGGTGCCGAATTCGCGGTCGGCCGCTCACGCCTGACCGTCACCACCGACTCGTTCGTGGTGTCTCCGCTGTTCTTTCCCGGCGGCGATATCGGGGACCTCGCCATCAACGGCACGGTCAACGATCTCGCGGTCTCGGGTGCGAGGCCGCTGTACCTGTCGGCGGGCTTCATCATCGAGGAAGGTTTCCCGGTCGCCGACCTGACACGCATCGTGAAGTCCATGGCCGCCGCGGCACAGGCGGCGGGAGTGCAGGTGATCACGGGGGACACCAAGGTGGTGCAGCGCGGCAAGGCGGACGGTTGCTACATCAACACCACCGGTGTCGGGGTGATCGACACCGAACACGAGCTGGGCATCGACACGGTGCGGACCGGGGACTCGGTGCTGGTGTCCGGCCCCCTCGGCGATCACGGCATCACGGTGATGCTGGCCCGCGGTGAGCTCGACATCGACGCCGACCTCGCCTCGGACACCGCCCCGGTGCACGGCCTGACCGCGGATCTGCTGCACTCGGTGCCCGGTGTCCGGGCGATGCGCGACGCGACGCGCGGCGGTGTGGCGACCATTCTCAACGAGGTCGCCACGGCCTCGAAGGTGGCCGTGGTGGTCGACGAGGACCGGCTGCCGGTCCGCACCGAGGTGCGCGGAGCTTCCGAACTGCTCGGGATCGACCCGCTCTACGTCGCCTGTGAGGGCAGGATCGTCGTTGTCGTCGACGGGGAGCAGACCGAGGCGGCCCTGGCGGCCATGCGCGCACACCCGGTGGGCTCCGATGCGGCGGTGATCGGCCGGATCGGGGAGGACCCGCCGGGCCTGGTGCTGCTCAACACCGCCTTCGGGGGAACGCGCATCGTCGACCTGCTCGTGGGAGACCCCCTGCCGCGAATCTGCTGACGAGAGGTGCGGGCAGTGCACGAGTTGGGCATCACCCAGAGCGTGGTGGAGGCGGTGCTCGACGCGGTCGCGGAACCGCGCATCACCCGGCTGCAACTGGAGATCGGCAAGCTCTCCGGTGTGATGCCCGACTCGGTGCGGTTCTGTTTCGACCTCGTCGCGCAGGGCACGGCCCTGGAGGGTGCGTGCCTGGACATTGTGGAGCCCGCGGGCAGCGGTCGATGCCACGCGTGCGGCATCGAATGCGAACTGTCCGACCCGATCGTGCTGTGTTCCTGCGGGAGTGCGGACGTGACGGTGCTGTCCGGGCAACGGTTGCGGGTCAGATCGGTGGAGGTGGCATAGCGATGTGCGGCACGTGCGGATGTTCCGATGAGGCCGGTGTCCGGATCAGCGGTCCGCTGGGCACGGAACAGCACCGCGAGCAGGGGCACGGCCATGGCCACGGTCCCGGGACGGATCCGGAAGCCTCGGGCAGGGCGCGCACGATCCTGCTGGAGCAGGATGTGCTGGCCAAGAACGATCGGCGGGCACAGCGCAACCGCGCATGGTTGGCCGACCGGAGGGTCCTGGCGCTCAATCTCATGTCGTCCCCGGGGTCGGGCAAGACGACGCTGCTCGAGCGCACGCTGCGGGAATCCGGTTCCCGGCTTCCGGTCTCGGTGATCGAGGGGGATCAGGAGACCCTGCTGGATGCCGACCGGCTGCGGGACACCGGATGCGCGGTCGTGCAGATCAACACCGGAGCCGGATGCCACCTCGACGCGGACATGCTGGCGCAGGGATTGTCCTCGCTGGACCCGCCGCGGGATTCGGTCGTGCTCGTCGAGAACGTCGGCAACCTCGTCTGCCCGGCCCTGTTCGATCTCGGGGAGCACGCCAAGGTCGTCATCGCCTCGGTGACCGAGGGTGAGGACAAGCCGCTGAAGTACCCGCACATGTTCCGCGCCACCGATCTCGTGCTGCTGAACAAGACCGACCTGCTGCCGCATCTGGACTACGACGTCGAGCTGTTCACCACGTACGCGAGAAAGATCAACCCCCATGTTCGGGTCCTGCCGGTCTCGGCGGCGACAGGAGACGGCCTTGCCGACTGGTACACCTGGATGCACGAACACCTTCAGATCCCGGAGGGGAGTGAACGCCGACTCTCGCCCGCTCCGGCCGAGTGAAAGTTGACGTTCACCTCGGGAGAACAGCACTGTCGCACCGGTCCCGCGCTCCGGCGACGGCGACCTGGCCGAGACTGATGCCGCCGTCGTTGGTCGGTACCCGCGCGTGCACGAGGACGCGGAAGTCACCGGCTTCCAAGCGCGCCGTGGTGCGCTCCAGCAGCAGCATGTTCTGGAAAACCCCTCCGGACAGCGCCACTGTGGACACCCCGGTGCTCTCGCGCAGCCGCGTACACACCTCGGCGATCATGTCCGCGACCCCGTTGTGGAAGCGCGCCGCGATCACCGGTGCGGCCACGCCGGCCCGCAGGTCCTCGACCACGGCCCGTACCAGATCGGAGCCCGGCACCCGCAGAGGTTCGCCACCGGCGGGAACCGTGACCGGGTAGCTGCCCCGCTCGTCGAGATCGGTGCCTTGTTCGAGTTCGACCGCCGCTTGACCCTCGTAGTTGATCGCATGTCGTACGCCGAGCAGGGCGGCCACGGCGTCGAACAGGCGGCCCGCGCTGGAGGTCGGCGGCGCGCTGACGCCGCGCGCGGCCAGATCGGCCACGGCGGGCCACTGCTGTTCGTTGCGCCGCAGCAGGTCGAGCTCTGCGGGCAGGTGCTGCCCGTAGGCCGAGACGAGATGGGCGACGGCCATCCGCCACGGCTGCCGGATCGCCGTGGTCGCCCCGGGCATCGCGACCGGTTCGAGGTGGGCCAGGCGCCGGAAATCCACCAGATCGGACAGCAGGAACTCGCCGCCCCACAGGGTGTCGTCGGTGCCGTAGCCGAGGCCGTCGAAGGCCACCCCGAGCACGGGGCCGCTTTCGGCGTTGTCGACCAGACACGCGGCGATGTGCGCGTGGTGGTGCTGCACCCCGACGAGTTCGACGTCGTCGAGCCCCTGGGCGTACTTCGTGGACAGGTACTCCGGGTGCAGATCGTGCGCCACCAGCCGGGGGTCGACTTCGAACAGCCTGCGGAAATGCTCGATCCCCTCGGCGAACGAGGCCAGGGTCTCGTGGTTCTCGAGATCGCCGATGTGGTGGGAGACGAAGGCGTGGTGCTGCTTGGCCACGCAGAAGGTGTTCTTCAGCTCCGCGCCGCAAGCGAGTACGTGCCGTGGGAAGTCCCATGCCAGCGGTATCGGCTGCGGGACGTAGCCGCGCGAGCGGCGCAGCAGCATCTCGCGGCCGCGAAAGGAACGCACCACGGAATCGTCGGTGCGCATGTGGATCGCGCGGTCGTGGGACAGGAACACGTCCACGATGCCCGACAGCCGCGCCCGCGCCTGCTGCTCGGTGTAGGCGATCGGTTCGTCCGCAACGTTGCCGCTGGTCAGCACGATCGGTGTGTCGAGCTGCCGGAGCAGCAGGTGATGCAGCGGCGTGTAGGGCAGCATCACGCCGAGCCGGCGATTGCCGGGCGCCACCGCCGCGGCCAGTGCTGTTCCGGTCCGGGCACGCAGCAGGACGATCGGGCGCCGGGGCGAGGTCAGCAGCGCCTGCTCGTCCTCGCCCACCACACACAGGTCTTCGGCCCGCTCCGGCCCGGAGACCACGACCGCGAACGGCTTGTCCTCGCGGTGCTTGCGCTTGCGCAGAGTCGCGGCGGCGTCCTGGTTGGTGGCGTCCACGGCGAGGTGATATCCGCCGAGTCCCTTGATGGCGACGATCTCCCCGCGTTCCAGCGCGGCCACGGCCCCGGCCAGTGGATCTCCCGGCAGCACCACCCCCGCGGCATCGTGCAGCCGAAGCCGCGGGCCGCAGTCCGGGCAGCACACCGGCTGCGCGTGAAATCTCCGGTCGGCCGGATCGTGGTACTCGGACTCGCAGCGAGCGCACATCGCGAACGCCGACATGGTGGTCAGCGGCCGGTCGTACGGAATGTCGCGCACGATGGTGAACCGGGGTCCGCAGTTCGTGCAGTTGACGAACGGATGGCCGAATCGCCGGTCGTGCGGGTCGAGCATCTCGCGCAGGCAGTCCGCGCAGGTGGTGCTGTCGGCGGAGACCAGTGTCCCGCGCGTGCCCGCGGCCTCGCTGGCCACGATCTCGAACGAGCCGCTGCCGCAGGCAGCCAGCTCGTCGGTGGTGATCCGCTCGATCACGGCCAGGGGAGGGGCTTGTTCGGTCACCGAGACCAGGAAACGTTCCACCGCCGCAGTGGTTCCCTCGACTTCGAGGAAAACCCCGTGCACGTCGTTGCCCACGTGCCCGGACAGGCCGAGTCGGGTGGCCAGGGAGTGGACGAAGGGGCGGAAACCGACGCCCTGCACGACGCCCTCGACACGCGCACGCCTGCGAACCCGCTGCTCCATCCGGCCAGTGTCACGCCGTGATCGCCCGGAAGCCATTCGAAAACACCGGAACGGGTGGTGCTCAGCGCAGCATGATCGAGCCGCCGTCGGCCATCGGGACAGGCCCACCCCGGTCCGCTCCCGACAGGGTCCGAACTACCGATCCGGCCGGATGGTCGGTGCTTCCCAGGACGCGAAAGTGGACATGCCGCGCATGCTCAGTGCGGAGGGGATCAGCCGCAGCGCCGCGTCACGCATGACGACGGCCGGCGAGCTGCTCAGCTGCTGGCCGAACCTCCCCATCCGGCGAGATGAGCGGGAGATCGCCTGGCTGCGTGGTCTCCGCAGCCTGTCGTAGCGGTGCAGGATCTCGGGCACGGAATCGTGTGCTGCGGCCGATGCCGCGAGCACCACAGCGTCCTCGATGGCCTGACAGGCACCCTGCCCGAGATTCGGCGGCATGGCGTGCGCGGCATCGCCGAGCAGCGCGACACGGCCGTGGACGTAGCAAGACAGCGGTTCCTCCAGAAAGGAGCCCTCGTGCCGCAGAATCGCCTCGGCGGGCGTGGACGCGATCAGCTGCCCGATCGGATGGTGCCAGGAACGGAAGTGCCGAAGCAGGAACTCCTTGTCCTCGTCGTTCTCGGTGACGGTGTCCGCGTTGATCGACGCGTACCAGTACAGCCGCCCGTCGACCAGCGGGATACTGCCGAACTCGGTTCCCCGCCCCCAGCTCATCCCGAAGGCGGGACTGCCGGGATCGTCGATGACGGCGCGCCAGTCGACTGTCCCGGTCGGGGACGGGCCCGGGTGCCGCGGCCACAGACTCGACCGTATGAGGCTGTGGATGCCGTCGGCGCCGACGACGAGATCGGCGTCGTCGATATCGCCGGAGGACGAGGTGAGTCCGGCGCCCGCTGTGACGCCGGTGATCTCCGTGCCCTGTCGCAGCGACTCCGCCGGCAACGCCTCCAGCAGCGACGCAAGCAGGTCCGCGCGATGCACACCGAGCACCGGGCCGCCGAGCACGCGTTCGGCGGCGGAGTGGTCCATACGCATCAGCCACGTGCCGCGGCGGGTTCGTATCCCGCCCTTGGCCTGCGGTGTGCTCAACGCGCGCATGCGTTCGTGGACACCCAGCGCCCGCAGGGCCCGAACGGCGTTGGGCCACAGCATGATGCCTGCCCCGATCTCGCCGAACCGCGAAGCTCGTTCGGCGACGGTGACCCGCCATCCCGCTGCACGCAGGCCGATGGCCGCACACAGGCCGCCGATTCCGCCGCCGACGACGACCGCATGCGGCCCGCTCATCGGAATCTCCCGGTGCTCTTCTCCACAACCGAGCAATGACACCTGGCAGGACCGTTGTCAACAGGATGCAAGGTTGAGCACTTCGTGGCCGTGCGGCAGCGCCCGGACGGTAGGCTCTGGCGCATGTCGTCGCCGTCCCTGCTCGCGACCAGCGACCTGCACGTTTCCCATCGGGACAACCGTGCGGTGCTGGACGAGATCCGGCCGCGAGCCGATGGTGACTGGCTGATCGTGGCCGGCGACGTCGCCGAGACCACCGAGACGATCATCCGGTCCCTGCGGATGCTGCGGGATCGCTTCGAGCAGGTCATCTGGGTACCGGGCAACCACGAACTGTGGACGACGGGCAGTGACGACACCGGGCTGCGGGGAGTTGCCCGCTACGAGCATCTCGTCGAACTCTGCCGGGACATCGGGGTGCTCACCCCGGAGGATCCCTACCCGGTGTGGGAAGCCGCCGGCGAGGCCGTGGTCATCGCGCCGCTGTTCGTGCTCTACGACTACAGCTTCCGGCCCCCCGAATTGTCGGTGGAGGAGGCGTTGGCCCACGCCCGCGAGACGCGTGTGGTCTGCTCGGACGAGGCGCTGCTCAAGCCCGACCCGTACGCCGACCGGCAGACCTGGTGCAAACAGCGTGTCGCCGAGACCCTGCCGAGACTGGAGGCGATCCCGGAGGAGTGCTCGACGGTGCTGGTCTCGCACTGGCCGCTGCACCGCGATCCGACACTGCGGCTGCGCCACCCGCAGTTCGCCCTCTGGTGCGGCACCGAGCTGACCGCGGACTGGCACCGGCGCTTCCGCGCGATCACCGAGGTGCACGGACACCTGCACATCCCGGTTACCGACCGCATCGACGGCGTTCCGTTCGAGGAGGTCTCGCTCGGGTACCCCCGGGAGTGGCGGCGGCGCACGCGGCATCCCGATCCGCTGCACAGCATCCTGCCGCCCGCCGAGGAGCGCACCTTCGAGAATTTCGTGAGGGCGCACCGGTGATCGAGCGCCTGCTTCCCGACACCGTCGCCTCCGCCGAGACCCTGGGCGAGGATCCGACCGCCTGCCTCCTGCCGGAAGAGGAGCAGTTGGTCACCAGAGCCGTCGAAAAACGGCGGCGCGAGGTCACACTCGCGCGCACCTGCGCCCGGCGCGCTCTGACCGATCTCGGGCGGGACGCGGTCGCCGTTCTCAGCGGCCCCCGGCGAGAGCCGCTCTGGCCCGGCGGCATCGTCGGCAGCATCACCCACTGCGAGGGGTACTGTGCGGCGGCCGTGGCCGAACACGGACCGGTGACCGCGGTGGGCATCGACGCCGAGGTCGCCGACGTCCTGCCCGACGGGGTCCTGGACTATGTCAGCTCTCCGGGAGAACGCGCACTGCTGGAGAAGCTGCCGCAGGACCGGCACTGGGATCGGATCCTGTTCAGTGCCAAGGAAAGCGTCTACAAGGCGTGGTTCCCACTGACGGGGCGCTGGCTGGGGTTCGAGGACGCCGTCGTCAGCATCGATCCGGTCCGTGAGACCTTCCGGGCCGACCTGCTCGTCGAGCCACCCGTGGCACAAGGCCGGACACTGTCCGGCTTCGACGGGCGGTTCCTGGCCGAACAGGGCCTCGTGATGACCGCGGTCACCGTGGCCTCCAACCGTGTATGAACCGACCAGAGGAGCTTGCGATGGACCTTTCGACCGCCGATCTCGCCGACCGCGACGGGGATGCCGTCCGCAGCTGCGACGTGCAGTTCCGCCAGTACGGTGGCCGTTCCGCCTTCGCGGGGCGCATCCGTACGGTGCGTTGTTTCCAGGACAACGCGCTGCTCAAGAAGGTGCTGTCGGAACCCGGGGACGGACAGGTGCTGGTGATCGACGGGCACGGCTCGATGCACACGGCCCTGATGGGGGACCTGATCGCCGAGCTGGGCCGGTCGAACGGCTGGAGCGGCGCGGTGATCAACGGTCCCGTGCGGGACTCTGCGGTGCTGGCCGAGATGGACTTCGGGATCAAGGCGCTGGGCACCAATCCTCGCAAGAGCGCCAAGGTCGGCGAGGGAGAGCTCGACGTGGTGCTCGAGCTCGGCGGGATCAGTTTCGTCCCCGGCGAGTACCTCGTCAGCGATCACGACGGGATCGTGGTCAGCTCCGAGGGGTAACACGGCGGACACCGCGTTCAGGGTCGGCGTAACTCGGGCCACAGCCGTGACCACGGTGTCTCGCGTCCGGAACACAACCACAGCGTCACGTCCTTGTTGATCCCGGTGAAACCGGTTGTGCCGTGCAGTGCCGTGATCCTGCGTACCTGCCGAAAGTGCTTCCGCAACTCACCGGGTTCGTCCCCGATGAACAGGACGGTGTCCGCTTCCTCGGAGGGTGCTCCGAAGTACCAGTAGCCACGGTGCGGGCTGTGGGCGCGCGGCAGCCCGCTCTGCGGGCCGAAACGGTCGAGGGCGCCGGCCTGCCAGTAGTGGTCGGTGAGCACGGCGGTGTCCTGCCGGGTCTCCGGCGGCAGGGAGCGGTAGGTATCGGCGACCGTGCTCGTGAGTTGCCGCCATCCCGCGCTTCCCAGGGACAGCACGTTCGCGTGTGCCGCCCACGGCAACGACTGGGCGGCGACGGTGAGGGCGAGGACCAGGGAGGCCGAGAGCGCGTAGGACGGCCAGGTGAGAACCCAGCTCCACCACCGTGCGGGCGGGTGTCGCTGGAGTTCCACCGCCGCCGCGGCCCAGCACAGCGGGAAAAGACCCGCACAGTAGTAGTACCGGCCACCGGCGAGCAGGAAGAGGAGAGTCACCCCCACGCAGGTCCAGCCCAGGAATCGGTAGGCCCGCAGGTGCGGCGAGCGCAGGAGTCTCCACAGGCCGTAGCAGACCAGGACCGCGCCCACGGCGACACCGGCAGTCAGCACCGTCAGTGGCAGGAAGGCCGGCCGGCCACCTGCCCACGCGGCCACTTCGACCGCGACCATGCTCGCCACCTGCAGTTGCGGCCAACCGTGGGCGACCTGCCAGACGAGACTGGGCAGCGTGGCCAGTACCGCCAACGCGGCGCCGACCCACAGTGCAGGCCGCCGGAGCAACTCCCGGGGCCCCGTCAGCAGCAGGCTCACCCCGAGCGCGAGCCAGAACGCCACGATCAGGTACTTGTTCTGCAGGGCAAGAGCGGTGACCACGCCGAGCCAGAGCAGCGGCCGGGCGTGCCGCCGCCGGACCCACCGGACGAGCAGCAGGGTCGTCACCGCCCAGAGGAACGCGTCCACGGTCGGGGTCAGCAGCAGGCGACCGGACGCGAGGGTTTGCGGCGAGACCGTGTATGCCGCTGCGGCCAGCAGCTGGGCCCGGGGCCGCCCACCGAGCTCCCGCGCGAGGAGTGCGGTCACGAACACGCCCGCCGTGGTCAGCGCCATCGCGGGCAGTCGGAGCCCGAGCCGGGATCCTGCGAAGACGGTGTCCATTGCCCTGGCCAGCAGTGGCAGCAGCGGTGGTTGATCGGCATATCCCCAGCTCGGGTGCTGCCCTGCCGCCAGGAAGTACAGCTCATCGCCGTGGTAGTCGTAGACACCGCCGGTGAGCACCAGGACGGCGAGCAGGCCGCCGCCGAGAGCCAGCAACCCCCGGTACGGCAGTGCAGCCAGCGGAGGACTGCCCGGCGGGACCGTGCCCGTGCCGCGGGATGCGGGTGTGGTCACGGTGCCTTGTCGCCGCGGGCCGGTCGATGCGGAAACGTTCGGGGGACCGTTGTGGCGGCGCGCAGGCTCCAGGTGAGTCACCCGCGCAGTATGGGGTGGCTCGCCGGGATCGACCATGTCGACCGTGCCGCATCACCCGACCTTGTGATCAAGGAACGCCGACGGTCTCGCCTCGACGATCCTCACCCGAGAAGACTCGGTGGTTGCCACTCCTCGCCGTGCAGGTGGTGGGCGAGGAAGGCGAAGATCGTGGAATACCAGACCTTCGCATGGTTCGGGGCCAGGACCCAGTGGTTTTCGTCCGGAAAGAAGAGGAACTTGTGCGGTGTCGAACCGTCCTCCGTCTTCGACCGGGACGAGAGGTCCCACCACAGCCGCAGGCCCTCGCCGATCGGTACCCGGTAGTCCTTGTCACCGTGCACGACGAGCATCGGCGTGGTGATGGCGTCGGCGAAATGGTGCGGTGAGTGGGCTTCGGCCATCTCCGGGGTCATCTCCCGCCCCGACTCGTGCGAGCCGTCGGTGGTCGCCAGGAACTGGTCGAGCGCCCAGATCGAGGCGTGGGTGACGATCGCCGCGAATCGGTCGGTGTGCCCGGCTACCCAGTTGGCCATGTAGCCACCGAACGAGCCGCCCATCGCGGCGGTGCGATCGGAGTCGATGTCGTCACGGTTCTGCGTCGCCTCCGTCATCGACATCAGGTCGGTGTAGGGCACATCACCCCAGGCGCCCCAGCCACGCCGGATGAAGTCGATACCGTAGCCGGTCGACAGCGCGAAATCGGGCTGCAGGACCGCGTAGCCCCGCGCCACCGCGACCCAGGGATTCCAGCGCCACGACCATGCGTTCGCCGAGAAGAGCGGACCGCCGTGGATCCACAGCAGCAGGGGAGCGGGCGAATCGGTTCCAGCGTCGTGCGGTAGCGAAAGCCACGCTCGTAGCTGTGTCCCGTCCGCTGCGGTGGTGGTGACTTCCTCCAGACGTCCGGGCAGGCCGATGGTCGTCCCGAGCGCCTCCACCGGGTCCGGCAGCCCCGTGACGGCGGACCCGTCGAGAGCCACGCGGACCGGAGTGGGTGGGCTGTCGATCGCCGAGCGCAGCGCGTGGACGCGACGCCCGTCCGGGGACACCCGGACGTCGCTGAATGCGCCGCCGTGTGTCAGTCGGGTGACCTGGCCCGTGTCGGCGTCCACGCGCCACAGCGGTGAGTGGCCGTGGTCGTCGGCGGCCACGATGAGCGCCTCGCCACTCGGTGTCCATTGTGGTGAGTGTGGCCGGCGGTCCCACTCGGAGGCCAGGGCTTCGACACCCCCGCCGGCGACGGGGACGATCCCCAGCCGGTAATCGTCGGGCTCGTGCGGGGTCGGCCGTCTGCGGACCTGGACCGCGACGCGCGTTCCGTCCGGGGAGACCCTGGGCGAGTCGTACTCGTGGTCGGCAGCATCGGCGAGCGTGCGACGCTTGCCGGTCGCCACGTCGATCGCCACCAGCGTGTACCGCTGTGAACCGGCGGGTTCGTCCACCGCCCACATGGTGATCACGGTATTGCCGTCCGGTGTGACGTCCCAGGTGCACTCGTCGCTCAACGCGTGACCGACGTGGCCGGTCAGGTCCCGAAGGTCCAGCAGGGCTTCACCGGCCGTGACCTCCTCGGAGAGATCGGCGGCCAGCAGGCGGATTCGGTCCGGGCCCAGGTCGTGATCCCAGTGCCGGACAGGATACTGCTCGTGCAGGATCGCGGAGACCGCCGATTCCGTGCGTCTCGCGCGGACCTCCTTGTCACCGTACTCGTCGGCGGCCGCAGGCATCATCGGTGAGCCGATCACGACTGTCCCGGTCTCGCTGACGACGACGCCACGCACGCCGCCCGGCGGGCACGCGACGACCTTGGCATCGCCTCCATCGGCGCGCTGCAGCCACAGGGCCGTCGTCGCCGCTGCCCCGTCGGGCCCTCCGTCGGGATCCGGCCGTTCCGAGAGGAACAGCAAGTCTCCCGATGGTGTGAAGGCCGCTGCCGACTCGCCTCGGGCGCTGCGGGTCAGCCGCCGAGCCGAACGGACCCCGTCGGGATCGACCTCCCACAGCGCCGTTGTGTAGCGGGTCTTCTTGCGGTCGGGCGTCGCTACACCGACGACGACCCGGCGGCCGTCCGGCGACAACCACAATCCCTCGACCCGGGGGAGAGCAACGTAGGCGTCGAGATCGGAAAAGGGGTCGACGGGAGGTTCATCCGAGTCGGATTCGGTGATCACCGAATCTTTCTACCACCGCATGCCGATTGACGTCAGGGCTTTTTCGCATGGGTGCCGGCTGGAGGGAGCCTCTCACGCCGACGCTGCCTCAGCCCGCCGCCTCCCGGTCCAGCAACCACAGCGTGCGCTCCCGGCCGCGGGGGCCCGCCGCCGGGATCTCGACCGGGTCGGAGCCGGCCAGTGCCGCCGACACCGCCTCGGCCTTGCCCGCACCCGCCACCACCAGCCACACCTCGGAGGCCGCCCGGATCGCGGGCAGGGTCAGTGAGATGCGGGTGGGTGGTGGCTTCGGACAGTCGTGCACCCCCACCACGGTTCGCTGGGACTCCTGCACGTACGGGGTGTGCGGAAACAGCGAGGCCGTGTGCCCTTCTTCCCCGATCCCCAACAGCAGGACGTCGAAGGCGGGCACTGCGGTCTCGGTGTCCCCTGCCGCGGTGGTGGCCAGCACCTCGGCGTAGTGTGCCGCCGCCTCGTCCGCCTCGTTGCCGAACTTCCCGCCGGAGGGGGCCATCGGATGCACTCGCTCGGGATCGACACCGACGTGGTCCAGCAGCGCCTCGCGTGCCTGGGTCTCGTTGCGTTCCGGGTCGCCGTCCGGCAGGAAACGCTCGTCGCCCCAGTACACATCGACGCGGGACCAGTCCACCGCATCGCGTGCGGGAGAGTGCCGGACCTGCCTGAGGACCTCGATGCCCGTGCCCCCACCCGTGAGAACCACCGAGGCCGCACCCCGCGCTGTCTGCGCATCGACCAGGCGGGTGATCAATCGAGCTGCCGTGGAGGCGGTGAGTACGTCGCTGTTGTCGGCGACGACGACATCGGTGCGGCTCATGCGCGCTGCTCCGTGTGCTCCGTGTGCTCTGTCTGCTCCGTTTGCTCCGTCTGTTCCGGGGCTTCGGGTACGCCGGTCTCCTGTGTTTCCTCACCTCGCACGATCTCGGCCAGTCCCTGCAGCGTGGCCTCGTAGATCTCGTCCGGGTCCAGCCTGCGGAGCTCCTCGGTCAGGCAGTCCCGGATGTCGCGCCGGTGCAGTGCCACCTGGCGGTCCGGCTGGCCCGGCTGGCTCAGGGAACCGTTCCTGCCGTCCGGGCGCACGATCTCCACGTTGCCGGAGGGCCGTTCGAGTACCGCTGAGACGATGCCCGGACCACGCGAATGCTGCACCCGGCGCACCGGAACCTGCAGGTAACTCGCCAGCCACGCGCTGAGCAGGTCTGTGGAGGGAGAGGAGCTCGCCCCGGTGACGGTGGCGGATGTGACCGACTCGAACGGCGGGAGGTCCAGCGCTGCCGCCAGCAGTGCCCGCCACGACGTCAACCGCGTCCACGCCAGGTCGGTGTCGCCGTTGGTGTAGGAGCGCGCCCGTGCCTGCAGTGCCCCGATCGGATCCTCGTCGGCGGCGGCATCGGTGATCCGGCGGTGCGCCAGTGCTCCGATCGGGTCCTTGGCCGGATACTCCGGTGCATCACTGGGCCACCACACCACGATCGGGGCGTCCGGAAGCAGGAACGGGATCACCGAGCCCGCACCCTCGTCGGCCAGCGGGCCGTACAGCCGCAGCACGATGACCTCGGAGGCGCCCGCATCACCACCGATCCGGATCTGCGCGTCCAATCGGGCCGCCGCCTGCCGGGTGCCCCGCGCCACCACGATCACGCGTGCCGGGTGTTCCCGGCTGGCATCGTTGGCCGCCTGGATCGACGGTTCGACCTCCGCGCCGTCGCTGGTGACGATAGCCAGCGTCAGCACCCGGCCGAGCGCCACGGCGCCGCCGGACTCCCGCAGCTCGACCATCTTCTTGTTGACCTGCGAGGTGGTGGTGGAAGGTAGATCGACGATCACGGTCGCCTCCAGGCGCGTCCGGTACGGGCCAGCATCGTCTCGGCCGACGGTGGCCCCCAGCTTCCTGCCTTGTACTTCTCGGGGCCTCCGTACGAGGCCCAGTGATCCAGGATCGGGTCGAGGATCTGCCAGGACAGCTCGACCTCCTCGTTGACCGGGAACAGCGAGGGTTCACCGAGCAGCACGTCGAGCAGGAGCCGCTCGTAGGCCTCCGGGGACGACTCGGTGAAGGAGTGGCCGTAGCCGAAGTCCATCGTCACGTCCCGTACCTCCATGGAGGTGCCGGGAATCTTCGCGCCGAATCGCATGGTCACGCCCTCGTCCGGCTGGACCCGGATCACCAGGGCGTTCTGCCCGAGCTCCTCGGTCATCGTGTTGTCGAAGGGCAGGTGCGGTGCGCGCTTGAACATCACCGCGATCTCGGTGACCCGGCGACCCAGACGTTTGCCGGAGCGCAGGTAGAACGGCACGCCCGCCCAGCGCCTGCTCGCGATCTCCAATGTGATCGCCGCGAAGGTCTCCGTGGTGGAGTCGGGAGCGAAGCCGGGTTCCTCGTGCAGGCCCGGAACCTTCTCGCCGCCCTGCCAGCCACCGGTGTACTGGCCGCGTGCGGTGGTCTCGGAGAACGGGCCGACCGGTTTGGTGGCCGAGAGCACCTTGCTCTTCTCCGCGCGCAGGTTGCCCGGTGAGAACGACACCGGTTCCTCCATCGCGGTCAGCGCCATCAGCTGCAGCAGGTGATTCTGGATGACGTCCCGGGCCGCACCGATGCCCTCGTAGTACCCGGCACGTCCGCCCAGGCCGATGTCCTCGGCCATGGTGATCTGCACGTGATCGACGTAGTGGGCGTTCCACAGCGGTTCGAACATCTGGTTGGCGAAGCGCAGGGCCAGGATGTTCTGGACCGTCTCCTTGCCGAGGTAGTGATCGATGCGGAACACCGAGTCCTCGGGGAACACCTCGTTGACGATGCGGTTGAGCTCTCGAGCGCTGTGCAGGTCGTGGCCGAACGGTTTCTCGACGACCACGCGCCGCCACTGGTCCTCGGCCTGCTCGGTCAGTCCCGAGCGGGAAAGCTGGCTGAGCACCGTGGGAAACATCGCCGGCGGTACCGACAGGTAGAAGGCGTGGTTGCCGCCGGTGCCGCGCTCGGTGTCGAGTTGCTTGACCGTCTCGGCCAGCCGGTCGAAGGTGCCGGGGTCGTCGAAACTGCCCGGGACGAACCGGATTCCCTCGGCGAGGCGGTCCCAGACGGATTGGTGGAAGGTGGTGCGGGCGTTCTCCCGGACCGCGTCGTGGACGATCTGCCCGAAGTCCTGGTGCTCCCATTCGCGCCGGGCGACACCGGTCAGCGCGAAGCCCGGCGGTAGCAGGCCGCGGTTGGACAGATCGTAGATGGCCGGCATCAGTTTCTTCCGGGACAGGTCGCCGGTCACCCCGAAGATCGTCAGCCCGGAGGGACCCGCGATGCGCGGCAGACGCTTGTCCCGTGGATCACGCAGTGGGTTCTGCCCTGCCGAAGTCACGTCCTGTCCTTTCCTGTCCCCTGATCGGGTTGTGCCTCACGGAGTTCCTGGATGGCCTTGACGAGCTCCACCAGACCAGCAGCCCGATCGGTCAGGTGCAAACGCAGCACCGGACGATTGTTCTGGGCCAGTACCTGCCCGTCGCCGAGTGCCTGGGCGCGTTGCAGGCTCGCCAGTGTGTACGGCCGGTCGGGAACATCCAGGTCGGCCTCGGGCTCGCCGGTGATCTGCAGGAACGCGCCGTTCTGGTGACCGCCCTTGTGGTACTGGCCGGTCGAGTGCAGAAACCTCGGTCCCCAACCGAAGGTGGTCTGGATGCCGCTGCGGCGAGCCAGTTCCGGCCGCAGCACCGTGGCCGAGGCATCGTCGAGCCGGTCCAGATAGGCCTGTATCGCGAGATATCCGGTCTCCGGAGCTGCCGCGATCAGTGTCCGCAGTGCCTGCGTCACGCTTCCCACGCCGGGTGCCAGCCAGGTGCCCGCGGTGTGCACCTCGATCGCACCCTCGATGAGTGCGGGGGTGGATATCGGGCCACCTCCCGGTTCGTCGAGCAGGCTCCGGGTGGCCTCCTTGGAGGCCTCGACGTCGGGCTGGTCGAAGGGGTTGATGCCCAGCAGGCGCCCGGCGACGGCGGTGGCGAACTCCCAGAGCAGGAACAGTCCGCCGAGTCGGCCGCTGGTGCCGACCTGTGCGGGACTGCTCGCGGGGCCCACCGCCACGGTGGTGGTGTCGCGGCCCGCCGTGGCGAAGCCGGGGGCCTGAGCATTCTCCACGGGGACGGGAAGCAGGCCGGTTCCGTTCTTGCCGGTGGACTCGGCGATGAGCTGCTCCGCCCAGTCGCCGAATCCCACCACGCCCGAATCGGTATCGGCCAGCGCGACCTTTTCCGCACCCTGCGAGTGGGCCGCTGCCAGCGCCGCGGCGAGCCGGAGGGCCGGATTGCCTTCCTCGTCGGCGTTGAGGAGGCCGAACGTGTCGGCGGCATCATCGAGCAAGGTGGCGACGTCGGCGCCTGCGAGCCCGGCGGGCACCAGGCCGAAAGCGCTCAGTGCCGAGTAGCGCCCGCCCACGTGCGGATCGGCGGTGAAGACCCGGCGATAGCCGGCGTTCCTGCCCGCTTCCTCCATCGGCGATCCCGGGTCGGTGACGACGACGATACGGGAAGCTGGATCGATTCCGTTCTCGGAGAATGCCTGCTCGAACAGGATTCGGTGACTTTCGGTTTCCAGGGTGGTCCCCGACTTGGAGGACACCACCAGCACCGTCCGCTCGAGGTCGCCGGAGAGCGCATCGGCCACTTGACCCGGATCGGTGGTGTCGAGCACCACCAGGGAGACGCCGGCAGTGGCCGTGATCACCTCGGGAGCCAGGGACGACCCGCCCATCCCGGCGAGCACGATCCGATCCAGACCCTCGGCATGGAGCTCCGCGCGCAATGCGTCGATGTCGGCAGGCAGCGAGCGCGAACTGTCGTGCAGCGTCGTCCACGACAACCGGGTGGCCGCTTCGCTCTCGGCATCCGGGCCCCACAGGCTCGGATCCTGAGCAGCCAGCTTGCCGGCGATTCCCTCGTCGACCAGCTGCCGGACCAACGGTTCCGCGGCTGTTGCCAGCGCTTCGTCGGTGATCTCGACTGAAGTTTCGGTGGTCATGTGATTCCTTCAGCTCGATGTTCAACACTGGCAGGGTCACCGGCATCTCGCCCCGCCGAAACAGGGCGGAGCGAGATGCCGTTGGCTGGGGGAATTACTGTGCCCGGCCGAGCTGGTCGCTCACCGTCTGCAGCAGTTCGTCCCAGGACTTCTCGAACTTCTCCACGCCTTCCCGCTCGAGCACGGCGAAGACGTCGTCGAGATCGACCCCCACCTCGGTGAGGGAGTCGAAGACCTGTTGCGCGCTTGCCGCCGTCCCGCTCACCTTGTCGCCCTGGATATCGGCGTGGTCGGCAGCCGCGTAGAGCGTGGCCTCCGGCATGGTGTTCACCGTGTTCGGCGCCACCAGTTCCTCGACATAGCTGGTGTCGGAGTACGCGGGGTCCTTGACACCGGTGGAGGCCCACAGCGGGCGTTGCACCTTTGCTCCGGCCTGCTCCAGCGCCTTCCAGCGTTGGCCGGCGAAGATCTCCTCGTAGGCGGCGTAGGCCAGCCGGGCATTGGCGATGCCGGCTTTGCCCAGCAGGTCCTCGTTGCCGAGGGCGTTCAGCCGCTTGTCGACCTCCGTGTCCACGCGGGAGACGAAGAACGAGGCCACCGACATGATCCGGCTGATGTCGTGGCCGTTGGCCTGGGCCTGTTCCAGACCGGCCATGAAGGCGTCCATCACCTCGCGGTAGCGCTCCACCGAGAAGATCAGCGTGACGTTGACGCTGATGCCCTCGGCGAGCGTGCGGGTGATGGCGGGCAGCCCTGCGGCCGTGGCCGGGATCTTGATGAACAGGTTCGGGCGGTCCACGGCCTTGGCCAACTCCTGTGCCTCGGCCACGGTGCGCTCGGTGTCGTGGGCCAGACGCGGGTCGACCTCCAGCGAGATCCGCCCGTCCACGCCACCGGTGCGCTGGTGCACGGTGCGGAACAGGTCGGCGGCCTCGCGAATGTCGGTGGTGGTGATCTCGCGCGTGGCCTCGTCCACGCTCGCCCCGCGCTCCGCGAGCCGGCGAACCTGGTCGTCGTAGTCCTCGGCGTTGGACAGGGCCTTCGCGAAGATCGTGGGATTGCTCGTCACGCCCACGAGCTCGTAGTCGTTGATCAGCTCGGTGAGGTTGCCCGAGTTGATCCGTTGGCGGGACAGGTCGTCCAGCCAGACGGCGACCCCCGCTTCACTCAGCGCCCTGAGATTGTTGTTGTTGGTCACTGTGTTCCCTCCGCTCGCAGCGTCGGTGTCTGTTCTGGCTGGCCGCTTCAGCCGGACCGGGCGAGGTTCAGGCTCCGCCGCGCCGCCTCGGCCACGGCTTCGGCTGTGAAGCCGAATTCCCGGAACAAGGTCTTGTAGTCCGCCGAGGCGCCGAAGTGCTCCAGGGACACGATCTCGCCCGCGTCGCCGACAAAACGATGCCACGACTGGGCGACACCGGCCTCCACGGCGACCCGGGCACGGACCGAGGACGGCAACACCCGCTGCCGGTAGGCCGCGTCCTGTGCCTCGAACCACTCCACACAGGGCATCGAGACCACACGAGTGGCAACGCCCTCGGCTTCGAGCATTCTCCTGGCCTCCACAGCCAACTGCACCTCGGAACCGGTACCGATGAGCACCACCTCGGGGGTACCCGAAGAAGCCTCGTTCAGCACATAGCCACCCCTGGCCACTCCTGCGGCGTCGGTGCCCTCCAGCGTCGGCACCCCCTGACGGGTCAGTGCCAGGCCTGCCGGACCGCTGGAATCGGCCAGGACGGCCTTCCAGGCGGCGGCCGTTTCGTTGGCATCGGCCGGGCGCACCACCGCCAGGCCGGGGATGGCCCGCAACGAGGACAGTTGCTCGACCGGCTGGTGGGTGGGTCCGTCCTCGCCGAGCCCGATCGAGTCGTGCGTCCAGACGTAGATGACCGGGGCCTTCATCAGCGCCGCCAGCCGCACGGCCGGCCGCATGTAGTCACTGAAGATGAGGAACGTGCCGCCGTAGGGGCGGGTCCCGCCGTGCAGCGCGATGCCGTTGAGGATCGAGCCCATCGCGTGCTCGCGGACCCCGAAGTGCAGCGTGCGCCCGTACGGCTGCGCCGGGAACATCTCGGTGGAGATGCTCTCCGGGCCGAAGGAGTCCGCCCCCTTCATCGTGGTGTTGTTGCTCTCGGCCAGGTCCGAGGAACCACCCCACAGCTCGGGCAGCACGTCGGCCAGAGCGGCGAGCACTTCGGCGGAGGCCTTGCGGGTGGCCAGACCCTTCTCGTCGGGTTCCCAGCTCGGCAGGTTCTCGGCCCACCCGGCGGGCAGCTCGCGGGCGCGCATGCGATCGAGCAGTGCCTTGCGCTGCGGGTTCTCGCTCGCCCACGTGTCGAAGGCGATCTGCCACTTCGCGTGGGCGGTCTCCCCCCGCTCGGCAACGGCACGGGTGTGCGCCAGGACCTCCTCGTCGATCTGGAAGGACTGCTGCGGGTCGAATCCCAGAACCTTCTTGACCTCGGCGACCTCCTCGGCGCCGAGTGCGGCACCGTGGGCCTTACCGGAGTTCATCTTGGTCGGAGCGGGATAGCCGATGACCGTGCGCAGCACGATCAGGCTCGGCCGATCGGTCTCGGCGCGTGCCGCCTGCAGCGCGTCGAGCAGGTCGACGACGTTCTCCCCGCCGTCGACGGTGACCACGTGCCAGCCGTAGGACTCGTAGCGCTTGGCGGTGTCCTCCGACAGCGCGATGTGGGTGTCGTCCTCGATGGAGATCTCGTTGGCGTCGTAGATCACCGTCAGATTGCCCAGTTGCTGAGTCCCGGCCAGCGAGGAGGCCTCCGAGGTGACGCCTTCCTCGATGTCGCCGTCCGAGGCGATCACGTAGATCTGGTGATCGAAGACGCTCTCGCCGGGCTCGGCCTCCGGGTCGAGCAGTCCGCGCTCGCGCCGGGCGGCGATGGCCATGCCCACGGCATTGGCCAGACCCTGTCCCAACGGGCCCGTCGTGGTCTCCACCCCCGGGGTGTGCCAGTACTCGGGGTGACCCGGCGTCTTCGAGTCCCAGGTGCGCAGTGCCTGGATGTCGGACAGCTCCAGTCCGTAGCCGGACAGGAACAGCTGCAGGTACAGGGTGAGGCTCGAATGACCGGCCGAGAGCACGAACCGGTCGCGGCCGATCCAGCTCGCGTCGTTGGGGTCATGGCGCATCACGCGCTGAAACAGTGCATAGGCGGCAGGCGCCAGGCTCATCGCAGTGCCGGGATGCCCGCTTCCGCACTTCTCGACGGCATCGGCGGCCAGGACTCGAACCGTGTCCACGGCGCGCTGGTCGAGTTCGGTCCAGTCCGCGGGAAGCCGTTTGGTGGTCAAGCGAGCAAGATCGTCTGTCACGGACACGCCACGCAGCTCCAGTCTCCTTCGGCGCGGTGCATTCGGCCCTACTTGACCGATTCGCACCGCTGTTATCCCTCGTCCGGGGAGTAGCCTAATCCCGCTGATCGATGAGGTACCGACCCGTCCACCGCTGTATCCGAACGAAGGTCGTCCGGGTAGCGTGATCTCTCGCTTCTCGTGGCCGGCCGTGCACGGCATCCGCGGGGAGGTGGTTCCTGCATGCACCGCCGTGTGTGCCTGCGACTCGAACGCAGTGTCAGCCTCCGTCACGGAGCCGGCCAGGTGAGAGCCGTCAGGGCTCCAGCAGCAGCTTTCCGGTGGTGCGGCGCCCCTCGAGATCCTCGTGTGCGCGCCGTGCCTCGGCCAGCGGGTAGCTGCCGCCGATGCGGATGCTCAGCTCGTCCCGGGTGATGGCCTCGAAGATCTCGCTCGCGCGCCAGTCGAGTTCCTCGCGAGTCAGGATGTGATGTGCCAGGGTCGGCCGGGTGAGAAACACCGAGCCCGCGGAGTTCAACCGCTGCGGGTCGACCGGCGGCACCGGCCCGCTGGCGGCACCGAACAGCGCCAGCATGCCGCGCGGGCGCAGGCTGTCCAGGCTCGCCTCGAAGGTGCTCTTGCCGACGCCGTCATAGGCGACGTCCACACCGCGGTCGTCGGTGAGATCGCGGACCTGCTCGGCCACATCCGCCTCGGTGTAGCGGATGACCTCGTCGGCTCCCGCCTCCCGGGCCAACTCCTCCTTCTCCGCCGTGGAGACCGTGCCGATCACGTTGCCGCCACGTGCCTTGACCAGTTGGGTCAGCAGCAGGCCCATGCCTCCGGCCGCGGCGTGAACCAGGGCGGTGTCGCCGGTCCGCACCGGATGGGTCGAGGAGACCAGGTAGTGCGCGGTCATTCCCTGCAGCATCGTGGCGGCGGCCGTGCGGTCGTCGATCCCGTCGGGAATCCGCACGGCCTTGTCCGCGGGCACCGCCGCACGATCGGCATAGCTACCGGGGGCCATCGCCCATGCCACGCGGTCGCCCGGGGAGAAGCCCGACACCTGCGAACCGACCTCCCGGACGGTGCCCGCACCCTCCGAACCCGGAGTGAACGGCAGGGTCACGGTGTAGACCCCGCTGCGCTGATAGGTGTCGATGAAGTTCACCCCGCAGGCGGCGACCTCGACCAGAACCTCGTGTGCGGCCGGACTCGGGTCCTCGACCTCGGCCGGTTCCAGAACTTCCGGCCCACCGTTGGCCTGTACCCGGATCGCGCGCATGCCTACCTCCACGTTCGCAGTGTCCTCACGGGATTCTCGCGGGCCGACTCGACACCGTTCTTTCGTCCACGCCCGGTGCCATCCTGCACGCGGAGAGGCCTACGACACGAATCGGGGGCGGTGCGGGCAGCGCGGTGTTTAGGATCCCTGCATGGCTACGGAAGAAGGAAACGAGCCCCGGAGCGGGGAAGCTGTGCCGCAGAAGGCCGTCAAATCCGCGGCCGGGTTCGTCGGCGAACACGGTGGCTCGGCGCGGGCCGTGGTGGAGAACGTGGGGCACCAGGCCGGAGCCCGCATCGTTCTGATCGGTGCGGACGGCGCTCTCGGCGACGTGATGGTGGCCGACGTGGCCACCGCGGAATCGGTGGTCGGTGCCGTGGAGGAGCTGGAGCTGAGTGACTGGGATGCCGACACCACGGCTGCCCTGAAGATCGGTCCCGAGCACCGCAGGCGCATGGCCCGCTCGCACGCCTCCCGTTCGCGCGTGAGCTGATGGTCGCCACGAGGCGGCAACCACAGGTTCTCCTCGCCTCGTGCGCGGAGTTGCCCACCTCGAACGGGGACGACACGCAGCTGCCCGCGGCTCTGGCCGAACTGGGCGTGCAGGCCTCCTGGGCGGTCTGGGACGCCCCCGAAGCGGATTTCGCGCAGGCCGACCTGGTCGTTCTGCGCAGCACCTGGGACTACACACGTCGCCGCGCGGAGTTCCTGCGGTGGTGCGAATCCCTGCCTGCGCTGGCCAATCCTGCCCGGGTCGTGCGGTGGAACACCCACAAGTCCTACCTGGTGGACCTGGCCGCGGCCGGGGTGGCCGTGGTGCCCACGCAGGTGATCGCACCGGGAGAGCGTGCCGAGTGGCCGGAGCACGAGTTCGTCCTGAAACCGGCGGTGGGTGCCGGATCGCGGGATGCTGCCCGTTTCGACCCCGCTGACCCCACCGCCGCCCGTGCGCATCTGCGCACGCTGCACGAGCAGGACCGGACGGCGGTGGTGCAGCCGTACCAGGAGGCGGTCGATGCCGAGGGGGAGACCGCGCTGGTCTTTCTCGGCGGGGTGTTCTCCCACGGGTTCGTCAAGGGACCCATGCTCACTCCGGCCACGGCGCGGGAGGCCTCCGAGTTGTTCGTTCCCGAGGGGCTGCGACCGACCGATCCTCCGGCCACGATGCGCCGGGCGGCCGAGGACGCCCTGGATGCGGCCTGCGGTCTGCTCGGCCTCTGCAGGTCGGAGTTGCTGTATGCCCGCGTCGATCTGGTGCGGGCAACCGACGGGGAACCCCTGCTGTTGGAGCTGGAGCTCTCGGAACCGTCTCTCGGGTTCCGGCAGACCGATTCCGCTGCACAACGTCGTTTCGCTTCGGCGGTCCGAGGCACTCTCGCCCGGCGCTGAGGCACGCCGTGCTGTGAGTGAACGGAACTTTCGTTACTTCTACACGGGTGAAAGTTCCGTTCACTCCGCGCGACACGCGGCAGGTTGCTGGTATCGATCTTTGTTTTCGCCTATCTTTTCAGTGTTGACAAAAGTCGATCACAGCGATCGTGCGGGTCCGAGCGGCAGGCGAGGAGCGAACAGTGTCCGACCACCCCCATTCCGACTACCTCCAGCGCACCGACCGGCCGGCGATGTCGGAGTGGATCGAGCAGATGGCGGCCCATTTCGAGGCCAGCGAGGGGATGCCGCTGATCGCCGGGCGCATCCTGGCGTTCCTGCTCATCTGTGATCCCCCGGAGCGCACGGCTGCCGAGCTCTCGCACGGGCTCAGCGCCAGCACCGGTTCGGTGAGCACCAACGTACGCCTGTTGCTGCGGTTGGGGATCATTTCCAAAACCACCCGGCAGGGCAGGGAGGCCGCCCTGTACCGCGTGGAGGAGGACCGGTGGCCGGAGCTGGTGCGCCAGCGGATGCAGCGGGTGACCCAGATCGAGGAGCTCACCGAAGCGGGCCTGCGGATGTTCAGCGGCCAGGGAGAGCGTGCGCGGCGGTTGCGCACCGTCCACGAGTTCTACAAATGGCTGGCCGAGGAGATACCCGAGCTGTGGCGGCGTTGGGAGCGGGAAGGGCGTCCCCGCACACGCTAGCTGCCGACGGTGGCGGTGTCGGGGGTCGCTGTCGGGGGTCGCTGTCGCCGGTCGCGAGCGGGGAAGGTCACCGCGGTAGCGGGACTCGCCCCACAGGAACGCCACCGTGATGATCACCAGGGTGGCCCCCAGCACGTGCAGTACGACCATCGCCTCGGGAACTCCGAGCCCGATGTACTCCGGCCGTTCCTGCTGTACAAGCCGTCGCTAGACAAGGTAAGTTGTCTGTGTGCGGATCGGTGAGCCAGCACGCAAGCACGGCATCCGCCACGGGATGCGCCGGATTGTCATGGACGAGGACCTGACGATGCTCATCGAACCGTCGCGGGCCGGGGCCCTGCTGGAGATCGGAGTCCTCGACCTCGATGGCGACGACCCCGTTGCCATCCATGCCATGCCCCTGCGTGGCAAGTTCCATCGATTCCTGTAGCCGAGGAGGTGACCACCAGATGCGACACACCGATGCCGATCTCGACCGTGCTTCGCAACGGTTCGAGCAACTCGCCGACGACCTTGACGCCACCACTGTCGAGGCCGAGCACACCGACGACCTCCGCGCCATCGCCACCGCGGCCGAGGCTGTGGCCACCGATCAGGCCCGACTACGGGAAGCCGTCGCGCTGGCCCGTGCCCGGGGCCGGTCGTGGAACGAGATCGCCATCAGCCTTGGAGTCTCCCGTCAGGCCGCCCGCCAACGCTTCGCCGACGCGTCCGCGGCCTGACGGGTGCTTTGCACCAAGACCACCAGAAACGCTCTAGCTGCCGACGGTGGCGGTGTCGGGGGTCGCTGTCGCCGGTCGCGAGCGGGGAAGGTCACCACGGTAGCGGGACTCGCCCCACAGGAACGCCACCGTGATGATCACCAGGGTGGCCCCCAGCACGTGCAGTACGACCATCGCCTCGGGAACTCCGAACAGGTACTGGACGGAGCCCAGCACCCCTTGTGCGAGCACGACAACGCACGTGGCTCCATAGGCGCGCAGGAGCGCCTTCGTCGGCCGGGTGTTGCGCAGCCAGACCCCGAACACCGCCAGCAGGCACAGGTAGGCCATCACCAGCAGGCCGTGCACCTGCACGAGCGCGGGAATGGGCAAGGGCAGCCGGGGAGTTTCGGCGTCCCCGGCATGCGGCCCCGCAGCGGTGACGAGAGTGCCCGCGACGAGCATCCCCACCGCCACCGCGGTCAGCGCCACCAGCAGTCGCCGCATCCGCTGCGGCACCACAGGCCGCGCGGGCTCGTCACCTTCGCCTGCGACCTTGACCAGCAACGTCGCCAGCCAGATCAGCACCGCCGAAGCCAGGAAGTGGATCGACACACTCCACCACCGCAGGTCCACCAGCACCGTCATCCCGCCGATCACGGCCTGCACGATCACTCCGATCGGCATGACCAGAGCCAACCGCACCAGGCGGGGCCGGTAGGGCCGGTACCACCACGCGGCCAGCAGGCAGGCCAGCGCGACGAATCCGACGAGACCCGTCAGGGTCCGGTTCCCGAACTCGATGATCTGGTGCAGCGTGCTGACCTCGGGGTGGGAGATGGGCACCATGCTGCCGGGAAAGCACCGAGGCCACGTCGGACACCCCAAGCCGGAGCCGGTGACCCGGACAACCGAGCCGGTGACCGAGATCAGTACCTGGGTCACCAGTACCGCCAGCGCGAGAGCGCGCACCAGTGTGGTGGAGGAGTGGGACAGTCGGTTCAGCAGCGACGATGCGGGCACATGCCGATGGTAGGGGTAGCGCGATCCCGGCCCACCGGGGGATTGCGGCGTCACTCGCGGCGGGACGAGCCTGCCGCGAAGATTTCCCGCGGAAAAGCCCCGGCTTTGACGAGGGACTTGCTCAACTCCGCTCCGTGCGCGATCAACCGCTCGACCTCGGCGGCACCAAGATGGGTCCACGGCGCCATCGACTGCGCATCCGTGGTGGCCTCGACTCCCTCACGCAGTTCCTTGCCCGCGGTGGTGAGTGTCCCCTCGGTGTCGAGGAGTCCTTCCTCGCAGAGTTCGTCCCGAGCATCCGACCACTCCTCGTCCGACCAACCACGAGTCATCTTGGCGGCTGCCTCGGTGAATCCCTCACCGGTCGCGGTGTGCAGCACGAGAGCTTGCAGGCCCGTGATCCCGGCCGCCTGCAGGGCGGCGATGTGCGCGTCACCGCGGAACTCCCGAAGCAGGGACAACGCATGCCAGAGCCGCAGGTGCGAAGTCTCCGGCCAGTCCAGGTCGGCGTGCGCGGCGAACAGCGGTTTCCCGGCGGGGTCGCAGGCTCGGCATGCTTCGGTGGCCAGGTGTACGGACTCGGCCACGACTTCCGAAGTGAGCACCTCGTCGCCCAGCATGCGCCGCAGTGCCGCATCGGCCGCGCGGAACCGGGCCGCGACGATCTCCTCGGGCGCTGCGATCGACCATGCGCGGGGGATCTCCTTGGCCACGGCTCGCGGGCTGAAGTTGTAGAAGGTCGCTGTCACGACCCCGGACCCGACAGCGCCCATCGGGGCGGCGCGGCCGGCGAAGTAGGGCATCCGGCCACCTGCCAGACCGAGTGCACCGAACTCCTGCTCGGTCTCGGGAGCGAAGTAGATCATGGCGTGCGGAGCTTCGAGTGCGTTCTTGCACTGTCGGGCGATATCGGCGTGCATGGCCGCAGCCTACTGGTCGGTAGTCTGAAGATCAGGTGGGGCGCGTGGTGCGGCTCGCGAGTCCTCCTGCCGCGGCGCCCCAGACGAGGAGCACGAGGACCGGCTGCAGTCCCGGCGGTTGCCCGGAGGTGAGCACCGCTTGGAGGGCTTCGGCCAGGGCGCCGGAGGGCAGGAAACGGGCGAGGATTCCCACCGCGCCGGGCAGCTCTTCGGGCGGCACCGCCAACCCTCCGGCGAGCAGCAGCACGAACCAGATCGCATTGGCCAGGGCCAGCACGATCTCGGCACGCAGGATGCCGCCGACGAGGACTCCCGCCGCACCGAACGTCACCGTGCCGAGCACGAGCAGCGGAATCGACAGCAGCAGGCCGCCGGCCGGCGGTGCCCAGCCGAGCAGCACGGCGGTGATGCCGAGAACGATCGCCTGCAGCGCCACGACGATCAGGGTGGCCAGGACGCGTCCGGAGATCAGCACCCACCGCGGCAGCGCCGTGGCGGACAGGCGCTTGATGACCCCGTAGCGGCGATCGAAGCCCAGTGCGATGGCCTGCCCGGTGAAAGCCGTGGACATCACGGCCAGGGCCAGGATGCGCGGGACGATCGCGTCGACGGCACCGGGGAGCAGGGTGCTCGCTCCGATCAGCAGCCCCAGCGGGATGATCAGAGTCAGCAGCGCCTGCTCGCCGTGACGGAGGGTGAGTATCGCTTCCGTTCGGGTGTGTGCCGCGAGCATCCGCAGGGGATGTGCTCGTCCCGGCGAGGGTCGGAAGGTGCCGGGAGGGAAGGCGGCCGCGGCCTCACCGGAGGTCCGTGCTTCGGAGTCGGCCTTCAATTGCGTAGCTCCCGTCCGGTCAGTTCGAGGAAGACGTCCTCCAGGCTGCGCCGACTGACCCGCAGTTCCTGGGCGAGCACTCCGTGGTGCGCGCACCAGGACGTCACCGTCGAGACGGCCTGGGGATCGATGGCACCGTGCACGACGTAGTGGCCGGACCGTACCTCGGTGGCCCGGCAACCTTCGGGCAGCGCGGCCAGGAGCAGCTCGAGATCGAGTGCGGGCTGGGAGCGGAATCGGAGTTCCTGCTGCCCGTGCGGGGGTGCTGTCAGTTCGTCCGGGGTGCCCTCGGCCACGGCGCGGCCCTGATCGACGATGACCACCCGGTCGGCGAGAGTTTCCGCCTCGTCCATCAGATGGGTGGTCAGCAGCACGCTGACACCGTCGGCGCGCAGTGCCGCGATCAGCTCCCAGACCAGTCGCCGGGCCTGCGGATCCATTCCGGCCGTGGGCTCGTCGAGGAAGACCAGCTCGGGACGCCCGACGAGGGCACATGCCAGGGACAACCGCTGTTGTTGTCCGCCGGAGAGCCGCTTGTACGGGGTGCGACCCGCGGCGCTCAACCCGAGTATGTCGAGCAGCCAGGCCGGATCGAGCGGGTCGGCGGTGCAGGAGGCGACCAGCCGGAGCATCTCTGCCGCGTGGATCCCCGGATAGGCCCCCCCGCCCTGGGGCATGACCCCGATCCTGGGGCGGAGCTGCTCGGCCCGCGTCACCGGATCGAGCCCGAGAACCCGGGCACGGCCGCTGTCGGGCCGCAGAAATCCTTCGCAGATCTCGACGGTCGTCGTCTTGCCCGCGCCGTTCGGCCCGAGCAGTGCCAGCACGCTGCCGCGTTCCAGGCCCAGGTCGAGTCCGGCGACCGCCGCGGTGTCGCCGAAGCGTTTGCTCAGCCCGCGTACTTCCACGGCAAGGCTGTCGGCGTTCGGGCTCACGGCCTTCAAGCCTATGACGTGATGGGGGGAACGCTCTTCCGGGGCGGCAGCAGGGGAGGAACCTTGCCCCGCACGAGCAGCAGTGTGACGGCGAACGCGATCAGCGCGGCGATCACCGCGAACGGGATCATGTATCCGCGCAATACATAAGCCGCCCCGGTCGGGGGGACCACCAACGCGACGAAGGCGCTGATCGCAGCTGCTGCGATGCGGAACCGGTTGTTGCCGGTCGACAGCGCGAGCGGGGGAAGCGCCCACAGCAGGTACCACGGGTGCAGCACGGGCCCGAGCAAGGCCACGGCTCCGAGCGTGATGCCGAGTCCGGCCAGCGGCTCGATCCGCCCCCGGAACGACACCCACAGCAGGCGGAGGCACACCACCGCGCTGATGCCGTAGCCGACGAACTTGGTGATGACGAGCATGGCTTCGGTGTGGTTGCCCAACCCCAGGATCATGCCGATGCCGGCACCGGTCATCCCGAGCGCGGTCACGGGGGCCAGCCAGGTCTTGATCCGGTTCGGTACGTCGAAGGTCTCGAGCCAGCCCAGGCCCCAGCCGCTGGCCACCGTGATGACGGTCATGGCGGCCAGAAAGATCACCGTCAGCAGCAACGCCACGCGCACCAGGTCGGAATACTTCCCGCCTCTGCGGTGCACGAGATAGATGCCGAAGAAGCCCAGAGCGACGAAGGCGGGGGGTTTGATGGCTCCGGCGATGACGATCACGATGGCGGCCACGATGGTGCCCAGCAGGTGCCGCCAGCGCAATCCCAGTTCGATCCCTGCCAGCATGATCCCCATCAGCAGGGCCTCGTTGTGCATACCGCTGACCACGTGGAACAGCACGAGGGGGTTGGCCACGCTGAGCCACAGGGCCGAGACCGGCTGGATGCCGCAGCGTCGCGCAAGCCGCGAGATCGCCCAGACCGCCAGTGCGAGCCCGGCCAGCATGACCGCACGCCAGAGCAGGACGCCGGCCACGACGTTGTCCCCGACGATGGTGGCGATGATCCGCCCCAGCATGAGAAATCCCGGCCCGTAGGGGGCAGGGGTGTCCCGCCAGATGTTGGGCACGTTGGCGGTGAAGGGATGGTCGACGCCCAGCGCGGCCGCGGGCCCCAGGACGTACGGGTCGATGCCGCGTGCGGCGATCTCGCTCTGTGCGAGGTAGGCGTACATGTCGCGGCTGAACAGAGGCGGGGCGATCGCCAGCGGCAGCGCCCACATCACCACCGTGCGGTCGAACTGGGCACGGGAGATCATCCTCGCGCGTCCCGGCCAGGACAGTTTTCCCAGCCACAGCCAACCGGCCACGAGCATGAGCATGCCCAACCAGGCAAAGGCCATGGCCACGGTCGGCATGCGGGCGGGCAGTCCGATCAGTCGGACACCGGACAACGGGTTGTCGACCGGGGCGGCTCCGGCACCGATGGCGCCGAATCCCAGCAGGAGGGAGCCGGTCGTGCCGAAGCGCCGGACGACGGTGAGCCGGTGTCGTTCGGTGCGATCCAGCGATGCGGGTTCGGGGATATCCCGGATGTCTCCGGCCGTGTCGCCGGGGTGTGCACCTGTCCGGTGCCTGCCGACTGCACGGTCCCCGTCGAACCGGTGATCGCCGGTTGTTTCGCCTGCCGTCACGGTGAGCCAGCGTAACGAGGTGATTCAGATCACAGGGGCACCCCGCGCGGTGGCGTCGCTCGACGAAATAGGTAACATCAGTGTTGTGAAAAAAGTCGGGACGTCGTCGCCTGCCGCGGTGGTCGACATGGACACCGCCGCCCGGAGCTCTGCGCAGCAGAGCGCGGCCGGGCAGGCCGGTGATGGGCGCACCCGGCACACGGTCGCGCGGTTACTGCTCGAGCGGGGGCCGATCACCGCCGTGGAAGTGGCCGAGGAACTCGGCGTGAGTCCGACGGCGGTGCGCAGGCACCTCGACGCGCTGGTAGCCGAAGGCGAGGCATGGACGAGGGAATCGTCGCGCCGTGGTCGTCGCGGCCGTGGTCGACCCGCGAAGCTGTTCCTGCTCACCGAAGCAGGGCGCGCACGGTTCGGTCACGCCTATGACGATCTCGCGGTAGCGGCGCTGCGGTTCCTTGCCGAGCAGGCCGGGGAACAGGCGGTGCGTTCATTCGCCCGGCAGCGGATGGCCACCCTGGTGTCCCACCACCGCGATGCCCTGGCGGCCGGTGAAACCCCGGCCGAGCGTGCCGAGGTACTGGCCAACGCACTGACCCGCGAGGGCTATGCTGCCTCGACACGAAGTGTCGGCGCTGGTGAGCAGCTCTGCCAGCACCACTGCCCGGTGGCGCACGTGGCTGCGGACTTCCCGCAGCTGTGCGAAGCCGAGACGGAGGCTTTCGCCGAAGTTCTCGGCACCCACGTGCAACGGCTGGCCACCATCGCCAACGGCGATGCGGCCTGCACCACGCACGTACCGCATACGCGGTCCGAGCGACCGGGCGCGCACGACCGCTCGGACACCGAACTGACGTCTGCCGGCCCGAACCCGCACGGCCGGTGGAACACCACCGCAGATTCCTGATGGAGGGAGTCCTTATGACTGCCGCTGCGGAGCAGCGCACACCCACCACGGTGCCGAACACCTCTGATCAGCCACTGACCCAAGAGGAAACTCTGGCAACCCTGGGCAACTACGAGTACGGCTGGGCCGACCCGGACATCGCCGGTGCCGACGCCCGCCGAGGCGTGGACGAAGAGGTCGTCCGCGAGATCTCGCGCAAGAAGGACGAGCCGGAGTGGATGCTGGAGCAGCGGCTGAAGGCGTTGCGGCTGTTCGACCGCAAGCCGATGCCGCAGTGGGGCGCTGACCTCTCGGGGATCGACTTCGATCAGATCAAGTACTTCGTCCGGTCGACCGAGGAGCAGGCCCAGACCTGGGACGACCTGCCCGAGGACATCAAGACCACCTACGACAAGCTGGGCATTCCCGAGGCGGAAAAGCAGCGGCTCGTGGCCGGTGTCGCCGCGCAGTACGAGTCCGAGGTCGTCTACCACCAGATCCGCGAGGACCTGGAAGCCCAGGGCGTGGAGTTCCTGGACACCGACACGGCGCTGCAGAAGCACCCGGAGATCTTCAAGGAGTACTTCGGCTCGGTCATCCCGGCCGGGGACAACAAGTTCTCCGCGCTCAACAGTGCGGTGTGGTCGGGCGGCTCGTTCATCTACGTGCCCAAGGGCGTCCACGTCGACATCCCGCTGCAGGCCTACTTCCGGATCAACACCGAGAACATGGGCCAGTTCGAGCGGACGCTGATCGTGGTCGACGAGGGTGCCTACGTCCACTACGTGGAAGGCTGCACGGCCCCGATCTACTCCAGTGACTCGCTGCACTCGGCGGTCGTGGAGATCGTGGTCAAAAAGAACGCCCGCTGCCGCTACACGACCATCCAGAACTGGTCGAACAACGTCTACAACCTGGTCACCAAGCGGGCCAAGGCCGAAGAGGGCGCCACCATGGAGTGGGTCGACGGCAACCTGGGCTCCAAGGTGACCATGAAGTACCCGTCGGTGTTCCTCATGGGCGAGCACGCCAAGGGCGAGGTGCTTTCCGTGGCCTTCGCCGGGGAGCAGCAGCACCAGGACGCGGGCGCGAAGATGGAGCACATGGCCCCGCACACCTCCTCGTCGATCGTGTCCAAGTCGATCGCTCGGGGTGGAGGCCGTACCTCCTACCGTGGGTTGGTCAAGGTCGCCAAGCGGGCCAACCACTCCTCGTCCAACGTCAAGTGCGACGCGCTGCTGGTGGACAACATCAGCAAGTCCGACACCTATCCCTATGTGGACGTGCGTGTCGACGACGTGTCCATGGGTCACGAGGCCACCGTCTCCAAGGTCAGCGACGACCAGCTGTTCTACCTGATGCAGCGGGGTCTGACCGAGGACGAGGCCATGGCCATGGTGGTGCGCGGGTTCGTGGAGCCGATCGCCCGCGAGCTGCCGATGGAATACGCACTGGAACTCAACCGCCTGATCGAACTGCAGATGGAAGGGGCCGTCGGCTAAAGATGACGGAGTCGACACTCGAGAAATCCGGCCCGCACGGCCTTGATGAGCACTCCCACGGGGGGACCGCGGTTCCGCAGTCCTCCCGGGGGCACCGCTTCACCTCCTACGACGTGGAGGCCTTCGAGGTGCCCGGTGGCCGTGAGGAGGACTGGCGTTTCACGCCGGTGAAGCGCCTGCACGGTCTGCACGACGGTTCCGCGGCGGCCACGGGATCGCTGCACGTGGAGGTCGGCGGCGACTCGGCGGTCCGCGTGGAGACCGTGGGCCGCGACGACCAGCGGCTGGGCACCGCCGGTGCCCCCGCCGACCGGGTCGCCGCGCAGGCGTGGTGCTCGTTCACCGAGGCCACCGTGGTCACGGTTCCCAAGGACACCCAGACCGCCGAACCGATCACCGTCACGGTGCACGGCCCGGGGAAGGGCGAAACCGCCTACGGGCACCTGCAGTTGCGTGCCGAACCGCTGTCGGAGTCCGTGGTCGTGCTGGACTACCGCGGCTCCGGTGTGATCGGGGAGAACGTCGAACTCATCGCCGAGGACTCGGCGCGGCTGTCGGTGATCACCATCCACGACTTCTCCGACGACGCCACCCAGGTCAGCTCCGAGCACGTCCACCTGGGCAAGGACGCGGTGTTCCGCCACTTCGCGGTCACGCTCGGCGGTGACCTGGTGCGGGTCAACACCAAGGTGACCTTCGGCGACCGCGGCGGTGACGCCGACATGCTCGGGGTGTACTTCTCCGACAGCGGCCAGCACCTGGAGCACCGTCTCCTGATGGACCACGCCCAGCCGAACTGCCGCAGCAACGTCACCTACAAGGGCGCGCTGCAGGGTGACTCGGCGCGGTCGGTCTGGATCGGCGACGTGCTCATCCAGGCCGCGGCCGAGGGCACCGACACCTTCGAGCTCAACCGCAACCTGGTGCTGACCGAGGGTGCTCGCGCCGACTCGGTGCCCAACCTGGAGATCGAGACCGGCGAGATCGTCGGGGCCGGACACGCCAGCGCGATCGGGCGCTTCGACGACGAGCAGCTGTTCTACCTGCAGGCCAGGGGCATTCCCTACGACCAGGCCCGGAGGCTGGTCGTCCGCGGGTTCTTCGGCGAGATCCTGCAGAAGATCCCCGCCACCGACGTCCGCGAGCGGCTGGAGGCCGCGATCGACGAGGAACTGGCGGCAGTCGGAGCATGACCGGCCACGGCCGGGACGTGCGCGTTCCGGCCGTGCCGCCCCGTGCCGCCGATCCCGTGCGGCACCCACAACAGCCTTTCGCACCAACACCGGGAGAAGAACGAACACGATGGCCACCCTGGAAATCAAAGACCTGCATGCCGAGGTCGACACCGAGGAGGAGTCCAAGGAGATCCTCACCGGCGTCAATCTGACCGTGCGCTCGGGCGAGACACACGCGTTCATGGGGCCGAACGGATCCGGCAAGTCCACGCTCGCCTACGCGATCGCCGGGCACCCCAAATACCGCGTCACCGCGGGTTCGGTGCTGCTCGACGGTGAGGAAGTCCTGGAGATGAGCGTGGACGAGCGCGCCCGTGCGGGCTTGTTCCTCGCCATGCAGTACCCGGTCGAGGTGCCGGGGGTGTCGATGTCGAACTTCCTGCGCAGTGCCGCCACGGCGACCCGTGGGGAGGCGCCGCAGATCCGTCACTGGGTCAAGGAAGTCAAGCAGGCGATGAACAATCTCGACATCGACGAGTCGTTTTCGGAGCGCAGCGTCAACGAGGGGTTCTCCGGCGGTGAGAAGAAGCGCCACGAGATCCTGCAGCTCGACCTGCTCAAACCGACGTTCGCGGTTCTCGACGAGACCGACTCCGGTCTGGATGTCGACGCGCTGCGCGTGGTCTCCGACGGGATCAACCGCTACACCGAGAGCGGCGACAAGGGTGTTCTGCTGATCACCCACTACACCCGGATCCTCAAACACGTCCGGCCCGACTACGTGCACGTGTTCGTCGGTGGCCAGGTCGTCGAGTCCGGCGGTCCGGAGCTGGCCGACGAACTCGAGGAATCCGGCTACGTCCGTTTCACGGAGAAGAAGGAGGCAGCCGTCCAGTCATGACCGTTCAGCCTCCCGGTACCTCCCCTGTGGGTACCTTTGACGAGCGAGCTGCCCATGTGGGCACCGTCGCCCCGTTGGACGTTCCTGCGATCCGGTCGGACTTTCCGATCCTGCAACGTACGGTCCGCGACGAACGCCCGCTGGTGTACCTGGACTCAGGGGCCACATCCCAGCGGCCTCGTCAGGTGCTCGACGCGGAGCGTTCCTTCCTGGAGTCCTCCAACGCGGCGGTGCACCGCGGTGCGCACCAGCTCGCCGAGGAGGCTACGGACGCCTACGAGGGGGCGCGCGCGAAGATCGCCCGTTTCGTGGGGGTCGGTGCGGACGAGGTGGTGTTCACCAAGAACGCCACCGAGGGGATCAATCTCGTCGCCTACGCGATGAGCAACGCCGCGACGGCCGGCCCCGAGGCGGAACGTTTTCGTCTCGGGCCGGGCGACGAAGTCGTGGTCACGGAGATGGAGCATCACGCCAATCTGGTGCCGTGGCAGCAGGTGTGCCAGCGCACCGGGGCGACGTTGCGCTGGTTCGGGGTCACCGATGAGGGGCGTCTGGACCTGTCCGACATCGACAGCGTCATCACGGACAACACGAAGCTGGTCGCCGTGAGCCACCAGTCGAACGTGCTGGGCACGGTGAACCCGCTCGAGGAGATCGTCAGCCGGGCACACCAGGTCGGCGCACTCGTCGTGCTCGACGCGTGCCAGTCGGTACCGCACGCGCCGGTCGACTTCGCCCGGCTCGGGGTGGACTTCGCGGTGTTTTCCGGACACAAGATGCTCGGGCCGTCCGGGATCGGCGTGTTCTACGGTCGCCGCGAGCTGCTCAAGGCGATGCCTCCCTTCCTGACCGGCGGTTCGATGATCGAACTCGTCCACATCGATCGCTCCACGTTCGCCGAACCTCCGCAGCGGTTCGAGGCGGGGGTCCCGATGACCTCGCAGGCCGTCGGGCTCGGCGCTGCCGTCGACTATCTGTCGGTCGTGGGGATGGAGCGCATCGCCGACCACGAACGCCGGCTCACCGAGGCGGCTCTGCGCGAGTTGTCCGCGATCGAGGGGGTGCGCATCATCGGCCCCACGGACACCGAGCACCGGGGCGCGGCCGTGTCCTTCGTCATCGACGGAGTACACCCGCACGATGCGGCACAGGTCCTGGACAGTCAGGGGGTCGAAGCGCGGGTCGGGCATCACTGTGCCTGGCCGTTGCACCGGAGGATGGGCGTCCCCGCCACGGTGCGGGCGAGCTTCTACCTGTACAACGAACTCGACGAGGTCGGGAATCTGGCGGATGCGGTTCGCGAGTCGCAGCGTTTCTTCGGTGTGACGCCGTCGTCGACCGGTTGAGGAATTGGTGATGCAGCTCGAACAGATGTACCAGGAGATCATCCTGGACCACTACCGCAATCCGCACCGGCATGGCCTGCGTGATCCGTTCGATGCGGAATCCTTTCAGGTCAATCCGGTCTGTGGGGACGAAGTGACCCTCCGGGTGCGGTTGACCGGCACGGGAACCGAAGCGACCGTGGAGGACGTCTCCTACGCGGGACAGGGATGCTCGATCAGCCAGGCCTCGACGTCGGTGTTGACGGATCTGGTGGTGGGGCGCCCGCTGCAGGAGGCGCTGACGAAGCAGGCCGCTTTCAGCGAGATGATGCACGGCCGTGGTCAGGTCGATCCCGATGAGGACGTCCTGGAGGACGGCATCGCGTTCGCGGGAGTGGCGAAGTACCCGGCACGTGTGAAATGCGCGCTGCTGGGATGGATGGCTTTCCGGGACGCCGTATCGCGCGTTGTCGACGAGGTGGGAGCGTCATGACCAGTACTGAGGATCAGACCCGGGTGCAACAGCAGGAACAGACCACCGGTACCGAGGCGCAGGACGCCGAGGTGCAGCGTGGGGCCGAGGGGATGCCGCAAGCCCCGGCTTCCGGCGCGGATCTCGCCGCTGTCGAGGATGTCGAGGAGGCCATGCGCGACGTCGTGGACCCCGAGCTCGGCATCAACGTGGTGGATCTCGGTCTCGTCTACGAAGTCCAGGTCGAACAGGACAATTCGGCCACCATCAACATGACGCTGACCTCACCGGCCTGCCCGCTGACCGACGTCATCGAGGACCAGACGCGGTCGGTGCTGGTGAACGGGCCCGGTGGTGGGATCGTCAACGACTTCCGGATCAACTGGGTGTGGATGCCGCCGTGGGGTCCGGAAAAGATTACCGAAGAGGGCCGCGATCAGCTGCGCGCCCTCGGGTTCACGGTCTGAAGCGACTTCCGTGACCGAAAAGGCCCCGGCAGCGTAACGCTGCCGGGGCCTTTTTCGTCGTGTGCAGGGCATCGCCCGCAATTGCCGCCACGGCGGGATCGTGCCGCAACGGCGGGTTCCCGCCGCCCGGTTCGTCCGGGAGGGGCGGAGCCGAAAGGACCACTCAGTCCTGCGTGGGATCACCCGCGGATTCATCCGCGGAGTCGGCGGGCCCGTACATGCGTCGCGACAGCCGACGAATGTTGCCTTCATCGACGGCGACGGTCAGTGCCTGCCCGAACCTTCCCGGACCCCAGTAGCGGGCCCCGACGAGCCGTGCGAGTTGCTGACGATCGGTGGGGCCGTGCTCGTTCAACGCCCGAACCAGCATGTTGATCTCGCGGTCCGGCTCACTTTCGATCCCGGTTCGTGCAGGGGACACATCGAGGCCGCCCATCCGGGCGCTGCCGAGCACCGAGCCGGGCCCGGGAATGAATCGCCGCAATCCCTGGCGTTCTCGTGCTTGCCTGCGGGCGACCCGCTCGCGGATGTGCTGCTCGGTTTCACGTGCCTGCCGTTCCCGTTCGGCGATTTCGGCGCGCTGCGCCTCGGCCTGCTCGGCCGTGTGGACCTCGCTGTACAAACCGTCCGCGACGGCGCGATGCTCGCTCGAGCGTACGCGCTCGTCCGCGGCCATCGCCGCTGTCTGCAGTTCCGCTGCCTCGCGCTCGTACCGTTCGGCGGTGTCGTCGTCCTGTTCGGCGCGAGCAGAATGGAGCTCGGCCAGCTTTTCGTGCCGGTGTGCCCAGGCAAGATGCATATCGGCACGGGCCTGCGAAACAGTGGCGTCGGCTCCCTCCGCCTCGCCGGCCTCGGAGCGGCTCTGCTCGGCCAGCGCTCGCTGCTCCTGGGCCCGGGCCCGTTCGGTGGCTGCCTCGGACCGTTCCTGGTCCCGCCGGGACTCGGTATCCGATTCGGCGGTCAGTGCCGTCGCCTGCTCCACGAGCGCGGCAGCACGCTCCTCGGCCGCCCGTGCGCGACAGGTGGCGACGGCCGCTGCGTGCTCGTCTCGGCTCTCCTCGGCCACGGCGAATTCGTCGTGCGCGTTCGCTCGCTCCTCGAGTTCCTGGGCATGCAGATCGGCGACCTCGGCCATGGTCTGCTCGGCCTGGACCTGTTCCGAAGTCCCTTCACTGCGCAACTCGTGTATGCGTGCCCGGCGTTCGGCAGCCTGCGAGCGGGCGTGTTCGGCTTCGACGCGGCAACGGATCGCCTCCTGGCGCTGCTGCGACTGCTGCTGCGGTGTTTCCACTTCCTGCTGCGTGCCTTCCTGGTCTTCCGTACCTTCCTCGGCCTCCTGCGCGGTGAGCGGTTTGGCGAGGTTTTCGAGGCTGGTCTGCTCGGCGCGCACGCCCAGGAACAGTTCGGCCACACCGCCCAGAGCCATCACCCCGGCGCCGATGAGGAAGGCGATGATGACGTATCCGCGCTGCTCGGTGTCGATGAGTTGACCGAACAGCAGTGGTCCGGTGATCCCGCCGACCGCGGTGCCCACGGCGTAGAAGAACGCGATCGCCAGCGCCCGGGTCTCCATGGGGAAGATCTCGCTGACGGTCAGGTACGCGGAACTGGCACCGGCCGAGGCGAGGAAGAAGATCGCCATCACCATGGCCAGGAACGTCCAGCTGCTGAGCGCACCGTTGAGGAACAGCACGACCAGGGGGATGGTGAGTGCGGCCGACCCCAGGTAGGTACCCGCGATCATGGGTATTCGCCCGATGGTGTCGAACAACCTCCCGAGCAGGACAGGGCCGGCGAAGTTGCTCAGCGCGTAGAGCACGATGAACACCGGTACGACGGCGGAGGCCACCCCGTAGAAGGTGCTGAGCAGGGTACCCAGGTTGAAGGTGAGGCCGTTGTAGAGGAATGCCTGACCGGTGAACAGGGCGATCCCGAGTACGGAACGCCTGGGGTAGAGCTTGAAGGCGGTCTCGGCGATCATGCGGAACGGGATTCTTCTGCGCTGGCGGACGGTGATCGAATCCCCCGGCTCCGCCAGCTCCTCGCCGGTTTCCCCGGCGACCTCGCGCTCGATCCGATCGACGATCCGCTCCGCCTCGTCCTGCCTGCCGTGGATGAACAGCCAGCGTGGGCTTTCCGGGACATGCCGCCGCACGAGTATGATCCCCACGCCGAGCACGGCGCCGACGGCGAAGGCGACCCGCCAGCCGAGCCAGGTGGCGAAGATGGCCTCGTTGAGAAAGAACACGGCGGCCGCCGCGCCACCGGCCGCCCCCAGCCAGTACGAGCCGTTGATGATCAGGTCCACCCGGCCGCGCACCCGCGCCGGAATGAGCTCGTCGATGGCCGAGTTGATCGCCGCGTACTCGCCACCGATGCCCGCGCCGGTGAAGAACCGGGCCAGGTAGAAGTACCAGGGAGAGAAGGCGAACGCGGTGGCCACGGTGGCCACGAGGTAGACGAGCAGGGTGAGCATGAACAGCTTCTTGCGGCCGAGCATGTCGGTGAGCTGGCCGAAGAACAGTGCTCCGAGGCAGGCCCCGAGTACGTAGATGGCCGCGGCGGTGCCGATCTGGCCGGAGCTGAGATTGATGCCGCTGCCGGGCTCGACCAGCCGCGCGGCGACCGAACCGACCATGGTGACCTCGAGCCCGTCGAGGATCCACACGGTGCCCAAGCCGACGACGATGCGCCAGTGGAACCGCGCCCACGGCAATCGGTCCATACGAGAGGGCACTCGGGTTTCGATCGTCCCGGTCTGGATCGTCATACACCGGGAGGTACCCGGACTCTCCACTGTATAATCTTGCCGATATGTGGAGCTGTCGACTGCTCGGCCACAGGTACCGCTTCCGTTCCGAGGGGCGCGAGATGCTGTGGATGTGCGAGCGTGGTTGCGGTGCCGGAGGTGCCAAGAGCTACCCTGCCGCCGCTGACGCTGCCCGCTATGCGCACGCCTTCGACCGTCGGGACAGTGACGACCTCGGCAAGCGTGCTCCCCTGCTCGGCCTGCTGCCGTTGCGAGCGTGGCGGGCGCTGCGCCGTTCCCAGCGCTGATGTCGCTCGATGGTGTGGCTGTCGCCGGTGGGTTCAGGGGTCCCTGGGAGGCTGCCTGCCGTCCGGGAAACTGTGGGGAGGGGGATGGAATCTTTGGGTGATCTCCGTGGGCGTCGGCTCCCGGGCGGGGAATTCGGAGTGGTCCCGCAGGACGCCGGACTGTTCACCGCGCAGCACGTCGATCCGCTCGGAGCCGAACCACGACATGATCCAACTGGAACCCCGCAGCGATTTCGCCCGGTGCTTCAACGGGGCGAGCATGCGTGAGATTTCGTCGTAGGACGACACGCCGCCCTGCGGGCACACCAGCGTGGCCAGGGACAGGCTGACCTCGATATCACCGGCACGGCGTGGTGGATCGAGCAGCTTTTCCGACAGTGCCGTCAGCTCGTCGAGGTCGGCGACCAGCAGGAAGTCATCACCGCCGACGTGTCCGATCCGGACGGACTCGAGGGAGGCGGCGGCGTCGGTGAGGCTGCGTCCCACCGACTGGATGAGTTCGTCACCGGCGGAGAAACCGGCCGAATCGTTGATGCGCTTGAACTCGTCGATGTCCAGCCAACTCACCGCGAAGGTGTCACCGGCCTCGATCCTGCGGGTGACCTCCTTGGCCACCGCGCCGCTGCCGGGTAGCCGGGTCAGCGGGTTGAGAGCGGCGGCCTCTTGAACCTGCAACTCGGCCATTCCGCGGATCAGGTGACTGGCCCGGACCGTGCCCAGACACCGGCCGTCCTCATCGACGATGATGGCGTCGTCGTACACCCGATGTTGCTCGGAACCGGTCACGATCCCGAGTGCTTCCATCGCCGTGGTCGCCGTGGTGACGAGGCGAGGTTCGTCGGCCAGGCGGGCGGCCGGACGCTGGGCGTGGAGGGCGTGCCCGTAGGGGCCGGTGACCGCGAGCAGGAAACGGTTGCGATCGACCGACCACTGCGGCCGATTGTGCTCGTCGACCAGTACCACACCGCTGACCTCCGGATGATCGGCGAGCACACCGCGTACCGTGTCGGCGGTCGAGTCGGCGGGCAGCAGCGTGGCCGGGGAGAGGAACTCGGTGATGCGTGGTCCTGCTGTGGTGGTGCTGACCATGCGGTCGTGGGGATCGGTGATCTCGGTGGCCACATCGGGAACGCTGAGTGTGGTGGGCGGTCGCCGTGCGGCCGGAGCGAGCAGATTGCCCTGGACCAGCCGGATGCCCCTGCGGCGCAGCTCCCGCAACTGTGGTTCGCTTTCCACTCCTTCGGCGACGAGCCGGGCCCCGGTGCTTTCGCAGAGATGCCGGACCGAGTCGAGCACTGCCGCGTGGCCGGAGGTCTCCAGGGCACCGGCGACCACTTCCCGGTCGAGCTTGACCATGTCCGGTTCGAGGTCGGCAAGCAGGGTCAGAGAGATGTCGCCGTGGCCGACCCCGTCCATCGCGATGTGGTACCCGAGGGAGCGCAGCTGCCGGACGTTGGCCAGCAGCAGGGCGGGATCGAGACGGGAGAACGGCGGGCCGAGCTCGAGAGTGATCTCGTGCGGGTGGCGGCCCACGGCACCGAGCTTGTCGTGCAGCGCCTGCAGGAGGTCGAGATCGTGGGCGACGGTGCCGCCGAAGAGGTTCAGGTGCAGCGGGAGCAGTGTCCCGTGCTCCGCGGCCGAGGTCACCGCCGAGACCGCCAGGTCGGTATCGAGCTCCGCCAGACGCCGTGCACGCGCTGCCTGACGGAAAAGATCCCAGACGTCACCGTCGATCGGCCGTGCAAGGGCTTCGACAGCCACGATTGCCCCGGTGCCGACGTTGACCACCGGCTGGAACGCGAAACGTGTCTCGTTCGCCGGTCCGAGCACGGGATCGATGTTGCCCGTACTCATGATGCCTCATCGAGCCTGTTCACGATCCGTCCACCGACATTTCGATTCCATCCCCCTGTTCGGGGAGGATGCACCATCCCATCGAACAAGGTAGCGCGGCTCAGTGCCTGCGAGCAGCCATGCTACCCACCGCCTGTGTCCATAAACACAACGGCATGGCCACATTTCATTACGGTGAGTATCAGGTGTGCGCGGCCCGCAACCGCGGTGGTGGCCCGCTTGCCGCCATGTACCGCCGCAGGCCCCACGGTGCCGACCGGAACGCGGCGGCCATGGCGGCGGAGGTGCCCGGCAGATCGAAGTCCGGGGACAAAAACGCCCGCCGGTGATGCTCCGGCAGCGAAAAGAACACGTCGAAGAACTCGGGAACGCGCTGCGGCGGCATCGACAGCAGTGTCCGAAGCGCGTGCCTGCGCAGACCGTGGGTGGCTGTCGCGCTCGGTGGCCACAGCAGCGACCATGCCGCCCTGGCGGCGGCAGCAGGACCGTCGACGAGACCTCCACTGATGGCACCGGCGACCCAGGGGGCGAGCCGGAGGGAGGCCGCGACGCTGAATCCCGTCGCGGGATGCACCAGTCCGGCGGCTGCTCCGAACGGAACCAGCCCGGCCGGTGATCCGAGCGGGGCGATACGGCGCTGCCGAGGCAGGGGATCGTCCACCGGAAACCGCACGCGTTCCTCGGACGCCGCCGCGGGCAGCGTGATGCCTGCGGCGGCGAGGCGTGCCCGCAACCTGCGGCGCAGCGAGGCCAGCGGCAGACCCGGACGCCGGGCCAGGGAGGTCTCCTCCAGCAAGGTCCTGCCCGGGGCCACCGGAACCGCATACAGGAATGTCGGCCATCCCCCGTCCACACCGGGCACCTGCCGCCAGTCCATGAGCACGCCGGTCCCGGGTTCGAGGATCGCGCCGGCCTCGGTCGTGTCGACGACCACACCGACGGCGGTCTGTTGAGCCGGGGTCCGTGCCGGGCGTCCCCCCGAAAGCGTGCGCGCCGCACCCGAAGCGTCCACCACGACGGCCGCGGCGAGACGCCGCCCGTCCTTCAGATGCACGGTGGAGCCGGCGGCACCGTGTTCGGCGGAGGTGACCGTGCCGGTCACTTCGGTCACGTCCGCCCGCCACAGGTGTTTCCACAACGCCGTGTTGTCGAGCACCGCGTACTGCCGGTCCCACTCGTACGGCGCTGCGGTGCCGATCGTCAGCATCCGTTCCGCGACGGCGGCCGACGCGCGGGCCACACCGGCAGGCAGTTCATCGCGCCACGCGGCATAGGTGTGCGGCCACACGCGGCGCGGCGCCGGATCGACCAGGCTCACTCGCATTCCGGCATCACTGCAGGCGGAGGCGGCCGCGCGCCCCGCAGGGCCACCACCCACGACGAGGACATCCACCACCTGCACATCAGAGCACGTCCGGTGTGCATGGCGCCCGGTGACCACCGCCGACGATAGCGTGGAACCATGCGGACAGAGCCAGGATCTCTCCGAGCAGGCCGGCGCAGTACCCGGCTCGGGGATCCCCAGCAACCCGGTGACCTCGCAAGCAGCCCGTTCCGGGCCGACCGCGACCGCGTGTCGAGCTCCGCGTTCTTCGCACGCCTGGGGGGTGTCACGCAGGTGGTCAGCCCCAGCGGCTCGGGTCTGCTCCTGCACAACCGGTTGACCCACAGCCTGAAGGTCGCGCAGGTGGCCCGGGCGGTGGCCGAAGGACTGCTCGACGATCCGGCCGAGGCCGAACGGCTCGATCGGCTCGGCGGGTGCGACCTCGACGTCGTGGAGGCCGCCGGGCTCGGGCACGATCTCGGACATCCCCCGTTTGGCCACCTCGGTGAGCGGGTGCTCGATCGAGTGGCCCGGCAGCGGTTCGCGCTGCCCGACGGGTTCGAGGGAAACGCGCAGTCCTTCCGGATCATCAGCAGCATCGACGTGCGGGGGTCCGGAAGCGATGGGCTGGATCTCACGGCCGCGGTCCGTGCGGCGCTGTTGAAGTACCCGTGGACGCGACTGATGCGCCCGCAGCCGCATCCGCGCCGGCTGCCGGTTCCTCCCCGAGGGGCCTCCGAACCGGAGGACGGTGCGGGCACCGGGTCGGCGAAGTTCTCCTGCTACGTCACCGAACTCGACGACATGCTGGACTGCCGTGCCCCGTTCGCCGATCGGGTGGAGGACTGGCAGCAGACCGTCGAGGCCTCGATCATGGACACGGCCGACGACATCGCCTACGCCATTCACGACCTGGAGGACTTTCACCGGGTCGGGATCCTGCAGCACACCACCGTTTCCCATGAGCTCACCGAGTGGCTCGATCATTCCGGCGAGCTGGCGCGGGTGCCCGATGCCGAGCTCGAACGGTCGGACGATGCGCCGGGGCGCTCACTGGAACGGCTCCGGCGTCGCCTGCACGCCAAGGACTCGTGGATCGCCGACGACGATGTCTTCGTCGGCGCGGTGAACAAGGTCGTCTCGGACCTGGTCACCAAGCTGCTGAAGGTTCCTTTCGACCGTTCCGAGCAGGCCGAACAAGCTGTGGCTGCGTTCTCCGGGGAGTGGACGCGGCGCCTGGTGCGGGGAGTCGTGGTCGACGAGAAGCCGACCACGCGCTCCGGCCACGTCGCACTGGACACCGAGCAGTGGCACGAGGTGCAGATCCTGAAGTTCGTCCATCGCCGTTTCGTGCTGCAGCGGCCCGACCTGGCGCTGCATCAGCGTGGTCAGGACCGGCTGCTGAGCAAGCTGGTTCAGGCTCTGGACGAGTGGCTGATCGACCGCAGCGAGGCCGCTCGGCTGCCGTATCGGCTCCGCGACCTGTTCGATCGCTCGCGGGACGAGCTGCACGCGCTGCGCCGCGACGATCCGGACACGCTGGTGATGCCGGGAGAGCAGCCACCGAGTGGCCCGGCGGCCGGCGAGCACGTCGAGCGGATGGCCCGGGGACGCGCGGTGATCGACTTCGTCGCGTCGTTGACCGATGACCAGGCCGCGGCACTGCTGGAATCCCTGTCCGGCCGGACCACCCAGCTCTGGGCCGATACCTTCGTGCTCTGATGAGTGGTTCGGTTCACTCGTGCGGAAGAGCAGATGTGGTGGGGCGGCGAGGGAGTCTTCCTGTGATCGACACGTGAGCAGGGTGCGGCAGCTGCCGGGGGGCGGCCGCGCGGTCGAGGTCGGTGCGCACCGGCTGCAGGGATGGTTCGAGCGCTTCGCCGACGGGCACGGTGGGGCGTCGGCCACCCGCATCGAGCCTCGCCGCGTGCAGGTGTGGGCGGACGACGGGGCACTGGCCGTGGTGCCTGTCGCCTTCGAGGCGCTGCCTTGTCCGCCGGGGGACCACCCGGGCCTGGCGGTGTCCGGCCTGGTCGAGCACGCCCGCCTGCCGCGGCGCATCGGGCTGGTGCTGGTGCGACTCGGGGCCCACAGCGTGGGAATTTCCTCGGCGGGTGAGGTCGTGGCGTCCTCGACCGATCGCCACCCGGTGCACGGCAGGAACAAGGCAGGAGGCTGGTCCCAGCAGCGCTTCGCGCGCAGGCGAGCGGAGCAGTCCCGTCGCTCCCTGCAGGCGGCGGCCGATGCCGTGGTCCGGATCGTGCTCCCCGAGCGGGGCACCTTGGACGGCCTGGTGCTCGGGGGAGATCGGAAGGCATTGGCCACTCTCGCCGAGGACTCCCGGTTGACGGAGCTGCTCGCCTCGGCAGAGAGCAGGGTGCTGGATGTGCCGGAACCCCGGCGTGCGGTCCTGGACGAGGCCGCTCGTCGCGCGATCGCCGTCGAGGTGCAGGTCCACGATCCGTGACCGGGCGGGTTTCCGGTGGTGTCGCCGCTCGGAAGGTCGCTGTCGTGAGGTGCGTCGAAACGCGCTCGTTTTCGCCGGTACACTTGTTCGGTGGTCCTGATGTGTCCTGCGGTTCTTTCCGCCGATTAGCGACGATATCGCCGGCCGGCCCCGACGTGATCCCGGCGGGTGATCCCGTGCGTATCCGCTCGACCACTACTTCCGGAGCGTGTGTTGATCTCTGCCAGTGGCCTCGAACTGCGGGCCGGCTCCCGCATCCTGCTCTCCGACGCCAGTCTGCGCGTCCAGCCGGGCGATCGCGTCGGGCTGGTCGGTCGCAACGGTGCGGGCAAGACGACGACCCTGCGCCTGCTGGCGGGGGAAGGTGAACCCTACGCGGGTGAAGTCATGCGCCGGGGAGAGATCGGCTACCTCCCGCAGGATCCGCGGGAGGGAGACCTGTCGGTGTCGGCCAAGGACCGCGTGCTGTCCGCGCGGGGTCTCGATCGGGTACTGCGCGACATGGAAAAGGCGCAGTCCGAGATGGCCGAACTGGTCGACGATCGGCAGCGGGACCGGGCGATCGCCCGCTACGGGAAACTCGAGGAGCGGTTCGCGACGCGAGGCGGATATGCCGCCGAGAGCGAGGCTGCCCGCATCTGCGGCAACCTCGGCCTGGACGGCAGCGTGCTGCACCAGCCGCTGCAGACGCTTTCCGGGGGGCAGCGCCGCAGGGTGGAACTGGCCAGGATCCTGTTCGCCGCCTCGGAAGCCGGGCCGGGCGGTACGTCGTCGACGACCCTGCTGCTCGACGAGCCCACCAACCATCTCGATGCCGACTCCATCAACTGGCTGCGCGATTTCCTCAAGACCCACGACGGCGGCCTGGTGATCATCAGCCACGACGTCGACCTGCTCGACGCCGTGGTGAACAAGATCTGGTACCTCGACGCGGTGCGCGGAGAGGCCGATGTCTACAACATGGACTGGAAGCGCTACCAGGAGGCGCGGGCCGACGACGAGAAGCGGCGCCGCCGCGAGCGCGCCAACGCCGAGAAGAAGGCCTCCACGCTGCAGGCGCAGGCCGACAAGCTGGGCGCGAAGGCCACCAAGGCGGTGGCGGCGAAGAACATGGCCCGGCGGGCCGAGCAGATGCTCTCGGATCTGGAGGAAGAGCAGGCCTCGGAAAAGGTCGCCAAGATTCGCTTTCCCGAGCCGGCCCCGTGCGGGCGTACTCCTTTGACGGCGAACGGCCTGTCGAAGTCCTACGGCTCCCTGGAGATCTTCAGCGGGGTGGACCTGGCCATCGACCGGGGATCGAAGGTTGTCGTTCTGGGGCTCAACGGTGCCGGGAAAACGACCCTGCTGCGTTTGCTCGGTGGCATGGAAACCCCCGATTCGGGTGAGGTCGCCGCCGGATACGGGTTACGCATCGGTTATTACGCACAGGAACACGAGACCCTCGATCAACACGAAAGCGTGTGGTCGAATATCCGCCGGGTGGCGCCGGATACTCCCGAGCAGCAACTGCGGACTCTGCTGGGGGCATTCCTGTTCAGCGGGGAGCAATTGCAGCAGTCCGCGGACACGTTGTCGGGCGGTGAAAAGACCCGGCTGGCGTTGGCCGGTCTCGTCTCCAGTGCCGCCAACGTGCTGCTGCTCGACGAACCGACCAACAACCTCGACCCGGCCAGCCGTGAGCAGGTGCTCGATGCGCTGCGCAGTTTCACCGGATCGGTGGTTCTGGTCACGCACGATCCCGGTGCGGTGGAGGCGCTGGAACCGGAACGGGTGATCCTGCTTCCGGACGGCAACGAGGATCACTGGTCCGAGGAGTACCTGGATCTCGTGCAGCTCGCCTGAGTGCCTGCCGCACGTTGTGCGGCGCTCGGGCGAATGTGCTTTCCTGCGTCGGTCCGATCGGTGGGCCGGCTCGGTCGCTGCCTTCTTTGCGGCGTTGTCACGAACGGTGAAGCGCATTTCCATGATCATCGGCTGCTGAACTCGACCGTTGCCGGATCTTTTTCCATGATCGCCTGGCGTTTGCGGCTTTCCTGTTCGATCATTGCCAACGACAGGGGTCGCGAGCGGCCCGACCTGTTCGACAGGGAAGGCGGGGACACTGTGGCTGACCTGAAGAAGGGTGCGCGTATCACCGGAAGCGCACGCGACAAGCTTGCCAGTGACCTGAAGAAGAAGTACGAGAAAGGGGCCAGTATTCGTGCCCTCGCGGAGCAGACCGGCCGTTCCTACGGTTTCGTGCACCGCGTTCTCAGCGAGTCGGGAGTGCAGTTGCGTGGTCGTGGGGGCGCGACACGGACGAAGAAGAAGTAGAAACAGCGGCGAAGAACGCGTGGCCCGGCACGGCCTGGAGTTCCCGGGGTGCCGGGCACGTGACATTCCTGCTGTCGGGAGCCCGTGCCGATGGTGATCGGCACAAGAAAATTCATGGATGATCGGTCTGTAGGGTGGTCTCCGCCCTTGGCCGATCATTGATGAATCGCAATGGAGGACCGCTTGGCGGACTCGACAGTGGAAGCCGATCTGTTGGACCGTGGTGGTGTACGGCTCTCGGTCCACGGGTCACGTGCCACCATCTCTCTCGATCGCCCGGACACGCTCAACGCGCAGACGCCGCATACCTGGCAAGCGCTGCACGAGATCGGCCGGAACCTCGATTCCGAGGTTCGGGTCGTCGTCGTCCGTGCCGAGGGGAGATCATTTTCGGCCGGACTCGATCGCAGGCTCTTCGGTTCCGAGGACGTCGAGGGGTCTCCGGGGTTGATCTCCCTCGGACAGCGGCCGACGGAACAGGCCGATGCCGATATCGACACATTCCAACAGGGATTCAGCTGGCTCCGGGAACCGGACCGGGTGACCATCGCCGCCGTGCAGGGACACGCGATCGGTGCGGGCTTCCAGCTCGCGCTGGCCTGCGACATGCGGGTCCTGGCCGATGACGCGTCGCTGTGCATGGCCGAGACCGGATTGGGGCTCGTGCCCGATCTCGGCGGCACTTTGCCGCTGGTCCAGGCAGCGGGGTATGCGAAGGCGGTCGAGATCTGCTTGACCGGCAGGCAGGTTCCGGCGCAGGAGGCGCTCCAGCTCGGCCTGGCCAACTCGGTGGTGCCGGTACAGGAACTGACCGACTCGACTGACCGGCTCGCGGAGGCCGTGACCCAGGCACCGGCGGGTGCGGTCCGCGAGACCTTGTCGCTGCTGTCGCAGGCCAACGAGGCCGTGGATCCCGAGCAGCAGCTCGCTGCCGAGCGTGCGGCGCAGCTACGCCGGATCGCCGACATGGCCGAGCTGCTCGGATACGGCTGACCGGGAAACGCGGTACGCGCCGGGCGCTCCGGCATCCGATCGAGAACGCCCGGTGTGGCTGCGTGGCGGGTGGAGCAACTCCCCGCGGACTCTCCGCGGCGGTCCCGTCACCTGCTGTTACGGGCACGAGGCGAGTGGTACGACCACCGGCCGTTCACCCGGGTGCGGATTCTTGGCATCATCGGGACTTCCAATCGGTGGAAGCCTCGGCGTTCAGCCGGGGAGGAGCCGTTCCCGGATGGTCGTTGGTGACCAACACGGAACGAGCTCTCACATACGAAATTGCTACCATATGATCATGGCCAGGACGCGGGTGAAACGGGCGTACAAGTACCGCTTCTATCCCACGCAGCAGCAGCGCACCGAGTTGCTGCGTACGTTCGGTTGCGTCCGCAAGGTCTACAACCTCGCTCTGGACGCGCGGACCCGCGCGTGGTTCACCGAGCATCGCCGGGTGAACTACGCGGAAACCTCGAAGATGCTCACGGAGTGGAAGCGCTCCGAGGAACTGTCCTACTTGGGCGAGGTGTCCAGCGTGCCGTTGCAGCAGGCGTTGCGGCACCTGCAAACGGCGTTTGCGAACTTCTTCGCTCAGCGGGCGCGCTATCCACGGTTCAAGTCGCGAAAGAAGTCCCGCCCGTCGCCCGAGTACACCCGCTCGGCCTTCACGTGGCGCGACGGCCGGTTGACGTTGGCGAAGATGGCTGAGTCGCTGACCATCGTGTGGTCCCGACCGTTGCCCGAGGGGGCGGAACCGTCCACGGTGACGGTGTCCCGCGATGCGGCCGACCGGTGGTTCGTGTCGATCCTGGTCGAAACCAGCACCGAGCACTTTCCGACCACCGACAACACGGTTGGCGTGGATGCCGGGTTGGACTCGCTGGCCACCCTGTCGACCGGGGAGAAGATCACCAACCCGAAACACGAGCGTCGCGACCGGAAGAAGTTGGCGAAAGCCCAGCGGGAACTGGCCCGCAAGGACAAGGGCAGCAACAACCGTGCCAAGGCGCGGCGGAAGGTGGCCCGCATCCACGCGCGGATCACCGACCGGCGCCGCGACCACCTGCACAAGGTGTCCACTCGACTCGTCCGTGAGAACCAAACGGTCGTGATCGAAGATCTTCAGGTGCGCAACATGGTGAAAAACGGCACGCTCGCCCGTGCGATCAGCGATGCCGCGTGGCGCGATTTCCGCATGATGCTGGAGTACAAGGCCGAGTGGTACGGCCGTGCGGTGATCGCGGTCGATCGCTGGTTCCCGTCCAGTAAGACGTGTTCGGTCTGCGGCAGGCTCGCCGGCGCGATGCCGCTGCACATGCGCACGTGGACGTGTTCCGGCTGTGGAACGTCCCATGATCGGGACGTGAACGCGGCAGTGAACATCAAGGCCGCCGGGCTGGCGGTGTCGGCCTGTGGAGCCGGTGTGAGACCTCAACGGGAGTCCTCCCGGACGGGGCAGTCGGTTGAGAAGCAGGAACTTTCCGGCGCGAGCCGGAAGGAAGTCCCCGCCCTTCAAGGCAGGGAGTAGTCAAGATCGGACCATGTTCGTGTGCGTAGCACCATCCAGTGGGGCGCAAGGAAGAGATGTCGAATCCGCTGTCGCAAGACGAGTCCGGACCGCGTGAGCCCAGTGCGGAGGTGTTCGCGCGGCTCGCCGATGTGCCGCTGGAGAGCATCGACAAGCTGATCGAGACCACCGAATCCGCCTACACCGACCTCAACAAGGTACGAGGGCACCCGTACTGGGGCGACCTCGTGCTGCAGCAGAGCGCCGCACTTCGGGCGCTGAACGAGGCTCGGGACGGGCTCGACGGTCTCCGCGCGGAGGCGATCGGTGCGCGCAACACCGAGCTGGGGATCACGGTGACCACGGCTGTCATCGACGGCAAAACTCACTGTGCCGAGAGGGACGACGAGAAGCCCTCCCTGGTCGATCGGCTGCTACGCCCGGAGCAACCGGGCCGGGCAGGACACCTCTACGTCTGGGACCGTCCCTATGACAACGACCGGTCCGGTGGTCCGTACCAGCAGATCCGAGTGGTCACGGCGGCCGAGGAGGAGCTGGGTGTGCTGAACTACACCGAGGAGACCGAGGAGGGGGAGCTGCTCTCCTGGCATACGTACACCCCTCGGCCCCCGGACGGTGCACCGGTTCTGCGCTTCGACGCGGGGAGCCCGCTGGCGTTTCCCCGCGACGCGGTGCTTCCGTTGCCGGAGCTGCGTGCGGCGCTGAGCGAGTTCACCCGAACCGGCCTGCGTCCGGAGTCGGTGCAGTGGCAGCGGGCACGCTGGGGCGATTGACCGGCTTCGCTGCCGGGAGCCTCGGGTTCGGAGCACGACGCTCAGGACAGGGCGTCGACGACGGCGGGGTGGCCGGGCCGGTCGACCCGTACGACGCAGTCGGCCGTGCGCTCGGGGATCACCTCGGTCGCATAGCGGTCGAAGGCGGGCAGCCGCCAGCGCTGTGCTTGCGGGGTGCGTCGCTGGAGCGTTGCGGGGGCAAGCCACAGGTGCACGGTGAGGTCGAACGGCAAGCTGCCGCCGAGCAGCAGGGGACCGTCGACGAGCACGACTCCTCGCTGCTGCAGCGGTATCCGTGCCAGCCGGGGTGATCGACCGGTTTCCGGATCCCGCAATGCCGGGAGCACGTACCCGTTGCCACCGGCGGCGAGCGGGGCCAGCGCCTCGCGGACCAGGCCGTCGAAGTCGAACCAGTCCCGGTAGTACGAGTCCGGGTCGTGGTGGCCGTGCTCCAGGCGCAACGAGGCCGGGCGGAGGTAGTCGCGGGTGCGTACCCGAACCGCCTCGCGTCCGCGCACGCGGAGCGGATCCACCATCGCGTCGGCCAGTTCGGCAGTACCTGCTTCCGGGGCGCCGTCGATCGCGACCCGGGTCCACGGGCCGGTGGAGTGCGCCTCCACGAGGTCGACAAGCTCGGTCACGAGGGCGTCCGGAGTGATCGGGCGGATCCGCACGGGTCACACCAGGGCCGGCTGCAGGAGGGTGAGCTGCCGAGCGTCGGCGTCCAGCTCGGCGGCGACGCCGAGTGGGACGGTGTGCTGACCCGCGCAGTGGCCGAAGGCCAGCTCCCCCAGGATCGGGATGCCGAGGTCGCCGAGCAGGTCCAGCATCACCGCCCGCACCTGCTCCGGCGGGCCGCAGTCGGTCCAGGAACCGAGGGCGATGGCGCCGGCCCGGTCGAACCAGCCGGCACGCAGGAGCTGGGTCACGAACCGGTCCAGCCGGTAGGGCTCCTCGGTGACATCCTCCAGCAGAGCGATTCCCCGCTCCGGCGGTGCCTGCGCGTCGGGAGTCCCGAGCATCCCCGCAAGCAGGCTCAGGTTTCCACCGTAGGTGACCCCTCGCGCACGTCCCGGTAGCAGTGTTTCCGCGGCCGGTTGTTCCAGGGTGGTGACGGATTCGGGCTCGAACAGGGTGCGGCGAAGGTGCTCGCGCGCCGGTGCGTCCTCGACGAAGGCTTGGGTGGCTGTCATCGGGCCGAACACGCTGGCCAGGCCGAGGTGGCGGGCCACCGCGTCGTGCAGCGCCGTGAGATCACTGGAGCCGGCCAGAATCTTGGGTCCCGCCGCTGCCATCGCCGGCCAGTCGATGCGGTCGAGGAGGCGCATGCTGCCGTATCCTCCGCGTGCGCACAGCACCCCGGCCACCGCCGGGTCACACCAGGCCTGCTGCAGGTCGGCGGCCCTGTCGGCGTCCGTAGCGGCCAGGTACCCGAGCCGCGGGTGCCGTCGGCGGACGTGCTTGCCGACCACCACGCGCAGACCCCAGGACTCGAGGTGCGCGAGCCCCGCGTCGAGGAGATCGTCGGGGACGGGCCCGGCAGGAGCCACCACGGCGACGGTATCGCCGGGCCGCAATCGGCGCGGTCGCCTGCGTTCACACATGCTCGATCGCGGGGCTCGGCAGGTGGGGGTGATCGAGTGACCGTCGACGGCACCCGGAATCGGCGATCTCCATCACGCGCCGACCCTATCCGCGATGGCTTCCGGTCCGCCCGGTCGGGCGAGCGCCGGGGAGACCGCCGGAGTGTGCGTTCGCGTTCGGCGAACGTAGGGTTGCAGGCAGTACCGGAACCGCGGAATCGTGCTGCGGTGTTCTGCGGAGGCGATTTGCCTGCACGGAAGCGGGGAAATCCGGATGGGGGGAGGGGCGAGTCGTCGGCGGGACCCGTGGCTTAGTGTCGAGGTTGCCATGGCTCGTGTCATCCACGTCTTCCGTCAGCCCGACCGCTTCATCGTGGGAACGGTCGGGGAGCCCGGTGAGCGCACTTTCTACCTGCAGGCCACCGAGGATGTTCGCACGGTGAGTGTCCAGCTGGAAAAGCAGCAGGTCTCGGTGCTCTCCGAGCGGATCGGTGCCCTGCTGGAGGAAGTGCAGCGCCGGTTCGACACCGAACTCCCATCGGAACCACCCGAGGAACTGGTGGATTCCGAGCCGCTCGCCGTTCCGGTGGAGGAGGAGTTCCGCGTGGGAACCATGGGGCTGGGTTGGGACGCCGAGACCGAAGCCGTCGTCGTCGAACTGCTCGCGGTCACCGAGGAGGAGATCGACGAGTCGGTGGTGCTCGACGACACCGAAGAGGGCCCCGATGCCGTGCGGGTGTTTCTCACCGCGGCCCACGCGCGTGCCTTCGCCGAGCGTGCCGAGCGCGTCATCAACGCGGGCCGCAAGCCGTGCCCGCTGTGCTCGGAGCCGCTGGACCCGGAGGGGCACATCTGCCCGCGCCAGAACGGGTACCGCCGCTCGGAAGAGGAATAGTCGCCCGTGCTCGCCGACGACGCCGCCTGGGAACTGCTCCGGCACGGGCACCTCGAAGTTCGGGGGCGGTTGGTGGAGGCCTCCAATGCGACACTGCTGTGCTCCATCGAGCACGAAGGAGTCGAAGCGGAGTGCGTCTACAAGCCCGTGCGCGGTGAGCGCCCGCTGTGGGACTTCCCGGACGGGACGCTTGCGGGCCGCGAGGTGGCTTCCTGCCTGCTGTCGGAGGCCACCGGGTGGGGACTGGTACCGCCGACGCTCCTGCGGGAAGGCCCCTTCGGACCGGGCATGCTCCAGCTGTGGGTGGACGTCGAGGAGGGCTCCGAGCTGGTCGATCTCCTCCCCCCTGCGGAGGTGCCGGACGGCTGGCTGCCCGTGCTGCACGCCCAGGACCACCACGGAAACCCGGTCGTGCTCGCCCATGCCGATCACGAACGGCTGCAGCTGCTCGCCGCCTTCGACGTGGTGATCAACAATGCGGACCGCAAGGGCGGGCACGTGCTGCACACGCCGCAGGGACGGGTGCTGGGCATCGACCACGGTGTCAGCCTGAACACCGACGACAAACTGCGTACCGTGCTGTGGGGATGGCTCGGACACGCACTTCCGGAGGAGGTCGTCGAGCGCCTCGGCGATCTACGGGCCCGGCTGGAGGGGCCGCTGGCGCAGGATCTCGCCGCCCATATCACCCCGAAAGAAGTGCACGCCGTGACCGAACGGATCGACCGACTGCTGGCCGACGGTGCCTTTCCGGCGCCGTCGGGGGAGTGGCCGGCGATCCCGTGGCCACCGTTTTAGACGAGTACCGCAACGTGGAGGTGCCTGTGAAACGTCGATCGTTCGCCGACCGGCTGTCCGTGTCTCCACCGGGACTTTCCGACATGCTGCTCCTGCTGTGGGTGGGGGGACTCGGCATGACCCGCAACGACGGTGACGGGGTGCCGATCCTGCGTACCGGCCTCCCGTCGATCGGCGCGGATGACGTGGCGGTGACCTGGGTCGGGCACGCGACGTACCTGATCCGTGCCTGCGGTATCAACCTGCTGGTCGACCCCGTGTGGTCGGGACGTATTCCCGGGGTACGGCAGCGGCTCACTCCGCCCGGTGTGGCATTCGCCGAACTGCCGCCGATCGACGCGGTGCTGATCAGCCACAATCACTACGATCACCTCGACGCCCCGACGTTGCGGCGCCTGCCGCGCGACACGCCGGTGCTGGCGCCCCGGGGACTGGCCATGTGGTTCGGCCGCCGTGGTTTCACCTCGGTCACCGAGATGGACTGGTGGGAGTCGACCCGCATCGGCGGGATCGACATCGATTTCGTGCCCGCGCACCACTGGAGTCGCCGCACGTTGTGGGACTTCTGCCATAGCCTGTGGGGTGGCTGGGTCATCACCGCACCGGACGGGCGACGGCTGTATCACGCGGGCGACAGTGGCTACGGCGAGTACTTCACCGAGATCGGACGCCGCTATCCCGATATCGACGTCGCAATGCTGCCGATCGGGGCGTACGAACCGCGCTGGTTCATGCGGCCGGTGCACATGTGTCCCGAGGAGGCGGTACGGGCGGCCTCGGATCTCGGCGCCGCGCGCATGGCGGGGATGCACTGGGGCGCCTTCGCGCTCAGCCAGGAACCGCCCGTGGAACCGTTGAACCGGGTACGCAAAGCCTGGCGTGAGGCCGGGCGCGATCCGGACGAGCTGTGGGATCTCGCCGTGGGGGAGACCCGCGTCCTCGGCGGAAGGGACCACCCGGCCGATCACGGATGAGGCCGGATGGACCACGTCGAGCGTGCGGGGTTGCGCGAGGTCGATCGGACGCCGAGTGGGCTGCGCCCCGACTCCGAGTGTCCGACCAAGGCGGTGGATGGCACCCTGGAACCGCTCGACTCGGTGGTGACCGCTCGAGGCTGAGCACCGGCCGTGGCAGCGCGATGAGCGGCGGGTGCTCGCGCAAGGCGGTAGCGTCGACGTCGTGACGGACACGCTGGCACAGCCCGCGGAACTGCCTCGCACGGCAGGCGAGCTCCGCGCCCGGGGACATCATCCCCGCAGTGTGAAAGCGGAGCTGCGCGGCAACCTGCTGGAAGCGCTGCGTTCCGGCCGCACACTCTGGCCCGGGGTCGTCGGGTTCGACCGCACCGTGCTGCCGCAGCTCGAACGGGCACTGCTCGCCGGCCACGACACGGTCCTGCTCGGTGAGCGCGGTCAGGGCAAGACCCGGTTGCTGCGGGCCCTGCCCGAACTGCTCGACGAGTGGACCCCGGTGATTTCGGGGTCCGAGCTCGACGAGCACCCGCTCGAACCGATCACACCGGTATCGCGGCGCCGCGCCACCGAGCAGGGCGATGCGCTGCCTGTCGCGTGGCGGCATCGCAGCGAGCGCTACATCGAAAAGCTCGCCACCCCGGACACCGCTGTCGCCGACCTCGTCGGCGATGTGGACCCGGTGAAGGTCGCCGAAGGCAGGTCCCTCGGCGATCCCGAGACCATCCATTTCGGCCTGGTACCGAGGGCGCATCGTGGCATCGTGGCGATCAACGAGCTGCCGGATCTGGCCGAGCGCATCCAGGTGGCGCTGCTCAATGTCATGGCCGAGCGCGATATCCAGATCCGCGGCTACAGCCTGCGGTTGCCGCTGGACGTGTTCCTGGTCGCCACCGCCAATCCGGAGGACTACACCAACCGGGGCCGCATCATCACGCCGTTGAAGGACCGATTCGGCGCGGAGATCCGAACCCACTATCCGGAGACCCTCGACGCCGAGATCGCGCTCGTGCGGCAGGAGGCTGCTCTGGAGGCCGAGGTCGGCGACCACCTGCTGGAGGTGCTCGCCCGTTTTGTGGCCCATCTGCGCGAGTCACCCGCGGTGGATCAGCGCTCCGGTGTGTCGGCACGGTTCGCCATCGCCGCGGCGGAGACGGTTTCCGCGGCCGCCGTGCACCGAGCTGCGGTCACGGGGGAGTCCGCTGCCGTGGGCAGGCCCGTCGACCTGGATGCGGTGATCCCGGTGTTGCGGGGCAAGCTGGAATTCGAGGCGGGTGAACAGGGCCGCGAGGACGAAGTGCTGGGATATCTGCTGCGCCGCTCCGTCGCCGACACGGCCCGCGGCGTCTTCGCCGGGCTCGACATGCAGTCGCTGGTGGATGCCGTCTCCGGTGGACACCGGGTGGCCACCGGAGATCGTATTGCCGCCCACGAGGTCCTGACCGCACTGCCCGAACTGCCCGTCCTCCAGCAGGTGGCCGAACGCCTCGGTGTCCGCGCCGAGGCCTCGCCGGGCAGGATCGCCAGTGCCGTGGAGCTTGCTCTGGAGTCGCTGTACCTGGCCAAGCGACTCGCCAAGGACACCGACGACGACGGGATGGTGTACGGCTGATGTCCGATCACTCCCGCCGCTACCGGTACGGCGCCTGGCACGGCGGTGCCGATCCGTTGGAACCTCCGACGGATCTGCGTTCGGCGCTGGCCGAGATCGGCCGCGAGGTCATGGAGGGCGCCTCGCCGCGCGCGGCCCTCGACGAGCTGCTGCGCACGGGGACGGAAGACACCACCGGCCTGGACGAACTCACCCGACGCCTGTGGCAGCGCCGCAGCGAGCTGCAACGGCATTACCGGATCGACGGAACGATGCGCGAGGTGCGCGAACTTCTCGACCGTGCACTCGAGCAGGAACGGCAGGCGCTGTCGGCCGAGCACAGCGAGGATGCCCGGTTCCGGGAACTGCGGATGGCGGCGCTGCCCACCGACACGGCGGGTGCCGTTTCGGAATTGGCCGACTACGACTGGCGCTCACCACAGGCGCGGGAGAGCTTCGAAGACATTCGGCGCCTGCTGGGCAGCGAGATGCTGGAGCAGCGCTTCCGGGGGATGAAGGAAGGGCTGCAGCAGACCACGCCCGACGACGTCGAGCGGATCCGCGAGATGCTCGACGCCCTGTCGAACCTCCTTGCGGCGCACACTCGGGGAGATGCCGACGTCGAACGGCGTTTCCAGCGCTTCATGGCCGACTACGGGGAGTTCTTCCCGGAGAACCCCCGCACCGTGGACGAGCTCGTCGATGCGCTGGCCGAGCGTTCGGCCGCCGCTCGGCGACTGCTGAACTCGATGAGTGAGCAGCAACGCAACGAGCTCGCCTCGCTGTCGCAGCAGGCGTTCGGTGACCCTCGGATCGCTCGGGCGCTCGAGCGGATGGACGCACAATTGCGGTCACTGCGTCCTGATGAGGACTGGGACTCGCGGACACGATTCCGCGGGGACGAGCCGATGGGGCTCGGCGCGGCCACGGCGGCGATGGCCGAGCTGGGGGAGCTGGAGCGGTTGGCCGAGCAGTTGGGCCAGTCCTACCCCGGTGCGCGGCTGGAGGACATCGATCTGGAGGCGTTGGGCAGGCAACTCGGTGAGCAGGCGGCGGTGGACGCGCAGCGGTTGTCGGAACTGGACCGGCAACTGCGGCAGCAGGGCATGCTTCAACGGGGGCCGGAGGGAAGTCTGCGGCTGAGCCCCCGAGCCCTGCGCCGCTTGGGGGAGACCGCGCTGCGCTCGATGATCGCGCAGTTGCGTTCGCGCCGCGGTGAGCGTGACACGAATCGCACGGGCGCGGCGGGAGAGCCGACCGGAGCCACCCGGCCGTGGAGTTTCGGTGATTCCGAGCCGTGGGACGCCGCCCGGACCGTACGCAACGCCGTTCTGCGCAGGGCCCGGGACAGTGCTGCCGGAGTGCCCTCGGCACAGCTGGAGCTGTCCGATCTCGAGGTGACGGAAGTCGAGCAGCGATCCCGTGCGGCCGTGGCGTTGTGCGTGGACACGTCGTGGTCGATGGTCCAGGACGGGCGGTGGGTGCCGATGAAGCGCACGGCACTCGCGCTGCACCATCTGATCTCCACCCGCTACCGCTCGGATTCCCTGCAGTTGATCACGTTCGGTCGGTACGCCGCGACGGTGGACGTGGGCGGGCTGACGGCTCTGGAGGGAGCCTGGGAGCAGGGGACGAACATGCACCACGCGCTCCTGCTGGCCGGGCGACACCTCCGGCGCCATCCCGACGCGCAGCCGGTCGTGCTCGTGATCACCGATGGTGAGCCGACCGCACACCTGGAGCCGGATGGTGCGGCGGTGTTCGACTACCCCCCGACGCCACGAACACTGTCGGTCACGTTGTCCGAAGCGGATGCGTTGAGCCGCCTGGATGCCGCACTCAGCGTCTTCATGCTCGGCGAGGACGATCGGTTGGCGGCCTTCGTCGACATTCTCGCCCGAAAGTCACGGGGGCGCGTCGTCGCTCCGACGGCCGACGGGCTCGGCGCCGCGGTCGTCGGGGACTACCTCCACACCAGGCGGCGCCGCTGAACGAGTGCCGTTGAACGAGTGCCGTTGAACGAGTGCCGTTGAACGAACCGGGTCTCGCCGGCTCGCATCGGTCCGGCTCGCATCGGTGGCGCTGCCGCCTTATCCTGTTCTCACTCCGATCAGGATCGGTCGTGCTCGTACTCGGCCGAGCACAGGGAATCGAGCAGAGGGCTTGCTGACCTCCGTTCCGGCAGGCCACAGCGATCGCTTACCGTGCCGCCGCCGGTGGCTCGGCTTGACCTGAACAGGTGGTGGCACAGAGGGACGCGGCGCCGCATCGGCGGCACCGGCCGCGCAGATTCGTCGCAGACTCTCGAAAGCGGCACTCGGAGAGGTGAGCCGCAATGGTCCAGTACCTCAAGACACACACGAATCCGCCGGTGTTCGTCATCTCGGCGCTCGTGACCCTGGCCTTCGTACTGTGGGGTGTGCTCGCCCCGGCCAATGTCGCCACGGTGGCCGGCGCGGTGAACAGTTTCATCACGACGAATTTCGAATGGCTCTACATCATCGCCGCGAGTTTCTTTCTGATTTTCGTCCTCCTCATCATGATCAGCCGATACGGAACCATCCGGCTCGGTCCTCCCGATTCCACACCGGAATACGGCAACACGGCCTGGTTCGCCATGTTGTTCACCGCCGGTATGGGAATCGGACTCGTGTACTACGCGGTCAGCGAGCCGGTGACGCATTTCCTCAACCCCCCGGTCGGTGAGGGCGGTACCCGGGAAGCGGTCCCGCAGGCGATGAACCTGACGTTCTTCCACTGGGGTCTGCACCCGTGGGCGATCTACATCGTTCTCGGCCTGGCGCTGGGCTACTTCGCTTTCCGCAAGGGACTCCCGTTGCGCCCCGCCGCCGCCTTGTACCCGCTGATCGGCGACAGGCTCTACGGATGGCTCGGCAACACCATCGACATCCTCGCGGTGTTCGGAACCCTGTTCGGGCTCGCGACCTCGCTGGGACTGGGCGGTCAGCAGGTCGGAGCCGGGCTCGAAGCGCTGTTCGGCATACCGAATACGACGTTCCTGCAGATCGTGTTGATTCTGGCGATCACGTCCATCGCGGTCGTGTCGGTGATGCTCGGTATCGACAAGGGGATCCGGAACCTCTCGCTGATCAATCTCTGGCTCGCGTTGGCACTGATGGTGTTCGTGTTCGGGTTCGCCTCCTCGCGGGACCTGCTCAATGCGCTGGCGGCGAACATCGGAACATACCTGCAGAATCTGCCGGTCACCAGCTTCGAGACGTATCCGGGAAACAACGCGGCCCAGGAATGGCAGGCCTCCTGGACGCTGTTCTACTGGGGCTGGTGGATCTCGTGGTCACCGTTCGTCGGCATGTTCATCGCCCGGATCTCCTACGGCCGCACCATCCGGTCGTTCATCGCCGGGGCACTGTTCGCGCCGGTCGGTGCCTCCATGGTGTGGCTGACGGTCTTCGGTGACGCGGCACTGCGCTCGCTGCTGCGCAATCCCGACAACCCGCTGGCCGAAGCCGGTGCCGAGACCGCGATGTTCTCGCTGCTGCAGCAATTACCGATCCCGCAGGCGCTGACCGTGCTCTCCTCCGTGGTCGTGATCGTCGTGGTCGTGTTGTTCTTCGCCACCTCCTCGGACTCCGGGTCGTTGGTGGTCGACATCCTGACCAATGGCGGGGATCCGCATCCGAGGTGGCAGCAGCGCCTGTTCTGGGCCGTGCTGGAGGGGGTGATCGCGGCCATTCTGCTGGCCGCGGGTGCGGTCAGTGGTGCGGACGCACTCAGCGCCCTGCAGGCGGCCTCCATCGTGGCCGGGTTGCCCTTCTGCATCGTGCTGCTGGTGATGTGCATCGGGATATGGCGCGGGTTGGCTTCCGAGCGGGGCGTACTCGCGGGTACCCGGGAACCGAGTCCGCTGGTTGCCATGCGAGCGGAAACCATGCGCTCCAGGGGTTCCAGCAGTACCCGCACGGATGTCGCCGAGCGGGAGGCCGAGACCGGTTCGACCGAGAGCGCGGAGGAGGACACCGGCTCACCGCCGCAGCGGTGAGCCGGTGCCGCGGCGGGACGAGGCCGGCGCCCGGCGGTCCGTGCCCGGTGGAAGCGGTGGCTGGAGCAACCACCCGAGCGAGCTTGCCGCCCTCTTCATCTAGGCTCGGGCGCATGCAACCCTGGTCGTCGGTTCCCGTTCCCAGCGTGCCCGGTACACCGCGCCCCCTGCGGCTGTTCGACACCGCCACCGGTGAGATCCGCCCCACCGGAGCGGGTCGGCAGGCGCGGATGTACGTGTGCGGTATCACTCCCTACGACGCGACCCATCTCGGGCACGCCGCCACCTACCTGGCCTATGACCTGGTGCACCGCATCTGGCGGGACAACGGCCACGACGTGCACTACGTGCAGAACGTCACCGACATCGACGATCCGTTGCTGGAGCGGGCCGAGCGGGACAACGAGGACTGGATCGTGCTCGGCATGCGTGAAACCGCCCTGTTCCGTGAGGACATGGAAGCTCTGCGGGTACTTCCGCCGGGAGACTTCATCGGTGCGGTCGAGGCGATGCCCGAGATCGTGCAAGCGGTCGGCAAGCTGCTCTCCTCCGGTGCGGCCTACCGGCTCGACGACGAGTACCCGGATGTCTACTTCCGGTACAACGCCACGGGCAGGCTCGGTTACGAATCGCACTACAGCCGGGCGGATATGGAGGCGGTCTACGCCGACCGCGGAGGAGACCCGGACCGCGCGGGCAAGGAGCACCCTCTGGATGCCCTGCTGTGGCGCATGGCCAGGCCCGGAGAACCGTCCTGGGATTCCGAGCTCGGTGCCGGCCGCCCGGGGTGGCACCTCGAGTGCTCGGCCATCGCGCTCAACCGGCTGGGGATCGGATTCGACCTCCAGGGAGGTGGCTCGGACCTGGCGTTCCCGCACCACGAGTTCAGCGCCGCCCATGCCGAGGCGCTCACCGGTGAGTATCCGTTCGCGCGCCACTATTCCCACACGGGCATGGTCGGACTGGACGGTGCGAAGATGTCGAAGTCGAAGGGCAACCTCGTTTTCGTCTCCCGGCTGCGCGGGGACCGGGTCGATCCGATGGCCATCCGTCTGGCGCTGCTCGACGGGCACTACCGCAGTGACCGTTCGTGGACGGCCGATGTGCTCACCGGAGGCGCTGCCCGACTCGCGCGCTGGCGCCAGGCGGTCAAGGCGGAGTCCGGGCCGGTTGCGGAGCAGGCGGTGGCCGGGCTTCGGGAACGGCTGTCCGACGATCTCGACACCGAACGTGCCCTCCAGGCGGTGGATGCCTGGGTCGACGAGGTGCTGAGCGGCCGTGGTGACGATCACCACGCCCCGGCGGTGATGCGCGACGCCGTGGACGCCCTGCTCGGTGTTCGCCTGTAACTGCTCGTCGACGGGCTCGAATGCGCCACCGCCGGGGTGATCCCCCCGCATGGACTTTCCCGGTGCCGTCTGATTGGATCTTGCCCATGACTCCGCACACAGCCGGAATCGGCGCCGCGCGCGCGGATGGCGAGGTGCCATGGTGACTCGACTCCGGGACATGCTCGAACGCTCCCGCAAATCACTACTGGACCCCGCGACCAAGCAACGGTGGGAAGGATCCACCCGGCAGTGGTTGCAGCGGTCCCGCGAGACCGTGAGCCAACTGGTCGGCTCCCCGACCGCCCGGGAAACGGGTTCGCAGGAAGTGTTGGCAGGGGTGTGTTCGAGCGTGGCTCTGCGCGATCTCAACCTCGTGGATTCGCTGCTGGAGCAACTCGAGCAGATGGAGTCCGACGAGGACGATCCCGACACGCTCGCACGGCTGTACAAACTCGACCACCTCGCGACTCGTCTACGGCGCAACGGGGAGAACCTCCGGGTGCTGGCCGGGCGCGACGCCGGTGGCAGCCACGCCGAGACGTCTCCGCTGGTCGATGTGATCCGTGCGGGTATGTCCTCGATCGAGCACTACACGCGGATCGAACTGGGCAAGATCGCCACTCTCGGCGTGGTGGGGTTCGCCGCCGACGATGTCAGCAGGTTGCTCGCCGAGTTGCTGGACAACGCCACGACTCACTCACCCCCGAATTCCGCGGTGACCGTCAGCGCACACCTCACCGAGCAGGGCAGCGTCATGGTGCGCATCGAGGACTCGGGTATCGGGCTGCCCGCGGCACGCCTGTCCGCGCTGAACGAGCGGCTGGCCAGCGCACCGGTGCTGGACCGCAACGCGGTGCAGCACATGGGGCTCGCGGTGGTGCGGCGGCTGTCCGCCAGGCACAATGTTCGCGTGTGGTTGGCCCGGCGGGCGCCGCACGGCACCACTGCTTCGGTCCTGCTGCCACCTGCGCTGGTTCAGGGCACCGTGGCTTCCACGCGCCGGCGAGCGAGTCCTGCCGGGGGCGCCGCTGCGGATGCCGGATCGAAGCCACGCACGTCCGGGGTTGCCGCAGCACTCCAGCAGGCACGTTCCCGGCCCGGCGCCGAGAGCCGGGGTTCCATCGCGTCCGGCGTGGGGCAGGAATCGGAAATGGTCTCCGCCGATTCGAACGGCTTTCCGGCGCAGGAGCCTCGGGCAGGAAAGCCCGAGCAGCATTCCACGTCGACGGATTCCGCGACGACGGCCAACGGGCTACCCCGCCGGGTGCCGCAGAGCTTGAAGGAACCGTCGATAACCTGGCCGCCCCCTGCGCCCGAGACCGACGGGTCCGGTGGCTCGGGCGAATCCGACGAGCAGGACCAGCGCGCCGGTCATGAGCAACTGCTCGCCGACCTCGGTGCCTTCGCCGCGGGTGAGCAGGCCGCTCATGCCGAGAACCAATCCCGTACCGACACAGCCGAAGGACACGATCAGTGACGGCGGCAGACGGCAACGCATACCCGCAGGATTTCGACTGGCTGGTCGACGACTTCGTCGGCCGGGTCCACGGCGTGACCCATGCGCTGATCCTGTCCGCTGACGGACTACCGCTCGCGGCATCCTCGACGGTGGGATCGGACGATGCCGAACAACTCGCGGCGATCTCCAGTGGTTTGCTCAGCCTTGCCCACAACAGTGCTGTCCTGTTCGACAAGGGCAGTTGTGAGCAGATCATCATCCGGATGAGTCAGGGTTACTTCCTGTTCATGGGAATCGGGTCCGGTGCGTGCCTGGCGGTGCTGACCTCCTCGGAAGCGGAAATGCGAGTTGTGGCCTACGAGATGACGCAGTTCGTGGAAAACACCGGGCACGCTCTGACTCCCGAGGTGCGTGCCGACCTGCGCCGCGTGGTCACCGCTCGGCGACCCCGTGACTGAACCGCGAAGGAAGCCCGATGGCCACTCATCCGCAGCCCCGTACGGAAAATCGCAGTAGCCGGGTGCGTCCGTACGCCCTCACCGGGGGGCGTACCCGAACGCGTCACCAGCTACTGGTCGAGACGATGATCTCGGTGCCGGATTACGACGCCGATTTCGCCGAGACACTCATGCCCGAATCGCGTGCGGTGTACGAGCAAGCGCGCACTCCGGTCTCGCTGGCCGAGCTGTCGGCCTCGTTGACGATCCCGCTGGGGGTGATCCGGGTATTGGTCAGTGATCTGGCCGCCGGCGGAGACATCTTCATCCATCCGACCGGGCATTCCTACCAGTACGACCACACCATCCTCGAGAGGATTCTCGATGGGCTCAACCAGTTCTCCGCATGACTTCGCCGAGTTGATGCTCTCGGCGAAGATCGTGGTCGCGGGTGGCTTCGGAGTAGGCAAGACCACGTTCGTCTCCTCGGTTTCGGAAGTGCCTCCGTTGAACAGCGAGGCATGGATGACCGAGGCCAGCGAGGGGATCGACGAGATCGACCCCGAAACCGAGAAGACGACCACGACGGTCGCCATGGATTTCGGGCGCATCGAGCTGCATTCGGATCTCATGCTCTACTTGTTCGGCACGCCGGGCCAGTCGCGTTTCTGGTTTTTGTGGGACGATCTCTCCCGTGGTGCACTCGGTGCGATCGTGCTGGTGGACACCCGCCGTCTGCAGGAATCCTTTGCTGCGATCAATTACTTCGAACACGATTCGGACGTCCCGTTCATCGTCGCGCTGAATCTGTTCGAGGGGGAACTCACCCATGATCTCTCCGAGGTCCGGGAGGCACTGGCGCTGGGGCCGGATGTCCCGCTGGTGACCTGCGACGCTCGAGACACAGCGTCCACTGTGGACGCTCTTCGTGATCTTGTTTCCTACACGATGCGGTTGAATGTGACGCATGGAGCCGCCTGAGCCGCCCGAGGGCAGCGTGCGGAACTCGAACGGCGGCACCGGCAATGAGGGAAGGTGACCAAGGATGCGCAAGATCCTCATCATCGGTGCGGGGCAGGCGGGCCTGCAACTGGGACTCAGCCTGCTGGACCACGATTACGACGTGACGGTGATGTCCGCACGGACTCCCGAGGAGATCCGGGGTGGCCGGGTCATGTCCACCCAGGCGATGTTTCACACCGCCCTGCAGCACGAGCGTGACCACAAGCTGAACCTGTGGGAGGACCAGGCTCCCGAGATCGAGGGCCTCGGCCTGTCGTTGGCCGGCCCGGACGGGTCCCGCGCTCTCGACTGGGTGGGATGGTTGGACAACTACGGCCAGTCGATCGACCAGCGCATCAAGATGGCCGGATGGCTCGAATTGTTCGAGGAGCGTGGCGGCAAGGCCATCTTTCACGGTGTCACCACGGCCGATCTGGACGGGTTGATCAAGCACTACGAGCTCGTTCTGGTGGCCGCGGGGAAGGGAGAGCTGGTCCAGCTCTTCCATCGGAACCCGGAGCGGTCCCCCTACACCGCACCCCAGCGCATGCTGTCGGTGTCCTATGTGCACGGTGGGCGGCGGCGACCGGAACATCCCGATGCGGACGCGGTCCGGTTCAACGTGGTCCCCGGTGTCGGCGAGTTGTTCGTCATCCCGGGATTCACGCTGAGCGGTCCGTGCGAGATCCCGTTCTTCGAGGGGTTGCCCGGTGGCCCGCTGGACTGCTGGTCGGATCGTCCCGGCCCGGCCGAGCACTGGAACCGGATGCGGGAGCTCATGCGGCAGTACTTCCCGTGGGAGTACGACCGCTTCAAGGATGCGGAACTGACCGACCCGCAGGCAACCCTCACGGGTGGCTACGCTCCCGTCGTGCGGCATCCGGTCGCGAAGCTGCCTTCCGGTGGACACGTGCTGGGGATGGCCGATGTTGTCGTCGCCAACGATCCGATCACCGGGCAGGGGTCCAACAACGCGAGCAAGTGTGCGGCCTCCTACCTGGACAGCATCCTCGAGCGTGGCGAGCAACCGTTCGATGCGCAGTGGATGGAGGACGCCTTCGAGCGTTACTGGTCTCGTGCCGAGCCGGTCACCCGGTGGACCAACACCATGCTGCAGCCGCCGCCGGAGCACGTGATGAACCTCTTCGGGGCCGCGCAGGAAAACGAGACCATCCGCACCCGCTTTGTCAACGGCTTCGACAACCCGGCGGATTTCGACAACTGGTTCCTCGATCCCGTTCGGGCCGAGGAGTACCTCAAGCAGGTGGGGTAAGAGGGCACGAGGTCCCGGTTGAACCACCTCCGCGGTTCAGCCGGGACCGGGGGCCGGACCTTTGCCCCCGCGCCCGCCGGGTCCCCTGCGCCGCAGGTAGCGTTCGAACTCCGCCGCGATGGTGTCGCCGCTGGTTTCGGTGAGCGCGGTCTCGGCGTCACCGCGTTCCTCCAGGGCGCGCACGTAGTTGCGGACGTCTTCGTCCTCGTCGGCCATCTCGCTGACGGTGTTCTCCCACTCCTCGGCCTGCTCGGGCAGGTTGCTCAGCGGCACCTCCAGATCGAGTGTCTCCTCGACCCGGTGCAGCAGCGCCAGAGTCGCCTTGGGGGAGGGCGGCTGGGAGACGTAGTGCGGGACGGCCGCCCAGAAGGAGATCGCGGGAATTCCGGCCTGCACGCACGCGTCCTGGAAGATGCCCACGATCCCGGTCGGGCCCTCGTACCGGGAACGCTCCAGCCCGAAGCGCTCCGCCGACTCGGCGTCGTAAGCGGCACCGGTGACGGGCACGGGGCGGGTGTGCGGGGCATCGGCCAGCAGGGCGCCGAGGGTGACGACGGTACGAACACCGGCCCGTTCGAGATGGGAGAGCAGCTCCGAGCAGAACGCGCGCCAGCGCATGTTCGGCTCGATACCGTGCACCAGCACGACGTCGTTGTCCGCCCCGGGCGGTCGGCACACGGACAGACGAGTGGTCGGCCATGTCACCTGGCGAGTGACTCCGTCCACCAGGTGGACCGTGGGGCGGGATACCTGGAAGTCGTAGTACGGATCCGGGTCGATCTCGGTCCAGGGGGTCGCATCCCAGGTCAGCTGCAGGTGCTCGATCGCGGTGCTGGCGGCATCGCCGGCGTCGTTCCAGCCTTCGAAGGCCAGGATCGCGGTCGGGTTGTTGAGCTCGGACAGATCCAGCTCGCTCATACCAGCCTCCCGTGTTCGAAGCAGGGGAACGGTTGCGGGAACGGCTCCCGCCCATCGTTCCACCGCTCGAAAGCCGTCACCACGATCGAGCCGGCCGGGGTCGGCTTCGCGGGCGGGGGTTCGGCAGGGCGCAGGTTACGATCGGTCACCGCGTCAGCGTACGTCGTGAGGAAACTGCCGCGCCTGGCGGTGGCCACCGTCGGAGTGTGCGACATCTTCAGTGGGAGTGGCCACATCGATGCCTGCAGAGGGTGAAGAACCTCGTATCCTGGCCGACATGCCCGGTGCCAGCACGTCTTCGGCGAGTCGCGTTCATGAGGCGCGTGCGATCTCCCCGGACGGCTCAGCGCAGCCCTCCGCCGACCTCGCCGCGGTGCTGTTCGACATGGATGGCACGCTGGTCGATTCCGAGCAGCTGTGGACGCTCGCACTGGACGACTACGCGTCTCACCGGGGCGGGGTGATCAGCGATGCCACGCGTGCTCTGATGGTCGGCTCGAACATGCGGCGGAGCATGAATCTGCTGCTGACCGACCTCGGCCTGTCCGCAGGGGAAGGCGATGTCACCGCGGCCGCGCGGTGGGTCGAGCAGCGCACCGCCGAGCTGTTCCGGCAGGGTCTGCCGTGGCGACCGGGAGCGCACCGGTTGCTGCACGACCTCCGGGCCCGTGGCATTCCCACGGCTCTGGTCACCTCCACCTATCGCTCACTGACCGAGATCGCCCTGGAGACCATCGGCCGGGACGCGTTCGAGGTCATCGTGTGCGGCGACGAGGTCGGCGATCGGAACAAGCCGGACCCGGAGCCGTACCTGCGGGCCTGTCGTTCGCTGGGGGTCGAGCCCACCCGCTGCGTGGCGATCGAGGATTCGCCGAGCGGGTTACGGGCTGCGGTCGCGTCGGGCTGTGCGGTCGTCGGCGTACCGTGCGAGGTTCCTCTGGATCCGGAGGACGGGGGAGTCCGGTGCGACTCTCTGGCCGAGTTGGACGCCGGTTCGCTCGGTGAACTGCTCGCCGGCCGACCACTGTCGGCACCCCGGGGCACGGGATGCAAGGATCGTGCATCGTGAAGACCTTCGACGAGCTGTTCATCGAACTGCAGGAACGAGCCCGGTCCCGGCCGGAAGGGTCATCGACGGTGTCCGCACTCGATGCCGGGGTTCATGCCCAGGGCAAGAAGGTTCTCGAAGAGGCAGGCGAGGTGTGGATCGCCGCCGAGTACCAATCCGATGAACAGCTGGCCGAAGAGGCGTCGCAGCTTCTCTACCGCCTGCAGGTCATCCTGCTCGCACGCGGGCTGTCCTTGGACGATGTCTACCGCTACCTGTGAACCGGTTCGCCGGGTGAGAGGAGAACAACCCGATGCTGCGTGTGGCAGTGCCCAACAAGGGCACGTTGGCCGGTGCCGCCTCCGAGATGCTCGCGGAAGCCGGGTACCGGCAGCGCCATGAGCAGCGGGACCTGACCGTGCTCGACAGCGCCAACGACGTCGAGTTCTTCTTCCTGCGCCCCAAGGACATCTCGATCTACGTGGGCTCCGGTGAGCTCGATCTCGGGATCACCGGCCGCGATCTGGCGCTGGACTCGGGGGCGCCGGTGTCCGAGCGGCTCTCTCTCGGGTTCGGCGGTTCGACCTTTCGCTACGCGGCGCCGAACGACCGGGACTGGACCGTCGATGCGTTGGAGGGCAAGCGGGTCGCCACGTCCTACCCCCAGCTGGTGGCCGATGATCTCGCGCGGTACGGGGTGCAGGCCGAGGTGATCCGGCTCGATGGTGCGGTCGAGATCTCGATTCAACTGGGTGTGGCCGATGCGATCGCCGATGTGGTCGGGTCCGGTCGTACGCTGCGCCAGCACGGTTTGATCGCCTTCGGCGAGTCGATCTGCACGTCCGAAGCCGTGGTGGTCGAGCGCGCCGGTGTCGACGGTGACCGTACCCGGGAGCAGCAGGACCAGGAGCGGGCCAAGGAGCAGCTGGTGGCGCGGCTTCAGGGTGTCGTGTTCGCTCAGCAGTACGTGATGCTGGACTACAACTGCCCGCGCGAGTTGCTCGACGAGGCGATGCGCACGACGCCGGGACTGGAGTCGCCGACGATGGCTCCGCTGGCCGACGAACGCTGGGTGGCCGTACGTGCGATGGTCTCTCGCAAGGACGCGCCTGCGATCATGGACCGTCTTGTGGCACTGGGAGCGAAGGCGATTCTGTCCTCCGACATCCGCGCTTGCCGCCTCTGACCGGCATTCCTCGCCGGTGGATCCGGCCGAGTGCGAGCGGCGTGCGGAGGCTGCGGGGCGACACCACCGTGATCGACTGTGTGCTCGAATCGTGATCGAATTCGCCCTGTAAGCCGGCTTCGGAACGCATAATGGGCCGGACATGATCTTGGACGGTGATCGGAGAAGCATGCGCGTCGTGGACCCGGGCTCGTCACCACCCCGGTGGGAGTTGTACGCGGGGATGCCCTGCTGGATCGAATTGGTCACGACCGATCCCGAGCATGCTCGAGAGTTCTATGCGGGCCTGTTCGGCTGGACCTACGAGATCCACCGGGACCGGCAGGCCGGGGACCACGTCATCGCCTTCCGGGACGGGTTCCCGGTCGCGAGCATCCGCACGGCCACGCGCGGACCGAGCGAGTGGCGCCTGTTCCTGGCCACCGCCGATATCACTGCGGCCGTGACTCGGGCCGACAGGCACGGTGCCACGGTGACGGTGCCGACCACGCACGTGTCCGGCGTCGGGGCCAAGGTCGTGCTCAACGGTCCCTCCGATGCCGAGTTCGGGCTTCTCCAGCCCCAGTCCTCCTGGCAGTTCGACGTGGGACTGCCGGGCACCCTCATGTGGGCGGAGCTGGTGACCATCAAGGCTCAGACCGCGGACCTGTTCTTCCAAGAACTGTTCGGCTACACCTCCGAGCAGTTCGGCGCCGAGAACAGATCGGACTATTCGGTGTGGTACCTCGGTGACGAGTCGGTACTGGCCAGGGTCAGCATGCTGCGGGATCACATCACGACCGAGACCCGGCCGCACTGGCTGCTGTACCTGGGCGTGGAGCCGGATACCGGTACCGACGAGCTGGTCCGCCGGGCCGTCTCTCTCGGCGGCCGGGTCCGGGTCGATCCGTACGACTCCCAGCTCGGACGTGTCTCCGTTCTGCGGGATCCCGCCGGTGCGCGGTTCGCGGTGGTGGATCCCACCCAGGCGCCCGGGGATCACGGCAGTGCCGCCAATTACGACCCCTACGGGGACTAGAAGAGGGTACGCGGGTGGGCTCGTGTCGCGGTGCGGGTGGCGGAACCCCGCTGCGGCGCCGGTTGCTCACCCGGAGGAAGCGGCTGACGCCGCTTCCCCGACGGTCGATGCGGCCACACAGTCGGCCATACCGATCGGCGCGGCCACCGAGGAGCCTATCGCGGAGCGAGAAGCAGGGATTGCGCCGACCGGCCCACCGGGCCCGCCGTGTCGTGCAGGGTACTGTGCGCGAGCCCGGCCCCGTCCGGGCCGGAATCCATCCGTGCGTCCAGCCCGATCCACTCGCCCCGCGGTTCGCGGGAAAGGTGCACGGTCAGATCGGTGTTGGCGAACGTCCACTCCCGGAAGCGCAACCGGCTGGAAACCCCGCTCGAGCAGTCGGCGACGGCGAACAGGCGCTGCAGCGCCGTGGGTTCCTCACCACCGAGCAACGGCATCTTCGGCCGTGCCCACACTCGCGCGTGGCCGGTACCGAGCATCGACTCGTCGGCGATACGCCATTCCAGCGCGCTCGCGTAGCCGCCGGTCCACCCGTCGGGCGTCGGCATCGGTGCCCAGCTTTCCGGGGAGTCGAAGGGCTCGGTGTCCTCGGCCGCGATCGAGGTGGTGTCACCGCGAACCATGCGCCAGGCCCGCGCTGTGGCGGCGGGCCGACCCTCCGCGGACAGCGTGGCCGAGACGAGTTCGACCGAGCGGCCCGGCCGGGTCATCTCGGTGTGTATGTCCAGTTCCCCCACGGGGACCGGCCCGAGGACGTCGACGCCGACACGCCTGATCGCCATGTCCTGCCGAGGACGGAACCTCTCCAACTCGCGTACCAGCAGCGCCGAGACGGGACCCAGGTGCTGAGCCTTGTCCGACCACGGCCCGACCGTGTGCTCGGTCGCGTGATACCGACCCTCGCCGAGGGATTCGTAGAAAACTCGGACGGGCTGCGAGATGTTCACGGCATTCCTTGTCGTTCGGGAACTCATTGCGAAGGCGAGGTCGCACGGAGCGCGCTCAGTCGGTGCGGTCCAGCACGCTTTCGGAGCCCGCATCCGGTTCCGGCCACCCCGGATAGGGCGGGGGAGTGCCGCCGTGCGCGGGACACAGCGGCTTGTGGTCGCAGTAGTTGCACAACTTCGACGGATTCGGGCGGAAATCGCCGGAACGTCCCGCGCGCAGAATGGCCTGCCAGATCGCGTTCAGGGTCCGCTCGAATCGCCGCAACTCGGCCTCGTCCGGCGTGTAGGCCAGTGACTGCTTGTCGGCCAGATACATCAACAGCAACTGGCGCGGGAGCTCGCCGCGAGTTCGCCACAACACCAGCGCGTAGAACTTCATCTGGAACAGGGCCTTGGCTTCCCCGACCTCGCGCGGGGCCGCTCCCGTCTTGTAGTCGACCAGCCGGATCTCCCCGGTGGGAGCGACATCGACCCGATCGATGAACCCGCGCAGCAGGACACCGGTGTCGAGCTCGGTTTCCACCTTCAGTTCGCACGCCTCGGGTTCCAGGCGGCGCGGATCCTCCAGCTCGAAGTAGGAATCCAGCAGGGTGCTCGCCGATTCCAGCCAGCTCGTCAACTCGGGATCGTCGGGACCGTCGAACAACGTCCCCAGCTCCGGTTGCTGCGTGAGCAGTTCCTCCCAGCCGGGTGTGAGCAACTCACGCGCGTGTGCCGGGTCGCGCTCGGAAACCGGCAGAGCGAACAGCCGCTCCAGCGCCGAGTGGACGACCGTGCCGCGTACCTGTGCCCGTGTCGGTGTCTCCGGCAGCCGATCCACGACGCGGAAGCGGTACAGCAGCGGGCACTGCTTGAAATCACCTGCCCGCGACGGCGAGAGCGCCGGTCGGCGCCGAGTACTGTCGCCGGTCGCCTCCGTCGGTGCCGTGTCCGTCATGGTTCAGCACCCTAAACGAAGGCTCCGACGTCGCTGTCGCCTCCGGAGGACATGGCGGGCTGTGCCGCTTTCCACGGCAGGCGTTTTACGCTGCGTGCATGGCCACCACTTCAGGGCAAGATCGCAACGGTCTGCACGGGGGAGGGCTGTTGCTCGGCCGTGTGGCGGGGGTTCCCGTCCTGCTGTCCCCCTCGTGGTGGGTGGGGGCCGCATTGATCGTCCTGCTCTACACCCCACTCGTCGGCCGAATCCTGCCCCACACGGGGATCTGGAGCAGCGCGGTGATCGCCGCCGTGTTCACCGTGCTGCTGGCGCTGTCGGTGCTGGTGCACGAGCTCGGACACTGCGTGGTGGCGCTGCGGATCGGGCTGCCCGTACGTCGCGTGCGCCTGTTCCTGCTCGGGGGCATCTCGGAAATAGCACGGCTTCCTCCGAAGCCTCGTCAGGAGGCGCTCATCGCCGCAGCAGGACCGGTCGTTTCGCTGGTGCTCGCGGCGGTGGCCGGACTCGGATGGCTGGCGCTGCACCCCACGGGTGCGATCTGGCTGCTGGTGGCCCAGACGTGCGTGGCCAACGTCGCGGTGGGGCTGCTCAATCTCCTGCCCGGCCTGCCGCTCGACGGTGGCCGGATGCTGCGCGCGGTGACCTGGGCGGTCACCGGTCGGCGGCGTGCGGGCACGACCGCCGGTGTGGTCGGTGCCGCCGTGGTCGCGATCGCGCTGGTCGTCTGGGCCGTCGCCGGCCTGCTCGGCGATGTACGAGGCCAGTGGCTACGGCTCGGCGTGTGCCTGCTGATGGCCTGGTTCGTGGTCGCCGGGGCCGGAGCCGAGCATGCAGCCGAGCAACGCAGGCACTGGCCGGACGGTGTGCAACTGCACGAGCTGGTGCGCCCCGTCCTGCAGTTGCCCGCCGAGAGCCCGGTCCGGGATGCGCTGACGGTCGCAGCGGGCCGGGGAGTGGTGCTGGTGCGCGCCGACGGGGTCGCTGTCGGGCTGCTGGACCAGGCCGCCGCCGAGCGGTTGGTGGCCCGGGCGCCGCAGGAACCGGCCGAGCGGGCCGCCGAACCGGTCACCCAGGAGACCGTCCTGCTGGACGACGAATCCGTCGATGCGATCCTCGAGCGGGTGCACAACGTGGCCGCCGCCCAGTTCCTCGTGGTGGATTCCGAAGGGCGTCCCCGTGGCGTGCTGCGGCGGACGGAACTGCGCAGTGTCACGGGAGCCGGATTGCACGACGAGTGAGCCGTCGTCGGCGTGGCGAGCCGTTCTGGGACGATGATGCGCCGTGCCCGCGTTGGTGGGCGAAAGTCTTCTTCCGGAGGTTTCAAACACGTGAGCACCGTCAGCGGTGAGTTCCGGCCGGGCGACCGGGTCCAGTTGACCGATCCGAAAGGGCGGCGCTACACGATCGTCCTCCGCACCGGTGGTGAGTACCACACGCATCGCGGTGTGCTCTCGCACGATCGGATCATCGGGAATCCGGAGGGGTCGGTGGTCGCCTCGGCGGGCGGGACGTCCTTCCTGGCGCTGCGTCCGCTGCTGTCCGACTATGTGCTGTCGATGCCGCGCGGTGCGCAGGTCATCTACCCGAAGGATGCCGCTCAGATCCTGATGTGGGGCGATATCCGTCCCGGTGCGCGGGTGCTCGAAGCCGGAGCGGGCTCCGGAGCGTTGACCTGCTCGCTGCTGCGTGCGGTCGGCGACGAAGGCAGCGTCGTCTCCTGCGAGGTACGGGCGGACCACGCCGAGCACGCCGAGCGCAACGTCGAGCGCTTCTTCGGTGCGAAACCCGACAACTGGACCCTGCAGGTGTGCGATCTCAACGAGTACGCGGGCGGGCCGGTCGATCGGATCGTGCTCGACATGCTCACGCCCTGGGACGCGCTGGAGACCGTGCACGAGAATCTGGTGCCGGGTGGAGTCCTGGTCGTCTACGTGGCCACGACGACGCAGCTGTCCCGTGTGACCGAGGCGCTGCGCGAGCAGCAGTCCTGGACCGAGCCGGAATCCTGGGAAACACTGCTGCGTCCCTGGCACGCCGTCGGCATGGCCGTGCGACCCGAGCACCGTATGGTGGCGCACACGGCCTTCCTGGTGGTCGCACGGCGCCTCGCCGAGGGCGTCACGCCTCCGAAGCCCCAGCGCCGCTCCGGCAAGGGCTGAGGGAGCCCGCAGCCGGTCCTGCAGCGTCCGGTGCACCGGCTTCGTGCCCGGTGCACCGGTCCATGTCGGCACGGCACTCGCTATGGCTGGATGTTCTGGTTCAGGTGGAACAGGTTGTCCGGATCGTAGGTTCGCTTGACCTCGACCAGACGCTCGTAGTTCTCCCGGTAGTTGGACTTGATCCGGTCCTGGTCGTCGCCGGCCATGAAGTTGATGTAGCCGCCTTCCTGCGAGTGCGGCGCGGTCGCCGCGTAGTAGTCCCGCACCCAGGAGATGTTCGCCTCGTTGTCGGCGGGGTCGGGCCACATCCCGGCGATCACGGTCGCGAAGTTCGCATCCCGGTAGGCGAAGGCCGTGGCTTTGGGGGAGACGCGGTGGCAGGCGCCGTTGATCGGATAGATGTGCATGGTGGAGTTGACTGCGGGCACCTTCGGCCCGTACCGCAGGTGGGCCTCGATCGCCTCATCGTCGAGCTCGGTGACGAAGTTGGCCTTCCAGTAGTGCTGCAGCCCCGGCGGGACCAGCGCGTCGAAAGCGCTGTTGAGCTGCGGGTACGGCATCGGCCCCACGTGTTCGGCCACCACCGGCGCCACATCGCGCAGCGGCTGGACGGCACGCGGCCCTTCCTCGAGCGGTCCGGCCCAGCACGCCACGATCGCGATCAGCGTGTCGCCGTGCCGGTTCGGCGGGATGAACGGCAAGGGCGGTGCGATCTGGAACGCGGGAAAAGCACCGAGCTCCTCGGGGGCGTTGGCGATGAAGTCACGGTAGAAGCGCAGGACGGTGTCCGCTTGGTCCAGGTCGTAGAAGATCGGGCCGCCGTAGATGTCGCCGACCGGGGCCAGCTGAAATTCGAACGAGGTCACCACGCCGAAGTTTCCCCCGCCGCCGCGCAGTGCCCAGAAAAGGTCCGCGTTCTCCCGCTCGCCGGCCACCAGCAGCTTCCCGTCCGCGGTCACGACATCGGCGGAGAGCAGGTTGTCGCAGGACAGGCCGAGTCCGCGTGCCAGGTAACCGATGCCGCCGCCGAGGGTCAGTCCGCCGACACCGGTCGTGGAGATGATGCCGCCGGTCGTGGCCAGCCCGAAGGCATGGGTCGCGGCGTTGACATCACCCCATGTGGCCCCGCCCTCGACGCGCGCTGTCCGGTTGCCGGGGTCGACACGAACGCCCCGCATGCCGGAGAGGTCGATCACGACCCCCTCGTCACAGGTCCCGAATCCGGGCACGCTGTGCCCGCCCCCGCGTACGGCGAGATCGAGCCGGTTCTCGCGCGCGAAGTCGACCGCGGCCATGACGTCACCGGCGTTGCTGCACCGCACGACCGCGCGGGGATGGCGGTCGATCATGGCATTGTGGACCTTGCGCGCCTCCTCGTAGTCCGGGTCGTGAGGACCGAGAACCGTCCCACGTGCCCGCTCGCGTACGTCTTCGATGGTGATCGTGGTCATGATGGAAGTCCCCTTCGCCCGTGCCGGATGAGACCGCCGGTCGAAAGAGAGACAGGCGACCGAGGAACACCTGTCGTCGCAGCGGCCACACAGAGCAGGATGGCGAGGTGTGGGCGGTCCGTCAGGAACCAATGTTCCATCGGCCGCGGTATCCCGATCTCCGCCCGGGATGCTTTCGGGAGTCGGGTCTATTCGGTTTTCCTTGTCGACTCCTCGGCTTTGTTCACCGGGATACGCGCGTTCTCCTACTACCCCGCCGACTCGCCTCGGCCGATTCATCGATTTTTCGGTTTCCTCCCGTTGCCGCCTGCAACTCGTCGTGGTAGGTGAGCTGCATCGTGATCGGCATGCTTCCGCTCGTGGAAGGTGCCGATTGCGCATCGCCGTGGCATCGGAATCGGTGTGGACGACGAACGGGAGTCGCTCGAAGCGCCGTTCGCGGCTCATTCGGTGGTCCGCTGGGAGGTCCGCCGCCGGAGGCCGAGCTCACAGCGGGATGGCGGGGTGCGCCGGAGAGTTGTATCGGTACAGAGGGACAGCATGGCGTGTCCGAGACCGTGGTCGTCCCGGTGGGTCGCTGCCCTCTGTGTGCGGTATCACAATGGCGGCAACACGATGTGGAGTTCCAGATAATGGGAAGGAGCGAGTTTGGTTCTGCGGAAAAAAGAACACCCGAATGCCGATGTGTCTACGCGCAGTAGCGCAGTGGGGTGGGTCATGGGTTTGTGGAACGGGGATCATCCTGCGCTCCCTACCGTATGTGCATATCGAACGGAGCAGCGGTGAAACGCAACGTGTCCGTGTGGTGGTCGCCGCAGGTACCGAATCGGCGCACTTTGTAGGTATTTGCGCTCTTCTGTGGCAGTCTGGATCGTCCGGTGCACTCAACGACGCCGCAGTCGTGGGTGATCGCCGGTACCGTGGTGGTACGAGCACGGGAGGAGGGTGCCGACATGCAGCACGACCGTCCCGGTAGCCGGCCTGAAGAGGGCGGGCAGCAGAGCGGTGGCAGCAGTGCCGAGCTCAACAGCCAGATTCGGGAGCTCGAGGACGAGGTGGCATCGCTTCGTAGCAGGCTCAGCGAATCCCCTCAGCAGGTCAGGTTGCTGGAAAAGCGGCTGGCCGAGGCATCCGAGAGAGTGAGTCAGCTCACTGAACGGAACGCCAAACTCACCGAGACCTTGAAGGAAGCGCGGAGTCAACTGACGGCCCTGCGTGAAGAAGTCGACCGGCTCGCCCAGCCCCCGAGCGGGTACGGGGTGTTCCTGGACCGCTACGAGGACGGCACGGTCGACGTATTCACCTCCGGGCGGAAGATGCGGGTCGCCGTATCACCGAACGTGGAAACCGAGAACCTGCAGCTCGGTCAGACCGTGCGCCTCAACGAGGCGTTGACCGTGGTGGAGGAAGGTTCCTTCGAGCGAGTGGGCGAGGTCTGCACCTTCCGGGAGATACTGCCGGTGAGTGAATCGGGGCAGCCTGCCCGCGCATTGATCACCGGACACACCGACGAGGAACGCGTCGTCTGGCTGACCGCCCCGATGGTCGACGCCGGGCTCAAGTCGGGTGACTCCGTACTGGTCGACAGCAAGGCGGGATACGCCTACGACACCGTTCCCAAGGCCGATGTCGAGGACCTCACGCTGGAGGAGGTTCCCGATGTCGGTTACCACGACATCGGTGGTTTGGGGAACCAGATCGAAGAGATTCGGGATGCGGTGGAGCTGCCGTTCCTGCACTCCGATCTGTACGTGCAGTACCAGCTGCGGCCGCCCAAGGGCGTGTTGCTCTACGGCCCTCCGGGGTGCGGCAAGACACTCATCGCCAAGGCTGTGGCCAACTCGCTGGCCAAGAAGGTTGCCGCGGCGCGAGGCGATGCGGATGGTCAGGCGAAGTCGTACTTCCTGAACATCAAGGGCCCCGAGCTGCTCAACAAGTTCGTGGGCGAGACGGAGCGCCACATCAGGCTGATCTTCCAGCGGGCCAGGGAGAAGGCCTCCGAAGGCACACCGGTGATCGTGTTCTTCGACGAGATGGACTCGATCTTCCGTACTCGTGGCAGTGGTGTGTCCTCGGACGTGGAGAACACGATCGTGCCCCAGTTGCTCAGTGAGATCGACGGTGTCGAGGGGCTGGAAAACGTCATCGTCATCGGTGCTTCCAACCGGGAGGACATGATCGATCCGGCGATCCTGCGGCCCGGCAGGCTCGACGTCAAGATCAAGATCGAGCGTCCGGACGCCGAGTCGGCCAAGGACATCTTCTCGAAGTACCTGACGAAGGAACTGCCGATTCACGAGGAGGATCTGCGCGAGTTCGGTGGCGACCCGGCCACGTGTGTGGACGCGATGATCCAGACCACGGTCGAACGGATGTACGCCGAGACCGACGAGAACCGGTTCCTGGAGGTCACCTACGCAAACGGGGACAAGGAGATCCTGTACTTCAAGGACTTCAACTCCGGTGCGATGATCCAGAACATTGTGGACCGGGCGAAGAAGGCCGCGATCAAGTCGACCCTCGACACCGGTCAACCGGGACTGCGGGTGCAGAACCTGCAGGACGCGATCATCGACGAGTTCTCCGAGAACGAGGATCTGCCCAACACCACCAACCCGGACGATTGGGCACGGATCTCCGGTAAGAAGGGGGAGCGGATCGTCTACATCCGGACCCTGGTCAGCGGTAAGAACCAGGAATCCGGGCGGGCGATCGACACGGCCACCAACACCGGCCAGTACCTGTAACCTCGATCGCCACGCCGGGGGAGGTCGCCGTCGGTGGCCTCCCCCGGCGTGTTTCGGGTGTCGGCGGCAGCGGACAGCGGTTACGTTGCCCTCGATGAGTGAGGCAGCGCGGGAACCGTCGGAGCGGATCGGAGTGGGACTGGCTGCGCTGGGGCGGCCCGCCTACATCAATGTGGGACGTGCTGGCGCACTGCCCGACGAGCGCAGTGTGGAAACGATGCGGGCGCGTACGGGCGCTGTCCTGGACGCGGCCTATGCACACGGCGTGCGCTGGGTCGATACCGCACGTTCCTACGGTAGTGCCGAGCAGTTCCTCGCCGGGTGGCTGCAGCAGCGTGGTCACGGGGATGTGACCGTGTCCAGCAAGTGGGGCTACGTCTACGTCGCCGAATGGCGGGTGGAGACCGAGGTCCACGAGGTCAAGGAGCATTCCGTGGAACGCCTGCGGGAGCAGTGGCCGGCGACCCGGGAACTGCTCGGCGATCACGTGAAGCTGTACCAGGTGCACTCGCTGACCGAGGACAGCCCGCTTTTCGACGACGTCGAGCTGCAGCAGGAGCTGGCCCGGCTGCGCGATTCCGGGGTGCGCATCGGGATGTCCACCAGCGGGGCCGGGCAGGCCGAGACGATCGAACGTGCCCGGACACTGCAGGTCGGCGGTGAGCCACTGTTCAGCGCCGTGCAGTCCACGTGGAACACGCTGGAGCCGTCGGTGGGCCCGGCGCTGCAGCACGTTCACGACATCGACTGGCACGTGCTGGTGAAGGAGACCCTGGCCAACGGGCGTCTCGCCGTGCACCCGCCGGAGAGGCTCACCCGTATCGCGCAGCGTCACGGTGTCACCGAGGACACGGTGGCGCTGGCGCATGTGCTGGCCCAGCCCTGGGCGGACACGGTGCTCATCGGCCCTGCCGGTGTCGAGCAGTTGGAGAGCAACCTGGCGGCGTGCTCCCTGCGGCTCGACCACGAGGACTTCGACGAGCTCGCAACACTGGCCAGTGACCCGGCGACCTACTGGGGCGAACGCGCGGCCCTGCCCTGGCACTGACCGGCGCGAACTCCGCCCCGAGCGAAATTCGGTTCCACCCGGGACGGGCGGCCGGACGGAATCGTCCCGGGAGCCGGTCACCTCGGGTGGGACAGGCGCGGATGTCCGTCTGGCGGCTGCCCGGGGCGGAACAGGCCCGGGGCCTGCCCTGAGTCCTCACACGGCCCACCGCGAGGCCAGCCACTCCTCGAGGAACTGGCGCCCGTCGGGCACGAACGGCCGGTCCGGATCGTCGAGCAGGGCATGCAGCTCGGGGAGAGACGCCCACCATCCCTCGGCGACCTCCTCGGGCTGGTGGACGATCGGTCCGTCCCAGGAGACCTCGTGCAGGAATGCGTGGAACCGCACGCTTGCCCGCTGGTGAACCGTGCGGAACAGGAAACGGGGAGCGGCGTCGATACCGAGCTCCTCGGCGAGCTCTCGCCGCGCGGTCCGCTCGGGTGCCTCGCCCGCCGCGACGACGCCTCCGGCCCAGCAGTCGTACAGGCCGGGATAGACGTCCTTGGTGCTGGTGCGCCGGTGTACGTACACCGACTGCCCGTCGGGCGAACGCACGAGCACCGATGTGGCCGCGTGCCAGAGCCCCTCGTGGCGCATCCTGGCGCGTGTGGCCGAGCCGGTCACCCGTCCGGACGCATCGTAGACCGCCACCTGCTCCTCGTCTCCGCCCACCACGAGAGTGTCCCACCCGCTGCCCGTCTTCCCCGTGCCGTGTGCCCACGCCACGCACGACCGCGGCCGGAACCCGTAGGCTGAGCGGTATGCGGCGGATCATGGGAACCGAGGTGGAGTACGGAATCGTCGTACCGGGGGATTCGGCGGCGAACCCGGTGCTGACCTCCACCCACATCGTGCTCGCCTACGCGGCGGCTGCGGACATCCCCCGGGCGCGGCGCGCCCGGTGGGACTACGAGGTCGAATCACCTCTGCGCGACGCCCGTGGTTTCGACCTGGGAGCCACGTCCAACCAGACCAACGGTTCGGAGGGTGACGACCTGGGGGCGGCCAACGTCATACTGACCAACGGAGCACGGCTCTACGTCGACCACGCCCATCCCGAGTACTCGGCGCCCGAGGTGACGAACCCGCGGGATGTCGTGATCTGGGACAAGGCCGGTGAGCGGATCATGGAGGAGGCCGCCATGCGGGCGGCCAGTGTGCCCGGAACGGCTCCGATGCAGCTCTACAAGAACAATGTCGACGGCAAGGGGGCCAGCTACGGCAGCCACGAGAACTACCTCTGCTCGCGGGACACCCCGTTCACGGCGGTCATTTCCGGGCTGACGCCGTTCTTCGCCTCTCGCCAGGTCGTCTGCGGATCCGGCCGGGTGGGCATCGGTCAGGCGGGCGAGAAAGCGGGCTTCCAGCTGTCCCAGCGTTCCGACTACATCGAGGTCGAGGTCGGCCTGGAAACCACCCTCAAGCGCGGCATCATCAACACCCGGGACGAACCGCACGCCGATGCCGACAAGTATCGCAGGCTGCACGTCATCCTCGGTGACGCCAATCTGGCCGAGACCTCCACGTACCTGAAGGCGGGAACCGCCGGCCTGGTGCTGGACATGATCGAGGCCGGCCGGCGTTTCGACGACCTGAAACTCGCCGATCCGGTGCAGGCGGTGCACGAGCTCAGCCACGATCCGACCCTGCGCCAGACGGTGGAACTCGCCGACGGTCGCCGATTCACCGGACTCGACCTGCAGCGTGCTTACCACGAGCGAGCCGCACGCCACGTCGAGCAGCACGGTGGTGATGAGACCACCCGCGATGTGCTCGACACCTGGGGTGAGGTGCTCGATCTGCTCGGCGGTGATCCGATGGACTGCGCGGATCGGCTGGACTGGCCGGCCAAGCTGCAGTTGCTGGAGAGCTATCGCAGCAGGGACAACCTGGGGTGGGCCTCACCGCGGCTGCACATGATCGACCTGCAGTACTCCGATGTCCGGATGGGCAAGGGGCTGTACAACCGTCTGGTCACGCGGGGCTCGATGCGGCGACTGGTCAGCGAGGAGGAGGTGCGTGCGGCGGTGACGGAGCCGCCGGAGGACACCCGTGCCTACTTCCGGGGCCGGTGCCTGGAGCGCTACCCGTCCGCCGTGGCCGCCGCTTCCTGGGACTCGGTCATCTTCGACCTCGGCCGGGATTCGCTGGTGCGGATCCCGACGCTGGAACCGCTGCGGGGAACCCGGGCCCACGTGGGCGAGCTGCTGGAGGCGGCGACCAGCGCCGAGGAGCTGGTCGACTCGCTCACCAACGGATGAGTGAGGAGTGCGGCATGCCGGACGTTCCAATGTCTGAAAAGATCACGACAGACGCCCACTTGGATGTGGGCGGATGTAGGGTTCGCTAGGTAGTGTTCACGGCAGGATGCCCTGCGTTCCGGTGCACCGGTTGCGGTGGGACGTGGAAGGTATCCGCGAGGACAACCACCGGGAGGGCGAGATGTCCCAGGATAAGGCTCAGCGGCACGACAACGGCGATGGCGGCGACGACGAAGCCACGGGTGCGGAAGCCGCTGGTCAGGAGCGTCGCGAGAAACTCGGTGAGGACGTGGACACCATCCTGGACGAGATCGACGACGTTCTGGAGGAGAACGCCGAGGACTTCGTCCGTGCCTATGTCCAGAAGGGCGGTCAGTGATCGATATGCGCGCGCCGGTCGGTCCGTGCCTGTGGGCCGACCGGCGCACGTGTGCCCGGTTGCCACGTGTCCGGCAGCACAACCTCGTCACCCGGCACGAGTGCCCGTGACGTTGCTGCACCAGTTACTTCGAGCAGGAGACGATGTCGCTGATGGAACCCAGCTCGCCTCGGAACTTTCCGGGACAGGCCCTGCCTCCCGCGTACCTCACGCCGGGATCCTCGTCGTTCACGGATTTCCTCCGCAGTGCGGCACCCGAGCTGATGCCCGGGTATTCCGAGCACTCCGAGGGTCGGGTCGAAGCCCCGCACGGCACGACCATCGTCGCCCTGACGTTCCGCGGCGGGGTGCTGCTGGCCGGCGATCGACGAGCCACGATGGGCAACCTGATCGCGCAGCGGGACATGGAAAAGGTCTATGTCACCGATGACTATTCCGCGGTGGGCATCGCCGGTACCGCGGGAATCGCGCTGGAGATGGTGCGCCTGTACTCCATCGAGCTCGAACACTACGAAAAGCTCGAAGGTGTGCGGCTGTCGCTCGACGGCAAGGCGAACAAGCTCGCCACGATGCTGCGCGGGAACCTGCAGGGGGCGATCGCGGGACTGGCGGTGCTGCCGTTGTTCGCCGGATACGACACCGAGGCCGACGACCCCGAGCGGGCGGGCCGGATCGTCACCTACGACATCACCGGCGGGCGGTACAACGAGACCGGCGGGTACCACGCGGTCGGCTCCGGATCGGTGTTCGCGAAGTCGGCGCTGAAGAAGCGGCACGACCCCGACGCCGACCTCGATTCCGCGATCCGCAACGCCGTGGAGGCGCTCTACGACGCCGCCGACGACGACACGGCCACCGGTGGCCCCGATCTGTCCCGCCGGATCTATCCGTCGGTGGTCACGATCACCGGGCCCGAAGGCGCGGTTCGGTTGTCGGAGGAACAGGCGGCCTCGGTGGCCGAGGACGTCGTCAACCGGCGCCGGGAAATCCCGGGCGGCTGATTCACCCGGCCTCAACATCTTTCGTTTCGAACCCGACCCATCCACCCGTCAGGCCAGCGCCGAACGATTCGAGCCAGGAGTCCACAGCCGTGACGATGCCGTTCTACACCTCGCCCGAGCAGTTGATGCGAGAGCGCTCCGAGCTCGCCCGGAAGGGCATCGCCCGGGGACGCAGCGTGGTGGTGCTCAAGTACGCCGGGGGCGTGCTGTTCGTGGCCGAGAACCCCTCGACCACCCTGCACAAAATCTCCGAGATCTACGACCGGATCGGCTTCGCCGCGGTGGGTCGCTACAGCGAGTTCGAGAACCTGCGGATGGCGGGCATCCGCATGGCCGACGTGAAGGGTTATTCCTACGACCGCCGGGATGTCACCGGCCGGGCGCTGGCCAATGCCTACGCGCAGACACTCGGTGCGATCTTCACCGAGCAGGTCAAGCCGTTCGAGGTGGAGATCTGCGTCGGTGAAGTGGGATCGACGGCCGAGTTCGACCAGCTCTACCGCCTGACCTATGACGGCTCGATCGTGGACGAGCCGCAGTACGTGGTGATGGGTGGCCAGGCCGAGACGATCACCACGGCGCTGAAGCAGTCCTTCACCGAGGGGCTCGAACTGCGGGACGCCATCGCCACTGCCATCCGCGCGCTGTCCTCGGACGGGGAGAGCTCCCGCGAGCTGGGTGTCGGCCAGCTCGAGGTGGCGGTTCTGGAACGGTCCAGGCCCCATCGCACCTTCCGCCGGATCTCCGGCGCGGCGCTGCGGGAGTTGCTGCCCGGTTCCGGAGAGTCGGGCTCGGGCGAGCAATCGGCGTCGGCTCCGGGCGGGGACGAGTCCGGTGCAGGCGGCGATGTTGCACAGGGTGACCGGTGACGCGGTCGCGAACTGATTTTTTTCCGCGGTGATCCGGCGGGAAAACGGTCCCGCCGGCTGCGCTTCAACCGCAGCAAAAGCGCTATGAGCTGCAAAAACAGGTCCGTTTCTCGGTGTGGGCTCCGGATTTGACCACTGTCGGCGAGCATCTCGGGGCTTGCCGGGGGCCGTCGGCCCTCGAACGGCGGACCGCCGAGGTCGGCCAAGACGCCTAGTGTGGAGACATGCAACGGAGGATCTTCGGCATCGAAACCGAGTTCGGGGTCACCTGCACCTTCCACGGGCAGCGCAGGCTCTCTCCGGACGAGGTGGCCCGATACCTGTTCCGGCGGGTCGTGTCCTGGGGGCGTTCGTCGAACGTGTTCCTGCGCAACGGGGCCCGGCTCTATCTCGACGTGGGCTCACACCCCGAATACGCCACCGCAGAGTGCGATGATCTCACCCAACTCGTCACCCATGACAAGGCAGGTGAGCGGATCCTGGAGGATCTGCTCATCGATGCCGAACGCCGGTTGGCCGACGAGGGGATCGGCGGCGACATCTTTCTGTTCAAAAACAACACCGACTCGGCGGGGAACTCCTACGGCTGCCACGAGAACTACCTGGTCGGGCGTTCGGGGGAGTTCTCCCGCATCGCCGACGTGCTGCTGCCGTTCCTGGTGACTCGTCAGCTCATCTGTGGTGCCGGCAAGGTGCTGCAGACCCCGCGTGGAGCGGTGTACTGCCTGTCCCAGCGCGCCGAGCACATCTGGGAAGGGGTCTCCAGCGCCACGACCCGGTCCCGTCCGATCATCAACACCCGTGACGAGCCCCATGCCGATGCCGAGCGGTATCGCAGGTTGCACGTGATCGTCGGGGACTCGAACATGTCCGAGGTCACCACCCTGCTCAAGGTCGGCACCGCGAACCTGGTGCTGGAGATGGTCGAGCAGGGTGTGCAGTTCCGGGACTTCAGCCTCGACAACCCGATCCGGGCGATCCGCGAGATCAGCCACGACATGACCGGCCGCCGCCCCGTGCGCTTGGCGGGGGGACGGGAGGCCTCGGCGCTGGAGATTCAGCGCGAGTACTACGAGCGGGCGGTCGCGCACGTGGCCAAGCGTGGTTCCGATCCGATGACCGATCGGATCATGGATCTGTGGGGGCGGGCGCTGGATGCGGTGGAGACACAGGACTATTCGCTGATCGACCGGGAAGTGGACTGGGCGATCAAGTACCGCCTGCTGGAGCGCTACCGCAACAAGCACGGGTTGGAGCTGTCCAGCCCCCGCATCGCGCAGCTGGATCTCAGCTATCACGATCTGCGGCGCGGCCGTGGGCTTTTCGACATGCTGCAGCGCAAGGATCTGGTGGACCGCGCCACCGAGGACGGCGAGATCGAGGCGGCCAAGGACACCCCGCCGCAGAGCACCCGGGCGAAGCTGCGCGGCGACTTCATCGCCGCCGCACAGGAGGCGGGCCGGGACTTCACGGTCGACTGGGTCCATCTCAAGCTCAACGACCAGGCTCAGCGCACGGTGCTGTGCAAGGACCCGTTCCGCGCCGTCGACGAGCGTGTCGAACGCCTGATCGGTTCGTTGTAGACAACGATCGAGCAGGTGCTGCTTTCGGTGGATGATGCGATGATTATTCTAACACATATGTGTTAGTATGGTGATGTGTTCGGAGAGATCAAGGAAAGTGCCTGGTCGATTGAGCACCTGGCCCGGCACGGAGTCTCTCTGGACGAGGTTCGTGAGGCTGTCCTGGAACGGCCGGTCTACCAGCACAGTGGCCGCAACAATACGGTCAATGTCTACGGCCGTACGTTCGCGGGCCGTTACCTGTTCGTCGTGCTTGCCGATCAGGGAAACGGTCTGGCTTTCGTGGTCACCGCACGCACGATGCAAGCCAAGGAGCGTCGACTGTTCCACCGAAAGGCCCGGTAATCATGAACAACAAGGATCAGGATGAGCAGCTGCCCATGCCCGAGGAGCAGCTCGAAGCGCTTGCCGAGTACTACGACACGCACTCCGGCGCGGACGAGCCCCACGCCGAAGAGGGCGAGTGGGTCGAACCGCCCACCATGGTAACGGTCTCGATCCGGGTCACCGAGCGCACCCGTGATGCTCTTGATCGTCAGGCTGCTGAGCACGGCATGCGTCGGACCGCCTACATCCGTCAAGCATTGGAAGACCTCACTTCTTCGAAGCGGGACCACGATGAGTCCCTGGAAAAGCGAGTCGAACGGCTGGAAGCTGCTCTGTACCGGAACAGAGCTGCATGAGTGGGATCGCGATTTCACGGTCGACTGGGTCCCTCTCAAGCTCAACGATCAGGCTCAGCGCACGGTGCTGTGCAAGGACCCGTTCCGCGCCGTCGACGAGCGTGTCGAACGCCTGATCGGTTCGTTGTAGCAAGGAGGATGCCCGTCCGGACGTCACGAGACGTTCAGGTGCCGCAACCGTTCCGGCCACCGCGCACACCGCCTGCGGCGACGGGTCTGTGCTGTTCGAGAGGGGCCTTTTCCATGCTGCCCCCTCGGCTTGTTCGTGCGGGCTGATGTGGGTGATCGGTTCCCGCGGCTCAGGGGGTCGCGCGGCGGAGCATGAGCAGGCTGGCCGCGGCCAGCACGAGCGTCAGCAGAGCGGGCCAGCCGGCCAGCAGGCTCAGTGACGACTGGTCGACGAACCATGCGCCGACCTCTCCCCACCAGCGCCGCCACGACACCAGCACGGCCAGGCCGCCGAGGACGACCAGGGCAGTGATGGCCAATATGTACATGCCGGTCACGCCCCAGCGCTTGAAGATCACGCCGAAGAACATCCCGAGGAAGGAGACCAGCAGTATCGGTACCGCGTAGGCGAGCAGCTGCAGCAGGACATTGCTCTGCTGGAGGAATTCGACGCCGAAGAACGGCAGCGAGACTCCCCAGCCGCCGGTGGCGCTCTCGACGAGTTCGAGCATGGTCAGCGCGGCGCCGTAGCACAGGGACTGGGCCAGGGCCATCAGGCAGGTGGCGAGGTAGAAGGTTCTCCGCGTCACGCTCAACCCGAGGATCATCGGGAAGTAGTGCGTCATCGTGATGATGTAGGCGACGAGCATGACGGCGTAGAACGTCGTCAGCCCACCCGTGAACGCGTCCTCCCCCGAAGTGTCGAGGAGCGCGAACACCATCAGGTTGACGAGGAAAGCGCCGCCGAGGACGAGCCACGGCATTCCCAGGGTGCTGGGCCACGCGGCGAGCTGGACCCGTGCGGTGGAGAGGACGCGGTTCATCGGGAGGACTCCTTCGAGGAGGTGTTGCGGGTGGTGGTGTGCACGACGAGCTGCTGCAGCGACACCGGCTCGAGTTCCACGCCGTGGCTGTGGGCGCGCGTGCGCTCGGTGGAGTCGCCCGTGCTGCGCACGGTCACCCGGGCGAAGCCGCCCATCTGCTCGCGGTGCAGCTCGTCGCGCCCGGCGGTGAACTCGTCGACCGCCGCCGTCGGGCCGGTCACCGTGACCGCCTGCTCCCGCAGCGTCTCGGCGTCCTGGTCCAGCAGCATTCGACCGCCGTCGATGAGCAGCACGTGCTCGATGAGATCGCTGACCTCGTCGATGAGGTGGGTGGACAGCACCACCGTGCGCGGGTTCTCGGCGTAGTCGGCCAGCAGCCGGTCGTAGAACAGCTGCCGGGCCACCGCGTCCAGCCCGAGATACGGCTCGTCGAACAGGGTCAGCGGGGCGCGGGAGGCGAGGCCGAGGACGATGCCGACCGCCGAGAACATGCCTCGCGAGAGCCTGTTCATGCGCCGGTTCAGGGGCAGCCGGAAGTCCTCCATCAGGGAGTCGGCGAAGTCCTGATCCCAGTTCGGGTACAGCGTCCGTGCGGCGCGCAGGACGTGTCGCACCTTGAAGTTGTCGGGATAGCGCTGGTTCTCCTTGATGAAGCTGACCTGCGACAGCACCGCCTCGTTCTCGTAGGGGCGGGCCCCGAAGATCTCGGTCCGGCCGGAACCGGCGAGGTCCTGACCGGTCAGCAGCCGCATCAGGGTGCTCTTGCCCGCGCCGTTGCGGCCGAGCAGGCCGGTGATCGTGTTTTCCCGGACGGCGAAGCTGACGCCGTCCAGTGCGGTGACGTCGCCGTAGCGCTTCGTCACATTCGAGAGAGCGACGACGGAGTTCACGGCTGGTCCTCCCAGTGTTCGATCATGTCCTTGATTTCCTCGGCGCTCAGGCCGAGTTTGCGAGCCTCGATGACCAGCGGATACACGTACTCGTGGGCGAAGCGTTCCCGGCGTCGTGCGCGGATCTTGGCTTGTGCGCCCGCGGAGACGAACATTCCGATACCTCGTCTCTTGTAGAGGATTCCGTCGGCCGCCAGCTGGTTGATGCCCTTGGCCGCGGTCGCGGGATTGATGCGGTGGAACGCGGCCAGCTCGTTGGTCGACGGCGCCCGGGTTTCCTCGGCCAGCGAGCCGTCGATGATCGAGCTTTCGATCTGGTCCGTGATCTGGCGAAAGATCGGCCGCCCCTCGTCCATCACGGCGTCCCGTATCCCTGCGACTCGTCGGAAACCGGCAACCGGTCTTCGGCACCCGAGTTCATTGGTTCATTAGTCATGTAGGTAACCATGTAACCAAATGACCCGCGTGTCAAGAAGATTGGCCAAAAAGTCGGCAGCCGGCGTCCTGTGGCATCGTCGGACCTTCGGGCTGTCAACAGTGCTTTGTATTCGTAATTACTTCAGTAATCAGCGAAACAATATCGGCAATGGCCATTCTCGAAGGGTGAACTGGCGACTCGCGCCGGATCCGGCAGGATCGGGCACGGACCGGCGATCGGGAAGGGGACGGCGTGGAGTATTCGGAATATCGCAAGCACGACGGTGTGGCTCTGGCGGAGCGGATCCGCAGCGGAGAGGTATCGGCGGGTGAGGTGCTGGAGGCGGCCATCGCGCGGGCGGAGGTGGTCAACGACCGGATCAACGCCCTGACGCGCACCTGCTACGACGAGGCCCGCAAGCAGGCAGCCGAGGAGCTGTCCGGGCCGCTGGCAGGGGTGCCGTTCCTGCTCAAGGACCTGCACCAGGAGTACGCGGGGGCGTTTTCCACCGCAGGCTCACAGGCGCTGCAAGGAGTCCCCGCTCCGGAAACAGCCGAGGTGGTCCGCCGCTGGACGGAGGCGGGTCTGGTCGTTTTCGGCCGGACGAACACCCCGGAGTTCGGTGCCAAACCGATCACCGAGCCGCTCGTGTCCGGAGCGGCCCGCAACCCGTGGAACCTCGCCCACACTCCCGGTGGATCCTCCGGTGGCGCGGCAGCGGCGGTGGCCTCGGGGATCGTTCCGGTGGCCGGAGCCAGCGACGGTGGTGGCTCGATCCGGATCCCGGCGGCCTGCTGCGGCCTGTTCGGACTCAAACCCGGTCGAGGGCTCGTCCCGGCCGGACCCGAGCGAGCCGAGAACTTCCACGGAGCTTCCCTCGATGGGGTCATCTCCCGCAGCGTGCGCGACAGCGCGGCAGCCCTGGATGTGCTGATCGGACCCGACCCGGAAGGGCCGTACCAGGCGGGTGTTCCGGAACGCGAGTTCACGCAGGAGCTGAGCCGCGAACCGGGCACGCTGCGCATCGGTTTCAGCGCCGAGTCGGCGCTCGGTGATCCGCATCCGCACGCGGTCGCCGCGCTCACCGATGCGGCCGAACTCCTGGAGTCACTGGGGCACGAGGTCGAAGAGGTGTCCTCACCCGTGGATCTCGCCGCTTTGGCGGTCGACTTCCTCGAGGCGTGGTCGGTGAAGCTGGCTTCGGCGATGAACGAAGCCATCCGGCGTACGGGGGCTTCCGAGAGCTCCTTCGAGCTCGACACGCGGCTGCTCGCGGCGGTCGGGCGTACCTTCAGCGGCCCGGAGTACTCCGCGGTGCTGGATCGTTGGCACGGCCACACCAGGCGGCTGGCCGAATTCCACCGGCAGTACGACCTGCTGCTGACCCCGAGTCTGGCAGGTCCACCGGTGCGGATCGGAGAGCTGGAGACTCCGGGACTGTTGCAGGAAGCGGGCAAGCTCGCACTGAGGCTGCGACTGGCTCCCGTCCTTCGCGCGACCGGTGTGGTGGACCGTGTCGCGCGGGACAACCTGCGTCATGTTCCGTACACGCAGTTGGCGAACATCACCGGCCGTCCGGCGATGTCGGTGCCGCTGTACTGGGACCCGGAGGGGCTGCCGCTGGGCGTGCAGTTCGTGGCGCCGCTCGGCGGGGAGGGCATGCTGTTCCGGCTCGCCGCGCAACTCGAGCAGGCGCGGGCCTGGGCCGATCACGAGCCGCCGCTGTGAGGTGTGCGGGTGTGGTCTGCTGTGGCGCTGCCACCCGACCGGTTTTGCGTGCGGGGAGCACCGTGCCCGATGGCACGGCCGGCAAGGTCTCGGTCGCCCGGCCCCCGAGCGGGGTCGCGGGAGATGGCGCTAAGGTTTCGCAGTGGCCACTGTGCGCGCCGAACGCTTGGTGAACCTCGTGCTGTGCCTGCTGTCGACCCGCCAGTATCTTCCGGCGGAGCGGCTCCGGGAGATCATCCCCGGTTACGCTGATGCGCCCAGCGACGAGGCGTTCTACCGGACCTTCGAGCGGGACAAGGCCGAGCTGCGCGATCTGGGGATTCCGCTGGAGACCGGGCGCAACTCGGTCTTCGATCCCGCTGACGGCTACCGCATCGCCCGGCGGGATTACGAACTCGGCGACATCGCCCTGGAGTCCGACGAGGCGGCCGCGGTCGCGCTGGCAGCCAGGCTGTGGGAATCCCCCGAATTCACCGCTGCCGCGCGGGGAGCATTGCGCAAGCTCCGTGCGGCAGGGGTGAATGTGGACGAGCACGCCCCGGCGGCGATCGAGCCGAAGGTGCGCACGAGCGAAGCGGCGTTCGCGCCGCTGCTGGCGGCCGTGCAGGCGGGTCGGGCGGTGGTTTTCGACTACCGGCGTCCCGGCAGCACCGAGGCGCACCGGCGCACGGTGGAACCGTGGGGCGTGGTCGCGTGGCGAGGCCGCTGGTACGTGGTGGGTCACGATCGTGATCGTGGCGCGAGGCGCTGCTTCCGCCTGTCCCGCATCAGCGGGAAACCCGAGGCGATCGGCGCGGTGGGGCAGGTGCACCGGCCGGACAACGTCGATCTGCTGCAGGTCGTGTCCGGGCAGCAGCACGGGGCCCCTCCGAGTACCGTCGCTCGTGTCTGGGCCGCGCGCGGCCGGGCACACGGGTTGCGGCGGACGGCGACGGTGCTGGGGGATCGCGTGCAGGGCGGTGTGGACGGCGAGGTGCTGGAGCTCGATCTGCACTATCCGGATTCGGCGGCCGGGTGGATCGCCGGCTACGGACCCGATGTCGTCGTCCTGGAGCCCGATACCTTGCGCAAGGCGGTGTACGAGACACATCTCGGAGTTGTCCGGTCGGCGGGTGCCGACAGTGGGGGCGAGGTATGACCGGTGCGGCCGAACGCCTGCCGCGGCTGCTGGCTCTGATTCCCTACCTGGTGAGCCGGCCGGGAATCGCCGTTGCGCAGGCGGCGGAGGATTTCGGGGTCGCCGAGCGGCAGTTGCGGCGAGACCTGGAGCTGCTGTGGATGTGCGGGCTTCCCGGCTACGGCCCGGGCGACCTCATCGATCTCTCCTTCGGCAGCGACACCGTCACGGTCACCTATGACGCCGGAATGCGGCGCCCGCTGCGGCTGACCACATCCGAGGCGACGTCGCTGCTGGTGGCGCTGCGTGCGCTGGCGGACTCGCCCGGAATCACCGATACCGCTGCGGTGCGCCGAGCCCTGGCCAAGGTGGAGGACGCCGTCGGGCAAACCCGCTCGACCGGAGTGGTCGTCGGTCTGGCCGGGCGGGAGCACGCGGTGCGTCCCGGTGTGCACGACGCGGTTCGGGAAGCGACCACGCACCGCAAGGCGGTGCGGATGCGCTACTACACGGCCTCGCGGGACGAGGTCACCGACCGGACGGTGGATCCGATGCGGCTCGTGCTGCTCGAGGGCCACAGCTACCTGGAGGCGTGGTGCCGCCGCGCCGAGGGGGTCCGGTTGTTCCGGCTGGACCGCATCGATGCGATCGAGGTGGTGGACGAACCCGCGGCGCCACCGCCGGATGTCGAGCCCACCGATTTCTCCGCGGGCCTGTTCCGGCCGATGCCCGACCAGCCCAGCGCCGAGCTCGAGCTGGAACCGGACGCGCACTGGGTCGCCGAGTACTACCCGGTCGACGAGTTCACCGAACTGCCGCAGGGCAGGGTGCGGGTGAGGATGCGGTACTCCGACCGCTCCTGGATGGTGCGGCTCGTGCTCGGGCTGGGCGGGCAGGCGCGGGTGTGCCGGCCGCCGGAGTTGGCCGACGAGGTGCGTCGGCGCGCGCTGGAGGCGATGACACGCGCGGATAACCTGCTGTCAACCTGAGCGGGTTACCGTGGTGCGGTGTCATACGTGCTGAGTATCGGGCTGCCGGTGTTGGGGCTGGTCCTGCTGATCGGGGCCTTGTCGGTCCCTTACCGGGCGCTGCGCCGCTTCCGGACCGTCCGGGCGCAGGCGCTGGAGGATGTCGGCGAGCGCAGCGGGTTGCTGAAGGCGCGGATGGCGGGCCTTCGTGTGGCGCTCGACGAACGCCGTCACCGCCCTATTCACTAGTACCGCTTCCGCGTACTATCACCAGTGCCGAAGCAAAGGGGAGGAACCACCGTGCCGTTCAACATGGGGCCCACCGAGCTGCTGATCATCGCAGGCATCATCATCCTGCTGTTCGGTGCCACAAAGCTACCGCAGATGGCGCGTTCGCTCGGCCAGTCCGCGCGGGTGTTCAAGGCCGAGGCGCGTGGCATGCGAGAGGACGAGGAAGCCGCCAAACAGGACAAGGAGACCTCGGGCGAGGCTTCTCGGAGCGAACCGCACCAGCTCACCTCCGGTGAGCAGGGCAGTTCCCGGATTTCCTCTTCGCACGAGGACACGCAGCGCGACAACGCCAAGAACTGATCGGGGGCGGGATTCACGGTGGAAGGTAGTCCACTTCGCCGCCTGAACCCGTTCCGTCGTGATCGTCGCCGGTGGGGCCGTCGACACAATCCCGACGGCACGATGGCGCTGATCGATCATCTTTACGAGCTGCGCTATCGGCTCGGAGTGGCGGTGCTGGCCATTGTTCTGGGCGGCATCCTCGGTTTCTGGTGGTTTTCCAACTCGCTGTTCGGCCTGCCCACGTTGAGCGAGTTCGTGAAAGGGCCGTACTGCTCGCTGCCCGCGGAGGTGCGGTTCAGCCCGCAGGACGGCCAGTGTCAGCTGATGCAGACCAGGCCGTTCGAGGTCTTCATGATCCGGCTCAAGGTCGGTCTCTCCCTGGGGGCGGTCCTGCTGAGCCCGGTGTGGCTGTATCAGCTCTGGGCCTTCATCACGCCCGGTCTCTACGCCAAGGAACGCAAGTTCGCCGGGACGTTCGTCGCTTTGGCGAGTGTGCTGTTCACGGTGGGTGCGGCGCTGGCGTACTTCGTCGTGCCGGAAGGTCTGGCCTTCATGGTCGGCTTCGGCGGTGAGGCGTTCTTCACCGCCCTGACCGGGGGCGAGTACATCAACTTCGTGCTGTTGATGTTGATCCTGTTCGGCATCAGCTTCGAGTTGCCGCTGATCCTGGTCATGCTCAACCGGGCCGGTGTGGTCGGCTATGCCCAGCTCAAGGGCTGGTGGCGCGGGATCGTGTTCGCCCTGTTCGTCTTCGCCGCCCTGGCCACGCCCGGCCAGGACCCGATCTCGATGCTCGTGCTGGCCACGGCGTTGAGCATGCTGTTCGGGATCGCGCTGCTGCTGTGCCGGTCGCACGATCGCTCGAAGGCGAAGAAACTCGAACAGCAGGGGCTGGCAGGTCTCGACCCCGATGAGGCATCCGACATCGATCACCGTCCCTCCTCGCTGGATGTGACGCCTTCGGCGACTCCGGAGGCGGCGGATCACCACGACGCCACCTGAGCCGTTCGGCGTGCCGCCGTGTTCCTGCCCGCACCCCTCTGGCCAGGAGGGGTGCGATTGGGTGAGGATGCACTCTCGTGCGCAGTGTGCTGTTGGTCAACCCGGTGGCGGGAGGCGGCTCGGCGGCGAAGGTGGCCGGTGCGGTGGTCGGTCACCTGCAGGCGGTCTCCGATGTCGGTGTCGTGACCACTGCCGATCCCGCGGCGACCGCGAACGCGGCGGTGGAGGCGGTCGCCGGTGGCGCCGACGTGCTGGCCGTGCTCGGCGGTGACGGTGCCGCCCATGCCGCGGTGCAGGCGTGCGCGGGCACGAGCACGGCGCTGGCGGTGATCCCCACGGGAACGGGCAATGACCTGGCCCGAGCTCTGGGAATGCCGCTGGATCCGGTGGTCGCGGCACGTGCTGTGGCGCAGGCGATGCAGCAGGGGACTCAGGATCGGATCGATCTCGGCCGGATCGCCGGTGGCGGCTGGTTTGCCACGGTGCTGTGCGCGGGTTTCGATGCGAGCGTCAATGCGCGGGTGAACCGGATGCGGTGGCCGCGCGGCAAGCGCCGCTACGACCTTGCCGTGCTGCGGGAGTTGCTGAGCCTGCACGTGATGCCGCTGCGGATCGAGACCGACGGCGAGATGATCGACATGGAGGCCGCACTGGTGGCGGTGGGCAACACGACCAGCTACGGCGGCGGGATCCCGATCTGCCCCGACGCCGATCCCCGGGACGGGGCGTTCGATCTGACGGTGGTCGGTGAGGTCAGCCGGGGGGAGTTGCTGCGGGTGCTGCCCACGTTGCGCACCGGGCACCATGTCGACCACCCGGCCGTGCAAACGCTGCGGGCACACTCGGTGCGGCTGGGAGGTGACAACGGCTGGCTCGCCCATGCCGACGGGGAACCCCAGGCTCGGCTCCCGCTGACCGTGCGGTGTGAGCCCGAGGCGCTGCGGGTGGTCACACCCCGGCTGCCGCGCGGCGTCTGAGTGCCGCCTGCGGGAGAGCGCCGAGGGGCATGGCCCCATGTGACCCACGCCTCGCCCGAAGTCCCGGTTGCGCACTGTCTCCGGCCGCGCCTAAGACAGTCCTGGCGCCGGTATGAAAACCTGGGGGGGTGGCTGAACGCCGTGCGAATCTTTCCGAGACGACCGCTGCCGGGATGAGCCCCGCCGAATCCTACGCGGCACACCGGCAGCGCAGTGCGCACCCGCAGCTGGCCGATTTCGCGGGTGAACTGTCCTTCGCTCTCGACGCGTTCCAGCGCACCGCATGCCAGGCCCTGGAGTCCGGGCACGGCGTGCTGCTGTGCGCACCGACCGGGGCGGGCAAGACGGTGGTCGGTGAGTTCGCGGTGCATCTGGCGCTGGCCGAGGGACGCAAGTGCTTCTACACCACGCCCATCAAGGCGCTGTCCAACCAGAAGTACGCCGACCTGTGTGAACGCTACGGCAGCGATGCGGTGGGCCTGCTCACCGGGGACACGTCGATCAACGGCGAGGCCCAGGTGGTGGTCATGACCACCGAGGTGCTGCGCAACATGCTCTACGCGGGGTCGAGCAGCCTCGACCTTCTCGGCTATGTCGTCATGGACGAGGTGCACTACCTGGCCGACCGGTTCCGGGGCGCGGTCTGGGAGGAAGTGATCCTGCACCTGCCGGACTACGTGCAGCTGGCGAGCCTGTCGGCGACGGTGAGCAACGCCGAGGAGTTCGGCGAGTGGCTGGTGGAGGTGCGCGGGGACACCACGGTGGTGGTGGACGAGCACCGGCCGGTGCCGCTGTGGCAGCACATGCTCGTCGGGACGCGGATGTTCGACCTCTTCGGCGGCGAGACCGGCGACCGCGAGCTGCAGATCAATCCCAAGCTGCTGCGCCACACACAGGAACTCTCCCGTGTGCACAATCCTGTTGGGCGAGGCCGGGGCGGCCCCCGGGACAAGCGCGGCAAGCCGCGCCCGCCGAAGTTCTTCGCGCCGTCGCGGGTGGAGATGCTCCACGGTCTGAATTCCTCGGGGCTGCTGCCCGCCATCGTGTTCATCTTCAGCCGCGCGGGCTGTGATGCGGCTGTCGCCCAGTGCGTGCGCTCGGGCCTGCGACTGACCACGGAAGAGGAACTCCACGAGATCCGTGAGGTGGTCGAGGAGTACACCAGTACCCTGCCGGAGAACGACCTGGAGGTGCTGGGCTACTGGGAGTGGCGGGAGGCGCTGGAACGCGGGGTGGCGGCACACCACGCGGGGCTGCTGCCCGCCTTCAAGGAGGCCGTGGAAGTACTGTTCGTCCGTGGTCTGGTCAAAGCCGTCTTCGCCACCGAGACGCTCGCCCTGGGCATCAACATGCCCGCCCGCACCGTCGTGCTGGAGCGGCTGGTCAAGTTCAACGGTGAAGCCCATGTCGACCTCAGCCCGGGTGAGTACACGCAACTGACCGGCCGGGCGGGCAGGCGCGGTATCGATGTCGAGGGCCATGCAGTGGTCGTGTGGCGGCCCGGTATGGACCCCAAGCAGGTCGCGGGCCTGGCCTCCACCCGGACCTACCCGCTGCGCTCCTCGTTCAGGCCCGGCTACAACATGGCGGTCAACCTGGTGAACCGGGTGGGAACGCAGCAGGCGCGGGAGTTGCTGGAGCAGTCGTTCGCCCAGTTCCAGGCGGACCGCTCGGTGGTGGGGCTGTCCCGCCGGGTGGAGCGCAACACCGAGGCCCTGGAGGGCTACGCCGAGTCGATGCACTGCCACCTCGGTGACTTCGAGGAGTACTTCCGGTTGCGGCGCCGGATCTCGGACCGGGAGAAGCAGCTGGCCAAGCAGAACAAGGCCGCTCGCCGCGCCGAGGCGGCCAAATCCCTGGAAAAGCTGCGCAAGGGCGATGTGATCGCGATCCCGTCGGGTCGGCGAGCCGGACTCGCGGTGGTCATCGATCCGGGCGTGGAGCCGATGAGTGAACCGCGCCCGCTGGTGGTGACCGAGGATCGGTGGTCCGGGCGGGTCTCGGTCGCCGACTTCACCTCGCCGGTCGAGGCGCTGGACAGGATCAAGCTGCCCAAGCATGTCGATGTGCGGTCTCCGAAGTCCCGCCGTGATCTCGCTTCCTCGGTACGCAACACCGGTGTGAAGCCCCCAAGCGGCCGGGGGAAGCGGCGCTCGGCGGATCCCGGCGACGACGAGGAACTGGCGAGTCTGCGACGAGCCCTGCGCGCGCACCCGTGCCACGGGTGCCACGAGCGCGAGAGCCACGCCCGCTGGGCCGAGCGCTACGAGCGGCTGCACGGCGAGACCGAGAAACTGCGGCGCAGGGTCGCGGCGACGACGCATTCCCTGGCGCGCTCGTTCGACCGGATCATCGCCCTGCTGGCCGAGCGGCAGTACCTGTCCCCGGACGACACCGAGGATCCGGTCACCCAGCACGGGAGGCGACTGTCACGGTTGTACAGCGAGTCGGACCTGCTGGCCGCGGAGTGCCTGCGCACCGGGACCTGGGAGGAGTTGAAGCCCCCCGAACTCGCGGCCGTGGTCTCGTCGCTGGTGTACGAGTCGCGCCGGGAGGGGCCGTTGGCCCCGCACGTGCCGTCGGGTCCGGTCAGCGATGCCTTGACGGCGACGTGGCGGCTGTGGGGTGAGCTGGAGGACGACGAGCGCAGACACAAGCTGGAGCGGACCCGGGAACCGGATCCGGGGTTCGCGTGGCCGGTGTTCCGGTGGGCGCGCGGCGACTCCCTGGAGAAGGTGCTCACCGCCGCCGAGTCGACCGGTCACGAGCTCTCCGCCGGGGACTTCGTCCGCTGGTGCCGCCAAGTGGTGGATCTGCTGGATCAGATCCGGGACGTGGTCGGCCGGAACGATCCCGTGGGCAGCGCGGCCACCAAGGCCGTCACCGCGATTCGCCGCGGGGTTGTCGCGGCGGGCACTGCCTGATCGGTCGGGGCAGCGCGCCCGGCCTGCTGCCTGCGCGGGACGCTGTGGTTGGATCGGGCGCCTGAGCCCGGCCTTCGTCCCGCAGCGCCCGGAGGCGTCCATGAGCGATCCCCACGGCCCACCCGCCGGCCCGCCTCCACGAGGGAGCCCGCCTCCGCAGTGGGGACGGTATTCGTCCCCGCCGGATGCGGCGCCCTACGCGTGGCCCGGCGCACCGCCGTGGACGCAGCCGCAGCCGCCTTACGGGGAGTCGCCCGCCGCCCGGGGGCATCCGGTGCTGCCGCATTCCGCGCTGCCGGGACAGCCGGAGCATGCCGGCTGTGGTCCCCGGCCACCCGGGAGTGCCGAGACGCCGCAGGGCTTTCCGGATCCCGCACGCGAGGGCGGACGCACGAGACGAGGGCCGTGGCTGTTCGGCGGGATCGGCGTCGCCGTCGCCGCTGTGGTGGCGTTTCTCGGGTTCGTGACACCGGGATGGTTTCACCGCAGCGTGTTCGATGCCGCCGCGGTGCAGAAGGGGGTGCAGCGGATCCTGGAGGACGCCTACGGGGTGCGGGGCATCGAGTCGGTCGGCTGTCCCTCGGGGCAGCCGGTGAAGATCGCCCACACGTTCGCCTGCCGGGTGACCGTCGGCGGGCGAGACGAGACGGTCACGATCACGGTCCTCGACGCCGAAGGCACCTATGAGGTCGGTCATCTCCGGTGAGCGGGAGCCGGAAAACGTTCGACCGGCACGATGCCGAACCGGCATCATGTCCCGTTGTGAGCGAGTACAACGTGCGGCCGCTGGCCGAGTCGGAGTTTCGGGACGCCAGCCGTGTCTTTCTCGCCAGCCTGCACCACCCTGCGCCGACCGACGAGCAGTGGCAGCGATCGTCGAGCCGGTACGAGCCCGGGCGGGTCTTCGGCGCCTTCCGCGGCGGCGAGCTGGTGGGTACCACGATGGCGTTGAGCAGTTCGATCGCCGTCCCCGGCGGGGAGGTGTTGCCCGCTTCGGCCGTCACCGGAGTGGGGGTCCGGGCCGACCACACGCGGCGCGGTGTGCTCCGCTCGCTGATGCGCACCCAGCTCGACGACGTGCGCGCCCGGGGTGAGCCGGTGGCGATGCTGCACGCCTCCGAGGCGGTCATCTACGGGCGTTTCGGGTACGGCGAAGGCACACGCACGCGCACGGTGTCGCTGGACACCCACCGCGCGGTGCTGCATGCGCAGGCACCGAGCGGTGGTTCGATCCGGTTGGTCGGCAAGGACGAGGCAGGCAAGCTCCTTCCCGACCTCTACCGGCGGATCGCCTCCTCGCGGCCGGGAACGATCAGCCGCAGCGAGGGGTGGTGGGATTCCCGGCTCGGGGTCCTCAGTGGAGCGCAGATGGTCGTGGCGGTGCACACCGGCGACGACGGGGAGGATGACGGCTTCGCGCTGTACGAGGTCAGCAAGAACGACCACCGCTTCGACGACGGAGTCTGCACGCTGCAGGTCAGTGACCTTCAGAGCGCCGATGCGGTGGCGACCGCGAGTTTGTGGCGGTTCCTGCTCGGCGTGGATCTGGTGGACCGGGTCGTGGCCATCGACAGGCCGGTCGATGAACCGCTGGAATGGTTGCTCACGGACCGCCGCACGTGCCGGGTGAGCAGCATCCAGGACGACTTGTGGCTGCGTCTGGTCGACGTGCCCGCAGCGCTGGCCGCGCGCCGTTACGGCGCGGCCGAACCGGTCGTGATCGAGGTTCGGGACGATTTCCTCCCGGAAAACTCCGGAATCTACCGGATCGGTCCCGAGGGCATGCGTCGCTCGGATGCGCGACCGCAGCTGGGGCTCGGTGTCGACGTGCTCGCCTCACTGTATCTCGGTGATGCCGGTGTCTCCGCGCTCGCCGCGGCCAACCGACTCGAGGTGCACGACCGCTCTGCGGTGGCCGAAGCCGACCGCTTGTTCGCCACGGCCGAAACACCCTGGTGTGGCACGGGTTTCTGAGGCCGCAGGTGACGGCCCTGTCAGCCTGCCAGGGCGGCGAGGAGCCGGTCGACCGATCCGCCCAGGTTCCAGCGCTGCTGCAGCCGTGAGACCCGCTCTGTGTCGGTGGGAGTACGGGGTCGCTCGTCGCCGGCACGGTCCATGGTGACCGGTGCGTCACGGACGACCCGGACGACGGCGGGCGCGGCGGCGAGGTAGTCCCGTGTCTCGACGAGCTTGGCCCGGTTGCGCGGGGTGAGTCGCGTGTCGGCGTTGTCGGCCGCCGCCAGCAGCGCGTCGAGGGAGCCGAACTCGGTGACGAGTTTCGCGGCCGTCTTCTCCCCGATCCCGGCCACGCCGGGAAGGCCGTCGGAAGGGTCGCCGCGCAGCACGGCCATCTCGGCGTAGTCCTCGCCCGCCCGTTCGGGGGAGAGGCCGTAGCGCTCGGCGAGCTCACCCGGGCCGTAATCCTGTGCCTTGGACAGCCCGGCGCCGATGTAGATCACCCGGACCGGAGCGGGCTCGTCACGAACCAGCTGGAACAGGTCCCGGTCTCCGGTGATGACCTCGACGGGGTCGTGCTGCTCCCGTGTGGCGAGGGTGCCGATGACGTCGTCGGCCTCGAATCCCTCCGCCTCGGCGGTGGTGATCCCGAACGCCTCCAGTACTTCCAGGATGATCGGGATCTGCGGGCTCAGCGTGTCCGGGACCTCCTCGGCTTCAGGCTCCTCGACGGCGACCCGATGGGTCTTGTACGAGGGCAGCGCATCGACCCGGAACTGCGGGCGCCAGTCGTTGTCGAGGCAGGCCACGAGCCGATCCGGATGCCGCTCGCCGACGAGTTTGGCGAGCATGTCGCAGAATCCGCGCACCGCGTTGACCGGCGTGCCGTCCGGCGCGGTCAGTGACTCCGGCAGGGCGTAGTACGAGCGGAACCAGAGTCCGGCGGCGTCGATCAGCATGAGGCGGCCTGTCACGATCATCCACCTTGCCACGGCCGGGCCGGCACCGCCGCAGCGGTGCCGAGAACGCTCAGCCGAGCATTTCGCGCGCACGCTGCCGGGCTTGGTCCGGTCCCGCGGCGGGAAGGGCCGCCTGCGCGGCTTCCCGGTACTTCGCCAGGGGGTGTGCTGCCAAGGTACCTCCGACCGCGGGCAGCGCACTCGTGGACACGGAAAGGCTGGTGGCGCCGAGGCCGAGCAGTACTCCCGCGAGGAGCGGATCCGCCGCGGCCTCGCCGCAGACACCGACGGGCTTGCCGTGCTCCCGGCCCGCGCGCCCGAGGACGTCGACGAGTCGGAGCAGGGCGGGCTGCCACGGGTCGTTGAGTCCGGCGGTCGCTCCGAGCATACGGTCGGCGGCGAAAGCGTATTGGGCCAGGTCGTTGGTACCGATGCTGACGAAGTCGACTGCATCGAGAATCTCGTGTGCGCACAGAGCCGCTGCGGGAATCTCGATCATGGCCCCTGCTTGGCGAATCCCCGCGGCTCGGGCACGTGCGGCGAACCACGATGCTTCCTCGGCCGTGGCGACCATGGGAGCCATGACCGACACCGCGGTTCCCGTGTCCGCGGCCGCTGCGGCGACGGCCTCGAGTTGGCGATCCACGATCCCGGGCCGGTCGAAGGCGACGCGGAGCCCGCGCACGCCGAGAGCGGGATTCGGTTCGGCTGCTGCATCCAGGAACGGCAGGGGTTTGTCCGCTCCGGCGTCGAGGGTGCGCACGACCACGGGTTTTCCGGCGAAGGGGGACATCACTTCGGCGTAGGCGCTGCGTTGGTCTGCCACATCGGGTTCCTCGTTGGCGGCGAGGTAGCAGAACTCCGTTCGGAAAAGACCCACTCCCGGCGCTCCGGACCGTTGTGCGGCCCGCGCCTCCGCTCCGGAACCGATATTGGCCAGGATGGTGACGGGATGACCGTCGGCCGTGTGGCAGGCACCGTCCCACTCGTGGTCATCGGTGGTCACGGCCGTTTCGATGCGTATCGGGTGTTCGGTGAGTTCCACGGTGCCGGTGTCACCGTCCACGGTGATCCCCCCGGCCTGGTGAGCGAGCACGTCACGCACCGCCACGACCGCCGGAATCCCCAGGGATCGGGCGAGGATGGCGGTGTGGCTGGTCGGTCCGCCCTCCTCGGTGACCAGAGCGAGGACCAGTGCGGGGTCGAGTCCCGCGGTATCGGCCGGGGAGAGATCCCGTGCCACCAGCACTCCGGGGCAGGTCATCTCCGGTAGCCCCGGTGGTTCGACACCGAGCAGTGCGGCGACGATCCGATCTCGGACGTCCTGGATATCACGTGCCCGCGCGGCCAGGTATTCCCCGGCGCCTGCGAGCATCCCCGCGAACTCGTCGGCCGTCTCGTACACGGCTCGTTCCGCAGGCAGCAGCCGCTCGGTCACCAATTTCTCGGCCCTGGACAGCAGTGCCGGGTCTGCTGCCATGGCCGCTGTCGCTTCGAGCACCGACCGGGCGGAATCTTCCGCCGCGGTCGCACGTGACGCCAACCGGTCGGCCACCAGCTGTGCGGCGGGCCGGATGCGCTCGGCTTCCGCACGCGGATCCGGTGGTGTCGGATGCGACCCGGGTTCCTCCAGCGATTCGGCGACCCGGACGACCGGTCCGGATGCGCGGCCGGAACTGACGCCGACACCGCGCAGCCCCGTTTCGTTCGCAGCCGTTCCACTTGCCGGGGACAGGTCGCGCAGGCACATGTGTTTCTCCTCGGGGGTTCTCGCATTGCCGAAGCCTTGACAATATGGCAACAGGAGACAGAATCAGGCAACACCAAACACAGACCGGAGGAAAACGGGCATGTATGGGGCGGAGCGCCGACAGCTGCTGGCGCAGCGGGCGCGGTCCGACGGGCGCATCGATGTCATGGCCGCGTCGGCGGAATTCGAGGTGGCGCCGGAGACGATCCGCCGCGATCTCGGCGCGCTGGAGCGCCGGGGTCTGGTGCGCCGCGTCTACGGTGGGGCCATTCCGGTCGATCGGCTCGATTTCGAGCCCGGTGTGTCCCAGCGGGACAGGACCAGTGCCTCGGAGAAGGAACGGATCGCCCGGGCAGCGTTCGGCCTGTTGCCGAGCCGGGGGACGGTGCTGCTGGACGCGGGCACGACCACGGCCCGGCTGGCAGGCCTGTTCCACGGTGATCATGAGCTGACGGTCGTGACGAACGCCTTGTCGGTGGCCAACCAGCTCGCTCCTCGCGGGAACTGCAACCTGCACATGCTCGGAGGGCGCATCCGGGCAACGACGTTGGCCTCGGTCGAGTCGTGGGCACTGGACGTGCTGGCCGGGCTGACGATCGATGTGGGTTTCTTCGGAACCAACGGATTCTCGGTGACCGGTGGATGTACGACCCCGGACACCGCGGAAGCGGCGGTCAAGGCCGCCATGGTCCGCGCCTGCCGTCGCCGGGTGCTGCTGGCCGACCACCGGAAGTACGGCGATGACCGGTTCAGCAGGTTCGCGAAGCTCTCCGAGATCGATGTGGTGGTGACCGACAGTGATCTGGACGAGGTGGCAGTGGCCGAGCTGAACGAGGCCGAGATCGAAGTGGTGCTCGCATGATCGTCACAGTGACCCCGAACCCGAGTCTGGACCGCACCGTGTTGATCGGAGAGCTGAGGCGAGGCGCAGTACACCGCGCCGAGGAGGTACGTCTCGATCCGGGAGGAAAGGGTGTGAACGTGGCGCGGACGCTGGTGGCAGCGGACCGGCCGACCACATGCGTCCTGCCCACCGGTGGGACCGAGGGGACCTGCTTGGCCGAGTTGCTGGCGCCCGAGGCCGTACCGGTGGTGGAGGTGCCCGTCGGCACGGCCACCCGCAGCAATGTGACGCTGGTCGAATCCGACGGGACGACCACCAAGCTCAACGAGCCGGGCAACGCGCTCTCCGGTGCGGAGATCGCAGCGCTCGAAGAGCGGACCGCCGAGCTTGCGACACGGGCCGACTGGGTGGTGGCGTGCGGGAGCCTTCCGGCGGGATGCCCCGAGGACCTGTACGGCCGTCTCGTGCGCGCCGCGTGCGCAGCGGGAGCCCGGGTCGCCGTGGACACCTCGGGGCCGCCCCTGAGGGAGGCGTGCCGAGCGCGGGCGGACCTCGTCACGCCCAATCTGGCGGAACTGTCCGAACTGGCCGAACGCCCCCTGGATCGGCTCGGTGATGTCGTCGACGTCGCTGGCTCGGTGCAGCGCGAGGGCGTATCCACGGTCCTGGTCAGCCTCGGTGCGGACGGGGCCCTGCTGGTGGAGGGCGACAGCGCGTGGCACGCCACCGGTGCGACTGCGCTGGTACGCAGCACGGTCGGTGCCGGTGATGCCCTGCTCGCGGGATTCCTGATCGCGGGTGCCCGGGGGCCCGCGGCGCTGCGCCACGCCGTCGCCTACGGCTCCGCCGCAGTCCAGCTGCCGGGCAGCCGGATGCCCACCCCGGATGACCTGAATTTCGAGCCGGTACGTGTCGTCGACGTCGACGAGTCCCTGACCCTGAACGGAACCGCAGCATGAACATTGAACTGACCCACTCCGACCTCATCGACCTGGATCTTCGGGCCACCGACCGGCGCACGGCGGTGCGCTCCCTGGCGCAGCGTCTCGTGGCGAGCGGGCGCGTCACCGATCTGGAGCAGTTCCTCACCGACGTGGAATCCCGCGAGCAACAGATGGCCACCGGGATGGCAGGCGGCATCGGCATCCCGCACTGCCGGTCGTCGGCGGTGACCACGCCGACGCTGGCGTTCGGGCGCAGCGCCGTGGGCATCGACTTCGGCGCCGACGACGGCCCGGCCACCCTGATCTTTCTCATCGCCGCTCCCGAGGGTGGCGACTCCGATCACATGGCGGTGCTCGCCGCGCTGGCGCGACGTCTGGTCCGCGCCGAGTTCAAGCGAACACTGCTGGAAGCGGCCGATCCTGCGGCGGTTGCCGAATACGTGCGCGAGGAGGTCAAGCCGTGAAGTTCGTCGCCGTCACCGCATGCCCCACGGGCATCGCACACACCTACATGGCCGCCGAGGCACTCGAACAGGCCGCGACAGCCGCGGGTGACGAGATCGTGGTGGAGACGCAGGGGTCGGCGGGCTCTACCACGCTGTCCACAGCGGACATCGAGGAGGCTGATGCCGTGGTACTGGCCGCCGATGTCGGAGTGCAGGACCGCGGCCGGTTCGCGAACAAGCCCGTCGTGGAAGCCACCGTCAAGCAGGCCGTCAACGATGCTGCCGGACTGATCGAACAGGCCAGGGGCGCCGCGGGCAGCGAGCCGGAGGCCACTGCCGCGGCGCAGCCGGTACCCCCCGAGCCGGCAGGCAGGACCGCTGCGGGCTCCGGGATGGCGGGCAGGTTGCGGCAATGGTTGATGACCGGTGTCAGCTACGTGATCCCGTTCGTCGCAGCGGGTGGCCTGCTCATCGCTCTGAGTTTCGCACTCGGCGGTTATCGGATCACCGAAGCCCCCGATGTCACCGAGTACTTCGACCCCGCGAGTCTGCTGAGCTGGGCGGCACTGGCCAACCAGATTGGCTCGGCCGCGTTCGAGTTCCTCGTGCCGGTCCTCGCGGGTTTCATCGCCTTCGCGATGGCCGACCGGCCCGCGCTCGCTCCGGGGTTCGTGGGCGGTGCGGCCGCCGTGGCCGTCGAAGCCGGGTTCCTCGGCGGGCTCGTCGCCGGTCTGCTGGCGGGCGCTGTCGTGGCGGCTCTGCAGCGGATCAGGGTCCCGCGTGCGGTCGCGGGAATCATGCCCGTGGTCGTTCTGCCTCTTCTCGGGTCGCTCGTTGTCGGTGCACTGATGTTCGTCCTGCTGGGCAAACCGATCGCCGCTGCCATGTCGACCCTGACGGGCTGGCTCAACGGGCTTACCGGAGCCGGTGCCCTGCTGCTCGGCGCGTTGCTCGGCGGCATGATCGCCTTCGACATGGGCGGTCCCGTGAACAAGGTCGCCTACACCTTCGCCGTGGGCGGGTTGAGCACGGGAAGCGAGACCGCGCTGGAGATCATGGCCGCCGTGATGGGGGCGGGCATGGTGCCGCCCCTGGCTCTGGCCCTGGCCGCCACCGTGCGCAGCAAGCTGTTCGGTCCGGCCGAGCAGGAAAGTGCCCGGCCGGCATGGCTGCTCGGTGCCTCGTTCATCACCGAAGGCGCGATCCCGTTCGCCGCTGCCGACCCGTTGCGGGTCATCCCCGCCATGGTCACCGGCTCGGCCACCACTGGCGCCCTGTCGATGATGTTCGGGGCCACACTCCGTGCGCCGCACGGGGGCCTGTTCGTGCTGCCACTGGTGGGGCAGCCGCTGCTGTACATGCTCGCCATCGCGGTGGGTGTCGTGGTCGCTGCTGTGGCCGTGATGCTCGCCAAGCAGATCGGCCGCGCACCAGCCACAGCCGAGTCGGCGCCGTCCGAGGCCGCAGTCGCCGCTTGAGACCGTACTCGTCGTATCAGGAGGAGATCGCCATGCCGTGCCGCCGCGTCACCGTCGCCGCCCGCGTCGGTATCCATGCCCGGCCTGCCACGTTGCTGTCGCAGTTCGCGGGTGCGCAGGAAGCCCGCGTCAGCATCGCCAAGGTCGAGAACGGGGTTGCGGGTGAGCCCGTCGACGCCGCCAGCGTTCTCGGTCTGATGACTCTCGGTGCCGAGCACGGCGACGAGGTGGAGGTCTGCGCCGACGGACCGGGTGAGCAGGACGCTCTGGAACAGCTCGCAGGGCTGCTGGAGCGCGATGTGGACAGCGACCCCGCGGCCTGAGCGCCCGCTGTCCCGAACCGGTGTCCGAGCCCTGGCGGGCAGGGAGGAGTAGACATGCAGCACTCGCGGGAGCCAGAACCGGCGGAGTACCACCCGAGGCCGCACGGCGGCCCAGCGCCGGTCGGGCGCCGGAGCTTCCTGGCGGGCACCGGCGCCCTTTTCGGACTCGGATGGGGACTGCGGCCGGGTCCGGCCGTTTCGCGGGCTTCCGCGGCCGCCTCGGCGACACCGCAATGGCGACCCTCGGTGCATTTCACACCCCACCAGAACTGGATGAACGACCCGAACGGGCTGGTGTACCACGAGGGTGAGTACCACCTGTTCTTCCAGCACAACCCGAAGGGAATCGAGCACGCCAACCTGAGCTGGGGCCACGCTGTCAGCACCGACCTGGTCGAGTGGCGAGAGCTCGCGGTGGCGCTCGAACCCGACGAGCTCGGCGAGATCTACTCCGGCAGCGCTGTGGTGGATCACGACGACACCAGCGGATTCTTCGGAGGTGGCTCCGGGATCGTCGCGTTCTACACCAGCGCCGGCGAGGCCCAGCAGCAGAGCATCGCCTACAGCCGCGACAACGGTCGTACCTGGACCAAGCACGCGGGCAATCCGGTGATCGCCAACCCCGGCATCGAGGATTTCCGTGACCCCAAGGTCATCCGGCACGCTGCGAGTGGCACGTGGGTGCTGATGCTGGCCGCAGGCGATCACATCCGCTTCTACAGCTCGACCGATCTGGTGAACTGGCGCCACGTCAGCAACTTCGGCGCCGAGCGTGGCGCGCACGGCGGCGTCTGGGAGTGCCCCGACCTGTTCGAGCTGCCCGTCGACGGCGACTCCGACCGCACCCGGTGGGTGCTCATCGTCAGCATCAACCCCGGTGGCCCGGCGGGCGGCTCGGGAACCCAGTACTTCCCGGGGGACTTCGACGGCACGACGTTCACCGCGGACAACGCCGCCGACGAGGTCCTGTGGGTCGATCGCGGTGCGGACTTCTACGCCGTGCAGTCGTGGTCGAACATCCCCGATGCGGACGGTCGCCGGCTTTGGGTGGGTTGGATGAGCAACTGGAACTACGCCAAGAAGGTCCCCACCCACCCGTGGCGCGGTGCCATGACCACACCGCGCCAGGTCGGTCTGACAGCCACCGGGTCCGGTGTCCGGCTAGCCCAGCACCCCGTCGACGAGCTTGACGGGGTGCGCACCCGGCCGCGGCGGTGGAGCGGTGTGGTCTCCGGTCGTGGCAGCGCCCCGGAATACTTCGGAACCGCGCTCGACATCGTGGCCGAATTCCTGCTGGATCCGGCGGCGCCGGAGCAGGCCGCGACCTTCGGGTTCGACGTGTTCGCCGGGGACCGGCAGCGCACCCGCATCGGGTACGACGCCGTGTCCGGGGAGCTGTTCGTCGACCGGGTGCGTTCCGGCAGCACACCGGTCAGTGCCGACTTCCCGGCCCGGCACACCGCCTCCCTGGGCCCGGACGGCAACGCGGTGCGGATGCGGGTCCTGCTCGACCGCTGCTGTGTCGAGGTGTTCGGCGGAAGCGGTCACACGGTGCTGAGTGACCTGGTCTTTCCGGATGCTGAAGGCGATCGCGTACGTCCTTTCGCCGTCGGTGGTCGGGTGCGGCTGGAGTCGCTGGAGGTCTACGACCTCGACGGCCGGTGAGTCGGCCGGCGGAAACCACCAAGGAGTCTTGGCCAAGATTTCTTGGTGGTTTATCGTGCTCGCATGGTGCGACACCGGGAACACGAACTCGACGCGCGGAGCCTGCGCGGCTTGGCGCACCCGCTGCGGGTACGCCTGCTGGGGCTGCTGCGCAGCGATGGCCCGGCCACGGCCACCCGGCTCGCCGAGCGGGTGGGTGAGCGCTCGGGCACCACGAGCTGGCACCTGCGGCAGCTGGCCGAGCACGGCTTCATCGAGCAGGACACCGAGCGCGGCAACCGGCGCGAGCGCTGGTGGCGGGCGGTGCAGGACAGCACGAGGGTGCGGACCGAGAAGTTCACCGGCGACCCGGACACGCAGGAACCGCTCACCGTCCTGCTGCACGAGTTCGTCACCCAGCACTACCGCCAGAGCGCCGAATTCGTCGCCAGTGTGGGGGAGTGGTCGCCGGAGTGGGTCAAGGCCTCCGACGTCTCCGACTGGTTGTTGTCGTTGAGCGCCGCCGAGCTGGAGCGGCTCACCGCGGAGGTCGCCGAGCTGGTCGAACGCTACCGGCGCGAGCCCTCCGAGGGTGACGAGCAGATCTCCGTGCAGCTCCAGGCGTTCCCCCGGCGCGGGCTGAGCGCATGAGCGGGCGACGGCGCACACCTCTGGTGTTGCTGTGGGTCTCGCACGGCTGTGCGGCCACCGCGAGCACGGCCACGTTCGTCGCCATCCCCTGGTTCGTGCTGATGACCACGGGCAGCGCCACGCGGGTCGGGGTGGTCACCGCCGCCGAACTCGTGGGACTCGTCGCCGTGTCCCTGGTGACCGGTCCGCTCGTGGATCGGGTCGGCGCGCGCCGGACGGTGCTCGTCTCCGACGTGGCGGGGGCGGCCTCCGTGGTGAGCATCCCGATGTTGCACATCACGGCCGGATTGGCCTTCTGGCAGCTCATCGCCCTGTCCGCCGTCCTGGGAGCGAGTCGCGAACCGGGACACACTGCCCGGCGCATGATGGTCCCCGAGCTGATCGCCCACAGTGGCGTGCCGATGGAGCGCGGCGCGGGAGGGATGGATGCCGCCAAGCGGGCAGGGGAGATGCTCGGGGCGCCGCTGGCCGGGGTCGCTCTGGCGCTGGTCGACGCGCCCGGGGTGCTCGTCGGCAACGCGGGACTGTTCCTGCTCGCAGCCGGCCTGACTCTCCTCGGGGTGCCGCGCACGGCCGTCAGGAGCCCCGAGAGCTCCACCCGGACGTCGCAGTACTTCTGTGAGATCGCCGAAGGGCTGCGGTACCTGCGCCGGGACCGGCTGATCGCGGCGATTCTGGCGATGCTGCTGATCACGAACATGCTGGACGTGGCGGCCTTCGCGGTGCTGTTCCCGTCCTACGCCGATCAGGTTCTGCACAGCCCGGTGGCACTCGGCGCGATCGTCGGCGTCTTCGGCGGATCCGCCCTGGTCGGAAACATCGTCTTCACCTGGGTCGGACACCGCGCGGGATCGCGGCGCCACCTGTTCACGGCCTCGATGGTGATCGGAACGACGTCACCACATGTGGCCATGGCGCTCGAATCCGGACTGGTGACCGTGCTGATCGTCGTCGCGATCGCGGGATTGGCGGCGAGCACGGTCAACCCGGTGCTCGCGGTGGTCACCTACGAGCGGATTCCCGCGGAGCTGCGCGGCCGGGTGCTGAGCATGACCACGGTGGTGGCGCAGGGCGGTACACCACTGGGCGTGCTGATCGGCGGGATTCTCGTCGACGGGGTGGGCCTGCTCCCCACACTGTGGATGGTCGTGGCGAGCTACCTGACGGCTCTCTCGGCTCCGCTGCTGTTCCCCGTCTGGGCTCAGATGGACGATCCGGGTACCACCCGGCCTCGAGATGCGGCTGTGGAAAGCGCTGCATGACCGCTTTCGACCGCCACTGCCACCGCCACCACCACGGGATCACGGCCCGCATTTAGGCTTGGCCCATGTCCACCGACGCAACCAAGCAGGACCCCACCGTGCTGTCGGCCCGTCTACAGCGAGCTGCCGACACCGCGGCCCGAGCGAACCTCGACGCGCTGCTGATCTCCCCCGGATCCGACCTGGAATACCTCATCGGCGCCGGGGGCGAGTCCTTCGAGCGGCTGAGCTGCCTGGTGCTCCCCGCGGCCGGGCACGGTCCCGGACCGGTGCTGGTGGTGCCGAAGCTGGAGGAGTTGGGCTACGCCGAGGTGCCCGCGAACGAGCTCGGCATCGAGATCGTGACCTGGGTGGACGGGCAGGACCCGCACGGCATCGTCGCCGACCTGCTGCGCCGCGACGGAACGGAGCCGTCTCGCGTCGGTGTCGCCGACGTCATGCCCGCCCTGCACACGCTGCCGCTGCGGACGGCTCTGCCCGGCGTCGAGCAGGTACTCGCCGGGTCGGTGCTGCGGGAGCTGCGGATGCGCAAGGACACCGCCGAGATCGAGGCGCTGCGCAAGGCGGGAGCGGCCATCGACCGGGTGCACGCGCGCATGGGCGAGTTCCTCAAGGTCGGGCGTACCGAGGCCGAGGTGGGCGCGGACATCACCGAGGCGATCGTGGCCGAGGGGCACCTCGAGGCGGCGTTCGTCATCGTGGGCTCGGGCCCCAACGGCGCCAGCCCCCACCACGCCCTGTCCGATCGCGTCATCGAGCGGGGCGACGTCGTGGTCGTCGACATCGGCGGGCCGATCCCCGGCGGGTACAACTCCGACTGCACCCGCACCTACGTTCTCGGTGAGCCCGCGCAGTCCGACGTGCGCGAAACCTATGCGGTCCTGCAGGCCGCGCAGCGAGCCGCCGTCGAGTCCGTGCGTCCCGGTGTCACCGCCGCCTCCATCGACGCTGCGGCCCGTGAACCGATCGCAGCGGCCGGGTTCGGCGAGCACTTCGTGCACCGCACCGGCCACGGTATCGGGCTGGACGTGCACGAGGAGCCCTACATCATGGGGGGCAACGACCTGCTCCTGGAGCCGGGGATGGCCTTCAGCGTCGAGCCCGGTATCTACCAGGAGGAGCACTGGGGTGCCCGGATCGAGGACATCGTCGTGGTCACCGACGACGGTGTCGAAAGCCTGAACAACCAGTCGCACGAGTTGGTGGTGCTGCCGGCGTGAGTGACAGGACCGGCGGGCAGAGCGGCGACCTGGAAGCCACCGATCGAGCCATCCTGCGGGAGCTCGCCCAGGACGGCCGGTGCAGCTTCACCGACCTGGGCGAGCGGGTCGGGCTGAGCGTCTCCGCGGTGCACCAGCGGGTGCGCCGCCTGGAGCAGCGTGGCGCACTGCGCGGCTATACGGCCCACATCGACGGCGAACAGATCGGTTTGCCGCTGACCGCGTTCATTTCCCTGACCCCGACCGACCCGGCCGCGCCGGACGATTACCCGCAGCGCCTGCAACACCTGCCGGAAATCGAGTCGTGCTACTCGGTGGCCGGTGACGAGTCCTACATCCTGCAGGTACGGGTGGCTTCGCCGCTCGGGTTGGAGGAGTTGCTGCGTCAGATCCGGGAAGCCGCGAAGGTCTCGACACGCACCACGGTGGTGCTGTCCACCCCGTTCGAGAACCGGCCCCCCGAGATCTGAAGCCGGGGCGTCGCCTGCCGCGGCGTGCTCACCGGCTCGCCCGTTCGGCGGCGACGTCCGGCGGTACGGCCGTCAGGGACCCCTGTGGCCCCGGCAGGCAGACCGCCTGTCGCCGGGAGTTCTGCAGGAAATCGCTCAGGCAGCGGGCGAACTGGTCGTGCCCGGTGGCGTTGGCGTGGAAGGAGGCCTGCATCGCGTGCGGCGCACGCTTCTCGTGCTTGAGGGCCTCCCAATCCACTGTCAGCCGGGTGAACCACTCGGTCTCCGGGGCCGCCTTGCCGCCGGTGCAGGCCTCGTGCCCGTAACCGGCGCGGGACAGGTCGAGGAAGCGGGCACCGACCTGCTCGGCGACCTCCCGCAAACCCGCGGACAGCTGTGGCACCGCCGTGCTGCGCACCCATTTGACGTCGCTGGTGAGCAGCGGGCAACCGGAGAGATCCTGCAGCTCGGGGGGGATGCCGGGACCGACCGGGGAGGCGTAGGACTGCAGTACGAGCGAGTAGTCGCCGCGCTCGTAGCCCGCGCGGTCCATGACGGTGCGGATGTCCTGCAGCGCGGCCAGCACCTTGGGTTGCATCCGCTGCACCCGCTTCGGCCACTCCTGCCGCAGTTGTTCGGCGCACCCTCCCGGGGTGCGGGCGACCCAGGCACCGACGCACTTGTTGAGGACACCGACGAAGTTCGGATCGTCGTTGGCGCCGACCTGGACCACGATGTCGGTGATCCGGTAGCGCTCGGCGAGATCGGCGAGCCGGCGTGCCTGTGAGCCCTCGGGATGGTTCGGATGCGGTTCCAGGCCCACGAGGCCGGCTTTGGCTCCCGAGCAAGCCAGATTGAAGCGCTTCACCGAGCCCGGCAGTTGCAACTGGTGCACGGCAGCGGCGGGTGAGCGGTGACACCAGTTGCCGTTGGCGCCGTCCGTGCCGGGGGTGTAGTTGCCGGCACCTTCGCCGGACAGAGTGCTGTCGCCCATGGTCACCACCGCAGGAGGAGGGGGCGGCGGTGGTGGCGGAGCCTCGGGTGTGGGGCGGTCGCTGACCAGGAAAACGAGGGCGAGCACACTGCTCACGACGAACAGCGCCAGCAATCTCCTCAGGTGTGCCCGCATCCTCTGCAGTCTATGGGTACCGTTCGGCGGGGACGGAAGCCACCGGCCGGTGTCGTCGATAACGGTTCGGCAGCGCCCTACCGCGGTCCGCGCGGGGCGTGCCAAGCTCGGAACCGAAGACATCCGGAAGCATTTCGGGCCCGCCGAACGTTGACCAGGTGACTGCCATCGAGCGGAGGTATCACCGTACTGTGCCCGTCTTCGTCGTATTGCTGATAGCCGGTGTCGTCGAGATCAGCGTGCTGGTTGTCGTCGGCCAGGCCATCGGAGTGCTGCCCACCATCGGATTGCTCGCCGCGAGCGCGGTGCTCGGTGCCTGGTTGTTGCGCCGGGAGGGTCGCCGCACCCTGCAGGAGTTCAGCGAAGCAGCCCGCCTGCGCAGGCCCCCCGAGCGGGAACTGTCCGACGGCGTGCTCATCGTCCTGGGCGGCCTGCTGATCCTGCTGCCCGGCCTGGTCGGTGACGTGGTGGGCCTGCTGTTCCTGCTCCCCCCGACTCGTGCCGTGCTGCGCCGCCGCCTGCAACGCACCGCCGAACGACGGTCCCGGGCCATGCACGAGAGGCTGCGGGCCCAGGCCCGGGCGGCCTCGGCGGGGACATACCGTGGCCGGCAGGCAGGTACGGGCACCGACGACGTCATCGACGGTGAAGTCGTCTCCGTCACCGAGGACGACGAGGCGGACGGGAAATCCGGCGGGGCAACGCACCTGCCACCACCGCGGTCTTCCGGTTCCGAGGAGCCGCCGCGAGGGTGAGACCCGCACTGATCCGGTGATGAATCGAGGTCACGTCAGCCACTCAGGGTCTGCGGGTAGGCTGCTGAGAACGATCGTGGCCGATCGCGGCGAGCGGTGCGCGGGCGTCACGCGGCTGGGGGCACGCCGACGACCACGGTCCGGCAGATGGCGCAGTTGAACAGCGACCGGGAACACAGGGACAAGGCCAACAGATGTCCGAGACGACGTTGCTGCTCGGGGGCAGGATTCACTCCCCGGGCAACCCTGACGCCACGGCGATGGCCGTGACCGGTGGGACCATCGCATGGGTCGGTGCCGACCACGTCGGCCGCGCCCTGCACCCCGACGCTCATGTCGTCGACCTCGGCGGCGCGTTCGTCGCGCCTGCCTTCGTCGACTCGCACGTGCACGCGACGTCGGCCGGCCTGTTACTCAACGGTCTCGACCTCACGGGCTGCGCCTCGCTGACGGAGTTCCTGCACGCACTGCGCGACCACGTTGCCGAACATCCCGGCACGCTCGTGTGGGGCCACGGGTGGGACGAGACGTGGTGGCCGGAACAGCGTCCCCCCACCCGCTCTGAGGTCGATGCCGCCTCGGGGGGTGCTCCGGTGTACCTGTCCCGCATCGATGTGCATTCCGCGCTGGTGTCCAGCGCCCTGATCGAGCGCGCGCCGCTGGCCCGCGGTGCCGAAGGGTGGGACGAGCACGGCCCGCTGACCCGGGTGGCGCACCATCACGCGCGCAGCGCGGCCCGGGAATCGCTGGGGGCCGCCCAACGCCGGGAGGCTCAGCTGGCGTTTCTGCGCCACGCCGCTTCGCAGGGAGTGGCGAGCGTGCACGAGTGCGGGGGCCCCGACATCTCCGACCCCGACGACCTGGCCGATCTGCTCGCACTGGCCGAGCAGGGCGGTGTGCCCGAAGTCGTGGGCTACTGGGGCGAGCTCGGGGCACTGGACACGGCCCGCGAGCTCGGTGTCCGCGGCCTCGCCGGGGACCTGTTCGTCGACGGGGCGGTGGGTTCGCGCACCGCGGCCCTGCAGGAACCGTATGCCGACGACCCGAGCACCTCCGGGGTGCTGTATCTGGATGCCGACGCGGTCGCCGAGCACCTCGTGGAGTGCACCCGCCACGGTTTGCAGGCGGGTTTTCACGTCATCGGCGATGCCGGGGTCGCCGAGGTCACCGAGGGGTTCCGCCGCGCGGCGCGGACCGTGGGAGTGCCCACACTGGCCGGGATGCGGCACCGGCTGGAACATCTGGAGATGGTCGACGCCGAGCAGGCCGAGGAACTGGGCCGGTTCGGCGTGGCCGCCTCCGTGCAACCGCTCTTCGACGCGGCGTGGGGCGGTCCCGCGGACATGTACGCGCGTCGCCTCGGCCCGCAGCGCGGGAGCCGGTTGAACCCGTTCTCGCGGCTGGCGGCCAGCGGCCTGGTGCTGGCATTCGGCTCGGATGCGCCGGTGACCTCGGTCGGTCCGTGGGCGTCGGTGCGTGCTGCGGTGCATCACCGCACGGAGGGGTTCGGGGTCTCCCCGCGAGCGGCGTTCACGGCCCACACCCGGGGCGGCTGGCGCGCGGGCGGCGCCGACGACGGCGTGACCGGCACTCTGGTGCCCGGCGCCCCGGCGACCTATGCCGTGTGGGAGACCGGTGAGCTGGTGACCGGCACGCCGGACTCCCGCGTCCAGCGCTGGTCGACGGATCCGCGGTCGGGAGTGCCGGGCCTGCCGGACCTCACGCCGGGGACACGACTACCGCGCTGCCTGCGCACGGTGCTGCGGGGGGAGACGATCTACACCCGGGACTCGAGTGACGAGGAGCACTGACTGTACCGATCGAACGAATGCGGGCGTTCTAAACTGATCGGTATGAGTGCATCCGGGGGTTCCGATGATCCGTCGATCCGAGCGTCCGACGCCGAACGTGAGCGGGTGAACCATCAGCTCAACGAGGCTGTCGGGGAGGGGCGCCTGACCCTGGACGAGTTCACTCAACGGCTGAACCAGGTCTACGAGTCCAGCACCCGAGGGGAACTGCAACGGATCACCGCGGACCTGCCTGCCTCGGACTCCGGGAGCGCGGCGTTGCCCGCGGAGACCGGTGGGGATACCGGCAAGCGTCGGTGGACGCTGGCGATCCTGGGCGGGTCGGACTACAAGGGCCGGCGGCGAGTACCGCCCAGGATCGGGTTCTTCGCGTTCATGGGCGGTTCGACGATCGATCTGTGCGAGGCCCAGCTCCCGGGCGATGCGGTCGAGATCACACTGGTGTCGATCATGGGAGGTACCGACGTGATCGTGCCCAAGGGGATCCGGGTGGAACTCGACTCGACCGACTTCCTCGGCGGTGATGACCTCAAGATCGACGAGAGTGCCGAGGTGGCGAATTCGCCGGTGGTGCGCATCCGCAGCTATTCGCTCCTGGGCGGCAGCAACATTTGTCACCCCAAGAAGCGCAAGCCCCGGTGGTGGCAGTGACCGTGTGATGGCGGTGACCATGCAGCAGCGGCTCGGAAGTGCCGACCTTCGGCGTACATTGGTCGGGTGCGTGTGACGGCCACCGAGAAGGCCGACAGACGCACATGAGCATGGACGTCCGTCCCGGGCGAGGGCCGGGACCGTATCGCCGAGAAGGTTGATCGGGTGGTTGTTCCCACGGTGAATACGCGGCACCGCGAGCAGCCCGACGGCAGTGTGACCGGACGGCGGCGGGTACGCGTTCCGGCAGCGGCGGTGTGGCTGCGCATGGCGGTGGCCATCGCCGCCGGGGTGACGGTGTACTGGGCCTCCCCACCGCGCAACCTGTGGTGGCTGGTGCCCCTGGCCTTCGCCGGGTTCGCCGCAGTGGTGCACGGCCGCCGGGCCCGGAGCGGGGCCGGCTACGGGCTGCTGTTCGGGCTGGCCTACCTGCTGCCGCTGCTGGGGTGGCTGCTGGACTTCCTGGGGACGCAGTTCGGCCCCTGGCCGTGGCTGGGGGTGGCCACGGCCGAGGCGCTGTTCTTCGGCCTGGCCGGGGCCGGCATGGCCCGCGTGAGCCGCCTGCCCGCGGCCCCGGTGTGGATGGCGGCCGTGTTCGTCGGTGCGGAACTGCTGCGCAGCACTGTTCCCTTCGGGGGTTTTCCGTGGGGCCGGCTGGCCTTCACGCAGGCCGGGGGAGCGTTGCTACCGATCGCGGCGCTGGGCGGCGCGGGCATGGTGACCTTCGCGGTGGCGCTGCTCGGTGCCGCCCTCGCCGAGTTCGGTCGGCGGGTGCCGCACGTCCGGCGCACACCGCGCACGCTGCTCGCGCCGACCATGGCGGCCGTGGTGCCGATTGTGGCCGCCCTCGCGGCGACGCCGCTGGTCACCGCCGAGGCCAACGCCGGCACGGCCCGGGTGGCGGTGATCCAGGGCGATGCGCCCAATATCGGGTTGGGTCTGCTGCACGAGGACGAGGTGCTGTACCGCAACCACATCCGGGCCGCCGAGAAGCTCGTGGCCGATGTGCGGTCCGGTCGCCTTCCACGTCCGGACCTCGTCATCCTGCCGGAGCAGGTCGGCTCCTGGGGACCGGCCCGGAACGATCCCGCGCTGGACCGGATCGCCTCCCGGCTCGGCGTGCCGCTGGTGGTGGGCGGCCTCGCGCGCAGTGCCGACGGGGAACTGAGCAACCGGATCCTGCAGTGGGACCCGCAGGAGGGTGCCACCGACGAGTACGTCAAGCAGCATCTCGTACCGTTCGCCGAGAAGATCCCGATGCGATCGGTGGCCGGGGTGGTGAGCCCGTTCGTGCAGCGATTCCCGCAGGACATGGTCCCCGGCGACGACCCCGGCGTGTTCGAGACGGGACCGGCGAGACTGGGTGTCGGGCTGTGCTACGACGTGGCCTTCGGCGATGTGTTCCGCGGTGCCACCCGCGCCGGGGCCACCCTGCTGGCCGTCCCGACGAACAACGCCTGGTACGGCCGTTCGGAAATGAGCTACCAGCAGCTGGCGATGACACGGTTGCGGACCGTCGAACACAGCCGCGCGGCAGTGGTGGCCGCCACCAGCGGGGTCAGCGCCATCGTGCAACCGGACGGCACGGTCACCCGGCAAACCCGGCAGTTCACCGCGCAGACCCTGATGGCCGAGGTGCCGCTGCGCAGCACACTGACCCCGGCGACCCGGCTCGGCCCGATCCCGACGTGGACGGTTTCGGCGCTGGGAGCCGCGGCGGTGGGGGTCGCGCTGTGGCGGCACCGGCGCAGAGCTGCCGGTGCGCCGCCCGGTGCCACCTGCGAGGGCGTCGGGCAGTGATGACGAACCAGCAGCACCCGGTCGGCCGGGACCAGCCGGGCTCGGTCCTGGTGGTGATTCCGACGTTCAACGAGCGGGACAACCTGCGCCCGATCGTGCTTCGTCTGCGGCAGGCGGTTCCCGCAGCGCATGTGCTGATCGTCGACGACGGTAGCCCGGACGGCACGGGGGCGCTGGCCGAGCAGCTGGCCGCCCGGGACGGTCACGTGCACGTGCTGCACCGCCGTGAAAAGGCCGGGCTCGGAGCGGCGTATGTGGCCGGTTTCGACTGGGGCCGCCGGCGGGACTACGACGTCTTCGTCGAGATGGACGCGGACGGGTCACACGCGCCGGAGGAACTGCCGCGCATGCTGAGCGAGCTCGCACGACCGGAAGCGGACGTGGATGTCGTCCTGGGCTCGCGGTACGTGCGCGGGGGTCGGGTCGTCAACTGGCCCCGGCACCGGTCGTGGCTTTCCCGCGGCGGGAACCTCTACGTCAAGCTGGCGTTGGGAGCCGCCGTCCACGACATCACCGGGGGTTTTCGTGCTTACCGCCGTGCGGTGCTGGACCGGGTGAAGCTGCACAGCGTGGCTTCCCAGGGATACTGCTTCCAGGTGGACCTGGCGTGGCGGGCCATCGAGGCCGGATTCACCGTGGTGGAGGTGCCCATCACCTTCGTCGAGCGGGAAAACGGCGAGTCCAAGATGAGTGGCTCGATCGTGCAGGAAGCCCTGGTGCGGGTCACCAAATGGGGCCTGCGGCGCCGTGCGAACCAGCTGCGCGCCCTGCTGGCCGCACGCGACCGATAGCGCGGCCACCCGCGGACGAATCGAGCGCCTGGTCTCCGGAGACCAGGCGCTCGACGAGAAGAGGGACCGCTCGCTCAGGCGGAACGGCTGCGACGGTTGCGCAGCTCCTCCAGGCGCTCGTTGAGCAGCTCTTCCAGTTCGGGAACGCTACGGCGTTCCAGCAGCATGTCCCAGTGGGTGCGCGGCGGCTTGGCCTTCTTCTGCTCCGGCTCGTTGCCGTCGATGATCTTCGACTCGGTGCCGTGCAGCCGGCATTCCCAAGTCGGGGGGACCTCGGCGTCGTCGGAGAAGGGCACCTCGAACTCGTGCCCCTTGGAGCAGGCATAACGCACCGTCCGGCGCGGTGCGAGGTCGTGGTTGCGGTCGGTCTCGTAGCTGACAGCCCCGAGCCGGCTGCCACGCAGAACGCGGTCGGCCATGACGGTTCCTTTCACGTCGGCCCGGGTGGTGCCCAGGCGGTTGTGCTCACCGAGTGCAACGAGGTGGGGCTCGTCGTATGTTCCCGGTGCAGGGCTTGTGGTTGCCGTCGATGGCGCCGCTCCCGCGCCGGTGGGCTCCTCCCCGCAGGAGAACAGCCCCGGCTCGCGGGACACGGTGCTTCTCGGGCATCCACAGGTACATCCGAACGGGTGATAGTGCCAGACGATTCGTCACTGAAGTCAAACGAGTCGGTGATCACCGGCCCGAGTGGGATCGAGATCACGGCCTTGTTCGGAATCGACCAAGAAAACTTGTTACCCGTCGTGATGACGAGCTGTACTGTCTCGTTCAACGACACAGCGTACCGGCATATTCCGATCATACCGGCGACCCGTCCCGGCATGTCCGCGCTTCGCGTGCCGACCCGGCCGTGGTGAGCAGTGCCACGCGGTGGAGGCGGGGCTTGCGCAGGCGGTGGGTGACGTCACAGGACCTGGGGAGGCCGGTTGCCCGCAGCCTCGATCGCCCGGCGCACCGGTACGAAGGAGACGAGGACGAGGCCGACGACGAAGAAGACCACCAGCGACAGGATCGCCGGCCGCAGCGATCCGGTGGCCTGACCGACCACGGCGAAAACCAGCGGGCCCAGCCAGGAGGTCGAGCGCTCCCCGATCTCGTACAGGGAGAAGTACTCGGCTTCCTTGCCCGCGGGCACCATCTGGCTGAACACCGACCGTGACAACGCGTTCGTACCGCCGAGGACCAGCCCGATCCCCACGGCCAGCCCGTAGAACTGCAGGGTCTGCCCGGCCTGGACGAAGTAGGCGCAACCGAGCACGAGAATCCACACGCCCAGACTGACCATGATCGTCCTCTTGGCGCCGAGGCGATGCGCGAGAGCCCCGTGCAACACGCCCCCGACGAAGGCGATGAACTGCACGATCAGGATGGTCACGATCAGCACGTCCTGCGGCAGGCGCAGCTCCACATCGCCGTACTGCGCCGCGACCTTGGTGACGGTGTTGATCCCGTCGGTGAAAATCATGTAGGCGCCGAGAAAACCCAGCGTCAGGGGAAGGTGGCGGGCCTGGCGCACCGTGGACAGCAACTGGCGGAAACCGGCGGTGGCCACCGAGCCCTCATACCCGGTGCTCTCCGTGGCGCGGTTGCTGCCGCCCAGCCCGATCAGCGGGAACACGGTGAAGGCCGCCCACCACACCCCGGAGGAGGCGAACACCAGCCGCACCGCGGTATCGGTCTCGATGCCGAGCGCGTCGTGGCCGAGATAGATGAGCAGATGCAGCGCCAAGGCGACCCCGCCGCCGAGGTAGCCGAACGCCCACCCGCGGGAGGAAAGCCGGTCCCGCTCGTCGGGATCGGCGATCTCGGGCAGGAACGAGTAGTAGACCACCACCGCCGCGCCGAAGCAGAGGTTCGCGGCGATGAACAGTACGACGCCGAGTTGCCAGTTCCGCCCACCGACCAGGGCCAGCAGCGAGGTCGTGGCAGCACCGGTGAAGGCGAACACCGCCAGCATCGCCCGCTTGTTGCGGGTGCGGTCGGCGACGGCACCGGTGATCGGCAGCACGAGGACCTGCAGCACCGTCGCGGCCGACAGCAGATACCCCCACAACGATCCGGCCGGAAAGGCCCATCCGAACAGGGACACATCGCACTGCCGCAGCGCGTTCCCGCCGGGACACGCGTCGACGCCGTTGCGCGCGACATCGGCCTCGGCGGCACGAGTGGCCACAGTGGTCAGATACAGCGAGAGGAAGACGGTGGTCACCGAGGTGGGAAACACCGAATTGGCCCAGTCGTACCAGCACCAGCCGCGATGCTGCCTGCGCCGCTGCGCGGCATCCGGCGGAACCTCGCCACCCAGCACGCTCATCCGAACCGCCCTCCCCAGTTGCTTACCGCTGCCGGCAGGCCCCCGTGCACCCTTCCGGGGTGCTCACCCGGCGGCAATAGGTAGTTGTACTCACTCGGTGGTGAGGTGATCGTCCGAACCGGCCCACTGCCCCCGCCGCCGCAGCACCTCGCGCAACACGTCGGGACGGTCGGTCATCAGACCGTCGAGTCCGAGATCGAGCAGATACTCCATCTCGTCGGCGGCATCGATGGTCCACGCGTGCACCTCCCGGCCCCACCGGTGGGCCAGAGCGACGAACCGGGAATCGATCACGCGCACCCGCCCGTGCAGAGCGGGCACCTGGGCCGCGCAGCCGTGTACCCACGGGCGCAGCGGCCCTCCACCCAGGCGTGCCCCGGCCCACAGGGTGGCCGCCGAGCGTTTGCTCATCGAGGTCAGCACCCGCGGCCCGCCGCCGCGCCGCAAGGCCCGCAGCCTGCCGTGGTCGAACGAGGCCAGGCACACGCGGTCCCAAGCATTGTGCCGCTCGAGGGCATCGAGCACGGGACGCACCGCCGAATCGACCTTGACGTCGATGTTGAGCAGCGCCTCGGGCAGCTCCTCCAGCACGTCGTCGAGGCGGCACACCGCCTCGCGCCCACCGATCAGCGCCGCCCGCACCGACGACCACGGCAGCTCGCGGATGATGCCGTGCCGGTCGGTGGTGCGATCGAGATCCGGATCGTGATGGAGCACGGCAACACCATCGGAGGTGGCATGAGCATCGGTTTCCAGATACCGGTAGCCCTCGGCCACGGCGCGCCGCAAGGCACTCAGCGAATTCTCCATGCCGGACAGATCACCGGTGTGCCAACCGCGGTGGGCGAAGGCGCGCGGCCACGGGCCATACAGGAACGGGTGCGTCACCCCGTCCACTCTGCCCGATCGGCGTGGCGGTGAAGACGGGCAGGTCCCTCCCGGTTAGCGTGCTCGTCCGTGGAAACCCTGCCCGATCCGGAACCGATCCCGACCCGGCGACGATCCGTGCGGCACTGCGCCTGGTGCGGGCGCCGCATTCCCGACGCGGGTCGAGTCGGGAGGCCACGTCTGTACTGTGCGCAGTCCTGCAGGCAGCGCGCCTACGAGCGCCGCGCCGCGGTGCAGCGCACCGGGCTTCCCGAGGATGCCGTGGTGCTCTCGGCCGTCGAACTCGACGACCTGCAGGACCGCCTGTTCCAACTGCGCTGCGCGGCCGAGGACGTGGCCACCGCGGCCCGGGACGGCGCCGGTCCCGCCGAACTGGCGAACATGGCAGCACGACTCACCGAAGCCGCAGGCGAGCTGGAACGGATCCGCTGACCACCCGGGCACGCCCGGGCCGGCGTCCCCGCCCACCGCGGAACCACCCTGTAGCCCGAATGGAGCATTGCCCGGTCCTGCCGTGGCAGTCAGGATGTAGCACCGAACTGCGCCCACCCCACAGTGACCGGTGCAGGGCGGACAGCATGTACTGACGAGCCGGTCACTCCAGGTCTGCTAGGGGAAACAACACGTGCCCTCACAGAAGGCGGTGCGCGGCCTGCGCCGCACCGAACTGATCACCTCGGATCCCGAGACCTCGCTGCGATTCCACCGGGCCCTGCTCGACTGGAAGGTGCTCTCCACCGAGGAGGGATTCAGCTGCTGGGTCGGCGACAGGCAGATCGCGCTCGTGCACACCCCCCGAGCCGACGAGCAGGCAGGGTGGCGGCCCGTCTTCGCGGGAGCGGGTCAGGGCAGCGTGCTGACGGGCCCGGACGACACCAGCGCGGTGCTGGCCACAGGACGGGCTCAACACGGGCCGTGGGCACCCCACCCCCGCCGGGGCGAGCTGTGCTGGATCGAATTGTTCACCGAGGACGCCGCGCGCTCGGACACGTTCTGGACGGAAACACTGAGCTGGACGAGCGAGGAAGCCGACGACGGCGCCGCCTACACGGCCGAGGAAAAGCCGATCGCCCGCCGTTCCTCGAGCGGCCGGATCGGCGACCGGTGCTGCTGGCTGTGCTACTTCACCGTGGACAGCCTCGAGCGAGCCGCCGAGCAGGTGCACGAACTGGGCGGGACACTCCTGGAGCGACTCGAACACCCGGGGATGGGCGAAACCCTCATCATCGCCGACACCGGTGGTGCCGTCTCCGCGTTGACCGGCAAGACCGAAACCTGGGGCGGGTAGGACTGCTTGCAGGAGATGCTCGGATTGGCTTGGGTGACGGTGCGGGTGGCGGAACCTCCGGCGGCGCCTCGCTGCGCCGAGCCCCGACATCAGGTAGGTCACTACATCACGTTGGGACTGTCCTCGCGAGGCTGTGCCGGAGAACCCGCAGCGGTGCCGGCTGCGTGCGTGGCTGGAAGACTGACGTCACTTGCCGGATGACCGCAAACAGCCGGTCAACCACCCCCAATCCGCGCGGTCATTTAACGCCTCAACCGGCCGGGTCCTGCGAGCTCAGCTCACCCAGTACCTGGTGGGTCCGGTTGGCGCGCACCGACAGCCGCTGTTCCCGCGCGGTGACGTCGATGTAGGTCTGGCTGGAATTGATCGAGGCGTGCCCGAGCAGCTTGGCGATCTCGGCGGCACTGGCCCCGTCCTCGGCCAGCCTCGTGGCGAACGTGTGCCGCAGGGCATGCACCATCGCGCCGCTGTGCACCCGGTCGGAGATCCCGGCCGCCCGCAGCGATTGCCGCACCAGGTACTGCAGCCCGCCCCGGCGCAGCGGATCACCCCGGTGATCGACGAACAGTGCCTCCCCGCCCGGCAGGCGCCGCCCGAACCGCTGCTTGCGGGTGCGCAGGTAGGAGGCGATCACCTCGTCGAGTGTCTGCTCGATCGGGATCGAGCGGTTGTTGCCGCCCTTACCGCGCACGTGCAACCGGCGTTCCCCGGCCCTGCCCGCCAGCGACGAGACCGTGAGATCCAGCAGCTCGGCCGACCGCAGACCGGTGCACAACAAGGTGGACAGCACCGCGAGATCGCGCTCCGGCCACGGGTTGCGCGTGCGGCGCGCACCCTGGGCCACCAGCCGCAGCAGCCGCTCGGGCGTGTCCTCGCCCTGCAGGGGTTTCGGTGTCGGTTCGGCCGTGCGGGGTTTGGGCACGACCGGCATCGGATTGCCCGCCACCGCCCCCTCGACCACGAGGAAGCGGAACAGGCCGTTCCAGGTCGACCACGCCCGGGTCACCGAGGCGGCCGATCGGGTGGCGGCATGCCGGGCGAACGCCGAACGCAGCACCGAAGCTGTCACCGCGGTCATGGGCAGGGCCTGGGCGGCAGTGCCGGTGGCTTCGGCGAGTTCCCCGGCCACCGACTCCAGGTCGCGTTGGTAGGCCCGCAGCGAGTTCGCGGCGAGCTTGCGCGCCTGCAGATGCTCCAGATACGCCGCGATCCAGTGCGCGACCGATGACTCACCGGCCTCGCCGGAGATGTCGCTGCCACCGCCCTGCCGGGGCCCGCTCTGTCGGGTCACCTGTGCCACCTCCCGCGCTCCCACGCACACACAACCTTGCCGATGATCATCTCAAGGCGCGCAAACCGGGCAACCCGGCAGAGCGCGTGCGAACGCGGTCGCGGATCAGCTGCTGCGCAGGAAACGGTCCAGCACCCGCGTGCCGAACCGCAGCGCTTCGGTCGGCACCCGCTCGTCCACGCCGTGGAACAGCGCGGTGAAATCCAGATCGGCGGGCAGCTTCAGCGGGGCGAAGCCGTAGCAGTTCATGCCGAGCCTGCTGAACGACTTGGCGTCGGTGCCGCCGGACATCATGTACGGCAGGGTCCTGGCCGCCGGGTCCTCGGCGCGCAGGGATTCGGCCATCACGTCCACGATGCGCCCCTCGAACGGGGTTTCCACCGGCGGCAGGCCCACCCACTCGCGTTCCACGTCGGGACCGAGGACCTCAGCGAGTTCGCGGTCGAAGACCTCCTCCCGCCCGGGCAGGATCCGGCAGTCGACGGCGGCTTCGGCGACCGAGGGGATGACGTTGTGCTTGTATCCGGCGTTGAGCATGGTGGGGTTGGCGATGTCGCGCAGCGTGGCTCCGACGATGCGGGAGAGGTTGCCGAGCTTGGCCACCGAGCCGTCGAGGTCGTCGGCGGGGAAGTCCCAGCCGGTCAGTTCGGACACGCCGTCGAGGAACTCGCGGACCGAGTCGGTCAGCACCACCGGGAAGCGGTGCTCGCCGAGCCGGGCCACGGCGGCGGCGAGCCGGGTGACGGCGTTGTCCTCGTGCACCATCGAGCCGTGGCCCGCGCGGGCGCGCACCCGCAGGGTCAGCCACCGGATGCCCTTCTCCGCGGTCTGCACGAGGTAGGCGCGCACGTCGTCCTGCAGGGTGACCGAGTAGCCACCGACCTCGCTGATCGCCTCGGTGCAGCCTGCGAACAGCTCGGGCCGGTGATCGGCCAGCCACTGCGCACCGTGGAAGCTCCCCGCCTCCTCGTCGGCCAGGAAGGCGAACACGATGTCGCGGGGTGGGGTGATGCCGTCGCGCTTGAACCGCCGGGCCACGGCCAGGCTCATCGCGAGCATGTCCTTCATGTCGACCGCGCCGCGGCCCCACACGTAGCCGTCCTGCACCACGCCGGAGAAAGGATGCACCGACCATTCGGCCGGGTCGGCGGGCACCACGTCGAGGTGACCGTGCACGAGCAGGCCGCCGCGCCGGCTGTCGGCTCCGGGCAGGCGGGCGATGACGTTGGCACGGCCGGGATGGTCGCCGGATTCGACGTAGGTGACCTCGTAGCCGGCCTCACCGAGCTTGCTCGCCACGAACTCGGCGGCCGCGCGTTCCCCGGCCACCGTGGCGGGGTCTCCGGTGTTGGTCGTGTCGTACCGGATGAGTTCACTCGTCAGGGCGACGGCTTCCTCTTCCGCGTGCTGCAGGCCGGGGTCGGAAGCGGTGTCGGGTGCCGACTCGGAGGAGGGATCGGGATAGGCAGTCACCTGGCTTTTCTATCACCTCGTGCCACGGGAGGGGGGTGGTTGTGAGGCCGGTGAGTCGATCGGTTAATCTATGACTACAACACAGCGGGGCCGACCGGGAAGGCCGGAGCGGTGCCGAGGCGTCGGAGTGGCGGAAAGGCAGACGCGCTAGCTTGAGGTGCTAGTGCCCTATATTGGGCGTGGGGGTTCAAGTCCCCCCTCCGACACCCTTACTATTCACCCGGCCCACGGGCTCGATGGTGACATCGACCGCGTGATCCTCGGGTTGGTAGCGTATCTGGAGCGCAATGGCGGTGTAGAGGTTCGCGAGGTTCTCCGGGCTGGCGTGGGCCAGTACTGGGCCGATCTCTCCGAGCGAGTCGATCCGCGCGTGAGTCTCGACCTCGCTCAGAGCGCTGCTCGTGGGTGTGGCGTCGAGCTCGGCCTTGGCCGCTGCCCGCTCCGTCTGCGCTTCGTTGATCTTTTCGGTCAGTGCTGCCGGATCAACACCCGCTTCGATGGCCTCCTGGAACCGGCGGATCCGCGTCTCGGCGTCGGTGACGCGTTTCTTGGCGGCCTCGCGGCTGCTGGACGCGCCGGACTGGTCCTGGGAGGCAGCCAGGGGCGCCACGGTCTGATCGATGTTGTCTCGGTGGAACAGCCCGGCCAGCCACCCGTTGATCTCCTTCCGGATCGCGTCCTCGCGGAGATAGACCGCCGAGGGGTGGGACTCCAGGGCCGGGGAGCTCGGGGCGAGCGTGCGGGCCGGGCACCGGTAGTACATCGCGTGCTTGCGGGGACTGGCCTCCATCTTGCGGCCGCACAGCGCGCACCGGACCCGGCCGCGGAACAGATACGTCCGCTTCGTGAGGCGCCCGCTGCGCTCCGCTTTCCGAGCGGTCCGCAGCCCTCCGGCCGCCTTCGACCGGCGGAGCAACTGTGCCTGGGTGAAGTCCTCCACGGTGATGATGGCCGGGTGGGCAGGCTGGCGGGAACGGACCACCCGATCCGGGCTGGAGCGACGGAAGTGGGTCACGTGTCCGGCGGGGGGCAGGCAAGCGGATCTTCAGCGACACCGACAAAGACAAGCAGATGCTGACCCTGGCCGAGAACGAGTCGTACCGCAACGGCATCCAGAAACTGGTGTACGACGTCGTTCGGTGACATGGAGGGTATCTAGCCTGCGGCCGTGAGGTGGTGTCGGAACCAGGTGGTCAGGCCGGCGTCGACCTCGCGGGCCAGTGGCAGCTGTGGCGCGGGCTCGATGCCGGGCTCGTCGGCGAGCGGATGCGCCAACTCCGGGATCGACAGCAGGTCGGAACTTTCCCCTAATGCCTCGACGAGGTGGAACGCGTCGGCACGCAGCGCCGGGTGATCCCGCTCGCCACTGACGACCAGCAACGGCGAGCGACCAGCGATGGTGCCAGCCTTGGCAACGAAGTCCAGGCTGTCGACGGCCTTTGCGGACTCGGTGTCATACGGGTAGTCGCCGAACAGGTCGACGACGGACCGCATCCGGATGGCGGCGTTCACGACGGCTCCGGCGAAGACCGGAATCTCGGTCTCGGCGAGGACCCGCAACGCGACGGCTCCGCCCAGTGAGCCGCCGAGCACGCCGATCGGACCGTCATCGACCGGCAGCTGCGCACGGATCGACGCCAGCGCGGCCGGGAACTCCTCGGTCGCCTGCCGGACGAACGGGTACAGAGCAGACATCAGGACATCGGTGCGCAGCAGCTCCAAACCGGCGTCCATGCTGCCGTCGACCATGCGCGCCCCGCACATCGGCATGCCGAGGTGCACCCGCCACGCGGGCAGGCCGATCATCGGCAACGCGGCAGCGAACGCAGCGTCCGACCTCGGCGCGTCCAGCATGTGCCAGGTGACGATCAGCGGTGCGGGGCCGTCGTCGGCCGGTGGCAGGGCGGTGAAAGGCACTCCGGCGGCCGTGCCCGTGATCGGTGAGTCCATGTGCCCACGGTAGGTCTGTGACCGCGTGCCGGGAATCGGTTGCGCTACCGGCGAAATCAGCGCGGCGGGCCGAGCATTGCTCCGCAGGTCAGCCCGCACGTCACGCCATTTTGAACGCCGCCGGCACGACCGGCCTTCAACCACTGCCGTGTGCGTCAAGATCTCGGTGTGCTCACGATGAGCAGGTGTGCTCCCGGGTATTGCGTTTGACACCTCGCTGCGCGCAAAATGCGCGTCAATTGCATGTCCGAGTGAGTGAAATGAGCAGGGCGTGATGATGCGGGACCGGCAGGCAGAGATCCTGCGCAGCGTCGAGGACGGGGTGCGCCGGGTCGAGGACCTGGCTGCGGCGCTGCGGATCAGCCCGTCGACCGTGCGCCGCGACCTCACCGACCTCGAGCGCGCCGGGCGGGTGGTGCGCACTCACGGTGGTGCGGTTCCCGCCGGAGGGGAGCAGTCCTGGCAGCAGAAGAGCCGCCGGCATGCCCCGGCCAAACGTGCCATCGCCGCGCGCGCCGCCGACCTCGTCACCGACGGCGACACGGTGCTGCTCGGGGCGGGCAGCACCAGCACGCTCATCGCCGAGAACCTCGTTGACCGCAGCGGCGTGTCCGTCTACACCAACGGCATCGGCGCCCTGCTGGCGCTGCGCGAGGCCGAGGGCATCGAGGTGTGCGTGCTGGGCGGGTCGGTGCGCCGGCGCACCGGCGCGATCATCGGCGCCGCCGCCCGTCACGCGCTGCAGCGGATCAGCGTGGACCTGGCATTTCTCGGCGCCGACGGTTTCGTGCCCGGGCGCGGCATCAACACCCTCACCGAGGAGCTCGCCGAACTCAAGGAAGTCAAGCTGCGCAGCGCGCGCCACTCGGTGGTCACCGCCGACTCCAGCAAGATCGGCTGCGAGCCGCATCGCTTCTGGGCACCGGTCAGCGGGCCCTACACCGTGATCACCGACGACGGGCTTTCCGACACCGCCGCCGCGGCACTGCGCGGCGACGGCGACTGCACCCTGATCGTGGTGCCCGACCCCGTGGCCGGGCGGACCGAGGGAGAGGCGTAAGTGGATCTACAGCTGCTCGCCGCGCTACTGGCCGGCGTGACCACGGTCATCGTGGTCATCACCAAGTCCCGCCTGGATGCCTTCGCCGGGCTGCTACTCGGTGCCCTGGTGACCGGGCTGGTCGCCGGGGTTCCGGTGGCCGAGCTCGTCACCCAGATCACCGAGGGGTTCGGCAGCACCCTCGGTGAGATCGGCATCGTCATCGCCCTGGGCGTGATGATCGGCAAGGTGTTGGAGGAGACCGGGGCGGCCGCCAAGCTCGCCGGGCTGTTCGTGCGGATGGCCGGTCGGGGCCGGGAGGACATCGCACTGGCCACCACCGGGGCGGTGGTGTCGGTGCCGGTGTACTGCGATTCCGGTTTCGTCATCCTGCACCCGCTGGCCCGGTCGCTGGCCCGTACCGCGCGGCGCCCGGTGGTGCTGCTGTGCCTGGCCCTGGCCGGTGGCCTATCGGTCACCCACCATCTCGTTCCGCCGACGCCGGGTCCGTTGGCCGCGGCAGGCCTGCTCGGGGTGAACCTGGGGAAGATGATCCTAGCCGGGCTGCTGTTCGCGGTGGTCCTGCTGGTGGTGGTCGTCGTCTACGCCCGGACCATGGGCCCGCGTCTGGAATCGCAGCTGGACCCCACGGCCGTGGCCGCCGGCAGCGAGGACACCGACGAGCCCACCGATCGGGACGATGAGCGCGCGTCCGGGCCCGGCACGCAAGCCCGTCCCGAAAGCCGGGCGGGTGTCATGCGAGGGATCACCCCACTGCTGGTTCCGCTGCTGCTGATCGTGTGCAACACCGCCAGCGAGGCGATCGCGCCCGACAGCGCGTTCACCGGCTTCACCAAGTTCATCGGCAACCCGTCGATCGCGCTGCTCATCGGCCTGATCATCGCCGTGTACCTGCTGCCGGCGCGGGATACCTCCCGCGAGACCGTGACCGGCTGGCTGGGGCAGGCCGCCGCCGCGGCCGGCAGCATCGTGTTCATCACCGGCGCCGGCGGCGCCTTCGGCAATGTGCTCAACGAGTCCGGTGTCGGTCAGGCGCTGGCCGAGGTGGTCGCCGGCTGGCCGCTGCCGCTGTTTCTGGTGCCGTTCCTGATCGCCACGTTCGTGCGCCTGGCGCAGGGTTCGGGCACCGTCGCGATCATCACCGCTGCGACACTGAGCGTGCCGCTGGTCGCCTCCGGGTTGAACCCGCTGCTCGGCGCGCTGGCCGCCTGCTCTGGCTCGCTGGTCTTCTCGTACTACAACGATTCGTACTTCTGGGTGGTCACGAAGTTCACCGGCCTGTCCGGGGGTGCGGCGCTGAAGATGTGGAGCGGCATGACCACCGCGCTGTGGGCGGCGTGCCTGCCGCTGCTCGGTGTGGCCGCGCTGGTCCTGGCCTGAAGGGGTGGACATGGCACGGATCCTGGTCATCGGCGACGACCTCACCGGTGTCAACGGCACCGGCGCGCGCTTCGCCCGGGCCGGGTTGAGTGTGGCCACAGTGGACCCGGAGCGCGCCGCGAGCGTCGCGCAGCGCTACAACGTCGTCGTGGTCAACACCGACAGCCGCCACCTCGACCCGGCGGCGGCCGCGGCCCGCGTCGCCGAGGCCGTGCGCGAGGCCGGCCCGGTGGAACTGGTCGTCAAACGCACCGACAGCACCCTGCGCGGCAACGTCGGCGCCGAGGTCGAGGCCGCCCTCACCGCCGTGCGCGCCGGCACCGACCGCCCGGTGCGCGGGTTGATGGTGCCGGCGTTTCCCGACGCCGCCCGCGTGACCGTCGACGGGGTGCAACTGCTCGACGGGGTGCCGCTGGAGCGCACCGAACTGGCCGGCGACCCGCTGAACCCGATGCGCACCAGCGTGGTGGCCGACATCGTTGCCGACCAAACCACCCTCGCCCTGCGGCATGTGCCGCTGCGCCGCGTCACCGCCGACGGCCCGGCACTGACCGAGGCGCTGGCCGCCGGTACCGAACCGCTGGTGCTCTGCGATGCCTTCGCCGACGACCACATCGACGCGATCACCCATGCCGCCGCCGAGGTCAGCCGCCGCGACGGCACCGTGTGGGTGTCGGTGGACCCCGGCCCGGCCGGGGCGAGCCTGGCGCGGGCCCTGTCGATCCAGGCACGTACCTGCACCGCCGGGCCGCTTTTGGCCGTGGTCGGCAGCGCCACCGAACTGACCCGCCGCCAACTCGACGTCGTTCAGCGCCACGAGCAGGCCCTGTTCCTCGACCTCAACGTGCACACCCTCGTGCGCGGCGCGACCGGCGGCTTCGAACAGGACCTCGTCGCCGCCCTGCGTGAACGGTCCTTCCCGGAAATCGTCGTGCTGCGCACCGCCGCGTCCGCAGCCGGCGTCATCGACCTCGACGCCACCGACCGCCAGCGGGTGCCCCGCATGCTCGCCGAACTAGTCGAGCGCACCGTGCGCGCCGCCCCCGTCAGCGGCGTCTACACCACCGGTGGCGACGTCACCGCCGCGGTGCTCACCGCCAGCGGTTCGCAGGCCTTCGAGGTCACCGACGAGGTCGTGCCCCTGGCTGTGCGCGGATCGGTGGTCGGCGGTGCCCTCGACGGACTGCCGGCGGCGACCAAGGGCGGCCTGGTCGGCGACGAGAACACCGCGCAGCAGTGCCTGCGGCAATTGCGGTCGATGGTGGAGCAGCAGCTGCGCCGTATCCGCTCCGACGTGCCCGGCTTCGACCACGAGTCGGGAGACCCGATGTGGGGCAATCAGGAGGAACGACATGAGTGACCGTCCCGTGCTGGCCGTGACGCTGGGGGACCCGGCCGGGATCGGCCCGGAGATCACCGCCCGCACCCTCGCCGAAGCCGGCCCCGAGGTCCCGGCCCGCGGCATCGCGGTCGGTGACCCGGCGGTGCTGCGCCGCGCCGCCCGCGCCTGTGGCCTGGATGTGCAGGTCCGCGCCGTGGACACCTGGGATCCCGAACCCGCGGGCGAGGGCGTCATCGACTGCTTCGACACCGGCGTCGTCGGCGACACCGAACTCGCCTGGGGCGAGGTCTACGAGCTCGCCGGGCGCGCCGCGATCGCCGCGATCGAGGTCGCCACCCACGCCGCCCTGGACGGACGGGTCGCCGGGGTGGTGACCTCGCCGATCCACAAGGAAGCCATCTGGGCCGCCGGAGCCGAACACCTCGGCCACACCGAGATGCTCGGCGCCCTGACCGGTAGCACCCGCAACAACACCATGTTCGTGGTGCGCGATAAGAAGATCTTCTTCGCCACCCGCCACGTCTCGCTGCGCAAGGCGCTGGATCAGATCACCGAACAACGGGTGTATCACGGCATCCAGGAAGCACTGACCGCGCTGCGCGTGTTCAGTACCGACGAGCCCACCCTGGCGGTCGCCGCGATCAACCCGCACGGCGGGGAGAACGGCAACTTCGGTGACGAGGAGATCGTGCACATCGAACCCGCAGTACGCCGCGCCCGCGATGAGGGTGCCCAAGTCGTCGGGCCGGTGCCGGCGGACTCGGTGTTCCACCAGCTGCTGCAGGGCCGCTTCGACGGCGTGCTCTCGCAGTACCACGACCAGGGCCACATCGCCGCCAAGACCGTGGACTTCGACGGCACCATCTCGGTGACCGTGGGCCTGCCGATCCTGCGGACCTCCGTCGACCACGGCACGGCCTTCGACATCGCAGGCAAGGGCATCGCCGACCACGCCACCATGCGCTCGGCGTTCCTCGCCGGCGCCAACCTCGCCCGCTTCGCCGATCGCATCCGCGCCGAGTACGGCAGCTGAGGTACTCAGGTCGCGGCGACGACCGCTGCCGAGCACGGCACGGTCGCCGCCGCGAGCGCCCCACCGCTGCCGACGGTGGGCAAATTCATCGGAGCGGCGGGAGTGTGCGGCCAGTGCCGAGCACCCCGGGCGTCGTCACGAGTTACACGGACGGCGTTCTCGTGAACAACAACGACACGGATCAGTCGTACATGGCAGACGCCCAGCTGCAGCAGGAAATGGACGGTGGCACTGTCAATTCATCACGCGACGTCACAGGAGGTTATGCGGAAAGCCTCACTATCCACCGGGCGAATACGTCGTCCTCGGCGGCGTAGTGCCGCCCGGATTCGGTGCTTACTCGGCTAGTGATCACCGGATCGGGTGGAGGTGGCCGGACCGGCCGGATGCTGTGCCGCATTCGGAATGCGTCAACGCCCCCGTGGTGGATCACCCCTCGGCAGGCTAAGCACCCTCCACTCGCGTCACGGGCGAGGCCATAGCCGAAACAGCCAGGCTAGGGCCTCGCCCGTGGTGTTGTTGGAGCCAGGGGCCGTGTCTGCAGCGGCCACACCGAGCACACGATGGTTTGCGTGGATCAGGTCCGTGTGAGGGCGCAATCGAACAACGGCAGCGCTTGATCACCGTCAGGCTCTGGCGTGTGTGGCTGCGGTGTAGACGCAGGTGTGTTCGGGGTCGGTGTTGTGGGAGTCGGGGTGCCAGTGTTGGGCGAACACGATGCCGGGGTCGATCAGGAGAGCGTCTGCGAAGAGGGCCGCGAATTCGTCGCGAGTGCGGGCGTAGGTGGGATTGTCGGTGTTCTGGCTGAGTCGGGTGGCTTCGGCGACTGGCATCGCGGGATCGTCGCCTGTGACGTGGGAGAGCACCACCACGCTGCCGGCGGGCAGAGCCTGGCGGTACTGTCTTATTAGGGTGGTGACTTCGTCGGTGTCGGGGAAGTACTGCAACACCAGCAGGGCCAGTAACGCGATCGGTGTGTCGAAGTCCAGCAGTCCGGCCACGCCGGGCGAGGTGAGTACCTCGTTGTGTTGCGCGTCAGACTTTGTGGCTCAGGGGGTTATGTAGGGTCCTGAGCAGGAGGTTTTGACGATGTCACGTCCACCGGAGATCGCTGCGGAGGACAAGCAGCGGATTGTGCTGAGCGTGCTGTCCGGGGAGATGACCATTGCGGAGGCGGCTCGGCGCAACAAGGTCTCCGAGCAGTCGGTGTCGCGGTGGAAGTCTCAGTTCCTGGAGGCGGGCCGGGCCAGTCTGGCCGAGGGCGGCAAGGCGGGTCCGTCGTCGCGGGAGCAGCAGCTGCAGGCTGAGGTCGATGAGTTGACCACTGCGTTGGGTGAGGCCCATGTCGAGGTGCGGGCCTGGAAGAAGTCCGCGGAGCATCGGCTGGGCCCTACGAGGACCTCGAGATGATCCGACAAGACGCGGGGATGCCGGTCTCGAGGTTCGCGCGTCTGCTGGGCATTCCCCGAGGCTCGTATACCCGCTGGCTGTCCCAGTCTCGCACCGGCGATCCGCCGGCGAAAGGCCCATGGCCGGCACCGGTGGTCTCCGCGGCGGAACCGATCGTGGAGAAATACGCCCAATCCTGGCCGGCATGGGGGCACCGCAAGATCTACGGGCTGCTGATCGCGGACGGCTATGACTTCTCAGTCTCCACAGTTGAGCGGGCGATGCGGCGGCGGAACCTGCTGCAACCGGTGACGTATCAGCGGCAACGTCGCCAGCTGGCTGCCGCCCGCAAGGCGGCCTTCGCCGAGCAGCCCACAGCTCCGCATCAGGTCTGGCAGCTGGATTTCTCCGAGTACGAGACCACCAGAGGTGGCCTGTGGCGGCTGGCCGGATGCGCCGACTATTACTCGAAGTATGAGTTCGGCTGGTATCTCTCGACCACGAGCACGGCCGCCGATGCCATCGCCGCGGTCGAGCTGGCCATCGCCGAGGCCGAACGGCTGGCCCAGCGATCGTTACTGGAGCAGCAAACCGATCCGGACACCGGCGAGGTCCGGCCGATCACGTTGGTCACCGACAATGGTGCCGCGTTCAAATCCGCTCGGTTTGAACGCTTCCTGCGTTCGCGTCCGGAGCTATCCCACATCCGCACGCGAGCGAACAACCCTGGGCAAAACGGCGTGCGCGAGCGAGCGTTCGGCTCACTGAAGTACGAACACCTCTACCGCATGGACATCGACGACGGCCAGACCCTGGCCACTGAGGCCGAGCAATACCGGCAGGTGTTCAACCACACCCGCCCCCACGAGGCCCTCGGGCTTCGTCGACCCACCGATGTCCATCAACAAGATCAATAGACACAAGCATCAACCGAGCCAAACTGAGCCACTTCCTTGACGCGGGACATCGTTCGATCAGCTCCGCGGTGGTTTCGGGGTCTTCGTGCTCCCACACGCGCACGACGAGCCAGCCTGCTGTGGTGAGCTCGGCATCCGTGTCCCGGTCGCGTCGCACCACACCTTCGAGCTTGCGCCGCCACCACTCCCGGTTGCTCTTCGGGAGAAGACCGTGCTCCGGGCACGAGTGCCAGAAGCAGCCGTCCACGAAGACCGCGATGCGCGGGCCGCGGAGCAGGATGTCGACCCGTCTGCGCTTGTTCCCTCCCGGGAATGGCGCGTCGACCAGGAAGCGGAGTCCCCGGCGGTGCAGCGTCTTCCGCAACCGCAGTTCCGGGCCGGTATCGCGGCGCCCCGTTCTGCGCATCACTTTTGCCGTCGCAGCGGACGAAGCCGGTGGTGTCGGACCTGGATCAACGTACCGGTACGCGTCCATTCACGATCCCCGAAGTCAGAGCTGGCAGGAGCAGGCAGCCGCACGCTGCGGCCGGCACCGGACTTGAATAGCAGATCGACCGTCGCGCTCGTGCGAAATGGCTTCCGACTCGCCGACTTGTCATCGATCTGAATCAGCGGCTCGCGCGGTGGGGGAGGCGGTCAGGAGCAGGGGATCTTGGTCGAGATACTCCTGATCCACGGCCGTTCGATGACTGCTGCTCCGCGCGGGCTTCTCTGGGAGCTGCGTGTGCGTCGGGGCGAGTTTCGGTGACACGTCGCCGTGGCAGCCACAGTTGCGCGTGAGTGGCACGAGTGTAGGCTAATAGCCTACGGAGGTGACGGTAATGACGCCTACAACACCGCGCGTGCCTCCCGTGCTGTTGCGAGGCTCCTCCAGGGTGTTGCGGCCCCGCGACGCTGGCACCGTGTACGCGAACCCGCGTGGCGAGTTCGCGCGGCTGGCCCGTGCCGGGGCGTTGCACCGGTTGGCAACGGGGTATTACGCCGCGGTTCCCGATGACCAGCTCGACCGGGGCTGGCTTCCCGAGCTGGAGGCGGCCGCGTTGGGCATCGCGGCCGCTGACGAGGGCATCGACTCGGTGGCACTGATGGGACTGTCCGCCGCCCGCCTGCACGGGGCCGTCCCGCGCGCGCTGGCGGTTGCGGTCGTGGCTGCCACTCGGCACCGGCCGACGCTGCGTGTGGTCGACCGCGAGGCCACCGTGCTCTTCGTCCGTCGCCGCGTGGCCGCCCTGGACGTGCAACGCCACACCAGCGAACTGGGCCAGGGATGGGTCACCACGATCGAACAAACGGTGCTCGATCTCGCCGCCCGACCCGATCTGGGTGGCCTGCCCGACCAAGCCCGCACCGCCGCCCATGGCCTGCTGCCCCGCTGCGATCGTCAACTGCTGGATGAACTGGCAGTCGGACAGCGCCGCCAAGCCAGCCTCGCCCGTCTCCGCGCAGCCGCCTGACCATGCTCGACCCTCAGGAAGAAACCGCCATCGCCGAGCAATTCGGCGTGGCCCGTACCCAGGTGCGCCGGGACCACCTCATTTCCCACTTGCTCGCGGCCATCAGTGACCGTCTGGCCGGCGAGGTCATCTTCTTCGGGCACCGCCCTCTCCCGGACGCTGGCTTCGGACGGGCGGCTGTCCGAAGACATCGACCTCATCGCCTGCAGCGGCCGCAGCAGCACGGCCGAAGCGCTCGAGACAACCCTGCTTCGTGCGACCCGGCGCGAATTTCCGGGTCTACGCTGGCAACCGGCACTCACGGCGGTCCGTGACGCGACGCCGGCCGTGCTTGTCGCGCCCGATGGCACGACCGTGCGCGTGCAGCTTCTGAGCTCCACCGGCTATGCGCCCTGGCCGACCGAGCGGCGTTCGCTCGTGCAGCGCTACAGCGACGCTGGACCTGCCGCGCTGAGCGTGCCCACCGCACCCGCCTTCGCAGCCTGGAAAACCACCGCTTGGGCGCACCGCGCCACCTCCCGAGATCTCTACGATCTCTGGTTGCTCGCGCCTCGGTGCCCTCACCACCGATGCCGCCGAGCTGTTCACACGCTTCGGCCCCACCAACAAGCCTCCGTCGAGCGCACTGCTCACCCATGCTCCCGACGAGCAAACGTGGCAGCGCGAACTCGCAGGCCAAACCCACCTCGAAATCACCGCCAACGCCGCACTCACCTACGTCCGCGACACCTGGCTCGCCGCCTCCTCGCAGGACAGCGACGCAGGAGAAGCCCGGTGATCATCCGCAGCCGTCGCGTTACCCACTCAGACCGTGTCTCAGTTGGCTGTGGTGACGTGGGATGCTCGTAGCTTGTGGATGAGTTGTCGCATCGGTTGGTGCCGGATGAGTTGTGGGAGCTGGTGGCGCCGTTGATCCCGCAGGCCGGGGTGCGCCCGCAGGGTGGTGG
>NZ_QPJC01000012.1:0-98646 GCF_003337235.1 Halopolyspora algeriensis
GCCGGCATCTGGCACAACTGGGCCACCGACACACCCCGCAAACGATCACTAATCGCCTACGACCACTAACACCAGCTTCACGGAATCATTCATCTCAGGTGGTACCGGTGCATCGACCGCCACGCTGAACCGGAAAGTCGGTGGTGCCATCGCCGAGCCCTCTCGGACGCAGGCGATCTCGCGAACCTTGGTGGTGGGAAGCAGGGTCCACGGCTGGTCCGCTCCACATCCGGCGAGGAACGTGTCCAACGTCGAATACCCCAGCACCACCAATTGTCCGGACAACTCCCTGGTCTCCAGCATCAGCCCGCCGCTCGCCTCGTCCGGGCGGCAGGCGAGGTACAGCTGCGCAGGCAGCACGTCGGTCTCATCCGGGTCGTAGACCCGGGGTTTCTCGGCCAGTTCGACCATCACGGACTCCAGCTCAGTGCGGATCACGCCGCGAGGACTCTAACGGGCCCACCTTCGTCACGTCCTCAACTTCGCACACCCGGCGCGATACGCCCCAAATGACGGCTTCACCCAATGTGGACTTCCTTGTGCAGTGCACTGACTGACCACGTGGCGACAGAGAATTGTTGAGCAAACAGGTTCGTGGTAGGCAGGTGCCCGTGACAGGGTCAGGAGATCAGCCAACGGTGGCGTTGCTGAGCAGAACCTTCTTCAAGGCCGAAGCACGCGAGGTTGCGGCGTGGTCGTACGCGCCTCCGTTCGATCTCTACAACGGGAATCCTGACCATCCCGAGCTGTTTCTGACGCGCACCGCCGCAGGGGAGGGCTACTACCCGGCCGTCGACCAGCACGGGGCGCTCGTCGCATTTGCCGTGTTCGGCGTGGAGGCGCGCGTACGTGGGCAAGAACCAGCAGCCGACACTCTCGACGTGGGGCTCGGCGTTCGCCCCGACCTGACCAGCCTCGGGATTGGCACCGAGCTGCTCAGCTTCATCGTGGCGCAGGTCAGTGCGAGCCAGGTTACGCCGACGCTGCGCTGCGCCGTCGCAGTGTTCAACGCGCGATCCTTGGCCTTGTGCCATCGGGCTGGGTTCTTACCGGTTCGCGACTTCACCGGCCCCGGTGAACGCACCTTCCGCGAATTGACCCGCACACTTGCCGCGTCGAGGTTTCACTAACCCAACCGCGCATGGCGCAGCTGGAAGGCAACCGGAGTGTGAGCTGGGCCTGCGGTGTCCTCACATGCCTGACCCGGTAAAAATCTCAATGAGCGAAGGGCTGATGCGGACACCACAGAGGGCGTCGGGGGGCACACGTGCAGGGTGTTGCTCGTCAGGCACGCAGTCTCAGCGCTGTGTCAGGCAGCGATGCGGACCTGCTAGAAACGGCGGCGATCGTGCATGGCGCGGGGTATGCCCCGGACCTTGCGCACAGCGGGTTTCATCTCACCCAAACCCTGCAGCGGGTCAAGGGCGAACTCCAGTTCGTCCCCACCAAGACCGGGACCTCGGAGTGCACTGTCCCTCTTCCGGGTATTTGTGTTCGAGCTCTGGTAACCCACCTGGCTCAACAGCAGCGGGAACAGGCAGAGGCCGCGGCTTGGATGGAATCCGGGCTCGTGTTCACCAGCACGATCGGGACACCGATCGAGCCGGACAACCTGCGGCGTAGTTGGTACGCCCTGCGGAAGGCGATCGGTCACCAGGAAACCCGCTTCCACGATCTCCGGCGCTCGTGCGTGAGCATGCTGCTCGACATCGGAGCATCGCCGCACATCGTGACTCGGATCATCGGGCACTCGGATACGCGCGTGACGATGGCATCTACGCGCATGCCTCGCTGGAGGAACAACGGCAAGCCCTCGACAAGCTGAAGAACCACCTTGAACGAACCGGTTGCTACAGCCGTTGCTGCAGAACAAATCCCTGGCGGGTCGCTCGCCGGGGGTTTCCCTGGTCACCCGTGGAGCCGCTGAGGGGACTCGAACCCCTGACCTTCCGCTTACAAGGCGGGCGCTCTACCAACTGAGCTACAGCGGCATGCGCCTTGCTCGGCGCACGGGGACATCGTAAGCGTTCGATCGCGCGCCCTGTGAAGCAGCCGGGGTATCGGTGCCGCCGCCCTCGGCACTCCTTTCGAGAAGTCCGGCAAGCGGCCCCGAACGGGCGGCCGTTCCCGAAACGCTTTCGGCATTCTTCGCTATCCCACTCACCTGCAAGGATGGCCCGTGGAGCGACTCCGGCCCGCTCCGCATCACGGCACGGCCGCAGTGGTGATGGACGCCACTGGGCATGGGTGCAACGGTGCGTATGTGAATGCCGATGCCCCGGGAGAGAGCCAAGAATCCGGCCCCGCCAAGCGGACCGCGAAACAAGGGGGTAGGACAACAGTGGGATTCACGCAGCGCGCCCGTGGTGTGCTGCGGCGGCGCGACTCCACCGAAACGGCCGGGACTCGCAACGTCGTCTATGGTCCGGAACTGCCCGACGAGTCAACAGTTCACCTGGTCATGGACCTCGGCCTGCGCATCGGCGAAGTCCAGATGGCCAGCGGCGCGGGCGCTTCCGACGTCAGCGCCACGATCACGGCGGTCACCGGCGCCTACGGTATCCCCCACTGCGAGGTGGACGTGATCTACACGTCCATCACCGTCTCCTGCTATCGCGGAACCGAGTTCCTGCCGATCACGTCGCTGCGCGTGGTGCGCAATCGTTCGCTCGACTACACCCGCCTGGCGGAGGTGGAGGCCCTGGTCCGTCGGATCACGGAAAGCTCGATCAGTGCTTCCGATGCCTACGCCGAACTGGACCGGATCACCGCTGCCCAGCACCCCTTCCCACGGTGGGTCGCCACGCTCGCGTGGGCGGGCATGGCCGCCTCCCTGTCGGTACTGCTCGGTGGTGGTAATGCACCTCCGATGCTGCCGCTGGTCGCGGCCGGAGCCACGGCACTGGTCGACCGGGTCGGGCGCCTGCTCAACCAGCGTGCGCTGCCCGGCTTCTTCCAGCAGACGGTGGGCGGGGCGATCGCCACGAGCATCGCACTGACCAGCGTGGCCGCGGGGTGGCTTCCCAATGCGGCCCTGGCCGTGGCCGCCAGCATCATCGTGCTGCTGTCGGGAATGACCGTGGTCGGTTCCATGCAGGACGCCATCACCGGCTACAACGTGACGGCCGCGGGACGCATCGCCGAAATCGCCCTGACCTCCGCGGGACTGATCGCCGGAGTCGTACTCGCCCTGTACTCGACCACACAGATCCTGGGGGCGGACAGCATCGGAGGCGGTATCGCGGTGGAGGACATCGGCAGCGCGGAAGTCGGCTACTCGGTGCTGTACATCCCCGTGCAGGCCATCGCCGGTGCCTCCGCCGCCGCGTGCTTCGCTCTGGCCGGCTATTCGCAACCGAGGCCGCTGATCGTCGCCGGTGCGGGCGGGGCGATGACGGCCTCGGTGTACGCGGTGGCCACCAGCCTGGCCGGGCTCAACACCATCCTCGCCTCGGCGATGGCGACCACGGTCGTCGGGTTTCTCGGCGGGATCATCGCCCGCCGCCTGCGTATCCCCGCCCTGGTGGTCGCCGTGTCCGGTGTGGCGCCGCTGCTGCCCGGTCTGGCCACCTACCGCGGCCTGTACCAGCTGTCCGTGCAAGGTGATCCGGGCGGGCTGTCCACGCTCATGCTGGCCGCGGCCACCGGTCTGGCCCTGGGGGCCGGCGTGGTGCTCGGCGAATACCTGACGCAGCCCGTCCGCACCCGGCTCGGCCGCCTGGAGCGGCGCATGGCCAGGCCGCGCATGTCCGGGCCGTTGCGGCCCACCCGCCGCCGCCTGGACTGAGCCCCGACTGTGTTGCACCACACGAACCACGCGGAGGCGATCACGATTGACTAACCTCGCCCGCGGGTAAGCAAGTGTTCGGGCCGATCAAGGAGGCACTCCGGTGAGTAAGGCACGTGCGGACTTCGTCGTCGTGGCCAACCGGCTGCCTGTGGACTTGGAGCGCTTCGAGGATGGCACCGAGCGCTGGAAGCACAGCCCGGGTGGACTGGTCACGGCACTGGAACCTTTTCTGCGGGCCCGTGAAGGGGCCTGGGTCGGCTGGCCGGGCGTCGCCGACGTCGACGTCGACCCGTTCAGCGACGGGGATCTGCACCTGCATCCGGTGCACCTGTCCTCGACCGATATCCGCCAGTACTACGAGGGGTTCGCCAACGCGACCCTGTGGCCGCTGTACCACGACGTCGTCGCACCGCCGGTATTCGACCGCTCCTGGTGGGAGAACTACCGGCGGGTGAACCAGCGATTCGCCGAAGCCGCTGCCGAGGTCAGTGCCGAAGGCGCGACCGTGTGGGTGCAGGACTACCAGTTGCAGCTCGTCCCCGCGATGCTGCGTGAGCTGCGGCCGGACCTGCGCATCGGGTTCTTCCTGCACATCCCGTTCCCGCCGGTGGAGCTGTTCATGCAGTTGCCGTGGCGTACCGAGATCGTGCGGGGACTGCTCGGCGCGGACCTGGTCGGGTTCCACCGGCCCGGAGGTGCGCAGAACTTCCTGTGGCTGGCACGGCGACTGGCCGGCTTCGAACCGAGCCGTGCCCAGGTCGGAGTCCGGTCCCGTCCCGGCGTGGTGCGAGTCGGCGACCGCACGGTGCGGGTCGGTGCGTTCCCGATCTCGATCGCCTCCGCCGAACTCGACCAGCTCGCCCGGACCAAGGAGGTGCAGCAGCGTGCCAAGGCGATCCGCTCCGAACTCGGCAATCCGCGCAGGATCATGCTCGGCGTGGACCGGCTCGACTACACCAAGGGCATCGACGTCCGCCTCAACGCCATACACGAACTGCTGGCCGATGGGCAGATCACGGTGGAGGACGTGGCCATGATCCAGGTCGCCACACCCAGCCGGGAACGTGTCGAGCACTACAAGCAGATGCGCGAGGAGATCGAACGGGAGGTCGGCCGCATCAACGGCGAGTTCGGACGTGTCGGTCATCCGGCCGTGCATTATTTGCACACGTCGGTGGACCGCAAGGACCTGGCCGCCTTCTACTGCGCCGCCGACGTCATGGTCGTCACCCCGGTGCGCGACGGAATGAACCTGGTGGCCAAGGAGTACGTCGCCTGCCGCAACGACCTGGGCGGTTCCCTCGTCCTCAGTGAATTCGCGGGAGCCGCTGCCGAGCTCACGAGTGCATTTCTGGTCAATCCGCATAACCTGGATGGGGTGAAGGATTCCTTGCTCGCCGCCCTCGACCTCGACGAGGCGGAGGGGCGCCGTAGGATGCGCGCATTGCGAAGGCAGGTGCTCACGCACGACGTCGATCGCTGGGCGCGGTCTTTCCTCGAGGCACTGGGTACCTCTCTGGTGGCCTAGCGTCGACGACGCGAATCCCGACATCTGCATCGACGCACCGATCGGCCTATGGTCGACGTCTCCGGACACCACGTGGACCGGCTCGACACGACCCGCAAGGCCGATTGCCAAGACCATCCCGACGACCTCTCCAGGAGTATGGCGTTGACCGTCGAAGCCCTCCCCGCCGAGCTTCGCCGCATGATCGTCCAACTTGCGCGCACACCTCGGCTGCTGGTCGCCTGTGACTACGACGGGACGCTCGCACCGATCGTGGCGGACCCGAGTCAGGCCAAGCCGCTGCCGGAATCGGTACATGCGATGCGTGCCCTGGCAGCACTGCCCGCCACGACCACCGCGGTGATCTCCGGCAGAGCCCTGCGTGACCTCGCCACCCTGTCCCGATTGCCCTCCGAGGTGCACCTGGTGGGCAGCCACGGTTCGGAGCTCGACGTCGGATTCGTCCACGAACTCGAACCGGAAGCCACACAGCTGCGCACTCGCCTGCAGCGCACGGCGCAGGAGATCGCCCGGGACCACCCCGGCGTCACGCTGGAGGCCAAACCGGCCAGCGTCGCCATCCACGTCCGCCGCGCCGATCAGCAGGTCAGCGAGCAAGTGCTCGACGCGATCCGCTCGGGCCCGGCCACGTGGGAAGGCGTCGAGGTCACCGAGGGCAAGTCCGTCATCGAACTGGGCGTGGTGGAAACCGACAAGGGCAATGCGCTGGAGTCGCTGCGCCACCAGGTCGGGGCGACCGCGGCGATCTTCCTCGGTGACGACGTCACCGACGAGAAGGCTTTCGCCCGGCTGCAGGGACCGGACCTGGGACTCAAGGTCGGCGAGGGCGAGAGTCTCGCCGCACACCGTGTGCGGGACACGACCGAGGTCGCCACGGTACTGGCGCTGCTCATGGAGGAACGGCGCACCTGGCTGTACGGGGAGCAGGCCCCGGCGATCGAGCGGCTGACCATGCTCTCCAACGAGCGCACCATCGCGCTGCTCACTCCCGATGCCCGGGTGACGTGGATGTGTCATCCCGGCCCGGACTCGGCCGCCGTGTTCGCCGACCTGCTGGGGGGAACCAGCGCCGGGCACTTCTCCATCCGTCCGGAGTATCCCGACAGCGGCAACGGGACGTCCCGCAGTGTCCTGCCGCTCGGGCAGCGCTACGTGCCCGGCACCATGACGGTCGAGACGCGATGGTCCCGGCTGTTGATCACGGATTACCTGGAACACGACATCGAGGCGCACCGCACCGACCTCACCCGGGTCATCACCGGCAGCACCCGGGCCCACATCGACTTCGTCCCGCGCCCGGAGTTCGGGCAGGTCGCGGTGCGACTGGCTCCCGAGCGCGGAGGGTTGCGGGTGCTGGGGACCTCGGAGCCGATGGTGCTGTACTCCCCCGGCGTGCAGTGGGACATCAGCTCGGACGGCATGCACGAATCCGCGAGTGCCGTGGTCGAGATTTCCGAGGATTCTCCGGTGGTGCTCGAACTGCGGTGCGGTACCGAGGAAATCGGGCCGCGCGAGGAGACCGAGACGCAGCGCCGTTCGAACGCGAACAGGTACTGGTCGGAATGGCTGGGAACGCTGACCCTGCCCGAGGTGGCACCCGATCTGGTCGCACGCTCGGCTCTGACCCTGCGGGGGCTGTGCAACGCCGACACCGGCGGCATCATGGCCGCCGGAACGACCTCGCTGCCGGAGGAGATCGGCGGCGTGCGCAACTGGGACTACCGCTACTGCTGGTTGCGCGACGGGGCGATGAGCGCACGGGCTCTCGTGTCGCTGGGGTCGACCACAGAGGCCGAGGCCTTCATGGACTGGCTGCACAAGGTGATGGAGAACCTGCCCGGGCCGGAACGGTTGCACCCGCTGTATTCGCTGGCCGGTACCTCCCTCGGTCCGGAGGCCGTCATCGACACCCTGCCCGGCTATGCCGGCTCCCGGCCGGTGCGGGTCGGCAACCTCGCCGATCAGCAGGTTCAGCTCGACGTCTTCGGCCCGGTCGTCGAGCTGGCGATGCACCTGTCGCAAGCCACCGGCGTCCTGCGCGACGGGGATTGGGAACTGGTCAAGGGGATGGCCGAGGCGGTTTCCCGGCGCTGGTTCGAGCCCGACCACGGGATCTGGGAAGAGCGCGACGTACCGCGCCACCACGTGTACTCGAAGGTGATGTGCTGGGTCACGCTGGACCGTGCGTTGCAGCTGGCCGAGACGTACGAGCGCACTCCCGAGTCGAGCTGGGCACCATTGCGGGAGGAGATCGCCCAGGACGTCATCAAGAACGGTTGGCATGCCGACGTGCAGGCGTTCACCACCGCCTACGAGGGATCGGACCTGGACGCCGCGTCGCTGCACGTCGGACTGTCCGGGCTGATCGACCCCTCCGACGAGCGATTCCGGGCGACCGTCACGGCGATCGAGTCCGAATTGCGCAGCGGGTCGACCGTGTACCGGTATCGGCGCGACGACGGCTTGCCCGGCACCGAGGGCGGTTTCCACCTGTGTGCGGCATGGCTGGTCGAGGCGTACCTGCTGACCGGCCGGCGCACCGAGGCCGAGGAGCTGTTCCAGCAGCTCGTGGACAACACCGGCCCGACGGGGCTGCTGGCCGAGGAGTACGACCCGATCGCCGAGCGCTCACTCGGCAATCATCCGCAGGCGTACTCGCATCTCGGCTTGATCCGCTGCGCGCAGCTGCTGTCGGAGTAGCGCTTTCACCTGCCCGGGCCGCTCTCCCGCCGGGTGCGGGGGCGCTTCGTCGGCGAGCGCCCCCGCCTGGCCACGGGTCGTTGTCGTGGCCGGAGTCACGGGAATTTGACCGTGATGTGTCCCATTCCCCGCATGCGATGCCGCGGTAACCGATACGCTTCACCGGAGATCGTCAAGCTCAGGTGAGAGGCATACGGCGTGAGCAACGTAGTACCGATCATCCTCGTCGTGCTGCTGGTGATCGTGGCCGCTGTCATTGTGATCAGTCTGGTACGGCGGTACCGGTCGCAACATCGGCAACCGACCGGGCAGGAACCCGTGGACCCGTTCCACACCGGTGACCAGGATTCGCTGTGGGGGGACCCGCGGAGTCTCCAGGCCGGTGACATCGTCGAACTGCGCGGCACGACCTACACGGTGCGCGGCAGCCTGCGACTGTCCGAGGGCGGGTGGACCTGGGCCGAACACCTCCTCGACGATGCCAAGGGCACCCAGGTCTGGCTCGGTGTCGAAGAGGACCCCGAGTTGTCCCTGTCGCTGTGGTCGCCGCTGGAGGACTCTCCCGGCGACTCCGGCGAGCTCCGACCCGGCGCCTCGAGGATCGAGTTCCGCGGCCGTACCTACACCTCGGAGGAATCCGGCTCGGCCCACTATCGCAGCGAGGCCACCACCGGACTGCAGCCGCAGGGCATGGTTCGCTACCACGACTACGAAGCCGAGGACGGTTCGCTGCTGGGCTTCGAGGCGTACGGCGACGCCGACTGGGAGGCCAGTCAGGGCGAGGAACTCAGCCGCTACGACGTACGTATCTACCCGGCTTCGGCTTGACGAGAGGGGTCGGAGCGACCTTCGATGAAACCCAGATTCTGGTTCGTCATCGCGGCCATGGCGGCCGCGCTTGCGCTGATCATCGCCCTGGTGTCGATCTTCTCGACCGGTACCGGTCCCCGCAGCTACGTGGCGAAGAACTACACCCGCGCCGCACACCTGGACATCCGCGGCGACGACGACAACCGTGCCTACACGAGCCGGAAAGCACCCAGTGTGGTCTCCCGGGAGATCACCTCCGCCTGGGATCCGATCGCCCAGCGCGTCGAAGGCTCCGGCGTCTACCTGCGCTACGCCGACGACGGCGTGATCATCCAACCACGCCGGGACGGGTCGGTGATCCACGTGATGGAGATCGACGAGGCCTACCGGCACTACCACGGCGTGGTAGCCGGATTCTGGGGCTGGAGCAGCCCCCGCGGGGAGGATTTCCGCGGACGAGGGCCGGGGTCGGGCAAGTGAGCAAGACCGCCCAGCAGAAGAACGGGCACGGCTGTGGTCTGGCAATCGGCATCATGTTCGTGCTCTACGTGATCGTCTTCGGGGCCACCGACGGCTTCGGGCTCGGAAGCGACACGCAGTTCTACGGCGACGAAAGCGACCGCTATTCCGAGTACCGCACCTACACGGGGCAACCGATACCGCGCTTCAGCGCCGCGGACTCCCGGAGACTCTCCCAGGCCCTGTCCGACTCCGAGGAGCGCTACGGGATCTGCTTCGGCTGGAAACTCACCGATGGCAGCAAGGACGCCGCGGGAAGCTACGATCCCGACTCCGGCCAGGAAGCCGAGTCGGACCCGCCGTCCAGCTTCGACCGGGGATCCAGCCGGGGTCCGACCACACCGGCCAGTACGTGCCCACGGTGGGTCGAGGCACGGGTCACCGTCGCCTACACCTCCGAGTCCAGCGAGGACTGGAGCGGCGTCGAGCTCGAAGTGGCGGGTTCCGACAATTTCGAATCCTACGAACTGCCGTTCGACAACAACAGCTTCGCCGATCTGGGCATCGACGCCGAGACGTTCATCGACCAGCCGGTCACCACCACCGGGCATGCTGCTCTGGCCCTGCCGCTGCTGATGACGGAGAACGGCACGCTCGACCCGAAACCGGTTCGGGCAAGCTCCGATGCTCCGCCACAGCCACTCCCCCCTGCGAGCAGTGGTATGAGGGGCCTGGGGACCTGGCTCTGGCTCGGCTTCCTCGGCCTGCTGACCGTCTCCGCCACCGTCCTGGGATTCCGTGCGCGTGCACACCGCAAACCCGTGCCGACCACGCCTGCCGGGCCCCCGGGGCCACCACCGGGTCCCCCACCCGGCAGCTCGCCACCTCAGGGCTTCCCGCCGGGGCCGCCCCCTCGGCAACCGCCACAGCCGGGCGCACCACCCACACCCGGCCGGCACTGACCCGTCCAGCCCGACTCGCGACCTCTCCGAAAGGCACCCACCTTGTTCCTGCAATTGCTCATCGGTCTGTCCGCCGCAGTCGCCTATGGCGTGATCGGCGTGGGAATGATGGTCCTCGGCTACATCCTGGTCGACCTCGCCACACCCGGAAAGCTCAGCGAGCTGATCTGGGTACATCGCAATCCGAATGCCGCACTCCTGCTCGTGTCCGGTCTGACCGGTGTGGGCATCATCCTGACCACGGCGATCGCCGCGAGCTCCAACGATCTGGTCGCCGGCCTGATCGGCACACTCGCCTACGGACTGCTCGGTCTCATCCTGATGAGCGTGTCGTTCCTGCTCATCGACGCGTTCACCCCCGGCAAGCTGGGCGATGAACTGTCCGCCCCGCAGGTGCACCCGGGAACCTGGGTGTCGGCGGGCGCGCACGTGGTGATCGCCACGATCATCGCCGCTGCCATCTGGTGACGGTCGCCGCCCGCCGAAAGGACCCGCTTCCCGTCCCCGCACCCACAACCTGAACACTGCCCACCATGTCCACCAGCACCGAGGAGCCGGGGCAGCATCGTGGCCCGGAGCAGGAAACGAGCACCGCCACACCGCCGGGCAGCGACAGCGCGGGCTCCACGGCACCGCGCAGGCGGTTGGCTCGGGCCACGGTCCTGGTGGCGGTGTTCGTCTGCGCCGCCTGTGGACTGGTGTACGAACTCGCCCTGGTCGCCCTCGGCAGCTATCTGATCGGTGACACCGTGGGCCAGGCCTCGATCGTGCTGTCCCTGATGGTGTTCGCGATGGGGATCGGGGCGCTGGCCGCCAAACCTCTCCAGCGGTGGGCGGCCACCGCGTTCGCCGCCGTCGAGATCCTCCTGGCACTCCTGGGCGGACTCAGCGTCCTGGGGCTCTACGCCGCGTTCGCGTGGCTGAGTCTGTACATGCCCGCACTGATCGTCACGGCGCTCGTGCTGGGCACGCTGATCGGTGCCGAGATTCCGCTGCTGATGGTGCTGCTGCAGCGGATCCGGCGGCAGGAAGCGGGCTCCGCGGTCGCCGACCTGTTCGCCGCCGACTACGTGGGGGCGCTGATCGGCGGGCTGGCCTTCCCGTTCCTGCTGCTGCCGCTGTTCGGCCAGATCCAGGGCGCGCTGTTGGTCGGCATGCTCAACGCCGCCGCCGGGCTCGGCCTGGTGCTCACGGTCTACCGCCGCGAACTGACCAAGCGGATCACGCTGCTGCTCGTGGTGGCCTCGCTGCTGGCGGGCGGGACCTTGGGCGGCGCCTATGCACTCGCCGACGAGTTCGAGGTGACCGCCCGGCAGGCGCTGTACGCCGATCCGGTCGTGTATGCACAGCGCACCCAGTATCAGGAGATCGTGCTCACGCGGTCGATGTCTCTGACGGGCACTGCGGACACCCGCCTGTTCCTCAACGGGGACCTGCAGTTCAGTTCCGTGGACGAGCCCCGCTACCACGAGGCACTGGTGCATCCGGCGATGGCCGGTGAGCACTCCCGCGTACTGATTCTCGGCGGCGGCGACGGGCTCGCCCTGCGCGAGGTCCTGCGGTACCCCGACGTCGAGCAGGTCACTCTCGTCGAGATGGACCCGGCGGTGCTGAAACTGGCCCGCACGAACCCGCTGCTGACCTCGCTGAACGAGAACGCCTTCGACGATCCCCGGGTGAACACGATCGCAGCGGACGCGTTCAGCTGGCTGCGGCAGAGCAAGCAGCGCTACGACGTCGTGCTGGTCGACATGCCCGATCCGGACTCGACCGCGACGGCCAAGCTGTACTCGACGGAGTTCTACGCCCTCGTCGGCCACGTGATGGCCGAAGGGGCCCGCCTCATCGTGCAGTCGGGTTCGCCCTACTTCGCCCCGGAGGCCTTCTGGTGCATCGAGGCGACGATGCGCCGGGCGGGCCTGGCCACGGTGCCGTATTCCGTATCGGTGCCCAGTTTCGGGCAGTGGGGCTTCCAGCTGGCCCGGAAGGGAGCGTCTCCTCCCGCGTTGCGGCTGCCCGCGGACGCTCCCCCGCTGCGCTCGCTGGATCCGGCCACGCTGCGGGCGGCGGCGGTATTTCCGCCGGACCGGGATCGAATCCCGGGAGTGGAGGCTTCCACCCTCATGCACCCGACGATCCTGGAGTACTCCCGCGGTGCCTGGCGGAACTACTGAGGAGTGCTTTCGAGCCGGCTCGCGTAGCGGTGCGGTGGCGAAACCTCCGGCTGCGCCTCGCAGCCGAAGAGCCGAGCAGCCGCATCACGGCCCGAACCACCGCTCCTCCACGGAGCGCGGGGAAGCCGCTGTCGACCCCGTCACCAGCTGCGTATCCAACCGGACCTCACGTGGGCGCCCCGGCTCGCCGGCGTCCAGCAGCAGCCTCCCGGCTGCGCGGCCCTTCTCCAGCATCGGCTGGCGCACCGTGGTCAGCCCGACCCGCTCGGCTTCGGTGATGCCGTCGAATCCGGTGATCGACAGGTCCTCGGGAACGCGGCGACCACGATTGCGTGTCTCGTTCAACGCGCCCAGCGCGAGAATGTCCGAGGTGCACATGATCGCCGTGATCTCGGGGTTGGACTCCAGGAGCTGGCCCGCGGCCGATTCACCCGAGGCGATCGTGTGGTCGAAGCGCTCGACGACGGGAACCTGTTCCCAATCGATCCCGATGGCCTCGAAAGCCTCGGCCAGTGCGGTCAACCGCTTCTTCTGCACGTGGAAACTCGCGTTCTCCTGCCGCTGCACCGAGGCAGGCCCGTCGTTGCGGGCCCGGGCCAGCCGCATGCACAGCACACCGATCTTGCGATGCCCGAGCCCGATCAGGTGCTCGGCCATGGTCTTGATGGCCCGGGAGTCGTCGATGCCGACGCGATCGAGGTTTTCGATGCTCGGCTGGTCGCACACCACTGCGGGCACCGGCCGCTCCAGCACCGCAGCCAGGTGGGGGTCGTCGTCGGGGACCGAGTAGACGACGAAGCCGTCGACCCCCGCACGGTGCACCGAGGCCACGTCCTCGCGTTCGGGGTTCGCCGGGATGAGCAACAGACCACTGCCCGCGTCCTCGCACGCCAGTGCGAGCCCTTCCAGGAATCCCACCGCGGCGGGGTCCCGGAACGCGTAGGAGAGGTTCTCCGTGAGCAGGAGGCCGACGGCACCCGCCTTGCGGGTCCGCAAGGACCGCGCCACCGGGTCCGGGCCCGGATAGCCGAGTCTGCGAGCGGTGTCGAGCACTCTCTTGCGCAGCTCGGGGGAGAGCTGATCCGGCCGGTTGTATGCATTCGACACGGTCGTCCGGGAAACCCCCAACTCCGCCGCGAGCGAAGCGAGGGTCGCGGGCCGCCGCACGTTCATTGACCGCACCATGCAGGAACCGTAACGGTTCAGTAGGCCGGGGTGAAGCCCGAATGTCACGGATCCCACGCTTGCCCGCGCGAACAGGCATCCGCGCATCCGAGAGACGAGTCCCCCGGTCGAGTGCAATCCGGTGTGCGCGGTGCGTATACTACTCTCGACAATGATTACCATTCTCGATCGAGATCGCCCTTCCGAGCGATGCGATCCTGCCTGGGAGGAGGCCTCGTGAGGGCTCACCGTCATCGGCGTCTCCACCGCGGCAGGACCGCGGTCGCCACGGCCGGGCTCCTCGCGGCAGCCCTGGTGGTGACCGCATGCGGTATCGGCGAGAGGCCGGAGTCCGGCAGCGCCACGGGAAAGCCGACGGTGGTCGCTTCCACGAGCGTGTGGGGCAGCGTCGCGCGGGCCGTCGGCGGTGACTCCATCGATGTCGAAGCCATCATCGACAATGCCGAAGCCGACCCGCACTCCTACGAGAGCACCCCGCGCGACGCCGTGAAGGTCGACAATGCCGACCTCGTGGTGTTCAACGGTGGCGGATTCGATCCGTTCATCCGCCAGATACTGTCCGCAGGCGGCGGGGACCAGCCGGTTGTGGAAGCGTTCCGGATCGCGGGCGAGCACGAGCGGCACCCGGGTGAGCCCCCTTCCGGGGGAGACCACCACCATCCCGACCACGGGCACCACTCCGCCGGCAACGAGCACGTCTGGTACGACCTGCCCACCGTCGGCGACGTCGCCGATCGGATCGCCGACGAGTTGACTCGGCTCCAGCCGGACAAGCGGCACGTCTTCCTCCAGGCGGCGGCCGAGTTCAACACCGAGCTCCGCCACCTGGAGGAACGCCTCGCCCGGATCGCGGCGAACCACCGGGGCGAGAAAGTCATCGCCACCGCCCCGGTGGCCGACCTGCTCATCGAGCGAGCCGGGCTGAACGACATCACGCCACGGCCCTTCGTGCAGGCCGTCGAATCGGGCAATGCCCCCGCGGCGGCATCGATCGCCAGGCTTCAGGATCTCGTGGACGCACGGCAGCCCTCCGTGGTGATCCACAATCCGCAGACCGCCTCCCCACTGACCGAATGGCTCCGCACCCGGGCGCAGCGCAACGGGATACCGGTGATCACGATGACCGGAATGCTGCCCGCGAATCGCACGTATTCCGAGTGGATGCGAGCCCAGATCTCGGATCTGGAAACCGCACTCGACAGCAACCCACGAGGCGGCAGCCGCCGCCGGGCCGACACCGACAGGACCACTGACCCGCCATGACCACGCACCCCACCTCCGCAGCACCGCGCACCGAGACGTGGCAACAGCGCTCCCCGGCCGTGCGGCTGCGCCGGGCACGTCTCTCCTACGGCCCGCGCACGCTCTGGGACGGCCTGGACCTCGATGTCGATCCGGGCGAGTTCCTCGCGATTCTCGGACCGAACGGATCGGGCAAGACGAGCCTGCTACGCGTGCTTCTCGGACTGCAACCGCTGAGCGCGGGCACGGTCGAGATCGCAGGAGCACCCACGCACCGCGGCAACAGCAGGATCGGCTACATCCCGCAACAACGTGCCCTGGAAGCCACCCTCACCCTGCGGGGCAACGATCTGGTCGGCCTCGGCCTGGACGGCCACCACTGGGGGATCGGGCTCCGGCAGCGTTCCGAGCGCAGGCATAGGGTCCAGCGGGCCCTCCGGGCCGTCGGGGCCACCGGCTACGCGAAGACACCTCTCGGCCTTCTTTCCGGGGGTGAGCAACAACGCCTTCGTGTCGCCCAGGCCCTGGTCGGCGATCCCGACGTGCTGCTGTGCGACGAGCCCCTGCTGTCGCTGGACATCTCCCACCAGCGCCGGGTGAGCCGATTGATCGCCCAGCAGGCCGCGGAGTCACAGGCGGCCGTGTTGTTCGTCACCCACGAGATCAACCCCGTGCTGCCCCTCGTCGACCGGGTCCTCTACCTGGTCGACGGGCGATTCCGGATCGGAACACCCGATGAGGTGATGAACTCGGCGACGCTGTCCGAGTTGTACGGCACGGACGTCGAGGTCGCCCGCGTCGGAGGCCGACTCGTCGTCGCAGGCACCGAGTTCGACAGCGGGCACGAGCACCACGTCCACGAGGGGGAGCAGGCATGAACCGGCTGATCGAAGCGCTGAGCAACATGCTCGACTTCGGGGTCACGGCGGACCTGCTCGGCTATCCGTTCGTCCAGCAGGCGCTGCTCGCCGCGGCGGCGCTCGGGCTCGTTTCCGGCGTACTCACACCGCTTGTGGTCACCCGCAAGATGTCCTTCGCCGTGCACGGCACGGCCGAGCTCGCGTTCACCGGGGCAGCCGCAGCACTCCTGCTCGGCGTCAGCGCCGAAGCGGGAGCCCTGGCCGGGGCGGTCGTGGCGGCACTGCTGCTGGGCCTGCTCGGGCAGCGGGACACCGAGCGGGACTCGGTGATCGGCGCGGTCCTGTCGTTCGGGCTCGGCATCGGCGCGCTGCTGCTGTGGATGAACCCGGAGCGCACAGCGAACAAGTTCAGCCTGCTGGTGGGTCAGATCGTCGGGGTCGACTCGGCGGACGTCACACTGCTGACCGTGTGCGCTGCCCTGGTGCTCGTGGCGATGGCGTTCCTCTACCGGCCGTTGCTGTTCGCCAGCGTCGACCCGGATGTCGCGGCGGCACGCGGCGTCCCCGCTCGCATCCTGGCCCCGGTGTTCTCCCTGCTGGTCGGCATCGCCACCGCACTGGGTGTCCATGTCGTCGGCGCCTTGCTCGTCATGGCGCTGATGGTGACCCCGGGGGCGGCAGCGAGCAGGGTGACGGCGAGCCCGGTCACGGCAACAGTGCTGTCGGTGATCTTCGCCGAGGCTGCCGTTCTGGGCGGGATCGTGCTGTCACTGGCACCGGGAGTACCGGTCAGCGCGTTCGTCACGGTGATCTCGTTCGCCATCTACCTCGTCTGCCGCGCTATCGGATCGGCACGCCTCCGGCGATTCGACAGCAGGGCCCCGGCGCCTGCCGCCGCGTGACGGTCAGGACCCGGTCGTGCGGCGCTCGCGGAATGCCGCCGCCTTCACCCGGTGGAAGGCCGTGTCGGCCGACCGGGTTCTCGCACCACTGGTGGACGAACGGTCCCAGCGGGCGATCCGGCACAGCGACGAAAACGGATTCTCCGCCGACGACCACGGCGCACTCCTGCGCAAGGCCGGGTTCGCCGAGGTCGGTATCGTATGGCAGTCCGGCAACGACCACGTCCTGGTCGGCGTTCGCTGAACGCCCGCGAGCCTGTCGTACGGCCCGGCTGCTCCGCGGGGTTCCCGAGACGGGTATCCGTCTGCAGAACCGGCCATACGGGAGAAAGCGGCACCGAGGGAGTGGTTCGCCGCCCGGCGAACCACTCACCGACAGGCATCAGCCCTGCTGGGGCACCGCCATCTCACCGAGCTCGGACCAGCCGTCCTGCGGGACGTTCGCGTTGACGACCCGCGGTGTCTCAACGAGGTGCGGCGGCAGCGTCTGCTGCGCCTCCTTGAAGTGGTCGGACTGCACGTGCGCGGCCCCGGCCTCCTCATCGCGGAACGCCTCGACCAGCACGTACTCCGTCGGATCCGTGACACTGCGGGACCAGTCGAACCACAGGCATCCCGGCTCGTCGCGGGTGGCCCGGGTGAAATCGTCGGCGATCTCGATCCACCGGTCGGCGTACTCGGGGCGCACGCGGAACTTCGCCGTGATGAAAATCATGACTCCCTCTCGATCGATTGAACCTACGCGACATACCCGCAACAGCACCGCGCGATCCCGCGGAATCAGCGCAGACGGCGCCTGCGGGCCACCTCGGACAGCACGACGCCGGCGGCGACCGACGCGTTCAGCGACTCGACCCCGCCGGCCATCGGGATGGACACCGTCTGATCACAGGTCTGACGAATCAGCCGGGACAAGCCGCGTCCCTCGGAGCCGACCACGACCACCAGAGGCTCGGTGGCGAGTTCGAGATCGTCGGAGTCGATATCGGAATCGGCATCCAGACCGACGACCATCAGTCCTCGCGACTTCAGGTCACTCAAGGTGCGAGTCAGGTTGGCGGCCCTGGCCACCGGGATCCTGGCCGCGGTACCGGCACTCGTACGCCAGGCGACCGCCGTCATCCCGGCGCTGCGGCGCTGGGGAAGCAGCACCCCGTGCGCACCGAAGGCCGCTGCCGAGCGCACCACCGCGCCGAGATTGCGCGGGTCCGTCACACCGTCGAGTGCCACCAGCAGCGGTGCCATCCCGGAGTTGTGCGCCTTGGTGAGCACATCTTCCGGATGCGCGTAGTCGTACGGCGACACCTGCAGCGCCATCCCCTGGTGCAAGGCGCCACCGGTCATCCGGTCGAGTTCGGAGCGCGGTACCTCCACCACGGAGATCCCCTGATCGGTGGCCCGCTCGACGGCCTCGGTGACGCGCTCGTCGGCGTCGATGCCCTGCGCCACGTACATCCCGGTGGCGGGCACACCCGCCCGAATGCACTCGGAGACAGGATTGCGTCCGGCCACCATCTCCGGGGCGTTCTCGGCAGCCTTGCGCCGCTTCTGCCGCTGCTCCTCGGCCTGCTTGCGCGCATCCGCACGGCGCTTGGCCGGGTGCGCGACACGGTTCTCCGCCTTCGGCGTCGGCCCCTTGCCCTCCAGGCCCTTGCGCCGCTGTCCGCCGGAACCGACGGTCATGCCCTTCTTGGTGCCCTGCTTGCGCACCGCTCCACGGCGCCTGTCGTTGCCCGCCACGTGCTATCCGTCCTTCAATGTCCACATCGGGCCGTCGGGAGTGTCCTCGACGGCGACGCCGGCTTCCAGCAGCCGGTCCCGCACCAGGTCCGCGGTGGCGAAGTCCCGCTCGGCGCGCGCCTTCTGGCGCTGCTCCAGCAGGTTGTCCACCAGCTGCTTCAACGCCCGATGAGCAGCGTCTCCGGTCCCCGTCTCCTCGGACCACTGCTCGGACAGCGGGTCCAGCCCGAACAGATCGGTCATCGTCCGCACCGACGCCGCCGCTTCTCGAGCGGCCGCGTCGTCACCCTCGTCGAGCGCGGTGTTGCCCTCGCGGACGATGGTGTGCACGGCGGCGATCGCCTGGGGTGTGGACAGGTCGTCGTCCATCGCCGCGGCGAACTCCCCGGGCACCGTCCCGTACCCGACGTGGCCGGTGCGCTGTACCACGCGCCGCAGGAACGACTCGATGCGCCGGTAGGTCGCGATCGCCTCGTCCATCCCCGCATCGGAGAACTCCACCGTGGATCGGTAGTGCGGCGTGACCAGGTAGTAGCGCAGTTCGGCGGGACGGACCCGCTGCAGCAGCGACTCGATCGTCAGGGTGTTGCCCAGCGACTTCGACATCTTCTCGCCACTGGCCGTCACCCAGGCGTTGTGCATCCAGTACCGGGCGAAGCCGTCACCGGCCGCAGCCGACTGGGCACGCTCGTTCTCGTGGTGCGGGAACACCAGATCCAGCCCGCCCCCGTGGATGTCGAACTCGCCACCCAGGTACGTGGTGGCCATCGCCGAGCACTCCAGGTGCCAGCCCGGGCGGCCCTCTCCCCACGGCGTGGGCCAGCTCGGCTCGCCCGGCTTCGCCGCTTTCCACAACGTGAAGTCCCGCGGATCGCGCTTGCCCGCCAACGCCCCTTCGCCCTGCTGCACCTCCTCGGGGCGCTGCCCGGACAGGCGGCCGTACTGCTGGGCGAACGAGGCAACCGAGAAGTACACGTCCCCGCCTGCGGCGTAGGCGTGCCCACGCTCGATCAGCCGGGTGATCAGCTCGACCATCTGCGTGATGTGCCCGGTGGCGCGCGGCGTCGCCGACGGCGGCAGGCAGCCGAGCCGGTCATAGGCGCTCTCGAAGGCGCGCTCGTACGTGGCGGCCCATTCCCACCAGGGGCGCCCGGCCTCGGCGGCCTTGGTGAGGATCTTGTCCTCGATGTCGGTGACGTTGCGGATCAGGCGCACGTCGTAGCCGCTGTGCTGCAGCCAGCGCCGGAGCACGTCGAAGTTCAGCCCGCTGCGCACATGCCCGACGTGCGGCGGCCCCTGCACGGTGGCACCACAGACGTAGATCGAGGCCACGCCGTCGCGGGACGGGTGGAATTCACGCGTCGTACGGGTCGCGGTGTCATACAGGTGCAGGCTCACACTGCGATGGTACGGGTGTGCGCGCACGCACCGTCGGGTCCGTCCCGCGTGTCACACCCGGATGTCGTGATCGGCCAGCACCGACAGCAGCGCATCGGGACGTTCGGACGTCGGCGTCGGGTCGACGATGCCGACCCGGCAGCCGACGTCGGCGGCTCCGCCGTCGGCTTCCCGGCTGTCCCCGACCATGAGGGCCTGCTCGGGGGCCACCTCCAGCCGCTCGCAGGCCCGCAGGAACAGCTTCGGATCGGGCTTGATCGCGCCTTCGACGTAGGACATCACGACCTCGTCGATCAGCTCGGCCACCCCCAGGCGCTCGAAGGCCGGGCGGATGTCGAAGGCGATGTTGCTGATCACCGCGATCCGGATGCCCGCCGCGTGCAGGCGGCGCAGCACCTCGACGGTGTCGGGATACGGCGTCCAGCAGTCCGGGTCGACCAACCGCCCGTACAGGCTCTCGGCCTGCTGCTCGGTGACGCCGGACCGACGCAGGACCTCGAGGTAGACCTTGCGGTGCAGGCGGGGATCGAGATCGCGCCGCTCCCAGGCGTCCTGGTACTCGGCGGGCAACTCGGCGACCTGCCCCACCGGAGCGGTCATCCGGCGCATCAGCTCGGCCTGGGCCTCCGGGTCCCACCCGTACCCGAAGTCGTCGGTGAGGTCGTCGAGCCAGGATTCGTCCTGTTCGAGTCGGAAAAGGGTGCCGGAGAAGTCGAAGAGTACGGCGCGCACGGTCACGTCCACCACAGTACGGGGATCGGATCTTTCCGTCGTGGCCCTGCGGTGAAGCTCACCAACGGGAAACTCTCGTTCGAGCGATACCACAGGTGCTCCACTTGCGCTACAGTTGTGCTATGCAGACCATCGGACAGCGAGAGCTCCGCAACGACAACGCGGAGATCGTTCGCCGTGTCGAGGCGGGCGAGAGCTTCATCGTCACCCGCAACGGGGAACCGGTCGCGGACCTGGTGCCGCACCGTCCCTCCACCAAGCGGCGCGCAGTACCCACCGCCGAGATCGCCGACATGTTCGCCCGGACACCGGTCGACGCCGAAGCCTGGAAGCGCAACATCGCCGAGATGGACGCGTGGTTCGGCGATGATGACGACATCGCGGATCCCTGGGAACGAGAGACGTACAAAAAGGCCGAGCGGGAACGGGAAAGCCGGGACGACTCATGAGCCACTATTCGACGTCCCTGCTGGACACATCTGTGGTCATCGACTTTCCCGCCGAGGCTGTGAACGAGCACGCCGCCGCCCACTCGATCTCGTCGGTCACGCTGGCCGAGCTGGCTTACGGGATGCATACGCCCGACGTCGTCGAGAACAGCCGGCGCCAGGAGCGGTACGTCCAAGTACGTTCGACCTTCGACATCCTGCCGTTCGACGAGCACTGCGCCCATCTCTACGGAGCCCTGGCGGGCCTGGTCCGCAAGCTCGGGCGTGACCCGAGACCACGTCGAATGGACCTGATGATCGCCGCCGTCGCCGGAGTGAATCAGCTTCCGTTGATCACCCGGAACCCGAAGGACTTCGTCGGGCTGGAAACCGCGGTGACGGTACTCGGTGTCTGACGACTCCCCGTCCGGCGGCTCAGTCCGCTGCCGCCACCAGTGCCGTGGCGATCGCGGCGATCCCCTCACCGCGGCCGGTGAGCCCGAGCCCGTCGCTGGTCGTGCCGGACACCGACACCGGCGCCCCGAGGGGCTCGGACAGGACCCGCTGCGCCTCGTCACGGCGAGTACCGATTCGAGGGGCGTTACCGATCACCTGCACCGAGGCATTGCCGACCCGGAACCCGGCCGCCACGACGCGCGCACGCACCTCCGCGAGGAAGTCCACGCCGTGCGCCCCCGACCAGCGCTCGTCGCCGGTACCGAAGAGCCCGCCCAGATCACCCAGGCCCGCCGCGGCCAGGAGGGCATCGCACAAGGCGTGCGCGGCCACATCGCCGTCCGAATGCCCGGCGCACCCGTCGAGGCCGGGCCAGTACAGACCCGCCATCCAGCAGTCGCGTCCCGAACGCACCGGGTGCACGTCCACCCCTTGGCCCACGCGAGGCAACTCGATTCCGCTCATGGGCGGTCACGTCCGGGGAAGGGCTCGGCCAGAACCGCTTCGGCAATGGCCAGATCGAACGCCGTCGTGATCTTCAGCGCCTGCGGGTGACCGGACACGGTGGCCACCGTCCTGCCGAGGCGCTCCACGAGTCCGGCATCATCGGTGGCCGCGTCCCCCACCGCCGCATAGGCCTCGTGCAGCACCTCCGGGGTGAAACCCTGCGGTGTCTGCACGCTCCGCAGCCGGGCACGGTCCACCGTCACCGTCACCCGGTCATCGGCATCGACCTGCTTGATCGTGTCGGCGACCGGAAGCACCGGCACCACGGCATCCGCACCGTCGCGCACGGCGCACACCACTTCGCGAATCACGGAAGCCGGGGTGAACGCGCGGGCGGCATCGTGCACGAGGACGACGGCGGCGTCCGGGACCACGCGCGCGGACTCGGCCAGCGCGCAGCGGACCGATTCCGTACGCTGTGAGCCACCGGGGACCACATGCACCGCACCGCCTGCGGGAGCGACCGCGGCACGGACTTCCTCGACCGCGTCCGGCGGCGCGGCAACGATGGCGTGGTGCACACAGCCCGAGCCGATCAGCCCACGGACAGCCCGCAGCAGCAGCGGCTCACCCAGGACCGGAACCAGTGCCTTGGGCATGCCGTAACCCAACCGCTCCCCGCGCCCGGCGGCGGGAACGAGCGCAACGACGTCCACGTTCTCGGTTCGCGCCGGTCAGACCGTCGTTGCGAGGACCTCGTCCAGCAGGGTCTCCGCTTTGTCCTCGTCGGTGCCTTCCGCGAGCGCAAGTTCGCTGACCAGTATTTGCCGCGCCTTGGCCAGCATGCGCTTCTCACCTGCGGACAGACCACGATCCTGCTCGCGCCGCCAGAGATCACGCACCACTTCGGCCACCTTGTTCACATCGCCCGAGGCGAGTTTTTCCAGGTTGGCCTTGTACCGCCGGGACCAGTTCGTCGGCTCCTCGGTGTGGGACGAACGCAGCACGTCGAAAACGTGATCAAGACCCTCTTGGCCGACGACGTCCCGAACCCCGACGCGCTCGGCATTGTCGGCGGGAACGCGCACGGTCAGGTCACCTTGCGCAACCCGAAGGACGAGGTACTGTTTTTCCTCACCCTTGATCACGCGAGTCTCGATCGCCTCGATGAGCGCTGCGCCGTGATGCGGGTAGACGACGGTCTCTCCGACCTTGAAAACCATGTGTCCTCTGCCCCTTTCGCTGCCTTCCACTCTAGCATGGCCCACAGCGCAATCTCGAGAGGCTCTCCCCTTCGTCGCAGGTCAGAGGGCAGACTGGGGGTTGACAAACCAATACGTCCATGCCATGGAGAAGACGCGCGGCGAGGGATCACCTCGCCCTGCCACCCGATCAGTGGACTCCACTGTAGACGCGGTATCGCCCGTTCGGTGGAGTGGCGAGCGGAGCACGCCAGGGGTCCGGCACGAACCTGCATGCGGACCCATTAGGCTCATGACCGGTTGTCCGGCAATCAGGAAGGACACTGCAACCGTGAGCCGCCCACAGCACAGCAAGGCAGGTCGCCTGCGGTTGGCACCGGTCGCGATCGCGCTCGGCGCCGTCGTCACACTGACCGGTTGCGCCGCAGGCAAGCAGGCAGAGACCGCCGACGAAACCGCCACCGTCTACGGCGACAACGTCAGCACGCAGAACATGTACGTTCGCGATGCCACGCTGGCCTATCCCGAAGGTGAGCCGGTCTATCCCGCGGGGTCGACAGCTCCGGTGCAGGCCGTCCTGATCAACCAGAAACCCCAGCAGGACCGGTTGCTCAGCGTCAGCAGCCCCTACGCCAACTCCACCGAGATCGGTGAACCCACGGTGATCCCCGGCGGAACCAGGCTGTACGTGGGCAGGGAGACAGCCACCACTGGGCAGCCCGACACGCAGACCCAGTTCGCGCAGAACGGGCCGGTTCAGAAGAAGCGGGTCGAGATCCGGCTGGTCGGCTTCACCCAGCCCATCCGTCCGGGTGTGACCATCCCGGTCACCTTCACCTTCGCCCAGGCCGGCTCGGTGACGGCGCAGGTGCCGATCGGCCCCAGCCCCGAACCGCGCCCCGAGCAGGGCAGCCCCGACACCGCGGAACAGATCCAGGAGCCGGGCCAGGGCTCGGGGCAGGGCCACGGCGGCTGATCTTCCACCCCGCGCGGGTGAGCCGACACGCGCGGCGGCAGGGGTCACCACGGCCGGCAGTGTCACCGTGGCCGGATAGCCTCACGCTGTGCCTCAGAAGAACGCCCGCACCGCACGAACGGCGAACCGGCCCGGTTACCGCTGCACCGAATGCGGTCACGAGGTCGCCAAATGGGTCGGCAAGTGCCCGTCGTGCCAGGCATGGAACACCGTCGAGGAAGCCGCCCCGGCTCGCCCCGCACTGTCCAAGGTCGCCGCGGGAGCTCCTGCCACCCCGGCACGCCCGATCGCCGAGGTGGACCTGGACTCCGCCCGGGCGATCTCCACCGGCATCGACGAACTCGATCGCGTCCTGGGCGGCGGAATCGTGCCCGGCGCGGTCGCCCTGCTCGCCGGTGAACCGGGAGTCGGCAAGTCGACGTTGCTGCTGGAAGTCGCACATCGCTGGGCTGCGGGCGGTTCCGGAGGGCCGTCGCTGTACGTCACCGGCGAGGAGTCGGCAGGCCAGGTCCGGTTGCGTGCCGAGCGCACCGACTCGCTGCATCCCGAGCTGTACCTGGGCGCCGAAAGCGACCTGCCCTCCGTGCTCGGCCATGTCGACGCGGTGAAGCCCGGTCTGCTGATCGTCGACTCGGTGCAGACGGTGCAGTCGGCCGAGGCAGAGGGCAGCCCGGGCGGGGTCACCCAGGTTCGAGCCGTGACGACCGCGCTGGTGGCGCTGGCCAAGGAGCGCGGCCTGCCCGTGGTCCTCGTCGGTCACGTGACCAAGGACGGCGCGGTGGCAGGCCCTCGGGTGCTCGAGCATCTCGTGGACGTGGTGCTGCAGTTCGAAGGCGACCGCCATTCGTCCCTGCGCATGCTGCGCGGCATCAAGAACCGTTTCGGCCCCGCCGACGAGGTCGGCTGCTTCGAGCAGGGCGACGAGGGCATCATCGAGATCACCGACCCGTCGGGCCTGTTCGTCAATCGGCAGGAAACGCAGGTACCCGGTACCGCGGTGACGGTCATGGTGGAGGGCAAGCGCCCGCTGCTGGCCGAGGTGCAGGCCCTGGTGACCCCGACGCAGATGACCATCCCCCGCCGCGCCGTGAGCGGCCTGGACTCGGCCAGGGTCTCGATGATGCTGGCGGTACTGGACAAGCGCGGCAACATCACCACCGGGGACCAGGAGGTCTTCGCGGCGACCGTAGGGGGTATGAAGGTCACCGAGCCCGCCGCGGACCTCGCGATCGCACTGGCCGTAGCTTCGTCCAAGATGGATTTACCGTTGCCGTCGAACGTGATCGCGGTCGGTGAGGTCGGCCTGGCGGGTGAGATCCGCCGGGTCAACGCCGTCGGCCGCAGGCTTGCCGAGGCAGCACGGCTCGGCTTCGACCGTGCCCTGATACCGCCGGACTGTGGCCCCGTTCCCCAGGGGATCCGGGCCACCGAGGTGCGCGACCTCCGTTCGGCGCTGCGAGCGCTTCGCGAGCGGTAACCGGCTCCGCCTGCCGACCGCGCACCGCATCGAGCCGAGAAGTTTCTCCGAAGGGGAGGAAGGGTGAGTGAGCGGGCACATCCCGAAAAGCTGCGAGCCACACTCGCGTGGCTCGCTCCGGGCACCGCACTGCGCGATGCCCTCGAACGCATCCTGCGCGGGCGCACCGGGGCGCTGATCGTGCTGGGCCACGACGAGACGGTCGAGTCCCTCTGCGACGGCGGCTTTTCCCTCGATGTCGAGTTCAGTGCCACCCGGCTGCGAGAGCTGTCCAAGATGGATGGCGCCGTTGTGCTGTCCACCGACGCGAGCCACATCGTGCGGGCCAACGTGCAACTCGTCCCCGACGCCCGCATCCCCACCGACGAGTCCGGCACCCGCCACCGCTCCGCCGAGCGCACCGCCATCCACACGGGGTATCCGGTGGTGTCGGTCAGCCAGTCGATGAGCATCGCCAGCGTGTACATCGAAGGGCACCGGCACGTGCTGACCGGCTCGCCGGAACTGTTGTCCCGCGCGAACCAGGCGCTGGCCACCCTGAGCCGCTACACCACCCGGTTGTCCGAAGTGGCCCAGACACTGTCGGCGCTGGAGATCGAGGACTACGTGACGCTGCGGGATGTCCTGACCGTCGTGCAACGACTGGAGATGGTGCGTCGGATCGCCGACGAGATCGAGGGCTGTGTCGTGGAGCTCGGTGTGGACGGGCGCCTGATCGAGCTCCAGCTCGACGAACTGGTCGGCGGCATTGCCGTGGACCGCGAATTGATCGTGCAGGAGTACCTGCCGACCCAGGGAGGGATGCCCACGGGAGATCAGATCGCCGCGGCGCTGGACACCCTGAACAGCACCGACCTGCTGGACCTCACCACGATCGCGGAATCGTTCGGCTACCCGGGTACTCCGGAAGCGCTGGAACGGCACCTCGCCCCGCGCGGGTACCGACTGCTCGCACGGGTCCCGCGACTGCCGGCCACAGTGCGCAGGCAACTGGTCGAGCATTTCGGGTCCCTGCAGAATCTGCTGGCCGCCACCGCCGACGATCTGTGCGAGGTCGACACGGTCGGCGAGCCCCGTGCACGGCTCGTCCGGGAAGGGCTGTCGCGCCTGGCCGAATCCTCCCTCGCGGAGCGCTACGTCTGACAGCAGCCGGGAAAAAGACCTCGCGGGTCCCTCGCACAGCCCTCCCGCACCGCCGGACGACCACGCCTGGCAGGATCGGCGGCGCCATGACCTCCTCGGAAACGAACACCACGACTTCGATGCCCGGCACATCGGCACCGGACCCCGCCGAGCTGACCGCCTGGTTCGACGCGCACGCCCGTGACCTGCCCTGGCGCGCCCCCACGACGACCGGCTGGGGTGTGCTGGTCAGCGAGACGATGCTGCAGCAGACACCGGTGCGCCGCGTACAGCCGGTCTGGGAAGAGTGGATGGCCCGGTGGCCACGGCCGTCCGACCTGGCCGCGGCCACCCAGGCCGAGGTCCTGCGCGCCTGGGGCAAGCTGGGCTACCCGAGGCGCGCGCTGCGCCTGCACGAGGCCGCCTCGGTCATCGCCACCGAGCACGGCGACGTTGTCCCGGCCGAGGTGGATGCGCTGCTCGCCTTGCCCGGAGTCGGCACCTACACCGCCCGCGCGGTCGCGGCTTTCGCCTACGGCAGGCGCGCGCCGGTCGTCGACACCAATGTGCGCCGCGTCGTCGCACGGGCCGTACACGGTGCGGGAGATGCGGGACCTCCCGCACCGAAACGCGACCTTGCCGACGTCGAGGCACTGTTACCCGCCGACGATGCCCGCGCCGCGAAGATGTCGGCCGCACTGATGGAGCTCGGGCAGACCGTGTGCACCGTGCGCTCGCCTGCCTGCGAAGCCTGCCCGATCTCGCACGACTGTGCCTGGCAGCATGCCGGTCGCCCCGCCTATGCGGGGCCGCCGAAGAAGGTGCAACGATTCGCCGGTACCGACCGGCAGGTCCGGGGCCGACTGCTCGACGTACTCCGCGGTGCCGACGGTCCGGTGACGCGGGAGCAGCTGGATGCGGTCTGGAACGATGCCGGCCAACGCGATCAGTGCCTGGACTCCTTGCTGACGGACGGGCTGATGGAGCAGACGCAGGACGGCCGGTTCGCCCTCCCCGGCGAGTCGTAGAAACCAAACGGATCGGCATGTGCAGGAAGAATCTTCATGGCGCAGGCACTGGACCTCTTCTTCGACGCGGAGGCCGACGCGGCGGTGCGGGCGCTGTGGCAGCGGCTGGACGATGCCGGCATCCCGAGCATGGCCGCCCGCACACACCGGCGGCACCGCCCGCACGTGACCCTGGCGATGGGTGCGTCGATACCGCCCTCGGCGCGCAAGGCTGTACGCACCGAACTCGAAGCACTGTCCCTTCCGGACCTGTGGCTGTACACACTGGGAACCTTCCCCGCTGAGGAGTCGGTCCTGCTGCTGGGTGCGATCACCGACACCGAGATACTCGCCGTGCATTCCGCCGCGCACGACGCGCTGACCGGGAAGGTCACCCAGCCGTCCGCGTACTACCTGCCGGGTGCGTGGATACCGCACTGCACGCTCGCACGAGGCATCACACGCAGCGAGCTCTCCGCGGGGTTCGCGGCGCTGCACCCGGCCGAACCGGTCCGCGCGGCGGTCACCGCGGTCGGGGTCACCGACACCCGCACCGGCGAGATCGACGTGCTGCTCGACAGCCACGCGTGAGCGTTTCCGCCGGTGATCCTCCGGCGCCGACTTGCGCATCGCCCCTTCGAGTTGCCCGAGCACCCGCGAAGGGCCACGTTGGATCAGCAGCCGATCCGCGCGAGGGGGGCCGATGAACATCGACGGGGCCGGCATCGTCGCACGCGGCATCACCGCCCGAGGGCCGGAGGGCACGGTGTTCGAAAACGTGCACGCGCGGGTCGATCCCGGCGACCTCGTCGCGGTGACCGGCCCTTCCGGCTCAGGAAGAACCTCGCTGCTGCTGGCTCTGTCCGGGCGGCTGCGGTTGATCACCGGCCACCTGACCGTGTCCGGGCTTACCTTGCCCGCCCAGGGCAAGGCAGTGCGCCGCCTGATGGCTCCGGCCCGATTGCGCCCCGGATTCGAACTGGAGCGACGCATGACGGTCCGGGAAACGGTCACCGAACGACGCATCACCACCGGCATCACCCGCAACGATGTCGAAGAGGCATTCGCGCTGGTCGGTATCGACCCGAAGCCGGACACACTCGTTCACGAACTGCACCCGGGTGAGCAATTGCTGCTGGCCGTGGCACTCGGGGCGGCCCGAGCTCCGGCAGGCCTGCTCGTCGACGACGTCGAACTCGGCCTCCCGCAGGCGGCACGCAAACGCGCCTGGACCGCTCTGCGGACGGTGGCCCGCACCGGCATGACCGTCGTGGCCGGCTCGTCGGACCCGCCCGGCCCCGACCCCGGCACGACGGTGATCCGGCTGCCCACCCCGGGCGGCACCGAACCGGAAACCGTCGAGCACAGGGTCGTCGAAGGCGTCGATCAGAACACGACCGAGCAGTTCACGGTGGTCGACGCCACCCCGTCCGACGCGCGGCAGGACACCCGGGAAACCACACTGACGTTCGGCGAACTGCCGGACGAACCGGACTCCGAGCAGGGCGAGGATTCCCGTTGAAGGCGATCAGGCTGGCCCTGCTGGAATTGCGCCGCTTTCGCGGCGGGGGGATACGGCTGCTGATACCCGTGGTTCTCGCGCTGACCCCGCTGCTGTACGGCTCGCTGTGGCTGTGGTCGCACTGGAACCCCTACGGGAACCTGCACGAGGTCCCGGTGGCCGTGACCAATTCCGACCGCCCGGTCACCGCCGGGGGGCGCTACATCAACGCGGGCGAGCAGTTCGTACAGCAGCTCAAGACCACCGAACTGTTCGACTGGCATTTCGTGAACCCCGCCGAAGCCCGCAGCGGCCTGCGCGAGGGGAGCTACTACTTCGCGATCTCGATTCCCGCCGACTTCAGCGCCAAGCTGGCCACCGCCACGCAACGGACACCGGAACGCGCGACGCTGACGATCACCAAGAACGACGCCAACGGTTATCTCGCCGGCATCATGGCCGACACCGCGCGGGCCGAACTGCAGAACCAGGTCGACTCCGCCGCGCACGCCGCCTACGCCCGTGCGTTCTACAGCGGGGTGGACGCCATCCGGGAGAAACTGCAACGCGCCTCCGACACGGCCGAGCAGCTGATCCGCGACACCGAGCTCAACGAGCAGGGACTCGACAACCTCACCGAGGGACTGGCCGGCCTCCGGGACAGCTCGCGCCGGATCTCCGGCAGCGTGCAGCAGGTCACCGAGACGGCCGCGCAGCTCGACAGTCGGCTCGATACCCTCGCCGACACCGCCCGGACACTGCCCGAGACCGCAGGCGCCCTGGTCGAGGCCACCGAGTCCGCGATGGACGGCATGCGTTCGGCCGGTACCGCGGCCGAGGCCATCGCCGAACGCGCCACCGGCAATGTCGACGGGCTGAACGAGCTCGGACGCAGACATCCGGAACTCACTCGGGACCCCGTGTATCGGCAGGTCCTCGGTGATGCCCGAGCACTGGCCGAGGCGGCCGCCGACGCCGACCGCGATGCGCAGCGCGCGCTGAGCGCCGCCCGGCAGGCCAACAGCCGCGCGGTGGGTCTGCGGGACACTCTCGGGGCGCTGCGCAGCCGGATCAGCACGGTCACCACGTCCGCCGAGTCCCTCCGCGACGGCTCCTCCCAGCTCACCAGCGGCACGCAGACGCTGACCAGTGGGCTGGACGCGCTGCTCGGCACCAGCGAGACACTGCGGACCGGGTCCGGGCAACTCACCGACGGAGCGCGGCAACTGGCGGGTCTGATCGACGACAGCCGCGCCGGGATCCCCCCTACCGACCCGACCCGGGCGGCCCGAGCAGCCGAGGTGCTCGGCTCTCCCGCCTCGATCGACGAACGCAACCTCAACCCCGCGCACGTCTACGGGCGCGGCCTCGCCCCGTTCTGGTTCGCCGTCGCACTGTGGCTGTTCGGGTTGCTGGCCTACCCGCTGTTCAAGCCCGTCAACCTGCGCGCACTGGCCGGGCGGGTCAGTGCTCCCACCATCGCGCTCGCCGGCTGGCTGCCGGTCGCCGTTCTCGGTGTCCTCGGTGCGCTCGTCCTGCTCGCCGTTGCCGACCTCGGGCTCGGACTCGATCCGCGGCACCTGTGGGCCACCATCGGCCTGCTGGCGCTGGCGGCATCGGCATTCGTGGCCATCACCCACTTCCTGCGCACCTGGCTGGCAGCAGCGGGCGGATACCTGTCCCTGGTGCTGTTGGTCGTGCAGCTCACAGCCTCGGGCGGGCTGTACCCGATGGAGACCACGCCGGTGCCGTTCCAGGCGCTCCATCCGCTGCTGCCGATGACCTACCTGGTGGACGGGTTGCGGATCACGATCTCGGGTGGTCCGGCCGAGCACCTCGTCCGGGACGCGGCTGTGCTGGGCGGCTTCCTGCTCGCGGCGCTGGTCTTGACCAGCCTGACCGTACGGCGCAGACGCACCTGGACCGTACGGCGCCTGCATCCCCAGGTCGAGTGACGACGACCGCACCCCCGAATCCCACACCGTGGGTAGGCTGGCGCCATGGCGGTTGTGAAGATCAATGCGATCGAGGTTCCCGAAGGCAAGGGTGAGGAACTCGAGAAGCGGTTCGCTCAGCGGCACGGCGCGGTGGACAACGCCCCGGGCTTTCTCGGTTTCGAACTCCTGCGCCCGGTCAACGGCGAGAACCGGTATTTCGTGTACACCCGATGGGAAACGGAGGAGGACTTCCGCAACTGGGCCAACGGCCCGGCCAAGGAAGCCCACGCGCAGGAGAACCAGCAGCCGGTCTCGAGCGGCGCCAGCCTGATGGAATTCGAGGTCGTTCTGGGGTCCCAGCCGGAGAAGTGACCGGGCCGAGCGGGGATCGGTGATCTCCCCGCGGCGGTGAGCGGTCCGGTTCCACGTGAGCGCCCGGTGACGGGGGCATACCGCCGTCACCGGGGCACGACGAGGTGGGCCAGCACCGCGCGGTGGTCGGTGCCGTCCACGGCGAAGGTGCGGTATCCCCGAACAACGGTGCCACCGCTGACCAGCACGTGATCGATGGTCACCGGCGGCACGAGCGGGCGCCCGTTCATGGGCCAGGTCGGCTGCAGGCCGTTGCCGGTGACCTCGGCGGCGTCGGCGTACCCGCGCCCGAGCAGGTTGCGCAGCGGGCTGTGATCGAGGGTGGCATTGAAGTCCCCGGCGAGCACCCGTGCCGGTTCCTGTCTGCCGCTCACCGGCGGCGGCAGCGCGGCGATCTCCCGTCTCCACGTCGAGGCCGTGCCATCGCCGACCGGGATGGTCGGATGCGCGGCCACGAACTCCATGTCCCGCGGCCCCGGCAGATCCACTCGCGTGGACGGCTGACTCATGGTGGTCCGGCGCACCAGCGACAGCTCCCGCAGCGGATACCGGGAGACGATGCCTGCGCCGGCCGCGTCCGGACGGATCTCGAACACCCGGTGCGGCAGCACCTCCGCCAGCCCGGCCTCGTCCAGCGCCGTGACCAGTTGCGGTGTCAGTTCCTGCAGGCCGAGCACGTCGACGCCGTGGCGCCGCACCAGTTCCACGATCCGGGCGGGATCGGCCTTCCCGAAGTACACGTTCACCGACAGCACCGTGACCGGCTCGCCCCGTACCGGGACCGGCTCGTCGGGAATCGCTCTCGGCGCCACCGACAACGCCAGGATCGCGGTGACCACACCGAGCGCCACCGTGGTCAACCACCGGCGCAGCAGCAGCGCGGCCACGAAAAGGATCGCGCCGACCGGCACGGCGTACTGGGTCAGCGCCACCAGGGCGGCCGTGTAGCGGTTGGTGTCCAGGCCGACCAGGCGCAGTGACGCCCACGCGAGGTAGGGCAGTGCGCACAGCGAGAGCAGGACGGTCACCGTGGTTCCGCCCGGTCGGCGATGCCTGCGCTCCCCGGCCGGCTCGGCCGCATCGGTTCTCGATACTTCGGTCGCTTCGTGCATCCCCATCCCTCGCACCACCCGGGAGAGCTCCCGGAGCAAGCACACCACAAGCACGGCCGGTCGCTGTCGGCCGGGTCACCGCCCCTGACAGTGTGCTGTGCGCAGCCTGTCAGCGCTTTCCCCGAGGGTGGGTGAGGAAGCATCGAGGGAGGTTGCATGTCGCTCGCGGTCCAGGCACAGGGCCTGGTCAAACACTTCGGATCGACCACCGCACTGGACGGTGTCGATCTCGCCGCGCCCACCGGCTCCATTCTCGGCGTTCTCGGCCCCAACGGCGCGGGCAAGACGACGTCGGTGCGCATCCTGGCCACACTGCTGCGGCCCGACGCCGGACAGGCCACGGTGGCCGGTTACGACATCCTGCGCCAGCCCGTCGCCGTGCGCAGCCGCATCGGCCTGACCGGCCAGTACGCCTCGGTGGACGAGGAACTGACCGGGGCGGAGAACCTGCTGCTCATCGGGCGGCTGCTGGAGATGTCGCGGCGCAGTGCGAAGGCACGCGGGGCGGAGCTGCTGCAGCGGTTCGACCTCGCCGATGCCGGCGACAGGGCGATCAAGACGTATTCCGGCGGCATGCGACGCAGGCTGGATCTGGCGGCCAGCCTGATGGGCCGTCCCGAGGTGCTGTACCTCGACGAGCCGACCACCGGATTGGATCCGCGCAGTCGCAACCAGGTGTGGGACATGGTGCGCACACTGACCGACGAGGGCGTGACCGTGCTGTTGACCACCCAGTACCTGGAGGAGGCCGACCAGCTCGCCGACCGGATCAGCGTGATCGACCACGGCCGGGTCGTGGCCGAGGGGCGCGCCGACGAGCTCAAGCGCCGCACCGGCGGGCAGACCCTGCAGATCCGGCCCAGCGAACCGGACCGGGTCACCGAGGTGGCCCGGATTCTGACCGAGCTCACCGACACACAACCGACCACCAACACCGAGACCGGTCTGTTGACGGTGCCTGTCGACGATCCGGTGCTCATGTCGGCACTGGTGCGCCGCCTCGACGACGCGGGCATCACCGCCGACGAGCTCTCGCTGCGGCTGCCCAGTCTCGACGAGGCCTTCCTGGCCATCACCGGCAAGGCCGGCGCCGCTCCGGCGGACACGCCCGAGGAGGACACCGCAGCATGAGCACCACGACAGTCGAACGCCCCTCGGACACACCGCCGACTCCGGCGGCGGCAGCGCCGGAGCACATCGGGCCGATACGCACGCTCAAGCACGGGTTGACGCTGGCCGGGCGCAGCATCCTCAAGATCCGCAAGTCGCCGGAAGGGCTGCTCGACGTCACCCTGCAGCCCATTCTCTTCCTGGCCATGTTCGTCTACCTGCTCGGTGGGGCCATCTCCGGGGACACCGGGGAGTACCTGCAGCGCACATTGCCCGGTGTGATGGCGATGAACATGGTCTTCGGCAGTCTCGGCACCGGGATGCAGCTCAACAACGATGTCACCAAGGGCGTGTTCGACCGGTTCCGCAGCCTGCCGGTGGCCCGGTCGGCGCCGCTGATCGGGGCCGTGCTCGGTGACGTCGTCCGCTACCTCGTCTCGATCGCGGTCCTGCTGGCCGTGGCCGCGCTCATGGGCTTCCGGATCCAGACCGGGCCGGTTCCCACGGCCCTGGCGATCGTGCTCGTGGTCGCCTTCGCGCTGTGCATGTGCTGGATCTCGGTGCTGCTCGGGATGCTGGTGGCCAGCCAGCAGGCACTGCCGGGCGTGGCGATGGCGTTCATGTTCCCGCTGACGATGGGCAGTAACGTGTTCGCCCCGACCGAGACCATGCCCGGGTGGTTGCAGGCCTGGGTCAACGTCAACCCGGTGTCCCATCTCGCCGACACCGCGCGAGGTCTCATGATCGGCGGGCCGGTGGCCGGGCCACTGGTTGCGACGCTGATCTGGATGGTGGTGATCGTGGCGGTATTCTTCCCGCTGGCGATGTGGGCCTACCGTCGCCGCGTCTGAGGGAATTCAGGACCCGAACAGACGGATGGCCGGCTTGCCCCCCGGTCGAGCACTCGGGCGGCACGAAGATGAGCGCCGGTCCCTCCCGCGTCGGGGGCGGGAGGGACCGGCGCTCATTCGAGGGGACTCATCGCTCGGTTGCCGGCTTCCCTCAGCTCAGGGCGATGCCCAGTGCCCAGCCGCCGAGGGTGTAGACGGCCAGTGGGATCAGCACGATCGCGGTGAGGTTGAGCCACCATCCGGCCTTGACCATCTGCGGGATGGTGACATGTCCGGAGCCGAACACGATCGCGTTCGGCGGGGTGGCCACCGGCAGCATGAACGCGCAGGTCGCCGCCACGGCCGCGGGCACCACCAGCAGCAGCACATCGGCATTGAGGCCCAGCGCCACCCCCGCCAGGATCGGCAGGAAGGTCGCTGCCGTGGCGGTGTTGCTGGTCATCTCGGTCAAAAAGATCACCGAGACGACGGCGACCAGGACGAGCACCAGGGACGGGACACCGCCCAGCGCGCCCACCTGCCTGCCGATGAAGGCGTCCAGGCCGCTGTCGCCGATCGCCGAGGCCAGCGACAGACCACCCCCGAACAGCAGCAGCACACCCCACGGCAGCTTCGCCGCCGACGTCCAGTCGAGCGTGAACACGCCACGCCGGGCGTCGACCGGGACCGCGAACAGCACCAGGGCGGCGAGGATGGCGATCCCGGCGTCGGAGAGCTCCGAAAACCCGGGGACGTAGTTGCTGATCGGTTCCCGCGTGATCCACAGCAGTGCCGTGCAGATGAACACGATTCCCACGATCCGCTCACCCCGGCTCATCGGGCCCAGCTTGGCCAGCTCGCTGCGGAACAGTTCCCGGCCGCCGGGAATGTCGGTCATCGTCGTGGGGTAGACGACCTTGGTCAGCAGCAGCCACGCCACCACCATCAGCACGACCGCCAGCGGCAGACCGAACAGCATCCACTGCCCGAAGCCGATCTCGATGCCGTAGGTTTCGGACAGGAATCCGGCCATGAACAGGTTGGGGGGCGTGCCGATCAACGTGGCCAGCGAACCGATGCTGGCCGCGTAGGCGATCGCCAGCATCAGGCAGGTCGCGAAGTTGGCGGCGCCGCGGTCGGAGACCTTTTCCACGGCGTCGGCGACGTGTTCCTCCTCGGCCGCTCGCTCGCCGCCGCGCATACGTTCGAACACCAGGGTCAGCACCGACAGCCCGATCGGCAGCATCACCACGGTGGTGGCGGTGTTGCTGACCCACATGGACAGGAATCCGGTGGCCAGCATGAAGCCGCCGATCACGCGGACCGGTTTGGTGCCCACGGCCAGCACGGTGCGCAGAGCGATCCTGCGGTGCAGACCCCAGCGCTGCATCGCCAGCGCGAGCATGAACCCGCCCATGAACAAAAAGACGATGTCGTTGGCGTAGGGGGCGGTGGCGTCCTCGATGCCACCGACTCCCAGCAGAGGGAACAGTGCGATCGGCAGCAGGGCGGTGGCGGCCAGCGGCAGCGCCTCGGTCACCCACCAGACCGCCATCAGCGCACCCACGGCGGCCACACCGCGCGCCTCGGGAGGCACCCCGCCCTCGCCGCCGGGCAGCAGGAAGTACACCGCGATGGCCAGCGCCGGCCCGAGGAAGCGACCGATCCAGGCCCGCCGCGACACCCGGGTCCGCTCCTCGACCTCGCCGCTTTCGGGCTCGGCGGTGCGCGTGCCCGGCTCTTCGGGAGGCACCCCCGAGGGGCCCACGTCGTCTCCGCTGTCGCCGTCCCTGCGGCCTTCGTCCATGGCGCCGATACCTCGACAATCGCTCCACCGTGATGGTCCGACTCTTCTCCGGCATCGGCAAGACCGCGGACAGCCGCAAGAAGAGTCGATCGATGATCGAGCCGGACGGTAGCCGATCACAGCCGGATGTCAACGATCCCGCCGGAATCGATCCGGGCGGTAGCCGTCACACACCGACAGTGCGGGCGAGTTCCGTGTGTGCGTGTTCGCCGGCCAGGGCAGAACCGCTGTCGAAGGCGCGTCGGTACACCTGCGGGTCGACAGCGACATCGAGATCGGCGAGCAGCGCGCGGACTTCGGGATCGCCGTGATCGAGCATCCCGCGCATCGCCACGGCCAGGCCGAGTGTGCGGACCGCCCGCTCGGCCTCGCCGGAGGCGAGCAGCAGCCGCGCCGACTGCTCGGCCAGCATCGCCGCGATCGGCATGTCACCGGCCCCGCTGCCCATCTCCACGGCCGTGGCGAGTCGTTCACGTGCCCGGTCGAGCCGCCCTTCGTCCAGACACAACCGCGCCTCGAAGGCCAGCAGCATCTGCCGCATCGGTCGCGGCGCGAGCCACGACTCCTCCACCACCTCGTGGGCTCGCCCCAGGTCTTCGCGGGCCCGGTCGAGATCCCCGCCGATCCGGGCGATTTCGGCGAGTCCGCACCACACGGTGACCCGGTGGTACGGAAACGAGCTCTTCGCGACCTCACCGGCCTCGGCCAGTCCCTCTCGAGCCCCCTCGAGATCACCCGCCCGAAGCTTTTCCAACCCGGTCCGTGCCAGCAGAGGAACGAGGTCCTCGGTGGAGCGCAGCTGCCGGATCGAGGTCATCGCTTTCCCGAGCACTTCGATCGCTCCCGCGTGATCGCCCCGCAGCGATCGGAAACCGGCCAGGCTGGTCATGGTCTGGGCGACCCCCCAGCGGTCCCCGACCCTGTCGAACGCTTCCGCCGCCGCCCGTGCACGGCGCTCACCACCGACCGGATCACCGCTGCGCTCGGCGCTGACGGCGTGCGCATGGAGGCCGGCCGCATTCACCCAGGGATCCGGGTGCGCCCGCGCGCGTTGCACGCTGCATTCGACCTCGCCCGGCAGGCCGGACAGCAACCACGCCATCGGCTCCATGATCGCGACATAGCGGTAGCGGCTCATCGCGTCGGTCTCGCGCACCCGAGCGGCCGCCCGGCGCAGCTCGCTCGCCCATTCCGGTGAGGTGCTGAAGAAGCCCCGCATCAGGTCGACGACCGCACGGCTCTCGGGCGGTGCCTGCCCGGGCAGCACCATCACCTCGTCCAGGCGAGTGATCACCTCGGTGTGCTGGGTGGTCATCGACCAGTACCACCCCAGCGCGGCGACGAACCGGACACCGCGGTCCGCGTCACCGGAGACAACGGTCCAGTGCAGCGCGGCCAGGATGTTGTCGTGCTCGGTGTCGAGCCGGGTGATCCACTCCACCTGGTCGTCCAGATGGATCCGGTCCCCACCTGCCTCGGCCAGGTCCAGGAAGTGCTCCGCGTGCGCCAGGCGAGTTCCGGGATGCTCGCCTGCCTCGTCGAGCCGCTCGGCACAATAGGCACGCACCGTCTCCAGCATCCGGTACCGCATCCCGCGGTCGTCGGTGACCGCCTCCACCAGGGACTTCTCCACCAGCGCGGCGAGAACGTAGACGACTTCCTCGGCCACCAGACCGGCACCGGCACACACGGCGGTGATCGAGTCCACGTCCACGGCACCGGCGAACACCGACAAGCGCCGGGCCAGTGCCCGCTCCGGCTCGTCGAGCAGCTCCCAGCTCCACTCCACCACCGCCCGCAGCGTGCGGTGCCGGGGCATGGCGGCCCGGTTGCCGCTGCTCAGCAACCGGAACCGGTCCTCGAGGCGATCGGCGATCTGGCGCACGCTCATCGCCCGCAGACGTGCGGCGGCGAGCTCGATCGCCAGGGGCATTCCGTCCAGCCGGCGACAGACCTCCACCACGTCATCGGTGCTGCGCTCGTCGAGGGCGAAATCGGGGCGCACAGCTGCCGCCCGTTCGACGAAGAGCCGCACGGCGGCGGCCTCGCCGGGATCCCCACCGGCTTCGGGCAAGCCCAGCGGACCCACGGCAAGCACTTTCTCACCGGTCAGCGCCAGCGGCTCCCGACTGGTGGCCAGCACACGCAACTGCGGGCAGCGCGACACCAGGTCACCGACCAGCCCGGCTGCCGCTGCGATCACGTGCTCGCAGTTGTCCAACACCAGCAGGGTCGGCTCGAGCGAGAGGGCATCGACCAGCCGCGCGGTCACGTCCGTGATCGTGGGCTGCGCATCCAGCAGCCGCGCCTCCCGAATTCCGAGCGCACCGAGAACCGCTGCGGGAAGGTCGTGATCCTCGCGCACCGGCGCGAGCTCCACGAACAGGACGCGGAGACCCTCGAGGCACGCCGCGCTCTCGGTCGCCAGGCGGGTCTTGCCCGCGCCACCGGGACCGAACAGAGTCACCAGCCTGGAACCACGCAGGGCCTGCCGCGTCTGATCGATTTCGGCTTCACGCCCGATGAAGCTGCTCAATCGCGTCGGCACTCCGCACGCGGGTGTGGGGTGCTGTTCCTGCCGGGCACGAGGAGGAGAGTGCTGTGAGATGTGCTGGGGATCCGTCCCGAGGTCTCCGCGCAGCACCGCCAGATGCAGGTCCTGCAGCTGCTGCGACGGGTCCATCCCGAGCTCCTCGGCGAGCCGACGGCGCAGATCGTCGTAGGCGGTGAGCGCATCGGCCTGCCTGCCACAGGCGGCCAACGCGCGGATGCGCAGCGCCGTGAAGCGCTCGCGAAGCGGATACCGCGTGCAGAGCGCATCGAGTTCGGGCACGAGCACGTGATCGTTCCCGAGCAGCAGGTCTGCTTCGATGCGGCCTTCCCAGGCCGACAGGCGCAGCTCCTCGAGCCGAGCCGAGGCCGCTTCGGCGAACGGCGCCTCGGCGAAGTCGACCAGTGCGGCGCCGCGCCACAGGTCCAGTGCCTCGCGCAGGGTTGCGGCGGCCGAGCCCGTCTCACCCTCGTGCAGCAGGCGATGCCCCTCGGCGGCGAGTCGCTCGAAGCGGTGCAGATCGATCTCGTCGGGCGGCACCGCCAACACATACCCGGCACCGTCGGAGTGCAGAGCAGGCCCGGATTTCTCGGGCAGGGCACGGCGGGCCCGGGAGACCAGCGACTGCAAGGCGTTGAGTGCCCGCGAGGGCCGATCACCGCTCCACAGCTCCTCGATGAGCACCTCGGTGGGCACGGTGCGGTTGGGTTCCAGGGCGAGTCGGGCCAGCAGCATCCGCACCCGCTGCCCGCCGATGCGCACCGGGCTGCGGTCACCGGTCTGCAGCCGGAACGGCCCCAGCACCCCTATCAACACGGCAGCTCCATCACCACAGCAGGCCCATCGACACGCTCACCAGCTTCGCAGAGACCGGCTCGGGTACATCCCGGCACCGGAGAACATCCGCCACGGGAGTGCCTGCAGCGCCGGAACAGCAGTGGGCCCCCGCACCCGAGGGATGCGGGGGCCACTGTGTCGTACGACCGACGTACCGGGGCTCAGCCCGTTCGGATCACTCCGAGTCGGGGTTCTCCGGCGTCTCGTCCGAGCCCGCCGAACCGGAGGCACCGGAGGAACCGGCCAGGTCGACCGGCGGCGAGTCCGGCACGACCGACGGCTTGCTCTCGCTGCGGAAGACGAACTGGGCCTGGTCGTCCGAGCCTTCCTCGTTCTCCCAGCCCTCGACGTCGACGATGACGATCTGGCCGGCCTCGACCTCGCCGAACAGGATCTTCTCGGACAGCCTGTCCTCGACCTCCCGCTGGATGGTGCGACGCAGCGGCCGGGCACCCAGCACCGGGTCGAAGCCCCGCTTGGCCAGCAGGCGCTTGGCCTTGTCGGTCAGCTCGATGGACATGTCCTTGCTCTTGAGCGCGGTCTCCACACGCCCGGCGAGCAGGTCCACCATCCGGACGATCTCTTCCTGGGTCAGCTGGTGGAAGACGATGACGTCGTCGATCCGGTTGAGGAACTCGGGCCGGAAGTGCTTCTTCATCTCCTCGTTGACCTTGGACTTCATCCGCTCGTAGTTCGACTCGGCGTCGTTACCCGCGGAGAAGCCCAGACCCACGGCCTTCGAGATGTCGGCCGTGCCGAGGTTGGAGGTGAAGATCAACACCGTGTTCTTGAAGTCCACGACACGGCCCTGACCATCGGTCAGGCGACCGTCCTCCAGCACCTGCAGAAGCGTGTTGTAGATCTCGTGGTGCGCCTTCTCGATCTCGTCGAACAGGACGACGGAGAACGGCTTGCGCCGCACCTTCTCGGTGAGCTGGCCACCCTCTTCGTAGCCGACGTACCCCGGAGGGGCACCGAACAGCCGCGAAGCGGTATAGCGGTCGTGGAACTCACCCATGTCGATCTGCACGAGCGCGTCGTCGTCACCGAACAGGAACTCCGCCAGCGACTTGGACAGCTCGGTCTTGCCGACACCGGACGGCCCGGCGAAGATGAACGAGCCGGAGGGACGCTTCGGGTCCTTCAAGCCCGCACGCGTACGGCGGATCGCCTGGGACACGGCCTTGACCGCATCCTCCTGGCCGATGACCCGCTTGTGCAGCTCGTCCTCCATGCGCAGCAGCCTGGAGGTTTCCTCCTCGGTGAGCTTGAACACCGGAATACCGGTCCAGTTCGCCAGCACCTCGGCGATCTGCTCGTCGTCGACCTCGGCGACGACGTCGAGGTCACCGGCCTTCCACTGGGTCTCGCGCTCCTCCTTCTGGTTGAGAAGCTGCTTCTCCTCGTCCCGGAGACGCGCGGCCCGCTCGAAGTCCTGCCCGTCTATGGAGGATTCCTTGTCCCGGCGCACCTCGGCGATCTTCTCGTCGAACTCGCGCAGGTCCGGCGGCGCGGTCATCCGACGGATCCGCATCCGCGCGCCCGCCTCGTCGAGCAGGTCGATCGCCTTGTCCGGCAGGTACCGGTCGTTGATGTAGCGGTCCGCCAGCGACGCCGAGGCCGCCAGTGCCGAGTCGGTGATCGACACCCGGTGGTGTGCCTCGTAGCGGTCCCGCAGACCCTTGAGGATCTCGATGGCGTGCTCCAGGGAGGGCTCACCCACCTGGATCGGCTGGAACCGACGTTCCAGCGCGGCGTCCTTCTCGACGTGCTTGCGGTACTCCTCCAGCGTGGTGGCACCGATGGTCTGCAACTCACCACGGGCCAGCATGGGCTTGAGGATGCTCGCGGCGTCGATGGCTCCCTCGGCGGCACCCGCACCGACCAGCGTGTGGATCTCGTCGATGAACAGGATGATGTCACCGCGGGTCTTGATCTCCTTGAGGACCTTCTTGAGGCGCTCCTCGAAATCACCGCGGTAGCGGGAACCGGCGACCAGCGAGCCGAGGTCGAGGGTGTAGAGCTGCTTTTCCTTCAGCGTCTCGGGCACCTCGCCCTTGACGACCTTCTGGGCCAGCCCCTCCACGACGGCGGTCTTGCCGACACCGGCCTCGCCGATGAGCACCGGGTTGTTCTTGGTGCGCCGCGACAGGACCTGCATGATCCGCTCGATTTCCTGGTCCCGGCCGATGACCGGGTCGAGCTTGGTCTCGCGGGCGGCTTGAGTCAGGTTGCGGCCGAACTGGTCGAGAACCAGCGACGACGACGGAGTGCCCTCGCTACGGCCACCGGCCTCGGCCGGCTCCTTGCCCTGGTACCCGGACAGCAGCTGCAGTACCTGCTGACGCACGCGGTTGAGGTCCGCACCGAGCTTGACGAGCACCTGCGCGGCCACGCCCTCGCCCTCGCGGATCAGGCCGAGCAGGATGTGCTCGGTACCGATGTAGTTGTGGCCGAGCTGCAACGCTTCACGCAGCGACAGCTCCAGCACCTTCTTGGCCCTCGGGGTGAATGGGATATGACCACTCGGAGCCTGCTGGCCCTGGCCGATGATCTCCTCGACCTGCTGGCGCACGCCTTCCAGGGCGATTCCCAGCGACTCCAGCGCCTTGGCGGCGACACCCTCACCCTCGTGGATCAAACCCAGGAGAATGTGCTCGGTGCCGATGTAGTTGTGGTTGAGCATCCTGGCCTCTTCCTGGGCCAGGACGACCACCCGCCTCGCGCGGTCGGTGAACCTCTCGAACATTCGCACTCCCTGACTGCTGCGCCGGCGGTCTCGTACCGGGCACGGCCCCTGATCACGCCGATGCCCGCGATGGGTTCAGCACTCTGTGGCCCACTGTAGTAGCTGCGGGGCCTTCCGGGCCTTTCCGGCTGGCAGTCTGCTGTTCACGTGGTTGTATTACTTCGGGTGCAACAAAGCCCTGACCTGCGACATTCCGCCGTCGAACGCCTGAGGGGGCCCTGTCCGCCCAGCGCGAACAGGGTGGCTGCTTCCCCGATTCGCACGGCGAAAGGTCGCTGTGGCGGGGCGGCGGCGGTCGGCGCGGCCCCGGGCGGCCCGGTACTGCCCGCCGGTTACGCGGACCCGCCCGTGCGGCGCCCGCCGACGGGCACGACCATGGGCGTGCCCACCACGGGATCGGCGATCACACGCGCACGCAGCTCGAACACGTCGGCGAGCAGTTCCTCGGTGAGCACCTCGTGCGGTCGCCCCTCGGCCACGACCGCACCGTCCTTCATCGCCACCAGCCGGTCGACGTAGCGGGCGGCAAGGTTCAGATCGTGCAGCACCATCACCACGGTACGCCCGATTTCGTCGTGCAACCGTCCGATGAGGTCCAGCACATCCACCTGGTGGGACAGATCCAGGTAGGTCGTCGGTTCGTCGAGCAGGAGCAGGTCGGTGCCCTGGGCCAGCGCCATCGACAGCCACGCTCGCTGGCGCTGTCCGCCGGAGAGCTCGTCGACCGCCCGCTCGGCCAATTCCGTGATCCCCGTCATCGCCAGCGCCTCGGCCACCGCCGTCTCGTCCCGCGAGGACCATTGCCGGTACCAGGCCTGATGAGGGTGTCTTCCGCGCGCGACGAGGTCGGCGACGCTGAGCCCCTCGGGAGCCGCCGGTGACTGGGGCAGCAACCCGAGGGTGCGGGCGACCTCCTTGCTCGACATCTTGTGAATCCGTCCGCCGTCGAGCAGCACGCTTCCTCGATCCGGCCGCATCAGGCGGCCCAGCGCGCGCAGCAGGGTCGACTTGCCGCACCCGTTCGGGCCGATGACACCGGTGATGGTGCCGTCGACGACGTCGAGGTCCAGGCCGTCGACGACCACCTGCTCGCCGTAGGACAGGCGGAGGTCTCTGGCCCGCAGGCGCTGCGACTGCTGCTCGACGTCGTCGGCCGCGGCCGACCTGCCGCGGGTGATCACGTCGGTCCGCGCCGTGGCTGCGGCTTCGTCCGGAGCCGAGGATCCGACGGGGTGGCCCGGGTCTGCCGGAGCTTCGTCGCCCTCTGTGGCCACGGTCTGCCTCGACGTGTGCGATGCGGTCACGTGCGAACCTCCCGGTACCGGTGAACGAGCAGGTAGATCAGGTATGGCGCGCCGAGAACCGCCGTGATGACCCCCACCGGCAGTTCGAGGGTGCCGAACGCCGTGCGCGAGATGACATCGGCACCGAGCACCAGCGTCGCGCCCAGCACCATCGACGCCAGCAGGGGCGGCCGTGCCGTGCCCGAAAGTCGCAGCGCGATCTGCGGCGTGGCCAGGGCGACGAAGGCGATCGGGCCGGCCGCCGCCGTGGCCAGCGAGGCCAGCACGGCCGCGGCCAGCAGGAACACGCTGCGGGAAAAGGTCACGCGGACACCGAGCCCGCGCATCGTGTCGTCGTCGAACTGCAGCGCGCCGAGAGCGTGGGCTCCGACGAGGACCACCGGGACGAGCACGGCCAGTGCCAGCCCCACCGGCACGGCATTCTCCCAGCCCCGCGCGTTGAGGCTGCCGGTCAGCCACACCATCGCCCGGCCCGCTTGCTGCACGTTGTCGAGCGTGAGCAGCCAGAGGGTCGTATTGACGGCCAGCGCGTTCACTCCGACACCGACCAGCACCAGCCGAAACGAGTCCACACCGCTGCGGTAGGCCAGCAGGTGCAGCAGAAGCCCGGAGAGGACCCCGCCCAGCAGGGCGACGACCGGCAGTCCGACCGAGGCGATCAGACCGCTGACGCTGCCCAGGGTGCCGCCGAGCACGATCACGGCCGTGGCCGCGGCTCCCGCCCCGCTGGTGATGCCGAGCAGGTCCGGGCTGGCCAGCGGATTGCGGATGACGGCCTGCATCAGTGCCCCGGCCAGACCGAGCGCAGCCCCGACCAACAACCCGGTCAGCGAGCGGGGCAACCGCAACTGCATGATCACGATCCGCGCGCCACCGTCACCACCCCCGACCAGGGTGCGTAGCACCCCGAGCGGGGTGATCGGATACTCCCCGAGGGCCAGGTTGCAGGTGAACCCCACCAGCAGCACCACCAGACCGCCGAGCAGCACCAGCAGCGGCCGCAGGCGCAACACCCCCGAGACGGGCCCCAGGCGCAGCGGCGCGCGGGTGGGCACCGTCACGCGCTCGCCATTCCCCTTCGCGGTGTCCAGGACCCCGGTCACAACCGCACCAACTTCCTCCGGCGCACGAGCGCGATGAAGAAGGGCGCACCGACCATCGCCAGCATGACGCCCACCTGGATCTCCGAGGGCCGGGCGACGATGCGCCCGACGATGTCGGCCAGCAACACCAGGCACGACCCCATCAACGCCGAGAACGGCAGCAGCCAGCGATGGTCCGCGCCGGCGAGGAAGCGGGCGACGTGCGGGACGATGAGACCGACGAAGCCGATCGGCCCGCACATCGCGACCGCGCTGCCGACGAGCACGGCGATCGCCGCGATACCCGCTGCCCGGGACCACCCCACGTGGTGGCCCAGCGAGCGCGCGACGTCCTCGCCGAGCGAGAGGGCGTTGAGCCCGGCAGCGTTGGCCAGCCCCAGCACGAGACCGAACAGCAGGAACGGCAGGACCTGCCAGATGAGCGCGGTGTCGGTGACGGCGATCGAGCCGACCTTCCAGAACCGGTAGGTGTCCAGGCTCTGCCGGTCGAGCAGCACCAGCGCGGAAGTGACGGCCTGCAGCAGGGCACTGATCGCCGCACCGGCCAGGGCCAGGGCGACCGGGGTGGCCCCGCCCCGACCGATGGATCCCACCGCGAAGACGGCCAGGGCAGCCAGCAGTGCCCCACCGAAACTGAACCAGATGAAGCCGAGCATGGTGGTGATTCCCAGGGTGAACACCGCCAGCACCACGGCCAGGCCCGCACCCTGCGTGATACCGAGGATGCTCGGAGCGGCGATCGGGTTGCGCGTGTGTCCCTGCAGCAGCGCTCCCGCGAGCCCCAGCGCGGCGCCCGCCAGCACGCCTGCCCACGTCCGCGGAAGACGCAAATCGTGAATGACGATCCCGTTCGCGGTGTCCGGGTGCCACAGCGCGGTCCACACCTCGGCGGGCGGGATGAGCTTCGCCCCGATCAGCAGGCTCAGCAGAGCACTCAGCACGAGCAGGGCGGCAAGGGCTCCGAGACCGGCCAACCTCCTGCGACGCCGCGCGGCGATCCCGTCCTCGTCGGGCGTTCCCGCGAGCGGATCCGCATCCGCGCGGTCAGCATCCGGCCGGTGAGGGTCGCCCACCGTGACACTGCGACTCACACCGCACTCCCTTTTGCCGGACACCGTCGTTCACTTAGGTTAGCCCCACCTAGGTTAGGACAACCTAAGGTCTACGGAAACAGGGAGGGACACGGATGTCCACATTCGGACGCCTGCGGAGGGCTGCCACGCGCGCGATGGCGGTCGGGGCGGCGTGCGGGCTCGCCACACTGGGAGTCACCGCGTGCGGCACGGAAGAACAGGCACCGGCACAGTCCGGTGGTGACACGCGCGTGGTCGAACACGCGATGGGCAAGACTCCGATCACCGGAAAGCCCCAGCGCATCGTCACTCTGGACGCCACGTTCACCAGTGCCGTCATGGCGCTGGACAGCCAGGTCGTCGGATACACGACCTTCGGCGGGCGCAAGGAACTCCCGGAGTACCTCGGGAAGGACCGACAGACATACGGAGCGCAAGCGCAGTGGGTCGGCAGTCTGTCCAACCCCAACCTGGAAAAGATCGTCCAGCTCGATCCCGACCTGATCCTGTCGGCGAAGGTGCGCCACGAGCAGCTTTACGAGCAGCTCTCCGAAATTGCCCCTACCGTGTTCAGCCAAACCACCGGCGGAACCTGGAAAGAAAACCTGCTGCTGACCGGCCGCGCTCTCGGAAAGGCCGGCCTCGCCGAGCGCAAGCTCGACGCCTACGAGCAGCGCGCGAAAACCGTCGGTGACAACGTCCGCAACGCACTCGGCCGGAACCCGACGATGTCCATCGTTCGATTTGCCGGAGAACCCACGGTTCGGCTCTACACGAAGGAGTCGTTCCCCGGAATCGTACAAAGCGACACCGGTCTCGCCCGCCCGGAGGGACAACCCACCACCGACGGCATCGCGGTGAACCTGAGTCAGGAAAGAATCCTGGAACTGGATGCCGACCACATCTTCATCACCGTCTACCCGGACAAGGCCGGCGACGCCGCCGAGACGCGGAACGCCTTCCGGTCGAATCCGCTCTGGAACAAACTCACCGGCGAGAAACACACGGTCAACGACATCACCTGGATGACCTCGGTGGGATTGCACGGCGCCCACGCGATCCTGGATGACATCGCCACCACATTCGGGGTCGATCCGGCTCGGTGAGACAGCGGCACGGTGCGCCTCGAGGTTTCCGTCTCGAGCGCACCGTGCCCGGAGAAGGCGTCCGGCCCGCTGCAGGATGGGCAGCCGCTGTGGCCGGGAATCAGTGTGCCTTGTGATACTGCTCGACGATGTCGGCCGGGATGCGACCGCGGTCGGAGACCTTCAGCCCCCGCTTCCGGGCCCATTCCCGGATCGCCTGATTCTGCTCACGATCCGCACTGGTCGGCCCACTGGAAGCACGCGAGGAGGACCCGCTCTTCGGGCCCGGCTTCTTGCGGCCACCCGCACGGCGGGCGCTGGACACGAAGTTACCCAGGGCATCGCGCAGCTCGGCCGCATTGTCGTTGGAAAGGTCGATCTGGTACGACACACCATCCAACGCGAACTCGACGGTCTCGTCCGCCTGTCCTCCGTCCAAGTCGTCGACCAGGGTGACCGTAACTTTCTGCGCCATCTTCGAAATCCTTCCCGAGTACTCCCACAGCGGGACGGTGACCGGTCATCGCTCCTCCGGCCATCGGGCCTGAGGCCGGGATCGCCAAGACCGGCGTTCATCCGACATCGAAGCGTCACCGAAGAGGTGAATAACCTGTCACCGAACCATTCTCTCGGTCAGGTTAGCGCAGTAACGCTCTTTGCGCACTCACCGGGTAGAAAACCCACCGACGTTGCCGCTCGAGTGGGTTCTCTCTTACCCGCTGCCGTGTCCTTTGTTCCCGATCGGCGAAGAGTCCCGAGAGGGGAAGGTCATTCCGGGCGCACCAGTGGGAAGAGGATCGTCTCGCGGATACCGAGGCCGGTCAACGCCATCAACAACCGGTCGATTCCCATACCCACTCCGCCGCAAGGCGGCATTCCGTACTCGAGGGCGCGCAGAAAGTCCTCGTCCACCGGCATCGCCTCTTCATCGCCTGCGACGGCCAGCCGGGCCTGTTCCTCCAGGCGCGCCCGCTCGGTGACCGGATCGACCAGTTCGGAGTAGCCGGTGGCGAGTTCGACTCCCCGGACGTAGAGGTCCCATTTCTCCGCCAGCCCCGGCTCGGAGCGATGCTGCCGGGTCAATGGGGCTGTATCCACCGGGAAATCCCGAACGAAGGTCGGAGCATAGAGATGGTCGCCGACGAGATGCTCCCACAGTTCCTCGACCAGTTTGCCGTGCCCATAGCCGGGATCGAGCTGGGTCAAACCGACATCCTCGGCGTGCTTGCGCAGCGTTTGCACCGAGGTTTCGGGAGTGACCTCGGAGCCCAGCGCCTCCGAGAGAGATCCGTACATCGTCAGTGTCGACCATTGGCCGGACAGGTCGTACTCGGTGCCGTCGGCCCAGGTGACCACCTGGGTTCCGAACAAAGAGTCCGCGGCTTCCTGGATCAATGCGCGGGTCAGCTCGGCCATCGAGTCATAATCCGAGTAAGCCTCGTAAAACTCGAGCATCGCGAACTCCGGAGAGTGGGAAGAATCACTCCCCTCGTTGCGGAAGTTGCGATTGATCTCGAATACCTTCTCGATCCCGCCGACCACGCAACGCTTGAGATAGAGCTCCGGAGCGATTCGCAGGAAGAGATCCATGTCGAAGGCCTGCGAATGCGTCACGAACGGACGTGCGGAGGCTCCACCCTGCAATGTCTGCAGCATGGGAGTCTCCACCTCGATGTAGTTCCGCCGGTGGAAGGAGTCGCGCAGCGACCGCAACGCGCCGGCACGCGTGCGCACCGTCTCCGCCGCCTGATCACGCACGATCAGATCGACATAGCGCTGCCGCACCCGAGTTTCCTCGGCGAGGTCCTTGTGCGTCACCGGCAACGGGCGCAGCGCCTTGGCCGCGACCCGCCACTCGTCGGCCAGCACCGACAGCTCACCCCGGCGCGACGTGATGACCTCGCCGTGCACGAAGACGTGGTCGCCGAGATCCACATCCGACTTCCACGCGGTCAGCGAGTCCGCACCGACCTCGTTGCGGCTCAGCATGGCCTGCAACTCGCTGCCGTCGCCGCCGCGCAACGTCGCGAAGCACAATTTCCCGGTGTTGCGCAGGAACATCACGCGCCCGGCCACACCGACGCGATCTCCGGTACCGGTATCGGCGGGCAAGTCCGGGTGGGCGGCGCGCACCTCGGCGAGGGAGTGCGTGACCGGCAGGGTCACGGGGTACGGGTCCACACCCTCGTCCAGCAGTCGTTTCCGCTTCTCCCGGCGCACCCGCATCTGTTCGGGAAGGTTTTCGGCACCGTCAACGGAGGTGGATCGATCCTGGTCAGTCACGATTGTCCAGGGTACGGATCGCCCTCCGGGCACCTCGGAGCAGGAGGGGCATGCCGTCCCCGTAAGGCGGGCCCGGAGCGGCATCGTCCGGCTGCTCGGCTGCTTGCGCTCGTCAGAGGAGCGGCGCCAACCGCTCTCCCTCACGCACGCCACCGGCACCGCGACGCAAGCCGACCCGCACACCCCTTCATCCGAAGTTGCGGTCGAACACCAGGCGTAGACCGAGCAGAGTCAGCTCGGGAACGTGGTGTGAGATCATCTGCGACTCGGTGACGATCAGCGGTGCCAGTCCGCCCGTGGCCAGCACCGTGGTCGAGCCACCGTGCGTCTCCTCCAGATCCGCCACGATGCGCCGCACCAAGCCGTCCACCTGGCCGGCGAAGCCGTAGAGAATGCCCGACTGCAGGCATTCGACGGTGTTCTTGCCGATCACCGAACGCGGCCGGGCCAGCTCGACCTTGCGCAGCTGCGCAGCACGGGAGGCGAGAGCATCCAGCGAGATCTCGATGCCGGGCGCGAACGCGCCGCCCAGGAACTCGCCCTTCGCCGAGATCGCATCGATATTGGTGGACGTACCGAAGTCCACCACGACACAGTTGCTGGAATGCAGGTGGTGCGCGGCCAGGGTGTTGATCACGCGGTCGGCGCCGACCTCCTTGGGGTTGTCCACCATCAGCGGGACGCCCGTGCGCACCCCCGGTTCGACGACCACGCGCGGCACATCACTCCAATAGCGCCCCAGCATCACGCGCAACTCGCGCAGCAGGGTGGGAACCGTGGACAGCGCCGCGATACCGGTGATCTTGCCCGCGTACTCGCCGAGCAACCCCCGTACGGTGAACGCGAGCTCGTCGGCGGTCATCCGCGGTTCGGTCCGCATCCGCCAGTTCCGGACCAGGGTCGCTTCGGCCTTGGGACGGCGGGCCGCACCGGCATCGGACTCCGTACCGCCGGCGGTATCGTCGTAGAGCCCCAGCACGATGTTGGTGTTGCCGACATCGATGGCGAGCAGCACCGTCGCCCCTTCCTTTCCGTCCTCTCCTGGCGCCCCTGTCGTCTCCGGGCACCGGATGCACCTGTCCGTTCACGCCTCGGGGTGTTGCAGCAGGGCATCGAGTCGCGCGGCATCGTCGGTCTCGGAGGACGCGTCCTCGTCGACCGTGGAGGCCACCGACACCGCCGTGCTCGCCAGCCCCGAACCGGCCGGAGCGTGGCCGGGATCCCCTCCTCGCTCGACGATGCGGTTGTCGGCATCGACGAACAGCACCCGCGGCCGCGACGACCGCGCCTCCAGTTCGTCCATCACTCCGTAGGAAATCAGGATCACCAGATCACCCGGGTACACGAGATGTGCCGCCGCACCGTTGATGCCGATCACTCCGGAGTCTCGCTCCCCGGTGATGACATACGTTTCCAGCCGCGCCCCGTTGGTCACGTCCACGATCGTGACCTGCTCGCCCTCGAGCAGATCCGCGGCCTCCATGAGAGCGGCGTCCACCGTCACCGAACCGACGTAGTGCAGGTCCGCCTCGGTCACCGTGGCGCGATGGATCTTGGACTTCAACATCGTACGGAACATCGCGGGTTTCCTTTTCGATCCTCTGATTCACCGGCGCGGTGGAGGGTGTCCCGCCACGGACACCATGTGCCCGGTGGGCTCGGTGCTGCCTGTGGACGGTTGCGGAACGGATGCGGCCACACCTCATGACGCCTCCGGTCCCGCGGGGTCCTCCGGCGGGGACCCGTCCCCGGAACCACCGAGCAGGACCAGCGCATTGTCGATCAACCGGGTCTCGCCCACCGTGGCGGCGATCAACAACCGGGCCTCCCCCTCGGCCGGTGCGGGACCGAATTCGGGATCACGCAGCTCCAGATAGTCCACGCGCACGAGCGGTTCGCTGTCGAGGACCTCGCGCGCGGCCGACAGGACCGCACTCGCCCCGGCACCTCCTGTCGCGACATGCGCCCCCGCCGTGAGCGCCGCGGACAGGCTCAGGGCCGCCTCACGTTGCTCGGCGGTGAGGTAGGCGTTGCGGGACGACAGCGCGAGACCGTCCGGTTCCCGGATCAACGGGATGCCCTGGACGGCCACGTCGAAGTTCAGCTCCCGCGACATCCGGCGCACCAGCGCGAGCTGCTGGTAGTCCTTCTCCCCGAACAGCGCCAGGTCGGGTCGTACGATGTTGAACAGCTTCGCCACGATCGTGAGCACCCCGGCGAAGTGCCCGGGCCTGCTGGCACCTTCGAGCTGGTCGGCCGGTTCCCCGGGATGAACGGTGATCTGCGGATCGGAGCCGTAGACGTCCTCCCGTTCCGGCGCGAGGACCAACTCGACGCCCTCCTCGCGGCACATCTCGACATCGGCGTCGAACGGCCGGGGGTAGCGCTCGAAATCCTCACCCGGGCCGAACTGCAGCGGGTTGACGAAGATCGACACCACCGTCACGCTGCCCGGCACGCGGCGAGCGCGACGGATCAGTTCGCGGTGCCCCTCGTGCAGGGCCCCCATCGTGGGCACCAACGTGATCGTGCGTCCGGTTCCGCGCAGTGCTCGAGTGACCTTGGCCAGTTCCGCGGGGAAGCGGTGCACGGTCAGGGACCCCGGGGTGTAACCGGGTCCCGCGCCGACGTTGTCCGGCGTGGCCGATGTCATGGTCTCTCCTCGTCGAGTACCTCGCGTACCTCGGCGGCGTCTTCCGTACGCAGGATTCCGGACCGTACAGCACGTTCGGCGGTGCGGGCGGCCAGCTCGACATAGCCGGGCACGACCGCGGGGTCCGCCTGCTCCAGCACCTCGAGATGAGTGCGAACGGTGCCGGCATCACCTCGCGAAACCGGGCCCGTGATCGCGCGATCGCCGTAGCGCAGGGCATTGTCCAAAGAGGCCGACAGGAGCGGCGCCATCACCCGGTCGGCCGCTTCGACACCGGCATTGCGCAGCAACTGCGCACACTCGTTGATCAGCGTGATGAGGTGGTTGGCTCCGTGGGTGAGCGCGGCGTGGTACAGCTTGCGGGCGCTTTCCGGAACCCGGACCGGTTCGGCACCGAGTTCCAGCGCCAACACCTCGGCGACGTTCCAGGCCGCCTCGTTCTGCTCGGGTGCGGTCACCGCCACGCAGGCACTGGCCAGGCGCTCCACGTCCTCTCCACGGCCGGTGAAGGTCATGGCCGGGTGCAGCGCGACGGGCAGGACACCGGCTTCGGCTGCGGGGGCGAGCACCTCCACACCGTGTGCACCGGAGGTGTGCACCACGATCTGACCGGAGCGCAGCGATCCGGTGGCGACCAGCCCGCGGACCATGCCTTCCAGCACGTCGTCCGGGACCGCCAGGAGCACCAGGTCCGCCTGTCCGGCCACCTCGTCGGGAGGGCACACCGCGACGCCGGGCAGCAGTTCCTCCGCACGCGTCACCGAGGCCTTCGACACCGCGGACACGGCCGCGACGGAGTGCCCCGCTCGCTGTAGCGCAGCCCCCAGCACGGTGCCGACCCGCCCCGCGGAGACCACCCCGACGCGCAGCCGGGGGCCCGCGCCCTGGCGCACCGCACCATCAACGGGGCCGCTCGGCCTCCATGGCTCATCAGACCCAGAAGACACGCTCACGTCGTCCTCCCAACCGTTCCAGTCCCAGCTTCCGGGTACCGGACAGCGGCGCGAGAGTAACCGGAAAACCGGGCGAGGGTGATACTCGGGTGACGAGAACCACGGCACGCACTCGGGCCGGTTCCCCTTCCGGCGCCGCATCACGGCACTAGCCGGTGCCGAGCATGGCGTGAGCGGGCGCTCCGCGGCCGAAAGGGCTCACTATTTCGGGTGCATCTGTGTCAGCTCGGCCAGCTTGATGCGGGCGGTCTCGAAGGCGTGCTGCGAGCCGCTTGCCGAGCGGCGCGCCGACTTGAGGTCGGCGATCAATTTCTCCCGGCGTGCCCGCCGAACGACGCTGGTGGTGCGCCCCTCGGCGGCCCGGTGCTGCAGGAACGCCAACTCGGTCACGGCGATCTGGTAATCGCGCACCGCCTTGGCGGATTCGGGCCCCGCGCTGCTGCGTACCTTGCGCTGCCACCCGCGACGGCCGGACAGGCTCGCGAGCATGTCCACCTCACTGGCTGCGATCAACCCGGCACGCTGCAATGCGGGCAACTGCTGGGCGACGATGCGTTGCTCCCGCCTGCGCTGCCAGACCACCAGCCAACCGGTGCCCACGAAGATCGGCACCATGATCAGGAAGTAGATGTTGAGGAATTCCGTGCCCCCCAGCAGCGTCGCCCCGTTCCACGCCGCGTGCAGTACGGCGGCGGTGACATAGCCGAGGACGGGCCAGGCAATGCGCATCCCGCTGCGGCGGGTTCGTGTCGCCAGCCCGATGCTGATTCCCACCATCGCACTGAACAGCGGGTGCGAGAACGGGGAAAGGATCCCGCGCAGAATGAACACCGCGATCACACCACCGCCGACACTGCCCACACCGCCCTGCGCGAAAGCCTGGCCGAAGTAGAAGATGTTCTCGGTGAAGGCGAATCCCGCCGCAGCCAGCGCCGCGTAGACGATGCCGTCGACGAGTCCGTTGAACTCCGAGCGGCGCCGGAACCACAGCGCCATCACGAACAGCGCCTTGGCGGCCTCCTCGATCAGCGGCGCCGTCACGACCAGGGTGAACACCACCGTGGCGTCCCCCCCGAACAGGAAGCTCCCGAACCCGGTCATGGCGTCGTTGAGCAGCAGCGCGCACGCCGTGGCACCACCGGCTCCCCACAGAAAGGCGCCGAGCAACAGCCGCGGCGGCTCCGGTTCCCACCTGTCGATCCACACGATGGCGGCGAAGACCACACCGACCGGAAGCAACGCTGCCAACGCGCCGACCACGGCCGCCAGGTAACCGACACGTGTGGTGGCGATGCCGAGCATCGTCAGGCCGCACATACCGAGCGTGATCAGCCCCGCGACGGGCCAGCCCACGGCGTGGTGTTTGTGCGCCTGGAGCCTGCGCGCCCCCGAAAGATCAGGTTCGGACACACGCGCACTCTAAAACGCGGCACCGACCGGCAACACCATCCGACCTTGCGCCTTCACAACGATTCAACCGCTGCGGCGGCGACGGCGCCCGCCGTCACGGGCGGAACCGTAGGCGGCCAGCAAGTCGACCACCGAAGTGCCCTCGGCATGCGCACCGTCCGCGGCCTGTGAGGTCCCCTCTGCTTCGGGAGGTTCCTGTCCCGCGGGGTGGTTGTGCACGGGACCGGCAGCGGAGGAAGCCCCCGGCAAGTCGCCCTGCGCCTGCGGGGAAGGCGACACACCCTCCGCGTCACCCGTCCGAGGCCGGGAAGGCGGCGAGGGCGCGGGGGGCGGAGGCGGGGGGTGCGGCGCTCGAGCGCCACCGGGTGAGGGATGCGGAGCTTGGCGTGTCGCAGGCTGCACGGCCTCCGGCCGAGGCACTTCACCGGTCCGGCCGGACGCTTCGGTGGCCACCGGGGAAATGTGCCTGTCGGTGCCGGCGCTCGAACTCCCCACCACTGCACGGCCCGAGGTGTCGTGTGTCCGGATCTCCGCCGGATATCCCTGCCCGCGCGCGTTCCCGGCAGCTCCCGGATCGGGCAGCGACCGAACGCGGGTGGACTCCGTGTGCAGCGCCACGCGTTCGTACAACACGTCCCCGCCGACCAGACTCTCCAGTGTCTCGCGAAGGTGGCGCAGTTCGGCGCGCAACGACTCCATCTCACCGTCGGCTTCTTCCGCGACCCGGCGACGAGTCTCGTTTTCGACCTCGAGCTCGAATTCCCTGCGCGCTGCGACCTCCCGTTCGAGTTCCAACTCGTAGAGACGTTGCCGTTCGGACAAGCGCTCGTCGTGCTCCGCGGCCCGGTTGCGCAACCGCACGACCGCGAGCGCCGCGATCAGCGTCGCCCACAGCGCGGCAACCAACCCCAGTCTCAGCAATCGTGCGCTGTCGCCGAGTACCAGCACCGCTGTGGCGGCCACAGCCGGAACGAGCACACCGCCCCACAGCACCGTCGCGCGACCGCCCTGGGGTGCGGGCTCGGAGCCATTCGGGTCGGGCATGGACACACGGTACCCGGATTTATCGGTTCGAAATCTGCGGGGAGGCTCCCCGGCCGCATTGTTCTCCCAGGCAGTGCACTCCTGTCCCCTCGAGGGGTGATCACTGCTCCATTGGAGGGATTCGTCGAATACTTCCGGCCGAACGCGCCGAGCACCGGCAATGCCATCGGTCATCCGCGGTTTTTTCGGCGCGGACGTGCTCTACTCCTCGTCCTCGGTGTCGGATTCCGGTTCATCGGGATTGCGCAGGCAGAATTCCAACCACAATCCCGCTGCGATCAGCGCTCCGGCACTGACCATCCCGACCACGGCCGCCCCCGTGTCGGATCGGGCCGCCTGGATGTCGCCGAACATCGGCAGCACATAGCCGAGCAGTCCCAGCCACACACCCGCCATGATCGCGCCGGCCATCGACGACGCCTTCGCCAGGGCCACTGCCCGTGTCGCGGTCATCGGATCCACCGGCTCCGTGCCTTCCCTGCGCCGGATCCGCGGGCGCAACGTCCACGCGAGGACGGCGTCCACCACGGCGATCACCAGCAGGGTCGCCCCCGCCAGAAGAGGGATTTCGGGCAGGGCGCCATAGTCGATGCGCACCGCGAAATAAACCAGCACCGCCGCGACCAGCCCGGCAGCCGCAAGATGCCGGGACTTCGTATACGTCATCTGCCCTCCGTGCCGGACACTGCTGTCACACCCCAGGATCCCATCCCGTCGGCCGCGACCCACCGGACGCATCGGGTTGATCGAGCGCCACCGCAACACCGAACCGAAAATCGTGCTTGAGTCTCCAGCGGCTGGAGGGCCGAGAGTGAACCCCGTGGACGACACCGCACCGCCCCAGGACCGGCTCTACACGATCGGGGAACTGGCACACCGGACCGGGTTGCCGGTCAAGACGATCCGGTTCTACTCCGACAGCGGCGTGGTACCGCCCACCGACCGCACGCACTCCGGCTACCGGCTCTACGACATCGAGGCCGTCACCCGGCTCGAACTGGTCCGCACCCTGCGTGAGCTGGGAGCCGGACTCGACGACATCCACCACGTCCTGTCCAGCCGGACCACGCTCGGGCATCTCGCCCGAACGCACCTGGACCTGGTGGAGAACCAGCTGCGGCAGCTGACGACCCGACGAGCCGTGCTGCGGGCGGTCGTGAAGCAGGACAGTACGACCGAAGAGGTGAGACTCATGCACGAACTGGCGAAGATGTCCGACGAAGAACGCGACCGGATCATCGACGAGTTCTGGGACGAGGTCACCGAGGGCCTCAACGTGAACCCGGAGTTCGTCGCGTGGATGCGCTCGGCCAAGCCGCACCTGCCCGACAACCCCTCGACCGAGCAAGTCGAGGCGTGGATCGAACTCGCCGAACTCGTCAACGACAGGAGCTTCCGCGACTCCGTGCGCAGCATGAGTGCCGAACAGGCCCGGATACGCGACGCCGGGCAGGAATACGACTTCTCCCAGGGCCGCGTCGAGGAGTCGTGGGACGTCATGGACGAGATCACCGAGATGCGGCAGGCCGGGACGGCACCGGACTCGCAACAGGCCCGCGCGCTGGTCGGCCGGTTCGCGAGCATGGTCGCCCACGACCGGGCCACTGACGACGACGCCCGGTTCCGGAGCACGCTCGCCGACGAGTTCGAACAGCACGACCTGCGCCAGATCCGTTACTGGGAACTGCTGGCCACGATCAACGGCTGGCCGAAGCGGGGAATGCTCTCGGCCGAGGACACGACGTGGCTCGTCGCGGCGCTTCGTACCTCGGCGAAGTAGTACGACATCTCGGTCGCATTCCCGCGACATGTGCGGCCGCCCGGGTGAGCCCTACCGCAGGGTGAGGTCGTCGCGCCGGTGCACCCCGGCGAGGTCCTCGGCGGGCAGCGTCTCCACGATGCCCGCGACGGCGCCGTGCCCGGGGAGCTCGGCCGTCGGGTCGACGGCCAGCCACGGGATCAGCACCGTGGCCCTGCTCGGAGTGCCCGGATGCGGCAGCAGCAGGTCGGGGTGGTCACTGCGGACGTCGTCCACGGTGACCACGTCGACATCGAGCGTGCGCGGGCCCCACCGCTGCTCTCGGCGGCGCTCCGCCTCGCGCTCCAGCTCCTGCGCCCGGCGCAGCCATCCCCACTCGTCGACCGAGCCGGACTCGACGATGATCACCGCGTTGAGAAAGTCCGGCTGGTCGGTCACGCCCCACGCCGCCGTCTCGTAGACCGGCGAAGCCGCGAGGAGCATCTCGGCCAGCCCGTCCACCGCCAGTCGCAGATACGCCAACCGATCACCGAGGTTCGACCCCAACGACAGCACCGCCCTGCTCATGCGGACTCGGTTTCCCCGCCACGGTCTCCCCGCCGGGAACGGCGGATGGTCACAGCGACGTCGTCGAAGGTCAGCGGGATCGGAGCCGACGGCTTGTGGATGGTGACCTCGGCGGCGTGCGGGCGATGATCGGTCATGATGTCGTCGGCGATCTCTGCGGCTACCGTTTCGATCAGGTCCCGGGACGGTCCCGCGACAATGTCCGCCGCTCGCTCGGCGAGCACACCGTAGTGCAGTGTCCGGCCGACATCGTCGTCGGCGGCGGCCCCGCCGAGATCGGCCCACACCGTGATGTCCACCAGGAACTCCTGGCCATCGCGCTTTTCCTCGTCGTAAACACCGTGATTGCCGCGCACCCGCAGGCCGGTCACGGTGATCCGGTCAGCCAACGGAGTCCCCACCACTGTGCCATGCCGCCGTGACCTTCGCCGCGTCCAGCGAACCCACGATGTCGTGGACCCGGACACCCCACGCGCCGCGGTCCGCGGCCAGCGCCGACACGATCGCCGTGGCCGTGTCCCTCTCGGATGCCGGGCGTGGTTCCCCTTGCGCATCGGCGAGGACACGGCCGAGGAAGCGCTTTCGGGACGCCCCCACCAGCACCGGAAAACCCAGGCCGACGAACAGGTCCAGCCGGTGCAGCAACGCCCAGTCGTGCTCGGCGGTCTTCGCGAAGCCCAGACCGGGATCCAGCACGATCGCCGATTCGGACACCCCCGCCGCCAGCGCCGCATCCACCTGCCGCAGCAACTCGTCGCGAACATCGCCGACCACGTCGCCGTAGGTGGCGAGCGAGTTCATGTCGCGGCTGTGACCCCGCCAGTGCATCAGCACCCACGGCAAGCCCGTCTCGGCGGCGACCCGGGCCATGTCGGGGTCGGCGAGCCCGCCGGAGACGTCGTTGATCGCGCTCGCTCCTGCTCCGGCCGTCGCTTCCGCGACCTCGGCCCTGGTGGTGTCCACGCTCACCGGAACGCCGGCCGCGACCAGCTCGGTGACCACCGGCAGGACCCGCTCGGTCTCCGTAGCGGCATCCACCCGATCCGAGCCGGGGCGGGTGGATTCGCCCCCCACGTCCACGATGTCCGCACCCTGCGCGTGCAGCTCGATCCCGTGCGCGACAGCCGCCCGACGATCCAGGTACCGACCGCCGTCGGAAAAGGAGTTGTGCGTCACGTTCAGCACACCCATGACCGCGCAGCGGTCCGGCTGTGGCAAATCCTTCATTGCTCTTCCCGAATCAACGACCGTCTCGGATCAGCGACAGGGCCTCGGACCTCGAGGACGACGACGACCTGAAGATCCCCCGCACCGCCGAGGTCGTGGTCGTCGAACCCGCCTTGCGCACTCCGCGCATCCCCATGCACAGGTGCTCGGCATCGACCACCACGATGACACCCCGCGGATCGAGCTTACGCGCCAGTGCATCGGCAATCTGCGAGGTGAGCCGCTCCTGCACCTGCGGGCGTTTGGCGTAGAGGTCCACCAGACGGGCGATCTTGGAGAGCCCGGTCACGCGCCCGTGCTCGTTCGGGATGTAGCCGACGTGTGCCATGCCGTGAAACGGCAGCAGGTGATGCTCGCACTGGGAGTACACCGGAATGTCCCGGACCAGGACGAGTTCCTCGTGGGATTCGCCGAAGGTGCGGTTGAGCACCTCGTCCGGGTCGGTGTACAGGCCTGCGAACAACTCCTGATACGCGCGGGCGACACGAGCCGGGGTCTCCTGCAGACCTTCCCGGTCAGGGTCCTCCCCCGCCGCGCACAGAAGCTCACGGATCGCGGCCTCGGCCCGAGCGTGGTCGAACCGGGGCTTGGCGACGGCATCGTCTCCGGGCGCGGTCTCATCACCCGGCCCGGCCGAACCGGTCGTGCTGGTCACTGATCGTTCCTCCACCGGTGGCGACGCCCGGTCACGAAACCGGGCGCCCGTATCCTCCGGAGTCGACGGCTACCGGCTTGCGGTGCCGTTCCCGTTCTCGTCGTCGGAGTCCGACCTCGAGTCGGACGGACCGCCGCGGGACTGCTCGCCGTGCTGCTCACCCTGCGAAGGAGCTCCCTCCGCATTCGGTCCCGGCCGACCGTTGGACTCGGCGCCGAAGTGGTTCGGCTGTGCCTGACCCTGCTGGCCCCGCTCCCAGGAGGGCACCCAGTTGTACGGCTGCTGACCGGCCGCCTGCTGTTCCGGACGGCCCGCGGGTGAGGTCGCCGGAGTCCAGCCGGGAGGAGCACCGTAGTTCGGAGGCACGCCCTGCGGGGGCTGGTCGCCCCGGTTGTTCTGCGGGAACTGCAGGGTTCCCGAGGACTGCCCCGCAGCCGGCCGGTCACCGCCCGGCTGATGAGGGCCAGGGCCCTGCTGCCCGTGCGCCTCGGGATGCTGCGCGCCATCGGGACCCTGCTGCGGCTGCCCGTACTGCTGCTGGTCACCGTACTGCGCCTGGTCATACTGCGCCTGGTCGTACTGGGACCAGCCGTACTGCGGTGCCCCCGAACCGTTCGGGCTCGGTGCGGCACCGACCGGGGCCGGAGTCGGCTCCTCGGTGGGCGGCGGCCACGGCTCGCCACGCTCCCTGGCTTCTTCCCCGGGCGTCTTCACCGGCGGCTTGTCCGAGGGCGTACGTCCACCGAAGTCGTTGAACGCGGTGATCCGGGGACGCTTCTCCACCCTGGCGAAGATGCGCTCCAGTTCCTGGCGGTTCAGCGTCTCCTGCTCGATGACCTCCAACACCAGGTTGTCGAGCACATCACGATAGGTGTTGAGGATCTCCCACGCCTCGGTGTGCGCGGCCTCGATGAGCTTGCGCACCTCCTCGTCGATCTCATGGGCGACCTCGAACGAGTAGTTCGGCTGCTGTCCCGCCGAACGACCCAGGAAGGGGTCACCTTCCTCCTTGCCGTACTTCACCGCGCCGAGCCGCGCCGTCATGCCGTACTCGGTCACCATCGCACGGGCGATCTTGGTGGCCTGGTCGATGTCGCTGGAGGCACCCGTGGTGGGCTCGTGGAAGACCAGCTCCTCGGCCGAGCGGCCACCCAGCGCGAACACCAGCCGGGCGATCATCTCCGACCGGGTCATCATGTCCTTGTCGTCCTCGGGGACGACCAGCGCGTGCCCGCCCGTGCGGCCACGGGGCAGGATCGTGAGCTTGTAGACCGGCTCCAGGTCCGGCATCGCCCAGGCGGCCAGTGCGTGACCGCCCTCGTGGTAGGCGGTGATCTTCTTGTCACGATCCGAGATGATCTTGTTCTTGCGGCGTGGGCCACCGATGACCCGATCGACCGACTCCTCCAGAGCCGCCGCCGTGATGAGCTGACCGTTCTCCCGTGCGGTGAGCAGCGCCGCCTCGTTGACGACGTTCTCCAGATCGGCACCGGAGAAGCCGACGGTGCGCTTGGCCAGACCCTCCATGTCCGCATCCGGCGCCAGCGGCTTGCCCTTGGAGTGCACCCCGAGGATGGCCTTGCGACCGCGCAGATCGGGCGCGGAAACCGGGATCTGGCGGTCGAAACGACCGGGGCGCAGCAGCGCCGGGTCCAGCGTGTCCGACCGGTTGGTCGCGGCGATCAGAATGATGCCGCCCCGCGAGTCGAACCCGTCCATCTCGACCAGCAGCTGGTTCAACGTCTGCTCGCGCTCGTCGTGGCCACCGCCCAGGCCCGCACCGCGCTGGCGCCCGACGGCATCGATCTCGTCGACGAACACGATGCACGGCGCGTTCTGCTTGGCCTGCTCGAACAGGTCACGCACCCGCGAGGCACCCACACCGACGAACATCTCCACGAAGTCCGAACCGGAGATCGAGTAGAACGGCACTCCGGCCTCGCCCGCGACGGCGCGAGCGAGCAGCGTCTTACCGGTCCCCGGGGGCCCGTACAGCAGTACGCCCTTGGGAATTTTCGCACCCAACGCCTGGTATCGGGTCGGATGCTGCAGGAAGTCCTTGATCTCGTGCAGTTCCTCGACGGCCTCGTCCGCGCCCGCGACATCGCCGAACAGCGTCTTCGGCATGTCCTTGGTGAACTGCTTGGCCTTGGACTTGCCGAAGTTGAGGACCCGGTTTCCACCGCCCTGGGCGTTGTTCATCATCCACATGAGCAGCAGGACGAGCAGTCCCAGCGGGATCATGTAGATGAGCAACTGGCTCCAGAACGAACTCTGGGACACCTCGGTGTTCCAGTTGCCCATGTTGGCCTGGCGGATCTCACCGACGATCTCGTCGGTGGCGCCGGCGGGGAACTGCGCGATGATGCGGTTGCTGCCCTGGACCTGGACTCCCTGGTTCAGGGTGAGCTTGAGCCGCTGTTCCTTGTCCTCGATGGTGGCCTCGGCCACGTTGCCCTGCGAGATCTGTTGCAGGGCCTTCGACGTGGACACGTCGGTATAGCCCCGCGTGTCGTCGAAGAGCACGTTGAAGCCGTAGAACAGCAGCAACACCGCCAGGAGCCACAGCAGCGGGTTGCGGAGCAGGCGCTTTCGGTCCATTCACTTGCGGCCGGCGGGGCGGCCTCGACCCTCCCTGACTTTCACGTCGGGCGGCGGTAGGCGTCCATGTCGACGTCCACCCCCGGTTCAGACCAGCGTACCGCTCGCCGCAGCAGCGAAGCTGCACGAGTCGTTCCGCAGGCATTCCAGACTACCCACCCACCGACGTCAACGGTCGGGAAACCTCAACAGTTCCCGCAGTGAGCAGCAGTTGTGTTTCGAAGCACCGGGTGACCGAATCGGCCGGAGCGTGACCGACAAGCCGTGTCCGTGCGGCACCGCTCGCCACCGCCGTCGACAACCATCCGTACTCACGATGATTCACTACCCAGCGGCACACGAACCGATGCATCCCCCGCAGGAGGGCCCCAGCTTTCGCAGGAACCGATCCCGGCGGGGTGCCTTGATCGGCTGTCCGATCCGTCACCTTTATACCTCAACAGTCCAGCGGCAGGACACATTCCTACGCCCCGGAGGTGTAGACCTTCGGATCGAGACTGCCGATATAGGGCAGGTCACGATAGCGCTCGGCGAAGTCGAGACCGTAACCGACGACGAACTCGTTGGGAATGTCGAAGCCGACATACCGCAGCGGCACCTCGACCTGCACGGCATCGGGTTTGCGCAGCAGCGTGCAGACCTCCAGGGAGGCCGGGTCGCGCGAGGCCAGGTTCTTCAGCAGCCACGACAACGTCAGGCCGGAATCGATGATGTCCTCGACGATCAGCACGTGCTTGCCCGCGATATCGCGGTCCAGATCCTTGAGGATGCGCACCACCCCGGACGAGGAGGTCGACGAGCCGTAGGAACTGACCGCCATGAACTCCAACTGGGCAGGTTGGGGAAGCGCTCGGGCGAGATCGGTCATCACCATCACGGCCCCTTTGAGCACTCCCACCAGCACCAAGTCACCTCCCCGGAGGTGCTGATAATCCTCATCGATCTGCTTGGCCAGTTCGGTGATCTTGTCATTGATCTGCTGCTCGGAGATGAGCACGGAGGCAATGTCGCCGTCGTACACGGCCCTGCTTCCCCTCTCGATACCTGGTGCGCGTTCACCCGTCACTCACCCTGTCGGCGGTACGCGTTCACCCCATTCCACCAGAAGCGTCCCACGAGCACGTCGCAGCACGAAGTTGCCCGGCAGAGCGTGACCGCCCTGACCACGCCAGTCCCCGACGAGCGCGTCCGACTGGCGCAGGTGGGCATCACTGAGTTCGGGAACACCCCGATCCAGCAACCATGCGCGCAAAACCCGTCGCCGCACCGCAGCGGGCTCGGAGGCCAGGGAAGCGGCATCGAGCACCCCGTCCGACTCGACGCGCCTGCGAGCGTTGTCGGCAAAAGCGTCCAGGGCGTCGGTGTCGTCACGCAACTGCTCGGCGGTTCGGGCCAGCGCAGCCGCGACCCCACCCTGCAGCACCTCTTCGAGCAGCGGAAGGGCTTCGGTGCGCAGGCGCACCCGCGTGAACCGGGAATCCTCGTTGTGGGGATCCTGCCACGGCCGCAGGCCGAGTTCCCGGCAAGCCTGCAGGGTCGTACGGCGCGGCACCTCCAGGAACGGGCGGGCCCACGGCCCGTCCAGCGGCCGCATCCCCCCGACCGACCTCGGTCCCGAACCGCGACCGAGCCCGAGCAGCACCGTCTCGGCCTGGTCGTCGAGAGTGTGCCCCAACAGCACGAGCGCACCGTGCGGACGTGCCTCGCGCAGAGCCGCATAGCGCGCTCGGCGCGCCGCCGCCTCGACCCCTCCGGCACCCTCGACCTCGACCCGGATCGTGCGGACCTCGTCGCACCCGAGTTCGTCGAGCTGTTCGGCGGCACGGGCTGCCACCTCGGCGGAACCGGACTGCAGATCGTGGTCGACGATCACTCCGTGCACCGCGATGCCGCGCCGGTGCGCCACGTGCGTGGCTGCGGCGGAGAGCGCCAGTGAATCCGCTCCCCCGGAGCAGGCGACCACCACGGGCGCTTCGAGGTGGGGAGCTGCCTCGGCGGAGTCGAGGAGACGGCGGACAGCGGCGCGCACGGCGCTCACGGCGGGAGCTGGTGGCACAGCCCCATTCTCTCCCGGAGGGAGTGGAGAGTATGCGGTCGGCTTGCGCAGTGGTGCGGTGGCGGAACCTCGGACGTCGCCTCGACGCCGGGAGTCGGCACATCGAGTAGCCACGATCCGCAGACTCTCCTATCCGTGGACGCGGTGGATCCAGGTGGCCGGGTCGGTGATCTCCGCGCGGGACGGGAGGTACTCCGGGCCGCTCCACACGGCGTTGAAGCCCTCCATCCCGACGGTGTCCACAACGTGCCTGGTGAAGGCAGCGCCCTGCGCGTACTGCTTGATCTTCGCGTCGACGCCGAGCAGGCTGCGCAGCAACCGGTCGAGCAGACCGCCGCCCGCCCGCCGCTCGGTGAACCGCTTGCGGATGGTGTGCACGGTGGGCACCACCTGCGGCCCGACGGCGTCCATAACGTGGTCGGCGTGCCCCTCCAGCAGTGTGGAGATCGCGATGATCCGATCCATCGCGGCTCGCTGCCGGGGGCTTTGCAGCAGCTCGATCACACCGAGCATGCCGGGGCTGGGCTCGCCGGCCCCGTGCCGCTCGTTTCCGTCCCGGCCCGGTCGCATCTCGCGAACCGCCGCGGGCACTCGGCTCAGCACTTCGCCCACCGATCCCTCCATCTCGGTGAGCAGGTCTCCGAGGCCGGCGGCGAAGTGCTCCCGCAGCCACGGTACGGCGTTGAACTGCAGGCGATGTGTCGATTCGTGCAGGCACACCCACATCTGGAAATCCTCGTCCGGGACCTCCAGAGCTTGCTGGGCCGCCACGATGTTCGGGGCGACCAGCAGGAGCCTGCCGGAGCGGTCCTCGCCGGGCACCGGCGCGAAGGGATCGTACTGCCCGAGCACCTTGGTGCCCAGGTAGGCCAGTACGGCGCCCGCCTGCACACCCGCACTGCGGCTACCGAGTCCACCCAGCAGCTCGCCATTGCCGCGCTCGAGGTCGATGTCGGCCGTGTCCAGCGCGGCATCGGTGAGTTCGGCGAGCCCGCGTGCCGCACCGTGCAGCCAGCCGGGCCGGTCGACGACGTCACCTTCGACAACGGGCAGATCCTGCCCGAGTCCGGTCGTCTCCCGCACGTGGGTTTCCGCGCGCACGCTGAACTCACGCAGGGCTCGCACGGCACGGTCGGCCTCCGCTCGCGGAACGCTCGGCCCTGCCTTGATCAGCCGGGTGGCGGTGGAGACCGCGACATTCCAGTCCACGGTCCGGCTGCCCACGGTCCCGGAACCGCCATCGCGATTCCGGGCGGGCGGGGAAAGAGCGGACGACCGGGGATTCACATACTCGACCGTACCCCCGCTCGGGCAGCCGGGCGAGGCCGCGAGCACCCGAGCGGACTTCGATCATCCTTCACCGGCAACCGCAGGTGCGCAGGGCAGCCGCCACCGCATCCAGCGCCGGTCGAGCAACGTCGGCGGGTGTGCCGTTGGAGATCATCGCGAATACGAGCAGGTGTCCGCCGCGGGTGACGACCGTGCCCGCAAGGCTGTTGACGTCGCTCAGCGTGCCGGTCTTGGCGCGGACCCAACCCCGGGCGTTCGATGCTTCCTCCTGGTAGCGACTCTCCAGGCTGCCACTGCTGCCCGCGACGGGAAGCGCGGGCAGCAGGGCACGCAACTTCTTCGTCGCGCTCGCAGGCAACGCACTCTCGGAACCGACGGGAGCGCTCGCCGATGCCAGCAGCGATCCGAGCGCGGTGGGAGTGACCCTGTCCTGCAGGGAAAGACCACTCCCGTCGGCCAGGTGCGTACCGGCGAGGTCGATCCCGCTGTTGGTCAGCACCGTGCGAATGGCGGCGGTCGCCCCCGCGAACGAGGCGTCGAAGCCGGTGGAGATCGCCACTTCCCTGGCCAGTGCTTCGGCGAGCACGTTGTCCGAGCGCTGCAACGCGGTGCGCACCATCCGCTGGACGGTCGCCGACTCGACTTCGCCCAACACCGGCGCGTCCGGCGGTGCCTCGCCGAGAGCGACCTCGGAGGTGGGCACGCCGAGCCTGCGGGCGAGTTCGCGCCCCGCATCGAGCGCAGGCTGCTCGCTGCGGCGGCTGACGGCGCTTCCCGGATCGGCACGTCCGCCGTCGAGCATCACCGGCTCGACGGGGGCGACATAGCCGTTGCGAACGTCCTCCGGAAGCCACCCCGGGGCCAGCTCCGGGCCCGTGTAGCGGCTCGTGTCGACGGTGATCGAAGTCACCTCCCCGCCGGTGGCCTTCCTCACCTCGGCGACGAGCGTGTCGAGGTGGGCGGCGCCGGGATAGACGGACTCGGCGTCTTCCGGCAGGGACGACAGGGTCGGATCGCCTCCACCGACGAGGACCACGCTGCCGGGCTCGGTTCCCCGTACCACCTTCGTACTGAACCGGTGCCGGTGATCGAGGGCGAGCAGGGCGGCACTCGCGGTGAACAGCTTGGCGGTCGAGGCCGGGATGAGCGCCTGCTGTGCGCTGTGCTGCCACAGTGTTCTGCCACTCGCCGGATCGACCACGACCCCGCCGAACGTGCCCAGCGCGGGGTTCGACACGGCCTGTTCCAGGACCGCGGAGAGCTGCTGCCTGCCGAGCTCGGCGCCGGAGCCACGGAGCGGTTTGATCGCGGGGCGCAGCTGCACGGGTGGCGGTGGCTCGGCCCGCCGGTCGGGTCCGTCGCCGAACAGCACCGAACCGCCGACCACGAGGCCGGCAGCCAGCACGACGACGGCTGCCAGGGACACGGCTGCCAGGACCCCGCGTCTGCGGTACAGCGGCACGGCCGGGGAAGTCCCGGCCGTTTCCGGATCCGGAGGCGCGTTCCACTCCGGCGTCTCCGGAGCGGAAGTTCCCTGTGCACCGTGTGGTTCCGCCCACCCGGAAGCGGCTCCGGGCACGGCTTCGTCGGGCCGGGGCGCAGGTGGGGGCACGGGATCCTGCCGCGAACCTTGCCGGGAATCGGGATGCGCGGCGAAACCCACCGGGTGAACGGGCCGCTGCCACTCCGGTGGCGGGCCGCTGAAGTCCGGGCGGGGGAATTGCCGGGTCGGCTCCTCGGACGGGCCGGGCGGCGGCACGGGCGAGACCCGCACCGTCGATGTTCCGGCACCCGGTTCGCCACTCGACCGCCCCGGCTCCGGTGCCGCCGCCTCGGTGCCGTACCCGCGCTTCCAGCCGATCCGATCGGTGTCCTGCTCGAGCTCCTCGAGATGCGCGAACCCGTCCGAGCGTTCCGGTTCCTGCTCCGGCCGAGTCCCGCCCTGCTCACCAACTCCCGCCGGTTCTTCCGGATCCTCCACCGGCCAGGCGGGTTCCGACTCCTGCTCGGTCTCGCCGGCAGGCCGCGCCGACGGTCGAGAAGCGTCCCCGGAATCGGGGGATGCATCGTCGGCCCCGCTGTCGGGTACCTCACCCGATGGGTTGTGAGGCTCGGACACGTGCTCCTCCTCGGCGAGACGCCCGGCGGTGCGGATGCGAGCTCACACACTGCGGTGCGGCTCGGCGAACTGTCGTGGTCCACACTAGGTGTGGCCGTACGTGCGAGCGTCATGGCCGCACCCGACGCAAGACGAGTGAGGAACCGCGTGGAGTTCGACGTCACGATCGAGATCCCCAAGGGGAACCGGAACAAGTACGAGGTGGACCACAAAACGGGGCGGATTCGTCTCGACCGGACGCTGTTCACCGCCACCCAGTACCCGGCAGACTACGGCTTTATCGAGGACACCCTCGGTGAGGACGGCGATCCGCTGGATGCTCTGGTACTCGTGCAGGAGCCGACGTTTCCGGGCTGCCTGATCACCGCCCGCGCGATCGGCATGTTCCGGATGCGGGACGAGAAGGGCGGGGATGACAAGGTCATCTGCGTGCCTTCCGACGACCCGCGTCAGGAACACCTGCGTGATATTCATCATGTCGCCGAGTTCCACAAGCTGGAGATCCAGCACTTCTTCGAGGTCTACAAGGACCTGGAGCCTGCCAAGAGCGTGGAGGGCGCCACCTGGGTCGGCCGTGACGAGGCCGAGACGGAGATCAAGCGCTCCTTCGAGCGAGCCAAGCAGCACGGCCACTGAGTGCCTATCTTCGAATTGGCTTTTTCGCTTGAGGGATCAGCCTGAGCAGGGTGACCACCTCCGGCGTTTCAGCTGGATGCATTGCAAGGCAGTAGGCCACGTGATGTAGGTGGCTACCTGATGTGGCCTGCAACGCAGCAAGGCGCCAGCTGAGACGGCGGTTCAGCAACCACCCAATCAAGCTGCAAGACAGCCTCTGAAAGCACGCTTCAATGACGAAGGCCCTCGCCCGAACCGGAAGCGGGCGAGGGCCTTCGTCGTGAAGCATGGTCAACCGAGCAGACCTTGCACCGGGTTGCTGCCACCGCCGAGCAGACCCTGCACCGGGTTGCCCTCGCCGCCGACCAATCCCTGCACCGGGTTGCTGCCACCGCCGAGCAGACCCTGCACCGGGTTGCCCTCGCCGCCGAGCGGACTCCTGCTCTCCTCGGCGGATCGCACGGTCGCCTGCTCCTGCATCGGCACCACCTCACCGACCGTCGTGGTCACCGAGTGCACAGCGCCCGCGGCGTGGTACGCGGTCTGAGCAACACCGTTGTCCACGGGCAGTTGAGTGGGCAGCTCCGGGGACTCGGCTGCGGCGGCGGTACCGGCGAAGCCGACCGCTCCCGCACCGCTTGCCAGCACGGTGGCCGCTGCGGTCAAGGTGCGTTTCATCGCCTTGCTCCTCTCTGCGCAGGTGCTTTCGGGGGCCTTTCCCTGCGCGCCGCGCTGAGAGTACGGAACGATCACCGGCCACGGTTCAGCGATCACCATGGCCGTGGAGAGCAACCGAACGTGAGCAAAACTCACCGAATCCGCCCCTCCGTCGTGTCACTTCCCCTCCGACACGGGGGACCACGTGACTACATCACCACATCCGGTACGCCGGCCTGACCAACCTGCTGCTGGCGCTTGGCGTGCTCCTCCCGCAGTGCCTCGACCTCGTGCGCGAATTCGGTGTACGCGGCACGCTCGTCCTCGAACCGGCGGTACTTGCCGACACGAAGCTCCACCGAGTGGTATTCGCGCTCCAGGGCGTCGGCGGTCTGCTGCAGGTTGATACCGCGCTCCCGGTACCGCGAATACCCCGCGAAGGCGGCCGTGACGGCGACCAGCAGGCTCATCCCGACCGCGGGCCAGCGCGCATTCGGGAAGGACACCGAGGCGGCCACGATCACGGAGGCGATGATCGATCCGCCGATGATCACCGCCTGCAGCGCGTTGTACGCCCTGCGATGCCTGCGCGCCTCGATGCGGTACTGCTCCACGGTTTCCGGCAGGAAAAGCCGGTACCGCTTCTGCGCGGCGAGCAGATCGCCCGCTCCGAGGTCTTCGAGGAGTTGCTCGCGGTGTGCACGATGGAGTTCCCGTAGTTGCGTCTCCAGCGCACGGATCGTGAAGTGCCTGCGGTAGAGCATCCGCGCGGATACGACGACCGAGCCGATCGGCACGACGACAGCCGACACCAGCAACCAGAACGGCGGCTCGGGGAGCACGGTGAAGCAGCCCAGCGACGCCGCGAACAGCACGACATTCCCCGGAAATGCCCACATCAGCAGAAATCGCTGCAGCAGCTTCGCGCGGTGCAACTGCTCGGTCCGTTCCCCGAGCCGCAACTGAATGTCGTCCGGATGCGATTCCCCGGAAATCACCCCTCCCCCGATGATTCCCGTGCTCGCCTCTGCACTGCCCATCACATCGATCCCTTCAAACGTCAGTGTGATCGAAGTAGCTCCGCGGCAAGACAGCAATCGGCTGACGGGGTGACGGAAGGCCGAATTGATAAATTTCCGGTCACACTCACAGGTTCCCCGCCTCTTTCGAAGCCGGCAGCCGAACCGACCGAACAACCGATTCGTGCCCCGGATCACAGCGAGGCCATCCCGGAGTGCGCCGCACGGTGCCCTCGCAGGGGGATCGAGAAAAGCCCGGCAATGCGCGCTCACCGCACAAGCCGTCACCGGGCCCGGTACGCGTCGGCCGCCCGATCGACAAACCGGCCACCCTCCGGGATGCGGAAGGTGGCCGGTCGTGAGTGGAGCCGCCTGGGGGAATCGAACCCCCGACCTACGCATTACGAGTGCGTCGCTCTGTCCGACTGAGCTAAGGCGGCGTAGCCGGGAACCAGTGTAGCGGCCCGGCGAAACGTCACCGCCACACCCCCTGCTCGTTGAGCGTGGCAGGGGTATCCGCCACGGACCGAAGGATCATGGATGCGACTTCGCTCGTTCCGCCGCGTCGCTGCCTGCTCGGCCGCGTCGCTGGCAGCGGTGTGCCTGACGCTGCCTGCGGCAACCGCACAGAGCGCACCGCCGACCACGCCTGTCCCCGAGCCGCAGGACCCCGGGCAGCCACCGGCCTCACAACCGCCCCCGGTTGCCCAGCCCGGCCCGGTGGTGGCCGAGGCGGGCACCGGAATCGGGATGCTGCGGGTGTTGCCCGACGCGGTACCGGGCGACTCGATCATCGACGACCCCGAGTTCGACGACAAGCTGCCGAAGCAATCGCTGCTCGAGGCCGGGATGGGGATCGCCGTGGCGCAGGCGAACTCCGAGGCCTACCTCGCACAGGAACGCGCCATCGCCGAATCGGCTCCGTTCGGCTTCGCGGTGGGCGGCAACATGCCGCAGCTGCCCGGATCGCTGACCCAGACGGCCCTGCCGGACCACGCGCAGCCCACCACGAGCGGACTGCGCCCACCTTCCTCTCCCGCGAGCAAACTGTTCGACGCGGGACTCGTCGAAGGAAGCGTGCACGCGCGCTGGGACAAACGGCTCGGGCCGTGTGCCCAGCCCATCGCGGACGCGGAGACGTCGCTGGCCGGCGTCTCCGCCGTCAACGCCCTGCCAGCACTGCCGTCCGGGCCGGGCGAGTCGGCTTCCCTGCTGTCCGGATCCGGCGCGTCCTCCGAAGAGGACACTGCGGCCGTCGGCGCGCTCGCCGAGCGGCTCGGCGACATGGCCGGACCACTGTCCCGGCTCGGCGGTCTCCTCGAAGGACGTACCGAAGCGAAAGGCGAGGCGGGATCGTTGCTGAGCGTGCCCGGGGCGATCCGGGCGCACTCCACCACTCGGCTCGTCGATGTGCCGAGCCAGGACGGCAAAGCAGTCCGAGCCGTCTCGCGGTTCCGGATCGGCAGCCTCCGCCTGTTCGCGGGGACGAAGCAGCAACTCCGGGTCGACGTCGTCAGCGAGCCGACACTGACGGCCACCTCCACCGGAGACCCGAAGACCTCCACTGTGGAATACCAGGCACCGGTGCTGCGCGTCTCCCAAGGCGGCGAAACGCTCGGCACGCTCAGTGCGACGGACCCGAAACTCGACGTGCCCATCGGTGTTCCGATGCCGGGATCGGGCGTCGACTCCGATCTGCCGTTGGTGGGCCATCCCGAGATGCCCGACGTCGTCGACATCGGCGTACTGCGGTTGAGCATCGGCGACGTGCAGAAGTCCGCCAACGGAGACGAGGTCCGCGCACTCGCACGGATGCTCGACGTGACGCTGCTGCCCGGCGAACCGCTGGGTCTGGACACCTCGCTGGCCAAGATCTCGTTCGGCGAGCAGGCCGTCCGTGCCGACGCTCCCGCGGGGGGTGTCCACTGTGATGTCCCCGCATCCGCGGCCCCACCGGCCGCCCCGGCCACATCGGCTGCACCGGCGGCCGTCGACAGCCGATCCTCGCAGGTTCCCCGGCTGGCCGTCACCAGCGGCGCGTATCACACCGTGCCGCTGTTCTGGACCGGCACGGCACTGCTGCTCGCCGGGGCCGTCCTCGTCGCCGCCACGCCCAGACGCAACTGAGCGGGTGCGGTACGCGTGATGCTCGGAGCGGACGGTTCCCGGCACCACGCATACCGGCAACCACGATCGCGAAGCGAAACCTCGGCTCGCCTCGAGCAGGAACACCGTCTCCTGATGCAGGGTCTACTGATGCAGGGTGGCGACCAACGCCTCGACGGCGAAGAGCGGTTTGACATTGCGCGCCAACGCGGTACGGCACTCCAGCACGGCCTCCAACCGGCGCAGCGCCGTCTCCGACGTCCATTCCGTGGCCGCCTTCGACACGTCACGGGCGCAGTCCGGGTGGTTCAACGGCGCCGTGGAACCGAATCGCGTCGCCAGCACGTCCCGGTAGAAACCGGCCAGGTCCATCAGCGCGAGATCCAGCGCGTCCCGCTGCGAGCGCGTCGCACGGGACTTCTGCTTCTTCTCCAGCTCCCGCAATGCCGCGTTCGCACCGCGCGTGGCCGCCGCCGTTCCCTTCCCCGTGCCACCGCCGCCCATCGCAGTACGGAGTTCTTCCTTCTCCGCCTCATCGCGGGCCTCGTTGGCAGCGGTGGCCTCCGCCTCGGCGAGGCGCACGAGTTCTCCCGCCGCGGAGTACACGTCCGAGAAGCGCTGCAGTCCCAGCGGGATGCGCAACACCGCCTCGCGCCGCTCGCGCGCCTGCGGATCGGTCGCAAGCCGCCGGGCACGCCCGATGTGCCCGCCGCAGACCGAAGCCGCCCACCGAGCCGACTCGGCGGGCACTCCGTCCCGCTCCTGCAGGACCTCGGCGATCGGCCCGGCGAGCGGAGTGCGCAACCGGATCGGGCGACAGCGCGAGCGGATCGTGACCGGGATGTCGGCCGGATGGTCCGACGGTGCGCACAACAGGAACACCGTACGGTCGGGAGGTTCTTCGACGGCCTTGAGCAACGCATTGCCCGCGCCCTCGGTCAGCCGGTCGGCATCCTCGATCAGCACCACCCGCCAGTGGCCCGTCGAGGGTCTGCGCGCGGCAGCCTGAACCAGCGAGCGCATCTCGGAAACCGAGATGGAAAGCCCTTCCGGCACGACCACCTGCACGTCGGCGTGGGTTCCGCTCAGCACCGTGCGGCACGCCGAGCACTGCCCGCAACCGGGTGTATCCCCGGACACGGCGGTGCACTCGAGAGCTGCTGCGAAGGCACGCGCGGCCACCGAACGCCCCGACCCGGGGGGACCCGTGAACAGCCACGCATGGGTCATCGCCCCGGTATCGCCGGATTCGCCCCGTACCCGGAGGGCGGCGGCTCGTGCCGCCGCGACGAGCGCGTGCACCGCGTCGGGCTGCCCCACGATCTCGGACCACACGCCGGTGGCAGGTTCCGGTCCGCCGGAGGGGACGTCCCCGAGCGGGTCGGGCGCATGTCCCGTTTCGCTGCGCTCCATCGTGACCTACTCCGTCAGCGAGCCTTCGAAGCCGAGCTCTTCGCGCCGGAGCTTTTCGTGCCCGAACTCTTCGTCCCCGAACTCTTCGTGTTCGAGTTCTTCGTGCCCGAACTCTTCGTCCCCGAACTCTTCGTGTTCGAGCTCTTCGTGCCCGAACTCTTCGTCCCGTTAGCGGTCGACGTCGAGCTCTTCGCGCCGGATCCCTTCGACCCGTTGCCGGAGGAGCCGTTGCTCTTCGAGCTCTTCTTCTTCGGCGGCGCCTTGGCACGCCGCTCGGCGATCAGCTCCGCGGCCCGCTCCATGGTCAGCTCCTCGACCGTGTCCCCCTTGCGCAGCGAGGCGTTCGTCTCACCATCGGTGACATAAGGGCCGAACCGGCCGTCCTTGACGACCAGCGGTTTGCCGGTGTCCGGCTCCTCGCCGAGCTCGCGCAACGGCGCCGCTGCCGCACGGCGCCCCCGCTGCTTGGGCTGAGCGTAGAGCTTCAGGGCCTCGTCGAGAGTCACCGTGAAGATCTGTTCCTCGGTCTCCAGCGACCGCGAGTCCGTACCCCTCTTCAGGTAGGGGCCGTAACGGCCGTTCTGGGCTGTGATCTCCTCACCGGACTCCGGGTCGGTACCGACGACCCGGGGCAGGGACAGCAACCGGAGCGCATCGTCGAGAGTCACCGTGTCCAGCGACATCGACTTGAACAGGCTGCCCGTACGAGGCTTCGACTTGGAACCCTCGGGCAGGAGCTCGGTGACGTACGGGCCGAAGCGGCCGTCCTTGGCCACGACCTCGTTCCCCGATTCCGGGTCGGTGCCGAGACTGCGGCCCTCCATCGGAGTGGCGAACAGCTTCTCGGCGACCTCGGCGGTCAACTCGTCCGGCGGCAGTGCATCGGGCAGGTTCGCGCGCTGCGACTCGCCGCCGTCCTCGCCGGCATGCAGGGGACGCTCCAGATACGGGCCGTACCGCCCGACGCGGACGTACACCGTGCGCCCCTGGTCGTCGGTGAACATCGGAATCGAGTTCACCTCGCGCGCGTCGATGTCCTCGACACCGGAACCGACGAGTCGCTTCAATCCCCCGGCGCGGCCGATCGAGTCGTTCGGGCCGACATCGCCCCCGAAGTAGAAACCCGACAACCACTTGGTGCGCTGCTGCGCGCCCTCGGCAATGCGGTCGAGTTCGTCCTCCAGCGCGGCGGTGAAGTCGTAGTCCACCAGCCGCCCGAAGTGCTTCTCCATCAGCCCGACGACGGCGAATGCGACCCAGGACGGCACCAGCGCCGAACCCTTGCGCCACACATAGCCGCGCTCCTGCACGGTGCTGATGATCGAGGCGTAGGTCGACGGGCGTCCGATCCCCAACTCCTCGAGAGCCTTGACCAGGCTCGCCTCCGTGTAGCGGGCAGGCGGATTCGTCGTGTGGCCGTCCGGGGACAGTTCGGTCGCGGCGACCGCCTGGTCCTGCACGAGCCGCGGGAGGCGGGATTCGGCGTCGTCGGCGACGCCCCCTGCCTCCGAGTCCACCGACTCGACGTAGGCCTTGAGGAATCCGGCGAAGGTGATGGTCCGGCCCGAGGCGGCGAAGGTGCACTCCTCACCGCCTGCGGCGGTGCCGGTGATGCGTACCGACAGTGTGGTGCCCTTGGCATCGGCCATCTGCGAGGCAATGGTGCGTTGCCAGATCAGTTCGTAGAGCTTGAACCCGTCACCATCGAGCTCCCGGGCGAGCTCACCGGGAGTCCGGAAGTTCTCCCCCGCAGGACGGATCGCCTCGTGCGCCTCCTGCGCGTTCTTGACCTTGCGGTTGTACTGCCGCGGCTGCGGCGAGAGATGATCCTCCCCGTACAGCTGCCGTGCCTGGTCGCGCGCCGCCGCGATCGCCGTCTCCGACAGCGTCGTGGAATCGGTGCGCATGTAGGTGATGTAGCCGTTCTCGTAGAGCCGCTGCGCGGTGCGCATCGTGCGGTCGGCCGAGAAGCGCAGCTTGCGGCCGGCTTCCTGCTGCAGCGTGGACGTCATGAACGGCGCGTACGGCTTCCGCGTGTACGGCTTCTCCTCGACACTGGACACGGCCAGTTCGGCGCCGGACAGTCCCTCGACCAGTTGCCGTGCCGCCGCCTCGTCGAGCAACCGGACATCGTCGTTCTTCAACCGGCCGTCCGGGCCGAAGTCACGGCCGGAAGCCAGTTTGGCGCCGTCCACGGACACCAGGCGAGCGGCGAAGGTACCGGAGCCGGTGGCGTCGTCGGCGGCCCCGGACGATGCGTCCATCGTCGCCGAGAGGTCCCAGTAGGAAGCGGGAACGAACCGGATCCGCTCGCGCTCGCGCTCGACGACGATCCGAGTCGCCACGGACTGCACACGCCCGGCCGAGAGCTTCGGCATGACCTTCTTCCACAGCACCGGGCTGACCTCGTAGCCGTACAGACGGTCGAGGATACGGCGGGTCTCCTGCGCGTCGACCAGAGCGTGGTCGAGCTCTCGCGGGTTCGCGGCGGCGGACCGGATGGCGGACTCGGTGATCTCGTGGAACACCATGCGCCGTACCGGCACGTTCGGCTGGAGCGTCTCCATCAGGTGCCAGGCGATGGCCTCGCCCTCCCGGTCGCCGTCCGTGGCGAGGTAGAGCTCATCGGCATCGGCCAATGCTTCCTCGAGCTCGGCGACCGTGGACTTCTTGTCCGAGGTCACCAGGTACAGCGGCTGGAAATCGTTCTCGACGTCCACCCCCAGCCGCGCCCAGGACTGCCCCTTGTACTTGGCGGGCACGTCGGCAGCACCCCGCGGCAGGTCGCGGATGTGGCCACGGGAGGATTCGACCACGAATTCGGAACCGAGGAAGGAAGCGATCTTGCGCGCCTTCGCCGGCGACTCGACGATCACCAATCGCCGGCCGCCGGACCCCGCTCCGTCGGATGTCCGGGAATCCCGGCTGTTGTCGCCGTTCTTCCTCGTTCGTGTCGAGCCAACCACGCCTACCTGCTCTCGTCTCTCACAAAGATGTCCGATTGGCCAGTGTGCACCGTGTACAGCTCACCATGCCGTGCCGGGGGACGCACAGCGTTGCACACAACGCCCGGCCATGCGCATTTCACCAGTGCGAACGCACCTCACTCCCGGCGTGTTCCGCCGCCGGAGAAGACAGGAGCTGTGTCGAACGCCTCAGGGAGCCGGTGGCCAGCAACGTCCGACCGCGCCCGCGGGCACAGGCCCCACCAGCTCGGCGAGCCGCTCGACCCGGCGCCGGCCCGACACTCGTAACACGGGGCCGCCACCGCGCGGGCCGACCAGCTTCGCGGGGAGCCCGGCCCTGTCGAGGGCCGAAGCCAGCGGCGCGTGCGTGTCCGGTGCATGCGGGTCCAGACCGAGAGAGTAACCACCCCCCGCATCCGGGTGCCCTGCGGTCAGGACCCACAGCCGCAGCACCGGACCATCGGGAACGAACTCGCTCGGCACCGATTTGACCGCCCCGCGCAACCATCGCCCGGCGAGTTCGGTCAGATCCGCACGAAAGGCCGTGCGCAGCAACGGGTATCCCTCGTCGGAACGACCGAGCTCGGCCTCCACACCCCGTTCCGCACACGCTGCGACCAGCGAATCCGCCCGCCACGTGTCGGCGACCACGACCGAGAGCCGCGCTGCCGTACCGCGGCCGAACCCGACCGCCTGGCCCGGCCCGCACAGTATCCCGGCGAGATCGGCGATCCGCGGCAACCGCGCCTCGGCCGAGAAGAAGGACAGCTGGCCCACGAGCGGGCATCGTAGAACGCTCGTTCGATCTTGGCCAGTGCTCACGGGACGGCTGTCAGCGCGACGGCTGCGGAGACGGGGCCTGCGACGACGCCGGAGGTTGCTGCGGCGCTCCGGACGGCGGGTTGATCAGTGATTGACAGGAAGGAGCCTGCGCAGCGGCCGCGAGCAACGCCCGGTTGTTGTTGAACTGGGAGAATCCGGCGCCGAAGTTGATCGACTTGCCCTTCTCGAGCTCCTTGCGCACCTCCCGCATCCCCGCGGTGAAGGCACGCTCGTTGCCGGTGTCGACGTCCTCGGCCTTGTTCCTGGCCGTGGTGAGAACATCACGCACCCGGACGAAGCCCTTCTCGAACTCGTTCGTGACGCTCTCGGCTCCAGGGATCGGTGAAGGCCGCATGGTCCGGATCCCGTGGAGTGTGTCGTCGGCCTTCCGTATCGCCGAGTCGAGCTGGGAGACCGCGGAGGTCTTGAAGGCCTCCCGGCTGCTCTTGTCGGCCGGAGGGCTGCTCCGCTGTGATGCCGCGAAGCCCCCGACGAGTTCGCACAATCGATTCGTCCAGGCCACACTTTCGGGTTTGGGACCGTCCGGCGCCGGTGCCGAGGTGGCCGTGGGCGGAGCACTCGGCGGCGGAGCCGATGACGGCGCGGGAGCACCCTGGGAACAGCCCGCAAGCGCGAGCGGGACAGCGGCCAGCACCGCGGCGGACGTGGAACGGAATGCCATGCACACTCCAATGCGGTTGGTCGGCGAGCACAGGAGGTCCGTGTCCGGATGCTGCCCGGCCGGGCTCGTCGTCGCCGGACGAACCGGTACTGCCGACCTCACTGAAACCCACCATGCCATTGACCGGTCCGCACAGGTGCCCCGGCGTGACCGTCTCGCCGTGCGACCACCGGGGCGGGGTGGCCGGATCTGCCCGTGGCGGCAGTGTGCGCACACGGGGATGTGATGGTGACGGACGTGAGCGGGGGCGCTCGGGCGGTCGTCACCTCCGAACGCCCCCGCAACCCGGGTCAGGTGGCGCCGTTGACCAGCTTGTCCTGGTCGGACGGGGCGTCGGCGATGGCGGTGCTGCGCCGCTTCGAGGCCACCACCGCGACGACGATGACGGCCGTGGCGACCACGGCGATCGTGGTCCGTATCACCGGCGAAGCGTTGTCGCCCACCGCGAAGAACACCACGGCCGGAGCGATGAGCACCGATACCAGGTTCATCACCTTCAGCAGCGGGTTGATCGCCGGGCCGGCGGTGTCCTTGAACGGATCGCCGACGGTGTCGCCGATGACCGTCGCCGCGTGCGCCTCGGAGCCCTTGCCGCCGTGGTAGCCGTCCTCGACGAGCTTCTTCGAGTTGTCCCAGGCACCACCGGAGTTGGCCAGGAAGATCGCCATCAGCGTGCCCGTGGCGATCGCCCCCGCGAGATAACCCGCCAGCGGCCCGACGCCCAGGCCGAAGCCGACGGCGACGGGTGCCAGCACCGCGAGCAGCCCCGGGGTCGCGAGCTCGCGCAACGAGTCCCGCGTACAGATGTCGACCACCCGGCCGTACTCCGGCCGCTCGGAACCGTCCATGATCCCCGGCTTGGCGGAGAACTGGCGGCGCACCTCGTAGACGACCGCCCCCGCGGCACGGGAGACCGCGTTGATCGCCAGACCCGTGAACAGGAACACCACCGCCGCGCCGATGGCCACGCCGACCAGCACGTTCGGTGCGAAGACGAGGAACTCCCGGGCGGCGAGCGCACCGCCGACGTCGGCCAGTGCGGTGGTGATCGCATCCTGGTAGGACCCGAACAGGGCCGTCGCGGCCAGCACGGCCGTCGCGATGGCAATGCCCTTGGTGATCGCCTTCGTGGTGTTGCCGACCGCGTCGAGTTCGGTGAGCACCTGCGCTCCCTCACCCTCGAACTCCCCGGACATCTCGGCGATGCCCTGTGCGTTGTCGGCGACGGGACCGAAGGTGTCCATCGCCACGATCACACCGACCGTGGTCAGCAGGCCCGTGCCTGCCAGAGCCACCGCGAACAGGGCCACCGCCAGCGAGCCGGACAGCAGGAAGGCACCGAAGACGGCCGCACTGATCACCAGCGCGGTGTAGACGGCGGATTCGAAACCGACGGACAGACCGGTCAGGATAACCGTGGCAGGCCCCGTCGCCGAGGATTTGCCCACGTCACGCACCGGGCGGTTCTCCGTGGCGGTGAAGTACCCGGTGAGTTTGAGAATGACCACCGCCAGCAGGATGCCGATCACCACCGACACCAGCGCGATCAGCGCGGGACTTCCCGCCTGCGACCGGACGTTCTCGGAGACACCGTCGAGCTGGGCAAACGAGCCCGGCAGGTAGGCCACGGCGGCGACCGCGCACAGCACTCCGGAGATTCCGGCCGAGATGTAGAACGAGCGATTGATCGCGGTCAGCGCGCTTTCCCCGGACCTGGCCCTGGTGATGTAGACACCGAGCACGGCCGTGATCACGCCGATGGCGGGCACGATCAGCGGAAACAGGAGTCCCTGCTGACCGAATGCCGCCGTACCGAGGATCAGCGCGGCGACCAGGGTGACCGCGTAGGACTCGAAGAGGTCGGCAGCCATCCCGGCGCAGTCGCCGACGTTGTCGCCGACGTTGTCGGCGATGGTCGCGGCGTTGCGCGGGTCGTCCTCGGGGATGTTCTGCTCGACCTTGCCGACCAGATCGGCGCCGACGTCGGCGGCCTTGGTGAAGATGCCGCCGCCGACACGCATGAACATCGCCAGCAGGGCCGCTCCGAAACCGAATCCCTCGAGAACGCGCGGTGCATGGCCCGCATAGACGAGCACCACCAGCGTCGCACCGAGCAACCCGAGTCCGATGGTGCTCATCCCGACCACACCGCCGGTGCGGAATGCCACGCGCATCGCCTTCTCACGCCCGCCGGCGGGGTCGTTGGCCGCGGCGGCCACCCGCAGGTTCGCGCGCGTGGACAACCACATACCGAGATAGCCGATCACGGCCGAGAACGCCGCACCGAACAGGAAGAAGATCGACCTGCCGATCTGCTGGCCGATGGTTTCGGCGGGCAGCACGAACAGCAGCAGGAACACGATGACGGCGAAGACGGCCAGGGTCCTGAACTGCCGATTGAGGTAGGCCGAGGCACCTTCCTGAACGGCCTTGGCGATCTCCTGCATCCGGCTGGAGCCCTGCCCCGCGGCCAATACCTCCTTGATGAGCATGTAGCCGAACGCCAGTGCGGCCAGAGCGACCACGAGCACCACACCGAGGATGGTGTAGTCCGCGGTACCGAGTTGGAGTTCCTGTGCTGCGGGGTTTTGGGCAAGAACGTGGTGGGTCGCCGGGTCCTGGGCGAGGTCACTCCGATTCGACGAGCTCGGTGGTGCAGTGCCCTGGGCCCAGGGCGACTGGACCGCAGTGAGCAGGGACATCCGTCCTCCTGATTTGTGCTCGGTTCTCCGCCGGAGACAGGCGTCGCCTCCGGCGCGCGGTACCGGCCCCGCCCCGGCGGCTTCTGCCTGCCCGCCGGGAGCGACGTCGTTGGCTGGGCAGTCTATGCAGACCCCACGTGTCTTACCTCACGGTGTGATTTGTGACTCCCATCGACGTGCGGTTTTGCCGGTACTGTACCGATACTGATCCCTGTTGATCACTCTTTCGAAGGCTTCGTGATTTGGTCCGAACGGGTGATATAAGGTAGGCGCCCGACATATCGGGCAAACCGGCCCGAAAATCACTCGATCGAGGCCGCCGGTGTGTGTCCGCAGGCGGGGAAGGCAGAGGCGACGCACTCGGTTTGTGCGAGGCTCGACAGGTGACTCGACAAGGGCGAACCCGGCAGGTTCAGGACAGGGGGCGGCAGCTGCTCGATCGCGTACTGGCGGGAACCCCAGCCGGCGAGTCACCGCTGCGACACGTCGAGCACCTTCCCGCCCGGCCGGCACGCCACGCACCATGGCCGGAGTGGGCAGCCGACGAGGTGGTGGCCGCTCTGCGCGCCCACGGTGCGCAACGTCCCTGGACCCATCAGGCAGAAGGCGCCGACGCGGTGTGGTCGGGCACGAACACCGTCATCGCCACCGGCACCGCCTCGGGCAAGTCCCTGGCCTATCAGTTGCCCGTGCTCTCCCGCCTGCACGCGGACGATCGCGCCACGGCCCTGTACCTCGCCCCCACCAAAGCGCTGGGTGCCGACCAGCTTCGTGCCGTCACCGACCTCGGCCTGAACGGCATCCGAGCCGCCGCCTACGACGGCGACACCCCCAGAGGTGAGCGGGATTGGGTGCGCGCACACGCTCGGTGGGTCTTCACGAACCCGGACATGCTCCACCACGGTGTCCTGCCCCAGCACTCCCGGTGGGCGCACTTCTTCCGCCGGTTGCACCACGTCGTCGTCGACGAGTGCCACACCTACCGCGGCGTGTTCGGCTCACACGTGGCACTGCTGCTGCGCCGGCTGCGCCGGGTGGCCCGGCACTACGGAGCGGACCCCGTGTTCGTGCTGGCCTCGGCGACCGTGTCGGACCCCGAAGCGCTGGGCCTGCGCCTCACCGGCATGCCCTGCCGAGCGGTGACCGACGACGGCTCGCCACGAGGTGGGCGAACGGTCGCCCTGTGGGAACCACCGCTGCTGGAGGAGGGGCCACACGGGGAGAACGGGGCTCCGGTACGCCGCTCGGCAGGCAGTGAGACAGCACGCATCATGACCGATCTGGTCATCGACGGCGCTCGCACGCTGGCGTTTCTCCGCTCCCGGCGCGGAGTGGAGGCGGCGGCTCTGGCGGCCCGGCGTGCGCTGGCCGAGGTGGACGAAGCGCTGCCCGCCACAGTCGCCGCCTACCGTGGTGGCTACCTCCCGGAGGAGCGACGTGAGCTGGAGCGCCGTCTGCTGTCGGGAGAGTTGATCGCGGTGGCCGCGACCAATGCGCTGGAGCTCGGCGTGGACATCGCCGGACTGGACACGGTGGTGGTCGCGGGCTATCCGGGCACCCTCGCCTCGTTCTGGCAACAAGCGGGCCGGGCCGGGCGCGACGGCGAGGAAGCACTGGTGGTGTTCGTGGCGCAGGACGATCCGCTGGACACCTACCTCGTGCATCACCCGGCTGCCGTGCTGGAACAGCCGGTGGAGACCACGGTGCTGGATCCGGCCAACCCGTACGTGCTGGAGCCCCATCTCGCCTGTGCGGCTGCGGAACTCCCGCTCGGCGAGGAATCCCTGGACTCCTTCGGGGGATCTCCGGCGCGCGAATCGGTGGAGGCGCTCACGGCCGCGGGCGTGCTGCGGGCACGCCCGCACGGTTGGTACTGGACCTCCCGGCAACGCCCGCACCGGTCGGTGGAGCTGCGCGGCACGGGTGGGGAGCAGGTCGCTGTGGTGGAAGGCGATTCGGGACGGATGCTGGGCACCGTGGACCCGGAATCGGCGCCCGGAACCGTGCACCCCGGTGCGGTGTACCTGCACCAGGGCGAGTCCTTCGTCGTGGACGAACTGGACCTCGACGGCGGCCTTGCGCTGGTCCATGCCGGAAACCCGGAGTGGACGACCGCACCTCGCGACGAGACCCACATTGCCGTGCTGCACACCTGGGAGTCCCGCCGTACGGCGGCCGGCGTTTCGGTCAACCTGGGCGACGTGGAGGTCACTTCGCAGGTCGTCGGCTACCTCCGGCGGCTGCCCTCGGGGGAGATTCTCGATCAGGTTCCGCTGGACCTGCCCGCTCGCACGCTCGTGACCCGTGCGGTCTGGTACACCGCAAGCGACGAGCTGCTCCGTGGCAGCGCGCCGGGGTGCGCCGGCCTGGAGCCGGCACGCATCCCCGGCGCGCTGCATGCCGCCGAGCACGCGGCGATCGGCCTGCTACCGCTGTTCGCGACCTGTGACCGATGGGACATCGGCGGTGTCTCCACCGCCGTGCACGAGGACACCGGGGAGGCGACGGTGTTCGTGCACGACGGTTATCCGGGGGGCGCCGGATTCGCCGACCGCGGCTTCGCCGCGCTGTTCCCATGGCTGGCCGCGACGCGGGAAGCGATCGCCTCCTGCGAGTGCCCGGCAGGCTGCCCGTCCTGCGTTCAGTCGCCGAAGTGCGGCAATGGCAACGAACCGCTGGACAAGGCAGGGGCAGTGGCTGTCCTCGACGCCGTGCTGACCGGGTGCGAGACACCCGTGTGATCGGTCGGGTTGTGCGGGCCACCGCAGGAGGATCGACACGCACCGAGGCACCGCTGACGCGCCACCGATGGTTCGCGATTCTCTCCTGTCGCCGCCCGGCACACCGGGGCGCGGTGCCGATCCACTCGGCTCACACGAGGTCAACACGAGTCGTCACCTACTCGGTTACGGCGAGGATCGCCACATCCGGACGTTCGTGCAGACCGGCGTAGAGGGCCTCCTGCACCAGTTCGACAGCGGGAAGCTGCCAGCCGCACACCTGCGGTGCGACCCTCCAGTGCACGACTCCCTGAGGGAACGTGCTCGGAGGCATCGGTATCCAACTGCCCGATCCGTGCAGGTGGATTCCCGGGTGGGCGGCGAGTTCACCGTCGAACTCCTGATCACCGCGGGTCAGGAAGTACCACCGTCCATCCGGGGTGGCCACGATGGGAACCGGCATTCCCACCGAGCGCAGCGCCACTGCCGCACTGCGACCGAGACCCGCGTCGACCTCGACGGCTCCGACCACCTGCCCCGTGGCGACCAGCAGGCTGTACGGCCTGCCCGACCACCACGAAGCGACCTGGTCCGGATTGGTGCCGAGTCGTTGTTGCCAGTCACTGTGCACGGGCAAGGGCCCCTCCGCATCGGCACCACTGCGGCCGGCCCATCCCGAGTTCGCCGGAAAGGTTCCGGGCAGCACCGGCCAGCCCCGGGACGCGAGACCGATGGCCTGCGCCCGCAGCTCGATCCGGAAGGCGCTGCGCCAACCCTTCTCCGACCAGTCCATGAAGTTCGCCTCCTTGTCCGGGCTGAACGCGAGTCACCGGCACCGCTCTGGTGCCGTTGCGCCGCGCTCGTCTCCCACGAAACGGCAAGGGAGTGATTCAGTACACCCTCGTGTAGACGACCGGTCGTTCCGAGGCGATGAGCGTCGCCGGAGGAACAGGACCACCGAAGTATGGGCGTGATGAACGGTCGTGCCCCGCTCGCCGCGCCGCTGCAGGCCGTCGCACACACCGAGAGGTGGTTCGCGTCGATCACGGCCGGGCCGGCCCCGCTCGGGCTCGGGCGTCGACCGGTCCGAACCCGGGCAGCAGGCCGGGAACGTCGAGACGGACCCGCACGCGCGCATCGAGCCCGTCCAGCCGGCACGACACCGTCGCCGCGTGCATTTCCTCCACCACCCATCGCGCTCTCGCACAGGCCGGTTCGGCACCCCGCGCCGCGTGCGCCGCGGCGGCAAGAGCCGCCAGGTCGGCCGCTCCTTCCGCCCGGTGCCGCGTGATCACCGCTGCTCCCAGTTGGACACCGAACCAGAGCACCGCCAGCAATCCCATCGACACGATCGCGGCGAAGACGGTCGCCGCTCCTCTGTCGCGATCGCTGTGCACACCTCCACGCCCTGTGCGTTGCCCGCTCATCGCGGCACCGCCGGATCCCGGGGATCGTCGGGAGGTGCCTGTGGCACCGCCTGATCGGGCTGCCCCTGACCGGGTTCCATGACGGCGACGGCACGACCGGCCAGCCAACCGTCGGGCAGCAGACCTCCGGCGGGCCGCACGGTGACTCTGGTGGTGATCTCGTCCCCCCGCACCGTCACGTGCAACCGTGCGCCGCCGGGAGCGATGCGGCGCACCATCTCCCGGGCCCTGTCCCGCTCGCCCCGGGCGACGAGCCGGGCGGCTTCGACCGCAGCGTCCGTGCACCGCAGCTGCCCGATCACCATGCTCATGCCCGTCAGGGCCAGCGCGAACACGGCCACGATCGAGCAGATTCCCAGTGCCGCCTCGACGGTCACCGCTCCGGCATCCCGCCGAGCTGTGTCCCGCGTCCGGTGAGCCGGTCGCATGGCCGTCAGGCACCGGCCTCGAGGGCTCGCCGGATCAGCGAGGTGAGTGCTTGCGTCACCGCATCACCGGTCAGCACCGTGTAGAGCAGCGAGGCGAAGGCAGCCGCCGCGAGCGTGCCGATGGCGTACTCGGCGGTACTCATCCCGCCATCGCCGCGGAAGAGCTCCCGCACCCTTCGCCACCTCGACGGACTCAACCGCAACGCCACTTCCGGGACACCTGTCCGCACTGCCATGGTCGCTTTCCCTTCTTTCGGTTCCATACCGGAAATCCGCTGTCGAGGTCGTGTCTCGGCAGCGGCTACATCAACCGATCGAGCATTCCCACCACCACGGGAGCCACCCCGAGACACAGGAATGCCGGCAGGAAGCACAGGCCGAGCGGCGCGGACACCCACACGGTTGCCCGCTGAGCGCGCGCATGCGCCTGTTCGGCCAGCGACTCCCGCGCCTGCGCGGCGATGCCCTCCGCGACTCCGGCCAGCCCGCTTCCCGTGCGCGCCACCCGCCGAGCCGACCGGGCGAGCTCGGCCGTGTCCGGGTCCCGCATCGCGCGCTCCCAGGCCGAGACCGGATCGGCCCCGAGCGCGAGTGAATCCGCCACCTCCAGCAATGCCGCTTCGGCCGTGCCGGTGAACTCCGCCGCCACGGTCCGCACCGTGACGGGAACGGGCAGGCCCGCCCGGAGTGCCGCTGCCAGCAGGTCCCACCCCGATGCCAGGTTCAAGGGGTCGGTGCTGCCGTGCTCCCGTGGCCGCAGCAGGCGGTGGCACAACCCTCCGGCGACCACGGCGAGCACCACTGCCACGAGCCATCCGACGATTCCGGCGAGCAGCCCCGCCACCGACACCGCCACAGCGAGCGACAGCACCAGTGGCCGTTTCCCCGTGCGCTGGGACAGCAGCGCACGGAGACGGTCGCGGCGCCGGCCCGGGTGACCGGAGAGGGCTGCCACTCTCGGCACGGCCGAGGGAGCGGGAACGAGAAGTAAACCGCCTGCAAGCAGCAGTACCGGGATCGCGGCCGTCATGCCCGCACCACCGACTCGGTCAGCCGGGCGATCCACCACACGCCCGCGCACAGCAGCGCTGTCCCCGCCACCAGGAGTACCTGCCCGACCAGTCCGCCGGTGAGCACCGCGATCGGGTCCGCTCCGACCAGTTCGCCCAGCGCGAGTCCGAGCGCAGGCAATCCCGCCAGCACCAGCGCCGTGGCTCGAGGACCCGCCATCTTCGCCTCGACGTCCCGCATGAACGCGGCACGGTGCTCGAGATCCCGCCGGACCGCATCGAGCAGTTCCGCCAGTGCGACACCGTGTCGCTCGGCGAGCATCCAGCATCGCGCCAGCCTGCCGATCGGCGCGCGCAGTTCCGCCGTCACCCGGCCACTGCCGGACAGGGCACCGGCCACGTCACCACCGAGCCGGGTGGCTGTGGCCATGTCACCGAATATCCCGGCCACTGCGGGGGCCGCTTCGGCAGCGGCGCCTTCGGCGGCCACCGCCGGATGCGCGCCCGCCCGCAGTTCGGCAACCAGCAGCCGGATTCCCGCCGCCAGCTCGGTGCAGCGCTGCAGGCGGCGACGGAGACCGTTGCGCGAGTGCCAGTACTTCCTCCCGAGCATCGCCAGCGCCGTGCCCGCGCAGAGCCCGCCGGCACCGGCGATCAGGGCACCGGCCACAGCCGCGGCCGGGACGGATCCGACACCGACGATCCGGGCCCACTGCGGCCGCCGGACGTTTCCCCGGGCGCAGGTACCCGGCAGGCGGGCGGCAGCGCGGACGTTCGGCCAGGACAGCAGCGCCACCGCGATCAGCAGCAGCGATGCCACGACAGCGAAGGGGGACTCCGGCATCAGCACGGCACGACACCTCCTCCGTCGCCGAGTAGTTCGGCGAGCTGCTCGGCGCCCGGTCCCCATCCGGTCTCGCAGTCCCAGGCGGGAAGGACCCGAACCCGATCCCCGTCCCGCCGCAGAACGCCGATCCCCGCGAGATGCCGCCCGCGTGTCGTACTGCGGCGAACGTGCAGCACCACGTGGACGGCGGCCGCCAACTGGCTGTGCAGCGCTGCCCTTCCGAGTCCACCGAGGGCGGCGAGCGCTTCCATCCGCGCAGGTACCTCCGACGGCGAGTTCGCGTGCACGGTGCCGCCACCCCCGTCGTGACCGGTATTGAGAGCGGCCAGCAATTCGCACACCTCGGAGCCACGGACCTCACCGACGACGAGCCGGTCCGGACGCATCCGCAAGGCCTGTCGCACCAGGTCCCGAACCCGGATCTCCCCGGCACCTTCGACGTTCGGGGGCCGGGTGACCAGCCTGACCACATGCGGATGCCGGGGATGCAGCTCGCCGGCTTCCTCCACACACACGAGCCGTTCGGAGGGTGCGACCTCACCCAGCATGCCGCTGAGCAGCGTGGTCTTGCCCGCACCGGTACCACCCGTGATCAGAAACGCCAGCCGCGCATGAACGACCGAGCGCAGGACCGCGGCCCCGGTCGCGTCGAACGTGCCCATCCGTTCGAGTGCGTGCAGATCGTGCACCGCGGGGCGCAGGATCCGCAGCGAGATGCAGGTTCCACCGGCCGCCACCGGGGAGAGGACGGCGTGCAGCCGGACCGCACCGGAGTCCCCGATCTGCGGCAACCACGCGTCGACCCACGGCTGCGCGTCGTCGAGGCGGCGCCCGGCCGCGAGAGCGAGGCGCTGGGCGAGCCTGCGCACGGCGTCCTCGTCGGCGAAAGCGACCTGCGTGTGCCGCAGCCCTTCACCGTGATCCACCCACACCGACTCGGGACCGGTCACCAGAACGTCGGTCACCTCGGGATCGCGCAACAGGGGCTCGAGGACACCGGCTCCGAGAAACTCCTGCTGCAACATCCGCAGCGCCGTCAGGACATCGGCGTCACCGACCAGCCCTCCTGCCTCCTCCCGGACGGCAGTGGCGACCGCCGCCGGGGTCACCGCCGTACCGCCGGAAACCAGCCGGGATCGCACTCGCTCGACGAGATCCGTACTCATGCCGCCCCCACCCGTGCGGTCTCCGTCCCCGGCCCCGCCGCGTCCGCATCCGCGCCGCCGTCCAGCGCAGCCAGCAACTCGCGCGCCGTGCGAGCGAGTGGGCCACGAGCCACCACCCGCCCGGAGCCCAGTCCGGCGCGGTCCATCACCGCGGGCAACCCGGCCTGCGGGCGCATCGCGGTGAGTACGTCGAGCCCCACCGCACGTTCCACATCGGTGGTTCTGAGCCCGCCGGGTGCCGGTCCCCGCACGACCGCGCGGATCGGTCCGCCGCAGCCGTGGATCCCGGCCACGAGCCGCGCCGCCGCGGCACAGGCCCGGACCTCGGCGGGAATGACCACGATGGTCAGGTCCGCTTGCCGCAACACAGCGCCGGTGGTCTCGTCGTGGAATCTCGGCAGGTCGCAGACAACCGTTTCCCCGGCTCGCCTGCCCGCGTCGAGGACCGCTCGCACCGATTGCGGGGTCATTCCCGTCCCGGTGCCCTCGCGATCGCACGACAGCAGTGTCAGCGCACCCGAGCCGACCGTGCGTCCGGGCAGAGCCTCGTGCAGGGCACTCGCCGCGATCCTGCCCCCGCTGACGGTCAACCCCGGCCAGCGCAGCCCCGCGGTGGTTTCGGCGCCGACCGCGAGATCCAGCCCGCCGCCGAGAGGGTCGCAGTCGAGCAGCAGGCACCGGTCCCCGCGCCGTGCGGCGGCCAGTGCCGTGGCGGTGGCGAGCACGGAGGCCCCCGCTCCACCGCAGCCGCCGGTCACGGCGAGCACGCGCCCCGAACGGGGCGCCGGAGTTTCCCGCGCTTCGGCAAGCAGATCGACCAGCCGGGCCTCGTCGTCGGGGAGCTCGATCGCCTGCTCGGCTCCCGCCTCGAAGGCAGCGCGCCAGAAACCGGGTGGTGGCTTGGTGCCGACGACCACGATCCCCGGCCTTCGCGGCCGCCCTGTCGCACTCCACGCGGTCAGCGCGGCCTCGTCGAGCAGAACCAGCGACGCCCGACGCCATTCCGCACCGGCAGCATCCGGATCGCCGACTCGCCGCAGTTCGCAGCCGGCCACGGCGGCAAGGCGGCACACCTCGTCCGCCAACTCGTCGTCGGTGGTCACGAGCAACAGGAGATGCAGGGACATGGGTTGGGTCCGTTTCCACGAGTGGTCACCAGCAGGCGGAACTCGCATCCGCTCGAGATCCACACTGGTTCACCCGGACCCCGGCGCCAATATCCCGAACACGGTCCTGTGGACAACGAACGTGCCTGTGGACAACCACCGAAAAACGCCCGGAGCAGCAGCAACGCTGCCCACTCCCGCGTCCCCGTTTCCGTTGTCCGGGTCCTCCCGGAAACGCACCGGGTCGCTCGGCACCGACTCACGGCCCGGCGAGGCGGGCGAAACGCACTACGCCGGTCACAACGAAAGGCGACCCCCGTCAGGGGGGAGGGACGGGGGTCGCCGGGTTCAGCTCCGGGGGGTCGAGCTGAACCGTCCGGTACTGCCGGACACCCACACCCTATCCCGCTCCGTCCGGAGGGCGCCTTCCCTCCGTCGGCGGAACGAACCCTTTCCGGGAAAGCCCCCGATCGACCGGGCACACCGGCCACGGAACAGCGGATCCTTCCGAAAAGGAGGACACCGGAAGCAGTGCGGCACATCCGCCGCCACCGAAATCGGTCACCGTCACCACCGACGCCATCGGCAGCTCGACTCGTATGCTGAACGGCGTGACCGAGTCCACCAAGCCCGCCGACAACGCGGCCACCGCCGGGCCCCGCACCGCCGCGTTCTTCGACCTGGACAGGGCGATCATCGCCAAGTCGGGCACGCTCGCCTTCAGCAAACCGTTCTTCCAGGAAGGACTCATCAACCGTCGGGCCGTGCTCAAAAGCGCCTACGCGCAGTTCCTGTTCATGCTGGCGGGTGCCGACGAGGACCAGGTGGACCGCATGCGGGCCCACATCGTCTCCCTGTGCACCGGGTGGGACGTCGAGCAGATCAACGCCATCGTCGAGGAGACGCTGCACGACATCGTGGACCCCCTCGTGTACAAGGAAGCCACCCAGCTCGTCGAGGAGCACAAGGAGCAGGGCCAGGACGTGGTGGTGCTGTCCGCCTCCGGACAGGAGATGGTCGGTCCGATCGCCGACATCCTCGGTGCCACGCACTCGGCCGGTAGCCGCATGGCCGTCGCCGACGGTCGCTACACCGGCGAGGTGGAGTTCCACTGCTCGGCCGGGAACAAAGCCCGGGCGGCACAGGACATCGCCGAGCGGTACGGCTATGACCTCACCGGGTCCCACGCCTACTCGGATTCCGTGGTCGACCTGCCGCTGCTGGAGTCGGTGGGTCACCCCACCGCGGTCAATCCCGACCGCGGCTTGCGCAAGGAGGCCGCGCAGCGTGGCTGGCCGTCGCTGGCTTTCGAGCACCCCGTATCCCTGCGGGCCTGTGTCCCCACGCCGTCGGGGACCGCAGTGACCGCTGCCGCCGTCGGTGCGGGCGCCGTCGCCGCGGCGGGCGTGACCTGGTTCGGCCTGCGGCACTGGCGGCGCCGCCGATGAGACGGCGGCGATCCGTCGGCGGGCGAGCCCGGAGCCATCCTCGGGAGCCCATTCCCACCACCTGTGAGAATGCCCTGCTCATACCCCTTGCAGTGACTGCGGTCACGGACTACAAAGGGAAGTGCGGACCCCTCGTTGGCCAAGGACGTTGCGGAGGAGAAGCAGCGTACTCCCCGACAGGGCTCCGTGCGCGATCGACGGGCACCCACGCGCAGCCGCCCGAGGAGGCAGAGTCGTCCACCGGGGTTGCGTACCGGGACGCCGGACGCCTAGCCCAGAAGTTACGACCGATGGTGCACGCTTGGTAACCCGTCGACTCGCGCCGCACGCGGCGCTCGCCCACTCCGTGGGGCGGGCGCCGTCGGCATGCGGTACCGCCGGAAGGTCGGCAGGTCGTACCGGCAGCTCCGCCCACCGCTCCCCCGCTCCACCCGGCACCGAAGGCACCGTGCGCGCTCGGGTCGCCGAAGTGCTCGCGCGCATGTCGACGCGGGACAAGGTCGGGCAGCTCTTCGTCACCTACGCCCACGGGCACACCGCCGGGACCTCGCATCCGAGAAACCGGGCGGAGTTCGGCGTGGACACCCCCGCCGAGGTCGTCACCCACTACCACCTCGGCGGGCTGATCCACCTGTCCTGGACCGACAGCCTGGACGAGCCGGAGCAGATCGCCCGGCTGTCCAACGGCCTGCAGCGAGCCGCCACGGATTCCGGGGCGGGCATCCCGCTGCTGATCTCCACCGACCAGGAACAAGGGCTGGTGACCCGCATCGGCGGGCCGGCCACCCGGCTGCCCGGCAACATGGCGCTGGGTGCCTCCCGCAGCGTCGAGGACGCCGCAGCGGCGGCAGCGATCACCGGCCGGGAACTGCGGGCCATGGGGCTGAACCTGAATGTCGCGCCCGTCGGCGATGTCAACGCCGATCCGCTGAACCCGGTGATCGGCCCTCGCTCGTTCTCGTCCGATCCGGCGCTGGCCGCGCGGCTGACCGCGGCGCAGGTGCGGGGTTATCAGGCGAGCGCGTCCGCCGATCGCACCGTCTCGGCCGTGGCCAAACACTTCCCGGGGCACGGGGACACCGGTACGGACAGCCACACGTCGTTGCCGGTCGTCGAGCACACCCGCGACCGGTGGGAGCGGCTCGACGCGCCGCCGTTCCGGGCGGCCATCGCCGAGGGCGTGGACGCGATCATGAGCGCGCACCTCGTCCTGCCTCGCCTGGACTCCTCGGGGGAACCCGCGACACTGTCGCCGACCGTTCTGACCGGGATGCTGCGCGCGGAACTCGGCTTCGACGGGCTCGTCATCACCGATTCGCTGCAGATGGGTGCCGTGCGCGACCGGTACCCGGCCGCCGAGGTCGCGGTGCGGGCGCTGCAGGCGGGTGCCGACCAGTTGCTCATGCCGCAGAACCTGCCCGTGGCCATGGACGGAGTCCTCGACGCGGTGCGTTCCGGGGAGGTGACCGCGGAGCGCCTCGACGCCAGTGTCGAGCGCGTCCTGACCGTGAAGGCCCGGCGCGGTGTCCTCGAGAGCCCGTTCGTCGACGTGACCGGAGCGGGTGAGCGCGTCGGTGCACCGGAGCACGGGCGGCAGGCGCAGCGGATCACCGATCGGACGGTGACCGTGCTGCGCGACGACGCGGGTCTGCTGCCGTTGCGGCCCGGGGCTGCGAGCGTGCTCGTCACCGGTCGGGGCGAGCGGGCCACCGCGGCCCTGGCGAGGGCGATCGACGCCCGCGGGCCGGTCACGACCACGCTGACCACCGGAGAGCGTCCGGCACGGCAGCGGGTCGACGAGGCCGTGCGGGCTGCCCGCGGGCACGAGTTGACCGTGGTCCTGGTCGGTGCCGCCGACACCGAAGAACGCTCCGCCCAGCGCGACCTGGCGCGTGCTCTGCAGCACGCCGGCGCCCGGATCGTCGCCGTGGCCGTGCGCCATCCTCGGGATGCGGCCTGCGCCGAGGAGGTCCGGACCTGGATCGCAACCTGTTCGCACACGGAGGTGTCGATGGAGTCGCTGGCACGCGTGCTGTTCGGTGAGGTTTCCCCTTCCGGGCGCCTGCCCGTCGCCGTGGCCGATCCGGAACGGCCGGGCACCGACCGGTACCCCTTCGGCCACGGGCTGCCCGGGGAGTGCCGTTGAACGCGGTGAGTCGCCGCACCTTTCTGATCTCCTCGGCGGTCTCGGCCGCGCTGCCGGGGGTGGCGAGTTGCTCGACGAGCTCGTCCGGCCGCCCGTCCTCGTCCGCGCAGCCGGTGCTGACGGGGGCGGACCGTCTCGCGAGGCAGGGGTGGCGCCCGCTCGGCGGGCGGCGTGTCGGGGTGGTCGCCAACCACACCGCGGTGTTGTCACAGCCTCCGGCAGGGCTGCGACACATCGTCGACGACATGCACGCCGGCGGGGAGGTGGACCTCGTCGCGATTTTCGGCCCGGAGCACGGGTTCCGGGGCACGGCGCAGGCCGGAGGCTCCGAGGGCGAGCACACGGACCCGCGCACGGGCCTGCCGGTCCACGACACCTACGGTGCCGATGCGAGCGCACTCGCCGGGATGTTCCGCCGGGCGGGAGTCGAGCAGGTGGTGTTCGACATCGCCGACGTCGGCGCCCGGTTCTACACCTACATCTGGACGATGTACACGGCCATGCAGGCGGCGGTGCGGGCCGATGTGCCGTTCCTGGTGCTCGATCGCCCGAATCCCATCGGGGGCGCAGTGGCGGGTCCTCGCCTCGACCCGCGTTTCGCCTCCGGTGTCGGCATGTTGCCGATCGCGCAGCAGCACGGCATGACCGCCGGTGAACTGGCGCGGATGTTCGACCGGGAGTACCTGCCCGACTCGGCTGGACGGTCGCTGCGGCAGCTCGATGTCGCCGAGGTGCAGGGGTGGCCTCGCCGGGAGTTCTTCGCAGCCACGGGTTTGCCGTGGGTGCCGCCGAGCCCGAACATGCCGACACCGGACACCGCCGCCGTCTACCCGGGCACCGGCCTGTTCGAAGGTACGCTGCTGTCGGAAGGGCGAGGAACGACGCGGCCGTTCGAGGTCATCGGCGCGCCGGGTATCGACTGGCGTTGGGCGGAGGAGCTCGACACCGCCGGTCTGCCGGGAGTGCGGTTCCGGGAGGTCCGCTTCGTACCGACCTTCTCCAAGCATGCCGGTGCTGCCTGCGGAGGTGTGCGGTTGCACCGCATGAGCGACAGCGAGTTCGACGCGATCCGCACCGCCGTGGCGATGCTCGTGACCGCGCGCCGGTTGTATCCGCGGGTGTTCGGCTGGCGCCCGGACCACTGGATCGATGAGCTCTCCGGCTCGGCACGCCTGCGGCACATGGTCGATGCCGGGGCCGGGACGGAGGAGATCGTCGGTGCGTGGCAACAGGAGCAGGCCGAGTTCCGCCGCAGGCGCGAGCCGTACCTGCTGTACCGCTGAACGCCGTGAACCGATGAGGACGCGATGCGCAGACCGAACCGGGCGATGCTGCTCACAGCGTTGCTGGCGGTCGTGGCGATGACCGTCGGCGGGGCTTCGGCCTTTCCCCGGGGCGAGCGGCACGGGCAGCCCGACCGGCCGGGGCCGGAATTCGCTCCGGCCGGGACGGTGCTGCACACCGCCGAACCCGAGACCGTGGGGCTGGATCCGGAACCGATCGACACCGCGATGAACCGCCTGGGGGCGTGGACGGAAGGAGCACCCGGCCGCGAGCATCCGATGTACGCGGGTGCGGTGAGCCTGATCGCCCACGAGGGTGCCGTGGTCGGTTTCGATGCGGCCGGTTACGAGCTGCGCTATGCCGACGGCACGGGCACCGAGCTGCCCGCCGGAAAGCAGGAGAGAGCGCGCACCGGCACGATCTTCGACATCGCCTCGATGACCAAGCTGTTCACCTCGATCGCCGTGTTGCAGCAGGTCGAGGACGGCCACGTCGCATTGGACGCGCCCGTGGCGAGGTATCTGCCGGAGTTCGGCACGAACGGCAAGGAGGCGATCACCGTCCGGCAGTTGCTCACCCACACCTCCGGTCTGCAGGCCGCGGTGCGGCTGTGGGAGTTGCCGCCCGGTGAACGGATCCCGCACGTGATGTCGCTGGCGCCGGTGAACCCACCGGGCAGCACGTACCTCTACTCGGACCCGAACATGATCGTTCTCGGGGAGCTGGTCGAGCGCGTCAGCGGGGATCGGCTGGACGAGGTGGTCGCCGAGCGCATCACCGAACCGCTGGGGATGGACGACACCGGATACCGCCCTGCGGAGTCGAAAGCGCACCGCATCGCCGCCACCGAGTATCAGCAGAACCCTGCGCGCGGCATGGTGCGCGGCGAGGTCCACGACGAGAACGCATGGGCGCTCGGCGGCGTGGCCGGGCATGCCGGGATCTTCTCCACGGCGCGGGATCTCGCCGTGCTCGGGCAGGCGATCCTCAACGGTGGGGTGTACGCGGGCGAGCGCATCCTCGACGAGAGCAGCGTCGCCGCGATGCTGACCAACGGCAACACCGAATTTCCGGGGCATGCCCACGGTCTGGGCTTCGAGCTCGACCAGCGCTGGTACATGGCCGGCTTGAGCGGTCCGCACAGTGCCGGGCACACGGGATATACGGGGACGTCGATGGTGCTCGACCCGGCCTCGCGGTCGGTGGTGATCCTGTTGAGCAACCGGGTGCATCCCTCCCGGGAGTGGGGATCGAGCACCCCCGCGCGGGTGGCGCTGGCCCGGGGAGTCGCGCAGGCCCTGGAGACGAAACCACCGCACCGGCCCGCGGAGTGAGCTCCCCGGCCTCGCCCGCCGGGAGCATTCCGACGGGCCGAGGTGTGAGGAAGAGCATAAGATCGTCGGCGGCATGCCCGTTTCTCGGAGAGGAGTTCCCGTGTCGGTGATCCCGCAGGAGCTGGAGGACATTCTGACCAAGCGCTCGTTCGGGCACGTGGCCACGATCGGGCCGCAGGGCGAGCCGCAGTCCAACCCGGTCTGGATCGACTGGGACGGCGAGCACCTGAAGTTCAGCCAGACCACCACCCGGCAGAAGTACCGCAATCTGCAGCGGGAGCCGCGCATCTCGGTGTCCGTGCACGACCCGGAACAGCCGTACCGGTACCTGGAGGTGCGCGGGAGGGTCGCGCGGATCGAGGACGACCCGGACAACGCGTTCATCAACAGGATGGCCAAGAAGTACATGGACGCCGACGAGTACCCGTATCACCAGCCGGGAGACCACCGCGTGATCGTCCACGTCCAGCCCGAGCACACCACCCGGATGTGACCGTGGCATCGCCGTGAGCCCGGTCGCCCGCGACGGGCGCGACTGTCGCGACCACCGGGCAGGGTGAGTACGTTTGCTTCCATGGCCACTGCCGACTCCAACGCCGATCCGTCCGGGATGAGCGCTCTGGTACGGATCAGGGCTCTGCTTCCGGGCCTGGCCCGTGCGGAGCAGCGAGTGGCCGGGATCGTGCTGGCCGATCCGGCCTCGATCGCGCGGCGCAGCATCACCGACGTCGCCGAAGCCGCTGGTACCAGCGAAACCACCGTCACCCGGTTCTGCAAGGCCGTCGGGGTGAGCGGTTACCCGGAGCTGCGCATCGCCCTGGCGGCCGACACCGCCCGCACCGCCGACCGGGACAGGGAACTCGGCGGCGACATCACCGCCGAGGACGACATGGCCACCATCGTCGACAAGATCGGCTACGCCGATGCCCGGGCCGTCGAGGAGACCGCGGGGCAGCTCGACACCGGCGTGCTGCGGTCTCTCGTCGACGCCGTCGCGGGCGCTCGCCGCATCGACGTCTACGGGGTCGGCGCCAGCGCTTTCGTGGCCTTGGACCTTCAGCAGAAGCTGCACCGCATCGGCCTGACATGCTTCGCGTGGTCCGACACGCACAGTGCTCTGACCTCGGCGGCGGTACTGTGCGGCGACGATGTCGCCATCGGCATTTCGCACACCGGAGCCACCGCCGAGACCGTGGAGGCGCTGCGTCGGGCGAGCGGGCGCGAGGCCACCACGGCCGCGCTCACCAATTTCCCGCGCTCACCGATCACCGAGCCTGCCGATCACGTGCTGACCACGGCCGCGCGCGAGACCACCTACCGTTCCGGGGCGATGGCCAGCCGCATCGCCCAGCTCACGGTGATCGACTGCCTGTTCGTCGGGGTCGCGCAGTACCACCTCGACCGGGCGAGGGCGGCGCTGGAAGCGACCCATGAAGCCGTCGCGGGCCACCGGCTGGAATCCAGGCCGGACCGGCGCAGGCAACGGGAGGAAGAGTGATGAACCGCCGGCCCGAAGTGCGGGTCGAATCCCCCACCGAACGGATCAACGCGGGCACCACCGATATCGACCTGCTCTCGACGCAGGACATTCTGCGGGTGCTCAACAGCGAGGACCGGCTGGTCCCCGAGGCGGTCGGCCACGCGCTGCCCGAGCTCGCCCGGGCCGTCGATCTGGCGGTGGCGTCGCTGCGCGCGGGCGGGCGCGTGCACTACGTGGGTGCGGGCACCTCCGGCCGGTTGGCGGTACTCGACGCGGCCGAACTCGTGCCCACGTTCAACGTGCCGCCGGACTGGTTCGTGGCGCACCAGGCGGGTGGTGCCGAGGCTTTCCGGCACGCCGTGGAGGATGCCGAGGACGACACCGCCTCCGGTGCCGCGAGCATCGAGGCGCAGGCCGGCGGCTCCGATTTCGTGCTCGGGCTCTCGGCTTCCGGCCGCACGCCGTTCGTGCTGGGTGCTCTCGGTGCCGCGCGGCGGCTGGGGGCGGCGACCGCGCTCGTGTCGGCCAATCCCGGGGTCGCCTCGTCGGCTCCCGCCGACGTGGTGATCACCGTCGACACCGGCCCCGAGCCGGTCACCGGGTCCACCCGGATGAAGGCGGGAACGGCGCAGAAGCTCGTGCTCACGTCCCTGTCGACCGCGACCATGATCCGTCTCGGCCGCACGTATTCGAACCTGATGGTGAGCATGGTCGCCACCAACGCGAAACTGCGCGGGCGCACGCTGAGCATCCTGCAGGAGGCGACCGGCGCCTCCGAGCGGGACTGCCAGCGGGCACTGGCCGAGGCGGGAGGCGAGCTCAAGGTCGCTCTCGTGCACCTGCTGTCCGGCGCCGACGTCGAGCGGGCGAGCGCCGCGCTGGACCGCGCCGACGGCCACGTCCGCGAGGCCCTGCGCAGTCTGGAGTGAACGGAACTTTCACTCGCATAGAAGTAACGAAAGTTGGCGTTCACTCACTACGCCGGTGGTGCGTCAGACGTCGAAGGTGCCGCCCTTGATCGCGGCCACGAACGCCGACCACTGCTCGCCGGTGGTGGTGAAGTATCCGGCCGCACGGTCCTTGGTGTCCCGCACGGCCGCACCGCCCGCGACGCGACCGACCTCGACGCAGTTGTCCGTGTTCGTGCTGTAGCTGGACTTACGCCATCCACTTGCTATTGCCATCGGTCCACTTCCTTTCGCGGCCCTACAGGGATGACTCCCGAGCATGCTCATGAAGTCCTCTTTTTCGACAACCATCGAAGGTGCTCACCGTGAAGATCCGGACAACACGGTGCCGCAGACTCATCGGAAACAAGCCGAGGGCGCTGAATTCGGGGCGGTAACTCCCACATGCCATGGGTTCAGTCCGTAATCGCACGGTCGTTCTGCGTCGACGACTCAGAAATCCGAGCACACAAGGAACATGCGTGGGCCTAGTACGGCGGCATCGTGGCCCGTGTTGCCGCTGCCGCGCCCGGCCACAGGGCCGAACGGAGTGAACGGAACTTTCACTCGCATAGAAGTAACGAAAGTTCCGTTCACTCACTACGCCGGTGGTGCGTCAGGCGTCGAAGGTGCCGCCCTTGATCGCGGCCACGAACGCCGACCACTGCTCGCCGGTGGTGGTGAAGTATCCGGCCGCACGGTCCTTGGTGTCCCGCACGGCCGCACCGCCCGCGAT
>NZ_QPJC01000012.1:98742-165747 GCF_003337235.1 Halopolyspora algeriensis
CTTGATCGCGGCCACGAACGCCGACCACTGCTCGCCGGTGGTGGTGAAGTATCCGGCCGCACGGTCCTTGGTGTCCCGCACGGCCGCACCGCCCGCGATACGGCCGACCTCGACGCAAGCGTTGCCACCTCCGCTACGGGTGGACTTGCGCCAGCCTGTAGGAGAGAGATCCATAGTCGTGCCCTTCATCCGTGTAAAAATTCCGAGATGCGATAGGCGCTGTCCTGTTCACTCAACGCCTGCCCTCGAAGACCGGTGAACAGGGTATCCAGTTCGGAAACAATGTCTTCGTCGTCCACAAGGTGACCGCCGACGGCGTACTCCTGGTAAGCAGTGGACGGCCACGTGTCGGGTGGGAAGTCCAGTAAATGGAACGACCCGGACATCGACTCGTGCAGGCCGAGGTCGTACGGCAGGATGTGGATGGTCACGTTCGGACGTTCGCCCATCTCGAGCAAGTGAGTGAGCTGATCGGTAGACACGCTGCTTGCCTTGGCACACCTGTGCAAAGCAGCTTCCGAGATGATGGTGATCAACTCGAGCGGCTCGTCCTCGAAGAGCCGCTGCTGCCGCTGCATACGCAGCTCGACCTTTCGCTCGACCTCCTGCGGTTCGGTCATGTGGCGAGCGAGAGTCGTCACCGCACGAGCGTAGTCCTCAGTCTGCAGCAGGCCGGGTATCAGTTCGAGCTCGAAGTTACGCAGCCGGAGCGCATCGGTCTCCATACCGACGTAGTTGGAAAACCACGTCGGCAGCCGATAGGTGGACCACCAACCGCGTCGCGATGCCTCCTGCCTGATCTCCTCGAACAGCGCTCGGTCCTGGTTGCTGAGGTTGAAGTGATCCATCAAGACCATGAGCTCAGGCTTGCTCGGAGAGTTCCGCCCCGTCTCGATGTGCCCAACCTTGGCGACAGAGCAACCGAGCAGCTTCGCGATCTCTTCAAGACTCTGCGCTGACTCGGCGCGAAGTTTACGCAGCTCACGACCAAGAGCCTTGCGTCGCATGATCGGGCTCGCCATGCCCTGAGCGTAACCCTTCCAGATTGATCACCCGATTGGGTCATCGCTAATAGTAGTTCTACAAACTATGTTCTTCGAAGTAGATCGACTGAATAGGTATGGGACTCAGTCGCGGATGGTCACGCTGAAGCGAAGGGCAGGATTTTGATGACTCACTACAGCCAGGCGCCGTTCACGTCGGTGCCCGAGTTGCGGCCGGAGGTGTGGCCCCGATGGCTGCCCGGTACGACGCTGCGGGATCGGGAGGTGCACTGGGCGCCGGAGCTCAACGCGCGGGCGGCCTGCGGTGCGGAGGTGATGTGGGCCGAACCCGATCACCCGGCCACGCGGCGGCACCGCTGCCCGGACTGCGTGCGGGCGGTGCGGTGATGGCGGGCCGGGAGACGGCGCTGGCGGTGCTGCTGCGCAAGGCGCAGTGGATGCTCGACGACGCGGCCTTCGCGGTGGGCGGCGGTCGCTGCGCCCCCGAGCAGCGGCGGGTGCTGGCGAGCGCGCTGGACGAACTGTCCACGGCCCTGCGCGAGACCGCCACCGAACACGAGAACCACGGCGAACCCGGAACCGGCCACTCCTCCGGCATCCCGCTGCCCGGCGGCGAGTCCGGCGGCGAAACCGGCGAGGAGGTCCGGTGATGGCCGAAGCCGCGATCGCGCTGGCGGTGCTGACGCTCCTGCTCGGCATCCTCGCCTGGTCCCCGCGCACCGAACCCGGCCGCGAACACACTCCCGAGCGAAATCCCACACACGTACCCGACGGCCGGGCGCCGCAGCCACCGGCGGGAAAAGCACGAGCGCCCCGGGTGTGGCCGACCCGGGCGAGCGCGCCTGGATGGCCAGTGTCCACGAGTCCGGCTGGCACGCCGTGGCCCGCTGCTCCTGCGGCGGATCCGTGATCACCGCGTGCGGGCACCGGCTGCACGGGCCGGTGCATCGCAGGCTCGGCGACGAACCCCCGCAGGACACGGTGCGCACGGTCTGCGCACCCTGCGCCCAGCTCGCCGGGGTGGTGCCACCCCGATTACCGCGCGTCTCACCCCGCATCGCCTGGCCCGCCCGAGACCCGGACATCGACTGGCCGGACGAGGACTCCGACGCGGAGACCACCGGACGCAGACCCGCTCTGAACCTGGCGCTGGCCACGATCATCGAGCACACACCACCGCCCGGCAACGAGCAGCCCGACGAGCGCGCGATCGCCGCGAAAGCGCTGCACCCGGCCGCGTAGAACCGAAAACCGGCCCGGTGCCTCCCACCCTCATCGAGCAGAAAGCAACGACGTGAACACCGCCCACATCGAATTCTCCGACCGGCCCCGCACACCGGAAACCACCGGCACCCCCGAGCACCGGTTCGGGTGGTTCGGCACGCCCGACCCGGCCGAACCCCCACCCGCCGGCCCCGCGCCCCAGGACGTGTCCCCGCACTTCCTGCGCTTCACCGATCCCCGCGACCTCGGCACGCAGCCCAGAATCCTGCGACGACTGCAGGGATTCGGGGCAGAGCACGGGCCGGACTCGCCCGCCGGTACAGCCCCGCCCCGATACGGCGAGTGAGAACTCCGCCCACAGGCCTGACGATCCGGCACCGTCCACGGCAGAATCACCCACCACGGCATTTCCCGGGCATTCCACACTGCCGGTACACGGTCAAGGACCGACACTGGTCACAGTAGAGCCACAATCGCACACAGTCCGTAAAAATTGGCCCCCACGAACCCGGTCCGGTGCCGTGCCCACTCCGGTGCCGGACTGCCCGGTGGCCGGGCGCGAGTTCTCCCCCGACCGCGCCCGGCCACCCTCCACGGAACGCAGGCGCAGCCGCTGCACCGTGCACCGCTCTCCCGCACGAAGGGACAGCCGGCCACACGACGAACTTCGCCGGAATGCTTCCCGGCTCAGTCGGCAGGCTGCAGCCGCAGGTAGCGGTCATGGCAGTGGACCAGCTCGTGCACCATCCACAGTGCAACGCCGACCACGACCGCGGCGTGCAGCGGCGACGACTGCGGCTGCAGAGCACGGCCGCCGGTGAGCAGCATCGTCACCAGTGGCGCGCCCGCCAGGGTCAGCATCACGATCCCGAGCAGAGCGGGAGTCGCGCCTTCCTCGGTCACGAACAACCGCACCAAGGCCCGATGCAGCACGCGCAGCACCGCCAATCCCCCGATCCCCGCCAGCACCCACAGCGTGGCCGAGGGCACCCCCAGCACAGGCAGGCCCGATCCGAGATACGCCGTGACCCAGCACGCGAGCAGGACGACCACCGCAGGCACCATCGCCACCGCCCGCGCTCGGGGTGGGAACATCGGAAACACCAGCGGCACCACGTCCGCCGGGCGCCACTCCTGCCTGTCCGGTGCTCGCATCGGTATCGATCATGCCGCACACCACCGCGAACACGCTGCCCGCCGATCGAGTGGCGGCCCGCCGAGTTCACTACCCAGCCGGTCCGCACCGATCGACCAACGCGTCGCCCGAGACACCGCCGAACGCAGTACCCGCACTGCGTCCCATCACCGCTCGACGAACTTCCGCTCCAGGAAGATGCTGTAGCTGATCACGGAGGGGATGGGCACGTTGAGTTTGCCCGCCGAGGTGGTCAGCATTTCCTCGTAGCCGAGGAAACGGCCGTTGTCCGGGCCGAGGATGAAGGTGTAGCGGGTGGGCAGTCCGCTACCGTCGGATTCCAGGGAAAAGGCCCGACCGGGGCGGCCTGCCCGGTCGCGGGTGGTGCCGTTGTAGCGCATGCCGGGCAATTCGGCGAGCACACGCAGTACCGCGGCACGCTCCTGAGGCAGCAACACCCGATTCCGCAGCAGATCGGTGATGGCGCTGAAGGTCCGGAGAGGTTCGGTTTGGCCGGAAGGACGCTGCCGCAGCCACCGACGCAGGGCATCGGCGTCCACCGGCGGGCGCTCGTCCCAGTAGTAGGTGCGCTCCCCGGCGCCCCACCGGTGCACCCGCTCGCTACCGGACGTGTCTCCGGCCCACTTCTCGCGGCCGGCCTCGGACCGGAACTGCGGGGGTTGCGCACGAATGACGCTGCGTCCCGAGCCGTCGGCATGCCGCCAGAGCCGGAACGTCGAGGGCTGAATTACCGACACGGTGCCGCTGTTGTCGATCTGGCTGTGCAGATACCAGTTCTCCATCTTGATGTATTCGGTCTGGCCGGGTGCGCCCTTCGGCACCCCGGAGACCTCGGCCCGGTCGGCGATGGCGTGCAGCCTCTCGGCGGCAGGCAGGTCCCGCTGCGGCGGGGTGATCTCCAGCAACGGGGGTGTGGCGGCATACCCCTCGGGGGCGTTAGGCCCGGCCGTGGTCCAGACCAGACCACCGGCCACCAACACCGTCGCCGCGGCCCCGGCCAGCACCGCCCGACGGGTGCGTGCCCGAGGCCTGTGTCGCCGAGCGGCGGGCTGCTCCGTGTCGATGATGCCGGTGGGGTGCGGCGGCGGGACCGCCGCGCGCTCGTCGTCGCGCATGGGGTCCAGCGGCCCCATCAGCTCCCGGATGTGCTGCTCGGTGTGCTTCATCGCTTCGCTCCTTCCGCTGCGGCAACGGCGCTGCCCCCGCGCAGCTCCCGGGAGGCGCCCCGGCGCAGAGCGTCGAGTAATCGGCGGCGAGCGCGGTTGATGCGCATCGCGGCCGTGGTGCGAGCGCAGCCGAGAACAGTGGCCACCTCGGCGCTGGTCAGGTTCTCCCAGGCCACCAGCCGCAGGACTTCCCGATCGTCCTCGCGCAGGCGGTCGAACGCCGCGGCCATGGCCAACCGGTCGGCAACCGCCGCAGCATGGTCGGTACCGGCAGGCTCGGCCGGTTGGGCAGCGACATGCTCGGCCAGCGCGTGGGCTCGCCGCACCCGGCGGAACTCGTTGGACAGCACGCGCCGGGCGATCCCGTACAACCACGGCAGCAAACGGTCCCCCGCCGGGGACTCGGAAAGCCTGCGCCACACCACCACGAACACCTCCGCCGTGACGTCGTCGACGTCCCCCTCGGCCACCCGCCTGCCGACGAACCGCCGTATGTCGCCGTAATGCCGGCGGTAGATGTGACCGAACCGGGTCTGCCCGTCACCCATCCCGCTCCCTTCGCCTCACCCACTTCCGTGTCCGACACAGCCGCAGCTGTCACACCCGTACCCACAAAAAGTGGATCAGCCCAGCTCACGGAATTCTCGGGAGAGTGGACTGTCGGTGCCGCGTGCCAGCATCGACGGCACGGGAAATCCCCGAGCGGATCACCGATTGGAGAAACCATGATCACCGGAATGACCATCGCCACCGCATGGGTCCTCGACCAGGAATCGGCCAAGCGCTTCTACACCGAGAAACTCGGATTCGAGGTCCGCACGGACACCACCGTGGGCGACTTCCGCTGGCTCACGGTCGGCGCGAAGAACCAGCCCGACCTGGAACTCACCCTCATGGAACCCAAGCCGCCGTCGCTGGATCCCGAATCCGCCGAGCAGGTCAGAGCCCTGGTCGCCAAGGGAGTCCTCGGGGCCGGCGTGTTCTCCACCGACGACTGCCACGCCACCTACCGCGAGCTGTCCGCCAGAGGAGTCACGTTCCTCCAGGAACCCACCAACCGCCCCTACGGCATCGAGGCGCTGCTGCGCGACGACTCCGGCAACTGGTACAGCCTCAACCAGCCCCACGAGCAGCTGGACACCGACGCCGAATGGGGCGAGTGCATCGAGACATGAACGAGCCGCGGGCCCTTCGGGCAGTGCCGAAGGGCCCGCGGCCCCGACGAGCTCACGGCCTCGTCAATTCACCGGACGGAGCTCTGCAGGGCCGCTTCGGACGGCTCGTCCGAAGCGGCGGCCGGTGCGGCGGGCTGCGCCGCCGGGCGTGCCGCCGCCGCGATCGCGAGCGCGGCGAGAGCACCGATCCCGGCGAAGGCGTAGAAACCCCACGGGTACGCGAGGCCCGCCGTGAGCAGCGCGCCACCGAGCAGCGGCCCGCTGATCGCGCCGATGCGCCCGACACCGGTGGTCCAGCCGAGTCCGGTGGCCCTGCTGTGAACCGGGTAGGCCCGGCCCACGAAGGCGTAGACCAGCACCTGCGCGCTGAAGACGAAGAACCCGGCCAGCAGCACGGCCACGTAGAGACCGACCGCGGGCAGTCGGATGCTGAGCAGGGCCAGCATCACCGCCGCCGCGACGAACCACAGCACCGTCGAGCGCTTCACGCCCGTGCGGTCGGCGACCCTGCCTGCCACGAACAGGCCGAGCACGGCACCCACGTTCAGCGTCAGCAGCAGCCCCAGCGACGCACCGAGGGGGTAGCCCGCCTCACGCATGATCTCGGGCAGCCAGGTGTTGAGCCCGTAGACCAGGATCAACCCCAGGAACGAGGCCACCCAGAACGCGATGGTGGAACGCCCCATCCCGTCGCGGAACAGGGCCGCGATGCTCTCCCGCGCGGAGCTCGCCCCGGACGTCTCGGCGTTGCGCTGCGCCTTCTCCTGGAAGATCTGCGACTCCGGCAGGTACCGCACCATCAGCGGCACCAGCACCAGCGCGGGCAGGGCACCGGCGACGAACATCGCCCGCCACCCCAGCGGGGAGATCAACACCAGCCCGAGCAGCGCGGTGAGCACCGCACCGACGTGGTAGCCGGTCATGATGATCGTCGTCGCGCTGCTGCTCCTGTTGCCCCGCGCGAACTCGGTCACCAACGTGATGGCGGTGGGCAGGCAGCCACCGAGCCCCACACCGGCCAGGAAGCGCAACAGGCCGAACACGAACACCGACGGCGCCACCGCGCACAACGCGGTGAACACCGAGAAGCTCGCCACCGCGAGCACCATCACCTTTCGCCGCCCGATGAGGTCGGTGATCGTGCCGATCACCAGCGCGCCGATCATCATGCCGACCAGACCGGCGGTCGAGGCCAGCGAGGCGCTCGCCGGGTTCAGACCCCATACGCCCTCGTCGAGCATGACCGGTAGCACCGAGCCGAGAACGACCAGGTCGAAACCATCGAGCAGGACCGCCGCCCAGCACAGTGGCAGCACCCACTGGGCACCCGTGCGGTTGAGCGTCTCAGCACCCGACACAGCACCCTCCCTTGATTCTTTGCACGTCGATCGGCCTTTCACCGAAAGATTACGAAGGTATGGCGGCTCCCCGATCGTTTGCCGGCTCAGCGATGATCACCGGCCTGCACGGACCACCGAAGCCGGTGCACAGCCGAGGCAACGCCGTTCGGCCACCAGCAACCATCGGGCCCCTACCCGCTGGTAAGTCAGCGTGCCTTTGACGTATGTCATATGTCCAATACCACCTTGTGGTACCAGTTATACGAGGAAGATATATCTCGGAGCGCACAGGGGGACGGAGCACGGTGGAACTCAGACACCTGCGGTACTTCGTGACGATCGCGGAGGAGCAGAACCTCACGCGCGCAGCCGAGCGCCTGCACATCGCACAGCCACCACTGAGCGTCCAGCTCCGCAAGCTCGAATCCGAGCTGGGCGTCGCACTCGTGCAGCGCAACGCCCGCGGCATTCAACTCACCGAGGCCGGGCGGCTTCTGCTGGAGGAAGCGCGGCGGATTCTGCACGACGTCGAGCAGGCCGAACGAATGACCCGGGAAGCAGGCAGCGGGCTCGTCGGGCGGCTCGCCCTGGGATTCATCCCGTCGGCCTCCCCCCTCGTGCTCCCACCGATCCTGCGGCAGTTCAAGGCGGAATACCCGGACGTCTCCCTGCACCTGCAGGAAATGCGGCCGGACGAGATCGTCGAACGGCTGCACGACCGCCGGGTCGACGCCGGGTTCTTCTACCTTCCGTTCGACGACCCCTCGCTGCGCATGCGCTGCGTGGCCGAGGACTCGCTGGTGTTGGCCCTGCCCGCCACACATCCGCTGGCGAACCGCTCGGAAGTACCCCTGTCCGCGGTCGCCGACGAGCCGTTCATCCTGCCCGCCCGGCACGGCAACATGCCCGGCCTGTACGCGATCGTGACCGAGGAGTGCGAACGGGCGGGCTTCACCCCGCGCGCCGTGCAGCGCGACGTCTGGCTCATGCAGACGATCATCGGCCTGGTGGCGGGCGGAATCGGCATCGCCGTGGTGCCGGCCTCGGCACAGCAGCTTCCCCGGGCCGGGGCCACCTTCCTGCCGCTGACCGACGTCACCGCGAAGGCGCAGACGGCGATGGCCTGGCGCCACGGCACCGAGTCGCCCGTGCTGCGCTCGTTCCTCGACATCGCCGCGCAGAACGCGACCGCCTGAGATGCCGACTGAAGCAACCCCTGCGCAGACCCTTGGAGCACTCCTTGGTGACCGCGCGGATCGGGTGCGGCCGACCGGCTGTGTGCGGTCGTTTCGGCAAGCGGCGTCAGCCGCTTCCTTGTCACGTATGCAGCCGGCACCGCCGCGGGTTCTCCGGCACAGCCTCGCGAGGACAGTCGGCACGTGGTGTAGGTGGCTACTCGAGGTGCCGGCTCCCGCAGCGAGGCGCAGCCGGAGGTTCCGCCACCCGCACCGCCACGCAAGCCGATCCGCACACCCTTCACCCGAGCGGGTCCGCGACCCGGGTGTAGGCGTCGGTGAGCAGATCCCAGAAAGCCTCGTGACGCAGTCCGGTGGCCACCAGGGTGTTGTGCGGTCCGGAGTCGCCGGTGAAGTCGGTGACCGTCATCCCCGAGGTGAACCTGCCGTGCGTTTCCACGTCGACCCGGGCGGTCACCGTGGTGATCAGGCCCGGGTCGATGACGTAGGCGACCGCGCACGCGTCGTGGATCGGCGGGCCGTCCCCTTCCCGGTACTGCACCGCTTCCCCGTAGAAGTCCAGGCACGGGCTCAGCAGCTCCCGTTCGAACCGTCCGAGCCCGGCGAACCGGGAACGCACCGCGGCCGTGGCCCTGGCCTGCAGAGTCAGGTCCAGTCCGACCATCACCGGCTGCCACGGTGCGCTGAAGACCGCGGCCGCCGCCTCCGGGTCGGCGGCGATGTTGAACTCGGCGGCCGGGGTGTTGTTCCCGCGCGTGTACGAGCCGCCCATGATGACGAGCTCCTTCGCCCACTGCGTGATGCGCGGTTCCTTGCGCAGCGCCAGGGCGATGTTCGTCAGTGGACCCACGGCGGTCAGGCTGATCTCTCCGGGAGAGGCGGCCAGCGTGTCGATGATGAATTCCACCGCGTGCCTGTCCAGCGGTTTTCCCGCGGCGGCCGGCAGGAGCACGTTGCCGAGCCCGTTGGGGCCGTGCACGTCCGAGGCCTCGCGCGGGGCACGGAGCAGGGGACGGTCCGCGCCCCGTGCGACCGGCACGTCCATCCCGTAGAACTCGGACAGGCACAGCGCGTTGCCGGTGGTGTGCTCCAAGCCCACATTGCCGCCGACGCTGGTCAGCCCGACGACCTCCACCTCGGGACTGCCGTGCGCGAGCGCGATGGCCAGGGCATCGTCGATGCCGGGGTCACAGTCGATCAGGATCTTCTTGGACACGCCGCTCTCCGCCTTGGTCCTTTGCGCTGTCCTCGGTTTTCGCAACCACCACCGAACCCCGCCGGGCACGGGGAGATGGTTTCCCGCAGCTTGCCGCCCCGATGTGGTCGGGCACTACGCCTGCACGGCGTCGGCGATGGATCTCGCCTCGCGAGCCCCGGATTCGAGAGCTTTGCAGCAGTGCACGATCCACTCCCCCACACGTTCCGGCTCTCCGGAGGCGAATCCCTCGGCGGCTGCCACGTACTCGTCCTGCCGCCGGAAGTGGGCGACCTCCGGCACCACGAGCCCCTTCGGGTCCAGCCCGCTGCCGATCACGCTCAGCCGGGACGCCGCACGCGCCACCACCCCGTCGACCTCGCCGAAAGGAGCGAGTGCGAGCAGCTCGCCGTGCACGACCGCGGCCTGCACCGGCCCCGGAACCACCCCTTGCGACTTCCCGCCCGTCTCGACGACGAGCCGGGAGAGCAGGTCCAGCCGCGTGGAGACCTCGTCGGAGGCACGGGGACGGCCGAGCCGCTCCTGCTCGTGTTCGGCGACGAGGTCGGCCGCCGCCAGCACGTGCAGGCGGGCCAGCGCCTGCAGCGGCGCGCGCTGCCAGGTCGGCAGCAGCGGCCCGACCGCCTCGGCGATCCGCAGCGACCCGGCGAGCAGCGGGTCGCTGACCTCGCCACCCTCCGGAATCTCCGCCGCGCCCCCGGCGACGGCGGCCGAGGCACGGGCCGCACGGACCGAGGCCTCGGCGGCGGTCGTCGGCCAGCCACGCCGGTTGGCCGGATGCTCGTGCACCTCGTCGATCGCCGCACGGGCGGACGTGACGGCCTCGGACACACCGGGCAGTTCCATGAGCGGGCGTAGCGACTCCTGGGCATTCACGTCCCTGACGCTACCGGCCGCCCATCCCGGCTCGTCCGGCCGAGTGGGCACCCTGCACAGTGCTGCGACATACGTCACTATTTCGTTCGCTCCGCGGCGCGTGATTCGGCGAATCACCCTGCTGACCAGGAGGTCGAATCGATCCACACCTTGGGAGCCGTCCCTGTCGCAGTGAGCAGAATCGCACTACGGTTTCACTCAACACAGCCGTCCACCAGCAGCCACGGAGGTCTCAGCGATGAGTCAGCCCGACGGGCAGAACAACACTCTGGACAATCTCCTTTCGGAGAGCAGGACGTTCCCGCCGTCGGCGGAGTTCGCCGCGCAGGCGAACGCCACGGCGGAGTGGTACGACCAGGCGGCTGCCGACCGGGAGGCCTTCTGGGCCGACCAGGCTTCGCGGCTGCACTGGGACACCCAGTGGGACCAGGTGCTGGACTGGTCACAGGCACCGTTCGCGAAGTGGTTCGTCGGCGGGCGGCTGAATGTGGCCTACAACTGCGTGGACCGGCACGTGGAAGCGGGCCACGGCGACCGGGTGGCCATCCACTGGGAGGGCGAACCGGGTGATTCCCGCAGGATCACCTACGCCGACCTGCAGCGCGAGGTCTCCAAGACCGCCAACGCGCTGGCCGAGCTCGGCGTGGGCTCCGGCGACCGGGTGGCGATCTACCTGCCGATGCTGCCCGAGGCCGTGTTCTCGATGCTGGCCTGCGCCCGGCTGGGAGCGCTGCACAGCGTCGTCTTCGGCGGGTTCTCGGCCGAGGCGCTGCGCAGCCGCGTCAACGACGCCGAGGCCAAGGTCGTGATCACCTGTGACGGCCAGTACCGGCGCGGCAAGCCGATGCCGCTGAAAGCCAACGTCGACGAAGCGGTCAAGGACACCCCGAGCGTGGAGCACGTGCTCGTGGTGCAGCGCACCGGCGAGGACGTGTCCTGGAACTCCGGGCTGGACATGTGGTGGCACGAGGTCGTCGACCGCCAGTCCGAGAACCACACCCCGGAGACGTTCGACTCCGAGCATCCGCTGTTCATCCTCTACACCTCGGGCACGACGGGTAAGCCCAAGGGCATCCTGCACACCTCGGGCGGGTTTTTGACCCAGGCCGCCTACACCCACGACGTGGTGTTCGACCTCAAACCGGACTCGGACGTGTACTGGTGCACCGCCGACATCGGGTGGGTGACCGGCCACACCTACATCGTCTACGGCCCGCTGGCCAACGGTGCCTCGCAGGTGATCTACGAGGGCACGCCGAACACCCCGCACGAGGGCCGCCACTGGGAGATCGTGGCCAAGTACGGCGTCTCGCTGTACTACACGGCCCCGACCACCATCCGCACGTTCATGAAGTGGGGCGCCGACATCCCCGCCCAGTACGACCTGTCCACCCTGCGGGTGCTGGGCACGGTGGGTGAGCCGATCAACCCCGAGGCCTGGATGTGGTACCGCGAGCACATCGGTGGCGGCACCGCCCCCATCGTCGACACCTGGTGGCAGACCGAGACCGGCGCGATCATGATCTCGCCGCTGCCCGGGGTGACCGCGGCCAAGCCCGGCTCGGCCCAGACCCCACTGCCCGGTATCTCGGTCAAGGTCGTCGACGAGAACGGCACCGAGGTCGGAGCCGGCGGTGGCGGGCTGCTGGTGCTCGACAAACCGTGGCCGGGGATGCTGCGCGGCATCTGGGGCGACGACCAGCGCTACCGGGAGACCTACTGGTCGCGCTTCGCCGAACAGGGCTACTACTTCGCCGGCGACGGCGCCAAGTACGACGAGGACGGCGACCTGTGGCTGCTCGGCCGGGTCGACGACGTCATGAACGTCTCCGGCCACCGGATCTCGACCACCGAGGTCGAATCCGCGCTGGTGTCCCACGACACCGTCGCCGAGGCCGCCGTGGTCGGCGCCAGTGACCCCACCACCGGAGAAGGCATCGTCGCGTTCGTCATCCTGCGTGGCGGGGCCGGCGAACAAGCAGGCGGCGACCAGGCCGTCACCGCCCTGCGCGAGCACGTCGCCCGCGAGATCGGCCCCATCGCCAAGCCCCGGCAGATCATGGTCGTGCCCGAGCTGCCCAAGACCCGCTCGGGCAAGATCATGCGCCGGCTGCTGCGCGACGTCGCCGAGAACCGCGAAATCGGCGACGTGTCCACCCTGGCCGACTCCAGCGTGATGGATCAGATCTCGGCCGGCCTCAACACCAGCAGCGCCGACGAGTGAACGAGATCACCGCGGGGTGCCCGGCGGGCACCCCGCGGTGGCCCGCCAATGCTGTGACCGGGGCTCCTCGGCCTCTGCCCGGCTCGTCGACACACAGCGTGTCCCAGCGGTCGCCGATCGTTCCGCGGTGAGTATTCACACCTCTTTTGTCGCCGGGAGACCGGCAGCGTGGGTGTTAGGCTGCTGCAGCAGGGTGAGCCGGGAAGACTGGTCGGCGTCCGCAGTACTTGCTGGCCACAGGCAGGAGCCGTGCATTGTCAGAGTCCTCCCCCAACACGCCCGAATCCGGTGACTCCGGCGCGAACACGCGAGACTTCAACCTGGCGGAGTTCCTGCGCAACGAGACCGTTGGCGGGATCGCGCTGGTGTTCGCCACCGCCGTGGCACTGATTCTCGCCAACACGCCGGCGTCCCCGCTCTACAATGCCGTCCGCGACTTCCACATCGGCCCGGACTTCCTGCATCTCAACCTGAGCGTGGGCGACTGGGCCAAGGACGGCCTGCTGGCGATCTTCTTCTTCGTGGCCGGGCTCGAGCTCAAGCGGGAGCTGGTCGTCGGGGAGCTCGCCGACCGCAAGAGAGCGACCCTTCCGGTCGTGGCCGCCCTCGGCGGGATGATCGTTCCCGCCGTCCTCGCCTACTCGGTCGCGCACGGCGCCCCGGGAGCCGCCCAGGCATGGGCCATTCCGGTCGCCACCGACATCGCCTTCGCGCTCGGCATCCTGTCCCTGACCGGCTCGTCGATCCCCAGTACCGCGAGAGTCTTCCTGCTCAGTCTCGCCGTCGTCGACGATCTCGGTGCGATCATCGTCATCGCGGTGCTGTTCACCAGCGGCCTGAACATGCTCGCCCTGCTGGCCGCGGTCGTGCTCTGTGCCGGCTACTGGTACGCCCAGCACAAGCGCATCACCACCCCGTTCCTCTACGTGCCGCTCGCGCTGGCGGTCTGGGTGGCGGTGCACAGCAGCGGGGTCCACGCGACCGTCGCCGGGGTGGCCCTGGGCCTGCTGACCCGGGTGCGCTGCGACCCCGGCGAACGCGCCTCCCCCTCGGAACGCCTGGAGCACCGGCTGCAGCCGTGGTCGGCCGGGCTCGTCGTGCCGGTGTTCGCCCTGTTCGCAGCCGGGGTGCCGATCGGGGCGGAAGCGCTGAGCGAACTCTTCCAGGACCGCATCGCGATCAGCGTGATCGTGGGCCTGGTACTCGGCAAGGTCCTCGGGATCTTCGGTGCCTCGTTCCTGGCGGTCAAGCTCGGCTTCGGCTCCCCTCCGCAGGGAGTGCGCTGGCCCGATATCGCCGCCCTCGGAATGCTGGGCGGTATCGGGTTCACCGTCAGCCTGCTGATCGCCGAACTCTCCCTGCCCGAGGAAGCCGCCGAGATCGCCAAGGCGGCGGTACTGATCGCGTCGCTGATCGCGTCGCTGGTCGCCGTGCTGATGTTGCTGGTGCGGGGCCGCAGGCACAGGCAAGCCGGCACCGCGGACCTGTAGTGACGTACGGGCGGGGCTCTTCCCCCGGTGGAGTCCCGCCCGCAGACTTCCTCCGCGAGTCACTGGGTCGCGAATGCACACACGTGGCACGATGTTGCTGTGAACGAGCCTGCAGACAGCACCCGAGCGAGCAACAACGGCAACCGTGACGGCGCCGCGCCCGGCACGGCCGGGGGATCGTCCGCCACCTCCATCCCGCTGTCCGAAGAGGGCACGGGTGCGGGCAGCGAGCAGTCGATCGGGACCCTCGCCAAGGACGCCACGACGCACCTGTCCACACTGGTCCGTGCCGAGCTGGAACTGGCCAAGGCCGAGCTCGCCGGGGAGGTGCGCAAGGGCGTCAAAGGCAGCGTCTACTTCGTCCTCGCGCTGACCGTGCTCGCGTTCAGCACGTTCTTCCTGTTCTTCACCCTCGCCGAAGGGCTGGCGCAACTGGGCCTGTGGCGATGGGCGGCCTTCGGCATCGTCTTCCTGGTGATGCTGCTGACCGCGGGAGTGCTCGGTTTCCTCGGCTACCGGCGCGTGCGCAAGATCCGGGCACCGGAACGCACCATCGCCTCCCTGAAGGACACCAAGCAGCTCACGCACCGGCACAGCCAGGAGCCCGCCAGGGGCGAAACACGGTAACCACCGGAGACGTCAGTTCGTGCACCGGCCGGTCGCGACGGGCTCGGTCAACGTCGGTGCTGCCGCCACCTCGTCGGCAACCTGCTGGGCCGTCAGGGCGAAGCCCGTGTCGGGGTCGTCCACGGCAGCGCCGAACACGACGCCCACGACATCGCCCTCCGGGTTGATCAGCGGCCCTCCCGAATTGCCGCTCTGCACCTTCGCGCGCACCGTGTAGACGTCGCGGAGCACCGTGCTGTCCCCGTAGATGTCGGGGCCTCGGAGGTTGATCCGCTCGCGGACACGTCCCGCCGACGCCGTGTAGGGACCGTCCAGGGGATAGCCGAGGGCGATCACGCTCTGACCGGAGTTCGCCGGCTGCCGGATGAAGTCCATCGCCTCGGCATCCAGCGCGGGCACCGACAGCACGGCAACGTCCTCACGCGGATCGAACAGCACCACCTCGGCCGCGAGCCGGTCGGACCCGGTCTCGATGAACACCTCCTCGGTGCCTGCCACCACGTGCGCATTCGTCATGATCCGGTCCGGGGCGATGACGAAACCGCTCCCTTCCAGCGCACGGCCACAGTCGGGAGCCCGGCCACGGATTTTCACGACACTGGACCGCACCTCGCGCACGATCTCGCTGTGCGCCAGCGCGGGATTCGGGGGGGAGATCCGGGCGACAGGTGTCTGCGAGAACGGCGCCAGCGTCTCCGGGAAACCGGCCACGCCGAGCATCTCGCGCAGCTCGTCGGGCAGGCTCCTGGCCGCCGCGGGCATCATCGAATCGACCGTACTCAGCACCTTGGACCTGCTGAGCGCCGAGGCCAGTCCCGGTGCCGCCGAGGCGGAGGTGAACGGCAGCGCCACCAGCCACGCCACAACGAACACCGCAACTCCCTGCAGCAGCGCACCCAGAACGTTGTCGACACCGGTCAGCTTGGTGGAGGTGATGCGGTCCCGGAGCTCACGGCCCGCCCACATGCCCAGGGCCTCGCCGAGCGAGACCAGGAGCACCACGATGCCGACCCCGACACCGATCTTGGCGAGGTCGTTGTCGAGCCGATCGAGCAGCAGGGGAGCCACCTTGAGCCCGACCACGGCTCCGGATATCACTCCGACGAGTGAGAACAGAGCGCTGACCATGCCGTTGCGTGCTCCCGACACCCCGGCAAGCAGTGCCAGCAGCACCACCAGCAGGTCGACCCAGTTCACCCTGTCACCTCACTCGCGCGCACCGGAATCATGGACTCGTTCGAAACGGTCCGGGGACAACCGCATCAACGGCCGAATCCGACATCGTCGGCCTCTTCTGCGGCCCGCCACGCCTCGTCCAGACCGCGGATGTCCCGGCGGTTCCAGTTTCGCGACCATCCTGCGAGGTCCAGCACTCCCGACAACAGCCCCCCGGTGAATCCCCAGACCAGCATCCCGGGCACCAGGAAGGCGGGAGTTTTGTGGCCGTTGTTCAGGGACACGTGAATCCGGTTCGCGGGATCGGCCAGCCAGGAGATCGGCACCCTGGCCACGGCCGCGGTCTCGGCGGGATCCACCGGTGCCACCGGCGAGGGCTCCCGCCAGTACGCCAGCACGGGGATGACCCGGAAACCACTGTGAGGGACGTACAGTTCGGGCAGAGTGGCGACCGGGTGAATCCCCGACGGCAGCACCCCCACCTCCTCCACCGCTTCGCGCAGTGCCGCATCCACCGCATCGCGGTCCTGAGCATCGACTGCGCCGCCGGGAAAGGCCACCTGCCCGGGGTGCGAACTGAGCTCATCGGCCCGGCGGAGCAGCAGCACATCCGGCTCGGCGGCACCACCGTCACCCGAGGAGCCCTGACCGAACAGGATCAGCACCGCGGCTTTCCGGGCGCCGTCCGGAGGTGAGGTGTGGGCCCTGCCGAAGTGCTCGATGTCGATGTCGGCGGTGCGTTCGACCAGCGGGCGCAGCCACTCGGGAAGAGCGGCCACATCGACCAGCGGCCCGGGGATGTGCCGGTTCATCGGGCACCTCCCAGGACACGCTGCACAGCTGCCCGTACCTCGTCCGGCGACTCGAACACCTCCGGATTCAAGCGGTGCACCCGCCCGGAGGGGGTGACCACATAGCTGGCGGGAAGGGCGCTCGGCACCTGCAGAGCTGCCGAGATCCGGCGGTTCCGATCGTGCACCGACGGGAAGGTGACTCCCAGCCTGTCGAGCAGTTCGAGCCCGTCGGCCTGCTCGCTCTTCACCTGAAGCCCCAGGACCCGTACGGACCCCGGCTGCTGCGAGTACTCCTGCAGGACGGGCAGCTCCTTGCGGCACGGGGGGCACCAGGTCGCCCACACGTTGATCAGGGTGGCGCGCCCGGCCGTGGCCTTTCCGACATCGACGGTCGAACCATCCGCCAGGCACGTGCCGGTGGCTCCGGCGAGCTGTGCGGGAGCGGGCCGGTCACCCCCGGTGGGACACGCCGCCAGGTCCGCTCGTGCACGCAACTCGGCCAAGCGCTCGGGCCCGGCCACCTGCCGTTCCGGCGCGGATGCGGGCGGGGTCCCGGCTTCGGCCGTATCCCGCTGGGCATCCCGGGGCCACAGCGCGACGGCGGCCAGCACGGCCAGCACGACCACCACGATCGTCCAGCGGATCTCGTTGCGGAACTCGCCGGCGAAGGCGACGAAACGGTTCATTGCGCGGGGTCCTTCGACGCGGCCTGCTGCACGGTCCTCTGCGGGACCTCGCCCGCGACACCGGCCAGCTCGAGCAGCCACGGGGCCTCCGGACCCCGAACGAGTTCGGCGGCGGCGTTCGGATCCGTCGGCCCGGCTCCGAACGAGGGGCAGTCCCGTGCGAGCGGGCAGGCCCCGCACGCGGGCTTGCGCGCGTGGCACACGCGGCGCCCGTGGAAGATCACCCTGTGGGACAGCATCGTCCACTCTTTGCGCGGGATGAGATCGCCCACAGCGTGCTCGACCTTGACCGGGTCCTGCTGGGCCGTCCAGCCCCACCGCCGAACCACCCGGCCGAAATGCGTGTCCACTGTGATACCGGGCACGTCGAAGGCGTTGCCGAGGATGACGTTGGCCGTCTTGCGGCCGATGCCGGGCAGCTTGACCAGCTCGTCCTGCCGCGCGGGTACCTCACCGCCATGACGCTCCAGCAATGCCGCGCCCAACCCCATCAGCGAGGAGGCCTTGTTCCGGTAGAACCCCGTGGGCCGGATCAGCTCCTCCAGTTCGGCACGGTCGGCGCCGGCATAGTCCTCCGCCGTCGCATAACGCGCGAACAGCTTCGGTGTGACCTCGTTGACCCGCTTGTCGGTGCATTGCGCGGACAGGATCGTGGCCACGGCCAGTTGCAGTGGTGTGGTGAAATCCAGCTCGCAGTGCGCGTCGGGGTAGGCTTGGGCCAGGGAGCGCATCATCCGGCGGGCACGGCGTACGAGCCCGAGCCTGGTCTTCTCGGGTCCGGGATTGCTTCCCTCTCCGGAGTTCCCGGTCGCTGCGGACTTCCCGGTGGGACTCACTCGCGCTCGATCGGACACCCCACTAGCCTACGGATCCAGTCGGCACGAAAGTGCGACCCACCCTGCCCGCGCAAACCGACCAACGCCCCCCGGTTGCAGCCCCCGTGAAGGCATAAGCGAGGATCTAACCATCATGACTGCCTGGTTCGTGATCGTCGTACCGCTCGTGATCATGTTTTTCACCCTGTTCATGGAACGGGTGGAGGCGCGACTTCGGCACGTCGCGGTACAGGAGAACGAGGTGGAAGAGTTGCTGGAGAACGCCCGGCCGGACGAGATCCGAGCGTTGTTCCGGCAAGGAATTGGACGTGCGCTGGAGCTGTTCCAGCTACGCAGAGTGGGACGCGCCGGTAGACTACGAACGCGCCGTTCCCGCGACCGGTCTTAGACTGGCTGGTGGTGATAGGCGGCACAGCCCGGCCACCGTGTTCGTCGCGGGGCCGGCATCGAAAGCAGCCGCCGCGTCTCAACATGGAGGGACGAGGTGGACGAAACCCTGTCGCGGGCCGGCATCTTCCAGGGAGTGGAGCCGGCAGCCGCGGAGGCACTGACCCAATCGCTGGAACCGGCCGAGTTCCCGCGTGGACACGTAATCTTCGCCGAAGGCGAGCCGGGTGACCGGCTGTACATCATTCAATCCGGCAAGGTGAAGCTGGGACGCAAGTCCCCGGACGGCAGGGAGAACCTGCTGGCGATCATGGGACCGTCGGACATGTTCGGCGAGCTGTCCATCTTCGATCCGGGTCCCAGGACATCGACGGCAACGACGGTGACCGAGGTGCGTACGCTGACCATGGACCGCGGTGCGCTGCGGCAGTGGATCGCTACCCGCCCCGAGATCGCCGAACAGTTGCTCCGGGTCATCGCACGGCGCCTGCGCAGGACCAACGGCATGCTCGCTGATCTCATCTTCACCGACGTGCCCGGCCGCGTTGCCAAGGCGCTGCTGCAGCTCGCGCAGCGATTCGGCAGTCAGGAGGCCGGCCTGCTGCGGGTCACCCACGACCTCACGCAGGAAGAGATCGCGCAGTACGTCGGCGCATCGCGGGAGACCGTGAACAAGGCACTGGCCGACTTCGCACACCGTGGTTGGCTCCGGCTCGAAGGCAAGAGCGTGCTGATTCTCGATCCGGAACGGCTGGCCAAGCGCGCTCGCTGACCGGTGAGACCCCGCCTCCAGCGGGTGGTCTCGTAGCGCGCCGGCCGGGAATGTCGAAAGACAGCTCCCCGGAGACAGCTTCGCCCGGTCGGTGCGCTGTATTGCGTCGACTCGTCATGACCTGAATCGATTTAGCGCTCTTCCGGTCGCCCGATTCGCGAGCAGCGTTGGCGGGGCAGGCCGTGCCTCGATACGGCCTGCCCCGCCAACGGCATCCGATAAGCGAGAAGGGACCGGACGCCACCCCCGACGCGGCGTTCCGGTCCCTTCTCGCTGCGTGGTTCGTCCCCCGACCAACCACGCTCCCCGAGCCTCCGATGCGTCGGCCCCGAACCATGGCACCGGAGGTTGTTTGTGCGGCGAAGCAGTTGTACAGGCAACAGCTCCGCTTCGTCCGCGGTTACTCGGCCTTGGCAACCGTGCGTGAACCACACCTCTACGATGCGCTCTCCACGGCGCCCTTGCCAAGCCCTTTCACCCAGGAAGACGTGCCGAACGGGCGTGGGGTTGCATCCTCATCCAGAATTTCTTCGCCGGATTTTTCGCCCACGCCGCGTAGAGCCTCAGGAGGGCCTGCCGCTCCCGCTCGGCCTCGTCCCAGCGCGGTGAATGACACGGGAGTCATTGGTACTGCCGTACCAGTATATCCGATACTGGCCCGCGTGACCGCATCCTTGTCCCCGCGCGACTACCGCAGCGCCCTCAGCACTCCCGGAGCCACCGCACCCGTACTCACCTCACTGCTGGCCCGGCTGCCGATTGCCATGATCGGGCTCGCACTGTTGCTCTACGTCGAGCGCACGACCGGCTCCTTCGCCACGGCGGGACTGGTATCGGCCGCCAACCTGGCGGGAGTGGCGTTCGGTTCGGTCCTGCAGGGCAGGATCATGGACCGGCTGGGACCGACCGCACCGCTGTGCGTGGCCTCCGCCGTTTTCACGGCGTTCGTCGCAGCCGAGGTACTGGCCATCGAGTCGACGGCACCGGTCGCCGTGCTCACCACGCTGGCCTTCGCCATCGGCATCACCGAGCCCATGACCGCACCGGCCTCGCGTGCGCTGTGGAGTCGGCTGCTGCCACCGGGAACCGTGCGGGATGCCGCCTACTCCTACGAGGCGATCAGCATGGAGGTGTTCTTCATTCTCGGGCCCGGTCTGGCCGGGCTGCTGGTCGCACTGCCCTGGCCGGGAACCGGTGTGGTCGTCGGCGCGGTCTGCATGGTCGTCGGCAGCGTCGGTTTCGCGTGCACCCGCGCCGCGCGTCATCGGCGGCCCCTGCCGCAGGAGCGATCATCCGACAGCATGCTCGGCGCGCTCGGAACCCCGGGGATGCGCACGGTGGCTCTGGCCGCGCTCGGCTTCGGCACCCTGCTCGGGATGGTGGAAGTGGCCGTTCCCGCAACTGCCGAACACGCGGGCAGGCCGGCCCTGGGCGGGCTGATGCTCAGTGTGCTGTCGATCAGTTCGGTGATCGTGGGCGTGCTGTACGGGATGCGACCGTGGCCGCGGCCCATGCATCTGCGTCTGCCCGCACTGCTGCTGGGCTTTGCCGCACTGATCGCCCTGCTGGCGTTGCCGGAAACCCTGTGGGGCCTGAGCCTGGCCCTGCTGGTGGCGGGCAGTCTGATCACCCCGCAATCCACCGCTCACTCGGTCGCGCTCGACATTGCGGCACCGTCCGGTACCGCAACCGAGGCGTTCGGCTGGGTGATCACGGCGGTAACCCTGGGAGCCGCTGCGGGGCAGTCGCTCAGCGGCTGGATCGTCGAACTCGCCGGCCCGCCGCAGGCCTTCGTCACGGCCGGGGCGATCGGGGCGCTGCTCGCTCCGGCACTGTGGCTGCGCCGCACCACGCTGCTGCCCTCGGCCACACCTCCGGAAACAACCTTCGCTGCCGTGTGAGCCGGCTCGGTCAATCCGCCCGGCAGCCGACCGACCTCGCGTGGTAATGACCTTCCCGGGCTGCGTCCAGCTCCGCATAAGCAATGCGGAGCGCCTCTTGCTCGTCCACCGCGTTGTCTTCGGCGCTGTCCCGGATCCCCTCCACGGCTTCTCGTAAACCCAAATGGCTGCGCAGCGCTTCCTCGAAAACCTCGTACTCGTGTTTACGGGAGCGAGCCGCGGCAACCTTCGCAGCGGTCAGCAGCTCCTCATCGATGTACACGGTGGTCTTCTTGCGCGCCATAGCAGCCATTTTGACAGGAAAAAGGAAGAAAAGAAGCACGGCAAGACGGTGTCCCACCTCGAAAGCCCGCTGCGAGAACGCTCCTCGGCTCACCACTCCCCGCCACTGGCCGCGACGATCCGCGAGCGTTGACTGCCGTAGCGGATCCACCGGGACGGAGAAGTCCCGGATCTACCCTGCCCGGCAGACACCTCGGCGCCTCACAGCTCGCCGGTCTCGTGCAGGTAGGTCAGCTGGGCCCGCACGGTGCTCTCGGCCGCAGCCCGGACGGACCGGTCGACGTCGGCGTAGACGACCTCGACGACCTGCTGCGCGGTGACCTCGGGACCGTGCTCCCGCACCACCTGCCTGACCTGTTCGAGCCGCTGCTCGCGATGAGCCAGATACGCCGACGCCACGGCACGGACGTCGGCAAGCTCGGGGCCGTGTCCCGGCAGCACGCGAGTACCTTCGGGCAACTCGGCCAGGCGCCGCAGCGAGTCGAGGTAGGAACCCAGATGCCCGTCCGGGTCGGCGACCACGGTCGTTCCCCTGCCGAGGAGGCTGTCCCCGGCGAACAGTGCGGACACACCGTCGTGCTCGACCGCGAAGCACACCGAGTCGCCGGTGTGTCCCGGGGTGGCCAGCACTCGCAGCCGCAGGCTCGCCACGGAGAGCAGCTCGTCGACACCGAGTGCCTCCGCACCGACACACAGCGCCGGATCGAACGCCCGCACGGGCGCGCCGGTGAGCTCGACGAACTCCTGCACACCCGCGGTGTGATCCGGATGGTGATGCGTGAGCAATATCAGTGCCACGGGGCCGTGGCCGGCCACGCGCCGCAGGTGCTCACCGTCATCGGGGCCGGGGTCGATCACGACGCACTCGCGCGACCCCGGTGCCCGTACGATCCAGGTGTTCGTACCGTCCAGGGTCATCGGCGTCGGATTGTCGGCCAGCAGCACCGACGCATACGGGGTCACCTGCCGCAGCGCACCGTAGGCGGGATGCTCCAGGGACAGTGGGCTCACTCGCCTCTCCCCTCATCCAGCGGCCCGTGCCTGCGGGGCCGCGCGGCGAGTCTCCGCCGCAGCACGAAACACGAAACGATCACGTCTCGTCGTATCCCGGTTCTCCCGGCAGCACGACCCGCCATCTCCCCTCGCGGCGCACCACGCGCGGAACGACCTTACCGACCGCTCGATCGGTCTCCAGGGCGTTGGCCACGCTGCCGCACGTGGCGAGCTCGGTCAAGGTCATCCAGGTCGGTGGGAGCAGACCGCAGTGACCGCCCTTCCAGTCCTCCAGCGCACCCTGTGGAGTGCGCCAGTACGCGTCGGCGGCCTCCGTGGTGACGGCATCGGCACGCTGTCCGCGCGGCATCGCGGCGAGGAAGAACCGCGTGTCGTAGCGGCGGGTCTCGACCTCCGGGGTCACCCAGTTCGACCACGGCCGCAGCAGGTCGGCCCGCAGCACCAATCCCGCCTCGGACAGGAACCGGGCGAAGGACAGCTCGCGCGAGACCAGCGCCTGCCGCGCATCGGCGTACGGGGAGGTGTCGGCGACCACGGTTTCCGCACTGTGCCCGGCGAGCAGAACACCGGACTCCTCGAAGGTCTCCCGAACAGCCGCGCACACGAGTGCCCTGGCCAGCTTTGGTGTGCAGTCGAACTGCTCCGCCCACCACGAGGGTTGCGGCCCGTTCCACGACACCGACGTGTCGGCGTCCCGCTGATCCACACCGCCACCGGGGAAGACGGTCATCCCCCCGGCGAACGGCATCCCGTCGACCCTGCGCTGCAGGAACACCTCCGGCCCCGCCGAACCGTCGCGCAGCAACACGACCGTGGCCGCGTCCCGGGGCTCGGCCGGCACTTCGGGTGGTACCCGGGGAACGAAGTCCTCGGGCAGGGCCAGGTCATCGGGCAGTCCCATGCCGATCACCCTAAACGGCGAACCGTGTTCCCAGCCATACGCGCACGAAGTCGCTTTCGTACCGGAACGGCCCGCCCCCGACCGGGGGTTCCCTGCAGGCAGCCCCGGTTGCCGGCCACCGGTCTCACTGCGGCGGAGAGGAGGGTTCCTGGCTACCGGGAGCCGGAGTCGATGCCGCGCCCATCGGTGGGAAACCGCCGGTACCGGGCATGGTCGCCATGCGCGGATCCTGACGCCCCGCCGACAGCGAATCCGCCTGCTCGTCGGAGACCTCGTCGGGGGCCGCCTGCCCGGTGGGGCCGGCCGCCGGAGCCTCCCTGTCCTGTTCGCGCTGCGCCAGTTCTTCGTGCAGCTTGTGCAGGAGATTGCGTTCCCGGTCGGTGAGCTTGGCATCCACGGCCGCCGGAACACGAGGGTTGTCCGAACCGGGAGCCGGATAGCGCCTCTCCGGGCCGCCTCCGGTCGCCATGCCCACCTGTACCGCGTCGTCCCGAACCGCGTATCCGCCCGCCGTCTCGAGCCCGACAACGGTGTCCTGTCCGGTGTCTCCCCCGGGGACGTACGGCGCGGAGTCCGTGGGGGCGACGTTGACGATGGGCAGCTCGGTCAGGGAATCCGGGCCTTGGCGGTCCGGAACGGAGACGACCTCGGCAACCGGCGACTCGGGGGCGGCCGCGAATGCCGGCGCCGGGGATTCGGCAGCCGGCTCACCGACCGTGTTTCCCGCCGGGTCACCGCCGGTGTTGCGGCGTGGAGCCCGCGTGCGGCCGGAGCCGCCTGTCGTGACCGTGTCCGGCAGGAGCGAGCGTGCCGACGTCAGTGCGCTGCGGTGGTACTCCGGCAGGTCGGTGCCGGAGCTGAAGACGTCCACGGAGCAGCTGAGGCCCGCGCGGTCGAGAGCTTCCAGGATCTGGTACCCCACCGCGATCGTGGCCTCTTCGGAATCGACCTCGGCCAGCAGCACCCGTCGGGGAACGGCGCTGTAAGCCATCCCCGCGGGAGTTTTCCGCGAGGTGCACCACAGCCCTCGCAGGCTCGTGAGCCGCCCGGCGGACGGGCGCAGTGCTTCGGCGATGTCGTCGTCCGGCAGCTCCGGCGCCGCGAACCGGTGTTCCTCGGCCGGTGGGCTCTCGACGACGTGCAACCGGTCGGCCAGTGCGGGCCGCGAGTGAACCTGCTCGAGCCCCTCTTTCAGGCAACGCTGCTCTTCCGGGGCGACGGGGATGCGTCCCGCGACCAGGCAGCCGGTGAGCAGTTCGGCAGCGGCTTCGAGCCGTCCGGCACCGAGCATCCTGCGCGCCGAGTTCACGGCGTCATCGTCCACGCGGCCGGTCATGTCCAGCACGAGGTTGTGCAACAAGCTCACCGGCCCGGACCCCTCAGCGACATCCACCACGCACGCCTCCTTCACGCCTTCGAGCGACTGTCGACCGCAATGCTTGCCGGCCGTGGATTCATCATTCGTATGCCCGATGCCCCACGAGTTCCTCCGCGCCCGCACAGATCGGAACCGACTCGGCCAGCGCCGCCCGGTGGTAGACGGTCGGTTCCATCTCCGGGGTCAGTACCTCGACGCGAGGTTCCTGCTCCCCGAGCGCCCGGAGGATGCGTTGAATCTCCCCGGCGAGTTCGGCGAAGTCGGCCGAGGCGGTGACGACCACGACGCGTTCGAGTCCGGCGGCCACGGCACCGCCCGCCCGGCTTCGCCAGGCGCTGCGCACCTCGTGGATCCCCTGGCGGCCACGCAGGGTCGCTCCGAGGACCAGCACCTCCGAGTCGCCCGTGCCGCCTGCGGGAGATTCGGCGGCGAAGGTGCAGTCGTCCCAGCGAGGCTCGTCCCCGGGCAGGACGGCATCCACGACCGCGGGGTCGGCACCGAGTGGGAGCACGGCGTCGGACAGCAACCGGTGGTCGGCATCGGTGAGCATGATCCGCTCCCGAACGAGATCCCTCGGCAAGGAACGAGCGACCACCTCGGCCGCATCACCGGCCAGCCAGTCGCGGTAGCGCCACAACTGCTCGTCGGGCAGCCTGCCGGCCAGCCGAAGCAGCAGCTCGTGACACAACAGGCTTGTCTCGTGCTCGGACACGCCTCGCTCCCTCAGGTTCGAACCTGCCATTTCAGCTACTCTCCGGAGTGAATACCTCACCGATTTGACCTGATCGGGCGTAATTCAGCAGGAGATGGGAGCAGGGTACTTCCTGATCGCTACACATGGTGCGTGCTACCGCAAGAAAAATTCCCACTACTTCGGCACCGACCACGAAAAGATCCCACCGTGGCGGCGTGCGGTGCCACCCGGCCACAAGCCGGGTGGCACCGCCACGGACACCCGAAAACGGCGACCTCGGCGGGCCGCCGAACCAGGCACTCAGGCGACCTCGACGATCATCTCCACCTCGACCGGCGCCCCCATCGGCAACTCGGCCACACCGACCGCCGAACGGGCGTGCTGCCCGGCCTCGCCGAAGACCTCACCGAGCAACTCGGAAGCGCCGTTGATCACGGCAGGCTGGCCGTGAAATTCCGGCGCAGAAGCCACGAAACCGACGACCTTGACCACTCGCACGATGGAGTCCACGCCGACCAGGCCGTGGACAGCAGCCAACGCATTGAGCGTGCAGGTGCGGGCGTGGCGCTGAGCATCCTCCGGGCTCACCGCATCACCGACCTTGCCGGTGACTGCCAGCTTCCCGTCCACGATCGGCAGCTGTCCGGCCGTGTACACGTGGGCACCGGTACGCACGGCGGGCGCGTATGCCGCCACCGGTGTGACAACCTCCGGCAGCTCGATCCCGAGCCGGGTGAGCCGCTCCGTCCACGTGCCCATGCCAGTCATTCCTTCGGCCGCTTCATGTACGCGACCATCTGCTCACCGGTCGGCCCGGGCAGGACGGCGACGAGTTCCCAGCCGTCCTCCCCCCACTGGTCGAGGATCTGCTTGGTCGCGTGGCTGAGCAGCGGCACGGTCGAGTATTCCCACTTGGTCATGCCCGCCACCCTAAAACCTGTGCGGTCGCGGGCTCGGCTCGGCAGACACGACAGCCGTCACACACTTACGCTGAGTGCGTGACCATCTCTGACTGGGACGGGGAACCGAATCGTGCCCGGCTGCACTGGGTCAGCGGCAAGGGCGGGGTGGGAAAGACCACGGCCGCCGCCGCGCTGGCACTTGCGCTGGCGACCGGAGGACGCAGGGTGCTGCTGGTCGAGGTGGAGGGCAGGCAGGGCATCGCCCAGCTCTTCGACACCGCACCGCTGCCCTACTCCGAGGAATGGCTCGCGGCGGCACCCGGCGGCGGGGAACTGCGAGCGCTGGCCATCGACGCGGAACCGGCCCTGCTCGAGTACCTGGACATGTTCTACAACCTCGGCTTCGCCGGTCGCACACTGCACCGGATGGGTGCGATCGAGTTCGCGACCACCCTGGCTCCGGGGCTGCGCGATGTCCTGTTCACCGGCAAGATCAAGGAGTGCGTCGGGCGCACCGACGACCGTGGCCGCCACGTCTACGACGCTGTCGTGGTCGACGCGCCGCCGACCGGCAGGGTGGTCAAGTTCCTCGACGTGACCAAGGCCATGGCGGACCTGGCCAAGGTCGGGCCGATCCGCACCCAGAGCGAAGGGGTCGTGCGGCTGCTGCATTCCGGCGACAGCGTCGTGCACCTGGTCACCCTGCTCGAAGAGCTCCCGGTGCGGGAAGCGCTGGAGACCGTCGAGGAGCTCGACGCGGCCGACCTGCGCCCCGGAGCGATCCTGCTCAACCGGGTCCGGCCACCACGGCTGCCCACGCGATCGATCACCGCGGCCGCAGGCGGGCGCGTCGATGCCTCCCGCATCCGCGCCGGACTGGAGGCAGCCGGCCTGGACCGGGATGCCGGAGTGCTCGACGGCCTGGTCGCCGAGACCGTGGAGCACGCGACCCGCGCTCGCGCCGAGGACGAGGCACGCAAGCGGCTGGCCGCCACGGACCTGCCCTCGATCGCGCTGTCCGAGTTCACCGGCGGTATCGACGTGGCCGCCCTCTACGAACTCGCCGAAGAACTCACCGCACACGGGATCGGAGGTGCACGATGACCGAGCCTGCCGCGCGTCCCGATCCCCTGGACGTCGACGGATTCCTGGACGACCCCGCCAACCGGATCGTCGTGTGCTGCGGTTCGGGCGGCGTGGGCAAGACCACCACGGCCGCCGCACTCGCGATCCGTGCCGCCGAGCGCGGACGCAAGACCGTGGTGCTGACCATCGACCCCGCCAGGCGGCTGGCCCAGGCACTGGGCTTGCGCGAGCTGGACAACCAGCCGCGGCCGGTGGAGCTGGACGGCACGGACCCCGGAGCCGACCTCAGCGCGATGATGCTGGACATGCGCCGGACGTTCGACGACATGGTGCTCGCACACGCCGGGCGGGAGCGCGCGCAGCAGATCCTGGACAACCCCTTCTACCAGACGATCTCCACGTCGTTCTCCGGCACGCAGGAGTACATGGCGATGGAACGTCTCGGGCAGCTCGCCGCCGAGGACGTCTGGGACCTGATCATCGTGGACACCCCACCGAGCCGGTCGGCCCTGGACTTCCTCGATGCTCCGCAACGGCTGTCCACGGTGCTCGACGGCCGCCTGATCCGGATGCTCTCCAGCCCCGCGCGGGCAGGCGGGAAGGGGCTGCGCAAGATCGTCGGGGCGGGCTTCGGGATGTTCTCCAAGGTCGTCTCCACGATCATCGGTGGCCAGTTGCTGGCCGACGCCTCGGCGTTCGTGCAGGCCTTCGATTCCACCTTCGGCGGTTTCCGGGAACGCGCCGACTACACCTACCGCCTGCTGCGCTCCCCGAACACGTCGTTTCTGGTGGTGGCCGCACCGGAACCGGACTCCCTGCGCGAGGCGTCCCACTTCGTCGAACGCCTCGCCGGGGATTCCATCCCGCTGGCCGGGCTGATCGCCAACCGCACCCACCCGGTGCTGGCCGACCTCCCCGCGGCGCGGGCCCTGTCGGCAGCCGAGGAACTCGAAGCGGCGGGCTCCTCCCCGCTGGCCGCAGCGGTGCTGCGGCTGCACGCCGACCGGGTGGCGGTGGCCGAGCGGGAGAAGCGGCTGCTGGCCCGCTTCACCCGCGCCCACCCCGAGGTGCCCCTCGTCGACGTCCCGGCACTGTCCTCCGACGTGCACGACATGGAAGGGTTGCGGGAGATCGGTCATCGACTGGGGCAAGCCTGAAAGGCCGCGCAAACGGCCTTGTCACGGCGGAGCGCTCAGCCCACCCGGTACCCGTCCGGCCGAACGGATTCCCGGCGGGCCGCTTCCAGCAGGGCACGCCAGTTGCGGACACCGGGACGCCTGCGCAGCAGAGCACGCCGCTCCCGTTCCGTCATACCGCCCCACACACCGAACTCGATCCCCTTGTCGAGCGCCTCGGCCAGGCATTCCGTACGGACCTGGCAACCGAAGCAGACCATGCGCGCCTTGCGCTGCTCGGCACCCCGCACGAACAACCGGTCCGGGCTCTCGTCACGGCAAGCGGCACGAACTCGCCAATCCCCCTGATCGGACCTCACGTTCCCCCAGCTCCTTCCTGGATCGTCGGCGACCTTCTCCGTCCGGAGCCCCCGGCACCGGACGCCGGAACCACCCGATACGGGGAGATGGTTCCCGACTGTCGCCGAACGTGGACGCACTGTAGAGATGTCCGGTTCCATCGCCAACCGCCATTCGTGCGTTGGCCGGCTCACACTCATCCCATCGGGGGTTTCTTCGTCCGTGAAGGCCTGGCGCCTCCCCGCTCCGTCCTAGGGTTGGTCCTGTGCGAGTCCGGGATGGCCTGCTGAAGTTGTTCGGTCTGTGCGTGCTGGCCGGAGTCCTGGTGGCAGGCTTGCTTTTCCCCGCCGCGGGGGCACTCGGCGTCATCTCCAACCGCGCCGGCGACACCGTGAGCAACCTCTCCGCGAAGCTCGTGACCGAGCAGGCGCCGTTGGTGACCACGGTCACGGACCGAGCGGGCAACCCCATCGCGTACCTGTTCAAGCAGAACCGCACGCCTGTCACCTCCGACCAGATCGCCGACACGATGAAGGCCGCGATGGTGGCGATCGAGGACCAGCGGTTCTTCGAGCACGAGGGTGTGGATTGGCCGGGCACCGTGCGGGCCGCTCTCAGCAACCAGTTCGCGGGGAAGATCACCCAGGGCGCCTCGACGATCACCCAGCAGTACGTGAAGAACTACCTGGTGCACGTGGCCGCCGCGGACAACCCGGTCGAGCAGGCCGAAGCCACGGAACAGACCATCGCGCGCAAGCTGCGCGAGATCCGCATCGCCCTGCAACTGGAGAAGCGGCTGAGCAAGGAGGAGATCCTCACCCGCTACCTCAACGTGGTGCCGTTCGGCAGCCGGACCTACGGGGTGGCCGCCGCCGCGCGGACGTACTTCGAAACCACGCCCGACAAGCTCACGATCCCCCAGGCCGCGCTCCTGGCCGGGATCGTCAACAAGCCCGGCGCGCTGAACCCGGTGACCCATCCCGAGGACGCGCTGTTCCGGCGCAACCTCGTCATCGACGCCATGGCCCGCCAGCAGCGGATCACCCCGGAGGCGGCGCAGAAGGCGCGGGAAGCGCCGCTGGGCATCGTGCAGCCGCTCAACAGCCTGCCGAACGGCTGTGTCGGTGCGGGTCCCGAGAACGGGTTCTTCTGCAAGTACGTGATCGAGTACCTGGAACGGGCCGGCTTCTCCAGGGAGCAGCTCGAGCGCGGTGGTTACACCATCCGCACCACGCTGGACCAGAAGATCACGGCAGCAGCGCACAAATCAGCGCAGGAGCAGGTCCCACCCAAGGAGAGCGAAGGCATCACCAATGTGATGACGGTGGTCGAACCGGGCACGAAGAAACACGCGGTCCGGGCGCTGGTGACCAACCGGAACTTCGGTTTCGACAAGAGCAAGGGCGAGACCGCCTACGCCTGGCCGAGCTCGATGATTCCCCAGGGTGCGGGGTCGGTGTACAAGACGTTCGTCGCCGCCGCGGCCCTGGAGGAGGGGATGGGGATCAACAACGTCATCCCCTCCCCGGCCAGCTACACCTCACGGGTGTACACGAACGGCAGAGACCCGTACACGGTGAGCAACGCCGAGGGCGTCGATGCCGGGCCCCGGACACTGCAGATGGCCCTGGCCACCTCCCCGAACACGGCGTTCGTCGCCCTGCAGGAACGGGTCGGTCTCGACAACACGGTGGACATGGCCGCGCGCCTGGGGATGCGCAAGACCCTGCTCCGCAGCGACTTCGGCGGCCAGCCGCTGAGTCCGGCCGGAGACGAGCTCTCCCAGGCCGAGACGATCAAGCAGAACAACTTCGGCCCGTTCACGCTCGGGTTCACGCCGACCAGCCCGCTGGAACTGGCCAACGTCTCCGCCACGATCAGCAGTGGCGGGGTGTGGTGCCCACCCACGCCGATCAAGAGCATCGTTGACCGGCACGGCAACCCGGTCTCGATCACGGAGTCACCGTGCGAGCAGGCCGTGGACGAGGAACTGGCCAACGCCCTGTTCGTCGGCATGAGCAAGGACACCACCGACGGCACCGCCGTCGCCGCGGCCAAGGACGCGGACTGGACCCGGAAGGTGGCGGCCAAGACCGGAACGACCGAAAGCTACGAGTCCGCCGCGTTCATCGGTGCGACCGCGCACCTCGCCGGATCGGTGCTGACCTTCGCCCACGGGCCCGGACAGCAGGGCATCTGTCTCGGCAACCCCCCGCGGTTGTGCGGCGGCGGCAACATCTACGGCGGCACGATCCCCGCACACACCTGGATGGGCGCGATGAAACCCGTCCACGAGGGGCTGCCGACCGTCCCGCTGCCCCCCGTGACACCGCGCTACGCCGACGGCGGTTCCGACTCGGAGGTCCCCAACGTCGTCGGTATGAACGCCAAGCAGGCGACGAAGAAGCTGCGCGACGCCGGATACAAGATCAACAGGCAGTCGGTGAGCAGCTCGCGCTCCCGGGGACTCGTGATCAGCCAGAGCCCGCGCGGTTCCGTCCCTCAGGGCAAGGCCATCACGATCTCGGTGAGTACCGGCTACATCCCGCCGCCGCAGACCCACACGAGGAAACCGTCACCCGAGCAGGCCCGGCCGCCGCAGGACACGTCCCGGAAGCCTCCGAGTGGGCAGTCCCCGGCTCCGTCCCCGTCCACATCGCCCACACCCGGCGGGTGAGGGCGGCTACCGGCCCGAGAGCGGCAGACAGCGCCTGCCTGCACTGCTTGCCTACACTCGACTGCTGTGACGAGCACGCATTCCGGCACGCGAAGCGTGCAGGCCCGGTACCGACTGCTGGATGTCCGCGCCGTCGAGCGGATCACCCCGCGCATGGTGCGAGTGACCCTGGGCGGTGAGGAATTGGCGGACTTCACCGACAAGGGAACCGACCAGCGGATCAAGCTGTGCCTGCCGGAACCGGGTCGCCCGGCCCCGCTGGGCCGGACCCGCGCGGAAGTGTTCGCGCTCCCTCGCGAACAGCAGCCACGCCAGCGCACCTACACGGTCCGCCATGTCGACGCGCATCGCCGGGAGCTGATGGTCGACCTGGTACTGCACGACCACATCGGTCCGGGGGCGAGCTGGGCGGCGAACGTACGGCCCGGCGACCGGATCGTCACGGTCGGCCCGAGCCCGTCGTACCAACCGAGTCCGGAAGCGAACCCACTGGTCCTCGCGGGTGACGAGACCGCCCTGCCCGCCATCTCGGCGATCGTGGAGCAACTTCCCCGTGCCACACCCGTGCGCGTGTTCGTCGAGATCGCCGACGGCGAAGAGCAGCAGGAGATCGCCACCGTCGCCGATGTCGAGTGGACCTGGCTGCACCGTGACGGGATACCGGCAGGCCGGTCGAGCCTGCTCACCGAAGCCGTCCGCACAGCCGAGCTCGGGACGCACCCGCACGTGTGGATCGGTGCGGAATCCGACACGGTTCGCGAGCTGCGCGCACACTTCCAGGATGTACTGGGGTGGCAGCGTCGGCGGGTGTACGCGCTGGCTTACTGGCGCCGTGACCGCGCCGAGCGCTGACCCATCGCGCTAAACCGTATCGCTCAGCACCCGGCTTCGAACCCGCTCTTTCGCTCACGTGATCAGCGTGGGCAGGATGCGCAGGTCCGAGGCAGGTTCTCAGCCCGCGAGTTCGGCCTTGACCGCCGCCGCGACCCGACCGCCCTCGGCGCGGCCGGCCACCTTCGCGTTCGCGACCTTCATGACCTGCCCCATCTGCTTCGGACCGGGCTGCTCGCCGAGATCGGCTGCGACCTCGGACACCGCCGCCCGTACGAGCTCGCCCAGTTCCTCCTCGCCGAGCTGGGCGGGAAGGTAGCGGCGCAAGACCTCGCCCTCCGACCGCTCGGCCGCGGCCTGCTCCGGACGGCCCGCGGTGTCGAACGCGGCCGCCGACTCCTCGCGTTTCTTGGCCTCCTTGGACAGGACGCGCTGCACTTCCTCGTCGGTGAGTTCCCGCGCCTGCTTGCCTGCGACTTCCTCCGTACCGACGGCGGACAGCGCCATCCGCAGAACGCCGGTGGCGACGGTATCGCGTTCCTTGATCGCCGCGGTCAGGTCCGCCCGCAGCTTTTCCTTCAGTTCGGCCATGGCTCGATTATCCCGCCCGTCACCGCCGGTGCTCCACGCGAGGTCGATCTCGGGGGAGACAGTGCCTGCCCCGCGAATCACCGTAGAGTGGACGGTGTGAACACGCTCGGTCGGACCCTGCTTGCCACCGGTGCATTCGGCGCCGCCACACTCGCCTACTCGGCCGGGGTCGAGCGCAGGCACTGGACGTTGCGGCGCGCCACGCTGCCGGTGCTCGGCGAAAGCAGTCGCGAGCTGCGGGTGTTGCACATCTCGGACCTGCACATGACGCCGAACCAGCGCTCGAAGCAGCGCTGGGTGGCCGCCCTCGACGAGCTCGAACCCGACCTGGTCGTCAACACCGGCGACAATCTCGCCCACCCGCAGGCAGTACCGGCCGTGCTGCGTGCCCTGGGCCCGCTGCTGGACCGGCCCGGAGTGTTCGTCTTCGGCAGCAACGACTACTACGCACCGAAACCGAAGAATCCCGCCCGCTACCTGCTGCCCTCCGCCCGGATGAAGCGCATCCGCGGCGCTCGGCTGCCGTGGGGCGATCTCCGTGCGGCGATGACCGAGCGCGGCTGGCAGGACCTCACCCATCAGCGCCACGAGCTCACGGTGTCCGGAATCACCGTGCACGCCGCGGGGGTGGACGACCCGCACCTCAAACGCGATCGCTATTCGCGGATCGCGGGTGCCGTTCCCGAGGGCGCCCAACTCGGCCTCGGGGTGACGCACTCGCCCGAGCCACGGGTTCTGGACGCATTCGCCGAGGACGGATACGACCTGGTCATGGCCGGCCACACGCACGGCGGCCAGCTGCGCGTACCGGGCTACGGTGCGATCGTCACCAACTGCGAGCTGGATCGCTCGCGAGCGCGTGGCGCCTCGACGTGGGGGCATCACATGCGGTTGCACGTCTCGGCCGGGCTGGGGACCTCGCCGTACGCCCCCTTCCGGTTCGCCTGCCCGCCGGAGGCAACCCTGTTGACGCTGGTTCCGCGCTCGCAGGAAGCGCCACAGCAGCATGCGGACGCAGTCGGTGGGCCCCGTTTCGGGACGGACACGAACGTCCGATAGACTTTGCCGCGACGGTGAGCAAGCACCCGATACACCGTCTTTGCTCCGGGGTGTAGCGCAGTTTGGGAGCGCGCCTCGTTCGGGTCGAGGAGGTCGTGGGTTCAAATCCCGCCACCCCGACAGGAAAGGGCCTGGCCACAGCCTCAGCAGGGTTGTGGCCAGGCCCTTGAATCACCCCGTGCTCGCTCCGGCTCCCGGGATCGGGCAGGATCGGTACTCGTGAGCACCTATCCCAGCGCGACGGTCCCGAAGACGCTGTTCGACGATCCGGAGAAGGAAGCACGCTGGCGGGCACGTTTCAGCGCCCCGCGGGTGTCGGTACCGGACTGGGCACGCGACGCACCACAACGCAGCCTGTACGTGTCGAACGTCAGCGGCACCTGGGAGCTCTACGCGTGGGATCGCTCCACCGGCACCCATCGGCAGGTCACCGATCGTCCGAACGGCACGTTCCACGGCACCCTGCCCGCCGACGGCGAGCGGGTCTGGTGGTTCGACGACACCGACGGTGACGAGTTCGGAAGCTGGGTCAGCGAGCCGTTCGGCGCGCACGACACGCGCCCCGAGCAGGCCCTGCCCGGCACTCACCCCGGGTACCCGGCAGGGCTGGAGCTGGGTGCTCGGGTGATCGCGGCGGGCATGTCCACCGACGACGGTGTGACCGTGTGGGTCGCGCGCGACGGCGGCACTCCGGAGGTCGTCTACCAGCACGAGCAGGACGGCGGACTGGCCACGCTTTCCCGGGACGAGAGCCTGCTGGTGATCGCGCATTCCGAGCACGGCGACAGCAGGCACCCCGCGCTGCGGGTGCTGCGCGTGGCGGACGGGTCCACGGTCGTCGAGAAGTGGGACGGCCCGGGCAAGGGGCTGGCCGCGCTGGACTTCGCGCCGATAGCGGGAGATCCACGGTTGCTGGTCCTGCATGAACGTCGCGGGCGGGAAGAACCGTTGATCTGGGATGTCGAGACCGACACCGAAACCGAACTCGACCTGGGTCTACCGGGTGAGGTCGATGCCGACTGGTACCCGGACGGGCGAGCACTGCTGATCACCCACACCCATCGGGCGCGGACCACGATGCATCGCTACGACCTCGACTCCGGCACCGTGACCGCGTTGTCGACGCCGGTCGGTACCGTCGGCACCGCCTCGGTCCGGCCGGATCACGCCGTGGAGTACTCGTGGTCGTCGGCGGCCGAGCCCGGTCTCGTGCGCACCCTGTCCCCGCGCGGTGACGACCGCGTACTGCTCACTCCGGGGGAGAACCGTGCCCCCGAATCGTTGCCGGTCGACGATGCCTTCATCGAGGTGCCCCACGGGCCGAACGACACCGTGCACGCCCTGATCGCGCGACCCGCCGACGCGGGCCACGGCCCGCTTCCGACGGTGTTCAACCTGCACGGTGGCCCGCACGCCGCCGACGAGGACCGCTTCTCCTCCTATCGCGCGGCATGGCTGGATGCGGGTTTTGCCGTGGTGGAGGTCAACTACCGGGGATCGACGGGCTACGGCTCGCAGTGGCGGGACGCGATCGAGGGCCGCCCCGGCCTGACCGAACTGGCCGACGTCGCGCACGTACAGGACTGGGCGATCGAGCAGGGTCTGACCACTCCGGCCCTCAGCGTGGTGGCGGGTGCTTCGTGGGGGGGCTACCTGACGCTGCTGGCACTGGGCACGCAGCCGGATCGGTGGGCCGGTGGTGTCGCGGGCGTACCGGTCGCCGACTACGTGTCGGCCTATGCCGACGAGATGGAACCACTGCGTGCCTTCGACCGCGCCATGTTCGGCGGAGCACCGGAACAGGTGCCCGAGGTCTATCGGAAGTGCTCGCCGATCACCTACGTCGACCAGGTACGCGCGCCGCTGCTGGTGCTGGCGGGCGACAACGATCCGCGCTGCCCGATCCGCCAGATCCTGAACTACCTGGACCGGCTGCAGCAGCGGGAAATGCCGTTCGAGTTCTACCGCTACGACGCCGGGCACGGCTCGTTGGTGATCGCCGAGACGCTCGATCAAGTCGCCACGGAGATCCACTTCGCTCGTCGCGCCGTCGGGATGTCCTGACGGTCGGAACGGGTCCGGCGACTCCGCAGGACCCGTTCACTCGGCCCTGCAGGCTCCTGCTACAAAGCTTCCTCGCGCCGGACATCCAGGTTGTGGAACCGGGGTTCCCCGTCGCAGATCCGCCGCATCTTGCGTGCGATCTCGTTGGTCTCGGGCAGCTCGGAGTTGCGCATGGCCTCCTCGTACGAGGGGAACTCGACGATCTCGACGTAGCCTCCGGGATCGTCCCTGTCGGCGGTGACCATGATCCGAGTCGCGGTCCGCTTGCCGTTGGTGGCCGCAGCCCACTCGTCCATGATCCGGTCGGCCTCGTCGGCCTGCTCGGTGTGATATTCGATCAACTGCACGAATCGCATGTTCTGTGCTCCTTGTGTCGTACCGTTGCCGGTCAGGCCGTGGGTGATGCGGCGATCTCGTCCTCGAGACTCCTGCGGATCTCCGCACGCATTTCCGGGCTGTCGACGTGGCCGTGCACCGAGGCCGCGTGCTCGGCCGCCGCGCGGACCACTTCCTCCTCCTCACCGGTGATCGTCAGCGTGCAGTTCATCTCGCTCGGCAGCTTGCGGCAGTCCGCGACCTTCCTGGCCATGACGGTCTCCTCACGTCGTGTCGGAACTCCGTACCGCGAGAATCGAGCAGCGCAAGGCGCCCTGTCAGGAACTTCGGTTCCAGTCGAGCCCGATACGCCGATCGGTGCCACTGCCCTGGGCGTGCTCCCGCGCGGAGTCCAGGAGCACGATGCGGTCCCGCTCGGTGCGGACCAGCCCCGCCGACCGCAGCTCCCGCAGGATGCGCACCACGACCTCGCGTACGGTGCCGACCTGGTCGGCGAGTTCCTGTTGACTGATCCGGGCCGACAGCTCCGAGTCCCGCTGTCCGAAGGTGGCGATGTCGCACAGGTGACTGAGCACGCGGTCGTGCAGGGAGGAGAACACCGCATCGCCGATCGCGTTCATGTAGGTGATGGCCCGGTCGCTGAGTTCGGTCAGCAGGGCATGGCTGACCCGCACATCACTGCGTGCCAGCGCCCGCAGCGTCTCCGGGTTCAGAGACAGTACCCGGGCGTCGGTGACCGCTTGCAGACCGGCAGGCGCGGTGCCGGAGGCGAACAGTGTCGCGACACCGAGCAGGGAGCCCGGCCGGGAGTAGCGCAGCGTCACCTGCCTCCCGGCAGAGGAGATCAGGTAGCTGCGGATCAGTCCGCTGACCAGGAGGTAGCAGAAGACGTCGGTCCGGCCGGTGGTCACCAGTGCCCCGCCTGCCCGGACGTGGAAATCGACGGAGCGTCCGAGAACACGATCGAGCAGCTCGTGCGGAAGACCCGAGAGCTCACTCCGCGCGAGCGAGGCGGCCACCTCGACATCGACGCTCATCACGGCATCCCGATTTTTCCGTGGAGAGGAACCGGTTGGGCCCGCGGACCCCCGTCGAGGTAGCCGAGAGTACGCCGGTGCTCTCCGGTGAGCAGGAGATCGGCTCTGCGGCACGGAGACCGCGACCGGCGCGGCTCACCGGGTTTTCGATCTCACCGATGCGCAGCTCGTCAGCAGCGGGCCGCAGTGCGCACAGCCCGGCGCGCCGGAATACCGCGTCCGTCTCCCGTGGTTGCCACGGGACGTGAGCCACCTGTTCGAACCCGTCAAGTTCCGCGATATCGACATCCGCAACCGGGCCTGGGTCTCGCCCATGTGCCAGTACTCGGCTACCGACGGTGTGCCCGACGACTGGCATCTGGTGCACCTCGGTCAGTTCGCCACCGGCGGTGCCGGCCTGGTCTTCACCGAAGCCACGGCTGTGGCGCCCCCGGGTCGGATCAGCCCTGCCGACACCGGCCTGTGGAACGACGAGCAGACCGCGGCCTGGCAGCGGATCACCCGCTTCCTGCACGACCACGGCTCGGCGGCCGGTATCCAGCTCGCGCATGCCGGACGCAAGGCGTCCGTGCAGGCGCCGTGGGAGGGCGGCGGCAGCATTTCCGACTCGGAGGGAGGTTGGCGGACCGTCAGCTCGACCGACACGGCCTTCGGCGACCTCGCCGCTCCGCGGGCGCTCGGTGAGCAGGAAGTCGCCGCGCTGCCCGAGCAGTTCGCGCAGGCCGCGCGCCGGGCCGAGGAAGCGGGGTTCGACGTGATCGAACTCCACTTCGCGCACGGTTACCTCGCTCACCAGTTCTACTCCCCGCTGGTCAACGACCGGACCGATCGCTATGGCGGCGACTTCGACAGCCGGGTGCGGCTCCTGCTGGAGATCACCGACGCCGTGCGCGCGGTGTGGCCGCAGGAGCGGCCGCTGTTCGCGCGCATCTCGGCCACCGACTGGGTGGAGGGCGGATGGACCGGGGACGACTCGGTGCGGTTGGCACGCCTGCTGGCCGAGCGCGGGATCGACCTGGTCGACGCTTCCACCGGAGGGGCCGTCCCGTACGCCGACATCCCGGTCGGCTCCGGCTACCAGGTGCGCTTCGCGCGTCGGGTGCGCGCCGAGGCGGGTGTGCCCACCGGAGCGGTCGGGTTGATCACCTCTGCCGAGCAGGCCGAGGAGATCATCTCCTCCGGATCCGCGGATGCGGTCCTGCTCGCCCGCGAGCTGCTGCGCAACCCGCACTGGCCGCTGCATGCCGCCGATCGGTTGCGCAGAGGATCCCCGAGCGGGGGTTCGCTGTGGCCGCGTCAGTACGAGCGGGCCGCTCGGCGCTGACTCGACTCAGCAGGGAGATGGCCCGGTCGGGCGAGCATCCGGGACCTCCCCGGGGCGTGTCGCACTTCGAGAGAGGTCCCGGATGCAGCAGCTGGTGGCGGTTTCACGCAAAGCCGCCACCAGCTACCCGTCCCCAGGGGTGGCGGAATCGGGCAGGAACCCGGTCGCTTCAGGACTCGACGAGCTTCGCCTGCCACATCCAGTGGGTTTCCTCCAGCTTCGCAGCGATCGAGATCAGCAGGTCCTGCGTGACCGCGTCGGTCTTACCCGTCTCGTCGACGCGTGGCCGCAAGCGGCCGATCACCTTGCTCAATGCCTCCGCGACGAACTCGACGACCTCGCGGTCGTTCTTCCACCCCGCATCCACCTTCGGTACACCGGAGTTCTCGGCGACCGTCGCGGCTCGGGCGTCCGGTGAGATACCGATCGTGGCGGCCCGCTCGGCCACGTCGTCGGCGAAGCCCCTGGCGCTGTCGACGAGTTCGTCGAGATGCAGGTGGACTTCGCGGAAGTGACTGCCCACGACGTTCCAGTGAGCCTGTTTGGCGACCAGATGCAGATCCACGAGGTCGACCAAGGTGCCCTGCAGTGCCTTGCCCGTGATGTCGCGCTCGGAGTTGTTCAGCGGGCTGGTGATCGGGTCCTTCTCGACCATCGTCGTACCTCCTCGGATTCGACAAGCACGCCTCGGTTCACGCGTGCTCTTCCGAGTGGGTACCCGTGATCCGGCCGGATATTCACTCGCGTGTGACCGGCAGGAACTCACGGTTGCCGGAGCGCGAAGTCCACCACCTGCTGACCGATCGTGTGCAGGGTCGAGCTCACCTTCGGGTCCGGAACGTCACCGTCGGGTCCGAGCCTGGTCTCGGCCGAGTTGACCGCGGCTCCCAGCGGGGTCGGCCAGCCGCGCAGCGCGTGCACCACCGAACGCAGCTGTTGCAGAGTGGTCACCGTGGCCTGCCAGCCATAGGCGGTGCCGACGCACCCCACGGCCCGGCCGTCGAGGTACGGCCGATCGTCCTGGCGAAGGTCCTCGACATAGTCCAGAGCGTTCTTGATCAACCCCGAGAAGGTGCCGTGGTAGCCGGGAGACGAGATCACGACACCGTCCGCGGCACGAAGCGCCTCCACGAGTTCGTGCGCACTGTCCGTGCGCTCGGTGACCGTCGGGTCGAAGAAAGGCAGGACCAGGCTGCTGCCGGTGATCGCGTGGACCTTGGCGCCGGCGTCGCGCGCACCCGCGAGTACCGCGTGCAGGGCACGCTCGGACTGCGAATCGGAACGCACCGACCCACCGATCCCCACCACGGTCACCGTCATCGCCATGATCCCTTCTGTGATATCACCCGCTTTTCGTCGCCCTTGCCGATTCGTGTGGTGCTCGACCAGGCGTACGCACACGCCACGTTACGAGTTCACGTGAACTCGAGGTCAATCACGGGCACATGTCTCGTATCACAAGCTACTTACGGGTAGCGTCTGATCAGCACTATTTCACCGGGAGGTTCACCGTGTCCAAACCCCTCGATCTGATCCCGTCGCACCTGCAGACGCGTGTGCAAGGAGCCGCACTCCGCCGGGTGCTCACCCTGCCGCGCCCGGTATTGCGCCGGATCGCGGGCGAACCGATCCGGATCGACGGGCAGGAACTGGCGCTCGAGGCTCAGGCCCTGCTCCGGCTGCAGGCGCTGGCCGGCCGCACCCAACTGTCGGCCGACACCGCGGAGAAGGCGCGGGCGGGCATGCGTGAGGCGGCGGAGATCATCGGCAACGCACCCGTGGCCGAGGTGGAGGCGAGGTCCGAGCGCATTCCCACGGCGAGCGGCGGCCTCGACGCGCGCCTGTACCGGCCGGAAACGCTGACCGAGCCGAGCGAGCTGATGGTCTTCTACCACGGTGGTGGGTGGGTCATCGGCGACCTCGACAGCCACGACGGGCTGTGCCGGATGCTGGCCGAGCACATCGGTATCCGGGTGCTGTCCGTGGATTACCGGCTCGCCCCCGAACATCCCTTCCCCGCAGCGGTCGACGACGCCATCGACGGGTACCGCTACGCCCTCGACCACGCCGAGGAGCTCGGGAGCACGCCGGATTCGCTGCTCGTGGGCGGCGACAGCGCCGGCGGTAATCTCGCGGCGGCGGTCGCCCAGCATGCGACCGCGTCCGGCACGAAGAAGCCCGTGTTGCAGGCCCTGCTGTACCCGGCCGTCGACGCCAGTGTGCGGCGCCGCTCGCGGGAACTGTTCGGCGAGGGATTCCTGCTCACCGACACGGACATGGACTGGTTCATGGACCACTACCAGCCGGACCCGGATCTGCGTGGCGACCCGCGCCTGTCCGTACTGCTGGCCGAGGACCTGAGCGATCTCCCACCGGCCTACGTGGTCACCGCCGGTTTCGATCCGCTGCGCGACGAGGGAGAGGAGTACGTGCGCCGCCTCCGCCAGGCGGGAGTGCCGGTGGCCGCCCGGCGATTCCCGGACCTGATGCACGGGTTCCTGAACCTGTACGCCGCCGGAGGGCGCTTCCAGGAGGTGCTGTTCGAGATCATCGGGTCGATCCGTGCGAGTCTGGCGCTGCGCAGCTGAGGGCTGCGGGGCGACGCAGGCGCAGCGGGAGCCTCCGTCAGCCGAGGAGCGTGCGGAGTTGGGTCAGTAGCTCCTCGCGGGTGGTGCAGCCGAGACGCTGCTTGATCCGTCCGATGTGGTGCTCGACGGTCTTGGCGGAAATGAACAGCCGCTTGCCGACCTGCTTGTAGGTGTATCCGGCCAGGACCAGTTCGGCGACTTCCTTCTCCCGGCCACTGAGCAGGCCCATCCCGCCGGCATCGGCCGCGTGACCGTTCCGATCGCCTGCGGGGTGCTTCTGCGGCCGCGGAGCCTTGCCCTGCAGGGATCGCGCGCACTCCAGCAACGCCAGCATCACCCGTCGATCGGTCGTGCGGACCGCGGCCTGCCCGGCCAGATTGGCGCCGTCCCAGGGCAGACCCACCGCGTGCAGGGCACGAGCAGTGCGCTCGGTGGTGTCCTGATCGATCTCCCCGGCCAGGATCTCCAGCCACACACGCGCACCATCGGCCATCGCCGCGGACAGCGAGTTGTGCTGGGCCATGCCCTCCAGAGTGCCGGCGTGCTCCCGTGCCTGCTCCGGCTGCTCCATCACGATCGCCGCCTGCAGGCACTTCCAGTGCAGCATGGCACTCCACAGTGGCGGCGTGTCCAGCCCGGTGAGCAGATCCTGCGCCTGCCGCAGATACGGCGCCAGCCACTCCCGGTCGCGCAATCGCGCAGCGGCGCTCACGAGCTCACCGAGCGGCAACAGGGTGAACAGGTCCACGGGATGTTCGGCGACGATCTTGCGGGCGCGGCCGCGCACGTCGGCCAGCGCAGCCATGTCGTTGTCCCGGTTGGCGATCCCCGCCTCGATCGCGATCGCCGTGAGGCGGTCTCTCGTGGCGAGGGCATCCACCTCCTGGTACACGTCGGCCAGCTTGGTGCGCGCCGCCATGGTGTCTCCCCGCAGCAGCGGGACCCACGCCGAGAGCAGGCGATGCCGGGACCGCAGCAACGGTCCACCGATTCCGGACTCGATCGCGCGGTCGGTCATCGACTCGGCGACGTCGAACTCTCCACAGTGCAAGGCCACCACGGCGGCCACAGCGGCGGGCGTGTCGGGCAGGAGCACCGCAGGCCCGACCGGTTCCGCCAGCGAGGCCGAGCGGACCAGTGTGGACAGCGCAGCCGCGGCCGAACCGCCGACCGATTCGTACATCCCCTCGGCGAGCTGCGTGGCCGTACCGGACAGTGTTGTCGGCGGGCCGGTGTCGGCGGACGAGCGCAGCAGCTGCCCCGCTTCCTCCGGTCTCCCGGTCCCGAGCAGTCCGACCACGGCGAAGGCGGCATCACCGGACCAGCGGACATGCTCCATCGACCACCGGCACAGCTCCGTGGAGCGCGCGAGCTGCCCACGGTGGGCCAGCACGGTCGCGGCAACCTGGATGCCGAGAGCGCGGTCGTCGGTGGTGTCGTCCACGATCACCCGGTCGGCGGTGCGGAGGGCCTCGTCGAGATTCCCGGCCGCCGCGGCCGCGCGAGCACGCCGAGCGGACACCGACGTCACCGTGGCCCCCGCCGACACGGCGGCATCGAACAGCCGCACCGCCAGCTTCGGCGAGTCCGGCCACGCTTCGTCACCCGCCTTCTCGAACGCCGTCGCCAGCGCGGGTTCCGGCAGCGGTGCGAGCTCCGCGTTCAGCAGCGGCCGGACCAACTCGAGCACCGGGCCGCCCCGATCGAGCTGGATGTGGACCAACTGCCGCAGCATGTCGAACCGCTGCTCCCACGGGGTCAGCGCGAGCACCGCCTCCCGCGCCACCGGCAGCAGACCGTCGTGGGCGTCCACCAGCCCGCTCGCGCGTATCGCCGGCATCGCCTCGGCAACGGCCGTCGATGTGACACCGAGGGTCGAGGCGAGCAGCGCGGGATGCGGAGCGGCACCGACGGCCATGGCGGTCAGGCAGTCCCGCACGGGCTCGTCGAACTGGTCCAGATCGTGGTGAAACAGGTCGAATGCGGCACGGGGCGTGCCGGGCTTCCCGTCCGGACCGAGCCCTGCGGGATTGCCCGTGCTCAACAACCGGGAGACCAACCGGGGAACGCCTGCGGTCCACGAGTGCAGATATTCCACCAGTTCCGAGGTGGCCCGGTCTCCGAGTGCGGTCTCGGCCTGCTCGACGATCTCCTGTCTGCTCAGCCCATCCAGCAGGATCGGGCGGGTGTGCTGCCCGAGTGCGCCGACGAGTGCGGCCAGCGCGGTCGGGCGCGGCCACGGGCGGTAGGTGACGATCAACCGCGCGGAGGTGTTCTGCGCGAGTTCCCGAAGCGCGTGCAACGTCGCCTCGTCGAGCCGGTGGGCATCATCGACGAGCACGGCCGCACCGGAAGGGTCGACCGGTATCGACGTGGAGTCGCACACCGTGATCCCCGCGTCCCGGTAGATCCGGGCCAGCTCGCCGAGCAGTGTCGTCTTACCGTAGCCGCCCGCCCCCTGGACTCCGGCGATGACCGGTGCTGCCGGATCCGTGGCGACCAGCCGGCGCAACGCTGTTGCGGACACAGCCGTGCCGGGGGCGGGAGGTGCGACTGTCGGGTGATTCACTGGCCGTCCCAATCGGTGAGCAGTGTTCGTTCGATGCGGCGGTGCTGGTCGGTGGTCTCCGGTTATCGCGACAGAATGCCCAGACTCGGTTGCTGCGGCCCACCCCAACCCTGCATATAGGTCAGGACAAGCCCGAAGATGATCAGCGCCGCGGCCAGGACCAGTTTGATGATCTTGAATGTGCGGTTGGTCTCAGGGGGTTCGAGGGACAACGGTTCGATCTCGACCGGCGGACGCGGCACCTCGGGGCGCTCCGGCGCTTCGCTCTCCTCCTCGACGATCGGCAGGCTCTCGGGGTCGTGCTCCACACGCATCAGCAGGCTCGTCTCCTCGGCCGCCACGGGCCGGCTGCGTCCGGGCAGGAGCACGGTGCGTGCGGCACAGGCCGCTCCCCTCGCGGCCACCAACTCGGGAGCACCGTCCACTTGCGCCTGCTGCTCGAAGCGCCGGGAAACGAGCTGCTGCACCAGCGGGGTCCTGGCCGTACCACCCGCCAGCACGAGCGCGCCGGGTTCGGTCGAGCCGATCGGCGCGGACTGCACGGCCTGCTGGAGCAGGTCGGGCACGTATTCGAGGTGGTTACGGGCGAGTTGTTCGTACTTCGCTCGGGAGAGCGCCACCTGTGTACGGACCTGCGGCAACTCCACCCGCAGCGCGATCCCGGGCTGGTGCGACAGGGCTTCCCTGCCTCGGATGCACTCGGCGCGCAACTGGAACGCGGCCACCCGATCGCGCGGATCGGCGGGGTCGAGTGCGGGCGAGGACTCACCGAGCTCCTTGCGGAGGTACCCGAGGACCTCGTCGTCGAGTGCCTGACCGCTCGGATGTTCGGAGTCCAGCGGGGAACCGAGCACTTCGAAGCCGGGGAGCTCGCCGTCCTGCGATTTGCGCAGCACCGTGGCATCGCAGCCGCTGCCGCCGATATTGGCGACGGCGATCGTGTCGTTCTCCTCCACCCGTGTCCGGCTCGCGTAGTCCAGCCCGACCGCCACCGACTCGGGAAGCAGGGTCACCTCGTTCAGGCCGAGCTGGGCCAGCTCCCGGTACACGAGATGGGTGCGATGCGGGCCCCAGGCAGCGTGGTGCGCGACGGCGATGTGATCCGGGGGAGCACCCTGGCGGTGTGCGACCTGGTCGGCCACCCATTCGATCATGACCGCGGCGAGGCGGTGCGCGGTGACGAACTCGCTGCCCACCAGCAGCGGGCAGTCGTCCCCCACCTGTCGAGTGAAGGACCGCACCACCCACTCGTGGTGAGCCGGCTCCTGCCGTTGGGCGACCTCCCCGGCCACGAACGAGCCGTCCTGCACCTTGCACAGCATGGTGGGAACGGCGGGTGCCGCACTGCCCAGCGGGAACGGGGAAGCCGGTACAGCCTGGTTCTCGTCACGCCGAACGACCGCGGCCGACGTCGCAGTGGCCCCCAGGTGAATTCCCAGGACGTAAGGCATGTCACCCCTTCCGGTTCACCTGATCGAGCACAGATGCAGGCACCCAACTTAGCGCGAGCTTGGTTACACAAGGACGTGGGATACCCCTATCAACCCCCTAACGGGTTACACGAATGATCCCCTAATAGAGGTTTCAATGACTAGGAGTGCTTCCCGATGGACGGGGCGCGAACGCTCGGTAGCTTGAGTAATCGGGAGCACGGGGAACGGCACCACCCTCGCCCGGCTTCACCAACTCACTGAGTTCGCAGAGGAGATCAGCGATGCTGCATTCTCAATCGGAGCAGGATCCGGGGTCGATGCACTCGACCTCGGCAGGTGCCCCCACTTCCAACTCCGGGACCCAAGCCGCCCAGGCCGACCAGCCGACGCTGTACGAGTTCCTCACGCAGCTCGTCAGCAACCCGCAGGCCCGGTCGGCATTCGAGGCTGATCCTCGAGCCTCGTTGGACGGCGCCGGCCTCGGAGACATGACCGCGACAGACGTGCTCCAGGGCGCGTCGCTGGTACTCGACTACGCACCGGCCGAGGTCGTGCAGGAGTACGGTCGTTCGCTGCAGAGCAGCGTCGACACGTTCGCCGCGAGCACTCAGCACGTCGCGATCAACCAACTGCATCCCGCACAAGAACACGAGCATCAGGAAGCGACGGAACCAAGCATGCTGCAGAACTCCCAGGACACCTCCTCCAACGGCGACGCCGACGAGCAGATGCCGGCCGACAACGGCAACAACGGCGGCGGCAACGCCGAGGCCGGCAACAACGTCGAGGTCAACCACAGCGTCGAGCACACCGACTCGCACAACGTGGTCAGCGTGCACGACGTGCTCAGCGACAACTCCCTCGCCGGCGTGGGCAACACCGTCGACTCCGTGGGTGACACCGTCAACAACACCGTCAACTCCGTGAGCAGCACGGTCGACGCCGTCGGTGTCAACAACGTCGTGGGCGGCGTCGCCAACGTGGCCGTGGAGGACGTTGTGGGCAACGTCACCGGCGCCGTGGGTGGCGTCGTCGGCGGCGTGACCGGCGCGGGTGACGTCCAGACCTACGGCGGCGACGCCGAGGCCAACGCCGGCCTGGTCGGCAACGTCGGCGGCACGGTCGACGGCGTGACCAGCGGCCTCGGCCTGGACGTGCTCTGATTCCACGAGCACTCACACACCGGAGCACTCCTCGGTACCCCTTGCGAGCCCCTCGAGGGTCGCGCAACGACCGAATCGAGTGATCACCTTCCGGTAGGTGCACTATCGGGCCGGGTCCGTTCTCCCCTCGACGGACCCGGCCCGATGTCTGTGTCACCGCCCGTACTCGCAGTACCGGAAAATCCGACGAACCGGGCATGCACTGCGAGCTTTCACCCATCCGGGTTTTCCCCCGAGAGCGGGACCGTCACAATCGGACTGTGATCGAAACGGCTCTCGTGGAACTGATCGACCGGACAACGGCCGAGTGTGTCGGGCAGCAGCGCCCCGATCTCCACCACCGGATGCGGCAGATCCGCAACCGGGTTCTGGATCCCGCCCAGCTCGTCCTGGTGGTCGGTGAGCCGAAGCAGGGCAAGAGCGAGCTCGTCAACTCCGTGGTCAACGCGGCGGTCTGCAGTGCCGGTGAGGAGACCACCACGGCCGTGCCGACGATCGTGCGCTACTCCGAGGAGCCCTCCGCGCAGCTCGTCCAGCAGGAACCCTCCCCCGATCCCGCCGCGCTCGACCGGCTGCCGGTCCCCATCGAACGGGTCCACAACGAGCTCGACCAAGCCGTCTCCCACGGCCGTCCCGTCACCCGCACCGAAATCAGCCTGCCGCGGGCGATCCTCAAAAACGGCCTGGTGCTCATGGACACGCCCGGAGTCGGCAGCGTCTCCGCCTCACTGACCGCCACCACACAGGCAGTGGTGGCCGAAGCCGACGCGCTGCTCATGGTCTCCGACGCCACACAGGAACTGACCACCAACGAGATCAGCTTCCTGCGCCAGGCCACCGCGCTGTGCCCGAACGTGGCGCTCGTGCAGCCCAAAACCGACATCGTCCCGCAGTGGCGGCAGGTCGTCGAGCTCAACCGCAAGCACCTGTCGAACGCAGGCATCTCGGCCAAGATCTTTCCGGTCTCGGCGAAGATCCGGGTCCGCGCGACCAGCGCCAAGGATCCCGACCTCAACACCGAGTCCGGCTTCCCCCCGCTGCTGGACTACCTGCGCAACGAGCTGGCGGGCAAGCACGAGGAATTCACGCGCAAGCTGGTGTCCCACAACATCACCGACGTCGTCGATCAGCTCATGACGGCTCTGCGGGAGGAACTCAGCAACCAGAACCCCCGCACCGCCACCGAGACACTGCTCGAGCTGGAAAGCGCCCAGCGCCGGGCCGAGGACCTCAAGCGGGCCGTCGGCCGGTGGCAGAAAACGCTGTCCGAGGGCATCCAGGAGCTGTATTCCGACATCGAGCACGACTTCCGGGAACGCAGCTGGACGATTCAGCACCAGGTCGGCGAGATCTTCGACGAGGCGGACCCGAACACGACGTGGGAGGAGTTCGCCGAGTGGCTGTCGACCAGTCTCTCCGAATCCATCGCCGACACCTTCGGATGGCTGGACGAGCGCCGCGAGCGACTCACCGAGCAGGTCTGTGACGAGCTTCTGCGCGAGCACATCCGGACACTGCCCAACGTGGAACGGATCCAAGCACCCGACCCGCTGGACCGCGTGCCGGAGCCGACCCCGCCGAAGAACGCGAACTACCCCCGCAAGGACCAGATCCTGACCGGGCTGCGGGGCTCCTACGCCGGCGTGCTCATGTTCGGGCTGATCACCAGCATGGCCGGTCTTCCCCTGATGAACGTCGTGTCGATCTCGGCCGGCTTGCTGCTGGGCACCAAGAGCCTCAACGAGGAAAAGGACTCGCGGCTCAAGCGCAGGCAGGCCGAGGCACGCGCGGCCGTCCACCGCTACGTGGACCACGTAACGTTCCAGGTGAACAAGGAAGGCCGGGATACCATTCGGAACCTGCACCAGCAGTTGTACGACCACTGCAACCGAGTCACCGAGCAGGCCCAGGCCCAGGTCAGCCGAACCATTCAGGACATCAAGCGGGAAGCCGAGCGCAGTGCCGTCGACCGTGACGAACGCGCGCGGGAGATCAAGCGGAAGCTGGAGGAACTGACCGTTCTACGCAAGCGTGCCGCCATGCTGGCCTCGAACCGCATCGCCGCCGCATGACCGCCTCCACCAGCACCGCCGAGGCGCCCGCCGGTCTGCTCCAGCAGGCTCGTGCCCTGCTGATCCGGACGATGACCTTCTACCGGGACGATCCCAGAACGGCAAGCTGGCTGCGCGAGCGTCTCGAGCGGATCGAGGCACCGCTGCGGATCGCCGTCACCGGGCGGGTCAAGTCGGGCAAGTCGACGCTCATCAACGCGCTGGTGGGCGCGGAACTCGCCCCGACCGATGCCGAGGAGCGCACCCAGGTCAACACCGTCTACCAGTACGGGCCGGAGCCGAGAATCACCGCCTACACCCCGCACGGTGCGGCGCAGAACGTCCCCGTCACCACACTGGACCCCGGCACGATCCGGGACCTGCAGCGCTGGCGGCCCGACGAGATCTCTCGGCTGGTGATCGACTCCCCGTCACCGGGACTGCAGGCCATCACGCTGATCGAAACGCCCGGAGTGTCCTCCTCGGCGGTGAAGGAAACCGGCCGCTCGGCACTGGCGCAGATCCTGTCCGAAGCCGATGCCATGCTCTACCTCACGCGGCATCCGCACCAGACCGACATACAGTTCCTGCAGTCGGCACACGAACTCGAGGTCGCCCGCCGCGCACCGATCAACACGATTCTCGCGTTCTCCCGCGCCGACGAGGTCGGCAGCGGCGGCAGTGATGCCATGCCCTCGGCGGACAGGGTCGCGGAACTGTATCGGAACGAGCCACGAGTACGGTCCTTCGCGCAATACGTGCTGCCGGTGATCGGTCTGCTCGGCCAGGCCGCGGCGACACTCGACGCGGACGATTTCGATGCGCTGGCCGCCCTGGCACGCCTGTCCTCGGCGGAGTTCGAGAACCTGCTGCTGTCCGCAGACCGATTCGTCAACAGCACAACACCGGAGACCGTGTCCACCACCACCCGCCAGGACCTGCTCCAGCGGTTCGGCCGCTTCGGTGTCGAGCACGCGGTCACGCTGATCACCCGGGGCGCGGGAGATCTCAAGAAACTCCGCTCGGCGCTGCTGGCCGACAGCCGCCTCAACGACCTGCAGGAATCCTTACATCAGCAGTTCGTCGAACGCCAGGAGGCCCTGCGGGCGCGGTCCGTGCTGATGGCCGTGGAGATGGTGCTTCGGGCCAATCCACGTTCCGGTGGACGCCAGTTGCGGGGGGAGTTCGAGCGGCTGCTGGCGAATGCGCACGAATGGGACGAGCTGCGCCTGCTGTCGGCGCTGCGTTCCGGACAGGTGCGTCTGCCACCGCATGAGCGGGAGGCGGCGGAACGGCTGCTGGGGGCGTTCGGCAATCAGCGGCACATCCGACTCGGCCGGCGGCCGGACGCCCCGGAGTCCGAATTGTCCAACCGGGCCAGCGACGCCCTGCTCCAATGGCGAACTCTGGCGATGGACCCGATGCGGGACCACGTGCACCGGGAAGCGGCGCGGACGGTACTGCGCAGCTGCGAGCGCCTCATCGCGGACACGTCGGTGCGCGACACCGCGGGCTGAGGACGGTTCGCGCGAAAACCACCCGACTCCGGCGAAAAACCGCCGGGCCCGGGAAGCACGTTCCCAGGCCCGGCGGTGTGGTGGAAGCCGCGGTCGGCGGCTTCGGGCCGGATCCGTTCCGGACGGACCTCAGCCCGAACAAGACCGTCGTCAGTTACCGCTGCCCTTGACCTTCTCGGCGATCTTGTCGCCGGTGTCCTTGTCGACGTTGCGCCAGTAGTCCAGCGCGCGGTCCAGCACCGGCTGCTGCACGCCGCCGAGCAGGTGTCCGGCGACGTTGTCGACGAACCGGGCGCGCTCGGCGTCGTCGAACACCTCGCGCACCAGCGTGCCCGGCTGCCCGAAGTCGTCGTCCTCGGAGTGCAGCTGGTAGGCCGAGCGGATGACCTCCTGCTCGATGCCGGTGGCCGCGTCGTCCTCACCGGACTTCGCACGGTCGGCGTGCGGGCCGCCCTTGGAGTTCGGCGCGTACACCGGGTCCTGCCCGCCGAAGCTGTAGCGCATCTGCCCGTCCTTGGAGTACGAGTTCACCTCGTTGATCGGACGGTTGACCGGCAGGTCCATGTAGTTCGCGCCGATCCGGTAGCGGTGCGCGTCCGGGTAGGCGAACAGGCGGCCCTGCAGCATCTTGTCCGGCGAGGCACCGATGCCGGGGGGCATGTTGGCGGGCTCGAACGCGGCCTGCTCGATCTGCGCGAAGTAGTTCTCCGGGTTGCGGTTGAGCACGAACCGGCCGACCTTGATCAGCGGGTAGTCGGCGTGCGGCCACACCTTGGTCAGGTCGAACGGGTTGAACCGGTAGTCCGCGGCGTCGGTGAACGGCATGACCTGCACGTAGAGCGTCCAGCTCGGGTGCTCGCCGCCCTTGATGGTGTTCCACAGGTCGCGGATGTAGTAGTCACCGTCGGCACCGGCCAGCCGGTCGGCCTCGTCCTGCGGCAGGTAGTCGTGGCCCTGGTCGGTCTTGAAGTGGTACTTCACCCAGAACTTCTCGCCGGCGGCGTTGGTCCACATGAAGGTGTGCGAACCGTAGAGGTTCATGTGGCGCCAGGTCTTGGGGATACCGCGGTCACCCATCAACCAGGTCACCTGGTGCGCCGACTCGGGAGTCAGCGACCAGAAGTCCCACTGCATGTCGTTGTCGCGCAGGTGGTTGTCGGCGCGGCGCTTCTGCGAGTGGATGAAGTCCGGGAACTTGATCGCGTCGCGGATGAAGAACACCGGGGTGTTGTTGCCCACGAGGTCGTAGTTGCCCTCGGAGGTGTAGAACTTGATCGCCGTGCCGCGCGGGTCGCGCCAGGTGTCGGGGGACCCCAGCTCGCCCGCGACCGAGGAGAACCGGATGAGGGTCTCGGTCTTGGCGCCCGGCTGGAACACCGCGGCCTTGGTGTACTGGCTGACGTCCTCGGTGACCTCGAAGAAGCCGAAAGCGCCGCCACCCTTGGCGTGCACGACGCGTTCGGGCACGCGCTCACGGTTGAACTGCGCGTTCTTCTCGATCAGGTAGTGATCCTGCAGCAGGATCGGCCCGTTGCTCCCGGCGGTCAGCGAGTGATCATCGCTGGCGACCGGGATACCGGCGTTCGTGGTCGTGGGTCGTGGCGAACTCACGATCGTCCCTCCTCGTGATGGTGGCTCCGGTCCTGGGTGTGGGCGGACCGGCAATCTGGGCACAGGCCCCAGAAAACGACCTCCGCCTCGTCCACGACGTAGCCCGCTGTGGACGAGGGGGCCAGGCACGGAGCGGTGCCGTGGACGCAGTCCACGTCCTCGGCCCGTCCGCATGCCCGGCACACCAGATGATGATGGTTGTCGTCGATACGAGTCTCGAAACGAGCCGGGTGCCCGGCCGGCTCGATTCGGCGCAGCAGCCCTGCGGCGGTGCACGCGTGCAGCACGTCGTAGATGGCCTGCGTGGACACCGAGCCGAGCTCGTCCCGTACCGCACCGGCCACCGCCTCGGCGGTCGAGTGCGGGTTGTCCCACAGCCACCTGAGCACGGCGATCCGTGGTCGGGTGGCTCGAAGCCCGACATCACGCAGTTGCCCGCCCGGGTCGGGGAAGCTCGGTTCGCCCTGGCGCAGGCTGGTGCTGTCGGAAGTCGTGCTGGGTGCCATAGCGAGAACCAGTATGCCACGCATAATCTGGAACCAGTCAAGAAAACGCGAGAAATCCACCCGCGGGGAGGACACTACGGTTCCTCGGCGGCTCCGGCATGAGCCACTCGCACCGGAACCCGGCACAACACCCGCACGAGTGGCGACCTACTCCAGATCACGCAGGGCCTCGTGTACCTGTTCGATTCGGGGACGTCGCTGCGCCATCAGCCGGGCGGCAGCATGGTCCGGCGACACGGTACGGCTGGGCTGCACCAGGGAAGCGGCATCACCGAGCGAGTCCATTTCGCCCAGAGCACGCCAGCCCAGCAGGACCGCACCGAGACCGGAACCGTTCCTGTCCTCGGCGAGCTCCAGATCGATGTCCAGCGCTGCGGCAACGACCTCGGACCACACGCGACTGCGGAAGCCTCCACCGGTGGCGCGCACCGCATGCACCTGCGCACCCGTGTCCTGCACCGCGTCCCGCACGAGCGCGAGCTGCTGAGCCACACCCTCCACGATGGCCCGGGTGATCTCGGCCCGGCCGTGGAACTTGCGCAAACCGATCAGCGAGGCCGTCAGCCCGGGCTCCCACCACGGGGCACGCTCCCCGAGCAGGTACGGGAGCGCGAGCAGACCGTCAGCGCCCGGTGCCACCTGCAGCGCCTCGTCCAGCAGCGTCGACAGATCCATGCCGAACGTCTCGGCCGCCCACTGCCCGACCACGGCACCATTGCTCACCGCACCACCGATGACCCAGAGACCGTCACCGAGCGCATAGCTGAAGGTCCGGCAGCGCTTGTCGATACTCGGCTGTTCGGAAACCACGCGCAGCGCACCACTGGTCCCCAGGGACAAGCCGGCCACACCCGGTTTGACCGCTCCCACGCCCAGATTGCCGAGCGGCCCGTCTCCGCCACCGAGCACCACCGGCAGTCCCTCGGGCAGACCCGTGGTCGCAGCCGCCCGGCCGGTCAACGGCAGGATGTCGGTCGGTGCCCTGATGCCGGGAAGCTGATCGGCACGAACGCCCGCCACCTGCAACGCCTCGTCGCACCACTCCAGGCGCTGCATGTCCTGCAGGCCGCTGCCCGATGCCATCGAGTGCTCGGTGACGAACTCACCCACGAAGGCACCGACCACGAAATCCTTGAGCGCGCACCAGGAGACGACGTCGTGCGCGAGGTCCGCGCGTTCGGACGTCAGCCAGGCCAGCTTGACCATCACCGACTGCGTGTGCACCGGTGTTCCGGTCGTGCGGTGCAATCTCGCCGCCGTGTCCCCGTCGCTGCGCAGGTGCCGGGCCACATCGGCCGCGCGGGTGTCGGCCCAGTTGAAGGCGGGGGTCGCGGGTTTGCCGGTCGAATCCAACCCCAGCAGGGTGTGCATGGCGGCACTGAACGACAGAGCCTCGACACGGCACCCGTTGTCCCGTGCCCACGAGACGCACTCGGTCACCGCCGCGATCGCCGCGTCGCGCACGGCCTCGGCATCCTGCACGGCCTCGCTCGGCTCGTCGGTACGCAGCTCGTTGTCGCGTTCCGTCCAGTGCAGTACCGCACCCTCACGAGTCGCGGCCACCACCTTCGTCGCCGTGGTTCCCAGGTCGATACCGAGTACGACCGCCTCGCTTGCACCTGCAGTCATACCTCCAACCTATCTGGCCGGGAGGCCGGACACGTGACGTACTCCATGAGAGCCTTCCCCGCACACGTTTTCGACTACCGGAACCGCATTGCCGAGCGCGGCGGCGAAGAACACGACCACGTCGGCGTCCCGGCGGATCATGCGTTCTCCTGCGGCTCGGTGGTACGGGTGCGACCGACCAGGGTGTTGAGCAGGGCGGCACCCCGCTCGGCGTCGTCCACGCTGATACCGAGCTCGCCGCCGGAGGTGTAGCGCACCACGAGGCATTCACCGGCGCGGATCATGATCGTCGAGCGACCGGGCAACCCCCGAATGCCCCAACCACCGACCTCGGAGGGCCGCCGGGTCTCCATCCGGGCACTGTCGATCTTGTGCAGCGGAATCCGTCGGACCGGCCGACCCAGCGGGCCGAAGGCGATGCTCAGTCCCTGCTCGGTGATCCGCACGCGCACCGTGGACACGGCCAGGCAAACCAGGCCGACCAGCGCGAAGACGAGCAGGGTGGCCCACGAAGAGACCATCCCCAGTCCCATCAGCACGGCCACGACCACGGCCACCGACAGGCACGCCAGGGCCGCCGACACGAGACCTGTGCCCGTTCCCGACGAGGACACCCACACTGCCTTCTCATCGGGGCGAAGCCGCAACGTCGGAGCAGGGCGGTCGCTCTCGGAACTCTCGTCCGGTCCCCGCCGCGCCAGCAACCAGCCGAGCCAGCCCGCAAGCAACGGCGTCGCGATGAGCGGGGCCGCCTGCCACGTCACCGACCGCGCCTGCGACCAGGAACCGGCATCGAGATTGGCCCACACGGTCAGCAGCATCAGGCAGGCGACGAACACCCCACCCCAGACCAGGGAGGCACCCAGCCATGCTCGCCGCTGCCGCTGCCGCACTCCGCCACGCACCGCGGCCACCGCCGCCCCGGCGAGCAGCAGCCACAGGGCCACGCTCAGCAGGATCAGTCCCCACAGGGGCATCGCATTGTCGGGCTCGCCGGAGACCCCCCAGTGGACTGCGATCGGTGCGGGCAACCGTTCCCGCAGCGCCAGGGGAAGCCCCGCCAGAAACCCTGTCACCAGAGTCGTCCACAGGCCGGCGAACAGGAAGAACCGCGTCCGGAAGGTCATGACGACTCCTTGATCAGCTCGATGACGTCCTCGGGCCGGTAGCCGTACCTCCGGGCCTCGTCCAGCAGCTCCCGCACCCTGCCCTGCAATGCGCCGCGCATGTCGGGACGCGCCCGCACGGACACGCCACGCCCCCGGCGGAACTCCAGCAGCTGCTCGTCGCGCAGTTCGCGCAGTGCCCGCAGCACGGTGTTCACGTTGACCTCCAGCGCTCCGGCGATCTCCTTGGCCGGAGGCAGTCGATCCCCCGGCCCCATCTCGCCGGACGCGACCGCGCGGCGGATCGCGTCGGCGACCTGCACGTGCAGGGCTCGCGGATCGTTCAGGTCCAACGTCATCAACATGGTGATAGTGATACTAGCACCATTAGCAGTGCTGGCAAGGCCCGAGCACGAAAAAGACTCGGCGCCCACCCGCAGTGCGGATGGGCGCCGAGGAAAACAGGCATCAGGCGTGCGCGATCTTCTCCGGAGCCGAACTCGGATCTTTCCGGGCACGCTTTGTCAGCACGACCTCGTAGCGCCGGATCACCGCCGTTCGACCCCGAACTCGGCCATAACCTCGTCCAGAGGAACCGTTTCGCCACGGTCCAGCTCGGCTGTCCCCTCGGCAATGGCTGTCACAAGTTCAGGATCCGAGGCGACGGCCAGCGTCTCCTCCAGGGACTCCAGATATTCGGTCGAAACCACGGTGGCCACCGGCTCACCGTTGTGGGTCACGTCGATACGCCCCTCGGAAGAGGGAAGTTCGGCCACCACCTCCGAGAGCGGGCGCTGATCATCGGGAATCACCGTCATGAGTGCAGTATGCCCGGACCACGCCCGATTTCCCAGTGCCCTGCGCCACGAACGTCCGTTCGGTGCAAGTGAAGGGGCTTGCCCTCCGAAGGCAAGCACCCCTTCGCGGAAAGTTCAGTCCTGCACGAGCGTCTCGGCGATCTCGTAGGTGTTCAGCGCCGCCCCCTTGCGCAGGTTGTCGCCGCAGACGAAGAACTCCAGCGTGTTCGGGAAGTCCAGCGCCTGCCGCACCCGGCCCACATAGGTCGGGTCCGCGCCGACAACACCGGCCGGAGTCGGGAAGACCTCGCCCGCGGGGTCGTCCTGCAGCACGATCGACGGGGCCGCCTCGAAGAGGCGATGGGCCTGCTCGACGGAGATCTCCCGCTCGAACACCGCGTGCACGGCCAGCGAGTGCGTCGTGACCACCGGAACCCGCACGCAGGTCGCCGAGACCTTCAGCTCCGGGATGCCGAGGATCTTGCGGGACTCGTTGCGGACCTTGAGCTCCTCGGAGGTCCAGCCGTCGTCCTTGCGGGAGCCGCACCAGGGCACCACGTTCATCGCCAGCGGCGCCTTGAACGGGGTCTGCTCGGCCAGCAGGCCGGCGGCAGCGAGCGCCTCGGCGACATCACCCGCGCGCTCCCCGACCTGCTTGCCCGCGACGGCGGCGATCTCCTCCTGGAGCCGGTCGATGCCTTCCTGCCCCGAACCGGAAGCCGCCTGGTACGACGACACCACCAGCTCGCGCAGACCGAACTCGCGATGCAGGGCTCCGAGTGCCGTCATCATCGACAGGGTGGTGCAGTTCGGATTGGCGATGATGCCCTTCGGACGTTCGTGCACCCGGTCGGCATTGACCTCGGGCACCACCAACGGCACCTCGGGATCCATCCGGAACGCACCGGAATTGTCCACCGCGATCGCGCCGCGCTCGACCGCGACCGGGGCCCACTGCGCGGAGAGCTCGTCGGGCACGTCGAACATCGCGATGTCGACCCCGTCGAAGGCCTCCGGCGACAGCTCCACCACGGTGTGCTCGACGCCGCGCACGGTGATCTTCTTGCCCGCCGAGCGGGCCGAGGCGATCAGGCGGATCTCACCCCAGGGCACGTTCTCCCTGCTGTTCAGAATGTCGATCATCACCGAGCCAACGGCTCCGGTGGCACCGACAATGGCCACGGTCGGCCCCGGCATCAGCGACCACTCCCTGCGTAGACAACGGCCTGCTCATCGCCACCGAGTTCGAAGGCGGCGTGCAGTGCACTGACGGCGTCCTCCAGCTGGGTGTCGCGAACCAGCACGGAGATACGGATTTCGGAGGTGTTGATGATCTCGATGTTGACCCCGGCATCGAACAACGCCTCACAGAACGTCGCCGTCACCCCCGGATGCGAGCGCATGCCTGCGCCGACCAGCGAGACCTTGCCGACGTGGTCGTCGTAGACGACCCGTTCGAAGCCGACCTCCTCGGAGATCTTCTCCAGTTCGGCGACCGCCTCGGCGCCATGGCTCCTGGAAACGGTGAAGGTGACGTCGGTACGCCCCGAATCGGTGCTGGACACGTTCTGCAGCACCATGTCGATGTCGATCTCGGCGTCGGCGACCGCGCGGAAGATCTTTCCCGCGACGCCGGGCTCGTCCGGCACACCGCGCACGGTGACCTTTGCTTCCGACCGGTCGTGGGCCACGCCGGTGATCATCGCCTGTTCCACGGGAAGGTCCTCCACTGAGCCGGACACGATGGTTCCGGACTTGGGTGAGTAGGAAGAGCGGACATGCAACGGCACGCCGTAGCGGCGGGCGTACTCCACCGCCCGCAGGTGCAACACCTTCGCGCCGGTGGCCGCCAGTTCCAGCATCTCCTCGTAGGTGACGCGGTCGAGATGCCTGGCATCCGGGGCGATTCGCGGATCCGCCGTGTACACACCGTCGACGTCGGTGTAGATCTCGCACACATCGGCGTTCATCGCGGCAGCCACCGCCACGGCCGTGGTGTCCGAGCCACCACGGCCGAGCGTGGTGATGTCCTTGTTGTCCTGGCTTACTCCTTGGAAGCCGGCGACCATGACGACCTGTCCCTCGTCGAGTGCCTCCTGCACCCGGCCGGGGGTGACGTCGATGATCCGGGCGTTCTGATGTGCCGAGGTGGTGATCACACCGGCCTGCGAGCCGGAGAACGAGCGCGCCTGCGCACCGAGCGACTCGATCGCCATCGCCACCAGGGCGTTGGAGATGCGCTCACCGGCGGTCAGCAGCATGTCGAGTTCGCGCTCCGGAGGAGCCGGATTCACTTGCTGGGCGAGGTCGAGCAGCTCGTCGGTGGTGTCTCCCATGGCGGAGCACACGACGACCACGTCGTTGCCTGCCTTGCGAGTCTCGACGATGCGTTCGGCGACTCGTTTGATTCGATCAGCACTCTCGAGAGAGGAACCGCCGTACTTCTGGACGACGAGCGCCACGTGTAACAAACCTCCTCGAGCCGTGCGGACGTCCCGGGCGCGAGTGCCCCGCGCTGACTGCCGGGAGAGATGAAGCCACCGACTCGATCAACGCCTGCATTCCGGCACCGCATCGGCGGCTCCACGACCGGCGGAAGGGCAGCGTCGATTCGCTCCCGCGGCGGGTACGAACACCCGCCCGATCACGACCGAAGCGACTGCTCCCGAGGAGCATCCACGAGTCTCCTCCCGTGCACGTCCTCCAACAGTTGCCCACTTGAGGTGCCCTCTACCAAGTCGCTCCGCTGCCAGACCAGGGTACCGAATCGTCACCGCCCTGACCCATCCCCATTCGGGGCGGCTAACCTGCGATGCCGGGTTGTCGACACCGCCGAGCAGGTTGTCCGCAGCGGAAAGGGAGCAGGTTGTCCACCATCCCCGGAGCGACCGGTCCGATGCGCCCCGACGTTCAGGATACGGGTGCTGCGCACCGGAAGCAGGGTGCGCGCGGGTCGCTGCGGCGGATCCGTTCGTCGCCGGCGCACCATCACGAAATCCTGCTCTTCCTGGCGCCGGCTGTGGTGTATCTCTCGGTCCGGTCTTTCGGACTGGTGGTGCTCACCTTGCTGTCGGCGGCCAACGACCAGTCGGTGTCCGGAAACCTGTACTCCTGGGATGCCCAGTGGTACCTGGAGATCGCCACGAACGGCTACGACGGCGTCGACCCGAGCATGGTCGACGGCTTCGGCAACCGGTCCTCGGAGACCCCACTGGCCTTCTTTCCCGGATACCCGCTGCTCATCCGCCTGTTCACCGTGATTCCAGGGCTCGGCCCACCCGGCGCGGCCATCACCGCGACGCTCGTGGCAGGCGTGATCTGCGCGTACGGGCTGGCTCGGCTGGGGCGCCGAATCAGCGGTTCGCACGGAACCGGACTGCTGTTCGTGGCGCTGTTCGCCGCCGCCCCCATGTCGGTCGTACTGCTGATGCCCTACACCGAGGCAGTGTTCTGTGCGCTGTCCGTGTGGGCGCTGGTCGGCGTGCTCGAACGGAGATGGCTGCTTGCGGGCCTGTGCTGCGCGGCAGCCGGACTCGTGCGCCCCACGGCCGCCGCCCTGATCGCCGTGGTCGGGCTGGCTGCCCTCATCGCCGTCGTTCGGCGGCGCGAGGCCCGACGCAGCCCGCTGCCGTGGCTGGCGATGCTGCTCGCACCGTCCGGGATGCTGGCCTACCTCGGCTGGGTGGCAGCCCGGACCGGCGACCTCAACGGGTATTTCGAACTGCAACAGCGGGGCTGGTCCTCGGCCTTCGACGGCGGTCTGACCACCCTGCGATTCGCGCTCGAAACGCTGTCGACGGACAAGTCGGTGCTCGAAACGTTCACCGTGTGGATCGTGCTGGCCGCGGTGGTGCTGATGGTGCTGTGCGTACGTCACCGGCTGCCCTGGCCGCTGGTGCTGTTCGCGTTGCTGGTGCTCGTGCTGGATCTGGGCTCCGACGGCCTGATGTACTCGAAAGTTCGGCTGATGCTGCCCGCCTTCCCGCTGCTGTTGCCGGTCGCGCTCGGACTGTCGAACAGGCGCACCACGACAGCCGTGGCCACGACCGCGCTCCTGGTGTGCTTCGGCACCTGGTTCGGCGCCTACTCACTCACCGCCTGGCCGTACGCGATGTAGCGGGTGCACGGACCGGCTCGGGCAGCAGTGCGGGTGGCGGAACCTCCGGCGTCGCCTCGCTGCGTCGGGCCTCTGTTGAGCATGTCGGTACGCGGCGAGAGACTCTGCCTTGCAAGGCATCCATCCGAGGCACCGGAGGTGGTCATCCTGCTCGAAGTGATCGCTCGTGCCGATGGATGAAAGGATAACGACACACCGGATCAGCTACGCAGGTCACAATAATCCGAGGAGGCCTTGTGAAGCCCGCCGATACATCGGTCCCGCTGCACCCGTTGCTGGCCGAGCGCTGGAGCCCGCGCGGTCTGGACCCGGACGTGGAACTGACCGACAAGCAGTTCACCGCGCTGTTCGAGGCCGCACGATGGGCACCGTCCTGGGGCAACACCCAGCCGGCCCGCTACATCGCCGGACGGCGCGGTGACGAGACGTTCACGCGTATCCACGAAACGCTCTCCCGCGGCAACCACGGCTGGGCCGCGAACGCCGCGGCGCTGGCCATCGGCGTGGCACAACTGGTCAACGACGAGGGCGAAACGATGCCCTACGGCGAATACGGGCTCGGACTGGCCAGCGAGAACCTGGTGTTGCAGGCGGTTTCGGAGGGACTCGTGGCACACCAGATGGCCGGATTCGACCGGGAAGCCGCCCGCACCGCGTTCGCCGTACCGGACGGGTTCGAACCGCTGGTGGCGATCGCCGTCGGGGGGCAGGGTCCGATCGAGAACCTGCCGGAGAAGCTGCAGGAGAAGGAATCGGCTCCCCGCCTGCGGAAGTCACTGTCCGAGATCGTGTTCAGCGGTTCCTGGGGATCGCCGACCTTCTGAGTGCTCCGGCCGGAGTCGGCCTCCCCACGGACCAAGCGGAAGTCACTGTCCGAGATCGTGTTCAGCGGTTCCTGGGGATCGCCGACCTTCTGAGTGCTCCGGCCGGAGTCGGCCTCCCCACGGACCAAGTGGCATTCTCTCGCAATATCGTTACTTACCGTGGCGTAATGCGATAGTAGTTCACCCGTGCGGATGAAAACGACGACGAGAGTGGCCGCGGCAGCGCTCGATCAGCAGGACGTGCTGGCGAGCCTGCGCGAGCGGTACGACCTGCACCCCGACGTGATCCGTCTCGACGGCAACAGCGTGGGACCACTGTCCCGGGTGGCACCGGCGCGGCCACCCACGTCCGCCGAGCACCCTCGGTTCGCCCCTCCGGGCCCGGCTCGCCCGGACCACGACCGGTATCTCGAGATGCAGCAGGCCACCGAGCGCCTCGCACCGCTCGTGGGGGCCGATCCCGCCGAGATCGGCCTCACCGACTCCACCTCGATGAGCCTGTTCCGGGCACTGCTCACGGCCGCCGACCTCCGCTCCGACCGGCCGGTCCTGCTGCTGGGACAGGACTGCTTTTCGACCGACCGCTACCTCGCTCGCTCGGTGGCCGACTTCACCGGCCGTGACCTCGTCCTGCTGGAGCGCTTGCGGGACCTGCCGGACAAGCTCGACGCCAGGGTCGCCGTGGTGGCTCTGTCGCACACGGACACGGTCTCGGGCACCGTCCGGGACTCGGCGGCGATCACCGCCGAGATCCACCGGGCGGGCGCACTCGCGCTGTGGGAGCTGAGCCACTCGGCAGGGGCCTTGCACGTGGACCTGCATGCGTGGGAGGCCGACTTCGCCATCGGGTGCGGGGACAAATACCTGGGCGGAGGGCATACCGCTCCGGCGTACTCCTTCGTGGCGCGGCGGCACCACGCCGATGTGCACCGCGCGCTCCCGAACAGGGACGGATCCGGCGGCGCGGACGTGCTCGATCCACCGGCCATGGACGTCGCGGCCTCGCCGATGCAGTCGATCTCCGGATTTCACGAAGGCCTGGCCGCGCTGGAAGGCGTCTCCACCTCGACACTGGAGGCCAAGACCTCGGGGCTGATCACGTTGTTCCTGGCACGAGTGAACCGCAGTCCCGACACCGGGGTGGACGTGCTCGGTCCTTCGCGGGGAAGCAGACGAGGCACCCAGCTGTCCCTGCGCCACCGGCACGCCCGGTACCTCGCGCAATCCATGTTCGCCCGCGGGGTACTCCTCGACTTCCTCGAGCCGGACATCCTCCGACTCGGTTTCGCGCCCTCGTGGCTGCGCTACGTCGACGTCTGGGAAGCGGCCGAAGCGCTCAACGAAGCCCTCGACGAGGTCACCCGCTACGCGTAATCGACGACCGGAGGGCACCGGGAGTGCGACCTCACGGCTCTACCGTCCCGACTTCGGCATCAGGATCCACAGTCCCAGGTAGAGCAGGATCTGGGGTCCCGGCAGCACCAGCGAGAGCACGAAGGCGAGCCGGACCAGCCCCACACTCAGCCCGAAGCGGTTGGCGAGGCCCGCGCACACACCCGCGATCATCGCTTCGTGGCGCGGGCGGACAAGAGTACTGGTCATGCCAGCGTGGTACCCGCGAACACGCGGTGTGCAAACGGGCTCGCGATCAACCGAGCGTGCGGATGATCTTGACCGCCAAGGAGGTGACAACCAGCCAGAAGAGCGCCGCGAGACCGTAGTTGACCAGCACGTCGAGCTTGGGGTCGCCGGGCTGCGGGAAGAGGTTCTGAAAGCCCAGCGCCAGCGGATCCGCCCAGCCCGCCACGAAACGGGTGATCCCGTTGTCCGGATTCGCACCACCCACGGTGAGCACGACGTGCGCCGTCAGGATCACCGCCGCGAGAGTGCCCACCCAGCGCACCACGGTCGTGATCACTTCCACGGCACGGGCACGGGCCCTGGCGAAGTCGTACGACGACTTGCGCCTGCGACGTCCCGTCACAGGTTCCTGCTCACTGCTGTGCTCGTCATGCGTGCTTCTGTCGACTGCCTGTTGCTCACTCGTGTGCCCGGTTCTCGCCGATCTCCCCGTGTCCTCGGACATACCGAGAAGTGTGGCACGTCACCACCCCGGAAAACTACTGTCGGGTAGCAAAGGATTTCAGCAAATGCAGCCGGTGAGCAACCCGCGGCACTCGCTTCGCGCCCGCCGTGACCAGTACCTTCGCTCACACCGCGTCCAGTATGCGGACAGTGTGGTTGCGTCGAGTACGGACCGTAGCGCTAGCCTGGGGTCGTGGCACGCGCCCTCCTCCTGCTTCGCCGCCGCGACGGGGTCTGTTAGACCGGCCCCTCGTCGCGGGGTTCGAACGCGCCGGTCGTGACGTTTTCCGACCCATCACAGCAGGAGTTTCATCCGCATGACCACCTCTTTCGATCCGCAGGCCCCGTTCACGGGCAATATCCGCAAACCCGCCCGCCCCGCGCCCGCCGATCAGCAACCCTGGAATCCGCAACAGGGCAGCGCGATGCCCGTCCACCGCTACCGCCCGTTCCACGAACTGGTCGAGAACGTCTCGCTGCCCAGCCGCACCTGGCCGGACCAGCGGATCACCAGGGCGCCGCTGTGGTGCGCGGTCGATCTGCGCGACGGCAACCAGGCACTGATCGATCCGATGTCGCCGGCTCGCAAGCGCCGCATGTTCGATCTGCTGGTGGCCATGGGCTTCAAGGAGATCGAGGTCGGTTTCCCGGCCGCCAGCCAAACCGACTACGACTTCGTCCGCGAGATCATCGAGGACGAGGCGATCCCCTCCGACGTGCGCATCCAGGTGCTCACGCCGTGCCGACCCGAGCTGATCGAGCGCACTTTCGCCTCGCTGGAGGGCGCGCACTCGGCCATCGTGCATCTCTACAACTCCACGTCGATCCTGCAGCGCCGTGTGGTGTTCGGCGAGGAGCGCGAGGGCATCAAGAAGATCGCCGTCCAGGGTGCGGAACTGGCCCTGGAGTACGCGGCGAAGTACCCGGACACCGATTTCCGGTTCCAGTACTCACCCGAGTCCTACACCGGGACGGAGCTGTCCTACGCCGCCGAGGTGTGCGACGCCGTCACCGAGATCTGGCAGCCCACGCCGGAGCGGCCGGTCGTGCTGAACCTGCCCGCCACCGTCGAGATGGCCACTCCGAACGTCTACGCCGACTCCATCGAGTGGATGCACCGGAACCTGGCGCGCCGCGACTCGGTGATCCTCTCGCTGCACCCGCACAACGACCGCGGCACCGGCATCGCCGCCGCCGAACTCGGCTACCAGGCGGGCGCCGACCGCATCGAGGGATGCCTGTTCGGCAACGGTGAGCGCACCGGCAACGTCGACCTGGTCGCGCTGGGCATGAACCTGTTCAGCCAGGGCGTGGACCCGCAGATCGACTTCTCCGACATCGACTACATCAAGCGCACCGTCGAGTACTGCAACCAGCTGCCGGTCCCCGAGCGGCAACCGTGGGGCGGTGAGCTCGTCTACACCGCGTTCTCCGGCAGCCACCAGGACGCGATCAACAAGGGGCTGGAGGCGCACCGGCGCGACGCCGAACGCGCCGGGGCCGAGGTGGACGAGCACCCGTGGGAGGTGCCGTACCTGCCGATCGACCCGAAGGACGTCGGCCGCACCTACGAGGCCGTGATCCGGGTGAACTCGCAGTCCGGCAAGGGCGGCGTGGCCTACGTGATGAAGACCGAGCACCAGCTCGACCTGCCGCGCAAGCTGCAGATCGAGTTCTCCAAGCTGGTGCAGGAGCACACGGACTCCGACGGCGGGGAGGTCGACCCCGACGAGATGTGGAACGTGTTCTCCGGGGAGTACCTCGACAGCCGGACACCGGTGGAGCTGCTGCGGCAGCGGCTGTCCGGCGAGGCGGGCAACGAGTCGATCGAGGCGACGGTCCTCGTCGACGGCACGCAGCACGAGATCAACGGTACGGGCAACGGCCCGATCGCCGCGTTCGTCGACGCGCTGAGCACCGTCGGTTACCAGGTCCGGATCATGGACTACCACGAGCACGCGATGACGGCCGGTGACGACGCCCGCGCCGCGGCCTACCTGGAGTGCGCCGTGGACGGCAGCCCGTCGGCCGGGACGGACGTGCTGTGGGGTGCCGGGATCGACACCTCGACGGTCACGGCCTCGCTGCGCGCCGTGGTCTCGGCCATCAACCGCGCCCACCGCTGATCCGACGTCCGGTGGGTCGATGTCGCGCGACATCGACCCACCCCGGCGCTCGTTCACCGGCCGAAGTGCAGCCGTTCGGGCCGCCGGTTTGCGGACTGCCTGCACCGACCCGCCGCTCCATCGCCGCCCGACCGGGTGTGTGCGCCGTCACACTGCGGATGCGGTCGTTTCGCTGACAGGGCCGTGATCGATCCGGCAGGATGCGGATCGATCACGGCTTTCCGGGAGGGAACGGATCGATGACACAACCGGGTGACGGCTTCGAGGTGGACGTCCCGGCTCTGCGTGCCGCCGTGGCGGAGCTCAAGGACGAGCGGGACAGGATCGACCAGCTTGCAATGGAGGCTATGCGCGGTATCAAGCCCGGTGAGCTGGTCGCCGATGATCGGACCACCCAGCTCGCCCGCGAGCGGATCGAGGCCAGGGCCGTCGGCGAGGACGGTTCGTTAACTGAAGCAACCTCAAATCTTCGAGACAGGCTCAATGAGAAGATCGCGGCCTACGAGGCCACGATCGCCGAGTACCAGCGGCGCGACGGCGAGGCCCTGCCGAACCGGCTGCCGGGCGATGCCCGCGCGTGAGGCCCGGGAACCCAGGAGGCGCAAGAGTGCGTAAACCAACTCGTGCGGCGGTGGCCGCCGCCAGCGCGGTGCTGCTCGGAACACTGACCGCCTGCTCCGGCGGCTCGCAGGCCCAGCCGGAGAACCGGCCGACAACAACCGGCCCGACACCACAGGCACCGTCCGGTGTCTCGATCACTGATCCGAAGGATGCCGCCGCCGTCCCGCTCTGCGACCTCCTGCCCTCCGAAGCAGCCAAGTCGCTGGGTTTCAAGGACCAGGGCAAGAAAAATGAAGCAATTCTTTCTGACGGACCACCGTTCTGTGTCTGGAAAGATCCACAAGGATCAGGAACCAAAGTCATGGTCAGTGTCTTGAAGCGTAAGATCGCAGATTACTACGCTAGTCCAGACACTTGGTCTGACTTCAGGAAGATCACAGTGGCAAGCCATCCCGCTGTGCGAGCAAACAAAGGCAATCCTGTAAACACCGGATACTGTGATGTATACCTAGCGACGCAGAAAAGTCAGATCCTGTTGAGTCAGGTTTCTGTTCCTGCCAGCGAGCGACCAGCAACGAAACCTTGTCAACTATCCCGCAAAGTGCTGGAAGCGGTCGTGCCGACGTTGCCGCCGGCGCAGTGATGATGGGGGTTTGATCATGACCGAGGTGTGCTACGCCAGCGGTGCGAGAATGTACCGGCAGGCGATGGCAGGCAGTGTCGACGCCACCGAGCTCCCGCCGCCTTCGTCGACCACCGGTGCCGAGCAGTGGAACAACGCCGCCACGGTGCTCGGTGAGATCGGCGGCAGGATCGAGAAGGCCATCGGCAAGGCCGAGGCAGCGCATCGGGGCAAGGCCGCCGAGGCCGCGCAGGCCTCGGTGCGCGAGATGGTCCCGCACATCGAGGCGTGCAAGGCGACCGCCGAGGGTGTCCGGGACGCGATCAATCAGCAGGCCGGATACCAGCACGAAGCCTTCCGCGCGCTTCCCGCCAAGGGTGAGACGCTGCCCGACGGCCGCCCGGCCCAGATCGACCCACCCGAGAAGGGCTGGGTCGAGGACTACGGCATCGACAATGTTCCGCTTCTCGGTGATGCGATGAGCGACTACGAGGAGCGCCAGGAGCGGTTCCAGGCCACCAACGAGCACGCCGAGCAGGTGATGCGGCAGTACCAGGGCAAGACCGACACCCTGGTCGGCCAACTGCCGGAGTTCCGGCAGCCGGCTCCGGCACAGCAGCCTCCTCCGTCACCCTCCGGCGGCGACAGCGGCACCGGCAGCAGCGGGCTGTCGAGCGCGAACTACAGCAGTACACCGACCATGGGCGGTGGTTCTGCTGCGGCGGGGTCGTCGTCGGTGTGGTCCTCGGGTGGGGGTGTTGCGGCTGGTGGGTCGTATTCTCCGTCGGGGGGTTCGGTGCCGG
>NZ_QPJC01000013.1 GCF_003337235.1 Halopolyspora algeriensis
CCGAGACCCACCCCCACCCAACATCACGATCACCATCGTCACCGCCACCAAACCGGCTCCACAACGCCGAAAACCACCAAAGTAAGCGGTATTGCGGTTAGAGGTGGTGTGGTGGTCGGTCCGGGTGCGGACCACCGTGGTGGAACCCCGCGGCGGCGCGCCTACCGCGTAGGTGGCACAAGCGGCTGATCCCGCTTGCTCGAACACCACCCTCAGTGGGTGCGCAGGCGGTTCTCGAAGGTCTCGACCAGTTCACGCCAGGTGGCGACCTCGATGTCGAAGGGAGCGCTCGGCGGGAGCCGGTTCGGGCTCGGCCGGAGGATGAACGAGACCATCCAGCCGAGTCGCTGCGACGGCTGCAGCGCCTCCTCGACACTCTCGTCTCCCGCCCAGGCCGCCGCGTCGACGAGCAGTTCCTCGGCCAGGTCGAGCTGGTTCGGGTCCACTTCGGAGGGCCCCTCGGCGAGGTCGGCATCGAGCCCGTTCAACACATAGGTGTTCTCCGGGTCGACCTCGACCTCCAGCTCTCCCGCGGTGGCTTTTTCGGTGACCTTCGGCCAGGTGGCCACGCGCGCGAGGTCGGTGTCGCCGGTTGCCTGCTCGTCGGCGAGGAACCTGGCCAGCGCGCGCGGGGAGGTGAACACGTCGATGTGCCCCCGCGAGCCGAGAAAGACGGGGTCGTCGTCGAGGTAGCAACGCAGCGAGTAGTACTCCGCCGCGGACGTGATGATCCGGATGGGGTCGATGCCGACCTCCTCCCAGAACCCGGGTTCCTGCTCGGACTCCTCCGCACCGTCCACGTCGGAGTCCTCGGAGCTTGCTTCTTCTTCGTCGCTGTCCTCGTCGCCGTCCAGGGCCTCGGCCAGCTCGGCCTCCGCCGTGGACACGGCATCGGCGTCGACCTTCGGGGTCGTGACGATCGAGTCGATGCTGTCGAGCAGGTCGTCCCAGTGTTCGGAGATGGCCTGGCGCAGCGCGTTCCAGCGGCGCTCGCCGTCCTTGCCCGCGAACGGAAGCGTTCCCTGTGTCAGGAGAGCGAAGCTTTCGGTGGAGTCGAGCACCTCGTGGATCTTGTCGATCTCGCAGACCTCGGCCAGGGAGCGGGTGATGGCCACGATGTCGGCGAGTTCGCTGACGATCCAGGTGTCCGGAGCCTCGGCGACGAGTTCCGGCACGCCCACGAGGTCGTACTGATGCTCCTCCTCGGGACTGAGATCGATGGTCGCCAGGCCGGGCACCACATGCCATGCGGGATGGTCGTCGAGGTCGTGCTCGGCTCCGGAGCGCACGAACGCGGCCAGGTGTGCGGAGTCGGGGAATGCGTACAGGTCGTCCTCGTAGCCGAGAAAGGCTTCCCAGTCCTCACCGTCCTCACGCCAACGCGGCGCCCACAAGGTGACGACGTCGCCCTGCGGCAAGCCGAGTTCGATCGGAACGATGTCCTGCGCCATCTCTCTTCCCTCCGGTCACGAAACCAGATGCTGCCGAAGCATACGGGGCGCCTCATCATGGCACGCTCGCCGGAGTGCGCTCGGGGCGTGGGTCGGGTGTCCGTGGTCCGGCGGGAGTCAGCGAAAGCGGCGGCCTTCGTCGCGGCGGTGGGCCACCACGGCCAGCGTGCCCAGTACGAGCGTCCATCCGGCGGCGACCAGCGGCGCGACGACGCCCGGTGCGGTGTTGGTGAGCGCACCGATCACGAGATCGCGCACCGCTCGTGTCGGTAGCGCGTGCGAGAGCACATCGAGCCAGTCGGGAAACAACACCGGCGGCAGGAACAGGCCACCTGCGAACGCCATCGGAAGCAGCAGAAGCTGTACCACGGGGATCGCCGCCTTCAGCGGCAACGAGTAACCGATGGCCAGTCCCATGAACGCGAACGGTAACCCGGCGAGCAGCAGAGCAAGCAGTACGGCGGCCAGTTCTCCTGCCGAGGCGTGCGCACGGGTGAACAGCATCGCCGTCAGAGCGACCGGGATCAGCGACAACAATGCGAAGCACTGTGCGTTGAGCAGCCGCCCCCCGAGTTGGGCGGCGGGCCCCACCGGAAGCGTACGGAGGTGGGCGTGCCATGGCTTGGCGCGGTCCTCGGCCACACCCGCACCGAGATTGAACATGTAGGCGCTGATCACGGCGAACAGCGACATCTGACCGGCCGCCAGGGTCGCGGCAGCCGGCTCGCCGCCGACCGCGGGGTTGGACACCACGAACAGGAGCATGAACAGCGCGGGGAACCCGACTGTGCCGATCACCGCGATGGGGACCCGGATCGTTTCGAGGAACTGGTAGCGGGCGTGCAGCAGCAGGAGGCTCATGATGTGCTCCGGTCAACGGTCGCGACATCCGCGTTCGTGGGAGTGCCGTCGTTGGTCAGGGTCATGAAGGCTTCTTCGAGGGTCGCTCCGGCGACGTGCAGGTCGCGGAAGTCGGCGCCGCTGGTGACCAGCTCGCGGATCAGTTGGTCCGCATCCCGGGTCAGCAATCTGATCCGGTCCCCGTCGTGCTCACGGTGGACGACTCCCGGCAGGTCCGGCAGTGCGGCACTGCGCAGGCTCACGGTGCGGGTGTCCACTCGGGACTTGATGTACTCCTGGCTGCCATCGGCGAGAACCCTGCCCCGGTCGACCACGATCACCCGCCGCGCGAGCGCCTCGATCTCCTCGAGGTAGTGGCTGGTCAGCAGCAGGGTCCCCCCGAGTGCGTGGTACTGGCGCAGCGCCTCCCACAGAACGTGGCGCGCCTCGACGTCGAGGCCGGTGGTGGGTTCGTCGAGTACGGCGAGTTTCGGGCGTCCCACGAGGGCGAGCGCGACGGTCAGGCGCCGCTTCTGCCCGCCGGACAGGGAGCCCGATTGTCGCCGCTCCAGGCCGGTGAGCCCGAACTGCTCGAGGAGTTCGTGGGTCGGTAGCGGGTTGCGGTGGTGCCTGCCGACGAAATCGACGATCTCGTGCACCCGCAGCGTTTCCGGTAGCCCGGTCTCCTGCGGTGTGACACCGAGACCCAGGCGGTTCCGCGGAGTGCGGGGGTCGCCGCCGAACAACTCCACTCGACCCGATGTCGGTGTGCGCAGTCCGGTGAGCAGGTTCAACAGGGTTGTTTTGCCCGCCCCGTTGGGGCCGAGCAGTCCCACGAGTTCGCCGGGGGCCACATCGAGGTCCACCGAATCCAGAGCGCGTACGGTGCCGAAGTTCCGCGATACGCCGACTGCGCGCGCATGGTGTTCGTGCGTCATGATTCGCCTCCGGCAGCGGGTTCGAGCAGGGTGCGCAGTTGCCGCACGTACCTGTCGAATGCGGCGCGCCCATCGCTGGTCAGGCACACGTAGGTGGTGGTAGTGCGGCCGGTGCCGGTCTTGGTGCTGCGCGTGTACCCGGCTTCGTCCAGCTTGCGCAGGTGCGTGATGAGGTTTCCCGGTGTCATGTCGAGCAGCTCCTGCAGCCGGGCGAAGGAGAGTCGGTCGCCGGCCGGTAGCGCTGCCAGAGTGGTCATGACGCGCAGGCGGGCCTGTGCGTGGATGACGGGGTCGAGTTCGCCGTTCGGTGTGCTCATGACCGCACTTCCGGTGCTGCGGTGTGGTGCTTGGCCGGGCGCAGGGACAGGATGATCCCGGCCACGAGGAAGCCGCCGCCACCGGCCAGCGACATGACCAGGTAATGGCCGGGAATTCCCGCGAACGCGCCCACGGCGTTGATGAGCAGGGTCCACAGCCCGATGCCGTACTGCCACCAGTCGCCCGTCATGGCGCCACCCGACAGGAACAGGACACCGACGAGCAGGCCCGATCCTGCCGTCCACAGCAGGGCGTGGACCTCGTAGGAGATACCCAGCTGCGCGGTCGCCCCGATCATCGCACCGAGGGCGATGAACCCGAGGGTCCAGGACCATCCGTACATGGCCCCGGCGGTCTGGGACGGTCCACGGACGCCCCGCATGGCGCGGGTCAGATGCCAGGCGGTGATCGTGCCCGCCGTCCCGAGGCAACCGAAGAAGATCGTCAGTGCGGCCCAGAGCGGCAGCGTCACGATCGGGTCCCGGCCGATCGTGAGGAACAGCTCGCCGAAGCCGAGCAGCCATGCCAGTCCCCATGCGCCGAACAGCAGGCCGGGGTTGGCGTCGAGTTCGCGTTCGGTGTGCCGCTGCTGCTGCTCGGTGATCGCCAGCATTTCCGCGGGTGACGGTGTGCCCGTCCCGGTGTCCGGTTCACGGTGCTCGTTCATGTCTCGGCCCTCCCGTAGGGACTTTGCCACGCAAAGTACAAGTTACTTTGTAGCGCAAAGTCGACGAGGAGGCAATGCTCACGACCGACCGGCACGGGAGGGCGGCAGCACTCTCGGCGCGCACCACCCGAGTGGCGGCCCCGCCCACGAGAGGGGAGGGGCGTGGGCGGGGCCGCGGTCCCGCCGTCGCGTGGCCTGCCCCTGGCCTGCCACGGCGGGCGTATTCGACCATGGTGCGTGCCGCCGAGAATCCGGGCCAGCCCGAACCAGGGAGGCATTGCCACCCGTTCGAGTGGTTTCCCCGATCAGGACCGCGCATGCGCGCGACGCCGACGGTCTCGTGTGATCGGATGCTCGTGGCCCACCGCGATGATCGGTGGGTCCTGTACGCCTCTCGGCCGGAATCATGCCCCATTCCGGCCGGTGGTGGACGTGGCATTCGGGGAGGGGCGCCACGTCGGAGAAGGGCGCGAAGGAGTGGAACCCAACCCGACGCGCTTTGTGGCCGGGTTCCCTTCTTCGCCGCCCCCGACCGATCGCGCCGGGGGTCCGTGGCACCAACCCCGGACGGGCCATCCGGTCGGCGACAGCGGGCATGAAATCCCGCCCCGGTCGATACTGCCCCAGGGAGGCGCCGCGCCCGGCGGCGCCGAGAGGGGAAGGAAAGAGCATGTCCGAACAGACCTGGGAAGTACTCGTGAACCAGGTGCGGCGACTGGCCGACGAGATCGCCCCTGTCGACCCGGACGCTGCCAGTGCCGCCTTCGATGTGCTGGTGGCCACCTACGGCCGCAACCTGGCCGGAGCGGCGCTGCTGGCCGTCGCCCCGACCGAGGTGCCCCGGCCCGTCGCACAGCAGGACTGGTTTCCGGGCGACGTCCCGGGAATCCCGTACCCGCGAGCCTGATCCGTTCGCGGCGGGCACTGCGGCCGGTCACATGCCGACGGGGTGCCAGACGGTTTTGATCTCGGTGAATTCCCGCAGCCGCCGGATGTCGGGTTCGCGGGTCCAGTCCTGCTCGCCGGGTCGGACGTCGAGAACCCGCTTGACGGTCCCGGCGGACGAGCGTTCGATCTCGGCGCGCAGCGAATCCGGCACGCCGCTCGGGTCCAGGGCGTTGACGTCGGCGTGCGAGGCCAGCCACGGAGCCAGCTCCGCCGCGTCGCCGGTGAGCAGGTTGGCCACCCCGCCGGGCAGGTCCGATGTGGCCAGCACTTCGGCCAGGGTGATGGCGGGCAGCGGCCGTTCGGTGCTGGAGACCACCACGCACGTGTTTCCGGCAGCGAGGACCGGCGCGACGACGCTGACCAACCCGAGCAGCGAGGACTGCTGCGGGGCGAGGATGCCGACGACACCGGTGGGTTCGGGCACGCTGAACGAGAAGTACGGCCCCGCCACGGGATTCGCGGCACCGAGCACCGCCGCGAGCTTGTCCGTCCAGCCCGCGTACCACACCATGCGGTCGATCGTGGCGTTCACAGTGGACTCAGCGGTCCCGGTGGAGACTCCCTCGGCCGCGGCCACCTCGGCGACGAACTGGGCGCGACGTCCCTCCATCACCTCGGCCACCCGGAACAGAACCTGACCGCGGTTGTAGGCGGTCGCGCTCGACCAGCCGCCGAACGCCTTGCGCGCGGCCGCCACCGCGTCCCGCACGTCCTTGCGCGAGGCCCGGGCGGCGTTGGCGAGGAACTCGCCGTGCGAGTCGTGCACCGGGTGGACCCGGCCGGACTCCGAACGCGGGAACGCACCGCCGATGTAGAGCTTGTAGGTCTTGGTCACCCCGAGGCGGGCAGGGGCGTCGGTGTGGCCGCGGGTCGGCTCCCCCGGCCTCTCGCTGCCCGGAATGCCGCTGTCAGACGTCAAGGTAGGCCTCCAGACCTGCGCGGCCGCCCTCGCGGCCGAAACCGGACTCCTGATAGCCCCCGAACGGCGCCGTCGGGTCGAACCTGTTGAACGTGTTGGCCCACACCACACCGGCCCGGATCTGCTGCGCGGCCCACAGGATCCGTGATCCCTTCTCGGTCCAGACACCGGCCGAGAGCCCGTAGGGCGTGTTGTTGGCTTTGGCGATCGCCTCCTCGGGGGTGCGGAAGGTCAACACCGACAGCACGGGCCCGAAAACCTCCTCGCGGGCGATGCGCATCGACTGCTGCACCTCGGAGAACACCGTCGGGGCGAAGAAGAAACCTCGTTCCGGCAGCGGGCACGGGCTGCTCCAGCGCCGGGCACCTTCGGACTCGCCGGTGTCGGCGAGCTCGGTGATGCGAGCGAGCTGGTCCGCCGAGTTGATCGCGCCCACATCGGTGTTCTTGTCGAGCGGATCACCGACCTGCAGCGTCGACACCCGCGAACGAAGCTTGCCCAGCAGCTCCTCGGCGATCGACTCCTGCACCAGCAGCCGGGACCCGGCGCAGCACACGTGTCCCTGGTTGAAGAAGATCCCGTTGACGACGCCCTCGACGGCCTGATCGATCGGCGCGTCGTCGAAGACGATGTTGGCGGCCTTGCCACCGAGCTCGAGCGTCAGTTTCCGGCCGCTACCGGCCAGGGTGCGCTGGATCCGCTTGCCGACCTCGGTGGAGCCGGTGAAGGCGACCTTGTCGACATCGTCGTGGGCGACGATTTCCGCGCCGATGTCGCCGGCGCCGGTCACGATGTTGACCACCCCGGCGGGAAGACCTGCCTGCTCGCAGATCTCGGCGAACACCAACGCGGTCAGCGGGGTGGTCTCGGCCGGCTTGAGCACCACCGTGTTACCGCAGGCCAGTGCGGGGGCGATCTTCCAGGCCAGCATGAGCAGCGGAAAGTTCCACGGGATGACCTGCCCGGCGACCCCGAGCGGCCGGGGATGCGCACCGTGCCCGGCGTGGTCGAGCTTGTCGGCCCATCCCGCGTGGTGGAAGAAGTGGGCCGCCGCCGTGGGGATGTCGGCGTCGCGGGACTCCTTGATCGGCTTGCCGTTGTCGAGGGTCTCCAGCACCGCGAGTTCGCGCCCTCGTTCCTGGATCAACCGGGCGATCCGGAACAGGTACTTCGCGCGCTCGGAGCCCGGCATCGGACCCCAGGTGCGTTCGAAGGCCGCGCGTGCGGCGGCCACCGCCCTGTCCACATCGGATTCCGAGGCGCCGGAGACCTCCGCCAGGGTTTCTTCGGTGGCGGGGTTGGTACTGATGAACGGCTCACCCGTGCCGTCGATGAACTCGCCGTCGACGAACATGCGGTAGTTCGCCTTCAGGTCGGCGAGCTCGCGCGCTTCGGGAGCGGGTGAGTACTGCCAGGGGCTGCCGGAACGTGGTGCGTCGAGAGCCGGGTCCGTCACTGATCCACCGCCACGTAGTCGGGGCCGGAGTAGTGTCCGTCGAGTTGGGTTCGTCGTTGCATCAGCAGGTCACCCAGCAGGCTGGAGGCTCCGAACCGGAACAGTGCCGGGCTCAGCCATTCGGGGCCTGCCACCTCGTGGACCGCCACGAGGTGGCGTATCGCGTCCTTGGTGCTGCGGATTCCGCCCGCGGGTTTGACGCCACGCAGCTGCCCCGTGCGGTCACGCCAGTCCCGCACGGCCTGCAGCATCAGCTGGGTCACCGGCAGGGTCGCGGCGGGAGAGATCTTGCCGGTGGAGGTCTTGACGAAGTCCGCACCCGCCAGCAATGCCAGCCAGGACGCGCGGCGCACGTTGTCGTAGGTGCCCAGCTCGCCGGTTTCCAGGATGACCTTGAGGTGGGCCGGGCCGCAGCTCTCGCGCACGTCGCGGATCTCGTCGAACACCCGGCCGTACTCCCCGGACAGGAACGCGCCCCGGTCGATGACCATGTCCACCTCGGTCGCCCCGGCCGAGACCGCCAGTTCGACCTCGGCGAGCTTGGCCTGCAGCGAGGAACGCCCGGAGGGGAACGCGGTCGCCACGGAGGCGACCCCGACACCGGAGCCCGCCAGTGCCTCGACGGCCGTGGCGGCCAGGTCCGGGTAGACGCACAGTGCCGCAGCACGCGGGGTGTCGGGCCGGTCCGGATCGGGCCTGCGGGCCTTCGCGGCCAGCGCACGCACCTTGCCTGCGGTGTCGGCGCCCTCGAGCGTGGTGAGGTCGACCATGCCGATCGCGGTGTCGATCGCCCACAGCTTCGAGTCCTTCTTGATGCTGCGGGTCGCAAGCCCCGCTGCGCGCTGTTCGAGCCCGACCTGGTCCACCCCCGGCAGACCGTGCAGGAAGCGTTTCAGCGCAGCGCCGTCGCGGGTGGCTTCGGCGAGCTCGGCGGGAAGCTCCGGTGCCGAGGCGGGAGGCGGATGAGCCATGCCGGGGAGTCTATGTCCGGGACCGCGCCGAAGACACCGGCACGGGGCCACTCCGGACTGCCGGTCGAGCGAGAAGGCGCCTTCCGGCCGGGATTCGCCCGGACGCCCGGGAATCTCTCACCCGTCTGCCGTAACTTTCGGACGTTTTTCGCGAAGTGCTCATGCCGTTGCCCGCAGTGCGGTTCCATGGGGTGCCGATCTCTCCCGGCCTACCGGATTCCGAAGGAGACGCCACGTGTTTTCCGCGCTCGTATCCGTACGTCGCCGGCTGACCGTCGCGGCGGCCGCACTCGTCATCACCGTCGGCTCGGCCACGACCGCTGCCGCGCAGCCCTCACCGCAAGCCGAACTCGACGCCGTTCACGACGCCGGGATGCCCGGGATTCTGGCGTCCGTGCGGGACGGCGCACACACCTGGACCGGGTCGGCGGGGGTCGCCGACATGCGGACCGGGCGGCCGCTGCATCCGAATTCGCATCACCGGGTCGGCAGTATCACCAAGACGTTCACGGCGGTCGCCGTTCTCCAGCAGGTCGGTGCGGGACGTATCGAGCTCGACGCGCCGGTCGGTGATTACCTGCCCGAGCTGCTCCCCGGCGAGCGCGGTGACACCGTCACGGTCCGGATGCTGCTCAACCACACCAGCGGTATCGGCGACTACGACACGATCCTGTTCGATTCGCTGCTGCGCGGCTCGCTCGCCGATCTGGAGGCGAACCGCTGGCGCTACCGGCGCGCCGAGGAGATCGCGACCATCGGGCTCGAGGCACCCCCCACCAATGCCCCCGGCGAGCGCTGGTCGTACTCGAACACCAACTACGTTCTCACCGGTCTGCTCCTGGAGAAGGTCACAGGGCACGACGCCGAGGACTACATCACCGAGCGCATCATCCGGCCGCTGCGGCTCCGCAACACCTACTTCCCCGGCGGCCTGCCGTTCATCCTCGGCCCGCACGGCAAGGCGTACGAGGCGCTGTACCGCATGCCCGAGCAGCCGGGCGAGTACAGCGTCTACAACATGACCTGGGCGGGGACGGCCGGTGCTCTCATCTCTACCACCGAGGACCTCAACACCTTCTACCGTGCGTTGCTCTCGGGGCGACTGCTGGCTCCGGACCTGCTCGCACAGATGAAGCGGACCGTGCCGATTCTCGACGCCCGGGGCAACGAGATCGGCCGCTACGGTCTCGGTCTGAGGCGTATCGACGCGGGGGCGTGCGGCACTCTGTGGGGCCACGACGGTGTGGTGTTCGGTATGTCGACCCTGTCCCTGCACAGCGCGGACGGGTCCAGGCAGCTCACCTACGGGTTGAACATGACCAAGTATCAGCAGCTGGGCCCCGATGGCGTTCCGGTACCGGGTCCGATCGACGCCGCGCTGGGCCGCGTTCTCGAAAAGACGATGTGCCGACAGGCTCCGGGGCAGCAGGTGTCCGTGCGGGAATTGCGGACGCTGACCGCTGCGACGCCCTGAGCACGGACTGCGGTCGTGCCGCGCAGCGCCGATTCGCGGGCGTCAGCCGGATTCCTCGCTCCCACGGCGCAGTCGCCGGTAACTGCCCCAGTACGTGATCGCCATGGCGGTGAACACGATCGTCAGGGGGAGTTGGCTCAACCACGTCCACAGGGATGCTTTCCAGGGCCCGATCAGGGGGAGCAGGACGAAGAGGCCGTTGAGGGGTGCGAGCATCGAGGCCCCGAGGGCCATCCGCAGCAGGAATCTCGGCGAGCCCGGTTGAAACCACCAGGGGTGCTCGCCCGTGCTTGCATACCGCTGATCCATGCCCGGCATGGTGGTACCGGCCGAACGTGCCCGTTGCCGTCGAATCCCGATCGTGATCTTGCGGAACGCCGACATGCGCGAGTGAGCACCCGTTCGAGAACGAAAGCCCACAGTACGTAGGCTATGGACCATGAGTACCTCTGTGCTGACCGCCGTGGCCTGGCCCTACGCCAACGGTCCGCGGCACATCGGCCACATCTCCGGCTTCGGTGTGCCCTCGGACGTCTTCTCGCGGTACCAGCGAATGGCGGGCAACCGGGTGCTCATGGTCTCCGGTACGGACGAGCACGGCACCCCGATCCTGGTCCAGGCGGACAAGGAGGGTGCGCCCGCACGGGAGGTCGCCGCCAAGTACAACCGCGTGATCGCCGAGGATCTCCAGGGTCTGGGGCTGTCCTACGACCTGTTCACCCGCACCACCACGGGCAACCACTACAAGGTGGTGCAGCAGATCTTCCTGGCTCTGCACCGCAACGGCTACATCGTGCCGAAGACGACCACCGGTGCGGTCAGCCCGTCCACCGGGCGAACCCTGCCGGACCGCTACATCGAGGGCACTTGCCCGATCTGCTCCTACGACGGCGCGCGCGGTGACCAGTGCGACAACTGCGGCAACCAGCTCGACGCCGCCGATCTGAAGAACCCGGTCTCGCGGGTCAACGGCGAGACCCCCGAGTTCGTCTCCACCGAGCACCTGTTCCTGGACCTGCCCGCCTTCACCGACTCGCTGGGCAAATGGCTGTCCACACGCACCGGTTGGCGCTCCAACGTCCTGAACTTCACCCGCAACCTCGTCGAGGACATGCGGCCGCGCCCGATCAGCCGCGATCTCGACTGGGGTGTGCCGATCCCGCTGGACGGCTGGCGCGAGCAGTCGATGAAGCGTCTGTACGTGTGGTTCGACGCTGTGATCGGCTACTTCTCCGCCAGCGTCGAATGGGCGCAGCGCATCGGGGATCCGGATGCGTGGCGGCCGTGGTGGACCGACCCGTCGGCCCAGGCGTACTACTTCATGGGCAAGGACAACATCACCTTCCACGCCCAGATCTGGCCCGCGCTGCTGATGGGACACAACGGTACGGGCGACCGAGGGGGTGACACCGGGCCGTTCGGGGAGCTGAAGCTGCCCGACGAGATCGTCTCCAGCGAGTTCCTGACCATGAGCGGGTCGAAGTTCTCGACCTCGCGCGGCACCGTGATCTACGTGCGCGACTTCCTGCGCGAATTCGGTCCGGACGCGCTGCGGTACTTCATCTCGGCAGCGGGGCCGGAAACCCAGGACGTCGACTTCACGTGGGACGAGTTCGTCCGCCGCACCAACTTCGAGCTGGCCAACGAGTGGGGCAACCTCGTCAACCGCGCCATCACGATGGCGGCGAAGAACAACGGTGCGGTCCCGGCGCCGACCGCGCCGCAGCCTGCCGACGAGGAGTTGAAGTCGCTGGCCCGCGACGCGTTCGATGTCGTCGGTGACAACCTGCGCCGTTCCCGGTTCCGTGCGGCCACGCAGGAGGCGATGCGCGTGGTGTCGGCGGCGAACAAGTACCTGTCCGAGCAGGAACCGTGGAAGCTCAAGGACGATCCGGACCGCCGCGATGCCGTCCTGCACACCGCGCTGCAGGTCGTCTCGGACGCCAACACGCTGCTCACGCCGTTCCTGCCGCATTCCGCGCAGAAGGTGCACGAGCTGCTGGGCGGCACCGGGACCTGGTCGGCCCAGCCCGAACTGCGCGAGGTCTCGGATCTGGACGATCCGGAGACGGCGTACCCGGTGTTGATGGGAGAGTACGCCTCCGAGCAGGCGAGCTGGCAGTCCCGGCCGATCGGGGTGGGGCAGCCGCTGAGCAAGCCCACTCCGCTGTTCGGCAAGCTGGACACCGAGCTGGCCGAGACCGGCCCCGAATGGGCGCCGATCCAGGACTGAGTTTTCGGAGTGAACGGAACTTTCGCCCGGATAGAAGTGACGAAAGTTCCGTTCACTCCTGCCGACTCGGCGAGGAGACCGACGTGAGCAAAGGTGACAAGAAGCGCGAGCGCCCCCCTGAACCCGAGGGGTTGCCCGCACCCATCGTGGACGCCCACACCCACCTCGATGCCTGCGGTGCCTCCACGGCCGCCGAGGTGCGAAAGATCGTCGACCGCGCCGAGGCGGCCGGGGTCGCCCGGGTCGTCACGGTCGCCGACGACATCGACTCGGCACGCTGGACCGTGGAGGCCTCCGCCTGGGACGACCGGGTGTTCTCCGCGGTCGCCCTGCACCCCACCCGGGCGAAGGACTTCGGCGAGGCCGAGCGCGAGGTGCTGGAGGGCCTGGTCGGCAACCCGCGTGTCGTGGCGGTGGGGGAGACGGGATTGGACTACTACTGGGATTTCTCCCCGCCCGAACCGCAGCAGGAGGCCTTTCGCTGGCACATCGACCTCGCCAAGCGCTCCGGCAAACCGCTGATGATCCACGACCGGGACGCACACGCCGACATCCTGCGCATCCTGGCCGAGGAAGGCGCGCCGGAGACGGTGATCTTCCACTGCTTCTCCGGGGACGCGGAGTTCGCGCGAGAGTGCGTGGATGCCGGCTACGTGCTGTCCTTCGCCGGGACCGCGACATTCCGCAACGCCAACGCGCGGGGGCTCCGGGAGGCCGCTCGGCGGGTGCCGGTCGAGCAGATGCTGGTCGAGACCGACGCGCCGTTCCTGGCGCCGCACCCCTTCCGAGGGCGCCCCAACGAGCCGTACTGCGTCAACTACACCCTTCGTGACCTGGCCGAGCTCCGGGAAGTGGACGTGGCCGAGCTCGCGGAGGCCACCACCACGACCGCCGAGCGCGTGTTTGGATTCCCTCGAGCGGCGACGTCCTGAGGTTCCGCCACCCGCACCACCACGCGAGCCAATCCGCGGACCCACTGAAACGGGAAATATCGCCCATCGAGTTAGGCACCTCACAGGCGCCTCGAGATCCTTGGCAGTCGAGTGAGGGTCACGCTAGAGTCACGAAATCGTGAACCGGTGACAGTGCAGTCACGGTCACACCCGCAGTCTCGCCGGTGTACGTCGGGGACGGTGCTGGCTACGGGAGTCGGATACGAACACGAGGCACGAAGGTGCGTACCGGTGTCGCCGAACGGCCCCGGTGTGCCTTCCGCCTTCGGGAGGTAACGACCCTGTGAACGAGCGCGGCATTCCCCATCATGTCGGCTACCGCCGACCTGCCTCCGGCCATCGAGGTGATTCGTTCGAGGCCTCGACGGTCAGGCTCGCTCCGGCCGATCTCACCGAGACCGCCACGGCGGTCGGCCTCCTGGAGCGGCCCGCGTGGCCCGATGCGGACGAGCAGTCGCTTCCCGGCCACGGTGGTTCCACCTATCCGGCACAGGACCACCCCAGCTTTCCTCCCGGTGCGTTGAGCATCACACCGGAGGATCTCTACGAGGTGCTCGGTGCGGACACCGATGATCTCCTCGCCGACACCGACGTGGATGTCGACGAGCTCATCCGGATGATCAATGCCGAGACCACGGTGATGCCGCCGCTGGTCCTGCCGGACACGGTCGCCGACCTCGACGACTCCGAGGAGCCGCCTCCCGAGGTGGTCGAGGCCATCGGCGAGTGGAAACGCCGCTTCCTCAAGGGCGCGGTGACCGCTGTGGTGCTCACGCTCACCGGTGCGGGCGGTGCCGCCGCCGCGATGGACAAGTCCGTCACGGTGGAGGTCGACGGCGCCGAACGCGAGATCCACACCTACGGGTCGAGCGTGTCCGAAGTCCTCTCCGAGGAGGGGATCGAGGTCGACTCGCACGATGCGCTGAGCCCGTCGCCGCAATCGGAGATCGAGCACGGCGACGTCATCACGCTCGACCGGGGGCGCCTGCTGACACTGACCGTCGACGGCGAGCAGCGCGAGGAGTGGGTGCGCTCGGTGACGGTCGGTCAGGCCCTGCGCCAACTCGGTGTCCCGACCGACGGCGCCTGGGTCTCGGCCAAGCGGACGATGCCGGTGCCCGAACAGGGCATGACTCTCGAGGTCAAGACGTCCAAGTCGATCACCCTGATCAACGGTGGTTCCGAGCCCGAGAAGCTGACCACGACCGCCGTCACGGTCGACGAGCTGCTCCGGCAGGAGGGCATCAAACTCGGCGCGCAGGACAGCGTCACTCCCGGATCCGGGCAGCTTTCCGACGGCACCGTGGTGCGGATCGATCAGACGGGGACTTCGACGGTCAACGTTCGCGAGCCGATCGAGCCGCCCGTGAAGGAAATCGTCGACGACACGATGTTCCAGGGCGAGCGCACGGTCGAGGAACCGGGCAAGCCCGGAGAGAAGATCGTCTTCTACCGGGTCACCACCCGCAACGGTGCGGAGACCGACCGCGAGCAGGTCGGTGAGCGGGTCCTGCAGGAAGCCGAGCCGAAGGTCGTCCGGGTCGGCGGCAAGCCTCGTCCGAACAGCGGGGTGTGGGACAAGCTCGCCCAGTGCGAGTCCGGTGGGAACTGGCAGATCAACACCGGCAACGGCTACTACGGCGGGCTCCAGTTCAACAAGCAGACCTGGGACGCCTACGGCGGTGATCAGTACGCCGCGTACCCGCATCAGGCCAGCCGGGAGCAGCAGATCGCCGTGGCGACGAAGATGCGGGACGCGCGCGGCGGCTACGGCGCCTGGCCGTCCTGCTCCAGTCAGCTCGGCCTGAGCTGACCCTGCTAGGTTCGGTCGGATGCAGGACCAGCAACCGGCGCGCCTGCTCGGACCGGCCGAGGTACGCAGGCTGGCCGAGGAGCTGGGTGTGCGCCCGACCAAGAAGCTCGGCCAGAACTTCGTCCACGACCCGAACACGGTCCGGCGCATCGTCGCCACGTCGAAAGTGACGGCTGACGACGTGGTCCTGGAGGTGGGGCCGGGGCTCGGTTCGCTCACGCTGGGGTTGCTCTCGACCGCGCAAGCGGTGACGGCGGTGGAGGTGGACGCCGCGCTGGCGTCCAGACTGCCGCGCACGGTGGCCGAGCACGCCCCGGGACCGGCGGACCGGTTGCGGGTCGTGGAGGCCGACGCGCTGAGCGTGCGGCGCGGTGATTTCGCCGACCGCGCGCCCACCGCCCTCGTGGCCAACCTGCCCTACAACGTGGCCGTACCCGTCGTGTTGCACCTGTTGGCGGAGCTGCCGACCCTGCGGCACGGGCTGGTCATGGTGCAGGCCGAGGTCGCCGACCGGCTGGCCGCGAAGCCGGGCGGCCGCACCTACGGGGTGCCGAGCGCGAAGGTGGCGTGGTTCGCCGAGGTGCACCGAGAGGGATCGGTATCCCGCAGCGTCTTCTGGCCGGTGCCCAATGTGGACTCCGGTTTGGTGTCGTTCACCCGCATCGAGCCGCCGTCGGTGGTGGCGCACGAGCAGGTGTTCGCGGTGATCGATGCTGCTTTCGCCCAGCGGCGCAAGATGTTGCGCTCGGCGCTGTCCGGCTGGGCGGGGTCGGCGGCGCGCGCGGAGACCGTGCTGCGGGCGGCCGGGATCTCGCCGTCGGCGCGTGGCGAGCAGCTGGCCGTCGCCGACTTCGTGCGCATCGCCGAGGCCGCCCGCGATACCCTCGACGGTTCGCAGGGCACCGTTTCCCCGTGATCGAGCCCCGGTAGCCGGGGCTTCTCGGGAGTCGTTCGCCTGAGGCAGTAAAACTACCGTCGGTAATTTTTGGGGCATCCAATGGTCGCTCAAACGGGGTGTGACACAGCCAACGATTCCGGAACGTGACGGACGTCAACTTGCGTCACGATCGCCTCGTAGGGTCTACTGTCCCGCGGAATCCATCCCGAGCGGCCGAGAGATCTGGCTTGTCGACGCCGCAGCAACCACCCGAGGCGGGCAGGTGCTAACGCCAGGACCGATGGAGTTGGGTTGTCCGAGTCTCCGAACGCGAGCGCGAGTGCGCTCCACGCCCGAGTGCGCGATGCACCCGCCGGTTCCACGCCGACGCGGATGCGGCAGGCGTTGACCCAGCGGCGTGTCGTCGACCACGGGCGCAGGACCACGACCGCCTGTCGCTGCGACGTGTGACGCAGACCTTCTTTCCGACCCTCTTCCCCTTCCGGCAGCGTGCCCGCGGCACGCGTGTGGCCGACGTGAGCTGATGCGGAGCCAATCGTGATCACAGTCGAGAACCTGACCAAGTCCTTCCCGCACGACAATGGTGCCGTCGTCGCACTCGACAACGTGTCCATGCAGGTCCCGGACGGTGCCGTCTGCGGTGTGGTCGGTTCCAGCGGGGCGGGCAAGTCCACGCTCGCCCGCTGCATCGCCCTGTTGGACAAGCCCGACAGCGGTGCGATCAGGGTGGACGGCACCGATCTCGTGGCGCTGGACGGCAAGTCGCTGCGCGCCGCGCGGCGCCGGATCGGCGTCGTGCCGCAGGGTGATTCGCTGCTGCGCCAGCGCACGGCCGCGGGCAATGTGGCCCTGCCGCTGGAGGCGGCGAACATGTCCGCACCGCAGCGCCGCAGCCGCGTCGCCGAGCTGCTCGATCTCGTCGGCCTGAGCGACAAGGCACCGGTCTACCCCGATCAGCTCTCCGGCGGACAGCGCCAGCGGGTGGCGGTGGCTCGCGCCCTGGCCGCCCAGCCCTCGGTGCTGCTGGCCGACGAACCGACCTCGGCGCTGGATCCGTCCACAACGGATTCGGTGTTGACGGTGCTGGACCGGGCCCGTTCCGAGCTCGGCGTCACCGTCCTCGTCGTCACCCACGACATGGCGGTGGTCCGGCGCATCGCTGACGACGTCGCCGTGCTGGAGCAGGGCAGCGTCGTCGAGCACGGCAAGGTGCTCGATCTGGTCTCCGAACCCGGGAGTCGGATCGGTTCGACGCTGCTGCCCGAGACCGATCAGGGTTCCGCCGTGCCGGCCGCGGGAATCGGACACGACGTGGTGGCCGAGGTGGTCCTGGTCGGCTTCGCCGCCGTGGGCGCCCTCCTGCCGGAGGCGTCGAACCGGTTCGACGTGGAGTTGTCGATCCTCGGCGGCGGCCTGACGCGGCTCGGAGACACCCCGGTGGCGAAGTTCCGGATCGGCCTGTCCGGTGAGCTTTCCGAGTCCGCGCTGAAGTGGATGATCGAACACGATGCCCATGTGCGTCGTGCACCCGTGAGTGTTGACGGAGTTGCCGCGTGAGTGACAAGACCCCCTGGCCGGAGGTCATCGAACTGCTGCGTCCCGCCACCGGCGAGACGGTGTACATGGTCCTGACCGCCACGCTGCTGGCGGTGGTCGGCGGGCTTCCGCTCGGGGTGATGCTGCACCTGACCTCGCCGGCGGGGCTGAACCCGAATCCGCCGGCTCACCGTGTGCTCGGTGTGGTCGTGGACGTGGTGCGGTCGGTTCCGTTCGTGGTGCTGCTGGTCGTGCTGGCCTCGTTCACCCGGTTTCTGGTGGGCACCGCCATCGGCAGTACCGCGGTCATCGTGCCGCTGACCGTCGGCGCGATCCCGTTCTTCGCCCGCCTGACCGCCAACGCCCTGCGCGAGGTGGACACGACGCTCGTGGAAGCCGCGATCACGACCGGTGCGAGCAGGTTGCGGATCGTGTGGACGGTCCTGCTGGGAGAGGCCCGGGCCGCGCTGGTGGGTGCGGTCGGAGTGACGGCTGTGACGCTGATCGGATACGCGGCGATGGCCGGCGCCATCGGCGGTGGTGGCCTGGGCACGACGGCGATCCAGGACGGCTATCAGGGCTACGACGACCGGATCCTGTACAGCTCGGTGATCCTGCTCGGTGCGCTCGCCTGGGGAATGCAGCTGATCACCGACTTCGCCGCCAAGATCGTGGATCGGCGGCGGGTTGTCACCAGTGCTTGAGCAACGGTTCGAGCACGTGTGCGGGTGATGACCGAAGCGATGCCGCAACCGGTGCTCCGCCGTGTTGCAGGCCATATCGAATGATGACTCGCCGGGTCACTGTTCCCGCGAGTCCGGAAAGGACATGACATGCGTTTGAGGTCCCTCGCGGCCGTGCTGGCCGCCTCCGCGCTCGCCCTGACCGGGTGCAGCGGCGGCACCGAGGCGGCAGCCGACTCGACGGTGCGGGTCGGGGTGACACCGCAGCCGCACGGCGAGATCATGCAGTACATCAAGGACAACCTCGCCGAGCAGGCGGGCATCACCATCGAGATCGAGCAGTTCAGCGACTACAACCGCCCGAACGCGGCGGTGGCGCACGGGGAGCTGGATGCCAACTACTACCAGCACAAGCCCTTCCTGAAGAAGTACAAGGAAGAGCGGGGCGGCGACAACCTGGTGTGGGTGGCTCCGGTGCACCTGGAGCCACTGAGCCTGTACTCGAAGAAGCACTCCTCGCTGCAGGAGATCCCGAACGGGGCGACGATCACGATCCCGAACGACCCGTCGAACCGGGCGCGCAGCCTCAAACTGCTCGCCGACAAGGGGCTGATCACCCTCAAGCCCGGCGCGGGGCAGGAAGCCACCCCGCGCGACATCGCCGAGAACCCGAAGAACCTGCAGTTCCAGGAGCTGACGGCCAGCCAGATCCCGAGGACGCTGCAGGACGCCGCGGCGGCGGTGGTCAACGGCAACTACGCGCTGAAGGCCGATCTCGACAAGCCCATCGCGGTCGAGTCCCCGAAGAACAACCCGTACGTCAACGGCCTGGTCACCACCTCGGCCAAGAAGGACGACCCGGAGGTCGCCAAGCTCGCCGAGCTGCTCACCTCTCAGCAGGTCGCCGACTTCATCGAGCGCCAGTACGGCGGTCAGGCCGTCATCCCGGCGAGCTGACCGGCACGGCAGGATCGGCCGGCCCGGTGCCACCCGGCATCGGGCCGGCCGGTACTTTTTTCGGTCCTGGACGGCAACGAAGGGCGCCCACAGCGCGATCACGTCCGTCTGATCGGGGGCCGCGTCACGAGGTGACCCGTTTCCGCGCATCGGGTTCGCCGTCCGTCAACCGGTGTTGGGCGGACAACGGGCCGGTTCGGACACGTACGCTTGAGGTGTGCTCTCCGTGGTACCTACCCCGATCACCGTCCGGGTCCCGGCCAAGGTGAACCTTCACCTCGCGGTCGGAGACACCCGCGCGGACGGCTATCACGAGCTGGCGACCGTCTTCCAGGCGCTGTCCCTGACCGACGAGGTCACCGTCCGCTCCGGAGAACCGGGGATCGACGTTCACGGCGAGGGGGCGGACTCGGTACCCACCGGCTCCGGCAACCTCGCCTGGAAGGCGGTGCGCGTCCTCGCCGAGCGCTGCGGCCGGGACCCGGACGCGCCCGGCGTGCAGGTGTCGATCCACAAGGGCATCCCGGTTGCCGGGGGGATGGCCGGTGGCAGCGCCGACGCCGCCGCCACGCTCTTCGCGCTCAACGCCCTGTGGCGGTTGGAACTCGGCCGCGACGAACTCGCCGACCTGGCAGGCCGGCTCGGCAGCGACGTCCCGTTCGCACTGCAGGGCGGGACCGCGCTGGGCACCGGCCGCGGTGAGCGGCTGGTACCCGTGCTGGCCCGGCACACCTACCACTGGGTGATCGCCCTGGACCGGCACGGACTGGAAACCCCCGACGTCTACCGGGAACTGGACCGTCTGCGGCAGAGCTCGGCCGGGGGGAACGGGGCGGACGGTGTCGAGCCGGTGCTGGAGGCGCTGGCCTCCGGCGATCCGCGCGAGCTCGCCCTGTTGCTCGGCAACGACCTGCAGGCGGCCGCGGTGTCACTGCGGCCGGGCCTGCGCCGCACGCTGCGTGCCGGGGTGGAGGCGGGCGCGCTGGCGGGCGTGGTCTCCGGATCCGGGCCGACCTGCGCCTTCCTGTGCGAGGACGCCGACTCCGCCGTCCGGGTGGCCGCCGAGCTCTCGGGTGCGGGCGTGTGCCGCACGGTCCGAGTCGCCCAGGGGCCGGTACACGGCGCGCGGTTCGCCGGGGAGGACCGCACCGATCGCCCCACCCCGCCGACACCACCGCAGGTGCACGCCTGAGGCGGACGATTTCGCGCGAGATCGACGTTGTCCCGAGGACGGTCGATGTCACGAGGAATCGACCGACATGCCGGCACGTGCCCACGCTATGCAGTTGATGGAGTAACAACACTCGATGGCGAACCTGGTCAACCTGGAATCGGTCAGCAAGAGCTACGGCGTGCGCCCGTTGTTGGACGGGGTGTCGCTGGGCATCGACGCAGGTGACCGCATCGGCGTCGTCGGCCTCAACGGAGGAGGCAAGACGACGCTGCTGGAAGTGCTGTCCGGGACCGAGCAGCCCGACAGCGGGCGGGTCACCCAGGGACGGGGCCTGCAGATGGCCGTGGTCACCCAGCGCACCGAGCTGCCCGAGGGGGCCACCGTGCGCAACGCGGTGCTCGACCCGCACGGGTTCACCGCCGAGCACGAGTGGGCGGCGGACCCGAAGGTGCGCTCGGTGCTGACCGGGCTCGGTATGAGCCGTCTCGGGCTGGACACCCCGGTCGGGGAATTCTCCGGCGGGGAGCGGCGCCGCGTGGCGCTGGCCGCGGCGCTGGTCCGCGAGCTCGACGTACTCGTGCTCGACGAGCCCACCAACCACCTCGATGTCGAGGGTGTGCGCTGGCTGGCCGACCACCTGCTGTCCCGGCGCTGCGCGCTGGTCATCGTCACCCACGACCGCTGGTTTCTGGACACCGTCTGCAACCGCACCTGGGAGGTCACCGACGGCCGCGTCGAGCAGTACGAGGGCGGTTACGCCGACTGGGTCTACGCGCGAGCCGAGCGTGCCAGGCTGGCCCAGCAGGCCGAGGACAAGCGCCGGAACCTGGCACGCAAGGAGCTCGCCTGGCTGCAGCGGGGTGCCAAGGCGCGCACGTCGAAGCCGAAGTTCCGGGTCGAGGCGGCCGAGGCACTGATCGCCGACGTTCCGCCGCCGAGAGACACCGTCGAGCTGGTCTCGTTCGCCAAGCGACGGCTCGGCAAGACCGTGGTGGAGCTGGAGGACGTCGACCTGAACATCGACGACCGCACCCTGCTCAAGGACGTGACCTGGCGAATCGGCCCCGGTGACCGGGTCGGTGTGGTCGGTGTCAACGGTTCCGGCAAGACCACGTTGCTGCGCCTGCTGGCCGGGGAGCGCGAACCCGATGCCGGCAGGCGTCTCGAGGGCAAAACCGTCCGGCTCGCGCACCTCACGCAGGAACTGCACGACCTGCCCGGGCACTGGCGCGTGCTGGAGGCGGTCGAGGACGTGGCCAAGCACGTGGTGCTGGGCAAGCACGAGCTGTCGGCCTCGCAGCTGGCCGAGCGGTTCGGCTTCGGCAAGGGCAGGCAGTGGACGCCGGTGGAGGACCTCTCCGGCGGGGAGCGGCGACGATTGCAGCTCGCGCGGCTGCTGATGTCCGAGCCGAACGTGCTGGTGCTCGACGAGCCCACCAACGATCTCGACATCGACACGCTGCAGCAGCTCGAGGACCTCCTCGACACCTGGCCGGGCACCCTCGTGGTCGTCTCCCACGATCGCTACCTGGTCGAGCGCGTCTGCGACACCGTGGTGGCGCTGTTCGGCGACGGGCAGGTCACGCACCTGCCAGGAGGGATCGAGGAGTACCTGCAGCACCGGCACACGCTGCTCGACTCCTCCCAGCAGAGCCTGGGCAAGCAGGCCGGGCGGGACGGTTCGTCGCCCGATTCCCCCACCGGAGCGGCTGCTACGCAGGGTGGTCTGTCGGGAGCCGAGGAGCGTGCCGCGCGCAAGGAGCTCTCGCGGCTGGAAAGGCAGCTCGACAAGCTCGGCAAGCGCGAGGACGAGCTGCACGAGAAGCTCGCCGAGGCGGCGACCGAACCGGAGCGGCTGCAGACGCTCAATGCCGAACTGCAGACGCTGCAGGACGAGAAGGACGGGGTCGAGAGTCGGTGGTTGGAACTCGCCGGCCAACTGACGTAGACGAATAAGGGGGTCCGCGGATTGGTTTGCGTAGGGGTGCGGGTGGCGGAACCTCCGGCACTTCGCCGGCTCTCCGCTTGTCGACTGTCGCGTGGATCACACTCGTCGTAAGCTGCTCGGCGTGAGTCGGTTCATGGACACGTTGGTGGCGTCCGCTCTGGACAACTCGGGGGCGCATGCACGGGGCATCACGACGGGTGCGCCCGAACAGCCCCGCCGGCGGACCTGGAACGAAGTGCATTCGGAGGCGTTGCGGATCGCCGGTGCCCTGCGCACCCCGGATGGCCGTCCCGCGGTCGGACCGGGTGACGTCGTGGCCGTCCTCGCCTCCGACCCCGCCCTGATCGCACCCACCGTGCAGGCGGTGTGGCTGGCAGGTGGCAGCGTCACGATGCTGCACCAGCCGACCCCGCGCACGGACCTGGCGCACTGGGCGCAGGACACGCTGCGCGTGCTCGGGATGATCGAGGCGCGACTGGTGCTGCTGGGAGCGCCCTTCGAGGACCTCGCCGACGTTCTCGAACAGCACGCCATGCCCTACCGGAAGCTGCACGACCTCGCCGGTACGGCCGAGCCTCTGGCGGAGCCGGCCGCGACCTCGGAGGAGACCACGGCGCTGCTGCAGCTCACCAGTGGTTCGTCCGCCGACCCCAAGGCAGTGCGGATCACGCACGGCAATCTGTACGCCAACATGCGAGCCATGGTCACCGGCGCCGAGCTGGACGCGGAATCCGATGTGCTCGTGTCGTGGCTGCCGCTGTTCCACGACATGGGCATGGTCGGGTGCCTCACCCTGCCGATGGCCACCGGTCTGGAACTCGTGAAGGTCACACCCGCCGACTTCCTGGTCCGCCCGCTGCTGTGGCCGGAGCTGATCAGCTCCTACGGCGGTACGGTCACGGCCGCCCCGAACTTCGCTTACGCGATCGTGGGCCGCCGGATGGCCCGGGCCGACGACGGTGATTTCGACCTGTCGACGCTGCGATTCGCGCTCAACGGTGCCGAACCCGTCGATCCCGAGGCGGTGCGTGCGTTCACCGAGGCGGGGGCGCGGTTCGGTCTGCGACCGGAGAGCATGGTGTGCGCGTTCGGGATGGCCGAGGCCACCCTGGCGGTCTCGTTCGCGCCCCTGAACCGAGGCGTCGAGATCGACACCGTCGACGCCGACGAGTTGGAGAAGCGACGACAGGCGAAGCCGGCCGGGGCGGAGACCACGCACACCCGGCGCTTCGCGCTGCTCGGCAGGGCACTGCAGGGGCTGGAGGTCGAGGTCGTCGACGATTCCGGCGCCGTGCTCGGCAGGCGGAAGGTCGGCGCGCTACGCATCCGCGGGCAGGCGGTGACTCCGGGCTACCTGACGATGGACGGTCCCGTGCCCGGGCAGGACTCGGCGGGCTGGTTGGACACCGGGGACGAGGGCTACCTGGTGGACGGCCAGGTGGTGATCTGCGGGCGCCGCAAGGACGTCATCATCATGGGGGGTCGCAACATCTACCCGGTCGACATCGAGCGATCCGCCTGCGAGGTCGACGGGGTGCGGGCGGGTAATGCCGCGGCGGTACGTCAGGAGCCGGGCAGCAGGCGGGAGCGCTTCGCCGTGGTGCTGGAGTCCGGTGTGGCCGGTGACGACGTGGCCGAGAAGGCGCTCGGTAAGGAGGTCACCGCCCGCGTGGTCGATGCCGTGGGCGTGCGCCCCTCCGCGGTGGTGGTGGTCGAACCGGGAACCCTGCCCAAGACCCCCTCCGGCAAGCTCAAGCGCGCCGCCACGGCCGAGCTGGTCCCCGAGTGACCGATCCCGTCAGTGGAACCGGTTCTGGGCGGCTTCGAGTCCGTCCGTGGCGAGCGCTTCGACAGCGTCGGCACAGTGGTCCACGAAGTAGCCGAGCTCGCGGCGCTCGGTGCCCGAGAAGTCCTTGAGCACGTAGTCGGCCGGATCCATCCGGCCCGGAGGACGCCCCACACCGAAACGCACCCGCAGGTAGTCCCGGGTGCCGAGGGACTTCGTGATCGATCGGAGCCCGTTGTGCCCGTTCTCCCCGCCACCGCGCTTGAGTCGTACGGTGCCATAGGGCAGGTCCAGCTCGTCGTGGATCACGATCACCGACTCGGCGGGGACCTTGTAGAACTTCGACGCCCCCGCGACGGGTCCTCCGGAGAGGTTCATCAGCGCCCGGGGCTTGGCCAGCACCGCGCGAGCACCGGCAAGCCGCCCTTCGACGATCTCGGCGCCCGACTTGTGCGCCTTGAACTTCCCACCGACGCGGTCGGCGAGCTCGTCGGCGACGAGGAATCCGATGTTGTGCCGGTTCCCCGCGTAGCGGGGGCCGGGATTGCCCAACCCGATGATCAGCGCGAGGTGGTCCAGCGGTTTCTCGGGGCCGGAGGTGGTCACCAGGCAACGCTCCCGGTTTCGTGCGAACACCCGGCCCCGCATCGCGGAGCCGGGTGAAGACGGCGTGGGGTCAGGCCTGCTCGCCTGCGGTCTCGTCCTCGGAAGCCTCCTCGACGACACCCGCACCCTCGGTGTCGATGTCCGACTCCATGTCGGACTCGGAGGGCGCCTCGCTCACGTTGGCGACCAGGATTTCGGGGCCGGTCTGCAGGGTCACGCCGCGGGGCAGCGAGAGCTCGGAGGCGTGGATCTGGGTGCCTGCCTCGGCACCGTCGACCGAGACCTCCACCTGCTCGGGGATGTTCAACGCATCGGCCTCGAGCTGCACCTCGTTGAGGTCCTGGGTGACCAGGGTGCCGGAGGCGGGGTCACCGCTGAGCACGACCGGCACGTCGACGGTGACCTTCTCGCCGCGCTTGACCAGCAGCAGGTCGACGTGCTCGATGTAGTTCTTGACCGGGTGCGCGGTGATGGTCTTGGTCAGCGCGAGTTCGCTGGAGGAGCCGGCCACATCGAGGGTCAGCACCGTGTTGCGCCCGTTCTCGCGAATGGCGCGGGCGAACTCCACCACGGGCAGGGACAGGTGCTTGGGGTCGGAGCCGTGACCGTAGAGCACTGCGGGAATCTTGCCCGCACGGCGGGTGCGGCGAGCCGCACCTTTGCCGAACTCGGTGCGCGGTTCGACGGTGAGACGTACCTCGGACACGGTGGTGCACTCCTATGACGTCGGGCGAAACGTGAATCGGTCGCTGGCCTGCGGCGGCGGGGCGCGCGACTGGCGTCGATCAAACCCGGTGTGCGAACGCCCACCGGCCTCCGTGTTCGGACGTCGGTGCGCCGATCGACACGTCGGCGGCCACCAGCCGCCACGTCGATCACGCCGGGGCTCGTCCCGGCCTCGCCGAGGCAACCCCAACAGTCTAAGCGGCTGCCTGTGGCACCTGCTCACCGGGTGCGGGCAAGAGGTCCGCGGGGCCCGATCGCCGAAGCGGCGGGCCGGAAGGCCGCTTGTGGGTCTGTGCCGAAACCGGCGCACCCTTCCTTGTGAGCCCGCGCACTATTACTTTGATCACCATGTCTGCCGACGCGACCTACGAAGAGCCGGACACCACGGGCTGGCGTGCCCGGTTCACGCAGCTCGGCCCCGGTGTCATGGCGGCGGCGACGGGCGTGGGAGCCGGAGACCTGGTGGCCACGATGGTCGCGGGGTCGCGCTACGGGTACGCGCTGTTCTGGGCCGTGCTCGTCGGGACGGTGTTCAAACTCGGGCTCGGTGAGGCCGTCGGGCGTTGGCACCTGAGTTCGAACCGCACGCTGCTGTCGGGCTGGCGCACACTGGGCCGCTGGACCACCGGATACTTCGGTGTCTACGTCGTGATCTGGGGGTTCGTCTACGGCGCCACCGCCATGTCGGCCTCGGCACTGCCGCTCAACGCGATGTTTCCCGCGCTGCCGGTGCGGTACTGGGCGATGCTGTGCGGCCTGGCGGGGCTGGCGCTGGTGTGGTTCGGTCGCTACGGCCTGCTCGAGAAGGTCATGACCGTCCTGGTCGGGGTCATGTTCGTGACGGTCGTGGCCACGGCGGTCCTCGTCGGTCCGAACTTCACTGCGCTGGGCGGCGGATTGGTGCCGTCGCTGCCGACCGGATCGATCGTCTACGTGCTCGGACTGATGGGCGGTGTCGGCGGCACGATCACGATGGCCGCATACGGGTACTGGACCTTCGCCAAGGGGTGGCGGACACCGAAGTGGTTGCCGATCATGCGTACCGACAACGCGGCCGGCTACATCACCACGGGGATCTTCGTGGTCGCGATGCTCGTGGTCGGGTCCGAGCTGCTGCTCGGGCGCCGGATCGTCGAGGGAGACGAGGGCCTGCTGTATCTGGCCGACACGCTGGCCGCCGACTACGGCCAGTGGGCCAGGATCCCGTTTCTGGTCGGCTTCTTCGCCGTGACGTTCACCTCGTTGATCGGTGTCTGGAACGGGGTGAGCCTGCTGTTCGCCGACTGGTGGCGGACCTGGCGCCTGCCCCGGGAGGCGCCCCCGGAAACGGCCGACGACTACGCCCACAAGGCGGGCGAGCACAGCACCCCCTTCCGGGTCTACCTCCTGTGGCTGACCATCCCGCCGATGGCGCTGCTGTTCCTGGACAAGCCGTTCCAGCTCACCATTGCGTACGGGGTGCTGGGAGCCCTGTTCATGCCGTTCCTGGCGGGAACGCTGCTGTTCCTGCTGAACTCCCGGACTCTGATGCCCGCACAGCAGCGCTCGCGGTGGCTGTCGAACACGGTACTGACGCTGTGCCTGGTGCTGTTCGTGGTGCTGGCGGTGCAGAAGTTGGTGAGCCTGCTGCTGTAAGGAGTGCTTTCATGATCGGCCTGGCGCGGTGGTCGGTGAACCGCCTTCTCAGATGGCGCCTTGCGGCGTTGGAGGCCACATCAGGTAGCCACCTACATCACGTGGCCCCCTGCCTTGCAATGCATCCATCTGAAAAGCCGGAGGTGGTCACCCTGCTCAGGCTGAGCACTCATGCAAAAACCATTCTGAAAGACCTCATTAGGACCCGTACCTAAGGCCTGGCTGCCGAGGGGGCAGGCACGAGCTCACCGCGCCTCGGCACCCGGATCGACGCGCTCGATGTGCCGGGCGGTGTGGTCGGCCACGGTCGCCGGCCGGTTGCGCGGGAGCCAGTGCCCACCCGCGATTTCGTGGACCCACAGCCGGCGCACCCACGGCGCGATGTCGGTCTGCAGCGCCACGGAGACGAAAGCGTCCGAGGTCGGGGCCAGCACCTGTACCGGCACATCCGTCCATCGCCGCTGCGGGGCGGTGAAGCGCCCGCGCATGTTGGCCCGGTACAGCTTGAGGCCGTGGAGCAGGTCCGGCAGGTTTCGGCGGGCCCGCGCGGGAGTTCCGTCCGCGGCCGCCTCCCGGTGCTCCAGCCACTCCAGCCGTTCCGGTATCCGACGGCCGAATTCGGTGCGCCACAGCAGTTCCGGCAGCGGTGCGAGGTGGAAGAACCCGATGTAGCCGGAACGCAGCAGCTGGCTCACCAGCTCGCGCAGTGCCCGGGGGCGGGGCCGCAGACGGGATCGCATCCAGTGCGCGGCATGATCCAGGCAGGGCCCGGAAATCGAGGTGAAGGAGGACAGCCGGGTGGACAGCTCCCCTGTCACCGCATGCCAGGACTGGATGGAGCCCCAGTCGTGGGCGAGCAGATGCACCGGATGGTGGGGGCTCACCGCCTCGATCACGGCCTCGAGATCCGAGACGAGCCGATCGAGCCGGTACGCCCGGAGGGAGCGAGGCTTGTCGGACTCGCCCGCTCCCCGGACGTCGTAGCGCACGACGTGGAAGCGCTCCGACAACCGTTCGGCCACGCCCTTCCAGATCGAGCTGTTGTCGGGGTAGCCGTGCACGCACACCACGGTCGGCCGGGCCGGATCACCGTCTTCGTGCACCGCCAACGACAGCCCGTCGTCGGTGGCCACTCGCTTGTCGGGCATGCGGCCATGCTATGAGGGCGTGCGAGGCGGCTTGCGGTGGGCCGCGTCGAGTGCGGGTGGTGTGGCCGTCTCCCACGCGGAAGCGGCCGGAGCACCCTTGTCGAAAGGGCGCTCCGGCCGCCGGTGGGGGTGTTCGCTCCTCGCTCAGGCGTGGCCGTTGAACAGGCTGGTCACCGAGCCGTCCTCGAACACCTCGTGGATGGCCCGGGCCACCAGCGGGGCGATCGAGAGCACGTTGAGCTTGTCGAACCGCTTCTCCTCGGGGATCGGCAGCGTGTTGGTCAGCACGACCTCCTTGGCGCCGGAGGAGGACAGTCGTTCGACCGCCGGGCCGGAGAGCACGGCGTGGGTGGCGGCGATGATGACGTCCTTCGCGCCGGACTCCAGCAGCTGCTCGGTGGCCTTGGTGATCGTGCCACCGGTGTCGATCATGTCGTCGACGAGCACGCACAGCCGGCCCTCGACATCACCGACGACGCGGTTGGCCACCACCTGGTTGGGCTTGGTGGGGTCGCGGGTCTTGTGGATGAACGCCAGCGGTGTCCCGCCGAGGTTGTCGGCCCACTTCTCGGCGACGCGGACACGGCCGGAGTCCGGGGAGACCACGGTGATGGCCTCGTCGGTGTAGGTGTCGCGGATGTAGTCCGACAGCACGGTCTGGGCCAGCAGGTGATCGACGGGCCCGTCGAAGTAGCCCTGGATCTGGTCGGTGTGCAGGTCGACCGTCAGGATCCGGTCCGCGCCCGCGGTTTTGAACAGGTCCGCCATCAGGCGCGCGGAGATCGGTTCGCGACCCTTGTGCTTCTTGTCCTGGCGGGCGTACCCGTAGAACGGCATGACCACGGTGATGCGCTTGGCGCTGCCGCGCTTGAGGGCATCCACCATGATCAGCTGTTCCATGATCGCGTCGTTGATCGGCTCGCAGTGCGCCTGGACGACGAACACGTCACAGCCGCGGACGGACTCGTCGTAGCGGACGAAGATCTCACCGTTGGAGAACTCGTAGGCGGCCTGCGGTGTGACGGTCACGTCGAGCTGCTTGGCCACCTCCTCGGCGAGTTCCGGGTGGCTGCGGCCGGAGACAAGCTTCAGGCTCTTCTTCGGAGTCGCAGACATGGCACTCACGGTCATCGTCCCTCCCGGTGGACGCGGGTCACGAGGCGTCGCTTGTCGGATCGGTGATTGCTTCTTCCTCCGCCAGAGCACGCTGTGCGGCCTGGTCGGCGGCGGTACCGGGCCGGCGTCTGGCGACCCAGCCCTCGATGTTGCGTTGTTTCCCCCGCGCGACCGCCATCGCGCCCGGGGGGACGTTCTGGGTGATGACCGACCCTGCGGCGGTGTAAGCACCGTCGGCCACTTCCACCGGGGCGACGAACATGTTGTCCGCGCCCGTGCGGGAGTAGGACCCGATCACCGTGTGATGCTTGGCCACACCGTCGTAGTTGACGAAGACCGTGGCGGCACCGATGTTGGTGTGCTCGCCGATCGTCGCGTCTCCCACGTAACTCAGGTGGGGGACCTTGCTGCCGGAACCGATCTCGGCGTTCTTGGCCTCGACGAAGGTTCCCACCTTGGCGTCGACATCGAGGCGGGCGCCGGAGCGCAGGAACGCGAACGGGCCGACCGACGCGCCGGGACCGATCTCGGCTTCCTCACCCTGGGTCCGCATCACGGTGGCACCGTGTCCAACGGTACAGGCCGTCAGGGTGGTTTCGGGGCCGATGGTGGCGCACGTCCCGACGGTGGTTCCGGCGCGAAGCTGCACACCCGGTTCCAGGGTCACGTCGCGGTCGAGCTCGACGTCGCAGTCCAACCACACCGAGTTCGGGTCCGTGATCGTGACGCCCTGACGCATCCAGTGCAGCAACAACCTGCGGTTGAGCTCCGCCCCCATCCGGGCCAGCTGCACGCGGTCGTTGACCCCTTCCACGAGCCACGTGTCGGTGCATACCAGAGTGCCCGCGCCGAGGCCGTCCTGGCGGGCGATCGAGACCAGGTCGGTGAGGTACAGCTCGCCCTGGGCGTTGCCCGTGGACAGTCGCTTGAGCGCGTCCTCGAGAAAGGCCGCGTCGAACGCGTACACCCCGGAGTTGATCTCCTGGATCGCCGCCTGTTCGGTGGTGGCGTCCTTGTGCTCCACGATGCCCGCGATCCCGCCGTCGGCATCGCGCACCACCCGCCCGTATCCGGCCGGATCCTCGACCACCGCCGACAGGAGGGTGACCGCATTGCCGGACCCGTGGTGCTCGGCCAGCAACCCGCGCAGCGTGTCGGCATCGAGCAGTGGGACGTCGCCGTAGGTGACCAGCACGGTGCCGGACGCGCCGGTTCCCGAGTGCGCGAGCTGGGCCATCCCGCATGCCACCGCGTCTCCGGTGCCGAGCTGCTGCTCCTGGACCACGGTGCTGATCGTGCGATCGAGCCTGCCTGCCAGGTCCGCGAGGTGCTCGCCGACGGCCTGCCTGCCGTGCCCGACCACCACGGCCAGCTCGTCGGGCGCGATACCTGCGGCGGCACGCACGGCATGCTCGATCAGGGTTCTCCCGGCGAGCCGGTGCAGTACTTTCGGTGTCGCCGATCGCATGCGCGTGCCCTCGCCCGCGGCCAGCACGATGGTGCTGACGGGCTCGGAGGACACGCCGTCCGAAGTCGGCCGGGCGGTTGCGCCCTCGAGCATCGAAGCTCTCCCTCGGTCTCGAGCGGGTTCGACGCCGGATCACCGGACCCACCGTCCTGCCTCGTCCATGGTCTCGCCGGTGGGCGAAGTTGTGGGTTCAACCCCTCGGGGTGCCGGTAGCCGTGCATCCAATCGGGTGAAGGGTAACCGTCCGATCGAAGCCGCGGATCGGTGCCCCGCCGAGCCGGTGAACCGGTGGTCGGGATGGTACCGAGAGATCCGGGAGGTTGCCGCTGATGCCGGGAGCCGTTCACCGCGGGGAGTGATCGGCGCGCCGGATTCTCGGGAGGGGCCGTCTCCGGCCGGGAGGGCGGCCGTGCTCTCCGGCGCCGAGCCGGATGAAGCCGTCGGAGTGTGCCCGCCCGTTCACGCTTCTTCCGGCGGGACCCACGTCTGGGCCGGGATGGTCGTGTCCGTCTCGGCGGAAAAGGCCGAGACCCGGTTCCCGCCCCGCCGCTTGGACTGGTACATCGCGGCATCGGCGCGTGCGAGCACCTGTTCACCGGACTCGTGGGGCCGCATCGAGACCACCCCGATCGACAGGGTCACCCCTCTCGCGTGCGAAGCAGCCAGCTTCGAGACCGCTGTGACGGCCCTGTGGAGCGCTGTCTCGGCTGCGGTGAGGGTGACACCGGGAAGAAGCACGACGAACTCGTCACCGCCGTACCGGGCCACCAGATCGTCGGCGCGCAGCGCATCCTGCAGGGTACTTGCCACCACACGCAGGACCTCGTCTCCCTCGGCATGGGAGCGCTGGTCGTTGACTTCTTTGAACCCGTCGAGATCGACCAGGGCCACCGACAGTGGTTGGGAGTCGGGCTGATCGAGCAGAGTCTCCAACCGACCGTCGAGCGCACGCCGGTTCGGCAGTCCGGTCAGCGGGTCCTGCAGCGCCTGCCGGGTGATCGCGCCGTGCGCGCGGGTCAGTTTGGAGTGCGCCAGACGGGTCTCCAGCGTGGAGTTCCGCGTCTGACGCATTCCCCACAGCTTGTCCTCCAGCTCGGCGGCGTAGTCCTGCAGCGCCTGCTCGGAGCCGAGGCCGTTCAGTTCGCAGAGAAGAGCGTATTCGCGGAGCAGGGAGATGCGCAGGCTCGGCTCGGTGGCCTCGCGGACGATGCTCTCGCGTGTCCGAGCCAGCACGTCGATCGCCTCACGGCTGCGATCGGCACGGCTCAAGCAGCGCGAGAGTGCGAGCGCGACCATGATCCTCTCCCGGGGGTAGACCGCCCGTTCCGGCACTCTCAGCCGTTCCAGCCGCTCGATGTGGTCCGGAGCCGGACGAGCCATCGCGTGGGCGGCACCGAGCACCGGCATCTGGTCGGCGGCCGGTTTGCCCGCCACGCGCGGAAACAGGGATTCGCGCCACGGGCCCTCGACGGCGAGCGCGATGGCCGAGGCGGTGGCGAATCGGTCGGAGGCCTCCTCGCATTTGCCGATGCGCTCGAGCTGGAGTCCCCAGGACAGCAGCATCCGGCAGCGGTCGATCATGTGCACGGCGATGTCGTGCGGTCCGCCGCTCTCCCGGATCCGGTGATGGGCGCGGGCCATGACCTCGTTGGCCGTCTCGTAGACGCCGAGCTGGGTGAGGACCAGCCCGATGTCGATGAGTGCGGTGGCCAGTAGCCGCTCCCAGGAGCGGCGCCCGAGCACGGTGTCGGGGAGCAGTTCGTCGTCGAGCGTGGCCAGCGCCTGCGCGATCTCGCTCAGCGCGCTGTCCGCGTTGCCCGCCAGGGCCGCTTGGCGCCCTCGTAGCGCGCGTGCGTCGGCCTCCAGCACGTCGAGCCCGTGCCTGCGCGCATGTGTGAGCAGCTCGTCGAGCAGGGGGTCGGCAGTGTCGGCCGCACCGGGCGTGGCCAGCCGTATCGCGGCACAGTGCCGGATGATCTGGGCCGTGACGCGGGGTTCACCACGTTGCTGTGCTTCGGTGAGCAGGCGGTCGGCCTCACGGAGCGCCGTGCGCTGGCCCGGTCCGTCGCTGTGCTGGGCGACCGCGTTCAGTTCGCGTGCGCGCCCGACCAGCCATGCGTCGGAGACCTCGCCCAGCGTGGCCGCCTCTTCCTCGCACACGTCAACCATGTTGTCGTGCAGCGACGCACACCCCCCGTCAACCTCCGTCCGGCCGTGGCCGACCGTCCGGCTTGGTGGTCAACTCTGCCGTACCGAGATGCCCGATCGCTCCGCCGCCAGGATTCGAACCTGGACTATCGGAACCAAAATCCGATGTGCTGCCTTTACACCACGGCGGATCGTACGACTCCGGCGAATCCGGCCCGGCTCCCGTCGCTGCCGGAAAGCCTACCGATCCGACTCGCCGTGTCGTCGTCGTGTCGCCAACATAGTGGCATGCCCGTCGAGACGTGATGACCTCGGCCACCGTAAAACGGTGATCACTGGCGGTGACCACCGGTGGGAGGGGAGCTCCGATCGGGACGGGAACACCACACCACGGTTTCGACACCGGGATGACGGCTGAACGCGGCACAACTTACGCTTGCGTAGGTTACGGTACCGTAAGCTGGAGATGCCACAACTTCGCCACCGTCGCACACTCGGGGCGGTGCCTTCCGAGAAGTTCGTTCCCGACCCAAGCCACGACAGCCCTGCACTGATCGCTTTTCGTTCCCATCACCCGATCCAGTTGAGGTAGTGAGCATGACTGCAGCAACCGAGAGCGCCGAACCCGCGGCGTCCCAAGCCCGCTCCGGTTCGGGTCCAAAGCCGCTGACCGTGGGTTCCAAGCCCCGCATCGCGCAGATGTCGGTATACCTGTTCGTCCTGGTCCCGCTCGTCGCGCTGATCGCGGCGGTCCCCGCCGCCTGGGGTTGGGGGCTCGGCATGGTGGACATCTCCCTGGCCGTGGTCTTCTACGTCGCCAGCGGCCTCGGTGTCACGGTGGGCTTCCACCGACTGTTCACCCATGGTTCCTTCAAGACCAATCGGGGTGTGAAGGTCGCTCTGGCGATCTCCGGAATGACGGCCGTGCAAGGTCCCCTGATCACCTGGGTTGCCGATCACCGGCGGCACCACGCCTACTCCGACCGCGAGGGTGATCCGCACTCGCCGTGGCGGTTCGGCAGTTCCCCGGTCGCGCTGGCCAAGGGCTTCTGGCACGCCCACATGGGCTGGCTGTTCGAGCGCACCCTGACCAACACCGACCGCTTCGCGCCCGATCTGCTCAAGGACCGCGTGCTGGCGCGCGTGAACCGGCTGTTCCCGGTGTGGACCGTGGCCAGCTTCGTGCTCCCGGCCATCCTGGGCGGGCTGATCACCTGGTCCTGGTGGGGCGCGTTCACGGCCTTCTTCTGGGCGGGACTGGTGCGCGTGTCCGTGCTGCACCACATCACGTGGTCGGTGAACTCGATCTGCCACATGATCGGTGAGCGGCCGTTCAAGAGCCGGGACAAGGCGGCGAACTTCTGGCCGCTGGCGCTCGTGTCCTTCGGCGAGTCCTGGCACAACTCGCACCACGCCGACCCGACCTGCGCGCGGCACGGTGTGCAAAAAGGGCAGTTGGACATCTCCGCCCGCATGATCTGGATGCTCGAGCGGATCGGCTGGGCGTGGAAGGTGCGCTGGCCGAACGAGAAACGGCTCGCACGCATCGCGGCCACCGAGAACCACTCCTGATTCGCTACGCCCGGGCGCCGGTTGTCGAATCGGCCCCGGGCGTGCGCGTGCCGGATCCGGCAGGGCGGCAGGTGGGCACATCGTGGTGTCCACGGGAACCTAAGGTGAATTCCATGGCGGCACGGCGACGAGGGCGAGGCGGTAGCGAGGCCGATGCCCGGCGCGCGGGCTCACGGGGTTCGTCCTCCGCGGCACGCGCCCGGATGACCGGCAAGGAGCGGCGCCAGCAACTTCTCGATGTCGCGCGTGCCCTGTTCGCGGAGAAGGGCTTCGACGGCACTTCCATCGAGGAGATCGCCCACCGCGCCGACGTCTCCAAACCCGTGGTCTACGAGCACTTCGGTGGCAAGGAGGGCATCTACGCCGTGGTCGTCGACCGCGAGATGCAGTCCCTGCTGGACCTGATCGTCTCGGCGCTTTCCGCCGGACACCCGCGTGAGCTGCTGGAGCAGGCGGCGTGTGCGTTGCTGGACTACATCGACCACTCCACCGACGGCTTTCGCATACTGGTGCGGGATTCGCCGGTGGCCAGCACGAGCGGCACGTTCTCCAGCCTGCTCAACGACATCGCCAGTCAGGTCGAACACATTTTCGGGCTGCAGTTCAGCGCGAAGGGCTACGACCCGAAGCTCGCTCCGCTCTACAGCCAGGCCCTGGTCGGGATGGTCGCCCTGACCGGCCAGTGGTGGCTGGAGGCGGGCAAGCCGAAGAAGGAGGCCGTTGCCGCGCACCTGGTGAACCTGGCCTGGAACGGGTTGTCGCACCTGGAACACAAGCCCGGCATGCGTACCCGTCGGTAGGTTGCGGTGCGGTGTCCGGAGTTCGTCGGCTCATTCGGTGTCGGCGGTCTGCCTGCTCAGCACGAACAGCGCGATGTCGTCGTTGACCGAGGCGGACCCGACGAGCTTGCTCATCACCGAGGTGCAGATGGACTCGGCAGGTGCGGCGGCCACCGCCTTGCACAGGCGTTCCAATCCGGCATCGATGGAGCTGTCCCGGCGCTCCACCAGACCGTCGGTGTAGAAGCAGACTGCCGCGCCGGGGGGCACTTCGAGGAAACTCGTCCGGCGCGGGCGGTGAGCGATCCCGAAGCCGATGGGTGGGTCGACCGCGATGTCGACGAGTGCGGCCGATTCAGCGGGAAGGGCCCGTACCGGCGCGGGATGTCCGGCCAGCGAGAGTCGCAGTTGGTTCGTCGAGGGCTCGAAGATCGCGTAGGCAACGGTGGCCATCGCATGGGCCTCGAAGTGAGTGACCTTCCGGTCGAGTTTGTCGAGCGTCCGGCCCGGGTCCTCGGTCTCCAGAGCGTAGGCCCGCAGAGCACTGCGCAGCCGGCCCATCACGACGGCGGCGGAAAGCCCTTGGCCCACCACGTCGCCGATCACGATGCCGATCCGGCCGGTGGGGAGCGTGAACACGTCGTACCAGTCGCCGCCGACACCGGTGCCGTCCCCGGGGACGTAGCGGGCGGCGAGTGTGGTCCCGGATACCTCGGGGAGCTGGGCGGGCAGGAGGCTGCGGTGCAGTGCCGCGGCGGCGGCCCGCTCCGTCCGGGACGTGCTGGCTTCGGTGGCCAGGGCGATCCGGTCGGCGACGAGCTGGAGCAGGTGCGTGTCGTGCTCGGTGAAGCGGCGAGCCGCGAACGCGCCCACGTGCAGCACGCCGACAAGAGCCCCGTTGGCCAGCATCGGTACGCCGAGCAGCGAACTGACGCCTTTTTCCCAGAACAAGGGGTTGATCACCGTGGTGCTGTCGACGTGGTCCAGCACGAGCGGTTGTTTCCGCTCCGCGACGGTCCCGGCGAAGCCTTTTCCGACCGGAATGTGGATGCCCTGGCGGACCTCCTCCTCGATGCCGGCCGCGGCGGTGGCGACCAACTGTTGACGCTGGTCGTCGTGGAGCAGGACCGCGGCCGTGTCGACTCCCAGCAGTCCCCGCACCCGCTCCAGCAGCTCGTGGAGAAGTGCCTCGAAGTCGAGATGAGCGAGCGCGGTGTCGGTCACTCTCGTGATCTGCTGCAAACGCTCCTCGGCGCTGCCCACCGAGTCGACCGAATTCGACATGGCCAAAGCATAGCTGTGACACTTCCACCGAAGGCCTCGCCGTGACCGTGTACCGTACCGGCTCGGTACGGCGGGATTCGCGGTGGAGCGCTCGACCGCTTCGCGCACGCCGCGGAGTTCACACTGGTGACGGAAACCACACCAGGATCTTTGCCAAAAAGTTATCGACCGGCCAGTATGGAAGCATGACCGCCTCTGCGCACTCTCGTGAGCCCGACGAATCCATGGGCGTGATCACCGAGGGGGACGAGCGAACTCTCGTGGTGAAGGTGTCCGGTGAGATCGACCTGGTCACATCGCCACAGCTGGAGCAGGAGCTGACGCGCGCGCTGGACACCCGCCCCGAGGCCCTCGTGCTCGACATCACCGGAGTCACCTTCCTGTCCTCGGCGGGGCTCGCTGTGCTGGTGGGCATGCACCAGTATGCGGGTGAACACACCCGTTTCCGCGTCGTTGCCGATGGAGCGGCGACGCTGCGGCCGATTCAGCTGATGGGTTTGGACGGTGAATTCCCGGTGTATCCTTCCACGGCGGAGGCCGTAGCAGGCCGGGCCTGAACTGCCGGACGTCGTCGACGGAGGTGGACCGGGGCGCTGCTGTAGGTCCACACGGCACGAGGGGTCCGACACGGACGTTAGGTGAGCGATTCGGCATGGACACCGACCGAGCCGATCAAGCCCGGTCGCGCGGCGGCGGCCGCGAGTCCCTTGAGACCTCAACCGCGGAGTTGGGTTACCACGCGGTACCGGCCAGTGCCGATCGGTTACCGGCATTGCGGCGCGCTCTGATGGACTGGGCAACGCAGGCGGGCTTGAGCGCCGACAACGTCGAAGCGCTCGGTCTGTCCAGCTATGAAGCCATGGCCAATGTGGTCGAGCACGCTTACACCGACGGGGACGGTGTCCTCGACCTGACCGCGGTGTGCCTACCCGCCGAGAACCGAGTGCGAGTGACCGTGGCCGACCGGGGCGAGTGGACCGTTCCTCCTGCTCGACCCGACATGCGGAATGGTCGCGGCTTGCCGCTGATCCGCCGCTTGGCCGACGAGTCCGAGGTCGTCGCAGGCTCGGTCGGCACGACGGTGCGGATGTGGTGGTCACTATCCGTCGCACGGTGAAGTGAGCCGGTCGCTATTGCGTGGTGGCGAGTTCCCGGCTGTGGTCGTAACCGGCCGCGCTCCACTCGGCGACCCAGCCCGGCAGTTCCGGCCGCTGCGGGGATTCGTCCAGTAGGCCGATCAGCCGCTCGGGGGCGATGCGCTCGCCGGAACGGGACAGGAACCGAACCTGAATCATCGCGGTGGTGGCGAGATTGCCGCCGGTGGTGACCCGGTGCTCCACATAGAGGTGCCGCTCGTCCCAGCCGACGATGCGGGTGTCCACGTCGAAACGCCGGAAGGGGTTCAGCGATCGCCGGAACGAGGCGGTCTCGGCGGTGACGACCGGATACCACCCCTGCTTGCGGAACTTCGGCAGCAGCCCGGAGCGCTGCATCAGATCGACCCGGGCGAGGTCGAAGATCGAGAAGTAGACGCCGTTGTTCATGTGACCCAGCAGGTCGAGGTCGGTGGGCAGCACGCGAAACGGCGTCCGGCAGGTGCCGAGCGGATCGACGCGGCTGCGCAGGCGGGCTCTGATGCCGAGCACGACGAGGCGCACGAACATGTTCATGAGCGGCGGCGTTCCTTCCCGATGGTGATCGTCGAGCATATAAGTTACTCGTCAGTAATAACACCGTAGATCGCGCACTCCGGCGTCACAACTCCGTGCGGGGTGAAAGTGATGATGATCGCCCTTCCGGGTGAGAGATCTTCTGGGTGGACGTGGTCGCGCTCTCCGAGTCGCTGCGCGTGGACGAGAAGGTTAGGCTTGCTTTACCCACTGAGGTTATGCTTACCTAACTGCAACGTCATCGCGTCCGCCGACGTGGTGCCCCCGACTTCCCAGGAGGCGGATGATGCGCGACCGCGCCGTGGATCCCGGAGTACCGACCGGGTCGTCGAAGCGGGCCGCCCTCCCGGCCGGAACGGGGCGGCGGTGATGACAGCGACGTATCCGCAGGCAGCGACACGCACTGCGCCTGTTCCCGCCTACCGGGCGTTCGATGTGACGGTCAGCCGCATCACCCGCCTCAGCCCCCACTTTATCCGGCTGACGTTCACCGGGCACGATCTCGACCTCTTCGGTGACACCGGACTTGACCAGCGCATCAAGGTGGTGCTGCCGCTGTCGGCGAACAGTGCGGCACAGCTCGGCGACGACGAGGACCCCTTCGGACACTTTCCGCGCACCGAGGACTGGTACGCCCGGTGGCGCGGGCTCCCCGAGGAACTCCGGAACCCGCTGCGCACCTACACCATCCGGGCCGCCCGCCCCGAGCTCGGTGAGGTGGACGTCGATTTCGTGTCCCACGGGGAGACCGGCGTCGCCTCCGCCTGGGTGAACCGCGTCCGGACAGGGGACAGCTGCGTTCTCGTCGGCCCGGACCGGCGCGGCGACTCGGCACGCGTCGGGGTCGAGTGGAAACCCGGCGGGGCAACGACCGTGCTGCTGGCCGGCGACGAGACCGCCGTGCCCGCGATCAGCTCCATTCTCGCCGCACTGCCCGCGCACGTGTGCGGGCAGGCGTTCATCGAGGTGCCTGCGGCCGGTGACGTACTGCCGTTGCCTGCGCCCCGCGGCGTCGACATCACCTGGCTGCCCCGCACCGAGATCGGAGAGCCCGAGGACAACCACGGCAAGCGCCTGATCTCCGCCGTCACCACGGGCCTCTCCGTCGAATCGCGCCGCACGATGTCCGAGGCAGGATTCGACCGCGCCGATCTCGACGCTCTCGGCGCCCGGGACCTCGGGGCCGGCCCCCTGTGGGAGACACCGGGCAGCGAGCCGGGCGACGGGATGTTCGCCTGGCTGGCCGGTGAGGCGCATGCGATCACCACGCTGCGCCGCCACCTGGTGCGGGAGCGCGGCTGGGACCGCCGCCGGGTCGCCTTCATGGGCTACTGGCGGGCGGGCAGTTCCGGGGCGTAGCACCACGCCTGTCGAGGGCCGGGTTCGTCCGTGGAGCCGCCCTCGTCACCCACACCCTTCGACCGGTTTCTTGGTACCGGTTCTCCTGCAGCCGGTCATCATGAGATGAGAGGAATCTCGTGCGATACCCCATGCGGCGCGTCGGACGTACAACGACGCTGATCACGAGCATCGCGGTCGCGCTGGCGGCACTGACCGGCTGCGGCTCGTCCGAGAACGCAGCTGCCCGCGACGGCGGCGACAGCGCGGCGAGTGGCAAGTTCCCGGTCACGATCGACAGCGCACTGGGCAAGGCCGTGATCGAGGAACAACCCGAACGCGTCGTCACCCTCGGGACCGGTTCCGCGGGAACCTCCATCGCGCTCGGAGTCATCCCCGTCGGCATGGAGGAATACCCCTGGGGTAGCGACGAAACCGGGTACCTGCCGTGGATCCACGAAGCCGTCACCGAGGCCGGGGGCACACTGCCCGAGCAGTTCACCGGCGGCACCGAACTCGATGTCGAAGCCCTCGTCGGACTCGATCCCGATGTGATTCTCGCACCCTGGTCCGGTATCACCCGGAATCAATTCGACATCCTCAGCGACATCGCCCCCACCGTCGCCTATCCCGAACTGCCGTGGACCATTGCATGGGACGAGCAGATCCGCACCATCGGCAAGGCTCTCGGCAAGCCGCGGAAAGCCGAGGCGGCGATCGATCGGATCAATGCCAGATTCGCCGAGGTCACCGAGGAAAACCCGCAATTCGGTGAGAACACCTTCGTCTACACCTACACCACCGGTCCCGGAACACTCGGTGTCTTCCTGCCCGAGGAGCAGCGCGTCGCCATGCTCACCAAGATGGGACTGAAGCTCGATCCCGTGGTCAAGACCCTGCCGGAAGCTGAGGGAACCGCTTCTTCCGTCCTCGGTCTCGAAAACGCCGACACCATCGGCAACGCGGACCTGATGTTCACGTTCCACATGGACGAAAAGACCCGCAGGCAGGTCGAATCCCAGCCGTTGTACGCGCAGATTCCCGCTGTCGAGCGCGGTTCGGTGGTGGCCGCCCGTGATCACTCGTTCGTGACCGCCTCGTCGATCATCAATCCGCTGACGGTGCCGTGGGCCATCGACCGCTACGTCCCGCTCATCAACAAGGCGATCGAGCGTGCTCGGTAGCATGTCGGCAACGCGCATCCGTGCCGGGGAGCATGACGCAAGCAGCCCTCCCGAAGGGCGTGCCGGGGACGAGGAACCCCCTTCCCGGAGGCGTGTGCTCGTGCTGGTGGGCAGCGTCCTGCTGCTCGGCGCCGCCGTTCTCGCCGGCCTCGCGCTGGGCAGCAACCCCATCCCGCTGCCCGAGGTCATCGCCGCCCTCTCCGGTGGCGGAGACGCGTACACGCGCACCGTCGTCGAAAGCCGGATACCGCGCACCCTGCAGGGACTGCTCGTCGGCGCGTGCCTGGCGCTGTCCGGTGTCCTCGTGCAGGGCATCACCCGCAATCCGCTCGGAGACCCCGGCCTGCTGGGAGTCAACATCGGCGCGTCGGCAAGCGTGGTCACCGCGACGGCGTTTTTCGGCCTCGGCGGCCACGCCACCATCTGGGCGGCTCTGCCCGGCGCCTTCCTCGCCGTCGGCGTGGTCTCCCTGATCGGGTCGGGCCGCGGCGGCGCCACGCCGGTGCGCCTGGTGCTCGCCGGGGCCGTCGTCAGTGCCGTACTGAGCGCCTACATCCAGGCCATGACCCTCAGCCTCCCCGATGTTTTCGGTAGTTATCGGTACTGGGTCGTCGGCTCGCTCGCCGGGGGAGACACGGACACGCTGCTCGGTGTGCTGCCGTTCGCCGTGGCGGGACTCGTGCTCGCCGTGCTGATGGCCGCACCGCTGAACGCCCTGGCTCTCGGAGACACCACCGCCGCGACCCTGGGCGCCAACACCACCGCCATCCGTATCGGCGGAATGCTCTCCGCGACTCTGCTGTGTGCGGCAGCGACCGCCTCGGCAGGGCCGATCGCGTTCATCGGGCTCGCCGTCCCGCACATCGTGCGCGCGCTCGTCGGCAACGATCATCGGTGGCAGGTTCCCCTCGGCCTGGTTCTCGGTCCCGTCCTGCTGCTGACGGCGGATGTCCTCGGGCGCGTCATCGCGCGGCCGCAGGAGATCATGGTCGGCGTCGTGACCGCGTTCGTCGGTGCGCCCGCACTGCTGCTGGCAGTGCGCCGCATGCGGGCAGGTACCTGATGCACACCTCCGGTAGCCGGATCGTGCGCGTCGGTACCTCGCTTGCCGTCCCGGTCCGCCGCCGCGCCCTCGTCCAGGGGCTTGCGGTCGTCGCTGCGCTCGTCGCCGTCGGCATCGCCACGCTGACGCTGGGCGGGCTCGGCATTGCTCCGGAGCGCCTGCCCGCCGCGCTGATCGACATTCCCGGCGGCAGCGAGGGCTTCGTACTGAAACGTCTTCGCGGCCCCCGCTTCGTCGTGGCCGTGGCCACCGGTGCCGCTCTCGGCATTTCCGGTGCGCTGTTCCAGACGGTCACGCGCAACCCGTTGGGCAGCCCGGACGTCATCGGCCTCACCGCCGGTGCCGGTGCGGGTGCGGCAGCGGCAAGTCTGCTGCTGCCGGGTGCGGTCTCCGTACCGGCGGGCGCGATGCTCGGTGCCGCCGGAGCCACGGTGGTCGTCTTCGTCTCCACCGGGCGCGGCTTCTCCTCGCCCAGTCGCCTGATCATCGCCGGTATCGGCGTCTCCGCCATGGCGGTCGCCTTCACGCAATACGTGGTGATGCTGCAATCACGCGACCAGGCCGCGGTTCTCCACGCCTATCTCACCGGCAGTCTGTCGGCGCGCTCCTGGCAGAACGCGGCCGTCATCGGAGGCGCGCTCGCCGTCCTGCTGCCTGCCGCCATCGCGCTGGGTCGGCGCCTGCATCTGATCGAGATGGGTGATGAGCTGGCCGACGCACTCGGCGGGAAGGCCGAGCAGACCCGGGTGTGGTCGATCGTCGTGGCGATCGCACTGTCCGCCGCCGCGGTGAGCGTGGCCGGGCCCATCGCCTTCGTGTCCCTGACCGCTCCCCAGATCACCAAGCGGCTGTCGCGCACCCCCGGTGCCAACGTCGTTCTCTCGGCGCTCACCGGGGCGTTCATTCTCGCCGCTGCCGACCTCTGCGCGCAGCAGGTTCCGGTCGTCGAGGACCTTCCCGTCGGCGTTCTCACCGCCGGGATCGGAGGTCTGTACCTCGGTTACCTGCTCGTCCGCGAATGGAAGAAAGGAACGGTGTGAGTCCGCGAAGCTCCCTTCGAACCCACGGCTATGCCCCTGTCCACGGTGTTGCCCCTGTTCGCAGCGGCACTGCCCCTGCGAACGGCATCACCGGCAGTCTGGCCGCTCGCGATGTCACTCTCGCTTATGACGGCCGCGTGGTCTGCGACGGTCTCTCCGTCGACATCCCGGACGGCGAGTTCACCGCGATCATCGGGCCGAACGGTTGCGGCAAGTCGACGCTGCTCAAATCGCTGGCGCGCATCCTGACCCCGACGCGTGGGCAGGTGCTTCTCGACGATCGCCCGATCCGTTCCTACGGCAGCAAGCAGGTCGCGCGCCGCGTCGCACTGCTGCCACAGAGCCCGGTCGCCCCCGATGCGATTCGCGTGGGCGACCTGGTCGGGCGCGGACGCTACCCCTACCACTCGCTGTGGCGTCAGTGGACACCCGACGACCAGGACGCCATCGATACCGCACTCGCACTGACGGGGACCGCCGAGCTGTCGCAGCGGTATGTCACCGAGCTGTCGGGCGGCCAGCGCCGGCGAGTGTGGGTCGCGATGGTGCTGGCACAGCAGGCGCCCACCCTGTTGCTCGACGAGCCGACGACCTTCCTCGACATCGCGCATCAATACGAGTTGCTCGAGTTGTGCGCGACACTGCAACGCGACGGTCGAACGGTGGTCGCGGTGCTCCACGACCTCAACCAGGCCGCCCGGTTCGCCGGCCACCTCGTCATGATGAAAGAGGGGCGGATCGTCGCCGAGGGGCCGCCCGGGGAGATCCTCACCGCCGAACTGGTGGAGGACGTCTTCGGGCTCCGGTGCGAGATCGTGCCCGACCCGCAGTCGCGAACGCCGATGATGGTGCCGTTGGTTCGGGACTTCGGCCACGAGCAGGTCGCGGCCCTCGAGGACGCATCCGGCGCGCTCCAGGCCCTCGACGAGGCCCTGCACACCGACCAGTCCGAGCCACGATCACGCCAGTGACAGCCGCCGGCTCCTGTAGCGAGGCGCAGCCTGAGGTTCCGCCACCGGCATCGCCAAGCGAGCCAATCCGCGCATCCTCTTATGCAGGGGAGACGCGCAGGATCCTGTCGTCGGTGCCGTTCGAGGTCGAGACGTACAGCGCGCCGTCGGGGCCCTGCGTGGCGGCGCGCAGGCGGCCGTGGGTGCCGTCGAGCTCTCCGGGCACCGAGGCGCTGCGTACGCGCCTGCCGTCCTCGCTCAGCCGGAACAGCAGCACCTTGCTGCCCTTGAGCGCGGTGACCGCCAGCACCCCGTCGAGCGGGCTCCAGTGTGAGCCGGTCAGAAACGTCGCGTCGCACACCGCCTCGGTCTCGCCGCCGGAGCTCCACACCGCGGGCACCGCATCCGGAAAGCGTTGCCGGTCGGTCATCGGCACCGACTCGTCGTAGTACTCCTGCGTCCCGCCCCGCGAGGGGTCCCAGCCGTAGTTGCCACCCGGACGCAGCAGATTGATCTCGTCGTCGACGTCGGGGCCGTGCTCGGCGATCAGCACCTGCCCGCTGCCGCGCACCGCGATTCCCTGCGGGTTGCGGTGCCCGTAGGTGAGAACCAGCCGCGTTGCCGGGTCCGGCGAGTCGAGGAAGGGATTGCCCGGCAGCGGGGCACCGGTGTCGAGGTCCATCCGAAGCACCTTGCCGCCGAGGGAGGACAGGTCCTGCGCGACCGCGGGGCGCGCGCTGTCGCCGGTGGTGACCAGCAGACTGCCGTCGGCGGCGAGCGCCGGGCGGCAGCCCGAGTGCCTGCCGCTCGGATTGACCGGCAGCCCGGTCAGCAGCGGGCCGACACGTCGCGCGCGGGTGCCGTCGCCGGACAGCTCCCAGGTGACGAGCCGGACATCCACCGCCCGCCCGCCGGCCCGGTGGGTCTGGCAGGTCAGAAACCGCCGGTTGGTGGCGAACTCCGGATGGACGAGCAGGCCCATCAGCCCGCCCTCGCCGCGCGCGAGCACGTCGCCGAAGTCGGCCCGCACCGGACGCATCCGGCCCCCGGACAGCAGGGCCAGGCGCCCGGGGCGCTGGGTGATCAGAGCGGAGCCGTCCGGGAGGAAGCCGATGTCCCAGGGATGTTCGAGCCCGTCGGCGAGGACCTCGACCCGCAGGCCCGGCCGGGAAGGAGTGGGCTGTGGTCCCCGCTGCTGCTCGCCGTTGCCACTGCATCCCGGCAGGAGGAGCAGGCCGCTCAACCCGGCCAGGGCGCGGCGCCGCGAGAGGACGTGGCGTGTGGCCATGCGCACAGTATCCACTTCCAAGCGGAAGCCGTGGTCATATCGGGCACGGGTTTCGCGGGATCCGCGGTGCGGCAGGCGACCGGAGCACGACGCGGGGCGGAGGCATGCCGCCGACCGGGAGTCGTAAGCTGGATGCGTCCCCTCCTCACCGTGGCTCCTGTGGCGAGTGTCCCGAGCCGTTCATCCGGTGGAGGAGGTTTGTGTTCTCCGTCGCGGTGCGAGGTACTCCATGACCCAGGCCGGCCCCCAGTCGGTCGATTCCCCGTCGGCCGGTCCCCTGGCGGGACTGCTCGAAACGCTGTTGCGGGATCCGGCCGTGCGGCAGGTCGTCGAGGCGACCGATCGTTCTCGTCTGACCCTGGAGGGGCCCGCCGCGGCACGCCCGCTGGTGGCCGCGTCCCTGGCCGCCGGAAGCCGCGCGGGGGGAACGGACCGCCCGGTATTGCTGGTCACGGCGACCGACAGGGAGGTCGACGAGTCCGCGGCGGCCCTGTCGGGCCTGCTCGGCGCGGACGGGGTCGCGGTCCTGCCGTCGTGGGAGACGCTGCCGCACGAGCGGCTCTCGCCGCGCGCCGACACCGTCGGCAAGCGGCTGGCGGTGCTGCGCCGTCTGGCCCATCCCGAGGAGGACGCGCGCGGCCCGATCCGGGTGCTGATCACCACGGTGCGCAGCCTGATCCAGCCGATCGCGCCCGGCCTGGGCGAGCTGCGCCCGGTGCGGTTGCGCCTCGGCACCGAGCACGACTTCGAAGAGCTGGTCGGGCGCCTGGCCGGGCTGGCCTACGAGCGGGTCGACATGGTGGAAAAGCGCGGCGAGTTCGCCGTGCGCGGCGGCATCGTCGACGTGTTCCCGCCCACCGAGGAGCATCCGCTGCGGGTGGAGTTCTGGGGTGACGAGGTCACCGAGATCCGCCCGTTCTCCGTGGCCGATCAGCGCTCGCTGTCGGACGGCTCCGGTGAGGAGGCTGCCGAGCTGTTCGCCCCGCCGTGCCGGGAGCTGCTGATCACACCCGATGTGCAGCAACGCGCGGCCGAGCTGGCCGAGCGGCACTCCTCGGACCCGAATCTCGGCGAGATGCTGGGCAAGATCGCCGCCGGTGCGCCGGTGGACGGGATGGAGGCGCTGATCCCGGCGTTGTGTGCCGGGGAGATGCAGCTGCTGACCGACCTGGTGCCCGCCGGAACGCACGTGGTGCTGGCCGATCCGGAGAAGGTGCGGGCCAGGGCCGCCGATCTCGTGCGCACCGGGCAGGAGTTCCTGGAGGCCTCCTGGATGGTCGCGGCCGAAGGCGGTCAGGCTCCGATCGATCTCGGCGCGTCGGCCTACCGGGGACTGGGCGAGGTCGCCGAGTACACGCGTGAGCTCGGGGTGCCGTGGTGGACGCTGACCCAGCTCAGCAGCGACGCCGACGTGGAGGACACCGACGACGAGGTGGTCCGCCTCGCGCTCAAACCGGTGGAGGCCTACCGCGGTGAGCTGGACCGCGCCTTCACCGACCTGCGCACCCACACCGCAGGCGGCGGTGCTTCGGTGATCGTCGTGCCCGGTGCAGGCACCGCCCAGCGCGCCGTGCAGCAGCTCCGCGAGGCCGAGCTGCCCGCCAAGCACGTCGAGGGCGGGCTTGCGGCGGAGCCGGAGCCCGGCGTGGTCACCGTGGTGCGCGGCGGGATGGAGGACGGATTTTCCGCCCCGGACGTGGGACTCGTGGTACTCACCGAGACCGACCTGACCGGTGGTCGCGGCGGGACGTCCACCAAGGACATGCGCAGGATGCCGTCGCGGCGCCGCAACAGCGTCGACCCGCTCGCGCTCAAGCCGGGCGATCACGTGGTGCACGAGCAGCACGGCATCGGCAAGTACGTCGAGATGGTGCAGCGCACCGTCGGCGACGCCACTCGGGAATACCTGGTTCTGGAGTACGCCTCGCGCAAGCGCGGCCAGCCCGGCGATCGCCTGTTCGTGCCGACCGACCAGCTCGACGAGGTGTCCCGCTATGTCGGCGGCGAGCTGCCCACGCTGAACAAGCTCGGCGGCTCGGACTGGAAGAACACCAAGGCCAAGGCGCGCAAGGCGGTCAAGGAGATCGCCTCCGAACTCGTCCAGCTCTACGCCGCCCGCCAGTCCTCGCCCGGCCACGCGTTCAGCGCGGACACCCCGTGGCAGCGCGAGCTCGAGGACGCCTTCCCCTACACCGAGACCGGCGACCAGCTGGCCGCGATCGAGGAAGCCAAGGCCGACATGCAGAGCCCGGTGCCGATGGACCGGGTCGTCTCCGGCGACGTCGGCTACGGCAAGACCGAGATCGCCGTACGTGCCGCCTTCAAGGCGGTGCAGGAGGGCAAGCAGGTCGCGGTCCTGGTGCCGACGACGCTGCTGGCCCAGCAGCACCTCAACACCTTCACCGACCGGATGCACTCCTTCCCGGTGACCATCAAGGGGCTTTCGCGGTTCACCGACCCGCACGAGGCGGAGCAGACCGTCAACGGCCTGGCCAGCGGCGAGGTCGACATCGTCATCGGCACGCACCGGCTGCTGCAGACCGGGATCCGCTACAAGGACCTGGGTCTGGTGATCGTCGACGAGGAGCAGCGCTTCGGTGTCGAGCACAAGGAACACATCAAGTCGCTGCGCACCCACGTCGACGTGCTGACCATGTCGGCCACGCCGATCCCCAGGACGTTGGAGATGAGCATGGCCGGTATCCGCGAGATGTCGACCATCCTCACCCCGCCCGAGGAGCGCCACCCCGTGCTGACCTACGTAGGCGCCTACGACGAGAAGCAGGTGGCCGCGGCGATCCGGCGGGAGCTGCTGCGCGACGGTCAGGTCTTCTTCGTGCACAACCGGGTGCAGAGCATCGAGAAGGCGGCCCGGCACCTGCGGGAGCTCGTGCCGGAGGCGCGAATCGTCACCGCCCACGGGCAGATGAACGAGGACCGGCTGGAAAAGATCATCCAGGGATTCTGGGAGCGCGAGCACGATGTGCTGGTGTGCACCACGATCGTGGAGACCGGTCTGGACATCTCCAACGCCAACACGCTGATCGTGGAACGCTCGGACACGCTCGGCCTGGCGCAGCTGCACCAGCTGCGCGGGCGCGTCGGGCGGGCCCGCGAGCGCGGCTACGCCTACTTCCTGTACCCGCCGGAGAAGCCGTTGACCGACACCGCGCACGACCGGCTGGCCACGATCGCGCAGAACTCCGAGCTCGGCGCCGGGATGGCGGTGGCGATGAAGGACCTGGAGATCCGCGGCGCGGGCAACATCCTCGGTGCCGAGCAGTCCGGGCACATCGCGGGGGTCGGGTTCGACCTGTACATGCGGCTGGTGGGGGAGGCCGTGCAGGCCTTCCGCGAGCACGCCGGGGCCGACGATTCGGGCGAGGAGGAACTCGCCGAGGTGCGGGTGGACCTGCCGGTGGACGCCCACATCCCGCACGACTACGTGCCGGGTGAGCGGCTGCGGCTGGAGGCCTACCGCAAGATCGCCGCCGCGGCGGACTCGTCCGCGCTGGATGCGGTGCGCACGGAGCTGGCCGACCGTTACGGCCCGGTGCCCGAACCCGTGGAGCGGCTGCTCAAGGTCGCGATGTTCCGGCAGGTCTGTCGCGCGCACGGGGTCACCGAGGTCACCCTGCAGGGCTCGTCGTTGCGGGTGGCGCCGGTGGAGCTGTCGGAGTCGGCGCAGGTGCGGCTCAAGCGCCTGTACCCGAAGGCGGTGTACAAGGCGGCGGTGCGCACCGTGTCGGTCCCGCGTCCGACCGAGGGCGCGGCGGGCGGCCGGATCGGTGCGCCACAGCTGCGCGACGAAGCACTGCTGGACTGGTGCACCAAGCTCGTCGAATCCCTGGTGGCCGCCCCCGCCCCCGCAAGCTGATGTGAGTGAACGCCAACTTTCGTTGCTTCTATCCGAGCGAAAGTTGGCGTTCACTCCGCGGATCGGAGTCGGCGGCCTCCTCGGAGAGCACGGTCGCATTTCTCAGAAGTCCCACAGCACGCCGAAACACTCACGCGCCTCGGCGATTTCCAGGCACTGTGGACACTGATCGAGGATCTCCTCGGTCGCCGGTCGTCTGCCCGCAACGGTGGGGAAGGGGAGTCGGATCCACCTCTCGCACAGCGTCGGCACCCAGTCCCCGGACGGGCGGGCTCCCGGAAGAATGTCGGTGGCATGGCGGATATCCGTGCTCAGCCCGACGATCCAGTAGACGTCGATGCGGTCACCGAGGAACGGGTTCGGGAACATCATCGGCCTCCTGCCCAGTGCAAACGATCAGGTGAACCGAAGCTAGAAGTAGTGTGACTGTCACAGCAATATGGGACATTGCTGATCCAACTGGTCGAAAAGCCCGAATTGTCACGGAAGGTGTGACAGACTGGGCACGATCGTCGGAGGTCAAGCGTGGACGGGGCGAACAAGGTGCGTCAGTTGGGGCTGGGTGCTGATCTGCGTACTCTGCGGGAAAAAAGTGGCATGTCCACCCGATCGGTGGCAGAAAAGCTCGGCATCTCGCGGATGGCGGTCAATCGCACCGAGGCCGGCACCAGGAACGCGGCACTCGAAGAGGTCATTGCCCTGTGTGCGCTCTACGGTGTGACAGGAAGGCAGCGCGAGCGCTTGATCGAACGGGCACGAGGTGGGGACGGGAGTAGTTCGTGGCTCGCAACCGGCCCCGCGACAGCGGATCAGGTCACGAGCCTGATCGCCTTGGAAGGTGAAGCGTCGGTAATCACCGACGTGTCCGTGACGCTTGTGCCCGGACTCGTACAGACAGCCCAGTACATGCGGGCCGTCATGGGAGGTATGCCCGAAGCCGAGTGGATGGTCGCGACGCGGATGGCAAGGCAGGCTTTGCTGACCAAGCCGGAAGCACCGAGCCTGCGCCTGATCGTCGACGAATTCGTTCTGCGGCGTCGAGTTGGTGGGAAGGCTGTCATGTACGAGCAGCTTGACCACTTGCTTCGTGTGACGACCATGCCGAACGTGTCGGTCCACATCATCCCGGCTACGGCGGGAATGCATGCGGGATTGGACGGTTCTTTTGTGCTGCTGAACTTCCCGGAGCGGGAGCCTCACGTGTACATAGAGGCCCGTAGGTCCGGGCTTGTGCTGACCCGCGCTCGGGATGTCGAGCCGTTCGCCGAAGGCATCGATGAACTCGACCGCTGTGTTCTTGATGACCGGCGATCTTCACGACTGATCGAGGGGATCAAGGAGGAACTGGCGCATGAGTAGCTTGATGTGGCGCAAGAGCAGCCGTAGTGGGACCAACGGGAACTGCGTCGAGGTGGCGGTGACGCGGGATGCGGTGCTGGTGCGGGACTCGAAGGACCGGGCCGGTGGTCACCTCGGTGTGTCGGCACCGCGGTGGCGGTCGTTCTTGTCCCGGTTGAAGGACGGACGCTACGGCGGCAGTACCGGCTAGCGATGTCGGGGAACCTGTGGCGGGCTGCTGGGACCGTCACTGCCGCTGCTGGTGGTTGTGGTCAGGCCGGCCAGGATCAACAGACCGAGCGCGGTGATGACCACTCCCAGGATTTGCGCCATCCGGGCCAGCCCCGGATCACGGCGCCTGGCCCACATCCCGGCGCCGAGCAAGACGAGTCCGACCAACAACGGTCCGTACCCAAAGGGCACCGAGACCCACGTGATCACTCCGACCACCACAGCGAACACCACGTACCGGATCGTTTGAGTCCTGCCTTCAGTGGTCCGACTCGGTTCCATCGCACACCCGCTTTCTCGGCTCCTGCGCCGGGTTGCTCCCGCCTCGGCCAGCCAGCTGATCGACGAGGCGATCGCCGACAGGACGAGTACGGTTGGTCTCCACCCGCGCAGCATGCCTCAGCAATGCAGGCCGCGGGCACGATCACGCCACTGACCACACGGTTGCACCAAACTGCACGCTCACCAGCACATCCTTCTCTGCCCGAGACAGAAGGGAGTGTCTCGGTGTGTCGGCGTCGCGGTGGCGGTCGTTCTTGTCCCGGTTGAAGGACGGACGCTACGGCGGCTGAGGTGTTCGTGCGAGGGAATCGGTGAACCGGCCCATGCCGGAGTGCCCGTCTGGCAAACTGCGCCACGGGAGTGCCCAGGCGGAGTCGGCAGCGGCAGGGAGGTTCCGTGGCATTCGTCAACGCGTCGATGGCCATGTCCGGTGACGGCAGCATCGTCAGACCCGCCGAGGCGGAGCGCGCTCTCGCTTCCGGCGTGGCCACCAGCGTCGGGTACCGGATCGAGCGCGAGCAGATCCCCGAAGCCATCGCCGACTTCCAGCGGGCGCTCATGGCGCTGGACGAGGCCGAGCAAGAGGCGCTCAAACACGATCGCATCATCCCGCCGGGCGGCGATCCGTACAGCAAGCAGGCTGTGCAGACGATGGGCCCGGAATTGGTCAGCAATTACCGTGCGTCGAACCATCGGGACAAGGCGAACATCGAAGCGATGATCGAGAACCTGGACGCGGCGATGCGCCAGTACGACGCTCAGGAAGATGCAGCCGCTCTGTCCTTCCGGCCGGAGGTATGACATTGCTGAGCAGAACCGGTCGTGCGGCCGTCGCGTTGTCCGCCGCTGCTCTGCTCGCCGGCTGCGGGGCGCAGGAAACCTCGGGTGAGCCGCAGTCGACGAGCCGACCATCCCAGGACCTGCACGGTGCACCGAAGGTGCAGAACTCGTTGGACACCACGGCGTTCCACCGAGAACCGTGCAGCGTGCTGAAACCCGAGCAGATCAGCGCTCTCGAAATGACACAGTGGAAGCCGGAAGCGGACTTGGACTCCACTGGAGGGCCGAGCTGCGATTGGGGCTACATGGGAGGGCCACCGGACTACACGGTCTCCAGAACCGCTGTCACCTTCATGGTCAACGGGCACGGTTTGAAAGGTACCTATTCCAAGCGGGGCAAGGGCGTCTTCGAGTACTTCCGCGAGCTGAAGCCGATCGAGGGCTATCCGGCTGTCGCGGCCGGAAGTACCGCCGGTGGTACGCCTGAAGAAGAAGCGGCATGTGAGGTCGAGGTCGGTGTGACCGATGCTCTGTCGGTCCTGACACAGGTGAATCTCGGCAATGGCTCCCCCTACCAGGGCGATCCGTGCGGGCGGGCGCGTGCGGTGGCGACCGAGGTCGTGCAGACGTTGAAGGCAGGTGCGTGATGGGCTGGGGCCTGGACTACATCCAGGAGGTCGGCGGCGCCGTCGTCGACGGGGTGCAGAGCGCGGCCTCGGCGACCGTCGAGGGTTTCCAGGATGCCGCGAGCTGGGTGCACGATCAGCTGACGCCCGACATCCGCCCGGAAGGCGTCAACGGCCACCGGATCTACGTCTGGTTCCACCACGGTCCCGGCACCGGCAGTCTCGACGATGCGGTGGACGGCTGGCACCGGGTGTCCGACAAGCACACCGAGGTCGGTGACGCGGTGAACTCCGCGATGGGCAAGCTGCACACCTCCTGGGACGGCGAGGCCGCGACCGCCGCCCAGCACGCGGCCCGACCGCTGCGCGACGCGGCCGACACCGCGAGCGCCTGCGCGAAGCAGGCCGGAGCCGCGCTGGAAGCACAGAGCTTCGGGTTCAACGAGGCGAAGAAGAACATCACCGACGTGCCCGCCGATCCGCCGACGATGAACCCGCTCGCGGGTGGGATGGGCGCGGTCGACCACTACCGGGAAGTCCAGAGCTATACCGCCGAGCAGCAGGCCAACCAGGCCGCGCTGCAGAGCTACGGCTCGCAGACCGGCAACAACTCCGGCAGCGTGCCCTGCTTCGACGGCACCTCGGGTGAGGCCAACCGGAATGTGACCACCACGCAGCCGGAGTCGGCCGGCCCAGCCGGAGCGCACCGCACGAATCCGGGCGGGGCCGGAACGGCATCGACGTACTCCGCCGGTTCCGGCGCGTCCGATAGGAACACTTCGGGATCGCGCGGGGACGGCCACACCGGTGGCGGCGTGCGCACCGGTGCGCCGGGGTATCCGGGTGGTGGGTCCGGCAGCGGTGCCCCCTCGGGCACCGGATCGGCCTGGTATGGCGACGACGGCGGGCAGCCCGGTGGTGGCGGATTCGAGTTCGGCACCAGCCACGACCTCTCCGGTGCGGGCATGGTGGCCGGTGCGGCCGGCCTCGCCGCCGGTGGCGGTGCCGTGCTCGGCGGTGGCGTACTCGGTGAACGGGTCGGTGGGCGCGGCGGCATCAGCGGACGCGGCCTCCTCGGCACCGGATCGGGCACCGGCAAGGGCACCGGATCGGGACCCGGCGGATCCACCGGGCGCGGCGGATCCGGTGCCCCCGGTGTCGGCGGGCGCAGCGGGGTGGCCCCCACCACCGGTAGCGCGGGCACCACCGCGTCCTCCGGCGCCGCGCGCACCGCCGCGGGCGCCCCGATGGCGGCCGGAACGGGCGCCCGAGGTCAGGAAAGTGACGACGAGCAGCACGAGCGCCCCGAGTGGCTGACGGCCGAGGAGAGCCCGGACGAACTGTTCGGCACCGACGAGCGGACCGCCCCGCCCGTGCTCGGCGCGCTGCCTTCCGAGCGCGAAGGCCCGCAGTGATGGGCGACCGCGTCGAGCGGATCATCGAACGTCCGATCGTGATGAGCTACACCTGCTACGACGTGCTGCATCACGGCGAGTGCGGCGAGAGCGCACCGAAACCGGCCGGCCTGGAAGGGCTCTCGCCGGGGCGTACGAACCGGGAACGCATCCGGATCATCACCGAGGTCCTCGCCGATTTGCGCGAGCGCGGCCTGGCGGTGGTGGACACACCGGTGCGGCCGCTGCGCGAGGCGATCCGCCTGCTGCACAACTCGCACCGCCGCCTCTACGGCCGGTACGCGATCCGCGAGGGGGACGGGGTCACGCAGGGTGGTTTCCACATCGCCGAGTCCGAGGGGTGCGCGGTCCTGGCCGCCTGGGAGGGCGAGCAGCTCGTGCTCGAACCCCTCTCCCCGGAGACGATGCTGCCGACCGTGGTGAGCCTGCTGCCCGCCACCGCACCGATCGACGATGCCGCCATGGTCGTGGCCCCCGAACGCCCACCGCGCCACGTTCCCGACGGCCCCGCGGAGCTCCGGGCACAGCCGGCGCGGGAGGAGGGCCGGCCGGACCCCGCGCAGGACGCGGTGCAGCGCAACCACGATCGCCTCGAGGAATTGACGACCGGGCCGCTGGATTTCGTCATGCAGATCGGTCGGTCCACCCGCACGGCCGGAGGATCCGAGCGGGCCTGCGAGCACCCGCTGAACTACTACGCGGGTGCGCGGGGAGCACTGCTGACCGTGCTCAAACGCCCCGGCGAAGGATCCGCTCTCCGCCGTCACGTGCTCCCCGCAACCCGGGAGAACGTCCTGCGAGAGCTGCGCGAGCTCGGCCGCGCGGGGTGAGCGGCGCCGTGCGCGCGCAGGACGGTCGGTGAGGTCAGGCGATGAAGTCCCGCACGCTTTCGTAGACCTCGTCGGAGGAGAGCAACGAGATGTGCCCGATGCAGGAGACCTGTGCATTGCGCGCCCCGGCCAGGGCGGTGCTGCTGTCCGGGTTGATCACCTCGTCGCACGGTGATCGCAACGTTGCGTAGTCGACCTCACCGGGTGTCTCGTCGCCGGCATTGAGGTCGGTGAGGAATCCGGAACCGTAGCGCATCTCCTGGCACGAGGTTGTCCAGCACGCATAGGCGGCGTTGGTGCCGTGGTTGGGGCCGCCGATACTGACCCAGTCGTCGACCTGTGCGGTGCCGCCGAGGAACTTCAGAAAGTGGCGTGAGGACAGCCCGCCCATGGAGTGAGTAATGAGATCGACCCGGTCCGCGCCGGTGGTTTCGAGCACCCGGTCGACCTCGCTCGCGAGTTGTTCGGCCGTGGCCACATTGGACTGACTCCAGTCGTAGTACCACACGTGCAGATCCTCGTCGCTCCAGCCGTCGGAGCCGAACGAGTCGACGAAGTACGTCCAGTTCCAGTCCGCCCCCATCCATCCGTGCACGAAGACCACGGGTTCGTGGCCGGGATCGGCCGAGGCCGAGGTGGGGGTGAGTGCGGAAGCGACAGCCACCGTGACGAGGGCGGTGATCCGGGTGAGTCGAGCGGCGAAGCGACGCATGGTTCCTCCGGTCGTGATCGCACAGCATGATCACCGGAATGGTGATCAAGATCACGGTAGCCGTGTGCGCATGCGTGTGGATCACCCCGAGCGGGGAATTTTGTCCGAATTTCCGGGCAGGTGACATGCGTTCCCGCTTTCTCGGGGGCACCCCGCCCGAGCACGCGGCCGGTGCACGTGGCGACCGGCGAGCCGCCTTCGGTGGCTCGGTGCGTGAAAGTGCTCCCACACGGCGCTGCTTCATGAGAAGGTTGCGGCTGTGAGTTCCGTCATCCTCCGCCTCACGCGTGTGGTCGTTTCCGTGCTCGCCGCCTGCCTGCTGCTCGCCGGTTGCGGTTCGAGCCCGGGCAAGGTCGGCACGGCCGCCATCGTCGGTGACCGGGCGATCCCACTGACCGCTGTGGAATCCCGATTCAATGCCGTGCTGGACAAGGAATCCGGCCTGACCGAGCAACTCCGGCAGCAGGGCCGGATGGACGATCTCGCCCGGCGCATCGCCGGGTTCGCCGTCCGGGAGGAACTGGCCAGGCAGGCCGCGCACCGGGAAGAACTGCAGGTCTCCGAGCAGGAGATCACCGAACGTATCGAACGTGCCGGCGGGGCGCAGGCCGCCACCAAGGGCACGATCTTCACCGCGCGGAACTATCGCGAGGTGGTGCGCTCGCAGCTGCTGATGACCGAACTCGGCCGCCGATACCTCGGCAGGACCTCGGTCACGTTCGACTACACCCAGGCCACCACCCGCAAGGAAGCCCGCGCCAAGGCCGAGCGCATGGCACAGGGGCCGCAGCAGGCCGCCGCGCTCATCGCGGACGACCGCGCAGCGGGGATCCCGGCCGAATCCGGTAAGCAGGTGCGTGCGGCGCGCAATGCCTCGCTCGCGGTCGGCACCCCCCTGTTCGGTGCGAGCCCGGGAACGGTGCTGGCCTTCAAGGGGCCGAATCAGCGTGCGGGTACGTGGCTGATCGCCCGCGTCACCGAGCGCAACGCGAACGCCGATCCGGTGCCGACGGGGAAGGTCGACGAGCAGACCCTGCAGGCCTTCGGGACGCGGCTGCTCGGGCTCACGGCCGAGCGTGCCGGCGTGCAGCTCAGCCCCCGCTACGGTGCCTGGGACCCGATCATGCTCAGCCCCGCGCCCGAGGAGGGGCAGAAGACCGGCTTCAGGCTGGCCGGGCACGCCCGACCGGCCTGAGCGGCACGAGTGCCCGGGTCGGTTCGGGACCGGTACCGACCCGCTGCCGAGGCACACTGCGGGTGCCTTGAAACAATCGCGGTATGAGTGCTGTGAACGAGCCGATCGTCGAGGGGTGTGCTGTCGTCCTCGTCGACGACCGGCTTGGTGAGGTCGTCCCGGCAGCGGCCGTGCCGGTGCTGCGCACCGCCGCTGCCGTCTACGCCGATGCGGGGCTGGCAGCGGAGACGCGTGCCGCTCTCGGCGCACCCGAGCCCCCGCCGCGGGCGGACCTGCTGGCACAGGCCGCTCGTGAACCGGTCGTGCTGGTGACCTCCGATCCCGGTGTCGCCGAGGTCGCCTCCCTGCACGATGCCGGGGCGCAGTGGGTCGGCTCCGCCGCCCCGACCGGGGTGGAACTGCTGGATGCGGTCACGGTGATGGACCGGTTGCGTTCCCCGGGAGGGTGCCCGTGGGACGCCGAGCAGACGCACGATTCGCTGCGCCAGTATCTCGTGGAGGAGACCTACGAGTTGCTGGACGCCCTGGAGCGCCGTGACCGCACGGCGCTGCGGGAGGAGTTGGGTGACGTGCTGCTGCAGGTGCTCTTCCACGCGCGGGTCGCCACCGAGGACGAGGCGGACCCGTTCACTGTGGACGAGGTGGCCGCGGAGCTGGTCAGCAAGCTCGTTTCGCGGCATCCCAACGTGTTCGCCGACGCGGAGGCCATCCACGATGCCGAGTCGCAGCACCTGCGTTGGGAGGAGCTCAAGCAGCAGCAGAAACGCCGCGAATCCAGTGTGGATGGTGTCGCCCTGGGGCAACCCGCCGTGGCACTGGCCGCCAAGCTCGCCCAGCGAGCCGGGCGCGCAGGAGTGCCCGCCGACCTGCTGCCGCGGCGCGAGGACACGGGTGGCGAGCTGTTCTCCACCGCAGCCCGGGCGAAGCTGGCCGGGCAGGATCCCGAGGACGCGCTGCGTGCCGTGGCGCTGCGCTTCGCCGAGCGGGTGCGCTCGGCCGAGTCCCGGGCGCGGCGAGCGGGCCGGAATCCCTCGAAGCTGTCGGAGGACGAGTGGCGCCGGTTCTGGGACGGATCCGGCGGCGAATCGGTCGATTCGGGCGTCCCGCCGGAGGTCGCTTCCGATGCGTGATCCACACTGATCTCCCGGTATGCACCGGTACTCGACAGTGCCGCCGGGTGTGGCGCGTGCGCGTGGGTGAATACCGCCCGCTCGACCGCAGCACGACGAGGATGCGGGCACACTGGGCGGTATCGAGGGTTTCGGGAACGGGGGATGCTCGTGTCACAGCAACCGGCAGGGCCGGGGCTTCGGCCGGGGCCGGTACTGGGCCTGGTGGCTCTGGTCGTACTGGTGCTCGTGGTGTGGAGTGCTGTCACCGGGCCGGTCGACGAATCCCCGTCGGGCGTCCCGGCCGACCTCCCGACGGCGGCGGCTCCGCCGGATCCCGGCGCCGAGCCGCCGAACATCCGGGTGTTCCCACCCGAGCAGGCGGAGGACAGCCCCGAGGGCAGGCCGCAGCGACAGCTGGAAGGGTGGGCCGCTCCGCTCTCCGAGGAGCTCGACATCCCGGAACCCGCGTTGGAGGCCTACGGATACGCCGCGAGCGTCCTGGAGACCACCCGTCCGGACTGCGGCCTGAGCTGGTCGGTCCTGGCCGGGATCGGTGCCGTCGAATCCCGGCACGGCCGCTACGGCGGTGCCGAACTCGACCGGACGGGACGGCCCAGCACTCCGATTCGGGGACTGCCCCTGGACGGCCGGGACGGTGTGAAGCTCATCCGGGACACCGACAACGGCACCCTCGACGGGGACACGACCTACGATCGAGCTGTCGGGCCCCTGCAGTTCATCCCGACGACCTGGGAGAAGTGGGGCGTCGACGCCGATGGCGACGGGGTCGCCGACCCCGACGACATCGACGACGCGGCGATGGCCGCCGGGGATTACCTGTGCGCCTCGGGGGGACATCTCCGCGATGCCGACCGGTTCTGGGACGCGCTGCTGACCTACAACGCGAGTCGCAGCTACGGCCAGGACGTTCTCGACCGCGCCGACCACTACGGTCGCAAGAGCCACCGGCTGTCCGCCAAGCGGTGACCCGCCGGGCAGCAGGTGCGTGACCGAGCGGTGATCCGTGACTCTTCGGCACCAGCGGGACGAACACGTAACCTGTTCGGGTGACGCAGCACACGCCGACGGAGTCCACCCCGACGGAATCCGCCCCGCCGACCGAGCCGGCCGCACGGAACACGCCGAAGCAGCTCCCCCCGCGCCTCACCGCAGTGCTGGCTGCCCTGGGACGTCTCGGGATCGCCGTGAGCCTGCTGGCGACGATGGTCGCCGCGGCCGGGGCCGTTTCCGTGCTCGGGCGTCCGGACGCGGCTCCGGTTGCCGGTCCACCTGCCAAGCAGGCACTCGAGCCCGCCCCGGTGCAACCCGGTTCCGCCGCGCCACCCGTGCAGAAACCCGTTCCCGCTCCCGAACCGCAGCAGCAGGACGACGTCGGGATCGGCCCGGTCCGGGAGTGGGCCAACAAGGTGGCCTCGGTGGTGGACATCCCCGCGCGGGCTCTCGTGTCCTACGTGCATGCCGATCTGGCCCTGAGCGAGCACCAGCCGGACTGCCGGATCTCCTGGGCGACGTTGGCCGGGATCGGCCGGGTCGAATCGGATCACGGTCGCTACGGGGGCAGGACGTTGGGGGAGGACGCCGTCCCGTCCCGGCCGATCATCGGGATCCCCCTGGACGGCGGGCCGAATGTGCGCGCCATCCGGGACACCGACGACGGTGCGCTCGACGGCGACCCGGTCTACGACCGTGCCGTGGGCCCGATGCAGTTCATCCCGTCGACCTGGGACAAGTGGGCCACCGACGGCAACGGGGACGGGGTGGGCGACCCGCAGAACCTGGACGATGCCGCCACGGCCGCCGCCCGTTACCTGTGCGCGGGCGAGCGCGACATGAGCACCGGACAGGGCTGGTGGTCCGGAGTGATGTCCTACAACAACTCCGTGGAGTACGCGCAGAAGGTGTACGCGCTGGCCGAGAGTTACGCCCGAGCCGGCAACCGCCGCCGGTAAGGGGGTGTGCGGGTTGGCTTGCGGAAGCGGTGCCGGTGGCGGAACCACGCTGTCGGCTCACTCGTGGGCGTTGGCCACTGCCAGGTGGGCGTTGATCTCCCCGAGTGCCTCCTGGTACGCGGGGTCGGGATACATCGTCGCGGCGAGCCGCACCTGCGTCTGCGCCTCGCTGAGCCTTCCCTGCCGCTGCAGGGTGCGCCCCAGCACCAGGCGCGCGTAGTGATCGGACGGGTCGAGTTCGATCACTCGGAGGAACGCGAGTTCGGCCCGCTGGAACTGGGCCGAGAACAGGTATGCCCGGCCCGCGAGCAACTGGACGCTCGGCTTGTCGGAGGCGATGTCGAGCACCGGCTCCAGGATTTGAAGAGCTTCCAGTGGTCGCCGCTGTGCTACCAACGATTCCGCTTTGCGGAACGCTTCCACGGTGCCTTCAGTGGTCATGGTCACCCCAACGTTACGTTCCGCCGCGGCGTTTCTCCACCGGCAACCGGGTGGTTCGCGGACCCGTGTGCGGCGTGGCGCGCAGTGCTCGGGAGATGAGGACCACGGAAAATCTCCGGTGAGCCCGGCGCGCGCGATGCCGGCCTCCCGTTAGGCTCGGAGACTGTCGTCGGGCGTGCGACCCGCTTTACCCGTTCCCGCCTGCCGGGCAGTCGGGACGGTTGCCGCGCCCGTAGTTCAAACGCTGGTTAGGAGCACACGTGGCGATCATCGAGCAGGTCGGCGCGCGCGAGGTGCTGGACTCGCGCGGCAACCCCACCGTCGAAGTCGAGGTGGCATTGGACGATGGCACGCTGACCCGCGCCGCGGTTCCTTCGGGCGCCTCGACCGGCGAGCACGAGGCCGTCGAACTGCGCGACGGTGATGCCGGCCGCTACGGCGGTAAGGGCGTGGAGAAGGCCGTCGCGGGAGTCCTGGACGAGATCGGCCCCGAGCTGACCGGTGTCGAGGCGATCGAGCAGCGCGTGGTGGATCAGAAACTCGTCGATCTCGACGGCACCCCGGACAAGTCCCGGCTCGGCGCGAACGCCGTCCTCGGTGTCTCCCTGGCGGTGGCCAAGGCCGCTGCCGAATCGACCGGTCTGGAGCTGTTCCGCTACGTGGGCGGGCCGAACGCGCACGTGCTGCCGGTGCCGATGATGAACATCCTCAACGGTGGTGCCCACGCCGACACCGGTGTGGACATCCAGGAGTTCATGATCGCCCCGGTGGGTGCCGACTCCTTCTCCGACGCGCTGCGCTGGGGTGCGGAGACCTACCAGGCCCTCAAGTCGGTGCTGAAGTCGAAGGGACTGCCGACCGGGCTCGGCGACGAGGGCGGCTTCGCCCCCGATCTGCCGAACAACCGGGAAGCGCTGGACCTGATCTCCACGGCGATCGACAAGGCCGGCTTCAAGCTGGGGCGCGACATCGTCTTCGCCCTGGACGCGGCCGCGACCGAGTTCTACTCCGACGGTGCCTACCACTTCGAGAAGTCCAAGCGCAGTGCCGAGCAGATGGTGGGCTACTACACGGAACTGCTCGACTCCTACCCGCTGGTGTCCTTGGAGGACCCGCTGTCCGAGAACGACTGGGACGGCTGGGTGCGGATGACCTCCGAGCTCGGCGAGCGGGTGCAGCTGGTCGGTGACGACCTGTTCGTGACCAACCCGGACCGGCTCGAAGAGGGCATCAACCGCCGTGCCGGAAACGCCCTGCTGGTCAAGGTCAACCAGATCGGCACGCTGTCGGAGACCCTGGATGCGGTGAGCCTGGCCACCTCCTGCGGTTACCGCAGTATGATGAGTCACCGTTCCGGGGAAACCGAGGACACCACGATCGCCGACCTGGCGGTGGCCACCAGCTGCGGCCAGATCAAGACCGGTGCTCCGGCCCGCAGCGAGCGGGTCGCCAAGTACAACCAGCTGCTGCGCATCGAGGAAACCCTCGGTGACGCGGCCCGCTACGCGGGGGAGCTGGCGTTCCCGAGGTTCACGTCGGAGGCCTGAAACCATGCCCAGCGGGCGCTCCGGTGATCGGCGCCGCCGCGCCGGCGCCGCACGGGGAAGGGGCAAGCGGCCGGGCGGGCAGGGTTCCGCCCGGCCGCGCTCCCTGCCCGGCACCGGCGGCGCGTTCAAGCTGTCGTCGACACGCCGTGCGGCGGTGCTGGCGCTCGTGGTGTGCGCGATGGCGTTGAGCGTGTCGGTGCCGTTGCGGACCTATCTCAGCCAGCAGGAGGAGTTGGCCATGCGGCAACAGCAGCAGGCCGAGCTCTCCCGCGATGTGCGGGAGCTGGTCGAGCGCAAGCAGCGGCTCTCCGACCCGGCGCGGATCGAGGCGGAGGCCCGCAAGCGTCTGGGGTACGTGCGCCCGGGGGAGACGCCGTACAAGGTGCACCTGCCCGAGCAGCAGGAGCGGCAGAATTCGAAGTCCGCACCGGAAACCGTGGAGAAACCCTGGTATCAGCAGCTCTGGCAGTCCCTGATCGGGAAGGGGTCGTGACGGTGTCCAGTGACGCGTGCACGGTTGGCGAGGCCGACCGGGCTGTGATCGAGCGCCAGCTGGGGCGGCCGCCGCGGGGACTGCGCGCGGTCGCGGCCCGCGACGCGGCCGGGGAACCGACCGTGGTGCAGACCAACCCGAAGCTGGAGGACGGCACCCCGTTCCCGACGCTGTACTACCTGACGTCGCCGCGCCTGGTCGCGCTGGTGTCCAGGTTGGAGTCCGAGGGACTCATGCGGGAGATGACCGACCGGCTCGCCGAGGACCCGGAACTGGCCGAGCGGTACCGCCGCGCGCACGAGGCCTACCTCGCAGAGCGGGATGCGATCGAGCCGCTCGGCACCGACGTGAGCGCGGGTGGAATGCCCGACCGCGTGAAGTGCCTGCACGTACACGTCGCGCACGCACTGGCGGCCGGGCCGGGCGTCAATCCCTTCGGCGACGAGGCGTTGGAGCTCATCGAGCACCGCCGACCTCCCGAGGCCGAGGCCTGAGCGGCGCGGACGGGCTCGCGTAGCCGCGCACGGCGGTTCACGCCCCGGGTGTCACCCGCCGGACCAGTGCCGCGGTGTCGACCCCGTCCGGGGCGGTGCCGAAGGTGTGCCCGGAGGAGTCGAGCCGTGTCGCGAGGAAGCCGTCGGCGACCTCGCCCGGTGCGTGCCGCAGCAGCAGGGACGCCTGCAGGGTGTGCGCGAGCAGCTCGGCCAGTTTCCGTGCCCGGTCGGGCCGGGGTGCCGACAGCTCCTCGCGCAGGCCCCGCACCGCCCGGTCGTAGCGGGCGTCGGCCCCGGCAGTGCTGTCCAGCTCCGCGAACAGGGCCTGCACGGAGGAAGGCTGCTTGTCGACGGCCCGCAGCGTGTCCAGCGCGGTGACGTTGCCCGAGCCCTCCCAGATCGACAGCAGCGGCGCTTCCCGGTACAGCCGCGGCATGCCGGACTCCTCGACGTAGCCGTTACCGCCGAGGCACTCGAGCGCTTCGGCGATGGCGGTCGGGGTGCGCTTGCAGACGGAGAACTTCGCGGCGGGCAGCGCCAGGCGCAGCAGCTCCAGCTCGGCGGTCTCGCCCCGTTGCCCCCGGTCCACGGCGGCGGCCAGCCGCATTCCCAGGGCGGTGGCGCCCTCGGACTCCAGCGCGAGGTCGGCGAGCACCGCCTGCATCAGCGGGGTGTCGGCGAGCACCTCGCCGAAGGCGCTGCGGTGGCCCACGTGGTGGGCGGCCTCGGACAGGGCGATGCGCAGGTTGGCCGACGAGCCGAGCACGCAGTCCATCCGGGTCATCGACACCATCTCGATGATGCTGCGCACGCCGCGGCCCTCTTCGCCGACCAGCCACCCGATCGCCCCGGTGTATTCGAGCTCGGCCGAGGCGTTGGACCTGTTGCCCAGCTTGTCCTTGAGCCGCTGCAGCCGGATCTCGTTGCGGGTGCCGTCGGGCAGCACGCGCGGCACCGCGAGGCAGCTCAAGCCCCCCGGTGTCTGCGCCAGCGTCAGGAACAGGTCGTTCATCGGTGCCGAGGTGAACCACTTGTGGCCGGTGATGCGGTAACTGCCGTCGCCGAGAGGTTCGCCCGTGGTGCTGTTGGCGCGCACGTCGGAACCGCCCTGCTTCTCGGTCATCGACATGCCCGCCAGCAGTCCCGCTTTGTCCGCGGGGGAGCGCAACCCGAAGTCGTAGGTTCCCGACAGCAGTCCCGGCTCGTAGTGCGCGGCGAGTTCGGGGCTGTTGCGCAGGGCCGGTACGGCGGCGAAGGTCATCGAGATCGGGCAGGCGTGCCCCGCCTCGGCCTGGGACCACAGGTAGAACCCGGCGGCGCGCCGCACGTGCGCTCCGGGCCCGGCGGTGGGGTCCCACGGTGCGGCGTGCAGACCGTGGGCGACCGCGCGTTCCATGAGCCAGTGCCAGGAGGGGTGGAACTCGACCTCGTCGATGCGGTGGCCGTAGCGGTCGTGGCTGTGCAGCACCGGTGGGTGCTCGTTGGCCAGCCTGCCGTGCTCGCGTGCCTGCGCGGACCCGGCCTGTCTGCCGAGTTCCGACAGCGCCGGGAGATGCCCGGACTCGCCGTGGTGGGCGAGGGCCTCCCGCAGTGCCGGGTCGCAGGCCACCGGATCGAAACCGTCCAGCGGTGGCGGCTGGTTGAACACCTCGTGCGTCCGTGCCGGGTGCCGGTCGGTCTCGGGCGAGTCGCCCGGTGCGTGGCGGGAATCCTCGGTGACCGTCATGCCCGCAGCGTAGGACATCTGGTTACCGAACAGTAGTGATGAGTTCCGGTCGCTTGCCGCAAGCGCCGTGAGAGCGGCTTCACCGGGCGAATCGACTCGCAGTGCGGTGCAATCCGGATACATCCGGTGTTCGCCGATGATCTGGGGGAGGGGCAGTGTCGGGACGAAGGCAAGCACGGCGGCTGCGGCGCGCGGCGATGCTGGCGCTCGCGTTGTGGCTGCCGGTGAGCCTGGCCGGTGCGGCTGGCACGGTGAACGGCTCGCTGACCCAGCAAAGCCTCGCCACCCGGATCCCGAACACGCTCGATGCCCTCGCCTCGAAGTTCGACCCGGAGGACCTCGGTGCCACCGGCACGCTGCCGGGTGCTGAGGCGCCCAGTCCCGAACTGCTTCGCGATGCCGCGAAGCCCCGGAAACTGGCCGGCGGCGCCGACGTGCTCGGGGAGTTGCCGTCCGGTTCGCTCGATATCCCGCGCCCCATGCTGCGGGCCTACAAAAGCGCGGCGGAGCGCCTTTCGACGACCCATCCCGGCTGCAGGCTGCACTGGTCGCTGGTCGCCTCGATCGGGCGGATCGAATCGGGACACGCCCGCTCCGGCCGGATCGACGCCCGGGGCACGACGGTGACGGCGATTCTCGGGCCACGCCTGTCCGGTGGTCCCGACGTCGCGGCGATCCCGGACACCGACGGCGGGATGCTCGACGGGGACCCGGTGTGGGATCGCGCGGTGGGGGCGATGCAGTTCATCCCGTCCACCTGGGCCCGGTACGGCGTCGATGGCAACGGCGACGGCGAGGCAGACCCGCACAACGTGCACGACGCGATCCGGACGGCGGGGCGCTATCTCTGCGCGGGCGGAGTGAACCTGCGGAACCCGGCCGACCGTGCCGGGGCCGTGTTTCGCTACAACCACTCCGATCGCTACGTGCGCACGGTGCTGATCTGGGCGGATGCCTACGCGGCCGGGGTGACCCCGTCCCCCGGCGCACTCGCGCCGGAAGTGGACCGGACCGAGGTGCTGGCCGGACATCGCCTGCCGGAACGGGAGCCGGTGCGGACGTTCGATCCGGAACCCGTGCCCTCACCGGGGTCGTCTGCCGCATCCCCGGAGCCGTCCGCGGCGGCTGCGCCGCTGCCGGAACCGCCTTCGACACCGCCGACTCCGGTACCGCCCACTGCGTCTCCCGTGCTGCCTGCAGCGCCTTCCTCGTCGAACGGGACGCCCGCTGCGCAGGCAACACCGCAGCGCTCGGCCGCGCACGGCTCGAAGCCGTCCGATCCGGCCATGCCCGGCCCGGTCACGCCGAGCGCTCCGGCTCCGTCCGGGTCAACCCCACCGAGCCCGAGCCCGTCCATGCCGCCGAGCACACCGAAGCTCCCGGCCGGCCCGGAACCATCGGGCAACTCGGAACCACCGAGCGGTCCGGAACCATCGACCAAACCACCGGCGTCGACCGGCCCGCCACCGACCGGATCGTCGGCGCCGAGCAGCAGCGCCCCGCCGAGTACCACGCCGTCCGCCGGTGAGTCCGGTTCCGATGCTTCGCCGCCCGCGGTGCCGTCGAGGACACCGGTGCCGCCGAACGACACCAGCGTGCCGTCGTCGAGTAACCCGCCGCCGTCGAGCACTGCGCCGGAGACAGGCGCACCATCCGGCGCACCGCCCGGCAGCAGCACATCGCCCAGCGATTCGTCCTCCGGCAGCGCACCGCCCACGTCCTCGACATCCGAGGTGTCGGTGCCGCCCTGCGCACCGGAGGTGCTGGCCGAAGGGGCGTTCGTCACCCCGGAACGGTCGTCCGGGATCGGCGACACCCTCGAGTCGGGGACGACCTCGCCGGAGGAGGCGGAGCCCGGCGAGACGGTGTACGTCGAGCCGGCCGAGCCGGGCTCGCTCGAACTGTGTCGCGTGCCTCCCGACTACGTGCCGCCCGCCGGATCCCCCGGGCACGGCGGCTAGCGTGTCCGTGATCCGGGAAACGGCAGCGAGGAGGACGTTGATGCCACGGGTGGCGGCGATTGACTGCGGGACGAACTCGATCCGGCTGCTGGTTGCCGACGTGACGGTGCACGACGACGGCGCCCGCACGTTGCACGACGTCCACCGCGAGATGCGCATCGTGCGGCTCGGTCAGGGTGTGGACGCCACCGGGCGCCTGGACGACGAGGCGTTGCGCAGGACCCGCGAGGCACTCGCCGACTACGCCGAGACCGCGCGCCGGGAAGGTGCTCGATCCACGCGGATGGTCGCGACCTCGGCCACCCGGGACGCCGCCAACCGCGAGGACTTCTTCGCGATGGTGCGCGACACGCTCGGTGTGGACGCGGAGGTCATCACCGGCGAGGAGGAGGCGCACCTGTCCTTCGTCGGGGCGGTCGGCGACGTCGACCCGGCACAGGGCCCCTTCCTCGTCACCGATGTGGGTGGTGGCTCCACCGAACTCGTTCTCGGAAACTGGGACGGGGCGCACGCCGACATCCTCGCTGCCCGATCGGTGGACATCGGCTCCGTTCGACTCACGGAGCGTTGCCTGCACAGCGACCCGCCTCACTCGAACGAGCGGCAGGAGGCGGAGAAGGTCGCGCGCCGGGTTCTGGACGAGACTCTCGCCGATGTCGACGCTTCCCGGGCGCGGACCTGGGTCGGGGTGGCGGGCACGGTCACCACGCTGTCCGCCATAGCTCAGGAGTTGCCCGAATACGATCCGGGCGCGATCCACCTCTCGTGGCTCTCGCGTGCTCGGGTGGCCGAAACCGCCCGGTCGCTGCTGACCATGACGCGCGATCAGCGCGCCGCGCTCGGGCCGATGCATCCCGGCCGGGCCGACGTCATCGGTGGCGGGGCCTTGGTCGTCGAGATCCTGGCGGAGGAATTGGCCGAGCGCGCCGGGATCACCGGGATCACGGTCAGTGAGCACGACATACTCGACGGTATTGCCCTCTCCATCAGCTAGTTCTCGCCATGTGGGCACATATGCCCACCAAATGGGTGAAAAAGCTGCTGTATCGATACAGAATATGACGGATTTGTGACAGTCCATTGCCGTGAACTGGGTCTCCCTTATGTTTACGCCCGGCTGATTCGGCGGTGAACGAAGACCGTCGGCCTGGTGACCCCTGCGCTTCCCCGGCGGGGATCACGTGGAAAGCGGGAGGAAATTGATGCGCAAACGACGCATGGTCGCGCCTGTCGCGGCCACGCTCGCGGTTGGTCTGCTGGCCAGCGCCTGTGGTGGTGGCGGCGGTACCACCGAGGCAACCGGGACCCTCGAGGACCCGATCACGATGGAGTGGGGCAAGCCGGAGAACCCGCTCGTTCCCGGCAACACCACCGAGGTCAACGGCGGCAACGTCGTCGACGCCATATTCACGGGCCTGGTCCAGTACGACCCGAATACCTATGAGCCCGAGAACGCGATGGCGAAGTCCATCACTGCCTCGGACGACAAGAAGACCTACACGATCAAGCTCAAGCAGGGCTGGACCTTCCACAACGGTGAGGAAGTCACCGCCGACAACTTCGTCCGTGCGTGGAACTACACCGCCTACGCGCCGAACGGGCAGAAGACGGCCAGCTTCTTCGACAAGATCCAGGGCTACGACGAGGTGCATCCGGCCGATCCGGATGGCAACGGCCCGAAGGAAGCACCGAAGCCCACGACCAAGAAGATGTCCGGGCTCGAGGTCGTCGACCCGTACACCATGAAGGTCACCCTCAAGCAGCCGTTCACGATCTTCCCGTCGACCATCGGCTACAGCGCCTTCTCGCCGCTGCCGGACATGTTCTTCGAGAACAAGGAGAAGTTCGAGAAGAACCCGATCGGTAACGGCCCGTACAAGTTCGAGAAGCGCACTCCCAACGAGAGCCTCACGCTGACCAAGTACGACAAGTACAAGGGCGAGCGCAAGGGCACAGTCGAGGCGTTCCAGTTCAAGGTCTACAACAAGCTGAGCACGGCTTACCAGGATCTCAAGTCGGGCAACCTGGACTTCATGCGGCAGATGCCGGTCTCGGCGCTGACCGACGGCCGCTGGAAGCAGGAACTCGGTGACAACGCCATCACGGCCGAGGCCATGAAGGTCACTCCGCTGTCGTTCCCGCTGTACCAGGAGAAGTTCCAGGACCCGAACCTGCGCAAGGCCATCTCGATGGCCATCGACCGGAAGTCGATCGTCGAGAACGTCTTCTCGGGCACCCGCAAGCCGCTGCGTGGCTGGGTCTCCCCCTCGGTGGATGGCTTCGTACCGAACCAGTGCGGGCAGTGGTGCCAGTACGACCCGGCCAAGGCCAAGGAGTACCTGAAGAAGGCAGGCGGCTTCGAGGGCACCCTGACCATCGCCAGCAATGCCGACGGCGGCCACGAGGAGTGGGTCAAGGCCGTGGCGGGCAGCATCCGCGACACGCTGGGCATCAAAGCGGTTTACAAGCCGATTCCGACCTTCAGCGAGTTCCGCTCGAAGATCGTCGCCAACGAGATGACCGGGATGTTCCGCTCCGGTTGGGTGGCCGACTATCCGAGCATCCAGAACTTCCTGGCGCCGATCTTCACCAAGGGCGCGTCCTCGAACGACAGCACGTACTTCAACCCGGAGTTCGAGAAGCTGATGAGCCAGGCCAACCAGGCGCCGACCGTCGAGGAGGCCAACAAGCTCTACGCTCAGGCGGAGAAGCTGCTGGCCGAGGACATGCCGAGCGTGCCGGTCTACACGCAGGGCATCCAGGCAGGCAAGTCGGACCGCCTCGCGGAAGCCGTGGTCACGCCGCGCCGTTCGCTCGCCCTGACCACCGTCAGGGTTGCGGACTCGCAGCAGTGAGCTAAGTGACACCGGCCCGGTCCGCCGTCGCCACAAGTGACGGCGGACCGGGCGTGTCCTTGTCGAAGGAGGTTCGGTGGGTCGTTACATACTGCGGCGACTGCTGCAGTTGATCCCCGTGTTCATCGGAACAACGTTCATCATCTATGCGCTCGTGTGGGCGCTGCCCGGTAATCCTTTCGCGGGCAAGTGTGGCGCTCGTAGTTGCCCACAGGCCTACATCGACAAGATGACCGAGCAGTACAACCTCAACGAGCCGGTCATCGTGCAGTACTTCTTGTACCTCGGAAAGCTGCTCACCGGGAACTTCGGTGAAACCTACTCCGGCACCGAGGTCGGTACGCTGATCCAGAACGCCTACCCGGTGACGGTCAAACTGGCGCTGGTCGCGCTGATCATCGAGGGTGTCATCGGCATCGCGGCCGGCGTGTTGACCGCACTGCGCGGCAAGGGGTTCCTGGACAATCTGGTCCTGGCTTCCACGCTGGTTCTGATCTCGGTACCGGTCTTCGTGACCGGCTTCATCTTGCAGATCGTGCTGGGGGTACAGCTCGAATGGATCCAGCCCTCGGTCGGTTCGGATCCCACCATCGGCGAGCTGTTCGTGCCCGGGTTCGTGCTCGGCAGCCTGTCCATGGCCTACATCGCGCGCTTGAGCCGGACGGCCATGATGGAGAACAAGCGAGCGGACTACATCCGCACGGCCACGGCCAAGGGACTCGCCCCGCGGCGTGTGGTCGGAATTCACATGCTGCGCAACTCGCTGATCCCGGTGATCACCTTCATCGGTACCGACTTCGGTGCCCTCATGGGCGGTGCGATCGTCACCGAGGGCGTGTTCAACATCCACGGCATCGGTGGACTGATCTTCGAAGCGATCATGCAGCAGGAAGGCACCACCGTCACCGGAGTGGTCACCCTGCTGGTGATCGTCTACCTGCTGATGAACCTGCTCGTGGACATCCTCTACGCGGCTCTCGACCCGAGGATTCGATATGACTGACACCGGCGAAGCACAACGGAGCATCGGCAGCGCCGGAGCAGCGGCGCAGGCCACGGTCGAAGCGCAGGACAAGGCATCGTCGACCAAGACGGAAAAGCAGCGCGGCCTGTGGGGCGATGCCTGGCGGGATCTGCGGCGCCGCCCCCTGTTCATCGTTGCGAGTGCCATCATCCTGTTCTTGCTGGTGATGTCGGTATTCCCCGGTCTGTTCGCCTCGACTGATCCGAATGTGCAGATTTTGGACAAGGCACGCGACGACCCTTCCGCGGAGGCCTGGTTCGGCTACGACCACCTGGGACGCGACATCTATGCCCGGGTCGTCTACGGCGCTCGCGCCTCGATCATCGTCGGGGTGCTGTCCACGGTGCTGGTCGTGCTGCTCGGTTCCGTCGTCGGAGTGATCACGGGCTATGCCGGGGGGAAGACCGACAGTTTCCTGTCCCGGTTCGCCGAGATCTTCCTCGGTCTGCCGTTCGTGCTCGGGGCCATCGTGATCCTGTCGGTGTTCAACGCCGGTGTGGCGGGGACCCCCAGCTCGACTCGGATCATGACTCAGGTGATCGTGACCATCGGGGTGCTGGCTTGGCCGATCTGCATGCGGATCATGCGGTCGGCGGCGATCGCGGCCAAGCAGCAGGACTACGTCAAGGCCGCCAAAGCTCTGGGTGCGAGCCACTCGCGCATCATCTTCAAGCACGTGCTGCCGAACTGTCTGGCCCCGGTGATGGTCTACGCCACGATCGCGCTGGGCGGCTTCATCGGGCTGGAGGCGACCCTGTCGTACCTCGGACTGGGGCTGAAGTACCCCGTCGTCTCCTGGGGAATGATGATTTCTGTATCGCAGCAGTACATCGTCAGCACCCCGCACATGCTTGTGTTCCCGGCGCTGTTTCTGATCGTGACGGTGCTGGCGTTCGTGATGCTCGGTGACGCCGTCCGCGATGCGCTGGACCCCAAGCAGAAGTAGAAGGAGGACCGCAATGTCCGCTGTGGACAACAGGGGTGGCGGCTCTCCGGAGTCGCGCCTGCTCGAGGTCGAGGACCTGCACGTGGAGTTCCGCTCCAAGGACGGCACGGCCAACGTGCTCAACGGCGTGAGCTACCACGTCGACGCGGGGGAGACGCTGGCCGTGCTCGGCGAGTCCGGCTCCGGCAAGAGCGTCACGGCCCAGACCGTGATGGGCATCCTGGACACCCCGCCCGGTTTCGTCACCGGAGGTTCGATCCGCTACCGGGGCGAGGAGATGCTCACCGCCGGCGAGGAGCGGCGCCGCGAGCTGCGCGGCGAGAACATGGCGATGATCTTCCAGGACGCGCTGTCGGCACTGAACCCGGTGTTCACCGTCGGTTTCCAGATCGCCGAGCAGTTCCGGTTCCGCCGGGGCATGTCGCGCAAGGACGCCATGGCCAAGGCGGCCGAGATGCTCGACATGGTCAAGATCCCCAACGCCAAGCAGCGCGTGAAGGAGTTCCCGCACCAGTTCTCCGGTGGCATGCGCCAGCGCGTGATGATCGCGATGTCGCTGGCCCTGGACCCGGACCTGCTCATCGCCGACGAGCCCACCACGGCCCTCGACGTCACCGTGCAGGCCCAGATCATGGATCTGCTCGACGAGTTGCGCCGCGAACGCGGGATGGGGCTCATCCTCATCACCCACGACCTCGGCGTCGTCGCCGAGGTCGCCGACCGCATCTCGGTGATGTACGCGGGCCGAGTCGTGGAGAAGGCCGACGCCCACTCGCTGTACAAGCAGCCGGGCCACCCCTACACCGAGGGGCTGATGGAGTCCATCCCGCGACTGGACATGAAGGGGCACGAGCTGGCCAGCATCCAGGGCCTGCCGCCGACCCTGACGAACATCCCGCCGGGATGCCCGTTCCACCCCCGCTGCCACCGGGCCGAGGACGCGTGCCGGGAGAAGGTGCCCGAGTTCCACGATCTGGGGCTGGGACGTGCCAGCGCCTGCCACTTCGCCGAGGAGCTGATCAGCCGTGACTGAAGCGAGCGCAGAACCGATCCTGCAGGTGCGCGATCTCGTCAAGCACTTCCCGGTGACTCAGGGCGTGGTGTTCAAACGCACCATCGGCCACGTCCGGGCGGTCGACGGGGTGTCGTTCGACCTCCACAAGGGCGAGACCCTCGGTGTGGTCGGCGAGTCCGGTTGCGGCAAGTCGACGCTGGCTCAGGTGCTGATGCGGCTGGAGCAGCCGACCAGCGGCACGGCGCTGTTCGAGGGCGAGGACATGTTCGCCAAGAAGGGCGCCGATCTGCGCAGGCTGCGCCGCGACATGCAGATCGTGCTGCAGGACCCCTACACCTCGCTGAACCCGCGCAAGACCGTGGGCGACATCGTCGGGGAGCCCTTCGAGATCCACCCTGAGGTGGCGCCGAAGGGGGAGCGGCAGCGCAAGGTGCAGGAACTGCTCGACATCGTCGGGCTCAACCCCGAGCACGTCCACCGGTACCCGCACCAGTTCTCCGGCGGGCAGCGCCAGCGCATCGGCATCGCCCGGGCGCTGGCGCTGAAGCCGAAGGTGATCGTCTGCGACGAGCCGGTCTCCGCGCTGGACGTCTCGATCCAGGCGCAGGTGATGAACCTGCTGGGCGAGCTGCAGTCGGAGTTCGGGCTGTCCTACATCTTCATCGCCCACGACCTGGGTGTGGTGCGGCACCTGTCCGACCGGGTCGGGGTGATGTATCTGGGCAAGATGGTCGAGACCGGAACCGAGGACCAGATCTACGAGCACCCGCAGCACCCCTACACCCAGGCGCTGCTGTCCTCGGTGCCGGTGCCCGATCCGACCCTGCGGGACCGGCGCGAGATGATCCGGTTGTCCGGGGACGTGCCGAGCCCGGCGAACCCGCCGTCGGGGTGCCGGTTCCGCACCCGCTGCTGGAAGGCCACGGACCTCTGCGCCGAGCAGCAGCCGGCGCTGGAGATCCGCCGCGAAGGCGGGCAGGTCGTCGGTGACGAGTTGAGCACCGACGGGAACGCCCACCCGAGTGCCTGCCACTTCGCCGAGGAGCGCCCCCACGTCGTCGCGTGAGGTGCGGTGACAGCGCTGTGGCGTGACGACGCTGTGGCGCGCCGTGTCGAGCCAGCGGCCCGTTTGCCCGTCGAGAACGGGCGAACGGGCCGCTTCTCGCGCGCCCCGCGGCTTCACACGAACAATCTATTTGACTCTTGGGCACAGCGAGAGATAATGGAACCGTCAGCACCAGAAGTTGACACGGCCCGGGCAGCAAGAACCCGGATAGCCAGCCGGAGCCTCCAAGGGGTTGCGAGGATGCGCCGGAACCGGGAAACCGGATCCCTCCGCCTGTGAGGTGGTTGTGGCCCCTCGAGCCCACTTGGGGGTTTCGTCTGTGTTCAGCAAGCCTGATGCAGAGCGCGCCACCAGCATCGGTTCGTGATGTAATCCTCTTCGCCGATCACCTTGATCCCCCTACCGAGTAGGGTGCCATTGTGTCGGCGAAGCTGGTGACCGCACTGGACCAGCAGTTTGGCGCAATCGTGGTCATTCGGGGCGCCTGTTAGCGCGAGGTTGAGCATGCCCGCGTAGATGTCGGCAAGCTGGATGCCATCGTAAGACGATGTGCCGTACCACTTGGGTGGCCAAGCCACATGTTCCCGGGGCACAGTCAACGATGATGACTGCGCTCGGACCAGGTTGAGGTAGTTGATCGTCGCTTTGTGATCCATGTGCCTGACCGAGCCGAGTCGCATGACGGCCAGCCGGGAACCGCTCGGCCAGTCGCGTGCCGCCCAAGCGATTCGTTCCATCAAAAGCCGTGTCGTATAGTTGTAGAATTTCGGCGCATCGCTGCGTAGGGCAGCTTCAAATGTGATGGTTTCTTTGTGCGCGATGACGTGAATGACTTTCACGTCTGCGATATTGGCGAGCATGCCGGCAGCAAGTTCGCGACGGTCGGAATGCTTGGCCTTGAAGTGCTCGGTCCAGTGCAGCGGCCGCGATGTTCCCACGACATAGCGTAATCCTCCGGCGACGGCCCGAGCTTGCGGTATTCGCTCCTGTGGAATGATGAGAGCGGTCATGGCGGGGAACGGAGAGGATGTCTTGCTGAAGCCGCGATCGCCGGTTTCGTCGACGTAGACCTCCAGTTTGGGTAATTTGCCGGCCCATGAGGGAGTTTGCGGCACCGGAGGCCAGGTGTTGCCCTCGAAGGTCGATAATTACACACCAGCTCCTTCCGGCTCGCCCAATGTGTCACCGAGAAATGATCATAGCTCACGCTGAGTGCGTGCTACGTACCCAGGACAAATCTGTTTGGGTGCAGGGGCACCGAGATTCCCCGGGGCTCGGCGAGGCGAGGCAAGTCACCGAGGCCCGAGGTGACGACAGGAGCCACGAGTTGGCGCGCGGTAACCACGGCGAGTGCCTCCGCGACGTCCGAGGCCCCCGCCTTGCCACAGGCCGTGCCCACCGGACGGGGTCGGATTCGGTGTTCTCGGCGTTTCCGTCGCCGACTGTTTCCGCGCCTGTGTTCGGTTGTTCGCCGGCCGGTGCGATTTCCGAGTGATCCCCCGAGGACATCGGGAAGGTGTTGAGCAGGAAAAATCACTCAACGGGCGGATGTGCTCCGGTGATCAGGGCTGCCAGCATTTCCGGTACCGAGGCAATACTGCATTCGGCGGCGGGTATGCGGGTCCGATCGGAGGAGGACGCCCATGGCCGAGCAGCACCCGGACCACATCGACGCCCCGCGCGGAGCACTGCGCGACGCGGAACCGACCGAACAATCAGAACTGGACCGGTTGTCCACCGAGTACCGCGAGGTGGACTGATGGGACAGTGGTTCAACCGACCCGGCTCCAATCTGGCCACCGTGGCGCGCGACACCGGGTACCCCGTCGTCGAGGTGCCCGGATGGACCACCAGAGGGCACGGCCCGCTCGGCAACCACGTCGGCGTGGTGGTGGCTCACCACACCGCAGGGCCCGAGCCGGAGCAGACCAGCAGCAATTATCCCAGTCTCGACGTCGTCACCCACGGCCGTCCGGGGCTTCCCGGGCCGCTGTCGCACTTCGGGATCGGCTACGACGGCACCGTGTACGTCATCGCAGCCGGATTGGCCTACCACGCCGGGCGCGGCGGTTGGGCCGGTTTCAGCGGCAACTCCACGGCGCTGGGAATCGAGGCCGAGGATTCCGGTGACGGGGACTGGACTCCGCAGCAGCTCGACGTCTACCCGCGGCTGGTGGCCCGCACCTGCCGGTTCCTCGGCATCAGCGCTGCGGGCGTCTGCGCGCACCGCGAATGGGCGCCGAACCGCAAGATCGACCCTGCCGGCATCGACATGGACGCCTTCCGCCGCCGGGTCGCCGACTATCTCGCGCATCCCGAGACCATTCCCAAGGAGGACGACGTGAGCGCCGACGAAGTCTGGAACAAGGAACTCCTGCTGTGGCACGCGTCCAACCCTGACCGGGAGACCATGCCCGCCTGGCAGCAGCTGCACCAGGCACGGGCCTACTCGATGCTGGCGTTCCACCGCTCCCAGGCCACACTGGACGCGGTGAACCGGTTCCCGCAGATGCTGGAGGCGGCCGGGCACACCGACCCGCAGGCCGTGGCCGAAGCGCTGCGCCCCGTCATCGCCGAGGCGGTCGGTCCTGTCATCGAGGGCGCGGTGGCCGATGCACTCGGGCAGGACAACGCCGCCACGGCCGAGACCATCGTCGACCGCATCGCCCAGCGTCTCGCCGGTGAGCAGACCTCCGGTGCCTGATGAATTCCCTCAACCGAGCGGCGGCCGTGTCGATCACCATGGCGGTGGCCCCGGCCGCCGGGGCACCGAGCATCGGACCGGTACCCCGGCCGGGTCCGTTCGGGCTTGCTTACCGCCGGATCACCGGGCCAGGAACTCGGCGAGGTCGGCGGACTGCTTGATGCGCGAGGGCTCGTGCACGTACATCATGTGCCCCGCCGGGTAGTAGCGGACGTCGATGTTGTCCCGCAGCTCGCGGGGGATCGTCAGCCGCGCGAGCGTGTGCTCGGCCGCGAAGTACGGCGTGGCACCGTCGGTGTGTCCGCAGCTCACCTGCAGCCGCAGGTACGGGTTCGCCCGCATCGCGGCGGAGAGCTTGTCGGTCACGGCCACCGCACTGCCCTCGAACTCCTTGTACGACCACGGGTGCACCCGGGTGCTGATCACCTCGTACGGCAGGTCGTTGGCGTAGCCCAGCTCCGCGCGCAGGTAGTGATTGATCGCCGCGGAGTAGGCGCCGATGATGCCGGAGACGCTCGGGTCGTCGGTGAAGTGCTCGCCGCCGGCGTCCGGTTCCCACCCGGTGAACCGCCCGTCCATCCGGCCCACGGTCCGGCGCCGGTCGCGCAGCAGTTCGGTGAAGAACCGGATGTGCTCGATGCGCAGGTCGACGCGGTCCACGTAGTCCTCGGACAACCCGGTCAGTGCCGCCGTCCGGCGCACCATGTCCCCGCGCTCGGAATCCGACAGCCGCGCGCCGCGCGCGAGCGCCCACGGGTAGTCGCGCGCGGCGAACTCCTCGGCCTCGTCGAGGACCTCCCGCAGCGGGCGGTCGCCGTGCTTGCCGTGGTGATGCGCGATCGCGGCGTAGGTCGGCAGGAACAGCGAGTAGGGCAGGTCGTTGCCCTCGGTGAACCGGATGGTGCCCATGTCCAGCACCGCCGAGATCAGCAGCAGCCCGTTGAGATACATCCCGTAGCGGGTCTGCAGGTGCTCGGCCAGGGCGGCCGCGCGCAGCGTGCCGTAGGACTCGCCGGCCAGGTACTTCGGCGACATCCAGCGGTCGTGGCGCGTCGTCCACAGCCGGATCAGCTCGCCGACGGACTCGATGTCGCGCTGGTAGCCGTGGAAGTCGCCGGGGTCGCCGCCCTTGATCGCGCGCGAGTAGCCGGTGGAGATGGGATCGATGAACACCAGGTCGCTGTGTGCCAGCAGTGTCTCGGGGTTGTCGGCCAGCCCGTACGGCGGTGGCGCGAGCTGACCGGCGTCGCCGGAAAGCACCCGGCGCGGCCCCAGCAGGCCCAGGTGCAGCCAGGTGCTCGAAGCGCCGGGGCCGCCGTTGAACGCGAAGGTGACCGGGCGGCTGCCGGGTTCGGCGGTGTCGACCGTGTAGGCGGTCACGAACATCTCGGCCTTGGCCACGTGGCCGTCGAACGTGCCGTCGGTGTGCGCCTCCTCGCGGAGAACGACGCGGCCCGTGGTGGCCGTGTAGGACAGTTCGGTGCCCTTCGCGGTGATGGTGTGATGCGTGGTGACCAGGTCGTCGGCCGGTTCGGCCGGGGTCGTGGTCTGCTTCTTCTCGGACTCGTCGGTTTTGCCTTGTTCCGCACTGGCTGACATGGCCCGAACCTTACTGTTCCCGGGCACGAGGATTCGATGGCTTGATGCGGACGATCCCGCGTCTGTCAGGGTGGAAGCCGTGACTGAGGTGATTTCCGAGTTGGTCGCCGAGCCGATCGAGGCCCCTGCGCAGGCTGCGGCCACCGCCCGCGACCTCGGCGAACTGGACTCCCTGGTCGCGCACTGCACCGCCTGCCCGCGTCTGGTGGCCTGGCGCGAGGGAGTCGCGCGGGAGAAGCGTGCGGCGTTTCGCGGCGAGCAGTACTGGGGCAGGCCGGTTCCGGGGTTCGGGCCGACGGACGCCTCGATCGCCGTGGTGGGCTTGGCCCCGGCCGCGCACGGCGCGAACCGCACCGGCCGGATGTTCACCGGTGATCGTTCGGGAACCGTGCTCTACCAGGCGCTGTACGACGTGGGGCTGGCTTCGCAGCCGGACTCCCACAGCATCGGCGACGGTCTGGAACTGTACGACACGCGGATCACCGCGCCCGTGCGCTGCGCGCCCCCGGCGAACAAGCCGACCCCCGACGAGCGCGACGCGTGCCGCCCCTGGCTGGCTCGTGAGCTGGAGCTGCTGCGCCCGACCCTGCGGGTCGTCGTGGTCCTCGGTGGCTACGGGTGGCAGGCGCTGCTTCCGGTGCTCGGTGCCTCGGAGTGGCGGGTGCCCCGTCCGCGCCCGAAGTTCGGACACGGCGTGCACGCGCGGATTCCCGCCACCGACGGAGGCGCCGATCTGGACCTGCTCGGCTGTTACCACGTCAGCCAGCAGAACACCTTCACCGGCAGGCTCACCCCGCCGATGTTGCGGGAGGTGTTTCAGCAGGCCAAGGAGTTGGCGGGGGTGGCGTGAGGTCCGGCAGCGCCAGCGCATAACGCTTGCCGTTATTAACGTGGTACGTTAAACTCATGCTGCGATCTTTCGCCGACAAGGAGACCGAGCGTGTATGGCAACGACGCCGTTCACGGGTCCTCGATCCGAATGTTCAGCGGGCTGCTCTGCGCAAGCTCGTCATCCTTGATGCTGCGGAGGCAGTGGAGGATCTGCGGACTCCCCCTGGTAACCGGTTGGAGAAGCTGAATGGAGATCGAGTCGGCCAGTACAGCATTCGGATCAATCAGCAGTGGCGCATCTGCTTCGAGTGGACACCGGCTGGTCCCGAGAACATCGAGATCGTGGACTACCACTGAAGGGAACGAGGATGTCTGACGAGTACGTCATGCCTCCGATTCATCCGGGGGAGGTCCTGGCCGAGGAGTACCTGGAACCGTTCGGCGTGACCCAGCACCGTCTCGCCGTCGCGATCGGTGTTCCGCCGCGACGGATCAACGAGATCGTGCACGGCAAACGCGGTGTCTCGGCCGACACCGCACTGCGGCTCGCGCGCTTCTTCGGCACGTCCGAGCGGTTCTGGCTCAATATGCAGTCGCGCTACGACTTGGAACGTGAGCGGGACTCCCTCGCGGACACATTGGGCCGCATCCAACCGCTGTTCGCGTGACGGAGGGTGTATACAGCATCCGTGATGCCTGCGCGAAGTTTCGAGATCTGTATCGATGCCAACGATCCCGACTCGCTGCGTCGGTTCTGGAGCGTGGTGCTGGGTTACGTTGAGCAGGTCACGGCCGAGGAGGCTGTGGATCTGGTCGATCCTTCCGGGCGGGGGCCGACGGTGTGGTTTCAGCGGGCCGCCGAACCCAAGACCATGAAGGACCGCGTTCACTTGGACCTTCGGGTCTCGAACGCGGACCGCCAGACGTTACACCTTCACCGGCAGGCTCACCCCGCCGATGTTGCGGGAGGTGTTTCAGCAGGCCAAGGAGACGGCGGGACTCGATATGTGACTGTGTGAGGGCACAGTTACTCGCCGTGGATTCTGCTGTGAGCCACTTTCGACTCACTCGAGGTCGAAGGCGGAGCGGATGGCGGCGGAGAGTGCGGCCTCCTGCGCCGGGAACAGGTAGCCGAGATGGCGGCCCAGCGCCGACTTGGGCACGGTGACGATGCTGTCGCAGCTGACCACGCTGTCGTGGTCGAGCCCGTTCGCGGAATTGACCGGAACCTCCGTGGACAGGCCCCGGATGGTGCTCGTGATGGGCGCGACGGAGACCCGTGTGAGATGGGGAAGGACCAACTCACGAGTCAGGAGCAGCACCGGGCGAGTCTTGTCGAGACGTGCGCTGTGGATCGGCCGCATCAGTCGAGGTCGTCCATGGGGACACGTGCGGCGTGGTCGGCGAGGCTGTCGAGATCGGTGTCACTGTTCGCCTGGGCGAGGATGGCAGCGTCCCGTGCGGCGACTTCTCGCCTGCGCTGACGCTCCAGCGCGTGCGCGACGAAGTCCGCTCTGCTGGTGGCTTCGCCATGTTCGACGTGCTCGTCGATGAACTCGACGAGGGCATCCGGAAGCCGGACGGCAATCTGCTTGGTCATACCAAAATGGTACCAGTGTGGGATGCATCCCAGTGGGATTTCGGTCGGGGTCAATCGGCCGGAACCGGCTCGAGACCGCGCGGTGCCGATCATCGGACGTCGCCGTCGCGCCGGTCGCCGGTGAACTCGCCGAAGAGAGCCGGCGGGACCGTGCGGGGAAGGACGTGGATGCTCTCGTCGTTCCTCTCGGTGCACGCGATACCGGCCGGGGCGAGCACCGACGATGGTCCCCGCTGCAGGATTTCGCCATCGAAACCCGCTGTGTCCGAAAGGCCGGAAAGGAGATTCCGTCGCCGAGTGGAAAGCGGTGCTTTCTGTGCGGGTGCGGAACGGGACCGCGCGGCCACCCGTTGTTTCGAACCGGACGCAACAAGGAGAAGTGAGCAACGACACCAGCGACGAGTATCACAGTAAGGGGGTCTGTGCGGTGATCGCCGAAATACCGGTGCGAGCATGGAGATATGGCTGATAAATCCGATCCCACCCGGATTCTCATCATCGGTGGCGGCTACGTCGGTATGTACACCGCGTTGCAGCTCCAGTCCAAGCTGGGCCGCCGTGAGGCTTCGGTGACGGTCGTCGATCCTCAGCCGCACATGACCTACCAGCCCTTTCTACCGGAAGCGGCGGCGGGCAATGTCGAGCCCCGTCACGTGGTGGCACCACTGCGTCGGGTCCTGAAGCGGTGCCATGTGCTGACCGCACGTGTCACCGCGGTCGACCAGGCGGAGCAGCTCGTCACCATCGAGGGCTCGGAGGGCACCGTGGACACCCTCGGCTATGACGTGCTCGTCGTCGCGCTCGGCTCGGTTTCGCGGCTGCTTCCGATACCGGGGCTGGCCGAGCAGGGTATCGGCCTCAAGACCGTGGGCGAGGCGATCTACCTGCGCAACCATGTGTTGGCGAAGATGGACGCCGCCGCGAACACATCCGATCCCCAACTGCGCGAGCGGTTGCTCAACTTCACCTTCGTCGGTGGGGGCTATGCGGGGACCGAGGCGCTCGCCGAGCTGGAGGACATGGCTCGCTACGCCACCCGCTACTACGACAACATCTCCCCGGACGACATTCACTTCACCCTCATCGAGGCCGCCGGGCGGATCATGCCCGAGGTCAGCGAGAAGATGGGTGTCTACACCGTCAAGGCTCTCGAAGAGCGGGGCATCAAGGTCTACCTGAACACCTTCCTGAAGTCGATCGAAAACGGGCATGCCGTCCTTTCGGACGGAACCGAGTTCGACACCGACACCCTCGTGTGGAACGCGGGTGTGAAGGCCAACCCGGTGCTGAAGAACACCGATCTGCCGCTGGACGAGCGCGGTCGGGTCAAGGCGACCTCGCACCTGCGGGTCGAGGGCCTGCCGAACGTGTGGGCAGCGGGAGACTGCGCGGCGGTGCCCGACCTGTCCAAGACCGAGCAGGACCCGAACGCGACCTGTGCTCCTTCCGCCCAGCACGCGGTGCGCCAGGCCCACCAGCTCGCCAAGAACGTGCTCGCGAGCCTGCGCGGGAAGAAGACTCACGAGTACCGGCACGCCAATGCGGGCTCGGTGGCCGGGCTCGGCCTCTACAAGGGTGTGGCCGACGTCTACGGGTTCAAGGCCAAGGGCTTCCTGGCGTGGTTCATGCACCGCACGTACCACGTGAGCAAGATGCCGACCTTCAACCGCAAGGCACGGGTACTGATCGACTGGACCCTGGCGCTCCTGTTCCGCCGCGACGTGGTGTCGATGGGGCAGATCCAGGATCCGAAGGCGGATTTCGAGCGCGCCGCTTCCAGCTGAGTTGCTTCGGGCGGGGGCACCGTCGCGGGTTGGTCCGGTGAGGGTGCCCCACGCAGGACCGGGATGCCGGTTGCTCCGCTCGGCGGTTTCCCTTCGGACGCAACCGCGGGCATGCTCGATACGTCCGAAGGGAGACCGGCGGCCGTTGCCGTGGGCGGCCGAACCGGTCGGCCACCGCAGCTCCGTGCAGCGGGCCCCGCAGGTGGTGGAGTGCAGCGCCCCCGTAGCCCAACCGGCAGAGGCGGACGACTTAAAATCGTCGTAGTGTGAGTTCGAATCTCACCGGGGGCACCGAGCCAACCAGGAAAAACAGCGGCCACCCGAGGGGGTGGTCGCTGCTTCGTCTCAGTTCTCGTTTCAGCACGTGGCAGCGTATCGCCGAGGCATTGCGGATCGATGCCGAGACCGGTGAACCGGTGGAGATTACGACGGTGGGGATCGACTCCAACAGTGTGCGCGCCCATCAGCACGCGGCCGGTGCTCCGCACGAGGCCCCGGCCGAGCAGGATCAAAGGGGGGCCGCTGAGCAGGGTCGACCGCGAGGGGCGGGAGGCGCCGTGGCCACTCGCTACGACTGACTACCTCTACCAAGGCACCCTGGCCGTAGCCAGCATCCGCACCTGGCTCCGCGACCTCTCCACAAGTCGAGAGCGCCTTCGGCAGGGACCCGGTTGCACGGCGTGACGCGGTTGGGATCCCTTCCGGACGTACGGCCAGGGTTCCCGCAAGTCATAGTCAGTTGACGGCGTCAGTACCGACGCCGGGCTCGGAAGACGGTGTCGTGGGTGTGCTGTGTGCCAGCGGGGGTGGGGGTGGTTCGCAGCCGGGTCTCGTTGGCCTGGACGGACCAGTTGTGGTCGAGGAGCTTGGCGATGTCGTCGGGTTGGTAGTAGTCGTTGGGGTCGAACCCCTCTTCCGGGTGTGGGGAGAGGTCGGCGGGGTCGTGGCTGGCGAACAGCAGGGTGCCGCCGGGGGCGACGGCGTCCAGCAGGCCACGCAGCGCGGTGTGGTTCGGCTGGTGCCTGAGCGGGAAGTACTGGACGGAGACCAAGTCGAACGCGCCGGCCTCGGGCGGGGTGGTGGTCAGGTCGGCGCGTGTCCACACCACGCAGCCTTCCATGTCTACGTCATGTTGCGCGTCAGCAGCGCGTTGCAGCGCGGTCGGAGAGATGTCGACCGCGGTGACCTGCCAACCGTGTCGGGCCAGCCAGAGCGCGTCGGCGCCCTCACCGCATCCCACATCAAGTGCTCGTCCTGGCTGCAGGTCGGTGACCTCGGTGACGAGCACTCCGTTGGGGGAACCGCTGAAGACCTGGCCACGGCTGCGATACCGGTCATCCCAGAACTGGGCGTCCATCGTTCTCTCCTCGGGCTCGGTTGCGTTCGCACCCAGGTTGCGAGTTCATGTCGACATGAAGTCAAACGCTACGTCCTGGTCCATCGGTGAGATCGCCGACCGTTTCGGACTCGGTACCCATGTGCTCCGCCACTGGGAAGACGTCGGGCTACTCAATCCCGTCCGCAGCGGTGCCGGACGGCGACGATTCGACGAGTCCGACGTGGTCCGTGTCGCGGTCATCATCCGCAGCAAGGCAGCCGGGATGAGCCTGGGACAGATCCACGCTCTCCTCGATGGTCAGGTCGCCGATCGTCGCGAGGTGCTCACCGCGCACGTCCAGGATCTCGACCGCCGGATGGATGAGATGGCTCACTCCCGACAAATGACGCTGCACGCCCTGGACTGCCGCGCCCACGACATCGCCACCTGCCCCAACTTCGCGGCAGGTGTCGCCGACATCCTCGCCCGCACAACCCCGCCATCGGCCTGAGTTGGCCCGCGCTCTCAAAGCCACGGCCGGTGTCCATCGCTGACGCTGTAGCTGGTTATGACCTTTCCGTAAGACGATCGGTTGCGGACAGAACCGAACTCTCGACCGAAAACGACGTGCCAGCGGAGTCTCTGGGTTGGCAGGATTTGTCGCGTGGAGTGCCTGGTCGAGCTACAGCCCGACGACGCGGGGGAGGTGCTGACGCTGCAGCGGGCCGCGTACGTCACCGAGGCGCAGGTGTATCGAGATCCGGATCTTCCGCCGTTGCTGCAGTCGCTTGAGCAGGTCACTGCTGAGCTCGCCGCCGAGGCCGAGCACGCCGAATCGACCCGCGATGCCGAGCTGGCTTACCAGCGGCGCCGCCCCAGTGGTGGGCAAGCGGTCTACGGTCTGCGGCTGCCCACCGAGCGCATCGCTCAACTGCGTCGACTGGCCGAGGCGCGCGGCATCGAACCCAGCGTGCTCGCCCGAGGATGGGTGATCGAGCAACTGGACCGCGCCGAAGCCGGCAACCGCGATCCCGGCGCGGACCGCTGGGAACATGACCTCCGCGCCACCGCCGAGCACCTCCGCGAACTACTCGACGAACGCCCCGGAGCATGAGCCAACCACCGCATGAATCCGTGGATCCTCTTGCGGACGTACGACCCACTACCTGCTGGACTCCGTCGCAGCGACCGGAGGCAGGGAGACAGCGGACCGCTCATCGCGCGTTGAGATCGCCATAGAAGCGCAGGCAGACGGCTTCCAGGGTATCCCTCGACGGCGGCGAGCACGTCGATGACCGCCGCACTGTCGACGACGATCACGCGTCGTCCCGGTGTTGCAGCTGCTCGTCCCGCTCCGTGCGGGCCGTGTTGAGGCTTTCGAGCGCCGACGCACCGGCGCTTTCGGCTCGCCGGGCGGCACGCTCCAACACTTCAACCGACCGTTGTCCGCTCCGTCTCCCGAGCGATGAGCTCGAGCATGTAGGCGTTGAGTGACTCACCTCGTGCCGCCGCCCGCGCCTTGAGTGTGCGCCGCGCCTCATCCGGAACGTTCCTGATCTGCAATAACGAACTCATGTATACATAGTGCATTACTGTCAATACAGCATGCACGTATGAGTGGGGGTCACGGATGGACGGCCTGAACACCGCCGATCGCTTCTTCGTGGTCACCGGCGGGCCTGGCGCAGGCAAGACCGTCCTGCTGGACCGTCTGCGGCAAGGCGGCTTCGCCGCCACCGGCGAAGTCGGCCGCGGCATCACCCGAGACCAAGTCGCAATCGGTGGCCGGGCTCTGCCCTGGGGGATCGGACATAGCCTGCGGACCCGCCGAGGCGGAACCGCTTCCGTGCACGGATCCGCTCCCTTGTGGGCTCGTCCGCAGTGGCGGAAGCTCGGTAGGCGGAGAGCCGCTCACGGCGCTGTGAGATCGCCGTTGACGAGTCCGCAGGCAATGTCCGGATGGAGGCCGCTACGGTGCTGCCACAACCGGGGTGTCGGTCTCCTCGAGGTCGGCACGGCAGGTCAGCATGCTGCGGGTGTCGGTGATCTCGAGGAGGCGCAGCACCTCGGCGGAGGCGCCACCGGTGAGCAGAACCAGCTCCTGCTGCCGGGCACGCGCCTGCTCGTTCACCTCGAGAAGGACCCGCAGCCCCGAGGTGGCCAGGAAATCCAGTCCGGCGAGGTCACAGACCACGGTCCCGCTCGAGGTGTTCAGGCATTCCCGGAACACGCGGGCCGCCTTCGGCGCCCCGAGCAGATCGAGTTCGCCGCTCAGGTGCAGCAGCACCCGATCGGTGCCCTCCTGGACGCGGCACGACAGGCGCTCCGTCTCATCGGCGAGATGCTCGCGTACGTGGTCGACTGCGGACAGGTGGGTGTGTGGCGCCTTCGGCATCGAAAAAACTCCCATCCAGCTTCGTTGGAGCCGTCCGGTCGGGGCGGCTCGGTAGCGGAAACTTGATGGGCTGTGTGCTCAACCCGCTCCCCACAGTAGTCGACGATCACAAATCGGCAACGAATGGCGTGTCGCACGGCTCGAGTGGTGACCGATCACCCCGATGTGGTAGGCCATGGCGCTGCCGGTGCGTAGACTGGACGGGGCGATGGGCAGCGGCGGCGTCTGCGTGGCCCCGTTTCGCCGTGTCGATGTGCCGCTGCTGCAGTTCCTTGCTCCACCACGGCGTGCCCAGCCCGGTTGTGGCCGCGTGGGTGCCCGGCCGTGGCCACCGCTCGTGTCGCACGGCCGCTCCTCGGTCGTCTCCGTGTGCGGAGGCGACCCGTGCTTGGCGGCGAAACGCCTCGTGGCACCCTGGTGGGGCTGCCGTGCCCACAGGATCGGGACGGCTGTGCAGGTGCGGCCCGGAAGTGGATTCCGGGCGATGACCAGGAGTGGTTGAGTGTTCGACTTTATCCTCTATCCCGTGTCGGCCATTCTGTGGTTCTGGCACAAGGTGTTCGGCTTCATGCTCGGGCCGGACAACGGCTTCGCCTGGGCGCTGTCGGTGTTCTTCCTGGTGTTCTCCCTGCGCCTGCTGCTGCTCAAGCCCGCGCTCAGCCAGATCCGAGCCGGCCGCCAGATGCAGAAGTTCGCCCCGCAGATCCAGAAGCTGCGGGAGAAGTACAAGAACGACCGCCAGAAGATGGCGCAGGAGATGCAGAAGCTGCAGTCCGAGCAGGGGGTCAACCCGCTCGGCGGCTGCCTGCCCGCGCTGGTGCAGATCCCGGTCTTTCTGAGCCTGTTCTACGTGCTGCGCGGCTTCAAACCGGGCAAGGACAGCAACTACATCTTCGGCCAGAGCGGCGTCGACTCGTTCCTCAACGCCGACATCTTCGGTGCCAAGCTGGGGAACTGGATCACCCAGCCGACGGCGGAATTGCAGGAGTTCGGCACCAGTCGCCCGGAGATGATCACCGTCGGCATCCCGCTGATGATCGTCGCCTCGGCCGCGACCTACTTCACCATGCGGATGTCGGTCAAGCGGCAGAACGATGCCACGATGGCCAACCCGCAGGGCGCCATGATCGGCAAGGTCATGATGTACCTGGCGCCGATCGGTACGTTGATCTCGCCGTGGTTCCTGCCCATGGCGGTGGTGCTGTACTTCATGGCCAACAACCTCTGGACTCTGGGCCAGCAGCACTTCCTGACCAACAAGGTCGACCGCGAGGAGCAGCGGGAGAAGGAGCGCGAGCTCGCGGCGAAGAAGGAAGCTCCCCGCCCCAAGCCCGGCCAGAAGCCGGGGCAGCCTGTCGGCGACCAGGCCTCCGCCGTCAGCGGCGACGAGGCCACGCAGGTCGAGGGGAAGGGTGCCACGGAGGTTGCCGGTGCGCCCTCGGCCAACGGCAGCGCCGGCGGTGGTCAGGGTTCCGACGGTCAGTCCGGGGGCAAGGCGAACGGCAAGGCCGCCGGCGCAGGCAAGGCGAACGGCAAGCCCACCGGGAGCCCGGCGGGAAAGCAGGGCGGAAAGCCGAGCGGCAAGAAGGGGCAGCAGAAGAACCGGCCCGGCAAGCAGACCGCGGCCAGGAAGAGCCAGAAGAAACGGCGCTGACGCCGGCCGTGGAGCCGGTGGGACAAGGTTCCGGTAGCGGCGGGGATTGACCGGCAGTTGGGGTAAAATCCTTTTTACGCGATACGGGAACCGACCGGCGGGTTCGGTCGTTGTTACCGGTGACGGCGCACGCACGCCCAGGAGGATGAGTTGCGCACAACGAGCAACCCTGCGTTCAAGAACCTGCCGAGCGGTGGGTACGCGAACTTCAACGCAGGTCAAACCCAAAGTGCCGGTTTCGGCACCGGCTTCGGTCAGGCGCCCGCTGCCCCGCAGCAGACCGGGCGTCCGATGACCATCGACGACGTGGTCACCAAGACGGCGACGACTCTGGCCGTCACCGTCGGCACCGGTGCCGCGACCTATGTCGTGGGTGGTGCGGCCGCGATGGCGCTGGCGCTGCCCGCCGCACTGATCGGGTTCGTGCTGGCCATGGTCGTCATCTTCAAGAAGAAGGTGAGCCCGGCGCTGGTCATCGCCTATGCGGCTGTCGAGGGCGTGTTCCTCGGCGGGATCAGCTACCTGTTCGGCAACGTGGTGACCGACAACCCCGGCATCATCATGCAGGCGATCGCGGGCACGGTGGGTGTCTTCGCGGCCATGCTGGTCGTCTACAAGACCGGTGCGATCCGGGTCACGCCGAAGTTGACCAAGTGGATCATCGGCGCGCTGGCCGGTGCTGTCGTGCTGATGCTGCTCAACCTGATCTCGGGTTTCTTCGTGTCGGGTGGCTTGGGGCTGCGTGAGCCCACTCCGCTCGGCATCGGCTTCAGCCTGCTGGTCATCGGTATCGCCGCGTTCAGCTTCCTGCTGGACTTCGACGCCGCCGACAAGGCCATCAAGGGTGGGGTGGACGCCAAGTTCGCCTGGTACGTCGCCTTCGGCCTGATGGTCACCCTGGTCTGGCTGTACCTGGAGATCCTGCGGCTGCTGTCCTACTTCCAGAACGAGTAGTCCACCGGCCCTCGCGGCTCCGGCGAGACGAACGAAGGGCGCCTGCTCCCCACGGGGAACAGGCGCCCTTTCTCGTCTCGTCGGCTTGGTCGAGTCGCTCCTGTGTACTCGAAGGCCACGCTCAAGCAATCAGCCCGAGCGGCTGCCCTGCCACGCACGCAACCGGCACCGCCGCACAAATCAGCCCGAACATTTTCAGGAAAGCCGCTCCAGCACCATGGCCATGCCCTGGCCACCACCGACGCACATGGTCTCCAGCCCGAACTGCTTGTCGTGGAACTGCAGGGAATTGATCAGGGTGGTGGTGATGCGCGCACCGGTCATGCCGAACGGGTGGCCGACGGCGATCGCGCCGCCGTTGACGTTGAGCCGCTCCAGGGGGATTCCCAGCTCCTGGTAGGAGGGGATGACCTGGGCGGCGAAGGCCTCGTTGATCTCCACCAGGTCCATGTCACCGGCGCTCATGCCCGCCCGGCCCAGTGCCTGCTGGGAGGCCTCCACCGGGCCGAGCCCCATGATCTCCGGGGACAGTGCCGATACGCCGGTCGACACGATCCGGGCCAGCGGGGTCAGACCGAGCTGCTTGGCCTTCTTGTCGCTCATGACGACCACGGCAGCCGCACCGTCGTTGAGCGGGCAGGCGTTGGCCGCCGTGACCCGGCCATCCGGGCGGAACACCGGCTTGAGCCCGGACACGCCCTCCTTGGTCACGCCCGCGCGCGGGCCGTCATCGGTGTCGGCGACGGTGCCCGACGGGGTGGTGACCGGGGTGATCTCGCGGGACCAGAAGCCGTTGGCGATGGCCTTCTCGGCGAGGTTCTGCGACCGCACGCCGAAGTCGTCCATCTCGTCGCGGCTGATGCCCTTGGCTCGGGCCAGGTTCTCGGCGGTCTGACCCATCGGCAGGTAGACATCGGGCAGCTTGTCGAACTCGCGCGGGTCGGTCCAGTTCTCGGCGCCTTCCTCGGCGACCTGCTTGGTGCGGGCCTGCGCCTCGTCGAAGGCCGGGTTCTGGGTCTCCGGCAGCGAGTCGGAGTTGCCCTTGGCGAACCGCGAGACCATCTCGACGCCGGCGCTGATGAACACGTCTCCCTCACCGGCCTTGATCGCGTGCATGGCCATGCGGGTGGTCTGCAGGCTCGACGAGCAGTATCGGGTGATGGTGGTGCCGGGCAGGTGGTCGTACCCGAGCAGCACGGAGACCACGCGGGCCATGTTGAAGCCCTGCTCTCCGCCGGGCAGGCCGCAGCCCAGCATCAGGTCGTCGATCTCCTGCGGATCGAGTTCGGGCACCTTGTCCAGTGCCGCCCGCACGATCTGGGCGGTGAGGTCGTCCGGCCGGCTGTCCACCAGCGATCCCTTGCCCGCCCGGCCGATGGGCGAGCGGGCGGTGGCCACGATGACTGCTTCGGTCATGGGGAGCTCCTTCGGTTCTCCTGCTCTCGGACAAGTTCGCCGCCGGGGGAAGCTTCCCGTGTGAGAGGCGAGCCTGTGCGACCGGGCAGGTCCGGACGCACCTCGGAATATCCCGCACTCCAGGGGCTTCCTGTCGCTGTTCGGTGACGGCAATCACCCTACTTCATGGTAACCGACCAGTTGGTACGCCAGGTCATGCGTCTGCACGGCGGCGCAGGTGCCGGTTCAGGCGCGCGATGAGCCTGCGCGTGGGCCGCCGCGCCTCGGCTGCCGAGGACCGCGTGGGAGCACTCGGCACCGGTGCGCCTTCCCACGCCCCGATCGCATGGCACAGGGTGGGCAGCAGCATGGTCGCGGCCGCTTCGTATCCGGCTGCCGACGGGTGGAAACGGTCGTGGCTGAAGAACTCGGCGGGACGGGTGAGGAACTCCGGCGACAGCAGGTCGGCCAGCGGGACAGCGTGCCCCCCGGCCTGCTCGACAGCCCGGCGCTGGGCTTTGGCCAGGGCAAGGCTGACCGAGCGGACGACGGCACGCAGCGGCTGCGGAATCGGCCGGATCGCACCGAGGTCCGGACAGGTGCCCACGACCACGGCGACCCCCTCGGCGGTCAACCGCTCCACGGCCTGGCCGAGAAGCAGGGCACTCGCCCGGATCGGCAGCCGTGAGGTGACGTCGTTGGCGCCGATGAGGATCAGAGCCAGGCGGGGTGGCTTGCTGAGCACACTGTCCACCTGCAGGGACAGTTCCCGGCTCGTGGTGCCCACGATCGCGTACGTGGTCAGCGCGACCGGCCGTTCGAGTTCCTCGGCCATACCCCGGGCGATGAGCACGCCCGGTAGCTGATCCGGGAGGTCGACGCCGAGGCCGGCAGCCGAGGAGTCCCCGAGTATCGCCAGTTCCAGCGGCTCCGCGTCGCCGTGCGATGCCGGGACGCGCGTCTCGTGCCCCTCCGGGTAGTGCACGCGGTCGGCGCGCAGGGGGCCCGAAGTCGGAGGACCGATGACTCGCCGTGCTCGCCGGGACTGCTCGTTGAGCAGCCCGTAGGCAGCGCCGGACAACCCCCCCACCGTGCCTGCCGCAAAGACGGCGAGCCGCAGCATCCTCGGCCCGATCATCGTCCCTCCTGTGCGATGGTCCGCGATACGCGCGCCAGTCACTGCACAGCGTGCTCCGCATTTCGGTGATCCGCTCGGTTTCGGTGCCCGTTCAGGTGGTAATGAGCGGTGTGCACCCGAGAGAACAGTGTGACCCGGAGAGGTACTGTGGGCGCGATTCGTCCCTGCTCGTGTCGGCCTTCCGGGTTAACCGTGCGGGAGACGATCAAGCCCCCGCCTCACAGGCTCGTAACGAGGGAGAGGACTCGCGCGGTGGAGTACGTCGAGCATGTGACCGACCTGGTCGGTAATACCCCGCTGGTACAACTGAACACGTTGAGTGCGGAGCTGGAGACGCCGGTCCTGGCCAAGGTCGAATACCTCAATCCGGGCGGGAGCGTGAAGGATCGCATCGCGCTGCGGATGATCGAAGCCGCCGAAGCTTCGGGGGAGCTGCGGCCGGGCGGCACGATCGTCGAACCGACCTCCGGCAACACCGGCGTCGGGCTGGCCATGGTGGCCCAGCGCAAGGGGTACCGCTGCGTGTTCGTCTGTCCCGACAAGGTCAGCGAGGACAAGCGCAACGTGCTGGAGGCCTACGGCGCCGAGGTCGTCGTCTGCCCGACGGCGGTGCCGCCCGAGCATCCCGACTCCTACTACAGCGTCTCCGACCGGCTCGCCGAGCAGGACGGTTACTGGAAGCCGAACCAGTACGACAATCAGTCCAACCCCGAGTCGCACTACCACTCCACCGGCCCGGAAATCTGGGAGCAGACGCAGGGCCGCATCACCCATTTCGTCGCCGGGATCGGCACCGGCGGCACCATTTCGGGTGTCGGACGCTACCTCAAGGAAGTCTCCGGGGGGCAGGTGCGGATCGTCGGAGCCGATCCGGAGGGTTCGGTGTACTCGGGCGGCAAGGGCAGGCCGTATCTGGTGGAAGGGGTCGGCGAGGATTTCTGGCCGAACACCTACGACAGGGAGATCTGCGACGAGATCGTGTCGGTCACCGATGCGAACTCGTTCCTCATGACCCGCGAACTCGCCCGGCAGGAGGCACTGCTGGTGGGCGGTTCGTGCGGGATGGCCGTGGCGGCGGCTCTGAGTGTCGCGGAACGCGCGGACCCGGACGATGTCGTCGTCGTGCTCCTGCCCGATGGTGGCCGCGGATATCTGACCAAGGTGTTCAACGATTCCTGGATGGCCTCCTACGGTTTTCTGTCGCCCGATCACACCGGTGGTTCGGTCGGCGATGTGCTGCGCCGCAAGGACGGCACCATCCCGGAACTGGTGCACGTGCATCCGAAGGAGACCGTCGCCGAGGCGGTGGCGATCCTGCGCGAGTTCAGTGTTTCCCAGATGCCGGTGGTCAACGCGGAACCGCCCGTCATGGCCGCCGAGGTGGCCGGCGCCATCAACGAGCGCGACCTGCTGGATGCGCTGTTCGCCGGGCGAGCCAATCTCGCCGACCGGGTGGAAGAGCACATGTCCCCGCCGCTGCCCACCATCGGTGCGGGCGAGGAGATCAGCGCCGCGATGTCGGCACTGACCAATGCGGACGGTGCGATGGTGCTCATCGACGGCAAACCGGCCGGTGTGGTCACACGGCAGGATGTTCTCGCTTTTATTGCCGGTCGATGAACGGTCGTACTGATCGATGACTACGCTGGCGCGCAATCGGATAACGTGTGCGCGACGTACAGCCCAGGTTTATGCCAAGGGGGTCGGAAAACCCGATGAGCTCTCCGCAGCCGCCGGATGGCGGTCAGCAGGAAAAGCAGCCGCAGGAATCCGGCGAGCAGCCGGACGGCAATCCCGCCAACGCGGGCGAGTCCTCTCCGGACTCCACCCAGACGGTCTCTTCGCGGATGGATCCCCAGGAGCAGGAACAGCATCAGGACGAGGCACAGCAGGGCGCGGAAGTCTCCAGTGCGGGTTCGACGCAGGTCGTGCAGCCCGTGCAGCCGCCGCAGGGGCAGTCCGTCGAGCAGTCGCAGTCTGCTCAGGATTCCGGGGGTTCGACGCAGGTCGTGCAGCCCGTGCAGCCGCCGCAGGGGCAGTCCGCCGAGCAGTCGCAGTCTGCTCAGGACTCCGGCGGTTCGACGCAGGTCGTGCCGCCGGCGATGCAGCCACCGCAGCCCATGTACGAGCAGCCCGGCCTGTCCGGTCAGCAGCAGCCCGGGGCCTATCCCGCGCAGTCGCCACAGCAACCGCAGCAACCCGGGATGCCCGGCCAGACGGGGCAGCCTCCGATGGGAGGTGTGCCCGCATCGCCGAGCGGTGGTTTCCCGGCACAGTCCCAGGCCGGGCAGCCCCACCAGCCCCACCAACCTCAGCAGCCCCAGCAGCCCGGCGGCTTCGGCGCCCCGTCGCCTCAGGCAGGCTACGGTCAGGCCGGCTATGGCCAGCACGGCTACGGTCAGCCTGCATACGGTCGGCCCGGCATGGCCGGCTACGGCAGGCAGGATGATGACAGCAACAAGCCCGTCGCGATGGCCGCGGCCTGGACAGCGGTCGGCCTCGGTGCGCTGAGTGTCCTGTTCCTGGTCATCAACCTGTTCAGGATCATCGGTGCGTACAACGAGCTCAAGCAGGTCCAGGATCAGCTCGGCGGTATGGCCGAGCAGTACGGGATCACGCCCCCCGAGCCCTCGCTGCCTCCGCTCGGGTTGCTCGTGACGATATCGATCATTCAGCTCCTCGTCGCCGTCGTGATGATCGTCGGAGGGATCCTGATCCATGGCCGCAAGACCAAGGGTCCGATCTTCGTCGCCGCTGCTTCGGGGGTCTTCGTCCTCGCGGGGATCATCAGTCTGATCGCCTACGGCAGTACGATCGGCTTCATCTCGCTGGTGCTGGCCGCGGCACCGGGAGTGCTCGCGATGCTCCCGCAGACCCGGGCGTATGTCTCCGGCGGCGCACCCCGGGCCGCTGCGGGTGTCTATGGTCAGCAGTTCGGTGGTCCGCAGGCGGGCGGCTTCGGTCAGCCGCATCCCGGCCAGCCGCAGCCGCAGCCGTACGGCCAACCTCAGCAGTTCGGCCAGCCGCAGCCGTACGGGCAACCGCCGCAGTACGGCCAACCTCAGCAGTTCGGTCAGCCGCATCCCGGCCAGCCGCAGCAGCAGCCGTACGGCCAGCCGCAGCCGTACGGCCAACCTCAGCAGTACGGCCAGCCGCAGCCGTACGGGCAGCCTCGGCAGCCCGGCGGGTACCCGCCGCAGCAGCCGGGACAGCCGCCCCAGTGGTGATGCTGCGATGACCGCCCGAGTGGCACACGTGGCCCCCGACCTCTCGGTCGGGGGCCGGCGTTGCTCGGCCGGCCTCGTACAGCAACACCTCCAGCAGCCGTGCCCTCAGCAGCAGTACCGAGGGTGATGTGTCCGCCTCCGGGTGCCAGCCGGGAGAGAAGTGAGCGGGCAAGGGTCGTACGCTGCTGTACATGAGCGACGGCTTCGCCACCCGCGCGATCCATGCGGGCCAGGAACCAGACCCCACGACCGGCTCCGTCATCACGCCGATCCACGCGACGTCGACCTACGTCCAGGACGGCGTCGGCAACCAGCGCCAGGGTTACGAGTACTCGCGCACGGGCAACCCCACGCGCTCGGTGCTGGAGGAGTGCCTGGCGTCCCTGGAAGGTGGTACGTACGGGCGCGCGTTCGCTTCCGGCATGTCGGCCACCGACGCGGTGCTCCGGGCGACCCTGCGTCCCGGGGACCACATCGTCATTCCGGATGATGCCTATGGCGGAACCTTCCGGCTCGTCGACAAGGTGCTGACCGGGTGGGGAGTGGAATACACCCCGGCACCGGTGACCGATGTGGATGCGGTGCGCGCGGCGATCCGGTCGAACACCAAGGTGATCTGGACCGAGACGCCGACCAACCCGCTGCTCAACATCGCCGACCTGCCTGCGATGGCGCAGCTCGCCCACGACACCGGCATCCGGCTGGTCGTGGACAACACCTTCGCCTCACCGCATCTGCAGCAGCCGCTGGAGCACGGCGCGAGCATCGTCGTGCACTCCACGACGAAGTATCTCGGCGGGCACTCCGATGTGGTCGGGGGCGCGGTGATCACCTCGGACGAGGAAATCGCGAGCCAGGTCGCGTTCCTGCAGAACACCGCCGGTGCCGTTCCGGGGCCGTTCGATGCGTGGCTGACCCTGCGCGGCTTGAAGACCCTGGCGGTGCGCATGGAACGGCACAGCCGGAATGCCGAACATCTGGTGGCCGCACTCCGGGAGCACCCGAAGGTCGCGAAGGTCTTCTATCCGGGGATGGAGGAACACCCGGGGCACCAGGTCGCGGCCAAGCAGATGCGTCATTTCGGGGGCATGGTCTCGTTCACCCATGCCGACGGTGAGCAGGCCGCGATCGACGCCTGCGCGCGTACGCGCCTGTTCACGCTGGCCGAGTCGCTCGGTGGCGTGGAATCGTTGATCGAGCATCCCGGCCGGATGACCCATGCGAGCACTGCGGGTTCCCTGTTGCAGGTTCCCGCCGATCTGATCCGCGTGTCCGTGGGGATCGAGGAGTCGGAGGATCTGGTGGCGGACCTCCTTGCCGCCTTGGAGTGACCTGGAGGGATGCCGGGCCGGTGAGGTGGAGCAGCGCGTGACCGGCTCTCGCCCGCCCTTCAAGGGCGGAGGGGGGAGTCGGTGACGGCTGCCTCACCCAGGGGGCGGGGAGCGGGCTGCGGGGGATCATCCGGTGTGACCGGGATGTCCTCCGGGGTGATACAGCCTCCGACCAGTTCGACGACGCCGTCGTGAACCCGGTAGATGCCGGGGTTGTCGCATCCGGCGTGGACCACGGCGAATACCGCGGCCCCGGACAGCACAGTTGCCATGGCAATGCCTGTGGCCAGGGGAATCGCGCCCGGGGTGGGGGTCAACCGTGCCATGGGTCCTCCCGGGAACAACGGTGCCGTGACGCGGCGCCACGCGAACACCCGGTGAAGCATGAGCACCGGGTGACGGCCGATGACGTCGTTGTTGAGAATACCCAACATTCTGCCCGGTAAATCTCTCCTCGCTCCGCCCTCGAGCGCGGCCGTGGCCGTGCGTACCGGGTCGAGCGGAGTTCGGGTGGCAGGATGGGCTCATGTCTCTGGTCGATGTGCAACGAGTCCGCGCGGCCGGTGAGCGATTGGCCGGGGTCGTGCGCCGAACACCGCTGGAACATTCCCGGGTGCTCGGTGAGCAGTGCGGTGGCGCAGTCCACTTGAAATGCGAGAATCTTCAGCGCACCGGCTCGTTCAAGTTACGCGGCGCCTATGTGCGGCTGTCCGGGCTGAGCGCCGAACAACGTGCGGCCGGGGTGGTTGCCGCCAGTGCGGGGAACCACGCGCAGGGGGTCGCGCTGGCAGCCACCCTGCTCGGTATTCACTCGACCGTGTTCATGCCCGAGCAGGTGCCGCTGCCCAAGTTGGCCGCCACGCAGTCGTACGGTGCCGAGGTCCTGCTGCGGGGATCGGCGTTGGAGGAAACGCTCGGTGCGGCGCGCGAGTACGCCGAGCGCACCGGTGCGGAGTTCATCCACCCTTTCGACCACGATGACATCATCGCAGGGCAGGCCACTGTCGGGGTGGAAATCCTGGAGCAGTTGCCCGAAGTGCGCACGATTGTGGTGGCAGCGGGCGGGGGCGGTCTGGTCGGTGGCATCGCGGCGGCGGTCAAAGCGCTGCGACCGGAGGTGCGGGTGATCGCGGTTCAGGCCGAGCAGGCCGCCGCATGGCCCGGCTCGCTCGCGGCGGGCAAGCCTGTCCGGATCACCGGTACGCAGACGATGGCCGACGGTATCGCCGTCGCCGAGCCCGGGCCGGTGACGTATGCACACGTGTCCGAACTCGTCGACGATGTGATCACCGTCAGCGAGGAATCGCTGTCGCAAGCGTTGCTCCTGTGCTTGGAGCGCGCCAAACTCGTGGTCGAGCCCGCCGGCGGTGCCGCTGTCGCCGGGCTGCTCGAACATCCGGAACGGCTCACCGGGCCGAGCGTCGCGGTGCTGTCCGGGGGCAACATCGATCCGTTGCTGTTGCTCCAGGTGATTCGGCACGGTATGACCTCGGCCGGTCGCTACCTGTCGCTGTGGGTGCGGTTGCCGGATCAGCCGGGAGCGCTGGCCGCCTTGCTGGCCGAGATCGGCGGGCTTTCGGCCAATGTCGTCGACGTCGAGCACTCGCGTATCTCCGGTGCTCTGGGGATCGGCGAGGTCGAGGTCGAGATCAGTCTGGAGACGCGCGGCCCCGAGCACCGTGAGCATGTCGTCACGCAGCTCGAGGCCGCCGGCTTCACCGTCGTCGCCAAACGCTGAAGGGGCAACGGTTCTCCTTTGACTTGTACTTTTTCCTCTTTCGCTTGTTTTTCTTCGCGCGGGTGGCCAGCCCGGGCAAGGTGACCACCTCCGGCGCCTCAGGTGGATGCATTGCAAGGCAGGGTCTCTCGCCGCGTATCGACATACTCAAGAGAGGCCCAACGCCGCAAGGCGCCATCTGAGGCGTCGGTTCGGTGACCACCTACTCAGATGGCGATCCCATCCTTAAAGGTTGCCGCGGAGTTCCTGTTCCCGCTCGATCGCCTCGAACAGCGCCTTGAAGTTGCCGATGCCGAAGCCGAGTGAACCGTGGCGTTCGATGAGCTCGTAGAACACGGTGGGCCGGTCGCCGATGGGTTTGGTGAAGATCTGCAGCAGATACCCGTCCTCGTCGCGGTCGACCAGGATGCCGTGCTCCTTGAGCGTCTCGATCGGCAGGCGTACCTCGCCGATCCGTGCCCGCAGCTGCGGGTCGTCGTAGTAGGAGTCCGGGGTGGACAGGAATTCGACTCCGGCGGCGCGCATTTCGGTGACCGTGCGCACGATGTCCCCGGTCGCCAGCGCGATGTGCTGGCAGCCCGAGCCGCCGAAGAATTCCAGGAACTCGTCGATCTGTGATTTCTTCTTGCCCAGGGCGGGTTCGTTGAGCGGGAACTTCACCCGGTGATTGCCGTTGGCGACGACCTTGCTCATCAGCGCCGAGTAGTCGGTCATGATGTCGTCGCCGACGAACTCGGCCATGTTCACGAAGCCCATCACCCGGTTGTAGAAGTCGACCCACTGGTCCATCTCGCCCATGGCGACGTTGCCGACGCAGTGGTCGATGGCCTGGAACAGCCGCTTCGGTGCGTCGGCGGGTTTGCGGTAGCTGCCGTGCCGGGTGACATAGCCCGGAAGGTAGGGCCCGGAGTAGCCGGATCGGTCGATCAGCGTGTGCTTGGTTTCACCGTAGGTGGCGATGGCGCCCCTGCGTACCGTGCCGTGCTCGTCGGATACGTCGTGGGGCTCTTCGAGCACGGTCGCCCCCTGGGACCGGGCGTGCTCGATGCACTGGTCGACGTCGGCGACCTCCAGGGACAGGTCGATCACGCCGTCACCGTGCCTGCGGTGGTGGTCGGCGGCCGGGCTGGCGGGGTCGACGGCGCCGATGAGGACGAAGCGTGCGGACCCGGACTTGAGCACATAGGCGCGGTGATCGCGGTTGCCGTGCTCGGGACCGGAGTAGGCCACCAGGTCCATTCCGAAGGCGACCTGGTAGAACAGCGCGCTCTGGGTGGCGTTTCCGACGATGAACACGACCGCGTCCATCGCCTTCACCGGGAACGGATCCTGGGAGGCGTCGTGGTCGACCAGGCCGACGAGCTGCTGCATCTGATCGAAGGTGACGTCGTCGATCTCTCCGGTCCGGCTGCCGTGGTGGACGGTGTCGGTCACGGTGTCCTCCTGTGCTGTGGAAAACCTGTGCGGATCAGCGTGTGACGGCTTTGCATCCTGAGCAACAGGAGGAAGAATTGCTGTGCAACATGGTCAGTATTGTCGGCAATCGGGTGTGCTCCACTGCACATCCTGCACAGCTCTGTGCGATCCGAGCACTCCGGGACGGAAAGGTGCGGTATGGCAGGCGCGGGCGAGGATGCCTTGGACGGACTGGATGCCCGGTTGCTGCTGTTGCTGTCCGATGAACCACGGCTGGGGGTGCTGGAGTGCTCGCGGCGGCTCGGTGTGGCGCGCGGCACGGTACAGGCACGCATGGATCGTATGGCCCGCCGCGGGATCCTGCGGGGATTCCCACCCGAGCTGGACCTGGCGGCGATGGGTTACGGCCTGACGGCTTTCGCCGTGCTGGAGATCTCGCAGGGGCAGCGTGCCGCGGTCTCCGAGCGGCTCGCGGCGATCGACGAAGTGTGCGAGGTGCACGCGACGACCGGGCAGGGGGATCTCTTCGTGCGCATGGTGGCCCGGTCGAACGCGGACCTGCAGCGGGTGATCGACACGGTGGTCGCCGTGCCCGAAGTGCGACGGACCTCGACCTCGATAGCGCTGTCCACGCCCGTGGCGCCGCGGGTGCGGCCCTTGCTGGAGCGATTGGCTGCGGAGTCGGCACCCGAGTGAGAGGGGCCGGGTGAATGCACTTCGGCCGGGCCCGAGCGCACTCGAACCCGGCCGAAGTACCGAGTTTGCCTCAGCCCGTGAAAGGTTCGGCCTTGATCAGGGTCACCTGCATCGTGCCCCCGTTGGGCAGGTCGTACTCCACGGTCTCGCCCTCCTCGGCGTCCAGCAACGCCTGTCCCAGGGGAGAGCTCGGGGAGTACACCTCGAGCTCGCCGTGGGCGCCTTCCTCCCGGTTGGCCAGCAGGAACTGCTCGTGTTCGTCCTCACCGTCGTAACGGACGGTCAGCACCGATCCGGGGCGCGCGACTCCCGACTCCGTGGGCACATCGCCGACCTTGGCCGTGCGCAGGAGTTCCTGAATCTGACGGATGCGGGACTCCATCTGTCCCTGTTCCTCGCGCGCCGCGTGGTAACCGCCGTTCTCCTTGAGGTCGCCTTCCTCCCGCGCCTCGTTGATCTTCTGGGCGATCACCGGGCGGTCGGCCACGAGCGCATCGAGCTCGTTCTTGAGCCGATCGTAAGCATCCTGCGTCAGCCAGGTCGCCTGCATCTCGCTCACGGTCACCACTCCTCGTCGACGACGGCTCCGCGCTCCGCGGGCCGGAACCTCCCGAACCTGGAAAGGCACGGATATGGAAAAACACGGCCCGTGCTGGGGCCGTGCTGTCTCCGACGATAACACGGCCACGGGCCGTTGGGGGTGAATTTTCCCAGTTGCAGTGGTTGTCCGGCGTTCTTCACCCACTTGGACGCGTCGGGGTGGACAGATATTCCGGGACGGTGTAAGAGCAGCCGTGGACGTTGCCGGACACCGGAGGTGCGGAGGTGGTCACGACCGTGACCGGATGGGCCGTGCCCTCGGAGGGCGGCACCAGAATTTCCTTGCGGCCGGTCTCCGTGCCGTCCAGTGATCTGGCGCGTACGACACACACCGCGGGACGCTGCGGAAAGTCCCGGCGCACCTCGAGGGTGATCCGCAACGAGTTGTCGTCGAGGGCCTGGTAGGTGAGCCGGTTGGCCTCGATCGGCGCGCTGCCCAGGTTGCTGTAGGCCACGAGCGCGACGCCCACCGACACGACGAGCGCGACGGCGCTCAGGGACCACCGCAGCAGGCGGTTCGAGCGCTTGCGAGCGCGCGAGCCGTACCGCCCTTCCGGGAGCTGCGGGTCTGCCACGTGTCCGGAACCTTTCGGATCTCGCCGTGTGCGTCGGTGCCCCACGCGGGGATTTCCTGTTACGGATCTTCCCGGAATCCGCCGCGAGGATCCGCCGCTGCCTGCCCGGTGCGCTGCCGGGAACGAGCAACCCCTGCCGACGCGAGTGTCGGACCCGCGGGAACAATGGAGGAAGACTTCCACGTTGAGTATCCCCGGAGTGCTCCGGTCACTGTCAGCGGGGGCCGGTGGTGAGGCGAAACAGGAGGGATTACCGGGCGATGGCCGAGAAGCTGCGTCTGATGACCGTGCATGCGCATCCGGACGACGAGTCCAGCAAGGGTGCCGCCACAACCGCGCGCTACGTGGCCGAGGGGCACGATGTGATGATCGTCACCTGCACCGGGGGTGAGGCCGGCAGCATTCTCAATCCGGCCATGGAACGGCCCGATGTGCTCGAGAACATGCCCGAGATCCGCCGCGAGGAGATGGCCCGCGCAGCGGAGATCCTCGGGGTGCAACACCGCTGGCTGGGATTCGTCGACTCCGGGTTGCCGGAAGGCGATCCGCCGCCGCCACTGCCCGAAGGGTGCTTCGCCCTGGAGCCGCTGGAAAACATCACTCCCGAGTTGGTCACGGTGATCCGCGAGTTCCGGCCGCACGTTCTCGTCACCTATGACGAGAACGGGGGATACCCGCACCCGGACCACGTGCGCTGCCACGAGGTGTCGATGGCGGCGTTCGACGCCGCGGGTGATCCGGAGCTGTACCCGGAGAGCGGAGAACCGTGGCAGCCGCTGAAGCTGTACTACTCCCACGGCTTCTCCCGTAAGCGCATGCAGCTTTTTCACGACGCGCTGCTCGAACGTGGACTCGAATCCCCGTATCATGAGTGGTTGCAGAAGTGGGACGCCGCCGCCCGCCCGGATCCACACGACCGGGTGACCACGCGGGTCGAGTGCAGCGAATACTTCGAGGTACGCGACGATGCGCTCCGCGCGCACGCCACGCAGATCGATCCGAACAGCCGCTGGTTCGCGACTCCGCTGGATATCCAGCGTGCGGTGTGGCCGACCGAGGACTACGAACTCGTCCGTTCACTGGTGGACACCACGTTGCCGGAGGACGACCTGTTCGCCGGAGTACAGGAGAGAGTGGGCGCTTGAGCGGCATCGAGACACTGAGTGGCATCGAGACACTGGCCACCGTCCTGGCGCAGCCGGACTTCCCGGGGGGCGAGCCTTCCGGAGGACAGGGCGAGGGATTCGGCAAGTCCACACCGCTGGGCTTGTTCCTGCTGCTCGCCCTGTTCATCGCCGTGGCGTTCCTGGCCCGCTCCATGACCACGCATCTCAAGCGGGTGCCGACCCGGTTCGACCAGGACAGGGCCGCTGCGGCGGCACCGGCGCGGGTCAAGCGTGCCGAAGCGGCCAGGGCCGCACAGGCCGCGGAGAACGCCGAGCAGGGCGAGGGTTCCGAGGACAACGCTGCAGGTGAGGACGATGCGGCCGCAGCCGAGGGGGACGGGTCCGATCCGGTGAGCCGGCCCGGCGGTGGGCAGGAGACCACCTGAGGTCTCGGCCGGTCCCCACCCGGCTCCTCGGGCAGCCCTCGCCACGGTGCTCCGACTCCTGCTCGAGGAGCACACCTGTTCACAGGCGGGGGTCGACGGCGGCGGATTCGAGGGCGAGGACGGCGAAGACGCATTCGTGGAGACGCCAGAGCGGTTCACCCTCGGCCAGGCGGTCGAGGGCTTCCAGCCCCAGGGCGTGCTCGCGCAGCGCCAGGGAGCGTTTCCGGCCGAGTTGACGCTGCCGGAGCCGGTCGAGATGGCGGGGCTCGGTGTATTCGGGCCCGTAGACCAGCCGCAGGTACTCCCGTCCGCGTACCTTGACGCCGGGCTGCACGAGTCCTTTCCGCCCGCGCACACGGTTGGTGCGGGGTTTGACCACCATGCCCTCACCGCCGGCGGTGGTGAGTTCCTCCCACCACCGGGTGGCGGCGGCTGTGGATGCGGTGTCCTCGGTGTCGACGATGCGACGGCGGGTGGTGGTGAAGGTCTCCGGCGCGGCCTCGGCGAGCCGGTCGGCCACCGACAGGTGCCAGTCGTGGTCGACGTCGTGGTAGCTGCGGCCCTCGGTGGCCAGCATCTGGAAGGGGGCGAGCCGGATGCCCTCGAGTCCTTCGGTGGGCCGGCAGTACTGCTGGTAGGCCGCACGGAACCGCTCGACGTCGGCATACCGCTTCTCGGTGCGAGCGGCCAGTTCACCGACGTCCAGCCCGCGCGCTCGGGCCTGCCGCAACGCGCTGGTCGCGCTGCTCAGGGCCGACTCGGCGGCGGCGCCGGTACCGGCGTACCGGTCGCGGATGAGCTCACCGGCTTTGGCGTTCCACGGCAGGAGCTCGGTGTCGAGCAGCAGCCAGTCGCTGTCCAGCTCCTCCCACAGGTTCAGTTCGGTCACCGCCGCGTGCACGTTCTCCAGCAGGGCGGCGGTCAGTTCGGGCCCGAAGAACGACCGCCCGGTCCTGGTGTGCACCGCACCGCGAATCGCCTCGTGCGGGTCGAAGCCGAATCTGTTCGCGGCGGTGCCTGCATCCCGGCAGAGCAGCACGACAGCGCGTGAGCCCATGTGCTTTTCCTGGCAGATCAGCTCCGTCACGCCCCAGCGCCGGTAGTCGGCGAACGCCCGTTCCGGATGCTCCAGCAGGTCACCGCTGTTCGCAGTGCTGCACGGCGGCATGGTCGGCGGCAGGTACAGCAGGCGGCGCGGATCGAGGGCGAACCGGCTCATCACCTCCAGAGCGGCAGCCGACTGCTCGGCCTCGGCGGTGATTCGCCCGTGGTGGCGGGTCCGCAGGATGCGGCGTCCCGTCACGTCGCCGAGATCGAGCGTGCCGGGTTCGCGCCTCGGTGTCTGTCCGGATGTCTCGGTGTGTGCATCGCCGGGTGAGGGGTCGCCGGCTGCGGAGGAACCGGCGGCAGGGGAACCGGCGGTCCGCGCCGGTCGGACGGGCTCGCTCCAGACCTGCTGCGCGGGCATCGAGACCACCTCGTGCTCCGGGTAGCGCAGGGCGGTCAGCCTGCCTCCGAACACGCAGCCCGTGTCCAGGCACATCGTCCTGTTGATCCACTCGGGCTCGGGCACCGGCGTGTGCCCGTACAGCACGACCGCCTTCCCCCGGTAGTCCTGAGCCCACGGATACCGCACCGGCAGGCCGAACTCGTCGGTTTCACCGGTCGTATCACCGTAGAGCGCGAAGCTGCGCACGCGCCCGGAGGCGCGACCGTGGTAGCGCTCGGGCAGTCCGGCGTGGGCCACCACCAGGTTGCCGTGGTCGAGCACATAGTGCGCCACGAGGCCGTCACAGAACTCCTGTGCCCGCCGCTGGAACTCCTCGTCCTCGCCGGAGAGCTGTTCCAACGACTCCGCCAGGCCGTGCGAGACCGTGACCTTGCGGCCACGCAGTGCTTTGACCAGCTTGTTCTCGTGATTTCCCGCCACGGCCAGCGCGTTGCCGGAGGCGACCATGCCCATGGCCAGCCGGAGCACGCCCGGTGTGTCGGGTCCGCGATCGACGAGGTCGCCCAGCAGCAGCGCCCGACGCCCCTCGGGATGTTCGGCGTCGATCGCCCGCCCCGCCTCGTCGCGGTGCAGCCGGTAACCGAGTTGGCCCAGCAATGTTTCCAGCTCGCTGCGGCAGCCGTGGACATCGCCGATGACGTCGAACGGGCCGGTCTCTGCGCGCCGGTCGTTGAACAGCCGGTCCCACCGGATTTCGGCGGTGTGCACCTCGGACTCGTCCCGCAGCACGTGCACCCGCCGGAACCCTTCGCGCTGCAAGGACTTCAGCGACCGATGCAGGTCCTTGCGCTGCCGCCGGACGACCTCCGCGCCGAACGTCCGGTCGGTACGGCCCGCGTTGCGCCGAATGCACACCGACTCCGGCGGGTCGAGCACGATCGCGACCGGAAGCACGTCGTGCTCGCGCGCCAGCCGGATCAGCGCGTCCCTGCCGTGCTTGTGCACGTTCGTGGCGTCGACGACGGTGACCAGTCCGGCGGCGAGCCGTTTGCCCGCGATGTAGTGCAGGACGTCGAAGGCGTCGTCGGTGGCGTTCTGGTCGTTCTCGTCGTCGGAGACCATGCCCCGGCAGCGGTCGCTGGAGAGCACCTGCGTTGCGCGGAAGTGCTCGGCGGCGAAGGTGGACTTGCCCGAACCCGACGCCCCGATCAGCACCACCAGCGACAGGTCCGGCAGATCGAGGATGCGGTTGTCGTTCATGATCGGGCGTCCTCGCTGTTCGCATCGGTACGGGCGGACTCGGCACGGGTGAACACCGCCAGCTGGGTCGGGTGGCCGAGTTCGGGATCGTGTTCGCCGACGCCGTCGAGCTCCGGCACATAGCCGAACCGTTCCGCGACTCGCTCGACCCATGCCGCGAACTGTGCACGGTCCCACTCGAACCGGTGGTCCGGATGCCGGTAAGCACCTGCCGCCAGATTCGGGTACCGGACGTTGTACTCCGCGTTGGGGGTGGTGACCAGCACCGTTTCCGGGCGGGCGTGGCCGAACACGGCATGTTCCATCGCGGGCAGACGCGCGAGATCGAGGTGTTCGACGACCTCCATGAGCACCGCCGCGTCGTGCCCGATCAGGGTGGAGTCGGTGTAGGTCAGGGCCGACTGGCGAAGCCGCACGCACCGACGTTTGCGTTCGGGCATCCGCTCCAGTCCGAGCTTGCGCTCGGCGGCGCCGAGACCGCCCGTGGACACGTCGACGCCGAGGATTTCGGTGAACGCCGGATCCTCGAGCAGATCACCCACCAAGCGGCCGTCCCCGCACCCGAGATCGACCACGCTGCGCGCCCCTGCTGCCCGGAGACGTTCCAGGACGGCCGATCGGCGCTGCGCTGCCAGCGGCCGGCCGGAGTCCTGGTGTGGTTCGGGCCCGGAATCGGGATCGGCCAGTTGCGCGAGCGCACTGTCGACCAGGGTGCGTGCGTGGGCGAGGTAGCGACGGCTGATCAGCTCCCGTTCGGGGTGCGAGACCAACCAGTCACCTCCGGCCCGCAGCAGCTTGTCGACCTCCTCCTCGGCGACCCAGTAGTGTTTCGCGTCGTCCAGCACCGGCAGGAGGACGTAGAGCTGGTTGAGTGCCTCGGCCAGCGGTAGGTCTCCGCTCAGGTTCAGCTCGACGCAATCGACCCGTCCCCACTCCGGATCGGTCAGGGGTCGAGTTTCGACGTGCCAGCCGAGGGGGGCGAACAGCCGCTCCGGCAGTTCCGGATCGCCCCCGTCGGGCACGGCGGGCAGGTGGATGCGCAACGGGATCGGCTGTCGCACCAGCTCCGGGCGTGCGTCACAGCGACCGTTCAGTGCCGTCCGGAACACCTTGCCCAGCGCCACGGCCAGCAACGAGGAGGCGACATAGGGCCGATCGTTGACGTAGGCACCGAGGGCCCAACCGCTCGAGCGGCGGGCGTGTCGGGCGAGATCGATCGGGTCGATCTCGAGCAGGAGCGCCGCCGTGCACTCCGCGGCATCGGCACGTGGATAGAAAACATGCGCCGTACCGGCCGTGACCTCGAAGCACTGGAGTCGTTCGGGATGTTTGTGCAGCAGGAATCCGAGGTCGGTCGCGGGAAGCGATCCCAGGGTGGTGCTCAGTGTCAACAGCACGGCGACCAGGATGCCTCGAATGGTCCACCGGACGCAGCCGGTTTCCCGCATCCGCTCGTGGTCGGGCACTCGGCAGGACGTGGCGCAGGCCGGAGTGGGACGCTTGTGGGTATGGCACAGCGGCTTGCAGAGGCAACCAGCCCGTACCTGCTCCAGCACGCCGACAACCCCGTCGACTGGTTTCCCTGGTCACAGGAGGCGTTCGACGAGGCTCGGCGCCGTGACGTGCCGGTGCTGCTGTCGGTCGGTTATGCCGCCTGCCACTGGTGCCACGTCATGGCGCACGAGTCCTTCGAGGACCCCGAGATCGCTGCCGTGATGAACGAGCACTTCGTCAACATCAAGGTCGATCGGGAGGAACGTCCCGACGTCGACGCGGTCTACCTCGAAGCCACGCAGGCCATGACGGGCCAGGCGGGCTGGCCCATGACCTGCATCCTGACCCCGGAGGGCGAACCGTTCCACTGCGGGACCTACTACCCGTCGGCGCCGCTGCACGGTATGCCCTCGTTCCGGCAGCTGCTCGACGCCGTCGTACGTGCGTGGTCCGAACGCGGTGACGAGGTCCGGCAGGGTGCGGCCAAGGTGGTCGAGCAGCTTGCCGGACAGCGCGGCGCGCTGCCGGAATCCGTGCTCGACGCCGAGGTCATCGCATCGGCCGTGCAGACCCTGCACGGGGAGTTCGACTCCCGGACGGGTGGCTTCGGCGACTCGCCCAAGTTCCCCCCGTCGATGGTCCTGGAGTTCCTGCTGCGCCACGACGAACGCCTCGCTGCCGGGGACGGCGACCGGGACACCACCGCCTGGGACATGGCCGTGGCGACGTGCGAGGCGATGGCCCGGGGTGGCATCTACGATCAGCTCGCGGGCGGATTCGCGCGCTACAGCGTCGACGCCGACTGGGTCGTGCCGCACTTCGAGAAGATGCTCTACGACAACGCGTTGCTGCTTCGTGCCTATGCCCATCTGGCGCGGCGGCAGTCGCAGGCCGTCTCCTCGTCCGAGGAAGAAGCCCCGCCCGGGAGCGAGTCCTCCGAGCGTGTGCCGGTACTGGCCGAACGGGTGACCCGCGAAACCGCCGAGTTCCTGCTGCGTGAACTACGCACTCCCGAAGGCGGATTCGCGGCCTCGCTCGATGCCGACACCGACGGTGTCGAGGGGCTCACCTACGTCTGGACACCGGCTCAGCTGCGCGAGGTACTCGGCGAGGCCGATGCCGAGTGGGCCGCCGAGCTGCTCGCGGTGACCGAGGCCGGAACGTTCGAGCGTGGTGCTTCGACCCTGCAACTTCGCCACGATCCGGACGACTGGCAACGCTGGCTCCGGGTGCGCGAGAGCTTGCATGCGGCACGGTTGCAGCGCCCGCAGCCCGCCAGGGACGACAAGGTCGTCACCGCGTGGAACGGCATGGCGATCACCGCTCTGGTCGAGGCTTCCTCGGTGCTGGACGAGCCGGAATGGCTGCGGGCCGCCGAGCAGGCCGCCACTCTGCTGCTCGAGGAGCACTACAGTGGTGGGCGGCTGCGCAGGAACTCCCGTGCGGGCACGGCCGGGCCCGCGGTAGGGGTGCTGGAGGACTACGGCTGCCTGGCCGAGGGGTTGCTCAGCCTGCACCAGGCCACTTCCGCGCAGCGGTGGCTCGAGGTCGCCTGCGAGCTGCTGGACACCGCGCTGGAGCAGTTCGCCGACACCGACAATCCCGGCGCCTTCCACGACACCGCCGCCGACGCCGAGACGCTGGTGCGCCGGCCGTCGGACCCCACCGACAACGCCAGCCCCTCCGGGGCGTCGTCGTTGACCTCGGCGCTCGTCACGGCCTCCGCCCTGGCGGGCGAGGGACGGGCACTGCACTACCGCCAGGTCGCCGAGCGGGCTTTCGCGCGTGCGGGCTTGATCGCACAGCGAGCACCACGCTTCGCGGGGCACTGGCTGGCCGCCGCCGAGGCGCTGCAGCACGGGCCGCTGCAGATCGCCGTTGCCGGCGACGCGGACAGCGATCGCGCGTCCCTGCTGCGCGCCACCCGGCGATACGCCCCGGGCGGGGCGGTGGCGGTGGCCGGGCAACCGGAGGAGACCGGTGTGCCGCTGCTGAAGGGCAGGCCGCTGGTCGACGGGGCCGCTGCGGCGTACGTGTGCCGTGGCTATGTCTGTGACCGTCCGGTCACCACTGCCGGGGAGCTCGTCGCGGCCCTGCGGTGAGGCCCCCCACATTGAATGAGCCGGCTGGCTTGTCCAGGGGGTGTGCTGGTGACCCCGCGTTCACGAGTACAGGGCGAGCCAGATCGCGACGTGATGGCAGATCGCGGCCAGGGACACCGCGGAGTGGAAGAACTCGTGGTAACCGAAGGTGGCGGGCCAGGGATCGGGTCTGCGCACCGCGTAGAAGATCGCACCGGCGGTGTAGAGCGCTCCGCCGGCAAGCAGCAGCACGAGAGCCGCCACCCCGGCGTTGGCCAGCAGGTCGGGCAGGACGAATACGGCCACCCAGCCGAGCGCGATGTAGACCGGCACGCCGACCCAGCGCGGCCCGTTCGGCCAGGCCAGCTTGAGCACGACACCCGCCAGCGCGCCGCCCCAGACCACCGCGAGCACGAGTGCGCCGGTCGTCGGCTGCATGGCCACCATCGCCAGTGGTGTGTACGTGCCGGCGATGAACAGGAAGATCATCGAGTGATCGAGCCTGCGCATCCATGTTCGCGCACCGAGGGTTGCCCAGGTCTTGCGGTGATACAGCGCGCTGACCCCGAACAGCCCCAGCACCGTGGCGACGTAGACCGAGGTTCCGAGCGCGGCCCGAGCGGACACCGTGGTGGCGGCCAGTGCGATGAGCGTGGCTCCTGCCGCGCACGCGACGACCAGGGACCAGAAGTGAATCCAACCCCGCAGCCGGGGCTTGCTCGGGGCCTCGGGCCGGTCGGAGGAGATCACCGTAGTCACGCCTCGAGACTACGGGAGCGCCGATCGGTCGGCACGCACCCTGCGGTGATATGCGTGTCACTGCTACAGATCCCAGGGAGTCGCTGCGCCTCGTCGGAGCCCGCGTACTCTCGTGGGGCGTGGCGCTCAAGGTCCGGTTGCGGGAACTGATCTACGATCTCTACGAGCGGCGGCTGCGTCGCCAGCTCGCTGGTGCCCCGCGTCCCAAACATGTCGGGGTGATCCTCGACGGCAACCGCCGGTGGGCCAAGGAAGCCGGATTCGATGCCGACTACGGCCACCGCGCCGGTGCGCGCAAGATCGCCGACTTCCTCGGCTGGTGCCGGGAGGCCGATGTCGATGTGGTCACGCTCTGGCTGCTGTCCACGGACAACCTGAGCCGTTCCAGCAGGGAGGTCGACTCCTTGCTGGAGATCATCGCCGGGGTGGTCGAGGAAATCACCCAGCCGAGCAAGCCGTGGCAGGTCCGGATCGTCGGCGCACTGGACCTGCTTCCGACGGAGATCGCCGCTCGGGTCTCGGCCGCGGCGCTGCGCACGGAAGGGCGTACGGGGATGCAGGTCAACGTGGCGGTCGGATACGGCGGACGCCGCGAGATCGCCGATGCCGTGCGCAAGTTGCTGCAGCAGCATGCCGAGGCGGGCACGACCATCGAGGAACTGGCCGAGGTCCTCGATGTCGACCACATCGCCGAACACCTGTACACCTCCGGTCAGCCGGATCCCGAACTGCTCATCCGGACCTCCGGGGAGCAGCGGCTGTCCGGTTTCATGCTCTGGCAATCCGCGCACTCGGAGTTCTGGTTTTGCGAGACGTACTGGCCGGCATTCCGGCGCGTGGACTTCTTGCGCGCCCTGCGCAACTTCGCCACGCGGCATCGGCGCTTCGGGTCCTGATCGAGTGAAAGTGGCCGGATCCGGATTTTGTCCGGTCGGCCGCGCTGTCGGCTCCGGGAACGGCAAAAGACCACGGGGAGTTTCCGAATTGTTCGAGTCCTTTCACGCTGCTGCGTGATCGTCGACGGTTCTCCGGCGCCGTGTATCGGGAAGGATTCCGCATTGCGCATCGGATCCTCGAAGAGATTTCCCGAATGGATGAACAGGGGCGCCGGAAGTGCGGTTCCGGCGCCCCTGGCGCGCTCTGTCGGGCCGTGTCGTCACAATTCCCCGACGCCCGGCCCGTTCGGGTCAGCCCTTGGCGGAGGGGTGGTCCACGATCGGGGCGTTGACGCACTGATTCGCCTGACCCGAGAAGATCGGCACGACGGCACCCAGCACGGCAATGTTGTTTCCGCAGGCCTGCACCGGCAGGACACTGAGGTTGTTGTCGTTGAGGATGTTGATGCCGTCGTTGTCGTGGGTGTCGGCGTTGGCGACGGGAGCCAGCGCGAGCAGGCCGGCGACGGTGCCACCGAGGACAGCTGACTTCTTCAGCACTTGTTCGCTCCTTGTTGGTACGGGTGATGCGAATTCGGTGTTCCTTCAGATGAGTAACCCCAGTGAAGACACCATGATCGCACTTGACGCGAAACCTACACATGTCCATGCCGAAGAGAAAGCTGCCTAACACCATTGTGTGGTTTGCGGATTATTCCCTCAAGCTTCTTGCCGGAGTTTCCCGGCGATCGTCGTTCTGTCGCCGCCTTTCGAGTGCGTTGCGCAAGACAGAACAACTGGGGCCCGGCGGCGCGGCGTCGTATCGTCCGGGGTATGGACGCGCGCACGCTCGTCACCGAGTACTTGCTGCTCGGTCTGCGCTTCGACCGGCTCGCTGCGGGATTCGTCGACTGCTACACCGGGGATCCCGAACTGCGCCGGAGAGTGCGCGACGAACCACGGCCCGACCCGGCACGGCTGGTGACGGCAGCGGAACGGTTACGTGCGGCCCTGGCCGAGACCGACCTGGCCGAGACCGACCCCTGCCCCGGGGTGCTGCCCCGGCAGCGCCGGACATTCCTGGATGCGCAACTGGCCGCCCTGGAATGCTCCGGTCGGATCCTGGCAGGGGAGCGCATTTCCTTCCGCGCGGAGGTGGAGGCCTACTTCCAGATCCCCATCGAACCCGGTGACCGGGACTCCTACCGGCAGGCACACGCCGAACTCGCCGAGGCTCTCCCCGGTCGCGGCCCGCTGCACGAACGGCTCGCCGCCGCCCGCGAGGCCGAGTGTGTGCCCGCCGAGAAGCTCGACCCCTGTGTGCGGGCTCTGTCCGAGGCGCTGCGCACCCGGGTGCGCGGGAGCTTCGCTCTTCCCGCGCAGGAGCACGTCGAGTACCGCGTCGTGACCGGTCGGCCGTGGAGCGGGTTGCACAGCTACCTCGGTGACTACCGGTCGCGGGTCGCCGTCAACGCCGACTCGCCGCACCGGGTGGCGAGCCTGACCCAGTTGATCGCGCACGAGGCCTACCCCGGGCATCACACGCAGCATTGCCGCAGGGACGGTCGCTCCCCGGATGGGACGTCACCGGGCCGGGGGAGCGAGGAACGGACCCTGTCCCTGGTGAACACGCCGCAGTGCCTGATCTCCGAAGGGCTTGCCGATCTCGGACTGCACGTGGCGCTCGGTCCCGGGTGGGGGGAGTGGGCGGCGGAGGTCCTCGGCGACCAGGGCCTGCATCCGCAAGGAGCACAGGTCGAACGGCTGGTGGAGATACTCGATCGGCTCCGGCCGGTGCGGCAGGATGCGGCGTTGATGCTGCACGAGCAGGCAGCGGACGAGTCCGAGGTCACCGACTACTTGCAGCGCTGGCTGCTGATCCCGCGAGAGCGAGCCCGTCGGATGGTCGATTTCCTGGCACATCCCCTGTGGCGGGCCTACACCAGCACCTACGTGGAGGGCTACCGGCTGCTGCGCTCCTGGTTGCACGCCCGAATGCCTGCGGCTGCGCCGGAGGAGCGGTACCGGCGGTTGCTGGACGAGCCTCTCGTGCCGCAGAGCCTGCGTGCGGAGCTGGCAGGCGGGAGGCATGCGTGACACCGCCACGGGTGCTGTGCGCCGGACTCGCCACGCTCGATCTCGTCCAGCGTGTCGAGGAGTTTCCCGGCCCGGACGAGAAGGTCACCGCACTGGACGCGGGCCTGCTCGCGGGTGGTCCCGCCACCGGGGCGGCACTGGCAGCGGCCGCGCTGGGCGCGCGGACGAGACTGCTCACCTCGCTGGGGCGGCACCCCCTGGCCGAGGTGGTCCGCGAAGAGCTCGCCGACCACGGCGTGGAACTCGCCGACACCGACCCGCACAGCGAGGTGCCACCGCCGGTGTCGGCCGTATCCGTCCGGGACGGCACCGGCGAACGCCGCGTCGTCGCCCGGAACGCCGCGGGACGCCGGACCGGACCGGCGGAACCGCTGCTGGACGCGCCGGTGGCCGACGTCGTGCTGCTCGACGGTCACCATCCGGAACTCGCCGTGGCCGCCGCGACGTATGCACGCAGACACCGGATCCCGGTCCTGCTGGATGCCGGAAGCTGGAAACCCGTGCTCGACGAACTGCTTCCCGACGTCGATGTGGTGATCTGCTCGGCGGATTTCCGTGCTCCTGCGACCACCGGGACCACCGAGCAGGGGCCGGTGCTGATGGATCGAGGTGTCCGGGCCGTCGCCGTCACACGAGGCGGTGATCCGGTGCTGTGGTGGCGCGACGATGCGGGCCGTGCGGGTGAGATCCCGGTTCCGCCCGTGACGCCCGTGGACACCACGGGTGCGGGGGATGTCTTCCACGGTGCGTTCGCTCGCGCGATGGCGTCGATGTCCTGGTTCGAGCGATTCCCCGACGCCCTCGACTTCGCCGCGCGGGTGGCGGCGAGCCGGGTCGCTTCACCCGATCGGCGGAGTTGGTTCGCTTCGCTGCGGGAGCGCAGTGACCTGCTGTTGTGGGAATGAATTCCGTTGCCCACCCGGTTTCGCCGATACCCTGCCCGCCGGAAGCGAGCATGCGTGGGCTACGTGGCGTGCAGGTGACGATCTGTTGAATCACCTGTGTGGCTGCCTGTTCGCAGTGCTGTGTCACGGGTAGCGTCCGCAGGTGACGGGCCGTGCCCTATGCGGTCCGTCCGGGGAGGCCCTGACCGTGGCTGCAGGCAGGATCGGACGGTTCCCCGGCACCGGTCCGGCCTCAGGCGGTGAGGGCGGCCCGGCCCGCCGACGAGCGGACGTGGTCGACCACGCCCGCGAGGGAGTAGCCGTGACCACACGACGTTCCCAGCCTCAAGCGGAAACCTCACCCCAGGACCTCGGTGGCGAACCGAGCCCCTCCTCCGGCAGCACCGAGATACGCACCTATGTGCTCGATACGTCGGTGCTGCTGTCGGACCCGTGGGCGATGACCCGCTTTGCCGAGCACAGCGTGGTCCTGCCGCTGGTGGTGATCAGCGAACTGGAGGGCAAGCGCCAACATCCCGAGCTCGGCTGGTTCGCCAGGGAGGCCCTCCGCGGCCTCGACGAACTCCGGACGCATCACGGCCGGCTCGATCAGCCGGTTCCGGTGGGTGAGCACGGAGGTCACCTGCATGTCGAGCTGAACCACTCGGACCCGCAGGTGCTGCCTTCCGGTTTCCGCACCGACTCCAACGACGCCCGGATCCTCGCGTGCGCGCTGAACCTCGCCGCCGACGGGCATGCGGTGACCCTGGTGACCAAGGACATGCCGATGCGGGTCAAAGCCGCCTCGGTGGCGTTGGAGGCCGAGGAGTATCGAGCCCAGGACGTGATCTCCTCCGGCTGGACGGGCACGGCCGATGTGGACGTGCCGCCGAACTCCGTGGACACGTTGTTCAAGCAGGGGACGGCCGATCTCGACGAGGCCAGGGATCTCCCCCCGAACACGGGACTGCGCCTGCTGGCGGGCTCGCAGAGCGCGCTCGGCCGGATCACCGCGGACAAGCAGGTCAAGCTGGTGCGCGGCGACCGTGAGGCATTCGGGCTGCACGGCCGGTCGGCCGAACAGCGGATCGCGCTGGACCTGTTGCTCGACCCCGAGGTCGGGATCGTGTCACTGGGTGGGCGTGCCGGAACCGGCAAGTCGGCGCTCGCGCTGTGTGCGGGCCTGGAGGCGGTGCTGGAACGCGGGCAGCACCGCAAGGTCATGGTGTTCCGCCCGCTCTACGCGGTCGGCGGGCAGCAGCTGGGCTACTTGCCGGGCAGCGAGGACGACAAGATGCAGCCCTGGGCGCAGGCGGTCTACGACACGCTGGGCGCACTGGTCAGCCAGAACGTGCTCGACGAGGTCATCGACCGCGACATGCTCGAGGTGCTGCCGCTGACCCACATCCGGGGCCGCTCGCTGCACGACTCGTTCGTGATCGTCGACGAGGCCCAGTCGCTGGAACGCAACGTGCTGTTGACGGTGCTGTCCCGGCTCGGGGCGAACTCGCGGATGGTGCTCACCCACGATGTGGCGCAGCGGGACAACCTGCGGGTCGGCCGCCATGACGGGGTGGCCGCGGTCATCGAGAAACTCAAGGGGCATCCGCTGTTCGCGCACATCACGCTGACGCGTTCGGAGCGTTCACCGGTGGCGGCCCTGGTCACCGAGATGCTGGAAGGGGAGTTCACGCCCTGACCGGGTGTTTGAGGTAGGCGGTGGGCGAGCTTCCCGAAGCTGTCCACCGCCATACCGGTCGGTTCGAGTCCCGATCGCGGCGTGTCCGATTCGTTCAAGGCGCGGGCCCTGTCCGGCTTCTACGGTTCACCCATGACGATGCAATTCAGTGCTGTGGGCCTGGTCGCCGACGACATGACGGCGACGCTGGCTTTCTACCGGTTGCTCGGCCTCGACATCCCGACCGAGGCCGACGCCGAACCGCACGTCGACGTGATCCTGCCGGGTGGGGTGCGGCTGATGTGGGACTCCGCCGAGACGGTGCGCTCGGTCGATCCCACATGGACACCGCCGTCCGGTGGGCACCGGGCGGCGTTGGCCTTCGACTGCGGATCGCCGTCCGCGGTGGACAGCGCGTACGCCGAGATCACAGCGGCGGGCTACGACGGGCACCACGAGCCGTGGGATGCCTTCTGGGGCCAGCGCTACGCGACCGTGCTCGATCCCGACGGCAACCCCGTGGACCTGTTCGCGGCCCTCACGACGTGACCAGTGCCGTGAAGCTCGCCCCGGCCAGGTCCCGGGTCTCCCGGATCAGGTGGGCCTGATCGGCGTAGCCGGCGTGCGCGGCGATCTCCGCGCCGGCCAGTCCCGATTCGGCGAGGCGGAGTGCGGCCCGCAAGCGCAGGATCCGCGCCAGCGTTTTCGGGCCGTACCCGAACCGTCGCAGACTGAGGCGGTGCAGCTGCCGTTCGCCCAGGTTCACGTGGTCGGCGACCGTGGACACCGACGCGCCCCCGCGGAGCAGCCCGACGATCGCCGTTGTTCGCGAGTCCTGTATGGCGTTCGGGTGCGACAGGGCGAAGGACTCCAGCACACGTCCGGGATCGGCTGCTTCGACGACTCGTTCGACGAACGCTCTCGTCCGGTCGTCACCCACGACCTCGGTCAGCGGCACGAGGGTGTCGCGCAGTTCGGCGGCGGGAACTCCCAGCAGATCGGGTAGGAATCCCGGCGGAAAGCGCAGACCGACGTAGCGGTCACCCACGTTTCCGTGCACTTCGTACGGGCGCGTGTCCGGGCCGGCGACGACGATCTCGCCGCCTGCCCGGATCAGGTCCATGCACCCGTCGGGCAGCACGCGACCCGATCCGGTGATCGTCGCCTGCCACACGACCGCATCGGGACCACCGACCACCGCTGTTCGTACATGCTCCGAGTGTGCCGGACACGTCCGACACGGTTGGTGACACTCACCATCGTGTGGGTTCAATTGGTTACTGGTAGTGGTAGCGGGCTTGCAGAACTACGATGTCGTCGCCGTCGACCAGGTAGACAAGTCGGTGCTCTTCGCTGATACGTCGAGACCAGCTTCCTGCGAAGGCGTGGCGCAATGGCTCGGGTTTGCCGATACCGTCGAACGGGTCGCGGAGGACGTCATCGAGCAGTCGGTTGATGCGCTTGAGGGTTGCCCGGTCGGCGGTGAGCCAGTGTTTGTAGTCTTCCCACCCGTTCGGAGTGAAGACAAGCCTCATCGCGACAGCGGGTGTTCGTGACGCTCACCGCCGCGTGCCTGGGCAAAGCTTTCCAATAGACGACGAGCGTTGGCCGGGGACCGCAACAGGTGGGCGGTCTCCTCCAGTGCTTCGTAGTCTTCGCGCGAGACCAGAACCGCATCGCCGCGCCGAGAGTTGATCTCCACGGGAGTGCGGTCGTTGTTGACCTGTTCAATGAGCGGGAACAGGTTCTTGCGGGCTTCGGACGCGGTGATCGCCATCATTACCTCCAAGTGGTACAAGAAATGGTACCACTTTGTTTTTCGTGTGGCGATCCTCCTCGGCGGCCGGCCTTACGGTCCCAGCCCGGTCAGCGCCGTGTGTCGAAGTCGCCGTGCTTGGTGCGGTCGAGGAAGGCGCGCCACGTCCGAGGTGTGAAGGAGAAGGTGTCGCCGTCGGGGTCCTTGGAGTCGCGGACTCCGATACCCGTGCCGGTGATCCGGACCTCCACGCAGTTGTCGCTGGCGCCGGAGCTGCGGCTGCTCTTGAACCAACCCGTGTCCACCATCAGACCTCCTCGAGAAGTCGTTCAACCCACACTGTCGAGTCGGCAGGGCTCATCGCGAGTTCGCGTATCCGCTCGAACAGTCGTGACAATGCTTCGGTGTCCGCTTCCCCGTCGAGATAGACGGACGGTCCGTAGAGCACAGAAGAGAAGGCTACCGGTGCGCTTTCGCCCATGAAACCGAAGACGGTGAAACCTCCACCGAGAGCAGGAGTGATGGTTGCCTGCCTCGGCAGGACCTGCACCGAGGGACCATTTTGTCGGCGCATCAGCGACAGAACATGGTCGAGTTGTTCCTTCTTGAGTTCGGGGCTTCCCGGCATGGATCGGAGTGCCTCGTCCGTCACCACGATACGTATGTTCTGTGGTCCGTCCGTTCCCAACGTCCTGGCCTGGCGCTCCATACGGAAAGTCACCCGATCCTCGAACTCGGCTTCCGAGGACTTCGGCAAGATGCCGTCCCAGTCATTGACCACGGCACGTATGTAGCCGGGCGACTGAAGCAGGCCGGGGATGATGCTGGGTTCGTAGCTGTTGATCTCGCCGGCGCTGGCTTCCAGGTCGGCGAACCGCTGGTAGGCGCGCGGTAGCACATCGGTGTAGGGGCGTCGAGGTTGGCGCTTGCGTGCCTCGGCGGCCAGGGCGAGAACGGTTTCGCGTTCCTCGCCGGTGACACCGTAGAGATCCAGCAGTGCGGCGAGATCGTCGGAGGAGACCGTGCTCTTGCCCTCTTCCAACTCGGCGATGCGGGATCGCACCTTGCCGAGTACGTCGGCGGCCTCTTGCCGGGACTTGTCCGCGCTTGTTCGTAGGCGTTGCAGCGCGAGTCCCAGTTGTCGACGCTCCAGCGTCTGACGCACCCGGCCCACTGGTGACCTCCTTGCCGCGCATGATCGACGACTGTCACCCGATCAGTGCATTTCTAGGTCCGGTATCGGATCCTAGTCTCAATACAAATCCGATATCGGACTTACGCTTCGGCTTTCGCCGCCAACCTTAGCCAGCCACACCGAAGGGGTGTGATCATGAGTTTGTACGCGCAGTCCGGAGTGTCCGTCGAGTCCTACGTCGAGATGCGGCCGGGGGTGTCGGTGCGCTGCGAGGTGGATCGCCTCAACGATCAGGCGACGCTCTCGTTCGGCGCCCGCGAGGACTTCATGCTCCTGCTGGACCGCAACGCCCTGGTACAGCTCGTGGACCTGGGCACCAGGGCGATCGGGTGAGCTCGACGCACCCGGGCCCGATCCGGCGCTGTGAGAGCTCCGGCTCCGGGCCCGCGAGGCGCCGGACCTCCGGGGGCCGAACCGCGCGGGCTCCTCACCAGCCCGCGGGCAGCGGGCGTCCCTCGGCGAAACCCGCGGCGGACTGGATGCCGACCAGCGCACGCTCGTGGTACTCCGCCAGGCTCCGGGCGCCCGCGTAGGTGCACGACGAGCGCAGCCCGGAGGTGATCTGGTCGAGCAGGTCCTCGACACCGGGATTCTGCGGGTCCAGCTTCATCTGCGAGCTGGAGATGCCCTCCTCGAACAGGGCCTTGCGTGCCTGGTCGAACGCGCTGTCGGTGCGGGTGCGGGCGGTGACCGCGCGCTTGGAGGCCATCCCGAAGGATTCCTTGTAAGCGCGACCGTGCTCATCACGTTGCAGGTCGCCCGGCGACTCGTAGGTGCCCGCGAACCACGAACCCACCATCACCGACGCCGCTCCGGCCGCCAGCGCCAGCGCGACGTCGCGCGGATGCCGGATACCACCGTCGGCCCAGACGTGCTTGCCGAGCGCCTTGGCCGCGGCGGCGCACTCGGCGACCGCGGAGAACTGCGGCCGGCCCACACCGGTGGCCATGCGGGTGGTGCACATCGCGCCCGGCCCGACCCCGACCTTGATGATGTCGGCCCCGGCCTCGGCGAGGTCGCGAACGCCCTCGGCGGTGACGACGTTGCCCGCCACCACCGGCACGCTCGGATTCACCGATCGGACGGCGTGCAATGCGGAGATCATCTTCTCCTGATGACCGTGCGCGGTGTCGACGATCAGCGTGTCGACCCCGGCCTCCAGCAGGGATGATGCCTTCGCCGCGACGTCACCGCTGACCCCCACGGCCGCGGCGATGCGGAGCCTGCCCTCGGCGTCCAGGGCAGGCGTGTAGATCTCGTTGCGCAGCGCGCCCCGGCGGGTCATGACTCCGGCCAGGCATCCCGAGCCGTCGACCGCCAGAGCGATGCCCTTGGCCTGCTGGTGCAGGCTCTCGAACACCTCCCGCGGCTTGGTCTCCAACGACAGAACGACCGGTTCGCGGTCGGCGACCTCGCCGACGCGGGCGAAGCGGTCCACACCCGTGCACGCGGCCTCGTCCACCACCCCCAGCGGATGGCTGTCGTCGTCGACGATCACCACGGCACCGTGGGCACGCTTGTGCAGGAGGTTGATCGCGTCGGCCACCGCGTCGCCCTCGTGCAGCACCAGCGGGGTGTCCCAGACGAGGTGGCGGGACTTGACCCAGGAGACGATCTCGGCGACCGCCTCGGGCGCCACGTCCTGCGGCAGCACCACCAGCCCGCCCCTGCGGGCGACGGTCTCGGCCATCCGGCGACCGGCCACGGCGGTCATGTTGGCGACCACGATCGGCAAGGTCGTGCCCGAGCCGTCGCTGGTGGCCAGGTCGACGTCGAAGCGGGACTCGACACCGGACCGGCGGGGAGCCAGGAAGACGTCGTCGTAGGTCAGATCGGTGGCGGGCTGCTGGTCGTTCAAGAACTGCACGAGAGTCCAGGATACCGGTTCTCGCCACGCTCGTCCCACCTCCGGTGCCCGCCTCGTCGACGTAGGCGGCGGAGAACACCGGAGAGTATCAGCGCAAACATCAGTTCGAGATCACGTTCGGCCACCCGTTCGTGTGGTCAGCGCCGGAACCGCGTTGCCCTACGGCTCCTCGCCGCCGAGGTGGGGTTCGAAGGAGTGGTAGCCGGAGTAGTTGCGGAAGATCCGGCTGTAGAGTTCGGAGCCGTCGTCGAAGGTCGCGTCCTCGACCTGCTTGACCTCCAGCACGTGCTTGAGCTTCCAGCTCACCAGCCGGTGGTTCTCGTCGGAGTAGCTGACCTCGTGCTGCTTGCCGTACTCCCGTGCCTTCTCCCGGGCCTCGTCCTCGGACTCGGCGGTGAGCAGGACGAACGACTCCTCGTAGAGCGGCTCGTAGTCGGGCGCGTCCGAGCTGGATTCGATCAGGACCACGGCCACGTAGGGCTCGGGGTCGGCGGTGGCGAACACGCCGCCGCGCTGCTCGTGCGGATCGATGGTGCCCGACCCGATGTTGATCGAACGCTGTTGCTCGCCGGCGAGTTCCCCGGCGAGCTCGTCGGGAAGGTCGCCGGTGTCCGGCTCGGAGGGGGGCGTCTGTGAGGGGTCCGACCCGCTGCCGGGGGTACTCATGATTCCACTGTCTCACCCGGGCCCGTGAGCACGCGCGGGTGGCCGGTGCGCTCCGGCGCGCGGAGGCGAGTGAACGGACCGTTCGTTTCTTCTGTCCGGGCGAACGGTCCGTTCACTCGGTATGTGTCACCGGCCGGGGCGGGCCATGTCGAGCACGTCCAGTGCGGTGTCGAGCTGTTCGAGGGTCAGCTTGCCGGAATCGACGTGACCGCGATCCAGCACGACCTCGCGGATGGTCTTGCGCTCGGAGAGCGCCTGCTTGGCCACCGAGGCGGCTTCCTCGTAGCCGATGTAGCGGTTGAGCGGGGTGACGATCGACGGTGAGCCCTCGGCGTACTCGCGAGCACGCTCGGTGTCGGCCTGCACCCCGGCGAAGACCTTGTCGGCCAGCAGCCGCGACACGGCGGACAGCAGGCGCGTCGACTCGAGCACGTTGCGGGCGATGACCGGCAGGTTGACGTTGAGCTGGAAGTTGCCCGCCGAACCCGCGAAGGACACGGCCGCATCGTTGCCGACGACCTGCGCCACGACCTGGTGCGTGGCCTCCGGGATCACCGGGTTGACCTTGCCCGGCATGATCGACGAGCCCGGCTGCAGGTCCGGCAGCGCCAGTTCGGCCAGGCCGGTGCGCGGTCCCGAGCCCAGCCAGCGCAGGTCGTTGGCGATCTTGTTCAGGCTCACCGCGACCGTGCGCAGGTTGCCGGAGGTCTCCACGACACCGTCCTGGGCGGCCTGCGCCTCGAAGTGGTTGCGGGCCTCGGTCAGCGGCAGTTCGGTGACCCGCGCCAGCTCCTCGGAGACCGAGGCACCGAAGCCCTCGGGGGCGTTGAGCCCGGATCCCACGGCGGTGCCGCCGATCGGCAGCTCGCCCAGGCGCCCCAGCCCGGCACGCAACCGCTCGACGCCGAAGCGCACCTGGGCCGCCCAGGCGCCGGCCTCCTGCCCCAGGGTGATCGGCACGGCGTCCATCAGGTGAGTGCGCCCGGACTTGACGACCTCGGCCCACTCGGCCGCGCGACCCTCGATCACCTCGGCCAGATGCTCCAGCGCCGGGACGGCGTCGGTGAGCACGGCCTCCGTCGCGGCGATGTGAATCGTGGTCGGGAAGGTGTCGTTCGACGACTGCGAGGCGTTGACGTGGTCGTTGGGGTGCACGTCACGCCCGAGCGAGCGGGTGGCCAGCGTGGCGATGACCTCGTTGGCGTTCATGTTCGACGAGGTCCCGGACCCGGTCTGGAACACGTCGATCGGGAAGTGGTCGTCGTGATGCCCCTCGGCGACCTCGTCGGCCGCGGCGGCGATCGCCTCGGCCAGGTCGGTGTCGAGCACACCGAGCCGTCCGTTCACCCGGGCGGCAGCAGCCTTGAGCAGCCCCAGAGCGCGGATCTGGGCGCGCTCCAGTCCGCGGCCGGAGACGGGGAAGTTCTCCACGGCACGCTGGGTCTGCGCCCGGTACAGGGCGTCGGCGGGCACCCTGACCTCACCCATGGTGTCGTGTTCGATCCGGTAGTCCTGTTCGGTCATGGCGAAAGTGTGGACCGTCGACCGGCGGCAAGTCAGTATGGGTTGCACCACGTGCGTGTCGATCACGCGTCGGAATGCCGGTCACCGGGCGCGGCATGGGATCCGGGCACCGCCGGGTATCGCCGATACGGGCTACTGCGCTGCCCTTCGCCGAGCTGAGGGCTACGCCGCAGGCGTGCGGACAGCTAGCCTGAGGTCGATGTCACACCCGACCGGGAAATGGATGACTCATGACTGCTGACGCGGTGACGGACAAGCCGGTCTCCGAGGAGGTCGACCTACTCGTGGTGGGCGCCGGGCCGACGGGCCTGTTCGCCGCGTACTACGCCGGATTCCGGGGTCTGTCGGTGGCGGTGCTGGACTCGCTGCCCGAGCCCGGTGGTCAGGTGACCGCCATGTACCCGGAGAAGATGATTTTCGACGTGGCCGGGTTCCCCGAGGTGCGGGGACGGGATCTCGTCGCCGGCCTGGTCGAGCAGGCGAGCCAGTACGACCCCACGTACCTGCTGGGGCGCCATGCCGCCGGGCTCTCCGAAGTGGATGGCGGCTTGCTGGTGGAGACGAGTGAGGGCGCCACGGTGCGCACCGGGGCGGTGTTGATCACCGCCGGGATCGGGGAGTTCAACCCGCGCCCGCTGCCCGCCGGTGACGGCTGGGTCGGCCGCGGCGTCGTGCACTTCATCCCCGAGCTCGCCGCCCACAAGGGACACGACGTGGTGGTGGTCGGAGGTGGGGATTCGGCCTTCGACTGGGCGCTGGCGCTGCACCCGGTGGCGCGCAGCATCACGCTGGTGCACCGGAGGGCCCGCTTCCGGGCGCAGGCCGGTCTCGTGAGCAAAGTCGAGGACCTCGGGATTCCGCTGATCACCGAGGCCGAGATCGCCGAGATCAACGGTGACGACACCGGTGTGCACGAGGTCGTCGTGAACCTCGCGGACGGGCAGTCGCGCACCCTGCCCGCGCAGACCGTGGTCGCCGCGCTCGGGTTCACCGCCGACCTCGGAGCGATCGAGTCGTGGGGACTGGAGCTGGACAAGCGCACGATCCGGGTGGACACGACGATGCGGACCAACCGGGAGCGCATCTACGCGGCGGGGGACGTCGCCACCTATACCGGCAAGGTCAAGCTCATCGCCACCGGCTTCGGGGAGGCGGCCACCGCGGTGAACAACATCGCGGTGGCTCTCAACCCCAAGGCGCGCCTGTTTCCGGGCCACTCCACGGACAAGGGGTGATCCCGCCCTCCGCAGGCGGCACGGTGAGCCGCCTGCGGAGGCCTCAGGGAAGCATCCCCTGGCGGGCCGGAACCTGGCCGGTGTCGAAGTCGACATCGGAGTACTCACGCAGCTTGCCCAGCTTGTGGGAACCCTCGATCAAGCGGACCGTCCCGGACTTCGACCGCATCATGAGCGACTGGGTGGTGGCACGGTTGGCGCGGTAGTGCACGCCGCGCAGCAGGGCCCCGTCGGTGATTCCGGTGGCGCAGAAGAAGACGTTGTCCCCGCTCACCAGGTCGGAGGTGGTCAGCACCCGGTCGAGGTCGTGGCCTGCCTGCTTGACCTGCTCCCGCTCTTCGTCGTCCTTGGGCCACAACCGAGCCTGGATCTCCCCGTCCATGCACTTCAGCGCGCAGGCGGTGATGATGCCTTCGGGGGTACCGCCGATACCCATGAGCATGTCCACGCCGCTGTCCGGCCGGGCCGCCGCGATGGCTCCCGCGACATCACCGTCGGAGATGAACTGGATCCGGGCGCCTGCCTCCCGCACCTCGGAGACCAGGTTCTCGTGGCGGGGCCGGTCGAGGATGCAGACCGTCACATCCGCGACGTCGATGTGCTTGGCCTTGGCCACCCGGCGGACGTTCTCCCCCACGGGGGCGCTCAGGTCGACGAGCCCGGCAGCCTCCGGCCCGACGGCGAGCTTTTCCATGTAGAACACCGCCGACGGGTCGAACATCGCGTGCCGCTCGGCGACCGCCAGCACGGCCAGCGCGTTCGGCATCCCCTTGCTCAGCAAGGTGGTGCCGTCGATCGGGTCCACGGCGACGTCGCACTCCGGACCGTTGTGGTTGCCGACTTCCTCACCGTTGAACAGCATCGGCGCCTCGTCCTTCTCGCCTTCGCCGATGACCACGACACCGCGCATCGACACCGTGCCGATGAGCTTGCGCATGGCGTCGACTGCCGCGCCGTCCCCGGAATTCTTGTCGCCGCGGCCGACCCAGCGGCCGGAGGCCATCGCCGCGGCTTCGGTGACCCGGACCAACTCCATGGCCATGTTCCGGTCCGGAGCCTCCATGCGGGGACTTTCGGTGCTGGATGTGTTCATGGCGCCTCCCGGTGGCGAGCAGGGATCGTGGTGACTCGGTACTGGCGAGTCCCGGGCGGTGGCCGACGGCCCTTGCCGACCACCGCGCCTGGTTGGTGCGGATCTTTCCAGATCCACGTGGCCCGGGGCGGAGCCGCGTGGTCGAGACCACTCCCGTGCGGCCGGCCGGAGCGCGTGCCACGCCGTGAGTGAGAGCATGAGGGGCGTGACCCAGCAGCGCAACCAGCAGGCGGCAGGGGTGCGGCCGACCCATCCCGTGCGGTCGATGCTGTTCACGATGCTGCCATTGGCACTGATCGTTCTCGGCATCGCAGGCATCACCGGCCAGTGCTCGTTCAGTCCGCTGGGGCCCTCCACCGAACCGGGCTCGGCTCCCACGGTCGACGCGAGCGCGGAATTGCGCCGGGCGTCCGCCCGGGTCGACTTCCCGGTGGTCGAGCCCCGGCTGCCTTCGGGATGGCGCGCCAACTCCGCCGATGTGGGCAGTGTCGAATCCGGTACGCAGGCAGTGCGGGTGGGCTGGCTGACCGGGGGAGCGCACTACATGCGCCTGTCGCAGTCCCCGGCCGCGGAGGCCGAGCTGGTGGCGTTCGAGACCGGGCGTACCCCGCGTGCCCAGGGGGTGGTTCGGGCAGCGGACACTCGCTGGGTGGTGTACGACAGCGTGCGCACGGAGAAGGCCTGGGTCGCCGAGCGCGACGGAGTGCGCCTGCTCATCACCGGTAGCGGCACCGAGCAGGAGTTCCGCATCCTGGCCCGGTCGGCCCTTTCGGCGCCGGTCGTCACCCCGCAGCGCTGACGCGGACCTCGTTTCCCGGCGAGTCCGTACCGGTTATGCCGGTGGGCCGCACAGGCCGTCGGGTAAGCGGCGTCAGCCGCTTGCTTTCCGCGTACGCAGCCGGCGTGCCCCCGCGGGGTCTCCGGCACAGCCTCGCGAGGACAGTGCCGACGTGATGTAGCAACCTACCTGATGTCGGGGCTACCGCAGCGAGGCGACGCCGGAGGTTCCGCCACCCGCATCGCGGCCCGAGCCGACCCGTGTAACCGTTTAGCTCCCCTCGAACCAGTATTGGTTGACCCGGGCCACCGCCTGCTCCTTGCTCAGTGCCTTGACCTCGGATTCGGAGAGCCCGACACGATTGATGAGCAGGTATACCAGCACCGGGGGGAGCGCTTCCGCGACCGATCGAGGCACTCCCCGGTCGGGTAGTACGCCCTCGTCGACGCACGCCCGGAACTCCGTTTCCGAAACCTGAAGTTGATCGGCGAGGATGTGTTGCCACAGGGCAGGGCCGTAGTGGGTGCCGCCCTGTGGCGGATGGGAGATCCGCGTGCGCAGGACGCGCCCGTCGGGGAGGGCGAGTTCGTAGGTGACGTGCCGAGTGCCTGCCCCGGTGCGCACATCCCGCAGAGGCTGCCAGCCTTCGGCGCGGCAGAATCGTTCGTGGTCGGTGCGTGTGGGCTGCGGACGGTTCACTCCGGGGTCCCCACCAGCCATTCGCGTAGCTGGGAATCGTTGCTGAGTTCGATCAGTTGCACCAGTCCCCAGTTGTCCCGGTGCTGTGGCGAATCGAGCAGGTGCTCCTGCCAGTCGGTGGCGTACTCGCGCAGAGCGGAGATCATCTCCTCGACCGTTTCGTCGAAGGAGGGGCCGTCCGCGGCGACGGGGTGCCCGGGCAGGAACATGGACCACCCCGATTCCTCGGGGATCACCTGCGCGCGGGCCGTGGTGGTGGCCGCGAGGAAACGTCGCAGCCGCTCACTGTCGATGACCGCTGCGGTGCTGGTGTCCCGGCGCACCGTGGCCACCTGGCCCTTCTCGGCCGCATCGAGCAGATCCTTCAAGTGCGTGCGTGCATCGGTGTAGCTGTCGTAATGCACTGCGGACATGACGCCTCCCTGATTCGATTCCGATTTTCCGTCGGAATGCCAAGTACGTCAAGTACGCTACGTACATTGTGAAGCACGGAGCGGAACGCCGGCGTTCACTCCTGCTCGTCCGTTTCCACCGAAGCAAGAGCACGGTCGACACGTTCCCGCGCGCCGGCAAGGTGGCGCTCGCAGGCGGCAGCCAGAGCCTCGCCGCGCTCCCACAGCGCCAGCGAGTCCTCCAGGGAAAGACCGCCCGCCTCCAGTTGCTGGACCACCTCGGTCAGTTCGTCGCGGGCTTGCTCGTAGCCGAGACGAGCCACCTCGGGATGCGCGGCCTCGGGATCGAACCCGCCTTCCGGACGGTCGTGTTCACTCGTGCTCACGGGATGGGATTCTCCAACCTGCTCGGGACGGACACCATCGCCGTGGCGATCGCCTGGTCATAACCGACGAACGCCTCGGCGAACTCGGCACCGTCGCCCTCACGCACGGCATCGTGGATACGCAACTGCGTCTCGGCGACCCTACGCCGGTGAGCGGCACCGTGGCCGCACCACCATCGGGTACCGACATAGAGCGAGATCGATTCGGCCAGTGCGCGCAGCCGGGCGGGCATGTCCCGGCGCTCCGGTGATTCGCAACCACCCAGCAGCGCCATCCAGCACCCCGCGGCCGTGGTGTTGGCTTCCTCGGCGCGCCGCCGTACCGCGTGGGCCCCCGGTCGTCCCGCCGGACCACTGGCGGCGATGCCGGTGAGGCCCGTGGCCGCCGATCTGGTGACCGCCACGGTCAGCGGGAGGAAAGTGGGTTCCTGATCCGGGTGCGGCACCACGAACCTCCGTGCTCGAATCCTTGCGGAGCCCGGCGCTTGTCGTGGGCTCGACTCCGTTTCAGCCATGCGAGTCTAGGATGCCGAGCGAGGCTCCTCGGCGATCTGTGACTCGCCCGACTCCTCCCGGTCGGGTGAAACGACCGCGTACACCGACCCGTCGGAGACGCGCACGCGCAGTCGCGTTCCCGGCCCGGCGTCGTCGACCGACCGCACCACCGAGGGACCGTGCTCGCTCATGCGTTGCACGATCGCGTAGCCGCGAGTAAGGGTGGCCGCCGGACCGAGGGCCGTCAAGCGTGATCGCGTCGCAGCGAGCCGATGCTGCTCGGCGCTGACCTCCGCGAGCACCGCCCGGCGGGAACGCTCCCGGAGTACGTCGATCTGTTCGGCCCTGCGTTCCAGCGGTCCGATCGGATCGGCCAGCGCGGGCCTGCTCCGCACCGTGTCGAGCCACCGGCGTTCGCGTTCCACCCAACCCTGCAGTGCCCGGCGTGCACGGTCCCGGAACTGGTGGATCCGCTGGGTTTCCTCGGCCACGTCCGGGACCACTCGCTTGCCCGCGCCGGTGGGGGTGGAGCAGCGGACGTCGGCGACGTGGTCGAGCAGCGGGGAGTCCGGTTCGTGCCCGATCGCGCTCACGACCGGAGTGCTGCAGGCCGAGACCGCTCGGCACAGCGCCTCGTCGGAAAACGCCAGCAGGTCCTCGACACTGCCACCGCCACGCGCCAGCACGATGACGTCGACGTCGGGATCGCGGTCCAGTTCGTCGAGCGCGTCCAGGATCTGGGGGACGGCCGTGGAGCCCTGTACGGCGACGTTGCGCACGGCGAAGCGCACCGCCGGCCAGCGCAGCCGTGCGTTGCTGAGCACATCGTGCTCGGCTGCCGAAGCACGGCCGGTCACCAGCCCGATCCGGTTCGGCAGGAACGGCGGTTCGCGTTTGCGGGCGGGATCGAACAGGCCCTCGGCCCGGAGAAGTTGCCGGAGGCGCTCGATCCTCGCCAGCAGTTCACCCACCCCGACGGCGCGGATCTCGTCGACCCGCAGGCTCAAGGTGCCACGCCCCACGTAGAAGGAGGGCTTGCCGTGCACGACCACGCGGCTGCCGTCGGTCAGGGGCGGGTCCATGTTCCGCAGCAGTGTCGATGAGCAGGTCAGGGTCAGCGACACGTCGGCCGACGGGTCGCGCAGGGTCAGAAACGCCGTCGCCGCACGGGGGCGCGCCGAGATCTGGGTGATCTGTCCCTCCACCCAGATCGCGCCGAGGCGGTGGATCCAGTCGGCGATCTTGCGGGAGACCGTGCGTACCGGCCACGGTTCTTCGGGGCTTGTCGGGGAAGTCAGGTTCTCTCCTCGAAAAAGTCGTCCGGCAACTCGCTCCCGTGGCCCGGGACGTGTCCCCGGCTCGCCCGGTCACTGTGAACGCACGGTCTCCAGGCGGCGCGAGAGCATCTGCAGGAACGTCTGGCGCTGCCCGTGCTCGTTCTCGTAGTTCAGCAGTTCGACCAGGTCGGATTCGGACAGTCCGCGCAGCTTTCCCCGAAGCTGCGCGATGCTCATCTGAGCGTAGCCGGGAAGCACCTGTGGGCCCGATGTGTGGACCGCGGGCTCCTGCTCGCCCCGGCCGCCGGGTGCTTGTCCGCCCCGGCCGCCGGATGCTTGCTCGGGGGTGCTCTCGCTCTCATCGGTCTCCCGATCGCGGTCTTCGTCGAAAGTGGCCCATTCCGGCTGCGCCGGTGGCGTTTGCAGCCGGCCCAGGGCCTCGTCGCCCTTGATGGCGAACTGGGTGATCTGCTGCTGCACCCGCATGGACACCTGCAGTGCCTGGCTGGTGATGGTGACCGGGAGTCCGGTGAGGTGAGAGGGAAGCTTGCGGGTCTGCTCCAGTGCCGTGGCAGTGAGCCCGGCTGCGACCCGTACCGGTAGAGAGAGCCATCGCATGAGCCCCAGCGTGCCCCACGCAGGCCGCCGAAGCCATCGCCGCGCGGCTTTCCCGCCGGATCTCGTGAGGTGAGGGTGAGATCGATCGCCGTGGACCGGCCACTGCGGATCGGTCGGTGAGCTTGATCGCCGGTGTATCCGTACCCTGGGAGCCATGACGACCTCGCCCCAGGCCACCGAGCACGCCGGTGACGATCGGCCCGTGACACCGAACCCGGACGCCTCCGGCAAGCGCGTCCTGCTGGCCAAGCCGCGCGGCTACTGCGCGGGGGTCGATCGCGCCGTGGACACCGTCGAGAGAGCTCTGGAGACCTACGGCCCGCCGATCTACGTGCGCAAGGAGATCGTGCACAACCAGCACGTCGTGCAAACGCTCCAGGAACGCGGCGTGATCTTCGTGGAGGAGACCGACGAGGTGCCGGAAGGGGCTCTCGTCGTGTTCTCCGCGCACGGGGTGTCCCCGGCCGTGCACGAGGAGGCCGAGCGCCGGAACCTGCGCACGATCGATGCGACCTGCCCGCTGGTGACCAAGGTGCACAAGGAGGTCAACCGGTTCGCCAAGCAGGACTACGACATCCTGTTGATCGGCCACGAGGGGCACGAGGAAGTGGAGGGCACTTCCGGCGAGGCACCGGACCGGGTGCAACTGGTGGACAAGGCCTCCGACATCGACGAGGTCGAGGTGCGCGATCCGTCCAAGGTGGTGTGGCTGTCGCAGACCACCCTGAGCGTGGACGAGACGATGGAGCGGGTCGACCAGCTGCAGCAGCGCTTTCCGGATCTGCAGGCGCCGCCGAGCGACGACATCTGCTATGCCACCTCCAATCGCCAGGTCGCGGTCAAGGCGATGGCGGCCGAGTGCGATCTCGTGCTCGTGGTCGGATCACAGAACTCCTCGAACTCCAAGCGTCTGGTCGAGGTCGCTCTCCAGGCGGGAGCCACGACCTCGCACCTCATCGACTACGCCGACGACATCGACGAGGCGTGGCTGGACGGTGTCACCACGGTCGGGGTGACCAGTGGCGCCTCGGTGCCCGATGTGCTCGTGTTCCAGGTGCTCGACTACCTGGCCGAGCGTGGCTGGGGTGAGGTCGAGGAGGTCACCACGGCCAACGAGAAGATCTCCTTCGCACTGCCGCGGGAGTTGCGCAAGGACCTCAACGACAATCCGGACAGCCCGCAGAGCGTGCGCTGAGGCCGGCGGGCCCGACCACCGGCACTGCCGATCGGGTGGGCACGGCCCTCACCGGCCGCCGTCGCGGCGTGGGGGGCGTGACCTCCGCGGGGGGGTGCCACCGGGGGGCTGCTCCGGCGGCTTGCCCCGCCCCGGTGCCGGACGGGGACCGCTGCCTCGCCCGGGTGGGTGCGGGCGTTCGCCGCGTTCGGGTCGGGCCTCGCTGCCGCTCGGCCCGGCAGGGGGCTGCCCGCGGGAACGCTCGTTCTGCCTGCCCGGAGGCTGCTCGCCCCGAGCCTGGCCACGTGGCCGGGCGCCCCGGCCGTTCGGCGCCCCGCCTTCGTCCGCACCCGGCCGCGGACGCTGCTTGCCCGTCTCGCCCTGCGGCCGGCCACGCCCGGGAGCGGGATTGCGGCCGGTGTCGCCGCGGCGCTGTGGCCGTCCTGGGGCACGCTGATCGGACTCGGAACCCGCCTCGGGCGGCCGTGGACCCGTCCCCCGACCGGGTGGTCGTTGCCTGCTCGAGGCTTCGGACGGGCGTTTCTTGCTTCCGCTGTCGCCCGCCCGTGTCTTGCGACCGGTATCCGGCTTCCCACCCGGAGCGCGGCCGGCGGACGACTTGGAAGCCTTGTTGGCGGTGGATGTGGGGGCGTCCCCACGGGGACCGGATCCCGGCTTGCCGCGCTCCAGCACGAACATCCTCAGCAACCCGATCCCGAGCACCGCGCCGGTGGTGATGGCCATGGCGGGGAATCCCTTGATCAGCGGACTGATCACGGCAAGCGCCGTGGCGGTGGTGCCCGCGTCCTGCGGGATACCGGACCCGGCGGCCAGCACGACGGCGGGCATGATGATCGCCAGTATCAGCGGGGGCTGCACCATGGGGCCGAAGAGGCTCTTGCGCCGGACGAGTGCGATCGCGAGCAGGCACCCGACGACGTAGCAGGTGGTGAACAGGATTCCGGGCTTGGTCCGGATCAGCACGTCCAGCAGGGTGCCCAGTGCGGTCAGGAGCGTGGCCAGCAGGACCGCCCCCCACCACGGCACGCCGCGAATGGCGCCGAATGCGGAGTGTTCCGCCCAGCCGGTGGTGTCCCCGTCGGTACTGTCCCCGCGGGGGTTGTCACCGCGGGGACTGGAAGCGCTCTGGTGCTCGGGTAAGGCGGTCACGGGTACAACGGTAACGGCCAGGTTGTCGTGATACCGACGCGTCTCGATGCTCGATTGCGGGCAACCCGCTCACTCGGCCCGTGCCTGCACGCCTCGTCGCCGTCCGGACTCGGCGGCCCCGACCGGATCGAGGCGGATCACCGCTCGTCGGTGTGGCCGACCAGACCGTCCTCGTCGCGACGGATTTCCGCGGGAACGGTGGCGCTGCCCGCGGTTTCGGCGAGAGGCTGCACGGCGCTGCGGAACGACTCGAGCGCGTCGAGTTCGCGGCGGCGCGCGGAGACGAACCGCTGCAGGTGAGTACTGGAGAGGTTCACCGCCTCGACCGCGCCGGATGCCGCCCGCTGCGCCCGGACCGCCTGCGAACGCACCTGCTCGATGTCCTCGGCGATGGTGCGCTCGGTGGCGGCGAACATCGCGGCGGAGGCCAGTACGGCGAACCCCGTCGGACCGCAGAGGAAAACCCGCTTGTCGAGCAGCCACGACAGCAACTGCGGGTCGGTGTCGAGCGCGGCGACCACGGCCGCGTCCGAGGGGACGAACATGATCGTGCCGTAGATGGCATCCGCCCACCGCTGGTAGCCCTTGCCCGCGAGTTCGTTCGCGCGTGCGCGGATGTTGCGCACGTGCACGCGAAGCGCGTCGAGGCGCTCGGCGGAGTCATCGGTTTCCATCGCCTCGGCCCAGACGGCGAGACTGGCCTTGGCGTCCACCGGGACCCGGCGACCGCCGCCGACGGTGAGCACCATGTCCGGTCGTGCCGATCCCCCGCCCGCGAGGTCGGTCTGCTGAGTGAAGTGGATCCCCTCCCGCAGGCCCAGCGAGCGTGCCGTTTCGACCAGCACCTGCTCGCCGAGCTCACCCCGCCCGGTGCTCGACGCGAAGGCGATCTCGTAGCGACGCAGCGCCGCCTGCTGCTCCACCGTGCGCGCCCGTTCCGCCTCCACCATGCGCAGTGCCTCGTCGGCACGTCTTGCGCTGTCGGTGTACAGACGCCAGAACAGCACCAGCGCGGCTGCGAACGACGAGACCGTCGCGAGGACGATGACGGTGAGGATCCCCGAACCCACATGTGCTCCGTTCACCGAGGCGTTGTTGCACACCCGATCATGGCCGACCACGGTGCCGGTGTGTCGGGAGCCGGATGCCGACACGCCGGGGCGACCGGACGGCGGCGGCGCCGATCACTATCGATAACTTGTCCGGCATGCGGGTTCTGCACACCTCCGACTGGCACATCGGCCGCACCTTCCACGGCCGTGATCTGCTGGCGGACCAGGAAACCGTGCTGTCCGGCCTGGCCGACACGGTGACCGACGAGCGGGTCGACGTCGTGGTGATCGCCGGCGACCTCTACGACCGGGCCATGCCCTCCGGTGAGGCGGTGGAGACCTGCATGCGGGTGCTGCGGCGCCTCCGGCAGGCCGGGGCGCAACTGGTGATCACCCCCGGCAACCACGATTCCGCCGCGCGGGTCGGGGCGTTCGCCGAGTTCGCCACCGCCGGTGGCCTGCATCTGCACACCAGGATCTCCGGCCTGCACGAACCCGTCGTGGTCGAGGACGAGCACGGTCCGGTGGCGTTCTACGGCATCCCGTACCTGGAGCCCGACCCGGCGCGGCAGGTGCTGGACTCGACCGTCGACCGGGTGCCCGGTGCGGGGACCGTCGAGGGGCGGGGACATGCGGCGGTGCTCACCGAAGCCATGAACCGGATCCGTGCGGAACTGTCCGGGCGTTGTGCGCGGACCCGCGCCATCGTGCTCGCGCACGCCTTCGTCACCGGCGGTCAGGGCAGCGAATCGGAGCGCCGCATCGCCGTCGGTGGTGTCGAGCAGGTACCGGGGACGGTCTTCGACGGTGCCGACTACGTGGCGCTCGGGCACCTGCACGGCCCGCAGCGCCTCGACGAGCACCTGCGCTATTCGGGCAGCCCGCTGGCGTACTCGTTCTCCGAAGCCGAGCACCGCAAGTCGGTGTGGCTGATCGATCTCGACGCGGACGGGCTGGCCGGTGTCGAACGGCGGGAACTCCCCGTCCCCCGCGCGCTGGCCACGGTCGAGGGTCGGCTCGAGGACCTGCTCACCGTTGCCGAGCACACCGCTGTCGAGGACTGCTACCTCTCGGCGACGCTGACCGACGAGGTACGGCCGCTCGAGGCGATGCGGCGGCTCCAGCAGCGCTTCCCGTATGCCGTTCACCTGGAGTGGAAACCGGCCGGTGGTCGTGCGACCGCGTCGCTGCGGTACTCCGAAGCGCTCCGGGGGCGCGACGATCGGGACCTCGCCGAGACATTCGTCGCCGATTGCCGGGGCACGGAGCCGACCGAGTCGGAGCGGGCGCTGCTGGCCGAAGCGCTGCGTGCCGTACAGGCCTCGGAGGTGCGCGCATGAGGCTGCACCGCCTGGAAGTCACCGCGTTCGGCCCCTACAGCGGGCACGAAGCGGTGGACTTCGACGCGCTCGGTGCCGACGGCCTGTTCCTGCTGTACGGCGACACCGGTGCCGGCAAGACGACGCTGCTCGACGCGGTCGCCTTCGCCCTGTACGGGGCGGTGCCGGGAGCGCGGGGAGAGGTCAAGCGGCTGCGCTGCGATACCGCTGCCGGCGACGTCGACACCGCGGTCAGCCTGGAACTGACGGTGCAGGGCCATCGGCTGCGGATCCGGCGCAGTCCCGAATACCAGCGGCCGAAGAAGAACGGGAACGGCCACACCACGCAGAAGGCCAAGGCGTCGCTGACCTGGATGGGTGATCCGCCGGAGGGGCACCCGTCCGAAGGGCTGACCCGGATCGACGAGGTAGCACGGACGGTGCAGCGGCTGCTCGGGATGACCGTCGACCAGTTCTTCCAGGTGGTGCTGCTGCCGCAGGGCGAGTTCGCGAAGTTCCTGCGTGCCGAGACGGAGGAACGGGCGAAACTGCTGGAGAAGCTCTTCGGCACGCAGCGCTTCGCCGAGGTGGAGAACTGGCTCTCCGAGCGCCGTCGGGAGCGCCGCCGCACGCTGGAGGGGCGGATGCAGCGTGCGCGGGACCTGGTGACCCGCCTCGGCCAGGTCGCGGGTACCGAACCCGGCGAGGGTGAGGACGAGCAGACCTGGCTGGAGAACCTGGACAAGCGGCTGACCCGCGAGCAGGAGGAGGCCGAAGCCGAGCAAGCCCGATTGCGCCGCGCGCGGGAGGAGGCCGAGGCGACGCTGCGCGCTCGTCACGAGCTGGCCGACCGGATCCGCCGCGTCCGCGAGGCGCGAGCCGAGCTGGCCGAGCTCGAACAGCACCGCACGCGGCACGAGCAGTGGCGCGCCGAGCAGGACGCCGCCCAGCGCGCCACTCCGGTGCTCACCGTGCGGCAGGCCGCACAGCGCGCCGCCGCCGACCGCGAGCGAGCCGCCGAGGAAGTGGCTGCGGCCTCCGCCGAGTGTGCGGATGTGGACACCGGCGCCGAGCTCGCCGACCTGCGCTCGACGGCGAGCCGGTACCGGGAGGAGGCCGGAGCTTTGAAACAGCTCGTCGCCGAAGCCGAGCAGCAGGAGACCGATCGCCGCCGGCGCACGGAACTGGCCGACGGGATCGAGGCCGATGTGCGCATCGACGGCTCGCTTGCCGAGCAGCAGGGCGAGCTGCCCGAGCGGATCACCGAGGCCCGCAGCGATCTCGACGAGGCCAAGCACGCTGCCGTGCGGCTGGAGACCGTGCAGGCACGTGTCGACGAGCTGAGCGCTCTGCTCACCACCGCACGCGAGCTCCCCGAGGCCGATCGGGCGCTGGAGGCGGCGAACGCGCATGCGCGCGAGAAGGTGGATGCCCATCAGCAGGCCCGGGATGGTCTCCAGGAACTCCGCAGCCGGCGGCTTGCCGGGATGGCCGCCGAGCTCGCCGCAGGTCTGCAGCCCGGCGAGTCCTGCCCGGTGTGCGGCTCGGACACCCATCCCGATCCCGCCCGCCCGGTCGACGCTCCGGTCGGTGCCGACGACGAGGAGCGGGCGCAGTCCGCCGAGCAGGCCGCCCACACCCGGCGCGAGGAGGTGACCGAGGCGGCCCGGCAGGCTCGGCAGCGGTGCGAGCGGCTGCGCGAGCGGCTCGGCGAGCACACCGAGACCGGGCTGGCCACCGAACTCGCCGAGGCCACGGCCGAGTGCGAGCGGGTGCGCGAGCAGGCCGCGCGGGTTCGGAGCCGCACCGACCGACTCGCCGAACTGGAAGCCACCGCCGAACGACTCACCACCCGGCGCCGCGAACTCGCCGATCGCCTCGCCGCGGCCCGTTCCGAGCACGCCACACTGGTCGAGACCATCGAGCAGCGAGAACACCGTCTGCACCGGGCTTGTGGCGACTTCGACGGGGTCACCGAGCGCCGCGAACACCTGCTCGGCTCGGCCGCCGCGATCGATCGACTCGTCACCGCCCGATCCGCCTGCGAGCAAGCACGGCGCCGCGACGACGAGCAGCGGGCGGCGCTGCGGCAGGCGGCTGTCGAGGCCGGCTTCGACAGTGCCGAGGAGGCGCTGGCCGCCGCGCGCAGCGAGGAGTACCGCACCGAGTTGGCGGAGGCGCTGGCCGCGGTCGAGCGACGGGACGCGGCCGCGCGGGCCACGCTGGCCGAACTTCCCGGCGTCGACGCGGACACCGAAGCCGGTGTCGAGGACGCCGAGGAGGCCGCAGCCGCAGCGCGGGACGCCGCGGAGCAGGCCGCCGCGCTCGCCGCGGGCGCCGAGCAGCGTCGGCGCGAGGTTGCCGAGCTCGCGGAGCGATTGCGCCGCGAATGGGCGGATCTCGGCCCGGTGCACGCCGAGTTCGCCGAGCTCGACGCCCTGGCCGATGTGGTCAACGGGCAGGGGCAGAACGAGCGGAAGATGACGCTGCGTTCCTACGTGCTGGCCGCCCGACTCGAGGAGGTGGCCGTGGCCGCCACGCACCGGCTGCAGCGGATGAGCGCGGGCCGGTACTCGTTCGTGCACACCGACGCGGCCGGTGCGCGGGGAACCCGGGGCGGGCTCGGCCTGGACGTGCTGGACGACCATTCGGGCCTGACCCGACCGACCAAAACCCTCTCCGGCGGGGAATCGTTCCTGGCCTCGTTGTCCCTGGCGCTGGGGTTGGCCGATGTGGTGGCGGGCGAAGCCGGTGGCGCGCTGCTGGACACCCTGTTCATCGACGAGGGCTTCGGCTCACTCGATGCGGGGACATTGGACCTGGTCATGGACACCCTCGACGAGCTGCGCGCCGGCGGCCGGGTCGTCGGCCTCGTTTCGCACGTCGAGGAGATGCGCCAGCGTATCGGTGTCCGGTTGCGGGTTCGTCAATCTCGGGGTGGTTCCACACTGGCAATCGAGACGTAATCGAGATCGCGCACATCCCCGCTGTCACGGCACTCGAGGTGATCCATGCGTACCGTGGCGATACAGGCTTCTCCGTCCGGTTCTCGCCAGGAAGGGGCAATGCATGTCCGAGCTGGCTCGCACGCTCGACGTCAATGATCAGGACCTGCGTCGGCAACACATCATCGACACTCTGGTCGATGCCTTCTCGGAGCTGATGAAGGCCGCGCCCGCGGCATTCCGCACCAAGTTCCGGAAGATGGCCGCCTCACCGTTCGCCTTCTACCGGGGCAGTGCCTGCACGTTCTACGCCGACGTGGCCCGGCTGCAGGATCCGTGGGCCGACGAGCGCACCAGCCGGGTGTGGATCCAGGGGGATCTGCATGCGGAGAACTTCGGCACGTACATGAACGGCGAAGGTGTGCTCGTCTTCGACGTCAACGACTTCGACGAGGCCTACGTCGGTCACTTCACCTGGGATCTGCAGCGCTTTGCCACCAGCATCGCCCTGCTGGGGTGGAGCAAGGCACTGCCGGACGAGGAAATCGAGCGCTTTGTCCGGCACGCAGGCCGCGCCTACCTCGATCAGGTCCGTCAGTTCGTGCACGGCGACCGGGACGCGGCTTTCTCGCTGCGGCTGGACACCACCGAGGGGCTGGTGCACCACGTCCTGCAGCAGGCCCGGCTGCAGAGCAGGGGGGACATGCTGAGCACGATGACCGAGACCGAGGGCTATGACCGGCGTTTTCGTGAAGGGCCGGGCGTGCGGCGCCTCGACCGTGCCGAACGCGAGCGGGTGATGGCGGCATTCGAGCAGTACCTGGACACGATCCCGCAGGACAAGAAGATGCGCGACGTCGCCTACACGGTCAAGGATCTCGTGGGGCGCAGCGGGTTCGGTATCGGCAGTGCGGGCCTGCCCGCCTACAACTTCCTCATCGAGGGGGAGAACGAGGCGTTGGAGAACGACCTCGTGCTGTCCATGAAGCAGGGCAATGTCGCGGCCCCGTCGCGGGTGGTCGCCGACCGGGACATCCGCGAGTACTTCCGGCACCACGGCCAGCGGACCGCGGTGTCCCAGCGAGCGCTGCAGGCTCATGCCGATCCGCTGCTCGGCTACACCGAACTGGACGGTGTCGGCTATGTCGTCGACGAGCTCTCGCCCTACGAGTCCGATCTGGACTGGGAGGAGCTGACCGAGCCGGACGAGATCCTTCCCGTGCTGGACTACCTGGGCCGGGCCGTGGCGAAGGTGCACTGCGTGTCCGACACCGACTCGGATCACACACTGGTGCCGTTCCAGACGGAGGAGGCCATCGCCGCCGTGGTCGACGGGCGCGAGGAGGAGTTCATGCAGTGGCTCTGGGACTTCGCGCGGGACTACGCCGACGTGGTCCGCGACGATCACCGGCTGTTCGTCGACGCGTTCCGTCACGGCGAGATCCCCGGCGTGAGCTCCACGAAAGCGGAATGAGTCGAAGCAGGGCCGCGGCGGAGGAGGAAGGGTCAGTCGTGGCCGGCACCGTGGGGCCGGTACCGCTGCTCGTGGTCCAGCAACCGCCGCTTGATGTCGACGCCCCAGCGGAACCCGCCGAGTGACCCGTCCCCGCGCAGCACCCGGTGGCACGGGACGAACAGGGCCGCCGCGTTGCGTGCACAGGCCGACGCGGCCGCCCGCACCGCCGCGGGATGCCCGGCGAGCGCGGCGTACGCGCTGTAGCTGACGGGTTCCCCGGCGGGCACCTTGCGCAGAACGTGCCACGCGTGTTCGAGGAACGCCCCCGAGCGCTGCCGCACTTCGATCGTGTCGATCGCCTCCGGCTCTCCCGCGTGGTAGCGGGTGATGGCGCGGGTCACTGCTCCGAGGTCGGGCATGTACCGGGGTTCTGCCTGCCGCAGCGAGGGGGCGATGACGTCGAGCAGCTCGGTGAGGTCCGCCGTCCAGCCCGAGGCCAGCACGGCTCCATCGCCTGCGACGACTGCGCTGAACGGGCCGAGGTGGGTGTCCACGGTGGACCAGGATGGGGTCGAGGTGTTCATCTAGGACTCCCGGGTGGAGTGGTGGTTGTGCTCCCGGCCGTGGAGACTGTGCCGGGTTCTCTTGCGTGGGGACCGGGCCGCGGCCCGCCAGAGGTGCATTCCCGCGTAGGAGCACCACGGGCTCCATCGGGCCGCTCGGGCCCGCAGTGGTGCCCGCGCGGTGGGAATCCCGAGTGCGGCGGCTCCGCGGCGGAGCGCGAGATCGTCGGTGAGCAGGACATCCGGCGCCCCCAGCACACGCATACTCACGTAGCGCGCCGTCCACGGGCCGATGCCCGGAAAACTCTCCAGCTCGCGGCGCAGTTCCCGCTCGTCGCGGCCGGGGTGGATCTCGAGGCTGCCGTCGGCCAGGGCCGCAGCCACCGAGCGCACGGCTTCGACCCTCCTGCGCGGCCCGCCGATGTGTGCCGCCTCCGTGGTGGCCAGCGCCTCGGCGGAGGGAAACAGTGTGGTCACGGCCGGAGACATCCGGTTGTCGGGCCGTGCCAGGGGGTCGCCCAGGGCGGCCGTCAACCGGCCGGCGGTGGTGCGCGCGGCCGGGACGGAAACCTGCTGTCCGAGTACCGCACGGATCACGGCTTCGGTCCCGTCCACACTTCCCGGAACCCGGATGCCCGGTGTGCGGGCGACCGCGGTGGCCAGTGCCGGATCACTGCCGAGCACTTCGGTGACGGCCGCCGGGTCGGCATCGAGATCGAACAGGCGGCGTATCCGGGCGACGGCGCTGCCGAGGTCGCGCAGGTCCGTCAACCGCAGCGTGGCGGAGAGGTGGTCACCCTCCGGCCGGACGGTGACCACGCCTGCGCCGTGGGGGAGCCGCAAGGCGCGGGAGTAGTGTTCCGGCCCGGCCTCTTCCACCCCGGCCACCGCCCGGTTCGCCAGGAAGTCCAGCAGTCCCTCGACATCCAGCGGGGGACGCAGCGGCAGGCGCAACCGGATCGTGCCCGCTGCCGCCTCGCGTGGTCCGGCACCCCTGCGTGCCTGGTCGCGCAGGACGGTGGGGGTCGTGGCGAAGACCTCGCGGACGGTGGCGTTGAACTGCCGCAGGCTGGCGAATCCCGTGGCGAAGGCGATGTCGGTGAAAGCCAGTTCGCTCGTCTCGATCAGCGTGCGCGCCGAGTGCGCCCGGTGCGCGCGGGCCAGCGCGAGTGGGCCGGCCCCGAGTTCGGTGGTGAGTACGCGGGTCAGGTGCCGCGTGGAATAGCCGAGGGCGGCGGCCAGCCCGACCACACCGGCACGCTCGACGAGACCGTCGTTGATCAGGCGCATGGCTCGCCCGGCGAGGTCGGCCCGCAGGTCCCACTCCGGCGATCCGGGCACCGCGTCCGGCAGGCACCGGCGGCACGCGCGGTACCCGGCGGACTGGGCGGCGGCGGTGGTGGGGAAGAACTCGAGATTGGCGGGTTTCGGGGTCCGCGCCGGGCAGGACGGGCGGCAGTAGATCCCGGTGGTGCGCACGGCGGTGACGAAGCAGCCGTCGAAACGCGTGTCGCGTGCGGCGACCGCTCGATGAGCCTGCTCCGTGGTGACCGGCATGAGTTCGATCCTGCCAGCGCGTGTGTCCCGGCCACCAGCGGGAATCGGACATGGCGCTGCGCTGTACCGGGCATGGGGAACCCTGACCGGGGTATCCCGGTGGCATGAACAGCAGTGCAGGTGAGCCCGAGCGTGGCCGCAACGACCCGGACGTGGACCCGACCCTGCCGAACGAGGAGGACGTCGACCCGTCGGACGTGCCCGGCAAGCACGACGTCGACAACCGGGAGTTGCCCAACGAGCGAGATGTGCGGTCCTTTCGCGTGCCCGATGAGGACGACCTCGGCCCCCACGATGACTGAGGGTGGTGCGGGTCCTTCTCGAGGGGGAGTGCACCGAGATGCGACGGTGCCGATCAATTCTTAGTGTCCGTGTCATGGCTTATACGACGCAGGCCCTCAAGGTCATCGGCACCGCCGGTGCGGCCGTCTTGGCGATCACGCTCGCCGCCGGATGCAATGACACCGAACAGGCTCCGGGTGGCGGCAACGAGCAACAGCAGGAGCAGGACAACGGCGGCGGGAACCAGCAGGAGCAGGACAACGGCGGCGGGAACCAGCAGGAGCAGGACGACGGTGGTTACTGACAGGTCGATGACCGTGTGTGCCGAGGCCGGACCCGGTGGCCACCGCTGATGTGGCGACCGGGTCCGATGATCGCCACCCCGAACGCCTAGACTTGTCGTCCCGTGAGCCTCACTCTCGGAATCGTCGGCCTGCCCAACGTGGGCAAGTCCACGCTGTTCAACGCCCTGACCCGCAATGAAGCGATCGCGGCGAACTACCCGTTCGCCACCATCGAGCCGAATGTGGGCGTCGTGCCGTTGCCGGACAGCCGGCTCGACAAGCTGGCCGAGATGTTCGACTCGGCCCGGACGATGCCTGCCACGGTATCGTTCGTCGATATCGCGGGGATCGTGCAGGGCGCTTCCGAAGGGCAGGGGCTGGGCAACAAGTTCCTGGCCAACATCCGCGAGGCGGACGCGATCTGCCAGGTCATCCGCGTGTTCGAGGATTCGGACATCGTGCATGTCGACGGGGATGTGAACCCGTCCAGCGACATCGAGACGATCAACACCGAGCTGATCCTCGCCGACCTGCAGACGCTGGAGAAGGCGCTGCCGAGGCTGGAGAAGGAAGCCCGCACCCACAAGGAGCGCAGGCCCGCGCTGGAGGCGGCCAAAGAGGCCAAGGAGATACTCGATGCCGGGCAGACGCTGTTCGCCGCGGGGCGGGGCAAGGAGACGCCGGAACTGGCCGAGCTCAACCTGTTGACGACCAAGCCGTTCCTCTACGTGTTCAACGCCGACGAGGGCGTGCTCAGCGACGAGGCCAAGTTGCAGGAGCTGCGTGATCTGGTCGCGCCGGGGGATGCGGTGTTCCTCGATGCCAAGGTCGAGTCCGAGTTGCTGGAGCTCGACGAGGAGTCCGCGCAGGAGCTGTTGTCCTCGATCGGGCAGCCCGAGCCCGGCCTGAACGCACTCGCCCGCGCGGGTTTCCACACTCTCGGGCTGCAGACCTACCTCACGGCCGGGCCGAAGGAGGCGCGGGCGTGGACGATCCGTCAGGGCGCGACCGCCCCGGAGGCCGCAGGCGCCATCCACAGCGACTTCCAGCGCGGCTTCATCAAGGCCGAGATCGTCTCGTACGAGCAACTCGTCGAGGCCGGTTCGATGAACGCCGCCCGCACGGCGGGCAAGGTCCGCATGGAGGGCAAGGACTACGTCATGCACGACGGCGACGTCGTCGAGTTCCGCTTCAACGTGTAGACAACGGCGTTTTCGCTGGTCAGCGGACTATCTCGGTTCGTCGTTCGTCAGGTGTTCGTCAACGTCTTCCGAACACGTCCGCGAGCATCCCGGCGGCGGCGTTGCGAGTGCGGTTCTTCCGCAGTCGGCCATGGGCTCACTCGGATACAGGCAGAGCCTCGGCCACCGAGCAGGCGCGGGCCAGCCGGAGATCGGTGGTGATCAAAGGCACACCAAGACGTGTGGCCAGAGCCACATACAGCGCATCGACCAGCCGCAGGTCATCCCGGCGGGTCCAGGCATCGGCGGCGAGTTCGATCACGGGATGGCGGCTGACCGGCATCGTGGTCAACGCGGTCAAGCCGGTATCAACGTCGGTGGCGGCCAGTTCACCGGCACGGTATAACCGGCCCAGCGCGGAAAGCACCTCGGCGTCCAGATGCGCCGGGGCGTGCAGCTCGGTGTGGGACAGCCGGGCATGTGCACTCGGAGCACGATCGGTTCCAGCCAGCAGGTCCACGGCCACCGAGGCGTCCAGCACCACCGCTTCCGGCTTGCTCGGTGCGCTCACCGGTGGCCGAACTCGTCACGGGAGGCATCCAACGCAGCCAGTGCGAACTCGTGTCGCACTCCACGCGGAGTGGGTAGCGAGGCCAGCCAGGCATCCGTGGCGTGCCGCCCCAGCTCCGCGGAGATGGCTGCCTGCGTCAACGCCGAGATGTTCAGCTGTGCCGCCCGGGCCTGATCAGCGAGCTCGTCGGGCACCCATACATTCAACCGAGCCATACACACATCATACACACTCCGAATTGGTGCGGCCAACCGATCAGCGGCCATCCACGGACTCCGGTGGCCGGCTCCATCGCCAGGTGGTTGTGCGAACCAGCCCGGTGCAGCCGGCCACGAAGAGAGCGGCGAAGGCCCAATCGAGCATGTGAACGACGTAGGTGGTGACAAAGAAGGCCTGTCCCCAGTCGGTGGTGGCAACGACCTCGCAGTGTTTCCCTCCGCCGCTTTTCAGCAGTGCCAGCCAGTCCAGGCACGTCGCTTCTCGGGGGATGAACGGTATGACCGTGCCCCTACGACCGGGCCGGCAGCACGCACAGTTCGTTGTCCGACGGATCGGTGTAGACCCGCCACGGCAGCCAAGGGGTGGACAACGCGCGGTCCCAGGCGGCGGCTTCGGCTCGGATCGCCTACGCGCCAAGCTCAAAGCGCCCGCTGACCGATCCCTCAGCGGGATGCCGTGCATTCATGAGCAGGCATGTGCGAGCCATCGTTGGAGGGCGACGGCGAGGTGTACTGGTGCGTCATAGTGGACCAGGTGGCCGGCGCCGTCGATGATCTCCAGGTCCGCGTCGCGAATAGCTTCGGACAGCCGGGTGGCCCTGTCCACGGGGATCCAGGTGTCCTCGCTCCCCCAGATGATCTTCACGGGAAGGCCGAGTTCGGGGTAGCGGTCTTGGATCTCGTCGGTGAAGCGCTCGTCGGCGGCAGCGATTTGCCGGTAGAACGCGTCTTGTCCTTCGGGCGAAAGCCACGGTGCTGCCACCGTGTGCATCTGCTCGGCGGTCAGACCACGGTGGCTGGCTCCGGCGATGTACGCTTCCAGCGCGCCCCTGTGCACCGCGTGGGGTTGGCCGGCGAACACGTCGGTGTTGTCGGCGACGAGTCGGAAGAAGTCCGATCCCCAGGGGCGCAGCGCTACCACGTCGATCAGTGCGAGCGAGGCGTAAGTTGCACCGTGCAGCAAGTGCGCCCGCAGCGACACGGCGCCCCCGTAATCATGGGCAACCACGTGGGGTGCTGGGAGATCCCAGTGCCGCAGCAGGTCGTCGAGCAGTTCAGCTTGCGTGCCGAGATCGACAGCGTGGTCCGGTTGTTTCGACGACTGCCCGTAGCCGGGCATGTCCCACAGGTATACCGAAAAGTCGTGGGCAAGCGCTTCCGCGAACGCCACCCACACCTGGGACGACCAGGGAGTTCCGTGACACATGACGACCGCAGGCCCGTTGCCGAGGCGCTCCCACGCGACCGTGCGGCCGCGCCAGTGAAAACGTCGTGACAGCTCCACTGTTGCAGCATCCCAATTTTTGTCGTGCATCGCCCTGCGTAGCCACGTGCCTGCCTGAGGTCGGTCAGGTGGACAGATCAAGAGCCATCACTGCATCATCCACGAAACGTCCCCGGACGTCGAGCTCGCCGCGAGGAGTTCCCTCCACCTCGTAACCGGCGGCGCGGTACAGCCGCAGTGCACGCTCGTTCGTGCTCAGGACACGTAGCGTGACACGAAGAGCGTTTCGCCGAAGTGCCTCCGCAGCCCTCCGGAGGGGCCGGGAACGCCTCGCGGACCGTCCGGTGGCGAACAGTTCTCGGGCGAACTCTCCGGCGTCATCGTCCGGCCGAAGACGCGATGGGGCGACGTTGACCTCGACACATCACCCCGATGCGCTGCGTCTAGTTGTCCGAGCCGTCACGGTCGAGCAGCGACTGTGCAAGCTCGCCGGCCTGCCCGACCGCGTGCATCGCCTCGCCCACGGAGGCACTGTGACCTTCCTCGGACTCCGCCGAAACCGCGCCGTTTCCCGTGGTGAATGCCTGCGAGCTCATCTTCGGCAGCAACTGGGACAGCAGCAGCGTGGACAGTGTCGACGTTTCTCCGCCACCGCCGTGCACGACGACCGGACGCGGCGCGCGCCCGGCGAGCTTCTCACCGACTTCCAGCCTGCGCCGGGCCAGCTCGTAGTGCAGCACGGCGCGGTTGTCGCGGTAGGCCTGGCCGAGCCGCTGACGGGACTTCGCCTCGTTCTGCGCCTCGGTCAGCGTCGCCCTGCCGCGAGTCTCGATCTCCCACTGCGCCCGCTGCGCCTCGGTTTCCTGCTCCTCCAGCATCCTGGCGACGTCCTGGCGCGCCCTGTTCCGGGCCGCGTTCACCTCGACCAGCTTGGCGTCGCGGGTCTTCTTGGCGCGCTCGATCTCCATCAGGAGGTTGTCGATGCGTCGCTTCCGGGTCAGTTCCCACTCGCGCTCGTAAGCACTGAGTTCCTTGGCGACACGCTCGCGGGTGGCGAGGTGCTGCTGGTACTGATCCGGCAATTGCACGTCCGGGATGTTCGCGCCGAGGATCTGCACACCGTACTTGTTGAGTTGTCGGTTCAGCGTCGCCTGCATGTCCTCGACATCACTGCCCCGCAGGTCGTAGGCCTGCTCGGTGTGCACTCGCCTGCCGCGCTGCCGGATCGCGTCCTGCACCGCGCTGGAGAGCACCATGTCGAAGTTGCCCGCGCCGATCGTGCGCACGAAGTCGACCGGGTTGTCGATGCGGAACTTCAGGAAGAACTCGATCGCCTTCAGCGGCACGTCCTCCGAGGTGGGGCAGGCCGCAACCGGCGCGTTGTACGGGATCTCCGTGGTGGTGTCCACAACGAACTCCACCTTGTCCCATGGCCACCACAGGTAGTGCCTGCCGGGCGACAAGGTGTCGGTGAACGCACCGTAGCGGCTTCGGATGCCGGTCGTGCCCTGTTCGATCTCCACGATCGAACCGCGCCACAGCATTATCACGGCGAGCACCAGCGCCAGCGCGGCGCCCACCCAGGCGGCTGTGGCCACGACCCCACTGCCGAATGCGGCCGTCCCGGCGAGATAGAGAGCTGCCAGCAGCAGCACGAGCCAACCGATGCCCCGGTTGTCCTTCGGGATCACCACGGGGACGAGATTGCCCTCGTCGCCGCCTCGGATGAGCTGGCGGATGTTCGACCATGCCGCGACCGCATCGGTGATCTTGGAGAAGCTGCGTTGCTGGGTCGCCATCACTGCTCACCTGCCTGGTGCTGCTCGTTGCCCTGAGTCGTGCTGCCGGAATCCGGGCCGCCGAGGTGTTCGACCTGCTCGGTGATCGATTCGTCGGTCACCGAGGCCCTGATCTGCTCGACCCGCTCCGCACCGGGGATCTCCTCGGCAGGGGATTCGTCGCCGGCCGCGTCGTGCGCGCTTGCCGTCAGCAGGTCGTCGATCTCGGCTTCCCGGGAGCGGACGCGCTCCTGGATCGCCTCGGTGCGCTGCCGGATCGTGGCCACGTCCGTGTCGGACAGCCCGGCCCCGTCCTCGGAGATGCCCAGCATCCGCCGCGCGGTGGCGAGGTAGTCGATGTCGTTGCCCTCGCCGTCACCGAACGAGACGAGCATCGGAAGGTGCTCCGCGAGGCCTTCCAGCTTGTTCAGCACGTCCTGCTCGTAGCGGTGCTCCAGGATCTCCGGAGTCTCCGCCGCGCTGACCGCCCGGATGTCCAGGGCTTGGGCCTCCAGCAGGGCGGCGTTGGCGTTGGCGGTGCTCTCCGCCTCGACGTAGCGCTGCCGCGCCTGAGCCTTGGCGCGATTGGTTTCCCGCTCCAGCGCGGTGTCCATCTGCGCCTGGTAGTTGGCGATCTCGGCGTTGATGCCCGACAGGCTCTCGTTCATCGAGGCCAGTTCCTTGTTCAGGTCACCTTCGTCCTGCTCCTTGCGCAGGCTGAGCTCGTGCTCGTAGGTGTAGGCCTCCTTGGCCAGTCGCACCATCTCCGGTGCGGCGAGGTCGGCCCGGTACTGCTGGTTGGAAGGCTCGGCGTGGGTGATGTTGGCACTGGTCAACCGCACAGCGGGCAGGAACTGCTCGTTCAGGCTGTCCAGCAGCTCCTGGGTGCTCTCTCCCACGAGGTCGTAGATGTCCTCGGCTCGCTGCTGGTAGATCAGACTCCGGGTGACCTCGCTGACCGCATTGGACAGCTTGTCGGAGAACCCGGACACGGCGCCCAGGGCGTACATGAACTGTGTCGGATCCTCGATGCGGAACTGCAGGAACAGATCAACCGAGGCCTTGATCCCGCCCCGGGTGGGGGCCTCGCTGATCGGCGCGTTGTACGGGTACTCCCGCGTCGTGTTCACGACATAGCTGACCTGCTTGCGGGGGTCGAGAAGTACCGTGCGGCCGGGTCCGACCGTTCGGTCCAGCTTGCTGAACTTGGCGATCATCGCCTGGCAGCCGTCCGGAACCATGATGACGCTGCGCCGTGCCCACAGCAGCACGGCCACGATCGCCAGCAGCACCCAGATGTGCGGTCCGAACCACGCCTGTCCCATGCCGGTCGAGGCGGTCACCAGGACCCCGGCCACGGCCAGAACAACCAGCGCCAGTATCGGCAGAACAACGGTGGTGAACGCGCTGCGCTTGGGGATCACCACGGGGCAGATGACGTTGACCCATTCCCCGTTGTCACCACGTTCGGAAACGCTGCGATTGACGATCTCACCGATCTCGCCGATCGGTGCCGTCTGCTGTTCGATCCGGGTACCCGCCGAGGCGCCCTGCTCCCGCGCGGAGATGAAGTCTCCGGGGTCGATCGCGAACTCGTCGGCAGCTTCTTCCGCGGCCTCACCGACCGCTTCGGCGAGCCCCTGAGCCCGGCGCCCGGCCGCTGCGATGGACATGTATCGCTCCCTTGATCACTGCGAAGTCTCCCCAGTGGACGCGCGGTGACAGCACCCGGTTTCGCTGCGCCGTGTCGCGCGTCACGAGGTTGCCAGAGGCTACCGCACACGGCTCGTGATGCGAGGGCTGTTTCATCTTTTCCCGCGCGGCCGCAGTCGATTTCTCGAGCGCGACCGCAGAACTTCGAGGCGACACCAGCAGCGGCACCACGAGGACGAGTAGCTGCGCAGGCACCGCGCCCGGAAAGCACCCGATCAACTCAGCGCTTTCTCCCGAGGATTTCTGATTCGAAGGAGGCGCTGTCAGTCCTGATTGCGTCGCTCGCGGAGCTGCTGCTGGACCTTCTCCAGGTCGAAGCGGGCCTGTCCACCGGCGGTGACGGTGTGCGGGGTGACGGTGGCGATGGCCGCCGTCAGCGAGACCGACTGGATCTTCCGGCGTACCTGCGGCCACTGCTGGGAGATCCTGACCCGCGAACAGGAGCGCGAACCGATCGGGGAGGAAAGGCCGAGCTCCTGAGGGAGTGCCGCACGGGACAGGTCCGCACCCGGTGCGCGTCATACTGATGAACGCGGCGCGCCGGCTCGGGGAGCTCGCTCAATGCGACCGGGGAGCGGCGCCAGGTGCGGGGGTTCGAGCCGATGTCCGGAGCATCACCCGAGCGTCGCGTTCGTGTTCGGAACGGATCCGCCCGTCGTCGGCGGGCGCGGATACGACGGAGGAGGAGAACGAGATGGAGTACGACGTGGTGGTGGTCGGGGGCGGTTCGGCCGGGCTGGCCGCCGGGATGATGTTGGGCCGGTCTCGCCGCCGGGTGGTGGTCGTCGATGCCGGGGAACCTCGCAACGCACCGGCCGAACACCTGCACGGCTTCCTGTCCCGGGACGGGACATCTCCGGCGGAGCTGCTCGCGGTGGGCCGAGAGGAGGTGACCCGCTACGAGGGCGAGGTGCTCACCGGCCGGGTGCGGGGCATCGAGCACGGAGGTGAGCACGGGTTCGTGGTGCGCCTGGCCGATGGAGGAGAGCTGACCACGCGCGGGGTGCTGGTGGCCACCGGGCTGCGCGACGAGCTGCCCGCGATCCCGGGCCTGCGCGAGCGGTGGGGTACCGACGTGCTGCACTGCCCGTACTGCCACGGCTACGAGGTGCGCGACGCCCCGATCGCCGTGGTCGGCGGCGACAACCGGCCGTTCACCCTGCACCAGGCGCAGCTGGTGCGGCAGTGGTCGGACGACGTGGTGTTCTTCCCGAACCGGATCGACCCGACCGACGAGGAGCGGGAGCGGCTGGCCGCCCGCGGGATCGGTGTCGTCGACGGTGAGGTGGCGCGGCTGGTGACCGACGAGGGCCGCGTGTCCGGTGTGGAACTCGCCGACGGCCGGAGGGTGCCGAGGTCGGCGGTGTTCGTCGGTCCCCGCTTCGTGCCGCACGACGAGCTGTTGACCGGTCTGGGCTGCGAGGTTGGCGAGAACGGCTGGGTGACCGTCGATCCCTCGGGCCGCACCAGCGTGCCCGGGGTGTGGGCGGCGGGCAACGTCGTGGACAACCCGGCCCAGCTGATCAACGCCGCCGCTGCCGGGGCGACCGCCGCCGTCGCGCTCAACCATCACCTGCTGGCCGAGGACGTCGACCGGGCCGTCGCGCACCACCGCGCGGGAGACGAGACGCTCTCCCGCACGTGATTTCCCAGTGCCAGAGCCGCTCGGCTGTCGGCTACCTGCCGTGCGAGGAAACAGGTGCGCAGGACGTCGCGCGAACCGACAAAAGCACCCGATCGGCCCACCATCGTCCCCGGATCCGCGCTCCTGCCCCCCGAGCGGGATGGTTAGGGTCCGGTCATGACCTCCTCCGCGATGTCCTGGGCCGACGGGCCGCTTGCGGCCTTCGATGTGGAATCCACCGGTGTGGACACCGACACCGACCGGATCGTGACCGCGACCCTCATCGCCATCACTCCCGGGAAGCAGCCGGTGGTGCGCACGTGGCTGGCCGACCCGGGCGTTGAGATCCCCGACTCGGCGACCGAGGTGCACGGCATCAGCACCGAGCACGCGCGAACCCACGGTCGTGCGGCGGCCACCGTGGTCGCCGAGCTCGCCGAAGCCCTGGCCGAGGTGTGGACCGCCACGACTCCGCTGTGCGCGTTCAACGCCGGTTTCGACCTGTCGCTGCTGGCCGCCGAGCTGCGCAGGCACCACGGGCAGGAGCTGACCGTCTCCGGGCCGGTGGTGGATCCACTGTGTCTGGACAAGCACCTGGATCGCTACCGCAGGGGCAAACGCACCCTCGCCGCCCTGTGCGAGCACCACCGGGTCCGCCTCGAGGACGCCCACAGTTCCGCCGGTGACGCCCTGGCCTGCGCGCGTCTGGCATGGCGGCTGGCCAAGAGCTACCCCGAGCAGATCGGCGCCCTCGATCCGGCCGTGCTGCACGAGCAGCAAACCGGCTGGTACCGCACCCAGCAACACAGCTTCGCCGACTACCTCGATTCCCTGGCCGGCAGGCAGGAAAGCGACCACGAGGCCGAGCAGCTTCGCCGCCGCGCCACCGATGTGCGGGACAATGCGGAACACTGGCCGTTGCGTCCCGCGCGTTCCGGCAGCGAAGCCGCGTGAACCGCGGGTCGACAGTCTCCAGCGCTGAAAGATCGCCGCCGAGGCCGGAAGGAGAGACGTGCCATGGCCGAAGGATTCGCCGCCACCATCGTCGAGCGCTGCCGCTGGGCACGCTCCCACAGCGAGGGCCACCCCTCGTCGTCGTGGCCGGCAGGCGAGCAGGTGGCGACAGCGCTGGTGTTGCGCGACAAGGACCACCTGGCCGCCATGGGCTACACGACCGAACAGGCCGCCGAACGGGTCTGCGAGGAGGCACAGCTGTCGGCATTCGCCCTGACCGGCTGGCTCAACGATGTCCGAGACGAGCTCGACAAGGGCAGTCAGGGCTGAGCAGCGACTCGATACCGCCTGCCATCCCGACTCGCCGCTTGCCACGGCCGCGCTGCGTCGGCACGCCGGCGCCGGCGGCGGGTCGAGGATGACCGTAACGGGCACGGATTGTCGGGTCGACGCGGAGTCGGCGCCTCTAGATGAATGATTCCGTGAAGCTGGTGTTAGTGGTCGTAGGCGATTAGTGATCGTTTGCGGGGTGTGTCGGTGGCCCAGTTGTGCCAGATGCCGGC
>NZ_QPJC01000014.1 GCF_003337235.1 Halopolyspora algeriensis
CGCTTACCCCATCACCACGAAGCCATGGTCCGCTGGGCCATGATCCGACTCACCAGCAAACGCCTGATCAAACCAGATTAGGAACAGGCTCTGAGGTCCGTTCCGAACACCGAATTGCCCTCGAATCCCGTCGAGCCTCTTTCGGGATTTCTCTCGAATCGTTCTCGACCTGCTTCCCGCAGCGGCCCGTGATACGACGGTCGGGTTACATCGCCGTGGGAGACGAAAACTCCCACGGCGACAGGACTGCCGAGAACGTCGCAGTTCGTGTTCTGCGACCCTGCCTGATCGAGGTTTGGCATGCACCGACGGGTTTTCTCGTATCCCGCCACCTTCGTCACGGCCGTGCTCGTCACCGTGGCAGGTATGCATCTCGCACCGGGCAACCCGCACGACGTTTCCGAAAAAGCCCTCGGATCGACCTCCGAAAAAGCGGCCGATCATCGTCGTGCGAGCCCTGCGGGCGATCGGAAGGAATCACGAAAGGAGCGGGCGGACCAAAAGAGCTACGGAATCTACGTCGGCCGCAATCTCACCGCCGACGGAAGTGTCATGCTCGGCGGGACCGGGGACGAAGTGTCGAGTCACTGGCTGGAGATCGTCCCGGCCGAGGACCATCCCGAGGATGCCACCATCACCGTGGGAGTCACCGACGAGGCCACCATACCGGGAAGTCTCACCGAAATTCCGCAGGTGAGTCACACGTACAAGTACATATCGATGAACTACAGTGAATGGGCGGGCTTTCCGCCTCCACTGACGAACGGCGGGATGAACGAACACCAGGTCGCCATTCGCGACATCTGGTCCCCCTCCCGGCAGGAACTCGTGGAGATGGCACCGACTCCGCAGGAGGGGCCGCAGTACAGCGATCTCGCCCGGATCGGACTCCAACGCGCCAAGACCGCCCGGCAAGCCGTCGAGATCATCGGCAACACCATCGACGAGTACGGATACTCGACGTACGGCGGGAACTCCCACTTCATCGCCGACCCCCAGGAAGCGTGGGTGGTGATCGAACTGGCCGGCGGTCAGGGACTCTGGGTCGCCGAGCGGCTCGGTCCGAACGAAGTCCGCATGTCCTACCCGGGCTACATCCAGGAGATTCCACGCAACTGCCGGGAGCACCCCGACTACATGTGCTCGGAGAACTTCATCGACTTCGCGGTGGAGCAGGGCTGGTGGAACCCCGACTCCGGAGAGCCGTTCAACGTCAACGAGGTCTACGGCGAGCAGGGCTGGAACTACCGGACCACACCGGCGGAAGGGAAGTTCGTCGCCCCGGCCACCATCGAGCAGGAGCTCGAGAGCAAGGCCCCGGTGACGCTCGAGGAATTCATGGAAACGGTTCGCGACCCCAGGATCTCCAGCGATCAGAACGGATACGGTCAAGTGGCCCACCTGCGCGACGGCATCGATCGCGCACTCGGCCAGCTCTGGGTCTCTCCCACCGGCTCGGTCACGAGCCCGTTCATCCCCTACCACATCGGAGTGCAGGACGAACCGGCCGAATATCGCCAGCACCGCTATCTCACCAAGAACGCGGCCGAAACCTACATCAATCCCGCCTACGCACCCCAGGAGGCGACCACGTTCGCGGGCAGACTGTTCAAACGACTCATGTACCACACGTGTACTCGACCGAAGGAATTCTATCCCGAGGTGCACACGGCGCTGACGGCGTTCGAGGACGATATGCGCCGAGAACAGCCGGAGGTCGAAAAAACCGCACGGACACTCATCGAAGCGGGGCAACGCAAGCTCGCGCAGCGCTACCTCACCGAATACAGCCACACGCAGGCCGCCGAGGCCATGGATCTGGGTGAGAGCCTGGTGTCGAGCATCGAGGCACGCGTCAAGCTGCGCTACGGCATCCCCGAACCCCCGAATTCGGAAAACATCAACGGTGGCGGATTCGAGGAAGGAAACTTCGTCACCTGCTACCGCCAGGACAATTCCAAACTGCCCAACGGTCGGTGACCGGCCGAAACGGCAGGCGGATCACGCCGCCTGCCGCAGCGGCTCAGCGAGGTCGCCGCGCTCTCCGACGGCGACCTCGCCGAGCTGCAGCCACGCCGCCATCTCCCGCAGCGCCGCCGCGAGTTCGGAGGCGACCCTGCCGATATCGCTGCCCGGCTCGGAAAACGCCCCCGGCACACGCAGCACGCCCGCGGCCCGGTCCGCCTTGAGGTCCACCCGAGCCACCAGCTGCCCGTCGAGCAGGAAGGGAAACACGTAGTAGCCGTACACCCGCTGCGGCCGGGGAACGTAGATCTCGATGCGGTAGCGGAACCCGAACACCCGCTCGGTGCGGGAACGCTCCCAGACCAGCGGATCGAACGGGCACAGCAGCGCTCGACCGGTGACAGCACGCGGCGTACGGGCCCGCGCGTGCCGGTACGCCTGCCGATCCCAGCCACGGACCGCCACCGGCTCCAGCACACCGCCGTCGACCAGCTCGGCCACCGCCTTCCGGGACTGTGCCGGGCTCAGCCGGTAGTAATCCCGCAGGTCGGCCTCCGTAGCCACTCCCAGGGCGTGGGCCGAGCGTTCGACCAGCCCACGCACCGCCTCGTCCTCCTCGAAGTCCGCGGACAGGATCTCCGGTGGCAGCACACGCTCGGGCAGCTCGTAGAGCCGCTCGAAGCCCCGGCGCGTTCCGGTGGTCAGCTCGCCGGTGGCGAACAGCAGCTCGCAGGCGCGTTTGGTGTCCGTCCGGTTCCACCACGGCCCCCGGCCCTGACGCTGCCCGCCGCCGAGTTCCCGTTCCAGCCGCCCGGCACCGACAGGGCCGATCTCCTTGACCGCCGCGAGCACATCGTCGATCAGGCTCGGAGAGCGTTCCAACAGGTCACGGTAGCGCCGTTGGGACGCGCTGCCGTACTGGCGCATCCGCCACCGCAGCAACGGCCAATCCCGCACCGGGACGAGCGAGGCCTCGTGTGCCCAGTACTCCACCAGCAGACGCGATTTCCGTCCCCGCGCTCGCTGCCCGTCCGGCCAGGCGGCCGCGTCGAGGAGCTCGGGCGAGTAGGCCCCGAGCCGGCTGTACACCGGCATGTAATGCGCCCGGACCGCGACGTTGACCGAGTCGAGCTGGAGCAGCTTGGTCCGGCCGAGCACGCGTTGCAGATGCCTGCGGTCGACCTCGCCCGTGGGACGAGAATCGGCGAATCCCTGCGCGGCCAGCACGGTTCGCCGCGCTGCGGCGGCACTCATCGTCTGCACGGACGCGGATCATGCCAGCATCCCCCGACATCCGGCGATACCGGCGCACCGCCACGGACCCGGGCGGTGGCGTGTCCGCGTTAGGTTGTCGGGCATGGCCGATGCCGATGTGCGAACCGCCGAACCCTCCGACGCCGCCGAGATCGCACGGATCCAGCTGGCGACCTGGCGCACCGCCTACAGCGAGCTCCTTCCCGCCGAGGTCCTCGACGGGCTCGACGCCGCCGAGACCGAGCGACAGTGGCAGGAGACCGTCTCGCACGGACCGGCCTCGGTGCTGGTGGCGACCGAGGGCGGCTGGACCGTGGGGTTCTGCGCCGCCGGCCCGGCCCCCGAGCAGGAGACCGCCGCGGCGGACGGCACATCACCCTCCGATGCGGACGCGGTGATTCTGGTCAGCACGCTGCTGGTGGAGCCACGCTGGGGACGGCGGGGCCACGGTGGCCGACTACTCGGTGTCATGGCGCAGCGACTCGCCGCGAACGGGGCACGCCGCGGCATCGTGTGGACCCCCGAAGCCGACGAGGCCTCCCGAGCGTTCTTCCACAGTGTCGGATGGACCCCGGACGGCACCGTACGCACCCTGGATGCGGGTGGGCGACCGATCCGGGAACTGCGTCTGTCGGGCAGTCTCGACCTCCGCTTCGAGCAGGAGTGACCGCGCCCGGCACGAATCGTCGACCGCACTTCCGGCAGTGGTCGTTATGTCATTGTTAGCCTTGGGTCGTCCATCCCCGGCCCGAGGGAGCAACATGCTGGCAGCGATCGGATTGACCTCGACCGCTTTCGGGGTATCGATACTGTCCGCGCTGCTTCCGCTGATCAGCATCGAACTCTTCCTCGTCGGCGCCGTGCTCAAGGGCCCCGAACTGCCCTGGTGGCTGCTGGCTCTCGTGGTCACCGTGGGCCAGATCGGCGGCAAGCTCCTGCACTACTTCGCCGCGCGGGGAGTGCTCCGGCTCCCGCGGCTACTGCGCCGCACCAGCGAGCGGAAAAGCCACGGACGCTGGAGCAGGCGGCTGAAGCGGTTCCGCGAGCGCTGCCACCGACGACCGGTGTGGACCAACGGCATGCTGCTGTTCAGCGCAGCAACCAGCCTTCCGCCGTACGCGGCGACCGCCGTGACGGCCGGATGGGCGCGGATCCCGCTGCCCGCTTTCATCCTCACCGGGCTCGCCGGGAGGTTCGCCCGGTTCACCGCCCTGATCCTGCTCCCCGGCACCCTCACCGTCTGGTTCTAGACGAACAGTTCCGATGGGCTGACGTTCTTCCATCCCCCAACGGCGATACACCGCACCCGGTGATCACCATCCACCAGCCGCCTGCCACTGACCTCACGACCGAGTACCTCTCGTTTCGGCGCGGGCGTGTTTTTCCCGTTTCCAAGCTCTGCCGGGCAGCGCGGCATGCGGCCCCTTACCGTCGTGATGTCCATGATCCTGTACGCAGTCGGGTTGGATTGACGTGTTCGAGCTGTTGACGTCGCCGTGGCCGCTGGGCTGGAGCGTGGCCTTGTTCGCGGTGGCTGCTGCCGTCACGGTCGCGGGCAGTGTGCGCATGGCCGGTCTCGGTGACACGCTGGCCGATCGGACCGGGTGGGGCGAAGCGCTGTTCGGTGCGGTGTTCTTCGGTCTGGCGACCTCGCTGTCCGGCATCGTCATGACCGGAGTCAGCGCGGCGACGGGCCAGGTCGGTTTGGCCTACAGCAACGCCATCGGCGGAATCGCCGCCCAAACCCTCGCGGTCGCGGCGGCCGACTTCTTCTACCGGCGCTCCAACCTGGAGCACGCCGCCGCCTCGCTGTCGAACCTGTCGTTCGGCACCCTGCTCATCACACTGCTGGCCACCGCTCTGCTGGCGGCCTTCAGCCCCGACTACACCCTCTGGGCCGTGCACCCGGGCTCGGTGATGCTGGTCGCCTTCTACCTGGGTGGGCTGAGACTCATTCAGAACCAGGGCGAACAGCCCATGTGGCGGGCCGTCCGAACCCGGGAGACCCTGCCCGACGTCCCCGAGGAACAGGACCGTTTCGCGGGAGCGAGCAACACGAAACTGTGGGCGCAATTCATCGTGGTCGGCGGTGTGGTCGCCGTCGGCGGCGCGGTCATCGCCCGCGCCGCCGAGAGCATCGTCACGGCCACGGGCCTCAGCGCCGGATTGGTCGGCGCCGTGTTCATGGGAGTGGTCAACGCCCTTCCCGAGACGGTCACGGCCATCGCAGCAGTACGCCGGGGTGCGGCCACCCTCGCCATCGCGGCGGTGATCGGCGGAAACAGTCTCGATGTGCTCAACCTCGTCGTCGGCGACCTCGCCTACCGCGGCGGCTCGCTGTACCACACAGCCGGTCAGGACCAGCTGTTCCTCACCGCCGCAGCCCTGCTCATGACCACGATCCTGCTCGGCGGGCTCCTGATGCGGCAAGCACGCGGCTGGTGGCGACTCGGCTTCGAAGGAGTCCTGCTCATCGGCATCTACGCCGGCACCGTCGTCGTACTGGCCTTCTAGCAGCCGTGAGAGCGGCTGCTACGTCCGTTCCAGCATGTCTCCTACCGGCAGTCGGCTTGAGCGGCCTTCTACCGAAGGACTCCCCGGGGCGAAGACCGGACATGAGCATGGTTACCGCACCGGCTCCTCTCGTAGCGAGACCAGCGCGATCTCCGAGTCGGCAAAGTATCCGCCGATCAGTACGAAAAGCAGTACCAGGGCAAGGTTCAACGCGGCGTTGCCCACAGAGCTGACTGTCACGGTCAAGGCGGATCCGTGCAGTGACACCAGTCCGCCTCTCGGGAAGGTAACGATCATCGGCAGCGGGTTTTCACGGGGAACGGGCGCCTGTGCGGCGTTCGTTGGTGTGGTGCGGGCTTGCACATCCGAAGACCCGCGATCGATGTCGGCACTTGTCGTGAGGAGGAATTCCTGGTGTTCAAGAAGATGTTGCAGGCCGTGGGGGTCGGTGGCCCCTCCGTGGACACGGTTCTCAGCGAGGAGCCGTCCCGACCGGGCGGACATCTGATAGGTGAGGTGCGCATCGGCGGTGCGAGCGGCGAAGCGGACATTCAAAAGATCGTGCTGAGTCTGATCGCGGAGGTCGAGACCGACGACGAGGAGAAGCAGGGGCTGGAGTTTCAGCAGGTCGTGGCCGCCGAGGACTTCCGACTGGAGGCCGAGGAGCACCGGACCATTCCGTTCACCATCCCGGTGCCGTGGGAGGCTCCGATCACCGCCGTGCACGGCCGGCCGCTGCGGGGGATGCGACTCGGTGTGAGCACGCAGGTTGCGGTGGCCAAGGCCGTGGATACCAGCGATATGGATCCGGTCCGGGTCGAGCCGCTGGCCTCGCAGCAGCCGGTGATCGATGCGTTGCTGGCGATGGGAGCTCACGTCAAAAGCGCCGACCTCGAACACGGCCATATCCACGGTGTGCACCAGGAGTTCCCGTTCTATCAGGAGATCGAGTTCTTCCCGCCGCCGCAGTTCGCCGGGCAGGTCGGCGAGATCGAACTGACCTTCATCAGCCGGCCGGACAGCGTGGACGTGGTGCTGGAGGCCGACAAGCGCGGCGACCTGTTCACGCCGGGCGGCGACGCGTTCGGCCGGATCCACCGCGGCCACGAGGAGGCACTGGCCACCGACTGGGAAGCCGAGATCACTCAGTGGTTGCAGGCTGTGGCCGAACACAGCGGAGGCCACATGGTCCACGGACACCACGAACATCGGCAACACGGCTCCAGTCCCGGCATGGGAGGCATGCTCGCCGCCGGTGCCGGCGGACTGGCCACCGGCGCCGTGGGAGGCATGGTCCTCGGTGAGATGCTCGACGAAGGCGTCGACGAAGAGGAAATCGCCGAGGACGTCGCCGAAGAAATGGAAGACGAAGGCTGAGACTCTGCTCAGCTGGGCAACCCGGGTCGCAACCTACGGATGACCATGCTGTCCCCGGCGTGCCGACGATGCATCACCCGCCAGTACCCCAGGTTCTGCGCCGCCGGGCATGGATCTCGAGCACCTGGTGATCAGGGTGGCACGAGCGCAGTGACGGGACTGTCACACTCCGTTCCGCGGGAACCCCGGGTGAAACTCACCCGGGGCTCCCGCCCCATAGAATGCTCACTCGTTCAGCCTGCCGACGCTATGTTTCCGGGTGTCGAGCAGGGGAGAAGCCGCCGCATGAGCATGGAGACGATGCGCAAACGAAGTGCCTACCTGCCGCCGTCTGCGATACTCGGTGAGCACGCAGCCGACACGACCGCCCGGCCGGTTGATCACCCGGCGGGCGCGGCGAGATGGCGCCGGTGGTTCGCCGGACGGTTCGACCCGGTGCACTGGGCGATCGGCGCGCTGTCGGCGTTGCTGTCGACGTGCTTCATCCTCGTCAGTCTCTCCTACAACGGCTGGGCCTTCATCCCGCCGCTGGATGATGTCTACATCCACCTGCAGTACGCTCAACAGTTCGGCACCGGACATCCGTTTGAATACAACACGGGCGATCCGGTCAGCAAAGGCGCGAGCAGCCTGCTGTACATGGTCGTGCTCGGGGGCTTTGCCGCGTTCGGAGTGCACGGCCACGCTCTGCTGATCACGGCGATGATCTTCGGGGCCGTGTGCATGGCACTTACTGCAGTGTGTGTCTGCGCTATCGGCGGCAGGCTCGTCAACCGCACCGTCGGCATCTGGGCCGGCCTGCTCGTCGCGACGAACGGGGCGCTGGTCTGGGGCGGCGTCAGCGGCATGGAGGTCGGCTTCGTCGCCCTCCTGCTCGCGGCGACGACGCTGGCCGTGGTCGCCGAAGCACCGCGCGGACGGTTCGTTCTCGCCCCGGTTCTCGGGTTTTTCACCTCGCTGGCCCGTCCGGAGGCCTTCATCTTCGTCGTCGTGCTGACGATCGCGATGGCCTGGATCACCCTCCGGCACGGTCGTGGCGACGCGACGCGGCCCCGCAGATTCGCACGCTCGGCGCTGCTGCCGCTGCCGTTCTTCGCCTACGGTGGCCAGTCGCTGTTCTACCTCGTCGCGACCGGAAGTTCCTCGGCCAACGGGATGCGGGCGAAATCACTGCTGCACGAGCCGATCTTCTATCCCACCGAATTCGCAGGCGCCGCGCTGAGCCACTTCAACGAGTTCGTGCGCGTGTTCACCGGCCTGGAGGGCTTCGACTACGTCATCCCGGCAGCCCCGATCGCCGCGCTGGCGGGCGTGATCTGGTTCGCCCGGCGACAATCGGATCGGTTCCCGATCGCGCTGGCGCTGTTCGGCGGGTTTCTGCTGGTGCTGCTGGCGATTTCGACGATGCGCACGCCCACGATGCACCACCTGCGCTACGTCCAGCCGTTCCTGCCGATGCTGGTGCTGCTGACCGCGGTCGGCCTGTACGCTCTCGCCTCCGCGCTCGGCTCGCAGCGCGGACGTGGACGGGCGGGCGCGTTCGTGCTCTCCGGCGCGCTGCTGTTCACCCTGATACAGATACCGGCGTGGGGCATTCGGCTCGGACAGCAGGCGGCCGGGATCCGCGATCAGCAGGTGTCCATCACCGCCTGGACGGATCAGCACTTGCCCGAGGACGCGGTGGTGGCGGTCAACGACGTCGGCGCGCCCGCCTTCCTCGGCGAACACCGGATCGTCGACCTCATCGGTCTGACCACGAACAAGCTCACTGTGCCGAGCACCCACGGTCCGGGCAGCCTCTACGAAGCTCTGCGGGACATGCCGAAGGACCGGCGTCCGGACTACTTCGTGGTCTTTCCCAGCTGGTCGGTCCACGACCTCGTGCACGGCGGGGTCTTCGGCGACGAGCCACTGGCGACGTTCCGGCTCGATTCGCCGACCTACTCGCGCATCGCCCCGGGCGGCGGCAGCATCTGCCAGGCAGCCCGCTACTGCGACGTCGTCCACATCCACCGAGCCGACTGGGACGCGGCCGAAGCCGACACCACCCCGGTCGAAGCCGTCCGAGCCGGCACGGTCCGCGACCACGTCAACGTGGCCGACCTCGACGACGAACACGAGCACGGATACCGGGTCGACCCGGCGCACACGGGATTCCAACCCACCACCGATCTCGACACCGAACGCACCCGGCGCGGGGAGATCGTCGACAGCGGCCGGAAGGTCCTCGGCGGCGAGATCATGACGGTCCGCCGTCTCACCCCGGGGCTGCCGTTGACGATCACCGGGCGCATCGAAGCTGTCGACAACGAGATCGCTCCCCACGGCATCGACGTCTACGTCGACGGTCGCCACGTCGGCCTCTGGCATCGCGAGGAGGGCCGTGCCGGCTGGACGGAATCCACCTTCACCGTCCCCGCCCGGTTCCTCACCGACAACAGCGCACGTATCCGGTTGGGCTCACCGGACGAGCTCCTCAGCCCCCTGCCCGACTACGTCTCCTACGGCTACTGGTTCAGCCAGAAACACCCTGCTGACAGCGGAGACCGCGGTGGGCCCACCACCACCGCCGAGGCCGCCCCGAAGCAGGCAGGCAGCGCCCACGGCACCACTCGCACGAACTGATCGCGCATCCCCGGCCTTCCGCAGACGGCTGCAGGAGGAGCGAGGCCGGAGCACTGCTCCCCCGCAAAACGACCGCAAGAACTGTCCACCACCGGTAACCGACCGGTACTTCGAGGACATCCTCTGCGCAGGTCACGACGAGCACCGACAACCATCGGGAATCAGCCGGAAACCTCTGCTTCCGAGCGGGCGGTCGCAGGCCACATCGGGCAGCGACCGTCACTGCTCGGGACGGTCCGTGCGCTCCAGCTCGATCGCCGTGCGCATGGTCTTACGGCCCCGATTGCGGTCACCGGCGAGATCGTAGGCCTGCGCCAGCGCGAACCACGCTCGCCAGTCCTGCGGTGCCGCCTCCAGCTCGTCCTGCTTCTCGTCGAACCACGCATCCGCGGCCTCGCGCCGCACACGACCCGAGGGGCGACGCGGCAGATGCGACACGTCCGGCAGCACGCCCTCGGCGTCGAGCCGGCGGGCCAGCCGCTCCGTCTGCGCACCGAACCGGATCTGGTCGAACACCAGCAGCGCACCCAGCAGCGGAAGCACCAGGACGGCCAGGCCGAGCAGCACGAGAACGGGATCGCCCGTGACGATCATCATGGCCGCCCGGCTGCCCATCAGCACGAGATACACAGCCAGCACGGCGGCCAGCACGAATGCCGAAGTGCGTGGCCCCATCGCGGGCCGCCGGCCCTTTCCTTCGGACACCACGGGCTCCTGTCCGGGCACTACAGCCCCAGCAACGCGTCCAGGCCCACCGTGAGCCCCGGCCGGGTGCCCACCTCGCGCACCGCCAGCAGCACACCGGGCATGAACGACCTGCGATCGTAGGAATCGTGCCGGATCGTCAGGGTCTCGCCCTCGGTACCGAACAGCACCTCCTGGTGGGCCACCAGCCCCGCCATGCGTACCGAATGCACCGGTACGCCGCTGACGGAAGCCCCCCGCGCCCCGTCGAGTTCCCTGGTGGTCGCGTCCGGCGCCTCGGCCGCCCCCGCCTGTTCACGCGCCTGCGCGACCACCTGTGCCGTACGCGCCGCCGTCCCGGACGGCGCGTCGGCCTTACGGGGATGATGCAGCTCGACGATCTCCGCGGACTCGAAGAACCTCGCGGCGATCTCCGCGAAACGCATGGACAGCACGGCCCCGATCGCGAAGTTCGGCACGACCAGCACCCCGGTCCCCGCAGCGTCCCCCAGGCGGGAACGGACCGTCTCCAGCTCGGCCTCGCCGAGCCCGCTGGTGCCGACCACCGCATGAATGCCGTGGTCGACGCAGAAAGTGACGTTGTCCAGCACCGAGTCGGGATGGGTCAGGTCCACGGCCACCTGCACTCCGGCGGCGCTCAGGTCCTGCAGTGAATCACCCCGGTTGACTTCGGCGACCAGTTCGAGGTCCGGCGCTTCACCGACGGCCCGCACCGCTTCCGACCCCATCCGTCCCCGGGCGCCCAGGATGCCGACCCTGATCGACGATCCACCGGCCTGGCTCACGTGATCCTCTCCCTTCCGTGGGCATGTGCTGATCGAACGGCTCGCCTGCGGGGCGCGTCGCGCCACCACACACGTGCGGCCCGCACCGGCCACGGTATCCGGTACGGGCCGCACGACAGAGGGCTCCGACTCAGTGTCGGATCACTCGGCGGGTGCCTCGGGAGCGGCGGACTCGGACATCTCGACCTCGCCCTGGGCCGACGACTCGCCCTCGCCCTCCTCCTCGACGGGAATCAGGCTGATCTTGCCGCGGTTGTCGATATCGGCGATCTCGACCCGCAGCTTGTCACCGACATTGACCACGTCCTCGACCTTGCCGATGCGCTTGCCGTTGCCCAGCTTCGAGATGTGCACCAGGCCGTCCTTGCCCGGCAGCAACGACACGAAAGCACCGAACGCGGCGGTCTTGACCACGGTGCCGAGGAAACGCTCGCCGACCTTGGGCAGCTGCGGGTTCGCGATCGAGTTGATCCTGTCGATCGCGGCCTCCGCGGAGGGGCCGTCGGCGGCACCGACGTAGATCGTGCCGTCGTCCTCGATGGTGACCTCGGCGCCGGTCTCCTCGGTGATCGTGTTGATCATCTTGCCCTTGGGGCCGATGACCTCGCCGATCTTGTCGACCGGGATGCTCACCGAGGTGACTCGGGGCGCGTGCGGGCTCATCTCGTCCGGCGAGCCGATCGCCTCGGCCATCACCTCGAGAATGGTCAGCCGCGCGTCCTTGGCCTGGCCCAGTGCTTGCGCGAGCACCTCGGACGGGATGCCGTCCAGCTTGGTGTCGAGCTGCAGAGCCGTGATGAAGTCCTTGGTCCCGGCGACCTTGAAGTCCATGTCACCGTAGGCGTCCTCGGCGCCGAGGATGTCGGTCAGCGCCACGTACTGGGTCTGCTCGTCGACCTCGGCCGAGACCAGGCCCATCGCGATGCCCGCCACCGGCGCCTTCAGCGGGACACCCGCATTGAGCAGGGACAGCGTCGAGGCACACACCGACCCCATCGAGGTCGACCCGTTCGACCCCAGTGCCTCCGAAACCTGCCGCAGCGCGTACGGGAAGTCCTCCCTGCTCGGCAGCACCGGCACCAGAGCACGCTCGGCCAGCGCACCGTGCCCGATCTCGCGCCGCTTCGGAGTGCCGACACGACCGGTCTCCCCGGTCGAGTACGGCGGGAAGTTGTAGTGGTGCATGTACCGCTTGGCCGTCTCCGGGCCCAGGCTGTCGATCGACTGCTCCATGCGCAGCATGTTCAATGTCGACACGCCCATGATCTGGGTCTCACCACGCTCGAACAGCGCCGATCCGTGCGCGCGGGGGATGACGCCGACCTCGGCGGACAGGCCACGGATGTCGGTGGGACCACGGCCGTCGATGCGAACCTTCTCGCGAATGATGCGCTGCCGCACCAGCTTCTTGGTCAGATCCTTCAGCGCCGCTGCGATCTCCTTCTCCCGGCCGGCGAAGGGCTGCCCCTCCTCGATGCCGACCCGCTCCAGAGCCGCCTGCTTGATCTCGTCGAGACGGTTCTCCCGCTCCTGCTTGCCACCGATGGCCAGCGCCTCGGCCAGCTCGTCGGAGACGGCCTGCTCGACGGCGGTGTAGGCGTCCTCGGCGTAAGCCGGGAAGACCGGGTACTGCGCGGCGCTCTCCTTGGCCGCCGCCTGCGCCAGCTGCTGCTGCGCCTCGCACAGGGTGCGGATGAACGGCTTCGCGGCCTCCAGGCCACCGGCCACGATCTCCTCGGTGGGGGCTTGCGCACCCTGGGCCACCAGGTCGGTGGTGTGCTCGGTGCCCTCGGCCTCGACCATCATGATGGCCACGTCGTCACCCACGACCCGACCGGCGACGACCATGTTGAACACGGCTCGCTCGAGCTGCTCGTGCGTGGGAAAGGCGACCCACTGCCCGTCGATCAGTGCCATCCGGGTGCCACCGACCGGGCCGGAGAACGGCAGTCCGGAGAGCTGAGTCGAACTGGAGGCGGCGTTGATCGCCAGCACGTCGTAGGCGTCCTGCGGGTTCATGCTCGTCACCGTGATGACGACCTGCACCTCGTTGCGCAGGCCGTCGGTGAACGACGGCCGCAGTGGGCGATCGATCAGGCGGCAGGTCAGAACCGCATCGGTGGAGGGGCGGCCCTCACGCCGGAAGAACGAGCCGGGAATCCGCCCGGCCGCGTACATCCGCTCCTCGACATCCACCGTCAACGGGAAGAAGTCAAGGTTCTCCTTGGGCTGCTTGGAGGCCGTGGTGGCCGACAGCAGCATGGTGTCGTCGTCCAGGTACGCGGCGACACTGCCCGCGGCCTGCTTGGCCAGCCGGCCGGTCTCGAAACGGACCGTTCGGGTGCCGAACGCACCGTTGTCCAGGACGGCGGTGCTCTCGTACACGCCGTCGTCGTATGACTGCGGATCAGTCAACGTGAACTCCTCGTCTTGTGGGGTTGTTCCCAAGGGCTCACGGCAACCGCACGGGATGTGGTCCGACGAGGCCGGTCATCGATCGAAGTTCCCGGGCACGCGATACTGCTCCTCGCGCTCCCGGCAACCACTACCGAGGACCGGCGGACGCCTGCCCGTGGCGGCGTAAGCCCCTCGTCCTTGTTATCGCGCTCTCGCGCTCGTGGCAATCGCCCGCCGATGCACCGAGGGGAGTGGCCCTGCGGCCACTCCCCTCGGAACCTGTCAACGGCGCAGACCGAGCCGCTGAATCAGCGAACGGTAACGGCTGATGTCCACCTTCATCAGGTAGTTGAGCATCCGGCGCCGACGGCCGACCATCAGCAGCAGACCACGACGCGAGTGGTGGTCGTGCTTGTGCACCTTGAGGTGCTCGGTCAGGCCCGAGATCCGGTGGGTCAGCAGGGCCACCTGGGCTTCTGCCGAACCGGTGTCGGTCTCGTGCACCCCGTAATCGGACAGGATCTGCTTCTTCTCGGCAGTGGACAAAGCCACGAGCGATTCTCCTTGTTACGTGTCCCGTGGATACCCCTGAAAGATGCGCGGCACACAACCACGCCGGGGGTTCGAGTCGTCGCCGTCCGGTGGACCCCGCGGACTTCACCGCCGCCGGGTTCGGCACCGTCCGGCCATCACCATGTCATCCACCCACCGGAGATTCCCCCACCGCATGGATGTCATCAGCATGATCGGCAATCGGCCGCCACGGACTGCAGCCGGACTCCCACCCAGGATACCAGCAACTGCACTTCGCTCTCCGCTTCCCCGAACGGGTTGCATGTCGGCCCCTGCTGGAGGTGTCATCGCGGAATCGCCGTCAGCAGGTCACCGCCAGCGAAACCCGGCGAACCGTCCGGTAGGCGGGGCCACCCGACTGCTGTTCGCTGCACACCAGCGAAACATCGCGGGCCTCCCACCACGGCCCCTCGTAGTCCGCGAAGAGCCCGGCCAGCAGGTCACGGTCCGCGCGGCCCGCGGCCCACCGCGCCACGGTCATGTGCGCCCGGAAGGAACGGGGGTCGGACCCCGCCATCCCCGCCACCGTGGCCAGCACGTCGGCATCGGCGTCGCCGGCAGGCTGCACACCGATCCACAGGACCCCCCGGAAGACGCCTGCTCCGGCCATCCGCAACCGTGGTGGGCCGAATCCCGGCTGTGCACGGCCGGCTTGCCCGACCCGGTGAGCCAGCCGATCCCCCAACCGGTCGGGGTCGGCCTCGTCACCGTGGAAGCACAACGTCAGGTGCCAGCGCTGCGCGGGAACGAACCGGAACCTGCGCAGTCCCCCCGTGGCCCGCTCCAGCTGCCGCGACCGAGCGGACCGCACGGTTCGCACCTCCGCAGCGAGGTGCCCGACGGCCTCCTGCGAGGGCCAGAGTGCGGTGAACAGACGCATGGGATCTGTGCGGCCACCTCTCGTCGACTCCGGCACGCCGCGGGAGAACCGGCCGCGGCCGGCTCCACAGGGTCGTGCCCGCAGAGCTCTTCCGACCAACGATCCTAAGCACCCTCGCCGGCTGCGGCGCGACGCAGCAGGTCCGCCAGCGCCGGGTAGTCGCTGCCGAGCATCTCCGCCGCGGACTGCAGCTCACCGGGACCGGCCGTTTTCCGCAGCACCGGCCACGCCGACTCCTCCCCGCTGATGACGTATCCGACCGGCAGGTCGTCCCGCGCCACCGACGGGCGCGAATGCCGCACGTCCTCCAATGCCTGCCGGATCGCCTCGGACTCGCCCGCAGCCACACCGGGAGTGAGGACCTTGCGCTCCAGCATGACCAGACGAGCCAGCACCGACGGATTACCGATCTTCGCCCGGCGCCCGCTCATCACCTGACTGAGCATGGGAGCGCTGATGCCCAGAACATCGGCAAGGTGAGCCTGCGAAGTCCGGAAGGCCACGATCAACCGCCGCACCCGGTCGCCCAGAGGTTCTCCATACCACTGGCGCTGCAGGGCCAGGTTCCGCTGAACGATCCTGTGTTCTTCCAACCTTCACTCCCCCGGTGCCGGCCTCGATCCGGACATGTCGCCTCGATGACCGAATACTGCCAGTGCGGGCACGACCGGCGAGGCGAAATCGGCGGGAAAACCGGTACCGGCCCCGGCGGCGCCTTCTTCCGTCAGCGCGACCTCACCCGCCGATACGCAGGCACTCGCGAGTGGCATCGACATCCCGATGCATCTGCTCGACGAGCTCCTCGGCGGAATCGAATCGAACCATCCCCCGCAGCCGACGCACGAACTCCAGCTCGGCGTACTCGCCGTAGAAATCGGCATCGACGTCGAGAACGAACGCCTCGACCGTGCGCTCCCTGCCGGAAAACGTCGGATTGCTGCCCACCGACACCGCCGCGGGCAGTGTCCGTGGCGCCTCGGTCGCACCACGGCGGCGATGCGTGAACCAGCACGCGTAAACACCGTCGGCAGGAATCGCCGCATACTGCGGAGGAGACAGGTTCGCGGTCGGAAATCCCAGCTCGCGGCCGCCACGCCCGGCACCGCGCACCACGATGCCCTCCAGCTGGTGGGGACGCCCCAGAGCGGCCGCTGCCGCCTCGACGTCTCCGGCGTCGATGCAGGAGCGAATGTAGGTCGAGGAGACGGTGACCGCCTGCTCGGCCACGTCCGCCCCGTCCGCAGGCCCCGCCAGCAGGCTGGCCGGTTCCGTCTCGAACCCGAACCGCTCCCCGAACGTGCTCAGCAGCTCGATATCGCCGGCCGCCTTGTGCCCGAAGGTGAAGTTCTCCCCCACCACGACCACGGCGGCGTGCAGGCGCTCCACCAGGATCTCGTGGGCGAACTCCTCGGGCGGCATCCGCGACAGCTCCGAGGTGAACGGCAGGACGCAGAAGACGTCCACGCCGAACTGCTCGACCAGATCGGCACGCCGCCGCAGCGTCGTCAGCTGGGCCGGATGGCTGCCCGGGCGCACCACTTCGGCCGGATGCGGGTCGAAGGTGACCAGCACGCACGGCAGCTCACGCTGCTGCGCTCGCCGGACGGCATGCTCGATCAACTGTTGATGTCCACGGTGGACCCCGTCGAACACGCCGATGGTGACCACGCACCGGCCCCAGTCACCGGGAAGCTGCTCCAAGCCACGCCAACGCTGCACGGCTGACCACCCTATCCGCTCACCGCGAACGTGTCCGCAACACCACCCGTGGGCGCACGCATCCGTCACCCCGCAGGACGCAGCACCAGGACCGGTTTGGCGACACGGCCCTGATCACGGACCAGGGCGACGGCATGGCCGTCGGGCCCGAACATTCCGTACGTGCCGTGCACGCCCGCACTCGTGACCGCCTGACCGTGCGCGAGGCCGCGCGCGGTGACCGCGTTCACGTCGATCCGCGGGAAGGCCGTGGCCACGGCACCATCCATGTCCATCGACAGGTCGGGCTCGGCCTCCAGCTGCTCCAGGGTGCGCACCGTCGCCAGCCCGAACGGACCCACCCGGGTGCGGCGCAACTGCCCGAGGTGCCCGCCGATACCGAGCTGCTCACCGAGGTCTCGTGCCAGCGCACGCACATAGGTTCCCGAGGAACACTCCACGAGCACATCCAGTTCCGTGGTGGTCCCGGTGCGGTGCAGCGCCAGCAGGTCGAACCGCGAGACGGTCACCGGCCGGGCCTCCAGCTCGACGCTCTCCCCCGCACGAGCCAGCTCGTAGGCACGGCGGCCGTTGACCTTCACCGCGCTGACCGCGCTCGGAACCTGCCGGAGATCCCCGGTCAGCGCGGCGATGCCCGCGTTGATCGCCTCCTCGGTCACGCCGGAGGCGTCCGCCGAGGACAGCACCTCTCCTTCGGCATCATCGGTCGTCGTGGCCGCACCCAGGCTGATGGTCGCCAGGTAGGCCTTCGTGTCCATCGCGAGATGACCGAGCAGCTTCGTGGCCCGCTCCAGCCCCAGCACCAGGACACCGGTGGCCATCGGATCGAGCGTGCCCGCGTGGCCGACCTTGCGCGTGCCCATGATCCGGCGTACGCGCGCCACGACATCGTGCGAGGTCATCCCCGCCGGCTTGTCCATCACCAGCAGACCGGGCGGAACGGCGGGACGCGAGCTTCGGGACCGTTGTGACACGGCTGTCCATCCTCCACCACGACGCACACCTCCCGGCGTCGGGTCGGCAACCGCAGCGGTTAGAGTTTCGACCGACCGACAGGAGGGTGTGCAGTGACTTTCAGACCGATCCGGCGTTTCGGGGACCCCGTTTTGCGCACGGTCGCCGACCCGGTGACGGTATTCGACGACAAGATCGCGGAGCTGGTCGACGACCTGCTGGACACGGTCGACGCACCGGGACACGCGGGCGTGGCCGCACCGCAGATCGGGGTCGGTCTCCGTGCGTTCAGCTACAACGTGGACGGCGAGATGGGTTACGTGCTCAATCCGGAGATCGTCGAGCTGTCCGGGGAGCAGGACGGTGACGAGGGCTGCCTGTCGGTGCCGGGGTTGAGCTTTCCCACCCACCGTGCCGACCACGCGGTCGTGCGCGGGGTGAATCTGCGCAACGAGCCGATCACCGTGTCGGGTTCCGGCCTGATGGCGCGCTGCCTGCAGCACGAGGTCGATCACCTCGACGGCATCGTCTACATCCAGCGTCTCGAGTCGGACAAGCGTCGCGAGGCGTTGAAGCAGATTCGCGCCACCGACTGGTTCTGGGAGCAGTGAGAGAGTGCACGGATTGGCTTGCGGAGCGGTGCGGGTGACGGAACCTCCGGCGTCGCCTCACTCCGGGAGCCCCGACATCAGGGAGGTCGCTCACGCCGTCGAGGGCGCGGAGGAATCGGCGGGTACGGCACCGGTGACGGCCCAGCGGCCGGAACGTACCCGCAACAGCAGGGTGAACAACCTGCCCAGCATGAACAGGCTCAGACCGAACCAGATCCCGGCCAGCCCCCAGTCGAAGGCCAGCGACAGCCAGATCATCGGCAGGTAACCGATCGCCGCGCTGAGCATCGTCGCGGTCCGCAGGTACGCCGCGTCCCCCGCACCGAGGAAGACACCGTCCAGTGCGAACACGACTCCGGCGATCGGTTGCAGCGCGACGAAGAACCACCACGCGTACGGCATCTCGGCGAGCACGCCGGGATCGGAGGTGAACGCGGCAGGCAGCACACCGGACAACGCGGCGAACAGCATCCCGAGCACGATCCCGAAGCCCAGCCCGTACCAGGTGACCTGCCGCGCGATGCCCTTGGCCTGCCGCGCCGCCTCCCGTCCGAGTGCCGCACCGACCAGGGACTGCGCGGCGATCGCGAGGGAGTCGAGCACGAGCGACAGGAACATCCACAGCTCCCAGACGACCTGGTGCGCCGCCGCCGTCTCCGCACCCGTGCGCGCCGCGACCGCGGTCGCCGACAGGAAGCACGCCTGGAACGCGAACGTGCGCAGCACCAGGTCGCGGCCGAGACCGAGCTGGGCGCGCATCTTCGCGAGTTCGGGCTTCAACGCCGCCCGCTCGGCGACCAGTGCGTGCACGAACAGCGAAGCCATGATCGCCTGACCGACGAGATTGGCCAGCGCCGACCCCTCCAGCCCCAGACCCGCCGGGTACACCAGCAGTGGACACAGCACGAGCGACACGGCGTTGCCCGCCAGCACATAGCGCAGCGGGCGAACCGTGTCCTGCACGCCACGCATCCAGCCGTGCCCGGCCAGGGCCACCAGCACCATCGGCGCGCCGAGCACGGCGATGCGCAGCCAGCTCGCCGCGGCATCGGCGATCTCTCCCGGCCCGGCCAGCAGCCGAGCGACCGGCCCGGCGAGTGGCTGGACGAGCAGCAGCAGAACCACGCCGACAGCCAGGCCGAGCCAGGTCGCCTGCACCCCTTCGGACACGGCGTCGGTCCTGCGGCCCGCCCCGTGCAATCGGGCGGCCCGCGCCGTGGTGCCGTAGGACAGGAAGGTCAGCTGGCGCGAGACGATCGTGAACAGGGTGCCGCCGAGTGCCAGCCCGGCCAGCGGGACCGCGCCGAGGTGGCCGACCACGGCGGTATCGACGAGCACGTACAGCGGCTCCGCGGCCAGGACTCCGAGCGCGGGCACCGCCAGCGCCAGCAGGCGCCGCACCGACACCCGTTCACCCGTCTCGGTCACTGCCTCTCCTGATCCCTTCACATCCACCCCGGCATGGCGGCGGGGCGGCAACTCCACGCGAAACTGTAAGAAACCACGGCGCCGTCGCCGGGATGGGAACGGGTACCGATCGAGTGAGCAGTACCACCCCTCAGCCGAGCAGCGGCGCCTCGGCGAGAGCACTGCGCAGAGAGGCGAGAACGTCCTCGGCCGGGCCATCGGCGGTGAAGCCCGCGGCAAGGCGGTGCCCACCACCACCGCAGGCGGCAGCGGCCCGGGAGACATCGATTCGGCCGTCGGACCGCAGGGACACCGACCAGTGCCCCGGGCTCATCTCCTTCAACACGGCAGCCACATCGGCCTCGGCGGTCGTGCGCACCACGTCGATGACGCTGTCCAGTTCCTCACCACGCAGACCATCCGAGTGCTCGAACCGCACGGTCGCGTGCACGAACCCGAACCCGCGAGCCGACTCCGGCTCCAGCCGTGCCTCCCCCAGCACCTTCGACAGCATGCCCAGCCAGCCGAACGGGTGTGTGTCCATCAACTGACGGGTGATCGATTCCGGCTCGACGCCGGCTTCGAGCAGCCGTATCGCCACCCGATGAGTGGCAGGACCGGCCCGGCGGAACGAGCCGGTATCGGTGACCAGCCCGGCATACAGGCACCGGGCGGTCGGCAGGTCCACCTCCGCGCCGAGAGCGTCGAGCAACCGCAGCACGATCATCACGGTCGCCTCGGCGCTTTCGTCGATGAGGTGGTGAGTGCCGAAGAGAGTGTTCGACACGTGATGATCGATGACGACCACGTCGCCGCCCGCGGCGATGGTCGCCCCGACCCGATCGGCCAATGCCCCCAACCGTTGCAGACTTCCCGTGTCCAGGGCGACCAGCGTCGAAGGGACGGCGGGCACATCGGCCGCGGGAACCACGAGCGCGTCGGCATCGAGCCCGCGCAACGAGAACGGGGGTTCCTCGGGGGTGGCGAAAGCGACCCGGACCGTGGCGCCGCGGTGACGGAGCACCCTCCCGAGAGCCAACGCACTACCCAGCGTGTCGGCATCCGGATTCACATGCGCCAGCAGCGTCACGTCGCCGGCCCGAGACAACAGATCGGCCACCTCGGACAGAGCGTCCCCGAGAAGATCGCCGCCTTCGGTATCGTCGGTCGGGGCGGTTCCGGTCCGCTCGCTCACTCACTCACCTCCAGCACAACCGGTACTCCTCCCCGGATCGGCAACCCGGGTTCGGCGCATCCGGCAGGCGGCAGGATTCAACCACCATCCGGCCCGCGCCGTACATCCTCCTCGGAGACCGTCTCCGAATCGGTGTCGTCGGCCGGCTCGGCACCGCCCTCGGTGCCCGGCTCCGCCGTGCGGTAGGGATCGGCCTCCCCGGCGGGCGCGGCCGTGGAAGCCAGCCGAGCCACCTCCGCATCGGCTTCCTTGGCCTGGGCGAGCACCTCGTCGAGACGCCGTACATCACCGGGGACGGTGTCGGCGACGAACGTCAACGTCGGCGTGAACCGGACTCCCGTCTGCTGCCCGACCCGTGTCCGCAGTACACCGGTGGCACTGGCCAGCGCGGCGGCCGTGGAATCGTAGTCGGCGTCGTCACCGAAGACGGTGTAATACACCGTCGCGTCCCGCAGGTCGGATGTCAGACGAGCATCGGTGATGGTCACCATCGCCAACCTCGGGTCTTTGACCTCGTACTCCAGCCCGGAGGCCACGATCTGAGCGATCCTCTTGGCAAGCCTGCGGGCGCGCGCCGTATCAGCCACGGCGCACCTCCTCCGTCGATCACAGCCCGATACGGGCGCGAGTCAATCCTCCGGACCCAGCATTCGCTGCCGGGCGGACAACAGTTCCAGCTCCGGGTGTGCGGCGACCGTGCGCTCACACGAGTCGAGCACCTCACGCACATGCGCAGCATCGCCGGAAACCACCGACACCCCGATCAGTGCCCTGCGATAGAGCTCGGGATCGCCGGCTTCCGCCGCCGCCACCTCGAATCGCCGCCGCAGCTCGGCCACCAACGGCCGCACGAGACCGCGCTTTTGCTTCAGAGAACGAACGTCCCCGAGCAGTACGTCCAATTCCAGCGCGCCGACATACATGGCGTCACCTCACCGCGGGAGGCGAGTCCGCCCGGCGGGGCTCGGGCCACTGGGCGACCCGAGCCCCGACGAGGCACGACTCAGATGCGCGGCTTCTCTCGCATCTCGTAGGTCTCGATGATGTCGTCGACCTTGAGGTCGGAGTACGACCCCAGGGTCAGACCACACTCGAAACCGTCGCGGACCTCGGTGGCGTCGTCCTTGAACCGCTTCAGCGAACTGACGCTGAGGTTCTCGACGACCACGACGTTGTCCCGCAACAGCCGGGCCTTGGCGTTACGGCGCACGATGCCGGACTGCACCATGCAACCGGCGATGGTGCCGACCTTCGAGGACTTGAAGACCTCGCGGACCTCGGCCCTGCCGAGTTCGACCTCCTCGTACTCGGGCTTGAGCATGCCCTTGAGGGCCTGCTCGATGTCCTCGATCGCCCGGTAGATCACCGAGTAGTACCGGATCTCCACGCCCTCGCGGTTGGCGACCTCGGCCGCCTTGCCCTCGGCACGGACATTGAAGCCCAGCACGATGGTGTTCTCGGCGGTGGCGAGATTGATGTCGCTCTCGTTGATACCGCCGACGCCGCGGTGGATGACGCGGAGCTCGACCTCGTCACCGACCTCGATCTTGTTCAGCGACTCCTCGAGAGCCTCGACGGTACCCGAGTTGTCACCCTTGATGATCAGGTTGAGCTGGTTGGTCTCCTTGAGCACCTTGTCCAGGTCCTCGAGGCTGACGCGCTTGCGCTGGGCCGCGTTCTGGGCCTCCCGGATGCGAGCGGCACGCCGATCGGCGATCTGCCGCGCGACCCGATCCTCGTTGACCACGAGGAACGTGTCACCGGCACCCGGTACCGAGGTGAACCCGATGACCTGGACAGGACGGGACGGATTCGCTTCCGTGACGTCCTGGTCGTGCTCGTTGATCATCCGCCGCACCCGGCCGTGCGCACCACCGGCGACCACGGAATCGCCGACCCGCAACGTGCCGCGCTGCACCAGCACCGTGGCCACGGGACCGCGGCCCCGGTCGAGGTGTGCCTCGATGGCCACACCCTGGGCCTCCATCTTCGGGTTCGCCCGGAGATCGAGAGTGGCGTCGGCCGTCAGCAGGATCGCCTCCAGGAGGCCCTCGATGTTGTGCCCCTGTTTGGCCGAGATCTCCACGAACATGGTCTCGCCGCCGAACTCCTCGGCGACCAGGCTGTACTCGGTGAGCTGCTGACGGATCTTGTCCGGGTTCGCACCCTCGACATCGATCTTGTTGATCGCGACCACGATCGGCACTTCCGCAGCCTGCGCGTGGTTGATCGCCTCCACCGTCTGCGGCATCACGCCGTCGTCGGCGGCCACGACCAGCACCGCGATGTCGGTCGACTTCGCCCCGCGGGCACGCATGGCGGTGAACGCCTCGTGACCGGGGGTGTCGATGAAGGTCACCGGCCGCTGCTTGCCTTCCAGCTCGGTTTGGACCTGGTAGGCACCGATGTGCTGGGTGATACCACCGGCCTCGCCCTCCTGGACGTTGGCCTTGCGGATCGTGTCCAGCAGCCGGGTCTTACCGTGATCGACGTGACCCATCACGGTCACCACCGGCGGGCGGGAGGACAACTGCTCCTCGGAACTGTCCGGGTCACCGAAGCTGAGGTCGAAGGACTCCAGCAGCTCCCGGTCCTCGTCCTCGGGGCTGACCATCTCGACCTTGTAGTTCATCTCCTGGCCGAGCAGTTCCAGCACCTCGTCGGAGACGGACTGGGTCGCGGTGACCATCTCACCGAGATGGAACATCGCCTGTACCAGCGAGGCCGGGTTGGCGTTGATCTTCTCGGCGAAGTCGGTCAGCGAGGCGCCACGGCGCAGGCGCACGGCTTCGCCGCCCCCGCGCGGCAGACGGACACCGCCCACCGACGGCGCCTGCATGTTGTCCATGTACTCCTGGCGCTTCTGCCGCTTCGACTTGCGGCCCCGACGCGCCGGACCACCGGGACGACCGAAGGCACCTGCCGTGCCACCACGGCCACCGCCGGGACGGCCACCGCCACCGGGACGGCCACGGAAACCGCCGCCGGGAGGCGCACCACCCGGGGCGCCGCCACCGCCGCCGCCGGGGCCACCGCCCCGGCCACCGCCGGCTCCGCCACCGGGCTTGTTGCCGGGCTTGCCACCGCCGGGCTTGCCACCGCCTGGCTTGTTGCCGGGCTTACCGCCACCACCGGGACCCGCCGGCTTCGACGGCATCATGCCGGGGTTCGGGCGTGGCGGCATCATGCCGGGATTCGGACGGTTGCCACCGTCGCCACCCGACGTGGAATCGGCGGCCGGAGCCGTACCGGCACCCTGCTGGCCACCACCCTGACGGTCGGGACGCTGGCCGCCCTGGCGGTCCGGACGCTGTCCCTGTCCACGACCGGGACCCGAGCGCTGCCCGCCACCACCGGGGCCGCCCTGCTTGCCACCCGGAGTGCGCTGCTGAGGCGCGCCACTGCCCACGCCGAACGGGTTGTTACCCGCACGCGGGGAGCGCGGTCCCGGCTTGGGGGCCTGGGGCTTCGGCGGCACAACGGAGCCGTCCCCGTCCGTTCCGGACTGCGAGCCCTGCTTGGGGCCCGGCTTCGGTCCCGGCTTGGGGCCCGGTTTCGGTACAGCCGGACGCCCGGTCGAGGATGTCTCCGTTCCGGAAGCCTGCCCCTGGGAACGAGCCGCGGGAGCCTGCTCGGACGAGGGAGTCTCCGCGACCGGGGAAGCCTCCGCGGCCGGAGAAGACTCCGCGGCCGGAGAAGACTCCGCGGCCGACTGCTGCGGTTCGGGCTTCGCCGCGGGACGAGGGCCCGGCTTCGGCCCGGGCCTGGGGCCCGGCTTCGGGCGCCCGGAGTCGGACTGCTTCGGGCCGGACTCGGCCGCGGTGCCCGCAGCGGAATCACTTGCCTGCGCTGAGGCGGACGGCGCCGACTGCGTGCCCCGGTCCTGTGCCTGCCTGCCGTTGGTCTCGCCCTGTTGCGACGCGTCCGCCTTCGGGAACGCATCACGGAGCCTGCGCGCCACCGGCGCTTCCACGGTGGACGACGCAGACTTCACATACTCGCCTTGATCGGCGAGTTTGTTGAGTACTTCCTTGCTTGTGACGCCGAGCTCTTTGGCGAGCTCGTGCACGCGGGCCTTGCCTGCCACTGCTCTCCTCATCTGGTGAGGTCGGGCGGCAGACCCGCTCGACCTCGTCCTATTGCCGGTGCGCGTTCATGGCGTCAGCTTCACGGCTGATTCATGACGGGTCGACCTGCTTCCTTCAACTGCCGAATGCGGGGGGTTCCGCACCGGTCACCTCGTGAGCCACGTGCTCCACGTGAGCTTGCACCGCCGATGTGTCGAGCCGCCCGGGGACGCGAAGCGCCCGAGGGAACGCCCGACGCCGCTCGGCCTGACGCAAACACGCCGGATCGGGGTGCACCCACGCACCCCGGCCCGAGTGCCTGCGTCGAGGATCGGGGACGGCCACGCGACCGTCCTCGGCCACCACACGTAGCAGCTCGGAGGCCCACGCCCGGGTCCGACAACCGACACACGTGCGGATGGGCTCGTGGCGAACACCATGAGCACCAACGGACCGTGTGCGGATTCTCGTCCCCCTTACGTCGGGCCACCTGTGATTCTAACTCGCCGTTGCCGCCGAACCGAAACAGGTCGCCTTGCCGTCGAAGCAGGCCGTGACCACGGTCCGGTCCGCTGCTTTCGACGGTGACCGCCGGCTCCGGCCGGCGGTCATGGACCCGTCAACCGGAACCCGAGACATCGGATCGTTATTCCGTCGACCCCACGGCAGGCAGATCGTCGACAGCGGGTTCCCATCCCACTGCAGTGGGCGGCTGGGCACCGGGATGTCCGGCCGTCGTGGCCGGCGAGCTGGGATCGGCATCGCTGCGGATGTCGATCCGCCAACCGGTCAATCGGGCCGCGAGACGAGCGTTCTGCCCCTCCTTGCCGATCGCAAGAGAGAGCTGGAAATCCGGCACGATCACCCGTGCGGTCTTGGCCTGCTCATCGACCACCTCCACCGAGACCACCTTGGCCGGCGAGAGGGCGTTGCCCACGAAGGTGCCCGGGTCCTCGGAAAAGTCGATGATGTCGATCTTCTCCCCGCCCAGTTCGCTCATCACGTTGCGCACCCGTGCCCCCATCGGGCCGATGCAGGCACCCTTGGCGTTGACGCCGCTGATCGTCGAATGCACCGCGATCTTGGACCGGTGACCGGCCTCACGGGCCACGGCGGGGATCTCCACCGTCCCGTCGGCGATCTCGGGAACCTCCAGCGCGAACAGCCGCCGCACCAGATTGGGGTGCGTCCGGGAGAAGGTGATTTGAGGCCCGCGCACACTGCGCGAGACCCCTACGACATAGCACTTGATCCGCGTACCGTGCTCGTACCGCTCCCCCGGAACCTGCTCGGCCGCCGGGATCACACCCTCGCTCTCACCGACCTGCACCACGACCATGCCACGCGAGTTGGCCTTGGCGTCGCGTTGGATGACACCACCGAGGATCTCGCCCTCCTTCGTGGAGAACTCCCCGAAGGTCTTCTCGTGCTCGGCATCACGGAGGCGCTGCAGGATCACCTGCCGTGCGGTCGTCGCCGCGATCCGGCCGAAGCCCTCCGGCGTGTCGTCCCATTCCTCGGCGACCTCACCGTCCGCGGTCAGGTTGTGCGCGATCACACGCACGATGCCGGTCCTGCGATCGACTTCCACCCGGGCGTGCGGCTGATGCCCCTCGGTGTGCCGGTACGCAGTGAGCAACGCGGATTCGATCGCCTGCAGAACGGTTTCGAATGGAATGTCCTTGTCGCGTTCAATCGCCCGCAGCGCGGCGATATCGACGTTCACCTCGAGTCCTCCGTGTCTTCCCCGTCGTCGTCATGGCGACCGACGGCGTCCGCAGCCCGGTCGAGCTCGGCCAGTTCTTTCGCCGGTGGCTGCTGGAACTCCACCTCCACCACCGCATGCTCGATGTCCCGATAGGCAAGCTGCCGGATCCGGCCACCGGCCAGAACCACCACCGTGCCGTCCTCGGCATCCCCGACGCGGGCCGTCAGCTCACTACCGTCGGTCAGCCGGAGCTTGGCCAGACGGTTGCGCGCACGGCGCCAGTGGCGCACTTTGGTCAGCGGACGATCCACCCCCGGCGAGGTCACCTCCAGGGTGTAAGAACCGGCGAGCACGTGCTCGTGCGTGTCCAGCACGTCGGAAACGGCATGGCTCACGTCGGTGATGTCGTCGAGGCCGACCCCGTCATCGGCATCGATGACCACCTTGACCAGGCGGCGGCGCCCGGCCTGTTGCACATCGAGCTCTTCGAGGTCGAAACCCAGGGTCGCCACGGTGTCGGCGACAGTGGGCTCCAGGCGCGCGACGACCTCGTTACGCGGCGGGCTGGACACGTTGGCACTCCCGAGGTTCGTCCGGTCGTCAGTTCGGGTGCAGCGGGACACCGCGCGGCATCCCAGCCCCTCCTGCCGAGGCACCGAACCGGTCGGCAGGACAGCGCGACCCCACGGCCGGCGCTGCACCATGCCGGTCGTGGGCTCTCCAGCGTATCGCGTCCACCCGCATCCCGGCGCGCCACGGCCCCCGCTCGCCGTACCGCACCGATCACACGGGCGTGGTGCACAACCGCAGTGGCACGGATCCGGGCACGGGCACCGGGCGAGGACGGCGGCCACGAGCAAGCTGGCAGGATGAGGCCCCGTGGAATCTCCCCCGCAGGACGGTACGCCTCTCGGGCGCCGGGCCATACTGCGCACGGCCGCACTGCTCCCCGTCACGGCCGCGCTCACCGCCGGATGCACGGCTTTCTCGCAACCCGAGGAGCCGGACCCGCTGGAGGCCGTCGCCGAGCGTGCGCGCTCCGACGCGGCCCTGGCGCGCGCCATCCAGCAGGCACATCCCGATCTCGCCGAGGAGACGGCCGCGGTCGAGGCAGTCCGCTCCGACCATGCCCGCGCTCTCCGGCAGGAAATCGATCGGGTGAACCCGCAGACAGCGGAAACGACCACCTCGATACCCCCCACTCCCGCACCGCCCGCACCGCAGGAGGCCGACGAGGCCGCGGCGGCGCTGAAGCAGGCACTGCGCGAGGCACAGCGGCAGGCTGCCGACCTGGTTCCCGGGATGCCCCCGCACCGCGCCGGCCTGACCGGTTCGCTCGCGGCGAGCTGTGCGAGTCTGCTGGAGGTCCTGGCGTGAGCACACTGCCACTGTCCGAGCAGGCCTCGACCGCGTTGCGTCGGGCGCTGGGTGCGGAACACGCCGCCGTGTGGGTGTACGGCCTGGCCGGAGCCTTCGTCGACGAGGCGCAGGCGGAATCCGCGGTCGCGGAAGCAGCGAGCAACCATCGGCGCTTCCGCGAGAGGACGGAACAGCTGCTGCGGGAGGCCGGAGTCGAACCACCGGTCGCCCAACCCGCCTACTCGCCGCCGCAACCGGTCACCGACCGGAACTCGGCGATCCGCCTGCTGATCACCGCCGAAAGTGACTGTGCGACCGGCTGGCGTTCGGTACTGGAAACGACCAAGATCTCCCGGATCCGGCAGCACGCCCTCGACGGGCTCACCACGACCGCCACGCAAGCCACGCGCTGGCGCATCACCATCGGGGAGCAGCCGGCTGCCCTGCCCTTCCCCGGCCGACCGTGATGGAGAGCGCTTCAAGGATTTGCGCAGCAGTGCGGTGGCGGAACTCTCCACGCCGCCTCGACTCCGGGATTCGGCACATCGAGTAGTTGGACCGCACCGATCCGCGCCCCTTGGTGCGGTCGTTCTGCCTGCTACTCCGGTGCTTTGTCCTGGGGCCAGCCGAGGCGCAGTGCGTCGGTGGTGACCTTCTTCAACCGCGCGTCGTCGTGATCCGGGTTCGCGAAGTAGGCCGACTCGCCGATGACGACCAACCGGCCCTGCTGCTGTGAGGCATAGCCGCGGTCACCGTCGAGTTCGGGAAAGTCGTCGGGCATGGGACGCCCGGCCGAGACGAGGTCCTCGATGTTGCCGGTGCCGTTCCTGGTGGTCAGCTTCTCCAGTTGCGCCGCACTGGCCTCGTTCGGCATCAGGGCGGTGACCACCGAGGTCAGCACGCGCTCTCCATTGGGCAGGGCGGTCGTGTAGAGCGCGCGAGTGAGGTGCCCGCACGGATGCTCGGAGAAGTACTCGGCGATCTCGTCGGTCGAGAACTCCTGGCAATGGGGTCCTTCTTCCCGCGAGTACTGCTCGAACGCGTACACGCCCTTCGAGGCTTGGTCGCGGTTCTCGGAGACACCGTTCGAGGAGGCATCCGGCTTGATCACGAGCCAGAGCAGGCCGGAAACCACCGACACCGCGCACAGCCCGAGGCCGCGCAGGAGCCACCCCGTCGGCGTGATCCCGCCTCGTGAACCGCTCCGGCCCTCCCGCGGCGGCTCGGACGGCCCTCGGGGCGGCCCCGAAGGCGGGCCCGAGGGCGCCTGCCCGGCCGGCGGGTTGCTCGGATACGGCGGCATCGCGGGCGGGGAACCACCGGCAACGTTGGCCATGGCTCCCTGTGGAGGCGGCGGAAACGTAGGACGGGTCCGCTGCCGGGCATCCGGCGGAACGTCGGCGCCGGGTTCCGGCTTCTGATCGTTCCCCCGGGGGGCATTTCGAGCAGCATTCAGTGGCGCGGTGTCACCGCGTTCGACATTTCCCAACGATCCTGTCATCCGTTCGGGGGGACCTTGGCGATCCGACACGAGCACCTACGGTATCGGGTACCGCAATGCGGGAGAACACCACATCGGTGACGATCACCTTCATGCCGCTCGCAGCGCGCGCACGGCAAGAGCGACGTCCTCGTCGGTGTTGTGCAGATGGAACGCCAACCGAGCCCGGCCGGCCCTGGTCGAGCACCGCACTCCCGCCTCGGCCAGTTTCGACGCCGCCCCGGCGGCATCGACGGCCACGATCGCCGATCCCGCGGGCGGCATGCCGAGCTCTTCGCGAAACGCATCCGCCAGCCCCACGCAGTGCCGTGACACGGCCGCCATGTCGAGTTCAGCGAGCCGGCTCAACGCCACGGCCGCACCGACCTGGGCGAACCACGCAGGCGACAGATCCAGGGCGCGGGCATCAGCGGCCAGGCGCAGCGGCAACCCGTAGACGCTCTCCCACGGGTCCTGCCCCGCATACCAGTTCGCGCTGTGCGGCCGGATCGAGTCCCCGGCTGCGGGATGCACCGCGAGCCAGGCCGCACCCCGTGGCGAAAGCAGCCACTTGTACCCGGCACCGACCACCCAATCGGCCCAGTCCAGGTGCAGCGGCATCCATCCCGCCGCCTGGCTGACATCCAGCAGGACCCGCGTTCCGTGCACGCGCGCCACCCGGCGCAGCCCCTCCAGATCCACCACGCGCCCGTCACGGGACTGCACGACGCTGACCGCGACCACGTCGTACTCCCCCGCCCGCTCGGCAAGTTCGGTCAACTCGGCTTCGGTGACCCGAACACCGCGCTCGGCCTGTGCGGCGAACGGGAACGTCACGCTGGTGAACTCCTGCTCGGCCACAAGCACACGGGCACCGTCCGGCACCCCGGCCGCGACCAGCCCGACCAGCTGCGAGACCGTGGCACCGCTCGCGACGCGCCCAGCGGGCACACCGATCAGCCGGGCGAACATCGCCCTGGCCGTGGCCACGGAAACGTCGAAGTCCGAGGCTTTGTCCAGACCCCGGCTCCACCGCCGCACCGACTCGGCCACGGCCGTCGTGGCCTGCTCCGGTGGGATACCGATACTCGCCGTGTCGAGGTAGCCGGGAGCCACGTCGAATCTCGCACCGAAGGCCTCGCGCATACCGATCAACCTACCGATGCGCCGGCCGAACAGCGTGCGCAGTCCGCGCACAGTGGCAGCACCGTGATCAGCGATCGGGACGCTCTGATCGACGGACTCGCGGCCGGCCGCAACCGACGACGGGAGCAACAGCGGGGCCCACCGCACGAGCGCTGCGGGGTGCTCCCTGATCCGGGGACCGCAGAGGGCGCCGGGACTCGTTCGTCAATGCGGCGCGGGCGAAGCCTGCCCGAGCTGGCGCCGTGCCACGAAGGCCGCGACGACAAGCGCGAGAAGCCAGATGACCTGCAGGGCCGTCGACTCCCCTGCCAGCGGTACTCCGGTGCCGATGACGACCATCGACAGCAACTCGAGCGCCCCGCGCTGTGTCTCCCACGTCTCGGTCATCGGTTCATCATCGGGCTCTCTCCGTGCCTGCGAAAACGCATCCGGCCCGGTGAAACCACGGCCATGGGGCCGGGCCATGGCCGCGCACCGGCTGCCACATCGATCGAAAGCGGACGCCTGGCGGCATCCCTCGCACAGGCCCCTCCGGCGAGGACGAGGGCGGGCGGCAAGGTGTGCTCGGCATCGGCAGAAGCACTCCGGCACCGAGCATGTCCTGCCATGATTCCTGCTTGCAGCGACGACGCTGTCCGCCCAGTGTTCCATGCTCCTCGCTGCGGCGCAGGAAAGCGCGTTCGCCTTCCGGGAGGATCCTCCTTCCCGGGTTCCCGCCCGGAAGTCCGCCTCTTGATCCGCACGGCAGCGCGGAGACCGCCCGCCACGGTCACCCGGCTGCGTCCTGCTCGAGCTCGCCGACAGCCCGGCGAGGACGACCCGCCGACTCGGTGACCGTGGATTCGCGGAGACCGGCCGCACGGGATTCCAGCAATCTCAGCCTGGACCGGATCTCGCCCAACCCGGCATGCAGCCGTTCGGCTTCCGTCGCATCCGGAGTTCTTTCCAGCGTGTCGGTCAATTCCTCGCGCATCCTGCACAGGCTGAGGTAGGCCCGGTAGTAGGGATTGTGTGCCTCCACGATTCCACCCCCGGAAATCGATCGTGGTCGGACACGGGCGCGCGCTCTCGGCACGCGAAAGCCCCGGACCGGCAGAGTTGTCTTGTGCGGTCACGTGCTGTGCACGGCCTGCCGGATATCCCGGCAAGCTCGACCGCCCGCGCGAACACAAGCCGGAGGTCACTCCTCGGGATGACCCCGCGAGCGGTCCATGCCTGCAGGGTTGCCGGTATGCCACGTTCTCTACACCACCCAACGCCACAGGACATCACCGATCCGACCGATGCGGCCGGCCGAGCGGACGCCGAGAGCCCCGGGGTGCTGCCTGCCGGCCGTCCGTGTTCTCGCCGCTCGCCGCACGTCGGCATCTCCCCGTCCGAACGACGCACCTGGCTAGTGTGGAGGTATGCAGAGTTCGGAAATCGAGATCAGGACCGGTTCGAGCGAGGTCGTTCGCGATCTCAACGCCGAGTGCGAGCGTTTCCTCGGCGAGATCGGCACGGGCGACGGCCTGCTGCACGTATGGGTCCCCCACGCCACGGCCGGGCTGGCGATCATCGAGACCGGCGCGGGCAGCGACGAGGACCTGCTGGGCGCTCTGCGCGACCTGCTGCCCGCCGACAACCGGTGGCGGCACCGGCACGGTTCACCCGGTCACGGACGCGACCACGTCCTGCCCGCTCTGGTGCCGCCGTACGCCTCGATCCCGGTGCTCGACGGCCGGATGGCGCTGGGCACCTGGCAGTCGGTGTGTCTGGTCGACACCAACACCGACAACACCAGCCGCCGTGTGCGGTTGAGTTTCCTGGCGGGTTGAGTCCCTGCCGGGTGCGGCGGAATTCCCGAGCCCGTGTGAGGCGCTCGAGCCTTGCGATCACAGCGGCTCGAGGTGCATGAGGATCTCGTCCCGGTCGTCACCCGGCGCCAACCGAAGCGCTCCCGGCCAACGGCCGATCTCGCGCCGGCCAAGGCGCCCGTAGAAGGTTTCCAATCCCACTTCCGCACGCGCGGCAAGGTGCAGCTGCTCCACTTTCATCTCGTCCCGCGCGATCTCGCGAGCGTGGTGCATCAGGAGCGATCCGACGCCCTCACCCCGGCAGTCCGGATGGCTCTGCACGTGATGCAGCGAGCCCCAGTGTGTGATCAGTGGATCGCTGCTGCGCCGGAGCACAAGCCAGCCGAGCAGTCCTCGAGCGTCCACAACGGTCAGCAGACGGCAGCGGTCGGCGTGGAGTTCGTCGACGAGGCGTTCCAGAGCCGGGGCCACATCATCGTCGTCGACAGGTGGGAACGGGAAGCCCGCCGCTCCACCGGCATTCGTCACGGCCACCCAACAGTCGGTCAGAGCGCGGCGAACATCCTCGGTGACCTCGGTATCGGACAGGTGCTGCCGGATCCTCATCGACTCGTTCACGCGCCGCAGCATGCCGGGAGGCACCGACACCGTGATCGTCGGAACACCCACCGGTTCGACGTCTGCGAACTCGCCCCCGAGAAGGCATTTGCCTCCTTTGAAGCAGTAGACGTACAATTTTTTGTACATACCTGAGGAGGTAGGCCATGAAGACGATGTCGTATTCCGAGTCGCGCGCGAGGTACGCCGAGACTCTCGACGCGGTCGTCGACGACCGCGAAGAGGTCGTGATCACCCGCGCCGGTCACGACCCGGTGGTCATGGTCGCGCTCGAGGACTACGAAGCACTGAAAGAGACCGCATACCTGCTCAAGAGCCCCGAGAACGCCCGGCGACTGCTGGCCTCGATCGATCGACTCGAGCACGGCGGAGGCACCGAGCGGGACCTCACCGAATGAAGCTGGTCTGGGACGAAAACGCCTGGGACGACTACGTCCGGTGGCAGACCCAGGACCGCAAGACCCTCAAACGGATCAACACACTGATCAAGGACGTGCAGCGCAACGGCAACGAGGGGATCGGCAAACCCGAACCCCTCAAGCACGGCTTCCACGGCTACTGGTCACGTCGGATCACCGACGAGCACCGCCTCGTCTACAAGGTCGACGAGGACGAGATCCGCATCGCCGCATGCCGCTATCACTGCGGAAGCTGAGCTTGTTGTTTAAGTTGCTTGTTTCTTCCTTGCGTTGGGCGTCGTGTCCGTTTTGATCGTTTTGCCTGGGTCATGGCGGGTGGCGCAGTGGACGTTTTTCGATCCTCGTTTTCGTCCTGGTCCTGCTCGTGAGGGTTTCGGTGCGCTGGCCGGCAAAGGCGGTCGTTGGTCGGATGTTGCGAAACCCTCGCCGTACGCGGGCTGGGCAGAGTCGCCCGGGCCTGGCGGCGCTCTCCCAGGGGCGGCGGAGGTCTTCGGCGAGGGGGGCGGGCCAGCCGCAGCTGGGTGTCAACGTGGAATGAAAGGCCCCGCCGAGACCGCGAAGGAGAAGCGGCGAACGCAGCACCGAAGAAGCGGACCGGTTCGCCGGGCGCGGTCCTACACCATCACCAGCCCGGGGGCGATCAGCAGGACCGCACCGAGGCCGGCCAGCAGTACGCCGACCACATGACCGAACATCTCGCCGCGGGGAAGAACCTTCTCCACCGTGATCACCGCGGCGATCACCGCCATCCAGACCAGGCTCATCATTCCCGCTGCCAGCAGGACCACCATCAGAGCCCAGCAGCAGCCGAGGCAGTACCCGCCGTGGCGGGCACCGACCAGCAGCGCTCCCGGCCGACTCCGCGCGGCCAGGTCCGCGTACCGGACCACCAGTGCCAGCGGTGAGCGGCAGCGCACCAGGCACCACCGCTTGAGCGGGGTGAACTGGTAGGTACCCGCGGCGAGCAGCACGGCGGCTCCCGCACGCACTCCGGTCGCGCCACCGCCCACGGCGAGAGCGTCGAAACCGCGCGCGACGAGGTAGCCGAACACCCCGGCCGCCCCCCACACGAGCAGGTAGCCCATCGTCAGCATGGGCAGGATGCCGTGCCCGGCACGCGCCCCCATCAGCCGACTGATCCCCACCGTGAACGGGGCGATGCCGGGCAGCATCATCGCCGCCATCATCACGGTCCAGGTGCCCAGGAACAGGCCGAGCCCACTCACCGACACCAGTGGCTGCAGCCGCATCGGCTGCAGCCCGGTGAGGATCCCCGCCCGCATGTCGGGCATGGCCAGGCTGTTGGTGAGCAGCCAGGACACCGCCGCCAGCACGAGCAGGATCCCGGCCAGCAACACCTCCACTCTCGACCAGGTACGCGGTGACGGGATGCCGCGAGCCCCCACCGGACGGGTCACGATCCGTCCGGTCCGGACCAGTCGAACGGGATGAGCTTGCTGGAGTAGCCGGAACGATCCCAGCGGAAACCGAAGGAGTCGGCCCGGTTCGTGGTGGCCTCGCCCCAGGTCGAGGGCCCCTGCCCCGGCCCCACCTCGGCGCCCGGCAGGTTGTGCACCTGCACCCGCTCGCCTTCCGCGATGGTCGGGCCGGTCAGCGCCTCGACCGTGGCCTCCGCCTTGCCCGGGATTCGCACACTCCACTCGGCGAGATTCTCGTCGATCGACACTTCGATGGGGGCGTACTCCATGCCCCGCATCTCGGGGTGGAACATCTCGCCGAATCGGGCGGGCCAGCCCCCGGCACCACCACCGAAGACCGTCTGCAGTGCCACACGCTGATCGTCGTCGGCCCGCTCATCGAAGAAGACGGCGGCGTAGGGGTCGGTGTGCTCGCCGCTCCACACGTTGCCGACGAAGGAGCCGAGCATGACGACGTTCAAACCATCCAGCCGAGTGTCCCCGTAGGTGCCCTCGCGGACGTGCCACACGAGGACACCGTCGCAGTCACCGTAGGTCGGTGGCCGGGCGAACGAGCAGGGGCACGGGATCGCGCACTTGCACGCATCGAACCAGTCGCCCTCGAGATGCCATTTCGGGATCGTGGAAGTAGTCATGACGCCCCCTCCCCAGGTGTGCGTCAACACGGACTACTCCTCGATTGTCGCTCCGGATCGCCTTCCCGGGAATACGACCGGAGAACTTTCTCGCCCCGCGCTCCGAACACCCGCGGGGAAGGCACCGTGACTCGTGATCAACCCCGCACGAGGCCGACGAGGTGGCCCACCGCGGAGTCGGCGGCGACCTCGGTGCGCTCGCCGGTGGCGCGGTCCTTGACCTCCACGACTCCCTTGGCCAGCCCCTTGCCGACCACCAGGATCGTCGGCACGCCCACGAGCTCGGCATCGGCGAACTTCACCCCGGGTGAAACGCCCCGGTCGTCGAGGATCACCCGCACCCCCGCCTCGTCCAGTTCGGCGGCGATCCGCTCGGCACCGTCCCGGACACTGTCGTCCTTGCCCGCGATCACCACGTGCACGTCGGCGGGAGCGACCTCGCGCGGCCAGCACAACCCCAGCTCGTCGTGGCTCTGCTCGGCGATGGCGGCGATCAGCCGGGAGACACCAACCCCGTAGGACCCCATCGTGACCCGCTGGGGCTTGCCGTCCTGGCCGAGCGCGTCCAACGAGATCGCGTCGGTGTACTTGCGGCCGAGCTGGAAGATGTGACCGATCTCGATGCCGCGCGCGGCCTCCAGAGTGCCCTGCCCGTCCGGCGACGGGTCGCCCTCGCGGACATCGGCGGCCTCGACGGTGCCGTCCGGGGTGAAATCGCGACCGCACACGAGATCGACCACGTGGTGGTCGGTCTTGTCGGCGCCGGTGACCCAGGCGGTACCGGTCACCACGCGCGGGTCGACGAGGTAGCGCACCCCGTTGTCCTGCAGCGACTTCGGGCCGATGTAGCCCTTGGCCAGGAACGGGTTGTCCGCGAAGTCGGCCTCCTCCAGCAGGGCCACCTCGGCCGGCCCCAGCGCCGCCTCGAGCCGCTTGATGTCGACCTCACGGTCGCCGGGCACGCCCACTCCCAGCAGCTCCCATTCCCGGGTACCCGGCTGCCGGGTCTTGACCAGCACGTTCTTCAACGTGTCGGCAGCGGTGAACGTCCGCCCCATCTCGGAGGCGTTGAGAAAGTCCACCAGCGTCTCGATGGTCGGGGTGTCCGGGGTGTGGTGCACCTCGGCGGCGGGCAGGTCCTCGATCGGCTTCGGCTCCGGCGCCGGAGTCACCACGGCCTCGACATTGGCCGCGAAACCCGACTCGGTGCTGCGCACGAAGGTGTCCTCACCGGTGGTGCTCTCGGCGAGGAACTCCTCGGAGGCCGAACCGCCCATCGCACCGGACTCCGCGGCGACGATGACGTAGCGCAGCCCCACGCGGTCGAACAGGCGGATGTAGGCCTCGCGATGCCGTCGGTAGGACTCGCCGAGCCCCTCGTCGTCGAGGTCGAAGGAGTACGAGTCCTTCATGACGAACTCGCGACCCCGCAGGATTCCGGCCCGGGGCCGCTCCTCGTCGCGATACTTCGTCTGGATCTGGTACAGGATGACCGGAAAGTCCCGGTAGGAGTTGTACTCGCCCTTGACGGTCTGGGCGAACAGCTCCTCGTGCGTCGGACCGAGCAGGTAGTCACCGCCCTTGCGGTCTTTGAGCCGGAACATGTTCGGGCCGTACTCGGTCCAGCGGTTGGTCTGCTCGTAGGGCTCCTTGGGCAGCAACGCCGGGAGATGGATCTCCTGCGCGCCGATGGCGTCCATCTCCTCGCGCACGATCCGCTCGATGTTGCGCAGCACCCGAAGTCCCAGCGGCAGCCAGGAGTAGATCCCCGGAGCGACGCGGCGCACGTACCCGGCGCGCACGAGGAGCTTGTGGCTCGGCACCTCGGCGTCGGCCGGATCCTCGCGCAGGGTACGCAGGAACAACGTCGACATCCTCGTGATCACGGCTGCTCGCTCCTTGTCTGCCGCCTCGCCTGGTCGCGTCGATGTTCGTTGCTTCGAAGCAACGGGCTTCGACGCAACAAAAGCGTAGCGATCCCGCTCGGGCTGCCTGCCAGCGGATTCTCCTTCGGCTCGCTGCGCTCACACGGCCGGCCCTTGCGGCCGGTGCTTTCGTACGGTGTGCTCGCGGCGACAGCACGCAACCACCCGGCGATACGGCGACGGTGGAGGGAACGGTCATGGCCACAGGAGCTGCCCGGGAACAGCAGGCCCTTCCGGAACTTCCCGTGCTCACCGAATGGGGCCTGCGCCTGCGCATGCTCGCGGGCGGGATCGCGACCCGGACCTTCGCATGGCGCGGCGACCCGATCGCGCGGCTGCTGCACGCACCGTGGCGCGACGACCCCTACCCGGTTTACGAACGACTCCGCACCGAAGGTCCACTCGTGCGCAGCAGGCTCGGCCTGTGGGCGCTGTCCGACCTGACGACCTGCGATGCGGTCCTGCGCGACCCCCGGTTCGGAGTCCGCACCAGTGACGGCCGCCAGGGTGATCCACTGGCGGCCACGGCCGGGATGCACCTGTCGTTGCTGGAGCTCGACCCCCCGGACCACACGCGGCTGCGCCGCCTGGCCGCCCCCGCCTTCCGGCCGCGCAAACTGGCGCAGCATCGGCAGCGCATCGAGCAGACCACCCACGAACTGCTGGATGCCGCCGCGGACCGGGGCTCGTTCGACCTCGTCGACGATCTCGCGACCCCGCTGCCGGTACGGGTGATCGGTGACCTGCTCGGCCTGCCCGCCGTCGATGCCGAGCAACTCGCCCACCACGGCGCCGTCCTGGGCAGCTCCCTGGACGGGATCCGCTCGCCGCGGCAGCTGCAGCGGTTGCGCCGATCGTTCGCCGAGCTCGAGACGATGTTTTCCGAACTGCTCGAACAGCGCAGGGCGACACCGGGCGACGACATCGTCAGCGACCTGCTCACCGGTCTGGACGGTGACCGGTTGACCGCAGGCGAGCTCGTGCAGCTGTGCACGCTGCTGCTGGTCGCCGGCTTCGAGACGACGGTCAACCTGATCGGCAACGGCACGCTGGCTCTGCTGAACCACCCCGCGCAGTGGGAGCGGCTGTGCGAGCAGCCCGAACTCGCCGAGGCCGTGGTGGAGGAGACGCTGCGCTGGGACCCGCCGGTGCAGGCCACCGCGCGGATCCCGCACGAGCCGGTGCAGGTCGCGGGCCGGACTGTACCCACCGACAGTGTGGTGCTGGTCCTGCTGGCCGCCGCGGGCCGCGACCCTGCCGTGCATTCGGCGCCGGGGTGCTTCGACATCACGCGCGGCGACACCACCCACCTGGCGTTCTCCAGCGGCATCCACTACTGCCTCGGCGCACCGCTGGCACGGATGGAAGCCGAGGTCGTGTTTCGCACCCTGGCCACCCGGTACCCCGGACTGCACCGGGCGGGACCGGTCTCGCGGCGACCGACCACGATCATCCACGGTCTCGCTTCCCTGCCGGTGGCCACCGGCAATGCGCGAGTGCGGGCGGGATGAGCGAACCGGGCGGCGGAGGCGACCACCTGCGCACACCTTCGGAACCATTCCTCTAGCCTCGGCGGCGTGCTGGTTCTGCTACCCCCTTCGGAAACCAAGGCCGCAGGCGGCGAGGGAGCGCCGCTGGATCTGGAACATCTGTCCACGCCGGAGCTGACTCCGGTCCGGCGCACGTTGCTCGAGACGCTGTCGGCACTGGCCGACGACATCCCGGCGAGCCTGGACGCGCTGGGACTGTCCGAGCGCCAGGTGGAGGAGGTGCACCGCAACGCCGAGCTGTGGGACGCACCGACGGCACCGGCGCTGCAGCGCTACACCGGTGTGCTCTACGACGCGCTGGATGTCGGCTCCCTGCCCGGCGAGGAACGCGCCCGGGCGGACGAGCGGCTGGCCGTTGCCTCGGCCCTGTTCGGTCTGGTGCGCGGCACGGACGCGATTCCGGCCTACCGGCTGTCGGCCAGCAGCAGCCTGCCGGGGCTCGGAACGCTGCGCGGCATGTGGCGGCCGGTGCTGGAACCCGTGCTCGGCGCGGTGGACGGACCCGTCGTGGATCTGCGTTCGGGCGCGTACGCGGCGCTGGCGAAAATCCCCGGGGCGATCGCCGTCCGCGTGCTCTCGGAGGACGCCCACGGCACGCGCAAGGTGGTCAGTCACCACAACAAGGCGCACAAGGGCAGGCTCGCCCGCGCACTGGCACAGGTTCCGGACGAGCCACGAGACATCGAGGACGTCCTCACCGTGGCCAAAGAGGCCGGGCTGCGTGTCGAGCGGGAAGGCGACCACGGGCTCTGCGTCGTCGTCGAGGCGTGAGGCGGCCTCGGGGACGCCGACAACCGCATCGTGCTGCTCCGGCCCGGCCATCACCGGTCACCATCCGCACGTTGATAGACTGTGTCCGCATCGGCCCGCTGTTCGATTGCGCTTGCTTCGCCCGGATCTCATGGCACTGGGCTTTCCTGTTCGCACCGGTGCGCCCATACCCATCCAACGGCGCTGTTGCCGCGCCGGGCTCGTCCTTGTGATCAGCACGCGGTCCCCGCGAAGCCTCCCCGAGACGTGCCACTCTCCTCCGGAGGTTTCTTCGTGCCCACAAGTCCCCCGAACGCCCGCCAGTCCCCCTCACGCGCGTCCCAGGGCGGCAATACCCGGCGCCGCGCGCCGCGCTCCCGCAACAACAACCGTTCCCCCCGAACCCCGGCCGCACCGAAACCGACCCTCTTCGACGAAGTCGGAGTGACCGCCGTCGATCCCGCCCCGTTCGACCAGCTCGGATTACCGAAAGCCCTGGTGCGTGAGCTCGCCAGGACCGGCCTGACCGAAGCGTTCCCGATTCAGGCCGCCACGATCCCCGATGCACTGGCCGGTTCCGACGTGCTGGGCCGCGCTCAGACCGGATCGGGCAAGACGCTGGCCTTCGGGTTGCCGATGCTGGCCGATCTCCACGGAACGAGCACCCGGCCGCTGCACCCGCGCGGCCTGGTGCTGGTCCCCACTCGTGAGCTCGCGACCCAGGTCACCGACTCCCTCAAACCGATGGCCAAGGCCCTGGGCCTGTATGTCCGCGAGATCGTCGGCGGGATGTCGTTCTCGCGGCAGGCGGACACGCTGCGGCGCGGTGTCGACCTCGTCGTGGCCACCCCCGGACGTCTCAACGACCACGTGCGTCAGGGCACCTGCGTGCTCTCCGATGTGGAACGCACCACGTTGGACGAGGCCGACCAGATGTCCGACATGGGCTTTCTGCCGCAGATCCGCGAGATACTGAACCACGTTCCCACCGGGGGACAGCGCCTGCTGTTCTCCGCCACCCTGGACGGTGACGTGGACAGGCTCGTGCGCGAGTACATGTCGGAGCCGGTCGTGCACTCACTCACCCCCTCGGCGGCCAGTGTGGACAGCATGGACCACCACCAACTGGATGTCGCCGCCGCGGACAAGCACGACGTGCTCACCCGCATCGCCGCTCGGGACGGTCGCACGATCCTGTTCGTGCGCACCAAGCACAACGCCGACCGGCTGACCAGGAAGCTGCGGGCGGCCGGCGTCCACGCCGGCGCGCTGCACGGTGGCAAGGCGCAGAACGCGCGAACCCGCATCCTCGACGAGTTCCGCCAGGGCACCACGACGGCGCTGGTGGCCACCAACGTGGCCGCGCGCGGGATCCATGTCGACGACGTCAGTCTCGTCGTGCACGTCGAACCGCCTGCGGACCCGAAGGACTACCTGCACCGCGCGGGCCGCACCGCCCGGGCGGGAGCGACCGGGACCGTCGTCACGCTCGTCACCGACGACCAGCGCCGCGCGTTCCGCACCATGGCGGACAAGGCCGGGATCACACCCACCATCACGAAGGTGCGACCGCAGGGCGAGGGCCTCGCCCGTCTGACGGGCGCGCGTGAGCCCAGCGGAGTCGCCGTGGCCGAGCCGAAACCGCAGACCAGTCGCAAGTCCGGCTCGGGCGCGTCGCGCAGCGCTCCGCGCGGGCGTGCGGGTGCGTCGCGCAACGGCGGCGGACGGCGCAGCGACGCCCAGCGCGGAGCACACCGGACATAGACACCGCAGGTGCCGTGCGTCCTGTGGGCCGCCACAGGACGCACGGCACCGATCACGGTGCCAGTCCTGCCACGGGGCCGACGACGATCACGGCGGGCGGTTTGACGCCCTCGGCGCGGATCGCTGCACCGACCGAGGCGAGAGTGCTGCGCAGCGCTCGCTGACCGGAGGTCGTGCCCTCCTGCACCACGGCGACGGGAGTGTCGGCGGGGCGACCGTGCTCCAGCAGAACCTCGGCGATGGCCTCCATCCGCTGCACCGCCATGAGCAGCACCAGACTGCCCCGCAGCCGCGCCAGCGCAGGCCAGTCCACCAGGGAGCGCTCGTCGCCGGGAGCCACGTGTCCGGACACGACGACGACCTCGTGTGCCACCCCCCGATGCGTGACCGGTACATCGGCCACGGCCGGCGCCGCGAACGCACTGGTGATGCCGGGAACCACGGTCACCGGCACCCCGGCCTCGGAGCAGGCGAGCAGCTCTTCGAAACCGCGGCCGAACACGTAGGGATCGCCGCCCTTGAGCCGCACCACGAACCGGCCCGCGCGCACGTGCTCGATCAGGGTGCTGTTGATGACCTCCTGGTTGGCGGCCCGGCCGTACGGGATCTTGGAGGCGTCGACGACCTGCACGTGGGGTCCGAGCTCGTCGAGCAGCTCCCGAGGAGCGAGATGATCGGTCACCACCACGTCGGCCTTGGCCAGCAGCCGCCGCCCCCGCACCGTGATCAGGTCGAGAGCCCCCGGACCCCCGCCGACGAGCGCCACGCCGGGTGCCGGGGGCTCGGCGTGCTCGTCGACGACACCGGAGTGCAGGGCTTCCAGGATCGCGTCGCGGACCGCAACCGACCGACGTGGCCGCCCGCCTGCCAGCACTCCCAGCAGCAGGCCCTCGTGCTCGGCCACGGCAGGGGTGACCGCGCTGCCCCTGGTGGCGTCGTCGGAACGCACGCAAAACACCCGCTCGCGTTCGGCCTCGGCCCCGACAGCGGCGTTGACCTGCGCATCCGAGGTGGCCGCCACCGCGTACCAGGCGCCGTCGAGGTCACCGTCGGTGTAGCCGCGCCGGGTCCAGGTGACGTCGCCGGCATCGGCCATCGCCTCGACGCCGGGGGTGGCCTCCGGTGCGACGACCTCGACCACCGCACCGGCCCCCACCAGGCGGGGCAGCCGCCGCTGCGCGACGGTGCCCGCCCCGACGACCACCACGCGGCGACCCGCCAGATCGAGCCCGGCGAGATAGTGCCGTTCCTCCGGGTCCTGCCGGTCCTGCTCGTGCCGGTCCTGCTCGTGTCGGTTCGGGTCGTGTCGGTTCGGGTCGTGTTCAGCGGGAGTGGCCATGTGCGTGCCCATGTCCGTGACCGTGTCCGGTCGGGTCGTCGGGGTGGTGGTGGGGTGTCTGCGGTGCCCCCAGTTTGTCCTCGAAGCCGGGCAGCAGCACCCGGTAGGCGCAGGTGTCGCAGTTCATCCTGATGTCGCCGTGCATCGCCTCGTGGTAGCGCTCCACCACCAGGTCCGCCAGGGCGTCGCAGTCGCCGAGATGGCTCGCCACGTGCACGTCGATGCCCGGTGCGGTCGCGGCGTACTCCTCGGACTGGTGGACCACCCGCTGAGGCAGCACCCCGTCGAACAGGAAGTACGGGGCGACCACGACCTTCGTCGCACCGAGGCGACGTGCCCGCTCGATCCCGGTGGGCACGTCCGGCGGCGCCAGCGAGATGAACGCGGTCTCCACCGTGGCGAATCCTCCGGTTTCCTGCAACAGCCGGGACACCTTGGACACTTCGGAATTCGCGTCCGGATCGGTGGAGCCACGCCCGACGAGCACCACGGCGGTCTCCGCCCATTCCTCCTTCGGCACCACGGCGCCGATGCGCTCGCCGAGCAGCTCCAGCAGGATCGGGTGCGGCCCGAGGGGGCGCCCGAAGGTGTAGGAGGTGCCGGGGTGGCGCCGGACCTCTCGTTCCAGCGCGGCGGGAATGTCGCCCTTGCCGTGGCCCGCCGCGACCAGCACCAGCGGGACGGCGACCATCCGCCGGTGCCGCTGCCCCAGTTCCGACCACACGTCGGTGACCGCGGGGGCGGACAACTCGATGAATCCGCCGGATGTCTCGACCCCGGACGGCGCCATCCGCCCGCGCAGCCGTTCGATGAACGAGCGGAACTCGGCGACCCCGCCGTCATCCACTGTCCCGTGGCCCACAACCAGCAGTGGTGGCTGTTCGGTCACCGGATACCTCCCGATTCCTGATCATGTTCGAAGTACAGCAGGGCGTTGACCACCGCGGCGGCGATCGCCGCGCCGCCCCGCTCGGTCAGCGTGCTCAGCGCCGGAAGCCCGCTGCGGCGCAGCGCGGCCTTGGACTCCACCGCCCCGACGAAACCGACCGGCACGCCGATCACCAGCGCCGGGCGCATCGCGCCCGCGGCAGCGAGCCGCAGGAGTTCCTCCAGCGCGGTGGGCGCGTTGCCGATCGCCCACACCGCACCGTCGGGGAACTCCTCGGCCGCGAGTCGGATACCGGCCGCCGAACGGGTCATCCCCTCGCGCGCGGCCAGGTCGGAGATTCCGGCGCATTCCAGCCCGATCCGCGAGTCCCGCGCTGTCACCCCCGCCGCCACCATGCGCACATCGGTGATCAGCCCGGCACCGCTGAGCAGGGCCTGCCGCCCGGCCCGCAGCGCTGCCTCGTCGGCGAGGACCTCCCCTGCCCAGCTCGGGTCCGCGGTGGTGTGCACGACACGTTCCACGGCCGCACGGGTCAGCGGGGGGAAATGAGCGAAGTCCGCCCTCGCTCGCATGATCCGGTAGGACTCGATTTCGATCGGGTGCCGCTCTCGTCTGTTCACGTGGTTTCCGGTCCGTACTGGTATTTCTTCGCCGACAGCTTCCCCCGGAGCGCGGCGACGCCCCAGACGGTCAGGAACGCCGCGAGCGTCAGGTACCCGAGCAGCTCGAAGTGGTCACCGAGAGCCGCGACACCATCCACGACGGAAATTCCGAGTTCCGAGAGCAGCCCGGACAGGACCACCACCGCGATGACTCCGGCCAGGGCCACGGTCAGTGCCGTGGTGACGATGTTCACCCGGACCCTGCGCAGCGGTTCGGCCAGCGACCAGGTGTAGGCCCGGGACATGAGCATCCCGTCCGCACTGTCGACCGTGCACATTCCCGCCGCGAACAACAGCGGCAGACTCAGCACGGTCACCACGGGCAGACCGCCCTTCGGAGCGACCAGGGCGAGTACGGTGATCTCGGTGGCGGTCTGCATACCCAGACCGAACAGCAGCCCAATGCCGAACAGGTGCCAGGACCGGCTCACGAAGCGGCGCATCCGCCCTCGCAGCACCCGCGCGAGCAGTCCTCGCCTGCCGAGCACCTGCTCGATCTCGGTGTGGTCGACCTCGCCCCGGCGCGCCCGGCGCTGCAGCCGGACGGTGTCGCGCAGCACCAGGCCATTGAGGACGGCCAGCGTGCCGACCACGAGCACCACGGCCACATCGACGATCGGCGCGGTGTGCATCCCGGTCCGTTCCGCCCAGTCCTGGGCCGCCGATCCGGCGACGAAGGCGACCGCCACCGCGAGGGCCATCACGACGCCGGCGTGTCCCAGCGCGAACCACATCCCCGTGGACACCGGGCGCCGCCCGCGCTGCATCAGCAGCCGGGTCGCGTCGTCGATCACCGCGACATGGTCGGCGTCGAAGCCGTGCCGCAGGCCGAGCAGATAGGCGGCGGTTCCCACACCGGCCAGCCCGCCGGCAGCGGTGAACGAGTCCTGCGACAGCAGGTAGGCACCCCAGCCGAACAGATGCAGCAGGCCGACAGCGGCCACCACGATCGTGACCTTCCGGCGCTCCGGTTGCCCCCAGCCCGAGGCCGGCCGTTCCGTGAGCTGCTGTTGTGTAGTTCGCTGTGGCGCCGGCGGTTGCTCCGGCTGGTCGTCCAGCGACGTCACGTGATGGACCTCCTGGGTTCTCCCGCCCGAGGGGATCGTCGATCCGCGCGTCGCGGCGCGACGCGGGGCCGTCAGCGAGTGTCCTGACTCCCGGATCACAGCGGGCTCCCCATGCCTTCCAGCTCGTCGTCGAGCCGTGGCGTTGCGTGGTTGGGGGCCGCTCCCCGGTCACAGTGGCGGGACCGTCTCGGATTCGCACCGAGTTCCTCCGCTACCGGCACCCGGCATCCTCACCCGTCGGAGGCCGAAAGGTCAATTCCGGTGAAAATGCTCACGCGGCGAGCACGTCACCGCGAAGCTGCGCGGCATCCGCGAGCAGACCGCGGACTCGACGGTCGGCACAGGCCCGGCTGCCGATCACAACCGCTCGGAGGGCGGTCGGGAGAGCCGGGCGGCCCTGCGGGCGAAGCTCCCGCCGAACCACGAGGCGCGGGTTGCGAGAAAGTCGCGGAGCCGGCGCATCGCCGCGTTCTCCGTGAGAACCAGCCGCCGAGCAAGCGCCGCCTCCCTGCGGGCCCGCCGCACGGGCCCGCGGCGCCGGTGCGTGAATCCTTCGAGAGCGGGTTCTTGCCCGATCCCGGCAGCACCGAGCTGATCAGCCAGCACCCACGCGTCTTCCAGCGCGAGAGATGCTCCCATCCCGACGATGGGATGCAGGGCGTGTGCGGCGTCGCCGATCAGGACGACCCGGCCTCGGTCGAACCGCGCCAGGTCGGCTTCACGGTTGCGATCGAAGAAGATCTCCGCATCGGTCGCGGCGACAGCGTCGAGGATCTCGGGAAGGATCCATTCGCGCGAGTGCGCCCGCAGGTAGGCGAGCGGATCCTCGACGACCCTCTCCGAGGGCACCCGCATGGACAGGGTCGCCATCCGGGTGCCGGGCATCCCCACGAGGAGCAGTGCCTTGCCGTCCTCGCCCAGCAGCTCGGTGAATCCGTCGGGGAGGTCGACCCCGGGAGGGATTCGGAAGCCCCATGCCGCCGTTCCCAGATCGCGCGGTTCGACCCCGAACACGAGCTGCCGCACCCGCGAGTGCACTCCGTCCGCGCCGACGAGCACATCGGCTCGCTGCCTGCTTCCGTCCGAGAGCGTCAGGGTGGCGCCGCCGTCGTCCTGCTCCACGGCTTCTACGGTGGTGCCCATCGTCACCACCGCATCGGGCACGCCCGTCCACAGGGCATCGTGCAGCTCGGCACGATGGATCACGCTGAAGGGCCGCGGTTCCGCGTCCGCCGCAGTGGTTTTCCGCCCCGGAGTCGGCTGTAGTCGGATATCGCCGAGCACCCGTCCGGCCGCGTCGCGAAGTTGCCAGTGATCGACGGCCGTCGCGGACCGCGACACGGTATCGGCGGCTCCGAGCTCTTCCAGGATCCGCCACGCGTTTCCCCACAGACCGATTCCGTAGCCGATACGGTCGAAACTCCGTGCCCGCTCGATCAGGTGCACCTCGTGCCCGCGGGCACGGAGCAGATGATGCAGGCTCAGCCCCGCAGGCCCGGCACCGACGATCACCACACGCATCCTGTCCTCCTCGCGGAACGTTCCCGGTTGGTTTTCTGCGAGCATCGTCCGTGGCGGATCCACTCGACCAGGGGCACGGCCGCGTGTCAGTAGCCGACCGGGGCCGGCTCGAATCGCGGATGGTCGAGCACGAAACGGTCCGGCCGCTGGTGGTTGCGGCGGCCGGACCGTTCGAGAGTCCCTCAGCGTCCGGCTGTTCGCCGGTCCGCACAGACCAGGTTCCACAGGTCCGCCCACTGCTCGGCGGTGAGGTCCTTCGGCAGTGCCCGGGGCGACACACGATGGGTTTCCGACCAGCCGTGCAGCACCGTACGGCCGATCCGTCCTGTTCGGACGAGGATCTCGCTCAGGCCGCGTCCGCGCCCGGTGAAGACCTGCTGAACGAAACGCTGGTAGCGCACTCGGTCCCTCACCAGGGGGTTGCTCCTGCGGGACATGACCAGCAGCCCACCGTCCACGGAGGGAACCGGCCGGAAGGACCGAGCGGGCACCCGTGCGTGCACGGCGAACTCGTACCACGGCCACCAGCTCGCGGTCAGCATGCTCGCACCACCCACACCGGCCCGCCTGCGGGCGACCTCCCACTGCACCAGCAGGATCGCGGTGTGCCAGTGCTCCGCGGCCAGGAGACGCTTCTGGAGGGCGGTCGTGAGGTGGAAAGGAAGGTTCCCGACGAGCACGTGCGGGTGGTGGGGGAACCGGAAGCGCAGCATGTCGTCGTTGACGACCGTGACGTGCTCGGGTGCGCGCCGACGCAGTCGCCGTGCGCGCTTCGGGTCGATCTCGACGGCGGTGATCGGACGGCCGGATCGGCTCAGCGGCATGGTCACAGCACCGTCACCGGCACCGATCTCGACGATCGGCCCGGTGGTGTGCGCGACGAGTTTCTCGATCGTGTTGATCACCGAAGTGTCGGTGAGGAAGTTCTGGCCGAGCTCGTGTCGGCCACCCTGATACGGGGAGGACATGGGTGCTCCGCGAAGAAAGAGACGGAGCCGGGCAGCATGAAGCGCCGCACCGGCGGTGGCCCGGAATGCGGCGGAGCTGGCGAAAGCGAGTTCGGTCCGCCGCTACGGCGCGGCGGAGAACAACGTACCCATGGTGAGCACTCCAGCAGCGACAGCCCGCCGCTAGGCGCGGCGGATCCTGATGGAGAACACGGAGCCCATATCGATACTCATCGGGCGATACTCTAGCAGCCATAGCAGGTCGGCGACGCGTGCTTTGCTCAGGCGTCTCGCCGGGAAAAGACAACGTAGGCGAGCAGCAGAAGCGCCGCCGCCCACGCGACGAGGACGACAGCGGCCCAGCCCGGTGCGAGATGTTCGGGAGCCTGCGGGGAGGCCGCGCCGGACAGGCTGTGCAGCGCCGAAGCAGGCAGCCATGGCAGGAGCGACCATTGCCATCCCGGCGGCAGCGCCCCGACGAGCGTCGGTACGGACATGATCGTCAGTACCACCGCGATGGCTCCGCCCCCGTTCCTGGTGAGAAAAGCGAGAGCAACGGTGAGCAGCGAGTAGAGGGGAACCATCAGCATGCTTCCGACCGCCAACCTCAACAGCCGAGGTTCCGGGCTCAGCCCGGGCAGGCCCTGTGTCAGCAGGACGAGCTGACCGGCACCGACCGCTGCGGCGGTGGCGGCCAGGCCGGCCAGGAGAGCGATCATCGTGGCAACGAGCCCTTTCGCCGCCAGTACCCTCCAGCGGTGCGGGGCGACGGAGAGCGTGAGCCGGATCATTCCGGTGGAGTACTCCGAAGCCACAGCGCTCGCACACAGCACTTCGAGGACGACGACCGCGAAGTCGACGCCGAGCAAGCTCGCCCCGGCGATCTCGAAGGGACTCATCTCGGCGAGTGGCTCGCCGCGCGTCGTCTCGGTGGTCAGCAGGAAGACCGCGGCAGCGCCTGCGGCGAGAATCAGTGCCAGCAGCAGCATCGCGCGGGTGAAGCGCAACGACCACAGCTTGGTCCACTCCGCGGCCAGTGTCCTGACGAAGCGAGAGGCCGCCGGAGAGGCCGGCCTGTGCTCGGCAGTCATGGTGGTCACGTCAGTCGCTCCCTTCGGGACGGCCTGTCGCCGGTGTGTGAGCGACCGTGGCCGTTTCCTCGGTGTCGACAGCTCCGAGACCACGGGAACGGTACGAGGCGCTGTCGTCGGTGAGTTCCATGAACGCCGACTCCAGACTGACCCTCCGGGGGGTCAGCTCGTGCAGCCGAACACCATGAGCCATGGCGATGTCGCCGACGCGTGCGGAGTCCATGCCACTCACCAGCAGCGCACCGTCCGAGTCGCCGCGGACTGTCGCTCCCTCGTCGGTGAGCAGGGCACTCAGTGCCGCCGGCTGCGGGGAGACCACCTTCACCTGCCCACCCGAACCACGGCGTACCAGTTCTGCGGTGTCCACGTCCGCGATGAGGCGGCCGCGACCGATCACCACCACCCTGTCCGCGGTCTGCTGCATCTCGGTCATCAGGTGGCTGGAGACGAAGACGGTTCTCCCCTCGGCGGCCAGACCCCTCAGGAGGTTTCGCATCCAGCGGATGCCTTCGGGATCCAAACCGTTCGCCGGTTCGTCGAGCAGCAGCGTCGCGGGGTCGCCGAGCAGTGCCACAGCGATCCCGAGCCGCTGGTACATCCCCAGGGAGAAACCGCCCACCCGCTTGTCCGCGACCTCGCTCAGCCCCACGAGAGCGAGCACCTCGTCGATCCGGCTTCGCGGGAGGCCGCCGGCCCGGACCAGCCAACGCAGATGCGCTCGCGCCGTTCTCGCCGGATGGGCGGCTTTCGGATCCAGCAGCGCCCCGACCTCGTGCATCGGGGCCGGTAGGTCCCGGTAGCTTCGCCCGTCCACGGTGACCGAACCCGCGCTCGGATGGTCCAGGCCCAGAAGCATGCGCATCGTCGTCGACTTCCCCGCCCCGTTCGGACCGAGAAAGCCGGTCACCACGCCGGGGGTGATGTCGAAGGACAATGCGTCCACCGCCACCGTGTCCCCGTAGCGCTTCGACAGCTCTCTGACCTCGATCATCGTGGTCTTTCCGGTCGCCCCGTTTTACAATACAAGTGCATCGTATAATTCGGGTGACGGTTTTGCAATGCGGCCGCATTGAAAAATTGAGGGCGTTGGAGGGCGCGTGCCGAAACGGGTGGACCACGAGGAGAGACGACAAAAGATCGCGGAGGCCGTGTGGCGGATCGCAGCCGACCGCGGGCTGGAGGCGGCGAGCCTTCGCGAGGTCGCCGCGGAGGCCGGTGTCTCGATGGGCAGAATCCAGCACTACTTCGCGAGCAAGGACCGGATGATCCTCTTCGCCTGCGAGCACATGGTCGAACTCGCCGAACAGGGCGCGCGGGAGCTCGCCACGGCCGCCGACGGCACGGAAACGCCGCGGTCGGTCCTGCGCGGCGTATTCGCCCAGACCCTGCCCTTGGACGAGCAGCAACGCGTCGGAACCGGTGTCTGGCTCGCATTCCTCAACAGAGCCACCGGGGACCACGAACTCGCGGCCTTCATTCGCCGAGCCTGGACCGGAACCCGCGACCTCGTCGTGGAGCAGCTCCGCCGCGCTCAGGACAACGGCGAGATCTCGGCCGAGGTGGCCCCGGAACAGGAGGCGACCGCCCTGGTGGCTCTGGCGGACGGATTGGTGTCGCACCTCATGGTCGGTCATTACACTGTCGAGGAGGCACTGGCCGCCGTGGACGGACAGCTCGATCGCTTGTTCGGATGATGCCGTGCGGCCCCACGGCGTTTCCCCGGCCACGAAACGGCCCGGCCGCTGCCGTGCAGCGGCCGGGCCGTGGGGATCGATGCGGTCGTGGCCTCAGCGGCCCAGCACCCGTTTGAGCGCACCGAGCAGCATCTCGACGCGGTCCAGACGAGCGTTCTGCCCCATCAGGCCGATGCGCCACACGCTGCTGGCGTACTTGCCCGCACCGCCGCCGATCTCGATGCCGTAGTCGGTGAGCAGCTGCTTGCGCACGTCGGCGGAGTCCACGCCTTCCGGCACGACCACGCTGGTGAGCTGGTGCAACCGGTGTCCCTCGGCGGCGAAGAGCTCCAGACCCATCTCCTGCAGACCGGCCTGCAGCGCCTCACCCGCCTCGCGGTGGCGCGTGGCCACGGCGGGCATGCCCTCGGCGATGATCCGCCCGAGCGCGTCGTGCAGCGAGGCCACCATCGCGGTGGGCGCGGTGTGGTGGTACGCACGTCCCCCGGAAGCGCCGCCGGTGACGTAGTTGCCGATCAGACCGAGATCCAGGTACCAGGTCGTGGGCTTTTCCACCCGGTGCTGCCAGGCACGCTCGGAGACCGTGAACGGGGCGAGACCGGGAGGCACGCCGAGGCACTTCTGGGTGCCCGCGTAGGCGATGTCGACGTTCCAGGCATCGAGCTCGATCTGCTCACCGCCGATGGAGGTCACGCAGTCGGCCAGCAACAGGGTGCGCTCGTCGCGCTCGCGCAACGCGGCGCCGAGCTGCTTGATGTCACTGCGCACGCCGGTGGAGGTCTCGGCGTGGACGGCGGCGACGATGGCCGGTGCCGGGTGCGCGGCCAGCACCCGCTCGATGTCCACGGGCGTGCCCCACTCGTGGTCCACCCGCACGACCTCGGCGCCGTAGCGGGCGGCGACATCGCACATCCGCTCACCGAACAGGCCGTTCACCGCGACCACGACGACGTCGCCGGGGTGCACGAAGTTGACGAAGGCGGCTTCCATCCCGATCGAGCCGGTCCCCGACAGCGGCAGCGTCCGCTGGTTCGCGGTGCCCCACACCGTGCGCAGGCGATTTCCCGTTTCGTCCAGCATTGCGAGGAACTCGGGATCCAGGTGCCCCAGCATCGGGGCGGCCAGCCCCGCGGTCGCCTCGGGATACGCGTTCGAGGGGCCCGGCCCGAGTAGTGAGCGTTCAACCAGTGCCATACGGCCAGACTAGGCATATCACCACTTCTCGCAGCCCATGCCCTGCGTGGGCCCGTTTCCCCTGGACAAACCCCTTTCCGACAGGCGGAATCGCGCTTTCATTACGGCGATGCCAGTACATGTGAGTAAGTACACATATACATAGCGTGGAAACGTGCATCCGCAGCGTGACAGGAGCATCCTGGAGGTGTCGTGGCCGTGCCGGAACGGACCGGTCACGCCTGCCCAAGGAGGCGATCATGGACGAGCAACGGATGCACGACACGCGGACCCTCACGCTGAACATGCAGGTCACCGAATCGGGGATGAAGACCACGGCGGATGCCACCATGGCCACCGGAACGGGTCGGGTCGTACACGGCCACGGCATGGCACGGCGTCATCCGGACGATCCGGACATCCCCCAGATCGGCGACGAGATCGCGGCGGCCCGCGCCCTGTCGGAACTGGCCCACAAGCTCCTGGACACCGCAGCCCAGGAGATCGGCGAACGTCAGCACACCAGGGTTCGGCTACCCGCCTGAGAGCAAGTACCTACACGAGCAGGTCGATGGCGTCGGCGGGGCAGATCTCCACGCACTCGCCGCAGGCGGTGCACTGCTCCGCCACGACGCGCGGGCGGCCCGCCGCGGGTCGCAGGGCATGTTCCGGGCAGGTCAGCAGGCACGCCCCACACGCCGTGCAGTCGGAGGAGATGCTCAGTGGCGCACTCGTGCGGAACTCATCCGCCATCCGTGCTCATCCAGCGGTATCCGCGCGGAGTCACCATCCGTCCGGCGCTCACGGTGGTGTGTGACGAGCCCACGACGACCGTGGTGAGCATGTCCACCTCGGCAGGATCGAACTCGTCGATCGGTGCCCACCACACGCGCTGACCGTCCCGGCCGGCCTGGCGTACCGCACCGACCGGTGTACGGGCCGGGCGATGCTCGCCGAGCACCTCCAGTGCGCGGCCCAGGTGCCAGTGCCGCCCGGCCGAGCGCGGGTTGTAGAAACACACCACCAGGTCCCCCTCGGCGGCCGCACGCACGCGCCGCTCGATCACCTCCCACGGCGTGTGCAGATCGGACAGGCTGATCAGCGCGTGATCGTGTCCCAGCGGCGCCCCCAGCAGGGACGAGGTCGCCAGTGCCGAGGTCACGCCGGCAACGCCCACGACCTCGATATCGTCGCCGGCCTGCTCCAGCGCGGGGCTGGCCATGGCATACACCCCGGCATCACCGGAACCGATCAACGCCACGGCCCGGCCGCACCGGGCCAGCGACACCGCGTCGGCCGCCCGGGCCTCCTCCGAGCCGAGACCGCTCGCGCGGATCTCGGTCCCCGGACGCAGCAGGTGGCGCACCTGCTCGATGTACTGGTCGAGGCCGACGACGACCGAGGCACGGCGCAACTCGGCATCGGCGCGGGGAGTGCGCTCCTCCTGCGCACCGGGGCCGAGACCGACGATCGCCAGCCGCCCCCGCGGGCGGATCCGTGCCGCTGCGACAGTGACGTTGTCACCCTTGATCTTGTCCGCGACGAGTTCGGTTTCCGCACCGCCGCCCAGTTCCCCGGCAGCCCGCAGCGCGGCGGCCTCGGCCACGCTGGGAGTGCCGACCTCGGCCCGCACGACCTCACTGGGATGCGGGACCCGCACCTCGGCCAGTTCCTGCGCGGGATAGTGCCTCAAGGGCAGCTCGTCACCGTCCGGCGAGTTCCAGAACCCCATGTCCTGCACCGCGTCGAGAATGCCGCGCTCTGCGGCCTTGAGGTCGACGGTGGCGAAGGCGCGGATGGCCCTCGGGTCGAGCCCGTGTTCGCCGTCGAGCCGCGCGAGCGTGTCGGTGACCGCGGTGCGCGGGATGTCACTGGCCGAACCGATGCCCACGACGAGGGTGCGCGGGATCAGCCGCAGGGTGTTGTCGGGGTCGGCCTCGTGCGGGCGGCGGTCGTCGACGACGATCGTCCACTGCGGACTTTCCGTGTCGGCGGAGACGTTGTCGGGCAGCGCGGGCAGCGCAAAACCGTGCGGGTTGACCAGCCGGACCGGTGCACCGTCGAGGATCGCGACACCGCAGGAGGCGAGATCGCCCTCCACAGTGGCCTCCAGCAGCTCGACGATCTCGTCCAGGGGTGTGCTGCCGGTGCTGTCGGTGGCCGTGGTCACCACCGGTTGGCATCCGAGGACGTCGGCCACCTGCTCGGCCAGCGCGTTCGCCCCGCCCGCATGCCCACCGGCCAGCGCCACGGCGAAGTGGCGCGCCTCGTCGACGCAGACCACACCGGGGTCGGTTTGCTTGTCCCGCAACATGGGGCCCACCAGCCGCACGGCCGCACCGGTGGCCAGGAAGAGCACGGCGGCGTCCAGCTGCGGCCACAGGCGCCGCAGGGCGGAACCGATCGGCCCCTCCGCGACCACCGCATCCTCCCGCCACCGTGCAGCCAGCTCGGCGGCCGCACGCCGGCCCGCGTCGGTGACCGCGAACAGTCCGATCATGACTTCTCCATCGACACATAGTTGTTCTTCGGGCTTGCGGTGACTGCTCCAGCCGCCGCAGTGCGCACGTCGCTACCCGTCGCCCTCGCGGGTTCCGGACAGCAGCACCACCGGGTTGGCCGCCTCCAGACGGGAGGAGCCGTCGGGCAACCCGGCCAGGCGGTTGGCCGTGAGCTGCACGCCCTCGACCGCGTAGCCGGCATTGCGGAGAACATCCCGCGTGGAGGCCACCCGGTCGAGCGCGGCCAGCGCCACCACCACCCGAGAGGCTCCGGCGTGCGCGCACGCGGTGACCGCCTCCGAGCCGCCGCCTCCCACGAACACCGAGTCCGGCCTCGGCAGTTCCCGCAACGCCCTGGGAGCAGCACCGTCCTCCACGCGCACGTCCACACCGTGCCCGGCCGCATTGGCGACCAGCCGCACCACTTGCGCCTGGTCCGACTCGACCGCGATGACCGCCGCGCCCAAGCGGGCGCACTCGACCGCGACCGAACCGGATCCGGCACCCACGTCCCAGACGAGCGTGCCGGGCCGGGGCGCCAGCTTGGACACCGCCACGGCCCGCACCTCGGACTTGGTGATCATGCTGTTGCGGTGGGAAAAATCGTCCTCGGGCAGTGCCCATCCGTCCGGAGGCAGTGGTTCACCGCCCGCATGCCATCCCCGTGCGGGAACGGTGTCGGGGTCGCTCAGGCACAGCACGATGTTGGGGTCCCGCCAGGTCCGCTCGGCCGCCTCGGACGGTTCGACGGTCGTCAGCTTCTCGTGCGCACCATCGAGGTCCTCACCGACGATCATGGTGCGCCGCCAGCCCGCGAGTCCCGAACCGAGCTGCGCGGGCCCGGCTCCGGGCGCGGTCAGCACCACCACCGCCGAGCGTGCCCGGCAGACGTTGAGGGCCCGGGTGAGGTCGCGCCCGTGCGCGCTGACCACCGACACGTCGTCCCAGGGACGCCCGAGGCGGGCCGCCAACCGCTGGATGCTGGAGACCGCGGGAAGCACCGAGCAGCGGATTCCCTTCTCCCGCAGCGCTCGCAGCATCCCGAAGAAGCCGGGATCCCCCGAGGCCAGGACGACGCCGTTCTCGTCGCCGGTGAGCGAGGACAGCGCGCCGAGCGCGGAGTCGAGGGAGCCGAGCTCGAGAGCGCGGACGTGCTCGGGCGCGTGGGCCTGCAGGTGGCGGTGCGCTCCGACCACGAGTTTCGCCGATCGCAGCGCATCCTCGGCTCCGTCGGGCAGCGGCCCACCGTCGATACCGATCACCGTGACGGTCACGTCACCCACCTCTCCTCGGTGGCGGCAACGACCCGCTCACCGGTGAAGTCCACCATCGCGGTCGACGCGTGCAACCGGCGACCGCACTCCTCGCCGAACCTCTCCAGCACGCCGGCCACCATCACGCACAACCGCTGCGCACATTCGGACAGCGAACCGTTGTGCTCCCACACCTCGTAGGCTCGCCGTGCCGTCTTCGCCTGCTCGACCTCGGCCACCTGCTCGGCGTCACCACCGAATTCGGCCGTGATCCCGCCCAGCAGCTCGGTGTCCACTTTGGATCTGGTGTAGTGGGTCATCACGACTCCCGAGGCCAGCTTGGTCAGCTTGCCGATCATGCCCACGAACACGACCCGCTCGAGACCGTGTTCGACGGCCCGGCGCAGGGCGGCGCCGGTGAAGTCGCCGACCTCGATGAAAGCCACGTCCGGCTCGTCCGGCAGCAACCGCATCGCGGCCTTCTCGGTCCGCCCGCCGGTCGACAGCACCGCCGTGGTTCCGCCCTGCGCGGCCAGCACCGACACCGCCTGCTCGACACTGGAGCGCCACGAGGCGGTGGAAAACGGCCGCACGATGCCGGTGGTGCCCAGGATCGAGATACCGCCGTGAATGCCCAGCCGCCGGTTGGTCGTCTTGCGCGACATCTTCTCCCCGCCGGGCACGGTGATCGTGACCGCCGCACCGCGCTCTCCCAGCACCTCGCGCACGGCGCCGGTGATCATCTCGCGCGGGACGGGATTGATCGCGGGACCACCGACCTCGAGACCGAGCCCGGGCTGGGTCACCGTGCCGACCCCCTCACCGCCGTGCACGGTGACCTCACCGTCCCCGCGGGGTTCGACCGTCACGGTCATCCGGGCGCCGTGAGTCACGTCGGGATCGTCACCGGCGTCCTTGACGACCACGGCCGTGGCCCGGCCGGGTTCCCCGATGGCCGCGCCGTCCACGTCGAAGCGCCGCCGACGACCATCCGGAAAGGGAATGTCCACCGTGGCCGGAAGGTGACCGTCGGCGAGCAGGGTCGCGGCGGCCTTCGCGGCCGCAGCCGAGCAGGCGCCGGTGGTGAACCCGGTGCGCAGTGCTTTGGGCCGGACCTTGGCCGTACGCGGAAGGTCCGGTTCCTTCAGTGGTGGTTCCGACACGGATCAGCCTTGTTGCGACGGGCCACGGGACCGATCCGCCTTCCCGGATGCCTGCTTGCCCGTGGCTTTCCTGCCGTTGCCGCCCCCGGACCCCTTGGCCGAGGACTTCGTCGCGGAGCCCGCCGACTTGGTCTTGCGCGGTTTCGGCGCGGCCTCCGCACCGTCCTGTGCGGCGCCGTCACCACCCTCGGTCGGGAGTGCCGCCGTCGATCCCGACCGATCCGCGGAACCGGTCGCGGGCTCGGATCCGGTCGCCTCCGCGGACTCGTCCGCGCCGCCCGCGGAATCGGCCCGAACGGCTTCCTCCGCCCCGGAAGCGCCGGAATCGGCCTCGGAAGGCCGGGTCTCCTCCCCGGCGGGTTCGGAATGCGCCACTTCCTCCGGTGCGGCAGCGGCACCGCCGGACGAGGCGGGAGTGCCGACATCCTCCGCCTCGACGACCACTGCCTGCACGCTCTCGCGTTGCTCGGCACCGTCCTGCTCGGACTCGGCGAGCAGGTCGGACTGCGCGGCGTCGACTGCGGGAGCCCGGGAGCCGGCACGGGCCGCCCCGCCCCGAGGGGTGTCACGCGCGTTCTGCTGCCACTCGCGCACGGCCCACCAGGCCACGTCCGGGTCCGGCTGCCCGGGCCTGCGCGCGTCCTCGCCGTGCTGCTGAACCGGCCCGGCGGTTTGCGACCCGCTGTCAGCGGCCCCGGGCCCCGCGCTCCGGCCCCAGCGCCCGGAACCTCCGGACGTCCCGGAACCGTTCTCCCGGGCACCCGCCTGCCCGTCCCGCCGCGCGGACCGCGTGGACTCGCCCCGCTGGGCGCGCAGAGCCCGGCGTGCGGCCGGGTCGGCTCGCCGGAAGGTGTGGAAGTGCCCGGGGTTGTACAGGTGCGAGCGGGTTCCCCCTTCGGTCAGCGCCCAGCCGACCAGGAACAGCGTGTGCCGCCACAGCTTGTGCTGCTTGACCGTCGACTCCAGCTCGCCGAGCGTGGTCCGCAGCATCAGCTCGTCGGGCCAGGTCGTCTTGTAGGCGACCACGACGGGAACGTCCTCGCCGTAGCCACCCGCCCGGAGCTCCTCGACGAGCTGGCCGGTGCGTGCCGCCGACAGGAACAGCGCCATGGTGGTGCCGTGCTTGGCGAACTCGCGCACCTTCTCCCCGGAGGGCATCGGCGTCTTGCCGCCTTCCAACCGGGTCAGCACCACCGACTGCGCCACTTCCGGCACCGTCAGTTCCCGCCCCACCGAGGCAGCGGCCGCGGAGAACGCGGCCACTCCGGGCACGATCTCCACTTCCAGTGCCATCCGCGCGCACACGTCGTGCTGTTCCTGCACGGCTCCCCACAACGAGGGGTCACCGGAATGCACGCGCGCGACATTGAGCCGGTCACGCTCGGCGCGGCGGTAGATCTCCACCGCATCCTCGTGGGTCAACCGCGAGGAGTCGACCAGTTCGACATCGGAACGGGCGTGCTCCTGGACGCATTCGGGGGTCACCAGGCTCGCGGCCCAGACCACGATGTCGGCCTCGGCGATGCGACGGGCACCGCGAACGGTGATCAGATCGGCCGCCCCCGGGCCGGCACCGATGAAAGAAACCCGCCCCAAGCGTGTCTCCGGAGTCATCTAGAGTTGCTCCCCTCTTCCGCCTCGCGGAGGAAGTACTACCAGGGTGGACAGGTAGGGCGCGGCATCGACCACTTCGCCGTCCACATCGGACATATCAAGCTCGGACAACGGAAGTACCCGCGCATCGGGGGTACCCAGATGCTCGGCGTAGACCGTGCGTTCCAGCGCACCACTGTCGGAGATGGCCGCTCGCAGTTCGCCGAGCCTCCGGCCGCCCTTGTAGGCCACGACCGTACCCGCCGAGCGCAGCGCCTCCCGCAACGCCGCGACATCCCGCGTCACCGGAACCACCGTGAGCGGCTCCGTGCCCTCGGTCAGTGCGACCCCGGACGCCGAGGCGGTGGCCTGCATCGCGGTGATCCCGGGGACCGTCACCACCTCGACCTGCGGAAGCAGCTCGCGGACCCCCTCGGCGAGGTAGGTGAAGGTCGAGTACAGCGCGGGATCTCCCAGCGTGGCGAAAACCACCGTGCCGCTCTCCGCGCGGAGACGCCCGGCCACGGCCTCGGCGGCGGAGTCCCAATGCCTGCGCCTGCGCTCCTGCGAACCGGCGACCGGATCGGACAGCGCGAACACCAGCCGCTGCACGCGCGAGTCCCCGGGCTCCAGATGCGCCCGCACCACAGCTTCGGCACGGCCCTGTTCCTCGGCGGCGAGCACGGGGACGAACACCGTGCTCGCCTCCCGGATCTCGCGAAGTCCGGCCAGTGTCAGCATCTCGGGATCTCCCGGACCGACACCGAGACCGACCAGCCTCATCCCGCACACCTCCCTACGAATCGCGCCACGGCTCGTGGATGTCCCGCAGGGTGCGTGTGCAGGTACGACGCGTGCAGATTGCCGTCCACGAACCCTTCGGCCACGGGGGCCCCGGCCCGCCACCGCCAAGCCGGATTCCTCCCGTGCCCGGCAGTGAGCACCGTGCGATGGAACTCGTGCCCGTTCACCCGGGCTCCTTCGGCGAACAGGGCGGACTCCGTCGCGGCGACAGCCTCGCGGTATCCCAGGGTCAGCCGGGACGACATCTCGGCCCGGGCCCCGAGAACACCACACAGGGGGTGCCCGTCCAGGCTCTCGGCCAGGTACAGCAGTCCCCCGCACTCGGCGTGCACGGGCGCCCCGCTCGCGGCGAATCGCGCGATGTGCCTCCGCAGCCCGGCATTCGCCGAGAGTTCGGCGACATGCTGCTCGGGAAAACCACCCGGCAGCACCAGCCCGGCCGTGCCGGCTGGCAGCCCCTCGTCGCGGAGCGGGTCGAACACGGCGATCTCGGCACCGGCGGCTTCCAGCAGCTCGGCATGCTCGGCATAGCCGAAGGTGAACGCTCGGCCACCGGCGACGGCCACCGTGGGGCGCGCGCTCGCCCCGACCTCGGCACCGGCGGCATCGCCCGCGTTCCACGCTCCGCCGGTCAACTCCGGTGCGGACCGCGCCAGGGACACCACCGCGTCGAGGGAGACATGCGCCTCGACCACATCGGCCATGGCCTCCACGGCCTCGTGCGCGTCGGCACCGTGCTCGGCTGCCGTGACCAGGCCCAGATGCCGCGAAGGCACCCGCAACCCGTCCGAACGAGGCAGCACTCCGAGCACCGGAAGTCCCGCGGCCTCGGCCGCCTCCCGCAGCACTTCCTCGTGACGCGCGGAACCGACCCGGTTGAGGATCACCCCACCCAGGCGCACCGGCGGATGGTAGCTGCGGAAACCGTGCAGCAGCGCGGCCAGGCTGTGCCCCTGCCCCGTGGCATCGACGACCAGCACCACCGGCGCGTCCAGCACGGTGGCCACATGCGCGGTGGATCCGAAGGCGGGAACCTGTCCGGCACCGCCGATCCGGCCGTCGAACAACCCCATCACGCCTTCGATCACCGAGAGCTCGGCACCCGCACGGCCGTGGGCGAACAGGGGCGCGAGCCGCTCCTCGCCGGTGAGGACGGGATCCAGGTTGCGACCCACCCGATCCGCGGCCACCCGGTGGTACCCGGGATCGATGTAGTCCGGACCGACCTTGAACGGCGCCACCCGGGTCGAGCGGCGGCGCAGGGCCGCGAGCAGGCCGGTGGCCACTGTGGTCTTCCCGTGCCCGGAGGCCGGCGCGGCGATGACGACTCGCGGATCCCGCACGTTGCCCGCGGGCTCCGGCGGCCGCACGGACGCACTCACCACTCGATGCCCTTCTGGCCCTTCTGGCCGGAATCCATGGGGTGGGCGACCTTGGTGGTCTGCATGACCAGGTCGGCGGCATCCACCAGCGCCTGCGGCGCGTACCGCCCGGTGATGATCACGTGCTGGTGTCCCGGCCGGTCGCGCAGCGTGGCGACGACCTCCTCGACGTCCACCCAGCCCCAGTGCAGCGGGTAGGTGAACTCGTCCAGCACGTAGAGCCCGTGGCGTTCGTCGGACAGCCTCCGGGCGATCTCCTGCCAGCCCTCCAGCGCGGCGGCGGCGTGGTCGGACTCCGTGGACTTCTTGCGGGTCCAGGACCACCCCTCCCCCATCTTGTGCCATTCGACGGGACCGCCCTCGCCGGTTTCGTCGTGCACCTTTCCCAGTGCGCGGAAGGCCGATTCCTCCCCGACACGCCATTTGGCGGATTTGACGAATTGGAAGACCCCGATCGGCCAGCCCTGGTTCCATCCCCGGAGAGCGAGTCCGAATGCCGCGGTGGACTTTCCCTTCATCTCACCGGTGTGCACGATCACCAGCGGACGGTTGCGCCGTTGCCGTGTGGTCAGTCCATCGTCCGGGACTGTCTCCGGTTTTCCCTGAGGCATGCTCGAAACCTCTCACGATCGGGCGAGCCGCCGACCCCTGTGGCGGGAAACCCGCTGCAGGGGCGCAGAACGCGGCGCGCAATCCACGAAATATCTTCACGCAATTCGATGTGCGAACAAAGACGCCCCCGCACTCAACCGGTCTGGGGGTCACCGGGAGCGCGGGGGCGTTCGGGTCCACCCCTGGGGGTCAGGTGGACACCGAAGAGCCTAACAGTGCAGGTGTGCCCCCGCCGTGATTTCCCGGCGTTGTCATCAAAACGAGATCAGGCAGCGTGGGGACTGCCCTCCCGCGCGGCCCGAACCACTCCGGCGACGCTGTCCGCCGAGAGTTCGTCCAACCGCAGGCACGCGGCCCCCAGTACCGTGGCGACCCGATTCGCCAGCCCGAGCCGCACGGGCCCGCTCTCGCAATCGACGACCACTGCGGCAACCCCGAGATCGGCCACCCGCTTCGCCGCCGCGAGCGCGTCCTCCAGCGCCTGCCCGGAGCGTTTGTCCGCTCCCGCATCGGTGTCCACTCCGACGGTGGCCCTGCCATCGGTGAGCAGCACCAGCAGCGGGCGGCGCTGCGGATCCCGAATCCGCTCGGAGGCCACCACCGAACGTGCGGTCAGCAATCCGTCCGCCAGCGGCGTGCGGCCGCCCGTGCGCAAGCGGCGCATCCGCGCAGCGGCGGTCTCCACGGAGGAGGTCGGCGGCAGCACCACCTCCCCGCCCGAGCCCCGGAACGTCACCACGCCGACCTTGTCCCGACGCTGATAGGCATCTCGCAGCAGGGACAGCACGGCGCCGCTGACGGCCGACATCCGCTCGCGCGCGGCCATCGAACCCGAAGCGTCCACAGCGAACAGCACGAGATTGCTCTCCCGCCCCTCGCGCAAGCCGTAGCGCAGGTCATCGGAGTGGAGCAGCAGGCCGGGACCCTTCCGCCCCCGCGAGGTCTGGTGCGGTGCCGCAGCCGACAAGGTCGCCTGCAGGTGGACACCGTGGCCGTCCACGGCGGAGGAGCGGATCACCTGACCGATTCGCGACCGTGCGCGGGAGCGCCGCCCCGGGGCCCCCTCACCCAGGCCGGGAACCTCCAGCAGCCGCGCGCGGAAGGCGGGGTCGGGAGCGGCGGGCGCCCGCTCCCGGGGGGCTCTACCCGAATCGTCCTGGGGAGAACCGTCGGGATCGGCACCGTTTCCGGTGGGCCGATCGTTGTGCGACGGCAGGTCGGCATCCTCGGGTGTGCCGCCACCGGGGCCACCGTCCGGGCCATCGGGCCCGTCCGGGTCGTCCGGGCCGTCGTCCTCCGGCCCTCCGCCGTCCGGTCCCTCCGGCGGCCCCTCGTCGGTGCCGCCCTCGCCGTCTCCCTCACCGCTGCCGTCTCCCTCGCCGGTGTCGGCGGATTCGGCCGCGTCGGACAGCGCCTGCTGGAGCTGGTCCTCCTCGATGCCCGGCTCGTCGAAGGGATCACGCCGCCTGCGGTGCGGCAACGCCAACCGCGCCGCCGCCTCCACATCGGCCTGTGCGACCGCGTCGGCACCGCGCCATGCCGCATGGGCGACCGCGGTGCGCGCCAGCACCAGGTCCGCCCGCATTCCGTCCACTTCGAACGCCGCACACAACGCCGCGATGCGGCGGACCTCCGAGTCCGGCACAACGACGGACCCGACGCGCTCGCGGGCCGCCGAGATCCGGGCGGCGAGCTCGGCGTCGTCGTCGGCCCATCGCCGGGCGAACCCCGCCGGGTCGGATTCGAACGCCAGCCGGCGGCGCACGACCTCGGTGCGGGTGTCGACCTCGCGTGAGGCGGACACGTGCACGGTGAGCCCGAAGCGGTCCAGCAACTGCGGTCGCAGCTCCCCCTCCTCGGGGTTCATGGTGCCCACCAGCAAAAACGACGCCGCGTGGGACATCGACATCCCCTCGCGCTCGATGTGGGAGCGTCCCATCGCCGAAGCGTCCAGCAGCAGGTCCACCAAGTGGTCGTGCAGCAGGTTCACCTCGTCGACGTAGAGCACGCCACGATGCGCCGCGGCGAGCAGACCCGGCTGGTAGGCACGGACGCCTTCGGTGAGTGCCCGCTCGACGTCGAGGGAACCGACCAGACGGTCCTCCGTGGCACCGACCGGGAGCTCGACGAGCTGTGCGGGCCGCTGTGCCCCTGCCGCGTCCTCGTGCGGCCCGTCCGGGCAAGCGGGATCGGGCTCGTGCGGATCACAGCCGAAACGGCAGTCGGTCACGACATCCAGCGCGGGCAGCAACGCGGCCAGCGCGCGCACGATGGTGGACTTGGCAGTGCCCTTCTCCCCGCGCACGAGCACCCCGCCGATACGGGGGTGCACGGCGTTGAGCAGCAGCGCCAGTTGCAGGTCGTCATGTCCGACGACGGCGGAGAACGGGTACCGCGCGGGAGCCGACACGGCAGCGGTCATGCCTGGCATTCCTTCCTCGGGTTACGGACGCCCCGGGTTGTGCGGCAAGAAGCGGCAGTGTCCTGACTCCCGGATCCGTACGCTCTCCGGCCTTCCCAGGGTTGCCCCGGTGGCTCTCGCGGGAGAAGCGCTCCCCGGTCACAGTGGCGCCGACCGTGCCGGATTCACACCGGCTTCCTGGCCACTCCTTGCTGGGACCGTGATGCATCGTCTCAGAATTCACTCGCCCGGCCAACGCCACGGCACCACGTGTAACCGGCGCCACGCCGCCGGACATCCGAACGCACTGCTCACGGGTTGCGATGCATATCGATGTGCGGGATGCCGTCCTCGTCGTACTCCGCACCGGACTCCACGAAGCCGAAGAGGCGGTAGAAGCCGACCGCGTAGGTCTGGGCCGACAGCATCACCGGAGCCCGGCGAACCTCCGCCACGGCCGTCCGCATGAGCTTCTTTCCCAACCCCATGCCCCGGCCGCTTCGTGCGGTGCAGACCCGGCCGATGCGGAATGTCCCGTCGACCCCCTCCAGCAACCGCAGGTACCCCAGGACCCGGCCGTCGGCGGAGTCGATCCACAAGTGCCGGGTGCTCGGATCGAGATCGAGACCGTCGAGTTCGGCGTAGGGGCACTGCTGTTCGACCACGAAGACATCCACGCGCAGCCGCAACATACGATACAGATCGACCGCATCGAGATCGGCCGTGTAGGCGCGGTGTACCGAGGTGGCGAGGGGCTGCAGGTCCACCTTCCCTGCTTACCACAGCCGGACGCTCGAGCGACCATTCGCCTGTGGCGGGACCTGCGGTTGGAGGAAGCAACAAAGCCTCGGACCGCGCACCGGTACATTCCTGTGCGTTTCGTCGCTGGCGCCGGGGCACTCGCCCTGGTCTACTGCTGCGAATCACGCACACGGGCACGGATCGGCAAGGCAAGGGAGGAACGGTGAATCCTGACGCGTCCGGTACGGCGCTGTCGGTACCGAAGGCCGAGCTGCACATGCACATCGAAGGTGCGCTGGAGCCCGAGCTGGCGTTCGAGTGCGCGCGCCGCAACGGCATCACTCTGCCGTATGCCGATGTCGACGACCTGCGGCGACGCTATGACTTCAGCAACCTGCAGTCGTTCCTGGATCTGTACTACACGGGCATGAACGTGCTGTGCACGGCACAGGACTTCACCGACCTGGCCGACAGCTACCTCGCGCGGGTGCGGCAGCAGGGTGTGCGCCACGCGGAGATCTTCTTCGATCCGCAGGCCCACACCAGCCGCGGCGTGGCACTGGAAACCGTGCTCGACGGGCTGGAGGCCTCCCTAGCGACGAGCCAGGAGCGTTTCGGGATCTCCACGCGCCTGATCGCCTGCTTCCTGCGCGATCGCGGGCCGGACGAGGCCATGGCCACGTTCGAGGCGCTGCTGCCCCACACCGGTCGGATCACCGGTGTCGGCCTGGACTCGGCGGAGGACGGATACCCGCCGGAGGGCTTCGCTCCGGTATTCGCCCGTGCCCGCCAGGCGGGGCTGCACCTGGTGGCTCACGCCGGGGAGGAAGGACCGCCGGAGTACGTCTGGCAGGCCCTGGACGTGCTCGGCGTCGACCGGATCGACCACGGCATCCGGGCCGCCGAGGATCCCACGTTGCTGAGGCGCATCGCTCGCGACCAGGTGCCGCTGACGGTGTGCCCGCTGTCCAACGTGCGGCTGCGCTGTGTGGACACCCTGGGCCGGCACTGCCTTCCCCAGCTCGTGGACACCGGCGTGCTGACCACGATCAACTCCGACGATCCGGCCTACTTCGGCGGCTACGTCGGCGAGAACTACCGCGCCGTGCAGCGCGAGTTCGGCTTCGACGACACGGCGCTGCGCGAGTTCGCGAGCAACTCGATCCGCGCCTCCTTCCTCGGCAGGGACGAGCGGGAACGCCTCCTGGCCGAGATCTCGGCCGAGTAGGGCTCTCCGCCGGATCCCGCATCGCGGTGGCTGCTCCCGACGCCGTCGGGGAGCAGCCACCGTCACAGGTGCTGCGCCATCTCGGCGGCGTAGGCGGACAGGCGGGTGTAGACGCCCGGGAATCCGGGACGGGCACAGCCCGAACCGAACGAGATCACACCGACCAGACGCCCGTCCACGACGAAGGGACCGCCGGAGTCCCCGCCGCAGGCATCCTGCCCGACCTCGGCCTCTCCGGCGCAGAACATCGTCGAACCGTCGAAGTTCTCGTAGGGCTCGGCACATTCGGCATCGGCGAGTACCGGCACCTCCACCGAGCGCAGCACCTTCGACGGCGGAGCCCACTCGCCGGTACGGCCCCAGCCGTAGATCCTGCCCGGCGTTCCCGTTCGGTAGGGCTCGGTGTCCCCGGCGCCGACCATCGGCAGCGGCTGCTGCGGCACCGGCGCGCTCAACGTGAGCACGGCCACGTCCGCACCCTGCAGGAAGCCCGAGTACGCCCGGGGCCGCCACACCTTCTCGACCCCGGCGACGACGCCCTGTCCGGTACGCAGGTCGGTGCGGCCCAGCACCGCTCGCAGTGCTTCCGGGGAGCGCGGCCGAGTGCTCCCCGGCTCGGTCGTGCAGTGCGCCGCGGTCACGACCTTGGTGGGGCGTACCAGAGTTCCACCACAGAACTGGCTGCCGAATTCGTCGGTCAGGGCCACCATCCACGGAGCTTGGTCCGTGGAGGTGCGCGTTCCTCCCACGATCCGCGCCTGGACGGCCCCGGGCCGAACCCCTCGGTCCCGGGCCGCCGCATCGCGTGGACTCTCCGCGGGCTCGGCCGGTGCGGCACTGCCCGAGGGCATCCACGCCAGCGCCAGCACGGCAGCGGTGATCACCGTCCACATCGGCGCCCGCCCGCGCCCTCGTACCGGAAACCGGTTCCGATCCCCGCCGTGCCGCACGCCGCGCCTCCCTGACTCCGCTGCTTCGATCTTGCCGATGGCACACCGTAGTCACCCGGGCACGAAAACAAGGCGAGGCGCAACTCACAGCCATACAACAAAAATTTTCGCTACCATGGATTTCCGCGGGAAATATTGCGGCCAACATCGAAGTTGATCCGCCACCATCCTGATTGGTTTCTCGCGCGGCCCACTCCGGCAGCCTGCCGGGAACCCCGACCTCACCCGGGTCAGTGACACATTGCACTCGATCCGGTCATCGAAGCCGGCGGGATACGGCCGTTCCTGGGCGACTCGCCTCGCCGGGCCACCGACACAGCACCGACGACTCGCGAAGGAAGGAACGCCATGCTCCTGGACTTCACCGCCCTACCGGCATTCGTGCTCGCCAGCACGGTGGTGATTCTCACTCCGGGTGTCGACGCGTTCCTGCTGCTGCGCACTTCGCTGCGGTCCGGCATCCGGCCCGGGATGTACGCGCTGGCGGGCATCCACACCGCGAGCTTCCTCCAGGTCACCGCGGTGATCTGCGGGCTCGGTGCGCTGGTCACCCGGAACCCGGCCGTACTGGCTGCCCTGAAGTGGATCGGGGCGGCCTACCTGCTCTACCTCGCCGCGACGATCCTGCGCGGCCTGTGGCTGACCCGGCGGGAAACCGCCCGTGGCACCCTCACCGGCGGCGAATCCCCGCACGAGGACGGGAACCCCTACCTGCGCGGGCTGCTGAGCAACATCACGAACCCGAAGATGCTGCTGTTCAGCCTGGCGTTCCTGCCGCAGTTCGTCGGCGAGTCCACCCGGCCCGCGCTGCAACTCGTGATGCTCGGTGCGGTTTTCCTCGTGCTGGCCGCGATCTGGGAGACGACCATCGTGCTGGCCGCCTCCCGCATCGCCACCAGGCTCCATCGCCGGTGGTTCCGGGACTCGCTGGACATGGTCAGTGCCGCGGCGTTCGCCACCATCTCCGTCGGCCTCATCGCCGCGTGACAAGAGAGTGCACGAATTGACTTGAATCGCGGTGCCGGTGGCGGAACCTCAGGCGCCGCCTCGACTCCGGGATCTCCGACTCAGGTAGCGACGCGCACTCTCATACGTCCTACTCCTCGAGTTCACCTTCCAGTTCGAGGTAGGTCCGGCGAAGGTCGTCGAGGGTCTGCTGCTCCGGCTCGGCCCACAGGCCACGGTCGGCGGCCTCCAGCAGCCGTTCGGTCATTCCGCGCAGGGCCCACGGGTTGGACTGGCGCAGGAAGTCCCGCACCTCGTCGTCGAACACGTAGGACTCGGCGAGCTTGGTGTACATCCAGTCGTCGACGACCCCCGCGGTCGCGTCGAACCCGAACAGGTAGTCCACTGTGGCCGCGAGTTCGAAGGCGCCCTTGTAGCCGTGGCGCTGCATCGCCGCGATCCACTTCGGGTTGACAACGCGGGCCCGGAAGACCCGCTTGGTCTCCTCCCCCAGCGTCCTGGTCTTGACCGCGTGCGGCACCGCCGAATCGCCGACGTAGGCCGCGGGGTTGTTGCCGGACAGGGACCGCACCATGGCGACCATGCCGCCGTGATACTGGAAGTAGTCGTCGGAGTCGGCGATGTCGTGCTCGCGGGTGTCGACGTTCTTCGCCGCGACCTGGATGCGCCGGAACGCCGATTCCATGTCGGTGCGCGCCTCGCGCCCGTCGAGCCCGCGACCGTAGGCGTAGCCGCCCCAGGTGGCGTAGACCTCGGCGAGGTCGGCGTCGGTGCGCCAGTTGCGCGCGTCGATCAGCGGCAGCAGCCCCGCACCGTAGGCGCCGGGACGGGATCCGAAGATGCGGGTCGAGGCGCGGCGCGTGTCACCGTGCTCACCCACATCCGCGCGGTAGTGCGCGGCGACGTGGTTGTCGGCGTCGGACTCGTCGAGCCGGGCCACCGCCTGCACGGCGTCGTCGACGAGCGAGACCACGTGCGGGAAGGCGTCGCGGAAGAACCCGGAGATCCGCATCACGACGTCGATGCGGGGGCGGCCGAGCTCGTCGACCGGGACGATCTCGAAGCCGGTCACCCGCCGGGAGGCGTCGTCCCAGGTCGGGCGGCAGCCGAGCAGCCACAGGATCTCGGCGATGTCGTCGCCCTGGGTGCGCATGGCCGAGGTGCCCCACACCGTCAGCCCTACCGAAGCGGGGTACTCCCCGGTGTCCTGGCGGTGGCGCGCGATCAGTGAGTCCGCCAGCGCGGCACCGACGTCGAAGGAGTTGCGCGACGGGATGGCCTTGGGGTCGACCGAGTAGAAGTTCCGGCCGGTCGGCAGCACCGACACCAGTCCTCGTGTCGGCGAGCCGGACGGGCCCGACGGCACGAACCCGCCGTCGAGGGCGTGCACCACGTTGCCGATCTCGTCGGTGGTGCGCGCCAGCCGCGGTGCGAGCTCGGTGCAGGCGAAGCGCAACACCCCGGTCACCTGCTCCTGCTGCTCGCCGAGGACCTCGGCAACCACCAACGGGGCCGTATCGGCCCGCCAGTCCCGCTCGGCGAGTCCGCCGACGAGCGTGCGTGCCAGCCCTTCCAGCAGGTCCACGGCATCCGACGCCGAGGCCGAGGGCCCCTCGACCAGCTTGGTCAGTGCTCTCGGGACCTCGGCGGCGGCGCCGGGTTCGGCCAGCAGCGCCTGCTCGTCGAGACCGAAGTGCTCGGCCAGGGCCGAGCGCAGGCCGGGCAGGGCGCCCACGGTGCCGCCGAAGACCTGCCGGGCACGCAGGATCGCCAGCACGTCGTTGACGAGTTCCTCGCCCTGCGGCGGGCGGCCGAGGATGTGCAGGCCGTCGCGGATCTGCACGTCCTTGATCTCGCACAGGTAGCCGTCGACGTGCATCACGAAGTCGTCGAACGAGTCCGCGTCGGGCTGTTCCGGCTGGTCCAGGTCGTGGTGCAGCTGCGCGGAGGTGATCAGCTCCCAGATCTGGCTGCGCAGCGTCGGTTTCTTCTCCGGGTCCAGGTCGGAGACGGTGGCGTACTCGTCGAGCAGCTGTTCCAGCTTCGCGATGTCGCCGTAGGTGTCGGCCCGGTCCATCGGCGGGATCATGTGGTCGACCACGACCGAGTGACCGCGCCGCTTGGCCTGCGTGCCCTCGCCGGGGTCGTTGACGATGAACGGATAGATCAGCGGCAGGTCTCCCAGGACCGCGTCCGGGGCGCAGTCGGCCGCCAGGCCGAGCCCCTTGCCCGGCAACCACTCCAGCGTGCCGTGCTTGCCGAGGTGCACCACGGCGTCGGCGCCGAAGTCCTCGGCCAGCCAGCGGTAGGCGGCGAGGTACTGGTGCGAGGGCGGCAGATCGGGGTCGTGGTAGATCGCGATCGGGTTCTCCCCGAACCCGCGCGGCGGCTGGATCAGCAGCACCACGTTGCCGAAGCGCAGCGCGGCCACGTAGATCGCGCCCTCGTCGTCGACGTAGAGACCACCCGGTGGTGGACCCCAGTGCTCGGTCATCGACGCGCGCAGCGCCTCGGGCAGGGCGTCGAACCACTCGCGGTAGCGGGTGGTGGGCACGCGGATGGCGGCATCGGCCATCTGCTCTTCGGACAGCCACTCGACGTCGTGGCCACCCGCCGCGATCAGCCGGTGAATGAGCCGATCACCGTCCATGTCGGACAGGTCGAGACCGCCCAGGTCGTATCCGGCGCTCTCCAGCGCGCTCAGCAGGTCGACCGCCGAAGCGGGGGTGTCCAGGCCGACCGCGTTGCCGACGCGGGAGTGCTTCGTCGGGTAGGACGACAGCACGATGCCCAGGCGCTTGTCGGCGTTGTCCGCGCCCTGCAGCCGGGCCAGGGACACGGCGGTGCCGGCCACGCGCCGGGCGCGTTCCGGGTCGGCGACGTAGACGGGGATACCGTCCTCGCCGCTTTCCTTGAACGAGAACGGCACGCTGATCAAGCGGCCGTCGAACTCCGGCACCGCGACCTGCATCGCGGCGTCCATCGGCGACAGGGCCGCGTCGCTGTCGGCCCAGGCGGCCCTGCTCGTGGTCAGGCACATGCCCTGCAGCACCGGGATGTCCAGCGCGGCCAGCGCACCGGCGTCCCAGGAATCCTCGTCACCACCGGCGCTGGCATCGGCGGCCACCGCGCCACCGGCGGCCAGCACCGTGGCGATCAGTGCGTCGCACTCGCCGAGCAGCCCGCGCAACCCGTCGGTATCGGACAATCCGCGCAGTGAGCCGCAGAACACCGGCAGCGCGTTGGCGCCTGCCCGTTCGATCTCGTCGGCGAGGACGTCCACGAAGGCACTGTTGCCCGCCAGGGCGTGCGCCCGGTAGAAGACGATGCCGACGGTCGGCTTGGCGGGGTCGTGGGCTCGGGATCCGTGCCTGCCGTATTCCGGTGTCCGCTCCGGTGGCTCGAACCCCTCGCCGGTCAGCAGCACGGTGTCGGACAGGAAGCGGGCGAGTTCACCGAGGTTGTTCGGGCCGCCTTCGACCAGGTACGACAATGCCTGGGTCGTCACCCCGGCGGGCACTGTGGACAGCGCCATCAGCTCGGCGTCCGGGGTGGACTCGCCACCGAGCGCGACCGTGGGGATTCCCGAGGTCAGCAGGGCGTCGAGCCCGGCCTCCCAGGCGCGGCGACCGCCCAGCAGCCGGACCACGGCGACGTCGACGCCCTCGACCAGCGTGGGCACGTCGGCGGCTTCGACGCGGTTCGGGTTGGCGACGCGGTAGTCGGCATGGGACGACCTCGCCGCGAGGAGGTCGGTGTCGGCAGTGGAGACCAGCAGCACACGCGGCCGGGAGGCTTCCGGGCCTTGCTGGGGGGAATCGGGCTCGCTCATGGCGGTCGTCCTCTCTCCGGGATACGCGCCCCGGCGTCGAGGTGGGTGGCGGCCACGGTCGCCCGGCTCGATCGGCGTCGAGCCGGCTTCCCGATCAGCGGAGTGTCCTGACTCCCGGGTCGCCGCAGTGCACCCGCCTTCCGGCCCTGGTGGGCCGTGGCATGTGGGGACCGCTACCCGGTCACAGTGGCGCGACCGCCCCGGATTCACACCGGGTTCCTCCGCATCGCCGCCGTCCGGCCCGGCCATCCTAACCCGGCGCCCGCAGCGCCCCAGGGGCCGGAGATCGACGCCACGTCGGCGGGATGCGCGGGCGAACACCTTCCATGCACACAAGCGGCCCGCTACGCTGAGATCAGCCTGCGGTCCGCGGACTCAGCCGGAAGTTAACCCGGGCTCCCGCTGGACAGCGGGAGCCCGGGTTCGCGCTTTTCAAAACTGTTTGCCTACGACGTCAGCTACTCGAATCCCGCCGTCACGGCGCCCAGACGAGGCGCAGTTCGACCACGCGGGAGTGTGCAGGCGGTGGGCGCTCTCGGCCGAGCGGAACCGGCCGTGACTGTTGCCGGGACCGACCAGCACGGCATGGTCCTCGAAGGACAGCCCCCACGCGAAGACGGCGGCATCGACACGCTCCCCACGCTCGGCGACGAGCGCGAACACCCGGGGAGCCGCATCGGACACCATCCCCGCGATCAGCTCGGCGAACTCCGGCTCGTCGCACAGCGGTCCCGGCTCCGGAACGCCCTCTTCGGACTCGACCTGCACTGCCATCGTGATGACCCCTTCCTCCGGCACGCCTCGTGGCGATGACAACTTGCAGGTTAGTTTTTTACATAAAAGATCTACATCGCCCAATCGTGTTGGATCTTTTATGTCAAACTTTTGCGTATGGTGGCTTCGTCGACGCCGGAGGGACGAAGATGAGCAGCTCGTCAGCGCAACTACGCAGGTTGGGTGCGGAGTTGCGGCGCCTTCGAGAACTCAGCGAGCGAACGCAGACCGATGTGGGCATGGCGATCGGCCGTACGCACGCAACCCTCGTCAACTGGGAACGAGGCAAGACGAAGATCAGCAAGTCCGACCTCGCCTGCTTGTTGGCGGAGCTCCGGGCGCCCGCCGAGGTGCGCAAAGGTCTTGAACAGCTCCGATCGGAGACCGGTCGAAGGCATGGCCAGTGGTCGGTTTTCGGCCTCGCCGACTGGCTACGGCCGCTCGTCAGCTTCGAAGAAGACGCGGTTGCGATCTCGGCATTCGAGCCTGTTGTCGTTCCCGGCCTGCTGCAGACCCGGGAATACGCGCGAGCCATCCATGTAGCGGGGCCTTACACGACAGCACCGGACGATGTCGACAGGTGGGTTGAAGCAAGGATGCAACGTCAGCTACGGCTGACGGATCCGCTCCCGTTGAGGTTCCACGCAGTGGTCTCCGAATCCGCTTTGCGCTCGGCCGTCGGCGGACCGAAGATCATGTGTGACCAGCTCCGGCACCTTGCCGAAGTTGCCGCTGCGGAGAACATCACGCTCCAGGTGCTGCCCGCGAGCGTGGGAGCCCACCCGGGAATGGCAAGCAATCTGACCGTGCTGCACTTCGCCGACCCGGAAACCGACCCTCCGCTGGGCTACTTCGACGGTCCTCTGGGCGGTTACATGATCGACGATGAGGGCGATGTTGCTTCCATGGTCAACATCTTCGAGGACGTGCGAGCGCTGGCACTCGACGAGGCTGCCTCCGCCCGGTTGATCGCTGCCATACTGGACGAGCACCACGAGAAAGGCAGCGAGCATGTTCGATCTGTCGAAAGCGGCTTGGCGTAAGTCCAGCTTCAGCACATCCGGCGGTAACTGCGTCGAAGTGGCTCCGCTGGCCGATGGGCGGATCGCTGTGCGCAACAGCAACGCTCCCGAGGCGGGCACGGTGCTGTTCACCCGCGCCGAGATGGACGCCTGGATCCGGGGCGTCAAGGCGGGCGAGTTCGACGACCTCGCCTGAGGCACGTCGGAAACCCTCCCGCCCCGGCGGCTTCCCTCAGTACCCCGCCGAGAGATCGACCACCCCTTCGAGGGGTTCGCCCGCCAGACAGCGCGCCACGTTCGTGCGAACACGGCGGGCCAGCGCGGGCAACAGCAGATGCTGCGGGTTCGCCGAATGCGGCGAGATCAGCGCGCGCGGCTCACCGAACAGCGGATGCCCGTCCGGCAACGGCTCCGGATCGGTGACATCCAGCGCCGCCCCGGCGATCCACCCCTCGGCCAGGGCCGTGATCAGCGCGTCGGTGTCCACCAGAGAGCCGCGCGCGATGTTGACCAGCCAGGCGTGCGACTGCATCCGCTCCAGCTCGGCCGCACCGATCAACTTGTCCGTGGACGCGGTGGCGGGCGCGGCGATGACCACGTGGTCGCAGGAACCCAGCAGCTCGCCGACGCCCTCGGCATCGTCGGCGCGGATCGTGCGCTGCGCGCCGGGCACCTGCCGCCCGGAGCGGTTCACGGCCAGCACCCGCACCCCGAACGGTTCCAACAACCGCATCAGCGAGCGGCCGATACCGCCCGCCCCGATGATCCCGACGGTCGCGCCGAACACCGTACGGATGCCCTCCGGGCGCTGCCAGCTGCTCGCGCGCGCATCGGTGTGCAGTTGGCGCGCCCCGGCCAGCACCAGCGCCAACGCGTGCTCGGCGACGGTCTCGGCGTAAGCGCCCGCCGCGGAGGTGAACACCGCATCGCCACCCAGCGCCCCGGCTTCCAGCCACGGTTCGATCCCCGCGGCCGGAAGTTGCACCCATTCGATGCCGGAGTGGTGGAACTCGCCGAAGCGTTCCGGTCCCGCGCCGTACCACACCAGCGCCGAAGCCTCCCGCAACGAGCTCAGCTCGCCGCCCGCGGCGACCACGGCCTCCTCCAGCTCGGGCGCCCCGACCGGACCGACATGGATCTTCACCGACTCCTCCTCGCTGCGGCTCGTGTGCGCATCGCTGTGCGTTCCCCCGACCGGACGGTAGCCCGTGCGGGAGCTCCCGGGCTTCTCGAGTCCACCTCGGACCGGCGAGCACGGCGCACCGGAACCGTCCGCCCATGTCACGCGCGCAGCGGCATCCGTGGCTAAGGTGGAGCGGAAGGTGATCAATCACCAGGCCGGCAACGAATCCGTAGCCGAGGAGGAGACCCGATGAGCCTTGAGCGTCCCGTCGACCCCGATCCCTACTCCCTGCTGCCCGAACTCCCCACCTTCACGGTCACCTCGACCGACGTGACCGACGGTCAACCGATGTCGCAGGCGCACGCCTACGACGGCATGGGGGCAGGCGGCGACAACATCTCGCCGCAGCTGAGCTGGTCCGGTTTCCCGGACACCACGAAGAGCTTCGTGGTCACCTGCTTCGATCCTGACGCGCCGATCCCGGGCGGATTCTGGCACTGGGTGCTCGTCGACATCCCCGTCGGCGTGACCGAACTTTCCCGGGACGCGGGCAACCGCGACGGACACGGCATTCCGAGCGGTTCCTTCCACGTGGCCAACGACATGGGCGAGCGGGCGTTCGGCGGTGCCGCACCCCCGTCCGGCGACCGCCCGCACCGGTACTACTTCGCCGTGCAGGGGGTCGACAGCGAGAACCTGGGTGTGGACAGCACCGCCAGCCCGGCTGTGGTCAACTTCATGCTGGCCTTCCACGCCACCGGGCGGGCGATCATCGCACCGACCTACGCGCACTGACCGTCCCCGGGCCCTGCTGCGCCCGACGGGAAGCACCGGGCGCAGCAGGGAGGCGATCACGGGTGGACGACCCCGCCTGAGGCAGTATGGACCCGTGCGACACTTCGACCTGGTCATCATCGGTACCGGCTCCGGCAACGGCATCCTCGACGAGCGCTTCGACGACTGGAACGTCGCCATCGTGGAGAAGGGCATCGGACCCAACGGCGCTTACGGCGGCACCTGCCTGAACGTGGGGTGCATCCCGACGAAGATGTTCGTGCACACCGCCGATGTCGCCAGTGCGCCCGATGCGGGCCCGAAACTCGGTGTGGAGCTCGAACGTCGGGACGTGCGCTGGCGCGAGATCCGCGACCGCATCTTCGGCCGGATCGACCCGATCGCGGCCGGCGGCCGCCGCTACCGGGTCGAGGACAACCCCAACGTCACGGTCTACGAGGGCACCGGACGGTTCACCGGAGTCAAACAGCTGACCGTGGCGACCTCCTCCGGAACCGAGACCATCACCGCCGACCGCTTCGTCGTCGCCGCGGGAGGGCGCCCCGCCGTCCCGGACATTCCCGGCCTCGACTCGGCCGGCTACCACACCAGCGACACCATCATGCGTCTCGAGGAGCTGCCCCACCGACTGATCATCATGGGGACCGGCTTCATCGGCGCCGAGTTCGCCCACGTGTTCTCCTCCCTGGGCGTCGAGGTCACCCTCATCGGCCGCTCCAACTGTGTCCTGCGTTCGGAGGACATCGACATCTCCCAGCGGTTCACCCGCCTCGCAGCGGACCAGTGGGATGTGCGCCTCAATCGCCGGGAGACCCGCGTCGAACGCCGCGGCGGGCTCACCCGGCTGCATCTCGACGGCCCGGAGGGCACCGAGGTCGTGGACGGTGAACAGCTGCTGATCGCCACCGGTCGGGTGCCGAACTCCGACCTGGTGGATGCCGGTGCCGGGGGAATCGCCACCGACGAGAACGGCAAGATCGAGGTGGATGCTCTGCAGCGCACCTCCGTGGAGGGGGTGTGGGCCCTGGGCGACATCAGCAGCACGCACGAGCTCAAACACGTCGCCAACCACGAGGAGCGTGTCGTGCAGCACAACCTGCTGCACCCGGACTCCCCGGTCGAAACCGACCACCGGTTCGTGCCACACGCGGTGTTCTCCGGGCCGCAGATCGCCTCCGTCGGAATGACCGAGCAGGAGGCTCAGGCACGCGGGGCCCGCTACGTCACCGCGATGCAGGACTACGCAGGTATCGCCTACGGCTGGGCCATGGAGGACACCACCGGATTCGCCAAGCTGCTGGCCGATCCGGCCACCGGCCGACTGCTCGGCGCGCATATCATGGGACCGCAGGCACCGACGCTGCTCCAGCCGCTGATCCAGGCGATGCATTTCGGAATCGATGCCCGCTCGATGGCGCGCGGCCAGTACTGGATCCACCCGGCGATGCCCGAGCTGATCGAGAACGCGTTGCTGAACCTGCCACTGGACTGACCACATACCGAGATCCACATGGTGGAATCAGAGTTCCATGAGAACTCTCACGCTGCGAACGGGTAGCGTATCGGCCACAGAAGCATGAAGCTGCAGGGAGTTGTCCCGCAGGGAAGGATCACTCGCTTGCTACACGAACGACTGGAACCGATCTACGATGCCGTGATTCACCGCAACCAGGGCGAAGTCGAGTTCCACCAAGCGGTCAGGGAGGTTCTCGAAAGCGTCGGACCCGTACTGGCCAAGCACCCGGAATACGCCGAGAACAAGATCATCGAGCGGATCTGCGAGCCGGAGCGCCAGATCACCTTCCGCATCCCCTGGGAGGACGACCGCGGCGAGGTGCACATCAACCGCGGGTTCCGCGTGGAGTTCAACAGCGCCCTCGGGCCGTACAAGGGAGGCCTGCGCTTCCACCCCTCGGTGTACCAGGGCATCGTCAAGTTCCTCGGCTTCGAGCAGGTCTTCAAAAACGCCCTGACCGGATTGCCGATCGGCGGCGGCAAGGGCGGGGCGGACTTCGATCCGAAGGGACGTTCCGACCGCGAGATCATGCGGTTCTGCCAGAGCTTCATGACCGAACTGCACCGCCACCTCGGTGAGTACACCGACGTGCCCGCAGGCGACATCGGCGTGAGCGGCCGTGAGATCGGTTATCTGTTCGGCCAGTACAAGCGCATCACCAACCGCTACGAGTCCGGTGTGCTCACCGGCAAGAACCTTCCCTTCGGCGGGGCTCGCGTCCGCACCGAGGCCACCGGTTACGGGTGCGCCTTCTTCGTCAACGAGATGCTGTCCGCGCGGGGCACCTCCTTCGAGGGCAAGCGCGTCGTCGTGTCCGGTTCGGGCAACGTCGCGATCTACACGATGGAGAAGGTGCACCAGCTCGGCGGCACCGTGGTCGCCTGCTCGGACTCCAGCGGCTACATCTACGACGAGAACGGCATCGACACCGAGCTGGTGCAGCAGATCAAGGAAGTCGAGCGCCAGCGCATCAGCGTCTACGCCGAGCGTCGCCCCCAGGCGAAGTTCCTGGACAAGGGCCGCATCTGGGAGGTCCCGTGCGAGGTGGCACTGCCGTCGGCCACCCAGAACGAGATCACCGGCAAGGACGCCGAGACCCTGGTGGCCAACGGGTGCACCGCCGTCGGTGAGGGCGCGAACATGCCCACCACGCCGGAGGGTGTGCGGGTCTTCCAGAGCGCCGGTATCGCGTTCGGCCCGGGCAAGGCCGCCAACGCCGGCGGTGTGGCCACCTCGGCGCTGGAGATGCAGCAGAACGCCTCCCGGGACAGCTGGAGCTTCGAGTTCACCGAGAAGCGCCTGCGGGAGATCATGGTCGACGTGCACGCCCGGTGCTACAGCACTGCCGAGGAGTACGGCATGCCGGGTGACTACGTCGCCGGAGCCAACATCGCGGGATTCATCCGCGTCGCCGATGCCATGCTGGAGCTCGGCCTGGTCTGAGCCGAATCCCTCCGGTGGGTGGGGATCACGACGCCACACCGCCCACCGGAGGGACTCGGCCGTCCGGCGCGGGTCACACCGTCCGGGGCCGGCCCGCGATGATCCCCACGGTGCCCTGCAGAGCCAGAATGACCAGAACCACGGTCAGCGACGCGGCCCAGCCGGCCGTGAGGGTGTGCAGCATCCCGAACAGGAACGGCCCCGCCGAGGCGATCAGATACCCGATGCTCTGAGACATCGCGGAAAGCCTGCCGGTGTCGGCCGCGTTGCTCGTACGCAGCGAGATGAACGTCAGCGCCAGCGGGAACGCGCTCATACCGGTGCCGATCAGCAACGCCCACACCACGGGCGCGGCCATCGGAGCCAGCAGAAGACCGAGGAAACCGGCGATCGCGATCAGTGCCAACCCGAGCGCCCACCAGGACTGGCTGCGTGTCCTGGTCACCAGCGGAGGGAGCACCATGCTGATCGGCACCCCGATCAGCAGGAGCAATCCGAGCAGCGCGCCTGCCTGGCCCGCCGCCATGCCCGCTGCCTTGAACACCTCGGGCAGCCAACCCATCACGACATAGGCGACCAGCGACTGCATCGCGAAATACGCCGTGACGGCCCATGCCAGCGGGCTGCGCGCGAGCGAGCGACCCGGACCGCTCGCCGAGGTCGGCGCCGTCTGCACGGGCGACCGCTGTTTGCGGGTCGCAGGAACCCAGACCAGGAACGCGGCCAGCGCGAGCACCGCCCAGATCTCCAGGGCGAACTGCCAACTGCCCAGTCCGGACCGCAGCCACGGTGTGAAGGCCGAGCCCGCCGAGCCCCCCGCTGCCATGGCGGTCGTGTACACACCGGTCGCCAGACCCACGCGGGCGGGGAAGAACTCCTTGACCACGACGGGGATCAGCACGTTGCACATGGCGATCGCCGCACACACCAGGACCGTTCCCCCCAGCACGGTCCACGGTCCGGCCGCCACGCGCAGCAGCATCGCCACGGTCAGCACGGCCAGCGAGACCCCGACGATCCGGGTGTTGCCCCAGCGCCGTGCGAGCAGCGGTGCACCGATCCCGGCAAGGCCGAAACACAGCGTGGGCACCGAGGTGATCACGCTGGCCCACGTGGTGCTCGCGCCGAGTGAGTCCTGCACCCCACCCAGCAGGGTGGCAAGGCTGGTCACCGCCGGGCGCATGTTCGCGGCGGCCAGCGCCACCCCCACGAGCAGCAGCCCGCCACCGGCGGCGGCGGTGCCCTTCGCCCCCTTCTCCGAGCGCGCGGGCACCTCGCAGCGCGTATCGGCTACCCCGGTGGCGGTATCCCGGTCGACCACGTGGTCGGAGGCAGGCTGGGTACACGACTCGGAAGACATCGCGTACTAGTATGGCAAACGTAGGATGTTTGGATGAAAGGATCTCCTGTGCCTCTGGTCACCACCACGCGGACCGGTCTGGTGGATCAGGTCATCGCCCAGATGCGGGAGCTGGTGTCCTCCGGCGAGTGGCCGCTGGGCCGCCGCATCCCCCCGGAAGCCGAGCTCGTCACCGCCCTCGGTGTCGGCCGCAACACCGTGCGCGAGGCGATCCGCGCACTGGCACATGCCGGTCTCCTCGAGGTCCGACAGGGAGACGGCACGTTCGTGCGCGCCACCAGCGAGCTCTCCGGCGCCGTGCGCAGGCTTTGTGGCTCGGAACTGCGCCGGGTCCTGGAGGTTCGTCGCGCACTCGAGGTCGAAAGCGCGCGCCTGGCGGCCACCGCGCGCACCGACGAGGACGTTCGCGACCTGGAGACGATCCTCGACACCCGGGACGCGGCCGTGCGAGAGCGGGACCGCGAGCAGGCCGTCGCCCAGGACACCCGCTTTCACCTGCGGCTCGTGGAGGCCTCGCACAATCCCGTGCTCATCGAGCTCTACCAGGGCCTCAGCGAGGCCGTGCTGTCCAGCGTCGCCTCCACCTTCGACGCGGAGGGGCCGGCAGACCGGCACATCGGGCACACCGAGCTGCTCGAAGCGGTGCGCGACGGCGATCCCGACCGAGCTGTCGCCGAAGCAGGCGGCTTCCTGGAGGAGCTCCTCGCCCAGGTCGGCGAGGACGCGGCGAGTCAGTCGGCATCTCGGAATGCGTGATACGGAGCCAGCCGGACGCGGGGACCCCCATCCCGGCTGATGAGGAATTCCGCACCGGTCTCTGCGCGGTCCAGCAGTTCCTCGAGCAGGGCCGCGGGTTCTGCCACATCGATCACTTCGCTCATTTTCGTATTCGACCGCGGTCACCATCGCCCGCGACCGAGAGCCCCGGAGAGAGGACGGGCAGGCCGTTCGGCACTCCGCGGTCGAGCAGGCGCAGCAGGGCGTCGGTGTCGAGATGCCGCTCCACGAGATCACCGAGCAGGTCGAGCTGGGCCTGCCGGAGCTCGGCGAAGGCGGTCCCGCTCGCGGGCACGAAACCACTCCGCCCGGCCTGCTCGGCCGCCCAGTGCAGGAACTCCCGCCGGAACGAGTCGTTTTCGAACAGACCGTGCCAATGCGTGCCCACCACCGAACCGTCGATGCCGCCCTCGGGCTCGCCACCGGGCAGGATCACCAGCGGGGAGAGTCCGTCACCGCGGCGCACCGCGCGCCCGTGGTGGATCTCGTAGCCGGCCACCGGCTCCCCGAACGCGGTACCGGTCGGCCTGGCCAGCGTTTTCGCGGGCGCGAACTCGATTTCCAGATCCAACAACCCGAATCCGGCGACCGTGGCACCGGACTCCACGCTGTCGACGATCCGGCGGGTGAGCATCTGGAAACCACCGCAGATACCGGCCACGGGCAGACCCGCGGCGGCGTGCTGCCCGATCGCGTCGGCCAGCCCCGAACCGCGCAACCATTCCAGGTCGGCCGCGGTCGATTTCGATCCGGGCAGCACGACCAGGTCGGCGTCGGCCAGCCGCGAGGGTTCGGTCACGAAGCGCACCGACACACCGGGCTCGGCGGCCAGCGCCTCCACGTCGGTGGCATTGGAGATCCGGGGCAGTCTCGGCACGGCCACCCGTAGCCACTGCTGCCCCATCGGTGGGGCCGGGCGGCCGACCACACCGTCGGCCACGTACGACAGCGAGTCCTCCGCGTCGAGCCAGAGTTCCTCGGACCAGGGCAGCACGCCGTGCACCGGGCGGCCGGTGAGCGCCCGCAGTTGGTCGAGCCCGGGGTCGAGCAGTCCCGGATCTCCCCGGAACTTGTTGACCACGAAACCGGTGACCAGGGCCTGATCAGCCGGATCCAGCAGGGCCAGCGTGCCGAAGAGCTGCGCGAAAACACCGCCGCGGTCGATGTCGCCGATCACCAGTGTCGGCAACCCGGCCGCACGGGCCAGCCCCATGTTGGCGATGTCGTGTGCCCGCAGGTTGATCTCGGCAGGTGATCCGGCGCCCTCACAGATCACGTAGTCGTACTCCGCACGCAGCTCGTCGAGCGTGGACACGACGGTGTCCAGCAACGCGGCCTTGCGGTCCCGGTAGGACATCGCGGTGACCTCCCCGGCCACCTCTCCCAGCACCACGACCTGGGAGCTGCGGTCGCTGCCGGGTTTGAGCAGCACCGGGTTGAACCGCACCGTCGGCTCCACCCCCGCCGCGGCCGCCTGCAGCGCCTGCGCACGGCCGATCTCACCGCCTCCGGGAGTGACCAGGGAGTTGTTCGACATGTTCTGGGCCTTGAACGGTGCGACCTCGGCCCCACGCCGGGCCAGCCAGCGGCACAGCGCAGCGACCAGCACGCTCTTGCCCGCATCCGACGTCGTCCCGGCAACCAGCAGCGCATTCACGTCTGCTTTCCTACCGCATCACGCGCAGGCCGCGCGGCACGGCCGCCCACCGGGTGCGGTGCCTCACAGGCACGGCGGGCAGGCTGCCCGTGGGAAGCCCACCCCATGCCGATCACGGCTGGGTGAGGATCTCGTTGCCGTCCTCGGTGATGAGGATGGTGTGCTCGAACTGGGCGGTCCAGCTCTTGTCCCGCGTGGTGACCGTCCACTCGTCGTCCCAGATGTCGTACTCGTGGGTGCCGAGCGTGATCATCGGTTCGATGGTGAAGGTCATGCCGGGTTCCAGCACGGTCTGCACCGACGGCTCGTCGTAGTGCAGGATGACCAGCCCGCTGTGGAAGGACCGGCCGATGCCGTGGCCGGTGAAGTCGCGCACCACGCCGTAGTCGAACCGCTTGGCATAGGACTCGATGACCCGGCCGATCACGTTCAGCTGCCTGCCGGGCTTGGCCGCACGGATCGCCCGCATCGTCGCCTCGTGGGTGCGCTCCACCAGCAGCCGTGCCTCCTCGGAGACCTCACCCGCGTAGAAGGTCGCGTTGGTGTCCCCGTGGACGCCCCCCACGTAGCCGGTGACGTCGACGTTGACGATGTCACCGTCGGCGATCACCGTCGAGTCCGGGATGCCGTGGCAGATGACCTCGTTCAGCGAGGTGCAGCAGGACTTCGGGAACCCTCGATAGCCCAGGGTCGACGGGTACACACCGTGCTCGACGAAGAAATCGTGCACGACCGCGTCGATGTGGTCGGTGGTCACGCCGGGCCGCACCGCCTTGCCCGCCTCGGCCAGCGCCTGCGCGGCGAGCTTGCCCGCCACCCGCATCGCGTCGATGACCTCGGGGGGCTGCACATCGGGGTCGGTGTTGCGCCGAGGTGCCGGCTTGTCGACGTACTCGGGGCGCTCGATCGTCGACGGAACCTGCCGACGGGGGGTCTGCACACCTGGCTTCAGCGGGGCTCGTACCGGCATACCCCCCACTCTAGAACGTGCCGGGAGCTCCGAGCCGAGGCGTGGTTGCCACACGACCCACGGTATGGCCAATCACACAGGCTCACTCGGCACGCCGGGAGAAACCGTGGCCAGCCCGGCCCTGCGCGCCTCGGACAGCATCACGGGGTCGTACGAGACGAAAGCGTGCAGACCGTCCCGCGACCGGGACGCCGAGGCAAGGTGGATCGCCTCGACAGGGCCGAGCAGGGAATCCAGCTCGCTGGCGCTGTCCAGCACCTCCTGGCGTACCGGGAGCTGCTCGATCTTCGACACGACGATCGATGCCAGATCCTCCGCCGCAGGCCCCATCTCCCGGAACGAGCGCAACACGTCCAGCTTCGACACCGCGCTGGTGACCCGGGGCAGATCGCGATAGCGCAGCACCCACTCGCTCAGCGCCTCGCTCTCCGGTTCGGGCGCGATCAGTTTGATCAACGCCGAAGAATCGAAGTAAATCACAGCAGCTCCTGTTCACTCTCGCTCGACGCACCGGAGTCACCCCACGGGCACTGGCACAGGTCATGGACCACCGGGGGCACGGCATGGCGGCACCTTTCACCCCATGCCTCGACCGCCCCGGCCAAGCGGGATCGCTCGACAACGGGCGGAGCGCACCTCGAATCTCCGCCGCGCTCCGCGCGGCACAACCTAGCACAGTACTTGCACTGCGTAACAAGACGATCGCGCTATGTTTTCCCGAGGAAGTTCCGCGCCACCGCCACGGCCTTCTCGGAGGTGCCCGCGTCGGTGAGCAGCACCGCGAAAGCCATGTCACCGCGGTAGCCGACGAACCAGCCGTGCGCACGTGTGCCGTCGCCGTACTGCGCCGTGCCGGTCTTGCCCGCGACCGGACCCGCTTGGGCCAGTTCCGTCGCGGTACCCGTCTTGACGACCTCGCGCATCATCGTCCGGAGCTGGTCGATCGAAGCCTGCGACGGCGGCTCGGGAGCAGACCGGGTGATCTCCGTCCTGCTGTTTCGAACCAGCTTCGGTGTGGGCATGCCGCCATGGGCCACCGACGCCGTCACCATCGTCATCCCGAACGGGCTGGCCAGCACCGTGCCCTGACCGAACCCGTTGCTCGCGCGCTGCACCGGTTGCTGCGCCCGCGGCACCTCGCCGGTGATCGTCGTGATGCCGGGAATCACGAAATCCGCCCCCAGGCCGAGCTGGCGAGCCGCCGTGGTCAGGGCCCCGGGCGGCAGGTCGGCGGCGAGCCGGGCAAAGGTCGTGTTGCAGGATTTCGCGAAGGCCGTCCGCAGCGGCACGGTACCGAGATCGAAGTGGTGCGCGTTGGGGATTTCCCGGCCGTTGACGACCGTCGTCGCCGGGCACTCCACGGGGGTGTGCATGTCGACGCGGCCCGATTCCAGCGCGGCCAGCGCAGTGACGATCTTGAACGTCGATCCCGGTGGATACCGGCCGGTCAGCGACACCGCACCGTTGCGATCGGCCGGGGCGTTCTGGGCGACGGCGAGCAGCTCTCCGGTGGACGGCTGCATCGCCACGATCGCGGCTGCTTTCGGTAGCGGGTCCACCGCGCTCTCCGCAGCCTTCTGCACCCGGTCGGACAGGGTCGTGCTCACCGACTTCGCCGGTTTCGGCGGTGTGTTGTGCAAGGTCTGCACCTGTCTGCCCGCCGCGTTGCGGGTGACCACACTCCATCCGGACGTACCGTCGATCCGGTCCTGCAGCTGTTCGGCGACAGCGGGCAGCACCTGCGAGGCGTAGTCACGCTCTGCGGTGATCAGCTCCGTCCGCGTCGGGAAACGCACCCCGGGCAGTTCGTAGATCTCCGGCTTGACGCGCTCGTAATCCGGCCGGCGCAACGTCACGACGTGGTAGGCCTGGTCATCGGGGGTGTCCGCGAGACCTTTCATGATCCCCTGCCGGGTGATGCTCGGGGCGACCGGGCTCAGGCCCTCGGCCAGCGACGCGGCGACACCGGCCCGGTCCGGGCCCACTGCCTTCGGCACGACCGTGACCCGCACCAGCTTCTCGGGGCCCATCAACCGAGCCCCGTCGCGCCCCAGGATCGGGGCGGGATTCGGCTCGTGCTCCTGGAACTCGAGAGTCTGCTGCGCCGCGAGATCGGGATGGAGCACCGAGGGCGCCCAGTGCACCGCCCAGCCCTCCCCGTTGCGGGTGAGCTCCATCGTGGTCGTGTAGCTCCACACGCGACCCTTCCCGAAGTTCCACGACACGGCGGAACCGATCGTGGTGGGGTTCCTTCCCTCACCTTCGGTGACGTCGGTGACTTTCGCGGTGACACTCTTCGGGGACAGGCTCTCGTGGGTCTGCGTCAGCAGCCGGCGTGCCGCCTCGGGAGAGTCGGTCCGCTGCGCCGCAGCGGCGTGATTTCCCGCCGCGAACGAGCTCAGGAAGGCCTTGGCCACGTCTTTCGCCGAGGGCCCCGTATCGATCAGCCCACATCCCGCGGCGGGAAGCACCAACAGCAAGCCGGACAGAACGCCGAGGACCCGGGCAACAGGAGTACGGACAATACGCACACCCGGCAGTATGCCCAAGATCCCCGACAACGGTCACGCAGCGACCGCCGGGGAAGCGGCGGTGGGAGCAATCACCCAAGCCGATCCGCGCACCTCAGTGCCTGTCTTTGATCTGGTTCTTTCGCTCGGGTGATCAGCCTGAGCAGGGCGACCCACTCCGGCGTATTCGATCGGAATGCCCGCAGGCGGGCATCAGCAAGGCAGCTGGCCACGTGGCGGAGAAGTGGCTACTCGATGTGGCCTGCAACGCCGCAAGGCGCCGCCTGAGACGACGGTTCAGCAACCACCTGACCAAATTCCAAGACGGGCTCTCAGAACAGGACGGTGCTGAACGTTCCCCGCTGCTCGAATCCCACCCTGTGGTAGGCCGCCCTGGCGGCGACGTTGAAGGCGTTGACATACAGGCTCGCCGTCCGTCGCATCCCCCGGACCAACCGGTCCGCGACGGCCGCCGTACCGGCGGTTCCCAGGCCGCCGCCCCGCCTGTCCGGATGCACCCACACCCCCTGGATCTGGCCGACGGAACGCGACATCGCACCGATCTCCGCCTTGAACACGACCTCGTCGTTCTCGAACCGGGCGAAGGCACGTCCGGCGGCGATCAGTTCGGCGACCCGAGCCCGGTACCCCGCCGTACCGCCTTCGCCGCGCGGGTCCACCCCCACCTCCTCGGTGAACATCGCCACCGCCGCGGGCAGATAGCGATCCAGCTCGTCCGGCCGGACGGGCCGCACCAGCTCGTCGACGCGCCCCTGCGGCGGCTCGGACATCACCAGCAGCGGCTGCTCGGCTCGCACCTCCCGGGCCGGACCCCATTCCGGGGCGAGTTCGTCCCACAGCGCCAGCACCTGCTCCGAAGGACCGACCAACGAGGAGCAGACCCGGCGATGGCGTCGTGCGCGCTCGGCGAAGGCACGCATCGCATCGCGACCGCCGCGCAGCGGGACCAGGTTCACCCCGGAAAAGCACAGGCCCTCCAGGGTGCTGCCGTATCCCCAGAGCTCACCGCCCAGTCGGCGTGGATGTATCCCCGCGTCCTCGATCCGCGACGCGACCATGCAGGCCACCACCGGGTCGGCTTCCAGCAGTGAACGAACGCGAGCGAGGTCGCGGTCCTCCAGCAGTCGTGCATCCGCAAGCTTGAGCACTCGCCAAGAGTGCCAGAAACGGCGAGCACGTGGGGAGTGCAGGCAGGCACACCCGACCCACGATGGACTCAGCCGACCGTCACCACCGGATCGCCCGAGTCCTGGCCATCGGTCTCCATCCCCTCGGCGATACGTCCGGCCTCTTCGATCAGCGTCTCGACGATCTGGTGCTCGGGCACGGTCTTGATCACTTCACCCTTGACGAAGATCTGCCCCTTGCCGTTTCCGGAGGCCACCCCGAGGTCGGCCTCCCGAGCCTCACCGGGCCCGTTGACGACGCAGCCCATCACCGCGACCCGCAGCGGGACCTCCATGCCCTCCAACCCGGCGGTGACCTCGTCGGCGAGCTTGTACACGTCGACCTGGGCCCGGCCACAGGACGGGCAGGACACGATCTCGAGCTTGCGCGGGCGCAGGTTCATCGACTGCAGGATCTGGGCGCCGACCTTGATCTCCTCCACCGGAGGTGCCGACAGCGAGACCCGGATCGTGTCGCCGATGCCCTGACGCAGCAAAGCGCCGAACGCGACCGCGGACTTGATCGTGCCCTGGAAGGCAGGCCCTGCCTCCGTGACTCCCAGGTGCAGCGGGTAATCGCAGCGTTCGGCGAGGATCTCGTAGGCCCGCACCATGACGACCGGATCGTTGTGCTTGACCGAGATCTTGATGTCGTGGAAGTCGTGCTCGGCGAACAGGCCCGCCTCCCACAGCGCCGACTCGGCCAGCGCCTCCGGCACCGCCTTGCCGTACTTCTCCATCATGCGCCGGTCCAGCGACCCCGCGTTGACGCCGATCCGGATCGGGGTGCCGGTGTCCTTGGCGGCCTTGGAGATCTCGGCGACCTGGTCGTCGAACTTGCGGATGTTGCCGGGGTTGACCCGCACGCCCGCGCACCCCGCCTCGATGGCGGCGAAGACGTACTTCGGCTGGAAGTGAATGTCGGCGATGACGGGGATCTGGGACTTCTGCGCGATCGCGGGCAGGGCCTCGGCATCGTCGGCACTGGGGCAGGCCACCCGCACGATGTCGCATCCCGCCGCCGTGAGCTCGGCGATCTGCTGCAGCGTGCCGTTGATGTCGGCGGTGTTGGTGGTCGTCATCGTCTGCACGGAAATGGGGTGATCACTACCCACCCCGACCGCGCCGACCTGCAACTGCCGGGTCTTGCGCCGCTCGGCCAGCACCGGCTCGGGTGCCGAGGGCATGCCCAGATCGACGGTCATCGATTTCTCTCCACCTCTGCACTGTGGCTGAGAACCCTTCGGGTCCTCGGGACTTGTCTCGGAAAGACGCACGGGGCTCCGACCGGACCGGAACGCGGCGGCAGCCGGCGTCCACGATACCGGTGATCAGCCTGTTCCTCAGCGGGGTCGGCACTCACCCGGCCGTACCGCTGCTGCTCATCCCCCGAACGAGTGTGGTTTGTCTCCCGGGCAGCCCGTGGTACGGGACACCTCAGGACAGTGTCACCGGGTTGACGATGTCGGCAACGAGAACCAGCAACGAGTAGGCGATGAACACGAGGCTGACCGCGTAGGCCAGCGGCATCAACTTCGCGGTGTCGAACGGCCCCGGATCCGGGCGCCGGAACAACCACGCCACCTTGCGTCGTGCCGACTCCCACAGCGCACCCGCGATGTGCCCGCCGTCCAGCGGCAGCAGTGGCAGCATGTTGATCAGGAACAGCGACAGGTTCACGCCCGCCAGCAACTGGACCATCATGATCAGCCGCGCCGAGACCGATGCCTCGTCATAGGACAACACCTGGCCACCCAGACGGCTGGCCCCCACGATGCCGACCGGTGAGTCCTGTTCCCGCTCCTGCCCGGCGATGGCTCCGACCAGGTCGGGCACCTCACTGGGCAGCTCCACGACCTTCTGCGCGGTCATGCCGATGATCCCGCCGATGCGGTCGGCCACGCCTGCGATGTCCTGCCGCACGAGGGCCGTGTCGGGGGCGAAGCCGAGGAAGCCGACCCGGACGGTCTCCTCGGGATCGTCGATCTTCGGCCGCTGCGTCTGCATCAGCGTCGGCGTCAGCGTGACCCGCTCGCCACCGCGCTCGACGACCATCGACACCGTGCCCGAGGAATCGCGGATGGTGCTTCGCAACTGCTCCCACGACCGCACCGGCTGCCCGTTGAACGACACGATCTCGTCACCGGGCCGCAGGCCCGCCTGCGCGGCCGGGGAGAGCGGTGCGTCCGGAGGGCACCGCTGCGTGTTCGGCGCGTCGGCGGGAAGCACGCACTTGCTGACCTCTCCCACGGTGGTGGTCGGTTCCGCCTGGCCGTAGCCCATCAGCACGCTCGCGAAGATGCCGACCGCCAGGATCAGGTTCATGAACGGGCCCGCGGCCATCACGATGAGGCGCTTCCACGGCTTGCGCTGATAGAACTGCCGGTGCGAGTCCTCGGGACGGACCTCCTCGGCCACCGCCTGCCGAGCGTCCTCGACCATCGCACGCCAGGGCGCCGAGGAGGCCGTACGCCCGTACTCCTCGTCCTTCTTCGGCGGGAACATGCCGATCATCCGGATGTAGCCGCCGAGCGGGATGGCCTTGACGCCGTACTCGGTCTCCCGACCCTGCCGCGAGAAGAGCGTGCGGCCGAAACCGACCATGTACTGGGTGACTTTGACGCCGAACATCTTCGCCGTCGCCAGATGCCCCAACTCGTGCCAGGCGATCGAGAACAGCAATCCGAAGAAGAAGATCGCGATGCCCAGGACAACCAGTATCAATGAACTCTCCCCGTACCCACGAGTTCGCGGGACTTCACGCGGGCCCACTCCTCCGCTTCGAAAACCTCGTCCACACTGCCCGGCTGCGAGCTCCACTCGTCAGCTGCGGCCAGCACCCTTTCCACAGTCTGCACGATCGACGTGAAACCGGTGTTCGCCTGCACGAACGCCGCGACCGCCTCCTCGTTGGCGGCGTTGTAGATCGCGGGCAGGCAACCGCCTGTCCTGCCTGCGTGCCGCGCGAGCGCGACCGCCGGGAACGCCTCGTCGTCGAGTGGTTCGAAGGTCCACGTACTCGCCTCGTCGAACGTCAGTCTCGGCGCCGTCTCGGCAAGCCGGTTCGGCCAGTCCAGCCCGAGCGCGATGGGCAGTCGCATGTCCGGAGGGCTGGCCTGGGCGATGGTCGACCCGTCCACGAAGGTGACCATCGAATGCACGATCGACTGCGGATGCACCACGACGTCGATGCGGTCGTACTCCACGCCGAACAGCAGGTGCGCCTCGATCAGCTCCAGGCTCTTGTTCACCATCGTGGCGGAGTTGATGGTCACGACCGTGCCCATCGACCACGTCGGGTGTGCCAGTGCCTGCTCCAGGGTGACCTCGGCGAGTTCCTCGCGCGTGCGGCCCCGGAACGGCCCCCCGGACGCGGTCAGCACCAGCCGGTCCACCTCGTCGGCACGCCCGCCGAGCAGGCACTGCGCCAGCGCCGAATGCTCGGAGTCCACCGGCACGATCTGCCCCCGCTGTGCCTTTCGCAGCACAAGAGGGCCACCTGCGACCAGCGATTCCTTGTTCGCCAGCGCCAGTTGCGAGCCGGCGTCCAGCGCGGCCAGCGTGGGCCGCAGGCCCAGCGACCCGTCCATCCCGTTGAGGACAACGTCCGCGCCGGTGGCCTCGACGATCTCGGTCGACGCCCGCGGACCCCCGAGCAAGCGCGGCAACCGGAATTCGCCGGTGGCGTAGCCGAGACGCTGCGCCTCGGCGTACAGGGCGAGCTGGAGGTCCTCGACCGCCGTGCCCCTGGCCACCGCGACCACCTCGGCACCGAACTCGAGTGCCTGGGCTGCGAGCGCGTGCGGATTGCCGCCCCCTGCCGCCAGGCCGAGAACCCGGAAGCGTTTCGGGTTGCGACGGATCACATCCAGGGCCTGCGTGCCGATCGAACCGGTCGAACCGAGCACGGTGACGGTACGTACCTCATCGGTTCCGGCAGGCCCGGGACCTGCCTGATCCGGTGGAGCCTCTCCTCCCCGGGGGGAGTGCGCGGGCTCGCAGGCAGAGCTTGCTGAAGGCTGGACGGGCTGCATCGTCACCATTGTCCCCGAAGCGATCGGGCCGACGTGCCACGAGGTGCACGAGCGGTGATTACACCGTCCGGCATCCGGGTAACCCGTCCGTGGACCGTGATCATCGGCTTGTGGACAGCGGTCCGTGCCACCACGGCAGGAAGAGGTGACAGCGTGAGTATCATCGGCTGGCTCGTGCTCGGTCTCATCGCGGGCGCATTGGCCAAGCTCATCATGCCCGGAAGGGACCCCGGCGGGGTGCTGGTGACCCTGCTGCTCGGAGTTGCCGGCGCCTTCCTGGGCGGTTTCCTGGGCAGCTGGATCTTCGAAGTGGGCATCACGCAGTTCTGGTCGCTGAGCACGTGGCTGCTGGCCATCGCAGGTTCGATCATCGTGCTGGGGCTCTACCGGATGGTCGCCGGCGACAGGGCGGGCGGCAAACCCGCCGACAGGTGACGCAGACCGGGGGTGTCCCGACACGACACCCCCGGTTCCACCGCGTCCGGGCTGCTCACAGGTGCGCGCACCGTGCCCGCGTGGCGTGTGCGAGGATGAAGCCGACCGCAACGGGCACAGGAGGACACACGTGGCAAGCACGGAACTGGACAAGGCCCCTCGGCAGCAACCCGGTCAGGCCGTGGACCCCCAGGAGGAACCGTCGGTCGAGTGGGGCTGGCACGGCGGCTTCCCGAAGGGCATCCAGATCGCCGGCTGGTTTTCCACGTTCGCGATGGTGATGATGCTCATCGGCAACCACCAGGGCATCCTCAGTGGCGGCAACGGCTTCACCAGCGCCGATATCTGGCTGATCGGCATCGCCGCCGTCATGGCCATCGGTCTCATCTACGACCTGCGCCGTCGCAAGTTCTCCTGGCGTCGCTGACGGCGACCGGCTGGGGTCTCAGGACGATTCCGGCGGTTCCTCGGAACGCGTCGGGCGCGTTCGCCGGGAACCGAAGAGCCACTTGCGCAACGCCAGGATCGTGCCGCCGAGGGCGAGCACCGGAAGCAGGACGATGCTCAGCAGCACCGCCCATCCCCACCGCTCGAGACCCGCTTCCAGGGCCCTGCGCGTGATCGTGCTCGGGTCGGCGAGCACGATCCCCAGAAACACCAGGGCCAACAGCAGCACCCCCACCCAGATGACCCGGCCCACCTTGCCCAGATGCTCGATGCGCCTGCGCAGTATTCCGGCGACCCTGAGCAGCTTGCCCACCCGGATGAGCTGAACCGCGGTGACCACACGCGCCAGCCGCAGCACCTGGGCGGGGCCGACGGCGAAGATCACCGCCGGAATCGTCAGCGCCACGATCGCCACCATCCACCAGTGCGTACGCAGCCAGCGGAGGCGGTCCCCGCTGGCCCAGAACAGCAGGACCGACTCGGCGGCGAGCACCACCATCGACACCCAGTTGATCACCATGCCGACGGTCTCGGCGACACCCTCCAGCGCGGTCAGGAACACGGCGGGTATCGAGGCTCCCGAAGCGGCCAGCACGGGCACGTGGAGGTGACGTTCGAGCACGCGCTCGAGATCGGAGTCGGAATGCGACTCGGGGTCGGGGGACGCCGTCACGGCTCACCATGATGGCAAACGTGCGCAGGACCACCGCCCGGTAGCGCAACGGGTCGTCGCGATACGGGCACGGGTGCGGATCGCTATTCCTCGGCGGCGAGCTGCCCGCACGCGGCAGCGATCTCCTGCCCCCGCGTGTCCCGGACGGTACAGGGCACACCGGCGTCCCGGACCCGGCGGACGAACTCGCGCTCCACCGGCTTCGGGCTGGCATCCCACTTGCTGCCGGGGGTGGGGTTCAGGGGGATCACGTTGACGTGGGCGAACTGCTCGAGATGCTTGCGCAGGAGCTTACCGAGCAGGTCAGCACGCCAGGGGTGGTCGTTGATGTCGCGGATCAGCGCGTATTCGACGGAGACCCGGCGTCCGGTGTGCTCGGCGTAACCGCGGGCGGCCTCCAGGACCTCCTCGACCCGCCAGCGATTGTTCACCGGCACCAGGGTGTCGCGGAGTTCGTCATCCGGAGTGTGCAGCGACACGGCCAGCGTGACGTGCAGGTTCTCGGCCGTCATCTTCCGGATCGCCGGTGCGAGCCCGACCGTCGAGATCGTCACGGACCGCTGCGACAGCCCCAGACCGTCCGGTGCGGGATCGCAGATCCGGTGCACGGCGTCGATCACGCGCCGGTAGTTGGCCAGCGGCTCGCCCATCCCCATGAACACGACGTTGGACAGCCTGCCGGAGCCTCCGGGAACCTCACCGTCGCGCATCATCGCCGCCGCCGAGCGGACCTGGTCGACGATCTCCGCAGTGGACAGGTTGCGCTGGAGCCCACCTTGGCCGGTCGCGCAGAACGGGCAGGCCATGCCGCAACCGGCCTGGCTGGAGATGCAGACGGTGGCGCGGTCCGGATACCGCATCAGCACGCTTTCCAGCATCGTGCCGTCGTGGGCTCGCCACAGCGTCTTGCGGGTCGTTCCGCCGTCGGTGTCGAGCTTGCGCACGGGCGTCAGCAGTGTCGGCAACAGCTCCTGCCCGAGCCGTGTCCTGCTCGCTGCGGGAACATCGGTCATCGCCTCCACATCGTCGGTGAGGCGACCGAAGTAGTGGTGCGCGAGCTGGCGGGCACGGAAGGGCTTCTCCCCCAGCTCGCTCACGGCGGAGCGGCGTTGCTCGGCCGACAGGTCGGCGAGGTGACGCGGCGGCATACCGCGCCGGGGCGCGTCGAACGTGAGCGGGAGCGCGGTGGAAGACATAACCGGTTCAGTGTCCCACGACGGCGGCGGACCGGGAACAGCAGGGCAGCAGCTCGAGCGGGTGACTGCCTCGGGAGCGACCGCGCGCCTGTTTGTGCCGATGGTTAGGCATGTCTAAAATAAAGTTTCGTGGCGCCGTAACTTTGAGGCGGGTACCGGGAACGGTGCCGAGCATCCGCGGCGGTGCACAGGCAGGAGCACGACGGAAATGGTGCAACCGTGGACGGAGCACGGCATGCCGGGCACGACGGAACCGGCGGGGAAAGACCGATGAAGGGCGTGCCATGAGTACGACCGAGGAGATCTTCGTCGGCTTGGTGGGAAGCAATCCTGCCGTACAGGGACTCGTCGGCGGCTTGGTGATCGTCTCCCTCAACCTGCTCGGCGTGCTGATGGCACTGGTCTGGCGCAACCCGTCGCAACGGGGACTGAACTCCGCACTCGGATTCGCCGCCGGAATCATGCTCAGCGCGAGCTTCACGAGTCTCCTGCTGCCCGGCATCGAACGGGGAGGAGCTCTGCCCGTACTCACCGGTGCCGTGCTCGGCACACTGGTGCTGTCCCGCGCCGATGCGTGGGCACCCCGGATCCAGAGCGTGATCACCGGACGCCTTCCGCAGACCTCGGTCGCCGCATCCCGGCAACACACGACCACCCCGGCAGGAGCCGCAGCCCCGAACACGTCCGGCAGCACCGCCGGTGCGGCGACTCCGGCAGTGCTGCCGAACCCGCACGTGACCGGCACCGTGTTCTTCATCATCGCCATCGCGCTGCACAACATGCCCGAAGGGCTGGCCGTGGGCGTCGGATTCGGGTCGGGCGACATCGACAACGCCGTCGCCCTCATGCTGGCCATCGGCGTCCAGAACATCCCCGAAGGGCTGGCCGTGGCGGTATCCGCCCGCAGGCTGAAGCCGGGAAATCCCTCCCACGCGGGCATCACCGGTGCTCGTGCCGGGCTCGTCGAGATTCCGCCTGCCGTCTTCGGTGCCTCGGTCGTCGCCGTGGCCCAGCCGCTGCTGCCCTACGCGATGGGATTCGCCGCAGGGGGGATGCTCTACATCATCTGCCACGAGATCATCCCGCAGACCCATGCCCAGGGACAGGATCGTCTCGCCACCCTGGGACTGCTCATCGGCGCGATGATGATGCTCGCTCTCGACGTATCACTGGCCTGACACCGGCCCGCACCTGCCGGGGCACGACCGAAGGTCTGTCGTACAGCCTTATCGTGAAGTTATGACAAGCATGGCCGAGCGTCCTTCCGCCTCGGTGGAGGACTACGTGCGTGCGATCTACGGGCTGAGTGAGCGCGGGGTCGCGGTCACCAACGCGACACTGACCAGCCGTCTGGGCCTGAGCCCCTCCTCCGTGTCCGGCATGCTCACCAAACTGGCTCAGCTCGGCCTGGTCACTCACGTCCGGTACCGCAGTGTGGAACTCACACCGGCGGGGCGCCGCCTGGCCTACGACGTTCTGCGCAGACATCGGCTCCTCGAGCTGTTCCTGGTCGAGGAACTCGACTACACCTGGGACGAGGTGCACGAGGAGGCGGATTCCCTGGAGCACGCGGTCTCCGACAACCTCGTCGAACACATCGCCGCGAAACTCGGACACCCCACCCACGATCCGCACGGTGATCCGATTCCCACATCCGAAGGGGACGTCGAAAATCCCAGCACGAAACTCCTGGACCAACTCGCCCCGGGGACCGTCGGCACGATCGCACGCGTCTGGGACACCGACTCCGAACTCTTGCGCTACCTCACCGAGCACGGTCTGACGCTGGGGAACCGGATCGAGATCGTCGAACGCAAACCCTTCGGTGGCCCTCTCGTCGTCCTGGTCGGTGAACCACAGCACGCCGAAACCCATTTTCTGGGTGCCGAGATCGCCGCAGCGCTGTCCATCGCCGTACAGCAGTGAGGCCGTTACGCCGGCCGGGTCGGGACGTCGTGCCCGGCGCCGCACGCTCTTAGGGTGCTTTCATGATCGACCTGGCGCGGTGGTCGGTGAACCGCCTTCTCAGATGGCGCCTTGCGGCGTTGGAGGCCACATCAGGTAGCCATCTACATCACGTGGCCCCCCTGCCTTGCAATCCATCCATCTGAAAAGCCGGAGCCGGTCGCTTTGCTCAGGCTGATCACTCGTGCAAAAACCATTCTGAAAAGGACCCGTTAATCGCTCCGGTGAGTCACCGTGCTCTCACGCTCGTCCCCGTAGAGGCTCTCGGTCACCAGCCTGCCGTGCAGCTCGTCGATCCGGTGCGCGCCCAATACCGCGATCAGCAGATCGAACCGATTGTCGGTCAACGCGACCGCGACGTAGCAGAAACCGCCCAACCCGCCGAACACGAGTGCCGAGACCCACCACACCGACGCCCCCTGAACCAGGAGAACGACCGACACGGCCAGAGCCAGCCCGGAAGCGAACGCCACTCCCCTGGCAATCGTCACCTGCATGAGCAGCGCACGAAAAGCCGGATACTGCTGGCGCAACTCGCGCACGAGGCGGGCACGCTCACCCGGCGGCATCTGCGCGACCTGGCTCAGGCCCGCGGTAACCGACCTTCCCGCGCGCATGGCCATCAACGCTCCTGCCTCCGAGATCGGGAACCCGTTCGTCACGGCAACCGGGATACGCCCATCCAGCTTCTGGTATGCCCTCACCCGGCACACACTGCGTGACCGCTTCAGTTGATCATGCCGCACATCCCGGGGCAAGACGTCATTCGGGGGTGTGGCTATGCGCGAAATGGCATCGAAGAGTAACGCCGGATGGCGTTGCGAAAACGCCGTGTTCGGACGCTTGCCTTTTCCAACCGGCGGAAACTCGTATCACCGGGATTCACAGGAGCAGCCCGGTCGGTCTGGTGCGGACCCGCAGCCGGTAGCCGACGGGGAGGGTCAGACCCGGGGATTCGGCCACCGCCCGGCGCGCGACCTCGGCGGAGAACTCGATGCCCAATACCGCTTCCAAGCTCGCGCGATCGTGAAACCGCCACAGGGTGTCCACACTCGTGCTGTGAAACCCGTGCCGCTCGAAGAAGGTCTCGACAGTATCGGGGTCGTAATGCGGCATGTCCGCTCGCATCCATCCGCCATACGGCGGACACGTCGCATCGAGGTCGATGATCGCCAGCGTTCCACCGGGACGCAGTACACGCTCGGCCTCGGCCAGTCCGGGTTCACAGCCCGGACCGAAGAAGTAGGCGGTGCGAGCATGCACCAGGTCCACACTGGCGTCGGCCAGCGGCAGCCGCTGAGCCGGAGCGACTCGCACCTCGGCAGCGGCCTTCTCGTACCGGGGCAGACTCTCGATGCGTCTGCGAGCACGTCGAGCCAACGGCGGATGCGGCTCCACGCCGACGACCGTGCGGGCGGTGACCGCGAACAGCGGTAGATGGAAACCGTCACCGCAACCGACATCGACAACATCGAGCCCGGCCCAATCACAGTGCTCGCGGAGCGCACGCCACAGAGCTCCGGTGGAATCCTGTGCCCGATTCTCGATCTCGTAGATTTCCGGCCAGTGCCAGATGTTCGGGCTGGGCCGCACCCGCTCCATGTCACCGGCCTCCCGTACGCGACCGGTCACCGACCGCCGAATCATCGAACCGAGGTCCCTCGTCAGGCAGGCACCAGCCAGGACAGCACCATCCACGCCACCATGGCCGAAGGCAGCAACGAATCCATCCGATCCATCAGACCACCGTGGCCGGGAAGCAGATTGCCCATGTCCTTGATGTCCAGATCGCGCTTGATCAGCGACTCCATCAGGTCCCCGATGGTGGAGCTGCCCACCAGGGCGGCACCGAAGAGCATGCCCTCCCACCAAGCGCCACCGAGCAGCAGGCTGACCGACAGCGCGCCGATGAGTACACCGGTCAGCAGCGAACCCCCGAAGCCCTCCCAGGACTTGTTCGGGCTGACGCGCGGCGCCATCGGATGCCGTCCCAGGAACACCCCGGATGCATAGCCACCGGTGTCGGAGGCCACCACACCCAACATGAAGCACAGCCCCCGGAAACCACCGTCTTCGGGCACCACCAGCAGCGCGGCGAAGCACGCGAACAAGGAGACGTAGGCGCTGGTGAACACCGAGGCGGCCACGTCACGGAGATATCCGTCGGCACTCAGCCGCAATCGCCAGACCAGACAGCCCAGCGTCGTGATCGCGAACGCGATCACGGCTCCCTGCAACCCGAACGGCCAGGAGAGCCAGATCATCGTCTGCCCACCGAGAAACACCGGTGGCAACGCGACACGGATTCCCGCCCCACGCCGGAACGCCCCGGCCAACTCGACGGTCGAGACGGCTGCTGCCACCGCGACGATGCCGATGAACAGTTCCGGCAGCGTCAGCAGGGAGGCGACGATGGCCGCACCGAGACCCAGCCCTACGGCCAGCGCAGCGCGCAGATCACGGCCGGCTCTGGAGGGATGCGGCGGTCCGTCCGACACGTCAGTTGACATTGCGGACCCATTTTCACACTGACCAGCCGTGACCACTCTGCTATACCTCGAGCAGTTCGGCTTCCTTGTGCTTGACCAGTTCGTCGACCTGGGTCACATAGCGGTGAGTGAGGTTCTCCAGCTCCTTCTCACCGCGCGTCCCCTCGTCCTCGCTGTCCTCGCCTGCCTTGACGACACGGTCGATTTCTTCCTTGGCCTTGCGCCGCAGGCTGCGCACGGTGATGCGGGCTTCCTCGCCCTTCTGCCTGGCGAGCTTGGCCATCTCCTTGCGCCGCTCCTCGGTCATCTGCGGAATCTGAACCCGAATCAGGTTGCCGTCATTGGACGGGTTCACGCCCAGGTCCGAATCGCGGATGGCCTTCTCCATCGCGCCCAGCTGGCTCGCGTCGTACGGCTTGATGACCACCAGCCGTGCCTCGGGCACATTGATACTGGCGAGCTGATTCAGCGGTGTCGGCGAACCGTAGTACTCGACGACGATGCCGGAGAACATCGCAGGGTTCGCACGGCCGGTACGGACGGTGGCAAGGTCGTCCTTGGCGACCTGCACCGCCTTCTGCATCTTCTCCTCGGCTTCGAGAAGGGCTTCGTCGATCACGGCTGCTCCTTAGGTGTGCCGGTCAGTGGATTCCGACAAGTGCCGGCGTTGCGGTCGCGGACCATCACGCGTACGGACCGACCCGGTATGGTCAGGATCCCAGTACGCTCACACCGGCCGTGCGGCCGGGGTGCTCACCAAGGTGCCGATCCTCGCGCCACCGGCAGCTCGCGCGATGTTGCCCTCTTCCAGAAGGTTGAACACCAGGATGCGCATGTGATTGTCCATGCACAGACTGAATGCGGTGGCATCGGCGACCTTCAGGCCACGTTCCAGCACCTCGCGGTGGGTGATGCATTCGAAGCGCTCCGCCGACGGGGTCGTCTTCGGATCGGCGGTGTAGACCCCGTCCACCCCCTTGGCCATGAGGACCACCTCGGCCCCGATCTCCAAGGCACGCTGAGCAGCGGCGGTGTCCGTGGAGAAGTAAGGCATCCCGGTCCCGGCGCCGAAGATCACGACCCGGCTCTTTTCCAGATGCCGCATCGCACGGCGCGGAATGTAGGGCTCGGCGACCTGACCCATCGTGATCGCGCTCATCACCCGCGTGTCGATACCGTGCTCGCGTTCCAGGAAGTCCTGCAGCGCCAGGCAGTTCATCACCGTGCCGAGCATGCTCATGTAATCGCCGCGGGCACGCTCCATTCCCCGCTGTTGCAGCTCGGCACCCCGGAAGAAGTTGCCCCCGCCGATGACCACGGCCACCTCGACCCCGTCGGCGACGACATCGGCGATCTGACGGGCCACCGTCCCCACCACGTCCGGGTCCACACCGACACTGCCACCGCCGAACATCTCGCCGCCCAGCTTGAGCAGCACTCGCCGGTATCCGCTGTACTCGTCACCGCTCATGGACGCGCCGTCATCGGTCACTGGTTCCTCCCGAGAAACGCCCCGACTCCACTGCCTCCCACTGGAGTGGGAAGCGGAGACGGGGCGCCGACATCAACTCTCACCGGTGCGATGCCGACTGCGGTTCGCCAGCGCACCCTGACTACGTACACCATTGCCGGCAGGCACTCTCGCGGGCCCGCCCGCGACAAGCGTGCGGGCCCGCGGCAACGTGCGAGAATGCTCAGGCCTGACCGACCTCGAACCGGGCAAAGCGAGTGACAGTGATCCCGGCCTCGTCGAGCAGATCCTTGACGGTCTTCTTGCTGTCCTGCACCGACGGCTGCTCGAGCAGCACGGCATCCTTGTAGAAGCCGTTCAGGCGACCCTCGATGATCTTCGGCATGGCCTGCTCCGGCTTGCCCTCGGAGCGGGCGGTCTCCTCGGCGATGCGGCGCTCGTCGGCCACGATCTCCTCGGGCACGTCCTCACGAGCGAGGTAGCGGGGCTTCAGGGCAGCGATCTGCATCGCGGCACCGCGGGCGGCCTCGGAGTCGGAGCCGGTGTACTCCACCTGCACGCCCACCGCGGGCGGCAGATCGGCGGCACGGCGGTGCAGGTACGTGGCGACCTGACCGTCGAAGACACTCACGCGCCGCAGTTCCAGCTTCTCACCGATCTTGGCGGCGAGGTCCTGGACGGCCTGCCCGACGGTGGTGCCGTCCAGCGCAGCGGATTCGACCGTCTCCACGTCCGAGGAGTTCGTGCCCTTGGCGACCTCGACGATCCGGTCGGCCAGCCGGACGAACTCCTCGTTCTTGGCCACGAAGTCGGTCTCGCTGTTCAGTTCGATCAGCACACCGTTGTCCCCGGCGACCAACCCCTCGGCAGTGGAGCGCTCGGCCCGCTTGCCGACATCCTTGGCGCCCTTGATGCGCAGATTCTCAACAGCCTTGTCGAAGTCGCCCTCGGTCTCTTCGAGCGCCTTCTTGCAATCCATCATTCCGGAGCCGGTGAGGTCGCGGAGGCGCTTCACATCGGCCGCACTGTAGTTCGCCATCGTGCGTTGTCCGTTCTTCTTCGCAATGTGTACGCAGTGGGAAGGGCAAAGGTGTTTCCGGTGCCCGCCCGCGGGCGGGCACCGGAAACATCGTTCACGACTGCGCGGGCTGCTCGTTGCCCTGCGCAGCACCGGAAGCGGCGTCGGAGTCCGAGCCGGCCAGCAGCTCCTTCTCCCACTCGGCCAGCGGCTCCTCGCCGGCTGCACCGGTCTCGGGCTTCTCCTCGCTCGCGGCGTCTCCATTGCCCCGGCTGCTGCGTGCCATCAGGCCCTCGGCGACACCGTCGGCCAGCACGCGCGTGAGCATGGCCGCCGAGCGGATCGCGTCGTCATTGCCCGGGATCGGGTAGTCGACCTCGTCCGGATCACAGTTGGTGTCCAGGATCGCCACAACCGGGATCCCCAGCTTGCGAGCCTCGCCGACGGCGATGTGCTCCTTCTTGGTGTCCACGATCCAGATGGCGCTGGGCACCTTGGACATGTCGCGGATACCGCCCAGGGTCCGCTCCAGCTTCTCCTTCTCGCGGGTCAGCATCAAGATCTCTTTCTTGGTGCGCCCCTCGAAACCACCGGTCTGCTCCATCGTCTCCAGTTCCTTGAGACGCTGCAGCCGCCGGTGCACGGTCTGGAAGTTGGTGAGCATGCCACCGAGCCAACGCTGGTTGACGTAGGGCATGCCGACCCTCTGGGCCTGCTCGGCGATCGCTTCCTGCGCCTGCTTCTTGGTGCCGACGAACAGGACCGTCCCGCCGTGCGCGACCGTCTGCTTGACGAAGTCGTAGGCCCCGTCGATGTAGGACAGGGTCTTCTGCAGGTCGATGATGTAGATGCCATTGCGCTCGGTGAAGATGTAGCGCTTCATCTTCGGGTTCCAGCGCCGGGTCTGGTGCCCGAAGTGCACGCCACTGTCGAGCAGCTGCTTCATGGTGACGACGGCCATAGCCTGATTCGCACCTCGCGTGTCGGGCGCGCCGCCGGGCGACGCGCGATATCGGTTGCCGCGGAGAGCCGGGTGACCCACCGCCCTGGTGCCGCGCCGGAGCCCCCACCCGGTGCTCGTGACGAGTCCGGGACCGCGAGGGCGCCGCATCCCCGCGTCCGTCGCCCCGAAGTGGTGGCCGGTCCTGCCGAGCAGCGCCGCTGACGGCGGACCAAGGCTCTGCACAGCGGCCCCACGGACCGGAAAAGCCCGGGACCGGCTGTTCGGCGACCACCCACGTTGCTCGGGAAGAACGCAGGGCACGCGCGTACACGCGTAGTCGGCCCGTACTGACACGAACCGCGTGACCAGTGTACTCGATGGGAGCGGGAGTGCTCATCACGGTGGCAGGTTGTCCACAATCGGGAATGTTGTTCACGAGTCCCTCGAGACGGCCTGTGACACAGTCCCGGCGGCAACCAGCGTGGACCCATGCGTCCCACCTTCCCCGCCCTGATGCTTGCCACAGCCCTGACCGGCACCGCTGTAGCCACCCCCGCGGCGCGACCACTGTCGGAGCCCTCGCCGAGGCCACCGGAACAGACCGTGACCACGATCAGGAGCGCACCGAGCGGTTTCGGGTGGCCGCTGCCCGGCTCGCGCGATCCCCACGGCGTCGTACGAACTTTCGACGCACCGGAAACCGCATACGGCCCCGGCCATCGCGGAGTGGACCTCGCAGGTATCGCCGGTCGGCCGGTCCGGGCGGCCGCAGCGGGGACGGTCGTGCATGCCGGACGGCTCGTCGACCGCAACGTGATCTCCATCGAACATCCCGGCGGCCTGCGCACCACCTATGAGCCGGTCACTCCCGAGGTCGCGGCCGGGCAACGGGTGGTCCGGGGTCAACGGATCGGCACGCTCGACACGGGACATCCGGAGTGCGCCGCGCCGCCCTCCGCGGCATGCCTGCATTGGGGCGCACGCCTGCACCTCGACTACCTGGACCCACTGCGGCTGCTCGGTCACCGCGCTGTACGTCTGCTGCCGTGGCGCGACGTCCCCTCGAAGCCCCGATAGTCACTGGCTGTGCTCGGTGAGCTTGCTCCGCAAGCGCAGCACCGCACGCGTGTGCAATTGGCACACGCGTGACTCGGTCACCCCGAGTACTTTTCCGATCTCGGCCAACGTGAGGTTCTCGAAGTAGTAGAGCGTGACCACGATGCGATCCCGATCGCTGAGTCGTTCGACGGCTTCCACCAGCTGCCGTCGGCTGTCGCGATCCACCAGGGTCGTGATCGGGTCCTCGGCCCGCTCGTCCGGCAGCGTCTCGGCCAGCGATGCCGTTCCCCGGCCAACACCGATGAGGTCGTCGAGGGCGACAACACTCGTCATCTGCAACTGCGCGAACAATTCGTGCAACTCACCAACGGACAGCTCCAACTCCTCCGCCAGCTCGGCGTCGGTCGCGGTGCGCTGGAACTTGGCCTCCAGCCGCTCCAATGCCCGTTCCACATCCCGAGCCCGGCTGCGCACCGAACGCGGCACCCAGTCCTGAGCTCGCAAGTCGTCGAGGATGGCCCCGCGAATTCGCTGCATGGCATAGGTTTCGAACTTCAGTCCCCGCTCGGGTTCGAACTTCTCGATCGCATCGACCAGCCCGAACACACCCGACTGGATCAGATCGGAAACCTCGACGTGGGAAGGCAACCCCGTCCCGATCCGCCCGGCCACATACTTCACCAAGGGCGCATAGTGCAGCACCAACCGGTCCCGCAATTCCTGGTCACGCCGTTGCCCGAAAGCTTGCCACAGCGCGACGATGCCCGCTTCCACCTCAGCGGCACTGCGCTGATCGGTTCCACGATCGTCCGGTGGAAAATCCGCCCCGAGCGCCCGCACCGATGAGGTCACCGCCTCGGGCCGCTCGGTTCGTCCATTGACGTGGTGGCCATTGGTTCCACCGGCTTCCTGCTCCGAGTCTCTTGTCTCGCCGTGGCATCGCGTACCGGAACTTGTGGTCATCGAGCTGGTACCGCCCCCAGCATCGTCATCAGGAGCGGGGGTGGGTTCGGTCATGAATCGCCTTCAGCCGTTCGACGGTCACGTGCGTGTATAGCTGTGTCGATGAGAGCGTAGCGTGACCGAGCAACTCCTGAACGCTACGGAGGTCCGCTCCGCCCTCGAGCAGATGGGTGGCGGCGGAATGGCGCAGGCCATGGGGGCCCATGTCCGCAGCCCCGGCAACAGCTCCCACCGCGTCATGGACGGCACGCCGGACGGTGCGCGGATCGAGACGCCCGCCACGTGCCCCCAGAAACAGCGCCGTGGTGGATGTCGCCGTGGCCAGCGCGGGCCGTCCTTGCGAAAGCCATCGCTCGAGAGCCCGATCGGCCGGGACTCCGAAGGGGACGACGCGCTCGCGATCTCCCTTCCCTCGAACATGGACAACGCGACGGTCGTGATCGAGGTGATCGAGATCGAGCCGGCACAACTCGGAGACGCGCATGCCCGTGGCATAGAGCAGTTCGAGCACGGCATGATCCCGCAGTGCCACGGGATCGCCCTGCTGCGCTCCCACCTCGGATGCCTCCATTGCGGAGCCGGCCTGCTCCTTCCGCAGGATCGGCGGCAGGGTGCGCTGCTTGCGCGGTGCGGACAGTCGCGGCCCCGGGTCCTCGACCAACAGCCCGGCCCGCATCGCCCATGCCGTAAAGGTCCGTATCGAGGCAGTTCGCCGCGCCAGCGTGGTTCTGCCTGCCCCACCACTGTGCTGCGTCGCCAGCCATTCACGCAGGACTGTGATATCCAACTCCTGCACCGTTGCGCCATCGTCGCCGGTGCTGCGCTGGAGATGGTCCAGCAGCCACACCACATCACCGACATAAGCACGAATGGTGTGCCCGGACAGGTCCCGCTCCCACCGCAGGTGGTGTTCGAACTGAGCAACAGCGACACCAAGTGGCTCGGGGAGGTTCCGGCGAGCCGCACGCATGTCCGGTCGCTGCGACTCGCTCGAACGAGTTGTGGCCATATCTCATGACGCTGACCGCTCCACGTACCGCGGTCAAGTAACGCCACGCGTCGGGATCGTCGCAGTGACGGATCGCTTCAGGCACGCCTGACCCATCCGTTCTCGCCGAGCACCGCGAGTCCGGCCATCTCCAATGCGGGAAGAAGAGACCGCACCTTCCGGAGTGGAAGCCCCGAATCGCGGGCGAGTTGTTCCGCACTGGCTCCGTCCGAACCGGCCAGCGCATCATGAAGCTGCTTTGCGTCACGATCGAGCCCGTCGCCCCGACGTGGCTGCCCGGCACCGTCGTCCACCGGACTCGTCCCCATGGGACCGATCACCTCGATCACTTCTTCGGGCCCGGTCACCAGCACCGCCTTGCCAGAACGAATCATCATGTGGCACCCCACCGAACTCGCCGAAGTCACCGGCCCGGGCACCGCCATAACCGGCCGCCCCAGAGCGTCGGCCGTATTCGCCGTGTTGCCCGCACCACTGCGGGCACCGGCCTCCACCACGACAGCACCCTGCCCCGAGGCCGCGATCAGGCGATTACGCACCAGAAAGCGATGACGACGTGGTGACGTACCGGGCACGTATTCACTGACCACGAGGCCCCGTTCGGCAATCGTGCGCAACAGGCGACTGTGGCCTGCCGGATAATCCATGTCCACACCGCACGCCAGGTAGGCCACGGTCGAATCGCCGGCAGCCAGCGCGCCCCGGTGTGCCGCACCATCGATTCCGTACGCAGCGCCCGACACCACGGTGAATCCCGCGCCGCAGAGACCGTAGCCGAATTCCGCCGCAAGCGTTTCCCCGTAGCCGGAGGCCGCCCGTGCTCCCACGGTCGCCACGGATTTTTCCGTCACCGCCCTCAGTGAGGCGGGACCCCGGACCCACAGGGCGATCGGTTCGGCCATCCCGGCGATACCGATCTCGGTGGCATCGGAAAGGCAGGAAAATCGTTCGTGCGGCCATTCTCGCTGTTCGGGGACGAGCAGACGTATGCCGTTCTCCCGTGCCCGGCCCAGTATCCTTTCCCCACAGACATGCTCACGGCGCGCTTCCACTTCCTCGGTGACCGCATCGGGAACGTCTCCCGCCCGGACCAGTTCGGCAGCTCGTTGCACCCCGTGCCGACCGATGAAGCGCACCAGTGCAGGAGCAGGGGGTTCGGCCACGGCCGACAGGTAGGCACGCGCCACCAGAAGCTCCTCCCGGAGGGAACCGTCGTCGATACTCATGACGACCTCCGATCCCGGAATTCCAGCGCCGCAGCAACATGATCGGCTTCGGGACGCAGGCTTCCGTCGAGATCGCTCAACGTCCACGCGACTCGCAGACATCGATCCGCGCCGCGGGCAGTCACGGCTCCGGTCTCCAATCCTCGGTCCAGCAACGCCGTCACCTTCTTCGGCAACGCGAACTCCCGTCGCAGCACCGGACCGGGCACCTCGGCGTTGGACTGCCACCCATGTTCCGACCAGCGCTCGGCCGCCGCCGCTCGAGCCTCGGCGACACGCTTGCGTACCACCTCGGACGTTTCCGGTTCACCGCCCGTATGCAGGCTCATGGCCGTGACCGGACGCATCCGCACGCGCAGATCCACTCGGTCGAGCAAGGGCCCGGACAGCTTGCCGAGGTAACGGCGGCGTGTCTGCGGCGAACACTGGCAATCGACATCCCTTGCCGGTGCACACGGGCACGGATTCGTGGCAAGTACCAACTGGAACTGCGAGGGGTACCGCAAGGTGCCATCGCGGCGGGACAGTCGGATCTCACCATCCTCCAGGGCCGTACGCAGCGCTTCCAGGCGTTTGGCCCCGAACTCGCACGCTTCGTCCAGCAGGAGGATGCCCCGGTGGGCCTGGCTGACCGCGCCCGGCTTCGCCAGGCCGGCCCCACCACCCACCAAGCCGGAGATCGAGATGGAGTGGTGCGGGGCGACGAACGGGGGTGCCGTGATCAACGGGGATCCCGCGGGAAGCTGCCCTGCCACCGAGTGAATCGTCGTGATCTCCAGCGCCGCCTGGGTACTCGGCTCCGGCAGCAACCCGCACAGCCGCCGGGCGAGCATTGTTTTACCGGTGCCGGGCGGGCCGACCATCAGCAGGTGGTGTCCCCCTGCCGCCCCCACCTCCAATGCCCATCGGGCCTCCGGCTGTCCGAGCACGTCGGCAAGGTCCGGACCCGATTCCGACTCGGAAACGGATTCGGACACCGGCTCCTGTTCGAGCTCGCTCTGCCCGCGCGCCCAGGCGATCACCTCACGGAGATGGTCGGCTCCCAGCACCTCGATTCCGTCGACCAACTGCGCTTCGGCCAGGCCCTCCATGGGGACGACGGCACGGGACATGCCTTCTCTGCGGGCGGCGAGCAACCCCGGCAGGAGGCCGCGCACCGACCGGATGCGTCCGTCGAGGGCGAGCTCACCGAAGAAAACGGTTCCGTGCAACCGGTTCGACGGAATCTGCTCGGCACCCGCCAGTACAGCCGTGGCCAGTGCCACGTCGTAGGAAGTGCCGACCTTGGGCAATGCCGCGGGAGACAGTGCCAGGGTCACGCATCTCTGGGGCCATTCCTCCTGGCAGTTCCGAATCGCCGAACGCACCCGGTTCTTCGACTCCTGCAATGCTGCGTCGGGTAACCCCAGCAGCTGAACACTGGGGATTCCACCCTGGCGCACATCGGCTTCGATTTCGACCAGCGCGCCATCCACCCCGAACAAGGCAACGGCCCACGTATGCCTCAGTGCCATCTAGCACACCTCCTCGTGATGCTCGATGTGCACCGGACCGCCGGGTGGCCACAGCACCGAGATCACATCGAACCGAACCTGGCACGATCGAACCTCGTGCTTGCGCAACCATGCGCGGGCCAACGCCCTGAGCCGCTCCACTTTCTCGGGAGTCACCGCTTCGATCGGGGAGCCGTAATCCACTCCGGAGCGGGTCTTGACCTCGCATATCACGACTTTGCGCGCGTCGGTCGCGACAATGTCGAGCTCTCCTTCAGGACAGTGCCAATTACGTGAGAGCACAACAAAACCGTGCTGTTCCAGATACTCGGCAGCGAGCCGTTCACCGGCTTTGCCGAGAGCATGCCTCCGCCCCTTGGTGTCGTCATCGGACAGCGCGCCGAGAACGGGCTTGTCATTCATGGCTCTCCCACTGCGGACTGCTCGGACAAATCCAATCTGCCCGCAATCGGCAGCACCGACCAGACCGTATGTTCGAACCTGTGGACAACTCCTACCGCTGTGAATAACTCGGCTATCCGAGCAAGCACGCTCTCCCGTGACTCAGTACGCCATGGAACTCAGTACGCCGTCATGAAAGCGATCGAAAGAGGCCTGCGCCCGTGAACGAGTGGCCGACCGCCGTTCGTTCGGCGAGGCCCGCAGGGCGCCTGCACCATCCCGTGCTCGCCGGGCGGTCACCCGCCGAACGGGCCGTTTTCGGGAAGGCGCAGCTCCGGCTTGTCCAGCTCCTCGACGTTGACATCCTTGAACGTGACGACACGCACGTTCTTGACGAACCGAGCCGGCCGGTACATGTCCCAGACCCACGCATCCGACATGGCCACCTCGAAGTACACCTCGGCATCGGAGTTACGCACCTGCACGTCCACCCCGTTGGCGAGGTAGAAACGCCGCTCGGTTTCCACCACATAGGTGAACTGGCCGACGATGTCGCGATACTCCTTGTAGAGCTGCAACTCCATCTCGGTCTCGTACTTTTCGAGATCCTCGGCGCTCATCGGTGTGCGAGCCTTTCTCCGTCGGTGCTCAACCTACGGCTCCTCATCGTCCGTCCCCCCTCGTCGTCCGACCCTGTACCGGTTTCACCCCATTGTCCACCACGCCGGTTCCGGAAGCATCGAACAATCCCGGCTTGCTGCTCACGCTGCGTGGAGGCCGCATCCCGTGCAGGTTGGCCGCGGCCACGACGTTGGAGTAGCACCACCGGTGGTGCACGCTCGGACCGTGGTACCGCAGCCTCCGCTTGTGCTCCGCAGTGGTATATCCCTTGTGCTCGTCGAAGCGATACATCGGTAACGTCGTGTGCAGATCGCTCATGAGCCGGTCTCGCGTTACCTTCGCGACCACCGATGCCGCTGCGACGCACGCAGCGACCCGATCCCCCTTCGGTACGGCCACACTCGGCGCGGGCAAGCCCGGAACCCGGAAACCGTCGGTGAGTACATAGCCGGGATGCGTGCTCAATGCCGCAACGGCTCGCCGCATCCCTTCGAGATTCGCCACGTGAATCCCCAGCGCGTCGATCTCCTCGGCAGCGATCACGATGGCCGACCAGCTCACCGACCGTGCCACGATCAGCTCGAACAACCGTTCGCGCTCGGTCACGGGGAGCAGCTTCGAGTCCGTGAGCCCGCCGAACCGGCGGCCGTCCCCAGGCTTGAGGACGCAGGCAGCGACCACGAGAGGCCCCGCACAAGCGCCGCGCCCGGCCTCGTCCACTCCGGCGACAGGCCCCAATCCGCGACGGTCCAGCGCAGCCTGCAGCGCCCAATTACCCGAACTGCGCCGGACCACGGACCTCGCCGGTCGTAGTTCGGTGAGCCTCGCCCTCACGGCCAGTAATACTCCCGTGCCCCACGGCGGGGAGCAAGGGTGTTCCGGCGCCATCCTGCCCACAGCACGGGCAGGGTGACGGCGAGTCCGGTTCCCGCGGGCAACCCGCTATGCCGGTCGGAGGAAACGCCCAGGGCCATGGTCTGCGGATTGGGCTCCGGAATGCTCTGCCAACGGGTGGGCGGCAGCACGATGAACTGGGCCTTGCCGATCACGTTCTGCACCGGAACAGCCCCTCGGACACCACCACCGCCCTGAACCCGGGAGTCGGCGGAGTCGTTGCGGTTGTCCCCCATGACCCACAGATGATTCGCAGGCACCGTCACCGGCCCGAATTCCTGCTGTTTCCTTCCCCGGCCGGGTTCCCAGTAGACGTAGGGCTCGTCCAGCGGCTCACCGTTCACCGTGACCTGGTTGCGCGGGGTACAGCACGCCACGGTCTGTCCCTCGGTGGCGATGACCCGCTTGACGAAATCCTTTTCGTTCGGCGCGGGAAAACCGAGCAACGAGCCCACATTCCCGAAGAACCGTGCGACCGGATTCGTGGCCTCCGGTGTCTCGAACTCGTTTTGCATCCAGGTGTCCGGACCACGGAACACCACCACATCACCCGGCTCCGGCTCGCCGAACCGGTAACTGATCTTGTCCACGAGGATCCGGTCGTTATTGCATCCGGAACACCCGTGCAACGTTTGCTCCATCGACTGCGACGGGATGACGTACACACGAGCCACGAAAGCCTGGATCAGGATCGTCAGCACAAGAGCGGTTCCGATCAGAATCGGCAGCTCCCGCCAGAAAGAACCCTTCTTGCTCTTTTTCTTGCCACGGCGCGGCCCCGACAACGCGGAAGAAGCCCCGGAAGCATTCTCCGTGCCGGAGCCGTACTCCGCACCTCCCTCGCCCCGCGGATACCCCGCTCGACGCTCTTCTTCCGGTGGTTCTTCCCCTGATCCCGGGGAGCGCATGACGTCGGCCACCCCGCCAGGCTACTGGACATTCGAGCCCGCTCACCGGGTCCCCCGGACGAGCACACGCACCATCCACGACGGGAAGCCGCCCTCCCGGAAAACATCGGCAAGACGGTGACGTGCACTTTCGGTGACGGATCCGTTCACAGGGCCACCGACGCAGCATGTCGGGAACCGGGAGAGCGGCACACCCGGCACTCGTCCGTACCGCATACATCACTCGAAGGTGCGATACAGCACCGAGCAAGGCAGCATCGAGCAAGACAAAGCGACCCGGGCCGTACCCGGGTCGCTTCACGATCATGCTGCCGTCGGTCCCGTACTCGCCGGACGACTACGGGGCGGCGCCGCTTCAGGATGCCTTGGCCGGCTCCCGCTTCTCCTTGATCTTGGCCGCCTTGCCGCGCAGGTTACGCAGGTAGTACAGCTTCGCCCGGCGCACATCACCGCGAGCAGCGACCTCGATCTTGGCGATGTTCGGGCTGTGCACGGGGAAGGTACGCTCCACACCGACACCGAAGGACACCTTGCGCACGGTGAAGGTCTCCCGGATGCCATCGCCCTGCCGGCGAATGACCGCGCCCTGGAAAACCTGGATGCGCTCACGCGAACCCTCGATGACGCGGACGTGGACCTTCAGCGTGTCGCCAGGCCGGAAGCTGGGGATGTCGGAACGCAGCGACTGGGCGTCCAGAGCGTCCAGAGTGTTCATCGGTGGTCCGTCCTCATCCGTGTCGTTTGAGCCATTCACTCGGAACAGTGATTTCCGTCCCGGTGAGCCGCGACCTCGTGGTGCGGCATCGACCCGCCCAGCACACGTTTCTCCGCGCATACCGAGCCGGTCTTCCTGTGGCAGCCGTACCGGACATCATGGTTCCGGCCAGGTAGCCCGCAAGCCTCCCGTCGCCCTCGCGTTCGAAGGGAGGCTTCTGCCGAAGCAGAAAGGCAAGGCACCGCCCAGCCGGTTCGTCACCAGTATCGGCGCTTTCCTTCGGATCAAATCCTATCAGGCGGTCACCAAAGGACGTGCGGACGGTCCGGTTCATCCTCCGCGGGAGCCGTCCTGCTCCTCGTCATCGCCTTCCTGCGTGCGCAGCCCGTCCAGGTGCGCACGATCCCGGGAACCCAAGGATTCCCCGGGCATCGCATCGAGCAGATCACGACGCCGCTCATACGTCCGCTCCAGAGCCTGGTCACGGCGCCACCGAGCGATGGCCGCGTGATCTCCCGAACGCAGCACCTCCGGCACCGACAAGTCCCGCCATGTTTCGGGACGCGTGTAGCACGGCCCCTCGAGCAGCCCGTCGGAGAAGGAGTCCTGCTCGGCCGATGCCGGATTCCCGAGCACACCGGGCAACAGCCGTGCCACCGCCTCGATCATGGCCAGGGTGGCGACCTCGCCACCGACCAGGACGTAGTCACCGATGGAGACCTCCTCCACCGGCATCCGCCGGGCGGCGTCGGCGATCACCCGCTGATCGATCCCCTCGTAGCGGCCACAGGCAACGACCAGCCACGGTTCTCGAGACCAGCGAACCGCGGTGTGCTGGGTGAACGGTTTTCCGGCCGGGGTGGGCACCACCAACCGGGGCGGCCGACCGGATGTGGCACACACCTCATCCAGTGCCTCCCCCCACACCTGGGGCTTCATCACCATGCCGGGACCGCCGCCGTAGGGGCTGTCGTCCACCGAGCGATGGACGTCGTGCGTCCAGTCCCGAAGATCGTGGACACCGACGGAGATCCTCTCCCGCTCGATCGCCTTGCCCAGCAGTGCCTCACGGAGCGGAGTCAGATACTCGGGAAAGATCGTGATGACGTCGATTCTCATCGGTATCCTTCCGACATCGTGCCGGCGGGTCCACCCGGCACCGGAGCGATCGAGCACCCGGACGAGGTCACACCTCGCCGAGCAAACCTTCCGGTGGGTCGAGGAGTACTCGCCCCTGCTCCACATCGACCTCGGGCACGATGTCGGACACGAACGGGACCAGGGACTCGCGGCCGTCCGGGCTGCTCACCTGCAGCAACTCTCCGGCCGGGGTGTGTACGACCTCCTGGACCACACCTACTTCTTCCCCCGTGACCAGGACAGCTCGCAGGCCCTCCAGCTCACGGTCGTGGAATTCATCGGGATCGTCGCCGGACTCGAAGTCATCAGCCGACACGGTCAGGAGAACACCACGGAGCTCCTCAGCCGCCGCGCGGCTGTCGACTTCCTCCGCACGCACCAGCAGCCGCCCGGCATGCGGCCGGGCGGCTGAGAGCACGAGCTCCTCTGGGAGCCGGGAACGTGCGGCTCGCTGCCGCCGGACACCGAGCACGGCACCGGGTCGGAATCGTTGCTCGGGGCTGTCCGTGCGGACTTCGACAACGAGTTCCCCCTGCACGCCGTGCGGCTTGACGACTCGCCCGACGACGAGCCGCCGCGGTTCCTGGTCGGTCATGGGCGCGCTCAGCGATCGGTGTCGATCACGTCCACCCGGATGCCTCGACCACCGACTCCCGAGATCACAGTCCGCAGCGCCGTCGCGGTGCGCCCGCTCCGACCGATGACCTTGCCCAGGTCATCGGGATTGACGTGCACCTCCAACGTGCGACCACGTCGAGTGCTGATCGACTGGACGCGGACCTCGTCCGGGTTGTCGACAATGCCGCGCACCAGATGTTCGAGCGCATCCGTGAGGACGGTCACTCCTGGCCTTCCTCGGGCTTCGACTCGCCGCCCTCGGCGTCGGCAGAGGCCTCGTCACCCTCGGAGCGGGCGGAGTCGGCCTTCTTGCCGCTCCCCTTCTTCTTCGGGGTGGTGGCCTCCACACCCGTTTCCTCTTCAGCGGCGGCCAGCGCGGCCTGGAATCGCTCCTGCTTGGAAGTCTTGGGGGCGGCGACGTTCTTGTGTCCCTCGGCGCCGGGAAGCCCCTTGAACTTCTGCCAGTCGCCGGTCACCTCGAGAAGGCCCTGCACGGGCTCGGTGGGCTGGGCGCCGACGCCCAGCCAGTACTGCACCCGCTCGGACTTGACCTCGATGTGGCTCGGCTGCTCCTTCGGGTGGTACTGCCCGATCTCCTCGATCACTCGACCGTTGCGGCGAGTGCGGGAATCGGCGACGACGACGCGGTAGTGCGGTTCGCGGATCTTTCCGATGCGCGCCAGCTTGATCTTGACAGCCACGGGTGGTGGTGCTCCTCAGACTCTCGTTCGGGATCGGTTGAGCATGCCACACCGCATGGGGCGACGGCATGGAAGCTCTTACATCGACAGCCGCGGAACGGTGAGAGGGCCCGCTCACGGCGAACAATTCTTCATTGTGCCAGACGCGCATGTCGCTACGGCAACGGAGCCCCGACTCAGGCGGGCAGCAGGCCCAGCGACATGAGAAGCAGTCCCAGCGCGGGCAGGAAATTGTTCACCTGATGCGCCACGACACTGGCGGTCAACCTGCCGGTGAGGAAGCGGGCCAATCCGATCGGGATCGCGATCACCAGCAGGAGCACGGTCCGCGCGGGCTCGAGATGGCCGATCGCGAAGATCGCGGTGGTCAGGATGAAGATGGTCACTCGACTCCAGCGCAGCCGTTCCATCGCTCCCCAGAGCAGGCCGCGGTACAGCAACTCCTCGCACAGCGGGGCCACCAGCCACACGTGCAGAAAGATCACCACCGCCAGCACGGGAGGTAATCGAACTCCCTCCAGCAGGCTTCCAACCGCCGAATCGGCTTGCTCCGGACCCACCCACCGCGCCCAGAGCGTCGATGCGATCGCAGTGAGCACAAGGCCTGCCACACCGATGCCCAGTCCCGTGGTCACGTCCGATCTGCGCCACTGCAGACCGAAGTCCCGGCGCGGACCGTGCCCGCGTACGAGGGTGGCGACCACCGCGACCATTCCGGCCAGCACGGTCGGCAGCATCAGCATCAGAATCAGCGCGATTCCCAGCCGACGACCTCCACCGTCGAGAGGTCCGAAAGTGGCTGCCAGCGCGACCGAAACCAGCACGAAAACGGCTTCGGCCAGGAAGAAGGCACCGAAGCCCCACTTGTGGACGGTATTCGCCGTGGCCGTGGCTCGTCCGGACCCGGACCCGGACCCGGTGACGACCTCCGGCAATCGCGAGTCGCCGGATGGTTCGGGTGACTGCGGTGCACTCACAGGGCCTCCATCCGACCGGGCGTCGACTTTCCGGGCGCTCCAGCATGCGGTTGCCCGCCTCGACCATGCCGGGAAACGTCAGGCTACCTGCGCCCGTACCGGACAAACACCCGCATATCGCCGCGGTCAGCCCGCGGCCAGAAGCAATACCAGCGCCGGGAGGAAGTTGTTCGTGGCATGGGCGATCATGCTGGCGCTCACCCGTCCCGTCAGCATCCGCGCGAAACCGATCACGATCCCGCCGACGAACAGGATCGGCAGCCGCCAGGACTCCTGATGCATGAACGCGAAGAACAGCGCCGTCAGCACCAGAATGGCGTAACGAGGTATCCGATAGTGCTCGAGTGCGCCCCACAGCGCCCCGCGCATGAGCAGTTCCTCGGTGAAGGGGGCACCGAGAAACGCGAACAGCGCGAAGAGGAACAGCCACACGGTCCGTTCGCCGCCGACGAGTTCGCTGATCCCGGCGGTCGGCGGGGGCGGCCCGGAGATGCTGATCAGCACCAGGCCCAACAACCACGACGTGAGCAGGGCGACGGCCCCGCAGGCCAGACCGACCTTGACGTCCCGCAGCTTGGGCACGATACCGAAGTCCGACCGCAGGCCGTGGCCACGACGCCAGGAGTAGACGGCGGGAACGAGACCGAGCAGTACGTTCGGGGCGAAGGCCAGCAACAGCAGTGGCCCCGGGTCCGGGGGATTCGCCGGGTCGAATCCCGACACGTGCGCCGAGAGCACGCCCCCGAAGACCAGTGCGAGCAGGTAGTAGCCCCCGTAGCCGAGAAAGAAGGCCGCGAATCCCCACGCGAGGCTTCCCCGTCGAGCGGCCTCGAGCTGCGCTTCCCAGTAGCGGGGGTGCAGATTCGGGTCCCGGGTGTCCTCCGCCCGGCGCATGGGGGTGCCGTAGCTCAGCCACGAGGGCTGCGAGGAGGGCGGAGACGAGTGCGGGCTCGCCTCGCCCGGCTGCGACGAGGAACGAGCGGATCGAGAACTTTCCTCGGTTCCCGGATCCGCCGAAGGATCCCCGGGCAGGCGTGCCGTCGGAAAGCCCGGCTCCTCGTCGCGAGGTTCCTCGTCCGGTGGCCGGTTCACAAGCGCCTCCGTTCAGCGATCCGCTGTTCAGGTAGCCTCAACGGAGCCACCGTCGAGTCAGGCCACGACCCTTCCTCGCAGGAGGATGCGCCGTGGATGGCGCATCGAGGCCAGATCCTTGCGCGGATCGGAGTCGTAGCACACCACATCGGCCATACCACCATGGCGCAGGCCGGACCAGCCGAGCCACTCGCGCGCCGACCACGACGCCGCCCCCAGTGCCTGCTCGGCCGACATGCCGACGCGGTTCAGGGCCATGATCTCGTCGACGAGCTGTCCGTGCTCGATACCGCCCCCCGCATCGGTTCCCGCATACACCGGCACGCCCGCTTCGACGGCCTTCGCCACGGTGCGGTCGCTCTCCCGGTACAGGTGCTCCATGTGCGCGGCGTAGTTCGGATATTTCGAGGCCGACGCGGCGAACGAGGGGAAGTTCTCGACATTGACGAGTGTGGGCACCAGCACGGTCCCCTGCCGCGCCATCTGCTCGATGGTCTCGTCGGTCAGCCCGGTGCCGTGCTCGATGCAGTCGATACCCGCTGCGAGCAGACCGGGAAGAGCGTCCTCGGCGAACACGTGTGCGGTGACCCGCGCGCCACGTTCGTGCGCCACCGCCACGGCCTCCGCGAGAACCTCGTCGCTCCACAGCGGGGCGAGATCACCGACCGAACGATCGATCCAGTCACCGACGAGCTTGATCCAGCCGTCCCCGTACTCGGCCTGTTCGGCCACGGCCGCAGGCAGGTACGACTGATCCTCGAGCTCGTCGGCCAGGTGCGGAATGTAGCGCTTGGAACGCGCCAGGTGGCGGCCTGCACGAATGATCCTCGGCAGGTCGGGACGCTCCTGCAGTGACCGGGTGTCGACCGGTGCACCGCAGTCGCGGATCAGCAGTGTCCCGGCATCGCGGTCGGTCTCGGCCTGCGTCACCGCCTCGTCCAGGTCCACCGGCCCCTTCGGGCCGATGCCGACATGGCAGTGCGCGTCGACCAGCCCGGGCAGCAGGTAGCCGCCGTCGAACACCGTCGAGGCACCGGGGACCGGTTCGAGGCTGACCACCCCGTCGCGGATCCACACGTCGCGGTGCTCCCCCTCGGGAAGCACCACCCCTCGGAGATGAAGGGCCGTCTCGTCCGACACGGCACTCACTTCTTCTTTTTCTTGCCGAAGTCGAGTTTCGACGGATCGAATCCGGGAGGTAGCTCGTTGAGGCTTCCCTGCAGCTGGGAGGGATCCGGGGTGTTCCCACCGCCGGGCATGCCCCCCGGGGGCATGCCGGGAAGGCCGGCAGGCATCCCCTTCGACGGAGTCGGCCCCTTGTTCTTGCCCTTCTTGCCCTTCTTGCCCTTCTTGTCCTTCTTGCGGCTGCCGCCGCCACCGCCACCGCCGAACTGGCCCGCCATCTGCTGCATCATCTTGCGGGCTTCGAAGAAGCGGCTGACCAGATCGTTGATATCGCTGATCCGGACACCGGAACCGTTGGCGATGCGCTGGCGGCGCGAGGCATTGATGATTTTCGGATCGGCTCGCTCCGCCGGGGTCATGCCCCGGATGATGGCCTGTACCCGATCCAGGTGGGCCTCGTCGAAGTTGGCGAGCTGGTCCTTCATCTGGTTGGCCCCGGGCAGCATGCCGATCAGGTTCTGCAGCGGGCCCATCCGCCGCACCGCCTGCATCTGCTCCAGGAAGTCCTCCAGGGTGAGCTCGCCGGTGCCGAGCTTCTGCGCGGCCTGCTCGGCCTGGTTCTCGTCGAAGGCCTGTTCGGCCTGTTCGATCAGGGTGAGCACATCACCCATGCCCAGGATCCGGCTGGCCATCCGGTCCGGGTGGAATACGTCGAAGTCCTCCAACTTCTCACCGTTGGAGGCGAACATGATCGGCTGGCCGGTGACGTGCCGCACCGACAGTGCGGCACCACCGCGCGCGTCACCATCGAGCTTGGTCAGCACCACACCACTGAAGCCGACACCGTCGCGGAAAGCCTCCGCCGTGCTCACGGCGTCCTGACCGATCATGGCGTCCACGACGAACAGGGTTTCGTCGGGCGTGACGGCGTCACGAATGTCGGAAGCCTGCTGCATCATCTCCTCGTCGACACCCAGGCGACCGGCCGTGTCGATCAGGACGATGCTGTGCTGTGAGCGCTGGGCCTCTTCGATGCTCCGGCGGGCCACGTCCACCGGGTCCCCGACTCCGTTGCCGGGCTCGGGGGCGAACACCGACACCCCGGCGCGCTCACCCACCACCTGCAGCTGGGTAACGGCATTGGGACGTTGCAGGTCACAGGCCGCCAGCATCGGGGTCTGGCCCTGGTCCGCGAACCACCGGGCCAGCTTCCCGGCCAGTGTGGTCTTACCGGAACCCTGCAAGCCCGCGAGCAGGACGACCGTGGGCGGGTTCTTGGCGTACTGCAGCCTGCGGGTCTCGCCGCCGAGGATGCCGACCAGTTCCTCGTTGACGATCTTGATGACCTGTTGGGCCGGGTTCAGGGCCTGCGAAACTTCGGCTCCCTTGGCCCGCTCCTTGATCCCCGCGATGAAGCTGCGCACCACGGGAAGCGCCACGTCGGCTTCCAGCAGGGCAATGCGAATCTCCCGCGCAGTGGCGTCGATATCGGCATCGGACAGGCGCCCCTTGCCGCGCAGGTTCTTCAGGACCGCGGTGAGCCGGTCGGAAAGAGTGTCGAACACGGGTTCACGGACTCCAGAGTCGTGGATGTGCCACTACGAGGGTACCCGGGCGGTGCCGCGTCCCGGCGGGGACGCGGTGATTCACCCAACCACTACCCGGCAGGATGCGCGCGGTCCCCTTTCCACGAAAGGGGACCCGCGGACTCAGCTGTGTTCGCGAGCGGGCCGCTTGCTCGCTCCCGAACGCACGCCACCGGACGAGCGTTGCCCCTTGCGAGGTCCCTTGAACTTGTCCCGGCCGGGTTTGCGCGGGCGCCCGTTGCCGCTGCGGTCCAGCACTTCGTCGCCGGCACGACGAATCCGCAGTCCGCGGCCGGCGACCTGCGTCTTACCCAGCTTGCGCAGCAAGTCGTCGGGCAACTCGGCGGGAAGTTCCACCAGGGTGTGCTCGGCGCGGATGTCGATGTGCCCGATACGCTTGCTCGGTACGCCGCCCTCGTTGGCCAGCGCTCCGACCAGGGCGCTCGGTGTCACCCGATTGCGCCGACCAACCTCGACGCGGAACACCGCGGTCTCGTCGCCGGAAATCTCGAACGCCTGCGCCTTGCCGGATCGCTTCGAATTCTCGGTCGGTTCGGGTTCCGGCTCCAGCAACAGCGGTCGATCACCCTGCACCATGCTCGCGAGCGCGGCCGCGATCTCGGCGGCAGGCACATCGTGGGTGCGCTCGTATTCCTGCACCAGGTCCTGGAAGAGGGAGAGCTCCCCGTTCGCGAGGGTGTCGGTAATGCTCTGGGCGAACCGGGCGAGGCGCTGATCGTTGACGGCCTCGACGCTCGGCAGTTCCATCTGGCTGATCGACTGGCGGGTGGCTTTCTCGATCGAGCGCAGCATGTGCCGCTCGCGCGGGGACACGAACAGGATCGCCTCCCCACTGCGCCCCGCCCGGCCGGTACGGCCGATGCGATGGACGTAGGACTCGCTGTCGTGGGGAATGTCGTAGTTGAGCACGTGGGAGATGCGCTCGACGTCCAATCCGCGTGCGGCCACATCAGTGGCCACCAGGATGTCGATCCGGCCCTCGCGCAAATGACCGATGGTGCGTTCCCGCTGTGCCTGGGCGATATCGCCGTTGATGGCGGCCGCACTGAACCCACGTGCCTGCAGCTTCTCGGTGAGTTCCTCGGTGAGCTGCTTGGTCCGCACGAACACGATCATCGCGTCGAACGACTCGACTTCCAGGATCCGGGTCAGCGCATCGAGTTTGTGCACGCCCCGGACCGGCCAGTAACGCTGATTGATGTTGGTGGCCGTGGCGGTGGAGCTCTTGACCGAAACCTCGACCGGGTTGTGGAGGTAGGACTGGCTGATCGAACGGATCGCCTTGGGCATGGTCGCGGAGAACAGCGCAACCTGCCTGCTTTCCGGGACCGCCTGCAGGATCTTCTCCACGTCCTCGATGAAGCCCATCCGCAGCATCTCGTCGGCCTCGTCGAGCACCACGTTGGTCAGCCCCGACAGATCGAGCGAGCCGCGTTCCAGATGGTCGATCAGGCGCCCGGGGGTACCGACCACCACGTGGGGCCCCCGCCGCAGCCCACTGAGCTGAGGCCCGTAGCTCTGCCCACCGTAGATGGGCAGCACGTGAAAGCCGGGCAGGTTGGCGGCATAACGCTGGAACGCCTCGGCCACCTGGATGGCCAGTTCCCGGGTCGGCGCCAGGATCAACGCCTGCGGCTTCTTCGCGTCGAGATCGATCCGGGACAGGATGGGCAACGCGAAAGCGGCGGTCTTGCCGGTGCCGGTCTGCGCCTGCCCCGTCACATCGCGGCCGGCGAGCAAGGAGGGGATGGTTTCGGCCTGGATCGGCGAAGGGGTCTCGTAGCCGAGGTCGGAGACGACCTTGCGAACGCGGTCGTCGAGGTCGAGATCATCGAATGTGGACATACTGGGTGTGTGGTCTCCTCGTGGTCACAGAGGCTAAGGAATGCGATGACGGCCCTGTACCAACGTCCACCAGCGGGACCGGCAACAGTCAGGTCCGAATGCAGCACCGCCGTACGGGCGTCTCGCTGCTTGCGCATGTCGGGCCGCGCATACCTGCAACGCACACACTGTTGCCAGTCAGTCGCAGCTCGATCTCAGCCAACCGTACCGGACCTTTCCGGCACGCGATCACCCACAATAACCGCCGAACACCTCCGGCGACGAACCCACCCGGGTGAACGCGACACAGGTCACTGAACCACCGTCAGCCGGAGCCCTTCCGCCAGCTCGGCTCGCGTGAACACCCGTGCCGCGTACCAGCCGCGTGGCAGCCGCCCCGTCCGCAGCATTTCGCGGAGGCGCTCGGCGCGTTCGACGTGGCGGGCGAAGGAGCGGGCCCCGACCAGGCGCCCGCGCTCGCGTTGACCGCTGAGCGCTTCGAAAGTCCCGGCATGGACCCACACCAGGAGCCTCCGACGCCGGGTGAGCCGGGCGAGCACGATCAGCATCGCCCGCGTCGTCGGCCGCGTCGAGGGCTCGTGCGCCACCACGGGACCGGGGGCGCTCACACAGTGCCAGGCGATGCGGAGCCGGTGCACGAGATGCACCACCGCCCGATACCGGCGATACGGGAGGCGAGCGGGCAGCACGGCACCCAGGACCCGATGCACCTGTTCGGGGTCGAGCACCGGCACGGGCGCCGTCGCCACCGTTTTTCCCAGCAGAGTGCTCTTGCCCGCACCGGGAAGACCGGCGAGGACGACGAGATCACGCCGGCCGATCCGCACGTCGGGCGGCGGAAGTGTCTCTGGTGCGGGCATCAGCCGGTCCGGAATCTCCACGTCGAGGTTCAGAGTACGCACCGTGATCACAGCCGGGGGACCGGCCCGTGTCACCGCCGCCGTGCCGCAGGGTGGCCCGGATCCCACCGGGCCACCCGTGGCGACCCCCTGGCGCGCTCCGCCACCGCCGGCCTTGCCCGCCCGACCCCCAGCACGGGCGGGCAACACCCCCTGCCGGCTTCGCTCCCCGCGTTACGGCCACGAGTCTGCCGCCCCGGGGCTGCCGGCGAGGACCGCGAACTCCCCGAATCCCTCTGCGTAGTGTTACGCAGATCGGGGTGTGGCGGCGCGCACGACCACGCGGGCACGAGCCGTGCTCGTGCCCGCATGGTGCCCGGCCTTTGCGAACGGGCCGATCCGATCTCCCGACTTCCTAGAGGGCCTCGTTGTCCCGCTGCCCGGTACGCACCCGGACCACGGTGTCCACGGGGGTGACCCAGACCTTGCCGTCTCCCACTCGACCACTGCGCGCGGCGGCGACGATGCCGTCCACCACCTTGTCCGCCATGGCGTCATCGGTCAGGACCTCGACCCGGATCTTGTCGATGAAGTCCATCGCGTACTCGGCGCCCCGGTATATCTCCTTGTGGCCCTTCTGGCGCCCGTAGCCCTGCGCTCGACCGACCGTCATGCCCAGCACGCCGAGCCCCTCGAGAGCCTCCTTGAGACTTGCCAGCCGGGACGGTTGCACAATCGCGGTCACCTGCTTCATGTGTTGCTGCCCTCCAACTCGCGTCCGAGACTCGCAGTGCGTGCGGGCGCATCGGTGACACTCCCCCGGCCATCACCGAAGTGGTACCCGCTCTCGGCGTGTTCCGTTTCGTCCACGCCCTCGGCCTCCTCTTCGGGGCTGAGCCGGAACCCGAGGGTCGCCCGGATCGCCCAGGCGATGGCCAGGGAGAGCACGAAGGAGTATGCGAGCACGGCCACTGCCCCGGCCGCCTGCCGCCACAGTTGGTCGAGGCCGCCGCCGTAGAACAGTCCGTCGACTCCTGCCGGAGCGGCGGCGGAGCCGAACACGCCGACCAGCAGCGTGCCGACGAGGCCGCCGACGAGGTGCACGCCGACCACGTCGAGCGAGTCGTCGTAACCGAAGCGGTACTTCAGGCTCACCGCCAGTGCGCAGACGATTCCGGCGATCGCGCCGATCGCGATCGCCCCCAGCGGGGTCACCGACGAGCACGCCGGGGTGATCGCGACCAGTCCCGCGATGATGCCCGAGGCAGCCCCCAGGGTGGTCGCGTGACCGTCCCGCAGACGCTCGGTCAGGATCCATCCGAGCATGGCGGCGCTGGTGGCCACGAGAGTGTTGACGAACACGACTGCGGCGGTACTGCCCGCGGCCAGTGCCGACCCGGCGTTGAACCCGAACCAGCCGAACCACAGCAGCGCCGCTCCGAGCACGACCAGCGGCATGTTGTGCGGCTTACCGGTCTCGCGCGGCCAGCCCGTGCGCTTGCCGAGAACGATCACCAGAGCCAGCGCCGCCGCACCGGCATTGATGTGCACCGCGGTACCACCGGCGAAGTCGATCGCGGCCAGCCGGTTGGCGATCCATCCACCGGGTGCCGTGACGGTGCCCGCGGCATCGGTCTCGTCGAAGGCGAACACCCAGTGCGCGACCGGGAAGTACACCAGCGTGGCCCACAGACCGCCGAACAGCAGCCACGGCCCGAATCGGGCCCGGTCGGCGATCGCCCCCGAAATCAGCGCCACCGTCAGGATGGCGAACATCGCCTGGAAGGCGACGAAGGCCATCGTCGGAACGGTGTCGGAGAGCTGATCGGCACCGAGCAGTTGTCCCAGCCCGAAGAACTCCAGTGGCGCCCCGAGCAGGCCGACGCCCCCGAGATCGGAGCCGAATGCCATCGAGTACCCGTAGAGCACCCACAGCACCCCGACCACGCCGATACTGCCCAGGCTCATCATCAGCATGTTCAGCACGCCCCGCGAGCGCACCATGCCGCCGTAGAAAAACGCCAGTCCCGGGGTCATGAGCATGACCAGAGCCGCGCTCACGAGCACCCACGTGGTGTCACCGGAATCCATGTTGCCTCCCGTACGGTCCGGCCGTGTGACGTCGAATCCGCATCGTCGGCAACCGGTGTTGCGGCGGAATGCGCGAGTTGTTTCCGCCGAATGAATTCCGGGGCTGTCCCGTTACGGCTGTGTCACCACCGCAAGTTCGTCACTGTCCGAAGAACGGGAGGCAACGGGTCGTGGCGCTCTGTCCCGGGGTCACTCCAGCAACGCGTCGACGAAGGCCTCCGGTTCGAAGGGCGCGAGGTGATCGGCACCCTCGCCCAGGCCGACGAGTTTCACCGGTACCCCGAGCTCGCGCTGCACCTGGAAGACGATGCCGCCCTTGGCGGTGCCGTCGAGCTTGGTCAACACGATGCCGGTGACATCGACGACGTCGGAGAACACCCGCGCCTGGGTGAGGCCGTTCTGCCCGGTGGTGGCGTCGAGCACCAGCAGCACCTCGTCCACCTGGGCGCGCTTTTCGACCACGCGTTTGACCTTGCCGAGTTCGTCCATCAACCCGGTCTTGGTGTGCAGGCGGCCTGCGGTGTCGACCAGCACCGCATCCACGCCGGTGTCGCTGCCGCGCTGCACCGCCTCGAAAGCCACGCTGGCGGGGTCGGCACCCTCGTTGCCGCGCACGGCCTCCGCGCCGACGCGTTCGCCCCACGTGGCAAGTTGCTCCACCGCTGCCGCACGGAAGGTGTCGGCGGCACCGAGCAGCACCGTGCGCCCCTCGGCCACCAGCACGCGGGCGAGCTTGCCGGTCGTGGTGGTCTTGCCCGTCCCGTTGACGCCGACGACGAGCACGACCGCGGGCTTGCCGCCGTCGGACGGATCACCGTGCGGCAGCGCCTGCACGGAACGCTGCATGTCGGGCCGCAACGCATCGACCAGGACCTCCCGCAGCAGAGCGCGGACCTGCTCGGGAGTGCGTACCCCGCGGGAGGCGATCTCCGAGCGCAACCGCTCGATGATCTCGGTCGCGGTGGCTGCTCCGAGATCGGCCATGAGCAGCGTGTCCTCGATTTCTTCCCAGGAGTCCTCGTCGAGGTCACCGGCACCCAGCAGCCCGAGCACGCTCTGACCGAAGGTGGAGCGGGACCGGGACAGGCGGCCGCGCAACCGTTCGAGCCGGCCGCTGGTGGGCTCGATCTCCTCCACGGGTGCTTCGGCCGGAGGCGCCGGTTCGGGCGCCTCGGGTTCGGCGGGCGCTTCGGGCTCGGCAGGCGTCGTCTCCAGTTCCACCGGAGTGTCCGGCTCGGCCGGAATCACATCCGGCACCTCCGGAACAACCTCCGCCTCGGCGGGCGCCTCGGGTTCGGCGGGTGCCTCGGGTTCGGCCGTGGGAGCCGCCTGCGACTCGGCAGACCTTTCCGGCTCGGCCGTGGGAGTTTCCGGCTCGGCCGTGGGGGCCCCCGCTGCAGTCGCCGAGGTGCGCCCCTCCTGCTTCGGGATCGTCGGCTGCGATTCGGCTGTCGGCTGTTGGCGTGGCTCTCGCGTTTCCGCCTCGGTCTCGGCGGGCGGAGATGCGGTGGCTTCCGGCCCGGACTTGTCCGGCAACGGGACGTCGACGATGCCCGGCCGCTCACTGTCGCGAGGGACAGCGGCATCGTCACCGACACCGGGCTGGCCCTCCACCTCGGTCCGCTCGCCGGTCGGCGGCTCCGGCGGAGCTGCCGTGCCGGTGCCGCCGCTGGACAGGCTGATCCCGCTGCCGGTGCGATAGCCGCCTCCCCGAGCGGTGCCGGTTTCACCGGTCTGCTCGTCCCGCCGGCGCAGGCTGATTCTCCTGCGCCGGTTCAGCAGTACCCCGACGACCACGAGGATCGCCAGCAACACCAGGGCGACAACGATGATCAAGATCACGTTTGTGGTGGTCACGCACCCATCGTCGCACCTCGAATCGTGTCGATCCGAGCGGACCCATGTGAGCGATTCACCAACAATGTGCACAGAATGCTTGCATTTACCCGATCGGGTGTCCTACACCACACCTGTGACCTCGTGGCGGGTGATAGGACTGCTCTCCGGCACCTCGATGGACGGTGTCGACGTAGCCGCTGCCGATTTCCGGTACGCAGCGGGCACGATCCTGCTGCGTCCTCTCGGACACACCGCGATCGCCTACCCGAACGAGCTCCGGGAGGGTTTGCTCGCCGCTCTCCCGCCCGGCGAGTGCAGCGCCGGGGAGCTGTGCCGACTCGACACCCTGATCGGGCAGTCCTTCGCGGAAGCCGCCCGGTACGGGCTCGACTCCCTCGCAGGCGGGCACGCCGACCTCACGGCCTCGCTCGGGCAAACTCTGTATCACTGGGTCGACAACGGCCGGTCCCGGGGAACCCTGCAACTCGGCCAACCGGCATGGATCGCCGAATCCACCGGCCTTCCGGTCATCGCCGACCTGCGCGCCCGCGACGTCGCGGCCGGAGGTCAGGGCGCACCACTGGCCGGGATGCTCGACGCGCTGTGGCTCGCCACGGAGCGGGCCCGGCCCGACATCGCGCTCAACATCGGAGGGATCGCCAACATCACCGTGGTCGGCGGCGAGGAAATCCTGGCCTACGACACCGGCCCGGGCAACGCGCTGATCGACGCGGCAGCGACCACGGTGACCGGAGGCGCGCGGCAGCAGGACACCAACGGGGAGATCGCCGCACGCGGAACCGTCCGACCCGACGTGCTCGGCACGCTGCTCTCCGACACCTACTTCGGGCTGCGCCCACCGAAATCCACCGGCAAGGAACATTTCAACGGCGAGTACCTGCGTCGTGTCCTCGCCGGTACAGCGGGGATCTCCGATGCCGATCTGCTGGCCACACTGACCGAGCTCACCGCCACGACCATCGCCGACGCCTGCCGTGCACACCGCGCCCGCACGGTCGTCGCCTCCGGAGGAGGCGTCGCCAATCCCGTGCTGATGGCCGCGCTGCGCCGCCTGCTCGACGACTCCGGGATCGAGCTGACCGTCAGTGATGCACTCGGCCTGCCCTCGGACAGCAAGGAGGCCTACCTGACCGCGCTGCTGGGATTCCTCGGATGGAACGGGATGCCGGGCAACGTGCCGAGCACGACCGGCGCTCGCGGGCCACGCATCCTGGGCAGCTTCACTCCCGGCAGCGGTCCGCTGCGTCCGCCGCCGGTCCCCGATCAGCCGGCACGGCGCCTGCGCGTCGTGACCGACGAGCACACCGACGCCCGCAACGAGCAGGAGGCGCCATGCGGATCACCGACCTCGTCGTGATGGGACTGTACCTGCTGGCCATGCCCGCGATGGGGGTGCTGCTCAGCGGCAGGCAGCGCACCACGCGGGACTACTTCCTCGGCAGCAGGAACCTCCCGTGGTGGGCGGTGTGCTTCTCGGTGGTCGCCACC
>NZ_QPJC01000015.1 GCF_003337235.1 Halopolyspora algeriensis
CCGAGACCCACCCCCACCCAACATCACGATCACCATCGTCACCGCCACCAAACCGGCTCCACAACGCCGAAAACCACCAAAGTAAGCGGTATTGCATCTAGAGGTGCTGATCGGAGAGGTTCGGTGCGCGGGTGGCAGCGTGGCGGCTACCCGCGTGCGGCGCTTCCTCCCGGAGCGCACGGTGCGCACGTCGGAAGCCCTCACGCGCCGGCCGCAAACGTGACCCCGCACCAGCCGACGTCGAGCCGATGCTGTTGATGTAGCTCCTCTCGGGAGTAGGGTGCTCTTCGGTGTGCCGGGAAGTCTGGTCGGCGTCAATAGTTGAGCGATCCCGGGACGAAAGAGAAACCGACGAATGACGAATGCGGAAGCTGACGGCAGCGCCGTCGTCGATCTGCACGAGATCCGCCGCGACATGGGTGGCCTCGTCGGCGGCAAGGCCGGGAACTTGGGCGAGATGGCCGCGGCCGGTGAGCAGGTGCCGCCCGGTTTCTGCGTCACCACCGCCGCGTACGTCGCCGGAGAAGTGCCTGCGGACGCCATCGTCTCCGCTTACGAGAGGATGGGCGGGGGCCCGGTCGCCGTACGCTCCAGCGCCACCGCGGAGGACCTGCCCGACGCCAGCTTCGCCGGGCAGCAGGACACCTACCTGAACATCGAGGGCGCCGAGGCCGTCGCCGATGCGGTCCGCCGTTGCTGGGACTCGCTCGACAACGAGCGTGCGGTCGCCTACCGGGATGCCAACACCATCGACCGCGCCGACGTGCGCATGGCCGTCATCGTCCAGCGCATGGTCGACGCCGACACCGCCGGTGTCCTGTTCACCGCCGATCCGGTCACCGGCACCCGTACCCGCACCGTGGTGGACGCCGTCCGCGGACTGGGCACCGCCGTCGTCGACGGCTCGACGGAGCCCGACCACTACGCGCTCGACGAGGGCGCCGCGCCGGACGACACAGAGGGCTGCCTCACCACCGCCCAGCTGGAGGAGCTGCGATCCGCCGGACGCCGGCTCCAGGACCTCTTCGACGCGCCCCAGGACGTGGAGTGGGCCCGCGACGCCGACGGCGTCCTCTGGCTCCTGCAAGCGCGTCCCATCACCACGCTTTTTCCGCTGCCCCCGCAGAACCTGCCGGACCTGCCGCGCCTCTACCTGGAAGCCGGCCACATACAGGGCATGCTGCGGCCGTTCACCCCCATGGGCATGGCGATGATGCAGGAAGTGTGGAGTCGCTGGTGCAAAACGGCCGGAATCACCGTCGACCCGCACGACCCGGATGGTCTCATGGCCGGCATCGGAGGGCGCCTCTACATCGACATCAGCTCCTTCGTCCGCAGCAAGCCGATGCGCCGGAGGCTCGCCGCTGGTCTGGACGTGTACGGCCCGCGCGTCCAGGAAGCCGTGACGCGGATGCTCCGCGACCCGCGCTTCGCGCCACGGCCCGGTCTGCCGTTCTCCGTCCGGACCGCGTTCTCCCTCTCGGTCTCCCTGCTCCCCGGCTTCCTGGCCGGTATCGGCTGGTCGTTGGCCCGGCCCGACTCAGGTCGCGCCAAGGCACTGTCGGCTGTGGAGAGCCTGCGCCGCCTGCAGGGGCCCGGTGACGGCGCGGCGGCCCGTGAGCGGCTGGACTGGATCACCGGCAGCGCTTTCGACACCATGCTCGGCACAGCGATCACGGAGGTGATCGGGCCGGTCTTCGCCGGAATCCTCGCAGGCACCGCCCCGGCGTCCCTGCTCAAGGGCATCGCGTCGAAGCAGGAGACCGACATCGTCCTGGGCGGCATGCCGCACAACGTCACCACGGAGATGAACCTCGCCCTCTGGCGGATCGCCGAACGCGCCCGGCCGCACGGCGCGCTCTTCACCGACACGTCCCCGGACGAGCTGGCCGAGCGCTACCGACGCGGGGAGCTGCCCGACGTCGGCATCGACGCCTTCCTCGACAACTACGGGCACCGCGCCGCCGCCGAAGTCGACATCGGCGTCCCGCGCTGGCGAGAGGACCCGTCGCCGGTGTTCGGCGCCGTCGCCAACTACCTGCGCTTGCAGGACCCCGAACAGGCGCCGGACCGCCGGTTCGAACAAGCCGCAGCGGCGGCGGAGACCAAACTCGAAGAGCTCAGTGCGCGTGCCGTGCGCGCCCGCCCGGTCCGAGGTCGGGTCGCGGCGTTCCTCATGCGCCGGTCCCGGTCGCTGACCGGGATGCGGGAGTACGCGAAGTTCGCCTGGCTGGTTCCCTACGCCGAGATGCGCCGACAGCTCGTGCTCGCCGGAGCGGATCTCGTCGCCGCAGGCGTGCTGGAGGCTTCCGAGGACATCATGTTCCTCGAACCGGACGAGGTCCGCGCGGCCATTCGCGACCACGCGGACCGCCGAGCGTTGGTGGCCGAGCGGCGCCGCCTCCACGCCCGCGAAGTGCGCCGCCGCAGCGTCCCGGGAGCGCTGCTGACCGACGGCACCGACATCGAGGCGACCGCACCTACCGCCGCACCCGAGGACGGATTCACCGGCATGCCGGCCGCTCCGGGACGGGCCGAAGGCCGGGCCCGGGTCGTCGTCGACCCGGCCGGAGCCCACGTGGAACCCGGCGAGATCCTCGTCGCTCCCACCACCGACCCCGGCTGGACACCGTTGTTCATGACGGCGGCCGGGCTGGTCAGCGACACGGGGTCACCGATCGCGCACGGCCCCACGGTCGCCCGCGAGTACGGAATCCCCGCGGTGATCTGCGTCCGCGACGCGACCACCGCGATCCGCACCGGCGACCTCCTGCGCATCGACGGCGCGGCCGGAACCGTCGAAATCGTCCCCGACCCCGACACCGAGCCCGGACGCGTGCGCGACGCCGCGGCCTGAATCGCCCGTTCAACCGCGTCGAGCACCTATCTGACAGACCGGCTCCGGTAACTGGTGAGGCCTTGTTCGGTGCGGCTCGCACGCGGATCACGACTGGTGACCGGCCACGTGCGGCGTTCCCTCCCGGAACGCACGGTGCGCATGCCCGCCACCGGCCGGGCGATACCGTTTCGGGCATGACGCGTGTCCTGCCCGAGCTTCCCGACCTGCCGGTGCGGTCCGTGCTCGACGAGATCGGCGAGGAGCTGGACCGCAACGGCACCACCGTGCTGGTGGCCCCGCCCGGCACCGGCAAGACGACGCTGGTGCCGCCGGCGCTGGCCGAGCGGGGGCTGCGCGTGGCGGTGGCCGAGCCGCGCAGGCTCGCGACCCGGGCCGCCGCCGCCCGCATGGCCGAGCTGCTCGGCGAGCAGGTCGGCGACCGTGTCGGCTACGCCGTGCGCGGTGAGCGGCGCTCCTCGGCGAACACGCGGGTCGAGGTGGTCACCTCCGGGCTGCTGGTGCGACGGCTGCAGTCCGATCCCGAACTGTCCGGGGTGGACGTCGTCATGCTCGACGAGTGCCACGAGCGGCACCTGGACGCCGACCTGCTGCTGGCCCTGCTGTTGGACGCGCGCGGCGGGCTGCGACCGGACCTGCGGGTCCTGGCCGCCTCGGCGACCGTGGCCGGTGACCGGCTGGCGAACCTGCTCGGCGAGGACACCCCGGCCCCGATCGTGCAGGCACACGGGCAGACCCATCCGGTCGGCACGAGCCACATCGCACCGCTGCGCAAGGAATCGACCGAGAACACCGTGGCACGCGCCGTGCGGACCGCGCTGGACGAGCAGCACGGCGACGTGCTCGCCTTCCTGCCCGGCGCCCGTGAGATCGCGCGCACGCGCGACCTGCTCGCCGGGGAGTCCGATGTGGACGTCCTGCCGCTGCACGGGCGGCTCCCGACCGGCGAGCAGGACACCGCCCTGCAGCAGGGAAAGCGGCGACGGGTCGTGCTGTCCACCGCGGTCGCCGAGTCCAGCCTCACCGTGCCCGGGGTGCGGGCGGTGGTGGATTCCGGGCTGTCCCGCGTCTCCCGCATGGACCACCGCCGCGGGCTGTCCGGGCTGGTCACCGTGCGCGCGCCGCAGGCGATCACCGAGCAGCGCGCCGGCCGCGCCGGGCGCGAGGGTCCCGGACACGCCTACCGGTGCTGGCCCGAGCACGAGCACAGCGCGCTCGCCCGCTACCCGGAGCCGGAGATCCGCACCGCCGAACTCACCAGGCTCGCCCTGGAGCTGGCCTGCTGGGGCACCCCGGATGGCAGCGCGCTGCGCTGGTGGGATGCTCCCCCAGCCGGGCCGTTGGCCGCCGGGCAGGCGGTCCTGACCGCGCTGGGCGCCCTGGATGCGAGCGGGGCGGTCACCGCACGGGGACAACGGATGGTCGAGCTCGGGTTGCATCCGCGGTTGTCCCGCGCGCTGCTGGACGGCAGCGCGCGGGCCGGTCGCCGCACCGCCGCCGAGGTCGTCGCCCTGCTCGACGACGACGGGCTCGCCCGGGACACCGAACTCGCCACGGCCCTGCGGAAACTCCGCGGCAAGGGGCCGGGCTCTCAGCGCTGGCGGCGGGAGGTGCGGCGCCTGGAAGGGATGGTGTCCGCTCCGAAGGATCCTCCCGATGCCGGTGACGAGGCTGCGGTAGTGGCACTGGCCCATCCCGAACGACTGGCCCGCCGCCGCTCACCCCGCTCGCGGACCTACCTGATGTCCGGCGGGACCGCCGTGGAGCTGCCCCGCTCGGAAGTGCGCGAGGACCCGTCCGGCATGCCCACCTCCGAAGGGCTCGCCGGCTCGGAATGGCTGGCCATCGCGATCGCCGAGCGCGATCCCAACCGCGCGCACGGATTCGTCCGGCTGGCCGCACGGGCCGACCAGCAGCTCGCCGAGCAGACCGCTCCCGGCCTGCTGTCGGACACCGACGAGATCGACTGGCACGACGGAGACGTCCGCGCGCGCACCGTGCGCCGTCTGGGCTCGATCGTGCTGTCGGACAAGGCGCTGGAAACGCCCCCGGCAGATGCGCTGCGGGCGGCCCTGCTCGAGGGTCTGCGCACCGAGGGGCTGGAGCTGCTGCACTGGGATGCCGACGCCCGGCAACTCCGGCAGCGACTCGCCTTCCTGCACCGCACCTTCGGCGATCCGTGGCCGACCACCGGTGAGGCCGACCTGCTCGCCGCAGCCGAGACGTGGCTGGAACCCGAGCTGTCCGCCGCGGCCGGTCGAACCGACCTGGAACGCATCGACGCCGGAACCGCGCTGCGCAGGCTGCTGCCCTGGCCCCAAGCCGGCCGCCTCGACGAGCTCGCCCCCGACCGCATCGAAGTCCCCTCCGGCGCCCGGGTGCGCCTCGACTACAGCGGGGAACAGCCGGCCCTGCCGGTGCGGGTCCAGGAAGTGTTCGGCTGGACGAGCGTGCCCACCATCGCCGAGGGACGGGTTGCGGTGCTGATGCGGCTGCTCGACCCGGCAGGCCGTCCCGCCGCGGTCACCGGCGACCTGGAGTCCTTCTGGAGCAACGGATACCGGCAGGTCCGCGCCGAACTGCGGGGCCAGTACCCGAAACACTCCTGGCCGGAGAACCCGCTGACCGCCTCCCCGAGCCGCCCAGGCCGCAGCGGCTGACCGGTCGGGACACGAGTCGACAGGGATTTCGGACGCGATCCGGACCCTTCTGAGACGGAGATTGCTCGCCGGGCCCCTGTCCGGCGTCTACGACTCACCGGGCGGGCATGCTGCGCTCAGTGTGAACCGTGGAAACGGCGTTGCAGCTCGTGCACCTGCTCGACGAGCTCCGGAACCGGACCCTCCACCACGAGACCGGGCACGATCTCCCCGACCGGCAAGGTCCGTACCGGGGGCGGAGCGGCGCCCAGCTCGGCAAGCCAGCCGGACAACTGCTCGGACGAGCTCACGTACACGATGCGGCCCAACCCGACCCAGCCGTGCGCGGCCGCGCACATCGGACAGTGCTCCCCCGAGGTGAACACCGTCGCCACCGCCCGATCCTCCACGGTCATGTTCGTCGCGGCCCACCGTGCCAGTTCGAACTCCGGGTGCCGGGTCCGATCGCCACCGGACACACGGTTGCGGTCCTCGGCCAGGACGGTGCCGTCCCCGGCGACGAGCACGGACCCAAACGGCTCATCTCCCGCCTCCAAGGCCGCAGCCGCGAGTTCCACACACCGACGAAGATGCCCCATCTCGGTCTCACTCGGCATGGCAACCTCCTTGATCACGAACTTCGGGCCATGCTATCCACCGGATTCGACGGAGCCCGCCGACAAGATCATCGCTCAGCGCACGATCCGACACGGATGTTGCCCAGACCCCCGATCCGACGAGCCTGCAACACACCGATCGCTACCCCACCCGCTCCCGGGACGCGGCGCTGGTCGAGGAGAGCTGGCGGGATATGCCCATGGCGGCGGTACGCACGGCGGGACCGAGCCGTGCGACGTTGGCACGGGAACTGCGCACCACGACCGAGATGGCGGCAAGCGCCTGCCCGTCCGCGGACAGCACCGGGGCGGCGACCGAAACGGTGCCGAGTGAGTATTCCTGTGCGGCCACGGAGAAACCGCGCCGGCGGATCTGTACCAGTGCACGGCGCAGCAGGCCGGGGGACGTGATGGTGTGTGACGTGTAGCGGGACAGCCCGGCGGCGATGGTCTCTTCGGCCAGTTCGTAGTCCGAAAACGCGAGCAGTGCTTTGCCCATGCCGGTGGCGTGTAGCGGAAGTCTGCCACCGGATCGTGAGGGCGCACCGACCGCGCGCCTGCCGGTGATCTTGTGCAGGTATACCGCGTGGTGACCGTCGCGCACGGCCAGATGCACGTTCTCGCGGGTGACCTCGTAGAGGTCCTCCAGGAACGGCAATGCGATGTTGCTGAGGCCGTATCGTCCGGGAGCGCGCATGCCGATCTCGAACAGCCGCAGTCCGATCCGGTAGTGATGGTCACCGCTGCGTTCCAACCCGCCCCACGCGACGAGCTCGCCGGCGAGCCGGTGCGCCGTGGCGGGCGCAAGCCCGGTGCGACGGCACAGCTCGGCCAGCGACAGGTCGGTGTCGTCGGGTCCGAAGGCATCGAGCACGGCCAGCACCCGGCTGGTGACCGTGCGCCCCGGTTCCCGTATCTGGCCCGGCATGATCACCTCTCGTCGTCCCTGCCGACTCCAGACTAATCCACAGCCGCTGTGCTGCTCACAGGTTCGGACGACACCGGCACCGTGGTGTGGTCCTCCCCCACGACGAGCTGTCCGCTGAATCCCCCGCGGCGCACTTCCTCGGCGAACGTGTTCGCTTCGTCCCCCGTGGTCGGGCCGGGTTCGAGATGGGTGAGCACCAGGGTCGCCACACCGGCACGCTCGGCCATGACACCCAACTCCACGGTGTCGGCGTGATAGTCGGCGATGAAATCCTTGCCGCGCGCACGGAGAACTTCGGTGCGGCAGGCCTCGTGCACCAGCACGTCCACGCCTCGCGCCAGCTGCTCGATCTCCGCGCACACCCGGGTGTCACCGCTGACGACCACCGCGCCGTCGGACGTGTCGAAGCGGTAGGCCACAGCGTCCTCCACCGGTTCGTGCCGCACCGCCACCGCCGACACGTCCACCGTGCCGGACCGCCACACCGTGGTCGGTGTCTCCGTGGGGGTGAATGTCCGAACGTCCAGCGCGGGAGGTGTGGGACGACCACCGTGGTGGCTGCGGACCGCGATGTCGTCCTCCCAATTGTCGAGTACTCGGCGGGCGAATCGAGCTGTCGGTCCCTCCGGCGCCAGCACCGGCAGCGGGTCGAACTCGCCTTGCACCCAGCGGGTGAGCACGAGATCGGCCATGTCGACGAGGTGGTCGGAGTGGTAGTGGGTCAGCGCCAGCAGCCCGATCTGCGGGCAGCGCAGCCCCAGCTCGGCCAGCCGCAGCACGGTTCCGCGTCCTGCGTCGACCTGTGCGGCCCACTCTCCGCAGCGCAGTAGCGTCCCCGGGCCGGCCCGTCCCGGCACCGGCAGTGGGGTGCCCGTTCCGGTCAACGTCACGGTGGTGTCCAACGTCCGTCCTCCTCGTCTACGACGACGCCGTGCACCTTCGCCGAAGCGGCCGCCGCTGTGCCATGACGGCATTCCGTTCATCGGAATGGCACTGTGGGCCGGGCGACGGGACCGGTGTGACGCTGTGCGTACTCACCCGTGGTCCGCACCACAACCGCAACCGGCCGACCCGGCATCACCGGTGGCGCCGGTCGGCAATCAGTTTCCGTCGCAGGAAGAGAACAGACGTAGCAACGATGACTTCGACCCGGCAGACCGCAGCGACACCCGATCCCTCGCGGCAGCACGAGGATCAGCCCAGCCTCAATACCCGAGAGATGCGGAGGATCCTGGCCTCCAGCTTCATCGGCAGCCTCATCGAGTACTACGACTTCCTGCTCTACGCCACGGCTGCTGCCATCGTGTTCAGCCAGCTCTTCTTCACGAACCTGGGACCCGGCTTCGCCGCGTTCGCCTCCTTCGGCACCCTGGCGGCCGGCTACGTCGCTCGCCCGTTGGGCGGAGCGGTCTTCGGCCACTTCGGTGACCGTGTCGGACGCAAGAACGTCCTGGTCATTTCCATGCTGACCATGGGAATCGCCACGTGTTTGATCGGCTTGCTGCCCACCACTGCGCAGATCGGTGTCATCGCACCCGTGCTGTTGATCGTGTTGCGGATCATCCAGGGGTTGGCCGTGGGCGGTGAATGGGGAGGTGCCATGTTGATGGCGCTGGAGCACGCTCCGAAGAAGAAACGTGGCTTTGCCGCCAGCTTCGCGAACATGGGAGCTCCCGCAGGTGCTGCCCTGGCCACCCTGGCGGTCAGTGCGGTCACACTGCTTCCCCAGGACCAGTTCCTCTCCTGGGGATGGCGTATCCCGTTCCTGCTCAGCGTCGTGCTGGTCACGGTCGGCCTGGTGATCCGTCTCAAGGTCGCGGAAACCCCCTTGTTCCGGCAACTCCAGGACATGGCCGAAGCCAAGAAGCTCCCGCTGCTCGAGGTCGTGACCAGAAACCCGAAGAACCTCGTCCTCGGCATCATCACCGGAACCAGCGTCTACACCATCGCCGGAATGGTCACGGTGTGGGCCGTGTCGTATGCGGTCGGCAGCGGTGCTGACAAGACCGGCGTGCTCAACGCCAAAGCAGCGGCCGCCGTGGTCATGTTCCTCGTGGTGATCATCAGTGCCCGGGTCAGCGACCGCTTCGGGCGCAAGCCGGTCATGCTCACCGGAATGATCGGCGCGGCTGTCTGCGTCTTCCCGATCCTGTGGCTGGTCGAAAGCGGCACCGTGTGGGGCTTCGCGATCGCCGTGATGTTGGGGCAGGGTCTGCAGGGCGTCATCTTCGGGCCCTTCGGCGCCTTCACCGCGGAGCTGTTTCCCACACACATGCGCTACACCGGCGCATCCTTGGCGTATCAGAGTGCCTCCACCCTGGGTGCCGGGTTCACCCCGGCGATCGCAACCGGGTTGGTGCTCACCGCCGGAGGCAGCCTGACGTTCCTCGGAACCGTCTGGATCCTCGCCTTCGCCGTGGCTGCTGCCGCGATCCTGCTGACCCGCGAAGGCAGCACTCGCGACCTCACCACCATGAGAGCCGGTTCCGGACGGGAGTGATCGCGAGGCGGCCTCGGGCCGTCCACCTCCGAGGGGTTCGCCGGCTCGGAGTGGCCGGCCACCGGCGAGGTCGACCTACTCGCCGCGGCGGGCATGTGACTGGAACCCGGACTGCCCGCCGCGGCCGGTCGAGCCGACCCGGAAGGCCTCGATGTCGGAACAAGGCATCCATGCCCGGCGGCCGGCTCAGCGCGCGACGACGACCGGGCACGGCGAGTGATGGATCAGGGTCTGACTGGTCGATCCGAGAAGAAGACCGGCGAAACCACCGCGCCCACGCGCTCCCAGCACCATGAGCTGAGCGTTCTGGGCATGCTCCAGCAGGACCCGTGCCGGCTTGCCGTAGGAGGCGACCTGCCGGACCGCCACATCCGGGTAGGTCTCCCGCCAGCCGGCCAGGTTCTCGGCGAGCAGGCGCTCCTCGTCGTCCTGCACCGATCCCCAGCTGTCATCGGCCTGAGCCCTGGTCCACATCTCCCCGACGACCATGTCGTGCCAGGCGTGGAGCGCCACCAACTCGACGGATCTCGCCGCGGCAGCCTCGAACGCCCACGTCAGGGCGGGCTCACCGCCGCGGGAGCCGTCCACGCCCACGACCACCGGCTGCTCGGCGATCGCGGCGCCGTTGTCGGGCCCGCGCAGGACCGCGACCGGGCAGTGCCCGTGCCGGCACAGCGCCACCGCCACGGACCCGAGAATCAGACCGCTGAAACCTCCCAGCCCGCGGCTGCCCACCACCATCAGTTGCGCGGTCTTCGATTCGTCGATCAGGACCGTTCGTGCCGACCCGGTGCGCATCTCGGTGTCCACCTCGGCGTCGGGCACCTCCACCCCGGCCGTTTCCGCTGCCTTGCGCAGCCACTGCTCGACCTGGCGCCGCACCGCGTGGTGATAGGACTCCGGCAGCGACACTCCGGGCATCTCGGGCACGTGGGTCAACGCGGACACATCACCATGGACCACGCGCAGGCGCGTTCCCCGGTAGGAGGCCTCCCGCGCCGCCCACCGCAAGGCCTGGAAGGAGGCAGGGGAACCATCGATGCCCACCACGACGGGTTTCGAACCAGGAGTGCTCATACCCCGCTCCGTTCCTCGACGAAAACCCCGAGCCGCCGCAGGAGAGGCTCCGGTCCCCGAGCAACACCACCGACACGTGCCGTGGGCGCCACACGGACAACCATGACACCTCCGGGGCAACACCGCAGCGGCCACAGCGCGGGCGGGACCACGATGGTCGAGGAAACCCTCGATGCCGATACCTCCGAAGATGCGGATCTCCTCGTCGTCGGAAATCGCGGGCACGGCACCTTCACCCGAGCACTTCTCGGATCCGTCAGCCAGTACTGCATGCACCACGCACCCTGCCCCGTCGTGGTGGTTCGTCCCGATTCCGAGCACAATCGGCGGTGACGGGCGCTCCCTCTCTGTCGGGATCGCCGCCTTGCTCGCCCCACTACTACCACTGTCCGGCCCCGAAGCAGGGAACCGAAAGCAAGGCGGGTTCAACGGGCTGCTCCTCGGTCCGGTGACCGCCGGCGTATCGAGAGGTCTCGGAGGCTGCGATGGGAACCTTTACCACGACAATGGGCTTGGCTCCCGAACAGGCAGAGCAGGTGATCCGGCTGGCCGGAACAGCACCGTCCCTGCACAACACCCAGCCCTGGCGGTTCCGCCTGCACTCACAAGCCATCGAACTGCACGTCGATACGGCCCGCCGCCTTCCGCACACCGATCCCGACGACGAGGAGCTCCGGCTGGGCTGTGGGGCGGCCCTGTTCAACCTGCGCCTGGCCCTGCAACATTTCCGGATACGCCCCGGGGTGAGCCTGATCCCGCACACCGGCGAACCCACCCTGCTGGCCACGGTTCGCTCGCAAGGAGCACTGAACCCAGCCGAAGAGCAGGTACGGCTCTTCCGGGCGATCACCACCAGGAGGACGAACCGCCGCCCCTTCCTGGCAACACCAGTGCCGGAAACCCACCGCCACGCCTTGCTCGGCTCCGTCGAAGACGAGCACAGTGCGCTGCACACAGTCGACCGTACTCAGCGTGCCGAACTCCTCGAACTCGTGCACCGCGCACACGAGGTGCAAATGGCCGACGAGGGATTTCGGACCGAAATGGCGCACTGGACGGGCAGGACGGCCGAAGCCCTCGAAGGGGTACCGGCGTCCTCGGCAGGCCCCCGGCGAGAGGACCAGGACGAATGGGTGCTGCGGGACTTCTCCGGCGGACAGGCCCGGCAGCGGGTTCCCGGCAAAGACTTCGAGGACGACCCGCTGACGGTCGTGCTGTGCTCCTACGACAAGAGCCGGACGGACGACCTGCAGGCCGGCCAGGCCCTGCAACGAATGCTGCTCACCGCGACCTCGCTGGGACTGACTGCCTCCCTGATGTCCCAGGTGATCGAGGTCGTCGAAACCCGAGAACGGCTGCGGCAGCTACTCGGTGGCCGACTGCACCCACAGGCACTCCTGCGCATCGGCTACGGCTCCCCGGTGCCGGCCACACCGCGCCGCGCACCGCACGAACTGCTCGACCCGGGCCCGTAATGCGACCTTCCCCGACGAGCCTCGGCCTCCTGCAGCATCGCCGATGCCGCCGCAGGAGCAGCAAGGCTCTGTCCGCCCTGCGGAGGCGACTGCGAATCCACTCGCACCGAGGGCAGGAACCGGCGCAGAGGCACGACCACCCCTGTTTTGCTCCTGCGCAACCACGGAACCCCAGGGGTGTCCGAATTTCCGACGAGCGTGGAGAACGAGATGACCAGCATGCTGCCACGGCCAGGCTCAGCGCTGCCCGACCTGCTCCACTGGTTCGAAAGCGAATGGCCCTTCGAAGGCCGCCACCCGATGCGCGTCGAAAGCTACACCGACGAAGGCGAGTACGTGATCCGCTGCGAACTCCCCGGCATGGACCCCGACAGGGACATCCACCTCACCGTCGAGGGCAACCAGCTCCGGGTCTCCGCCGAACGCACCAGCGAGGAACGCACCGACCGGCACAGCGAGTTCCGCTACGGCTCGTTCCTGCGCACGATAAATCTGCCCATGGGCTGCGACACCGATGAGATCAAAGCCACCTACGACACGGGAATCCTGAGCATTCGCATCCCGAAACGCGAAACATCCACGAGCAAGGAAATCCCGGTCGCACGCTCAGGAGAATGACCTTCGGCGGTGTGGCCGATCCCGGCCACACCGCCCGGCACGGCACGCGGGAAGTCTTCATGATCGATTCGCGCTCGGATGGCGCGTGCGAATGCGCTGGCTGCCGGATCCTGCCGCACCCGACCGGCTTGCCGACGTCGAGGTATCGACGTGGGCAGAACCGTCCGAAGAAGAACTCGCCCTGGCCGGAGCGGCCTACTCCCGGCACACCGACCGCAGCCAGTACTCCGCGCGGGAAATCCCCTCGCACACCCTCGACGAACTCGTGCGGACCGGTGATTTCCCGGAAGCACGTCTTCAGATCGTCACAGGTGAGCATCGGTACGCGTTGGCCACGGCTTTCGTCAAGGCGGCCTTTTGCACAGCACCTCACCGACTACCGCGACGAACCGGCCTCCTGGACCGGCCGCAGCGCCGCGGAGCCCGAAGGCATACCACGGTCGCGAACCCCAGCCCGGTACGCAGTACGGCGATCTGGTGCTGCGGGACTTCGGGCGCACTGCAGCGATCCACGAGGAAATCGGATCCGCACGCACCGCGGGCACTCTCCTGCTGGTGAGCACCACCACCGGCGCTCCGGATGCCCCTCTCATGGCCGGCGCGGCGACAAGCCGGGTGTTTTGTGCACTGCCACGCTGAGGGGACTGGCCAGCAGTCCCCTCAGTGAAGCCTTCGAGGTCGAACAGACGCGAGACTCGCTTCGTCAGGAGGTACTGGGCGGCGTGAGATACCCCCAACTGGCCATCCGCGCCGGCCTCCCCGCGAACGGACAGCAGTCACCGCTCACCCCGGGGCGCCCCGTCCTCGAGTTGCTGCGTCTGCTGCCGGATTCCGCACCGTAAACCCGGAAAGTCCGCCCCCCTCGCGAAGCCGCGAGGACGTCAAGGAGCCAACCGAAACGGCGGGTAACGATCGGTGACGAGGATCCAGGCATACGCGACGACGCGGTTGTGCCAACGTCCCACTCCGGTCAGGAAGTCGAACAATGCTCGGGGATGGCGGCCGGTGAACAGGATCGTGAACCACGCCGCGACCACGGCCACGACCGCCGCGATATCCAGGAAGAACAAGACGATGTAGTGCGGAACGGCCAGCAGCCACTTCACCAGCGGTAGCCAGCGGTTGAGAGCGCGAGCGTCCGGATGGTCGAAATCGAGCCGTACCGACTGGTGCTCATCGGTGGACGGATACCGATCGTCCATGAGGGCCAGGTAGACGATCACCCGGTTGACGAACCGCAGCAACTCGCGATTCCAGTCGAACCACCATCGCGGGTACTTCCGGCGGAACAGAAGCATCAGCAGCGGCGGCACGAAGAGCAATCCGCCTGCGGCGGACACGACCGCGGCGCCCGACTCGGTGTCGATCTGCTGCGCCTGGCCACCGACGGTGCCCAGGACGACAAGGATCGGGATGGCCACGATCAACCGGAAGGCCGTGCTGAGACGGTCGAGACCGCGGTCCGGGTAGTCCACGTCGAAACGCACCGGGTACGGCTGCTGCGTGGGACCGGTCGGGCCGATTCCCGCGGTGTCCTCACTCATGGATGCACCCCCTGCCGGATGTGGCCGGTGACAAGATCAACCGCATGCCTGCGCGATCCCAGCGGCCCAGGAGCGGATCTCGCCCCAGTTCCGGCGATCGCGTAACTGTGGCGGAATGTTCCTCGCCATACTCCGGCGCAGGAACCCTCCCGCCTCCTCCTACACGAGCCCGCCGAACACCACGTGTTCGGCGGCGCCGATCTCGGTGGCGCGGCGAGCGACACGCCGGGGTTTCGTCCACCGCCGCCCCCGTGCACACCCCCGCTTCGTGCTGCCCAGTGTCCTACACCGGCGCCGGCCGCGCTGTCCGCGACGGCCGGTCACCACGGCCGGCAGGCGGGAGCCGACGGACGGCGTCGAGTGGGGTCCATCCTTCGCTCGGAAACCTCGACGCTGGTGATCTCCCGTGCCATCAGTGCGCTCCCCGATTCCCGGCCACTACTCGAACACTGCGGACGAGCACGATTACTCGGGCGAACCACTGTCGGCGGACTCGGAACCGGCCACTGGGACAACCGGTAGCGAGGAGAGCGCGTCCGCGGTCATGGCCCGCGCTGCGTTGTAGACGGTCTCCTGGTGACTGTTGATGCGCTCGTCGACAAGCCGACTCAGTTCGAGAGCAAGGTGACCGGTCTGTCGAACAGTCGTCTCGTCGAGTCGGGGCCGCGGCGCGGACGTGATCGCGACACCGTTCGCGTTACCACCGGAATCCTGGGATATCCCGACGACGAACGTCTCCCGAGAGGTGGCGCCGGCGTCCACGTGATGCGCTCCCAGTTTTTCCAGCAACTTGTGCCACTCGACGACCTCTCCCCGCATCCCGGTCGCCTCCACGTCCTCCTCGGTCAGACCCATGCCTCGCGGGCCGGGAACAAAGCACCGCCGATACGAGATGAGCGCGGTCGTCCAGAGGGCTTCCACGGTGATATCGCTCAGACCTGCCTCGCTCCGAGTCAGCCTCACGAGGATCTGTTCGCAGCAATCGACGACCGTTGTCATGTCCTCGAAGATCGCTGCCAGATCCCTCAGGGACAGGGCCGCCGATGTCTGCAGCTGCCGCACGGTGCCGGGCGGTTTCACGCCGGAAGGCGAAGACTTCTCGTTCATTCTGTTCACATCCACTTCCGGAGACATGAGCCATGTGCACGACATCTTCATGCTCCGCGCGTCAGCATCCTCATGGCTCCCGACGACTATTCGGTGATCAATTCATAGCTGTCGTCGCCGATCCAGATTTGCAAGCCGTCCGCGTCATCGGTGATGGCCCCGTCTTCCTCCTCCCCCAGCTCGCGGGAGGCACCGAGCGCGAGTTCGCTCAAGGCGACACGGCCGTCCCCCAGGTCGCGAGGACGGTATTCGGGCGCAAGCCACGCGGTGCGGCTTGCGGTCGCGAGCAGGGCAGCATTGACTTCCCCGACCTCGGCGACGTACGTGCGCTGTCGCATAACTCTCCTCTCGTCGTGTGGATCGTCGACACCCCGTCCTCGGCGCGCCCCTCATCGGGGACTCACCCATGTGCCCGCTGCGGTAGCTGGTGGGATCTGCAGATTCATGCACAGCAACCGGATCGGTCGTGCGCTCCGCCGTTCCTCGAAACCGAAAATCGCGCCGGCCGCAGCAGCGGCCCGCGGAGGACAGGCGACAGGCTCTGCTTCCACGGACCGCAACAGCGGTCTTTTCGCCGAGGCCCCCGGGTGGGGTGTGAACAGCCGAGTCCGGCGCCCCGGAGGTCTCGACATCAACGGGCAGGGATGACGGGGCATGCCCGTCTCGGCTCGGTCACTCGAGCTGTCGAGGGTGGAGGTCACGGTCCTCGCCGCCGTAGCGGGTGGACAGCAGTCCGCGGCACCAGCCGGCGTTGGCTTCGATACTGACGCGGGTGGTGCGGGCGAAGCGCAACCGCACCGGCAGCGTGTCCACCTCGACGGGCTCGCCCCTGTCATCGAGGAGAAGAGGAGCGTCGTCCTGGCTCGGCAGACCGAGCTGCTCTCGACGTCGGCGAAGCTTCGCCAACTCCCGGCTGTCCTCGAGATCCCGCAGGCGCACGCGCACCAGCTCCTCTTGTGTACAGCCGGAACGCAGCAAGCGACTCGCCAGTTTTTCCTGGTAGGCGATGTGGGCTTTGCGCAGGAAAGTACGACGCAGCTCGTCGAGTTCCCCGGTGGCCAGCCCCGGGAAGGAGGCGTCGAACCCGTCGCCGGCGGCCACTCCGGCATTGATCTCGTCGGCGGCGAAGTGGTCGAGCAAGCGCACCCGCACGCGGGTGATTCCGGGCAACCCGGTCAGCACATCGTGAGCGTCGGCGACCATGAGGTAGGCGAAGTTCGGGGCGCAGAAGTAGGTCGGCAGCCTCAGGTCCACGAACACCTCGTGATCGCGGACCTCCAGGGACGCCACGAAGTCCAAGTCGGTGATGGGCTCGTCGAGTTCCGGATCGAGCACGGTGCCCAGAGCCCGCCACACGGCGGACTCCGGGCCCACGGCAGTCGTGGTCACGATGTCAACACCTCCTCATTGGTTTCCGAGCCGACCGCCGCGTGCACGGCGGGTTCGGACACGCGCGCCTCGGACGGCACCGGGATGTCGTAGAGCCGGGCGGCGTTGAGGCCGAGGATCTTGCGCTTGATGTCGGCAGTGAGCACCCCGTACTCGGACTGCAGGTCCGGCGGAATCTGGAAATCGACGAACTTCTCCACCAGCCACTTCGGCGTCCAGATGGCGTAGTCACTGGCGAAGGTGATGCGGTTTTCGTCGAGCCAGTACAGCAGCTCGCCGATGATTTGGGCGAAGTAGCGCGGCCGGCTGTGGATGAACGGCATCGCCACCGCCAGGCCGCCGTAGACGTTGGGTTCCTGGGTGGCGATCCAGCAGAAGTCCTCCAGCCGCGGCAACCCGACGTGTTCGATGATGAAGTTCAGGTCCGGGAATGCGGTGGCCGCCTCATCGACATCGGCGACGTCGAAGGAATCCCGGTTCAGCGGGTAAATCGTCGGGCCCTTGTGCACATGGATGTTGCGGATTCCCAGTTCCCGGCACTTCTCCAGGTAGCGGTAGGACCACGGATCCGACAGCTTCCAACCCTTCGACTCGCCCTTCCACTCGGCGGTGTAGAGCTTGACGCCCCGCGGTTGCCAGCGTTCGACCAGCTGCTCCAGTGCGGCCAGTCCGGCTTCGCCGTCACGGGGGTCCCAGGCGCCGTTGACGAGGAACTTGTCCGGGTGCTTCTCGGCCAGCGCCCCGTCCTGCTCGGTGGTGTTGAACCCGTTGACGAAGAAGTCCGTCAAGTAGGTCGGCTGGAAGATCGCCGTGTCCACGTAGCCGACCTCGAACAGGTCGTGCATCAGGTCGGCTTCGGTCTGCTTCTGGAAGTGCTCCAGCGACCACAGCTCCGTTTCCGGACTCAGGTTGCGGTGGTAGTCGTAGAAGCAGTTGAGAAAGCCCTCGCCGTAGCGGTTGGCCTGATTCGCCGGAGTGCCGTCCCAGAAGTGGATGTGGCTGTCGACGATGAAGTACTGCTCGCCGTCCTTGGTGTACATGTTGCTGTCCTGCCTTTCGGCGATGGGTGGGGCTCGGTGTGGTCAGAGAACGAGAATGGCCCGGCCCCCGGGAAGGCGGCCGTGATCGAGATCGTCGAGCGCGTCGAGGGCGGCATCCAGCGGGTAGGTGCGGGTGCGCAAGGACACCTTGCCCTGGGCGGTCAGCGTCATGAGCTCGTCGAGATCGTTGTAGGAGCCCACCAGGTTGCCGATCACGTTGATCTCGCGGGAGATGATGTCGATGGTGGGCACATTGACCGCGCCGCCGTAGCCGATGACGAAATACGAGCCCGCATCGCGCGTCATCGCCACGCCCTCGGCTTCGGTGCCGGACTCGCCGACGAAGTCCAGCACCACGTGCGCACCCGCGCCGCCGGTGATCTCGCGCACCGCGTCGACCTGCGCACCGTCGGCGGTCACCGTGTGGTGCGCACCGAGTTCGGTGGCCAGCCGCAACGCTTCCGGCGAGCGATCCACCACCGTGACCTCGGCCGGTGTCAACGCCAGCAACGACTGCAGCCCGATATGACCGAGCCCGCCGGCGCCGATCATCACCACCTGCGTGCCCGGATACAACAGCGGCACCGCCTTGCGCACCGCGTGATACGCCGTCAGCCCCGCATCGGCCAGCGCGGCCACATCGGCCGGCGCCAACCCCGCGTCGAGCTTGACCACCGACCGCGCATTGGTCAACAACAGCTCCGCCATCCCACCATCGCTGTCGATGCCGGGAAACAGCGAATTCTCGCAGTGCACGTCGTCGCCGGACCGGCACGCGCGGCACAACCCGCAGGTCACCAGCGGATGCAGGATGACCTTGTCACCGGGCCGCACGTTGCTGACCGCCGCGCCGACCTCGCGGACCGTGCCCGCGTTCTCGTGACCGATGATGTAGGGGAGGGACACCCCGCTCTTGTCGGCCCACTGGCCCTCGATGATGTGCAGATCCGTGCGGCACACACCCGCCGCATTGACCTCGACCAGCACATCCAGCGGGTTTTTGACCACCGGGTCCGGAACGGACTCGAGGTGTGCCCGCTCGCCGTAGGCGTGCACTCGTACCGCTTTCACATTGACTCCTTGCTCGATGGGACTGTCGTGTCCGATTCACCGCAGTCGCGGCTGCGCCGTTCCTGCCCGCGCTGCCATCGTGGGGAGCGTGTGAGTGCCGGACGCCGCGGTCACACGCGCTCGTGGGGTCCCGACCGCCGCGACTCGCCCGAGACCCCACGAGCTTTCCCACCGGCCCGCAGGCCGGCAGCTCACGGACCTCAGCACCAGACTCACACGATTGCCCGTTGAACACCGGGTCACGCGATATTGGAGGGGCGCACCATTCCTTCGGCGAGATCTCCGAACCCCGGAGCGGTGATCGAGCCGGGATTCTGCAGGTTCTCCTCGACCAGGAGAGTTTCGGTGGTCAACAGCAGCGAAGCGATCGAGGCGGCGCTTTCCAGCGCGGACCGGGTGACCTTCACCGGGTCGATGACACCGAAGCCGTACATGTCCCCGTACTCGCCGGTCAACGCGTTGAACCCTTCCCCACCCGGGGAGTCGGCAACGCGTTCGAGCACCTCGTCGGGCGAGTAACCGGCGTTGATGGCGATCCAGCGCAGCGGTTCGATCAGCGAGCGCCGCACGATCTCGTAGCCCCGGGCCGCGTCACCGGTCAGGCCGGTCGAGCCGAGCTCGGCGGCGGCCTTGACCAGCGCGGTACCACCACCTGCGAGGATTCCCTCCTCGATGGCTGCCCGGGTGGCCGAGACCGAGTCCTCGACCCGGTGCTGCTTCTCCTTGAGTTCCACCCCGGTCGCGGCCCCCACCCGCAGGACGGCGACCGACCCCGACAAGCGCGCGATCCGCTCCTGCAGCGAATCCTGATCGTGGGGATTCTCGGCCCGCTCGAGTTCCCGCTTGAGCTGCTCGATCCGAGCGTTCACACCGGCTTCCTCACCAGCACCGTCGACAATGGTGGTGCTGTTTTCGGTCACCGTGATCTTGCCGCACCGCCCCAGATGCTCGAGTGCGACCGACTCCAGCTGCAGACCGGCCTCCTTGCTGATGACCTCGCCCCCGCACAGCGTGGCGATATCGCCCAGCTGCTGCAGTCGCCGGTGTCCGAATCCCGGGGAACGTACGGCCACGGATTTGAAGGTGCCGTGCACATTGTTGTGCACCAGCATGCCCAGCGGCGGCCCCTGCACGTCCTCGGCGAGCACGACAAGCGGTCTTCCGGTGCGGGTGACCTGCTCCAGCACCGGCATCAGCTCCTGCACGTGAGTGATCTTCTCGTTGGTCATCAGGATGTAGGCATCCTCGAAGACCGCTTCCATCCGATCCTCGTCGGTGATCATGTAGGGCGAGATGTAGCCGTGGTCGAACTCCATCCCGTCCACGAAATCGACGTCCAGCCCGAAGGTCGGCGACTCCTCGACGGTCACGACCCCGGTCGTGCCCACCCGGCCCATCGCGATCGCGATCATCTCGCCGACCTCCGGGTCGTTGTTGGCCGACAGCGTGGCCACATGCGCGAGGTCTTCCTTGCCGCTGACCGACCGAGCTCCTGCTCTGAGCGTGTCGATCACCGCGTTCGCAGCCTGCTGGATACCCGATTTCAGCAACATCGGGTTGGCTCCCTCGTCCACGGCGCGGAGCCCCTCGTGCACCAACGCCTGCGCGAGCACCGTGGCCGTGGTCGTGCCGTCACCGGCCACCCCGTTGGTCTTGTTGGCGACTTCCTTGACCAACTGCGCTCCCATGTCGGCAAACGGATCGCGCAGGTGAATCTCCCGGGCGATGGTCACCCCGTCGTTGGTGATGCTGGGCGGGCCGGTGAGCTTCTCGATGACCGCGTTGCGCCCCTTCGGACCCAGCGTCACCTTGACGGCGTCGGCCAGGGCATCGACGCCGCTCACCAGCAGTTGCCGTGCCTCTACGTTGAAGCGGAGATCCTTTGCCATGTCTGCATCGTCCTTCTGATTCGTTGTTTCGTCGCGGCAGCAAGGAAGGAACGAGCTGTTCCGAGATTCTCAAGCGGCCTCGAGTGGGTTCGTCTCCGGCCGGATCCGCGCTCGGATGATCACTCGGACTTTGTCGGGTCGGTCCTCGGTAGCCCGGAATTGTGCACAAAACTGCTGCCGAAGGCCGTCGATCATCCACCCGTCCCGGCGTGGTTCCGTCAACGCACTTTCGACACAGGTGGAATGTTGAGAAAGCAGCTCCGGACCCAGGGGGTATTCGAAAGACGTTTTCCTCGCGTGGTTCGGGTCCGCTGCCGACCACGCCGGCCAGCTCGGCTTCGCATACAGTTCGACCGTGCTCAACGACGGTACGTTGCGGATCGACTTCTCGAGCTCGGCAAGCAGTTCACCGCCGCCGGGAACCCAGCACAGAGCGGTGGGCACACGCAGCAGTACCCGCATCACCGCGCCGTTGGTCGACACCGCGGTGACGAGTCCCAACTCGGTCAGGGTATGTTCCTCACCCGGTGGGCGGATCCCGTCGAGTACCTCCCAGACCTCGTCCAGGAGAGGGGTATGGACCCGGGTTTCCATTCTGCACAGCGCTCCTCTCGTGAAACGGCGACCACCTCGTCCGGGTGCTTGTGTTCTTCCGAAGCCGAGTGATCCGCCGAGCAGCGCACCTCACAACATCGGCACCGGTGAATCCGGCTGTGTTCCGACGCCGGGGCGCGGGACAGCGAACAGACCCGCGCCCCGACGTCCACCCCCAGCCGAATGGTCCGCTCTATCTGATCGGCTTCAGATCGAAGTCGATGTATTCCGCAGCATCCTCGGGTCTGGCGAACAGCACGGTCTTGTCATCCAGATGCACCATACGTCCGTAGTGCGTGGACATGATCTCCTCGAAATCGGACTGATCGAAATCGAATCCGAGCTCTTCGGTGATCTCCGCGAAATCGAAGACGAGCTTCCCGCGGCCGTCGACCCGAATCATGGACGGGAGGTGATCCACCTCCACACCGTCCTTGGCGGCCATGATCTCGGCGACGACGTGCCCGTTCTGATTGTTCATCAAAGTCACACCGCACAGCTCCGATGCGGTCTCGTTGGCCGTAAAATTCTCTCTCGTGCTCACTTCGCCATCTCCTTCGGCTCCTCGAGGTCGAACTCGGCCAGCACGCTCCGGAACCCGTCCACAGCGGCACTCCACGAGTCGTTGAACATGACCACTTTTTCCTGCGGTTGTGACCAGATCGGCTGCAGCTCGTGCGCGGCCCTGCTGCATCGCGGTGCCCACTTGTTCACCCACTCCTGCAGCAATCGCTTGTTCGCGGTGGAGTGCTCCAGATCACCGGTGAGCATGGTGAACAGTTCGCGCGTGTACCTCAGGTCGCGCTCGTAATCGTTCTCGCCGGTCCCGATCAACGTGGGAGTCACGTAGTCCCCGTTCCGGGCGGCGATCTGCATCACCAGGTAGCTGCGGAACAGCACGCCCACCAGCGACTCGAAGACGATGTTGGTGGCGAACAGTGCCTCCGCCCAGTCCTCGACCGCCGTCAGGTTCTCGACGACCTCGCGAACGGGCTGCCACACCGGGTCGGAGTGCCAGACATCGCGGTGCATGCTGCCGTCGAAGTTCTCGATCGACTCGCCGAGGTCCAGGTTGTACAGGGCGAGGTCCTGCGCGAACCGCATCTTGTGCGCACTGTTCACGGCGATCGCAGTATTGATCATGTTCGTGGGGCCGGAGCGCTGAGCGGCGACGAACACATGCATGCCCAGCCCGTTCTCCGCATGCATCCAGGCGCCGACATGTCTTTCCACGAACTGGGTCCACCCGCGCGACCAGCCACTGTAGGCACCGGCCTTCTTCGCGTTCTCCAGGTTCTGCTGGATCTGCCGTACCACATTGGAATTGTTGTGGTAGATCGTCTTTTCCCATTCCTCGTTGGGATCCCGGAACCGGTGCCAGTCGGTCGATTTCAGGCCCGTCCAGTCCACCGGATAACCGCCGGGTCCGTTCTGGAACGCATAGATCCACCCCTGACTGAGGTAGCGGTCCGTGTCCGGCTGGACATCAACGGTGACATCCTCGTAGATCGTGGCCCGCTTCTTCTTCGGGCTGAAATAGTTGAAACTTCGGCTCTCGGAGCTCGGGAAGGTCACCGCACCGGCTTCGGCGTCGGTGAATTCCGGTTTCGGGAAGCTCCGTTGCTTACTCGTGTCCTGCGTGACCATAGAAATCGTTCCTCGCCATCCTGGGGACAACGGCATTGCTTCGGACGGGTGCTCGGACCGCCGGTGCCGGCCCGTTGCGACCATTTCCGGTCTCAGTCCGCTTGGGCGGAGACCGTGAACTTGTCGTAGAAGATCTGTTCCTGCGGGACCGAACGGGCCACCAGCATCTCCAATCCGGCATCGATCATCGGAGGGGGACCGCACATGTAGACATCGGCTTCGGACAACTTCGACTCACGATCGTCCACGATGTCGGTCACCATACCGATGGCTCCGTCGAATCCGATTTCCTTCCAGTTCGCCTCGTCACTGTCGGACAGGCAGGGTACGAACCGGAAATTCGGGATCCGCACGCCGATATCTCTGATCTCGTCGAGCAGAAACAGGTCATCCGGCGTGCGGGCTCCGTAGTAGAAGACCACTTCCCGATCGAAATCCCCCTTCGCAGCGATCTGCCGCAGCACCGACAGGATGGGAGCCATCCCCGCACCGCCGCCGATGAACACCACCCTGCGGTCGGAGCCGGCCCGCAGGGTGAAGGTTCCGTACGGCCCGGTCGTGGTGAGTGCGTCACCCACCGACAGCCCTTCCTCCAGCAGGCCGGAGAACTTGCCTCCCGGGTAGCGCTTGATGAGGAACTCCAGCTTCCCGTCCTGGCCCTGCGGCAGGTTCGCCATGGAAAACGACCGGTGTTCGTCACTGCCCGGTATGGTGATGTCGAGATATTGACCGGGGTGGAACCTGAACGCATCGGGCCCCTCGACGACCAACCGCAGCAGCGTGATGTCGTGGGTGAGCTGTTCCATGGCCTCGACTCGCGTCGGTACCGTGACCACCGGCAGCCCGGCCCGGATCATGTCCTCGTCGTAGTTGATCAGCTCGATGTCCAGATCGCTGTAGGCGTGTGCCCGGCACAGCAGGACATACCCCTCGTCGCTTTCGTAGTCGGCGAGCGCGAAGGTCGAGTAACGATCCATCTGCAGGTCGCCGTCGAGCAAAAACGACTTGCAGGACGAGCACTGCCCTTCCTTGCAGCCGTGCAGGGGCATCACGCCCTGCCGGAACGCGGCATCGAGCACGGTCTCGTCCTCGTTCGCCTCGATCTCGATGTCGACCGGGTCGAAACGAACGCGGTGAGTCTGGCTCATGATCTCACTTCCTTTCGGCGCACGGTGCGCGTCGACCTCGGTCGGCCGGGGTGGTATCGGGTGGCGGCGCCCGGTCCCGTGCGGGCACCGCCACCCGAGTCACCGACCGCACAGCGGTGTCGACCGCGCTCGCCCGCCGATCACGGGGTCACGTTCGGGTTCGCCCGGTAGGCCGCGATGTGTTGCTCGCGCTCCTCGTCGGACATCTCGTTGAGCGTGATGTTCGGGCTGGCGAAGGGAATGCCCCGGATGTCGTCCAAGGTCCACAGCTTTTTCTCGTCGTCGAGATCGAGATGCGGCTGCGGGATCAAGGTCTTGCCGTCGTCTCGGACATACTGAAGATCCTGGAGCACGTCGGCGAGATCCCAGTTGTGATAGAGCGTCTCCCACTCCCGAGTGCCGGTCAGCCGGCCCATGTTCGGTGTCTCACGACCCTCGTAAGTGGGACGGAAGGCGACCGCATCCGTCCAGTAACAGGTCTCCGAGCAGTACGTCTTCCATCGACCGTCCACCTTCTCCACGACCATGTCCTCGCGGATCAGGCACGGCACCATGCACGACCAGCACCGGTGCGGGTACTCGTAGCCCACGTCCTCGAACGCGATGGGTTTGTTCCTCCCCGGATAGCGCAGCCGGTTGTAGGCCTCCCACCACCTGCCGAACTGGTTGTACCAGCCGGGGTACTTCTCCTCGAACCACTCGAAATCCTCATCGGTCATCGGGTCGATGCGCCAGAAGTTCACCGGCCATCCGGTGGCGAAGAACTGCGCCACCCGGTGCACGTAGAACTTGTTGACGATCCGGTTCCACGACTCCTCGACGAGGTCGTGCGGGATCTCCAGGCCGTACTTCTCCAGCGGGAGGAGGTAGCTGCGGTAGTAATCGTCGTAGATCCACCGCCGCCACATCTCGGCGTAGCTGTCACGGTCCTTGCGGCGGTCCTTCGTGCCGTACTCGATGAAAGTCCCGATCGCCGCGTCGACCACGCAATGGTTGTTCCACCAGGCATGCCGCAGGTCGCGTTCGAGCAGCTTGCGGTTGTCCTCGTCGGCCAGAGCCATCAGCAGGATCGAATACCCGTTGCTGATGTGCCGCGACTCGTCGGACTGCACCGAGTGGAACACCGTCGGCAACAGGTAGTCCCCGTTGGCCGCGGCCTCTCCCGGCATGGCCACGAACAGGGTGTTCGTGAACGCCGTCTCGGCGACCACCGTCAGGTAGACGTTCGCCGCGGTGACCGCATCGCCGGTGATGAAGCTCTCTCCGAACTGACGACCGATCGTGCCCGAGTAGCTGTTCGCCCATGCCTGCTCGGTCATGTCGAACCCGGCCGGGTCGATGTAGTGGTTCATGTACAGGCGCTTGAGGTTCATCTGGATCGTCGAGTGGCGAACCTCGTCGATCATCTGCACCGCGAGCCCGTTGTGGATCTCCGGATTCGGTACCGCGTCGATGGCCATCGGCATCGCCCGCGCCGCCGAGATCTCCGGGAACGGGATGATCGACAGGAACAGCTTCTGCCACTCCATCCAGCGTTCCTGCACCTGCCGGAACATGTTGCCGCGGATCGCGCCGTCCATCGCGCCGTAGACGCGATCGTCCTTCTCCTCCTCCATCGGGAAGTAGGAGCGCATGATCTGCTTGAGCGGATCCTTCTTCGGCGACTTCTCGAACTTGTAGTCGGTACCGAACCGCTGCGCCGGCGTGGCGAACGACGGCTCCCACGACAGCTCCGTGATCTTCTGGTGAGCTTTGCTCAGACTCTGTCGGCTCACGCTGGTGCCTCCTGCATGTGACGTGATCCCGGCAAGGTCGTCGCGGTTCCGGGATGACTCGAATCACACACCACGGATTCGCCGGTGTTCATCTCAATATGAGACACTCCTGCCGGTACTTGCGTGCTGTGTCATGGTGAAGACCAGGCGGACGACGAGCTCGAACCGAGCAGCCGTCCCGAGGAGGCTTCACGATGACTCGCCGATCCCAGCACGAATTCCCGCAGCAGCACCGTGCACACACCGGGTCGAACAGTGACCTGGCGCTGGCACGCGAGAAGTTCCTCACCACGGACGATCCCGCCCCGGACGTGGTCAGACCGACCATCTTGGCCTCATGGCAACGATCAGCAGCATGGAAAGTCACGACGGACCGGCTGGCGGCCCCGTACCAGGCGGATCTCGACACCGAGCAACGCCTCGTGTACGCCTCGACCTCGGTGCTTGATCGATTGCGAGCAGAACTCGCCGATCAGCCGGTCAGCGTCGTCCTGACCAACGCCAAGGGCTACGTACTCGATCGACGGACCGGCAAATCCGGTCTCGAACGCCACCTCGACACGGTCCGGCTGGCCCCGGGCTTCAGCTACGCCGAGCAATTCGTCGGCACCAACGGCATCGGGACCGCGCTGGAATCCGGACAAGCCACATACGTTTACCAGCGAGAGCACTACACCGAGCAGCTCGGCGAGCTGGCCTGTGCCGGGGTGCCGGTGTACAGTCCGACGACACGGCAGGTGGAAGGCCTCCTGGACATCACCTGCTGGGCAGAGGATGCCAACCCGCTGCTCATGGCGATCGCACGCAGCGCCGCACAGAGCATCGAAGCAGCCCTGCTCACGCACGCTCGCGGCAGCGAGATCACTCTGCTCAACGAGTACCTGCACGCCTCGCGACGCTGCCTCGATCCTGTTCTGGCCTTCAACACCGATATCTTCATGCTCAACGACAAAGCCAGGCAGCTGCTCGACTCACAGGACCAGGCCGCCGTGAGTGAGCATCTCCGCGACGGGGTCGGCACGTCCGAACGCGCTCCCCGCGAGATCGACCTCCCCAGCGGTGCACACTGCCGTGTCTACTCCAAGCAGGTGCTCCACGGACACCAGTACGCGGGCACACTCGCTCGCCTCCAGTTCACCGAACCCGAGCAGCACTTCGATGTGCCCGCGCTCGCCAACTCCCCGACCTTGCCCGGAATCGCCGGGTCCGGCCCACTGTGGAAGCAATCCTGCCGCTTGCTGGACCGCGATTTCCGTGAAAGGAATTGGACGATCGTGGAAGGGGAGCCCGGCGTCGGCAAGCTCGCACTGATCCAGGCCGTTCACCTGCACCACACCCCGGACACGCACATACGAATCTTCGACGCGGCCGAGGCCACCTCGAGCCGGAACTGGATACAGGACGTACAACGCGAACTCGAAATCCGAGACGGCACCATCGTGTTCGCCCATCTCGACCAGCTCGGTTCCAAGGCGGCCAAGCGCTTGAGCACCGTACTGCGCAAGCATGCCGGCGACGACTCCAACACGTGGATCACAGCGACACTGAGCAAGGAAGCCAAGCGGTCCTCGGCCCTCAATGATCTTCTCACCGTCTTTTCGTGCTCCGTGGAAGTGCCTCCGCTGCGGCACCACATCGAAGATGTCGAGGAAATCGCGCCGCTGATGCTGCAGCAAGTCACCAAGCGATCCGACATACAATTCTCGTCGACGGCGATGCGTCGATTACTGCGGAAGAGCTGGCCCGGAAATGTCGCCGAGCTACGCCAAGTCGTGCACCTGGCGACCAAACGGACCAGAGCGGGTACCATCACCCTCGACGATCTCCCGCCGGAATGCCACAGCCAGAACCGCAGGGTTCTCAGCCCCATCGAGTCCATGGAACGCGACACCATCGTCCGGGCTCTCACCGAATCCGACGGCAATCGCACTCGGGCAGCACGCAGCCTCGGCCTCTCACGAGCCACGATCTACCGCAAGATCAACGAGTACGGTATCGACCCCACTACGGGTGCACACTGACCACGACCCGACGACGGCATCGGCCGGTGGTAGAATCCCCCTTCCGAGGACCGAACACGGCACATCGACCACATCGGTAGCCGCGTTCCCTCCCCTCACCCGGAATCGGTCCGTCCGGTTCCCTGCTCGCCACAGCACCGAACTCGATCACCGCTGCCCGCCTTCACACTTCCGGGATGTCGTCGCGGCACGACCCGCCCGGGCCGGTGCGCAGCAGCACAGCGACCACGGCGATCGCGGTGTCGATCTCCGGCTCCGCCCCGCCGAGCAGGTGGGCGTAGAGATGCGAGTCGCAGATGCGCACGATCGCTTCGGCCAGTGTCGCCGCAGGCAGGGGCAGAGCCAGCCGACCTGCGACCGATTCGGCCTCCAGCAGCTCGGCGATGAGGCCACTCGCCCGCCGCTCGATGGCGCCCGGCGTGGTGGCCAACCGGATGAACAACAGCGGTTCTCGCTGCGTCAGCGCCTGGAGCGGCTCGGAATCCGCGACGGCGCGCATGAACTTCTCGAGGGTGTCGAGCACGAGCTCACCCCCGGCGCCGGTGGCGTCCCCGGCAGCCGTGCGGAAAGTGCGTTCGGTGGCCTCGGCCAGGATCAGCGCCAGCAACTCCTCCCGGTTTCCGACCCAGCGGTAGAGCGTGGCGCGGCCGATCCCGAGGTCGAAAGCCAATGCGGACAGATCCAGCGTCCGACCCCGCAAGTACCACTCGGTCGCGGCATCGATCGCCTCCCGGGGACCGATCCCGCCCCGCCTGGTCTCCGACATCGGTGCGCACCTTCTCACGAGCTCGCTCGGCGTGTCCCCCGCCACGGTTCCGACAGCAGAAGCAGAGGACCGTACCTTGACCCACGGTCGGCACGTGAGACAAACTTCGGATCCGTCTCACATGTGAGGAGGGCCACTATGGCATCGGTGTCCACCGTGCGCGGTCCGATCAATTCGGCGGACTTGGGAAGCACGTTGATGCACGAGCACGTGTTCGTGCTCAGCGAGGAAATCCGGCAGAATTTCCCGGAACAGTGGGGCGACGAGGAACAGCGCGTGGCCGACGCGGTCGCCAAGCTGGGCGAGTTGAAAAGCGTCGGCGTCGACACCATCGTGGACCCGACCGTGATCGGGCTCGGCCGCTACATCCCGCGGATCCAGCGGATCAACGAGCAGGTCGACATCAACATCATCCCCGCCACCGGCATCTACACCTACAACGACGTGCCCTTCCAGTTCCACTTCCAGGGTCCGGGGCAGCTGTTCGACATGCCGGAACCCATGGTCGAGATGTTCGTCAAGGACCTCACCGAGGGCATCGCCGACACCGGCGTGAAGGCGGCCTTCCTCAAGTGCGCCATCGAGGCCGATGGCATGACCCCCGGTGTCGAGCGGGTCATGCGCGCCGTCGCGGCAGCACACCGGCGCACCGGCGCACCCATCACGATCCACACGAACGTGCACAACCAGTCCGGGTTGCTGGCGCTCAAACTCCTGCAGGAGGAAGAGGTCGACCTGACCAAGGTCGTCATGGGCCACTCGGGCGACAGCACCGACCTCGACTACCTCACCCGCCTCGCCGACGCCGGTTGCCTGCTGGGCATGGACCGGTTCGGGCTCGACGTGCTGCTGCCCTTCGAACAGCGTGTCGACACGGTCGCGCACCTGGCACAGCGCGGATATACCGACAAAATCGTGCTCTCCCACGACACCTCGTGCTTCATCGACTGGTTCCCCGAGCAGCAGCGTGCCGAGGCAGCGCCGAACTGGCACTACCGGCACATCAGCGACGACGTGCTTCCCGCCCTGCGCGAGCGCGGTGTCTCCGACGAGCAGATCACCACGATGCTCGTGGGCAACCCGCGCCGCTACTTCGAGACCGCGTCCTGATCGGCACAAGCGAGGCAGACGTGAGCAGCTACGACACCCGCCCCTGGCTGTCGCTCTACGACTCCGACATCCCGGCCGACATCGCCCCCGAGCACGACACCGCCCTGGAGATGTTTCGCGGCGCGCTGCGGCGCTCGCCGAACGCGCCGGTGGTCAAGTACTTCGACGGCACCATCACGATGACCGAGCTCGACCGGCTCTCCGACGCGTTCGCCGCCGGCCTGGCCGAACAGGGCTTTCACCAGTCCGATCGGTTGGCTCTGTTCCTGCAGAACGTGCCGCAGTTCATGATCGCCACTGTCGGTACCTGGAAGGCAGGCGGGGTCGTCGTCCCGGTCAATCCCATGTACCGCGAGCGGGAACTGCACACGATCCTGCTGGACAGCGGCGCCAAGGGCATCGTGTGCCCGGAACACAACGCGGACGTCATCGCGGCAAGCCGAGAGAAAACCTCGGTGGCCTTCGTGATGACCACCTCCGAGCTGGAGTACCAGACCCGCCACGACCCGCGCCTGTTCGACGGCGTGGAACGCAGCCGGCCGGCGGGAACGCTGGACATGGCCGAGGTGCTTTCCCGGCATGAGGGCAAAGTCCCTCCGGATCCGGACCTGGGTGCCGACGACATCGCCTTCCTGCCCTACACCTCGGGCACGACCGGGCCCCCGAAAGGATCGATGAACACCCACGCCAACGTGGTGTTCAACGCCCAGGTGTACCGGGACTGGATGCGCATCGGCCCCGGCGACGGGATCTTCGGAGTGGCGCCGCTGTTCCACATCACCGGCCTCATCGGGCACGTGGCACTCGCCCTGCTCTGCCCGGCACCTTTGATCCTGACCCACCGGTTCGAACCCACCGTCGCCGCCGAGGCGGTGCGCGAACACCGGGCGACGTTCACCATCGGCGCGATCACCGTGTTCATCGCCTGGACCAACACCACCACCGTCACACGGGAACACCTGGCCTGCCTGCGTTCGGTCTACTCGGGCGGGGCACCCCTGCCGCGCGCGGCGATCGAGGCATTCCGGGAGAAGTTCGGCCACTACATCCGCAACGGATACGGCCTCACCGAAACCAACAGCCCGTCCCACGCCGTACCGTCCGGCCGACACGCTCCCGTCGATCCCGATTCCGGGGCCGTCTCCGTCGGTGTGCCCGTCCCCAACACGATCGTGCGCATCGTCGACGACAGCGACGCCGACGTCGCCGTCGGGCAGGTCGGCGAGATCGTCACCGAGGGACCGCAGGTCGCCGCCGGCTACTGGGACAAGCCCGACGAGACCGCACGCGCGATGCCGGGCGGACGATTCCACACCGGCGACGTCGGCTTCATGGACGAGCACGGCTGGTTCTACATCGTCGACCGCAAGAAAGACCAGATCAACGCCGCCGGCTACAAGGTGTGGCCCCGCGAAGTGGAAGACGTCCTCTACGAGCACCCGGCCGTGCGCGAGGCCGCCGTGATCGGTGTCCCCGATGCCTACCGCGGGGAGACCGTCAAGGCGTTCGTCAGCCTCAAGGCAGGCTCCTCGAGCACCGAGGAGGAACTCATCGCGCTGTGCAAGGAGAAACTGGCCGCCTACAAGTACCCGCGTCTGGTGGAGCTCCTCGACGAGCTCCCCAAAACCGTCACCGGCAAGATCCTGCGCCGCGAACTGCGCCGACCGTCCTGAACGGACACCCGGTGGCCGGCCCTTCCATCGGGGTGGTCGGGGACCGGCTCGGCCCCCGACCATCCCGGACATCGTCGGATCCCGCCTCCGGCTCGGTGACCGCGATCGAGCAGACCGCCTCCCCGTGCGAGTCCGGATCAGCGGGGGACGCTCTCCCCGCCGTATCACCGGCGAAGCTCGGTTTTGAGGACCTTGCCGGTGGCGTTGCGCGGGAGCTCGTCGACGAACTCGACGTGGCGAGGGCATTTGAAGTGCGCGAGCCGTTCCCGGGCGAAGGCGATGAGCTCCTGCGCGTCGGTCTCGGCGCCCGCCTCGCAGGATACGACGGCGGCAACGCTCTCGCCCCACGTCTCGTCCGGCAGTCCGATCACCGCGGCCTCGCTCACCGCGGGATGCCGGGCCAGCACCTGCTCGACCTCGACGGGATAGACGTTCTCGCCCCCGCTGATGATCATGTCCTTCTTGCGGTCGACCAGCGTGATGAAACCGTCCTCGTCGACACGGCCCAGATCCCCCGTGTGAAACCAGCCTCCGCGAAACGCCTCGGCCGTGGCCTCGGGCAGCATCCAGTAGCCGGCGAAGATGTTGTCGCCGCGCAGCACGAGTTCGCCGACGACGCCCGGGGCGACGTCGCGATCGTCCTCATCGACGATGCGCGCCCCGACGTGGAACAACGGCCGGCCGATGGAACCGCTCTTTTCCTTGACGTGGTCTTTGTCCAACATGGACACCGCAGGCGCCGTCTCGGTCATGCCGAACCCTTCCTGGAACGGCACTCCCTTACTTTGGAAGAACTCGATCACGGGCAGCGGGCAGGGGGCACCACCGGAGACCGCCAGCTCCAATGAGGACAGATCATGGGAGTCGAAGTCGGGCACTCGCATCAGCGCCGCCCACATGGCCGGGACGAGGAACTGCACCGAGACCCGCTGAGCGGCCATCATCGCCAGCATCTCGGCCGGGTCGAATCGCGGAACCACCACGTTGGTGGCACCCACGTAGACGAACGGCAGGCTGTGCACACCGAGACCGCCGATGTGGAACATCGGGGCGGCCGTGATGGTGACGTCGTCCTCGCGCAGGCCACGGCCCATCATCGTCGCGTTGCGCGCGTTGGCGATCGTGTTCGCGTGGGTGAGCATCGCTCCTTTCGGGCGGCCCGTGGTGCCCGAGGTGTACATGATCGCGTGCACGTCGCTCGCGTCCACGTCCATCTCCAGCGTCCGGGTCTCGCCCGCTGCCACGACGTCCTCGTAGGCCGACTCGCCGGCGACGGGTGCTCCCCAGGCCAGCAGGGTGTGGCGTACCCGCACCCCCGGCTCGTCGAGCGCGGCACGTCCCGCGGCGGCAAGCGGCTCGTGCAGCACGAGGACGTCGGCCCCGGCATCGGCGAGAATGTAGCCGACCTCGGAGGAAGCGAGCCGCACGTTGATCGGAACGCAAATGGCCCCCAGCTTGGCGCAGGCGAAAAGCGTTTCCATGAACTCGCAGGAATTCAGCAACAGCATCCCGACCCGGTCGAACCGCCGCACGCCGAGATCGGCCAACCCGCGGGCCAGCGCATTGACACGCGCATCGAATTCACCGTAGGTGACGTGCCGATCCCCGGAAACCAGCGCTGGGCGCTCCCCCGACAGGAAGGCACGCCGCGTCAACCAGTACCCGATTCCATCGTCCATCAGCGCCTCCCGCTGTCGACGAGATCGTTCAGAAGAACACGGTAGACGCACACCTCCCGCACGACCAGACCTTCACTTCGGCGGTGGCAACTGCTACCGTGCCCGCCTCGGCGACAGCACTGCCGTGCGCAGCCGGCCGGCTCCACGGCGAGTGACGACGCGAGGTTCGGGTCAAGTGATTTTCCGGTAGATCAGCTCGAAGTCGGTCTCAAAGTGCGTGCCGTCTTCGGACTTCTCCCACTGGCCGGCGATCGTGTTGCCCTCGTCCTCGAACCTCGCGACGAAGCGCTGCGGAAACGGCAGGCCCTCGCGCCACAATCGCCATTCACCGCCGCCGAGGCTCATCTCGTAGACGCGGCACACGCCTCGATCGTCCGAGTGCAGCCGGTAGTAGGTCCCGTTCGCCGCATCGCACCCCATGATCGACACCCCGTTCGGCGCCTCCGGCATCTCCACCGTGGAGCGCTCGATCACGTGGGCGCCCGAATCGTGCCACTCGATGTCGGCCCACGCCTGCCCCGGCCACGGCTCACCCCCTGGAGGGATCGCCTCCAGTCTCCACTGCCCGATCAGCGGCTCGAACTCCTTCAGTGCCCGTTCCGCGGTGATGACACTCATCCGTCTCCCTCGCCCTCAAGCCGGTTCTCGCGGCAGGAGCGGTCGCTGTTCCTCCGCTCGAAAAGCATCGGACAGACCTTCTCCCCGGAGCAAGCCGGCTCCGCCCACGCCGCGATCCAAAACCGCGAGGTCTTCGGCAAAACCCTGCTCACGACCGCTGTCTGACTGCAGTGCTTCTCGTGAATGCCGAGGGACGCCATAGCGACCATCAGTACTCCTGACCGCGCCGGGGTCCCAGCTCGTTCAGGAGCCGCTGGGCGACCTGTTCCTCGGGCACGGAGATGCCGTGCCCGCGCATCGCGGCGGCAAGTTCGCCATCCCACGGTGCCTCGGTCACGCGTCCGACCGACGGCGCGGCACCGTCCGGCAGCGCTTCGAGGTAGTCGGCCGCCGACATCCGCCACGGCACGGCCCCGGCTTTGGCCAGCACGTGAGCGGCTATGCGCACTCCCTCACCGTCGAAGTCACCGTGGTAGTGCAGTGCCGTTCCCGTCTCGGCCAGGCCGCGCAGCAGCCGGATCGCGGCGCTGTTGGGCCAGCCCGAGGTGCAGATCATCGGCGGGCAGGCCGTGCCGAAGCGGCGCAGAGCCAGCGTCAGCACCGTCGGGTTCTCCACCACCCACACATCCGGCTCCGGCACCGCAACCGACTGCCGAAGCTGCGCCAGGGTCAGCGCGGCGGCCTCGCCGGATTCGGCGCACACCCGCAGCACCCGGCAGGCCACGCCGTCCCCTGACGGCCACAGCCCGGCCGCGAGCACACTCGCCGACAGTTCGTCCTCGGACACACCGGCCCGCTCCCACAGCGCACGCCGCTGCTCGGCCCCATCCGGTGGGGCGACCCCGTAGAGACAAGCCAGCGCGCGCAGCACGATGCCCGACCGGCGCGTTCCCCCGTCCAACGCGTGCGGATCACCAAGCGTCTCGGTGGCCAGGGCAGGCAGAGGGGTCCCCTCGGCGGGCAGACGTTCCAGCACTCGCAACGCCTCGGAGAGTACCGCCCGCGTAGCGGTGACCGAGCCGTCGAGCACCCCGTTACGCCGCATCTGCTCCACCCAGTCGTACAGCGCGGGCTGCGCAGTGACGACCTCGTGCTCGCCGAGCCACTCCCACAGGCGCTGCCGGGCCGCCCGCTCCCGGTCCCGGTCACCGGCCCGATCGGCGAGCGGACCGAGCAGTTCGGTCACGACCTCGGTCACCGAGCAGCCGCACGCATCGGCCACCACCGACTCCAGCCGGGACAGCGGCAGGCTGTGGTGGCGTTCCGGCAACCGGTCGAGCCCGAGCAGGTCGGCCAGAGCAAAACGTTGCTCGTCGTCCATCGGCCCCACCCGCAGGCGGGTCACCGCACGCCCGGAGGACAACCGCCGGTGCACCTCCCGCCACAGCGGTGCGAGTTCGGCCCGCCGCAGCTCCTCCGGCAGGGTCAACTCGCCCAGCCCTTCCCGGTCCACACAAACCGTGCGGTGGTCACCGCATCGTCGCCGTCTCCGGTCATGAGGGCGTGCACGGCGATCCCGTCGAGCTCACGGTAGGTGCACCACTCGTGATCGGAGGTCAGCATCAGGTCCAGTTCCAGAGAGGCCAACAGCCCGAAGACCTGGCCCCTGTTGGTGCCGTCAACCCCGACGAAGACCTCATCGAGCAGGATCAGCCGGGGTGCGTCGGGCACCGCCTGGTAGTGCGCGGCCACCGCCGCGAACAGCGGCAGATGTAGTGCGATGGCCTTCTCTCCTCCGGAGAGCGCGCCGTGCAGCTTCTTGGTCAGCTTCTGCCAGCCGGTGTCGGCCTCGCGTCCCCGGTTGATGTGCACGACGAAGCGGTGCCACTTGGTGTAGTCGAAAACCTGCCGGAGCTGCTCTTCCCAACTGGTAGCGGTGTTGCCGGTCTTGGCTTGTTCGATGCGCCCGCGCAGGAAGGTGTGCAGGGCTTCCTTGTCGGCCTCGTCGAGCCGCACGGGATCTTTCAACAGCAGGTCGCGTGCTTCCTTGGTGCCCGCCTCCAGGTCGGGAGCCAGCTCCCAGGCCAGGCTCACCGACATGCGCGAGGCCGTGCGCACCTGCCGCAGCCGCTCGTTCATGCCGTCGACGAGCTCGTTGGCCTGGCGGATCCGCTCGGCCAAGTGACGACGGGTGTTGCCGGTCAGGATCCGATCGAACAGCTTGCGCTCTTCGGCGGTGATGTTCTCGTGAGCGCGGTCGCGGTCGGCGGTGAGTGCCTCCAGGAGCCTGCCGGCCCCCAACCGCACCCCCTCAAGAGTCGCGACGAGAACCTGCACGTCCTCAGCGCTGTCGAGTTCCAGGTCGGCGCGTTCGGCGAGGGCCTGCCTGCAGGAGTGCACCGCCTCGCCGAGACGATCGCGGGCGGCGTTGATGTGCCGAGGTTCGTGCGGCACCTTCGGCCACCGGGTGGTGATGCTGCGTGCGGCCTCCAGGACCGCCCGATTGCTGCCGAGCTCGCCGAGTTCGATGCCCGCATCGGCCGGGAAATTGCCGTCTGCCAGCCAGCGGAGCCGTTCGGCGGCCTCGTCGCGGATGGTCATGGCGTTTCCGTGTGCCGTGCTGTCGGTGTGACGCTGGTGGTTCAGTGAGCCGATGCGTTCGGCCAGCTCCCGGAGCTGCCGAGCGCATCGTTCGGATTCGGCGCGGGCGGTGTGCAGGTGCTCTTCCAAGTCCTGCAACTGGGTGACGACCTGGCGGTGCTCGGCACCGACGGTGCTGTTGACGGCGTCGAACTTCTCCCGTAGTCCGTGCGCTTCCCGCTGGGCCGCCGCGGCGGCGTCGGCGCGCTGTTCAGCCAGCAGGCGGGAACGTTCGGCGATGTCGCGGGCTGTGGTGGCACTCTCCCGGGCAGTGGTGGCCTCGACGTGGGCGTCCACCCAGCGGTTGCCCTCCTCGTCGAGCACCGTGGTCCGCGCCTCCAGCTCCGCCAGGGCGTCTCGTTCGGTGGGCAGCGCGTTCTCCGAGGCGGCGAGGGCAAGCTCGTGGGCCGCTCTGCCGACCTCCTCGGTGCGGGTGGAAACGGCCGCAATCCCTCGGTCGACCACGTCGTTGCGGGCCGCCACGAGCGCTTCCGCGTTGTCCACGGCCTGTTTGGCCACCACCACCGCGGCATCGTCGGGCACCCGGTCGCGTTCCTCGTCGAGCCGCCGGCGCCGCTGTTCCAGCCGCCGAAGCTGCTCGTCCTGTTCGGACAGTTCGGCTTCGACGGCGGTAAGTCGCTCGATCAGCTCGGCGATGGAGCGTTCGCGGGCACGCTGCCGGGCCACCGTCCCGATGTGCTCGGCCGCCGGTTTGTCCCAGCTTCCGGTGAGCTCGGCCAGCCGCCATGTGCCGTCGGCACCGATCGCGGCCGAATGCTCGCCGGGCAGCGTCTCGCCGTAGACGATGTGACCGAGCACGTCGCGGACCCGATCAGCCGATACAGGCGACTCGGATTCCGGGCACAGCACCTCGGTCAGGTTGCGTTCCCATATGTCGTGGTCGGGGGCCGGGCGCAGGAACGTGTCGTGGCCGGGGATTTCCACCGCACCGTCCGGGTGCAGCCATGCGTCGAGCAGACCCGCGGCCTGCAGTGCCGCCTCGACCTTCGCCTGCACCGGTTCGGGCACGTCCTCGGTGAAGTCGACCAGTTGCCACAGTGGTCCGCCCCGCAGCGCGGCGCGGTCGGTCGTGCGGCTCCGCGGCGCCTCCGGCGGGAGGTCCACCGTGTCCCGCAGCTGCCGCAGTCGCGTCTCGAGCGCGGCCCGTTCCTCGTCCTTGCCGTGTCGGTGCGTGGTGACCTCGACGTGCCTGCCATCCAGAGCTCGGGCGGCCTGCCGGAACGGACCGTCGATGTGTTCGAGCACCGCGGCGCGGGACTCCGCCCGCGAGGCCAGTTCCTCGTGGTCGGTGATCTCCAGCTCCACCAGCTCCGAGGCCCACTGCCGCAGTCGCTGCTCCTGCTGCTCGACGGCCGCGTCGAAATCCCGCACCGCCCGCTCACGTTTCTCGGTGGCTTCGCCGAGCACGGACCTGGCCTGCTCCAGGTCCTGCTCGGCCTGCTCCCGCCGGTCCACGGCCGCGGAGTGCCGGTCGACGAACTCACACAACCGGACGATCTGGTCACGTCGGCTGCGCACCGCCGCCCGCAGCAACCGGCGTGCCTGCTGCGGATCCGTACCGATCACGGTGGCGATTTCGGTGCGGGTGCTGCTCATTCCCGCCTCGTCGGCCGAGCGCCGCGCCGCCGAGTCCGCCTCCCGCAGCCAGGCCTCGGCTGTGTGCGCCGCCTGCTCGGCGCTGCCTGCCCGTTCGGCGTCGACCTCGGCAGTGCGCTGCTGCTGCTCGGCCTGCTCCTGAGCATTCGCGGCGGCGCGTTCGGCCTCGGTGGCCTGCTGCTGCAGCTCGGCCAACCGGGGGCCTTCCCGATAGGCCTCGCTATCTTTGAGCCCCTCCATCCGCGCCTGGATGCCCTCGATGCGCTCGGCCAGTTCGGCGCTGCGCTGCTCGGTGGCCTGCTGCTCCTCGAGTGCCCGGCTGTGCTGCTGCTCGCTGTCGCGGGCGGCGGCAGCGGTCTTTTCCATTTCGTAGTGCGCCGTGGTCACATTCCCGGCCGCGGCCAGCAGGATTCGCTGCACGTAGGCTTGCTGCTTCTCGGCCATGAGTTTGGCCGCATCGACCTCGGCGTCGAGTCGGACGAGCTGTTCGCGCTGCCGGTCCAGCCGCTCGAATCCCTCGGCCAGATCGCTGATCTCGGCATCGCCCAGCGGTGGCAGGGCTCCCGACAGCAGTTTGGACAGCAACTCAGGGTCCAGGTGCTGGGAGAGCTTGGGGGTGCGCAACTGCAGCAGCGCGAACATCAACGAGTCGTAGCGTTGCTCGCTGAGCCCGCCGAACAGGGTTTCGCGCACGGCCGTGCGGTAGTCCGTGGCACTGGCGTGCACCTCGCCGTGCTCGCCGATGGCTTCGGCCAGTTCGGCGCGGGTCAGCGGCTTGTTGCCGGGGTCCAGCAGCAGTTCGTCCGGCCCCACGCGTTGGGAAGTGGTGAAATAGTCGACGGTGACGTTGGTGCTGTGTCTGCTCGCCTGCAGCCGCGCCCCGCAGGTGAAGGCCCCGGACTCGCAGGTGAACTCCAGCCACACATAGCCGACGCGGGTGACACCGCCTGCGCCTTCGCCCATGAGGTTCCAGTGCATCGTGCGTTCGGAACCGCCGAATGTGGACAGTCGCTGCGGACGCAGGCTCGCATCGAACAGGAACGGCAGCAGCAGCTCCAGGGCCTTGGACTTGCCGGTGCCGTTCGGGCCGCGCAGCAGCAGCCGCCCGTTGTGGAAGTCGAAGATCTCGCGGTAGTAGCGCCAGACGTTGAGGATGCCCGCGCGGGCGGGCTGCCAGCGTTTCGCCGGCCGGGGCAGTTCGGTGACAGTCACGCTGTGCCTCCGTCCGAGGTGTGCACCAGTGCGTAGCGGGCCGCCGCGGGTCGGGCGAGCACGAGTTCGCCGTCCCTGCGGATCAGGCCGAAGTCGAACAGCACGTCGAGCGCGTCGGCGACGAGCCGCTGCGTTCCCCCGTCCGATCGGTAGGTTTTGCCCCAGTTCGGCCATTCGCGCAGCAGCGACTCCGCGCGGGAGTGCAGTTGCTCCTCGGTCATGCCCGCCGAAGCGTTGAGGGAGTCCAGCAGGATCAGCGCGGCGACCTTGGCGTGCGCGGCATCGTCGGGGAACTTGCCGTCGGTGGCGATGGCGTCGGTGTCGACCAGCAGCACTCCCTCGGCTCGCTTCTCCAGGACGAACCCGGCCTGCTCGGCGGCCGAGCGCATGATCTGGCGGCCGGTCGGTGAGGCCAGATATCCACGCTGGGCCTCGGTGAGGTCGGCCCAGTACACCACGGGCTGTTCGACGAGTTTGCGCAGCACGGAGTACCGCAGCCACAGGTTGCGCTGGGTGTCGGATCGGTCCTCCGCCGTGCCGTAGCGCGGTTCGTGCCGCAGCCCGTCGAGGAGTTCGGCGAACCTGCCGGACTCGGGCGGGAGGTCAAGTTGGGACGGTCCGTGCGGCGCGGCCAGCAACCGCATCAGCAGCGTCGAATCGACCCGGTAGAGCACCTTCGCCTCGGCCGAGTCGACGAAACTGTCGGTGCTGCCGTCGACAGCACGCACCACACCGTAGGACTCCAGCAGGCGCAGCACGTCGACGTAGGCCATCCGTTCCGACCGGGCGGCGGTGTCGAACGCGGGCACCACCTGGTCGGCGGCGGTGGCCTGCACCACGCGATCGGCGAGCAGACCGATCGTGGTGCTCGGCCCGGCCATCAGCTCCGCGGCCACGACACACAGCAGCGTGTAGCGGCGACGGTCGAACGCCGCCCGTCCGGAACGCGGGCGGCGGGCCGGGCGGCTGCCGTCCACCTCGGCGTGGACCTTGATCAGTCGTGCGTAGCCGGCCCGGGGTTCCACGGCCAGTGTCCAACCGCAGTTGTAGTCGAACCAGCGCATCAGTGCGGTCTGTCTGCGGCAGACCAGCTCGAACAGGTCCGGGTCGGTGTCCGCGGTGATCAGCGGCCGGGCGAGCAGGTGCCGGATGCAGCGGGCGATGTCGGCCTGCTCGGCGGCGACGAGTTGGTTTCCGAGGTTGCTCATCCGGCGGCCTCCCCGGGGATGTCGGCCAACCACACCTCGACGAGGTAGTCCGGCCCGGTCAACCGGCCGTGCTGGGTGCACAGCTCGGCGCGCAGGCCATCGTCGGGGTCGCGCAGCAACACCTCCGCGCGCCCGTCGGCGGTGGTCCCGACCCGCCGGCCGTGCTCGTCGGCCGGTGCGGCCAGAGCCCGGCCGAGCAGGTCGAGCAGGTGCTCGAACACCGTGTGATCGAGCTCGGCGAACCGCGACAACCGCACCGGCCCGTCGGTGGCCAGCGCCGACCAGGTTTGCTCGAGCTGCGCGCGTTCGGCCCGGGCCCGTTCGGCGCGTTGCTGTTTCAACTCCGCCACGTCCCGGACCTTGCCGGTGCGGGTGAAGCGTTCGGTGCGTCCGCTTCTGCGCAGCAGGGCCGAGACTTCCACCGGCGGTGCCTGGGCCCACGGGGTCGAAGGGGCGACGAGTTCGGGATCGGGGTGGGCCAGATGCGCGTGCCGGGCGGAACCGAGCCCGAACGCCGCCGACCACAGCCGATGCAGATCCTCGTCGGAAGGGGCCACGCTGAACCAGCGTGCGAGTGTGCGGAAGTCGGCCGCGGCGCTGGAGGAGCGGCGCCGCGATTCCACGATGCGGTCCAGCACCTGCAGCAGCGTCACGATCGCGCGGCGTGCCACGGTGTGCAACTGCTCGGCGCGGGGTGTGCTGCCGTCGGCGGGCCAGAACCACGCACGCAACCCGTCCCAGCGTGCCCGACGATGCGCCAGCCACTGCTCCTCGGCGCCGTCCTCGGAGGTCGGGGGCAATTCTGCACCGGCCAGTGCCCTGTGGTGCATCGCCTCCACACCGTGCTGCTCGATCCGCCCCCCTGCGGTGGCGATGGCGTGGCAGCGCTGGTCGAGGTTGGTGACGAACTCCTGCAGGTAGGCCACGGTGGCGGATTTGACCTCGTGGAAGGTCGTCAGATCCGCGCCTTCGCCACGCAGCAGACGTTGCAGTTCGGCGTTGAACTGCTTGGTGTTGTTGCGCAGCGCCTCCAAGTGCCCTTCGAGTTCCTGCACGGTGCTGAAGATCCGCCGGTCCTGCGAGTCCGGAGTGGTCAGCAGCACGTACAGCTCGTCGAGCCGGTCGGCGATCGCGTCCAGCACGGCGGTCTGCAGCGCTCCGGTGGAGGCCAGCACCGACAGGGCGTGCTGCACCCCAGCGTAGGCGGCCTCGCCCTGTTTGGTCAGCGAATACTGCAGATTACGCCGCTCGTAGTCGGCGGCGGTGCGGTAGTTCTCGCCGTGGTTCTGGATGACATCCAGCAGTCCCCACCGTTCGAGCTGCCCGAGCGCGGCGGCCAGCTCCTCGTCGTCCAGCGCTTCCAGCCAGCCCACCGACCGCAGCCGGGCCCGCACCTCGTCGATGCCCAGGGCCGTTTCCAGACGCTCGTTGGCCTCGCCGAACCCGTGCAGGATCGCCGTGTACAGCTCGGCCTTGCTCGCCACGGCGAACTGGAACATCTCCGGCGGCACCCGCCGCATCATCACGCCCACCCCCAAGATCGGCGGCCTGATCCTACCGACGCAGGCACCACCGAAGGGAGAGTCCGATTCGTCCTTCCGGACCGCCGATGTGACTGGAGCGCACTCGGGGAGACCTTGCTGCCGCGGTGACCGTCCCCTCGTCACCGGCGAAGCACTCGCGAACACCGCCGGGTTTTTCACTGTACGGAAAGCGGGGGATGCGTGGGGCAGAACACTCCATAGTATGCCGTGACCAGCCCAACGGCACGGGCTTGATCAGGGACGATCACGCAAGGGAGCGCACGTCACATGAGCGTACTGAGGGCACGTACTCGCGACGTCGTCGTGGATCGCGTGGAGCGTATCGCCGAGGACGTCGTCTCGCTGGTCCTGGTGAATCAGGACGGGTCGCCGTTTCCCGCGTGGGAACCCGGCTCCCACGTGGATCTCCACCTGGGCGAGGAGCACGTCCGGCAGTACTCGTTGTGCTCGTCGCCCACCGACCTGTCCCACCTGCGCATCGCCGTGCTGAACGTGCCCGATTCCCGCGGCGGGTCCACATGGGTGCACGAGAACATTCGCCCCGGTGAGACCGTGTCGATCTCCGAGCCGCGCAACAACTTCCCGATCAAGGATTCTCGGAAGTATCTCTTCCTGGCCGGCGGTATCGGCATCACCCCGATCATCCCCATGATCGAATGGGCGCACGCGGCGGGCAAGGAATGGCAGCTGATCTACGGCGGTCGCTCCCGGGGCAGCATGGCTTTCGGCGACCGGTTGCGCGAGGAGTACGGCGATCGGGTGCAACTCGTGCCGGAAGACGAATCGGGCCGGATGGACCTGCAGGCCGTCCTGGGACTGCCCCGGGCGCACATGCTGGTCTACGCGTGCGGCCCGACCGGCATGCTGCGCACGGTCGAGGACCTGTGCATGGGCTGGCCCCCGGGATCGCTGCACACGGAGAAGTTCGCGGCGACCGCACTGGGAACGACCTCTGCGGCGGAACCGTTCGACGTCGACCTGGTCCGCAGCGGAAAAACCGTCCGAGTTCCCACTGATCGCACGATCCTCGATGCGGTCGAGGATGTCGGCGTCCGGGTTCTTTCCTCCTGCCGGCACGGTCTGTGCGGCACCTGCGAGACCACCGTCCTGGCCGGGGAACCGGAGCACCGTGACGCTGTCCTGCCGCAGGAGGACCGCGACAGCGGCGACATGATGATGATCTGCGTCTCCCGTGCCGCCGCGGGATGCCGGCGACTCGCCCTGGACCTCTGACGGATCGAGAGCACAAGGAGCCTGCTCATGACCCTCTCCCCCACTGCAGACGTCACCTCGCTCCCGGACGACCCGTTCTCGGTCGCCAACATCGTCGACCCGTATCCGATGCTGACGCGGCTCCGGGAGAACGGGCCCGTGACCTGGCTGGAGAAGTACGGCGTCTACGCCGTCGCGGGATTCGAGGAGGTCTACGAAGTCCTCACCGACTTCGAGACCTACTGCTCCTCCGGCGGGCTCGGGCCCCACGACATCCGCAAGGACGAAGCATGGCGCCCACCGAGCATCCTCGAGTCGGACCCGCCCACCCATACCGTCATGCGGCGTGCACTCACCGGAGTCATCAACCCCTCCACGGTGCGGGCCCTGCGGGAATCGTTCACGCCCCCGGCCGAGGAACTCGCCGACGAGCTCGTGGCCCGCGGGGAGTTCGACGTCGTCAAGGACCTGGCCGAGAAGTACCCGCTGCGGGTCTTCCCCGACGCCGTGGGCATCCCCGAAGACGGCCGCGAACACCTCCTGCCCTACGGGAACATGGTGTTCAACGCCTTCGGCCCGAAAAACGAGATCCGTGATCGAGCCTTCGCCAACGCCGACGAGCACAGCGCGGCGATCATGCGGAACTGCGCCCGGGAAAACCTCGACGACACCGGATTCGGGGCTCGCATCTGGGACCGGGTGCACGACGGGCTGCTCACTCCCGAGCAGGCCACGCTGCTCGTGCGGGCCCTGCTGTCCGCCGGCGTGGACACGACGGTCTTCGGTATCGGCAACACGCTCAAATGCCTCTCGCAGTCCCCGAAGGCGTGGGCGACGCTGCACGACAACCCGGCACTGGCCAAGTTCGCCGTCGACGAGGCCCTGCGCCTGGAATCCCCCTTCCAGAAGTTCCACCGGACCACCACGGCGGCCGGCACACTCGGCGGTGTCGACATCCCGGCGGAGGAGAAGATTCTCCTGTTCACCGGTGCCGCCAACCGCGATCCGCGCCAGTGGCCCGACAACGCCGATGTCTACGACATCGAGCGCCAGGCCTCCGGCCACGTCGCCTTCGGGATGGGGCTGCACCAGTGCGTCGGGCAACCCATCGCCCGCCTCGAGATGGAGCTGGTCCTGAAGGCACTGGCCACACGCGTGGAACGGATCGAACCCGCGGGTGAACCGGTGCCGATCGTGCACAACTCGCTGCGGGGATTCGAATCCGTCCCGGTCAAGGTCACACCCCGCTTCTGATCGGAACCTCCCCGCATCGCGGCACGTCATCCGGCGCGTTCGCTTCCACCCGAACGCGCCGCGCACCCGTCAAGCCGGGTCCACAGAGCCGTCGAGCGCCTCGGTGACCCACCGGTTCCGGCTCTTCTTCCCACCACCGGGGCAGTTCCCGCCTCGAATCGTTCCTCACTCTGGAGGGTTCAGTGACGAAACAGCTCTCCGCCGCACCGGCACCGCCGCCGATGCCGGACCGGACGGACCCCCGCTACTGGACACCCACGAAGCGCAACGCTTACGGGTGGCTGATGGCGATCATGCTGCTGGTCCTGATGATGATCAACTGGGCCGACAAGGCCATTCTCGGCATCGTCGCCGCTCCCCTGATGCGGGACCTGCAGATCACACCCGAACAGTTCGGACTGGTCGGCAGTGCGGTCTTCCTCCTGTTCGGTGTCGCCCAGTTCGTGGCCGCCCCGATCGCGAACCGGGTCCGCTCCAAGTGGATCCTGCTGGCCCTGTGCCTGATCTGGTCGGTGGCCCAGGTACCGATCTTCGTCTTCGCCTCGCTGCCCGCCCTGTGGTTCAGCCGCATCCTGCTGGGCGCCGGCGAAGGCCCGCTGGCGCCCATCCTGATGCATTCCATCTACAAGTGGTTTCCCCGGAAGAAGTCCGCGACCCCGGCGGCGGTCGGGGCTTCCGGAGTGACCCTGGGCATCGTCGTGTTCGCCCCCGTGCTGGCCTGGGTGGCCGCGGAGTACGGCTGGCAGGCGACCTTCGTCTTCCTCGCCCTCATCGGAGTCGTCTGGGCCGGGCTCTGGCTGGTGATGGCCAAAGAGGGGCCCTACACCTCGATGCAGGTCGAGCACGAAATCGAGGGCACGGCACCGCCTGCAGACGTTCCGGCCGCTGCTGTGGACCGGAAGGTGCCGTACCTGCGCTCCATCCTCACACCCTCGTGGGTGCTGGCCATGCTGTGCTCGTTCCTGGGCTATTGGACCTTCGCCATCGCCACGTCGTGGTTGCCCGCCTACTACGAGCAGGTCATGGGCTACAGCACGCAGCAAGCCGGTTCCGTGATCGCGCTGCCGGCCATCTGGGGAACGATCGCCACCATCGGGCTGAGCTGGATCACCCAGTTCCTCGACAACCGGGGGCTGAGGACGCGCTTCTCACGGGGGCTCGTCCTGTCCTCGGCCACCGTGTTCGCCGGTGCGTTCCTGCTGCTCGGTGTGCTCGTGACGAACGAGACCCTGCGCACCGTCGCCTTCGCCCTCGGATTCGGTACGGCCCCGGCACTGTTCGCCGTGACCTACCTCGTCGCCGCCGAGATGACCTCGATCGCGCAGCGTGGTGCGCTGCTGCAGGTGACCAACGCCCTGTTCACCAGTGGCGGCCTGTTCGCTCCCGCGGTCGCCGGGTTCCTGATCGGCTCGGCCGTGACCGAGGCGCAGGGCTTCGCCAACGCATTCCTGCTCACGGCCCTGCTCCTGCTGGCCGTGGGAGGGCTGTCGATGCTGCTCATCAACCAGCAACGGGACCGAGCCCGTCTGGGTCTCGACATCGGCTGATCCCCATCGGCGCTGGTCACCTGTGATTCATGGCATCAATGCCGCAGGAATTCCCGGCCCGGTTGCCATACTTGTCCCGAAGTATGGGTGAAGGATTCATGGCCGGTGAGGCATGCTCCGGCACCGCCCGTGTCGACACGGGCGGTGCCGAGGCGCAGCCGAAGTCCGTCGCTGCTCGTGTTCTGAGCGTCCTCGAGGCTTTCGACACCGAGCACTACGCTCTCTCCCTCAGCGATATCGCTCGCCGTTCGGGACTTCCGTTCGCCACATGCCACCGGCTGATCAAAGAACTGGTGGCCTGGGGCGCGCTGGTGCGCATCGACGGTCGGTACCGCATCGGACACAAGCTGTGGTCACTGGGCCGACTGTCACCGGTGCGTCAGGATCTGGCGGAAGTCGCGGCTCCGTTCATGCACGACGTCCTGTTCCTCACCCACCACGTCGTCAATCTGTTCGTGCTCGACGGGACCAAAGCCCTGTTGCTGGAGCGGATCTCCGGAACCCGCCCGGGCCCGGCGGTCCACCGCGTGGGCGACCGGATGGGCTTGCACGCCAGCGCCGCGGGCAAGGTCCTCCTCGCCCATGCACCGCAGCAGACGGTCGTCCGTGCCCTGGACGACCTGGAGCGGTTCACGTCCCGCACGGTCACCGACCGTGCGCAGGTTCTTCGCGAAATCGCCAAGGCACGGGAATCCGGCTTCGCGGCGACGGCGGGGGAATCCGCCGAGAAGACCAACGGGGTCGCAGTGCCGATCACCGGCGCCGACGGGCACGTCCTCGCCGCACTCGGTGTCGTCATCGTCGGCGCCCAACCCAACCCGAACGCCATCGTGCCCGTCCTGCAGACCGCCGCACGAGGCATCGCGCGGCAGGTGCAGTTCGCTTCCGGTTTCCACCACGAGAGGACCGAGACCGATCCTCGATAGGGTCTATTCCGACACCGCGGGGACCGCCTCGCGGGAGACGGAGAGCCGTGCCCCGCTCGAGGCGACATCGACGGGCCCGTCGAACTCCGTGCGCGCCTGGCAGGACCAGTAGTCGGTCTCCGCGGCACCGGCCAGGTGGGACAGGACGAGGCGTCCCGCTCCGGCAGCCGCGGCGACCCGCCCCGCGCCCGCAGGTGTGGTGTGCGAGCAGGCCTGGTGTGCGATGAAGGTGGGATCGAATCCCTTCCCCCGGTAGAAGTCCAGGTTCACCGCCTCGTGGACCAGAACATCGGTGTCGCGCGCGAGCTTCACGAGATTGCCGCATTCGGCCGTGTCGCCGGAGAAGGTGATGGAGCCGTAGTCGGACGTGATCCGGTAGGCCAGGGCGGGATACACCGGGGGATGGTCCACCAGGATCGCCGACACCGTGATCTTGTCGTCCTCGTAGACGTCGAACGGTTCCCCCGCAGCCGCAGAACCCTTGGTCGGCTCGTCGACCTCGGTGACGCGGACGATCTCCTCCAACGGGGGGCGGGCCTCATCGGTCACCCGGATGGCGGTGTCGTAGGAGAAGGCCTCGAACACGGAGGAGACCAACCCGGCGGTTCCCGCCAGCTTCCGCCCCGCCGCGACATCGTCCGGGTCCTGGCCGGGCCCGAGAAGGTGGACCCGCTCGGTGAAGCCGTTCACCGGCTCTCCCCAGTTCCACAGCAGGAATCCGGAAAGCTCCGCGATGTGGTCCGAGTGCAGGTGAGTGATGAAGCCCGCGCGGAATTGCCGACCTTCGAGGCTCGCCTCATACGCGGCGCGCGTGCATCCCAGACCGAAATCGACGATGTAGACAACGTCGTCGACGACGACGGCGCTGCTGATCCCGTTCTCCCGGCCACGAATGGCAGGCCCGGCTGCCACTCCCAGCGTGATCAGTTCCATGCCACCACGGGTGGCGGTGTGTCCGGTCACCAATCCTGTCCTCTCGAATCGACGGCGCACGAGCAGCCGGGGCTTAGGTCTTCGGGGTGTGCGGGCGGGTGTTGACGGTGCGCAATTCGAGGTATTCCTCCAGGCCCCAGCGGCCACGCTCGCGACCGAGGCCGGAAGATTTCCAACCGCCGAAGGGAGCATCGGGCTCCACCTGGGTGTGCTGGTTGATCCAGACCGTGCCTGCTTCGATGTTCACCGCCGCCGCGTGCGCTCGCTCCAGGTCGGCGGACCAGACCGAGGCACCGAGTCCGAAACCGTGGGCATTGAGACCGTCGATCGTGTCCTCGAGGGAGTCGTAGGCGACGACGGGCAGCGCATTGCCGAACTGTTCCCGGTCGACGAGATCCATGCCGATCCGGGCGTCGGTGACAACCGTGGGTTCCATGAAATGTCCCGGCAGCCCGCATCCCCGGCCTCCGCCCGCGGCGATGCGGGCTCCGGCCGCAACGGCCTGATCGACGAGCCCCTGAACGAGGTCGCGCTGCGCCTCGTTGTGCAAAGGACCCATCGTGGTGCCGGACTCGACACCGTGGCCGAGCACATGGTGCGAGACCGCCTCGGAGAGCGCTTCGACCAGCTCGGACTGCCTGTTCCGGGGGACGAAGACCTGCTTGACGGCCATGCAGACCTGGCCGGCGTTGCGGAATGCAGAACCGGCGATGCCGTGGGCGGTGGTCTCGATATCGGCATCGTCGAGCACCAGGGCCGGGTCGTTGCCTCCCAATTCCAGAGTGACCCGCTTGACGGTCGCGGCCGCCTGGGCGGCGATCGAGGTGCCGACCTCCGTGGAGCCGGTGAACGAGATCTTGCGAACACCCGGCAGCGTGCTCAGGGCGACGTTGACCTCACGTCCGGGTCCTGTCCGGTACTGCAGCACCCCCGCAGGCAGCGCCCGGTTCATGAGGTCGATCAGCGCGATGGTGGACAGCGGCGTCGACGGGGACGGTTTCGCGATGACAGTGCAGCCGGCCGTGAGCGCGGGGGCCAGTTTGACGCACAGCAGGGAGATCGGGAAGTTCCACGGGACGATGGCGCCGACGACGCCGACCGGGCGGTAATGGACCTCCAGCGCCCGATCGGCACGATCGGGGAGCTTTTCCACCTCGTCCCAGGCCAGGTCCGCGAAGTAGTCCATGAGTCCGGCCCCGACCCGGAACTCCGCCACGGCCTCGGCGAGCACCTTGCCCTGTTCCCGGGACATCAGGTGCCCGAGTTCGGTCTCGTTCTCCCGGATGAGCGCGGCACACTCGCGGAGAGCGGATCGGCGGGCTTCCCGATCCGCCGCCCATGCGCGGGCAGCTCCCTGCGCCGCGGCAATGGCCTCCCGCACGTCCTGATCACCGTGGACAGGTGCCCGGCCGACCACCTCGAGAGTGGCCGGGTCGTGCACCTCGTAGGTGTCCTGGGTCATCTCATCCCCCTTCGAGGCACTACAGAGCGGTCCGCGCAGCACGTGCTCACCAGCCTCGGGCAAGCCGGCCTCGGCCACAGACGCTCTTTCCAACCATTGGAAACTTTGCTGCCCACCGGTCACCTCCGAATGGAGCATGGAGCTCGGCTGGGCTGGGCGGTGATCGGCGAGCGGGAACGCGACCGGCACCTCACCCGAGCCCGGAGCGGAGACGAAGGGAGCGGCCAGAGCAGTGATGAGCGACAAGAACCTTCCCATGGTGGTGACGGGTGCGGCCTCCGGTATCGGCGCGGCCACCTGTCGACTGCTCACCGAGGCCGGGCACCGGCTGATCGGTGTCGATCGCACGGTGGCAACGGCCTTCCCGGGGACTTTCATCCAGGCGGATCTCTCCACGCCGGACGGTGCCCATGCCGCTGCCGCTCAGGTCCGCGACGCCGCACCCAAAGGAATTTCCGGCCTGACCAACATCGCCGGCGTTCCCGGCACAGCTCCCTGGCGCACGGTTCTCGGTGTCAATGTCGTCGGGCTCCGGGAACTCACACGTGCGCTGCTGCCGCTCGTCGTCGAAGGCGGGGTCGTCGTCAACCTCTCCTCCGTCGTTGCCGAGGGATGGCAGCGCAACATCGACACGCTACGGCGGTTCGCCCTGGCCGACGATCCCGAAGCCGCCCTGGACGCGGTCGCCTCCGGCGAAGAGACCATCGACGACTCCTACCGTTTCTCCAAGGAATGCGTACGGCTGCTCACCGAGCACTTCGCCGCGGAAGGGCTACCTCGTCGCATCCGGGTGAACTCGGTGAGCCCCGGCCCCGTGGCCACGCCGATCCTCGACGACTTCAAACGCGACCACGGGGTGGACAAGGTCGAAGGGGCGGGCGAACTGCTGGGGCGATTCGGCGAGTCGGAGGACATCGCCCGCGTCATCGTTTTCCTGACCCGCGACGAAGCCGAGTGGGTCAACGGGATCGACCTGCGTGTCGACGGTGGATTGACCGCCTACCGAAACACCCGGGCAGATGCCTGACAGAGCCCACACGACGATTTCCCGGCTCCCTTCCTTGTGGCGTATCCGACCGTTGTCGGCCCACCCGGAGGTCTCGCGCCGTGATACGGTCGCCGACATGCAGACACGTCCGGCTTTCGACGTCCCCGCCATCGGGGTCTCGAGCTGCGCGTGGTGGTGGCCGCTGACGGCGGCCACCTGCTCACGTCTCTGACCTGCAATCCGATGGCCGCCCCGACGGGGGACGGCCATCGACGGTGGCTCTCGGTCGGGCGGCTTTCTTACCGATCACTCCTGTGAGGAAGCCAGCATGAGCACCGACCACGAAAAGCCCTCGGCTACCGAGTTGATCGCCCGCCTCAGCGGTGTTGCTTGCCCGGCGTTCGCGGTGCTGTGTCGCTGGAGCCCCGAAACCGGACAGCTCGGCGATGCCGAAGTGCTGATCGGCGACATGGAAACGGTTGAGCACACCACCGACATCCCCCTCCCGCACGGCGCCCCCACCGGCCACGGCACTCACGACGCGCTCGCCCTCGTCCCGTTCCGCCAGATCCGCGAACGCGGGTTCGACTGCCACGACGACGCGACCGAACTGCAGGTGCTGCGCGTGGCGGAAAGCCACCGGGTTCCGCGCGAGGAACTGCTCGCGGCGCTGCCGCAACGAGCAGTAGCACTGCACGACGGCGGCTTCGACCTCGACGACGACACCTACGAGTCGATCGTCGAGCAGATCGTGCACGACGAGATCGCCTCGGGCGAGGGCGCCAACTTCGTGATCCGCCGCGACTACACCGCACGGCTCGACGACCACACGTCGGCCACCGCGCTGGCGCTGCTCCGGCAACTGCTCACCGGCGAACGCGGTGCCTACTGGACGTTCGTGGTCCACACCGGTTCCGCGAACGGCCACACCGGACGCACTCTCGTGGGAGCCAGCCCCGAGACGCACGTGCGCATGGATTCCGGCGATGTGCTCATGAACCCGATCAGCGGCACGTACCGGTATCCGAAGTCCGGGCCGGACATCGACGGTCTGCTCCACTTCCTGCGGGACTCCAAGGAAATCGGCGAGCTGTCCATGGTGCTCGACGAAGAGCTGAAGATGATGTCCGCGGTCGGTGACCGGGGTGGCCAAGTGCACGGCCCGTACCTGCGGGAGATGGCGCACCTGGCGCACACGGAGTTCGAGATCCGTGGCCGGACGAGCCAGGATGCCCGCGACGTGCTGCGCGAGACGATGTTCGCCGCGACCGTCACCGGCAGCCCCCTGGAGAACGCGTGCCGGGTGATCCAACGCCACGAGCACTCGGGACGCGGCTACTACGCGGGGGCGCTGGCACTGTTCTCCCGCGATTCCCACGGTGACCGGCAGCTGGACTCCCCGATCCTCATCCGCGCCGCCGACATCGCCCCCGACGGCCACCTGCGCATCCCCGTCGGGGCGACCCTGGTGCGCGATTCGGACCCGAGCTGCGAGGTCGCCGAGACCTGGACCAAGGCCGCCGGGGTGCTGACCGCGCTCGGCGCAGGCACCCCGGCAGCCGGCCGGCACGACCGAGGCAGCACCTCGCGGCCAACGTTGCGCGACGATCCCCGGGTTGCGGCCCTGCTGGCAGAGCGGCGCCGCCACCTGTCCCCGTTCTGGCTGCAACCGCGCGACGCGGCCACCGCGTTCCCCGCGATGCCCGGCAGGGCACTGATCATCGACACCGGTGACAGCTTCACCGCCATGCTCGCGCAGCTGCTGCACTCCACAGGGCTGCGCCCCCAGGTTTACCGGTACGACGACGCCGCGCTGGACGGGCTGCTCGACGACTCCGGCGACCTGGTCGTTCTCGGCCCGGGACCGGGCGATCCCAACGACGTCACCGATCCGCGCATGCACAAGCTGCACGAGCTGGCACGGTCGCTGCTGCGCCAGGACAGGCCGTTGCTCGGTGTCTGCCTCGGCCACCAGCTCCTCGCCCGGCACCTCGGCCTGCCCGTGTCCCGCAAGCCACGGCCGCATCAGGGAGTGCAGAAGGAGATCGACGTCTTCGGTCGCCGCACCACGGTCGGCTTCTACAACTCCTTCACCGCACACGCCGACGCAGCAACCACCACCGCACTCCGCGAGCACGGCATCGAGCTGTGCCGGGAAACAGGCAGCGGTGACGTGCTCGCCCTGCGCGGACCCGCCATCGCGGGCGTGCAGTTCCACCCGGAGTCCGCACTCACCCTCGACGGGCAGGTGGTCCTGCAGGAGTTGCTGCGTACGGGGCCGCTGCAGCAGCGAGCACTGGCATCTTGAGCGCACCGCACCTCTCCGCTGCCTCGGCCGGGCCCGACGACCTCGGCGCCCGCGGGGATGTCGGCCCGCGCCGATGCGGCTTCGGTAAGTTGTCCTGTGGGGATCGAGACGAGGAGGTCCGTTGGGCCGGCAGGGCACGGCGCACGAGCGCCGGCGGCAGGAGACGCGGGAGCGTCTCGTGGCCTCGGCTCGCACGCTGTTCGGCGAACTGGGCTACACCGGCGCCGGCGCCGAGGCCATCGCCCGCTCCGCCGGGGTGAGCCGCGCGACGTTCTACCTGCACTTCAAGTCCAAAGCCGAGCTCGTCACCGACATCATGCACACCATCGAGCCGGAGATCATCGCCGCGTACCGCTCGCTCGACGAGCTGGTCGGCGCCGAGGTCGACGACGTCATCGCCTGGCTCGAGCAGCACGCCGAGTTCTGGCGTGCCTACAGCGTGGACTTCGCCGCCATCCAGCAGGCCCTGGCCCACGAACCGGCGGTGGCCGACGAGTGGTTCGGCATGCTGCGACGGGCCGCGAAGGCGATGGGCAACGTCCGGGCGCGATTCGGGGAGGAACGCAGCCGGGCGCTGGCCCACGTGCTGATCACGATGATGGCTCTGGACCGGACCTACTACTTCCTGCTGCTGCGCGGGCACGACGAGTTCTACGGCGAGGTGCAGCGCGCACTGGCCGAGAACTGGCTCGCTCTGCTCAACACCCCACCGGAGCAACGCTGAGCAGAGCGAGCAGAACCGTCACCGCTCGAGCGTCAACTTCGGGCATCCCTTCTCCGCGCGGGACACGCAGATCATCATCGAGGTGTTGGCCTGCTGCTCGGTACCGGTCAGGATCGAGTCGCGGTGGTCGGCGCGCCCGTCCCGGATCGGTGTCTCGCAGGTGCCGCAGGTGCCCTCCTTGCAGGACGACAGAGTGGTCACCCCCGCTTGTTCGGCCACCTCGAGGATCGTGCGCCCCGCCGGGACCGTGGCGGTGACGCCGGACTCGGTGAATTCGACCTCGAATTCCTCGTCCGGTTCGCTACGCACGATCGTCTTCGGGGAGAACCGCTCGATGTGCAGCGCGCCCGTGGGCCAGTGCGCCGAGGCGCGTTCGGCGGCCTGCAACAGCGGTTCCGGACCGCAGCAGTACAACAGCGTGTCCTCGGCCGGTTGGCCGAACCACCCGTCCAGGTCGAGCAGCCCGTACTCGTCCTCCGGACGTACCACGACGCGGTCGCCGTAGCGGGCGAGTTCGCCGAGGAACGCCATCGAGGAGCGGCAGCGCCCGCCGTAGAGCAACTGCCAGTCGGCGCCGGAGGCCTCGGCCTGTTCGATCATGGGCAGGATCGGGGTGATGCCGATGCCACCGGCGACGAACAGGTACCGGGAGGCCTCGCGCAGCGGGAAGTTGTTGCGCGGCCAGCCGACCGTGAGTGTCGCCCCCTCGATGGCGGCCTCGTGCAGGGAGCGGGAACCACCGCGGCTGTCGGATTCGCGCAGCACACCGATGCGCCAGCGGTCCGTGCGTTCCGGTGCGGAACTCAGCGAGTACTGCCGCACCGGGCCTTCCGGGGTGTGCACGTCGACGTGTGCGCCGGGGCTCCACTGTGGAAGCGGGTCCCCGTCGGGATGGGCCAGCGTCAACGACACGACTCCGTCGGACTCGGTGCGGCGCTCGACGACCTCGAGGGTGCGCCGGCGCATCACGCGATGACGCTGCCGTTCGGCATCGGCCGGATCCCAGGTTACCGGCAGGCTGCGGCGTACCGGCAGCAGGGCCATGCGCACGAAGTCCAGCTCGAAGTCCGGCTGGGGCCGCAGCGAGGGCAGCCGATCGAAGAGCACCTGCAGCCCGGTGGCGCCCTGCACCCGGGCCAGGGACTGCCCGAGGCACGTGTGCCGCCCCTGGGTGAAGGACAGGTGCCCCTCCGGGTCGGGACGGTGAATGTCGAAGGCGAACGGGTCCTCGGCCCACGCGGGGTCGGTGTTGGCTCCGGCCAGGGCGATCCAGATCATCTCGCCTTGCCGGATGTGCACCCCGCCGAGTTCCACATCGCGCTGGGTCTGACGGGAGGCGAACGTCGACGACGGCCTGCGGCGCACGGTTTCCTCGAACACCCGCGGCCACAGATCCGGATCGGCGAGGGCCTCGGCGAGCGCGCCGGGATTGGCGTCGAGGAAGAGCACGGCGTTGGCCATCGCCTGCGCGGTGGTGTCCGTGCCCGCCGCGGCGAACTCCGCCAGATGCAGGGTGATCTGCGCGGTGCTCAACGCCGGGGCGCCGTCGGTGTCGCGCACCGAAGCCATGTCGGAGATGAGGTCGGTGCCCGGGTTGTCCCGGCGCTCGTCGACGATGGCGCGCAGATGCAGGTTGGCCTCGATGAACCGGTCCCAGACCTGGCTGCGCTCGGGTTCTTCGAGTGGTTCCTGCGCGCTGGCGAGCACGCGGAAGAAGTCGTCGCGCAGTTGGCGCATCAGGGGATCGTCGCGGTAGCTCAACCCGAGATGCGCCATGATCGTCTGGGTGGTGAGCTCGAGGCAGAAGTCCTGCACGAGCTCACCCGCACCGCGGGTTTCGAACTTGTCGATGATGCGGTGGGCGCGCGCCTCGATCTCCGGCTGCAGAGCCTGCATCCGGTCCTTGGTGAAGCCCCGCTGGGCCACCGACCGGTGCACCGTGTGGCTGGGCGGGTCGGAACCGACCAGCATCTGCGAGATGAGCTCGGGCGGCATGATCTCGCGGTAGCGCTCCGGCACGTCGATGGTGGCGCTGTTGGCCGCGCTGGAGAAGGCCTGCCAGTCACCGAGCACCGTTTCGGCGTCCTCGCGCCGGGTGACGATCCAGGCGCCCAGGTAGGGGTAGAAGAAGACCGGGTGTTCCTCGCGGGCTTCGGCGATGTGGGAGGCCGGATCCCGGTAGTAGTCGTCGCTCATCGCGTCGAAGCCGTGCGCGACGGGGCAGCGGCCGGTGATCGGCTGCGATGTCATCGTCACTTCCTGCGGGTGATGGGGCCGGACGTTCACAGCGCGGCCGCGGCGGCCATGGTGGAGATCTTCTGGAACCGGGCGACGTTGTCGCCCTCGTCCATCACGCCCGCGGACAGAAACACCAGCGTCATGTCCCGCTCGGGATCCACCCAGAACAGCGAGGATCCGGCCCCATAGTTGCCGTGCGTGCGAGGGCTGGTGAAGGGGCCGAAGAAGGAGGGGTGCGTGCCGGTGCCGCTCAGGGAGAAACCCAGGCCGAAGTTGCCGGGCGGGGTTTCCCAGCCGCGCATCGCCGCGATCGAGGCGTAGAGATCGTTGGGCATGTCCCCGGTCTGCACGGTGGTGGCCACATCGAGCACGGCCGGGGCGATGAGCTGCTCACCATTGTGCTCGCCGCGGCGGCGGAGCATCTCGGCGAAGGTGAACACGTCGTCGGCGGTGCTGACCGCTCCCACCCACGGCAGCTCGGCGTCCTCGGTGATGCAGGTGTTGAGGCATTCGATGTCGTCCGGACCGAGGAATCCGCCCTGCTGCAGATATGCCTTGAGCGGCACGAGCTTGTCGGCCCACGCGCTCGGCGCTCCGAAACGGGTGCGGGTCATGCCCAGAGGGCCGAACAGACGATCGTGGGCCAGGTTGCGGAAGGAGTCGTAGCCGTAGACGCGGCGCACCATCTCGCCGAGCAGGGCGTGGTTGATGGACGGGCTGTAGTTGAGGTTGGTGCCCGGTTCGTTGACGACGTCGATGCCGCCGAGGGCGGCGATGACGTCGGCGAGGGTGCCGAACTTCTCCGGCGGCAGGCCGGGGTTGGGGGTGGCCGGCATTCCGGAGCGGTGCGTGAGCAGGTGTCCGACGTTGATCCGATCCTTGCGCAGTGTCCGGAACGGATCGTCACCGAGAAATTCCGGGACGATCTCGACCACGCGGGTCGACAGCGCCAGCTTGCCCTCCCCGAGCGCCTGATGGATCAGCGCGTTGGTGAACGCTTTGCTCAGCGACAGCACGCGGAAAATGTCGTCGGGCTGCAGTGGACGCTGCGTGGCGCGCTCGGCACAGCCGAGTGTCTCCCGCAGGACGACCTCGCCGTGGCGGGCCAGGATGACGGTGACGCCGTCGTAGTCGCCGCGTTCGATGTCGTCGTCGATTTCGGCGGTGAGCCGTGCCAGTGCCTTGCTGTCGACGTCTGCTGCCATGGCTGCCTCTCCGGGTGTGGGGAAACGGGTGGGTCGGTGCCGGGATGGTCTACTGCATGACCAATCCACCGGAGGGCGAGAAGGTCTGGCCCGTGTAGTAGGCGCCCTCGTCGCCGACCAAGAACACCACCGTGCTCGCGACTTCCTCGGGCGTGGCGGGGCGCTTGATGGGCTGCAGCCCCACCAGGAAGTCGCTGAATTCCGGGTCGTTCTGCCGGAACAGCGGGGTGTCGACCGCACCGGGCGCCAGCGCGTTCACCCGGATGTTGAAGGGGGCCAGTTCGGTGGCGGCTTCCCGCGTCAGCCCGAGGATCGCCGCCTTGGAGGCCGGGTAGTAGGCGGGCATCGCCACCGACATCAGGGCTGCGGCACTGGAGAAGTTGACGATGGCTCCGCCATCGTTTTTCTTCAGCAGCGGCACGGCGGAGCGGATCGTGTAGAAGCAGCCGTAGAGATTGATCCGCATGGTGCGGTCGAAGTCCTCGTCGGAGATCTTTTCGAAGAACTCCGGGTGGTAGGACTCGCCGCGCTGAGCGGCGAGGAACCCCTCGTAGTTGGCGGTGTTGAGCTCCTCCAGTGCGGCCTGATTGGGCGCGTTGACGCCGGCGGCGTTGACGAGCACGTCAAGACGATTCTGCTCGGCGTCGACCTCGGCGAACGCCGCGCGCACGGCATCGGCGTCGGCGATGTCGAGCGGCAAGGGATGGGCTCGGGGGAGCTGGGCGAAATCCTGTGCCAGTGCCTCATCGGAGAGGTCGGCGCCGTAGACGGTGGCGCCCTGGTCGGCGAGTCGCCGGGCGGTGGCCAGGCCCATACCGGACGCCGCACCCGTCACGAAAGCAACCTTGTCCTGAAACTGCATGCGCGCTCCTCGTCGAGCGACGGTCGTCGACGACCATCGCGAGTCGGTTGCGCTGAGCCTGCCACGAACACTAGACAGGTGTCTACCAAATGTTCACGGTTCTGCCCTGCAGAACTCGAGGCCGTGGAACTGCCACTGTCGGTCCTCCGTGCCATGTGACCGCGCACGGTCGTTGCAGGAGGCCGGCTGATCCGTCTGCCACTGCAACCCGTGCCGACTCAGGTGTCGAGTCCGCCGCGGGTGACGAGTTGGGAGGCGATGACGTTGCGTTGGATTTCGTTGGTGCCTTCGCCGACGATCATCAGGGGTGCGTCCCGGAGGTAGCGTTCGACGTCGAACTCGGTGGAGTAGCCGTGGCCGCCGTGGATGCGCACGGCGTTGAGCGCGATGTCCATGGCGGTCTCGGAGGCGTGCAGCTTGGCCATGCCGGCTTCCATGTCCACCCGGCGGCCGGCGTCGGCCTCGCGGGCGGCGTGCAGGGTCAGTTGTCGGGCGGCGGTGAGCTGGGTGGCCATGTCGGCGAGGTAGTTGCCGACCGACTGGTGCTTCCAGAGGGGTTTGCCGAAGCTTTCGCGCTGCTGGGCGTAGTCCAGAGCGTCCTCCAGCGCCGCCCGGCCCACGCCCAGCGCGCGGGAGGCGACCTGGATGCGGCCGGTTTCCAGTCCCTTCATCATCTGGGCGAAGCCGGCGCCTTCCTGCTCGCCGAGCAGTGCGCTCACCGGTGCGCGGTAGTCGGTGAAGGACAGCTCGCAGCTTTCCACGCCCTTGTAGCCCAGCTTGTCCAGATCGCGGGAGACGCTCAGGCCGGGGCCGTGCTCGGCCAGCAGGATGGACATGCCCTGGTGGGCGGGGGTGGCCTGCGGGTCGGTTTTGCACAGCAGCGCGATCAGCTGTGAGCGCCGCGAGTTGGTGATCCAGGTCTTGGTGCCGGTGACCACGTACTCGTCATCCTCGCGGCGGGCCTGGGTGGTCATGGCCTGCAGGTCGGAGCCACCGCCGGGTTCGGTCAACGCCATCGTGGCCCGGACCTCGCCGGTGGCCATGCGCGGCAGATAGTGACGTTTTTGCTGCTCGGTGCCGAAGTGCCCCAGCAGTTTCGCCACCACGGTGTGCCCGCCCATGGCCCCGGCCAGACTCATCCAGCCACGGGCGAGCTCCTCGGTGATCAGCACGTAGCAGGGCGTCGACACCGGCGTGCCGCCGTACTCCTCGGGAATGGCCAGCCCGAAAATCCCCAGGTTCTTCATCTGCTCGATCAGCGCCTCGGGATAGGTGTTGGCGTGCTCCAGCTCACGCACCACCGGCTTGACCTCGGCATCGACGAAATCGCGCACCGTCTCCACGGCAAGCCGCTCGTCGGAGTCGAGAATATCCACAATGCTCACTGGTATTGCTCCCGTTCTCAGATGATTCCGCAGGTACGGAGCTCGTCGATCACTCGAAGGTCTACGTCGCAGGCCGTATCGTATTTGTACGGCCACTACGAGGTGGCGTGCTCCACGCGGAATCGAACGGCGAGGAGACGTGGTGTCCGGTCTTGGCACGTACCTGCAGGGCCGGAGAACCGCAGCCCTGCTCGACAACGGACATCACGCGTAGGCTTGCCTGCCAAGCACTTGCTTGGTATGTGTGGAAAAGACCACTCGCCGAGCGCTGCGGAAGAGGCGCACCGGTGCCCGGCCGAGCGGCCCGCACTCGACCGCGACCGTCACCCAAAGGAACCATCATGAGCAGCACACCTTCGGATCTCACGGGACGCGTGGTCCTGGTGACCGGCGGAACCAAGGGCATCGGCCACACGATCGCGGAAGCCTTCCTGGCCGCAGGCGCGGAGGTCGCGGTGTGCGGCCGCAACGAGCCGGAGCAACTCCCATCCGCCGCAGATCGCAGTGCGGTGTTCCTCGCCGCCGATGTGCGCGAGGCGGACCAGGCCGCGCGCGTGGTGGAAACGGTTGCCGAACGCTTCGGTCGCCTGGATGTGGCGGTGAACAACGCGGGCGGTTCCCCGGATGCCGACTCGGCGACCGTCTCCCCCCGGTTCGTGGACAAGATCGTGGCTCTGAACCTGTTGGCGCCGTTCTACGTGGCCCAGGCCGCCAACGCGCGGATGCAGCAACAACCGGCCGGTGGCGTGGTGATCAACATCGGCAGTGTCTCCGCGCACGATCCGCAGCCGGGCACCGCCGCCTACTCGGCGGCCAAGGCGGGGCTGCTGATGTTCAGCAAAGCACTCGCGCTGGAATGGGCTCCCCAGGTCCGCGTCAACCACATCACCACCGGCCTGGTTCGCACCGAGGCGGCGGCAGCCGGTTACGGCGAGGACGGCGGCGAAGCGGTCGCATCGCTGATCCCGATGCTCCGCATGGCCACTCCCACCGACGTCGCCAACACCTGCCTCTACCTCGCCTCCGACCTGGCCTCCTACGTCACCGGGGCCGACATCGCGGTACACGGCGGCGGTGAGGTCCCGGCACGCTACACCGTCACCCGCAGCTGAGGATCACGCACCGATCCGATCCACAACGGCCCGGGTGGCTGCCCGCAGACCGCCCTCCACAGCGCCGGACGGCAGCAGCCGGATCGCCTCGTCGGCGAAGGCCGACTCCACCGCGGCCCGCATCCGCGCCGCGGCCCGGTGCTCACCGAGATGCTCGGCCATCAGGGCCGCGGCCAGGATCTGCGCGGCCGGGTTGGCCCGGTCCGTGCCCGCCAAGTCGGGGGCGCTGCCGTGGACCGGCTCGAAATAGGCCGCTGCCCGGCCGACATTGCCCGCCGGGCACATGCCCAACCCACCCACGGTGGCCGCCGCGACGTCACTGAGGACGTCGCCCAGGAAGTTCTCCATCACCAGCACGTCGAAATGCCCGGGTTCGGTGATCAGGTCATGGCCGGCGGCATCGGCGTAACGGTAATCCCGCTCCACATCGGGATACTCGGCGGCGACCTCGTCGAACACCGACCGGAAGAACGCATAGCTGCGCAGCACATTGCTCTTGTCCACACACGTCACGCGCCGGACGCCGTCAGCAGGAGCACCACCGCGCTGCCGTGCCAGCTCGAACGCGAACCGCACGATGCGCTCGATGCCCTGCCGGGTCATCATCAGCTGGTCACTGACGGCCCGATCGTTGCCGACACCGAGGCCGCGCGAGAGGTACAGTCCCTCGGTGTTCTCCCGCACGATGACGTAGTCGATCCCGGCCGCACCGTCGCGCAACGGGGAACCAGCACCGGGCAGTCCCCGCACCGGCCGGACGTTGGCATACGCGTCCAGGCCACTGCGCAGGATCCCGCCGAGCACCCCGGCCTCGGTACCGTCGGGATGGCGCACCTCGGGCAACCCGACCGGCCCTTTGAGCACACCGTCGTATCGGCTACGGATCCGGCTCACCGTGTCCTCGTCCATGGCAGTGCCCGTGCGGCGGTAGGTGTTGGCACCGGCATCCTCGGTGGTCAACCGCAGTTCGAACGATCCCGCCGCCGCTGCTCGCAACACCGCGACAGCACTGTCCACCACCTCCGGGCCGACCCCATCACCCGGGACAAGACCGATGTCGTACGTGCGCGCCGAATTCACCCCGCCAGCCTCTCGCACATGCCCGAACAGGAGCAGGCCGGACCCGCAACGAACACGTATTGACGTCGACATCGAAGTCGAACTCGCCCAGCTCGGCCCCACCGAATATCGGCCGCTGCGAGTCCGCGACACCCTCTTCTGGCGTGTCAGGCCGCCAGGACACGCGTCCGCAAGCGGAGCGGTCACTGAGACGGCCGCGGGCCCAGCAAGTCCCAGCGGTTGCCTGCGACGTCAATGAAGACCGCAACCTGGCCGTACGGCTCCTGGCGTGGCTCAGTGACAAACTCGACCCCGGCTGCGCGCATCCGATCGTAGGACGCCTGAAAGTCGTCGACGCGCAGGAACAGACCTACCCGAGCCGCGAACTGATCGCCTACGACTCGCTCCTGCCGCTCACCGTCAGCTCGTGCAAGCAGTAGTGCCGTCGTGGCGCCAGGCGGTCGCACGACGACCCACCTCTTTTCGCGGCCGTCGTTGGTCAAGGACGGCGAATCCTCAACGAGCTCGAACTCGAGCACGTCGACGAAGAACCGGATCGCGTCGTCGTAGTCGTCGACGATCAGAGCCAATTGCTCAAGGTGCATCACGCCAGACAACCACGATGACCAGCGCGTGCCCAGATGTGCGATCGCTGACCGATCCCGTTGCGGTACGGGTCTGGCTGGCCGAGCTCTCCAGACATGGATTAGTCTCTTCACCGTGATCATTCACGAGCTGCGATTTCCCAGCCCCCGGCCGCGTTGCGGTCGCGTGGGCTTGATCGTGCTCGTCTGACGGTCCACACGCGGCAGTGGCCGGGGGTTCGCCTTCTTCCGTCCACCGCCACCCGTGAAGGACCTCGTGATGACCACGTCCCAGCTCGAACCGAGCGAGATCGCTGCCTGCCTGCTGGTCGACGATCTCACCGATCCGGCCAGCGGCGATCATGCCATGCAGGCCTTGCTGACGAACATCGTCGAGCAGCTCAGCAACCAGTGGGCCATCCCGACCCGCACACTGCGTTCACGCCCGCTGGTCAGCATCGAAGACAACTACGACCGGCTCGGCTACGAACCCGCGGCCGTCACCCGCGACCGCCGCTACACCCGCTACACCAGCGACACCACGATGCTGCGCAGCCACACCTCGGCCGGCGTCCCCCCGGCGCTGCGCGACCTCGCCGGTGAACAACACCCACCGGCTGACGTACTGCTGGTACTGCCCGGGCTGACCTACCGCCGCGACGTCATCGACCGCCTGCACGTCGGCACCCCACACCAACTCGACCTGTGGCGCATTACCCGCGCCCGGCCCATGACCCGGACCGACCTCCACGACATGATCGCGACCCTGGTCGAGGCGACCATTCCGGGAGCGCGCTGGCGCACCGAACCCGCCGAACACCCCTACACCGAGCATGGCCGCCAAGTCGACGTCGAGGCCGACGGCGAGTGGGTCGAACTCGCCGAGTGCGGGCTCGCCGCCGACCACGTCCTGGCCCGTGCCGGGCTCGACCCGAACCGCTGGACGGGCCTCGCCTTGGGCACGGGCCTGGACCGGGCACTCATGCTGCGCAAACAGATCCCCGACATTCGGCTGCTCCGCGCCCAGGACCCCCGCATCGCCGCCCAGATGCTCGACCTGATGCCGTGGCGACCCGTCTCGATGATGCCGCCCGTGCGACGAGACCTCTCGATCGTGGCCGAGACCACCACCGACGCCGAACTGCTCGGCGACCGCGCCCGCGCCGCCCTCGGCGCCGACGCCGATACTCTCGAAAGCCTCACGGTCCGGGCGGTGACTGCCCATGAACAACTCCCCACGCCGGCCCAAGAGCGCCTCGGCACTCAGCCCGGACAGGCGAACCTGCTTGTCCGGGTGATACTCCGCCCCGTCGACAGCACCCTGACCGATCACCAGGCCAATGCCCTCCGCGACCGGATCTACGCCGCCCTGCACGACGGTCCGCGCATGGAATGGGCCACACCAGCCGACGGCGGAGACCAAGCAAGGGCCCAGCCATAGCTCAAATGCGACTGCCACCGGTGTTCACTGAGAAACCCGACCGGAGACTGTTGAACGTGGATGACCGTGCCCCTACGACCGGGCCGGCAGCACGCACAACTCGTTGCCCGACGGATCGGTGTGGACCCGCCACGGCAGCTCGCCCCAGTCGGGGTGGAGCTCGCGGCCGCCGCGCTCGGCGATGCCTGCCGCGACCTCGTCGGGATCGTCGCCGGTCTCGAGCCGGATGTCGAGGTGCAGCCGGTTCTTGGCCGCGCCCTTGGGGGCCGGCTCAGGGCGCAGCTCGAGCAGGGGACCTCGCAGCGACGGGTGGCGCAACGTTCGGGGCGCGATCCCGGGCGCGTCAGTCCAGCCGGTCAGCCAGGACCAGAACTCCCCGTCGCGGTCCGGGTCGGCGGAAGCGAGTGGGAACGCCGCGATCGGGCCGGTGTCGCCGTAGGCTGCCCGGTGCTCCAGCACGCAGCAGGGATTGCCCTCCGGATCGGCGAGCACCACCCAGGGCACATCGCCCTGGCCGATGTCGACGTGTCGTGCGCCCAGCCCGAGCAGCCGGTCGACCTCGCCGGCCTGGTCGGCCCCGCCGAGGAGGTCGAGGTGCAGCCGCGGCGGCTCGGAGGGCGACTCGGAAGCAACCCCCGGGAAGCACAAGTCCAGCACCGGCCCGCCCTCGACGGTGAGCCGGGTCTCGACGATGTCAGGCTCGTCGGTGAGCCGCTCACCACCGACCACCGCCTCCCAGAACCGGCCCAGCCGCTGCGGCTCGACGGCGTCGACAACCACGTTCTCCAGATACATGAGCACACCTTAGGCCTCAACAAGCGATGACGATCACGCGCCCTCACTGCTGTGCGGCCGGCCGTAGCAACCGGAAAACCAACACCCCCGTGATGCAGGCGTACTCTCAGCACCCATGACCGCATCACCCGAGCAGAGTCGGATCGCGCGGCGCGCCGACGCCGAGGAGGTCGCCGCTCTGCTGGATCGCTTCCAAGCGGAGTTCGACGAGTACACTCCGGGCACGAAGGTCCTGGAACCCCGCGTCCGCGAGCACATCACCGGTGATCTCAGCGTCTTCGTGCTGGCCGGGCCCTCCCACGTCGGCGTGGCACAGCTGCGGTTCCGCGAATACCTCCTCACCGGTGCACCGACCTGCTACGTGGAGGAGCTCTACGTCGTGCCCGACCGCCGCGGGCAGGGCCACGGGCGAATGCTGATGGAAACCGCGCTGAACCTGGCCCGCGCACGCGGAGCGACCACGGTGGAGCTGGGCACCGCAGCCAGCGACACGGCAGCGCGCGGACTGTACGAAAGTCTCGGATTCACCAACCTCGAAAGACAGGGACACCCCGAGACGCAAATGCTCTACTACGAGCGCGAGCTGTAAGCGACCCTCCGGGCTGCCCGGTTCCGGGAGCGACACCCGGCCCCATCGACTCGTGGCCGCGCTCGAACACCCCGATGAACAGCGTTCAGCGTCAGGAAGGGGTAGGTGCCCACAGGGCCGTCATGCTTCGGCCAACTCCTCACGAAGCAGGCGTGCCGCGCCGGCCATGGCGCGCATCTTGCCCTCGGCGGAACGGCGCGGCAGGTACTTCATCCCGCAGTCGGTGGCGATGACGATCTGCTCGGGCGGGATCCACTCGAAAGCCCGGCGGGTGCGCTCGGCCACGAGCTCCGGAGTCTCCACCTCCGGTGTGGACAGATCGATGGCCCCGAGCAGGATCGTCTTGTCGGTGAGGTCGGCCAACACGCCGAGGTCCAGACCCGACTGCGCGGTCTCGATGGAGATCTGGTCGACCGAGCAGCCCGCGAGTTCGGGCAGGAACGAGTAGCCCTCCGGACGTTCGTGAATGATCGCGGCGTAACCGAAACAGATGTGCACCGCGGTGGTGCCGGTGATACCGGCCAGCGCGGCGTTCAGCGCGGCCGGACCGTAGGCGCGGGCGGCGTCCGGACGAGCCTGCATGTACGGCTCGTCGATTTGCACCACGTCCGCACCTGCCGCGAACAGGTCGGCGATCTCGGCGTTGACCACCTCGGCGTAGGCCATCGCTGCCGACTCGGCATCGGCGTAGTGGTCGTTCTGCGCCTGCTGGGACATCGTGAACGGCCCCGGCACCGTCATCTTGATCGTCCGGTCGGTGTGCTCCCGCAGGAATCGCACGTCGTCGACCTGGATCGGGTGCGGACGGCGGATCGGACCGGCGATCCGCGGGACCGGGTTGGGGTGCCCACTGCGGTCCAACGCGGTGCCGGGGGTGTCGATGTCGACGCCGCCGAGCGCGGTGGCGACATGGTTGGAGTAGCTCTCCCGGCGGATCTCCCCGTCGGTGAGGATGTCCAGCCCCGCCTCCTCCTGCGCCCGAATCGCCAGCAGTGTGGCGTCGTCCTGGGCCTGGGCGAGGAACTCGGGCGCGACGCGCCACAGCTCCTTCGCCCGAACCCGCGGCGGGAAGCGGTCGGCCAGCTTCGAACGGTCGATCAGCCAATCGGGTTGGGCATAGCTTCCCACCAGCGACGTCGGCAGCAACGGCAACGACGGCATGAGCACTCCTCGGATCGGACGACCGGGGCCGGCGCCCCGCGGCTTCAGGTGGTGATGTCGGGGTACGGCATCGTGACGTGGGACAGGCGCCGGGCGTACTCGGTTTGGAACCCCATCGGCTCGTAGTCACGCTCGAACAGACCGATGAACAGCGTCAGCGTGAGGAAGGGGTGCGCGCCCATGTCGAACAGTGCCGGGTAGTCGTGGGTGGCCAGTGCCTCGCGCTCGGCGTCGTCGAAGCGCAGCCAGGTGCTCGACTCGCCGTCGATGCAGTTGAGGATGCGCCCGGCCTGTTCGCGCTCCCACCATGCGACGGTGCCCCTCGGGTCCTCGCGGTAGCGTTCGACGAGATCCGGATCGCGGTCGATGGTGTAGAGGAACTTGTTCAGCAGGTACTTGCTCACCGCAGACCTCCGTTCGGATACCAGGTGAAGTAGGCCTCCATGGTGTGGAACAGGTCGTAGGTGTCGACGTAGTCGGCTTTCTCGCCTTCGCCCGCCACACCCATCATGAGCATGAAGTCCATGAAGCCGTGGGTGGCGTTGCCGGGCAGGTGCAGGCTTTCCAGGCTGACCTCGCCGAGGCATCCCTCGATGTCGCCGTCGGCGATCCAACGCACGGCCTTGTGGTCGAACTCCGGATCCGGTCCGTGCGGACCGAATTGCCGCGGTCCGCCGAGCTCCAGCGACAGGTGTCCGGTGCCGATCACCGCGACCCGCTGGTTCGACGGCCAGGACTCGATGAGCTGCCGGATCGTGCGTCCCAATTGGACGAACCGTGTGGGTTGCGGCAGCGGCGGGGCGAAGATGTTGGTGTAGATCGGCACGATCGGCAGGTCGTTCTGCGGACGCAGGGTGATGATCGGGCAGGTGATCGAGTGGTCGATCCGCAGCTCGTTGGAGTACGCCAGGTCGAACCCGGCATCCATGCCTTCCCGCAGCACGTAGGCCGACAGGTCCTCCTGGCCGGTGAGCAGCATCGTGGGCAGTCCGAACTCGCGCTGCTCGTTGTAGAAGTTCGCGTCGTAGAACGGCGCCTTGCCGACCAGGAACTGCGGCATGTTGTCGAACCACAGCTGGTGGAAGTGGTCCGAGCCGACCATGACCAGCACATCGGGGTTGGCACGGGTGAGCGTCTCGCGGAACGACTCGATCTTGCGTACCCACTCGTCGGCGAACGGCGGGCGGTCCTCGCCGGTGGCGGTGCTGGCGCGGTAGTAGAAAGGGTGGTGGGTGGACGCGATCACCGCGACCAGTTCAGCCATGACGACCTCCGTCGGCGTCGGCATCGGACGGGTACGGATCGGGCGCGACGGACCGGTTGTTGCGGTCCACCGACAGGAAGATCTCGTTGCCCACCGGATGACGCAGCTCCTCGGAGAGCTGACCGATCAGTCCGGCGGTGCGGGCGAGCAGGGCGAATCCGCGCAGCAGCTCCAGCGGCAGGTCGAGGTCGGCCAGCGCCGCGCCGCACACCCCGGCGCCGTTCAGCGGCAGCGTCTTGCCCAGCACCTGCGGGTGCACCCGACCGATCGCCGCGAACAGCGACAGATGTGGCCCGAACCGGTCCTCCTCGGCGGCGATCCGCAGCAGCCGCGGCGTGCGGGGATCACCCTCCTTGTGCACGTGGTGACCGAGCCCGGGGATGAACGTGCCCGCCTTCCGACGGGTTTGCACGGTCGCCAGGGCGAGCTCGTCCCAGCCGGCGTCGTCGGTGGGCCATTCCCCCTCGATGCCGTCCAACACCTCGTGCAGGAACCGGCCGCAGTCCTCCGTGACACCGAGGAACCGCGAACCACCCCCCAACAGCCCGGCCGCGAGCGCGCCCTGGAGGGAGTCCGGCGCGGACAGGTAGGTCAGCCGGGCGGTGATCGCCGTCGGGGTGAAACCGTGGTCGGCCAGCGCGGCGAGCACCGCCTCGAACACCCGCGTCTCCCCCGGACCGGGGCGACGCTGGGTGGCCAACCAGAACGCGAGCTCACCGAAGGAGACCGTGCCCATCACGTCCTCGGCCAGGTCGTGACCGAGCAGCGTGATCGTCGTCGGTGACGACGCGCCCAGCGCCGTCGGATACTCCGGGTTCTTCGCCTGCTCGCTCACGTGTCCTCCTTCGAGGTGCTCAGCCATTCGCGCAGTTCGGCGCCGTGCTCGTCGAGTTCGGGCGGGGGCAGGCGGTAGCTCGCCGGGGTTTCGGAGAAGTGGATCGGGTGCCGGGTGGTCGGCACCGCCCGGTCGCCCTCGCCGACCTCGACGATCGGGTCGAGCTCGAAACGCTCGGCCATCGCGAACCCGCCGTCGATGGTGTTGATCGGTCCACTGGGGACACCGGCCTCGACGAGCAGCTCGAACCACTCGAGCGCACCCCGCTTGGTGAGCTGCTCGACGAGGATCGGGCGCAGCTCCTCGCGGCGCTCGGTGCGGTCGGCGTTGCGGGCGAAACGCGGATCATCCGCGATCTCGGGGATGCCGAGAACGTCGCAGAGCTTGCGAAACTGGCCGTCGTTGGCCGCGGTGACGATCAGGTCGTTGTCCGCGGTGGGCAGCGGTTCGTACGGGAACACGCTCGGGTGGGCGTTGCCCATCCGGTAGGGCACCGTGCCGCCGGCGGCGTAGGCGGAGCTGTGGTTGACCAGCCCGGTCAGTGCCGAGGACAGCAGGTTCACCTCGATGTGCTGGCCCTGGCCGGTGGCGTCCCGGTGCCGCAGCGCGGCCAGGATGCCGATCGCGGCGTGGTTGCCCGCCATCACGTCGAACACCGAGATCCCCGCCCGGAACGCCGGACCGTCCGGATCGCCGGTGAGGCTCATCAATCCCGAGATCGCCTGAACCATCAGATCGTAGCCGGGCACATCCCGACCCGCGCCCGAACCGAAACCGCTGATCGAGGTGTAGAGGATGCCCGGGTTGTTCGCGCGCACGGATTCGAAGTCCAGCCCGTACTTGCCGAGCCCGCCGGGCTTGAAGTTCTCGATCAGCACATCGGCGCGGTGGGCCAGTTCCCGGGCCGTCTCGACGTCGGCCTCGTCGTGCAGATCCAGCGCGATCGACCGCTTTCCGCGGTTGATCCCGAGGTAGTAGGTCGACACCTCGTCGCGCACCGGCGGCATCCAGGTCCGCGTGTCGTCTCCCTTGGGCCCCTCCACCTTCACGACCTCGGCACCCATGTCCGCCAGCAGCATCGTCGCGTAGGGACCAGCCAGAATCCTGGAGAAGTCCGCGACCAGAACCCCCTCGAGCGGTCCACGACCACCCGGCCTCTCCGGGCCGGCACTCGCACTCATCCGGTATCCCCTCTCTCTGTCCGTAGAACGGACAACTGTTCGTTATCGTGGGGACGGCGCACCGCCCGTCCGGATGCGGCAACCGAGCAGCCGACCCGAACCGAACGACCGAGGCACGCGCGGCGCGGCCTCCCAGCAGGCCGGCGATGCCCGAATCGCCGGTGGGTGGTGACACCCACCGGCACCGCTACGCCTCCGCCTGCTGGATGGCGACTCCGTCTCCCCGGTAGTCGCTGTAGGTGTAGGGGTTCGGAATCAGCTCGGTCTCGGCGATCTCCGGCTCCAGGCTCTGCTGCCAGGCGTCCTCGCCCATTTCCGTGCGGGCGTACTCGGCGGTGGCCGCGACCGCCGTCCGCGCCCGATCGAGATCGGTGGCGGCCAGCTCGTGCCGGAACTTCACCACAGAGCCGTTGACCAGCACGGTGTGCACATCCCCGCGGCCGGCCTGGAACGCAACGTGCCCGTAGGGGTGCAGCATCGGGAACATGACCGGTGACCGGTCGTTCTTGACGAGCACCAGGTCCGCCTTCTTGCCCGGGGTCACCGAGCCGATCGAGTCGTCGAGTCCGAGTGCCCGGGCACCGCCGATCGTCGCCCACTCCACGACGTCCCGCGCCCGGAGCTTGTTGTGCACCACGGTCTCCCCCGCCGACTGCGCCTCCAGATGCTCGCGGGAACGATCGGCGGACAAGGTGGCGCGCATGGCGGAGAAGAGATCGGCGCTCCACCACACACTGGTGTCCATGGACAGCGACACCGGGATGCCGTGCCGACGCAGCTGCCAGGTGGGCGGGTATCCCTGCCCCGCGCTCTGCTCGCTCTCCGTGGACACCGAGGCCGTACCGCCGGAAGCGGCGATCCGCTGGTAGGAATCCCGACTCAGGCTGGCGGCGTGGACGTAGGTGACCTTGGGATCCATGAAGCCGTGCTCCCACATCAGCCGGATCCCGTTGTCGTCGGTCGCGCCCCAGACCCCGGCGTGCGTCGTCACCGGCAGATCGAGCTCGCGTGCCGCTTCGAAAGCCGCTTTCTCCGGGAACTGTTCATCGCCGGTCACGTCGAAGGCCAGCTGCAGCCCCAGCATGTCGTTCCGCGAGGCAAAGTGGCGGTCCACGAAGGATCGGAATTCGGGCGAGTTCGCCCACTCCCACGGCGCTCCGAGCAGATTGCCGTAGGCCAGCACGAACCGGCCGGGCACCGTGCGCAGCGCCTCGACCGCCGCATCGCCGTGCTCGGGGGTCTGCAGCCCGTGCGACCAGTCCACCGTGGTCGTCACACCGGCATCGAGAGCTTCGATACCGGCCAGCAGGTTGCCCGCATAGATGTCCTCGGGCCGGAAGATCTTGCCCCAGTTCAAATAGTAGAAGACGAAGAACTGCGACAACGTCCAGTCAGCACCCAGGCCGCGCAGCGCGGTCTGCCACATGTGCCGATGCGTGTCGACCATGCCCGGCATCAGGATTCCCCCGGCCGCGTCCACGACAACCGCGCTTTCCGGGGCGTCGAGCCGATGGCCCACCCGCTCGATCCGCTCTCCTCGAACGAGGACGTCGCCACCGTCGAGCACGCCGATCGCCGCATCCATGGACAGAACCGTCGCGTTGCGAAACAGGATCGGACGCCCCGGTGTGAAGTCGTCGATCTGCTGCTCAGCGCTCATTTCGCCACCTCGCTGTGGTTGTTCCTCCGAGCCCGAAGCTCCCGGGCTCGGGCCGTCAGGGGCACGACGGCGGCCAACAGTCCGACACCGAGTGCCGCCATGCCCCGCGCGTATCCGGACAGGCTGCTCAGCCCGAGCGCGGCGTCGAGTGACCACATCCCCGGACCGCTGAAGCCGAGAATCGCGGCGAGCGCGCCATAGCAGAACGGCACCTCGCACCCACCCTGCTGCGCCCAGAAGCCGTTGGGCGCAGTGGCGGCCGCGGCGACGGTCATCGTGCCGACGACCACCGCACAACCCGCGGGCGTCACCAGACCGGCCGCGATGGAGACCGCCCCGAGCAGCTCGGCCGCACCGGCCAGCAGCACCAGTCGCCTGCCGGGGACGAAGCCCCACTGCTCGAAGACGACCGCCGTACCGGCAGGTCCCGCGCCGCCGAACCAGCCCAGCAGCTTCTGCGTGCTGTGCCCGAACAGCAAGGCGGCGAGCAGCAGTCGCAGCAGGAGCAATCCCACGCTCATCGCATACCTCTTCGCCATGCGGACTAATGTCCGTCAATCGGACACAGATACGATCGTCGATCTCCGGCGTCGGGTCAAGAGCACGCGATCATCGAAGAACGGAAGGGATGCGTGTGGTGACGTCGCCGGGAACAGGCAACGGGACTCCTGCCCTTGCGCACCGCCCCGCGACGTGCGGGACCGCATGGGGGCATGGCCCGTTGCCCTCGAGCATGCGGCCATCGCGGCGCTCGGTGAATCCGCCGCGTGCTGTACTGCCCTTACGCCGGCGGGGGGACGACTTCGAGGGGGCGGGCGTTGTAGGCGTCCCAGTCGGCGCCGATGGCGCTGGCTGTGCGCAGCAGCAGCGGCAGGTGGTGGTCGAGGAGGGTGTCCATGGAGGTTTCGGCAGCGTGGGCGTTGACGTTGACCGAGGCGACCACCTGACCGTCCCCGTCGCGGATCGGCGCGGCCACCGACCGGATGCCTGCGGCGAGCTGCTCGTCGGTGGCGGCCCATCCCTGGGCGCGTACCTCGCGCAGGGCACTGTCGAGCTCCGCGCGGTCCGGTTGCCAGCGCGTGGTGAGGCCGGACCGGCTCGGCTCGGCCAGCACGCGGTCCAACTCGGCCGGCGACAGGGCCGCGAGCAGCACCTTGCCCAGCGACGTCTGCGCGGCGGGGAACCGGGTGCCGATCGTGACGGCCAAGGTCACCAGCTTGGGCACGGCCACGCGGGCGACGTAGACGATGTCGGATCCGTCGAGCTGGGCGATCGAACAGGATTCGTTCGTCTTCGCGACCAGGTCGCGCAGGTGCGGCCGGGCGATCTCCCACAGGCCGGTGGCGCCGATGTAGGCCATGCCCAGTTCGAGCACCTTCGGGGTGAGCGCAAATCCCTCGTCACTGCTGCGCACGTAGCCGAGCTGCTCCAGGGTGATCAGGATGCGTCGGGCGGTGGGCCGGGCCAGGTTCACGGCGGCGGCGACCTCGGACAGCGACATCGCCGGCCGGCCGGACTCGAAGCAGCGCAGGACATCGAGTCCCCGGGCGAGCGCTTCGATGAACTCGGGATTGTCGTCGCGACGCATACGTGCAGGCTAGCCGCTCGGACACCGGTCCGGCACCGCACCTCCGGCATGGCCACACCGGCACGGCGGACTCAGGGAAGCAGCGGACGCACACCGCTGTGTCCGCCTGCCGAACTATCGTCCGAGTCTCTCCGGTCGGTGCCGAGCGGACCCGCCGAGCCAGGAGCCGTCCTTCCCGCCCGGCCATCGCCTCGCTCCGCGTTGCCGCGGCCTCGACCGATCAGTCCAGCCGGCACTGCGTCAGCAGCTCGTCCGGGCTCGCCTCGGCAGGGCGCGCGACGGTCCCGGACGGCGGGGGCTGCACATCCCGTGCGAGCCAGCGCTCCAGCGCCACGAACGCCGAGCGATGGCACGGCGTCAACGGGCGCAACCGCTTCGGGAACTCGTCCACCAGCCCGTCGACGTGATTGCCTCCCTCGATGCGGTAGTAGCGGTGCAGCGAGCCTCGGCCCTCGTCGCGCACCATGCCGGCGTAGACGTCCGAGTCGGTTCCGATCGGCAGCAGTGCGTCCAGCGTTCCGTGAACGGTGATCAGCGGACGCTTGATGTCACCGGTCAGTGCGATCTTCTCGATGGCCGGGGCGACGATGTCCTTGCGGGCCGCGTAGTCGTAGTCGGCGGAATCACCCCGATAGCCCGGATCGAGCTCCTTGCGGTAGATGCGCTGGGTCAGTCCCCAGTAGACCTTGTGATGATACTGCCACAGGAATTCCGATCCGGGCGCGAAGCCCGCGTCGAGCATCGCGGCGTGCGCCTCGTCGACATCCGGTCCCCCGTCGGCATAGCGCGGGTACGCGCGCAGGGCTTTCGGCAGGTATCCCAGCAGGTTCGGGGACTGCTTCCGCCACAGCGTGCCTTCCCAGTCGACGCCGCCGTCGTAGAGGCCGGGCCGGTTCTCCAGCTGCCACCGAACCAGGTAGCCCCCGTTGGACAGCCCGGTGGCGATGGTGCGCCGCGGCGCGTGGCCGTAGCGCTGGGCGACGACGGCTTTCGCCGCGATCGTCAACTGCGTCATCCGCCGGTTCCATTCGGCGATGGCGTCGCCGGGCTGCTCGCCGTCCCGGTGGAACTGCAGGCCGGTGTTGCCCTTGTCGGTGGCGGCGAACGCGTATCCGCGCGCCAACGCCCAGTCGGCGATGGCGCGGTCATTGGCGTACTGCTGTCGGTTACCGGGGCTGCCACTGACGACCAGTCCCCCGGTGAAATCGTCGGGCAGCCGAATGACGAACTGGGCGTCGTGGTTCCAGCCGTGCGTGTCATTGGTGTGCGAATCGTCCGGGAAGTAGCCGTCGATCTGGATACCGGGCACACCGTGCGGCGTCGGCAACCCGGACGGGGTCAGGCCGGCCCAGTCGGCGGGATCGGTGTGCCCGGAGGAGACGGTGCCTGCCGTGGTCAGCTCCGGCAGGCAGGACTGCTGCTGGTGTGCGGCCCCCGGAACTCGCAGGCGCTCCATCCCCGCACAGTGGCCATCCTGTCCCGCACCGGCCGAAGACCCCGCCGCGGAGGTCAGCAGGCAGGCAGCCAGCAGCGGCACCACCACGGCGGCGCCGCTCCGAGCGCCGGATCCACGACGAAACCCGAACACGGATCGCACAGGTCCTCCTCCAGGCCGATGAGTTGACCACACTGAAGGTAGACATCCGGCACTGCGGGAGGAACGGGACAACTCCACACGAACCACGGCGGCGGTATGGGGACTCGGGACATGGTCCACCAACCCGGCACCACCCGAGCGGATGATGCAACAGGACCGGCACCAGGCCGTTGGCGTCCCCTCAGACGGCCGAGCGCTGCTCCCCGACGAGGGCCAGATCGGCTTCGTGGGTGGCGTGCCAGCTCCGTTGGCAGTCCTCCGAGCAGAAGTCGTCCGACGGTGATGCACCCAGACGTCGACGACACCACACGCACAGAGCCGCAGCGATGCTTTCGGAAAGGCTATCGAGAGGATTGTTCATGACCGACGCACCCCTATCGCGATCCAACGGCCGGGGCGAACTCGACGAGGTCTGCGAGGACGAAGTAGGCGGCGAGAAGGGCCACGCTCGAAGCTACGAACACGACAGCGAAGACGGTTACCATAGCGCCCTCCCTGTTCTCTTGTCCGGACTGCACCGGTCAATCGAGCCTATCCACGCAAAGTGACGAGCCGGCATCTTTTCGGATTCAATTCACTCAGCACTGTGCGACTTGTGTGCAGTGGAATTCGACTCGGACATCGGCGTGTCGATGCGGCGCCCCAGCCGATCGCGCCGGTGAGCATACCGCCATGCAGACCGGCTCGCTGCAACAGCGGGCCGGCCCGATCACGGGCGTTCGCAGCATCGCAGCACCGACCGTGTTCCCCGTCGCGGCGCGCGCATGACCGCTCTTGAGCTCGCCGCAGCATCGAGCGCTCGGCACCACTCGGCCACTGGATTCACTCGGCGCCGGGGGTGTCCTCTCGCCTCTCTTCGGCCTACTCTGGTTGGTGAGCGCGGACAGCACCCTGGCCACTGTGTTCAGACACACCGCGCTCGGCCGGATCGGGGGGATTCCGGTGAAGACTACCGCAGTTCCATCACCGCCGGACGCATGCTCGACTATGCCTGACCGGCTGTCGGTACCTCGGTCGCCATCACTTTCTCGGATACCTCACTTCGACACCGATCTCTTACCCGTGTCAGTCAACGGGGAATCCCTACTCATCCACAAGAAGATCGACCATGAGCAAATACTACACCGACCCCACCACGGGACAGCGCGTCGAGATCAAGAAGACACACAAGTTCCGCAACTTCATCATCCTGCCCGTCGGAGGCCTGCTCGCTCTCATTCTCGTCATCGCTGTTGCCTCCAACGGTGGTGGCGGTGATACCACAACTCCTGCTCCCGGACCAGTGGCCGTGCAGCCCGCCAACCCGGCCGCGCCCGCCCCCGACAGCAATCAACCACTCAACCTCGCCTTCGGCCAGCAGCACACCTGGAGCGGCGGCGAAACCATTCTGATCTCCGAGCCACAGTCCTACACCGAGGACAACCCGTACCTGGGCCCTCCTGAGGGCAAGCGCTACGTCGCTCTCGACGTGACCGTGCGCAACGACGGCACCGACGAATACAACGTCATGGGCACCAAGCTCACCGTCCAACACAACGGACGCGTGGCGCAGCAGAACTACATGGCGGGGGACGCACTGCCGGACGTCGAACTCCCACCGGGTGGCTCCACCACGTTCACCTCGGTCTACGAGATCGGTACCGACCCCGGCGAACTGCAGGTCTCGGTTCAGCCGAGCGCCTTCGCCGCCGACACCGCCTACTTCACCGGCCAGTTCTAAAGCCCCAAGGAAAACTCTGGCCACTGCCGCTGCCTTGGCTCTGGGAGCCTGCACCCAGCCCCAGTAACCGATGGATCCAGCACCGATCGAAGCCCCGCCTCCGGCACAAGATCCGCCGGAGATGCCGCCACCGCCCGACCCGATCAAGGAGGAGTGCGCCAACAATTACCCGGACATCGAGATCTGCACGGCCAACGGTTACCAGGGAGGCCGCGTGATCCTGGAGCCGGCGCCGCCACCGGAAATTCCGGAATGCCCTCGCAACCGGTGCCGACAACAGCGGAATGCCTCGCCTACGTGCTCGCTAGCCATACATGCCGGGCAGAGCACCTCGAAGGCGAGCCAGGAACAATGCCCGCCCGTGAAGGTCAGCCGGCATCGCCGAACGTTCCGCCACGGCCTGCACCGCCTGCGAAGCGCTGCGCGCCCGAACGGGCATCGGAGGCGTAGGAGATCATGCCGTGTTCCCACTCGTTGGCCAGCGCCTCGGTCTCGGACATCCCGTGCTGTTCCAGCAGCGAGAGCCGGTCATGACGCAGGCAGGTCTGCGGGAAAGCGGCGATGTCCTCGGCCAGCTGCTCCGCCGCCTCACGTTCCCGACCCACCGGTACGACGCGGTTCACCAGCCCCATGCGTTGGGCCTCCTGCGCGTCCACGGGACGTCCGGTCAGGACCATGTCCATCGCCTGACTGGTGCCGATCAGTCTGGGCAGCCGGAACGTCCCCCCGTCGACGAGCGGAACGCCCCACCGGCGGCAGAACACGCCGAAGACGGCGTCCTCGGCAGCGACCCGGAGATCGCACCAGGCGGCCAGCTCCAAACCGCCTGCGACCGCATGTCCGGCCACGGCCGCGATCACGGGTTTGCTCAGACGCATCCGACTCGGACCCATGGGTCCGTGCCCGTCCTCGGCGACCCGATTGCCACGTTCGGTGCCGACGGCCTTGAGGTCCGCTCCGGAACAGAAGGTGCCCCCGTCTCCCCACAGCACCGCCACCGACGCCGAGGAATCGGCATCGAACTGCTCGAACGCCTCGAACAGCGCGCTGCCGGTGGGGCCGTCGACGGCATTACGAGCATCCGGCCTCGACAGGATCACCGTGAATACTTCTCCGCGACGCTCCACGCGCACGGCTTGCTCGTCCACGGGATTTCCTCCTTCTCCGGAAAACACCGGGCATGAAGTTCGGTTACCGATGCCGACATCGACCGTCATCGGTGCTCACCGGCATCGTCCGTCCACAGCGGGTCACGCAGCGCGCGCCGCAGAATTTTGCCCACCGGGGACTTCGGGATCGACTCCACCACGTGAATCCGTTTGGGCACCTTGTACCCGGCGAGGCGCTCGCGGACCGTGGCTTGCAGTTCCTCGGTGGAAGCACTTTCCCCCGGGCGGAACGCGGTGAAGGCGGTGACCGCCTCCACCCACGTGGCATCGGGGGCGCTCACCACGGCGCACTCGGCCACGGCCGGGTGCGCACCGAGCGCGTCCTCCACTTCGCGGGGATAGACGTTGTAGCCACCGGTGACGATCATGTCACTGGCCCGGTCGACGAGATACAGGTAGCCGCGTTCGTCGGCACGTGCCATGTCGCGCGTGCGGATCCACCCGTCTGCGGCCATGGTCTCGTGGTTGCGTTCGGGCGCGTTGTGATAGCCGGCCATGGTGAACGGCGCGCGAACCTGAATCTCGCCGATCTCTCCCGGCGGCACCGGGTGGTCGTCCTCGTCGGCGATGCGGATCTCGGCATCGACCGCCGGGTGTCCGCAGGAGCTCAGTAATGCGCCGCCTTCGGCGTGGTCGGCCTTGTCCAGCACCGTCTGGCACAGCGGCGCCTCCGTCTGGCCGTAGTACTGGACGAACTTCGGGCCGAAACGCTCGAGGCCCTGCTCCAGCATCGGGCGCGGCATCGGGCTTGCGCCGTAGATGATGGTGTCCAGGCTGGATGTGTCCGCGCCGTCGAGGGCATCGCCGGACAGCAGCATTCCGAGCATGGTCGGCACCAGGTTGACCGCGGTGACCCGGTGGTGCTCGATCGCCTGCACATAGGACTGCGGCTCGAAACCCGGCAGCACCACCGAGCGGGCCCCGCGCATCCAGTAGGGCAGCAGAAAGGTCCCGCTGGCGTGCATCAACGAGGCCGCGTGCAGCATGGCGTCGTCGCGGCCGGGCGAGATCAGATTCGCCAGGATGTTCGTGGCGATGGCGGCATAACTGGCTTGGGTGTGCTGGACCGCCTTGAGCGTGCCGGTCGTGCCCGAAGTGTAGAGCAGGAGCATCACATCCTCCGGCGCGAGCGGAACGAGCGGGTCGGTCGCGTCGGCACGCTCGCACTCGGCGGTCAGATCGATGTCCTGGGCACGGTCTGCCGGGCCGAGGCAGGCCAACCGCAGCCCGTCCAGTTCGTCGGCCAGGGCCAGTGCCCGCTCGGACAGGTCACCGTCGTGGACGAGCAGCCCCACCTCGGTGTCGGCGAGCATCTTCGCGTGCTCGGACACGGACAGCCTGGCGTTGAGCGGCACGCGGGCGACGCCGGCTTTGAGGCAGCCGAAATCGAGCGGCACCGACCACAGCCCGTTGTTCACGAGCAATCCGACACGCGTGCCCCGGCCGCAGCCGAGACCGAGCAGGACGTTGGCGATCCGGTTGGCCATCACGTCCACGTCGCGGAAGCTGAGTTCACGCTCGCCGACCACGAGCGCCGTTCGATCCCGGTAGCGCTGGGCGCCTCGCCGCACCATGTCGACTGCGAGCATGGGCAGACTGTAGACCCGGCGTCACAGTCCGTCCAGGATGGCGACGAAAGACCCTCCGGACCGCCCCGACCCGCCTGATCGCTGAAGGTTCGCGGGGTGCCCCGAACCTCGCCCCTGAACGGTCGGGGCACGGGACCGACGAACCTCCGTGCGTCCGGCACGCCCGAACGACGCGAAGCCGAAAAGCCGCCGTTGCCTTTGTCGCTGACGTTCTGAGCAGGCCAAATCGTGCATACTCGTACCCCCGGCACAGCATCGCCCGACCCCGGAAAAGCACCGTCACGACAGCCGGACGAGCTCAGTAAGGAGCAGACATGCCTCGACGAGACATCGAATTCGACGCCGAGGGCACCACACTGCGGGGCTGGTTCTACCCTGCGAAGATGAGTTCCACCCGTGCCCCGGTGATCATCATGGCGCACGGGTTTTCCGCGGTGAAGGAGATGTATCTGGACGAGTACGCCGCCGCCTTCGCCGCCGCCGGGCTGAATGCACTGGTGTTCGACAACCGGAACTTCGGTTCCAGCGACGGCGATCCGCGGTATGAAATCGATCCGGTCCAGCAGATCCGCGACTATCGGCACGCCATCACCTATGCCGGCACGTTGCCGGAAGTCGACCCCACGAAGGTCGGGGTGTGGGGCAGCAGCTACTCCGGCGGGCATGTGTTGGCGATCGGTGCCCTCGATCACCGTGTGGGCGCTGTGGTCTCCCAGGTCCCCCTGGTCAGCGGGTATGAGAACTTCCGTTCCCTGGTGCGCTCGGACTTCATCGGCGAGTTCCGCAGGCAGTTCGACAACGACCGAGCCGCTCGGTTCCGGGGCGAGTCCCCGGCGATGGTGCCCGTGGTGGCCGAAGATCCCCAGGCTCCCTCCGCGCTGCCCACTCCCGATTCCTGGCAGTGGTTCATCGAAACGCACAAGAACCGCGCACCCTCCTGGCGCAACGAGGTCACCCTGCGCACGGTCGAAATGCTCTCCGAGTACGAGCCCGGCGTCTATGCCCCGCGGATCAGCCCCACTCCGCTGTTGATGCTCGTCGCCGAAAACGACGTGCTCACTCCCACCGAACTTGCCCTGGCGACCTACCAGACCGCGCGGGAACCGAAGAAGTTGGTGTTCCTGCCCGGCGGGCACTTCGACGCCTACCTCAGGGGCTTCGACAAATCCATGCCACCTGCCCGCGACTGGTTCCTCGACCATCTCCAATCCTGACCACGCCGGCTGCTCCAGGTCCCCTCTGGACCAGGAGATCCGGTCATCGACCGACCCGAATTTCCGGAGCCAGGCAGGCGAGTGCGTCCTTGCGGGCATGCGGACCGAATCACAGCTGCCTGCGGACACCGGCCTCCCGGGTGACACTGGCCGCCTGGTCGACGAGGTCGGTCTGCAGTGCGCGGCGTGCTTCGCCCAACCGCGGGAAAGGCAGCACGGTGCGGTGCTGGGTGTCCTCCAGGATGAGCGCCAGGCCTCCGTAGAACCCCATCAGGAGGATTGCCCCGCCGACCGCGGCCGAGCCGAGCTGCACCGGAACAGAGCCGGTGAACTCGTAAACGCCGTTCAACGTGTATCGGGCCGCTCCCAGCAACACCACCGCTCCCAGTAGCGGCTTCCCCTGCAGCGCCGGTGGGCAGAGCAATGCGAGCACCACGGCAGTCAGCACGTTCAGCGACCCCGTCAGTGGGCTCGTCTGGTCACCGGGTGGAGCCAGCACCGCGATCAGCGCCGTGGCCGGCCACGAGAACGCGATGAGATTGAGCGCGGTCGCCGCGACCGGCTCGCGCCCGAGGAAGGCGAAGATCCCCGAGATCAGCTGCAGCGGGAACACGAACACCGCCAGCAGCAGGGACAGACTCCTCTCGTCGGCGGCGGGGAGCAGGTCGAACTGCTGCAGGCTCAGCATGGCCGAGCCGATGGCAAAAGCGAAGAAGCCCAGCGGCAACGGGCTCGCGATCGGCCGCAGGGTGATCCGGGTCGCCCGCTCGACCTCACCCTCATCCGTACCCGCGGACCTCGTCATATTCATCGCGCTCCACGTACCCGCGCATTGCTGCTGCGAACCTCGGCGACGAGCGCATCACCCGTCAAGAGGCAGAGGCGAGGCGCAGTGTCGGTCCCAGGGGCATGCGCAAAACAGGGCCCATCCCCGGCAGTGCCCCAGCACTCGTCACTCGCCCGAGCCGGCCCTCTTTCCGCTCCGGTCGATGGCTGCCGACTTGACCTCGATTGCAATCGAAGTTCGATACTGAAGCAGCACCGACGGTGAGTTCCGAGCACTTCCCCGGTCGATACAGACGGGCACGGCTTCGCGCGGCGGACCGAACATCATCACCGTGGCGAAGGCCTGCCCGTACCGGACTCGACTCCTGGGGACCACGACACCGAACCACGAACAGGAGTGCGCGATGAACCACGCCATCCGGGCCGAGGGCCTGGTCAAGCGATTCGGCACCACCACCGCCCTCGACGGCGTCGACTTCACGGTGGACGCGGGCACGGTGCTCGGGCTGCTCGGCCCCAACGGGGCGGGAAAGACCACCGCCGTCCGCGTCCTGAGCACGCTGCTGCACCCCGACGCGGGGCACGCCACCGTCGGCGGCTACGACGTGGTCCGCGACGCCCACCGGGTACGTCAGCTGATCGGGTTGACCGGGCAGTACGCCGCCGTCGACGAGAGCCTCACGGGCAGGGAAAACCTCCTGCTCATCGGCCGCCTGCTCGGCTCCTCCCGCGCGCAGTCCCGGCACAGAGCCCGCGAACTGCTCGACCAGTTCGGCCTGACCGACGCCGGAGACCGGGCGGTGAAGACCTACTCGGGCGGCATGCGCCGCCGCCTCGACCTCGCCGCCAGCCTGGTCGCCCACCCCTCGATGCTCTACCTGGACGAGCCCACCACCGGATTGGACCCGCGCGCCCGCACCGAACTGTGGACGCTGATCCGCAGCCTGGTCTCCGGCGGCGTGACGGTGCTGCTGACCACCCAGTACCTGGACGAGGCCGACGCGCTGGCCGACGACATCGTCGTCATCGACCACGGACGGGTCATCGCGAGCGGCACACCGGACGAGCTCAAGGCCAAGCTCGGCTCCCAGACACTGTCGGTGCGCCCCGAGGACGAAACCCACCTACCGCTGGTGGCCTCCGTGGTCGGCGAACTGGCCGACCACGCCCCCGACCTCGACGGGCAGCGGGTGACCGCGCCGGTCACCGACCCGGCCGTGCTGCCTGCCGTCGTGCGCCGCCTCGACGACTCCGGCGTCGTGCTCACCGAGCTGGCACTGCGCAACTCCAGCCTCGACGAGGTGTTCTTGTCCCTGACCGGCCGCCCAGCCGACGAAACCGAACAAACTTCCACCGAACGGATGCTGTCATGACCACCCTCACCGACACCCCACCAGCAGGCCCGGCGCTGCCGGCACGGGTGAGCCCGCTGCAAGGCATGCGCCAAAGCATGACCCTGGCCTGGCGCACCGTGGTGCAAGTCCGACACAACCCCTGGGAACTGGGCGACTTCAGCATCCAGCCGATCATGTTCGTGCTGCTGTTCACGTTCATGTTCGGCGGCGCCATCATGGGCGACTGGCAGTCCTACCTGACCTTCATGCTGCCCGGCATGGTCGTGATGAACATGCTGTTCGTCAGCCTCTACGTCGGCCAAGGGCTCAACACCGACCTGACCAAGGGCGTCTTCGACCGGCTGCGCTCCCTGCCGGTGGCCCGGTGGGCCCCGCTGGCCGGCCGCATCCTGGCCGACCAGGTCAAACAGGCCTGGTCGATCGTGCTCGTCCTCGGCGTCGGGCTGATCCTCGGTTTCCGCATCGGTACCGGTCTGGCCGGCCTGCTCGGCGCGGTCGCGCTGCTGCTCGTCTTCGCACTGGCGTTTTCCTGGGTGGCCGTGGTGGTCGGCCTGCTCGCCCCCGACCCCGAGCGAGTACAGATCTACGGAATGACCGCGCTGTTTCCGCTGACCTTCGTCAGCAACATCTTCGTGCCCGTGCAGACGCTGCCCGGCTGGCTGCAAGGACTCGTCAGCGTCAACCCGGTGTCCATCCTCGCCGACGCCTCTCGCGGGTTGATGGTCACCGGTGCGCAGGCAGGGCCGATCATCGCGACGCTGATCTGGGCGGCGGCGATCACCACCGTCTTCGCTCCCCTGTCGGCGTGGGTGTTCAAACGGCGGGTGTGACCCTGTCCCTTCCCGCCGTGCAACGCTGTGGCGAGCGTGCCCGGCACGTCCCTCGGGGCGCCTATGGCTCCGCGGGACTTTCCGGGCACGAGCGTGCCGTGAACAGGGTCTCACTTCATGCGCAGGCGCTGGTGCATGGCACGTACCTCGTCGACGACGATCTCCGGTTCGTCCAGCGGAACCATGTGGCCACTGTGCTCGGCGACGACGTGACGCCCGTACGGACCGAGTGCTGCGATCCGCCGGTGCAGCTCGGTGCGCAGCAACGTCCACCCCACTCGTTCGAAACGATTCGGCGGCTGCAGCCCCGCGGAGATCACGGTCACCGGGACAGCGGGAAAGCCGCGAGCCGTGGCAAGATCACCGACCCGGATGTGGGTGTCGACGAGACCGGCGTACTCCGCCGCCAGGCCGCGCCACCCGCCGACCGTGCGGTGCGTGAGGGCACCGGCGGCCTGCAGGAACGCTGCAGTGTGCGGCGCGCGGGCATCGGCGACTCGACGTGCGTCCGCACGGGTGAGCATCCGGCCGAACACGCGAGCCATCCCCACCGGGCCGAGAAGCGCGGCCACGCGAAACGCCCAACCGGCAACGCGGCCAACCGGGCGCGCCCAGGCCAACTCACCGATATCCTCATGGGCAGGATCCACCAGCACCGCGCCCGCCACCTCCTGCGGAAACAGCGCCGCATAGGCACGAACATGCAAAGCGCCCAGCGAGTGGCCGAGCAGCAGGTACGGCGGCGGGATCCGTTCGGCAGCCAGCACTTCGCGCAGCACGGTCGCCACCGCCTCCGGGCGGCGATCGCCGCGCACATACGGTGAGAAGGCGAATCCGGGCCGGTCGTAGCGCACCACCCGCGCCACCTGCCGCAACCCGGCGGCGACCTGCTCCCACTCCAGGTGGGAGCCACCGATGCCCGAGGCGATCACGACCGTCGGCTGCCCCTCGCCTTCGGCCACGACGTGGAGGGAGGCGTCACCGACCCGCACCATGTGTCCCGGGCGGTGATGGGCATGCGCCTCCCGCCGTTCGCATCGGCGCTGCCACACCGCCCCGCCCGCCGCGGCGGCCGCGATCCCGGCTGTCCACCACGTCCCGTGCACTGCTGCTCGCCCCTGCTTCCTCGACGTCTGCCGCACCCGAGGCTGCCAGGTCGGTACCGGTTCCGCGGGCCGAACGCGGCACCCCTCCCCGTCTCTTCGAGAAGTTGATGGGATACACGGTCCCGTCTTTTCGAGTTCGAAATTCGGGCGGCATTGCTCTCCTTCGACCACACTCTTCCCCTTTTCAGGGGAACGTGACCGAACAAGTGTGCCGCGCGCATGAGAATGCATCGAAACCACTCATACGGAGCAGCGAACACCTCCGAAAGAATGAGCATTCCTGCGTGCCCGGATCGCTGCACGAGCATACGGAAGAGGACAGCACAGCCTCGCCCGGTCAGGGCGGCGATCGACCGATACGGCAACTCTGCGCGTCGCGCCTGCGGACGATCACGAAAGCCCCTCGCCCGGCGTCATTGCAGCTGATCCATTGTGGATCGCCACAACAGCCGGCGCTCTTGCACGGCTGCGCCACCCACAGCAATCCCCGTGATTCGGCCAGAAGCGCATGCCGGCTCCTGTGGTCGTCATGACTACATCGGACACCGCCGGCAGCCCCAGTATCGCTGCATCCTGGTGATAGCACGATGCGTAACGATCGATCTTGATCAAGATCACCATATAGATGGTATCTGTGTCATCAGTACGTGTGTAAGGCTACGCAGTGTGTGACACCACACCGGAGATGACAGGCCACGACGAGGAGAGCTCACGAAGATGGAGCAGTCATGAACTTCGCAGCCCAGAGGGATTCCTACTTCACGAACACGCACCTCGAACGTATCCGCGAAGAGGTTCGGCACTTCGCGGAAACCGAAGTACGCCCCCGAGTGCCGGACATGGAAGCATCCCGGTCCATCCAATACGAATTATCCCGCCGGATCGCGGAACAGAGATGGCTCGGTGCGACGATCGGCACCGAGTACGGCGGGATGGGTGCGGGCCACCTGGCCAAGACTGTCATCATCGAGGAACTGTCCCGGGTCAGCGGGGCCATGGGAGCCATGGTGCAGGCTTCCCAGCTGGGCGTGGCGAAAATCGTGCACTTCGGCACCGACAAGCAAAAGCAACAGTGGCTGCCTGCCATCAGCGCCGGAGACTGCTTGCCGACCATCGCAGTGACCGAGTCCGAGTCCGGCGGTCATGTTCTCGGTATGGCGGCGACAGCACGCCGCGACGGGGACGATTACCTCCTCAACGGCCACAAGGTGTTCGTCGGCAACAGCCACGTCGGTGATGTGCACGGGGTCGTGGTCCGCACCGGGACGGGAGCCAAGGGGCTGTCGGCGTTCCTCGTGGAGTCGGACCGCCCCGGGTTCTCCCTCGGTGAGCACCAACCCGCGATGGGGCTGCACGGGTTCAGCTTCGGCGAGCTCAAATTCGACGATTGCCGTGTGCCTGCGGAAAACCTGCTCGGCGCCGAAGGGGACGGCCTGGCCGTCGCCTACTCCTCCAGCATCTTGTACGGAAGGCCGAACCTGACCGCGGTGGCCCTGGGAATCCACCAGGCACTGGTGGAGGAAACCGTCGAATTCGTCAGCAAGCGACACCGCTACGGCGAGCCACTGTCCGAACTCCCCACGGTGAAACAGAAGCTGGGCCAGATGCAGTCCCAGCTGATGACCGCCCGGCTGGCCGCCCATCATGCAGCGCACATGCTGGACCAAGGCCTGCCGTGCGACACGGAACTGATGAACGCCAAACTCGTCAATGTGGAATACGCGTTGGATTCGGCACGTACTGCGATGGAAGTGCACGCCGCGTCCGGGCTCGGCACCGACAGCCCGATCGAGCGGTACCTTCGTGATGCATACCACATCTTTGCCCCTGCCGGTACCTCTGACATCCAGCGATTGCGGCTGGCCGAGACGGCATTGGGCACCTCGAAAGGACAGTGGTCCGAGCGGCTCGCCTCCGAGCTGCAGGGCTGAACCTGTCCCTTGAGGACTTCCTGAGCGTGAGGTTCCCAGAGCCTGCCGTATCACGCGGGATCATGATGGTCTCGGCGACGCGAGCATCGTGGTTCGTGCCCGGATTCGGCAGGCCTGGGCGCCTCCAGGCCCGCCGGGTGTGCAATTCACCCCCCCGCGCAGCCGCTCACGACTGTGCGCGTGTCTCGCGCCGGTGAATCAACTCCATCAGCTCTGCTGCCATCGTCTTGATGGTCTCCAGGCCGGGACGGCCCCAGGGCCGTGCTTCGGTGGCAATGGCGCAGATCGTGCCCAGGGATGTCCCGGTCCGGTCGATCAACGGGGCACCCAGATAGGAACGAATGCCGATCTCGTCGACCACGGGATTGCCTGCGAACCGCGGATACTCGCAGACGTCGTCCAAAACGAGCGGGAGACGACGGGCCACCACATGGGGGCAGAAGCCGTGATCCCGTGGCATCCTCCGGCCCGGTTCCGTGGACGCGGTGGCCTGTGCTGTTTCCAGATCTGCTCCGGTCTGTTTCCCGGACGGGGTGTGCAGGCCGGCAAAGTACTGGTGGCTCTCGGTAATGAAGTTGACCATCGCGTAGGGAGTGTCCGCAGCCTGCGCGAGTGTGCTTGCGAACTCGTCGAATTCCTGGTCCGGCTGCGTTCCGATCCCGAGTGCCCGCAGACGTGCCATTCGCTGTGCTGCCTCGGGATCCCCGGGAGTGGTCACGAGACGTTGGCCGGCGTGATCGTGGGCCATGGTCGACTCCTATCTGATCGGTGTGGACAGGGCTCTAGGCGGGGCAAGCCTGTGACGTGCTGAGGACATGTTCGATCAAGGAAATGAGCACACCTGTTGCGGACCTGGTGTCGCGGGCATCGCACAGCAGGACCGGCACGTTCGCCTTGAGGTCGAGGGCATTTCGCACCTCGTCGGGTTCGTAGCGGAAGGAACCGTCGAATTCGTTGACCGCAACCAGAAAAGGGATGCCGCGCTGCTCGAAGAACTCGATTGCGGCGAAGCAGTCCTGCAGTCGGCGGGTATCGGCGATGACGACCGCTCCGAGGGCACCTCGGGACAGCTCGTCCCACATGAACCAGAAGCGATTCTGTCCGGGAGTGCCGAACAGGTACAGCACCAGATTGTGGAGGCTGAAGGTGATGCGACCGAAGTCCATGGCCACCGTGGTGGTGGCCTTGTTCTCCACACCTTCCAGGCTGTCCGTGCCGACGCTGGCAGAGGTGAGAGCTTCCTCGGTGGTCAAGGGTTCGATTTCACTCGTCGAGCCGACGAACGTCGTTTTGCCCGCACCGAAGCCGCCGGCGATGAGGATCTTGAACTGAGTGGGGAAGTCATCAGAGCCGTTGGCGGAGACCATCGAGCACTTTCTCCAGTAGGTCTGTGGAATGGGCGGTCGCGCTGGGAGCTCTGGTGGTCACCGCTCCGGAGTCGATGAGATCGGACAGCAGGACCTTGGTGATGGCCACGGGCTGCCGCAGATGCGCCGCGACCTCGGCGACCGAGGTGGGAAAATGGCACAGCTGAAGGGCCCGGGCGTGTTCTCCCCCCAACCGCTCGGGGGGCACCCGACCCGTGGTACGCACCATGGAGATGAGCTGGAGCGCAGTGGTGGGATGGGTGCGTCCGTTGGTCACGGTGTACGGGCGCATCCACGTCCCGCTGCCCTCACCGTCGGGAACAGTCATGCTCGGCCGCTCCCGGAACCGGAAGCGGCGGTGTCGTGCCGTGCGGGGGTGGCCAGGTAGCTGGGGACCTTCTTGCTGAGCTGTCCCATCTCGTAACTCAGCACCCCCGCATTGACATCGCGGTCGGCCAGAACGGCCAGGACGGTGCCGGCACCGGCGGCCGTGACGAGCAGGACGAGATCGTCGAGCTCCGCATTCACCTGGCGGATGCCGTCCCCGCCGCCGAAGCTGCTTCCGACCCGTTGCGCGAGGGAACACATGCTGCTGGCCAGGGCGGCCAGTCTGTCCGCATCATCGGCGGCCAAACCGTGGAAGTGCTTCGGTATTCCGTCCGAGGACAGCAACAAGGCGCTGCGCGTGTGGGGAACCGCCTCAACCAGGCGGCTGAGAAGCCAAGTCAGATCCGACGTCTGGGTCTGGTTCGGCGACACATCGGCCATCGCTCTACTCTCCTTGCTGCTCGTCAGTTGGTGTGATCCTCTGGCCAGCCTGGCTCATCACTGTCGTGACTGAGCCCTTTCCGGAAGGCGGCCATGAGTGTGGGGTTGTGGTCGGGGATCGGGTTGGTGCCGGTTCGTTCGCGTAGTTCGGGCCGCATGTGGGGTGATGTGCGGTGCCGTTTCGGCAGGGGTGGACGCTCGTCCTTCCCCGCGGCAGGAGCGCTGGTGGCGCCATGAGTCGAGGACGCAACCGGCGAGGCCGGTGCGGCCGGGGGGTGAGCTGGTGCGGCCGGGGGGTGAGCCGGTGCAGCCGGTGCAGCCGAGGGTTGAGCCGGTGCGACCGAAGGTTGAGCCGACGAGGCCGGTGCGTGAGGGGCGTGCGGAAACTGTCCGACCTTCGGTCCGTCCGGCTCCGGCTGAGACTGCGGTCTCCTGCTCGCAGGACTCTGCGGGAAAGCGGACTCCGCCGCCACATCGGAACCCACCGCATCCACATTGTCCTGTGGTTCCTGCTGTACGGGTCGGCTGACGTGAGAAGGCTCGGCCTCGTCCGAGGTATCGCCGAGCAGAGTGTGGGGAATCACCACGGCAGCGTCGATACCGCCGAAGATGTTGGTCTGCAGGCGCACGCTGATGCCGTGCCGATGGGCGAGTTCCCGGACCACCGAGAGCCCGATCCGGCCGTCTTCGAACAACTCACCGAGGTCGAGCCGGCTGGAATCACCGAGCAGGCGATTGATCCGCTCCAGGTCCTCGGCCTGCATGCCGAGCCCACGGTCCTGCACCTCGATGGCCAGGCCGGCGGTGACGTTCTGAGCACGCAGCATGACCGGGGCGTCCGGCGGGGAGAAACTGGTGGCATTCTCCAGGAGTTCGGCCAGCAGGTGGATGAATTCGGCCACGGCATGCCCGTGGAGAGTACCCTCCACCGGGTGGACAACTTTGACCCGCGCATAGTGCTCGATCTCGGCAACGGCCGAACGTAGCACGGCATACATGCTCACCGGATTGTCCGACTGGCGCTGCGGCGGATCGCCGCCCAACACGGCGAGATTCTCCGCCTGGCGACGGACGCGGGTGGCGAGGTGGTCCACAGTGAACAAACCCTTGAGCAGGTCCGGATCCTCCACCTCGTGCTCCAGCTCATCCACCTTCACGATCGCCCGCTGGATCAGCGACTGCAGGCGGCCGGCAAGGTTGACGAACACCCTCCGCTGCTGCCCGTAGGCATCGCCGAACGCCGTACGGGAGGACCCCTCGGTCGGTGTGGCGGGAACTGCGTTGTCGTACTCCCGCCGAAGAGCACGTACGACGGCGTCAGCACGGCCGAGTGTGACGATCAGGATCGCCACGCACCCGACAATCCAGCCCGCGAGCACGGTGATGACTGTCCACAGCGAGCTGTATGTCACCACGAGCACTGCCGCAGCCGCAGACAACAGCCCCACGGCGGCCATCGGCAGCACAGCGATCCGCAAGAGCCGGAATCGTAGACCGCCGAGCACGTCCGTGCTGTGCGCAGGTTCGTCGTCGCCGACAGCCCCGGCGTGGGGTGAGAGGGGTTCAAACATCAGCGTCCTCGGCGTGAGGTGATCCATGGAGAACAGGTGTCACGCACGGTTGAGAGCCAGTGGAGCCACCGACCGACACATGATCCACATCCTATGGTCCCAGCACAACCCACCATGCTCGGATACCATGATGAACCGCTGCGGTCACTTCTCGTACGTGATCTTTCCGACGAAGATCGTACCGCAGTGGTCCGTGGGCATCCGGCGCCATCGGCTACCACCCCGATGCGGGGAGCTTTCAGTGTTGCCGGACGGCTCGGCATCCTGCCGACAGCGCCACGTCTCCTACGCCGAGATCGAAACCCGACGGCCTGACAGACGTCGGCTTTCGCAGAAAACGCCGGACTCGCAGGGAGCCGACCAAGCACCTACCGGGGCACTCGATCGGCTCCCCCGACCGCGTCTTTGTCGACCCGTTCTACGCGGGAATCAGCCCGCTGACATCGGCCAGCAGCTCGACGGAGCGCAGCCAGGCATCCCGGTCGGGCGCCATCGAGGCGACCATCAGCTCGTCGGCCTGGGCGCGCTTGGCGAAACCGTCCAAGTAGTCCTTCGCCTCGGCCGGGGTTCCCACGGCGGAGTAGGTCATCATCTGCTGGACCTGCTGCCCGGCCGGGGATTCGAGAGCCATGTCGGCTTCTTCCCGCGTGAAACTCCGGCCGGTGAGCTGCCGGAGCCTGCCGCGCTTGGCGGCCTGGAACTGCTCCTGAGCCTGCTCCGTGGTGTCGGCCGCGATGATGTTGACACCGGCGATGACGTAGGGCTCCTGCAGTTGCTCGGACGGGGTGAACTGGCGCCGGTAGAGCGCCACTGCGTCCTCCAGCGCATTCGGCGCGAAGTGCGACGCGAACGAGTACGGAAGCCCGAGCGCGGCGGCCAGCTTGGCCCCGAACAACGACGAGCCCAGGATGTACAGCGGCACACCGGTGCCCTTGCCCGGGGTGGCCTCCACACCCGGGACCCGGGTCGCATCCCCCAGATAACCCTGCAGTTCCTGCACATCCTGCGGGAAGCTGTCCGCGGCCGCCGCATCACGGCGCAGCGCCCGCGTGGTCTTCTGATCACTACCGGGCGCGCGGCCGAGGCCGAGATCGATGCGTCCCGGAAACAGCGTTTCCAGGGTGCCGAACTGTTCGGCGATGGTCAGCGGGGCATGATTCGGCAGCATGACGCCACCGGCCCCGAGGCGGATCGAGTGGGTGTGCGCGGCGACGTGCCCGATGAGCACGCTCGTCGCCGAGGACGCGATGCGCGGCATGTTGTGATGCTCGGCGTACCAGATCCGCCGATACCCCCACTGCTCGGCTCGCTGAGCCAGCTGCACGCTCGCCTGCAGGCTCTCGCTCGCCGTTTCTCCTTGACCGATGTGGGCGAGGTCAAGAATGGACAGGGGAACATCCATGAACGTCGAACCCTTCCTCGCGGGCGAGACAGCCGGCGCCCTCACGATTGCTACAACCATCGAGTCAACGTGCGTTCCCTGCCCCGCTATTCCCGGCACTCCCCGGATCACCGAAGGCTATGAGAAACACCACGGGGCACGGCCACTCGACCAACTCCCGGCAGCCCACCCCAAGTACTTGCTCGACGGCGCCGAGCCGAGCGAGGACGTGGCCACGCTGCTGACCAGCCGGCACCGGCGGCTGGTCGAGATGCACACCGGCCACCGGCCGATGCGGGCCCAGCCGCGCGAACCGGCGCGGATCTCTCTCGACGCAGTCCGGCAGTGACCGCAGTCACGAGCGTGTCCATCGGCCAGCAGCGTCGACCACGACTCGTGCTCAATCGATCAGACGCTTGCGCATGTACCGCACCGCGATCAGCCACATGCCGACGGCGAAGAGGATCAGGACACCGACGTGCAGCACGTCGAGGAGAGGCTCGAATCCGAACGCGGCATGACGGACCAGTTGGACACAGTGATACAGAGGGTTGATCACCGCGGCCGCGCCGGCCCAACCCGGAAGCTGATCGACCGGGAAGAACGTGCCCGCCACCAGAAACAGCGGTGTGATCACGGCACTGATGATGTAGTTGAAGGAGTCGATCGAGGGCACCACGGCCGAGCACCAGATGCCGAACAACCCGAATCCCAGCCCGGTGAGGAAACCGACCAGCGGGACCACCAGCATGCCGGGCGCGGGGTCCAGGCCGAAGAACATCGCCACCACCAGCGGCGCGCACCCGTAGACGCCGGCCTTGGTGGCGATCCAGCCGGCCTCGGCGGTGACCAGCTCGTGCACGTCGACGGGAGCGGCCAGCATCGCGTCGTAGGTGGCCTGGAACTTGCGTCGGACGAAGGTCTGGAACATGCCGGAAAAGGCGCTGGTGAACAGCACGGAGGTGGCCACCACGCCGGTGCCGAGGAACTCGATGTACGGGATGCCGTTCATCACCGCGATCAGCGAGCCCAGTCCGAAGCCGAAGGCCAGCAGGTAGATGACCGGCTCGACCACGGCCGCGAAGGTCGTGGAAACCCAGTACCGGCGAAACAGGGTGGTCTCGCGTTTCCACACCCCGGTGAAGGCCGCCAGCTCGAACCACCTCGGACTTCCCGCGAAGGGTTCCGTCGTCTGCGTCGTCATTCCACCGTCTCCCCGGTCAAGGACACGAACACGTCTTCCAGATTGCTGGCACGCCGAGCACCGGCGCCGAGCAGGGCCGCGGTCGACTCCGGCATGTGCTCGGCCCGCAGCACGGACACCGACGGCCCGGTGCGGCGGGTCGGCAGGCCGCCCTCCACCGCGATGGTTTCCACCTCGCCGAGCCGGTCCGGTGAGCCGTAGTACTCGACGGCCTCCCGCCCCACGTGGGCGTCGCGAAGCCCCGCCGGGGTGCCACGCGCGATGATCCGCCCGCGCGACATCACGGCCACCTCGTCGGCGAGCCGTTCGGCTTCTTCGATGTAGTGCGTGGACATCAACACGCTCACGCCCTCGTGTCGCAGCGCATCGACGAGCGACCACAGTTCCTGACGCACCTGCGGGTCGAGCCCCACGGTGGGCTCGTCCAGCAGCACGAAACGGGGTGAGTGCACCAGGCTGCGGGCCACCAGCAGGCGGCGACGCATCCCCCCGGACAGCTCATCGGTTTTGGTGTCGGCCCGGTCGACCAGGTGGGCCATCCGAAGGGCCCGGTCCACGGCGTCTCGCCGCCGCGCACGCGGCACCCGGTACAGGTGGGCGAAAACCTCGAGGTTCTGGCGAGCGGTGAGTTCGACATCGAGGTTGTCCAGCTGCGGGACCACCCCCATCTCGGCGCGGGCGTGCTTCGAGTGCGCAGGCACGGGATGGCCGAGCACCTCGATACTGCCGGCATCGAGGTGCGCCTGCCCGGTGATCATCCGCATCGTGGTGGACTTGCCCGCCCCGTTGGGCCCCAACAGCCCCAGGCAGATGCCCTGCGGCACGATCAGGTCAACGTGATCGACCGCGGTGATGTCACCGAACCGCTTCACGACCCCGCGCAGAGCAAGCGCCGTCCCGGCCCCCTCCTCGCCGGCGGCCTGCTGTTCCTGCAACCGTGCGGTCATCGCGGTCTCCCCCGGGTGACTGACAAGGAATGCGGGCATTTCCCCGCCCAACAGTACGTCGCTTCCCCGACATGTCACGCGAATATTGGCCGGGCCGCTCACCTGCGTTCGTGGCCGACCACGGCAGGCTGCCACTGATCAGCAGAGGCGTGGCCGTTGCAGGCTCCAAGGAGGCGGTATTCAGCAGGCGTTCTGCTCACGCTCACGTTCCCGCAAGCGTGCTCCGGGCGAGTATCGAGTGCGCCCACGAGCGCACGGCATGCGCTCCGGTGAGTCATCATCAACGGCATGCGATTGCTCCTGCTCGCCGACACGCACCTGCCGAAACGCGCAAAGGCGCTGCCGGAAGAGGTGTGGCGCGCGGTGGAATCCGCCGACGTCGTCGTCCACGCCGGGGACTGGGTGGACGTCGAACTGCTCGACCAGCTACAGGCCCGCAGTGCCCGGCTCATCGGTGTGTTCGGCAACAACGACGGGCCGCCGCTGCGCGAACGGCTTCCCGACATCGCGCGGGCCGAGCTCGACGGCCTCCGGCTGGCGGTGATCCACGAGACCGGAGCGGCCAAGGGGCGGGAGAACCGCTGCCTGCGGTGGTTCCCGGACACCGACGTGCTCGTGTTCGGACACAGCCACATCCCCTGGGACACCGCCACGCCGGATGGCCTGCGCCTGCTCAACCCCGGCTCCCCCACCGACCGCCGCCGGCAGCCGTACTGCACCTACATGACAGCCGAGGTCTCCGGCGGCCACCTCGGCGACGTCGTCCTGCACCGGCTGCCACCGCGGCGATGACAACAACCCGTGCGCAGAGCCGAGGTCCGGCTCGCCGACACGCTACCTGCAAAAACACGCGAAGGCGCTGCCGGAGGAAGTGTGGCGCGCGGTGGAAACCGCCGGACTTCCCGACCTGAAAAACCAGTGCTCCCGCACGCCTCGCGGTGGGACCGGGCGGATCTCGATGGGACCGACTGTCGGTGGTCGGTGTCACAGTGAGGCCGTACGGCACTCGTGAAGGGGAATTTCCATGATCACCACAGATTTCATGCCGGGCGCACCGTGCTGGATCGACCTGGGTGCACCCGATGTCGCCGCAGCGACCACCTTCTACCGTGCGGTGTTCGGCTGGGAGTTCGAGTCGTTCGATGCGGAAGCAGACCAGTACGGCCTGCTGCGGTCGAACGGCAAGACCGTCGCCGGAATCGGCCCACTCACCGAGGAAGGGGCTCGCTCGGCGTGGATGGTGTACTTCAACACCGCCGACGCCGACGCCGCGGCCCGCGCCACACAGCAGGCCGGCGGCACGGTGCGCCTCGAGCCGTTCGACGCCGACGGCCAGGCGCGGATGGCGCAGCTCACCGACCCGCTGGGGGCCCAGTTCGCCGTGTGGCAACCGCGCAACACCCCGGGCCTGGAGGCAGTCGACGAGCCCGGAGCACTGATCTGGACCGAGCTCTACACCACCGACGCCGCAGCCGCCAAGGAGTTCTACGGATCCCTGCTCGGCTGGACGACGCAGGACATGTCGATGCCGGGCGGTGGAGGAACATATTCGATCATCGCACCCGCAGGCGGAGGTGAGGACCGCACGCAAGGCGGCATCATGGAGATGGGCGCGGAGTTCATGCCCGACGGCAGGCCGTGGTGGCATCCGGTGTTCGCGACCACCGACTGCGACGCCACGGTCGCCCGGGTCACCGACCATGGTGGCAGTGTGCAGATGGGCCCGGAAGACGCTGAAGGCGTCGGCCGGTTGGCCGTGTGCTTCGACCGGGCCGGCGCGGACTTCGTGGTGCTCACGCCACGACCCAGTTGAGACGCGATCACCCTCGAGGAGGCCGTCCCGTGGACCTGTATCGCGGCGCGCTCGATGCGGACACGGGCCAAGCACTCGAGGTTGCCGTGGCGCACGCGTTCGTGCGCCTGGCAGGACAGGGTGAGTCGGGCCCGGTTCTCCGGGTGTATCGCCCCACGGCCCCGGTCGTGGCCTTCGGTCGGCGGGACACCCTGCGGCCCGGGTTCGACGCGGCGGTCGAGATCGTCAACAAGGCCGGATTCACGCCGGTCGTGCGCGCCCCGGGAGGTCGAGCCGTCGCCTACACCGAGAACTCCCTCGTCGTCGACCACATCGGCACCGCCCCCGATTCACTGTCCGGGAAGGACGACCGGTTCAGCGGCTACGCGGACCTGTGGGGCGAGGTTCTGCGCGAACAAGGCGTGGACGCGCACACAGGCTCCGTACCGGGCGAGTACTGCCCGGGAGCCTACAGCGTGAACGCACGAGGCCGGGTGAAACTCGTCGGCAGCGCACAACGGATTCTCCGCCGCGCGTGGTTGTTCAGCGCAGTGGCCGTATTCGATGGTGCCGACGTGCTACGGCCACTGCTCGCCGAAGTCTACGACGCGCTCGAACTGCCGTTCGACGGCGACTCGGTCGGCTCGATACGCACCGAAGCACCCGGGCTGACCCTCGCCTCCCTCGAAGAGGCGGTCCTCGACGCCTACGACCACCACTTCGGCCTGACCTCGGCCGACCTCGACGAGAACGTCCTCGCGACCGCACGGCAGCTGCTCGACGACCATCGGCTCCAGAGATCTCCAGCGGAAGGTCCGAGTCCCACACATCCCTGCCGACAGTGACACCCGACGAGGCGCGTCGAGTTCCGGGCCGGTGATGTGGCCGTGAGCGATTGAAACACCACCTCCGCCACCATCACACCCTCCAGGTCACCGAACGGCTTGTCGCCCACGCGGCGAGTCTCGGTGCCGTCGAGCCCGGCGAGCGCGCGGTGGTGTTCGGCGCCGGACCGATCGGCATCGGTGCGCGGTTCGCTGTGTTACACCGCGAGGGACTACGCCGACGTCATCGACCTGATGGCCCGAGACCACTACGACACCACCGGATGGGTCGATCACATTCCGCTGGACGAGGTCGTCACGTCCGGCTTCCACGCCCTGCACGAGGGCACGCGCATGAAAGTGCTGGTCGATCCGACGTGAAGCGGAGGTGACGCCCCTGCCCGCGCACCCCTTGGCGCCCGGTGAGATGTGGGACACACTGGGGGCGACGAGAAGGAGTCGCCCCAGTGCACCAGGAGAGTCTCGAAACGGCGCTACCGGCGGGGGAGGATCCCCGCCGGTACGCGCATGTGCTGGCGCGGATGCACGACGCGGCACTCGCCGGTGAGCGGCCACCCGCGCGGCCACGTCCGGTGATCGACGCGTCCTGGCGACGGATGCTGTCCCGGGGCATAGATCCCGAGCGGGGCCGTGGCGGGCAACCGCTGCCGCCGGAGGAGCTGGAGGCGCGTCGACGCGGCTCGGCCCTCGCCGACGTGCTCCCGCTGCTGCGCGGCAGGCTGGCCGGCGTCGCCGAGCAGACCGCGCACATCATGGTCATCACCGACGCCGAGGGCCGCGTGCTGTGGCGAGACGGCAGCAGCAGCGTCCGCCGCAACGCCGACGCGCTCGGCTTCGTCGAGGGCATGAGCTGGAACGAGGACATCGTCGGCACCAACGCGATCGGCACCGCACTGGTCACCCACCGCCCCGTGCAGGTCTACTCCGCCGAGCACTACGTCCGCTCCCACCACGCCTGGACGTGCGCGTGCGCGCCGATGCACGATCCGAGGAGCGGGCAGCTGCTCGGGGCAGTGGACCTGTCCGGGCCCGCCGCGACCGTCAACGCCACCACCCTCGCGCTCGTGGACACCGTCGCCCAACTCGCCGAGTCGCAGCTGCACGCCGTACACGCCTCGGACCTCGAGCGGCTGCGCCAGACCGCGGCCCCCATCCTGTCCAAGGTGGCCGGGCGGGCCGTGGTGACCGACCCGCACGGGTGGGTCGCCGCGTCGTCCGGGATCACCCCGGTCGACCGTGTGACGCTGCCCACCGAGTGCGACGCCGGCCGGACGCGGCTGCCCACGTTCGGCGACTGCGTGATCGAACCCGTGCCCGGCGGCTGGCTGGTGCGGCTGCTCGACGACGAGGCGACCACCGAATCCACCCGCTCCCGCACGCGGGTGCGACTCGACCTGCGGTCGTCGCGCCAGGCCCGCGTCGAGGTCACCTTGCCCTCCGGCGACTGGAGCCGCCCGCTGAGCCCGCGGCACGCGGAGCTGCTGTTCCTGCTCGCCACCCACCCGGAAGGGCGAACGGCGGCGCAGTTGGCCACCGACGTGTTCGACGACCCCGCGCGCACCGTGACGGTCCGCGCCGAAATGTCCCGACTGCGCCGACACCTCGGCGGTCTGCTCGACCGGCGGCCGTACCGGTTCGGCGACGGCGTCGACGTCGACGTGCTCCGTCCCCCGGAACCGGAATCGCTGCTGCCGCACTCCACCTCCCCTGCCGTGCGCAGCGCTAACGGCCACGGCTGACCAGCAGGCACCGGTCGAGTGCGGCCGAGTTGCGGCGCCGGGCGGGCAGAACCGATCTCGCCGATGCAACCCCTTGCAACCCGTGCGGACGCCGGCCACGTCTGGCCTTATGGCGTGTATCACGTGATCGCGACCACGGCGCCGGTGGCGCGGCGATCACAGGACGCAAACGCTCGTGCAGGAGGTAGTCCGTGCGCCAGACCGTGGAAACCACCCCGAAGCAAGCCCCCGCCGCGCAGTGGGTGTCCGAGTTCTCCGAGGCCGTCGCCGCCCGCGACGCCGACCGCGTCTCAGCGCTGTTCGCCGAGGACGGCTACTGGCGCGACCTCATCGCGCTCACCTGGAACATCACGACGATGGAGGGACGCCGGGAGATCGCCGCCATGCTGCGCGCGACGCTGGAGAACACGGCCCCCGGCAACTTCACCGTCCTCGAGGAGCCCACGCAGACCGACGGCGTCACCGAGGTCTGGTTGTCGTTCGAAACCAAGGTCGGCCGCGGCACCGCCCACCTGCGCCTCGTCGACGGCCGCGCGTGGACGTTCCTGACCACGCTGGACGAGCTCAAGGGCTACGAGGAGCCGATGCGCCACCGGCGCCCCAAGGGCGCCGAGCACGGAGCCGACCCCAACCGGGTCTCCTGGGGAGAACGACGCGACGCCGAACTGCGCGAACTCGGACACAGCCGCCAGCCCGAGGTCGTCATCGTCGGCGGCGGCCAGGGCGGCATCGCGCTCGGTGCGCGGCTGCGCCAGCTCGGCGTGCCGACGATCATCGTCGAGCGCAACGAGCGCCCCGGGGACTCCTGGCGCAACCGCTACAAGTCGCTGGCCCTGCACGACCCCGTCTGGTACGACCACCTGCCCTACCTCAAGTTCCCGGACAACTGGCCGGTGTTCGCGCCGAAGGACAAGATCGGCGACTGGCTGGAGATGTACACCACGGTCATGGAGCTCAACTACTGGAGCTCGACCACCGCGCTCAGCGCGAAGTACGACGAGGACAACGCGCAGTGGGAACTGGTCGTCGACCGTGCCGGTGAACAACTCACGCTGCGGCCGAACCAGCTGGTGATGGCGCTGGGCGTGTCCGGCAAACCCAACGTGCCGACCTTCCCCGGCCACGAACGGTTTCGCGGCGAGCAGCACCACTCCTCGCAACATCCCGGCCCTGACGCCTACACAGGCAAGAAAGCGGTGGTCATCGGCTCCAACAACTCCGCCCACGACATCTGCGCCGCGCTGTGGGAGCACGGAACCGACGTGACGATGGTCCAGCGTTCCTCCACCCACGTGGTGCGCTCGGAATCGCTGCTCGAGCACAGCCTGGCGCCGCTGTACTCCGAGGAGGCGGTGGAATCCGGCATCGACACCCGCACCGCGGACCTGACGTTCGCCTCGATTCCGTACCGGATCATGAACCAATTCCAGAAACCGGGATTCGACGTCATTCGCGAGCAGGACGCCGAGTTCTACCGGCGGCTGGAGAAGGCCGGATTCCAGCTCGACTTCGGCGCCGACGACTCCGGGCTGTTCCTGAAGTACCTGCGTCGCGGTTCGGGTTACTACATCGACGTCGGAGCCTCCGAGCTCATCGCCGACGGCGACATCAAGCTGGCCCGCGGCGAGGTGTCCGAGCTGACCGAGACCGAGGTCGTGCTCGACGACGGCACCCGGCTCGAGGCCGACCTCGTCGTCTACGCCACCGGGTTCGGCTCGATGAACGGCCTCGCCGCCGACATCGTCGGCCAGGAGGTCGCCGACAAGGTCGGCAAGGTCTGGGGACTCGGCTCCGACACCGCCAAGGACCCCGGGCCCTGGGAGGGCGAGGAGCGCAACATGTGGAAGCCCACCCAGCAGGAGAGCCTGTGGTTCCACGGCGGCAACCTGCACCAGTCCCGGCACTACTCGCTCTACCTGGCGCTGCAGCTCAAGGCCCGCGCCGAGGGCATCCCGACCCCGGTGTACGGGCTGCAGGAGGTCCACCACACCTCCTGACGCCCGGCCCGATCCGGGAGGTGTTCGGGGCGGGAAGTGCTCGGGCGTGCGTCGTGAGGTGTCGAGGACCGTGATCGCCCGCTCCGGTCCGGGCGTACGATGGTGACCACCTCCGGGACGTGTCCCGGAGGTGGTGCGCGCCCGCGCTCGGCACCGTGTTTTTCGGAGGTGGTCCCTACTACGCTCCGACCCGTCGGACCCGGCGGAGAAGGACTGCGGTGCGTGAGCCGATCGTGCGATTGGTCTACGAACGCACCAGCCCGCCCGGAGATGATCGAGGACACCGCCGAACTGGTCACCGCCGCGGGCGGCACCGGCATCGCCGTGCCGACCGATCACCTGGCCCCGGATCGGGTCCAGGCACTGGCGGATCGCATCGATGCCGAGCAGGGTCGGCTGGATGTGCTGGTCAACGACATCTGGGGCGGCGAGTATCTGATCGACTGGCACGGCACATCACTGTCGTCCGGCGGATTGGCCCGCGAGTACGCTGTCACCGATCTCGACGGCTCGGCGCCCGACAGCTGGCGCTACCTCGCCGAGGTGCAGGACACCGGAAAACCCGCCGACGTGACCGGCTATCGACAGCAAGCCGGCAATGCGAATCCCGGACACCACCCACCGAGCGCAAGGTGTCGATCGCCGCAACTACGGTGACCGGCTCCGCCCGATCGCGCCGCGGCGGTTCAGCGGTCGGGTCGACGCACACCACTGATGACAGCGCCGCTGCGCGGGCGAGCCGGGATGCGTCGCAGTGAGATCGTCAGGTCCTGCTCCGGGACCTCGTAGTCCAGCCGCGCCAGCCGCGGCACCAGGGCCTGCAGCAGCGCTTTGGTGACATCCTCGCCCGGGCACCGGTGCCCGGTGCTCGGATCGCCACCACCCTGCGGGATCAGCTCGTCGCGGCCGGGCGGCCGGTCGAGGAAGCGCCGCGGGTCGAAGGTATAGGGCTCGCTCCACTGATCGGCATCGTGGTGCTGTCCGTACACGTCGAGCAGCACGAGCGCGCCGGCGGGGATCGGCTCACCACGCCACGTCAGGTCCGTGACCGCTCGAGCCCCGAGGAACGGCGCGAACGGATAGAAGCGGCGGACCTCGTCGACGAACGCCTCCGCGTAGGCGGGATCGTCGGCGCGCAGCCGCTCCCGGTGTTGTGGCCAGCGATGCAGCGCGTGGGCGGCGAACGTGACGAACCAGCAGACCGCGACCGTGGGGCGCAGGACGTTGAGCAGTTCCACCGCGGCAGTGCGCGGGCTCAACAGTGCACCGTCGGCGTCGCGGTGCCACGTCACCACGTCGACCGCCGAGCCCGCCGGCACGGTGGTGGTGCCGTCGCGGACCTCCTGCACCAGGTGTGCCAGCCAGGCTTCCCGGCGTCCGCGCGCCCGCCGGGCCCGCCAGTGACGCGGGCCCAGGGTGGCGAAACCGTCGACCAGGGCCACCAGGTCACGAGCCACCGGCGCCACGTCGGCCTCGTCCAGCGGGACACCGGCCCACCGGCACACTCCCTGGGCCAGCACCCGGCTCGCCTCGTCGAACAGCACGACTTGCGGACGCTGCTCCCAGGAGGCGACCGCCTCGTCCCACGCCGCGACGACGTGATCCACCAGCGCGGCGATACCGGCGGGCTCCGTCAGCAGGGACATGAGCATGGCCTTGCGCACGCGGTGATCGTGCTCGTCGAGGGTGTGCACCGCCCCGTGGCCGAACAGCGTGCCCAGCACCGGCTCCGGGATGGCCGGGTGCCTGCGCACGTGGCTCTCGTCGTAGAAAAACCGCACCGCCTCCGGGCCACGCACACCCACCGCATGTTGGCCCATCACCCGGGCACGAACCACCCCGCCTGCCGCGCGGCGCCGGCGTCCGGGCAACCAGGCATAGCCCTCGGCCAGCATGGACAGAGTCCTGTCGAGAACGGGAACGCGCCGTGGATCCATGCGCCCCGCATTGCCCCGGCCCGCTTCTGGTTAAACACCTTTCGAGGTTCTCTCACACCGTGGTGGCCCTTGCGAGCAACGAGAAACACCCCGTATCGCCACAGCCCGCTCGGCTTCCCAGCACCTGATGCCCCACCGTGCGGGTCAGCTCGACGGCCGCTCGTCGAGGACGAACATGGTCTGGGTGCCGAGGACCTCGGGCATCGCCTGCAGTTGTTCGAGTATCACGTCTCGCATCACCCGCGCGTCCCGGGCGCGCACGAGCAGCATGGCATCGTACTCGCCTGCGATCATCGCTGCCTGTTCGACCCCGGGCACGTTCGCGAGTCCCTCGGCGAATCCGTGCCACGACCGCTGCCGGAGTTTCACGGCGATGTAGGCGGCGATGGTGAAACCCAACCGTTCCGGGTGGACCACGGCTTGGAAGCCGACGATCACGCCCTCGTCCTGGAGCCGCTGGAGGCGCGTGTACGCGTTCGTCCGGGAGATGTGCAGGTCTTCGGCGAGCTTGCGCATCGACATCCGCCCATCGGCCTGCAACAGTTCCACGATCAGGCGGTCCGTGTCGTCGAGCCGGGCGGCCATGTGTCCGGCGCCGGGAACCTCATTACCCCAATTTTTTGACAATTGGTCCTCTCCTTGTACCAAGGGGAAGCCGGTTGTCTCGATATTCGAGCTGAACCTGGACGATTGATGCGATACTAACCGAACATTCGGTTATGACCGCGACTGAGTTGAATCCGCAGCAGCTGCTGCCGGGCGAGGCGCCGGTCCGGCTGGTCGACGAGTCCGGCACCCCGGTGCAGGCCGAGGGGTTCGAGCTGCCCGCCTCCGGTGTGCTGCGCGAGTTGCACCGGAGCATGGTGCTCGGGCGACGGTTCGATCGCCAGGCCACCGCGTTGACCAAGCAGGGCCGCCTGGCCGTGTACCCGTCCTCGGCGGGCCAGGAGGCGTGCCAGGTCGGCGCCGTGCAGGCGCTGGGCGCCGGTGACTGGTTGTTTCCCACCTACCGCGACAGCGTCGCGCTGGTGACGCACGGCGTGCCTCCGGTGGAAGTGCTGGAGCTGCTGCGCGGCGGCTGGCACTGCGGGTACGACCCGTACCGGTATCGCGCGGGACCGCAGTGCACCCCGCTTGCCACCAACGCGCTGCATGCCGTCGGACTGGCACACGCCGCCCGCCTGCGCGGCGAGGATGCCGCGGCACTGGTGTTCGTCGGCGATGGGGCGACCAGCGAGGGCGACGCGCACGAGGCGTTCAACTTCGCCGCGGTCTGGGGCGCGCCGGTGGTGTTTTTCGTGCAGAACAACCAGTGGGCGATCAGCGTGCCGCTGGACAAGCAGAGCAAGGCGCCGACCCTGGCGCACAAGGCCATCGGTTACGGCATGCCCGGCCACCACGTGGACGGCAACGACGCCGCGGCGGTGTACGCCGTGACCGCGCGGGCGCTGTCCGAAGCCCGCGCCGGAAACGGACCCTCCCTTGTGGAGGGACTGACCTATCGCATGGACGCGCACACCAACGCCGACGACGCGACTCGCTATCGCCTCGGCGACGAGGTGGACCTCTGGCGCGAGCGCGACCCACTGGACCGTCTCGCCGCGCTGCTGCGCGAGTCCGGCCTGCTCGATGATGCCTCCGCCCATGCGGTCGACGAGGAGGCCGAAGGCCTCGCCGCGGACGTGCGCGCCCAACTCGGCACCGACGTGCACCTGAACCCGGACGAGTTGTTCGCGCACGTCCACGCCGAACCGACCCGGCTGCGGGAGCAGGCCGACCTGCTCGCCGAGGAACTGCCTGCCGAGCAGGAGGAGATCTGACGTGGGACAGGTGACCATGGCGCAGGCGCTGAACACCGCGCTGCGCGATTCGCTGCGTGCCGACCCGAACGTGCTCGTCTTCGGGGAGGACGTGGGCGCGCTGGGCGGGGTCTTCAGGATCACCGAGGGCCTGGCCGCCGAGTTCGGTGAGCAGCGTTGCTTCGACTCCCCCCTGGCCGAGGCCGGGATCGTCGGCACCGCGGTCGGCATGGCCATGTACGGCTTCCGGCCCGTGGTCGAGATGCAGTTCGACGCGTTCGCCTACCCCGCCTTCGAGCAGATCACCTCGCACGCGGCGAAACTGCGCAACCGCACGCGCGGCGCGGTCGAACTCCCGATGGTGATCCGGATTCCCTACGGCGGCGGGATCGGCGGCGTGGAGCACCACAGCGATTCCTCCGAGGCCTACTACACCCACACGCCCGGCCTGACCGTGGTGAGCCCGGCCACCCCCGCCGACGCCTACTCGATGCTGCAGGAAGCGATCACCGCTGCCGACCCGGTGGTGTTTTTGGAACCGAAGCGGCGGTACTGGACCAAGGCCGAGGTCGAGCTGCCCGCGGCCACCGAACCGATGCACCGCGCCGTGATCCGCCGGGCGGGCACGGACGTGACCCTGCTGGCCTACGGGCCGATGGTGGCCACCGCCATGGAGGCTGCGGAGGCGGCGCGCACCGAGGAGGGCCGGGATGTCGAGGTCGTCGACCTGCGCTCGCTGAGCCCGTTGGACGAGGACACCGTCTGCGCCTCCGTACGCAAGACCGGCCGCGCCGTCATCGTGCACGAAGCCCCCGTGTTCGGCGGCTACGGCGCGGAGGTCGCCGCGACCATCAACCGGCGATGCTTCCACTACCTGGAAGCTCCCGTGGCCCGGGTCGGCGGCTTCGACATCCCCTACCCCTCGCCGAAGCTGGAGGAACACCACTTGCCACACACCGGGCGGATTCTGGACGCGATCGCGGAGCTGCAGTGGGAGGAGGACCGGTGAGCGCGCACGAGTTCCGGCTGCCCGACCTCGGCGAGGGGCTCACCGAGGCGGAGATCGTGCGATGGCTGGTCGAGACCGGCCAGACCGTCGAGGTGGACCAGCCGGTGGTCGAGGTGGAAACCGCGAAGGCTTCCGTGGAGGTTCCCACACCGCACGGTGGCACGATCACCGCGCTGCACGGCGCTGCCGGGGAGGTCATCGCGGTGGGCGCACCGCTGCTCTCCGTCGAGGACGGCGGCGACGAGACCGCGGAGGCGGCGTTCGACGAACCCGGTGTAGCGGCGCCGGAATCCGGCTCGGGAAACGTGCTCGTCGGCTACGGCACCGGCAACGACCGGAAACGGCACAGCCGCCGCCGGCGGCAGACCCCGGTCGCGACGCAGGAACCCGAGCGGGCACAGCCATCCCGGCCGGCGGTGATCTCGCCGGTGGTGCGCAAGCTGGCCCGTGACAACGGCATCGATCCGGCCACGCTCACCGGTTCGGGCAAGGACGGCCTCATCCTGCGCTCGGACGTGCAGGCGGCGATCGGCGCGGCCACAGCACCGACCACGTTCACCCCGGACCGCAGCGAGCCCGAACGCATCCCCCTGACCGGTGTTCGCGGAGCGATCGCCGAGCAGCTTTCCCGCTCCCGGCGGGAAATTCCCGAAGCCACCGTCTGGGTGGATGTCGACGCCACCGAGCTGTTGCGCGTCCGCGCGGAGATCAACGCGGCCGACGCGCAGCAACCCGTGAGCGTGCTCGCCCTGCTGGCCCGGTTCTGCGTACTCGGCCTGCAGCGCTACCCCGCGCTGAACTCCACCGTGGACACCGATCGTTCCGAGGTGCTCGTGCACCCGGCCGTGCACCTCGGTGTCGCCGCGCAGACCCCGCGCGGACTGCTCGTGCCGGTGATTCGCGACGCAGGCAGGCACAGCAGCCGGCATCTGGCGGCGGAACTGAACAGGACGACCACGGCCGCACGCGAGGGGACGCTGTCACCGTCGGATCTGACCGGCGGCACGTTCACGGTCAACAACTACGGCGTGTTCGGTGTGGACGGATCCGCAGCGATCATCAATCATCCGGAGGCCGCCATCCTGGGCATGGGCCGGATCACGGACCGGCCGTGGGCGGTCGACGGTGAGCTCGCCCTCCGCAAGATCACCCAGCTCACCCTCGCCTTCGACCACCGGGTGTGCGACGGCGAAACCGCCGGTGGCTTCCTGCGCTTCGTCGCCGACTGCGTCGAGCGGCCGACGGCGCTGCTGGGCGATCTGTGACCGGGAGCTTCCGGGCACCGGCGATCGCGAGCAGGCCGCCCGTGATTGGTTGGTGCGGTTGTTGAGGTGGTGGTGTTGGTTGGGGGTTGTGTTGCCGGTGGCGGTTGGGGGCCGCCACCGGCGTTCCCG
>NZ_QPJC01000016.1 GCF_003337235.1 Halopolyspora algeriensis
GCCGGCATCTGGCACAACTGGGCCACCGACACACCCCGCAAACGATCACTAATCGCCTACGACCACTAACACCAGCTTCACGGAATCATTCATCTAGACTCGCATGCCGTGATGGCATCCGAACACCGACGCCTGCTGCTGATCGACGGCCACTCGATGGCCTACCGCGCCTTCTACGCCTTGCCCAAGGAGAACTTCCAGACCGGTACGGGCCAGCACACCAACGCGGTGTACGGGTTCACCTCGATGCTGATCAACCTGCTCCGCGACGAGCAGCCGAGCCACCTCGCCGTGGCTTTCGACGTGTCCCGCACGACCTTCCGTTCGGAGACGTTCGCCGACTACAAGGCCAACCGCAGCGCCACCCCCGACGAGTTCCGCGGCCAGGTCAGCCTCATTCAGGACATCCTCGGCGCGCTGAACATCCCGGCGTTGAGCAAGGACAACTACGAGGCCGACGACGTGATCGCCACCCTCACCACCCAGGCCACGGCCGAGGGCATTCCGGTGTCGATCTGTACCGGTGACCGGGACGCGCTGCAGCTGGTGACCGATCAGGTGACGGTGCTCTACCCGAGCAAGGGAGTCTCGGAGATGACCCGGTTCACCCCGCAGGCGGTCCAGGACAAGTACGGTCTCAGCCCCGCGCAGTACCCGGACTTCGCGGCGCTGCGCGGAGACCCGTCGGACAACCTGCCCAACATCGAAGGCGTCGGGGAGAAGACCGTCACCAAGTGGATCCAGCAGTTCGGCTCGCTGGCCGAGCTCGTCGACCGCGCCGACGAGGTCAAGGGCAAGGCCGGCGACAAACTGCGTGCCCACATCGCGCAGGTGCTGCGCAACCGCGAGCTCACCGAACTGGTCAGCGACGTGCCACTGGAGGTCACTCCCGACCGGCTGGTGCTGCAGCAGTGGGACCGTGACGCCGTGCACCGGGTGTTCGACGACCTGGAGTTCCGCGTGCTGCGGGAACGGTTGTTCGCCACGCTGTCCACCGCCGAGCCCGAAGCCGACGACGGGTTCGACATCTCCGGCGGGCTCATGGAGCCGGACACGCTGGCCGCGTGGCTGGACACGCACGCCCGGGACGGTGGTCGTGTCGGATTGTCCTTCACCGGAAGCTGGGCACAGGGCCGCGGGGATCTGACGGGACTCGCGCTGGTCAACGCTTCCGGCGTAGGCGCTTTCGCCGACGTCACCGCGCTCACGGAAGCCGATGAGCAGGCGCTGGCGGAATGGCTTGCCGATGCTTCGGTGCCCAAGGCCGCGCACGACGCGAAAGGCCCGTTGCACGCGGTCCGGGACCGGGGATGGTCGCTGGCGGGGTTGACCAGCGACACGGCGCTGGCGGCCTACATCGTGCGTCCCGGACAGCGGTCCTTCGACCTTCCCGACCTGGTGGTGCGCTACCTGCAGCGGGAGCTGCGCGCCGAGCAGGGCACCGGCAGCGGTCAGCTCTCGCTGTTGGAGGACGAGAACCAGGCCAAGGCCGATGCCGCCAGGGCCGAACTCGTCCGTGCCCGCGCGGTGGGTGAGCTCGCCGATGTGCTCGACGCGGAATTGGCAGGCATCGACAGCAAGCAGCTGCTGACCGAACTGGAACTGCCGTTGCAGGGCGTGCTGGGCACGCTGGAGGAAGCCGGAATCGCCGTCGACGCCGACCGGTTGGCCGAACTCGGCACGCATTTCACCGCTCGGGTCGACCAGGCCGCCCAGGACGCCTACTCGGTGATCGGCAGGGAGATCAACCTCGGCTCGCCCAAGCAGCTGCAGGGAGTGCTGTTCGACGAGCTGGGCATGCCCAAGACCAAACGCACCAAGACCGGCTACACCACCGACGCCGAGGCACTGCAGGGCCTGTACGGCAAGACCGAGCACCCGTTCCTGCGGCACCTGCTGGAACACCGGGACGCCACCAAGCTCAAAACCACCGTGGAGGGGCTGGTCAAGGCCGTCGCACCGGACGGCCGGATCCACACCACGCTGAACCAGACGATCACCTCGACCGGGCGACTGTCCTCCACGGAACCGAACCTGCAGAACATCCCGATCCGCACCGAGGAAGGGCGCCGGATCCGCGAGGTGTTCGTGGTCGGCGACGGCTACGCGAGCCTGATGACCGCCGACTACAGCCAGATCGAGATGCGGATCATGGCCCACCTTTCCGGCGACGAAGGCTTGATCGAGGCGTTCCGGACCGGTGAGGACCTGCACAACTACGTCGCCTCGCAAGCATTCGGCGTGCCGATCGACGCGGTCGACCAGGAACTGCGGCGCAGGGTCAAGGCGATGTCCTACGGCCTGGCCTACGGCCTGTCGGCGTTCGGTCTCTCCCAGCAGCTCAACATCTCGGCCGACGAGGCCAGGGAGCAGATGGACGCCTACTTCGCGCGTTTCGGCCGGGTGCGCGACTACCTGAACGAGATCGTGGAACGGGCGCGCAAGGACGGGTACACCTCGACGATCCTGGGCAGGCGCCGCTACTTGCCGGACCTCATCAGCGACAACCGGCAGCGCCGCGAGATGGCCGAGCGGATGGCTCTCAACGCGCCGATCCAGGGCAGCGCGGCCGACATCATCAAGGTCGCGATGCTCGGTGTGCACCGCGCGTTGGCCGAGGCCGGCCTGCGTTCCCGGATGCTGCTGCAGGTGCACGACGAGTTGATCATCGAAGTGGCCGAGGGCGAAAGCGACGAAGTCGAGCGACTGGTGCGCAGGCACATGGCCTCGGCCCACGAGCTGGAGGTCCCCCTCGAGGTCTCGGTGGGAATGGGCGTGTCCTGGGACACCGCTGCACACTGACCGGAGGACAGGAGCCGAACGCGGGCCACCGGCCGGTCGGATGAATCGTTGCGGATAGAGTCCCCTTCCCGGGCTTGCGTCATGAGAGGTCACCAAGACGATTCGAACGCGGAGGGTCGGCGCCTGTGCACAGCCCGCAGGCGCCGCCGTTCCTGAGGAGGGTCATGATCAGCATCGACAGAGTGGACCACCTGGTCCTCACGGTGACCGATGTCGATCGGGCAGTGGACTTCTACGAGCGCATTCTCGGGATGGAAGCGGTCACCTTCCCCGGTGACCGGCGTGCCGTTCGCCTCGGGCACCAGACGATCAAGCTGCACGCGGCCAGCGAGCTGGTGGAACCGACGGCGACGCATCCGGTGCCGGGCGCGGCGAACCTGTGCCTGGTGACGAACAATGCGATCAGCGAGGTTCAGGAACACCTGCGTGCCAACGATGTGCGGATCGAGGAGGGGCCGGTGAGCCGTACCGGCACCGACGGGTCGATCACGTCGCTGTATCTGCAGGACCCGGACGGGAACCTGATCGAGCTCGCCCGCTACGACGAGCCTGCCGAGGGCACCGGCTGAAAACGGTGCGGGTTGCGTGCGTGGGTGAAAGCGGCTGCATGCCGCTTGTCCCCACGACCGCACACAGCCGGCCGCCGATCCCATCCGCGCGGTCATCAAGCCCGAGCTGCCGGCGGTGCGGGACGGGTGGCTGTCGAAGCCACCCACCTCCCGCGAACGCCTACAGCGTGAGTTCGGGCTTGAGGCGCGCGGCAGTCCAGAATCGCTGCCGGAATGCCGCGACCGTGCTCAGTAGCAGGCCCGCGGCGAGATAGCACAGCAGCACTCCGGCCGAACCGATCGCGTTGCCGATCTCGCCCCCGTAGAGCAGGTGACGCAGCCCGTCGACGACATAGCTCAGGGGCAGCACCTGGTGCAGCGGATGCAGCGGTTCGGGAATCGTCTGCCACGGAAACGTCCCGCCCGCGGTGACCAGTTGCAGCACCAGGAACACCAGCGCGATGAACTTGCCCCGCGGCCCGAACGCGGCGTTGAGCGAGTGGACCACGGCGGTGAACGCCAGCGACGTGAGCACGAGGAACCCGAGCGTCCACCACGGGGAGGCCGGTCGGACGCCCACACCGAACACCACCGTCGCGTAGAGCAGCACGGCCTGCACCGTGCCGACTCCGGCGGCGGGGAACCACCCGCCGAGAGCGGTGCGCCACGGTGCGATCCCGGCGGCCAGCGCGCGATGGGACAGCGGGCGCATCAGCAAGAACAGGACGAAGCCGCCGATCCACAGTGCCAGGCCGAGAAAGTACGGGGCCAGGCCTTCCCCGTAGGTGCGCGCGCTGACCTGGGCGTGCTCGTCGACCGCGACCGGGTTGCCGATGGTCCGGGCGGTGGCGGCGCTCGTCTGCTCGTCGGGATGGGGAATGTCCCGGGCGCCGCGGTCGAGCTCGGTTGCCAGCGTCCGGGATCCGTCGGCGAGCTGTTTCGAGCCGCCGGCGAGTTCGTCGGTTCCCGCCGCCAGTCGTTCGGCACCGTCGGCCAGCTCTTCGGTGCCCCGGAGTGCTTGCTGCTGGGCACGGTGGAGGTGGTTCGCCCCGCTTGCGAGGTCGTCCGCCCCCTTGGCCGCCCGACCGGAGCCTTCGGTGAGCCGGGCGATCGCATCGGTCATCGCCGGAGTGGCATCGGCGAGTGTGCGCGCTCCCTCGGCCACCCGGCGCGCGCCGTCGGCCAGAGCGCGTTGCTGTTCCAGAGGTGTCCGCACCGCGTCGTCGGCCTTCTCGAGCGGTGCGTAGGTGCGTTCGAGGCTTTCCAGGGCCGCGTCGACGACGTCGTCGCCGACTCCCAGCCGGCGAAGCCGGTCTGCGAGGCGAGCCGTTGCCTCGTCGCGGTGGTCGGTGATCCGCGCAGAGACCTTCCCGAGGAGTTCGGCGTACCGGGCTTGGCGCTCGACACCGTCGGCGACGCGCTGCGCTCCCTCGGCCAGCGCCGCCGCCCGCTCGGGAAGCGATGCGGTTTCCCGCCGCAGCTTGCGCAACCCGTCGTGCACCTGCGCGGTACCGTCGGCGAGTCGCTCGGCGCCGTCGCGCAGCCGGCCGGCGCCCTCGAGCAGGGCGTGCTGGCCATCGAGGATCCGTTGCGCACCGGTGGAGAGCCGGTCGGCTCCCCGCTCGGCACGGCCGGCGCCGTCGCGCAGCTCGCGGGCCCCGTCGGCGAGTTTTCCGGCGCCCTCGGCCGCCTCGACGGTCTTGCCGTGCACGGTGGTGAACCCGAGCAGGAGCTGCTCGGCGGCCTGCGTCCCGGCATCCTCGGCGATGGCCTCGCGGACCTCGGATACCACCCTGCCTGCGATCGTGCCGACGAGGTAGTTGTTGGCGTCGTTGGTCACCAGCTGCAGACGTGCCCGGCGTGGCTCGAAATCGGCCGGGGAGAGCAGTGCCTCCGAGAACTGCTCGGGCACGATCATCGCGAAGGTGTAGCGCCCTTCGGAGACTCCCCGGGTGGCTTCCTGCCGCTCGACCTCGTGCCAGGTGAACGCACCGGACTGCTCGAGCCGCTCGCGGATCTCTCGTCCGGCATCGAGCCGGCTGCCGTCCTCGCGCGTGGCACCTCGGTCCTCGACGACGAGGGCGGCGGGAACCGAGTCCAGTTTCTCGTGGGGATTCCAGTTCGCGTAGATGTACAGGGCTCCGTAGAGCAACGGCACCAGGGTCACGCCGAGCAGGGCGAGCTTGGGAAGGCGCCCGGAGGTGAGGCGGCGCAGTTCGGTGCGGGCAAGGCGGAACGTGGTCATCGCGCGTCCTCGGTGCGTTGCCGGCCGGATGGGGACGTAGTGCCTGTGCGGCCGGGCGTCCTGGGGTCTGCTGTGGGCATTGCCGTGTCCGGCCGGTGTTCGTCGATGTGGTGTTCGCCGATGTGGTTTTTCCGCCCGAGGCGGGCAGGGGTGACGGACAGCGTGCCGACCGAGTGCGGTGCGCACAGCACGACGACGGCGTAACCGCGGCGGGCCTCCTGCTGCGCGGGCAGGCACCAGTCGAGCGGGTCTCCGCCGTGGCGGTCCGGAGAGTCCAGGACCAGTGCCCGGATGCCACTTCTGTGGCGAGCCAGCTTGATCAGCAAGGAGGTCCGGGTTGCCGTGGGCAGGTTCTCGAACCGCTGGGTCGCGTGGCCGTCGAGACGGTGCTCGGACAGCCACTCGCGTACCGCACGGCGGCCGGAACGGTGACCTGCGAGGCTCAGTTCCTCGGCGACCACGTGGTGAATCGGCACCGACGGCTCCGGTTCGGTGATCTGCGGTGCGTCCACGACCGCGACCGTGTCGCGGAGTGTGGCGGTTCCGGTGGTGCCGTCGAGGCGCACGGTGCCCCGCCGGGGGCGCATGCGACCGGACAGCACCAGGGCCAGGGCCGTGCGCCCGGACTCCGCGCGGCCGGTCACGAAAAGAAGCCGGCCGGATTCCACGCGCAGTGAGGTGGGCTCCAGCAGGGGGCCGTGCGGCCCGGTCACCTCGACGCCGTCAGCGACGATTTCCACGTCCTCGTCTCGCCTCTCCTCGTACGGCCGGCGCCGGCCGCACGAGTCAGCGCAGGGCAGTGGCCGGTCGCACCTCCCATATCGTCCACAGTGGTCGGTACCCCTGCCGGGGCCAGAACACCGAGGACAGCGGGTTGGCCGGGTTGTAATACAGGTAACTGCCGACGACACCGGCGGAAGCGAACTCATTGTGCACCAGTGCCATCAGCTGTTGCCCGACACCGGTGCCGCGTTCCTGCTCACGCACCGACACGCAATTGACGTAGGCCCACTTGCCGCCGGTGAGCCCGGGTCCACTGTGGTTCGCTCCACTGTCGACCCAGCCGCACTCGGCGAGTGCGATCGGTACCCCGTCGCGCTCGGCCAACCACACCGGGACGGCGCCCTCCCGGTCGTCCGCCGGGCGTCCGGCCGAGCGCAGGCGCAGGTGTACGGCATTGCGCTTGAGGCGTGCGGCGTCGGGGCGCAGCACCGAGCCACCGACGAGGGCGGCGTACTCGAGCTCGGCGAGCGCGAGCTCGAGCACGGTATCCACATCGGACGGACCGGCGCGACGCATTTTTACGGTACCACCCGGTTCCGCATCTGTGATGGGGGTCGGTGCCCGCACCGCCAGGCAGGCCAGTGGTGTGAATCCGTGGTCCAGCAGTGCCCGGCTGGCCTGCACGTCCCGGCTCGGCCAGGTGACCGTGCAGGCGGAGTCCGTGTCGGAGACGTCCCGATGTGCGAGCTGCGTGCGCCATGCGTTCAGCAGTGCGTCCATACCGTCGCGTGGACGGTTGCCGACCAGGGGGAACAGCTCGTGGGTCTCCGCGGCGGACCACAGACGTTGCACAGAACCCGGCGGATGACTGCTGCTCACCGTCAACCCGGCCACGGTCTCGCCGCCCGGCAGCGCCGCCATCAGGGGCTCACCGTGCCGGGGAAGCAGGTAGGAGTTCGGCAGCGCGCTGTCCAGGGCGGGAAATCGCACCCGCTGGATCTCCATCAGTTCCTGTGCGAGGGACACGAAAAGTAACTCCCCGAAAGTCGCCGCCTGCTCGGATCCGTCCCGGAGTGAATCCCGCACCCGGGCTCGGCCCGAGCGGATGACCCTCTCCGCATCCCAGTTTGCGGTATTGCCCGGCGGACGGTCGCGCGACGGGCGCAGGGCCGCCCGGTGTGGCCGTGCACCGCCCGCCGGGCCCTCGCGGGAGGACCGAAGCCGCCGGGGCGGCACGAGCGAGCGCCCTCCTGCGTCAGGTTCCCGCCGGGGCCTGCTGATCGAGCAGGCAGCGGAAGATGGCGGTGCCGGGAAACAGCGCACCCCGCAGCGGGCTCCACTGGCCCCACACCTGGGTGTGCCCCTCGGGCCATTCCGGTTCGACGAGGTCGACCAGCCGCATTCCTGCGGTCGTGATCTGGCGGACGTAGTCGCCGAGGGTGCGGTGGTGCTCGACGTAGGTTGCTCTGTCCGCGCCGTCGACCTCCACGTAGGGCGTGCGATCGAAGTAGGACTGCGTCACGGTGAGCCCGTCCGGCCCGGGATCGTCGGGAAACATCCATCGCATCGGGTGAGTGACGGCGAACACCCAGCTCCCGCCCGGCCGCAGCACACGGGCGACCTCACGCATCACCGCGCCGGAATCGGCGACGAAGGGCACACCACCGAAAGCCGAGCAGACGAGATCGAAGGAGTCGTCGGCGAACGGGAGGAGATCCGCACTGGCCTGAACCAGCGGTACCTCGACTCCGCTGCGTTCGGAGTCGGCGGCCGCATGCCGCAGCATCCCGCCCGAGATGTCCAGTGCCACGGCCCGGGCGCCCTGCTCGACCAGCCAGCGCGAACACGAGGCCGCACCGCAGCCCACTTCGAGCACCCGCTTGCCGTGCACCGCACCGAGCAGCCCCGCCTCCTCCTCGCGGAGGCCCTCGGGGCACCACACGAAATCGTCGCGGCCGAGGAACGGCCCGTGCTCGGCCTGGTAGTCGTCGGCGTCGGCGTCCCACCACAGCCGGCTCGCCGTGCGGGACTCGGCCGCACCGGCGGCGCGTTTGGTCGCCCCGGCCGTACCGAGGACCCGTTCCGCCGTGCTGAGGTCCGAACCATCGGGATCCGGCATGGTGCCGGCTCCCTGCTGCGTCTGCGGCGACGTGTCGCCGCTGGGTGCGGGGTGAGCGTTCACCGTGTCCCTCCGGTGGCGTAGAGGCGGCGTCCGGTTGTGGCACGAGCCTGCACCCGGTACGTTCGCAACGGCTGCTCCTCGACTCGATTTGCCCGTCGATTTGCCCGGCGATCGAGAAAACGCGTACGATACCGTCCGCGCCGTGGGTCTTTCATCGTCCCGGTATCTTGCCTGGATTCCCACCTTCGGGGTTTTCCCACCCCCCGGTCGGGTATCCGGAAGGGATGCGAGCGGGGCCAACCAGCAGCTCGCCGGTTTTCCGTCGGCTCGGCGACGGGTGGTCCCGAGCGGCTGGGTACCCCCCGGGGTTCGGGAGATCCCAGGGTGCGCTCACAATGTAGAAACGACAACCGACCTATCCGTACCGGAGCAACCCACCTGATGTCCACCGACACCACCACCGTCCCGACTGCAGCCGCCACCAAGCCGCAGGTCGCAGTGAACGACGTCGGGACGGAGGAGGACTTCCTCGCCGCCGTCGACCAGACCATCAAGTACTTCAATGATGGCGATATCGTTGAAGGCACCATCGTCAAGGTCGACAAGGACGAGGTGCTGCTCGACATCGGCTACAAGACCGAGGGAGTCATTCCTTCGCGTGAGCTGTCGATCAAGCACGATGTCGACCCCGCCGAGGTCGTGGCCGTCGGCGACTTCATCGAGGCGCTTGTCCTGCAGAAGGAGGACAAGGAAGGCCGTCTGATCCTGTCCAAGAAGCGTGCGCAGTACGAGCGCGCCTGGGGCACCATCGAGGAGCTCAAGGAGAAGGACGAGCCGGTGCGCGGCACCGTGATCGAGGTCGTCAAGGGCGGTCTCATCCTGGACATCGGGTTGCGAGGCTTCCTGCCCGCCTCTCTGGTCGAGATGCGCCGGGTGCGCGACCTGCAGCCCTACGTCGGCCGCGAGCTCGAAGCCAAGATCATCGAACTGGACAAGAACCGCAACAACGTGGTGCTGTCCCGCCGCGCCTGGCTGGAGCAGACCCAGTCCGCGGTCCGCAGCGAGTTCCTCAACCAGCTGCAGAAGGGCCAGGTCCGCAAGGGTGTCGTGTCCTCCATCGTCAACTTCGGCGCTTTCGTCGACCTGGGCGGAGTCGACGGTCTGGTCCACGTCTCGGAGCTGTCCTGGAAGCACATCGATCACCCGAGCGAGGTCGTCGAGGTCGGCCAGGAGGTCACCGTCGAGGTGCTCGACGTGGACATGGACCGTGAGCGTGTCTCCCTGTCGCTGAAGGCGACCCAGGAGGACCCCTGGCGCCAGTTCGCCCGCACCCACGCGATCGGTCAGATCGTGCCGGGCAAGGTCACCAAGCTGGTGCCGTTCGGTGCGTTCGTCCGTGTCGACGAGGGCATCGAGGGCCTGGTGCACATTTCCGAGCTGGCCGAGCGGCACGTGGACATCCCGGAGCAGGTTGCCCAGGTCGGCGACGACGCCATGGTCAAGGTCATCGACATCGACCTGGAGCGCCGCCGTATCTCGCTGTCGCTGAAGCAGGCCAACGAGGGCTTCACCCCGGATTCGGAGTTCGACCCGACGCAGTACGGCATGGCTGCCGAGTACGACGATCAGGGCAACTACATCTACCCCGAGGGCTTCGACCCGGATATCGGCGAGTGGAAGGAAGGCTACGAGGCGCAGCGCGACGAGTGGGAGCGCCAGTACGCCGCTGCCATGTCTCGCTACGAGCAGCACATGAAGCAGGTCGCCAAGGCTGCCGAGGCCGACGCGGAAGCCGCTGCGCAGGGCGGCGAGGAGCAGCCGCAGGGCGGCAACTACTCCTCGGAGGGCCAGCCCGCCGAGCAGCAGCAGCAGCAGGAGGAGGAGCAGGGCGGCTCCATGGCCAGTGACGCCCAGCTCGCGGCGCTGCGGGAGAAGCTCTCCGGCGGCGCGTGATCCACACGGCAGCTTCCTCCGGTGGCTGACAAGGGCCCCGCTCCTCGCGTCGAGGAGCGGGGCCCTTGCCGTATGGATTTCGTGTACCGGTCCACGGTCCGCGCAGCCGGAGAGCGGGCGTTTCCGCGCGTGCCCGCGACTGGCAGGATGGCGCGGGTGTTGCGGATAGGACTCAGTGGTGGCATCGGATCCGGGAAGTCCACGGTCGCGAGGCGGCTGGTCGAGCACGGTGCGGTGCTCGTCGACGCGGACGTGATCGCTCGTGAGGTCGTGGCGCCGGGTACGGAGGGACTCGCCGAGCTCGTCGACTGCTTCGGCCGGGAAATCCTGGATGCCGAGGGAGCACTGGACCGGTCGGCCATGGCGCGGCGGGTGTTCGCCGACGACGAGGCGCGTGCCGAACTCAACGGGATCGTGCATCCGAAGGTGGGCGCGCGGACCGCGCAGTTGATGGCCGAGGCCCCTGAGGACGCGATCGTCGTGCACGACATCCCGCTGCTGGTCGAGGCGGGTTACGCGGCCGAGTACCACCTGACCGTGATCGTCGACGCCCCGGTCGAGGACCGGGTGCGCCGCCTGGTCGAGCGCGGTTTGGAGGAGTCCGACGCGCGCGCACGGATCCGCGCGCAGGCCGACGAGCAGCAGCGCCGGGACGCTGCGGATGTGTGGCTCGACAACGGCGGACAGGTCGACGACGTGCTGGCCGAGGTCGACCGGCTGTGGACCGAGCGCCTGGTGCCGTTCGAGTCGAATGTGCGGTGGGGGCAGCGCGCCCCGAAACAGGCGCCGGAGCTCGTCGAGCACGACCCGGAGTGGCCCCGCCAGGCGCGGCGCCTGTGCGCCCGGATCGAGAAGGCCGCAGGTGATCTGGCGCTGCGCACCGACCACATCGGCTCGACCTCCGTGCCGGAACTCGCGGCCAAGGATGTCGTCGATGTTCAAGTGACCGTGCGTTCCCCGGGCGACGCCGACGCGCTCGCCGGACCGCTGGGCGCGGCCGGATTTCCCGTGATTCCGGAGATCCGCGGCGACAACCCGCACAGCGTGGAGCCCGATCCGGCGCAGTGGCACAAGCGTGTGCACGCCTCCGCGGACCCGGGACGCCGTGCCAACGTCCACCTGCGCGTGGCGGGTTCAGCCGGGTGGCGGTATGCGTTGCTGTTCCGTGACTGGCTGCGTGACGACGCGCAGGCGAGGGCGGAGTACGAGACGCTCAAGCGCGAGGTGGCCGGCCGGTTCGCCACCGATCCCGACACCGATCGCTATGCCGATGCCAAGGAACCGTGGTTTACCGAGGCATTCCTGAGGGCGGAAGAGTGGGCGCGGCAGACAGGCTGGACTCCGCCGGAGCTTCCGGAACGGTGATTACCACTGCTCGGCCACTCCACGATGTGCCAACCACTGGTTGAGGTCGTGGTGCAGCCGGAGCTCGTCGAGCGTGCGCAGCACGGTGTGCAGTGCATAGTCGGCCTCGCTGAGACGGATGGTCCCGTCGGAGACGGCGTCGGCGAAGTCCTCGGAGCGGATCACGCGTGTGGCGCCCTGTTCCGGAATCTCCAATCCGAGCAGCAGATCGGTGGTGGTCCACGACCGGGTGTCCCACTCGATGCGAGCCGCGGTCACCAGGCTGGAACCCCGGCGAGCGTGGCGACTGCGCGGCCGGTACTGCGTCAGGCGCAGTCCGAGTTCGGGCAACAGCCACGTGATCTCCCCGGCATGGGCCGGGTCGTCCGGCGTCGGACACTCCAGGGACAAGCCCCAGCGTTGCAGGCGGCAGGCCTCCAGTTGCTGGGTGATCCCGGAGGGCAGGTACCTCTGCGCGTTCACGACATCAACAACATCAACCGGCCGGGAAGCGATCATCGTGCTCACCCCCGTGAGCATATCTCCCGGAAGGCTGAATGTGATCAACATTATTATTTCGTTGTGTAACATTTCGAGCCGGTTCGATGCGCGGTTACCTGCTCGACGGGGTGTCACCCGTGCGGGGCGATATTTTCGGGCTGCCTCGAAAGCGCCTGTGGAGCCGTGCCGCTACGAGGGCTGCCGCCACGACAGCTCGATACCGCTCTCCCGGAGCCACTCGGACAGGTCGTAGCCGTGTCGTGCCAGGCCGTCGAGCGTGGTGTGCGTCGCCGTCATGGCATGCTGAGCGGTTGCATCGTCGAGCAGGCCCGCGCGGAGGGCGGTCAGGAACTCGTCGACATCGAGAACCTCGGCGTATTGCCCGGTTCCCACGGCGATGTCGAGGTAGAGATCCACGCTGCGCCAGCGTGCCTGCCCGGTCTCGATGCTGACGATGTCGACGTAGAAGTCCTGGGCACGTTCGCATCCCGGGCGCCAGCTGAAGTCGGTGATCCGGATGCCCAACTCGGGCAGCAGCCACGACTGCATGTAGGTCAACTTCGGATGATCGACCATCGGTCTGGCCATGTACAGGCCGAACGGTTCCACGTGGTACTCGTCCACGGCGCGTGTCCGCTGCTTGGAATCGGTGTTGGTGCGGGGGCCGAGGTCGAAGGTCTCGATTTTCGGCGGATGGATGGGCAATCCGAGCCGGTCGGCGATCTCGCGTTGAGTCGTCACGGTGTCACTCTATGCGCTTGCCACCGCTGAACCCCAGTGTCGGAGTCGAGATCGAAGGGCGCGACGCCCGTTCGCCGGGCGCCGCGCTTCGTGTGACCGATGTCCGGTGATGCACCTTCTCTCGTCAAGTGGTTTCCGCTGCTTTCGGCGAGAACATCATGGCGGCCATGGCTCCGAGTCCGGTGAGGACGACGACACCGCCGCCGATCACCAGGCTCAGCACCGAGGACAGCGTGAGCACGCTGCCGCTGACGACGAACACCGACACGATCGCCCAGACGCCGAGTAGCGGGCAGGTCCAGGCAATGCCGTATGTGCGGTCGTGGGCGGTCGCGAACGCCAGGGCGAGCAAAGCTATGGCCAAACCGGTGATCAAACTGTTCACCGCCAGGGTTCCCACGCCACTGAATCCCGTGATCCAGGGCGCGAGTGCCACGAACAACCCGGCCAGCATGGTCAACCCGCTGACGAGCTGCACCATGGATGTCCGGGGAGACGGGGCGTAGCGCTGTCGCATCTCCGATAGGTCCGGATGCCCGCTGATGGGCATGCTGCCAGTTGACATCATCCACCTCCACATGGGAGAGCCAGCACTTTCATTATTGACCTGCGCGGCCATGGTCACAGCGGATAAGAATCGGTCCAGATGTTTCGAGTGCGCGCTTTCGTGGGACAGCGACTGCCGTGAGCAGCTTCGCGGGACGGCGGCTGCCGTGAGGTGTCGGGGCAGCCTCGTACGCTGGAGACGTGGCATTCGCGACTGAGTATCCTGTCCTGGCCCATTCGGAGTTCCGGCCGGTCGGCGACATCCCTCGCTCGGACGGCCGTTTCCGCGTGGTCAGCGACTACGAGCCGGCCGGTGACCAGCCCGAGGCGATCGCCGATTTGGAGCACCGGATCAATGCGGGCGAAGGCAACGTGGTGCTGCTGGGCGCCACCGGTACCGGCAAGTCCGCCACCACGGCGTGGCTGATCGAGCGTATCCAGCGGCCGACCCTGGTGCTGGAGCCGAACAAGACGCTGGCCGCCCAGATCGCCAACGAACTGCGCGGGTTCTTCCCGGACAACGCCGTCGAGTACTTCGTCAGCTACTACGACTACTACCAGCCCGAAGCCTACGTCCCGCAGACCGACACCTTCATCGAGAAGGACTCCTCGGTCAATGAGGACGTGGAACGCCTGCGGCACTCGGCGACGTCGAACCTGCTCAGCCGCCGTGACTGCGTGGTGGTCTCGTCGGTGTCGTGCATCTACGGTCTCGGCACCCCGCAGTCGTACCTGGATCGCTCGATCGAGCTGAAGGTCGGTGGTGAGGTCGATCGGGACCTGTTCCTGCGAGCGTTGGTGGACGTGCAGTACCAGCGCAACGACATCTCGTTCCAGCGCGGCACCTTCCGCGTGCGCGGGGACACCGTCGAGGTCATCCCGGCCTACGAGGAACTGGCGGTGCGCATCGAGTTCTTCGGTGACGAGATCGATCGGCTGTACTACCTGCATCCGCTGACCGGCGATGTCGTGCGCGAGGTCGAGGATGTGCGCATCTTCCCCGCGACGCACTACGTGGCGGGACCGGAGCGGATGGAAAAGGCCATCGGCGGTATCGAGGCCGAGCTGGAGGAGCAGCTCGGCAAGCTGGAGAAGCAGAACAAGCTGCTGGAGGCGCAGCGACTGCGGATGCGTACCCAGTACGACATCGAGATGATGCGCCAGGTCGGGTTCTGCTCGGGGATCGAGAACTACTCGCGGCACATCGACGGCCGCGAGGCCGGATCGGCGCCCGCGACGCTGCTGGACTACTTCCCCGACGACTTCCTGGTGGTCATCGACGAGTCCCACGTGACGGTGCCGCAGATCGGTGGCATGTACGAGGGCGACGCCTCCCGCAAACGCACCCTGGTCGACCACGGTTTCCGCCTGCCCAGCGCACTGGACAACCGCCCCCTGACGTGGGAGGAATTCAGTGATCGGGTCGGTCAGACGGTGTACCTGTCGGCCACTCCCGGCTCGTACGAGATGGGGCGGTCCGGGGGCGAGTTCGTCGAGCAGGTCATCCGCCCGACCGGGCTGCTCGACCCCGAGGTCGTGGTCAAACCCACCGAGGGGCAGATCGACGATCTGGTCGGCGAGATCCGCGGGCGCGCAGAGCATCAGGAGCGGGTCCTGGTCACGACGCTGACCAAGAAGATGGCCGAGGATCTCACCGACTACTTCCTGGAACTGGGGATCCGGGTGCGCTACCTGCACTCCGAGGTCGACACCCTGCGCCGGGTCGAACTGCTGCGGCAGCTGCGACTGGGGGAGTACGACGTGCTGGTCGGTATCAACCTGCTCCGGGAGGGGCTGGACCTGCCGGAAGTGTCCCTGGTGTCGATCCTGGACGCGGACAAGGAGGGTTTCCTGCGTTCGGAGACCAGTTTGGTGCAGACCATCGGCCGTGCGGCCCGCAACGTCTCCGGCCAGGTGCACATGTACGCCGACGAGGTCACCGACTCGATGCGGCGTGCGATCGACGAGACCAATCGTCGCCGCGCCAAGCAGATCGCCTACAACACCGAGCACGGCATCGACCCGCAGCCGCTGCGCAAGCAGGTCGCCGACATCCTCGACCGGGTCTACACCGAGTCGGCCGACACCGACGAGAACGTCGCGGCGGGTTCGGCCCGCAACGCCACCCGCGGCAAGAAGTCCACGGGCGAGCCCGTCGCGCAGACCGGTTCCGGTGTGCTGGAGGACCGCGACACCACGTCGATGCCCCGTGCCGAGCTGGCCGATCTGGTGCAGCAGCTCAACGACCAGATGATGAACGCCGCCCGGGAACTGCAGTTCGAGCTGGCGGCCAGGCTGCGTGACGAGATCCAGGACCTGAAAAAAGAACTCCGGGGCATGGACGAGGCCGGCATCGAGTGATGGTGTAAAGGTTCCAAACAAGGTACCTTTACACTATGGCTTTGAACATCAAGGACCCTGCTACCGAGAGTATGGCTACGGAAGTGGCCGAACTCGCAGGCGAAACGAAGACGCAAGCAATCCGGCATGGCCTGGAAGAACGGCGGGAGCGCCTGCTGAAGGAGCGCAGCCGTTCCGAGCGCGGCACTCGGCTGGCTCGTTTCCTGGAGTATGAGGCGTGGCCGCAAGTACCTGCCGACGTGCTCGGGCAGCCGGTGACACGGGACGAGCGGGAAGAGATACTCGGCTACGGCCCGGAGGGCGTGTGATTATCGACAGTTCGGCGATCGTGGCCATCCTGCTCAAGGAAGATGGCCATGAACGTTTGCAGGAGCGAATCGTACAGGCTTCCGAAGTCGGCGTCGGCGCCGCTACTGTCGTCGAAACAGGCATTGTTCTGGTAGCCCGTATGGGGGTGCGCGGGAAGACCCTGCTGGCGCGGTTCTTGCAGGAAGGTGGGATCGAGGTCGTTCCCATGACGCAGGACCACTGGTGGATTGCGGTGGATGCCTACGAGCGATTTGGAAAGCGTAGGCATCCTGCCGGCTTGAACTTCGGTGACTGCTTGACGTACGCGACAGCGAGTGTTGCCGGTGAACCGTTGCTGTGTACCGGTGATGATTTTCCGGAGACGGACCTGGCGTTGGCGTGAGCGGACGAGGAGTGAGCCCGAGGACTACCGGCGGCTCACCGAACTCGAGGCCCGATACGATCCGCATGCCCTGTTCCATTGCCACCACGCGATTCCGTCGTCGGCACGATGACCAATCCGCGGACCCTTTAAACGAAAGCGCTGTGGCCGGTGATGGACTTGCCGACGATGAGGGTGTTCATCTCGCGGCTGCCTTCGAAGGAGTAGACCGCCTCGGCGTCGGCGAAGAACTTCGCCACCTCGTAGTCGAGCACGATGCCGTTGCCACCGAACACTTCGCGGGCCCAGGACACGCACTCACGCATCTTGGTCGTGGTGAAGCTCTTGGCCAGTGCGGCGTGGTCCGCGCCGGCCGAGCCCGCCTCCATCTTCTGCGCCAGCCGGGTCACCAGTCCGAACATGGCGGTGATGTTGCCGAGCATCTTGACCAGCAGGTCCTGGATCATCTGGAAGGAACCGATGGGTTTGCCGAACTGCTCGCGGGTGACCGCGTACTCGCGGGCGAGTTCGTAGGCGCGGATGGCCACCCCCAGGGCCTGCCACGCGACGTTGCCGCGCGTTTTGGCCAGCACCTTGGCGGTGTCGCGGAAGCTGTCGATGTTCTGCAGCCGGTTGCTTTCCGGGACCCGTACGTCGTCGAAGGAGAGATCGGCGTTCTGCACGCTGCGCAACGAGATCTTGCCCTCGATCTTGCTCGCGGAGAAACCGGGCACGCTCTTTTCCACCACGAACGCCTTGACGTTGCCGTCGGCCTCGTCGCGTGCCCACACGACGACGAGGTCGGCGAAGGTGCCGTTGCCGATCCAGCGCTTGGTGCCGTTGAGCACCCACTCGTCGTCCTCGCGGCGAGCCGTGGTGCGCATGCCTCCCGCGACGTCGGAGCCGCCCTCCGGCTCGGTCAACCCGAACGCGCCGATCTTGTTCCACGCGACCATGTCGGGTATCCAGCGGTCCCGCTGCCGCTGGTCGCCGCCGCCGTGGATACTGCCCATCGCGAGCCCGGTGTGGACGCCGGAGGCCACTGCCAGGGACGGGTCCACCTTGTTCATCTCGATGCCGAGGAAGCCGTTGAACAGTGGTCGTCGCTGCTGTCCATCGCCGTACTCGGGATACTGGAATCCCGCGATCCCGAGCTCGGCGAACTTGCCGATGACCTCGAAGGGAAACTCGGCACGCTCCCACGCGTCCTGGGCCAGCGGCTTGACCTCGCGGTGGAGGTACTCGGAAATTCCGGCGAGCTCGTCGCGCTCGGCGTCGGTGAGCAGATCGGCGAAGCCGAAGAAGTCGGGATTCGTGTTGGCCTGCCCGGCCATCGTGATCACCTGGCTACGGTCGAGTGGCTACTGCCACGCGGCTACCCGCATGCGGCGTCGCGCACGCGCCGACCGCGCCGGCGATGGTGAACCGCGGTGCGCGGAAACCGGCCGGGAGGCGACGACGGGTGGTCAGCTCGTGATGTCCTTGCGGTGGAAGCGATACAGCGCGAGCAGCACGAACACCGTCGCATAGGCCATTCCCGCGAATATCCCGCCTGCCGGTGCTGCCCACGCGACCTCGTTGCCGAGCAGGTCGAACCATGCGGTGGAGTGGTGTGTCGGCAGGTACCGTCGCAGTTCGCCGAGCGCGGTGGCCTCGTCGAGGATCTGCGAGCCGATCGCGACCACGACCGTCCCCCCGACGGCTCCGAGCGGCGCGTCGGTGGACACGCTGAGCCACAGGGCGAGACCGGCGATCCACATCAGGTGCACGGCGAGATAGACGACGGCACCGGCGAGGCGGACCACCCCGGCGGGAAAGGGCACGACCTCGCCGCCCGGGGCGTGCAGCGCGCCGCCGCCGTACCACCACACACCGACGACCAGCGCCACCACGGTCAGCAGCACAAGCCCGGCTGTGGTCAACAGCGTGGCCACGATTGCTTTTTGCCGCAGCAGCCTCGCGCGCGGAACCGGTGCGGCGAGCAGGTACCTCAGGCTCGACCACGATGCCTCACCTGCCACGGTGTCCCCGAAGAACAGCGCGACCATCGCGATGAGCAGGACATTCGTGGCGATGAACAAGGTGAACACGGCGAAGTTCAGGCCGCTGGAGGTGGCGTTTTCGAGCAGGCTCTGTGTCTCGGTTCCACCACCGTCGCCGCCACCGCCGAGTTCGAAGGCCACCAGCAGGAACAACGGCAGCGCGGCGAGGAAGGCGAGCATCGATCGCGTTCGACGCCTCGTGAACTGGCGCCACAGCTCGACGGACACCGGCAGTGTCCGCTGGGCGTGGTAGCCGGCAGCGCTGCCGTCCGATCGGCCGCGGACGTCCCCACCTGCGGCTACGTGGCCGGCCACCGGTTCCGGGGCCGTTTCGACGTCGTGCATCAGCGCCGTTCCTCTCCGAGCAGTTGCAGGAAGGTGTCTTCACCTCGGCGCGGGCCGACCCGGCTCACCGAAACACCGGCTTCCACCAGTGCGTTGACCGTGGTCGCAGCGGTGTGTCCGGCGAGCTCGACATGCACCGTGTCGCCGTCGGTTTCCACGGATCCGATCCCTTCCAGTGAGCGCAGTGTCTCCGCGGCGTCGGCCGGTTCGTCCACTCGGAAGGTGATCCGGCCATCGGTGGCCAGCACATCCTCGACACACCCGGCCGTGGCCTGCCCGTCCCGATGTATGGCCACGACGTGAGTGCAGGTCTGTTCGATCTCGGTGAGCAGGCGGCTGGACAGCAGCACGGAGCGGCCCGCGGAGACGTAGTGCCGCAGCACCTCACGTATCCGTTCGCTCTGCGGGGAGTCCAGGCCGTTGGTGGGTTCGTCGAGGACGAGCAACTCCGGCATGCCCAGCATCGCCTGCGCGATGGCCAGGCGTTGCCGCATGCCGTGGTCGTAGGTACCGGCCGGTCGGCCCGCCGCCGATTCCAGCCCGGTGATGCGCAGGGCCTCCTCGAAACACGCGTGTTCCTCGGGCCTGCCGGTGGCTGCCCAGTGGGATTTGAGGTTGTCCATACCCGACAGGTGCGGCAGCAGGCCCGGGCTTTCCACCAGAGCACCGACACGGGAGAGTACCGGTGAGCCGGGTGAGACCCGATGTCCGAACACGCGGATCTCACCGCGGTCGGGTCGGAACAACCCCAGCACCGTCCGAAGAACGGTGGTCTTACCGGCGCCGTTGACTCCGAGCAGACCCACGATCTGGCCACGCTCCACGCGCATCGACAGCTCCCGGACGACGGCTGCCTGGGAGCCACGGGACTTGGACAGCCCGGAGACCACCAGGGGAGTGTCGGCGAGGTCGGTGTCGATATCGGTGCCGAACCGTCTGAAGAGCGAGGTCACCCCCCATCCGAGTGCGATCACCAGCAGGATCGCCCCCATACCGGCCAGTGCCGGGAGAGGTGAGGAGGAGCTGGACGTTGTCGTGCCCTCGACCGAGGGCAGTGACAGGGCACGCTTACCGGTGAGCCCGACGAGATGTACGGCCGGGGCGTCGGGTGTCGCGTAAGCACGGTCGGTGGTCGTCACCGCCAGTTGCAGGTGATGCCCGGTCTGCAGGGTGTGCACCACGCCGGGCAAGGCCACATCGACCTCGATCGGTGTGCCGTCGGAAGGAAGCTCGGTGATCCGCAGCGGCGCGGTGCCGTTGCCGATCAACTCGCGTTGCCCACCCGGTCCCACGTCGTAGAGCTTGGCGAACAGGACGGCTTCGCCCGTGCTCGCCTGTCCCGGTATGGAGGACACCGACAGCCGGGTCTGCGGGACGCCGGTGATGAGTACTCGTTGGTCGACCGGGCTGGTCCGGAAGGTCGCCACCTGCTCCGAGGCGCCTCCGGTGGCCCGATCGTCGACCGCGCCGGCCGCGTCCGGTGCGGTATCGGTGGCGGACAGCGAACCGATCGAGGCGGTGCTGCCGCCGGGAGGGTTGATCACTCGAGCCGGCGCCCCGTACAACGGCAGTGAGCGGCGCCGGGTGGATTGCGTGGACAGACCCGGGTAGGCGGGGGCGACCACGGTGCGCGATGTGGCCTCTCCTGCCGCCTGCCGCCCTTCGACGACGTGGTACTCGAAGGCCGTGCCCGGATCGGGAGCCCGGGGCACGCCGGGACGCTGGAGGTGGTGGGCGAACCAGTCGCCCACGCGGGACCACAGGGCAGGATCCGAGGCAACGTCGCCGTGCTCACCCGCGTACCAGACCATCTTGACCGTGCCGCCGGCCGCGGAGATCTGACGTGCGTTCGCGTCGGCCTGGGCAAGCCCGAACAGGGGGTCCTGCCGGTCCTGCACGAGCAACGTCGGCACGTTGATGTTGTCGGTCACGCTCGCGGGTGAGGCGGCGGCGAGCAGGTCGAGGGTTTGCCTGCTTGCTTTGCCGGTGCGAGCGAGCTCGGTGTAGGCGGCACAGACCTCGGCGATGAAGTTCCCGCAGATCGCGGACTCGAGATCCGGCCGGGAGGACATCGAGGTCTGAGGGTTCGAAGTCCCGAGGTCCGCGGCCGGAGCCGTGGAGCGAGGAATCGAGGGAGGAGTCGCCGGTGCGCTTTCCCGGGGTGCGAGCTCTTCGCGTGACGGGCTGGGAGATGCGGAGGGTTCGGCGTCGCGGGGGGTGTTCGCCGCGGCCGAACCACGGGTTCCTGCGGCGAAGAGCAGTGCCGCCCACGCCCGTTTGAACACTCCGTCATCGGCGAAGGAACCGCGCGCGGGCGTGTCCGAGGGGATCGGCTCGGGAGAGGCCGAGTTCGGCAGCAGCGCCTGCGTCAGGTCGTTGTAGGTCGTGATCGGCGCGATCGCATCGACCCGGGAGTCGGTTCCCGCCAGCAGCAAGCTCAGGGCACCGCCGTAGGACACACCCGCGACCCCGACGAGAGGATCGCCGGAGTCCTCGGTGACCACCTCGGGTTGCCGCGCGAGCCAGTCGAGGATCTGGCGGGCATCGGTGACTTCGTACTCCGGCGCGTTCAACGCGATCTTGCCGGTGCTGCGACCGAAACCTCGCGAGGAGTAGGTCAGCACGGTGAAACCGCGTGTGGCCAGCTGCCGGGCGGGCCCGGCAAGACTGCTCTTGTCATCGCCGAACCCGTGGGAGAGCACGACGACGGGTGCGGGCGTTTCCGCCGGGGCATACAGCATCAGGTCGATCTGGACACGCTGCTGTTGACCCGGGCCGTCCAGCACGTCGATCCGTACGTGCCTGCTGGTGATTCCCGGAGAAGCCGCCGCGGATCGCTCCTCGGTGGGCCACAGGACGGCACCGGTGACGACGAGCACGACCAGGGCGAGGCAGACGAGCAGGAAGGTCCTGCGGAAACGGGGAATCGGACGCACGCGCCCGACAGTAGGTGACATATGCGCTGCGAGGCGCCTTCACAGGCGAGGTAACACCGAGACGCTATGAATTGGATATCAAAGAGCAATCCGGCGGCCGCCTGAAGCGGTGTGTGGCGGCATGCGTTCGTGTCGGGGCGTCGTGGCGCATGCTCATGTCCCTGTGGTCACGAACACGGTACCGGTGATCACCGTGGTGGCTGTCGTTCCCGTTACGGTGCACAGTGCCCCTCGGCCGGCGTGGTGGCGTGGTGGTGGCGTCGGGCGATTCCACGGTGTCGATCATCACCCCGGGTGGTGCCCCGGAACGCGCATCGGTGACAATCTTGGCCGGGTTGTTGGAGGGGAGTATTCCTTCGCGGCAGCATCGTCATCACGGAACTCTTCCTCCTGCGGACCAGGCTGGCGGGGCCCGGTGCTGTCGGCCGGCGTATCCGGTGGGAGAGACCTCCGGTCACCGGCATGTGCCCTGAACCGGAGGAGATCGATGGGTGTCGAGACGAACGTGCTGGCGCAGCAGGCCCAGGTGGACACGCTGAGCGTGCCGTGGTGGGTGTGGCTGGCCACGCTCGGCGGGCTGGCCGTGCTCCTGCTGCTCGACCTGGTCGTCGTCGACCGCAAGCCGCACGAGGTGACAACCGGCGAGGCCGCCAAGTGGGTGTCCTTCTACGTTGGCTGCGCGATCCTGTTCGGTATCGGAGTCTGGCTGTTCGGCAGCTACCACTTCGCCGTCGAGTACTTCACCGGTTACATCACCGAGTATTCGTTGAGCGTGGACAACCTGTTCATCTTCATGGTGATCATGTCCAGTTTCGCGGTGCCCTCGATCCACCAGCATCGGGTACTGCTGATCGGTATCGTGCTCGCGCTGGTCATGCGCGGTGCTTTCATCGCCGTCGGCGCCCAGCTGATCTCGCGGTTCTCCTGGGTCTTTTTCATCTTCGGAGCGTTCCTCCTCTGGACCGCGGTCAGCATGGTCCGGAAGAAGGACGAGGACGAGCAGTACCAGGAGAACCGGGTCGTGCGCTGGGTGCGCAAGGCGTATCCGGTGACCGAGGACTATCACGGCACTCGGATGACGGTGAAGCTCGAGGGCAAGCGCTGGCTGACCCCGATGGCCGTGGTCATCGTCGCGATCGGCAGCGCCGACCTGCTGTTCGCGGTGGACTCCATCCCCGCGATCTTCGGTATCACCCAGGATGCGTTCCTGGTCTTCGCGGCCAACGCGTTCGCGCTGATGGGGCTGCGGCAGCTCTACTTCCTGCTGGGTGGGCTCGTGAACAAGCTGGTGTACCTGTCGGTGGGCCTGGCGGCGATTCTCGGGTTCATCGGCGCCAAGCTGATCATCCATGCGCTGCACGAATACCACCTGGTGCCCACCTGGCTGGAGATCGGCAACTTCCTGTCGCTGGGCGTGATCGTCGTGATACTCACCATTACCACCATCGCCAGCCTGGCGAAGTCGAAGAGGGACGAACAGGCCTTTCAGAACGGGTGAGCTCGTCCGGCGCCGGCAGTGGCCGGGTGGTGACGCCGCCCGTCAGTCCAGAAGGGTGTAGCCGAGTTCCGTGCAGATACGCCCCAGCGGCAGGTCGAGGCCGGGGTCGTCCAGGGGCAGCAGCACATCCGGTGCGTCCGGCAGCGCGCTGGCGCCGGGCGGGTCCCACAGGCACAGCGAGGGATTGCCCGCATCCATCGACGAGGGATACCAGAGTCCGTCGAGCTCGGGGTGGGCAGCCCGGATGCAGCGTGCCCATGCCTGGGTGCGTTCCTTGGGGCCGTTGTTGATCGCCTGTGACGCACCGGCCCGCGTGGGCCACAGCCCGGACAGGTCCAGCAGACGCAGGGTCCGCTTCGGCCGGAACACCACCAGCTGCGGAGCACGCGTCTTCCTGTCCACGGTCGATGTGGCCTGATACACCTCGGCGATGCACGTGCGTACCGACAGCGAGAAGTACAGCACCCCGTGTTCCCGGGTGACCGTGGGGCCACCCTGGGCATGGGGCAGGTGCGGATCGAACCGGGCGTGCGGCAGCGGACCCGCGTACCGGAAGGTGTCCCACTCCTGGGGATGGTTGCCCCCCGAGGTGAACACGCGAGCGAGCCGGGTCCCTGCGGGCAGTGCGATGACGTCTTCCGTACGCCGGAGCATCGCCTGCAGTGCCGCCGGCGCAGGCGGCTGAGGAAGCCGAGCCATGTGTGTCCTGGTCCGTGTGGTCGCCGGAGTTCCGATGCGGGAAGGGGTACCTAGGCGGGAGTGCCGATGGTGGAGGCGAGATCGGCGACGCGCCGGGCGTTGCCACCGGCCATCAGCCACTCTCGCGGGCTCACCGGGCGGTCGCCGATGGCGAGGTCCTCCTGCGGTGTGGTCATGAAGTTCGCCACGACCAGGGCGGGCTGATCGCCGGGCAGCGCGGTCAGGACCGTTTCCAGGCCCGGGAGGACGTCGTTGTCGGTGAATTGCCATGCGGGCAGACGCCATCCACCGCGGCCCTTCCAGCCGATGAGGCGGCGCGCGGCGACACGATGCCGGATGCGACTGGTGTCCACGCCCACACGGTCGGCGGCCTGAGCCACGGACAGCGCGGTGTCCCACAACACGGCTTGCTCGGCGACGGTCCGTGCTCGAGGGTCCTCTTCGCCGTCGTCGTAGGGCGCGAGGTCCAGACCGACTTCGGTCAGTGCCGCACGCTCGGATTCGGTAAAGCGTGCGGCGGGATCCTTCTGGGGTGGGGTGAGCCGGTTGGCGGCGTCCTCGACGAGGGAGAGAAACTCATCGGCCGTGACCTTCAGCCCAGCCCTGGCGAGCACCGTCTCCAGCGCGACTGTCATACGCCCAGAATAACGCGTTCCGGCCTGCCGTGTGCGCAAGCGTGCGCACCCGTCTCCGTGATGTCCGGGGTTGACGAGACTCGGGGACGACCCTTTGACTGTACGTACCGACTGGTCGGTCTTGTCGGAAGTCGTGTCGGAAGTGCTGTGTGGTCGGCCTCGACGAGGGACGAGGTTCTGCGGTGCCGGGGACACAGCGATGTCTGTCGGGTGAGAAGGGGAGCGAATGAGCAAGCGTTTCGACGGCCGGGTGGCGATCGTGACCGGTGCCAGCCGGGGGATCGGGTTCGCGATCGCCCAGCGGCTGGTGGCCGAGGGCGCCCAGGTGTGTCTCACGGCGCGCAAACCCGAGGCGCTCGACGAGGCGGTGGACAGCCTCGGCGGTGCCGAGCACGCGATCGCCGTGGCGGGCAAGGCCGACGACACCGAGCACCAGCAGGAGGCGGTCACTCGCACGCTGGAGACCTTCGGCCGGGTGGACATGCTGGTCAACAACACCGGGATCAATCCCGCCTACGGGCCGCTGATCGAACTCGACCACGGCGTCGCACGCAAGACGTTCGAGGTCAACGTGCTCGGTGCGCTGGCCTGGACCCAGCGGGTGCACCGTGCCTGGATGGCCGAGCACGGTGGAGCGGTGCTCAACGTGTGCTCGGTGGCCGGGCTCAAGCCCGCACCCGGCATCGGCTATTACGGCGCGACCAAGGCCATGCTGACCCACATGACCCAGGAGCTGGCGGTGGAGCTCGGCCCCACCGTGCGGGTCAACGCCGTGGCCCCGGCCGTGGTGAAAACGCAGTTCGCCACGGCTCTCTACGAGAACAACGAGGACGAGGTCGCCTCCCAGTACCCGATGCAGCGTCTGGGGGTCCCGTCCGACGTCAGCGGTGCGGCGGCGTACCTGCTGTCGGAGGAGGCCTCCTGGGTGACCGGCCAGATCCTCACCCTGGATGGTGGCGTGGCCCTCACCGGAGGTGTCTGAGATGGACTCGCTTGCCGATGCGGTGGTGGTGATCACCGGTGCCGGCAACGGCATCGGGGCGGCCATGAGCAGAAAGTTCGCGGCCCGGGGAGCGACCGTGGTGGTCAACGACCTCGATGCGGATGCCGCCCGCCGCGTCGCGACCGAGGTCGGCGGCCTGGCGGTTCCCGGTGACGCGGCCGCCGACGAGGGTGTGCGTGCACTCGTCGACACGGCCCTCGGGCAGTACGGCCGGATCGACCTGTTCTGCGCGAACGCGGGTGTGGCCACCGCCGGGGGCCCGGAAACCTCCGACGAGCTGTGGGACCGGACGTGGGAGATCAATGTGATGGCCCACGTCCGTGCGGCCCGCGCGGTGCTGCCGCACTGGCTGGAGCGCGGCAGTGGTCACTTCCTCGCCACCGTGTCGGCGGCGGGCCTGCTGACGATGCTCGGATCGGCGCCCTACTCGGTCACCAAGCACGCCGCGCTCGGCTTCGCCGAGTGGATGTCGGTCACCTATGCCGACCGTGGCGTGACGGTTCAGGCGCTGTGCCCGCAGGGCGTGCGCACGGACATGCTCGAGGGCAGCGGGGAGGCGGGCCAACGTCTGCTGGCCGCCGAGGCCATCGAGCCCGAGCAGGTGGCCGACACGGTCGTCGACGCGCTGGGTGACGAGCGGTTCCTGGTCCTGCCGCATGCCGAGGTCGCCCAGCGCTACGCTCAGCGGGCCGCGGATCCCGACCGGTGGCAGGCGGGGATGCGCAAGCTGCAACGCGGCCTCGAGCAATGAGAAGATACGAAACCGACCGGTCGGTGCCCCGAAGAGGGTGATACGAGACGGACACCGCGAAGGCAGGAGGGCGACAATGGCGCGGACGGGTGCCGGCGGTGCCGAGGCGGCTCATACCGTTGACGGGGATGCCGAGCCGGTACCGCAGCGGCTGCTGAGGGTGGCGACCCGCCTGTTCGCCGAACAGGGCTTCGAGACCACCTCGGTGCAGCAGATCGTGGACACGGCCGGTGTCACCAAGGGGGCCATGTATCACTACTTCGGCTCCAAGGACGATCTGCTGTACGAGATCTATGCGCGCGTGCTGCGCGTGCAGACGGCGCGCATGGAGCAGTTCGCCGACAGCTCCGAGCCGGTGCAGCGGCGCCTGCACGCGGTGGCCGCCGACGTGGTCACCACGACCGCGGCCAACCTCGACGACACGGTGATCTTCTTCCGCTCGATGCACCTGCTGCATTCGGAGAAGCAGGCCGAGGTCCGGGCCGAACGTCGCCGCTACCACAAGCGCGTTCAGCAGCTGATCGAGGAAGGGCAGCGCGACGGTGTCTTCCGCTCCGACAAGCCCGCCGACCTCGTGGTCGACTTCTTCTTCGGTGCGGTCCACCATCTGGGTACCTGGTTTCACCCCGGGGGTGAGCTGACCGGTGAGCAGGTCGGTGAGCACTTCGCCGACCTGCTGCTGGACTCGCTGCGCCCGTGAGGCTGTCCGGACGGTGTACAGCGAGCTGTGTGCGCGCTAGCATACCGACCAGTCGGTACACAGGAGGTGGCGAGTGCAGGGATGGCAGCTTCACGAACTCGGTCAGCCGAACGAGGTGTTGCGGCTGGAGGAGCGGCCCGATCCGCGCCCCGAGTCCGGTCAGATCGTGGTCCGGGTGCTGGCGAGTCCGATCAACTTCCCCGATGTGCTGCTGTGCCGAGGGGAGTACCAGCTCAAGCCGGAGCTGCCGTTCACTCCCGGTGTCGAGCTGTGCGGTGAAGTGGTCGAACTCGGTGCCGATGTCACCGGCATCTCGCCGGGCGACCGGGTGATCGGGGGAGCCGCGCTGCCGCACGGGGGTTTCGCGGAGTTCGCCGTGATGGACGCGAACCGGGCGTTTCCCGCTCCCGAAGCGCTCTCCGACGCCGAAGCGGGTTCGATGTTCATCGGATACCAGACCGGGTGGTTCGGCCTGCATCGCCGCGCTGCTTTGCAGCCGGGGGAAACGCTGCTCGTGCACGCTGCGGCAGGAGGTGTGGGCAGTGCCGCCATCCAGCTCGGCAAGGCCGCAGGGGCTCGGGTGATCGGAGTTGTCGGCGGGGAGAAGAAGGCCGAGGTGGCGCGGCAGCTCGGTGCCGACATCGTCGTGGACCGGCACAGCGAGGACTTCGTCGGCGTGGTCAAGGAGGCGACCGGCGGACGCGGGGCCGATGTGGTCTACGACCCGGTCGGCGGCGAGACCTACACGCGTTCGACCAAGTGCATCGCTTTCGAGGGCCGGATTCTGATCATCGGATTCGCCGGCGGCACGATCCCCACGCCCGGCCTCAATCACGCGCTGATCAAGAACTACTCGATCGTCGGGCTGCACTGGGGCCTGTACAACGAGCGCGATCCCGAGTCCGTCCGGCGAGCGCATGCCGAACTCGTGGGGCTCGCGGAGAAGGGCGCGGTGCGCCCGCTGGTCAGCGAGGCACTCCCGCTGGAACAGCTCGCCGAGGGTGTTCAACGGGTCGGCGACGGCCACACCGTCGGCCGGGTTGCCTACGCCCGCGGATGAGCGCCACGAGGCAGCAAGGACGAGCACCGGCCACGTGCCGAACCCCTGTGCGAAGAGGATCTCCTCGCGGGCATGCGGCAACGGTTCCTCGAGCGAAATGATCCCGTGCTCGGACTTTCCGGGTGGTGCTGACCCAGGCGGCGCGGGAGTCGACTCGGTCTACTCCTCCCTGCCGAAGACGTTCTTCCTCTGCTCCTGGTAGTACTCGGCCTCGGCCGGTTCCGGACGGTCCTGGCCGGTCATCATCCGATGCCACAGCGGGTAGTAGGCGGGGAGCTGCGATGCGGACGTGATGCGATCGCGGGCCTGCTGCGGCAACGTGAGTTCTGCGGCGTCGAGGTCTTCCTTCAGGTGTTCGAGGCTGCGCGCCGCGATCACGGTCCCGTTGACGCCCGGGCGGCCCAGGATCCAGGAGATCACCACCTGCGGGATCGACCATCCCAGGTCCGTGGCCACCTCGCCGAACAGGTCGATCAGGTCGTAGGCACGCTCCCGGTCCGCCACGTGCGGCTCCGGCCACCCCGCGCCCTGACGGGTATCGGGCGGCGTCTCGACGCCGCGGCGCACCTTGCCGTTGAGCAAGCCCTCACCGAGGGGGCTCCACCCGAAGGTCGCCACCCCGAGGTCGCGGGCCGCGGGGATGATCTCGTACTCGATCTCCCGGGCCTCCGGCGTGTAGTAGACCTGCTGTGCGATCGGACCTTCCAGTCCGGACAGCTTCGCCTCGTAGACCGTCTTCGCCAGTTGCCATCCGTTGAAGTTGGAGACACCCCAGTACAGGATCTTCCCGGCCTTGATCAGCTCGTTGGCGGTGGCGATGGTTTCGGTGATCGGGGTTCGCCCGTCCCACTGGTGGATGTAGAGCAGGTCGAGGTGGTCCGTCCGCAGGCGGTCGAGGCTGTTCTCGACCGCGCGGGTCAGGTGGTGCCGAGTGGCGCCGGAATCGTTGGGGCCGTCGCCCACGGGCATCCGTGCCTTCGACGTGAGGATGACGTCGTCGCGCATGCTGCCCAGCACCTCGCCCAGGACGCGTTCCGCGTCTCCGGCCGAATACATGTTGGCGGTGTCGATGAAGTTCACGCCGCGGTCCACCGCTTCGCGGATCTGACGGCCGGCCTCCTCTCCTCGTACACCTGCGATCTTCTCGAACCCTCCCCCGGACCCGAAGGGAATGGTGCCCAGTGCCAGTCTGGAGACGTAAAGGCCCGAATTGCCAAGTCGTGTGTGTTCCATGTGCAGGCTCCTCGCTCGCAATCCGTTCGGTGTGCCCGGGAGCAGGGGTGATGGCCACTCGGCTCACTGCGCACATGCGCTCGGCTACGTCGTGGACGGTTGGGTACGTGCTCGCCGTCTCTCCGAGACAGAGCATAGTGACGATCGGGCACCAACGCGGTGTGGAGACCGAGCAGAGGGCGGGGCGCCAGGACACAGCCGGCCCGGCGCGCACCCCGGCGGCCCACACGATCCTCGACCGGTCGTGATACCCCCGTCGCGTCGAGTACGTGCGGCAGTGGCGAGTTCCCGCACCGACCCGGTCACCGGCGTCTCACTGCGGGAAGAACAAGACCCGGCTGCGGATGCTACAGCTCGGACTCGCCCCGGCAGGTGACGGTGAGCTCGTCGCCCACGGACAGCCTGCCGGCCCGTGTCACGGCGAACTTGACCCCGAAGGCGACGCCGCCCCGTCGTGCCCGCCGGTGGTCGGCGAGTGAGCGGAGGGGCTCCGGGCCGGCCTTCCTGCCGGACTCCTGATCGATCAGCGTGACGGCGCAGCGGATCGCGAGCTTGCTGTAGCCCAGTTCCGCCTCGCCGGCGTGGAGTCGGCGCGCCCGGTCCTCACCGTACGGTTCGTCCCAGCCGTCGATCACGATGTTGGGACGGAAGCGGTCCATGGGGACCGGATCACCGCCTCGGGCGGTGATCCGGTTGTTCAGGTCCTCCAGAGAGGACAGTGCGGTGACGAGCACCGGGCTGCTGTCGGCATAGCCGGAGGTGCCCGGAATCCAGCCGTCGGCGACACGGTCGTGCTCCGGTGGGACCCGCACGAGCCTGCTCGGTGTGCCGAGCACCTCCGACAGCCACCCGGCCACCGCATCGCCCTGATCAATACCCCGGTAGGACGCGCCGAGCAGATTCACGTCGCGCCGGGCGGTGGCCGTGTCCACGTCCACGTTCACCGCTTCGATCTCGGGGGCGTGCAGGGTGAGCCGCTCGCCGTCCGCACCGATCTCGGGACGAACGAGCGCCAGCCGCGGATGCCGCCGCTGCGTGCGGGACGCTCCGTCCTCGCCGACGACCATGAAGCTGCGGTCGTGCGCCAGACCTGCGGGTGTCACGAGTGCCTCCGCCGTCGAGGTGCCTGCGCATCCCTTGACGGGGTAGTGGTTCAGTTCGACGATCCCGGCCACGCACCGACGCTACCTGCCGGCATGACCCGAAATCCGGCACGTTCTCGAATGCGCCACGGCCGGATCGTTCCGGCTACGGGTTCTCTGCCGGGGCCGCCGACGGCCACACCAGATGCACGGTGCGGATCAGGGAGAACATCTCGTGCGCACCGGCGGCGGAGCCGCAGTGCGCCAGCGGGCGGCCGTCGGCGGTGAACACGCTCGCACGGTCGCCGACCTCCACGCCCCAGGCGTACAGACCCGCGCACTCGCGCTCGCCGAACTCCTCCACCAGCGCGAACACGCGCGGCAGGTCTTCCTCTGCGATCTCCCGCATCAGCTCGGCGAACTCCTCCTCGCTCAACCGCGACGGCTCCGGACCGTCGTCCCGCGACTCCCCTGAGGACCCGTCCCCGGCTCCGGCTAGCATCGCCACCTCCTGCACTCGGTACTTGCCCGTGTACTGACTGTCGGGGATAGACTGAATCTAGACGTCCATTTTTAGAAGTGAACGTCCAGTTTTTCACTCGTATTGGCTAATGCGTGAGGGTCTTGTCGGAGGTTGCGGATGCCCCAGGACAACCATCTCGCCAGCACGACGGTGCGGCGTTGGCAACTTGCTGAAACGCTCCGGAAGCTCCGCGAGGAAGCAGGCTTCACGCACGAGCAAGTGATAGCCGAGGTGCGCAAGGGTCAGGGCAAGTGGTCGCGCCCCAAGCTTTCCCGCATCGAGAACCGCGAACAGGGCATCAAGTCGAGTGAAGTCGAGCAACTACTCGATGTCTACGGAACAGAGGACCAGTCCTTGCGAGCCTGGCTGGTCGACCTGGCCCGCACTGCGCACACCCGAGGCTGGCTGGTCGACATCCGCAAGAACCTCCCGGAGGACTTCCACACCTTCCTCAGCCTGGAGGTCGCGCTTGTTGCCTCGCGGCAGTTCGAAACTCTTCTGGTCCCGGGACTGCTACAAACACCCGAATACGCGCGAACGGTGATCAGCGGCATCAATCCGGGCCTCGCTGAGGACGAAATCGAACGCCGTGTCAGCGCGCGTATCACACGGCAGCAGATTCTCAGCCGTAGCGATCCACCTCACCTGCACGTCATTCTGGACGAGGGGCTTCTCGAACGACCCGTCGGGCCGGCCTCGATGATGCGCCGCCAACTCCTCCACCTCGCTGAGGCAAGCGCTGAGTCTTCCAACATCACGTTGCAGGTTCTTCCCAAGGCAGCCGGAGCCATCCCCGCGCTGGAAGGCCCTTTCTCGATCCTGACACCGCCCGACCCCATCCCGGACATCGGCTACGCCGAGGGTCCCGGGCGCGGTGTGTACATCGAAGATCGAGATAACGTGAGAGCTTACACTCTGCGATTCGGTATCCTCATGGAGCGAGCACTGTCTCCGGAAAAATCCACCGAAAGGATCGAGCAGGCTGCTCAGCAGTACACGCGAACCGCAACAGAGGGGAACACCCAGTGAGTAGCGATGAGCTCTTCCACCTCGTCGAGTGGCGCAAGAGTAGCTTCTCCGGCGGTGGCGGCACAGGTGGCGGCAACTGCGTGGAGGTCGCCTTCGGTGACGGGGTGGTGGCCGCGCGGGACTCCAAGTTCCCGGACAGCGGCATGCTGACCGTCCCCGCCGAACGCTGGTCCGCGTTCCTCGACGGCCTCCGCGCGGGCCGCTTCCGGAGGTGACGGCCCGCACGGGGCGGGGTGGGAGCGGCCTGCCGAGCCCGGCCGGTCGACGCGCTCACGACCCCTCGAGCCGTCAGAACATCACGCGGGTGAGCACCTCCGCGACGCAGGCGGGCTTGTCGCCGCCTTCGATGTCCACAGTGGTGTTGACCGTCAGCTGCAGCCCGTTGCCGGTCTCGACGACATCGGCGAGTTCGGTGTGCGCGCAGACGCGGGAACCGACACGGACCGGGCTGGGGAACCGGACCTTGTTCACGCCGTAGTTGATGCCCATCTTGATGCCCTCGAACCGGTAGATCTCGGCGTTGAGGGCGCTGACCAGGCTCAGCGTCAGGAACCCGTGCGCGATCGTGCCGCCGAACGGTCCCTGGGCGGCGCGTTCCGGATCGACGTGGATCCACTGGTGGTCCAGGGTGGAGTCGGCGAACCGGTCGACCTGCTCCTGGGTGATGGTGTGCCACTGGCTGCTGCCGAGCTTCTCGCCCTTGGCGGCGAGGATCTCCTCCTGACCGGCGAACACGCGCATGTGTGACTCCTTCGCTTCCGTAGTGGGTGGATCGGTTCTCATGCTGCGGGCAGACCACCGCGGGCGGCGATCGTGGCCCGATGCCGCTCGGCCGTGCCGAGGGCGAGCTGGGTGCTCTTCGCGCGGCCCAGATACAGGTGCGCGGGATGCTCCCACGTCATGCCGATCCCACCGTGCAGTTGCAGATGCTCCTCGGCGGCCAGCACGACCGTGTCGCAGCAGTACGCCTGTGCCAGCGCCACGGGAATGTCCACGTCGCCACCGGAGGTGGCCAGCGCGTCCGCCGCACCGCGCGCGGTCGCGCGGGCGGTGCTCACCCCGGCCCAGAGATCGGCCAGGCGGTGCTTGACGGCCTGGAACGAGCCGATCTGCCTGCCGAACTGGTAGCGGGTCAGCACGTACTCCACCGTGGAGTCCAGGCACAGCTGGGCCAGCCCGGTCTGCTCGGAGGCGAGGATTCCCGCGGCGGTGGTCAGGGTGTGCTGCAGGACCTCCTCGGCGCTGTCCGAGGAGGCGATGCGCCGGCCCGAGGCGCCGTCGAGACCGAGCGTGCCGATCCGCCGGGTGAGGTCGAGCGGGGTCACCGGTGTCCGCCTCACCCCGGAGGAGGAAAGATCGAGCAGGTACAGCGCCGGCCCGTCCTCGTCGGTGGCGGGAACCACCACGAGGTCGGCGACCTCGAGATCCACGACCGTGCGCACGGTCCCGGTGAGTGCTCCGCCGCGGGCACTCACCGACGTCGGGAACACGCTGCCCGGAGCCGTCGTCATCGGCACCGCCACGGTGCCGATGCGGGAACCGCCGGCCAGCGCCGCCACCGCCTCGCGCGCCTCGGAGGAGGGGCATTCGAGCAGTGCCGTGGTGGCCAGCACCGCACTGCCCAGGAACGGCACCGGGGCGACGCCGCGGCCGAGTTCCTCGGCGAGCACGGCGAGTTCGCGCGCGCTCGCCCCCGCCCCGCCGAGTTCCTCGGGCACCACGAGTCCGGCGACACCGAGTTCACCGGCCAGGGTGGCCCACAGGGCGAGATCGTAGGGTTCGTCGCTTTCGCACCGCGCGAGGACCGCGCTCGGATCACAACGTTCCTGCAGGAGCCTGCGCACATTCTTGCGCAGGTCCTCCTCGGCCTCGCCGTAGAGCAGGTCCGGCGTACTCATCGGGGGAGCTCCTTCCAGGCAACGTCCTTGTCAACACGGGGTTCGGCGGGCAGGCCGAGCACTCGCTCGGCGATGACGTTGCGCAGGACCTCCGAGGTCCCGCCCTCGATGGAGTTGCCCTTGGCACGCAGATACCGGTAGCCGGGGCCGCGTGCGGTCATGTCCGTGACCTCGGGGCGGCGCATGGTCCAGTCGTCGTACTCCAGACCCTCGTCGGCGAGCAGTTCCGTCTCGAAGCCGGAAATCGACTGGTTCAGCCGTGCGAAGGCGAGCTTGACCGCGGAGCCCTCCGGTCCGGGAGCGCCCGCCGCGAGTTGCTGCCGGAGACGTTCGCCGGTCAAGCGGGTGGCCTCGGCCTCGACCCACAGTCGCAGCAGGCGGTCGTGCATCCCGGGAGTGCGCAGTTCCGGCCGCTGCCGCCAGGTGTCGGCCACGACGCCGATCATCCCGTCCTCACGGGCGGTGTTGCCGCCGCCGATGGCCACGCGTTCGTTCATCAGCGTCGACATCGCCACCTGCCAGCCCTGACCCACCTCGCCCAGGCGCTGCGAGTCGGGGATGCGCACGCCGGAGAAGAACACCTCGTTGAACTCGGCCTCGCCGGTGATCTGACGCAGCGGACGTACCTCCACCCCCGGCGCCGTCATGTCGCAGACGAAGTACGTCAGCCCGCGGTGCTTGGGCACGCCGGGATCCGTCCTGGCGACGAGCAGGGCCCACCGCGCGGTGTGCGCCAGGGAGGTCCAGACCTTCTGGCCGTCGACCACCCAGTCGTCGCCGTCGCGGACCGCGCGGGTCGACAGCGCCGCCAGGTCCGATCCCGCACCGGGCTCGCTGAACAGCTGGCACCACACTTCCTCGCCGGTCCACAGTGGCCGGAGGAAGCGATGGCGCTGCTCGTCGGATCCGTGCTGCAGGATCGTCGGGGCCGCCATACCGAGACCGATGCCGTTGCTGCGTGGATCGTTGTCCGGGGCGTCCGCCGCCGCGAATTCCTCGTCGACCACGGGTTGCAGGGCGCGGGCGGCATCGAGCCCGCCGAAACCGGGCGGGTAGTGCACCCAGGCCAGTCCGGCGTCGAAACGGGCACGCAGGAACTCCAGGCGATCGAGCTCGCCCGGATCGTGGTGGGACAGGAACTCGCGAACGCGATCGCGCAGCTCGTCAGCCGTGATCATGGGAACTCCTCACTGCTCGCGCGGATTGATGCGGCGAGAGGTACCGGCTCTCCGGTGGCTGTACCGGATGCCGGGTGAGCGGCGTCAGCCGCTTCCATCGACGGGAGCAACCGGCACCGCGGCGGGTTCTCCGGCACAGCCTCGCGAGGACAGTGCCGACGTGATGTAGTGACTACCTGATGTCGGGGCTACCGCAGCGAGGCGCAGCCGGAGGTTCCGCCACCCGCACCGCCACTCACGCCGACCCGCGCACTCTGCTATGCCTTCGGGCCGCCGGCGACGTAGATGACCTGCCCGGAAACGAACCCTGCCTGCTCACCGACGAAGAACGAGACGGTGTTGGCGATGTCCTCGGGGCGTCCCTCCCTGCCGACGGGAATGCTGCCGATCGCGGCCTCCTTGAAGTCCTCGAAGGACATGCCGACCCGCTCGGCGGTCGCGGCGGTCATCTCCGTGGCGATGAAGCCGGGCGCGATCGCGTTGACGGTGACACCGAACTTGCCGAGCTCGATGGCCAGGGTTTTGGTGAATCCCTGCAGACCGGCCTTGGCCGTGGAGTAGTTCGCCTGCCCGCGGTTGCCGAGAGCCGACGTGCTGGAGAGGTTGACGATGCGCCCCCAGCCCGCCTCGGTCATGTGCTTCTGCGCTGCGCGGCTCATGAGGAAGGACCCGCGCAGGTGCACGTCCATGACGCTGTCCCAGTCCTGCTCGCTCATCTTGAACAGCATGTTGTCCCGGATGACACCGGCGTTGTTGACCAGCACCTGCGGCGGACCGAGTTCGTCGGCCACGCGGGTGACGGCGGCCTGCGCCTGCTCGGCATCGCTGACGTCGGCACCCACCGCCAGCGCCCGGCCTCCATCGGCTTCGATGGCCGAGACCGTGTCGGCGCACTGCTTCTCGTCGAGATCGACGACACCGACGGCGAAGCCGTCCGAGGCCAGGCGTCGCGCGGTGGCGGCACCGATGCCGCGCGCTGAGCCGGTGACGATGGCGGCGCTTCGGGGGGATCGGGTCATGAGGGGCTCCTTACGGAATCGGGTGTCGCAGTGGCGCGAAACGGGCGCTGCCTGCGGGGTCAGCGGTGCTTTTTGAGTTCCTGCCGGGCCAGCGAGCGCCGGTGCACCTCGTCCGGCCCGTCGACGATGTGCAGGGTGCGAGCACTGGCGTAGAGATTGGCCAGCGGGAAGTCCTGGCTGACCCCCGCTCCGCCGTGGGCCTGGATGGCACGGTCGATGACCCAGGTGGCCATCTCCGGTGCCGCGACCTTGATCGCCTGGATCTCGGTGTGCGCGCCCTTGTTGCCGACGGTGTCCATCAGCCACGCGGTCTTGAGGACCAGCAGGCGGGTCGTCTCGATTTTCACCCGTGCCTCGGCGATCCAGTGCCGCACCATCCCCTGGTCGGCGAGTGCTCCACCGAAGGCCTCGCGCTGCGAGACGCGGCGGCACATCAGCTCCAGCGCGCGCTCGGCCATCCCGATCGCGCGCATGCAGTGGTGGATGCGCCCGGGGCCGAGCCGTGCCTGGGCGATGGCGAAGCCCTCACCTTCTCCGGACAGGATGTTCGCCGCGGGCACGCGCACGTTGCGGAACTCGATCTCGGCGTGGCCGCCGTGGTCGCCGTCGGTGTAGCCGAAGACGTGCATGCCCCGTTTGATCTCGATTCCCGGAGTGTCGGTGGGAACCAGGATCATGCTCTGCTGCCGGTGGCGTTCGGCGTCCGGATCGGTCTTGCCCATGACGATGAGAATCCGGCAGTTCGGGTTCATGGCCCCGGAGGACCACCACTTGCGGCCGTTGATGACGTACTCGTCGCCGTCGCGCTCGATGCGGGTGGAGATGTTGTTCGCGTCCGAGGAGGCGACCTCGGGCTCGGTCATGCAGAACGCCGAGCGGATCTCACCTTCCAGCAACGGAGTGAGCCACTGGTCGCGCTGCTGCTGCGTGCCGAACAGCGCCAGAGTTTCCATGTTGCCGGTATCCGGTGCCGAGCAGTTCAGCGCCTCCGGTGCCAGCCGGGGACTGCGCCCGGTGATCTCGGCCAGCGGCGCGTACTGGAGATTGGTCAGGCCCGCACCGTGCTCGCCGGGCAGAAACAGGTTCCACAGCCCCTGACTGCGGGCGGCGTCCTTGAGCTTCTCGACGATCGGCGGGGTGGTCCAGGGATTCTCGGCCTCGGCGACCTGCTCGGCGAGCACGGCTTCGGCCGGGTACACGTGGGTGTCCATGAACTCCGTGAGCTGTTCACGGAGGCGCTCGGTGGTCTCGTCAAAGGCGAATTCCATTTAAGTTCCTCCCGAGAAGGGCGCCTTGTCGCTTGAGTGATCGGCTTGAGCAGAGTGACTGGCTCCGACGGTTCGGCGAACCCTGTGCCAGGTTGTTCTCGAAATTCCCAAGGGGCCGCGCTGATTGGGGAACCGGCTGTTCCGGTCGTACCGGCCGTCGAGTAAGTGGCGTCAGCCACTTCCGCCACGCCAAGCAACTGGCACCGCCGCGGGTTCTCAGGCGTCGCCCTCGCGAGGACAGTTGGCACGTGGCGTAGGTGGCTACTCGATGTGCCGACTCCCGGAGCCGAGGCGACGCCTGAGGTTCCGCCGCCGGCACCGCGATCCAAGCCAATCCGGGCATTGCCTAAGAAGCCTCCTTGAGGGTGGCGAGTCCCTGTTCGACCAGCGGTGCGACGAGCGCGCCGACGTGGTCGAATCCCTCGCCGACGGTCTGGTTGTGGACGTAGCGGTAGTGGATGCCCTCCAGGATCACCGCGATCTTGAAGAAGCCGAAGGCGATGTACCAGTCCATTTCGGACAGGTCGATGCCGCTGCGCCGCGTGTAGCGCTCCAGCAGCTCGCGTGCCGGCGGGAAGCCGTACTCGGGACCGATGCCCTTGGCGATCGGGTTCTGCTCGATCCCGTTGAAACCTTCCCAGTACACGACGAGCAGTCCGAGGTCGGTCAACGGGTCGCCGAGGGTGGCCATCTCCCAGTCGAGCACGGCCCGGATGTGCTCGTCGTCGCCGACGAGGACGTTGTCCAGCCGGTAGTCGCCGTGCACGATCGCCGCGCGCCGGGTGGTGGGAACGCGGGTGGCCAACTGCTCACGGAGCTCGCCGATGCCGGGGATCTCGCGGCTGTGCGAGGCCTCCAGTTGCTTGCCCCAGCGGCGGACCTGGCGTTCGAGGAACCCGTCGGGGCGTCCGAAGTCGCCGAGCCCGATCTCGGCCGGATCGAGCGCGTGCAGATCGGCCAGCACGTCCATGAGCCGCAAGGCCAGGCTCTTGCGCCGGGCGAGCTCGAGGGACTCGGTCTGCTCGGCGCTGCGGAAGACGGTGCCGGAGACGAAGTCCATGACGTAGAACGGGGCCCCGATCACGTCTTCGTCGTCACACAGCAACTCCGTCCGGGGAACGGGGACGTCGGTGCCGTCCAGTGCCGTCATGACGCGGTACTCGCGGCTCATGTCGTGCGCGGTGGCCAGCACGTGGCCGAGCGGGGGTCGCCGGACCACCCACCGGTTGGTGCCGTCGCCGACGACATAGGTCAGGTTCGAGCGCCCGCCCTGGATGAGTTCGCCGGTCAGCGGCCCCTGCACGAGGCCGGGACGCTGCTTGTCGAGGTACTCGTGCAGTCGGGTCGGATCGAGGCCGGGCAGGTCGGCGGCGGAGGCGTGGTCGGTCATGCGGTCTCCTGGGGGAGTTCGGCTCTGAGGTCGGGAACCAGTTCGGCCAGGTTCCGGCGGGTCTGCTCGGCACTGTCGTGCAGCACCGTGTGCATGCCCAGTTGCCGGGCGGCCTCGATGTTCGGAGCGCCGTCGTCGACGAACACCGCCCGCTCGGCGGGGAGGCCGAGGCGTTCCAGGGTGATCCGGTAGATGTCCGGATCGGGTTTGCGCCTGCCGACCTCGCTGGAGATGACAGCCACGTCGAACAGCGTGTCGAGCTGTTCCCACGGGTAGTTGTTCCCCCAGCTGTTGGACAGCAGGGCGGTCGGCAGTCCGAGCCGCCGCAGGTCTTCCACCAGCCGCAACATCACCGGATCGCTGCGCATGAAGGAGAACAGACGGGCGAGCAGACCGTCCGGCTCCACCGGACGACCGTCCTCGGTGCGCAGGCGGTCGGCCAGCACCCGGTTGAACTCCTCGACCGGCATCTCGCCGGTTTCCAGCCGGTGGAGAGGGTTCCCCGGGGCGGCGCGGCGGGACAGCCAGTTCTTGAGCACGGCCGAGAACGTCTCCGGGTCGATGCGTTCCGCCTGCGTCCAGGCAGCAATGGCGGTGCGTCCCGGTGTGGTGAGGACACCTCCGTAATCGAAGATCACCGCGTCGATGTGGGCATCGGGGGAGGCCATGTCCACGGACCATACCGACTGGGCGGTATGTGCGCCAGGGTCTCCGGTACTCACCGACGGGATGCCGTGCGGGCAGGCAGCGCCCACCCGATCGGTGAAGGTCTCCCGCACCGACGCCACCCCGGGCATCGGCGTCCTGGCACCGGCAGACCCTCGGCAATCACCACAACCGCTCGACCGCACGGCCTTGGTGCTAGCCCGCGGTGGTCTCGTTGAGCCGCAGGAACTCCAGGTGAGCCTCGTACTGATCGAGGACGTCGTCGATCAGTTGGCCGTGCGTGTACCCCATCACGTCGTATCCCTGTCCCCCCTCCTGCAGGTGCACCTCGAGCCGGTAGTAGACCTCGCTGCCGCGAGAGCCGTAGGCCGGCATGGTGGCCTCGTGGGGCCGGATCTGGTACCGGAACGGATGTTCCTCCCCGATGTCGGCCACCAGTTCGAGGTAGGAGACTCCCGCGTGATCGGTTTCCCGACGTGCGTGTGCCTGTACTCCTTGGGCGTGCATCTCCTGCGCCACCGTGTCGAGGGCGGGCTCTGCCACCCGGGTGAGGAACTCGTCGATGCGGACCCGGTCGGGAAAGGTCAGGGCGCGGGTGAGGCGGTTCCGCCAGGTCCTCTCGGCGGCACCTTCCTCCGCGGTCGTGCTGCGTCCGGACAGCATTGTGGGCAGGCTCTGTCGCTGGCTGTCGGCGCGGGTTCCCTCCATCCGCAGCGCCTTGTACAGGCCGACCATCACGAGGATCATGACGAAGGCGAACGGCAGCCCCATGATGATGGTGGCGTTTTGCAGTGCGGGAACTCCGCCGACGATGAGCATCGCCATGGTGAGCAAGCCGGTGGCCATCGCCCAGAAGATCCGCACGCCGCTGCGCGCATCGGCCTCCGGCGTCGGCAGGTGGGATGTGAGGTTGGCCATCACCAGCGCGCCCGAGTCGGCCGAGGTCACGTAGAAAAGCAGCCCGACGAACGTGGCGAGCCCGGCGATGACGAGAGTGGCGGGAAACTGCGCCAGCAGCGAGTAGAACCCCTGTGCGGGCTGGTTCACGGCGACTTGCCCGAAGTCTCCTCCGCCGGTGCGGACGATGTCCAGCGCGGTGTTGCCGAAGATCGACCCCCACATCAAGATGTACAGGAAGGGGATGATCAGCGTCCCGGTGACGAATTGACGAATGGTCCGGCCGCGCGAGATCCGGGCCAGGAACAGTCCGACGAACGACGCCCACGCGATCCACCAGGCCCAGAAGAACAGCGTCCACGCGTTCAGCCAGTCGACGGGCCGGTCGAAGGCGAAGGTTTCCAGCGTCATGCCCGGAAAGGAGCGCACGTAGACTCCGAGGTTGAGCACCAGCGCGTTGAGCAGGAACACGGTCTTGCCGGTGACCAGGATGAACCCGGCCAGCCCGAGCGCGAGCAGCACGTTGAGCTGGGACAGCCGCTTGATGCCCTTGTCAACACCGCTGACCGCCGACAGCGTCGCCATGATCACCGCAACAGCCACCAGGCCGATCTGGGACGCTGTCCCCGTGGGAATGCCGAACAGGAATTCGAGCCCGTAGCTGAGCAGGACCACCCCGATTCCCAGCGAGGCCGCGATGCCGAAGATGGTGCCCAGCACAGCAGCGAGATCCACCCCGTGCCCGAGCCCTCCGTAGATGCGTTTGCCGAAGATCGGGTACAAGGCGGAACGGATGGCCAGCGGCAGTCCCCGCCGGTAGGCGAAGAAGGCCAGTGCTATGCCCATCAGCGCATACATCCCCCATCCGCTGATGCCGTAGTGAAACAGCATCCACACGGTTGCCTGCCGGGCGGCCTCTATCGTCTCCCCCTGGCCGTGCGGTGGGGAAAGATACTGCGTGACCGGCTCGGAGACGGCGAAGAACATGACGTCGGTACCGATGCCGGCGGCGAACAGCATCGATGCCCACGTCAGCGTGCTGAACTCCGGCTGCGAATGCTGCGGCCCCAGCTTCGTCCGCCCGTAGCGGGAGACACCGAGGAAAACCACGAACACCAGGATGATCGTGGTGAGCAGGATGTAGAACCACCCGAACCACGTGGAGATCCAGCTCACCACTGTGCCGATGACCTCAGCGGCCGCTGCCGGTGTCACGACCGCCCACAGGGCGATCGCCAGGATGACGACGGCCGAACCGTAGAAGACGATCCGATTCAGTCTCGTCTGTTGCGTGGACTCGGCTGCCAGGCCGGTCGGTGTGTCATCGCTCATGGGAATGCTCCGTTGCGGACATGTGCCGGCGAGGCCACGGGCAGCCCGGGTGGGCCGAAACCGGCCGACGACGAGCTTCGGCTTCCGCCGGCTGTTCGGTCAGCGGATGCGGGTTGGCGGTGTTGAGTCAGCAGCGTCCCCGCTGCGGTGCTGCCCACTCAACGGCCGGTTCCCTGCTCCTCGTGGAACTCCCGTCCTGAACCAGTCTCGTGCATCGTGCGGTGGTACTCCAGTGATAGTTCGTGATGTCGTCGCTGGTAATGGGCGTGCTGGGCTTGTGTTTGGCGGTGTCGGTGCCAGGCTGACCAGGTTGGGGCGTGGCGCCGTGCCGACGCTGTGGGTCTGCCAGGCCGAGGCAGGCAGCTCGGCGGCGATGCCGTCCACCGTCAGCCGGGTCCCGTTCGCTCCGACGGGCAGGCGATCACCGCAGGACACTGCCGGCACGAAGCCGATGCCCCGGGCCGTTGGCCAGGCGCGCAGGTGGGGGCTTTGTCCGCCGACCTCGTCGGCGGCCACCCGGGAGAACGGCAGCCCGGCCCGCTGAGCACGGGTGATCATCTGCTGGGCCGGTCGAGTTTCGTGGCGAACTCATGTGCGTACGGTATCCCGGCCGCTTCGCACCGCGCAGGATCGGCGCACCCGGCCTGCTCGGGCAGATACAGCTCCCGGTCGATCACGGGCGCCTGTCCTCCCTCATCCGAGTGACGAGGATCGGATTTGCTCGGCGGAAATACCTCTTCCGGTGAGTCTTGGGCGTTTCGCCCGGCGGCAACCATCTCGGACCGGGAAACATGGCCGTGAAGTAGCGGGGCATGGGGAATACGGGGTGTTTCCGACCGGACCTGCCGAGCTGTGGTGTCCGGACGAGTCGCGCTGCGATGAGAAGTTCGTCCGTCGGCATGTGCGGAAAAGTTTCCGAAAACGCCACTGCCGGCGAGTGCCTGTGGTGAGGAAGGGCGATGGCAACGCGCGAGATCGGCGCACTGGATACGGCATTTCTGTGCCTCGAACAGCACGACGCACCGATGCACATCGGCGCTGTCGCGGTCTTCGATCCTCGAGAGGAGGTGGACCCCGCCAGGCTGAAAGCACTGCTTGCCGAACGTGTCGAGCGCATACCGCGCATGCGCAGGCATGTCGGCGACTCCTGGCTTCCCGCCGGGGCCGCGCAATGGGAGGAGGATCCCGACTTCCGGGCCGAGGAACACATTCACAACCACGGCGTTCCCTGGCCCGGCGGCCCGGACGAGCTGGCCACCCTGGTTTCCGAGCTGGTGGCCGAACCCCTTGATCTGACCCGCCCGCTGTGGGAGCTGCACGTGCTCACCGGTCTGCACGGCGGGCGATTCGCCATCCTGGTGAAACTGCACCACGCCCTCGCCGACGGGGCCGGAGCGGTCGAGCTCGGTCTCGGCCTGCTCGACGGTTTCGAACCCGTTGCCGACACGCACGAGCCCGATCCGGCGGGCACCGAGCGGGGTGTGTTGGGGTTCGCCCGCTCGATGCTGACATCGATCTCCCGGCCCGACCGGCTGGTGCGCACCACCCTCACCGCCGCCGACGAACTCCGCCACACCGTGCAGCAGGCCGGTGAGGCACTGAACATCGGTTGGTCCGTACTCCGCAACGTCCAGATGCCGCGGCCGGCCTCGCCCTTGCTGGCACCGCGTTCGGCGAGCAAGCGGATCGAACTGTTCGCACTGGAGATGGGCGACATCCGCCGGGTCCGCAAATGCCACGGCGGTACGACGAACGACATCGTGCTGGCCATCGTGACCGGAGCGCTGCGCCGGTGGCTCACCACGCGCGGATACCCCGTCGACACGCTGCGGCTGCGCGCTCTCGTCCCGGTCAGCCACCGCTGCCGCGATCGGCAGCCCGCGGGGAACAACCGGCTTTCCGGCTACCTGTGTGATCTACCGGTGAACGAGCCCGATCCGCGCCTGCGGCTGGATGTACTGCGGTCCTCGATGCGGGACAACAAGAGTGCGGGACCGCTTCGCGGACCCGGTGCGCTCCCGGTACTGGCCGATCGGGTACCTCCGGCGCTGCACCGGCTGGCCACCCGCACCGCGGTCCGCGGTGCCCCGCTGCTGTTCGACACCGTCATCACCAACGTGCCGTTGCCCGACATGCCGGTGTCGCTGGACGGTGCCGGACTGCGCGAGCTGTACCCACTCGTGCCGCTGGCCGCGGGACATGCCCTGTCCATCGCGGCGTCCCAGTACCGCGATCGCGTCCATGTCGGACTGCAGGCCAACCGGGCGGCGCTGCCCGACATCGAGAAGTTCAACGAAGCGCTTCCGCATGCTCTGGCCGAGCTCGACGGCTCGGAGGCGTGAGCCACGGAGCCTCACCTCTCGGGCGGCGTGCGGCCGGCCGAGAGAAGGGTGAATCTGCTCGAAACCCGTTCGGCGGCAATTTCGTCGCTCTGCGTCAGTACTCGTGGCGGGACAGCTCCGATCGGTTGTAGCGCGGAGTCGGAGATTTTCGGTCTCGTGGGGGTAGACACGGTCCGCCGGGTCACCGGCCGTGGCGATGTGCGGGTATTCGCACGAGCCGCCTCGTCGGGCCACCGTTGACGATGACTTTACTCACCAGTAACTATTGCCGGGTCGCGCGACACGTCCACGTTCCGTAATTCAGACCCGAGGTGATTCGGCGATGAGTACCGCATTGCGCCGACGCGGCGCACGGATGATGGCCGCCGCTGCCTTTGCCGTCCTGCCGATGCTGGCCGTGGCTTCCCCTGCCGCCGCCGCGACGTTCGAGCACAACTTCGACTGCGCCGGTGATTCCCCACTGGGCACTCAGCACTTCAGCCTCCAGCAGACCACCGACATCACCACCCCGGCGACGGTCGCGCCGAACTCCGCGTTCGACGTCGTCATCGACCCGGCGCCGAACACGGCGCCCACCGATGTCAACGGCTACACCGTCGAACGGATCGAGAACATCGACCTGAAGATCCCGGTGCCGCCCAACTCCACCCTGACCGGTACCGAACTGTCCGGCGGCGAGAACCTCGGACCGAACCCGCCCGCGATCACCGTCGACGGTCGTGTCGCCACGCTGCACATCGACGGTCCGATCGGCGGCGGTGAGGCCTACGAGCTGCCGACCGTCACGGCACACCTGACCTCCGCCGACTCCGGCGTGATCGAGACCCGGCTGCACGGCACGGGCTACGACGACCCCGGATTGACCCTGGACGCGACCGTCTCCACGTTCTTCGGCGACACCCAGGTGCCCAGCCGGTGCTATCCCAACCCGAACCCCGTCCTGACCACAACCACGATCGAGTGACCGACCGGCAGAGGTGAAAGCCCGGTGACCGTGTCCGGCGGTCACCGGGCTTTTCTACTCTTGCTCGATCCCGTGCCGGCTCGGCTCGCTCAGTGGGACAGCGGCCGTTCCACCGCCACCCTCCAGCTCTCGTGGCCGCCCGAGGGCTCAACGGCCGGGGATCCGCCGAGCCCTCGGGCAGCCGGGGAACGGCTCCGCGGTTCGGGGGCCGCGGAGACGCTCGGTCCCTTCGGGGCAGGAGTGCTCGTCAGCGAGCGTCCTCGGCGAGCATGTCGGAGCACTTCTCGCCGATGGCCATCGTGGTGATGTTCGGATTCACCGCGACCAGGAAGGGCATCACGGACGCGTCGGCCACCCGAAGCCCCTCGACTCCCTTCACGCGCAGGCGCGCATCCAAAGGCGCGTTGACGTCGCCGTCGGCCCCCATCGGCACCGATGCGGCCGGGTGGTAGACCGTGTTGTGCGTCTTGCGCAGGTAGTCGGCGATCTCGTCGTCGCTGCGCACGTCCGGCCCGGGATGCAGTTCGGCGCCCTTCCAGTCCCGCATGGACTCCTGATCCACGATCTGCCGGGCGAGTTTGATGCCGTAGGTCATGACCCGGATGTCGTGCGGGTCGGTGAAGTAGCGGGGATCGACGGCGGGCTTGTCCCGGTAGTCGCGGGTGCGCAGCCGCACCGTGCCGATCGACCGGCTGCGCGTGACGTTCGGGGTGAGGCAGAACCCGTTCTCGGTCGTGGGGAATCCGTGCCGTGCCGTGTTCATGTCGAACGGCACCGAGCCGTAGTGGAACATCAGGTCGGGCCGGTCCAGGCCCTGTTCCGTGGTGGTGAAGATGCCGATCTCCCACCACTGCGTGGACTCGGTGACCATCGGTTTGGCCGCGTCCCACCCGATCACGCCCTCGGGGTGGTCCTGCAGGTTCGAGCCGACACCGGGTGAATCCACCAGGACGTCGACACCGACCTCGCGCAGGTGCTCGGCCGGACCGATTCCCGACAGCATCAGCAACTTCGGAGTGTCGATGGCGCCTGCGCTGAGCACGACCTCACGGCGTGCGTCGATCCGCTTGCTGCGGAACTGGTCGCCATCGACGTACTCGACACCGGTGGCGCGTGTGCCGTCGAAGAGGATCCTCCTGGCGCGCGTCTCGGTGCGCACCTCCAGGTTGGGGCGCCTTCCCATGATCGGATGCAGGTACGACACCGACGAGGAGGAACGGGTGCCGTCCTCGCGCGCGTTGATCTGGAACCAGTTCGCGCCGTGTGTGACGGTGCTGCCCGAGTTGAACTCGGTGATCGGGATACCGGCCTGCTCGCAGGCCTGCAGCAGTGCCACTCCGCAGGGATCCTTCGGCGGCACACTGCGCAGGGTCACCGGGCCGCTGCGACCGTGGTGCTGCCCGGGACCGTCGTTGGTCTCCAGTCGCCGGTACAGCGGGAAGACATCCCGCGATCCCCACCCGGGAAGACCCATCGACTCCCACTCGTCGAGGTCCTCGGCCGGGGCCCAGAACGCGATGCAGGAGTTGTGGGACGAGCAACCACCGAGGACCCTGGCGCGGGCGTGCCTCAGGTAGGAGTTGCCGTATTCCTGCGGCTCCACCAGGTAGTCCCAGTCGTAGCCGGACTCCAGCAGACTCATCCAGCGGTTCAGTTCCAGGACCGCGTTCGCGTCCTGGTCGGACGGTCCCGCCTCCAGCAGGCAGACGGTGACGTCCGGATCCTCGGACAGCCGCGCCGCCAGAGCGGCACCCGCGCTGCCACCCCCCACCACGACATAGTCGAACCGGGCGGAGTCGTCATCGGTCATGGTTGTCTCTCCTGAATACGTGAAGGAAAGGCGAAACGGGCGTCTTCGGCGGTTTCCGGTGCCTGCCGCGGCCGTCAGGCCGAGAACCAGTGCTGCGGTCCCGGACGGATGTTCTGGTAGATGTGCTTGGCTTCCTGGTATTCGCGCAGTCCGGCAGGCCCCAGTTCACGCCCGACGCCGGACTGCTTGAACCCGCCCCATTCCGCCTGCGGCAGGTAGGGATGGAAGTCGTTGATCCACACCGTGCCGTGGCGCAACCTGCCCGCGACACGCTGCGCCTTGCCGGGATCGGACGTGAACACCCCGGCGGAAAGCCCGTAGTGGGTGTCGTTGGCGATACGCACCGCGTCGTCCTCGTCGGTGAAGCGCTCCACGGTGAGTACGGGACCGAAGGACTCCTCACCCACGGCGTGGGTGCCCTGCTGGACCTCGTCGAGAACGGTCGGGAGGTAGTAGTAGCCGTTGGTGAACCGATCACCCTCGGGGCGGCGGCCCCCGGTACGCAGGACCGCTCCTTCGGCGACGGCCTCGGCGACGTAGTCCTCGACCTTGCTGCGGTGCTCGGCCGAGATCAGCGGACCCGTCTCGGCCTCCTCCTCGAAGGGGCCGCCCAGCCGGATGAGCTCGACGCGGCGGACGATCTCGTCGACGAGCGCGTCGTGCATCTCGTCCTGCACGACCAGGCGCGCCCCTGCGGAGCACACCTGACCGGAGTGCAGGAAGATCGCGGTCAGCGCGTAGTCGACGGCGGTGTCGAAATCCGCGTCGGCGAAGACGACATTCGGGTTCTTGCCACCCAGCTCCAGGGCCACGCGCTTGACCGTGGCCGCGGCGGAGGCGGCGATGGTGCGGCCCGTGTGCAGGCCACCGGTGAACGACACCATGTCGACGTCGGCGTGCTCGGCGAGAACGGCACCGGTCTGCTCCCCGGCGCCGAGCACGAGGTTGCCCACACCCGCGGGCAGCCCGGCCTCGGCGAGCGCGCGCATCAGCAGGATCGCCGTGCTCGGGGTGAGCTCGCTGGGCTTGAGCACGAAGGTGTTGCCCGCGGCGATGGCCGGGGCGACCTTCCAGGCCACCTGCAGCAGCGGGAAATTCCACGGTGTGATGAGCCCGCACACGCCGACCGGTTCGTAGCTGACGCGGCTGATCGCGTCCGGCAGCCCCGTGTCGACGACATGGCCGGGGTCGGTGCCTGCGATCTTGCCGTAGTACCGGAAGCAGGCGGCGATGTCGTCCATGTCGTAGCCGCTCTCGACCAGCCGCTTGCCGGTGTCCAAGGATTCCGCTCGGGCGAACTCGTCCCTGTCGCGGACGAGGATGTCGCTGACGCGCAGCAGCAGATCGCCTCGTTGCCAGGGGGAGCTGTTCGCCCACGTGCCGTCGTCGAAGACCCGGCGGGCGACGGCGATGGCACGCTCGGTGTCGCTGCGCTCGGCCTCGGCGACCGTGGCCACGGCGGTTCCGTCGGCGGGACAGCGGATCGTCCGGGTGTGCCCGGACGCGGCCGGCCCCCACACGCCGTCGATGAACAGGGTGTGCCCCGCTTCCGACGAGGCCGGGCTCCTGTGGTCGGTGCCGTCCGGAGGTACCTCAGTGTGCGGCATGGCGGCTTCCTCGATGATCGCGTTTACCGGCGTGTGGTGTCGGTATCGGGCCGCGAGTCCTGACACGCTCGGTGCAGCGGCCCCCGACACCGTTCTTGTACAAATGTACACCAAGAGGATCGAGGGCGCACGAAACGGAGTTCTTTTACCGCTGTAGCCAGCATAAACGGGCTGACGATGAGCTGAAACACACCATCGAGTGGCCGACTCGTGGCACTCTGGATCGGGTGCCCGGGTCGCTGTTTCGGATCTCGAGGCGAGGAGGGGCACGGATTTCGGTGGGGAGGTTCACGACACGCGATGACGACCACGGATTCGGGCGCGCAGCACACGGTCCGCAGCCGACGTGCTGCCTCCTCCGGCAAGGATCCACAGCGGCGTGAGCGCATCGCCCGCGCCGCCATCACCGTCGTCGCCGAGCGCGGCGTCGACAAGGTGACGCATCGTGCCGTGGCCGCTGCCGCGGGCGTCCCGCTGGGATCGACGACATACCACTTCGCCACGCTCGACGACCTGCTCGCGGTCGCCCTCGAACAGGCCGCGCAGGACAATGTGGCCCAGTTGCGGGAATGGGCGAAGGCACTGCCCGCGGGACAGGATCTGGCTGCGGCGTTGAGCGATCTGGTCCTGCACTTCCTCGGTCCCGAGCGCAAGCGCACCGTGGTGGAACACGAACTGTACGTGGCGGCGTTGCATCGTCCGGCTCTGCAACAGGCCAGCACCGAGTGGGACGCGGCCCTGCGGGACCTGTTCACCTCCTATACCGATCCGGTTACCGGTCGCATGCTTTCCGCGGTCTTTTGCGGTCTGCTGCTGCAAGGTGTCGTTCGTGATCCGATGCCGGAGCGAGATGAGATCGAAATGATTTTTCGCCGCGCATTGGGACATTCCGGTCGAACATGAGCTTTCGCGGCGAATCCGGCGCACCTTGCGGATACCGGATCGTCGCTGATTCTTTTCCCGCCGGGGCCGTTGATCTCCCCTGTGGTCCGGGGGACAATGTCCGCCAGCGATCCGCCAAACGCCTTTTGCGCGCGACCATGTGTCCCGGAGTGGTTCAGTCCGGTGGAGCACATCGCAGGGCGCTTTTCAGGTGTACAACGGAAATTGCCGCGTCGGGGCGTGGCTCGCTCCCAACAGTTCGAACATGATCAACCTGAGTGGGGTGAGACCGTGGGGCACAACGATGACCGGGAACTCGTGCCGCTGAAGTCGGATTTCGATGTCGTGTGGCGTGGATTCCGACGATCGCAGGTGCAGTTCTACATCCAGCAGACGGACAACGAGCTCCGCATGCTCACCGAGGATCGTGACTCGGCGCTGAGTCAGGTCGCCGACCTCAACGCCGAATTGGAGCAGGCCAGGGAGGAGATCGCCTCGCTGCGCAGGCAACTCGACGAGGTGTGCCGGACACCGATCGACGAGGCGGCACTGTCGGATCGGCTGCGGCGCATGGTCCGGCTGGCCAACGACGAGGCCGAGGAGATCCTCACCTCCGCCCGTGCCACCGCCGAACACGAGTGGTCCCGCTCGGAACAGGCCGCCTCGGAGTTGCGCAGCCGCTACGAGCGTCTGGTCGCCGAGGCCGACGAATGGCGGCAGCAGTGCGAGGTCCAGCGCAGGGAAGCGCTGGAGCAGACCCGCCAGGAGATCGAGCGGATGTCGCGCGAGAGCGAGCAGCAGCGGCGCAAGCTCGATCTCGAGGCCGAGCAGCGGCGCAATCAGGTCGAGGAGGACTTCGAGAGTTCCATGGCCGAGCGGCGCCGGGAAGCGATGCGTGTTCTCGCAGAGCGCGACCGGGCAAGTCGTGAGGAGGCCGAGCGCCGTGTCCGGGAGGCTGCCGCGGAGGCCGAGCGCCGCACCGTGCGGGCCACCCAGCAGGTCGAGACCATGCGCGAGATACGCCGGACCGTGGCCGAGCAGGTGCGGTCGGCCCAGCACGCGCTGACCGAGGCCGAACCGCTGTTGGCCGCTTCGGTCGCGGGTACCGAGACCGAGGGAGCCGACGAGTACGTGGCCGCGAACGTCCGACAGGGACAGAAGCGATCCAACGGTTCGGAGGCGCAGGTCGAGGTGCCCAGGCAGCGCGAATCCGACTCCGACGACGACCCGGTGCAGTCGGACGGCAGCGAGTCCCCGGCACAGGAAGCGACGGCCGGGAGCTCCTGATCAGCGGCCGCCGGTCGGCGTGGACGGGCCTGCGGGCCCGCGCCGACCGGCGGCCGCTGCCGGGCCGGCGAGCGGTACGGCCTCGTTGCCGGCGGGCTCCGGTGTCAGCCCTTGGGACTCGCGGTGTGCCATCGGGTGTGTACCCGATCGTAGGCATCCATCAGGGCTCGGTGTGCGGGTTGCTCCACGATGCGGGTGAGCAACCATCCGAGCAGCACACCCGTGGTGAGCATGGCGAGGGTCTGCAGTGTCGCTCCGGCTCCCAGATCCTGAAGCCGCCGCGAGACGATGTAGCCGATCGTCTGGTGCATCAGGAAGACGCCGTAGGAGATTCCCGCGTACCACTGGATCGGCCGGTTGGCCCAGTCCGGCACCACCTTGTTCCAGTCCGGTCCGCGAGCGGTCAGCGCCACGACCACCAGGCCGATGCAGACGGCGATCGTCGACCCCCAGTCGGCGGTCAGCCCCTCGGGAGTGACCTCGTGGTTGTGCAACGCCTGCGCGCTCATGCAGGTGGCCAGCAGGCCCAGGAAGTGCGGTGTGGTCAATCGCTTGCTCGACCACATCCAGATCGCCACACCGGCCACGAAGAGATGCCAGCGGTGGAAGCCGAAGCCGTCGATGAGCATGCGATACAGCTCGGACGGGTCGGAGATGCGCAGCGGCCACTGCAGCATCGGCAGGAGTACCGCGGTCCACAGCACCACGGTGATGCGGTGGCTGCGCCCCCACCTCGACTTGTACAGCACCGCTGCGGCGGTGAACCCCATGAGTTGCAACGGAACCGTCCAGTGTGAGCCGTCGAGGAAGTAGTAGTCCTCCGGCTTCCAGTGCCACAGCATCAGCAGGTGGGCCGCGAGGTCGCTGCCGTCGGGCAAGAACCAGTCGTCGACGGCCGCCAGTCGCATCACCAGGAAGATCACCAGCACGGCGCCGATGAACGGTGGCACCAGCCGTGCGATCCGGCTCCACCAGTAGCGCAGCACCGTTCCCCGTCCGATGGTGACGCAGGCGAAATAAGCCGAGATCACCAGCAGGAGGCTCGCACCGACCTCGTACGGGAACACGAACGTGCGCGGTTCCAGCTCGGGGTGCAGGTCCACGCTGAGGAACGTGGCATGGTAGAGCATGATCAGCGTGACGCAGCCCACCCGGACCACATCCCAGCTGATCTTGCGGCGGCTCTTGCGCTGCGTGGTGGTCTGCGGTGATGCGGGTGTTCCGAGCACGGTAGGTGACGCTATCAACGGCCGTATCCCGTGATCGCGTTCCGTGCTACCCCGTGAAGTGGTAAAGAAGTAACTTTCGGTGATCACGCTGCCCCTGCGATACAGCGCTGCGTGTCGTACAGCGCTGCCGCGCTCTGCCCGGAAACGACGGGGCCGCGTCCCGGCCGGCCGGGGCTGCCGTGGTGCACTCGCACCTCGGTTCGGTCCGGAGTGCGAGGCACTCCGGATCAGGACCGGGAGATCGACCGCCGTCCGCAGAGCCGGTTACCGCCGTCCCGTGCTGCGCCGGCGTCCGGTGAGTCCGTGGTATCCGGGAAGACCCGTCGTGGCACTTCGTCCTCGTCGCCGATCGCAGTCCCGCAGTTCGGGCAGACCGTCACGTCCGCCTCGTCCGGAATCCGCCCGCAGTCGGTGCAGACCCTGTCGAGCCAGCACGCTGGATCGCCGGCGTCCTGCCTGCGGTCATCACCCATGTATCCGGTCCTTCCCATGGCGATCCGGCGGTTTCGTGCTCGACGTGGTGGGGCGGGGAAGCGCGGCCATCAGCGGTGGCTGTGCGGGTGCCTCAGGTGAGGGCGCTCGGGTCGGCGGGAACGTCGACGGCGTGCTCCCGGAGAGTGGCGAGCGGCACGACCTCCACAGCGCGCTCGTGGGTGGAGGCCAGCACGACCGGCGGGGCCACACCGGCGTCATAGGCCTCCTGCCACCGGGAGGCGCATACGCACCAGCGATCTCCGGGCTGCAGACCGGCGAACCCGAATTCGGGGCGCGGCGTGGTCAGGTCGTTGCCGACCGACGCCTGGTGCGCGAGGAACTCGGTGGAGACCACCGCGCACACGGTGTGGTTTCCGAGGTCCTCCGGTCCGGTGTTGCAGCATCCGTTCCGGTAGAAACCGGTCAACGGGTCGGTGCCGCAGGTCTCCAGCTCCCCGCCGAGCACGTTGCGATCGGTCGTCATGGTTCCAGGATGGCATCCACCCCCTGTGCAGGCCGAGAGCTGAAAGCGTCCGAACAGCGAAACCGCTCCACTGCTGTGGTGCGGATCACTGTGCTTCGGGCGCTGTGGCGCCCGTGGCGACATCTCTCGGAGCCGCGCGGCTGGTCGCCGATCTGCCCCGCGGGAGACAAGGTCGGTACGGCGCGGCCGTGACACAACGCTGCCGGAGGCGCCTCGGGGCCGACCGCGGTGGTTGTGCGACACCGGCGACCGGACGGAGGGGGAGACCGGGTATGGTGCCGCCCGGCTTCGTCTCGCCACCGCGGCAGGTTGCTTCCGAAGACGAGTGGGCCACGTGGCAGCGCAACCCCGTGTCGCTTACACAACGTGCTCAATAGGGCCGCTTCAAAGCACCGGTTCGGGTGAATCTAGGTAGTTGCGTACGTATTTTCCGCCATGCACGTATACGCGGAGTATCAGGACCCTGGGGTCTTGTGGCTTCCCCCGACTCCTACGAGCCCCCCGAAGAAAATCCCCGAACTCAGGCCGGTACCCCGAACCCGGCCAACACAGAACCTATGGATCAACGCAATTCGACGAACTCCCCGGAAGAACCGAACGACCATCGTCGGCAGTCTGCGACTCACAAGGGCGCACGATTCGCCGACCGTGTGCAGCCCGCCGCGCAGCGCTTCGGCAGGCAGGTGATGGTGCTGCTCCAGCGGTTGTGGTTGTGGCTGGCGCCATTCCTGCAGCGCTTCAGCCGGAGAGTGGCCCTGCTGGCCCGGCGTGGAGAGGAATGGCTCTCGCCGCGGATGCAGCGCTTCGGACGGCAGGTGGCGCTGTGGGTACAGCGCCTTCAACGGCGCGCCGCCCCCTACGTACAGCGGCTCCACCAGTGGGCCGCCCCGTATGAACAGCGCATCCAGCGGTGGGCCGCGCCGTACGTGGAACCCGTCCGCAAGCGGGTGGCGCCGCACGTGGCAGCCGTCCGGGCCAAGCTGCCGGTGATGCGTACGGGCCGTCACCACCGCGTTTCGACCCGGACACGGTCGGTGCAGATCGGTGCCGCCGTGGCCGCGTTCGGCGTTCTCGCTCTCGTGTTCGGCAGCACCGGCGCCCAGCACCGCGCGGTCGATCCGGCGGTGCAGGCCGAGGACATGGCACCCGCTGCGGCTCCCGCACCGCAGCAGGCACTGAAGGACACCTTCGACGGCAAGTCGAAGTCGGGCTCCGCCGACGAATCCGAGGAGAACTCGGACCAGCCCAAGATGAAGATCGGTCCGAACGCCTCCGGTATCGACGTCTCCAACCACAACGGCAGCGTCGACTGGAACAAGGTCGCGGCATCGGGCAAGAAGTTCGCGTTCGTGCTGGCCACCGATGGTCAAAGCTTCACGAACCCGATGTTCGAGGAGCAGTTCCAGGGCGCCAAGGAAGCGGGCCTGCTCACCGGTGCCTACCACTTCGCCCGTCCGACCGGTTCGGCCGTCGCCCAGGCCGACCGGCTGGTGAACACGATGGGCAACACCGAGGACGGCAAGACCCTGCCGCCGGTGTTGGACATGGAGGTCTCCCCGAGCGGTGGCAGTTGCTACGGCAAGAGCTCGGGTGAGATGCACACATGGATGCAGACGTTCCTGGACCGGGTGAAGGAGCGCACCGGCGAGAAGGGCATCGTCTATGCCAACCCGTCCTTCTGGAGCAACTGCATGGACGGTTCCGACGCCTTCTCCGAATACCCGCTGTGGGTGGCGGCCTACCAGGTGGACCAGCCTTCCATCCCGGGCGGCTGGGACAAGTACACCTTCTGGCAGTTCACGCACAAGGGCAGCGTTCCGGGCGTCGATGGCTACACCGACATCAACAAGTTCCAGGGAAGCGGTGAGGAACTGCTGGAACTCGCCGACTGATCTCGGTCACGGGACAGCACCCACGGGGCCGCCTGCCACCGGCAGGCGGCCCCGTTTCTCGTGCGCCGAGCGCGGGATGCCCCGTCCCGCAGCGGGCGAGGTGTCCCGGCGTATCTTTCCGGCATGGCCACCATGGTGTCGTTCCACGCTCATCCCGACGACGAGTCCATCGCCTGCGGTGGAGTCATGCGCAAGGCCTTCGAGGAGGGGCACCGCGTGGTGCTCGTGGTGGCCACCCGCGGTGAGCAGGGGGAAGTCGTCGACGGAGTCCTGGCCGACGGTGAGCCGCTGTGGCAGCGCCGAGTGGCCGAGACGCACGCCGCTGCCGAGGTCCTCGGGGTGCACGCACGGAGTTCCTCGGCTATGTCGACTCCGGGATGATGGGAGAGGTCACCAACGAGCTGGCCGGGTCGTTCTGGACGGCGCCGGTCGAACAGGCCGCCGGGAAGCTGGCCACGATCCTGCGTGAAGAGCAAGCCGACGTGCTGACCTGCTATGACGACAACGGTGGGTACGGGCATCCGGACCACATCCAGGTACATCGGGTGGGGATGCGTGCGGCGGAGCTGGCGGGGACTCCGCGGGTGTATCAGAACACCATGAATCGTGACCACTTCCGCCGCGGCCTCGGCGCGTTCGCCGAGCAGGCCACCGCCGCAGGCGTCGAACTGCCCGACATCGGCGAGGACGAGAATTTCGGCAAACCCGAGTCGGTGATCACGACTGCCGTCGATGTTGCGGCATACAGCGAGTACAAGCGCAGTGCGATGCGCGCGCACGCGAGTCAGATCAGCGAGGAGTCGTTCTTCCTGGCGCTTCCGGAGGATGCCTTCCGGTACGCGTTCGGCACCGAGTGGTTCATCCGCGACGGCCAGGGCCCCGGCGTCACCGAGACCGACCTGCTCGCGGGGCTCTGAGTCGCTGCGCCGGTTGCGTGGTACTCCGGAAGCTCCGAAGTGACGACGGATCGAAGGCGCTCGGTTGCCCGCTCCGGTTCGGTCAGGCTGTCGCGGGTTCGATCGCGCTGCTCAGGCTCGGTTGCGTGCCTGGTCGTCGAGCGACTCCGTGATCAGCTCCACGACCAGGTCGGGGCGGCTGAGAAACGGAGAGTGCCCCGTCGGCCATACCCGGGTCGCGGCACAGCGCTCGGCCATTTCCCGCTGCCGGTCCGGGCTGACGGCCTGATCCTCCGCGCAAACCACATAGGTGGAGGGGGTCTCCCGCCAGGCATGCCGCCGGGGGACACCCTTGGTGACCTCGGGGCGTTGCGGGCGCAGCCGTGCCACGGCCCACGCGGCCGAGTCCGCGGAGCAATCGGCGTACAGCGCGTCCGCGGCTTTCGCGGGATCGAGTTGTGTCGCGCCGTCCTCGCGGCGCGTGACCGCCGAGTTGAGCGCGGGGGTCGTGGCCCGAAGACCGGCCACGCTCTCGCCCTCGGCGAGCACGAAAGCCGCCAGGTACACGAGACCACCGGTGCCGGCCAGCCCGGTGATCACCGAGCCCCCGTAGGAGTGGCCGAGTACGAGCGGCGGTTCGCTCATCCCGTCCACGGCGGCCTGCACCACCTCGGTATCGGCGTGCAACGACCCGCGGTGCAGTTCCGGAACGGCGACCGTGATGCCGCGATCACGCAACTCCCGTGCGACGGGGTCGAAATGCTGCGGGCCGTGCCACAACCCGTGTACCAGTACCACGCCGGTCACCGTGCCTCCTCCGCTCCGCGAGGACCTCGGTAGCCTCCTCGGGAACGGCCCACATCATGCCTGATCTTCGTCGAAGCCGGATATGGTGGTCGCTTTCGTGGCGCCGAGCCGGTGTCGAGGGCGCCTTCCCGCGGGATTGCGAAGGTGCCGATCAGCGCTGAGGAAAGTGGTCGACAGGAAGGTGTGTGTGATGATCGAGCGTTCGCAGACGACCGCTTTCGACTACGACCTGCACGGCGGGACCGACCTCACTCGGATCCAGTGGCACTTCTTCGACCGTTCGCGGCTGCCGGTCGCGGTCCAGACGTGGGAACTGCCACCCGGGGGTGCGGAAGGGATGCACGCGCACCCGCACGAGGATCCGCTCGAAGAGCTGTACCTGGTCGTCGACGGATCCGCGGTGATGCGGGTCGACGGGCAGACGTTCGAAATGGGGCCGGGAGACGCCGTACTGGCTCCGGTGGGTTCGGAGCACGACGTGCGGAATCCGGGAGAGACCACGCTGAAGCTCGTGGTGGTCTGGGGACGACCCGCGCCCGCGGACTGGTCCCACTACGGGACGGCGAAAGCCGCCCGTCGGGCGGTCGACCGGCGCGAGGGATGAGCCGCCGCTCGCAGGGCGCGCTCCTCGGGCCGGACGGTGCCGGCGAGAGGGAGCGACGACGATGTGAACGAGCACGTTCGGTATGACGCCGAACGAGCTTTTCGCCCGTTTTTCGGATTGTGCTGTGGCTTCCCTCATGCGAGAGCGGGCAGCGGGCGAGGTAGTCACCACGTGCCGTGATCGTCACAATGCCGGGCATGAGCCATTACCCGCACCAGGGCCCTCCTCCCGGACCTCCGCCCGGCCGCGCCCCCGACCCGCACCAGCCTCCCGGGCAATCCCCTCCGCACTCCGGTCCACCCCAGCAGCCCCCGCCACAAGGGCCACCCCAGCCTCCTGGGCCTCCCGGCCCATACCAGCAGCCTCCCGGTCCGCCCCAGCAGCCTCCCGGCGTTTACCAGCAGACCCGGCAAGTTCCCCCGACGGAGCCGTATCCCCAGCAGCCTCCGGGCCCGTACCAGCAACCTCCGGACCCGTACCAGCAGCCTCCCGGCCCGTATCAGCAGCAGCCTCCGGACCCCTACGAGCCGCGCCCACGCGAGCAGCCGGCGCGCTCGTACCGGGAGCAGCGGGAGCGCCGGGAGGACAGGGCCAACACCCTCGCCGGTGTCATTCACGTGGTCGCCGGTCTCATCGCCACGATCTTCGTGCTGCACATCGTCTTCACGCTGTTCGGGGCGAACGAGAGCAGCGGCATCGTGTCCTTCGTGTACCAGGTGGCCAAGGTGTTGGTGCTGGGCTTCGGCGATGTCTTCACCCCGGACGACGCCACGCTCGGACTGGTGCTCAACTACGGTCTGGCGGCGATCGTCTACCTCGTCATCGGACGGCTCATCGCCCGAGCACTCCGGCGCTGAGGCGGGCGCTGGTCGCAGTGCTCGGTGCCGCGGCGCTACCAGCCCGCGTTCGCCAGGATCTCGGCGATGCCGGTCAACCCGGTCCGGGTGGTGGGCTCGCCGCGCAGGAGGGGGATCTCGACGGTGCCGCGGTCACCGAAGCGCTCGTGGATGTCCGCGCGCACCTGCGCCTCCTGCCGTGCACGGTCGGCCAGCAACCCCTCGGCATCCGGCGGTGACACGCGATTGACGGCGACCGGGCCGAGCGTGATCCCGGCGTCCGTCAGGGCCTGTGCGGCACGTTCGGTCTCGGCCAGCGGGAGACGTTCGGGCACGAGCACCAGATGCACCACCGACTCGTCCAGCAGCCGATGCCGGGTGCGTTCGAGCCGGGTGCGGCGGTCGTGCAACCGGCGCAGCAGCGGGTCCGGTCCGGTGTTGCGCCGGCCGAGCAGTCCCGACAGCATGCGCTCGGTGCCTCGGGCCTGCTCGCGCTGCCGCACGAGTCCCTCGATCCACGGCGTCAGCAACGCAGGCAGGCTGAGCAGCCGCAGCATGTGCCCGGTCGGCGCACTGTCGACCACGATGCGGTCCCAGCGGGCGGGCAGGTCGTCGAGAAGATCGGTCAGCCGGTCCACCAGGGCCGATTCGACCGTGCCGGGGCTGGCGGCGGCACGGTCCAAGTGCCGTTCGACGGCGGGCACGACCTCGCGCGGTACCGCCTCTTGCGCTTCCTCGCCGATCTGCTCGACCCGGCGGCGGGCCACTTTCTCGCCGTCGATCTCGCAGGCCCAGAACCCCCCGTCCAGTTCGACGGGTTCGTCGTCGAGCGAGGCGCCCAGGACGTCACCGAGGGAATGCGCGGGGTCGGTGGAGACCACGAGGGTGCGATGCCCACGCCCTGCGAGCAGCAGTGCGTAGGAGGCTGCCAGCGTGGTCTTGCCGACTCCGCCCTTGCCGCCGAAGAAGGACACGGTGCGCTGCGCGGCAGTGGGGTCGGTCAACAGCACATTCCCGGGTCTCCGAAGGTGCTCTGGCCCATGCGCCGATGCCAGTCGTGCAGATCACCGACGAGGTAGGGGATCAACTCCATCGTCTCGTAGGCGACGGGGTTCTCCACGCCGAGAGCGTCCAGCATGACCAGCGCCCGAAAGGTGTCGTCCTGGCGCCGCGCCTCCCGTTCCAGTGCCTGGCGCCACGGCGCGACGAACATCTCGTCGTGGAAGGCCTCGATGCGCCGCCAGGCGGCGGCGATCGCGGCCCCCGGACTTCGTGTGTTCACGGCTGTCCCTTCCGCCGGAGAGCGGGTCGATGTGCGGACGATTCTCGCTCGCCGGCCGCGACGGTCCCGGCCGCATCAGGACTCGCTCAGAGGAGCTTCCCGTTCCGGTTCGCTCGTCCGGCTGCTCCACGCCTGCCACAGCGCCAGAGCCGCCTCGACGATGAGCCAGATCGCCAGGACGAAGATGATGACATCCAGCGGGGCCAGCACCCACTGCTGTGCCTCGATGAACTCGATCATGTTGATCACGAGTGCCCATGTGGTCATGAACAGCAGGAACACCAGTGGTACGAGCACCGCGATGGGGTTGCGCCGCCTCTTGGTCACCCACACGGCGATCACGGCGAGTGCGAGTCCGGCCGTGAGCTGGTTGGTCGTACCGAACAGTTGCCAGAGTACGCCGAAGGCATAGCCCTTCTCGCCGCCGCCGGGCAGCAGCGCCAAGGCGAGTGGGATGAGCACCGCGACCGCCGTGGCCGCTGCGATGTTGCGCGTGAGCGGGCGGATGCGCACCGTTTCGGCGATTTCCTGCACGACATAGCGCTGCAGCCGGACACCGGTGTCCATGGTGGTGGCGGCGAAGCTGATGACCACGACCGCCGCGAAGACGGTGCCGTAGGCGATCGGCAGACCGAGGTTGTTCGCGAAGCCGGCCACGCCCTCGACGAAGTTCTGCGTCGCCCCGCCGGAGGCGACCGAGAAGCTGGAATACAGCTGGTTCCACTCGGCGGTGGAAGCGACAGCACCCGCGGTGACCGCCAGCACCGCCGCGAGAGCCAGTGATCCTTCACCGAGCGCGCCCATGTACCCGACGTAGCGCGCGTCGGTCTCCTTGGCGAGCTGCTTGGACGAGGTTCCCGAGGCCACGAGGCTGTGGAACCCGGACACGGCGCCGCAGGCGATGGTGATGAACAGCAGCGGGAACCAGTGTGGCGCATCGGCGGGCACGTCGTTGACGACCGGCGCGACGATCCTGTCGAACCCGACGACGATGCCGAGCAGGATCACTCCGAGAGCGATGAACAGCTGATGGGAGTTGATGTAGTCCCGGGGCTGCAGCAGCACCCACACCGGCAGTTGCGAGGCGATGAAGGTGTAGGCGAACAGGATGACGATCCACACGGCACGTTCGCTGACACCGAGCGCGCCGGCCAGCGGTGCCACGGAGATGGGAAGCACCATGCCGAGCAGGATCGCCAGGTACAGCAGGAGCACGCCGACGATCGCCGGGAACAGCGCCGAGCTGCGGGTGCGGTAGATGTACTGCCCGATCCCGATCGCGAGCGGAATCTGCAGGAAGATCGGAATGACCGCCGCCGGGTTGGCAACCAGCAAGTTGCCGATGACCACCGCGAAGACGGCGTTCACGAGGGTCAGCAGGAAAAAGATGATCAGCAGGAACAGTGTGCGCGCCCGGCGGGAGACGATGTCGTGGGCCAGCGTGCCGATGCTCTGCGCCTTGTGGCGCACCGAGACCACGAGCGAGCCGAAATCGTGCACCCCCGCGGCGAAGACCGTGCCCAGCGTGATCCACAGCAGCGCGGGTCCCCAGCCCCAGAACACCGCGACAGCGGGCCCCACGATCGGAGCGGCCCCGGCGACCGACGTGAAGTGGTGCCCGAACAGCACGTGCTTGTTCGTGGGCACGAAATCCACCCCGTCCCGCATCGCGTGCGACGGTGTGACGAATTCCGGATCCAACCCGTAGACCCGTCGGGCAAGGTAGGACGAGTAGTAGCGATACCCCAGGTAGAAGATTCCGAGAACGACCAGAACCGGCACGATCGCGGGCATGCTGTCACTCCTACGAAGCAGCTAGTGGGGGCTGATCTCGTGAGGTTTACACCATCGAGTGACTATAAAGCCAGCGTCCCCGGGAACGCACCAGCAGAGAGGTGGAGCGCTTGCACGAGACCGCCCCGCTCCGGATGTTTCGAATGTGGAGCCGCGCCCTGGTCGCCGAAGTCTGCTGGCTCGGCCGCAGCGACCGGCCGGAAAGCATGCCGGTCACTCCGCTGCTCGTCGAGGACGTGCCGTGCCTGGCGCTGCCGTACGCGCAGCGGGACCGGGCCGAGGCTCTGCGATCGGCCCCGGAGGTCGCCTTCGCGATCACGGACGCGCGCTCGCTGCCCGACGATGCCCGTGGTGTGGTCGCCTTCGGTGCCGTCACCGTCACCGACGACCTCGACGGCTCGGTGTTCACCGACCGGCTCCTCGAACAGGAACTGGTGAAGTACCCGCCGTCACGAGCCCTGGCCGACAGCTTGCTGCTGCGCCGGGAGAACTGGTGGTGGCTGCCGCGCCTCGTCGTCCGGCTCGACCGGGTGAGCCGCGTCGTCGACGTGCCCGCTCGTACGGATTCCGTCGGGCAGGCGCTGCTCGTCCGTGACGATCTCGGCCTGCGCGTGGACACCGTCACCCTCCTCGACGGGGACGAGCAGCGCCTCGAACTGGCCTCTCGCAGCGGTGCGGACCTGCGGGGCGATACCGGCCCCGCACTCGTTTCCGGCCACGACTACACCGTCGACGATTTCGAACGCTGGGAGTCGTGGGACCGGCGCGGACGGCTCCGGGGAAACGAGCTCGCCATCCAGGAGAGCCACGGTGTGCGCCCGGTCCCGTTGGGACCGCTGGGCCTGCTGGAACGGATCCGCCGCCGGCGCCGCATGGAGAAGGCCTGCCGTAGGGAGATCGCGGCAGCCGAACGCGCCTTCGGATGATCCCGCGCCGAAGGCGGTGCGGGCGAGGACACCTCTCGGTATTCGGTGAGGAACCCACTCGCTTGCCCGTTTTTCGGCTGCCGCCTCCGGTGAGCACAAAAGAGGGCGATTGTCGATAGGCCGAATGGAGTCATTCGGTTCGTCGGAATGGTCCTGCGTTTCCCCGGATTTCCGCCGGCGATCAAAGAGAACTCTGCAGGCTCTTTCTCCGGGATCGTGCGATGTGTTACTTCCTGCGGGGCAAGACGCGAATGGTGTGTGCGCGTCTGCGTTGCCCTTCGGGGCCTGCACGGGAGGTTCGATGAGAAAAAAGTCCGGAATCGCATTGGCGGCGGCGTGTGCTCTCGCCTATGCCACTGCGCTTCCCGCGTACGCCGAATCGGACAATGCGTCCGATAGCGGGCTCTTCGGCGAGTACATTGTCGTGTTCGAGGACAATGTGAACGCCCAGGGGCTGATCCAGGAGCACGTCCAGAAGCTCGGCATCGATGTCGGTAATGTCTACCGCTCCGCACTGCAGGGCTACTCCGCGGTGATGCCCAAAGCCGTCAAGGACCTCGTTGCCGCCGCCCCGGGGGTGGCCTACGTCCAACCGGATCGGAAGGTGCAGACCACGGCCCAGACGACTCCGACGGGCATCAACCGGGCCGGGGCCGACGAGAGCCCCACAGCTGCGATCGACGGCGTCGACCAGCGGACCAATGTGGACGTGGCGGTCATCGACACCGGCGTCGACCTGGATCACCCGGATCTCAACGTTTACGAGGAGGGTGCCAAGAGCTGCTCGTTGCTCGGCCTCAGTGCCAATGACGGCAACGGCCACGGTACCCATGTCGCGGGCACCATCGGGGCGCTGGACAACGACACCGGGGTCGTCGGTATGGCACCCGGCGCGCGTATCTGGCCGGTGAAGGTGCTCAACGCCCTGGGCAGCGGTACCACGTCGGACGTGATCTGCGGTATCGACTACGTGGCCGCCCATGCCGATCAGATCGAGGTCGCCAACATGAGTCTGGGCGGCTCCGGTTCCGACGACGGCAACTGCGGCAACACCGATGGTGATGCGCAGCATCAGGCGATCTGCAATGCGGTTTCCAAGGGCGTGACGTTCGTCGTCGCGGCCGGGAACTCCTCCGCGGACGCCAGCACTTTCGCCCCGGCGGCCTACGACGAGGTGATCACCGTGAGTGCGCTCGCGGACTTCAACGGCCGCTCCGGCGGGGGTGCGGCGTCGACCTGCCGTGAGGACGTCGACGACACGTTCGCCGACTTCTCCAACTACGGCGCCGATGTCGACCTCATCGCGCCCGGTACCTGCATCCGCTCGACGTGGATGAACGGCGGGTACGACACGATCTCCGGTACGTCCATGGCCAGCCCGCACGTGGCCGGTGGTGCCGCTCTCTACAAGGCGAATCACCCGAATGCCACGCCGGAACAGGTCAAGAGTGCGCTGCAGAACGCGGGCACGCTCGACTGGACCTGGCCGTCCGAGGATCAGGACGACACCAAGGAGAAGCTGCTGGACGTCAGCGGCTTCTGATCCCGCCGTGGGGATTGCCGGGTGAGAAAGCCCGCAACGAGAGGGCCCGCTCGCGCGAGCGGGCCCTCTCGTGTGCGTGGTGTGTTCTCACTCGCCCCACGAAACCGCGTCCGTGCAGACCGGAGATTCCGCGGGGCGAGCATCGGGGAACTCAGCGACAGCCCCGCCTCGCGCCCCGCCCGGCCGCACCGATCGTGGAGCGCTGTGCTGCTCGCTCGGCGGCGCGGGTGATGGTGCGTGCCATACCGCCGAACACCAGGGCGTGCACCGGCACGATCGACCACCAGTAGAACCGGCCGGCCAGTCCGTGCGGGCAGAACACCGCGCGCTGCCGGTAGAGCGATCCACCCCCCGAGGCGGGTGAGATGCGCAGCTCCAGCCATGCGCGGCCGGGTAGTCTCCTCTCCGCGCGCAGACGCAGCAGGCTTCCCTCCTCGAGGGCCTCCACATGCCACCGGTCCGGAGCCTCACCGGACCGCAGACGGTGCGCGTGCCGGCGACCGCGCCGCACTCCCACGCCGCCGGCCGGCCGGTCGGTTCCACCGGGGGCTGCCCGGGCGGGCGTGCAGGAGTACCAGCCGTGCTCACCTCCGATGGTCTTCACGACCTGCCACAACCGGTCCGGAGGTGCCGAGGTGCGGCGCACCCGCACATCGCTGTAAGCGGTCCCGCCCGACCAGCCCGGGTCCGAGGGCAGCGGACCGGAGGGATCGCTGGTCGGCGAGGCATCCGACCAGCGCGTTTCCACCTCGCCGTGCCGGATCTTGTGCAATGCCAGCCGCACGGCCCGCTCGTAGCCGGTCAGTCCCCCGGCAGGAGGGGGAACGTAGTCATGGATGTCGTCCTCCCGGCACACGGCCTCGTGGATGAGCGAGTCGATCAGCGGGGAAGCGAGTGCTCGAGGGACTGGGGTGACAACGCTGATCCAGTACGCGCTCAACCGGGCCGAGAGCACACCCACGGGAAACATCACCCGCCGGGCAAGGCCGGCGACCGCCGCGTACCCGTGCAGCATGTCCGCATAGGTCAACACGTCCGGTCCCCCGATGTCGAAGCTGCGGCTGAGCCCGGGCGATAGCGAGGCCGCAGCGGTCAGATAATGCAGCACGTCGCGCACCGCCACCGGCTGCACCCGATTGCGTACCCAGCGGGGCGTGATCATGACGGGCAGGCGTTCGGCCAGGTAGCGCAGGATCTCGAAACCTGCCGAGCCGGACCCGATGATGACCGCCGCCTGCAGCACCACAGTGGGCACCCCGCTGCGCAGGAAGATCTCGCCGACCTCGGTACGGGATCCCAGATGTGCCGAAAGCGCACCCTCGGGATGCAGCCCGCCCAGGTACACGATCCGGCCCACACCGGCCTGCCGGGCTGCCCGCGCGGTGAGTCGGGCCGCCCGGCGATCCAGGGTGGCGAACTCCGGCGAGTTCAGCGAATGCACCAGGTAATACAGCACATCCACACCCCGGCACGCCGCGGGCAGGCTGCCGGGGTCGAGGACGTCCCCGTACACGATCTCGACCTGCTCGGCCCACGGCACATCCCGCAGCTTGTCGGGGGAACGCACCACGCAGCGCACCTCGTGCCCCTCCGCGAGCAGGCGCGGGACCAGCCGCCCCCCGATGTAGCCGCTCGCTCCGGTCACCAGACAGCGCATGTGCCGGAGCGTGCCAACCCCGGACCGCGTCCGCAGCCCGAGACCGCGAACGGCAGTCCGGATGCCCCGCCCGGTCCTGCAGCGGGCAACGGCACCGGATCACGAACCGGGGTGATGCCGCCGGAAAGTGACCCGATCCCGCCGGGCGGGGCGGGTACCGGACGGTGCGAGCACCACGCTTCCCTCCCGGAGGAGGGGCGCGGGCTGCGGGGAACCGGCGAGGCCTGCGTGCACCAGGGTGCGCAGGCGCCTGCCGCACTCGCGGTAGAACCGCAGTTGCCTGCGGCGGCCGAACAGCCACCACCCCAGCTTGACGAGCGGTCCCAGCGTGGGTGCTCGCCGGGAATACCCGGTGATCACGAACTCGACCAGGCCGGACGTGAGGTCCTTGACGACCTCGTAGTCCATCCGTCCCTGTTCGAGATGACCCTTCAGGGTCTCGTATCCCCACCCCCACACCCGGATGCCATCCCGCTCCTCGTCGACCACGTGGGTCACGCGCACGCCCATGTAGAAGCGCAGCCCGAAGAAGCGGCCCTCCAGCAGCATGTTCCGCCCCGAGAGCGGTACGTGACGATCGTAGGTGGCACGGATGAGCTCGGGAGCCGAGAACTCGTAGTCGCGGACCAGCTCGCATGCCAGTTCCCACGCCCCGCCGGGCTCGGGGGGACCCGGGCGTTCGTACGCCACGGGATGCCGATGCGTGTCGAAGTGCCAGCCCGCTGGATGTACCTGCTCGGCGGTGAAGTTCACCCGCCGGTGCCGCAGCTCCCGCAGGGCTCGGGCATGGTCGGTGCCGCCGAGCAGTCGAGCACGCATACCGTCACTCGAACTCGCGCAGCGAGTCCCCGATCGCCCACAACGTCGGAGGCCACAGACCGGTGAACAGCGCCCGGCGCTCGGCGTTGCCGCGCTCCGACTGGTCGACGGTCTTCGCCCGGATCCACAGGCACAGGCACAGCACCACCGACCCCAGAGACAGCACGTGCAGGTGCGTGCTCCGCAGTCCGGCACGGTGCAACATCCATCCGACCATCGGTCCTCCCGGAATATCCGTGTCGCGCGTTGCCGTCGCGGGCATCCCTGGAACACGCCCGCCTTTCGAGCATGCCCGCCGTGGGCGTGCCCTGCGAGAGGAGAGCCGCCGTGGCACTCGAAATCAGGCCCGTTCACCACGTGGTCGTCGTCGTGAGCTGGTTGCTGGGAATGGCCCTGATCTCCTGGCGATACCTGTGGCAGACCACGCCGTTGCACCGTGTCGAGGAGCAGGGCGATGCCACGGATCTGCCGCCTTCGTTGCCGGAGGAACTCGTCGACGAGCACTGCCAGTCGGCCGAGCAGGGCGTGGGAGCACTGTTCCACCGCCGGTTCAACGTGCGCATCGAGGAGGGGGAACTCGACGCCCGCGAGCTGATGGCGGTGCTGAAGAACGATCTGAACCAGGCCGCTCCCTCCGAGGCAGCGGTGGTGGACCGGACCAAGGGCAGCGAGGGTCGATTCCGGGTCGGAGACGAGTTCGTCGTGCGCATGCCAGGGCCGTGGAACGCGCCGGTGCGGGTGGTCGGCTGCGAGGAGACGTCCTTCCGGCTGGCCACGCTGAAAGGCCACATCGAAGCCGGCATGATCGAGTTCCGTGCCCGGGACGAACACGATGCGGTGCGTTTCGAGATCGAGGCGTGGGCGCGGCCGAGTACGCGGGTGTTGCACCTGCTCTACGCGCGGATGCGGCTGGCCAAGGAGATGCAGTTGAACATGTGGACACGTTTCTGCCTGCACGCCGCCACTCTCGCGCGGGGCCGGGCCCGCGGCGGCGTCGGCATCCACACCCGGCGCGTCGTGCTCCCCGCGGCCACCGAGTCCGCGCACCGGCCCGGGAATCGGACACGGGTGCGTCCCTAAGTCCGCGGGTGACGTGGTCGGGTCCCGGTCGCTGTCGATGCCGACCACTCGACACGGGACCGCCCTCGTCCGGGCGGCCCGTTCGATACCGGTTACCGGTTGGTGACCGTCACCAGCCGCGTTCGCGCCATTCGCCGAGCTTGGGACGCTGCTCACCCAGCGTGGAGTCGTCACCGTGGCCGGGGTAGAACCAGGTGGTGTCGGGCAGCTCGTTGAACACGCGATTTTCCACGTCGTCGACCAGCGACCGGAATGCCTCCGGTGAGGTGGTCTTGCCGACTCCGCCGGGGAACAGGGAATCCCCGGTGAACAGGTGCGGGTGACCGGCCGGGTCGCGGTAGAGCAGCGCGATCGAGCCGGGAGTGTGCCCGCGCAGGTGAATCACCTCGACGGCCGACTCGCCGACCTGGATGGTCTCTCCGTGCTCGACCAGTCGGTCCGGCGGCACCGGCAGCGGGCCGGCATCCTCCGGGTGCGCCACGGTGTAGGAGCCGGTCTGGCCCGCGATCGGACCGAGTGCCTGCCAGTGGTCCTGGTGCTGGTGCGTGGTGACGATGGTGCGCAGCCGGAGCCGATCGTCCTCGTGGCCGAGCAGGTCCGCGAGCCGTTCCGGATCGTTGGCGGCGTCCACCAGCAGCGCGTCACCGGTGCGACGGCAGGTCAGCAGGTAGGCGTTGTTGTCCATCGGTCCGACCGAGAGCTTTGTGATGGTCAGCGCGTCGAGCCGGCGCCGCGTCGCAGCGCCGCCCGGTTCGACGTGTCCGGTGTACTGATCCTGAATCTCCACGTTGACAGAGCCTAACCCGTTGCCGACCCCGTCACAGCCACGGTGGCATCTCGGGAGCATCGCCGTGCAGATCGGCGCTGCCCGTCCTGCCGAGCAGCCAGCCGAGCAGTGCACCAGGGTGGCCGCGTACCTGCTTACCGCGCTGGGGCCGCTGCAGCGGCATCCCGAGATCCCACGAGCGCACCGTGCCGCCTTCGAACTCGGCCACCACGGTGACCGCGGGGACGTCCGGGCGCCCCGCCAGTTGCCGGACCGTGTCCTGGAGGAGCTGTTCGACATCGGTGGCCGGGATGTCGTCCATCCCGAAGCCGTAATCGAGGTCGACCAGGTGGACCCACAGCTCGAGCAACCGCGAGCGCAGCACCTCGTAGGCCGGTATCGGCTTGCCCGGGGCCCCCACGACCTCGGCGGTCCAGGCAGGCGGGGACAGGGAGCGAGCTGCCTCGATCAGCCGGGCCGACGAGGCCCGCAGGTCCTCGAGCAGGAGCCGGTGGCTGCGGACACCGCCCTCCCGGATGTCGGCGTCCCTGTCCTCCTTGCTGGTGTACATGGGGTGCTCGACGCCGGTCCGAGCCCAGGTGAGCAGGTTGACGCAGCCGTCCGCCCCACGGGCGAGGTGGGAGATGACGTGCGCGCGTGTCCAGTTCGGCAGCAGGCTCGGCCGGTGCACCGATATCTCGTCCATGGCGTGGACGGCATCCAGCACATGTCCGGTCGCATGCTCGATCGAGGCGAGCAGCGCCGTCGGATGGGTGATTCCGGCGGGAATGCTCATGCTGTCGCTCCGGTTACCGGCCGGTGATTCAAGATCGATCACGAGTGACTCCCCGAGGTGCGGAGAGAGTCGTTGCGTCAGCCGACGCACGGTGGTGAAAGTTCGAGGGTAAGCGGCGCGAACACGGATCCGATAGGCCTTCGGGCATATTTTGTGCAGGTCACGAACTGTGTTGCCTCTCTCGAAGAGGTTTGACTCGAACGAGTGAAGAAGTGCTGATCGACTCGCGGGAATACCGGCCGTCGGTGGGGTGTTGCGCACTCGCGGCCGGTGCTCCGCCCCGGTGACAGCGGTCGGTGTGCCATGCGCGGTGCCGCTCGACGTCGCAGGCACGGCGGAGGCTGCGGGCGTGCTTGTTCGGAGTCGTCGGTGCCCGGGAATAGCATGGAGACGCAACGCCGCCGGACCCGACGGTGCCCCGGCGCCTGCAGGGACCCCGTCCTGCTCTCTGCCGGTGACACGCGCCCGGCCCGGCACGACCACGTGCGTCCACCCGCACCGAACAGCACTCTCGAAGGGATCACAGTGGCTGACCGCCTTGTCGTCCGCGGTGCCCGTGAGCACAACCTGCGTGGGATCGACCTCGACCTGCCGCGAAACAGTCTCATCGCGTTCACCGGGTTGTCCGGGTCCGGCAAGTCGAGCCTCGCCTTCGACACGATCTTCGCCGAGGGGCAGCGCCGCTACGTCGAGTCGCTGTCGGCCTACGCCCGGCAGTTCCTGGGCCAGATGGACAAGCCCGACGTCGAGTTCATCGAGGGCCTTTCCCCGGCCGTGTCCATCGACCAGAAGTCCACCAGTCGCAACCCCCGCTCCACGGTGGGCACCATCACCGAGGTCCACGACTACCTGCGGCTGCTCTACGCCCGTGCGGGCAAACCGCACTGCCCCGTCTGCGGGGAGCCGATCAGCAAGCAGACCCCGCAGCAGATCGTCGACCAGGTGCTGGAGATGCCCGAGCGCACCCGCTTCCAGGTACTGGCGCCTGTCGTGCGGGGACGCAAGGGCGAGTACGTGGACCTGTTCGAGCAGCTGCAGACGCAGGGCTTCGCGCGTGCGCGCGTCGACGGCACGGTGTACCCGCTGGACAGTCCGCCGACGTTGAAAAAGCAGGAGAAGCACGACATCGCCGTGGTCGTGGATCGGCTCACGGTCAAGGCGAGTGCCAAGCAGCGCCTCACCGACTCGGTGGAGACCGCGCTGCGCCTGGCCGACGGTCTGGTCGCTCTGGAGTTCGTCGACGTCGACGAGGGTGATGCGCAGCGGGAACGCAAGTTCTCCGAGAACCTGGCGTGCCCCAACGGCCACCCGTTCGGGGTGGAGGAGCTGGAGCCGCGCTCGTTCTCGTTCAACTCGCCCTACGGCGCCTGCCCCGAGTGCGCCGGGCTCGGCATCCGCAAGGAGGTCGACCCGGAGCTGGTGGTTCCGGACGAGGACCTCTCGCTGGGTGAGGGAGCCATCGCGCCGTGGGCGGGCGGGCACACCGCCGAGTACTTCACCCGGCTGCTGACCTCCCTGTCCGAGGCCATCGGCTTTCGCATGGACACCCCGTGGAAAAGGCTGCCGACGAAGGTCCGCAAGGCGGTGCTGCACGGCACCACCGACCAGGTGCACGTGCGCTACCGCAACCGTTACGGCAGGCAGCGCTCGTACTACGCCAACTACGAGGGCGTCATCCCGTTCCTGGAACGCAAGCTGGAGCAGACCGAGTCGGACTACACCCGCGAGAAGTACGAGGGCTACATGCGGGACGTGCCGTGCCCGGCCTGCGACGGCGCCCGGCTCAAACCGGAGATCCTCGCGGTCACGATGAAAAACGCCGAGTACGGTGAGCTGTCCATCGCCGAGGTCAGTGCGCTGAGCGTGCGCGAATGCGCGGCGTTTCTGGGCGGCCTCGTGCTGGGCGAGCGCGAGGAGATGATCGCGGGCCGGGTCCTCAAGGAAGTGCAGGCGAGGCTGGGGTTCCTGCTGGACGTGGGGCTCGATTACCTGTCCCTGGATCGAGCGGCGGGCACCCTGTCCGGCGGGGAGGCACAGCGGATCCGTCTGGCCACCCAGATCGGCTCGGGCCTGGTCGGGGTGCTCTACGTGCTGGACGAACCCTCGATCGGGCTGCACCAGCGGGACAACCACCGCCTGCTGGAGACGCTGAGCCGCCTGCGCGACCTGGGCAACACGCTGATCGTGGTCGAGCACGACGAGGACACGGTGCGCAGTGCGGACTGGGTGGTCGACATCGGCCCGGGGGCCGGCGAGCACGGGGGCCGTGTCGTGCACAGCGGGCCGTTCAAGGAGCTGCTGGACAACGAGGACTCCCTGACCGGTGATTACCTCGCACGGCGCAAGCAGATCCCGCTGCCGCAGGAGCGTCGCGCGAGAGATCCCAAGCGGCAGCTGACGGTCGTGGGGGCTCGCGAGCACAACCTGGACGAGATCGACGTGTCGTTCCCGCTCGGCTGCCTGATCGGGGTGACGGGCGTGTCCGGGTCGGGCAAGTCGACACTGGTCAACGATGTGCTGGCCTCGACCCTGGCGAACAAGGTCAACGGGGCGCGCACCGTCCCCGGCAGGCACAAGCGGGTCAAGGGACTGGAGCACGTCGACAAGCTGGTGCAGGTCGACCAGTCACCGATCGGACGTACCCCGCGCTCGAACCCGGCCACCTACACCGGAGTGTTCGACCGGATCCGCAAGCTGTTCGCCGAGACGACCGAGGCGAAGGTGCGCGGCTACCAGCCCGGCCGGTTCTCGTTCAACGTCAAGGGCGGTCGCTGCGAGGCCTGCGCGGGCGAGGGCACGCTCAAGATCGAGATGAATTTCCTGCCGGATGTGTACGTGCCGTGCGAGGTGTGCAAGGGGGCCCGGTACAACCGGGAGACCCTGGAGGTGCACTACAAGGGCAAGACCATCGCCGAGGTCCTGGACCTGCCGATCGAGGAGGCCGCCGAGTTCTTCGAGCCCATCACCGCCATCCATCGGCATCTGAAGACGCTGGTGGACGTCGGTTTGGGCTACGTCCGGCTCGGTCAGCCGGCTCCCACCCTGTCCGGCGGCGAGGCGCAGCGGGTGAAACTGGCCAGCGAGCTGCAGAAACGCTCGACCGGCCAGACCGTCTACATCCTCGACGAGCCCACCACCGGCCTGCATTTCGAGGACATCCGCAAGTTGCTCGGCGTGGTCAACGGACTCGTGGACAAGGGCAACACGGTGATCGTCATCGAACACAACCTCGACGTCATCAAGATGTCCGACTGGATCCTCGACCTCGGCCCGGAAGGTGGCTCCGGCGGTGGTCACCTCGTCGCGGAGGGCACCCCCGAACAGGTCGTCGATGTCGGCGGTAGCTACACCGGTCGCTTTCTCGCCCCGGTGCTGGGGCAGCAACAACGTGGGCAGTGACCGGATCGCGTGACTCCGTGCGGCGCACCAGCGGCCCGTCCACTCGCCGCACCTCCCGGTGTTCCTCGGGTGCGGACCGCTCTGATCGGCGCACTGATCGACCCCATATCGTTGCCGTCCGGCGACGGAAGAGGGGACGTAAAGCGTGGACGGGGTCGACCACTACGAGCTGCTCGGCGTGAGCCGGGGTGCCTCGGAAGCCGAGATCAAGGCGGCGTACCGCTCCCTGGCTCGGGTGATGCATCCCGATGCGGGAGGGACTTCCGGAACGTTCCGGATGCTGCAGGAAGCCTACGAGACGCTGAGCGACCCGCGGCGCCGCGCCGACTACGACGCGAACATCGTAGCCGGGGCCACCGCACCGATGCCGCGATCGTCCGCCGGTACCCGGCCCGGCCCTGCGGGCCGTCCCCACTCGCAGGGCCGGAGACAGCAGGGCGGCGGCACGGATCGGCGCCACTTCGGTGGTGATCCGGAATTCGTTCCTCCCGCGCCACGGCCGGATCCGGATGATCTGCCCTGGTGGCACACGATCGACCCCGGCGAGCGAATCCGCTTCCTCCCGGCGACCGAGTACGGGCACACGCCCGTACTGGTCGCCGTCGCGGGGTGGTTGCTGTTCCTGCCGGGCATGCTCGCGCTCGCTCCGACGGTGCTGGTGCTGACCATGTGGCTGGTGCCGGTGATGGCGGTCACCGGGTTCCTGCGATCGGTACCGCACCGGTTGCCGACCGGGCGGGCCGAACGTGCCTTCCTCGCGGAATTCGGCGGGCACCGGGTGTTCGGAGACCCCGGCGCGGTGCGCGGGGAACCGGCCGGGCGGCTCACCGCGGAACTGATGGCCGAGTACCTGACTCGGCTCCCGGGGGTACGCATCTTCCACGGCCTGTCGTGGCCCGGCTCCGTACTCGCCGATGTGGATCACGCGGTGCTGTGCGGGCGGCGGCTGGTGCTCGTCGAGTCGAAGATGTGGTTGCCGGGCCACTACACGGCCGACGGCAGTGGCACCTTCCGGCGCAACGGCCGCCGCTTCCGGGGTGGTGCGACCCGGCTTCCGGAAAGCATCACCGCCTACCGCGATCTGTTGCCCGACTCCGAGGTGTGCGGCGCACTGGTGTTGTATCCCAGCCGCGCGGGCGAAGTGACCACCGGCGACATCGCCGATGTGCCCGCCCCGCCGATGACACCGGAGCAGTTCGTCCGCGAGCTCGGCCGGTGGCTGTCGCAGGAGCCCGCCACCATCGACCGGGAAGCGTTCCGCACCGTGCTCGACCGCCTCGTGTGAAGGGAAAGCGGCCGGGTTCACAGCGAAAGATCCTCGAGGGCCTTTCACAATGCGGCGAAGCCGCATGCACCCCGTCAGCAGCTCGCACCGCCGCGGGTTCTCCGGCACCGCCTCGCGAGGACAGTCCCGACGTGATGGAGCGCCTCTCCCTGATGTCGGGGCTCGGCGCAGCGAGGCAACGCCGGAGGTTCCGCCACCCGCACCGCAACCCAAACCGACCCGCGCAGTCTTCGGTCAAAAGAAGGTGCGGATGAGGTCGACCACCTCGTCACCGCGGACTTCCGGAATCAGCGCCCATTTGTCGAAGACCGTGCACGGATGGGACAGCCCCGAGCCGATCCAGTCGCCGACCTCGATGTCCGCATCCGGCTCCACGAGCAGAAAGGCATGCTGGTCGGCGAGTGCGGTCACGCGAGCGTTCGCCAGCGGCCGGACCGTGCCGTGACGATCGCGCAGCAACCGCGGCTCAGGCAGGTCCTGGTCGAACGAGACGTCCCGGCGTCCCATCGTCAGCAGCGCGAGCCCGTCTTCCGGCCGCGAGGTCACCTGCGCCCAGATCCGCATCGCCGGCCGGAAGGGCGATTCGTCCCCGGCTGTCCGGTGTGGACGGCCGAACGGCGACATCGTGCGGTACAGGCCGTCGTCGTGGGTGACATACGCACCGCTGCGCAGCACCGCCGTCACAGGCAGGGCGTTCGGCCACGGTGCGGTCAGTGCCTCGGCGACCTGATCGAAGTACGCGCTGCCGCCCGCGGTGACGAGCACTTCGTCGAGACCGTCGAAATGGCCGGCCTCGGCCAGCGTGCCGACGAGTTCCCGCAGTCGTCCCATGTAGGAGTCCACGGCGGCCACTTCGTGATCGCCGAGGTCGTGAGCCACCGCCCCCTCGTAACCGCCGACACCGACCAGGCGCAGTACCGGGCTGGCGGCCACGGCCCGCGCGACGTCGGCGGCCGTGCTCGTGTCGCGCACCCCGGTGCGTGCGCCCTCCGCGCCCAGCTCGATCAGGACGTCCACCGGCCGGGACGGCCGTTGCGGAGCCAATGCCTCGGTCATCAGCCGCACGCCGCGGACGGAATCGACCCAGCAGGCGCAGGAGAAACCCGGATCGCCATCCAGCTCCTGCGCCAGCCAGGCGAGTCCGTGCGGATCGACGAGCTGGTTGGCCAGCAGAACGCGACTCACGCCGAAGGCGCGGTAGACACGCAGTTGGCTCAGGTTCGCCGCGGTGATTCCCCACGCTCCGTGGGCGAGCTGGCGCTGGAACAGCTGCGGCGCCATGGTGGTCTTGCCGTGCGGCGCGAGAGCCACTCCGTGCCGGGCGCACCAGGCCGCCATCGTGCGCAGGTTGTGCTCGAGGGCGTCGCGGTCGAGCACCAGGAGCGGGCCGACGAAACCGGAGCCGAACACGGTGGGACGTTGCCGGAGGAATTCCTCGACGGTGCGTCCGAACGCGTCCGCGGGCATGCCCTTGAAGCGCCAGTCGATGCGTTCGTCGTGCAGTGCTGCCACTGCCGCCCGGTCCATCGTCGCCGCGGGCACCGCAGACCTCCGAGCACGTCCGTTGCTCCCGGCAGTCATGGATGCAGTGCAGCGAGCTCAGTACACCGGGCCGGTGTACTTCTCGCCGGGCCCCTGCCCGGGTGGGTCCGGTTCGGCCGAGGCTTCGCGGAATGCGCGCTGCAGGGTCTGCAGGCCGTCGCGGATCGGACCGGCATGGGGGCCGAGATATTCGACGGACGAGGTGACCAGGCCGGCCAGTGCGGTGATCAGGCGCCGTGCCTCGTCGAGGTCGCGAGTCACGGCGCTGTCGGGATCCTGCTCGGACAGCCCCAGTTTCTCCGCCCCGGAGGACATGAGCATCACGGCCGCTCTGCTGATCACCTCGACGCTGGGAACATCGGCGAGTTCGCGGACGTTGTGCTGTGTGCCCGCGTCGCTGAGGTCGCCGATCTGGTCGGAAGTCGAACCCGTGCTCGGCTCGGAAGACTCGGTTGGCTGCGGCTCGCTCACACCTGTTACTCTCACATGAGCGACCAGCTCCCGCACAGTCGGGGGCGGCAAAGTGGAGCCCCGCTCCCACCCGAGTGGCCGGTTCGCAAGGCTTCCGGGTTCCGGTCCCATCGGGCAGTGCCCCGATGGCACGAGGCGGTATGGCGATACCGGTTCGATCGGTCGGAGGAGGATCTCGCGGTCCGCCACAGGGCGGGCGAGATCGCTGTACGTCCAGGGGCGAGCTTCACGCGCCGCGGTGCAGCATGAACGCCATCGAACCGAGGAGGCCCCATCAGCTCCGAGACGCGCATCAACGACCGCATCCGTGTGCCCGAGGTCCGTCTTGTCGGACCGAACGGTGAACAGGTCGGTATCGTCCGCATCGAGGACGCGCTCCGGCTCGCGGAGGAGTCCGATCTCGACCTCGTCGAGGTCGCCCCGCAGGCGCGGCCGCCGGTCTGCAAACTCATGGACTACGGTAAGTACAAGTACGAGAGTGCGCAGAAGGCTCGCGAATCGCGCCGCAACCAGCAGCAGACCGTCATCAAGGAGCAGAAGCTCCGGCCGAAGATCGACCCGCACGACTACGAGACGAAGAAGGGGCACGTGTCCCGCTTCCTCGGTCAGGGTCACAAGGTCAAGGTGACGATCATGTTCCGCGGTCGAGAGCAGTCGCGCCCCGAGCTGGGCTTTCGCTTGTTGGAGCGGTTGGCCGACGATGTTTCCGAACTGGGGTTCATCGAGGCCAAGCCGAAGCAGGACGGCCGTAACATGATCATGGTGCTGGCGCCGCACAAGACCAAGACCGGTAAGGGCAGCAAGAACAAGGCGAACGCCTCGTAACGTCATCCACGCGGTGGCTCGGTGGTGTGCTCGGAGCACACTTCCGGTAACGGCTTCGTCCGGAAGAAAGGCCGGGTAGGCAAGACCGTCAGGTGGGCCTGCCCGGCATTCGCACGAAACGAGGACCTCAACATGCCGAAGAACAAGACGCACAGCGGTACGGCCAAGCGGTTCAAGGTGACCGGCAAGGGCAAACTGCGCCGCGAACGTGCGGGGCATCGGCACATTCTCGAGAAGAAGTCGAGCAAGCTCAAGCGTCGTCTGGAGGGCACCGCGGACGTGTCCGCCAACGACACCAAGAAGGTCAACAAGCTGCTGGGTCGCTGAGGTCGGTTCGCTCGCCCGGTACGTGAGTCGGGACTCGTTCCCGCAATCTCTCCCGGAGCGCCGATCAGTGGTTTCCAGTTTCATCCCCGGGCGGACACCGCCCCCGATACGATCGACAGGACGGACCCGTGGCACGCGCCAACCGGGCAGTGAATGCCCACAAGAAGCGCCGGAAGATTCTCGAGTCGGCCAAGGGATACCGCGGACAGCGTTCCCGGCTGTACCGCAAGGCCAAGGAGCAGATGCTCCACTCCCAGACCTATGCCTACCGTGATCGGCGCGCCCGGAAGGGAGACTTCCGGAAGCTGTGGATCACCCGCATCAACGCTGCCTCGCGGCAGAACGGCATGGCCTACAACCAGTTCATGCAAGGCCTGAAGGCCGCTGAGGTCGAGGTGGACCGCAAGATGCTGGCCGAGTTGGCCGTCAACGACCCGCAGGCCTTCACCGCGCTGGTCGACACGGCCCGCAAGCACCTGCCGGAAGGCGCGGCCTGAGCCGCGGGAATCCCCGATCGGATCGGCGACCCGGGACCGGGGCCGCTCCGCTGACGGAGCGCTCGTCCCGGGTCGCCGCAGCTCGCAAGCTCACCCGGCGTTCCGGGCGGGACCGCGCGGGCGCGTTCCTGGCCGAGGGTGCGCAGGCAGTGCGGGAAGCGCTGGCGGCTCAGGTCGAGGGCACCGTTGGAGTGCGCGATCTCTTTGCCACCGAGGAGGCCGTACAGCGGTCTCCCGAGTTGTACGATGCCGCGCTGCAGGCCGGTATCCGGGTGCACGGCGTCACGGACCGCGCGGCGGCCGCACTGTCGGAAACGGTGACACCCCAAGGCCTGGTGGCGGTGTGCGAGCAGCCCGTGCACAGCCTCGACGAGGTCCTCGCGGGCTCACCCTCCCTGGTGGCCGTGCTGGTCGATGTGGCCGACCCCGGCAATGCGGGCACCGTGGTGCGCGTTGCCGATGCCGCGGGCTGCTCGGCCGTGCTGTTCGCCGGGGACACGGTCGATCCGTACAACGGTAAAGCCGTGCGGGCCTCCACGGGGAGTGTCTTTCACCTGCCTCTGGTGCGGGAACGGGATGCCGGGGCGGTGTTCGCGGCGTGCCGCCGTGCAGGACTGCTCGCGGTGGGCGCCGATGGGTACGCCGCCGAGGACCTGGACACCGCCGAGATGCGTGGTGCCCTGGTCGAGCCCACGGCCTGGGTGTTCGGCAGTGAGGCCCACGGGCTGGCGCGCCGGCTTCCCGAGCTGGACAGCACGCTGCGCGTGCCGTTGTACGGGCGAGCGGAAAGCCTGAATCTGGCGACGGCCGCGGCGGTGTGCCTCTACACCTCCGCCAGAACCCAGCACCGCGCGGGAACCGGCCGATACGTGAAATAGCTCATCGGGCATTGCGCTGCAAGAGCACCGAAGGCTATCGCATAGACTCGTGGCCGACCAGCGCGGTGCGAGACCGCATGTCCATGACGGATTCGCCACGGCGGGCCGTCGGAGCACGGGAGTTACGCAACAAACCATGTCTGGAGCCAACGACCCGTACGACCCGAAGGAGGTCGTCGCGCTCGCGCCGGAGACGTTGGAGCGCGCGGTCGACGATGCCCGCAAGGCCTTCGCGGCGGCTGCCGACCTCGAGGAGCTGACCGCGGCGAAGCCGGCTCACCTCGGCGAACGCTCTCCGGTGCTGACGGCGCGCCGGGAGATCGGTGCGCTGCCGCCGAAGGCGCGTGCCGAGGCGGGCAAGCGTGTGAACGAGACACGTGAGGCCATCCAGAGCGACTTCGACCAGCGCCGGGCGGCGTTGCAGGCCGAGCGGGACGAGCGGGTACTGCGCGAGGAGGCCGTGGACGTCACCCTGCCGTGGGAGCGTGTCCCCGCCGGTGCCCGGCATCCCATGACCCAGCTCATCGAGCGGATCTCCGACACCTTCGTCGGGATGGGCTGGGAAGTCGCCGAGGGTCCCGAACTCGAGACCGAGTGGTTCAACTTCGACGCGCTGAACTTCGGCAAGGATCACCCGGCGCGCACGATGCAGGACACCTTCCACGTCGCGCCCGAGGGGTCGGGACTCGTGCTGCGCACGCACACCTCGCCGGTGCAGGTGCGCTCGCTGCTGGAGCGTGAGCTGCCGGTCTACGTGGTGTGTCCCGGCCGGACGTTTCGCACCGACGAGCTCGATTCCACGCACACTCCGGTGTTTCACCAGGTCGAAGGCCTGGCCGTGGACAAGGGGCTGACGATGGCGCATCTGAAGGGCACGTTGGACGCCTTCGCTCGCGCCATGTTCGGCGAGGACTCCACCACCCGGCTGCGTCCCTCGTTCTTCCCGTTCACCGAGCCGTCCGCGGAGCTCGACGTGTGGTTCCCGGAGAAGAAGGGCGGCGCCGGCTGGGTCGAGTGGGGCGGCTGCGGCATGGTCAACCCGAACGTTCTGCGCGCGTGCGGCGTCGATCCCGAGGTCCATTCGGGGTTCGCCTTCGGCATGGGACTGGAACGCACGCTGCAGTTCCGCAACGGCATCCCGGACATGCGGGACATGGTCGAAGGCGACGTCCGATTCACCCGGGCATTCGGCATCGGAGCCTGACCGCCGCCCGGCGGAGACGTTCCCGAACATCCTGACCACCATGATCGAGAGAAGGGCGGCGACCCAGTGCGGATCCCGGTTTCCTGGCTGGCCGAGCACCTCGAACTTGCCGAGGACACGAGCGCGGAGACCCTGGCCGAGGCGTTCGTGCGGATCGGCCTGGAGGTCGAAGAGGTCACACACCTGTCCACGGTCCGGGGCCCGCTGGTCGTGGGACGCGTCGCCGAGATCGAGGAGCTGACCGAGTTCAAAAAACCCATCCGGTACTGCCGGGTGGAGGTCGGCGGCACTCCGGACGCCCCCGATTCCCGGAACATCATCTGCGGTGCCACGAACTTCAGCGAGGGAGCGCTGGTCGTGGTCGCCCTGCCGGGAACCGTGCTGCCGGGCGAATTCGAGATCACCGCGCGCAAGACCTACGGTCGCCGCAGTGAGGGCATGATCTGCTCGACCAAGGAGCTGGGCGTCGGCGAGGACCACGACGGGATTCTCGTACTGCCGCCCGGATCGGCCGATCCCGGCACCGACGCGACCGGCGTCGTGGGGCTCGACGACGCGGTGATCGAACTGGCCATCACCCCGGACCGGGGTTACTGCTTCTCGGTACGTGGCCTGGCGCGGGAATTGTCGAACGCGCTGGACGTGCCCTACCGCGATCCCGCGGCCCGGTCGGTGCCGGTGGAGGAGCGGTCTTCGCGCACGGTGGAGATCCGGGACGCGAGCGCCTGCAGCCGGTTCGTCTTCCGCCGAGTGAGCGGGGTGGATCCGACGGCACCGACGCCGTGGTGGATGCGGCGGCGCCTCGCGCTGGCCGGAATCCGTTCGTTGTCCCTGGCCGTCGACGTGACGAACTACGTGATGCTCGAACTGGGCCAGCCGCTGCATGCCTGGGATGCCGCGAAACTCGCCGGTGACGTGGTGGTGCGCCGCGCCACCGCCGGCGAGAAACTGACCACTCTGGACGGTGTCGAGCGGGTGCTCGACCCGGACGACGTGGTGATCTGCGACGACTCCGGTCCGGTTTCGCTGGCCGGGGTGATGGGTGGTGCGACCACCGAAATCGGTGCGGACTCCCACGACGTGCTGCTCGAGGCGGCAAACTGGGACCCGGCGAGCATTGCCCGCGCGATCCGCAGGCACAAGCTGCCCAGCGAGGCGGGCAAGCGCTTCGAGCGGGGCGTGGACCCGGCCGTGGCGCCGGTGGCCACGGAGAGAGCCGCGCAGCTGCTCGCCCGCTTCGGTGACGGCACCATCGAGGCGGGGCGGACCGACGTCGGCGAACCTTCCGCCCCGGCGCCGGTGACGATGCCGCTGGCGCTGCCGGACAAGGTGGCGGGGGTCCATTACGAGCGTGGAGTGACTGCCAGGCGCCTCAACCAGATCGGCTGCGGGATCGAGGTCAGTACCTCCGACAGCGGTGTCGGTCTGGTGACCGCGACACCGCCGAGCTGGCGCCCGGACCTGACCCAGCCCGCCGACCTGGTCGAGGAAGTGCTACGGCTGGAGGGCTACCACACGATCCCCTCGGTTCTGCCTTCCGCACCCGGCGGGCGGGGACTGGAGGAGACCCAGCTCCGGCGTCGCGCGGTGTCGCGCGCGCTGGCCCACGACGGTTACGTCGAAGTCCTGCCTTTCCCGTTCACCGGACAGGACACCCTGGACAAGCTCGGCCTCGCCGACGACGACCCCCGGCGCCGGACCCTGAGCGTGCTCAACGGCCTGGAAACCGAGCGGTCGGTGCTGGCTTCCACCTTGCTGCCGGGCTTGCTGGAGACACTGCAGCGCAATGTGGCGCGCGGACAGCGGGACCTGGCGCTGTTCCACCTCGGGCAGGTGGTGCTGGCCGAGGAGGAACCGCCGGAGGTGCCCGAGGTCGGCGTCACCGAGCGTCCTTCGGACGAGCAGATCGCCGCGCTGCACGCGGCACTGCCCGCTCAGCCGACGCACGTGGCGGCGGTGCTGGCCGGTCGCCGGGAGCAGCCCGGATGGTGGGGCAAGGGACGCGACGCGAGCTGGGCCGATGCCATCCAGGCGGCACGCACCGTTGCCGAGGCGGCGGGCGTCGAGCTCACGATCGCCGCCGATGATCTCGCCCCGTGGCATCCGGGACGGTGCGCGCGCTTCCAGGTCGGCGAGACCGTTGTGGGGTATGCCGGTGAGTTGCATCCCAAGGTCGTCGAGGCGCTGGGGCTGCCCAAGCGCACCTGCGCCATGGAACTCGATCTCGATGCCGTGCCGCTGACCGACGAGCGTCCGGCACCGCAGGTCTCGGCCTACCCGCCGGTCCTGCTGGATGTGGCGCTGGTGGTGGACGAGTCCGTGCCCGCTTCGGACCTCGCCGAGGTCGTGCGTTCCGGAGGTGGCGCTCTGCTGGAGGATGTCCGGTTGTTCGACGTCTACGCCGGCGAGCGGGTCGGTGCGGGCAAGAAGTCGCTGGCATTCGCCTTGCGCCTGCGTGCCCCGGACCGGACGTTGACCCAGGACGAGGCCATCGAGGCCCGGGACGCGGCGATCGACGCCGCCAAGAAGCACTTCGACGCGACCCTGCGCGCATAGCGCGCTGCTGCGCGGGGCGGTGACCGCTCCGGCGGGGCGTGCGGTGGACACTCATGGTCAAGCTCGACCGGTTGGTCAACGTTCTCGGTGGGTACGGGGCGCGGCTGTGCTGCGCTGCCCGCTCCCGGGAGACGGAATTGCGCGGTGTCGCGCTGCACGATCCCACGGAAGCCGCCGGTGACACCGAGGATGTCCTGCTGGCCGTCGGTGTCGATTCCCCGCAGGCGGCGGAGAGCGTCCTGGAGAGCACTCGGGCTTGCGTGGTGGTGTTCCGCATCGCGGCCCTCACCGAGCACGCCCTGACGTCGGCACGGCAGCGTCAGGTGGCGGTGGTGCTCGTCGATACCGCCGTGTCGTGGGGTCAGCTGGCCGGTGTCGTCTACGGCCTCGTCCTGGAGGGACGGGAAACCGAGGCGGGGCGGGGGCCGGCGGATCTGTTCGCCCTGGCCGACTCGCTGGCGGATTCGGTCGGTGGCCCGGTGACGATCGAGGACCACCGGTCGGGCGTGCTGGCGTATTCGCGCAGGCAGGAAAGCGCGGACCGGGCACGGCTGGAGACCATTCTCGGCCGGCGCGTTCCGGAGGGAATTCGGCGTGAACTCGCCGATCGGCGGGTATTCGCCCATCTCGCCTCCTCGGACGAACCGCTGTTCGTGGGGCCGCTGGCCGGCGGAGAGGTCGGTGGTCGGGTGGTCATCGCGGTACGGGCGGGTCGGGAACTGCTGGGATCGGTCTGGGTCGAGACACCGGAGCCCCTCGATTCCCGGCACGAGGCCGCCCTCGTCGAGGGTGCCCGTACCGCGGCGCTGCACCTGCTGAGGAACCGCGCGAGTGCGGACCTGGAGCGGCAGGTGGAGTCGGATCTCGTGCTCGGGTTGCTGGAAGGCACTGTGGACGCGCCCGCGGTGCTCAGCCGGCTCGGCCTGCGTGGTAGCCGATTCCGGGTGGTGGCTGTGCAGGCACACACCGACAGCGAGCACGGAGCTGCCGCCCTGCTCGTGTTCGAGCAGGCGACCACCGGTTTCGGGTGGGCACGTCCGGGGCGCAGCGCCCTGTTCGCCAATGCCGTGTACACGATCCTGCCGTGCGGGGACGAGGTCGACGCCGTGCGGGAGTGGGTGCGCACGCTGGCGGGCGAGATGCCCGGAGGGACCACGGTCCTCGCCGGCATCGGGGGGACGGCGGAGCCGCTGCAGCTGCCCGCGAGCCGGCGGGAGGCCGACGAGAGTCTGGCGGTGCACGCAGGCCGTCCGGATCGGCAACCGGCCGTGGTCTACGACGATGCCTGGCACGAGATCCTGCTGCGCCGCCTGCGCAATGCCGCTTCCGCGAGCCGCACACCGGAGCGGGGACCTGTCGCAGATCTCCGCAGGCACGACGCGGAACGGGGCACTCGCTATGTCGAGACACTGCGGGCGTGGCTGCAGTGCCAGGGCGATCTGGGAGTCGCCGCGTCCCGGATCGGGGTTCATCCGAACACGATCCGCTACCGCCTGCGGAAGATGGCCGAAGTGACGTCGCTGGATCTGGAGGACCCGGACAAGCGCCTCGCCATGATCATCGCCTTGGCCGTGGAGGAATCCGCACCCTGATCGTGGCTCCGATCCAATCCGCCGGGAGGTGTTTGTGCGAAATCGACAGACGCCACCGGAGTGATCTGCGGCATGCTCGGTGGTGGAGCAAGCGAGCGCAGCGGAGGCGAATATGCGTGCGGACGGGATCGAGGGAGTTCCCGGCAATGCCGTGGTGGTCGGAGCCGGGGTGGTCGGGTTGTCCACCGCGTGGTTCCTGCAGGAGCACGGTGTCGAGGTGACGGTGTTGGACCGCGCGGATGTTGCGGCGGGGGCCTCGTGGGGCAATGCGGGCTATCTCTCACCCGGCTTGTCGGTTCCCCTGCCCGAACCGGGGGTGCTGCGCTACGGTCTGCGCTCTCTGCTGGACCGTAACGCGCCGTTGTACGTGCCCGCCACGGTGAATCCGGGGCTGTGGTCGTTTCTGGCGACGTTCGCACGGCACTGCACCACGCGCGCCTGGGAGCGCTCCATGCGCTCGTTCGTCCCGATGAACTCGGAGTGCCTCGAGGCCTTCGACATGCTGGAAGCCGGAGGTGTGCGGGCGACGAGCACGCGAGCTCCCATCACGGCGGCGTTCGAGAAGGCCGAGCAGCTCCCGGCTCTGCGGCACGAGTTCGATCTCATCCGCCGGGCCGGGCAGGAACTCGACGTCACGGAAATGACCCCGGCGCAGGCCGGGGTTCCGCAGCTGTCCTCACAGATCGAGGCCGTCCTGCGGCTGGAGAACCAGCGCTACGTCGATCCCGGGGAGTTCGTGCGAGCACTCGCCGCCTCGGTCACCGAACGCGGGGGTGAGATCCGCACCGGCTTCACGGCCGAGGGGATCGACCGGAGCGCGGGGAGGGTGATCGTCCGCTCGTCGACGGGCGAGCGCGTTTCCGCCGAAGCCGCCGTCGTGTCGGCCGGTGCCTGGCTGAGCCGGCTCGCCAAGCCGCTCGGTGTCCGCACTCGGGTGCAGGCGGGGCGCGGCTACTCCTTCACGGTTCCGACCGAGCACCCCGTTCCGGGACCGATCTACCTGCCCGCGGTGCGGGTGGCCTGCACGCCGTATCAGGGTGGGTTGCGCGTGGCGGGAACGATGGAGTTCCGGTCGGCGGACGCGGCACTGGACAGGGATCGCATCGAGGCGATCGTGCGCTCGGCACGGCCGCTGCTGGATGGGGTGTCCTGGCAGGATCGTCATGACGAGTGGGTCGGTCCACGGCCGGTGACGCCGGACGGGCTGCCGTTGATCGGCGCCTCGAACACGCCGGGCGTGTTCATCGCAGGTGGGCACGGGATGTGGGGATTGACGCTCGGCCCGCTGACCGGGCACCTGCTCGCCGAGCAGATCGGTTCCGGCAAGCCCCCTGCCGCATTGCGTCCCTTCGACCCGTTGCGCTGACGGTCTCGGAGCAGGGTGCCCCCGTATCGGGGGTGCCCCGGCAGAGGTGATGTTCCGCCCCGCCGTCTCCGTGGGGCGGGAACGAAAAGTGGCTGCACCGCACCGGTCAGTGTTGCTCACCACCCCTGTTTGATTGATATTGCATTTTCATGCATAATTATCCGCATGGTGCTTCGAGTGGCGGTGGCCGGTGCGAGCGGCTATGCGGGCGGAGAACTGCTCCGCCTGCTGCTGTCGCATCCCGAGGTGGAAATCGGCGCGCTGACCGCGGGGGGAAACGCGGGCAGCAAGCTGGGTGAGCACCACCCGAATCTGGTGCCCTTGGCCGATCGCGTGCTCGCCGATACTTCGGTGGCCGAACTCTCCGGCCACGACGTCGTCTTTCTGGCTCTGCCGCACGGGCATTCCGCCGCGATCGCCGCCGAGCTCGGCGATACCGTCGTCATCGACTGCGGCGCCGACCATCGGCTCAACGATGCAGCCGACTGGCAGCGCTGGTACGGCGGCGAGCACTCCGGGACCTGGCCCTACGGCATTCCCGAACTGCCACGCGCGCGGGAGCAGCTGCTCGGAGCGAACCGCATCGCGGTACCGGGCTGCTTCCCGACCGTGTCGTCCTTGGCGATGGTTCCGGCGCTGGCCGCGGGCCTCGTCGCGCCGGAAGCCGTGGTCGTCGCCATGACCGGCACTTCGGGTGCGGGCCGGGCACTCAAACCGCACCTGCTTTCGGCCGAGGTCATGGGTTCGGCAAGTGTGTACGGCGTCGGTGGGGCACACCGGCACACACCGGAGTTGATCCAGAACTTCTCGGCGGCGGCGGGCGAGCCGGTGCAGGTCTCGTTCACTCCGGTGCTCGCTCCGATGGCGCGCGGCATCCTGGCCACCTGCAGCGCCCCGTTGCGGGGTGAGGTCGATGCGGACATCGCTCGCAAGACCTACCTCGATGCGTACGCAGGCGAACCCTTCGTGCACGTCCTGCCCGACGGTGCCTGGCCGCAGACCTCGGCCACGCTCGGTGCGAACACCGTGCACCTGCAGGTGACCGTCGACGCCGACGCCGGACGCCTCGTCGCGGTCGGCGCCGAGGACAACCTGACCAAGGGCACCGCCGGTGGCGCGGTGCAGTGCATGAACTTCGCCCTCGGTCTGCCGGAGACCACCGGGTTGCCCACGACAGGAGTCGCCCCGTGAGCGGCGCCGTCCCCTCGACCGACAGTCAGGAGCAAGCATGAGCGTGACCGGGCCTGCCGGTTTCCGGGCCGCCGGAGTGGCCGCGGGCATCAAGGCGGGGAGACCCGATCTGGCGCTGGTCGTCAACGACGGTCCGCAGGACGCCGCGGCCGGTGTGTTCACGACGAACAAGGTCAAAGCCGCTCCGGTGCTGTGGTCGCAGCAGGTGTTGCGGGAGCGGCGGCTGCGCGCGGTGGTGCTCAATTCCGGGGGGGCCAACGCCTGTACGGGCCCGGAAGGATTCCAGGACACCCATGCCACCGCCGAAAGGGTCGCCGAGGCCCTGGGGACGGGTGCGATCGGTGTCGCGGTGTGCTCGACCGGCTTGATCGGCCAGCGGTTGCCGATGGAGGCACTCCTGCCCGGTGTGGATACCGCAGCCAAGTCCCTGGACTCCTCGGAGCGTGCGGCCACGGACGCGGCGACGGCGGTCCTGACCACCGACGGTGGTCCCAAGCAGGCCTGCGTCTCGCATCCCGATGGTTGGTCGATCGGCGGGTTCGCCAAGGGAGCCGGGATGCTGGCGCCGAACCTGGCGACCATGCTCAGCGTGCTGACCACCGACGCCGTGATCGACGGTACGGAACTCGACGCCGCGCTGCGTGCGGCCACGCGAACCACCTTCGACCGGATCGACGTGGACGGCGGCACCTCGACCAACGACGCCGTGCTGGTGCTCGCCTCCGGCGCCTCCGGCGTCCGCCCCTCGGGGGAGGAGTTCGCCGAATGGCTCACCACGGTCAGCGCCGACCTCGTGCGGCAGATGCAGCATGACGCGGAAGGGGCGACCAAGGCGATCGACATCACCGTGCGGGGCGCCGTCAGCGAGGACGACGCGGTGCGCATCGGTCGCGTCATCGCCGAGGACAACCTGGTCTCCACGGCGCTGTTCGGATCGGATCCCAACTGGGGACGGATCGCGATGGCGGTGGGCCGGGCGCAGGCCGAGGTCGACGTCGACAAGGTGGAAATCGCCACGAACGGCGTCACGCTCTACGCCGGAGGTACCCGGGCGGCCGACCGCAGTGCGGCGGATCTGTCCGGCCGGGACATCGAAATCGTCATCGACCTGCACCTCGGCGAGCACGCGGCGACCATCCTGACCACCGACCTGTCCCACGGCTACGTCGAAGAGAACAGCGCCTACTCCTCATGACTTCCCATACTGCGAACAGCCAGGACCGGTCCGACGACCGGTTGGCCACCGCGGGCGAGAAAGCCCGTGTGCTGACCGAGGCGCTGCCGTGGCTGGAGCGCTTCCACGGTGCCACGGTGGTCATCAAGTACGGCGGCAATGCCATGACCGACGAAGGCCTCAAGCAGGCCTTCGCCGAGGACATGGTGTTCCTCCGGCTCGCGGGTCTGCATCCGGTCATCGTGCACGGCGGCGGCCCGCAGATCACCACCATGCTGGACCGGTTGGGCATGGAGGGCGAGTTCCGCGGTGGCCTGCGCGTGACCACGCCCGAAACCATGGACGTGGTGCGGATGGTGCTCGTCGGTCAGGTCGGCCGCGAACTCGTCGGGTTGATCAATCAGCACGGTCCGCACGCGGTGGGCATGTCCGGTGAGGACGCGCACTTGTTCACCGCCCGGCGACGGAGCGCGCTCGTCGACGGCGAACCGGTGGATGTGGGACTGGTCGGCGACGTGGTCTCGGTGAATCCGGACGCGGTGCGGGACCTGATCCGCGCCGGGCGGATCCCGGTGGTCTCGACCGTGGCTCCCGATCCCGACGGCGTGGTGCACAACGTCAACGCCGACACGGCGGCTGGTGCGCTCGCCGTCGCGCTGGGTGCCGAGAAGCTCGTGGTGCTGACCGATGTCGAGGGCCTGTACACCGACTGGCCGGACCGGTCCTCGCTGGTGTCCCGGCTGGACGCCGACAGGCTGGAGCGGATGCTGCCCGGTCTGTCCTCCGGGATGGTCCCGAAGATGGAGGCGTGCCTGCGTGCGGTACGTGGTGGGGTGCCGCGCGCCCACGTGATCGACGGCAGGCTCGCGCACTCGGTGCTGCTGGAAGTGTTCACCAGTGAGGGGGTCGGCACGATGGTCCTTCCCTCGGGTGAGCAGGACTGTCCCGCGGCCGCGGAAGGGGAAGACGGATGATGCCGCACGACGAGACCAACGCCGCAGGGCTGCAGCGCTGGCAGGAGTCCATGATGGACAACTACGGCGCACCGAAGCTGACTCTGGTCGGCGGATCGGGCTGCGAGGTCACCGATGCCGGGGGAACGAGCTACCTCGACCTGTTCGGGGGGGTCGCGGTGAACGCCCTCGGTCATGCGCACCCGGCCGTGGTGACCGCTGTCACCGAGCAGATTTCCCGGCTCGGGCACGTGTCGAACTTCTACGCGCACGAGCCGGGTCTGCAGCTGGCCGAGGAGTTGCTGAATCTGGCCGGTGTCGCCGGCACCGGCCGAGTGCTGTTTTGCAACTCGGGTGCCGAGGCCAACGAAACCGCGTTCAAGATCGCCCGACTGACGGGACGGACGAAGATGGTGGCCGCCACAGGTGGCTTCCACGGCCGCACGATGGGGTCCCTGGCGCTGACGGGGCAACCCGGTAAGCAGGAACCGTTCGAGCCGCTTCCGGCGGGTGTGGTGCACGTCCCCTACGGCGATGCGGCAGCGCTCGAGTCCGCCGTGGACGAATCCACGGCCGCCGTCGTACTCGAACCGATCCAGGGCGAAAACGGTGTGGTCGTTCCTCCGGACGGTTACCTGCAGGCCGCGCGGGACATCGCCACTCGTCGGGGCGCGCTGCTCGTGATCGACGAGGTGCAAACCGGGATCGGGCGTACCGGGCACTGGTTCGCCTTCCAGCGCAGCGGGATCGTTCCCGACGTCATCACACTGGCCAAGGGGCTCGGTGGCGGGTTGCCGATCGGAGCCTGCATCGGCGTCGGCGAGGCTGCAACGCTGCTGCGCCCCGGCCAGCACGGCACCACCTTCGGAGGCAATCCGGTCGCGTGTGCCGCGGCGCTCGCGGTCCTGCACACCATCGCCTCCGAGGGGCTGTTGGAACGCGCCGAGCGTCTCGGCAAGGACATCATGGCCCGCGTGCAGGGAATGAACCATCCGCTGATCTCCGAGGTCCGCGGCGCGGGGATGTTGATCGGTATCGCGCTGAACGCGGCGGTGGCTCCCCGGGTGACCGCTGCCGCGCAGAACAGCGGATATCTGCTCAATCCCGCGCAACCGGAGGTACTGCGACTCGCGCCGCCCCTGGTGCTGCAGCCGGACCAGGCACAGCGATTCCTGTCCGACCTGCCCGCATTGCTGTCCACGCCCGAGGGGAATGCCTGATGCGTCACTTTCTGCGCGACGACGATCTCGGTCCCGACGAGCAGCTCGCGGTGCTCGATCTGGCCGACGAGTTCAAACGCGATCCCTACGGTGCGCAGTCCCTGTCGGGACCCCGTTCCGTCGCGGTGATCTTCGAGAAGAATTCGACCCGGACCCGGCTGTCCTTCGAGGTCGGCATCAGCCAGCTCGGCGGCCATCCGGTCGTCGTGGACAGCCGGATGACCCAGCTCGACCGTGAAGAGACCATCGAGGACACCGCACGAGTGCTGTCGCGCTACGTGGACCTCGTCGTGTGGCGCACCTTCGCCCAAACCCGGATCGACGCGATGGCCTCGGTCTCGACCGTGCCGGTCGTCAATGCCCTCACCGATGAATTCCACCCCTGCCAGGTGCTCGCCGACCTGCAGACGATCCGCGAGCGCCACGGTGATCTCGCCGGACTGACGCTCACCTACCTCGGTGACGGCGCCAACAACATGGCGCACTCGCTGCTGGTGGGTGGGGCCACGGCGGGCATGCACGTACGGGTGGGCGCACCGGAGGGCTTCGCCCCCGCCGAATGGGTGCTCGAGGCGGCCACGAAGCGGGCCGCCGCCACCGGTGGCTCTGCGTCGGTGTTCAGCAGGCCGCATGCCGCCGTGGAGGGCGCCGATGTGCTGGTCACCGACTCGTGGACCTCGATGGGACAGGAGGACGACGGCAAGGACCGCGTCGGTCCGTTCCGGCCGTTCCAGCTCAACACCGAGCTGTTGGCCGCCACCGGTAAGCCCGGAACCAGCGTGCTGCACTGCCTGCCCGCACACCGGGGATGGGAGATCACCGACGAGGTACTGGACGGCCCTGCGAGTGCGGTCTTCGACGAGGCGGAAAACCGCCTGCACGCGCAGAAAGCCCTCCTGGCATGGATGGTGCAACGACGATGACGACCAGAGTCGCACGGCAAGCGCGCATCGTCGAACTCGTCTCGTCGCGGGACATCCGCAGCCAGACCGAGCTGGCGAAGTTGCTGGCCGGGGACGATATCGAGGTCACCCAGGCGACCCTGTCCCGCGATCTCGACGAACTGGGCGCGGTGAAATTGCGCGGACCCGACGGGGGAGCGGCCGTCTACGTCATCCCCGAGGACGGCAATCCGCTCCCGGGGGTGCAGGGAGGTACCTCCCGGCTGAGCAGGCTGCTCGGTGAGCTGCTCGTCAGCGCGGACGGATCGGGCAATCTGACCGTGCTGCGCACTCCTCCGGGGGCAGCGCAGTTTCTCGCCAGTGCCATCGACCGCTCGGCGCTGCTGGAGGTGGTCGGCACGATCGCGGGTGACGACACCGTGATGGTCGTGGCCCGCGAACCCCTCACCGGCCAGGGCCTCGCGCAGCGCTTCACCACGATGGCGGCCGGTGAGCACCCGGAGTCTCCGGACTCCGGCCCGAACGAACAGGACAACCGCAATCCGCTCGAAACGGGGCGGAAAGAACACGAGGAGCACGACAATGACTGAGCGGGTGGTACTGGCCTACTCCGGAGGTTTGGACACGTCCGTGGCCATCGGATGGATCGCCGAGGAAACCGGCGCCGAGGTCATCGCCGTCGCGGTGGACGTGGGTCAGGGTGGCGAAGACCTGGAGACCGTGCGCAAGCGGGCGCTGGCCTGCGGTGCGGTCGAAGCCGTCGTCGCGGATGCGCGCGACGAGTACGCCGAGCAGTACTGCCTGCCCGCGCTCCAGGCGAATGCCCTGTACATGGACCGTTACCCCCTGGTCTCCGCGCTGTCGCGGCCGCTGATCGTCAAGCATCTGACCGATGCCGCGAACGAGCACGGCGCCACGGCCGTGGCGCACGGATGTACCGGTAAGGGCAATGACCAGGTGCGTTTCGAAGTCGGTATCGGCGCCCTGGCGCCCGACCTGAAGGTCATGGCGCCGGTGCGGGACTTCGCATGGACCAGGGAGAAGGCGATCGCCTGGGCCGAGGACCGCAGTCTGCCGATCGACGTGAGCAAGAAGTCGCCGTACTCGATCGACCAGAATGTCTGGGGTCGTGCCGTCGAGACCGGCTTCCTGGAGGACATCTGGAACGCCCCGGTCGAGGATGTCTACTCCTACACCGCAGACCCGAGCCAACCGCGCGATGCCGACGAGCTGGTGATCACGTTCGACAAGGGTGTGCCGGTGGCCATCGACGGTGAGACCGTGACCACGCTGCAGGCCATCGAAGAGCTCAACCGGCGAGCGGGCGCCCAGGGTGTCGGCCGGTTGGACATGGTCGAGGACCGGCTGGTCGGGATCAAGAGCCGGGAGGTCTACGAGGCACCGGGCGCGATGGCGCTGATCACCGCGCACCAGGAGCTGGAGGACGTCACGCTCGAGCGCGATGCCGCGCGGTTCAAGCGCACCGTCGCCCAGCGCTGGGGCGAGCTCGTCTACGACGGTCTGTGGTTCTCGCCGCTGAAGAACGCGCTGGACGCCTTCGTCGCCGACACCCAGCAGCACGTCACCGGCGAGGTCCGCATGACGTTGCACGGCGGCCGGGCCGTGGTCACCGGGCGGCGCAGCCAGGAGTCGCTGTACGACTTCCACCTGGCCACCTACGACGAGGGCGACACCTTCGACCAGGGTCTGGCGAAGGGCTTCGTCCAGCTGTGGGGCCTGCCCAGCAAGATCGCCGCCAAGCGGGACCAGCGGGGCTGAGCGCGTGGGGGAGGTGGGGACCGCTCGGTCAACCCACCTCCACCCGTGCCCGAGGGACCCCGAAACCACTCACCGAGGGACGACGTCGTGACTCAGCAAGACGGTGCTGCACCCGAACCCACCAAGCTCTGGGGCGGCCGGTTCGCCTCCGGCCCCGCGGAGGCGATGGCGGCGCTGAGCCTGTCCACGCACTTCGACTGGTGCCTGGCCCCCTACGACATCGCAGGCTCCCGCGCACACGCCCGGGTGCTGCACGCTGCGGATCTGCTCACCGACACCGAGCTCGAGCAGATGCTCGAAGGCCTGGACACTCTGGCCGCCGATGTCGAGTCCGGGCGGTTCCAGCCCGTGGTCGACGACGAGGATGTGCACACCGCCCTCGAGCGTGGCCTCCTGGAACGTGTCGGCCGGGAGCTCGGCGGCAAGCTGCGGGCGGGGCGTTCCCGCAACGACCAGGTCGCCACGCAGTTCCGGATGTGGCTGCGCGATGCCACGCGCCGCGTGGTCGCGGGAGTGCTCGACATCGTCGAGGCTCTGAACGCGCAGGCGCAGGCACACCCCGAGGCAGTCCTGCCCGGCCGCACCCACCTGCAGCACGCGCAGCCGGTGCTGCTGGCGCACCACCTGCTCGCGCACTGCCAGGCACTGCTCCGCGACGTGCAGCGCTTCCGCGATTGGGACGCGCGCACGGCGTTCTCGCCCTACGGGTCGGGCGCCCTGGCGGGTTCCTCCCTCGGTCTCGACCCGCAGGCGGTCGCGGCCGAGCTCGGTTTCGACGGTGCCGTGGACAACTCCATCGACGGCACCTCCTCGCGGGACTTCGCCGCGGAATCCGCGTTCGACCTGGCCATGCTCGCGGTGAACCTGTCCCGGGTCGCCGAAGAGGTGGTCATCTGGAACACCGCCGAGTTCGGCTACATCACGCTGGACGACGCATGGGCCACGGGCAGTTCGATCATGCCGCAGAAGAAGAACCCGGACGTGGCCGAGCTCGCTCGCGGGAAGGCAGGCCGCCTGCTCGGTAACCTGACGGGTCTGCTGACCACGCTCAAGGCTCAACCCCTCGCCTACAACCGGGACTTGCAGGAGGACAAGGAACCGGTCTTCGATTCGGTGCAGCACCTGGAACTGCTGCTGCCCGCCATGGCCGGGATGCTGGGCACGCTCACGTTCGACACCGAACGGATGGCCCGGCTCGCCCCCGCCGGGTTCACACTCGCCACCGACATCGCCGAGTGGCTGGTGCGGCAAGGAGTGCCCTTCCGCGTCGCCCACGAGGCCTCGGGTGAGTGTGTGCGCCTCGCCGAGGCGCGGGAAGTCGGGCTGGACGAGCTCACCGACGAGGAACTCACCTCCGCGCATCCCGCGCTGACCCCGCAGGTCCGTGAGGTGCTCACCGTCTCGGGGTCGATCGCCTCGCGCAACGCTCACGGTGGTACCGCCCCCGAGCGCGTCGCCGAACAGAGCCGCCGCGTCACGGCGGCGGTGGCCGACCATCGCCACTGGCTCGCGGACCGCTGATGCGTCGAGCCCGCCGGGTACGGTGCTGCCCGTGACACAGGTGACTCGAGAGGAACTCGCACACGACCCGCTGTGGGTGGCCCGGTACTTGCTCGGTTGCGAACTGTGGTCGAGCGGACCACACGGTGATGTGGGGATCCGGCTCGTCGAGGTGGAGGCGTATCGCGGTGGCGACGACCCGGCCTCGCACTGCTATCGCGGCCGCACAGCGCGCAACAGCGTCATGTTCGGGCCCGCGGGCCACCTCTACGTGTACTTCATCTACGGCATGCACTTCTGCATCAATGTCGTGTGCCTGACCGATGGCGTGCCCGGCGCGGTACTGCTGCGCGCGGGCGAGATCCTCTCCGGTGAGGAGCTGGCCCGGCAGCGCCGCCCCGCTGTGCGCAAGGACACCCACCTGGCCACCGGCCCGGCCCGGCTGACCAGCGTGCTGGGAATCACGAGGGAGCACAACGGGATCGACCTCACCGATCCGGATTCGCCGGTGCGGTTGTTCACCGGGATGCCCGTCGACGAGGACGACGTGCGTACCGGTCCCCGCGTGGGGGTCGTCAGTGCCGAGGACCTTCCCTGGCGTTCCTGGGTGGACGGTTCACCGGCGGTGAGCACTTATCGCAGGGGAGGACGCCGCCGCAGCCGGGACCAGGCGTAACGGCGATTGCGGGCGTGCGAAACTGAGTGCGTGAGCGAGCACATCCTTGACGAGCTGTCCTGGCGCGGCCTGATCGCGCAATCCACCGACGCCGACGCGCTGCGTCGTGATCTGGATGCCGGGCCGCTCACGCTCTATGCGGGTTTCGACCCCACCGCTCCGAGCCTGCACGCGGGGCACCTGGTGCCTTTGCTGACCCTGCGACGGTTCCAGCTCGCTGGGCACCGCCCGGTCGTGCTCGCCGGTGGGGCAACCGGCCTCATCGGTGATCCCCGCGATGTCGGGGAGCGCAACCTGCACGACGAGGACACGGTGCGGGAGTGGACCGAGGGCATTCGAGGCCAACTCGAGCGGTTCGTCGACTTCGACGACTCGCCGACCGGTGCGGTCGTCGAGAACAACGCGGACTGGACCGCGAACCTGTCGGTGACCGCGTTCCTGCGGGACGTCGGCAAGCACTTCTCGTTGAACACGATGCTGGCCCGCGACACCGTCAAGCGACGCCTGGAAACCGACGGCATGTCCTACACCGAGTTCAGCTACATGCTGCTGCAGGCCAACGACTACGTGCAGCTCTACCGCAGGTACGGCACCCGGCTGCAACTCGGCGGATCCGACCAGTGGGGAAACATCGTCGCCGGTGTCGATCTGCTCCGCAGGCAGGACGGGGTCGCCGGCCACGGGATGACATTGCCGTTGGTCACCGATTCGGAGGGGCGCAAGTTCGGCAAGTCCACAGGGGGCGGCAACGTCTGGCTCGATCCCGCGATGACCTCGCCGTACGCGTGGTACCAGTACTTCGTCAACTCCAACGACGCCGACGTGGGCAAGTATTTGCGTCTGTTCACCTTCCTCGGAAACGAGGAGATCGAGGAGCTGGAGAACACGACCGCCGAGCGCCCGCAGTTGCGCGCGGGGCAACGGAAACTGGCGGAGGAACTCACCACGTTGGTGCACGGCGAGCACGCAACCCGGCAGGTGGTCGCCGCGAGTCAGGCGCTGTTCGGCCGTGGAGAACTCGCCGAGCTCGACGAGTCGACGCTGGATGCGGCCATGGCCGAGGTGCCGACCGGTGAGGTCCGGCTCGCCGACGAGCCGACGATCGTGGATCTGCTCGTGGCCACTGGGTTGGCAACCGGCAGGGCTGCGGCGCGTCGCACGATCAACGAGGGCGGGGCCTATGTCAACAACGGCAAAGTCACCGATGACGCGTGGTCTCCGGCCAAGGAGGATCTGTTGCACGGTCGCTGGCTCGTCGTCCGGCGTGGTAAGCGCCACACTGCGGGAGTTCGCGTGCTCCACTAGGGCGCCTGCTATGCAGGAAAGGCGATGACCTGCGGTTTTCGCCTTTTCGGCAATGGTTCGGGCTGATTTGACTCCGCGTTTGTCGGCGCGTAACTTGTTTCCTGTCAGAGCGGAACGGACCGAGCCGCAATCCGCGGGATTGCAGGCTGGGGTCGGGCGCTGACGGGGTCACGAACCAAGCTCCCACGTAGTGGTAGAGTGGGTGACCCGAACCGAGAGAAAAATGATGTGGTGGCGAGCTCTGCATGGGGCGAGTGCCGGCGCGATTTTCGATCGGGTAAAATAGTGGATGGCTGCTTCAGTCGTATACACAGCGGTGGCCGCTTCGGTCCCTTGAGGGGGGCGGTGTGAGTGGCCGAATCCGGATGGGTTAGGCTGAAAGCCAACACAGAAAAACACGCGGGGCGTGGCCTGCCTGTGGTGGGTGTGTTCTTTGAGAACTTGACAGTGTACCGATGGTTCGGTGTGTTTGTGCGGAACCGTTTTTTGGTTTTTT
>NZ_QPJC01000017.1 GCF_003337235.1 Halopolyspora algeriensis
CCGCCACACTGGCAATCCCCTCATCGGCGCAGGCCCGCACCACCCGCACCGCAATCTCACCGCGATTCGCCACCAACACCTTGCGCAATCGCGCATGGGCGGTCGAGTCTTGCTCGGGCACCCCGTACCTCCTGTTACGACACCGGGAATCGATGCAAAGTCTAAGTGTTCGTCGCCATATTGTGGCCAGTTGCCGCCCGGTGAAGTGTGACCGTACGCCGCTGTGGCCGATGAGCGCGAAAAGCCTCGCCGCAGGCTTTCCACCTGTGGTGGGTGCGTCAGCTCGTGGTGTGCGATTCCCACAGTGAGAGGACACTCACATCCACCTGCCGGAGCAGTTCGCGGGTCAGGGGCAGGCTGATGCCGAGCACGCTGGACGGGTCGCCGTCCACCCCGTCGACGAACCACCCGCCGAAACCGTCCAGTGTGAAACCGCCCGCCACCTTCAGTGGTTCGCCGGTGGCGATGTAGGCATCGAGCTCTGCGTCGGTCGGTTCGGCGAATCGCACGGTGGTCGACAGGTGATCGCGGGTACGGGCTTCGACCCTCCCGTCGCGCAGTCGCACGACCGCGTGGCCGGTGAGCAGTTCGCCCGTACCGCCCGCCATCCGTTTCCAGCGCTGCGTCGCCACCTCGGCGGTAGCGGGCTTGCCCGCGACCTCCGGCCCGTGTTCCCCCGCGGTCGACAGCATCGAGTCGCAGCCGACGATCACCGCATCCGGTACCTCGTCCGCGACGGCCGGGACCACGGCTTCGGCCTTGCTCTCGGCGAGAGCGGTCACGATTTCGCTCGGGGTGGGATCGGTCAGTGCCGCTGCCACGGCGTCCTCGTCGATGCCGGAAACTCGTACGAGCGGTTCGATTCCGGCGGAGCGCAGGACGGACAGGCGGGCCGGTGAGGCGGAAGCGAGAACGAAACGCACCCTCGTGACTGTAGTCGTTGCCCCGGGCGGGCAAGAGCACGTACCTGCCGGATCCGGATGGTGAACGGCTCGGCCGTCATACTGGATCGGTGCGACTCTTCGTTCGGCCGGTGGAGGGCACCGCGAGTGCGGAACACGTGTTGCGGCGCCTCGGGGATCGTGCGCGTCGCCGCGGGCTGCCGCCTCCTGCCGCGTTGACCGGAGACTGGTTCGGCGGCAGTGCTGTGCTGGCTCCCTCGGTGCGGGTCGCCGGCGTCGATGCGGCGAAGGCGTTCGCGACTCTCGACGATCAACCGCAGATGTCCGCCCGGCAGGCATCCGCCCCGGCGGGTGCCGTCGGCGGTGGCTGGATCGGCTACCTGGGATACGGGTTGACCGATCCGGGGCGCTTTCCCACGGGGAGCAGCCTGCCGCAGGCCGCCTGGGGCTGGGTCGATCGCGTGCTGCGTCGTGATCCGGACGGACAGTGGTGGTTCGAGGCGATCGGTACCGCGGAACCGTCCCGGGAGCTGCTGGACGAGCTCGGCGCATTGGTGTCTGCCGCCCCGTCCCCGCAGGAGCCGGCGTGGTCGGCCGGGCCGGTAGCGGGACCGGAATCCGGGCAGCATCGCAAGGCTGTGCGCGGCTGTATCGACGAGATCGCAGCCGGTGAGATCTTCCAGGCCAACATCTGCAGCCGGTTCTCCCTGCCGTTCGACGGGGACCCTCTGGAGCTGTTCGCGGTGGGCAGTGCGCGGTTCGGTCCCGCGCGGGCCGCCTACGTGGCGAACGAGCGGGGTGCGGTGGCCTCGCTGTCGCCCGAGCTGTTCCTGTCCCGGCACGGCCACGTGGTTCGCAGCAGCCCGATCAAGGGAACGACGCCCCGGCGCGGCCCCGAGGATGACGACAACGCGCAACTCCTGCGGGAATCCACCAAGGACGTGGCGGAGAACGTCATGATCGTCGACATGGCCCGCAATGATCTGGGCCGGATCGCCGAGACCGGCCGTGTCACCACGCCCCGCCTGCTGGAAGTGCAACCGCACCCGGGGGTGTGGCACCTGGTGTCCGAGGTGCGGGCCGAAGTCGCCGAACGCGTGCCGAACTCGGTGCTGCTGGACGCCACGTTCCCACCGGCCTCGGTGACGGGAGCCCCGAAGGTACGCGCCTTGGAGGTCATCGCCGGTCTCGAATCCGAGCCGCGCGAGGTCTACTGCGGCGCTGTCGGAATGGCGTCACCGGTGGCCGGTGTCGAACTCAACGTGGCCATCCGGACGCTGGAGTACACCCGGGGAACCGTGCGTTTCGGCGTCGGAGGGGGGATCACCGCGGATTCCGACCCGGAGCGGGAATGGCAGGAGTGCCTGACCAAGGCCGCCCCGCTGTTGTCGCTGCTCGACGCGCGGTGAACGCATCGCCGGTGACCGGCGGCGCATTCGCCGCGGCCGTTTCTCATCCCGGCAGCGTGGAGGCGCGCCAAGCGTTGGGGCCGGGGTGCAGCGGGCGCCTGCCGCCGGGATGACGCAGGGCCGCGGAGCGGTCGGCCCACATGGACAGGCGCTGCGGCCGTGGTGTGGTGGCCGCGGCGGCGTTGGCTGCGGCGGCACCGGTCAGTGCGGCGGTGAGCGCGGCGATCTCGGCCTCGTCGGGATCGCCGCGCACGATGCGCAGCACCGGCCGTTGCGGCTCGTCGTGGGGGGTGTTCTCGTCACTCATGGATGCCTTCTCGCACTCACGATTCTGCCGCGGGGATTTGCTACAGCGGGATGTTGCCGTGCTTCTTGGCGGGCAGGCTGTCCCGTTTGTTGCGCAGCATGCGCAAGCTGCGGGCCAGGTGGCCGCGGGTGTGCGACGGGGGGATGACCGAGTCGACATAGCCGCGTTCGGCGGCGACGTAGGGATTGGCCAGGGTGTCCTCGTACTCCTGCTGCAGCTCGGCCCGCAGGGCCTCGACGTCCTCGCCCTTCTCGGCGGCCTCGGTCAGTTGCTTCCGGTAGAGGATGTTGGCCGCACCCTGGGCGCCCATCACCGCGATCTGCGCGGTGGGCCAGGCCAGGTTGATGTCGGCGCCGAGGTGCTTGGATCCCATCACGTCGTAGGCCCCGCCGTAGGCCTTGCGGGTGATGACCGTGGCCAACGGCACGGTGGCCTCGGCGTAGGCGTACAGCAGTTTGGCCCCGCGGCGGATGATGCCGTTCCACTCCTGGTCGGTGCCGGGCAGGAAACCGGGCACGTCGACGAAGGTCACCACCGGGATGTTGAACGCATCGCAGGTGCGCACGAATCGAGCGGCTTTCTCGCTGGCGTCGATGTCGAGCGTGCCTGCCAGCTGGGTGGGCTGGTTGGCCACGATACCGACACTGTGTCCCTCGATGCGGCCGTAGCCGACCACGATGTTGCCCGCGAACCGGGCCGAGACCTCGCAGAACTCGCCGTCGTCGAGGACGCGGGTGAGCACCTCGTGCATGTCGTACGGCTGGTTCGGCGAGTCCGGGATCAGCGTGTCCAGCTCGGCGTCGGCGTCGGTGACCGACTCGGCGACCGTGCCCTCCTCGGAGGCGGCCTCGAAAACGGGCGGCTCCGAGAGGTTGTTCGGCGGCAGGAACGACAGCAGTTCCTGCACGTAGGAGATCGCATCGTCCTCGTCGGTGGCCAGGTAGTGCGCATTGCCCGAGGTGGCGTTGTGCGTGGTGGCCCCGCCCAGCTCCTCGAAGGTGACGTCCTCGCCGGTGACGGTCTTGATCACGTCGGGGCCGGTGATGAACATGTGCGAGGTCTCGTCGACCATGACGGTGAAGTCCGTGATCGCCGGGGAGTAGACCGCCCCGCCCGCGCACGGGCCCATGATCAGCGAAATCTGCGGGATCACTCCCGAGGCGTGGGTGTTGCGCTTGAAGATCTCGGCGTACAACCCGAGAGCGGCCACACCCTCCTGGATGCGCGCACCTCCGGAGTCGTTGATGCCGATCAGCGGGCACCCCGTCTTCAGAGCCAGGTCCATCACCTTGACGATCTTCTCGCCGAAGACCTCGCCCAGGCTTCCCCCGAACACGGTGAAGTCCTGCGAGAACACGCACACCTGGCGGCCGTCGATCGTGCCGTATCCGGTCACCACACCGTCGCCGTACGGGCGGGAATCCTCCATCCCGAAGTTCGTCGACCGGTGCCGGGCGTGCTCGTCGAGTTCGATGAACGAGCCGGGATCCAGCAACATGTCGATCCGCTCGCGGGCGGTTTTCTTGCCCTTGGCATGCTGCTTTTCCACTGCTCGCTCGGAACCGGCGTGCACGGCCTCGTGGTTGCGCCGGTACAGGTCGGCGAGCTTGCCTGCGGTGGTGTGAATGTCCGGTTCACCGGCGGGCGGCTCACCGATCGGTTCGGTCGCACTGCTCATGCCCGGCAGCCTAGCCAGCGTGGCCGCCATGCACGAAGAGGCGTGCGGTGACACACGTCACTCGCTCGAATGTCTCGTCGGGAGCCAGTCGCTCGGGCCGGGGTCGCCGACCTCACCCACGATGGGTCCAGGTCCGGTGCGGTCCGGCCCACCGAAGCTCGTAGCCTTGGAGCGTGACGACGACGCCGACACCGCTCAACGCCGACAAGCTCCGTGCCCGACTGGTCGACAACGGTCCCTACAGCGCGGTGGATGTCGTGCCCGTGACCGGTTCGACCAACACGGACCTGGTCGCGGAGGCCGCCGGGGGCGCCGCGGACCGGACGGTGCTGATCGCGGAGGAACAGCAGGCGGGCCGGGGGCGGATGCAGCGCTCGTGGGTGTCGCCGCCCTGCTACGGCCTGCACATGAGCATCCTGCTGCGTCCGGTGGTGGCTCGCTCGGCGCTGTCGTGGCTGCCGTTGGTCGCCGGTGTGGCCCTCGCCGAGACGGTCGGCGAGATGACCGATGTCGCCACCGGCCTGAAGTGGCCGAACGACCTCCTGCTCGGCGAGGACCGGCGTAAGGCCGCGGGCATCCTCGCCGAGGGTGTTTCGACCCTCGACGGCATGGCGATCGTGCTCGGTATCGGCGTCAACGTGCACCACGACGTGAAGGACCTGCCCACCGGGGCGGGTGGCCTTCCGGCGACGTCGCTGGCCGCCGAAGGTGCCCACCTCGACCGCGAGGAATTCGCGGCGCGCACGCTGGAGTCACTGGCCGAGGCCGAGCAGTTGTGGCGGGAACACGCGGGCGCCGCCGAGGGCGGTGGGCTGCTCGACCGCTACCGGAGACTGTGCGACACGCTCGAGCGGCAGGTACGGGTGGAGTTCGGAAGCGGTGAACCGCTGTCCGGTACGGCCGCCGATGTCGACACGAGCGGCCGCCTGGTGGTCCGGGCGGCCACGGGTGTCCGGACACCGGTGTCGGCCGGTGATGTGGTGCACCTGCGTCCGACCGCGGAGTGATCCCATCACCGCATCGGTGGTGGGGATTGCTCGGTGGACACGGCGGTGGGGAGGGTACGGCCGGTAACGTGATCGGGTACCCGCTCCGCACCGGCTTCAGGAGGGATCCGGTGGCCTACCCTGATGACCTGCTCGGTGCGGACGAGCACGTGGTCGTGCACCGGCATCCGCACTGGAAGATGCTCGTCGTGCCGGTACTGGTGTTCCTCGGCGTGGTCGGCGGTGGGACCTACTTGGCCGCGTTGGCCATGGGAACGTCCTGGCAGGTTCCCGTCTGGATCACACTGGGGGTCATCGGTGGAAGCGTGATCCTCGGGCTGACTCTGGCCCCACTGCTGCGGTGGAACACCACGCATTTCGTCGTCACCAGCCATCGTCTGATGGTGCGGGAGGGGGTGTTCACCCGCTCCGGAATCGACATCCCGATGTCGCGGATCAACAGCGTGCGCTTTCGACACGGTCTCGTGGACCGCGTACTCGGCAGCGGCACGCTGATCGTCGAGTCCGCTTCGGACGAGCCGCTGGAGTTCGACGACATCCCCGGTGTGGAGCGTGTGCACGCGCTGCTGTACCGCGAGGTCAACGAGGGATCCGAGGAGGATCGACACCGCCGGGATCCGAGACCCCGGTGGGAAGAAGGAGATTGATTACCGAATGGATGCGCGGGAACTGGGTCTTCCGGGTGAGGTGCCCTCGCCCGAGACCGAGGACATGCCGGATGAGGTCACGATCTGGGAGGTGGGTCCCAGGGACGGCTTGCAGAACGAGAGCGAGGTCGTGCCGCCGGCCGTCAAGCTCGAATTCCTGAACCGGCTGGCCGATGCGGGGCTGCCGGTGGTGGAGACCACAAGTTTCGTCCATCCCAAGTGGGTGCCGCAGCTCGCCGACGCCGCGGAGGTTCTCGACGGGCTGAGCCGGGTCGACGGGGTGCGCTACCCCGTGCTGGTGCCGAACGAGCGGGGACTGGACCGCGCACTGGCCTCCGGAGTGCACGACGTCGCGATCTTCGCCTCCGCCACGGAGACGTTCACCCGTCGCAACCTCAACCGCGGTCTGGACGAGCAGTTCGCCATGTTCGATCCCGTCGTGCGGCGTGCGGTGACGGAAGGTCTGAACGTGCGGGGGTACGTGTCGATGGTCTTCGGTGATCCCTGGGAGGGGCCGGTCGCCGTTGACCAGGTCGTCTCGGTGGGCAAGCGGCTCCTCGACATGGGCTGCGGTCAACTTTCCCTCGGCGACACCATCGGCGTGGCCACCCCCGGCCATGTCGAGACGGTGATCCGGGCCTTCGTGGCAGCGGGCGTGCCGCTGCATCGGTTGGCGGTGCATTTCCACGACACCTACGGCCAGGCGCTGAGCAACACCTGTGCCGCACTCCGTCTCGGCGTTTCCACGGTGGATGCCTCGGCGGGCGGTCTGGGCGGGTGTCCGTACGCCGGTTCGGCCACCGGCAACCTCGCCACCGAGGATCTGGTCTGGATGCTGGACGGGCTCGGTATCCGGCACGGGGTCGATCTGCGGGCCCTCGTCGACACCAGCGTGTGGATGGCCGGGCAGCTCGGAAGACCCAGCCCGTCGGCTGTCGTCAAGGCGCTGGCCCGATGACCCCCTCCAGCGGGCGTTCCTTGTACGAGAGCACCCTGCGCGGTGCGGCGTCCCTGCACGGGGTGGCGCTGCACAGGGTGCAGGAGCGGCCGGTGCTGGTGTGGCGTGGTGGCCGGTCCTGGCTGGCGGCGTCGTCGGCGCCCCACGGTGGTGGCATCGGGCAGCGGCGATGGGTTCTCAATGCCACGGTCGGCTCCGGCTACGACCGGAGCGACCCGGCCGAGCACGTGACGGAGATGGCCGGTGAACTCGGCCTGACCGGGAACGGTGTCGGGATGCTCACCGCCGTCGACGTCCGTCACGAGGTGACCTCGATCGACAGCGGTGTGCAGGCGACCGTCACGACCGGTGTCGGGTTCCCGATCTGGGCTGCCGAGGCACCCGTGTCCGCCGACGAGCACACTTCCCAGCCGGGCACGATCAACGCGCTGTGCTGGTCACCGGTGCGTTTGAGCGAAGCGGCCCTGATCAACGCCGTGGCCACCGTGGCCGAGGCGAAGGCGCAGGCGCTGGTGCAGGCGGGTGTCGAAGGTACGGGTACCTGTACCGATGCGACGGTGGTGCTGTGCCCGCTCGATGGTGATGCCGAATCCTACGGTGGCCCCCGTTCCCGTGTCGGCTCGGCACTCGCCCGGACCGCGCACGCGGCGATCACGGCGGGCTTGCGGGTCGACAACCCCCGATACCGGGACTGCGACTGAGGAGGTGCGGTCGTGCCCAAGCGGGACGGGAACCTTCCCTCCGCACAAACCCGGGTGGCTCGGACCGCTGGTGGCGAGCACACGGGGCCGGTTTCGAGTGCGGCGGTTGCGCAGGCCGGAGGATGGTCACCGCCCGGTGCGGGTACCGGCGTGGCCGGCGCGACACCGGGGTCCACCCCACCGCCGGAAGGCGCGGATGTTTCGGGTACGCCCGGTGAGGATGCGGGGTCGGTGACCACCCCGCAAGCCGTGCACCGGGCCCCGGCAGCGCCGTGGGCGTCCGGTGGGGCCGGGGCGCAGGGATTCGCCGCCGGCTCGGTACCGGGATCGACGCAGCAGCCACCGGGGCAGCCGCCCCCGGCTCGGCCCGTCCCGACCGGTGGCCTCCCCTCCGCACCGCCTCCCCGGCCCCCAGGGTCGGTGTATGGCCCACCACCCGCCTCTGCCCGGCCGCCGCAGTCACCGCCTGCGGCGTTCCGTCCCGGTGCACCACCTGCGGCGCCGCCTCGACCGGCACCGGGCGGGCAGCCCGGCACGGCCCGGCGCCCCGGGCGGAAAGGTGAGCGCGATCCCGCCGTCGTCGCTTTCGTGCTGCACCAGTTCCCCCTCGGTTACATGCCGGTCGCGGCGAGCAGGCCGAGCAGGCAGTGGTCCCCTCCCGAGGCCGGCGGCGACCGGGGGGTCCGGGACCATCCCCGGGCGGAGTTGATCGCCGATACCGGTGCCCTCGCACGGGCGCGTGCCGGCGTGGGCGGGGCAGATGCTGCCCGGAGGAACTCGCCTGCAGCGGGGAACCGGCAGGTTCCGGAGGACCTCGTCACCGGCTACGACCCGCTCGGAGAGCTCGGCGAGATCGAATGGGAGCGTACGTACGTCGCCCGAGCCGGCTCGCCCGGCACGGACCGCGAGTACGTGTGGCCTGCCTCGGCGGGCTTGCCGGAAGGGGGTGTGGAGCCCGCAGAGGCGATCGTCCTGGAACCCGGCACCGTCGTGGACCGTCTCGGTGGCGAGGCGGGCCGGATCCTGGCTGCCGCGGGGACCGCTTTCGCCCGCCGGTGCCTGCCTCCCGAGTATCGGAAGCGTGCGTACGGCCGCTATCGCGTGCTGCGGTCGCTACCCGTCTGGCGGACGAGCACGGCGGCGTGGTTCGCTCAGCCCGGTGGCGGAAGCCGGTATCGGGTGACCCACCCGGTTGTCGAGTTGATGGCGATGGGCTACCTCGCCGAGTTGCCGGGTGACGGGGATGCGTGCGGAGACGGCCGTCCGGAAACCTCGACGGTGCGTATCGATGTCGGGCGGGGCGGAGCCGTGGAGCCGGAGCGCGAGCCGAGGGACGTTCCGGTGCATGCGAAGCAGGAGGTGCCGTGAACGTCGATTCCGTGGTCGGATGGCTCGAGACGATGGGGGTGCCTGCGAGCGTGGTTTCGGTGGGCACCGAGTCCGACGATGCCTGGTGCCTGCTGCGTGAGGACACCGATGGCGGGCCCGTGTGGGAGGTGTTCTGGCGCGAACAGGGCAACCGCTACGACTGGGCACGTTTCTCCAGCGAGCAGGTGGCCTGCTTCTACCTGTTCGGCAGGCTCACCTGGACGCAGGCGCTGCGCGGAGTCGTCGGGCCCGTCGATCTCTCGAGCACCCCGCCGAACGGGACACCCGTGCAGTGGTGAGCGACGTCCGGCGGGGACCGCCTGTCACGGCTGCTGTGCGGAAACATCGAGCAACCGCAGCGCGGTGGAGTGCAGATGCCCGTTCGACGACAGGGCGTTGCCGCCGTCGTACCGGGCCCTGCCCGCCAGGTCGGTGAAGGTCCCTCCGGCCTCCTCGACGAGGACCTGCACGGCTGCGACGTCCCACGGGTTGACGACCGGTTCGGCCGCCAGGTCGATCGTGCCCTCGGCCACCAGGCAGTGGTGCCAGAAGTCGCCGAACGCGCGGTTCTCCCAGCACGCGTCGACCAGCCGCAGGTAGGCCTCCCGCGAGTGCTGCCGCACCCACTCGCCGAGGTTCGTCGTCGACACGTAGGCATCCGCGAGATCGCGGACTCCCGACACCGCGATCCGGCCGGGCTCGCCTGCGGCGTGCGCGCTCCAGGCGCCCGAACCGGCGGCGGCCCACCAGCGACGTTGTAGTGCGGGGGCGCTGATCACACCCACTGCGGGTCGGCCGTCCTCGACGAGTGCGATCAGGCTCGCCCACGCCGGTAGGCCACGCAGGAAGTTCTTCGTCCCGTCGATCGGGTCGAGCACCCAGGCACGTCCTTCACCCACGGTGCCCCCGCGTTCCTCACCGGCCACGACGTCGGCCGGGCGTTGCTCGGTGAGGACCTCGCGCACCGCGTCCTCGACGGCGATGTCGGCGTCGGTGACCGGTGTCCGGTCGGGTTTGCGGTGCACGCCCAGGTCTCGAGCACGGAATCGGGCGGAGGTGATCGCATCGGCGCGGTCGGCGAGCCGGAGGGCGAGTTCGAGGTCGTCAGTGGTCGTCACGCCCAGCACTGTAGAGCGACCGCAAGGGAAGCTCGGGCGGCCCCGTGGGCTCTTGCCGACCGGATCGCCGTGCCGGGGCGGGCCGGTCTCTTGGCCGTGTGGCTTTTCGAGCGGACGCGGCGAAGAGCCGGTGTGTGAGCGAGAGCCGGGTGCTGCGGCATCTACGCTGGGATGCGTGAGCGTAGTACTGCTGGCCGAGGACGATCCAGCCATTGCGGTGCCCCTGTCCAGGGCGCTGCAGCGAGAGGGCTACTCGGTGCAGGTACTCGAGGACGGCCCCGCGACGCTGCAGGAAGCCGCGTCGGGCGAAGTGGACCTGCTGGTGCTGGATCTCGGGCTTCCCGGCATGGACGGACTGGAGGTGTGCCGCAGGCTGCGTACGCAGGGCAGGGGTGTCCCGGTGCTCATGCTCACCGCTCGCACCGACGAGGTCGACTTCGTGGTCGGGCTCGACGCCGGTGCCGACGACTACGTCGCCAAGCCGTTCCGGCTGGCCGAACTGCTGGCCCGGATCCGTGCGCTGCTGCGGCGGGGCTCGCCGGAGAACCTGGAAGCCGGCGGGGTGCGGCTGGAGCTCACCGCGCGCCGGGTGCTGGTCGACGAGAACGAGGTGCAGTTGGCCAACAAGGAATTCGAACTCCTGCGGGTGCTGATGCAGCATGCCGGGCAGGTCGTGACTCGGGAGGAGATCCTCTCCAAGGTCTGGCCCGAACCGGCCCGGAAGGGCAGCAAGACACTGGACATGCACATCTCCTGGCTGCGGCGGAAGCTCGGTGACGGCAACGGCCGGACCGATGAGCAGCGCATCGCCACGGTGCGCGGCGTCGGCTTCCGCTTCAACGCCGACTGACGGCGGCTCGCCGACCATGCGCAAACGAGTGTTGCAGGCGACTCTGCTCGCGGTCGCGGTGACGACGCTGGTGCTGGGCCTGCCCCTCGGGTTCAGCGCGTTGAGACTCGTGGCGGACATCACCCGCAGTGATCTGTCGACCCGGGCTCAGCAGATCGCCACCCGGCTGGACGAGCAGGTCGCGGAGGGAAGACCGATCAACCTGGCCGATGTCCGGCTCGTGGTGCCGGAGGACGCGCGGTTGACGGTGCACATACGCGGCAGGAGGCATGTCTACGGCCCCGCTCCGGGGACCGATCCCATTGTGGAGACCGTGTCCATGGTGCAGAGCGGTAGCGTCCGGCTCGCCGCTCCGAGCGGCCCGATGCGAACCCTGCAGTTGCAGGTGGCCGGTGTGGTGCTGCTGCTGGCCGTGCTGTCCACGGGGACGGGGACGTTCGTGGCGATCCTGACGGCGCGCAGACTCGCCGCCCCGCTGCGACATGTCGCGGACCGCGCGAGCAGGCTCGGTGCGGGTGATTTCCGGGCGGATCCGATCCGGCACGGGGTACCCGAGCTCGACCGTGTCGCCGACGCCCTCGACGCATCGGGGGCCGCGCTGTCGCACCTCGTCCAGCGGGAGCGGGAACTCGTCGGGGACGTCTCACACCAGCTCCGCAGCCGCCTCACGGCGCTTCAGCTGCGGCTGGAGGCGCTCGCGGATACCGAGGACGCGGTGACCGCCGAGGAGGCTTCTGCGGCTCTCGAGCAGGCCGAGCGGCTGTCCGGGGTACTGGATGACCTGCTCGCCGCCGCCACAGCGGCACGGGCCAAGGACGCCGAACCGCTCGATGTGTCCGCCGAACTCGGTGCTGTCGCCGAGGAGTGGCGGGAACTGCTGCGGGCCGAGGGGCGCACGTTGCGGTTGCGTGTCGAGGGGGGACTGCTGGCGCGGGCCACACCGGCTCGCCTGCGTGAGGCCATCGGAGTGCTGCTGGACAACGCCCTGCGCCACGGAGAGGGAATGGTCACGCTGGCGGCCCGGCATGGCAGCGGCACGGTTCTCGTGGAGGTCGGTGACAACGGGCCGGGAGTTCCGGAGCAGCTTGTCCCGCACGTCTTCGACCGGGGTTTCTCGGTGGGAGGCTCGACCGGGGTGGGCCTGGCTCTGGCGCGGGCGCTCGTCGAGGCGGATGGTGGCCGCCTGGAGCTGCGTTCGGCACGACCTGCGATGTTCGAGCTTTTCCTGCCCGTGGCGCGCGCGGACGACATTCTCGGTGTGCCGTGGGAGGCCGACTCCACACCCCGCTGAGCGGCCGGTTCGCCCGGCGTCCGGATGCCTCAACCGGCCGGGGTTCTCTCGGTACGGACCGTCCGGGAATCGCCTCGCTGCTGCCGGGCATCGTCGGGAAAGACCCACCGCCGAAACGCCCACCAGCGGAATGCCATGCCGAGTAGGAGGCCGATGATCTGCCCGGAGGTGAAGTCCGCGATCTCCTGCACCAGTCTGCCGGTGTAGGGCGTCTGCAGGTGCAGCACGTAGCGTGAGATCCACAGCGGAGCCGCGTACAGCCCCACGGCGATGCCGCTGACGAGGAAGTACAGCGAGGCCTCGTGGTGGCGCTCCCGCCCGCCGCGTGTCCGGAAGGCCCATTCGCGGTTGAGTATGTAGGACACGATGGTGGCCACGAGCACGGCGAACACCTTGGCGGTGACCGGCTTGGGAACGAGAACGGTCCATTTCAGGGCGTAGAAGATGGCCGTGTCGATGAAGAAGGTGATCGCGCCGACGGCCCCGAACTTGAGCAACTCGCGGTACCTGATCGCCACGTCGTGGTAAGTCTGAGGGATACGCGTGAGCACCGAATCGACGACGGACACACTCCCGATTCTACGGACCGGGCCCGGTGCCCTGTGGTGACCGCGGTCCGTCGGAGGCCTTCTCGTGGCACGGCCATCGCGAAAGCGCACCGTGTACCGGTTAGGCTGTAGGTCTCGTGGACCATCTCACCGGAACCCCAGTCGTCGGCATGATCGGTGGTGGCCAGCTCGCGAGGATGACGCACCAGGCGGGGATCCCGCTCGGGCAGTCCCTCAAGGTGCTGGCCGTATCGAAGGACGACCCCGCAGCGCTCGTGTCCCCGAACGTCGAGATCGGCCACCACAGCGACCTGGCCGCTCTGCGTACGTTCGCCGAGGGCTGTGACGCCGTCACGTTCGATCACGAGCACGTGCCCCCCGAGAACCTGCAGGCGCTGAGTGCGGCCGGGGTGGCCGTCCACCCCGGGCCGGACGCTCTGCTGCATGCCCAGGACAAGCTGGTGATGCGGCGCAAGCTCGCCGACCTGGGCCTGCCGGTACCGCCGTTCACACAGGTCACCGAGGTCGCCGACGTGCTCGAGTTCGGTGCCGAGTACGGCTGGCCGTGCGTGCTCAAGACCGCGCGGGGCGGCTATGACGGCAAGGGTGTGTGGGTGCTGAACACGCCGGAGAGCGCGCAGCGCACGGTCCCCGAGCTGCTCGAAGCGGGCATGCCGTTGATGGTCGAGCAGCGGGTGGCGTTGCGCCGCGAGCTCGCCGCGCTGGTGGCCCGGTCGCCGTTCGGGCAGGGTGCGGCCTGGCCGCTGGTCGAGACCGTGCAGTCGCAGGGCATTTGTGTCGAGGTGCTGGCGCCGGCTCCGGAGGCCTCCGAAGCCGTCACCCAGCAGGCCCAGGACCTCGCGTTGAAGATCGCCGAGGAAATCGGCGTGGTGGGCGTGCTCGCGGTCGAGCTGTTCGAGACCGAACGGGGACTGGTCGTCAACGAGTTGGCCATGCGGCCGCACAATTCCGGGCACTGGACGATCGAGGGGGCCCGGACGTCGCAGTTCGAGCAGCACCTGCGCGCGGTGCTGGACTACCCGTTGGGCAGTACTGGTTTGACTGCTCCTGCCGTGGTCATGGGCAATGTGCTCGGTGCTCCGACCGAGCCCCGGATGGGGATGGATGAGCGGGTGCACCACCTGTTCGCGCGGTTTCCGCACGCCAAGGTCCACCTGTACGGCAAGGCCGAGCGACCCGGGCGCAAGCTCGGCCATGTGACGGTGCTGGGCGAGGAGATGGCCGAGGTCCGGCAGCAGGCGCGGCTGGCGGCGCACTGGCTGGGGCACGCCGAATGGCCCGACGGCTACTCGATCCACTGAGGCCGATGCGGCCTCGGTGAAAAGTTGTTGACGAAAACGATTCCGTTCCGCCGCGGCTCTCTTTGCCGGGCGGAGGGACCGTGCTTTTTCGTGAACGGCAATCACCATATTTCGGTGCTACTCTCCCGGCCATGGCCGATGCTGGTGATCCCGACCCCGAGGAACTGCCGGAACCGGCACGGTCGAGAGTGTCCCCCGAGGCGATCGAGGGATTCAGGGAGCGGTTGACACGAGGCGACGATATCGTCGACCCCGCCACCTGGGCGGGTTCCGTGCCGGAGGCGACAGGAATCTCCCCGCGAGTACGCATCGGCCGTGACAAGTGGTTCAACCTGCTCTGGCTGCTGCCCATCGGTTTCGTTCTCCTGATCACCGCGGTCGCCGTCGCCAAGGGGTTGCGCGACATTCCTGCGGTGCACTCGTTCATGGAGCGGTATCCCGGAACCATCGATGTGCCCGATGCCGAGGAGAGAGCCGGCTTTCCCGCCTGGGTGGGGTGGCAGCACTTCTTCAACCTCTTCATGATGACTTTCATCATCCGATCCGGCGTGCAGATCATGACCGACCATCCTCGGCTCTACTGGACCCGGCACAGCACTCCGGGCAGGGATTGGTTCCGTTTCCAGAAGCCGGTTCCCGAAGATCCGCTGTGGACCGCCAAGCAGGACTCCGTCAGCCTGCCGGGGCAGATCGGGCTACCAGGGATTCGTCACTCCATCGGTCTGGCTCGGTGGTGGCATCTGGGCATCAACACCTTGTGGTTGCTCAACGGCCTGATCTTCTTCGTTCTGATATTCGCCACCGGCCGCTGGCAGCGTCTGGTTCCCACGAGTTGGGAGGTCTTTCCCAACGCCGTGTCGGTGTTGATCCAGTACTTTTCACTGGAGTGGCCGACCGAGAACAGTTGGGCGGCCTACAACAGCCTGCAATTGCTCGCTTATTTCCTCACGGTCTTCGTTGCCGCACCGCTGGCGCTCGTCACCGGTTTGGGCATGTCACCGGCACTGTCCACGCGGTTCAAACGCATCAGCAGCGTGCTCAACATCCAGGTCGCCCGCTCGTTGCACTTTCTCGTCATGACCTGGTTCCTGCTGTTCATCGTGATTCATGTGACCCTGGTTGTCACCACGGAGCTTCTCCGGAACCTCAATCACATGTACGCCGCTCGCAACGATGCATCATGGGTCGGTTTCTGGGTTTTTGCCGCCTCGATGGTCGTCGTCATCGTCGGATGGGTCGCGGCCACCCCGCTGACCTTCCGTCGTCCTCGACTCGTGCAGCGCGTCGGATACGCGTTGATCGGCCCCGCACAGCGATTGTTCGAGCACATCGATTCCAAGCCGGGCCAGTACACCGAAGAGGACATATCTCCCTATTTCTGGCACAACGGGAAGTATCCCGAGTCGGACGAGTACAAGGCCTTGTTCAACAACAACTTCGCGGACTACCGGCTGCGGATCAGTGGTTTGGTGGACAACCCCGTCGATCTCGACATGGGACAACTGCGTGCCCTGCCGCACCACGAGCAGATCACCCAGCACTTCTGCATCCAGGGATGGTCCGGCATCGCCAAATGGGGTGGGGTCTCGATGCGGACCATCATGGATGTGGTCAAACCGCGTCCGGAGGCGAAGTGGGTTGTCTTCTACTCTTTTGCGGAGGGGCCGGACCGGGGGATCTACTACGATGCGCATCCGATTGAACAGATGAGCTATCACCTGACGATGCTGGCCTATGACATGAACGATGCGGCGCTCTCGTTCGGGCACGGCGCACCGTTGCGGCTGCGCAACGAGGTCCAACTCGGCTTCAAACTGGTCAAGTGGATACAGGCGATCGAGTTCGTCGAGGACTTCTCCGAGGTCGGTGGCGGCTACGGTGGATACAACGAGGACCACGAGTTCTTCGGGTACCGTCAATCGATCTGATGCTCCGGCCGTGGCTCGCGAGGGGCACGTACGGCAATGGGAACGGGAAACGCCCGGTCGGTTCCGTTTTCAGGCCCCGTGCTGCTCGCCGCGCAGCGCGGTGAGCGCTTCGGCGCCTCGCTGGAGCAGGTTGGTCAGCCCGGCTTCGGTGGCGACCAGCTCGACGCCGGAGCCCCACCCGCCGAGCTCGAACTCGATCACATCGTGGCACACCGTGTAGTGGATGGGACAGTCGTCGACCTTCACCCACGTGCCCATGCTGACCTCGCCCATGCCTCTGCTCCTTTGCTGTGTTGACCGATCATCGGCACGGGTGCGTTGGTGCTTGTGTACGATCTTGCTCCGATGATCAGTGATGGTGATCACTATGCTTGAATTCAAGCATAGTGAGTTCAAGTGATCAAGGCGCTCGCGACGCTCGTTCGGGTGACTGCGCGAGAATGCGTCCATCGGTTCGAGGAGGCTCATCGGTGATCACGTCGTCGTCCCCGGCCGTCGTGCGGTATTACCTCGCGCTGCGGTTGACTCAGTTGCGTACCGACTGCGGGCTGACCAAACAGCAGGCCGCGCAGAAGATCGGACGCACCGGGCAGACCGTGGCCAACCTCGAAAAGGGTTTCAACGCGCCGACCCAGAGCGATCTCGAGAAGCTGCTGGAGGTCTACGGCGCGGCCGAGCAGTTCCCGGAGCTGCGGGAGTTGCTGCCCGTGGCGAGGAAGCGTGTCCCGAAGCGCTCCGCGCCGATTCCGGAGGATTACGACCTGCGCCTGAACCTCGAAGTGGATATGGCCAGGCTCGACATTCTTGGTGCCTCGCTGATCCCCGGGCTCCTGCAGACGCCCGACTACGCGGCAGCGGTCTTCCGGGCCAATCCGAACTGCTCGGACGAGGAGATCCAGCAGCTTGTGGACGCTCGCATGGAACGCAAGAGCATCTACACGAGAGCGGAGCGGCCGGTCGAGCTGCATGTGGTTCTCGACGAGAGCGTGCTGTATCGCTCTCGCGGGGGTGATGAGGTGATGCGGGGGCAACTCGACTCCCTGTTGGCGGTGGCCCGCACGCCATCCGTCGATCTCCAGGTGCTCCCGCTGGACGCAGGTTCCTACCTCGGAGAAGGAAGCTCGTGGACGATCATGACGTTTCCCGAGCCGCTGCGAGGGCATCCCGGCCTCGTCCACCTCGACCTGTTGGGGGAAGCTCGTTACGTCGACGATCGGGAGATGGTGGAGCTGTACCGGCGGGCGTGGCGCCACGTGCTCGGCGCGGCGGCATCACCGGAGCGTTCGCTGCAGAGGATTCGCGAGGCAAGGAGCAAGTACGGTGATCAGGGCTAAGCAGTTCTCCGGGTGGCGCAAATCAAGCCGCAGTGACCCGGAACGGGACTGCGTGGAGGTCGGTTCGGCCCCCGGCTGGGTCGGGGTGCGGGACAGCAAGTTGGGGGAGGCTTCTCCGGTGCTGGCGTTCACCTCGGCGCAGTGGCGGGCGTTTGTGGCCGGTGGTATGGCACGTCACTGACCGCGCACCCGGGTGCTGTCGGTGCTCGGTGGTTTCCTTCTCGACCGTGAGGTCGAAAGGAGACGGCGGTGGCCGAATCGGCGTTGGAGCGGCTGGCCGCGCGGTTGCGTGGCGTGCTGGTGTCGGTGGAGATTGCTCGGGCGGCCGTGCACAGCGCGGCGGAGTCGGCCGGTGAATCCCGCGACGGTCTTGTTGCGGCGACCTACGGCACGGAGGACGCCGAGCTGGTCGAGGGAATCGGCGGTGCGGCCCAGGTGGTGCTCGATTTGGAGTACGAGATCGATCGGGCCGATGCGGCCCGATCGCTGATCGAGCGGTACCTCGCTTCGTTGGGAGTGGACGGGTCGTCGCCAGGAGTCGAGGACGGTACCGGCGACGGGAGTGTTCCGGCCGCCGGGCGGCCGGAGTTCGGCAGTCCGGAGTGGGTGGCCGAGGTGGGCAGACGCATCGCTCCCGAGGAGGGCACTCACGTCACCACCGGAATCGGCTTCGACGACCACGGCACCGAAGTCGGGCGGATTCGCAGTACTGAGGATCATCTTGCGGAGCAAACGTACACGTTCCTCGCTGATTCAGTGCAGTTCCCCAAGCCACTGGGCTGGCGGGTCGGAGACAAGTTGGCGACTGTCGCTCACACCGAGACCAAGTTCGCGATGTGGATGCGGCAGCACGGCATCAGGAATCTGACAGTGGTCATCAACCACAGAAAGGTGTGCGGCCGGCCTCACGGTTGCCAGGTCGCTGTGCGCACGATCTTGCCGCGTGGCTCCACAATGACAGTGATCTCCAGCATGTCCGGGATACGATGGGAGCTGAAGGGAGTGGCCACACCATGATCCTGAATGCGGTACTCGACGACGGCTTCGAGTATGCCGAAACCCCCGAACAGGCGGATGCGTTGGTCAGGCGAGTCGTGAGTGAGCTGCGGTCCGGAAATCCATGGGTCAACATGGACGCGGGAGACGAGGTCACGTTCGTCCTCGGCGACCGGAAATACACAGATGAGGACCTGTTCGGCAATTGGGATCCGTATGGCGAGCTCCAGGTGACCGCCAATACGCGGACGGGGTTCGGTGCGGTGCGGTGGAATTATCGGTTCATGTCGTGCAGTGCCGAGCCGCCGTGGGATCCTCAGGTCATCGGGGATCCGGGGTTCCCGCGTTGGTATCACCCGCGCTACGTGATCCCGCTGGCTCGGGTGGAGGAATCCGTCCGGGAGTTCTCCCGCACGGGGGGACAGCGCCCGGGTTGTATCGAGTGGGCCGAGGACGGTGGCGACCACGATCGGCTGTATCTGGATGCGGTGCAGTACCGGGCGATGTTCCGGCACGCGGCCTGAGCGCCGCCGGAATGCGTGTCCTTTAGGCTTTCCGGGTGAGTCGGCAAGCGAGTCCCGGGAGGCAGACGGTGGCGGAAGGCGGCACGAACCCGCTGGTCGGTGTGGTCATGGGCAGCGACTCGGACTGGCCGGTGATGCAGGCCGCGGGCGAGGCGCTGTCGGAGTTCGGCGTGCCGTTCGAGGCCGGGGTGTACTCGGCGCACCGCACGCCGCAGCGGATGCTCGACTACGCGCGCGAGGCCGCCGACCGGGGAATCCGGGTCGTCATCGCCGGAGCCGGCGGGGCCGCACACCTGCCGGGCATGGTCGCCTCGGCCACGGTGCTGCCGGTGATCGGTGTGCCCGTCCCGCTGAAGCACCTCGACGGCATGGATTCTCTGCTGTCGATCGTGCAGATGCCCGCCGGTGTGCCGGTCGCCACCGTGTCGGTCGGCGGAGCCCGCAACGCGGGCCTGCTCGCGGTACGGATGCTGGCCGCCGACTCCGGGGAACTGGGTGCCCGCCTGCGCGCGGACATGGCCGGGTTCCAGGACGACCTCGCCGGTCTCGTGCAGGACAAGCACTCCGCGCTGCAGGACAGGATCACCGAGCATTCGCTGCAGGATTGAGGAGCAACGCCGAGTCGTGTTCGTGACGAGTGTCGAGCATCGGCGCGACGCTTACCGCACCCGACCGCTCTCGCCGCCTCAGCCGAGCTGATTGACCAGGACGGCCTCGTCGGCGACCCCGATCGGGCCGTGCCGGTCGAACAGCCGCGCCCGAGCCGTGCCGACGCCCGTGGATTCGGTGTCGCGCTCCATCTCCATGCCCAGCCACTCGCCGTCGAGCTCGCGATGCAGGTAGAGCGTGATGTCGGTGTTGATCCACGGGCCGACGCGCGAGCCCACGGGGCTGGCCGCGCTGATGCAGTCCACCAGGACCGCGGTGTGCACCAGCGGGCTCGGCGGCTCGTCCGGAAGCAGCGGCAGCGGCATCCGCATCCACGCCCTGCTGGGACCCCGGCTGCTCTGATCGGCGATCCAGCGGACCTCCACGACGTCGTGCACACCCCAGCGCAGTCCCAGACCGGCGGGCACCAGCGAGCCGTCCGGCACGCCGTCCGGGCCCGCGAAGGGCGGCGGCTGGACCGGTGCGGTCTCCCCGGTCTCGGAACGGTGCACGGCCTGCGCGACCGCGTGGGCCACCTCGGTGCCGTCCAGGGTGAGGCAGGCCTCGATCACCTGAAGGCGCTTGCCCGAGCGCAGGACCCGATGCGAGACCTCCAGCCCCCGGCGGGGAACCGGCCGCATCAGGTCGACGGTCAGCCGGGCGACCAGCCTGTCCGGGTCGTCGATCGCTTGCTCGATCGCGCGGGCGAGCAATCCGGCGACGGGACCACCGCCGGTCAGCTCTCCCCAGGGGTTACCGGCGGCCTCGGTCGGGACGAACAGGTCACCGTCGGGCAGGAAGAGACTCTGGTACTCCGACACACACCGATGCTACTCGACAGTAATTTCGAGCCGGACATGACTGCTCCCCGGCCGATCGCCGCCTGCCGGGTGATTCAGCCGCCGGTACCCAGCTCCACGGTGGTGCGCTCGTCGGAGCGGCGCTTGTCCAGCGTGCCGGCATCGGGATTGGTGATCTGCACCAGGGATCCCTCGGCCGCCAGCACGGCCAGGAGCCCGTCGATGACTCCCTCCGGCAGATCCCACTCCAGAGTGGACAGGACTCGGGCGTTCTTGTCGATGCCGAGTTCCGCGGCGCGCTGCCGCGCAGCAGCGACCACCTCGTCCACAGCGGATAATTTCAGTGCCGGTGTGCTGCCGGGAATCGGAGCCAGTGGCGTGAAGTCGTCGCCGTGCACCCGGACCTCGGAGGCGTAGTCCACGACACCGTCGGGCAGGTTCGTCGCCGAGGCCCCGAGAGGGTCCAGGCCGACCGCGGCCACCGTGCGTGCGCCTTCACCCGTACCGGGTGCCGAGGCCGGGACGAAGGCGGCTTCGGCCCCCGCGGAATCCTCGGTCACGTGCGCACCGCACCACCAGGCACCGAGCAGGATCCCCGCGGTCTGCCAGTGCGCGGGCAGGGACACCGCCACCGGCGTGCCCGGTTCGACGTCGAGTTCGTCGACCAGCCAGTTCGCCGTTTTCGCGGCCCAGTTGGCCACGGTGGCACGGGAAAGTTCGATGCGGGCTCCGGTGGCCTCGTCGTAGTGCGTGATCAGCGGCTTTGGCGATCCGGTGGTCAACAGCGGCGTGAGCAGTGCTCGGGTGACGCTCATGTCGGCAGGCTAACGCGGACTCCCGCGGCTCCGCGCCGCAGGAGTCCGCAATGCCCCGGATCCACGATCCTGCCCGACTCGCCCGTGTCCGGTGTCACTCCACGCAGGGAACTCCTTCTGCCGTGATCGGCTGCTTGTTCTGATCCTGCTCCGGCTGCTGTGCGGGCCGGGGATGGCTCTGCCGCGCACCGTCCAGCCGCACGGTTCGGTCACCGGCGAACCGCTGCCGCGCGCCGGGGCCGCTGTACTCACCGCTCAGGTAGACGGCCACACTGCCCGACTCCACGCTCTGGCTTTCCTCGGTGGGAAGTCCCCCGAGTGCGCGGGCGGCCAGCTTGGCGGCCTCCTGGCCGCCCGGTGGGTACCGCACGACCGACTGCGACATCTCCGAGTCGGCGTTGGCGCTGACGCCCTTGTCGAATCCCGCGCTGGTGAGGTCGTCGAGCACCCGGCCGGCGAGCCCGCCGATGTCGGAGGCGTTGTAGACGTTGACCGTGGTCCGGGAGCGGACCTTCTCCGCGGCGGCTGCGGCTCGCTGCCTGGCCTTGCGTTCGGCGGGCGGAAGCAGCAGGTTGTCGACGAAGCGCTGGACTTCCTGCCGATCGATCGTGATCGTGCCGGACTGCCCGGTGCGCTCCAGCGGGATGGTCTGGAACCGGATGTTGCCCGCGGCGATGCCCTGCATCTGCCGGGCGAAGCTGACGACATCCCAGTTCTTGTCCAGCACGATGGAGTCCTTGAGCGCCTCCATGAGATCGGACAGCTTCGCCGGATTGCCGAGGACCCCTTTGGACAGCATCTTCTTGGCCAGAGCGGACATGAACACCTGCTGGCGCACGATCCGATCGAGGTCACCGCGGGGAAGCCCGTGGCGCTGGCGTACGAAGGCCAGCGCATCCGCTCCCTGGATGGTCTGGGGTCCCGCCGGGAACACGGCGCCGGAGTACTCGCTGTCGTCGACCGGATCCTTCAGGCAGACCTTGACGCCACCGATGGCCTTGGTGAGCTTGTAGAAGCCGAGCAGGTTGACCTCGGCGTAGTGGTCGATGCTGACCCCGGCAATCTGTTCGATCGTGGTGATGAGGAAGTTCTGCGCGCGCGCGGTGGCCCGCTTCTCGACGGTTTTCGGATCGAGTCCCTGCTGGGTCAGCCTTTCCCTGGCTTCCGTCTTCGCCCGGGCGAAGGCGGAATTGAGTTTGTGCCTGCCGTAGTTCTCCGGCATCTCCACGCGGGCGTCGCGGGGGAAGGACACGGCACTGGCGCGTTCACCGCCGTTGGGAATCCGCACCAGAATCATCGTGTCGGTGAGGTCACCGCCCCCGTCGTCGCTGGCGCGGAGTTTGCTCAGGACCTCGTCGGGGAGCGGGTCGCCCTGGGCGTCGGTGCGGCTGTCGTTGCCGATGAGCAGGATGTCCGTCGCGCCGTCCGGTGCGCTCATGGTGTTGTTGATGGCGACGCTGCCTTGCAGGTCGGAGCTGAGGTCACGCAGGGTTCCCCAGGCGTATCCGGTCGTCACCAGGATGGTGACCGAGACCAGTGCCGCGATCAGCTTGGTGGCGCGGAATTTCCTCCGGGGCGGGCGCTTGCCGCTCGGTCGGCCCCGGTTGCGTTCTCGGGACCCGCCCGGCCGGGGTTGCCGGGCGACATTCGGCCGGGTGGCGTCCGGATCTCCGCTGTGTCCCTGCGGCGAGGCGCCCGGCTCGGGTCCGGGGCGGCCTTGTCGGGAGCCGTGTGCTGCTCGGGAGTCCGGTTCGTTCGGGAGAGGACCCGGCTGTCCGCCCTTGTGCCCGGGCGGAGGCGGTGAACCGGCCTGACGCGCCCCCGGAGGTCGATCGCCGGGCGGAACGGGCCTGCCGGGCTGTCCGGGTGGGCCACCTGGCCGCTGTGGCCGGTTGTCCACGCTGAATCCTCCTTGGGCCGCCTGTGTGGTTGCTGCACCGCCCCGCGGGGCGGGTACGTCCGTACCCCCCGTGCAGAGTAACGACGGTCACCACGGCATGTCGGCGGTGCCACCGTTCCGGCCCACCACCCGGGCCGAAAGCGCTACTCATACGGGTGACGTTCGGCGCATGCAGTGGGTTGCGTAGTCTCGGGGTGCCTGTGCGCGGCGGCGTGTCAGACTGCGGCTGCCCCTGCTGCCGAGGCGGTCATTGTCGAAGGGACGGCACGATGCGGGTTCTGGTCACCGGAGGAGCCGGTTTCATCGGCTCGCACTACGTCCGGCAGCTGCTGGACGGGGCATATCCGGCGTTCGCCGGAGCCGAGGTGACGGTGCTCGACAAACTCACCTACGCCGCCTCCGAGGAGAGCCTGCGGCCGGTTGCCGACCGGCCCGGCCTGCGCTTCGTCCGCGGGGACATCCGTGATCCCGCCCTGGTCGCCGAGGTGATGGACGGGGCCGACATCGTGGTGCATTTCGCGGCCGAATCCCACGTCGATCGCTCCATCGCGGGTGCCTCGGACTTCGTGCTCACCAACGTCGTCGGGACGAACACCTTGCTGAACGCGGCGGTGGCGGCCGGAGTGAGCAAGTTCGTGCACGTGTCCACCGACGAGGTCTACGGCTCCATCGAGGACGGATCCTGGCCGGAGGAGCACCCGCTCGACCCGAACTCGCCGTACTCGGCATCGAAGGCCGGTTCGGATCTGCTGGCCCGCGCCTACCACCGCACGCACGGTCTGCCCGTGTGCGTGACGCGGTGCTCGAACAATTACGGGCCGTACCAGCACCCGGAGAAGATGATCCCGCTGTTCGTCACCAATCTGCTGGACGGCAGGCAGGTTCCGCTGTACGGCGACGGCGGCAACGTCCGCGACTGGTTGCACGTCACCGACCACTGCCGCGGGATTCAACTGGTGGCCGAGTCGGGCAGCCCGGGTGAGGTGTACAACATCGGCGGTGGCACCGAACTGACCAACCGGGAACTGACCGGGAAACTGCTCGAGGCCGTCGGGGCCGACTGGTCGATGGTGTGCCCGGTCCCCGACCGCAAGGGGCACGACCGCCGCTACTCGGTGGACCACGGCAAGATCGCTTCGGAACTGGGGTACGCCCCCGGCGTCGACTTCGGTGAGGGCTTGGCCGAAACCGTGCGGTGGTATCGGGACAACCGGCAGTGGTGGGAACCGCTGAAGGCCTCGACAACCCCGACCCCGCCGGGGCAGGCCTCGACCGCTCGGACCGCGGGAGCTTCGTGATGCCGCGCCTGGCTGTACTGGTGCCCGGCGGCCGAGGACAGCTCGGCCGGGAATTGGCCCGGATCGTCGACGCGGACCGCAACGGCCTGGTGCACGCGCCGGGCTCCACCGAGCTGGACGTGGCCGACCCCGGTGCCGTGACCGACGCGGTCGACTCCTTCGCGGAGGCCGCCCGGGATGCGCGGCTGCAGCCCGTGGTGATCAATGCGGCCGCCTACACGGCAGTGGATGCCGCCGAGTCCGACCGCGACCGTGCCGCCGAGGTCAACACCCGGGGCGCGGCCCACCTCGCCGAGGCGTGCGCCGTCTCCGATGCGCCGCTGGTGCACGTGTCCACCGACTACGTATTCGCCGGTGATGCCCGCGAACCGTACGAACCGGACCATCCCACGGGGCCGTACACGGTGTACGGGCGGACGAAGCTTGACGGTGAGCACGCCGTCCTGGACTCCCGGGCGCGGGCCTGGGTGGTCCGCACCTCGTGGGTGTACGGGGCACAGGGCGGCAATTTCGTGAAGACGATGGCGCGCCTGGAATCCGAACGCGAGACGGTGTCCGTTGTGGATGACCAGATCGGATCGCCGACCTGGGCGGGCGACCTCGCACGCGGCCTGGTCGAACTCGCCGACCGTGCTGCCCGCGAGCAAGGCCCCGGGCGTCGGATACTGCACTGCACCAATTCCGGCCGGACGAGCTGGTTCGAGTTCGCCCGCGCGGTTTTCACCGAGCTCGGTGCCGACCCGGATCGCGTGCACTCCTGCTCCACCGCGGAATTCCCCCGCCCGGCCCCGCGCCCGGCGTTCTCCGTGCTGTCCGAGCGCGCCTGGATCGAGGAGGGCTGCACACCGATGCGGCCGTGGCGGGAAGCGCTTGCGGAGGCCTTCGTCCGGGACGGCGGCGCGCTGCGCGCACGCTGACCATTCCGAGGTGCACGGGCGCGGTTTTTCGGTTTCGCTCTTGGCGCGCCGGGCGGTGTGGTGGGATGTACGCCGTGGCCGAGATCGAGAGCGAGGACGAGCCCCACGGGACCGGGCGTTGTGCCCGTGATGCCGTGCTGCCGGCGGTGGTGGCCGTCGTTGGGCGGTTCCGGAGACGGAACCGACGCTGACTCGCGCGCCGAAAGGTCGGCAGAAGGAACAGGAGGAACGCTCGTGACAACGCCCTCAGCCGATCCGGACGCGATGCTGGCCGGATTCCGGCAGCAGATCGAAGCGAAGATGCAGCAGGCCCAACGGATTCAGGACGCCGCCACCGACGTTCAGGTGTCCTTATCGGACCGGGACGGTTCGGTCACGGTGACGGTGGTACCGCCGGCGACATGGAGCGGATGGTCAAAGCCGACACCGAACCGTGGCACGGACCCGCCATCGACGTGTACAAACTCGTGGCCGCGGGGGAGGCGAAGCTCATCGAGGGAGCTTCGGCCGCGGCGAGCGCGGTGGGCGCGGTGGGCGCGGCGGTCTCGGGCGCGGGCATCGCGGTGCAGGTTGTGCGCACGACCGTGCGTGATCTGATCGCCGAGGCGATGTCCGACCTCGTCCAGTGGCTCACCCGCTCGGCGATCGCGGCCGGGGTGACCCTGGGGCTGGCGACACCCCTGCTGGTGGCGGATGTGATCCGGATCGTGGCGAAGTGGTCCAACCGGGTGGCCGAGTGGCTGGAAAAGATCGTGCGGTCCATTCAGAACCTCGCCGAGATCGTCAAGAAGATCAAGCCCGCGCTGGACAAGGTCACCAGCACCATGGAACCGGTGCAGAACGCCGGGAAGAAGGTGCAGCGTGGCATCGGACGTACGGGACTCGACGACTTGTCCACAGGCCAACAGGTCGTTCGTAATACGGCCGCCCTCGGCAGCACCTACGACGAGCAGGCCTATTGGAAGCACACCACTGGCCAGGAGCACTAGAACACGTTGCTCTTGTGGTGTTCCTCGGGGGCATCGTCCTTCGAGAAAGTGAAGAGGGGCCATGCGCATCGTTCGAGATATTTTCCTGGTCGTTGTGGGCATCGTGTTGTTTCTGTCCAACATATTCCTTGTCTTTCCTTTCTTCGGGATGAGCACGCTCGGTTCCGAGGTCACGGCGCGCGGTGTCGCCGTCGCGAAGCAGTGTCGCTTCTCGGGGCCGGTCACGGAAACCAGGTCGCCGGAACGGGAATTCATGACCGGCTGGTGGTGGATCTGTGATGCGCGGGTGCGCTGGGACGACGGCCGAGTGGAGATGCGGGAGATCGTGTACTCGCAGCTCACCGATGCCGATATCGGTCGCGAAGTCGAGGTGGTCGCGCGGGAGGAGATCGCCTCGCGTGCCGGTGCGACTCGTTCCGTGGTCTATCGGGCCGATTTCGAGCCGAAGCCGGTCTGGGCCGGTGTGGCGATGGTGGTCGTGAGCGTGGTGGGCCTCTTCGTCGGTTTTCCGGGTGCATATCGGCTGGTGCGCCGGATACAGGGGAAAAGTCCGGAATTGCCGAAAACGTAGTGTTCGCTGCGGTCCTACGGTCGGCCACGCGTCGCCCGCGCCGTATGGCACGGCAGAATGACACCGTGACCGACTCGCGCAGCTACGGCGACGAACTCGCCGTCGTCACCGTGACCTATTCGCCCGGGCGCACCCTGGAGCGGTTCCTGGACACGTTGCCCAAGGCCACCGACCGGCGGGTCCGGGTCGTCCTCGCCGACAACGGGTCCACCGACGGCGCACCCGAACGCGCGGCCGAACGGCCGGATGTCGACCTCGTGCCGATGGGCGCCAACCTCGGCTACGGCGCGGCGGCCAACCGGGGGATGGCCGAACTGGGCGAGGAGTACGGGTGGGTCGTCGTGGTCAACCCGGATGTGGAATGGGGCGCGGGCTGTCTGGACGAGCTGCTGGCCGCCGCCGCGCGCTGGCCCCGCGGAGGTTCCTTCGGGCCGCTCATCAGGGAACCGGACGGCAGCATCTACCCCTCGGCCCGGCTGCGGCCCTCGCTCGGCCGTGGCGCGGGACATGCGCTGCTGTGCAAGGTCTGGCCGTCCAACCCGTTCAGCCGCGCCTACCGGCAGTCGGAAGCGGCTCTCGCCGAGCGCACCGCAGGATGGTTGTCCGGTTCGTGCCTGTTGGTGCGGCGCGAGGCCATGGATTCCGTCACCGGGTTCGATCCCCGGTATTTCATGTACTTCGAGGATGTGGACCTGGGGGATCGTCTGGCTCGTGCGGGGTGGCTCAACGTCTACGTTCCCTCCGCCGAGATCGTGCACATCGGCGGGCATTCGACGTCCCGGGTCTCGGCCCGGATGCTGGCCGAGCATCACCGCAGCGCCTACCGATACCTCGCCGACCGGTACCGGGGCATGGTGTGGACGCCGCTGCGCCTGGTGCTGCGCGCGGCACTGGAGATGCGTGCGCGCATCGCCGTGCGCCTGAGCCATCGCGAGCGGTGAATCCGGCAGTGGGTGGATCTCACCTCGGCGAAGCCGGGTACTGCCGTGCTGTCGGTGAATCCGAGGGGGCGGGTTCCCGGGAGGTGCCTTGAGACCCGTACGGGTTCGGTGGCGCGTTCTCGTACCCGGGCGACTGCGGGGACTGTGCCTGCGGCGACTCGGTCCAACCGTGCTGAAGCTGCCCGTACCGGGGCGAGTCGTACCGGAGCTCCCCGGATGGGGGCCTGCCGTACCGGGGGAGTTGCCCGTGCTGGGGAGGCGGGTCGTGCGGATGCCCGTGTTCCGACCGCTCGGACATCCCCCGGCCGTGCCGAGCATCGATGTGGGGAGCGCCGTGCTGAACCCGGTCGTGGTCCTCGGAGGGCCATTCGGTGCCCGGCGGCTCGGCACTCGGGGAACCGGTCTGCGGGGACGGTTCCTGCGGCGAGGAGTGAGGCAGGACCACCGTGGAGTCCGGATCGCGGTCGGCCTCGTCGATGAGCTCACGCGGAATGCGTACCGTACTCGACGCATCCATCGGCGAGGTCGCGCTGTCCGGTGTGACGACGAACGCACCACGCGCCCTCGCATGGGCGAGTGTGTCGTCGGCTCGGTTGCGCGGGTCCATGAGATGCCCTCTCAATACTTCGCCGGTCGGCGTGTGTGGCCGCAGCGCGGCATCGGCCTTTCCGGCATGGTCGCCGGGTTCGTGGGCGGCTCCGTACCGGGGCCATCATGGCAGGGGGCCCGGTCCACGATGACGCTGCTCCTGCCAGAGTATTCCTCATGGGTTCACTCGTCAGGGGCTTCGACCGGGGAAGGAGGAGAGACGGAACATGTCGGCTGGTCCGACCGGTCCGGATGAGTCCGCCGCTCTGCACGGGGTAGAGGCCGTGGTGCTCGTGGGGGGACTGGGTACGCGGCTGCGCCCGCTCACGCTCTCGGCGCCGAAGCCGATGTTGCCCACGGCGGGCGTCCCCTTCCTCACCCACCTGCTCTCGCGTATCCGCGCGGCGGGGATCACCCATGTCGTGCTGGGAACCTCCTACCGGTCCGAGGTGTTCGCCGAGCACTTCGGTGACGGCTCGGCACTGGGACTGGAACTGGAGTACGTCGTCGAACAGGAGCCGCTGGACACCGCGGGTGCCATCCGCAACGTGGCCGGCAGGTTGCGCGAACAGGACATCGTGGTGTGCAACGGCGACATCCTCTCCGGCGTGGATCTGCCCGGCCTGGTGCGCACCCACCGGGACCACTCCGCCGACGCGACGCTGCACCTGGTCAAGGTCGACGACCCGCGCCGATTCGGCTGCGTGCCCACCGACTCCGACGGCCGTGTGACGGCGTTCCTGGAGAAGACCGACGATCCGCCGGTCGACCAGATCAACGCGGGCTGCTACGTCTTCCGGCGCCCGGTGATCGAGGCGATCCCCGCGGACCGTCCCGTGTCGGTGGAGCGTGAGACGTTCCCCGGCCTGCTGGACTCCGGCGCCCGGCTGCAGGGACACGTCGACGCCGCGTACTGGCTGGATCTGGGAACACCGGCGGCTTTCGTGCGTGGCTCGGCGGACCTGGTCCGCGGTGTGGTGCCCTCGGAAGCGTTGCCCGCAGGCGGGAGCGAGGCGCTCGTGCTCGACGGGGCGCACGTGGCGCAGGGCGCCGCGGTCACCGCAGGCAGCACCGTGGGGCCGGGCTGCGCGGTCGAGCAGGGTGCCGAGGTCACGGGATCGGTGCTGTTCGCCCACGCCCACGTGGAAGCCGGTGCCGTGGTGGAGCGCAGCGTGATCGGTGCCGGTGCCCGCGTCGGTGCGGGAGCCGTGGTGCGCGGCGGCGTCATCGGTGACGGAGCGGTGGTCGGCGGTGGCTGCGAGCTCCTCGACGGTGCCCGGGTGTGGCCCGGTGTGGAGTTGCCCGCAGGGGGTGTCCGGTTTTCCCATGATTGCTGATCCGCGGCGATGAACGAGCCCGCTGTCCGGACCTGGCGGCCGGAATCCGCTCTCGCCCTGGCCGCCGTGCTGGATCCGCTGCGCCGCGGCACGGGCGATCCGGCGCTGCGGGGCGATGCCTCGGGTGCTTTCTGGCGGGCGGCCACGACGGTGGACGGCCCGGTGACGGTGCGATTGACCGGGCAGGATTCCGGGGTGCGCGCTGCCGCGTGGGGACCCGGCGCTGCTGCCGCGCTGGCGAGCGTGCCCGGCCTGCTCGGGGCCTGTGACGACGACACCGGTTTCGTCGCGAGGCACGATGTCGTCGCGCGGGCACAGCGCGGCGCACGCGGGCTTCGGCTGTGTTCGACGGGCCGGGTGTGGGACGTGCTGATGGCGGCCGTGCTGGAGCAGAAGGTCACCACCCGTGAGGCATGGCGCTCCTGGCGCGAGCTGTGCACACGGTTCGGCACTCCGGCGCCCGGGCCGGCACCCGAGGGGATGCACGTGCCGCCGGATCCTCGGCAGGTCCGTGCCATCCGGGACTGGGAGTGGCACCGCGCCGGGGTCGACGGTGCCCGTCGTCGCACGTTGATCGCCTCCGCGCAGCTTGCCCGGCGGCTGGAGCGCGCCGTCGAACTCGGCGGTACCGAGGGGCGGCGCCTGCTGCAGCACGTGCCGGGAGTCGGGCCGTGGACGGCGGCGGAGGTCGCGCAGCGGGCGTGGGGTGATCCCGACGCGGTCAGCGTCGGCGACTTCCACCTGCCGAAGATCGTGGGTACCGCTCTGGTGGGGCGGCCGCTCGACGACGAGGGCATGCTCGCAGCGCTCGCCCCGTACGCGGGGCATCGCCACCGTGTCGTGCGCTACCTGCTGGCGGCGGGAGTCTCCCGGCCTCGTACCGGGCCTCGGATGCCCGCCCGCGACTACCGCGGGATGTGAGAGGCGGTGCCACCTGCAGAAGATTGCATCTTCTGCAAAATGCAGATACTCTGACTGCATGGCAGTGATGACTATTCGCAATGTGCCGGACGAGGTGCGCGAATTACTCGCTCGTGCTGCGAAGCGGAACGGGCAGTCTCTCCAGAACTACCTGCTGTCGATGCTGGAGCGAGAGGCCCGGTTCTCACGGAATGCCGAACTTGCGGAGATGGAGCCGGTCGGCGGCGGCTTGCTCAGTATGGACGAGATCGTCGAAGCAGTTCGTTCCGCTCGTGGTGAAGCACCGGGATCAGGTGGTCAAGCGGGTGTCGCGTGATCGTCGTCGACACTTCGACTCTCGTTGCTTTCTACTTGGGAGCGAACCACAGCGGCCCCAAAGTGCGGAAGGCACTGGGCTGCGACACCCATTGGGCAGCACCCGTACACCAGCCGGCCGAAATGCTCAATGTGCTCCGCGGGCTGGTGCTCGGGCGCAGGATCAGCAAGGAGGACGCCGCCGGTGTACTCGACAGATGGTCCAGCACCTACATCGAAAAGCTGCCGTTCAGCTCGGCTGTGATAGAGCGTGTTTGGGAGCTGCGAAACAATGTCTCGGCCTACGACGCGGCCTATGTGGCGGTGGCCGAAATGCATGAGCTTGCTCTCGTGACAGGCGACGGTCGCCTGGCAAACGCACCGGGCATCCGGTGCGAGCTGCGGCTGGTTCGGTGATTTCTCCGAATTCACCTTGCCAGCCGTGCCCGGGCGGCGGCCATGAGCGGGCCCAGGTCCGAGCCGTCCGGCAGGGATTCCAGGGGCCACCAGCGCAGGTCCAGTGACTCCTCGCTGCGGACCGGCTGAGCTCCCGCCGGTGCGTGCACGAGGAACCGAACGTCGAAGTGCCGGGTCGGCTTGCCGAGCGAGCACGTGATCGGATGCACGTCCAGGTGTACCGGCACCGGATCCACGATCAGACCCTCCATACCGGACTCCTCGGTGGCTTCCCGCAACGCCGCGCCCGCCAGGGTGGTGTCGGTGGATTCGCAGTGCCCGCCGAGTTGCAGCCATCGCCCCACCCGCGGATGCAGGGTGAGCATCGCGTGTTCACCCGCCGCGTCGACCAGCACGGCCGAGGACGTCACATGCCCGGGCTCGCACGCGCGCAGGCACGCATCCGCCCGCGCGTCGAGCAGCGCCAGGAAGGCATGCCGCAGCGCATCCTGCTGCGGTTCCCGTGGTGTCCATGTGTCGAGAGTGTGCCGGGCATCGGTGTGCGGCCCGCTCACAACTCCACCAGTCCGTCGTCGAGGTCCCGGGGCGGCCGGGGACCGGTGTCCTTCTCGGTCGGATGCCCGGCAGCGACCGCACCCAGCGGTTCCCACGATTCCGGCAGATCCAGTGTCGCGCGCACGACCTCCGGGCAGAACAGCGTGGACGACACCCAGCAGGAGCCGAGTTCCTCGGCGGCCAGCGAGACCAGCAGGCCCTGCACCGCCGCGCCCCCCGCGACGGTGAACATCGACCGTTCCGCGTCGCTGCGACGTTCGTCCGGATACTCGTGCGAGCCGTCCCGCACCAGGAACGGCACGATCACCTCCGGTGCCGCGTACAGCAGGTCCCCGCGCCCGACACGGCGCTGCGCCCGTTCCTCCGACATCCCGTCGGCCCGCAGATCCTCCAGCCACGCCGTGCGCATCGCATCCAGCAGTTTCCTGCGCAACGGCCGGTCACGCAGCCACACGAAGCGCACCGGCCGAGTGTGGTGCGGTGCCGGGGCCGTCAGCGCGGCACCGACCGCGCGGCGCAGAGTCCCGGGATCCACCGGCTCGTCGGTGAAGGACCGCACCGAGCGGCGCATCAGCACCGCCTCGCGGCGTCCCTGCGCCAGTGCCTCGGCCGTACCGAGATGGAAGAGGTCGTCATCGACCGTCCGCACGAGGTCGCGCGCGCAGGACCCGTCGTCCTCGCTCGTGAAGCCCCGGACGACTCCGACCGGAATGCTGCCGAGCTTGCCCTTGACCAGATCGGCCGCACCGGCGATCTCGTCGCCAACGGCGACCTCGGTGACCGCGAGTTCGTTGCCCTGGGCATCGAGATCGCCCGCATAGCGGTGGATCACTTCGAGCCCGCTGGAACCGATCGCGACGTCGGTCTGGCCCATCCGCCAGGCCCGGCCCATCGTGTCGGTCACCATGACCGCCACCTCGACCCCGAGGTGCTGCCGTAGCCCGTCACGCAGGCGCCGGGCCGAGGCATCGGGATCCTCGGGCAGCAGCGCGATCCGGTCCTGGGCGACGTTGGAGGCGTCCACGCCCGAGGCCGCCTGCACGATCCCCAGCTTGTTCTGCGTGATCAGTGTCCGTCCGCGCTGGGCGAGGACGTGCGTGGCCTCCGACAGGACGTACTCGCGGCGCAGCGCGTCGCGTTGTTCCGGATCCAGTGGTGCCCGGATCACCCGGCCTTCCACTTTGGACACCACTTTGCTCGTGACCACCACGATGTCGCCGTCGGCGAGCCAGGGCGCGGCAGCGGCGATCGAGGCGGCGAGATCATCACCGTGCTCGAACTCCGGAAGGCCGGGTACGGCGAACAGGTGCATTCCACTCGTGGCGGCGTGGTCGCTCATCGTGCCCCTTCCGGCGCAGGCAGCCCGGCGATCTCGAAGGCCACGCGGACCATCTCGGCGGTGGCTTCCACATCGGACATCAGCAGCGGTACCTGGCGGACCGCGACACCGGGGACGTCGACGTTGTCGCCGCGATGGACCAACCAGGCATCGAGGATGCCGCCCGTGGCGCGCGCGCCGTAGTGCCTGCCGACCGCCTCGGCCGTGCTCTCCACCCCGATCGCGCTCAGACAGGCATCGGCCATGCCCCGCAACGGGCGCCCGCCGATGATCGGTGACAGCCCGACCACCGGTGCCGTTGCCGCGTGCAGAGCCGTGTCGAAACCCGGTACCGCCAGCAGAGTACCGATGCTGACCACGGGATTGGAGGGGGCGACGAGGACGACGTCGGCCTGTTCCAGCGCCTCGGCCACACCGGGGGCGAGCTGCGCCTCGTCGGCGCCGACCGGCACGATCGTCTGTGCCTTCGGTTCGGCGCGGTGGCGCACCCACCACTCCTGGAAGTGCACCGCGCGGGGACCCTGCCCCTGCGGGTCCTCGATGGCGACGTGGGTCTCCACGCGGTCGTCGGTCACCGGCAGCAGCCGCACCCCCGGGCGCCACCGGTCGCACAACGCCTCGGTGATCGCCGACAGCGGGTAGCCCGCCCGCAGCATCCGCGAACGCACCAGGTGGGTGGCGATGTCGCGGTCACCGAGGCCGAACCAGCTCGGTTCGGCACCGTAGGCGGCCAGTTCGGTCGACACCGACCAGGTCTCCTCGGTACGTCCCCACCCCTTGTCGGAGTCGATGCCGCCGCCCAGGGTGTACATGCACGTGTCCAGGTCCGGGCACACGCGCAGACCGTGCATCCACGCGTCGTCACCGACGTTGACCACAGCCGTGACCTCGTGTGGTGACGGCTGTTCCGGCTCGCCCACCGGGGGCATCCCCAACGCGTGCTTGACGCCCAGCAGGAAGCGCGCCCCGCCGAATCCGCCGACCAATACTGCGACCTTCACATCCGGCATCCTCCCACGGCCGGTGATGGGCACCGTCGCGAACCTCGCCCCGGCTGTGCAGCGGCCCACAGGCGCGGGCGGGTGCCCGGCTTGCGAGCGAAAGCGGCGCACCGGCTCATTGCCAGAAGCGGAACAGGGAGTCCCCGATGAGGGCATGAAGGCGATCGCCGCCGACCAGGTCGAAGAACCAGAAGGCGAACGAGAAGAACGCGACTCCGGCGCCGGGAATGCCGATGATGACGGCGATGATGACCAGGGGAGCCCACGGCCGCGCCTTCTCCCCGAACCGGCGTGCCGGGCCCGACAGCCACGGCTCGATCGCACCGTAGCCGTCCAGGCCCGGAATCGGCAGGATGTTCAGCACGAATCCGATGACCTGGAGAAAGGCCAGGTACGACAGTCCGGCGGCGAGGCCGATCGGCATGCTGAACGTGGCGACGGCGGCGGTCAGCCCCACCCCGAGAAGCAGGTTCATCAGCGGCCCCGCCAGCGACACCGTCGACTCGATCCGCCGCCCCCGCAGCGCGGAGTGATTGATCCACACCGCGCCGCCCGGCAGCGGGATTCCGCCGATGGCCACGAACAGCAGCGGCAGGACGATGCTCAGGACCGGGTCGGTGTAGCGCCGCGGGTCCAGGGTCAGATAGCCCTTCGCGCGGACCTCGCGGTCGCCACCGCGAAACGCCGTGATCGCGTGACCGAATTCGTGCAGGCACAGCGAACTCGCCCACCCGCCGAGCACGATCAGCACGACGCCCGCGATGCGCGCGACGGAGTTGTCCAGGGTCGCCAGGAAACCGCCCGCGACGGTCGTGCCGAGCAGGGCCAGGAAAATCGGGCTGACTCGCATTGCGGTGTTGTTCACCCCACCAGTCTCCCTGCGTCGTTCAGCAGGCAGGGAAACGCATCAGGTGGTATCCCTAGATCAAGGATCATGCAGGCGCAGCGGACGGAGTACCCATGCTCGTCGAGGGAGTCTCTCCGTCCGCTGAACGGACCAGGGGCGTGCGCTCCATGGCGGAGTGGCGCTGTCCCCCTACGGACTGTTTTTGCTTGACCGCAAGGAGCTACACGGGTGTAATCACGACGGTGTCATTCTTCGCTGAAACGGCTGGCGTGTGAGGGAGCACGCAGCGATCAGCTTGCTGGCTGGCAAGCCGTGTGGTGAATCGGCCGGGTATTGGGAGCCCCTGCCGGTGAACTCATCGGCAGGGGCTCACCGGGAATTCGCGAGTGGGTCCGGCGGCGGAGAGGAGTCGGTCTCCGCCGAATGTGAGATCGATAGGAGTGCTGATCGAGTGAGTCCCGAATGCCCTGGGGAGGGTTCGCGGGACCGGGATCGATCGGGGGAGGAACACACATGCTGCATACAGGGGAAGGCCTTCTCATGGAGCGGGGGGAGTCGCACGGAACCGAATCGAATGTCCTTGCCGAACTGTTCGAGATGGGGGAGGAAGAACAGGAATGGCAGGAGCGCGCCCTGTGCGCTCAGACGGATCCGGAGGCGTTCTTTCCGGAAAAAGGGGGGTCCACTCGGGAGGCCAAGCGCATCTGTGCCGGGTGCGAGGTCCGCTCCGAATGCCTGGAGTACGCGCTCGAGCACGATGAGCGGTTCGGGATCTGGGGCGGCCTCTCCGAGCGGGAACGCCGCAGGCTCAAGCGCCGCGCCGGGTAGGGAGCCGCCCGCGCTCCTGTTCCACCGAAACAGGATCACCCGACAGGGGGAAACCTCCCATCGCCGGTCCACTACCGTTTCGCGGTAGTGGAACCACGGCGGTGGGAGGATATTGTGGCCGCTTCCATGCCGCACCTGAGTACCGCGCCGGTGCTGGCCATTCTCGTGTGTCACGACGGCGAGGAGTGGCTGTCCGAGGTGCTCGACGCAGTGCGGCGGCTCACCGTCCGTCCCCGGCACCTGCTGGCCGTGGACAACGGGTCGAGCGACGGCAGCCCCGACCTGTTGGCACGGGCGGCCCGCGGCGGCACGGGTGATCCGGATGGCGAGGAGGCCCTCCTCGACGGTGTCCTCACCCTGCCGGGCGATACCGGTTTCGGTGCTGCGGTGGCGGCGGCGGTCGAGCACGCCACCGGGCGATGGGGAGACCCGGGAGAGTGGCTGTGGCTGCTGCACGACGACTCGGCTCCCGAGCCGGACTGCCTGGAAACTCTGCTGCATGTGGCCGACGCGGACTCCGGTGCGGCGATGCTCGGACCGCTCGGCCTGGACTGGCAGGATCCCCGGCTGGTCGTCGACGCAGGCCTGTCGATGGACGCCTCGGGGCACCAGCAGACCGGGATAGGGCCCTCGGAAACGGATCCGGCTCTGGATACCGGGGAGCCACCGGAGGAGAGTTCGGGACCGACCTCCCCGCTCCAGGTCTCCGAGACCCTGGCGCTCTCGACGGCTTGTGCCTTGATCCGGCGGTCGGTCTTTCAGCGTCTGGACGGGTTCGACGAGGCGCTCCCCCTGGTGGGCGAGGACATCGACCTGGGGTGGCGGATCAACGCGGACGGTCATCTCGTACTGCGCGTACCGGAGGCGCGCATGCGCCATGCGGGTGCGTTGCGGCGAGGTACCCGCTCGGTGTCCGCGCTCCCGGCGCGGGGAGCGCGGACCGTTCCCGCGGCACAGCGTGTCCACGGTGTCCGTACGTTCCTGGTCAACAGTGCGCCCGTACCGTTCGTGCTCGGTGCCGTGCGGCTGTTCCTGCTCGCACTGGCTCGGGCGGCCGGATTCACCGTGCTGCGCCGGATCCCCGAGGCGGCTGCCGAGGTCGTCACCGGGTGGGGGCTGCTCACGGGCCGGCTCGGTCTGTGGCGGGCACGGGCGGATCGGCGGCGGATGACCCCGCGGCCCCAGCGTGTGCACGGTCTGCTGACCAGTCGCCTGACCCGCCTGCGCAACGGTGTGCGCGCAGGTTTTGCGCGGGTGATGCGGGACCGTGTGCGGCGGGATGTGGTGCTGGGACGGACGCCTGCGGCGGAAAGGCTGCCCGCACCGTCCTCCCGCCCCCTTGCCCGTCGCTCCGGACCCGAAGCGCTTCCGGCCGGGGCGCCAGGAGCCCCGAGCGGGCGCAGGCGCGGGGTGGCCGGGCTGCGCAGGCTGAGCGGCTCGATCGCCGTTCCCGTCGCGGCCGTGGCCACGTCCGAGGAGCCACGGGTCCCTCCGGAACCGCGCCCGTCGCCGGTTCCGCGCGGTGATCATGATCACCACGGTGGAGCGGAGAGCGGGCTGCTGCTCATCCCGGTCGATCGGTCGCGGGTGCTGCGGGAACTTCTGCTGGCTCCACCGGTGCTGCTGGTGGCGCTGCTGGTGGGTGTCGCCGTGCTCGTCCACGGTCCGCTTGCGGAATTCGCGCGGTTCGGCACCGACCTGCACGGCGGGCGACTGTTCGCGGTATCCGACCTCGCGACGACGTGGTCCGACTACCTCGCCGCCTGGCATCCGCACCACGGCGGGACGGGCTCGCCCGCGCCTGTTTCACTCCTGGTGCTCGCTGTGCTGGGCACGGTCTTCGCCCCGGTCGGAGGGCCCGCGGCGGTGGTCGCCGCGCTGCTGCTCCTGGACATCCCGTTGTCCGGGATCTCGGCCTACACGGCGACTCGTGCGCTGCCGGTGCCCCGGCTGGGGCGCGCGGTTGCCGCAGCGGCCTATGCCCTGCTGCCCGCGGCGACGATGTCGGCCGCACAGGGGCGGCTCGGCGTCGTCGTGGCGCACATTCTCATCCCGGTGCTGCTGAGTGGTATCGCCTTCGTGGTGGGGCTGTCCGGACGTACCGGCGGCACGGCGAAGCCGGGCCACTGGCTGGGTACGGCATGCCTGACCGCACTGGGAATGACCGTGCTCGCAGCTTTCACCCCGCTGATGCACCTCGTGCTCGTCGCGCTGGCGTTGCTCGGTTTCGTGCTCGTGCCGAGTCCGGCACAGCCCGCCTCGCCGGACAGGGCACCGCGCAACACCGCGCGCCGTATGGCCGGACTCGGCGCGATCGTGCTGCTGCCGGTCGCGTGCTTGCTGCCGTGGCCGATGGTGCTCCTCGAGAACCCGCAGATCCTGGTGCACGGTCTGGGGGCGCGGATGGTCGAGGAGCCCGCCGGGGTTTCCCTGGCTGCGTTGAGTCCCGGCGGTTCCGTCACGAGCTGGAGTGCCGGTGTTCTCGTCGTCGCGGCGATCGCCGCGCTCGTGATGGCGCCCTGCCGCGCCGTACTGCCGGGAATCGTCGTGGCGCTGACGGGATGGGCGGTGGCGGTGGTCGTCGGCACGGTCCCGGTGACACCGATCTGGGGTGGGCCGAGCACGGTCGGTTGGACGGGCGCCCCACTGGTGCTGGTGGCTTCCGGCTTGGTGTGGATCGTTCTCGCGGCGGTCCACGGGGGGCGGCGACCTGTGCGATTGCCGGTTTCCGGCCCGGCCCGGCCCGCGGTCGCCGCGGCGGTGGTGGCCGCACTGCTGACCGTGGCCTCGGGTGCGGTGCTGGCGGGCAGTGCCGGCCCGTTGCGGGTGCAGCGGGCGAAAGCGGCTCCCGCGCCGGTGGCCGAGCCGGCCGAGCCCGGTTTCCTGCTCTCCCTGTCCCCGGGGCCACAACCCGCCCGGCTTCTCGAGGGGGCACAGCCCCGCTTCGGCACGGACGCCGTGGTGCCCGTTGACACGGCGGTGGACTGGCTCCACCGGATCGATGCGGAGCTGCTGTCCGGGCAGCGATCCCGCGTGCGGGAGGCACTGGCTGCGGCAGCCGCGCGCGGCGTGGACGTCCTCGCGGTGCCGGACACCGCGACCGCGGCGAGGCTGCACGGGGTGGCCGGGGACCTGGTGGAGAGCAGCGGTGTACTCGCCGACGGCCGTCCCGTGCTGGGCCTTCTGATACCCGCCAACCCGGTCGAACTGCTGGGGCCCGCGCTGGCCAGGCAGGCGCGCCAGGGCGTGACTCCCTCTCCCGAATCGTGGCCGGTGGCGGTCGAGGCGACCCTGCCACACGTGGCGGTCCGCGTCTCCGAGGGTGCTGCCGGGAGGCTGCTGGTGCTGGGGGCGGAGAACGAGGCCGGCTGGCGGGCTCGTGTCGACGGTCGGGAGGTCGCGCTGGCCACGGCGTGGGGGCATCAGGTGGCCGTCCCGCTGCCCGCCCGAGCCAGTCGGGTGCAGGTGACCTTCACGGAGATGCCGAGGACCACTCTGCTTGCCGTGCAGGCCGCCGCGGTCCTGTTCACCCTGATCGCAGCCCTGCCACAGCGGCGGCGCTCCCGGCGCGCGGGAGCTGCCGGTCCGCCGACCGCCCCGCACGAACCCGCTCAGCGTCCCTCGATGACACCGGGGTCCAGTCCCAGGTAGGCGGCGACCTGCTCGACCAGGACGTCGTGCAGCAGATGCGCCATGTCCGTACCGCTGCGTGCCCGGACCTCCAGCGGATGGCGGTAGAGCACGATGCGGGCACGGGTCGGCAGGCCCTGCCGATCCACCCCCGCGGGCACCAATCGCGCCAGCGGCACGTTCGCGTCGACGACGACGTCGTCGTCCCACACCACCGTCTCCGGAGAGGTCATGGTGATCTCGGGAACCTCGTCCACGGCGACGTCCAGTTCCGTCAGTTCGGTGTGCCAGCGCTGTTCGATCGGTTCGAAAGCATCCACCACCAGTGCGTCGAAGCGCTCCGAGCGGCTCCGGGCCGCGGGCACGGAGGACGGGTACAGCGGTCCTCGCAGGCCACGGCCTCGCCGATCGCGCCGAACCCGAACTCGACGGCGAGATTCACGTGCGACTACCACGCGCCGAGAGTACGCCTTCGAAACTCCGCTGTGTTGAGCCGTTCGAACCCGTTTCCGCGTGCCTGCGGCGTGCCTCGTGACAAGGGCGCTATCGTGCCGGGTGTGCTGACCGCCAGGCGTTGCTCGAGAACCGGGTGTGCCAACCCGGCGGTGGCGACTCTGACGTATGCCTATTCGGATTCCACCGCGGTCGTCGGGCCACTGGCGACCCATGCCGAGCCACACAGCTACGACCTCTGTGAGCAGCACGCTCTCCGGCTGACCGTGCCCAAGGGTTGGGAGGTCGTCCGGCACGAAGGGGAGTTCACCCCGCCGGAACCCTCGGCCGACGATCTGACGGCCCTGGCCGAGGCCGTCCGCGAGGCAGGAAGGCCCGGCGGACAGGACGTGCCGACCGGCGGAAACGGGCGCCGTGGTCACCTGCGTGTTCTGCCCGATCCGCTGGACGAGTAAGGGAGTGCCCGGAACGGCTCGTGCGCCGATCGCTGCCCGCCGGCCGGTGCGGTCGAGCAGGCGGTCGTGCCGGTTCGCGCGATCCCCGAGACGGCCCGGTACCGCGGGTTTTCGCGCTCGTGGGGGCACCGATGGATTGTGGTAGGGCGATCTGCCACCACTGTTGCCGCGATGCCCGGTAGGCTCACGGAAGGCATCGTGAAGCCGGATTTTCGTGGAGAGTGCAGCGTGCGTGACCTGTCGGGGATCGTCAAGGCATACGACATCCGCGGGATGGTGGGTGACGAACTCGATGCCGACGTCGCCCGCGACGTCGGTGCCGCATTCACCAGGCTTGTTGGTGGCCCAGCCGTGGTCATCGGCTATGACATGCGGGAGTCCTCCCCGGAGCTGGCGGCCGCGTTCGCCGAAGGTGTGACCGGTCAGGGCATCGACGTCGTGCACATCGGACTGGCCAGCACCGACATGCTCTACTTCGCTTCCGGGCACCTGGAGCTTCCCGGGGCCATGTTCACCGCCAGCCACAATCCGCCGGAGTACAACGGCATCAAGCTGTGCCGCTCCGGTGCCGCACCGGTCGGGCAGGACAGCGGACTGTCCGAGATCCAGGAGCTCGTTTCCCACGGGGTTCCGGAGTTCCTCGGTGCGCAGGGTTCGGTCACCGAACGCGACATGCTCGGGTCCTACGCCGCCTTCCTGCGGGAACTGGTGGAGCTCGAGGGGATTCGCCCGCTGACCGTCGTGGTCGATGCGGGCAACGGCATGGGCGGGCACACCGTTCCGTCGGTTCTCGAGGGGCTGCCGGTGGAGGTCGTGCCGCTGTATTTCGAGCTGGACGGCACCTTCCCGAACCACGTGGCGAACCCGCTGGATCCGGCCAACCTCGTCGACCTGCAGGCGAAGGTCCGCGAGCTCGGCGCCGACGCCGGGCTCGCGTTCGACGGGGACGCCGACCGCTGCTTCGTCGTCGACGGGAACGGTGATCCGGTCTCGCCGAGCGCCATCACGGCGCTGGTGGCTTCCCGCGAGCTGGCCAGGGAACCGGGTGCGTCGATCATTCACAACCTCATCACCTCGAAAGCAGTGCCCGAAATCGTCGCCGAGCAGGGCGGTAAGCCCGTGCGCACGCGCGTCGGCCACTCGTTCATCAAGCAGACGATGGCCGAGACCGGAGCGATCTTCGGTGGGGAACACTCGGCGCACTACTACTTCCGCGACTTCTGGCGTGCCGATTCGGGGATGCTCGCCGCACTGCACGTTCTCGCCGCGCTCGGGGGGCAGGACGGCACGCTGGCGGAGCTGATGGCGAGTTACTCCCGGTACGTGGCTTCCGGAGAGATCAATTCGACGGTGCGGGACCAGGGTGAGCGGATGCGCGCAGCCGCCGAGGCGTTCCGTCACCGGAACGGAGCTCGTATCGACGAGCTCGACGGGCTTACCGTGGAGCTCGCGGATGGTTCCTGGTTCAACCTGCGCCCGTCCAACACCGAGCCACTGCTCCGGCTGAACGTGGAAGCCGGGGACACTGCCACCATGGCAGCACTGCGGGACGAAGTGCTCGCGGTGCTGCGGGACTGATCGGTCCCGTACCGGGTGGTCGGGCCGCCGGGCCCGTGCGGCCACCATGCCGGATGCGGTACCACGGTCCGGGCGATACGGGCGGGTACGAGGGCTGCGGTGACATTGTCGGTGGGAACCGCACAATCACACGGGCATTGATTTCGGGAGGAACCGTGAGTGTGGAGTGGGAGCCCCGGCTGCTGGACATCCTGGCTTGTCCCTGCCCGCAGCATGCGCCGTTGCAGCCCGGCCTGGCGGATGATCCCGGTGCCGAGTACCTGACCTGTACCTCGTGCGGGCGTGGCTTCCCGGTCCGCGACGGCATCCCCGTGTTGTTGCTGGACGAGGCGGTCGGCGGGCCACCGGCGGACGCCGCTGCCGGCAGTCCCGAAGAGAGGTAGCGTTCATGCTCGACGACAGCCTCTTCGAGGATTCCGCGAGGTTGGCCGAGATCGACACCGATGGTCTGCTGCGTTCCGCCGCTCTCGCGGGCGCTCAGGTGCGCTCTGCGGCGGAGACGGCGGCCGAGGTGGATCTGAGCGACCTCGCCGATGCCCGTCCGCGCGCGCTCGTCCTGGTGGCCCGGGCCGGTGTCGGCCCCGGCGCATGCGACATGCTGGCGGCGTTGCTCGCCCCGACGTGTCCCGTGCCGGTGGTGCGTGCCGACTCCGTGCCGTCCTGGGCGGGACCACTGGATGTGGTGTTCGCGCATACCGGCGACGCCGGTGACTCCCTCCTTGCCGAGTCGCTGGAGCGAGCCGCTCGCCAGGGCGCGAACGTGGTTCTGTCCGCCCCTGCGGACGGCCCCGTGGCGGCATCGGTGGCGGGCCGGGCGAAGGTGCTTCCGCCGAAGGTTCCCGTGCCTGGCGCACTGTCGGTGGCGCATGTGTTCACCGCCGGGCTCTGCGTCGCGCGGGAGCTGGGTTTCGTGCAGGCCGACACCGACGTGCTCGCCGACGAGGTGGACCGGCAGTCGGCGCTGTCACATCCGAGCCAGGAGATCTCGACGAACCCCGCGAAGTCCCTGGCGCTGCGTGTGGCCGATCACCAGCCGCTGCTGTGGGGTCTGAATGCGGTGTCCACCGCCGTCGCCGGACACGCCGCCTTTGCGCTCGGTTGCCACGCTGGTGTGCCCTGCGATGTTGCCGGCTATGCGCAGGCTGCCTGCCGATACGCGCTGCACCGTGCCGGTGCCTCGACCGGAACGGAAGCGGATCTGTTCGCCGATCCGGAAGACGGTCCGGCGGCGCATCTGCGGGTCTTTTTGATCAGCACGCGCTACGGAGACGAGGCCAGGGTCCAGGAACGGGCTGCGGTCGCCGCATTGCCGGGAGCGGATGTGCTCGCTCCGGTGGACACGGCTCCCGAGGACTCCGTGGTGCGGTCGATGATGCTGGCGAGCCGGTTCGACCTGGCTGCCGTCTACCTCGGCCTGGCCGCGGGAACGCTGGACGGTCCCGGCCGGGCGTCCCCGCCGACGTACTCGAGCCGATGACGCGCCTTTTGTCGCCGGGAAGTGTCTCTCGGGCAGGATCGGGGATCTCCCCGAGGCCATCGGCTCCGCACATCGATGGACCGATCCGGACACTGTGCCGATGAACACCGAACAGGCGGCGAGGAGAGGAAGCGAGAACGACAGTGGAGTTACTGCGTAACGCAGTGCGTCCCTACGCATGGGGATCGCGCACCGCGATCGCGGACTTGCTCGGCCGCCCCGCTCCCGCACCGCACCCCGAGGCCGAGCTGTGGATGGGAGCGCACCCGGGGGACCCGTCCCGGCTGCTGCGCTCCGACGGATCGGAAGTGTCCCTGCTGCAGATGCTGCATTCCGACCCGACGCACCAGCTCGGCACGGCCTGCACCGGCCGGTGGGGTGCGCGCCTGCCCTTCCTGCTCAAGGTGCTCGCGGTGGACGAGCCGTTGAGCCTGCAGGCCCATCCTTCCGCCAAGCAGGCGGCTGCGGGTTTCGCCGAGGAGGAGGCTTCGGGGATTCCGCGCAATGCGCCGCACCGCAACTATCCCGACCCCACGGCGAAGCCGGAGCTGATCTGCGCCCTGACCGAGTTCCACGCCCTGGCGGGTTTCCGGGATGCCCACCGCACGGTGCGGCTGCTGCGGGAGCTCGACGTGCCCAGCCTGCGTTCGCACACCGGCTTGCTCGCCGCCCAACCCGACGAGGACGGCCTGCGGGCGCTGTTCACCACGTGGATCACCCTGCCCGAGCACTATCTGCGGGAAGTGATGCCCGAGCTGCTCGAGGCGTGTGAGGCGCACCTGCGCGCCCGGGGCGAGTTCGCGATGGAGTGCCGCACGGTGCTCGAGCTCGGTGCGGACTATCCGGACGACGCCGGGGTGCTGGCGAGCTTGCTGCTGAACAGGATCGTGCTGCAGCCCGGCGAAGCGATCTTTCTGCCCGCCGGGAATCTGCATGCTTACCTGCACGGCACCGGCGTGGAAATTCTGGCCAATTCCGACAATATTCTGCGGTGCGGGCTCACACCGAAGCACGTGGATGTTGCCGAGCTGCTGCGCGTCCTGGACTTCGACTGCGGCGATATGCGGGTGCTGACCGGTCAGCAGCGGGACGCGAACCTGACCGTGTATCGCACTCCCGCCGAGGAATTCGAACTGTCGAGAGTGCACTGGTCGCCGCAGGCACCCGGGGGTGTGCGGCTGGATTCGAGCGGACCGCAGATCCTGCTGTGCACTCAGGGGCGCATCCGTTTGTCGGCCCAATCGAGTGTCAACGGATCGCACCGGCCCGAGAGTCCCGTCGGTGGCTCGGTCCCCGAGGGGAGGGCTTCCCCCGCCCACGGCTCGGGGGTCGGTACGTGTCGGGAGCTGGAGCTGGCCCGGGGAGAATCGGTGTGGCTGGCCGCCTCCGATCCGGCTGTGATCGCCCGACCCGTGGACATCACAGCGGATGGCGCGGCCCAGATTTTCCGTGCCGCCCCCGGTGCGGTGTGAATGGTGTGAATCATGGGGACTCGGTGTTAGCCGATTGTGTCCTTCGGCATGATCCACCGAGGGCTCGGTTTCCATTATCGTGCTGATCCACCAACGGCGGGAACAAGGAGGCGATGGTGCCGGGGACCGGGATATGGCGGACCAAGTCGGTCGAACAATCGATCATGGACACCGACGAGCCCGATACCAGGCTACGCAAGAATCTGGGCACGTGGGACCTGATCGTTTTCGGTGTTTCGGTGGTGATCGGGGCCGGGATCTTCACCATCGCCGCCCAGGTGGCCGGCGACGTGTCGGGGCCTGCGGTGACCCTGGCCTTCGTCATCGCCGCGATCACCTGCGCACTCGCCGCGCTGTGCTATGCCGAGTTCGCCTCGACGGTGCCCGTGGCGGGCAGTGCCTACACCTACTCCTACGCCACCTTCGGTGAGTTCCTGGCGTGGATCATCGGCTGGGACCTCATCCTGGAGTTCTCCATCGCCGCGGCGGCCGTGGCCAAGGGCTGGTCGGTGTACCTGCAGGAAGTGCTGTCCATTCTCGGTCTCGGCTTGCCGACCTCGCTGCCGCTGGGGCCGTTGCAGTTCGACTGGGGAGCGATACTGCTGGTGGGGACGCTGGTCGCCCTCCTGGTGACCGGTACCAAGTTGTCGGCACGGGTCAGCCTCGTCATCACCTCGATCAAGGTTGCCGTCGTGCTGTTCATCATCGTGGCCGGCATCGCCTACATCAGTCCGGGCAACTACACGCCGTTCATTCCTCCCGCGCAGCCGTCCTCCGAGGGCGGTTCCGGGCTCGAGCAGACCCTGTTCTCGCTGATGCTCGGCGGCGAGACCAGCACGTTCGGCGTTTTCGGCCTGCTGGCCGGTGCCTCGCTCGTGTTCTTCGCGTTCATCGGGTTCGACGTCGTGGCCACCACCGCAGAGGAAACCCGCGATCCGCAGCACAACGCACCGCGCGGCATTCTCGGCTCGGTGGCCATCGTGACCGTGCTCTACGTGGCCGTGGCTCTGGTGGTCACCGGAATGGTCCACTACACCGAGCTGAGCACGGGGCCGGACGGGGAGAGCGCGACACTGGCGACCGCATTCGACCTCAACGGCGTGAACTGGGCCGCCACTCTTGTTTCGGTGGGTGCGCTGATCGGTCTGACGACCGTGGTCATGGTTCTGCTGCTCGGGCAGACCCGCGTGCTGTTCGCGATGGCCCGGGACGGTCTGCTCCCGCGGCGGCTGGCCAAGACGGGCGAACGGGGAACTCCGGTACGGATCACCCTGCTGGTCGGCGTCGTGGTGATGGTGGCAGCCGGTTTCTTCGAGTTCAGCAGGCTGGCCGAGATGGTCAACGTGGGCACGCTGTTCGCGTTCACACTGGTGGCGCTGGGCGTCCTCGTGTTGCGCCGGACCAGGCCGGACCTGCCGCGCGGGTTCCGTGCGCCGCTGGTCCCGCTGGTGCCGATCCTGGCGATCGTCGCCTGCCTGTGGCTGATGATCAACCTGACGGTTCTGACCTGGGTCCGCTTCGTCGTCTGGATGATCGCCGGAGTGGTGATCTACTTCCTGTACAGCCGCAACCACTCGGTGCTCGGGCGGCGCCTGGCCGGTGAGATCTCCGATGGAGGAGCGGTGGGCCGGAGGAAGTAATCGTGCTGCCGATGTGCCCGGGCTTCCCGGTCTCAGTGCTCGGTGGGGCGCAGTGCCGTGGTCCGTTCCCAGGGAGGTGTCTTCCCGCGCGGTTCGGTGATCTCCGGTGGCTCCTCGAGCACCTCGGTGGTCCGGGGGCAGGACTGTTCCGGCGGGTCCGGTGCGCCCGCGGGGGCGGGATGGTCGGTGGCTTCGCCGATCCGGGCCGTCTCCTCCGTCGGTCCGGACGCCACCGTCGCCCTGTCCGCGGTCGCCTCGGCGGGTTCTGCGTCGGTACCGTGTGCGTACGGCGCTGCCGGATCGACTTCGCCGAGCGGGGGCGTGGCCGTGGTCGCCGGAGTGCACAGCGGCAGGTTGGCGCCCCGTACCGGGATCTCCAGCTCCGCGGCCATCGCGATGGCTCGGTCCCACTCCGGGTCGCCGCTGTACTCGGCGTGCTGCAGCACTCCCGGCACCCAGCGGCGGATTCCGAACGGGCCACGCTGCGGATCCGGCATCCAGTGGTCTCCGCCCAGTACCAGTGCACCGGTGGGACCGCGTGTGGCGGCGGGCAGCGGCCCCTGGGTGCCGTCCGGACGGAAGCCGACTCCGAGAAGTTTCCCGTCGTGGACCTGCCGGTTCCAGGTGCTCACCGCTCCGCCGAGGGGATCGGTGCCCCGGCACAGGCAGTGCCAGCGACCGTCCAGGGCGCCCGCGAGTTCTCGTTGCGCGCCGTGCGAGATGGACCCCGGAAACGCGCGTGCGTAGGCCCACTGCAATTGTGATCCCGCGGTGACCAGGCCGACGCGTTCCCGGTCCGCCTCGGGCAGGGAGTCCATCAGACGTGCGGCAGCCACTGCCGCCAGCAGGCTGCCCTGGCTGTGGCCGACGAGGACCACCCGGGTGTCGGGATCGGCGAGATGCTCGGTGACGCGCTGCACCAGTTCGGGGATGATCTTGACCGCGTAGCAGGGAGGCACCACGGGATGGGCCTCGCGTGGCCAGAACAGCGTCAGGTCGCACAGCACACCGAGCCGACGAGCGACTTGCGGCCGTTTCACGGCCAGGTACACGGTCCGCAGGGCCGTGAGGGCGAGTGCGGCAAGCGCTCCCACACCGAGTCCGAGCAGCCAACGAGACCACCCCGGGTAGGGCGCTGCGGCCCAGCGCAGTACGAGCGACACGCCGGTTCCGGTTGCCAGCACGGCGGCGGCGAACAGCAGCAGGTGGTGGCCGTAGCGACGCTGCCATTCCGCCCATTGCCAGGCGCCCGCGGCCCGCTGCTGATCCTGTGGCCGGCCGGCGTGCAACAAGGCGATCTCGGGGGAGACCCCGCTTTCCGCTCGGGTCTCCCGCCACCATGTGAACCACAGGTACGGCGCGGTGACGAGTGCGGCGAGCACGGTCAGGGCGGTGGCGACTCCCCAGAACAGCGCCACGCTGTCATAGGCATGCGGCAGTTCCAGTCCGGGAGTGCCGAGCGCCTGGCGCAGGCTCAGCGCGAGTCCGGCCCCGAAGCCGGCGCCGATCAGGCAGGCGGTCAGCAGGATCGGTGCGGCCATCCAGCCTCCCGCCCACGGGCGCAGATGCCGCGGCAGGTGGGCCCACGCCGGTCGTGCCGACCTCGCGGCGGGAATCAACAGCAGCCCCAGCGCCGTGCAGGTGAGCAGCAGGCCCGCGACGAGAGCATCGATCACGGGGCCCGATCCGGGAAGCGGGCCGTTCATCGGCGGAGGAACCAATGCCGTGACCAGGACCAGGGCAGCGGCTGTTGCCATCAGGAGGCGGCGGGGGAGACGCCCCAGCGCCGCACGCAGCGCGCGGCCGCCACGCGACCCCGCTCCGGTGGGATCGTCCAGGGCAACGGCGCCGAGGAGGCACAGTGCGAGCAGGAGGCTTGCGGCAAGCCGACGCGGGTCGGAAGGGGCCGCGAACGGCCCGCCGAGTGCAAGCACGACCATGGTGGACAGAGCTGCCACGGTGTGCAGCATGCGCAGAGCCGGGGTGTCCGGGTCGGTCACCACATTGGCGCCGGGCAGCAGGGGTGCTCGGGCCGAGTGGTGCGGCCCTTCCGTGCGTGGTGCCCGGACATGCCAGGACATCGTGGACAGCCACTGCATCGCCAGTACGACCAGCGATACGGTGAGCAGGGCGAACACCGAGCGCGCCGTCTCCGCCTGCCGGATGACATCGGGTACGGCGTGACCCAGGCAGCCGGAACCGGCGCGCAGGCACTGCGCGGCCAGCAGGTCGGCAACGAGCACGGTCAGCTGCGCGGTGAACAGCATCGTCAGCAGCAACGCCGCCAGGCGCATCAGCGCACGCAGCACTGGAGCCAGTGTCCTGCCGAGCGCGCTGTCCGACCGTGCCTGCGGCAGCATCCAATGAGCCATGTTGGCGAGAGCGAAGGGGAAGAGCAGCGCCCAGGTGGCCTTCGTTCCTCCCGAGGTCATCTCGCCCCACACGTAACCTTCGACAGTACGGGGCACGCTGCGCTCCCCGGCCGTGAGCATCGGTCCGGGCACCGGACGCAGCAGTCGGTCGGCGGGCCGTACGATCCGGCCGACACCGTCACCGGCGACATCCACGGACGCGACCGAATCGGTCAGGTCCTCGGGTGTGGTGCCGAGAATTCCGTGCACCCGCAGCTCGACCACGCGGGTATCGGGCCCGGGTACCTGCACTGTGCCTCCTGGTCCGCGCCCCGGCCGTCGAAGCCCGGGGCGAGATCGCCGTACTGCCGATCATGATTGTCCACCGTGAATCGGCGTGGTGCGACTCCTTACGCGAAGATTGTCCCCGTTTTCGGATGCCGGGCATGCGAGTGCCGGTGGGAGCGAGCCGGGAGCGGGCGCCGAGCGCGGTGGCGGCTCGACTAGGGTCGGCGACGTGGGTCGGCTGATCGTGATCGAGGGACTGGATGGCGCGGGCAAGCGCACGCTCGCCGACGGGCTTGCCGCCGAACTCGATCGCCGCGATCGTTCCGTGGTCCGTGCGGCGTTTCCGCGCTACGGCACCGACGTGCACGCCGACCTCGTCGCCGAGGCGCTCCGCGGTGCCCATGGCGATCTCGCCGACTCCGTCCACGGTATGGCGGTGCTCTACGCGCTGGACCGCCACGGGGCGGCCGGGACGGTGCGTGAGGATCTGCAGCAGCACGACGTCGTGCTGCTCGACCGCTACGTTGCCTCCAACGCCGCCTACGGTGCCGCCCGGCTTCGGCAGGGCGCCGACGGCGACTTCGTCTCCTGGGTGTCCGAGCTGGAGCTCGAGCGTTTCGCCCTGCCCCGTCCCGACCTGCAGATCCTGCTGCAGGTGCCGACGGCACTGGCGGCGGGACGCGCCGAGCAGCGGGAGCGCTCGGACGCGGAGCGCCGCCGCGACCGGTTCGAAACCGACTCGCCTCTCCAGCAACGTTGCGCCGAGGTCTACACCGAGCTTGCCGAAGCCGGTTGGTGGTCGCCGTGGCGCGTGGTGGACGGTGCCGCGCGGGTGGACTTCGCCGAGCTGGCCGATGTGAGCCTCGGGGAACTTACGCGCGAGTAATGCCCCGTTCGGCGGTACCGTGCGCCGTGCCGTACGTACTGACTCGGCGACCTGCAGTAATGGTCACCGGGTGGTGTATGGGCACTGGGTGAAAAGTGCAACCATATGGGACATGAAGGCACGTGTGCTCGTGGTCGACGACGATCCGGCCCTGGCGGAAATGCTGACCATCGTGCTCCGCGGCGAGGGCTTCGAGACCGCCGTCGTCAGCGATGGCACCAAGGCGATGCCTGCCCTGCGCGAACTCAAGCCCGACCTGGTGCTGCTCGATCTGATGCTGCCCGGCATGAACGGCATCGATGTGTGCAAGGCCATCCGTGCGGAGTCGATGGTGCCGGTCGTGATGCTGACCGCCAAGAGCGACACCGTGGACGTCGTGCTCGGTCTCGAATCCGGAGCCGATGACTACATCGTCAAGCCGTTCAAACCCAAGGAGCTGGTCGCCCGGCTGCGAGTGCGGTTGCGTCGCACCGAGGCCGAACCGGCCGAGGTGCTCTCGATCGGGGATCTCACCATCGACGTTCCCGGGCACGAGGTCACTCGTGACGGGACACCGATCGCCCTCACGCCGCTGGAGTTCGACCTGCTGGTGGCCCTGGCCCGCAAGCCTCGCCAGGTGTTCACGCGTGAGGTGCTGCTGGAGCAGGTCTGGGGGTATCGGCATGCTGCCGACACGCGGTTGGTGAACGTGCACGTGCAGCGGCTCCGTTCGAAGATCGAGCAGGATCCCGAACGTCCCGAGGTGGTCCTGACCGTTCGGGGTGTCGGTTACAAGGCCGGGCCGCCGTGATCCCGCCCCGTGCGCGTGGTGGTTCGAAAAGTCCGTGGGGACGATGAGGTGAGTATCCGGGTGTTTCGTGGCCGCATGCTGCGGCAGAGGCTCACCCGTGCCCGCGAGGAGGTCCGGCACCGCTGGCACCGTTTCGAGTCGGTGTGGCGGCGCTCCATGCAGTTGCGGGTCGTGGTGAGCACTCTCGCACTGTCCTCGAGCGTGGTCTTCGTGCTCGGCATGGTGCTGCAGACCCAAATCACCAACCGGCTGTTGCAGACCAAGGAGAGGGCGGCGATCGTGCAGGTCGACTCGAGCCTGCCGACCCTGGAGCGGGAACTGACCGCGGTCGACCCGAACTCCGAGGATGTCACCGAGCAGCTCGAGGGCGCCCTGAACCGTCTGACCACCTCGGTATCGGCGCAGACCGACACGGAGTCGGTGGCCGGGGCCTTCGACCCCGTGCTGGTGGACGGGCATGCCGCGACCCCTCGGCACTTGCAACCGTCGGCAGGTCCGGTCGACGACGTTCCGATCGAGCTGCGCAGATTCGTCGAACGCGGCCGGTTCGCCACCCAGATCACCACCGTGGAGCGCGAGAACAAGTGGGTGACGATGCTGGCCGTCGGGAGCCCGGTGGGTACCGCCACCCGCCCCTTGCAGGTGTACTTCCTGTTCCCGCTGAGCGCGGAGCAGCGCACCCTCGATGTCGTGCAGAGCACCCTGCTGGTGAGCGGTCTCGTGCTTCTCGCTCTCCTGGGCGCCATCACGAACCTGGTCACCAGGCAGATCGTGCGCCCGGTGCGGCGTGCCGCGAGGACCGCGGAGCGGCTCGCCGATGGCAACCTGGACGAGCGAATGCGGGTGATCGGGGAAGACGATGTTGCCCGGTTGGGCGATTCGTTCAACGAAATGGCCGACAGCCTCAAGCACCAGATTCAGCAGCTCGAGGAGTTCGGCCAGCTGCAGCGCCGGTTCACCTCCGATGTCTCGCACGAGTTGCGCACCCCGTTGACAACGGTGCGGATGGCCGCCGACGTGCTGCATGCCTCCCGGGAGGAGTTCCCACCGGGTCTGGCGCGGTCGGCGGAGCTTCTCGTCAACGAGCTCGACCAGTTCGAGGCCTTGCTGACCGATCTGCTGGAGATCTCCCGGTTGGACGCCGGAGTCGCCGAGTTGGCCACTGAACCACTGGACATCCCGACGGTGGTGCGCCGGGCTGTCGAGTCGGTGCGCCCGATCGCCGAGACCAGCGAAGTCGAACTGCGTACCGACCTTCCGGCAGAGGAGATCAGCATCGTCGCCGACGCGCGGAGAGTCGAGCGCATCGTGCGCAACCTCGTGGCGAACGCGATCGACCATGCCGAAGGCGGTCCTGTCTAGGTCGTGTTCGGCGCTGACGACGGCGCCGTCGCGGTCACGGTGCGCGATTACGGCGTGGGCCTGCGACCCGGTGAGGCGGAACTGGTGTTCACGCGGTTCTGGCGAGCCGATCCCTCCCGTAATCGCAAGACCGGCGGCACCGGCCTCGGGTTGTCGATCAGCTCCGAGGACGCCCGCCTGCACGGCGGACGGCTGGATGCCTGGGGCGAGCCGGGGCAGGGCTCCTGCTTCCGGCTCACCTTGCCGCGTCGTGTCGGTGACGAGCTCGAGGGCAGCCCGCTGCCGCTGCCCGGCGTCCGCAGTGTTGCCGCTCCCGACGCGATCGCCGCTCCCGACGCGCTGCTGGCCGCTCCGGTCGACACCGCGCAGGAGATCCCTCTTCCGGAGGGCGAGGCCCCGGAGGGCGAGGATGCTGCCGAGGCACCCGAGCGCGGCTCGGCCGGGCTCTCGGAGAGTGGAGCGCGGGAGGAAACGACATGAGACCGAGCTCCCGGCTCGCACAGCTGATCGCGCTCCTGGTGGCCGTGCTGATCCCGCTCACCGGCTGTGCCTCGATCCCGAGGCACTCCGATCCGGAGGTCGTCAAGCGGGTCGACGAGGATTCCGGCAGCAGCAATGCCGCCTCACTGCCCGACGACCTCAGCCCGCTGGCGCTGGTACGCAACTTCGTCAACGCCGCCGCACCCGCCAACGACTATGCGGCGGTCCGGATGCATCTCACCGAAGCCGCACGGCAGTCCTGGCAGGCTCCTTCCGAACTGCTGATCGTCGAGGACGTGAACACCGTTCCCCTTCCGGAACCCTCCGGCACCCCGCAGGGGGTGCGGAAGGTGAGCCTGCGGGTGAACAAGGTGGGACGGTTGAAGGCCGACCGGTCGTTCGTGCCGAAACGGGGCGCCTACGAGGCCGAGTTCCGAGTCGAGCGGCAGGCGAACGGCCAGTGGCGGATCGCGAACCCACCACCCGAGCTCCTGGTCAGTCGCAGCTCCTTCACCAAGAGCTACACGCCCGCGCCGATCTACTTCCTCGATCACGAGCGTAACGGTGTGGTGCCCGACCTGCGCTACGTGGTGAGCCAGCCGGCCAGCACTCTGCCCACCCGCATCATCGACCTGCTGCTGGCGGGACCGTCGAAGAACTTCCGCGGCGCGATGGGGACGGCACTTCCCCCGAACGTGGACACCAAGACGAACGTCAGCGAAGCCGGTGACGGAGCGCTGGTGGTCAACTTCAGCGACCTGGGGGGCGTGAGCGAGCAGGCCAAACAGTTGATCGCGGCGCAGGTGGTGCTGTCCCTGCAGGGAGTCAGCAACGCGCGGGTCCGGCTGCAGGAAGAGGGCACATGGCTGCTGCCCGAGCAGGGGGCGCTGCGGCCGCCCGACGTCGTCTCCTACAAGGCGAACAACAGCGTGCGTTCCGATGTGATGCCACTGGCCGTGGTGAACGAGCGACTTCTCGAGCTCGACAGGACGGCGGACGCGGTTCCCGGTCCCGCCGGTTCCGGGCAGTACGAGGTGATCACGGCCGGACGTTCGATGGACGGTACGAAGCTGGCCACGGTGGTGCGTACTCCCGATGGCGGGGTTGGGATGCGGATCGGGCCCTACGGCGAGGCACTCGCCGGGGTCGATGTGTCCGGTAGCTTCATGAGCAGGCCGACGTGGCGTACCGAGTCGGAGGTGTGGACCGTTGTCGACGGGCGCAGGGTCGTGCGCATGGTCGACAACGGCAACGGTGGCTGGACGGTCAGCACCGTCGGTACCGAGCAGTTCTCCGGCGACGAGCCCATCACGGACCTGCGTCTGTCCCGGGACGGCACGCGGGTCGCCGCGGTGGTCGGAGGGCGGATCATGGTCGCAGGCGTGCTCGACCGCGGCAGCAAGACCACGCTGAGCACGCCCACCGTGCTCAGCGGTGGGCTCCAGGATGCGACGGTCACGGGCATCGGGTGGGTGAGCAGCGATTCCCTCGTGGCTATCACCGACAGTAGCTCGATGCCGGTTGTCGAGGTCACGGTCAACGGGCTCAAGTGGGACCCTTACGCTTCGGCGAACCTGGTCCAGCCGGTCAGGGCCGTGACCGTGGGGCCCGACCAGAAGGTGGTTGTGGCCGATCGCAGCGGGTTGTGGCAGGTCGGCGGTCAGGACGACCTGTGGCAGCTGGTTCCCGCTCCGATCGGTGGTGGGTCGATCCCGTTCTACCCGGGATGACGCAGGCAGTGGCGTGGCCGCCTGCGGAGGGATACGGGCGGGGCAGCACTGCGGTGGCGTGCCGGAGTGGAGTGCCGGTGGCCCGGCCGGCCGCACCGGGAAGGGCCGGGTGCTTGCCGACACGCGCGGAACAGGTAGCGATGTGCGTGCTCCGGTGGGCCGGTCGCGCGCATGCTCGAGCGCATGGATGACGGGATCGGACGTTGGCAGGTTGTCCGGGACGCTGTTGCGGGACTTGCCGATCTGTTGCTGCCGGTGCGTTGCGCCGGATGCGGCTCTGCAGGCACCGGATGGTGTACGTCGTGCCACGGGCAGCTCTGCGGGTTGCTGCGAGTGGAGCGGCCATTGTTCGGACCGGCCCTGCCCGTTCGTGCCCTCGGGCGCTATCGGGATGCGGCCCGGCGTGCCGTGCTCGCCTACAAGGAATCGGGTCGCCGGGACCTGGCGGTTCCGTTCGGCCGTTGTATGGCCACGGCTGCAGGCATCATGATCCCGGAGAGCGGCAACGGGCACAGGCGTGCGGAGACCTGCTGGCTGGTTCCGGCGCCGTCCCGGGCATCGGCATCGCGGCAGCGCGGAGGCGCGCACATGGCACGTGTCGGCCGCAGAACGGTTTCGGCGCTCGTCGAGGCCGGGCAAGCGGCGGCGCTGGCCGACTGCCTCGCACTGGGGCGAGGCACCCGGGATTCGGTCGGGCTCGGGCCCGCTGAGCGGGTGCGGAACCTGTCCGGCCGAGTGCTGCTCCGAACCGGTCGGCTTCCACCTCCGTACGCACCGGTCGTGCTGATCGATGACGTCATCACCACGGGGGCGACGGCCGTGAGCTGCGTGCGGGCACTGGAGTCCGCAGGAGTGCAGGTATCGGCCGTTCTCGCCCTGACCGCCACGGCTTCCTAAAGGTGCGGTTCCGACAAGGGGTTGCGGCGCTGCGGTGGCCGAGGCCCGTGCTTGCCCCTGCGGTGTGTTGCCTGCTCACAGCGAGTCGAAAGTCGCTGGGACAGGTTGGGAACTTGTGGCTTACACCATTCGTTACCGGGGTAGGAGCAGAACAAGCGCAGGGGCAAGTCCTCCGCGGAGGCTCGTCGGGGCCCCTACGACGATGGAGGGGGTTACGCAGAGTATTCACCTGGTATCGCCCGACTCGGGGGCTGTCATGAATCCGCCGAGCGGACTAACGTCCTTGTCGTTCGGGCGTATCCGGCTGCTGAAAGGAGTGCAATCCAGGTCCTCGGTGCCGGGCACGAGCCGATGATGAGCATTCTCTCCGGCGCCGCCGTGACCGATTCTCGCGGAAGCACGCTTAGCAACGGAGGTCGTGAATGGACATCGTCGTCAAGGGTCGCAATGTCGAGGTGCCCACCCACTACCGGGAGCATGTCGGTGACAAACTGACCCGGCTCGAGCGGTACGACAGGAAGAGCATGCGGGCCGACGTGGAACTGTTCCACGAGCGCAACCCACGTCAGGCCAAGAATTGCCAGCGAGTCGAGATCACCTTGAAGTGCCGGGGGCCGGCCGTCCGTGCCGAAGCCAGTGCCGCCGACTTCTACTCCGCTCTGGATGCAGCCACGAACAAACTGGAAACTCGCCTCAGTCGGATGCACGATCGCAGGAAGGTGCACCACGGGCGGCACACTCCGAGGTCCGTGGCAGAGGCGACGGCGGCGATGGCGGACCGCCCGGTAGCGATGGCCGGCGCCGAATCGGGTCCCGCGGGGGAGTCGAACACGCGAACGGCTCTACTCGAAGAATCCCGGGAAGGGGTGAGCGAGCGCACCGAACGTGACGTCGAGGTGCCCGACCCACGCTGGCGCGGCGGCGAGAACGAACCGGGACGCATCGTACGGGAAAAAGAACACACGGCCGCTCCGATGACCGTTGACCAGGCTCTTTACGAGATGGAACTGGTCGGGCACGACTTTTACCTCTTCTCCGATGCGGACAGCGGCAAGCCCAGTGTCGTGTACCGCCGGAAAGGATTCGATTACGGAGTGATCAGGCTGGCAGCCTGAACGGCGCCAGGAAAAACTGCGCCAACAGTGACTCGGACAGCTGTCCCCCGCGTACCGTGGTGCGCGGGGGACAGCATCGTCAGCCGGTGTGCGGCCGGAGGCGGTGGTGTTCCCGACGCGCTTGCTCGGAACGGACCGGGTGAGTGCACATCCGGTTCCGGCCTCCCGGTCGTGCCGGACGCTGGTGCCCCCGGGTGCGGCGTTCGAGTGAACGGTCGAGTCGGAAGCGGGTTCTAATAAGATGGCGAAAAGCGTCCGTGACGGGCGCGTCACGATCAGCTAGTGAGGTCGACCGGATGGTCCTGTCCCGACTGCTCCGCGCCGGCGAGGGCAAGATGCTCAAGCGTCTGCGTGCCATCGCGGCGCACATCAACAAGCTCGAAGACGACACGGTCGCGTTGTCCGACGCCGAGCTGCGGGCCAAGACCGACGAGTTCAAGCGCAGGCACGGAGACGGCGAGTCCCTCGACGATCTTCTGCCGGAGGCATTCGCCGTTGCTCGGGAAGGTGCCAGGCGCACGCTCGGCCAGCGCCACTTCGACGTGCAGCTCATGGGTGGCGCGGCACTGCACCTCGGCCAGATCGCCGAGATGAAGACCGGTGAGGGCAAGACCTTGACCTGTGTGCTGCCCGGTTACCTCAACGCGATCGCGGACAAGGGCGTGCACGTCATCACGGTCAACGATTACCTCGCCAAGCGCGATGCCGAATGGATGGGTCGCGTGCACCGCTTCCTCGGGCTCGAAGTGGGGGCGATCACGGCCGACATGACTCCCGACCAGCGTCGGGACGCCTACATGGCCGATATCACATACGGCACGAACAACGAGTTCGGCTTCGACTACCTGCGCGACAACATGGCCTGGAGTCTGGCCGAGTGCGTGCAGCGTGGGCATTTCTTCTCGATCGTCGACGAGGTCGACTCGATTCTCATCGACGAGGCCCGCACACCGCTGATCATCTCCGGCCCCGCCGACCAGTCCTCGCGCTGGTACCAGGAGTTCGCCCGGCTCGCGCCCATGCTCAAGCGCGATGAGCATTACGAAGTCGACGAGCGTAAGCGCACCGTCGGCGTCACCGAGGAGGGCGTGGACGTCATCGAGGACCAGCTGGGGATCGACAACCTCTACGAGGCGGCCAACACGCCGCTGGTCGGCTATCTCAACAACGCGCTCAAGGCCAAGGAGCTGTACCGCCGGGACAAGGACTACATCGTCCGTAACGGCGAGGTCGCCATCGTCGACGAGTTCACCGGGCGCGTGCTGCACGGTCGCCGCTACAACGAGGGCATGCACCAGGCGATCGAGGCCAAGGAAGGCGTGGAGATCCAGGCGGAGAACCAGACGCTGGCCACGATCACACTGCAGAACTACTTCCGCCTTTACGACAAGCTTGCGGGCATGACCGGTACCGCCCAGACGGAGGCTGCCGAGTTCCAGGGCACCTACAAGCTCGGTGTGGTGTCCATCCCCACGAACGAGCCGATGATCCGCGCGGACCAGGCGGACCTGATCTACAAGAGCGAGGAGGCGAAGTTCGCCGCCGTCGCCGAGGACATCGCGAGCAAACACCAGAAGGGGCAGCCCGTCCTGGTGGGTACGACCAGCGTCGATCGCTCGGAGTACCTGTCGAAACTGCTGACCAAGAAGGGGATCCCGCACAACGTCCTCAACGCCAAGCACCACGAGTCGGAGGCCGGCATCATTGCCGAGGCCGGGCGCAAGGGTGCCGTGACGGTGGCCACCAACATGGCCGGTCGTGGTACCGACGTGGTGCTCGGTGGCAACGTCGACCACCTCGCCGATGCCGAGCTGCGTCGGCGAGGTCTGGATCCGGTGAACGACCGCGAGCAGTACGAGGCGGAATGGCCTGCCGTGGTCGAGAAGATCAAGGTTCAGGTCGAAGCCGAGGCCGAGGAGGTCAGGCAGGTAGGCGGTCTTTACGTGCTCGGCACCGAGCGCCACGAGTCCCGGCGTATCGACAATCAGCTGCGCGGCCGTTCGGGGCGCCAGGGCGATCCCGGTGAATCACGGTTCTACCTCTCGCTCGGCGACGAACTGATGCGCCGGTTCAATGCTGCGATGGTCGAAACGGCCATGACCCGCCTCAAGGTGCCGGATGACGTGCCGATCGAGCACAAGATGGTCACTCGGGCGATCCGCAGCGCGCAGACCCAGGTCGAGCAGCAGAACATGGAGATTCGCAAGAATGTCCTGAAGTACGACGAGGTGCTCAACCAGCAACGTTCGGTGATCTACACCGAGCGTCGCCGGGTGCTTGAGGGTGAGGACCTCCGTGAGCAGGTCAAGCACATGCTCGACGATGTGATCGGTGCGTATGTCAAGGGGGCGACCGCCGAGGGGTACTCCGAGGAGTGGGACCTCGACAAGTTGTGGTCGGCGCTCAAGACTCTCTACCCCGTGTCGATCGACTGGGAGGATCTCGCCGAAGACGACGAAGACCTCACCAGTCGACGACTGCGCGAGGCAGTGGTCGCCGATGCCACATCCGCTTACGAGCGCAGGGAAGCCGAGGTCGACGGCAAGGTCGGCGACGGCGCGATGCGTGAGTTGGAGCGCAGGGTCGTGCTCAGCGTGCTCGACCGCAAGTGGCGTGAGCACCTCTACGAGATGGATTACCTCAAGGAGGGCATCGGGCTGCGAGCCATGGCGCAGCGCGATCCACTGATCGAGTACCGGCGGGAGGGCTTCGACATGTTCAATGCCATGTTGGAGTCCTTGAAGGAGGAATCCGTCGGCTTCCTGTTCAATGTCCAGGTCGAGGCCGCCGAACCCGAACCGGTGCAGGAGGAGCCCTCGGTGCCGGTATCGGTGAGCCACGCAGAGAGCAGTCAGCAGCCGAGCGAGCAACCTCAGGGACAGCCGGCTCATTCCCGCGGTTCCAGGAGTTCGGCAGGTCCGGCTCTGAGTCAGCTCGGGGGGCTCTCGGCAAGTCCTGACACGCAGGCACCGGCGGCCTTGCGTGGCAAGGGGCTGGAGCAGCCCGAAAGTCGGCCTCTGAACTACTCCGGCCCGTCTGACAGCGGTGGTGTGAAGACCGCCAACGGCTCGGGCAATGGTTCCGACAACGGTGCGGGTTCTGCCGGCGGGACCCGGCGCGAGCGGCGAGCGGCCGCTCGCGCCGAGGCCAAGAAGAACAAGAAGCGCTGAGTTCTTCTCCACGGCGGGCGGGGCGGTGCTCACACGAACGCCAGCATGGTGCAGGACCATTGCGTGCTCTGCCGCTCCAGTCGCATGGTCAGGGCGCGGACGCGCCGGGTGTCGGCGATGACAGCGCAGGCTTCCACCGTGCGCGCACTGATCGGACATGCGTGTACGGATCGCAGGCGATACACGGGGCCGGCTGTGGACCTGCTCCGGACCATTGTTGCGAGGAGGCCTGCCACGGGCCCGGAAACCCAGTGCCGGATCTGGCGCAGGGGTCTGCGGCCCGCGAGCACGTCGAGTACCTGCCCGGCCGTACGGTGGGCGAGGGCGGAGGCGGTGCGGTCACCGGGTCCACCGGTGACCGGAGTCTCCACCGGATTCATGCGAGTGTGGTGGGCGGTGTTCCCCGCGCCGCGCTTGGCACCTGCTTGGGTCACGATGGCCTGAGTCACGAACATCCTCCTGTCTGCGACATCTCGTTGCGGACAAGAGGGGATCGGGAGCGGAATCCGGTCGGCTCGAACGCGACCCTCACCCGATCGGGCGGTCGGTTCGGGCGTGCCGGCACCGCCGGAGGCGTCCACCTGGTGTTTCGAAGATTTCCGGTGCTTTGCCCGGTCCTCTAGGCTTACCCCCGTGGAGTTCCGGGGCCTGGTGCTGGATTACGGCGGCGTTGTGACCGATCCTGGTGAAGCGATGCGGCACGGTGCGGAGCCACCCATGATCGAAGTGGTGCGCAGGGCGCGCCATGCCGGTATCCGTACGGCACTGCTGTCCAATGCCGATGCCGGTTCGGGATGGCCGGAAGGGACCGAACTGTTCGATGCCGTGGTGCTCTCGGGATCGGTCGGCATGGCCAAGCCGGATGTCGGGATCTATCGGTTGACCGCCCGGAGATTGGGACTCTCGCCATCCTCCTGCGTGTTTGTTGACGATCTCCGGAGCAATGTCTCGGGAGCCGTGGAAGCCGGGATGGTCGGCGTGTACCACAGCTCGGTCTCGGAGACCCTCGCTGAACTCGAGGTCCTCTTTACCCCGGCGCTGTTGGGGTGAGGGCTGTGCGCTGGTCATTTGCGGTGTCAGGGGGGTGGGTGTGCGGGGACGTCCGACGATGATGTAAATTTTTCGTTGTCAGCACGGAACGAGCCGGTGTCAGCTGGATCGGGTGTTGACGGGGGTCATGAACAAGCTTCCACGGTGATGGTAGAGTGAATGACCTGGCCCGGCGAGAAAATTGATGTGGTCGACAGAGTGTCCGTATGGGCTCTGCTGTAGGCAGCGCTTTTCGGTCGGGGTCGCTCATTCGGCGATTGTTTCGCTCGGTGATGCATGCGGTGGCCGCTTCGGTCCCTTGAGGGGGCCGGTGTGAGTGGCCGAATCCGGATGGGTTAGGCTGAAAGCCAACACAGAAAAACACGCGGGGCGTGGCCTGCCTGTGGTGGGTGTGTTCTTTGAGAACTTGACAGTGTACCGATGGTTCGGTGTGTTTGTGCGGAACCGTTTTTTGGTTTTTT
>NZ_QPJC01000018.1 GCF_003337235.1 Halopolyspora algeriensis
CAGCGCCGATGGTACTGCACCCCCGCGGGTGTGGGAGAGTAGGACACCGCCGACCCCCACCTCTTCGAGAGAGTGTGTGCCCCCAACCCCCACCCCGGGGATTGGGGGCACACCCATCACCACCCCCACCACCACGAAAGCTCTCTCGGGCATCCCTCCGACCAGGGCAGACCTGGCGTAAGCCCGGTAATGTCCGCGGATTACAGTCGGGGATGTGACCGAACAGAATGATGCCACCGTCGCCCAGTCGAGCACGAGGAAGCCTCGTAGTAGTGAGGTGACCGATGGGCTGGAGCGTACGGCAGCCCGCGGCATGCTCCGGGCAGTGGGGATGCAGGATGACGACTTCGCGAAGCCACAGATCGGAGTGGCTTCGTCCTGGAACGAGATTACGCCGTGCAATCTCTCCCTGCAGCGGCTCGCGCAGGCGAGCAAGGACGGCGTCCACGCCGCCGACGGTTTTCCGATGGAGTTCGGCACCATTTCCGTTTCCGACGGTATCTCCATGGGACACGTGGGCATGCATTACTCGCTGGTGTCCCGGGAGATCATCGCCGATTCGGTCGAGACCGTGATGGAAGCCGAACGCCTCGACGGTTCCGTTCTGCTGGCGGGATGCGACAAGAGTTTGCCCGGCATGCTCATGGCGGCCGCGCGACTGGATCTCGCCTCGGTGTTCGTCTACGCGGGCTCGATCCTGCCCGGCAATGTCGACGGGGAGGAAGTGACCCTCATCGACGCCTTCGAGGCGGTGGGGGCGTGTGCGCGAGGGTTGATCTCCCGGGAGCAGGTGGACCGTATCGAGCGCTCCATCTGCCCTGGTGAGGGCGCATGCGGCGGCATGTACACGGCGAACACGATGGCCTGCGCCGCCGAGGCTCTCGGAATGTCGATGCCCGGAGCGGCGAGCCCGCCGTCCGTGGATCGGCGCCGGGACACGAGTGCGCACGAGGCCGGCCAGGCGGTTGTGGGCCTGATCGAGAAGGGGATCACCGCGCGCCGCATCATGACGAAGGAAGCCTTCGAGAACGCGATCGCGGTCGTGATGGCTTTCGGCGGCTCCACGAATGCGGTGCTGCATCTGCTCGCAGTGGCGCGAGAGGCCGGCGTCGACCTCACCCTGGAGGATTTCAACCGAGTCGGAGACCGTGTTCCCCACCTGGCCGACGTGAAACCGTTCGGCAGGCACGTGATGTCCACGGTGGATCGCATCGGTGGTGTACCGGTCGTGATGAAGGCTCTGCTCGATGCAGGGCTCCTGCACGGGGACTGCCTGACCGTGACCGGGAGGACCGTCGCGGAGAATCTCGCCGAGCTCGATCCGCCGGAACTCGACGGCGATGTCGTGCACAAGCTGTCCGACCCGCTGCATCCGACCGGTGGGCTGACGGTCCTGCGTGGCTCGCTTGCTCCGGAAGGCGCCGTGGTCAAAAGCGCCGGTTTCGACCGGGACAGCTTTGAAGGCACGGCACGGGTCTTCGATGGTGAGCAGGCCGCGATGGATGCTGTGGCGGACAATTCGTTGCAGGCCGGCGACGTGGTGGTCATCCGCTACGAGGGTCCACGGGGTGGGCCGGGCATGCGGGAGATGTTGGCCGTGACCGGTGCCATCAAGGGGGCCGGACTGGGCAAGGACGTTCTGTTGCTCACCGACGGCCGGTTCTCCGGAGGTACCACCGGCTTGTGCATCGGCCATGTCGCTCCGGAGGCCACCGACAGCGGCCCGATCGCGTTCGTGGTCGACGGTGATCCCATCCGCTTGGATCTGCAGCAACGTACGCTCGACCTGCTGGTATCGGAGGACGAGCTCGCCCGGCGCCGGCAGGACTGGACGCCGCCCGCACCGAAGTACCGGCACGGGGTGCTCGGCAAGTACGCCCGCCTCGTCGGCTCCGCCGCCGAAGGTGCGATCTGCTAGCTTTTGCGCTGCAGTCGACCGGTCGGCACCGCATCGCGTACGAAATCGCGTACCAGTGCGGTCCACAATCCGGAGCGGCGCAGCATGGCGTGTCCGCTGCTCGGGACGGTCACGAACCGGATATCGGCGCAGGAGTGGCTCGCCCGTTGCACGTACTCGGCGGAAGCGCGCGGTGACGTTCTCCGGTCGCGGTCTCCGTGCGCGATCAGCACCGGCTTTCCGGCCAGCTGTCGGACGGGCTCCTCCTGCTCGATCCACGGGGCGAGTGCGCAGACGGCGACCACTCCCTCGTCCCCGGCCAGCCGGAGAGCGGTGCGACCCCCCATCGAGTGCCCGATCAGCACGATGTTCGCCGCCGGGTGGGCCCGTCGAAGTTCGGTCAGGGCCCAGCGGGCGTCGTCGACCGGAGCCCGCTGTGGTTCGTTCCAACCGCGGAGGCGGTTGCGCAGTAGCCACACTGCCGTTCCGGACTGTGCGGCAACGCTGTGTGCGGCATACGTGAACGGGATCATGCGCAGGTAAGCGAGCTGCCACGGCTGCACCGGGTTGGTGCTCCGCGCCTGGCCGCCGTGGAGCACGAGCACGACCGTGCGGGTGTTGCCGCCTGCGGGCAGTGTCCGAAGGGAGGGAACAGTCCCGGACGGGCCTTTCGTGCCGGCAGCCTCCGTGCCGTGCCGGGCGAGACGGTGAACCCTGCGCAGGCTCCGTGTTCGCATGCTCCGCCTTCGAAACGGCCCCGGTGCCGGACTGGTCACCGTGTGATTGTACAGAGCACATCGACAGCGGTCCGCGCGAATCTTTCGGGCGAGTACCACGATGACGGATCCTCGCCAGGCTACCGGGGCCTCGAATCGGAGATCGGTGTTCGTGCCGCATGGGGCGGGAGCGTGCGGGCGTGGTGGGCCGGAGGCGGTGTACTACGGGCAGAACCGGAATCCGTGAGTGAGACTGGAGGTAATCGTCCGCCTGTTCACAGCGAGGCCGGGAGGGAGCCGCGATGACGTCTGCACCCGACGTGGACCGACCCGAGCCCGACGAGGAGAAGCTACGGGACCTGGTCGAAGAACTCACCGTGCCGGAAAAGGCTCGCCTCGTCACGGGGGCGGATCTGTGGACACTGCCTCCGATTCCGCGTATCGGTCTGCACCGCTTGGTGCTGTCCGACGGTCCCAACGGGGTACGCGGGCCGACGTGGGACGAGCGCGACAACTCGCTGCTGCTCCCGGTCGGCTCTGCTGTTGCCGCCACCTGGGACAGGAGCGCGGCCCGCCGGGTGGGCGAATTGCTCGGCGACGAGGCGCGCCGCCGTGGAGTCCACGCCGTGCTGGCGCCCACGGTCAATGTGCATCGTAGCCCGTTCGGGGGGCGGAACTTCGAGAACCCGTCCGAGGATCCGCGTTTGATCTCCGAACTCGGCTCCGAGATCGTCACGGGGATACAGTCCAGGGGAGTCGGGGCGGCTCCGAAGCATTTCGTGGCCAACGACAGCGAGACCGAACGGTTCAGCTACGACGTCGATGTGGACGAACGGACCCTGCGCGAGCTGTATCTGACGCCGTTCGAGTACATCGTGACCCGGACCCGGCCGTGGATGCTCATGACCGCGTACAACTCGGTCAACGGCCGGGCCATGACCGAAAACGCTCGGCTGGTCAACGAGATCCTCAAGGGAGAATGGTCCTGGGACGGAGTGAACGTATCCGACTGGTACGCCACCCGTGACCTGGAAGGTGCTGCCCACGGGGGGCTCGATCTGGCGATGCCGGGGCCGGACAGCCCGTTCGGTGGTGGTGCGCTCGTGCAAGCGGTCACCGAAGGGCGAATTCCCGGCGAGGTGCTGGACGCGAAAGTGAGACGGATCCTGCGGCTGGCGGCCAGGACGGGAGCCCTGGGAGAACCGTTCGACGAGCAGGACGATCCGAGCGGCACCTCCGGGCGTCCGGCCGCGCCCGACGAAGCCCGGCCGGTGATACGCCACCTCGCCGCACGCGGGTTCGTGCTCCTGCGCAACGAGTCCGCAGAGGGAACTCCGCTGTTGCCGTTGGATGCGTCGGCGCTGAGCACGGTCGCCGTGGTCGGGGAGAACGCGACGCTGCCTGCCGTACAGGGCGGTGGGTCCTCACAGGTGAATCCGCCCCGGATTGTCACGCCCCTCGAGGGGATACGCGGGGTGCTGGATCGGGCGGAGGTTGTGCACCGGCGCGGTGTCCGGCACCGGCGGTTGCTCGATCCGATCCCTCGGGAGCGGGTGACCGACCCCGATGAAGGCGGCACCGGCGTGCGGGTCGATTACCTCGACGAGAACGCACAGGTGCTCAGCAGCGAAGTGCGCGGTACGAACCGCCTGCTGTGGCCGGGCAGGCAGGAGCTTCCGCAACGGGCCACCGGGATCCGGCTACGGGGCCGGGTGGAGCTCGATGGGCCGGGCGAGCACACCTTCGCCGTACACGGCGCGGGGCGGTTCCGGGTCACCGTGGCAGGGCGTGAGGTGTTCGACGGCCGGGTGCCGGATGAGGAGAGGCCGGACCGTGCCACCGGAGACTCCACGGCGAACATGCCGGAGCAGCGGATCAGCGTCGTGCTGATGGACTCGGAACTGGACGACCACGGAACGGTGCTGCTCGACGTCGAACACACGCCCGCCGCAGGTGCGATATTCCCGGGAGTGGGGCTCGGCTATTTCAGGCAGGACCGGGACGAGCAGTCCGAGCTGACCGCGGCGGTGCAGGCAGCTCGCGAGGCGGATGTGGCCGTGGTCGTCGTCGGCACGCACGAGGAGATCGAGACCGAGGGGCGGGATCGCTCGTCCTTGGAGTTGCCCGGTGGCCAGGACGACCTCGTGCGCGCTGTCGCGGCGGTGAATCCCCGTACCGTGGTCGTGCTCAACGCGGGCGCCCCGGTCCTGATGCCGTGGATGTCCGAGGTCCCGGCGGTGCTGTGGACCTGGTTCGGCACCCAGGAGTACGGCAGCGCACTCGCCGATGTCCTGTTCGGGGCCGAGGAGCCGGGCGGTCGGTTGCCGATGACGCTGCCTGCCGCCCTCACGGACGTGCCGGTGCCGCTGCCGGGAGTGCAGCCGGTGGAGGGCACGCTCACCTACTCCGAAGGCACCCTCGTCGGATACCGGGCCTACTCCGCCCGGGGAGTGGCTCCGCTGTTTCCCTTCGGGCACGGCCTCGGTTACACGACATGGGAATACGGTGGTGCGGCGGCGGAGTCCGCGGAAGACGGGGTGCGGTTGCGGGTGGCCGTGCGCAACGCCGGGACCCGTGCCGGGCGGGAGATCGTTCAGGTGTACGAGCGTGGCCCGGAGGGTGAGCCTCCTCGCCTTGTCGGGTTCACCGTGGTGGAGGCCGAGCCCGGGGAAGGGGATACGGTGTCGATCGACATCGAACAGCGGGCCTTCGCCCACTACGACGTCGACCTGCCGGGCTGGTCGGTGCTCTCGGGCGAGCACGAATTGCTCATCGGACGTTCTCTCTCCGACATCCGCCGTACCGTCATCGCGCAGTATCCGTGACGGGAGGGAACCGTCACCGGCGAGCATGCCGGACGAGGTATGTCATCAACGGCGGCAGGTAGGACGACAGTCGCCACAGGCTGACCAGCAGGACCGTGAGACTCGCTCCGAGGATCCATCCGGCCAGCACGTCGGAGGGGGAATGCACCCCGAGCACCAGGCGCGATATCCCCGTGATGACCACGATGAGCAGTGTCGCGGCGAGCACTGTCGTACGCCCCCACCATGAGTGCAGCAACCGCAGCAGCAGGATGGCGATCATCAGGTAGACGGCGGCGGAGTGTGCCGAGTGCCCCGAGGGAAACGCGAAGCTGTCTTCGGTGGCCGCATTGGGGGCCGGGATGGGGCGGGGGCGCGCGATGAGCAGTTTGATGAGAAAAACCGTGAGGTAGGCGCCCACGGAGGTCGCTGCGAGCAGGAGTAATGGTGTCCAGCTGCGCATCGGCCGCACCAGCAGTATGCCTGTGATGGCGGCAACGGGTAGGACGACGAGGGAGTCACCGGCGTAGGTCACCACTCCGAACACCCCCACCAGGACGGGAGTGCGCAAGGTCGCGATCCGCTCCAGCAAGCGCTCATCCAGCGCCAGCAAGGGCCCGTGCTGGTACACCTGCTCGGTGATCTCCGCGAAAGCCCAGGCGCCCAGGGCCACCAGTATCAACCCGAACACCGGGGGCAGCCATGGGTATACCGCGACCAGGTCCCGCACCGTCGCATGTTCTTCTCGCCCCTCCGGCCGTCCGCCGCCCTCGATGTGCTCGGGGCGATTCCGCGGATCGTGCTTGTGTTCGCTGTCGCCGGTCGAGGCCATCGTCAAGGTCACACTCCGGGTCGAAAGAGTGGGTATGCACCGAGCGTCTCGCGGACATTCCGATTCTACCGGCGTGCAACCGCATCACCGTTCGAAAGAACGACGCGGCACGGGCGGAGTGTCCATGCTGGAGTGGAAGACCCGGGCACGGTGGCGGTGCCGGCGTGCGCACGGGCTCCGGGTGGCCGTGATCCGGACATGAAAAACCCCAGGCCGTGCGACCTGGGGTGTGCTGTGCGCCAACAGGGACTCGAACCCCGAACCCACTGATTAAGAGTCAGTTGCTCTGCCACTTGAGCTATTGGCGCTCGTGTATCGACCAGCTTGTCCTTGCGGGAGTTCCGACTTTGTTCCGTAGTCCCGCGCTGGCGACATGAACAACATTAGCACAGCATTTCCGGAGGCGATTCGAGGGGGTGTCGTACGGGGCCGCCCCTGCGGAAGAGGTGCCGGACGGGCAACCTCCCGGTGCCCTCGCGCGTCTTCCGGGTGGCAGCTTCCATCGTGCGCGCTGTGTGTGCGGCCGTGTGCACGGTTGATTGCTGGGCTCGATCGGGTGTTCTTGCATGCCGCTTCGGGTCACGATGGTGGATCGAACGAACGGACTGTCGTTACATGGTGGTCTCGAGTCACTCGTTCAAAAAAGCGAGTTTCTTTCGTCGTGTGCTCCCGCTCACTGCTGTCGGCCTTCTGATGGCGACGGTGCTCGCGGGCTGCGCCGGCAGCCCGGGCTCCGGGGCCGGCTCTCCCACCGCGTCACCGTCTGCTTCGCCCCGGCCGCCGTCGATACGGTTCACGCCCGTCGACGATGCGCAGGATGTTCCCCCGAAAGGCACCATCAAGGCGGTCGCGTCCCACGCCACCATCACCGAGGCCGTCATGACGAACGCTTCGGGTGAGAAGGTCGACGGCTCTCTCGCACCGGACCGGACGAGCTGGTCGGCCGGCGAACCCCTCGGCTACGGCAAGACCTACACGCTCGCGGTCACCGCACGGGCGGCGAACGGTCGGACCATCACCGAACGCTCGGAGTTCAGCACCCTGACCCCCGAGCACACGACCTACGTGTCCATGAACCCGCTCGACGGTCAGACCGTGGGTGTGGGGCAACCACTGGCGTTCTACTTCAGCGACGATGCTCCGCCGCCGGACAAGAAGCGGGCGGAACAGGCGATCACCGTTCGCACCGATCCGCATGTCGAGGGCGCGTTCTACTGGTTCGACGACCGCGAGGTGCACTGGCGTCCCCGGGAGTACTGGGAGCCCGGCACGACCGTGCACGTCGACATCGATGTCTACGGCAGGAACCTCGGTAACGGTGTTTACGGCAAGAGCGACCGCACCGCGACGATCACCATCGGGGACTCGGTCATCCTCCGGGCCGATGGCGCGTCACATCGGATGTCGGTCGAGGTCGACGGGGAGGTCGTGCGCACGATTCCGATCTCGATGGGCCGGCCGTCGTTCCCCTCCCACAACGGGGTCCACGTGGTCATGCGCAAGTCGCCGACCTACCTGATGGACTCCACGACCTACGGCCTGTCGTTGGACGAGGGCGGCTACAAGACCGAGGTCAAGTGGGCCGTGCGCATCTCCAACGGGGGCGAGTTCCTGCATGCCGCCCCCTGGTCGGTGGCGGATCAAGGCAAGCGCAACGTCAGCCATGGCTGCATCAACATGAGCACCTCGGACGCCGAGTGGGTCTACGACCTGCTCGACAAGGGCGACGTCGTGAAAATCACCAACTCGGGGGGTGAGCAACTGCCGCCCTGGGACGGTTTCGGGGACTGGCAGATTCCCTGGAGCGAGTGGGTGCAGGGCAACCACTGACCGCGGGCGCCGGAGACGGGGTGCGGATCACATCATCCGGCCCACGAACCGTGCCGCACGACGGCACAATGGGGATCATGTTCGAGTTCCTGCGCCGCCGTCGCGGCCACGGTATTTCCGCGCCGGTGAGCCGATCCGACGGGCAACAGGCGCGGGAACGTGCGGACATGTTCTGGCAGCGTTGGCAGGAGCTGCTTCCCGAAGTCAGCGCCGCACTCGGGGACGGTGAGCCGCACCGTGTCGACCACCAGCTGGCCGAGGCTCTCGCGCTCGTGCATCCGGACCTGACCTTCTCTCTCGAACGAGGTGAGCAGGCAATCCACGCGCTGGTGGTCAGCAGTCGGGCCGATCCGGAACTGAGGGTCTACACCGACGCCTGGAAGGCGGCCGCGCCCCCGTCCGACTCGCAGTGGGAGTACCACGACGCGGTGCCTGCGGTGCCGGATCCGACGCAGGTCACGGTCAATCTGCACGGTACGGCGTATCCGCTGGCCGAGGTGCGGGTGGCGCCGCAGGTCGACACGGCTGCGGGACTGATCGATGTCGCCGTGTATCACCCGGGGTTCGCGGCGCTGGCGGACGCCGAACGCCGGGCACTGACTTTCCTGCCGCTGGAGGCGACTCTGGGAGAGCGATTGGCGGCCGACCGCGTCGGACGCGTCGAGACGGCCGAACGGGAGCCGCAGGACGCCATTGGTCTGCTCGAGTTTCGTGACCTCGTCCGTGAGCTCGACGCCGGTGGACCCGGCCGGGACGAGACCGATACCACCGGAAAGAGCGAAATGGACGCTCGGCCGGGTGAATGAGGCCCTTGGACGCACATCCGGTTTGTGGTTCCGCGCGACATGACCGGAACGGCGCGCGAAAGGTGCGGGCTTCGCGCGAAACCGGCTGTCCCGACCGGTCGCTTCGCCGTGCGGCGGTACCGTGCGCCTCTGTCGGGGTGGCTGGTTAGTCTCGGGGTGTGACCAGCAGCGAGTCAGTTCACGGCGGAACGGTGTACGGCGATTCCCCGTCGGAGGATCCGCGGGGTGGACGGAATCCGGCCGAATTGCCGACCGATCCCGCGGCGGAGCAGCGTGCCGAGGGTGTGGAGGATGTGACGCCCGAGGTGCGGGAGCGCTACGACGCCCTCGTCGACGAGGTCCGGGCGCACCAGTTCCGCTACTACGTGCTGGACTCGCCCACGATCACCGATGGCGAGTTCGACGAGTTGTTCGTCGAACTGCAGCGCCTGGAGTCCGAACATCCCGCCTTGCGGCACGCGGATTCACCGACCCAGCAGGTCGGCGGCACCTTCTCGACCGAGTTCACCGCCGTGAACCACCTGGAGCGGATGCTGAGCCTGGACAACGCGTTCACCATCGAAGAACTTCGAGCCTGGGTGGAGCGCGTCACGCGGGAGTCCGGCACCGCGCCGCACTACCTGTGCGAGCCCAAGATCGACGGCTTGGCGATCAACCTGATCTATCGCGACGGGTACCTGGACCGAGCTCTGACCAGGGGTGACGGGCGAACCGGTGAGGATGTGACGCTCAACGTCCGTACGATGAGCGAGGTCCCCGAGCGGCTGTCCGCCGACCCGGAATACCCGGTGCCCGCACTGGTGGAGATCCGGGGTGAGGTGTTCTTCCGTCTCGACGAGTTCACCGAGCTCAACGCCTCGCTCGTCGACGCGGGCAAAACTCCCTTCGCCAATCCGCGCAATGCCGCAGCGGGGTCATTGCGGCAGAAGGATCCGCGGGTGAGCCGGAGCCGGCCGCTGCGACTGATCTGCCACGGGCTGGGCAGGCGTGACGGTTTCGAACCGGGCAGGCAGTCCGAATCCTATGCCGCGCTGCGGGCGTGGGGCCTGCCGGTGTCCGGGCACACGGTGGTGCTGTCCTCGATCGAGGAACTCGTCGACCACATCCACTACTGGGGTGAGCATCGGCACGATGCCGAGCACGAGATCGACGGTATCGTGGTCAAGATCGACGAGGTCTCCTTGCAGCGCAGGCTGGGGACCACGTCGCGCGCTCCGCGCTGGTCCATCGCCTACAAGTACCCGCCGGAGCAGGCGACCACGGAGCTGCGCGACATCCAGGTCAATGTCGGCCGCACCGGCCGTGTCACCCCGTTCGCGGTGATGGAGCCGGTCAAGGTGGCCGGGTCCACGGTGTCGATGGCGACCCTGCACAACGCCGACGAGGTGCGCCGCAAGGGTGTCCTCATCGGGGACCGGGTGGTGATCCGCAAGGCGGGCGACGTGATTCCCGAGGTGCTCGGGCCGGTCGTGGACGCCCGCAGTGGTGGCGAGCGCGAGTTCGTCATGCCGACCGAATGTCCGGAGTGCGGTTCGACGCTGTACCGGCAGAAGGACAGTGATGTCGATATCCGCTGTCCGAACGCGCGCTCCTGCCCGGCACAGCTCCGCGAGCGGCTGTTCCACCTGGCCGGTCGGGGTGCCTTCGACATCGAGATGCTCGGGTACGAGGCCGCTGCGGCGCTTCTGGCTTCGGGAATGCTGCGCGACGAGGGTGACGTGTTCCGGCTCGACGAGGCCACGTTGCTGGAGACGCCGCTGTTCCGGACGAGGGACGGCACTCTCTCGGCCAATGGCACCAAGCTGCTGAACAATCTCGAGTCCGCCAAGCAGCGTCCATTGTGGAGGATCCTGGTCGCGCTGTCGATTCGGTATGTCGGTCCGACGGCGGCGCAGGCACTGGCTCGGGAATTCGGCTCCCTGGAGCGCATCGAGTCGGCCGCGGAGGAAGAGCTGGCCGCCGTGGACGGTGTCGGCCCCAGGATCGCGGCGGCCGTGCGCGAATGGTTCACGGTGGACTGGCACCGGGACGTGGTCCGCAAGTGGCGCGAGGCCGGGGTGCGGATGGCCGACGAGCGCGACGAGTCGGTGCCACGAACACTCGAAGGAATGTCCATTGTGGTCACCGGTTCGCTGGGGACCTACTCCCGGGACGAGGCCAAGGAGTACATCATGGATCGGGGCGGTCGCGCCGCCGGTTCGGTGTCGAAGAAGACGGCGTTCGTGGTCGTCGGTGACTCGCCCGGTTCGAAGTACGACAAGGCGATGCAGCTGGGAGTCCCCGTCCTGGACGAGGACGGGTTTCGCGTACTGCTGGAGCAGGGGCCGGATGCGGCGGCCGAGGTGGCCTTGCCCGCCGAGTGAGGGAAGCCGCCGCGCGAAAAACGAGTGTTTCTTGTCGGAGTGCGGTGGCAGTATCGCGTCCATGTCGACTGTCACCATCCGAGCCGCCCGTCCCGAGGACCTCGACGCCGTGGGCGAGGTGACCGCTCGCGCCTACATGGAGGGCGGGCACATCGGCGACCGCAGCGACTACCTGGGGAAGTTGCGCGACGCCGCCGATCGTGCCGAGAAGGCGGAACTGCTGGTCGCCGTGGAGGGGGACAAGGTCCTCGGGTCGGTCACCGTCGCGCGGGACGGCACCGAGTACACCGAGATGGCCCGTCCCGGCGAAATCGAGTTCCGGATGCTCGCCGTGGCGCCGGAGGCCGCCGGCCGCGGTGTCGGCCGATGTCTGGTTCGGGCCGTGCTCGACCGCGCCAGGGCCGAGGAGTGGAGTCGGGTCGTGCTGTGCAGCCAGGAGTCGATGGCGGTCGCTCACCGGCTGTACCGGAGTCTCGGTTTCGAGCGCGCCCCGGAACGCGACTGGTGGCCGCATCCCGACCTGCCCCTGCTCGCCTTCGTGCTGGAATCGAAGTGATCCATGCACACAGAAGGTGTGTCGTATGTGTATGTCCAGGACCAATATCGAGATCGACGACGAGCTGATCGGCGAGGCGATGCGCCGCTACCGGGTGTCGCCGAAGCGGGAAGCGGTCGACCTGGCCCTGAGGCGGTTGATCGGTCCTCGGATCACCTCGCAGGAGATTCTCGCCCTGGAGGGAATCGGCTGGGACGGCGACCTGGAAGCGATGCGCGATGACGATCCGGACCGAGGTGATCGCGCTGCACCGGGACCGGGACTTCGACGTGCTTGCCGAGATCGCCCCGGACCTGCGATGCGAGTCCCTGCTGAACTGACCGTTCAGCTGTCGAGGACGACCGACACTATCCCGGCCAGGTGAGCGAGTCGGGCGACTTCGGCGGCACGGAACATCGGCCCGCCCGGCCTGCCTGCCAGCAGCACGCGATCGGGCTTTCCGATCGGTGTGGCGGCCAGTTCGGTGCCCAGCTCCTGCCAGGTGTCGGGAACCCAGGAATCGTCCCCGTCGAGAATGGTCGCCCTGGGCAGCGGAAGCCAGGGCAGCTCCAGGTAGTCGTCCTCGGGTGCCGAGGTGCTCGAGGCGAGGTGCTCGGCCCCGCCCGCACGGTGCCCGAGGACGATGGCCCAACCCGATCGGATGATCTTCGGTACGCCTTCGGCGAACAGCTGGAGTCCGCGCCCGGGCTCGGCGGCGATCTCCTCCACCAGTTCCAGTTCGCGATGTGTGTCCAGCACACCCGCGTAGGGCCGCACTGCGTCGACCTCGACGCCCTCGACGGACTCGGCAGCCGTGATCAGCACATCCGGCAACCGCCCCGACGGGAGCTCCACCACCATGTCGTCGACGGCCCCGTCGCTGCCACGTTCGACGACGTCGACGCTGAGGATGTCGGCTCCGATCTCGCCCAGCGCACCGGCCACCGCCCCGAGCGTCCCCGGGCGGTCCGGGATCTGCACCCGGATCAGAAAGGACACCGGTTTCCACGCCTCCAGCTTCGTGCGCGGCACCTCGCCGTCCGCGCTCATCGGGGCGCACGAGCGGGCTCTGCCAGGCCGCCGTGCGAAAGCAGGCCGCCCAAATTGTGGCAGACACGCCCCGGTAGCAGGGATACCGCCGTCCGTGCAGCGGAAGCCGCGTGCGCGGTACGGTCGCGGACCCGCCCGAGGACACGACCACCCTTCGGGGGCGGTGAGCAGTCCCCATAGACTCGATGGTGCCCATGCCGGGCAGCGCCGACGCCGACGAGCGCCCGTGCTGGACCGTGCCCGCGACACCGGAAAAAACGACCAGGGAGCCCGCGCAGTGCCCACGATCTCCCGTGACGAGGTGGCCCACCTCGCCGGCCTGGCCAGGTTGGCCGTCACCGAATCGGAACTCGACACCTTTGCCGGCCAGCTCGACGTGATCCTGGATTCGGTGGCCCGAGTGGGGGAGGTTGCCGCCGAGGACATCCCTCCCACCTCGCACGCCGTCCCGGTCACCAACGTCTTCCGCTCCGACGTGGTCCGCCCCGGTCTGTCGCAGGAGCAGGCGCTGGCCGGCGCGCCGGCGGCCGAGGAGAACCGGTTCCGCGTGCCCAGGATTCTCAACGAGGAGGCGTGATGACTTCGACCGCATCCGGCGGGGGCCCGTCCGACGGGCGCACCGACACTGCCGCGCTCACCGGTCTCACCGCCGCCGAACTCGCCGCGAAGCTCGCCGCCGGTGAGGTCTCCTCGGTCGAGGTGACCCGGGCGTATCTGGACCGCATCGCCGCTGTCGAGCCTGCCGTGCACGCGTTCCTGCACGTGGACGAGGAGGGGGCGCTGGCCGCTGCTCGCCGAGCCGACGAGGATCGCGCGGCCGGCCGTGCCTCTTCGGAACTGGCCGGGGTGCCGTTGGCGCTCAAAGACGTGCTCACCACCAGTGACATGCCGACCACCTGCGGGTCGAAGATGCTGGAGGGCTGGACACCGCCCTACGACGCCACGGTGACACGGCGGCTGCGCGAGGCGGGGGTCGTCCTTCTCGGCAAGACGAACATGGACGAGTTCGCGATGGGCTCCTCCACCGAGAACTCCGCTTACGGGCCGACCCGCAACCCGTGGGACACCGAGCGCATTCCCGGCGGCTCCGGCGGTGGATCCTCCGCGGCGTTGGCGGCATTCGAGGCACCGCTGGCCATCGGCACGGACACGGGCGGATCGATCCGCCAGCCCGGCGCGGTGACCGGCACGGTCGGCGTGAAGCCCACCTATGGTGGGGTGTCCCGCCACGGACTGGTTGCTTTCTCCTCCTCGCTGGACCAGGCGGGTCCGTGCGGCAGGACCGTGCTGGATGCCGCGCTGCTGCACGAGGTCATCGCCGGGCACGATCCGCTCGATTCGACCTCGGTCGATGCGCCGGTCCCGCAGGTGGTCGCCGCCGCGCGGGAGGGTGCGGCCGGCGACCTGCGCGGCGTGCGCGTCGGTGTGGTGCGTGAGCTCGGCGGCGAGGGGTATCAGGAGGGTGTGCAGCGCTCCTTCCGGGCGGCCGTGGACCAACTCACCGCGCTGGGTGCGGAAGTCGTGGAGGTCTCCTGTCCGCACTTCGACTACGGGCTCGGTGCCTACTACCTGATCGCACCGAGCGAATGCTCCTCGAACCTCGCCCGGTTCGACGCGATGCGGTACGGCCTGCGGGTGGGCGACGACGGAAGCCGCAGTGCCGAAGAGGTGATGTCGCTGACTCGTGAGGCCGGATTCGGCCCCGAGGTCAAGCGCCGCATCATGCTCGGTACCTACGCGCTGTCGTCGGGCTACTACGATGCCTACTACGGCCAGGCGCAGAAGGTCCGCACGTTGATCACCCGGGATTTCACCGCGGCGTTCGAGCAGGTCGACGTCCTGGTCTCGCCGACGACGCCGACGACCGCGTTCCGGATCGGTGAGCGGGTGGAGAATCCGATGGAGATGTATCTCGCCGACCTGTGCACCATTCCGTCGAACCTGGCCGGTAACGCGTCCATGAGCGTGCCGAGCGGCCTGTCGGACGAGGACGGTTTGCCGGTGGGGCTGCAGATCATGGCTCCGCCGATGGCCGACGATCGGCTGTACCGTGTCGGCGCGGCCTACGAGGCCGCACGCGATGCCGCCCAGGGTGGCGCGCTGATCGACCGTGTCCCGCAGCTGGAGGTGGCGTGATGAACGCGAAGATCAAGGCAGCCGTGTTGGTGGCCTCCCAGGTGGCCGCGGCAGCCGGCCTGCGCAGCAAGATCCGGGAGGCGCGGCGCGACGGCGACCGGCTGGCCCTGGCCGACTCGCTGATCACCGTGCTCAGCGTCATCACCGGCACCGCACTGGCTGTGCGGACCCTGCGCAAGGGGGAGGACGAGCAGTGACGGCCGTCGCCGAGATCATGGACTACGACGAGCTCCTCGAGCGTTTCGATCCGGTGCTCGGGCTCGAGGTGCACGTCGAGCTGTCCACCGCCACGAAGATGTTCTGTGGCTGCGCCACCGACTTCGGTGCCGAGCCCAACACCCAGGTGTGCCCGGTGTGCCTCGGCATGCCCGGTGCCCTGCCGGTGGTCAACGGCACGGCGGTGGAATCGGCGATCCGCATCGGGCTCGCCCTGAACTGCCGGGTCGCCGAGTGGTGCCGGTTCGCCCGGAAGAACTACTTCTATCCGGACATGCCGAAGAACTTCCAGACCTCGCAGTACGACGAGCCGATCGTCTTCGACGGTTACCTCGATGTGGTCCTCGACGACGGCGAGACCTTCCGGGTCGAGATCGAGCGCGCCCACATGGAGGAGGACACCGGCAAGTCGATGCACGTCGGCGGGGCGGCCGGTCGCATTCACGGTGCCGAGCACACGCTGATGGACTACAACCGCGCCGGCGTGCCGCTGATCGAGATCGTCACCAAGCCGATCGTCGGAGCCGGGGAGCGGGCGCCCGAGGTGGCGCGCGCCTATGTCACCGCGCTGCGCGATCTGCTGCGGTCCATGCGGGTCTCCGACGTGCGGATGGATCAGGGCTCGCTGCGCTGTGACGCCAATGTCTCGCTGAGCCCGAAGGGGTCGGCGGAGTTCGGCACGCGCACCGAGACCAAGAACGTCAACTCGCTGCGCAGTGTCGAGCGGGCGGTGCGTTACGAGATGCGGCGGCACGCCGGAGTGCTGACCGCCGGTGGCACCATCGTGCAGGAGACCCGGCACTTCGACGAATCCACCGCGTCGACCTCGGCAGGACGCCCCAAGGAGACCGCGGAGGACTACCGCTACTTCCCGGAGCCGGACCTGGTGCCGATCGCGCCGTCGAACGAGTGGATCGAGCAGCTGCGCGAGACCCTGCCCGAGTTGCCGTGGGAACGGCGCAAGCGCGTGCAACAGGACTGGCAGCTCTCCGACGAGGAGCTGCGGGACCTGGTCAATGCGGGGGCGCTGGACCTGGTCGCCGCGACCGTGGACGCCGGGGCCTCACCCGCCGAGGCCAGGTCGTGGTGGGTGGCCTACCTCAGCCAGCAGGCCAACACGCAAGGTGTGGAACTCGAGGCGCTGGCGATCACCCCGGAGCAGGTGGCCCGGGTGATCGAGCTGGTCTCCGAAGGCAAACTGACCCACAAGCTGGCCCGGCAGGTCGTCGACGGTGTGCTGGCCGGAAAGGGCGATCCGGACGAGGTCGTGGCGACCGAGGGGATCGAGGTCGTCTCCGACGACTCCGCGCTGCAGGCCGCCGTGGACGAGGCACTGGCTGCCCAACCGGATGTCGCCGACAAGATCCGCGGTGGGAAAGTGCAGGCAGCCGGGGCGGTCGTCGGCGCGGTCATGAAGGCCACGCAGGGTCAGGCCGATGCCAAGCGCGTGCGCGAGCTCGTCCTCGCCGCTTGCGGGCAGTGAAGCGAGTGCGAGAAGCCGGTGGGGCGAGAACCCGACGGCTGCTACTCCAGAAGGGTGATCACCAACAGGCGACAGAGGACGAGCACAGGTAAGTTCCACGCGTTGAGGCGAGAGCCTTCCCCGCGGAGGCTCTCGGAGAGCCCACGTTGTGGAGCGCTGGAGCATGTCGCCCGAGGCCGTCCTCGTCGCAGTCCCGGCGGTGCTGGGTGTGGCCACAGTGGTGGCACTGCCTCTCGGACGGTACTTCGGGGCCCGTGCGGGGTATCCGCTCGCCTTTCTGGCGGCCACGAGTGGTGCCCTGCTGCTGGTGCTGCTGCCCGAGGTGCTCGAGGCTCCGGTCACCGTCACGGGACGCTGGATTCCGGCGCTCGGTGCCGAGTGGAGTCTGCATCTCGACGCGCTGGCGCTCGTGTTCGGGTTGGTGGTCACGCTGGTCGGCGCCGTCGTGCTGGCCTACTCCGCCCACTACCTCGACGAGGAACACAACTCGGCGCGGTACTACGGCGAACTCCTGGGATTCGCGGCGTCGATGACGCTGCTCGTTCTCGCCGGTGACGCGCTCACACTCTACGTCGGCTGGGAAGGCACCACCCTCACCTCCTACGCGTTGATCGCCTCCGCAGCGGGGGGTTGGCTCGCTGCGGTCCGCGCGCTGCTGATCACCTTTGCCGGCGGGCTCGCGCTCCTGGCCGGAATCCTGCTGGCCGCGGCGGAACTCGACACGCTGGTGTTGCTCGAGCTGGCCGATGCGAGCCGGTGGGCCTCCACGCCGCTGGTGGCGTTCCTGGTGCTGCTCGTCGTGGCTGCCGCCGCCAAGTCCGCGCAGGCACCCTTCCACGTCTGGTTGCCGCCCGCGATGGTGGCGCCCACTCCGGTCAGTGCGTACCTGCACGCCGCGGCGATGGTGACGGCCGGCCTCTACCTGCTGCTGCGCTTCGCGGAGCCGATCGCCGCCCACCCGCCGGTGGCTGCCATCGTCGCCGTGCTGGGCACCGTGACCGGGGTGTTCGCGGCCGCGGCGGCGATGCGCAGGAAGGACATGAAGGAGCTGCTGGCGTACTCGACGATCAGCCAGCTCGGGTTCATGATCGCTCTGGTGGGCGTGGGCACCCGCGCGGCGATCGCAGGCGCCCTGGTCTCCTTCCTCGCGCACGCCACCTACAAGAGCTCGCTGTTCCTGGCCACCGGCGTCTACGATCACCTGTTGGGGACGAGGGAATTGCCGCAGCTCGCCGGTGCCGGTCGCCGGATCCCACTGGCCACTGCCGCGGTCGCCCTCGCCTGCCTGTCGATGGCCGGACTCCCTCCCGCGCTGGGATATGTCGGCAAGGAAGAGGCGCTCAAGGGGATGTTGTCCCCGTCGTCCGTCCTGCGGACCGTGATCGTGGTGGGCATCGCGGCCGCTCTGGTGCTGACCTTCGCCTACACCGTTCGGGTCGCCGTCGCGGCCCTGCGCGGTGTCGGCGACCGCACCGGCCACGCGCGGAACGCGTCCCTGCCGCACCCGCACCTGTTCTCGCTCGGGCCCGTACTGCTCGCGGCCACCACCGTCGGTCTGGGGATCGTCGCCGCCAAGGTCACGCCGCTGATCGACGCCGCGGTCGAGGACTCGATCGGGCGGCCGCCGTCACAATCGCTCGGGCTGTGGCACGGGATCACCCCGGCGCTGCTCACCTCACTGGTGATCTACGCCGTCGGCGGGGCCGTGTTCGGGCTGTGGCGCGCACGCGGCTGGTGGCGGGCCCTGCCGGATGATGTGGGTGCCCGGTGCTTCGACGGGTTCGGACGCAGGCTGCGTGCGGCCGGTCGTCCCGTCGAACGGGTCGTGGCCCATCCCTCGCCCGCGGTCCACCTCGCGATCGTCTTCGCCGCCGTCGCCGTGGTCGTGTGGCTCGCCCTGGGACACCGGCCCGCCGGTACCGCCGTGCCCGCGGCCGACTCGGGCCCCCGGTGGATCGTCTCGCTGCTGCTGGCTGTCACGGCCGTTGTCGTGGCCCAGGTGCGTGGCCGACTGACCGCGCTCGCGGTGCTCGGTGGCGTGGGCTTCGTCATCGCAGCCTGGTACATCCTGCACGGCGCACCGCAGCTCGCCGCCGTGCAGCTCGTCGTCGACGGGCTCACGGTGGCGCTGGCGATGTTCGTGCTGCGGCACCTGTCGAGTGAGTACCCGCAAGTGTCGCGTCGGCGCCGCCTGGGTGCGGCTGCGGCGGCGCTGCTCGGTGGCAGCGCGTTCGCCGGCCTGTCACTGTTCCAGCGCACTCCGGCCCTGCCCCGGGCCTCGGAAATCTACCTCCACGAAGCCCAGTCCTCGAGCACCGGGAACCTGGTGACCGCGATCCTCACCGAGTTCCGGGCACTGGACACGCTCGGCGAGACCACGGTGATCGCGGTGGCCGCGATGGGGGTCGTCGCCGTGATACGGATGGAGCGGGAAAGCCGATGAACACGGTCATCTCCCGGATTGCGGCGCGCGTGATCGCCCCGATCGCCATCGGGCTCGGGATCTGGCTTTTCCTGCGAGGGCACTTCTCCCTCGGTGGTGGTTTCCTCGCGGCGGTGGTGGTCGGCCTTGCCGCCGTGTTCCGGTGGGTCACCATCAGGGCGCGCACCATCGAGCGGATCGTCGACCGCGGCATCGTCGGACTGGTCGGTACGGGCCTGCTGGTGATGATCGGCTACGGGTTCGCCGGGTTCCTGTGGGCCACCGGATTTCTCGGCGCGAAGACCGCGCACCCGCACGTCCCCGTCCTCGGAACGCTGTCGGTTCCCTCCACGCTGCTGTTCGAACTCGGTATCGCCGTGACCGTCATGGCGGTCGTGGTGGCGGTGATCCAGGAGCTCGGGAGGGACGAGGAATGAGCGACGCGATCGCCACGGGCATGCTCGCCGCGGCGGGAATCTACCTGCTCATGCAGCGCGGGTTCGTGCGTGCGGTCATCGGATTCCTGCTGCTCCAGCACGCGGTCAATCTGCTGCTCATCACCGCGCGAGCACCGCAGCGCGACGAGGCGCCGATCGTTCCGCTCAACACGCCGTCGGACCCGCTCGGGCAGGCATTCGTTCTGACCGCGATCGTGATCGGCCTCGGATCCGTTCTCTTCCTGCTCGCCGTCGCCCTGCGCTACTCCCGGCTGCGCAACGCCGCAGTCGTCGAGCAGCATCCGCCCGATTCCGCCGCACGGTCCTCCCGCGACCCGGGGGCCACGGGGGCCGATGGCCGGGACGACCGAGCCGACGGCGGTACGCAGGGGGGAGACGAGCTGCCGTGATGAAGACCCAACTGCTGTTGATCGCCCCGCTGATCGCCCCGCTGACGGCGGCAGGCATCGCGGCGCTCGGTCGCGGACGGCGCGGTCTCCAGCGTGTCGCGAGCACGGTCGCGCTCGTGGTCGTCACCGGTGCCGGCACACTGCTCACACTGCGGGCAGTGCCCTCCGGGGTGGTGCACACGGTCATCGGTTCGGAGACGGCACTGACCGGTATCGCGCTCACCGCGGACCCGTTCGGTGCGGCGTTGGTGGCCGCCATCGGCCTGCTCACGACAGTCGCAGTCACCACGACGGCAGGGACCGGGGACGACCACCATCCCCTGCAGCATCCGCTGTTGCTCGTGCTCGTGGGGGGCGCATGCGGCAGTTTCGTCGCGGGAGACCTGTTCAACCTCTTCGTGATGTTCGAGGTCGTACTGATCGCCAGTTACGTCCTGCTGGTTCTGCACGGCGGGCTTCGACAGTTCCGCGCGGCCGCCGTCTACGTCATCGTGAACCTCGTCGGTACGGTACTGCTGCTCGCCGGTATCGCCGCCGTGTTCGCCGCCACGGGCACGGTGAACCTGGCACTGCTCGCCGAACGGCCCACCGTGGCCGCCGGGGCGATGCCCGGAGCGGCTCTCGTGCTGATCGCGTTCACGTTGAAGGCGGGCCTGCTGCCGTTCTCCGGGTGGCTCGTCGTCGGCTACCCCGCCACCCGGCGCACCACCATGGCCCTGTTCGCGGGCACGATGACCACGGTGGGCATGGCAGCGCTGTACCGGGTGGCCCTGCTCGCCTTCGGTGACGCCGAGGTGCTGCGGACCGCGGTGCTGGTCGTGGCGGTGGCGACCGCGCTGCTCACCTCGCTGGCCGCTCTCGCGGCCGCGGACCACGGCCGGGTGCTCGCGCTGCTGATCACGACCCAGGTCGGGTTCATGGCCCTCGGCTTCGGGCTCGGAACCGTCGCCGGTATCGCCGCCGGTGTGTTCTTCGTCCTGCAGGACGTGCTCGTCAAGACTGCCGTGGTCCTTGCCTACCGTTCCTGCGGTGAACACCACCCGCCGGTCATCCGGGGCATCGTGACCGCGAGCTTCGCGGTGCTCGCCCTGTCCCTGGTGGGGTTTCCGCCGCTGGCCGGATTCGTCGGCAAGGCGCTGCTCGTGGAGGCCGCGCTGGAGGCCGGTGCGGTTGTTGCCGCCGCGGTGGCGCTCGCCGCGTCGGCGATGACGCTCGCGGCGCTGCTGCCGCTGTGGTGGCACATCACCGGCAACCGCGACGGGGGCGGGGAAGGGACGGCGCGACGGCTCCGTCCCGGCGCCTGCGCCGCTCCTGCCGCGGTGGTCGCCGTCGCCGCCGTCGCGGTGGGGATCGTGCCGGGCTGGCTTCTGGCGATCGCCGGAGCCGCCGCGGAAGTGCTCGCCGACCCGGCCGGCTATGCACAGGAGGTGCTCGGACCGTGAGTGTGCTGCGACGGATCGCGAACATCGCCATGCTGGTGCTGTTCTACTTCGGTGATCTCGTGCAGGCCAATCTCGAGCTGACGTGGGTGCTGATCACGCCCGGCACCGTCGAGCCCGCCGTGATCGCCGTCGAAGTGCACACCGACAGCCCGTGGTTGATCACGGCGTTCGCGAACCTCATCACCCTCTCACCCGGCACGACCACGTTGGAGGTGGCCGACGACGGGTCCGAGATCTATGTCCACCTGCTCACCACACGTCCTCTCGGCACGATGCGTGCCGACCTGATGGCTCTCCAACACCGACTCCTGAAGGCTGCGACATGAGTCCCATCGACCTGCCCCTCGGTATCCTCGCCGCTGCGTTCGCACTCACGCTGATGCGCATCGCGACGGGCCCGTCCCTGGCCGACCGGGTCACCGCCGCCGAACTCGCCTTCGTGGTCCTGCTCGCCGGGATCGGCCTGCTCGCCGCGCGGCTCCACTCGACCCACGCGCTCACCGTGGCGGTCATCGCCGCGCTGTTGCAGTTCATCGCCACAGCGGCATTGGCCGCCTTGCTGCTCCGCGCCGAGCCCCGGGAGCACGAGCTGCCATGACCTGGATCGGAACGGGAATCGCCACCCTCGGCGCGCTCCTGTGCCTGGTCGCCGCCATCGGGCTGCTGCGATTGCACGATGCCCTCTCCCGCCTCGCGGTGACCACCAAGGCCAGTACTCTCGGCCTGCTGTTCTCCATGATCGGAGTGGCCGTGCTCTTCCCCGAGATCGACGCCGTGGTGAAAGCCGCGGCCACCCTCGCCTTCCTGATGCTGGTGACGCCCATATCCGGGCACCTCATCGGTCGGGCGGCCTATCGCGCGGGCCTCACCGGTACGCTCCGCGTCGACGAGCTCGCCGAAGCCGAGGCGCGTGCCCACCACGGTGGTGATGGAGGCACCGGTACCGCCCTGCGGTACGGCTCGGAGGATGACGTCACGGACGACATGGAGGACTGATCCCGTTGACGTGGCCGCAAGCGGCCGAAAGGCCGAAAAGGCCATCGCTGCGCGTGGCTGGTTGCTGCGGGGCAGGGCGTCCGTGACGCGGAACGAGAGGGGTCAGTGCGTCTCCGCGTGCGCGGTTTCCAGGGTGTCTCGGACGCGGGTCAGGGAGTCTTGTAGCTCGGTGAGTTGCCGGTGGGTGAGCCGGCTGGTGGTGTGACGTTCGAGCTCGCGCCATGCTGCTCGTGCTGCGGACACCTGCTGTCGCCCGTGGGCGGTCAGTGAGACGGTCATGGCGCGACTGTCCGTTTCGGATGGCGACCGTTCGATGAGGTCGGCTCGCTCCATCGCCTGCAGTGTGGCGGTCACGGTCGACCGGTCTCGTCCGAGATAGGTCACAAGCGCTGGTTGCGGAGCGGGTTCGTGCTCGTCGAGGTAGAGGAGGACGAGCTCGTGCGGTGGGGTCAGGCCCGCGCCCCGTAGAAGCTCCGTGCCCAGTCGGGCGTGGGCGCGTACCACCTGCAGGAGCACAGACCCGACAGGGGCGACATCGATCTCTACCCGCGTTTCCTGCGTGTAGGCCGTGCGCTGCTTACGGCGGCCGGGGGTTGCTGACTGTGGTTCTGCGCAGCTCATGACACGAAAAGTACCAGGGATTGCGGGCATGCCAACGGCCTTGGTAGTTTGTTGGCACGCCAACAGAAACGGGAGGTGCGTCGAATCGCGACGTGGTCGTGCTCGGTTCTGGTGATCGGTGCGATAGGGGCGCTGTTGGATACCACGATCGTGGCGATCGCGGAGGCCTCTCGGGTGCGTTCTCGCGCTCGGTCGCGGTGACCCAGTGGGTGACCCGGCCTCTCTGCTGGCATGGGAGTCGTCATCCCGTCCGCAGCTTTCTCGGGCACTTTCGGCTCGGTCGTTGTCCTGACCGCCCTGGCCGTCACCGTGTCCAGGCTCCTGCCCGAAGGCCCGGCCGGCATACCCAGCCCGCCGACTCACCTCGATCTGCAGACGAAAGGAACCCACGATGCGCATGGTCGTCGCTGATCGCCCTGGCAGTCCGGAGGTGTTGAAGCTGACGGAGACTCCTGACCCGCACCCCACACCCGGGCAGGTGCGCATCGCCGTCGAGTACGCGGCCGTCACGTTCATCGACACACAACTGCGTGCCGGTACCTCGGCAGCGCCGCCGCCTGGGTTCCCGGTCGTGCTCGGGAATGGAGTGGGCGGGAGAATCGACGAGGTCGGAGACGACGTGGACCGGGACTGGCTCGGCACCGCAGTCGTGGCGGCGACCGGCGGAACGGGCGGATACGCCTCCGCAGTGGTCATCGAACCTACCGCTCTGCATCGGGTGCCCACCAACCTGGCGCTGGCCGAGGCGACAGCCGTGCTGGCCGACGGGCGCACCGCCCTCGCCTTGATCCGGCGAGCCAGCATCACCGCCGACGATATGGTGATCGTCACCGCTGCGGCAGGAGGCGTCGGCACCCTTCTCGTCCAACTCGCCTCAGCGGCAGGAGCCGGCGTCATCGCCCTTGCCGGCAGCGATGACAAACTGATCCACGCACGTGAACACGGCGCCCAGCAAGCCATCAACTACCGCCACCCCGACTGGGAGCGCCAACTCACCGGCGGTGCAGCCAACGGGGTCACCACCGTGTTCGACGGTGTCGGCGGCTCCACTTCCGCCACCCTGACGCAGCAGCTCCGCAGCGCCGGGCACTACCTGCAGTACGGAACCGCCAGCGGCGCACCCGGCAACGTGTCTTCGCATGATCTTGGCCGCCGCCACATCACGATGTCTTCGCTCGCCGATCTCATCGCCGGGCCCGAGGACAACGCATCCCTGGTCGACACCGCGCTTGATCTCGCCGCGCAAGGCCGGCTACGTCCCGTGATCGGACAGACCTACCCGCTCGCCGCCGCCGCATCCGCCCATACCGACATCGAAGCCCGCCACACGAACGGAAAGACCCTCCTGCTGCCATGACCGCACCACCGACGACCACCGCGCCCACCGTGTCGTCCCGGACGGAGTCCGCGCTGCGAATGCTCGTGCTCATCCTCAGCGAATCGTGATCGTGATCCCCCGAGTACAACCACAGCTACTCCGGCACGCTGAAGAATTTCATCGACCACTTTCTCCCCGAGCGGTCCGGTCGACCGATCGCACTCGTCGGCTACGGCGGCGTAGCCGGGGGCCTGCGTTCCATCGAACACCTTGCTTTCTGCACCGGTACAACCATCACCGCCACCACACCAGCATCGGCGCCCCACCTGCCCACCGCATTCCTGACCTGACGGGACAGGACAGCTAGTCCTTGCCCGCGGCACTGCCCGCCGGGGGTTTGATGCGGATGACGCGGTCGTCACTGGAGACCGCCTCACCCCCGTCCCTGTTCGCCGTGCCCAGCCAGAGCAGCCCCTTCGAACCGAGTGCTGCCGCGGAGAACCTGCCGTAGGTGTCGACCATGACCTTCTGCGGTTCTCCGGTGAAGCCTCCTTGCGGGGCGGGGTGCATGGTGTACAGCGCCGAGGCATCGGTCAAGGTCACCACCACCAGCCCCGGGGTCGCCACACAATCGGAGGCACCCGGCCGGTTCCGCCAGGTCCAGGCGGGAGTGCCGAGAGGTTCGCCCAGCTGCACCCGATGCAGGGTCTGTGGATCGCTGCCGCGGTCGGTCACCCAATGTGCCGCTCCGCCGCCGGCGACACACAAGCCGCCGGGGTCGGTCAGACCGGAGGAGACGATCGGAGACCCGGGGTCGGGATTACCCGCGGCGGGTTCGCCGAATGCGTTGATACGAAGCACCTTGCCCGCCAGGGAGGTGGCATCGGCTGCCTCTTCCGATGAGCCTGCGTTGCCCGTGGCGACGAGCAGTGCTCCCCGGTCGTCGGCGGTGATCGCTCCGGAATTGCCGCGCGGTCCGCGGGGAATGCCGGTCAGGATCGGTTCCGGGGGGTCTTCCGGAGCGACTCGCACAACCCGGTTGTCGGTCGACGTGCTGAGGTAGGCATAGATCAGCTGGTCCTCGGCGTAGCTCGGCGACAGCGCGAGTCCGGTCAGGCCTCCACCGCCTGCGGGATCCACGGGGATGCGTGCGATCTCCACCGGTTGCTGCCCTTCCTGCACGCGCAGGATCCTGCCGGTCGTGCGCTCGCCGACCAGCGCGCCCGTCCCTTGGGGCAGCGCCACGAGAGCACCGACCGGCTCCAGGCAGGTGGCGACGACAGCGGGGTCGGGATCCTTGCAGCCCTGTGGAGGTGGCGGCGGTTCTCCCGGCGCCTGCGAGCGTGGAGGTGGAGGAGGAGAATCCTGCCCCTCGATGTGGGGTTGTGGGCCCGCCTGCGGTTCCAGCGAGGGCTGTGCATGCCAGTCCCGCGGACGGCCGTCGGGAAACTGGGCACACCCGGTCACGAAAATGCCGGTGGCCAGCACTACGCTCAGCAGTCTCCGGGTCCGGTGTCGGGCAGCACCGTGCGGAGACCGGTGGTGGAATAGCGAAGCTGCCACGGGGACCGACTCTATCTGCGCGCGCGTGAACACGGGGTGAGCCCGCGACGCCGAACGCCGGTCCGTACGAAGTGGCCGGTTTTCGGCGGTGGCTCCTCGCCCCGGCATCGGCGATGCCCTAACCTCTGCCACTGTGAGTAGCCACGACGATCGCCCCCGTGGCGAGGGCGACTATCCAGAGGACCATGACCACAGCAACGCGCCGGCCGCGGAGGAAGGCGTGCACTCCACGACGCAGCCCGTCGCAGCCGTGGCCTCGCAGGACCGGGCGGCCGGAGACCACCGCGATCTCGATGTCGCGACTTTCGACGACGAGGCCTACAGCGACCCGGAGATGGCGTGGGGCTATGACGTCGATCAGTACGACGAGCCGTTTCCGGGGCGCGAGCCATTGCGCTGGAATGCCGGAGCCGACCTGGGGCTGCTGATCCTGCGTGTGACTCTGGGTGGGGTCTTCATGGCGCACGGGGCGCAGAAGCTGTTCGGTCTGCTGGGGGGGCCGGGGCCCGGTGGGTTCGCGCGCATGCTGCAGCAGATGGGTTTTCGCCGGAACGAAACACTGGCATTGGTGACGGGCGCGACCGAGCTCGGGGGTGGTGCCCTGCTGGTGCTCGGCTTGTTCACCCCGCTGGCCGCGGCCGGACTCGTGGGAGTCATGGTCAACGCCCTTGCCGTGAAGTACGGTTCCGGCTTCTTCGCCTCCTCCGGAGGGGTGGAATACGAGCTCGTCCTGGCAGGGCTGGCACTCGGGTTGCTGTTCACCGGGCCCGGCCGGGCGGCGCTGGACAACGGGCGGTCCTGGTTTCGCCGTCCGCTGGTCGCGGGGTTCCTCGGTCTGGCGGTGGCAGCCGCGGCTTCGGCGACGGTGTTCCTCCTGTTCCACGGGAGGCCCTGATCCGGTGGGAATGACCGGCCCGCCTGTGCCGGGGCGTCCGTCACCCGAGACGGGTGTCCCGGCGCTCAGTCGGGTGTTTTCGCCGGTTCGTGCTCGGGCTCGGCCGTGGGGTCGGAGATCCGGTCATCGCTCATCGCGGCAAGGCGGGGCAGGTCGCGGACGCGGACGGCGGGCAACCGGATCTCCCGTCCGGAATGCAGGACCGCGCGGACCCAGCGCCGCTCGTTGATCCGCAGTGAGCGCAGCTCGTCCCATCCGATGCGGAACGTGCGCACGGCGGTGCGTGCCACGAGTCCGCCGGTATCGACGGTGGTCCGTACGCGCAGCACCCAGACGAGCAGTCCCAGCGGCAGGATGTACAGCCACAGCAGCCACGGGGCCGCAGCCGCGGCGGGGGAGACGCACACCGCCACCGTGAGGACACCGATGATCGACAGTCGCGTGATGCGGAAGGTCAGCCGAGCGGGCAGGGCCGCCGGTTGCCGGTTCTCCTCGGCCTCGCCCTGCTCGTCGTGAACAGCCGTGCTACCGAGACGGCTGTCCGTGTCGGCGTCGTGGTGGCCGGAATCCGCTGAAGACTCGTTCACTCCCCCATGCTCTCACCGGGGTGGATGGTGAGCACGCGCATACCCGCACGGGCACGTCCGATCCGCCGGGTCCTTCTCCTGCCGCACCGGAAGTGTCCAGAATGCGGGAAGACCTTCCCGTAAGTTTGACGCCACGGGCTCTGCGCCGCTATGGTTCGTGCCATGCTGCGCATCAACGACATTCTCGTACTTCCCTGGCGCGTCGACGCCTAGGAAGTTCGCAACGTCGACGCGCCAACCCTCGTACGGCCCAGTGTGGCCGGCGGGGGTTTTTTCGTGCCCGGCCTACATCATCGACCGTGAGGCAAACCCGATGACCAGCGCCAATACCAGGCAGAACCCGGTTCCGGCCCCGCCGCCGGGACACACTCCCAAGCCGGCACCGCCCAGCGGCGCCCCGGTGAGAGCGACCGGTGCGCAGGCGCTGGTGCGCTCGCTGGAGTCCGCGGGCTGTGAGGTCGTGTTCGGTATTCCCGGTGGCACGATCCTCCCTTCCTACGACCCCCTGCTGGATTCGACGAAGGTGCGCCACGTCCTGGTGCGCCACGAGCAGGGCGCCGGCCACGCCGCCACCGGTTACGCGCAGGTCACCGGAAAGCCCGGTGTGTGCATGGCCACATCGGGGCCCGGTGCGACGAATCTGGTCACCGCGCTGGCCGACGCGCAGATGGACTCCGTCCCGGTGGTGGCCATCACCGGTCAGACCGCGCGCGGCATGATCGGTACGGATGCCTTCCAGGAAGCCGATATCTGTGGCATCACCCTGCCGGTGACCAAGCACAACTTCCTGGTGACCGATCCCGCGGAGATCCCCCGCATCATCGCCGAGGCCTTCTACATCGCCTCCAGCGGCCGGCCGGGGCCCGTGCTGGTGGACATCCCGAAAGACGTGCAGCAGGCGATGACCTCGTTCTCCTGGCCACCGGAGACGCGACTGCCCGGCTACCGGCCGACCAGCAAGCCCCACGGCAAGCAGGTCCGGGAGGCCGCCAAGCTCATCACCTCCGCCCAGCGCCCGGTGCTCTACGCCGGTGGTGGTGTGCTCAAGGCGGAAGCCTCCGAAGAACTGAGGCAGTTGGCCGAGAGCACCGGTATCCCGGTGGTGACGACGCTGATGGCGCGCGGTGCTTTTCCGGACTCGCATTCGCTGCACCTCGGAATGCCCGGGATGCACGGCGCGGTCGCGGCCGTCGCGGCGATGCAGCGTTCCGATCTGCTGATCGCGCTGGGCACCCGCTTCGACGACCGAGTCACCGGTCAGCTGTCGAGTTTCGCTCCTGATGCCAAGGTCGTGCACGCCGATATCGATCCGGCGGAGATCTCCAAGAACCGCGTCGCCGATGTGCCGATCGTCGGTGACTGCAAGGACGTGATCGCCGATCTGGTCGAGGCCGTCGAGAGCGCCGCCGAGGAGAGCGGCAAGGCCGATCTCGCTCCGTGGTGGAAGCAGCTCAGCAGCTGGCGCGAGACGTTCCCACTGGGTTACGACTGGCCCGAGGACGGCACTCTCTCACCGGAGTACGTCACCGAGCGACTGGGCAAGCTGGCCGGGCCGGAGGCGACCTATGTCGCGGGTGTCGGTCAGCACCAGATGTGGGCGGCACAGTTCATCGGCTACGAGCGGCCCCGCAGCTGGATCAACTCCGGCGGGTTGGGCACGATGGGGTACGCGGTGCCCGCCGCGATGGGGGCCAAGGCCGGGGAACCGGACCGCCAGGTCTGGGCCATCGACGGTGACGGCTGTTTCCAGATGACCAATCAGGAGCTGGCCACCTGTGCCGTCGAGGGCATCCCCATCAAGGTCGCCATCATCAACAACGGGAACCTGGGTATGGTTCGTCAGTGGCAGAACCTGTTTTATGCCGAGCGCTATTCACAGAGTGACCTCGGCACCCACAAGCACCGCATCCCCGACTTCGCGATGCTGGCCGAGTCGCTCGGCTGTGTGGGCCTGCGGTGCGAGTCCGGTGAGGACGTCGACAGCGTCATCCGGCAGGCAATGGAGATCGACGACCGACCGGTCGTCATCGACTTCGTGGTGGGTAAGGACGCCCAGGTGTGGCCGATGGTGGCCGCGGGCACCGGCAATGACGAGATCATGGCGGCACGCGGGATCCGCCCGCTGTTCGACGACGAGGAGAAGTGAGCGCGCCGATGAGCCGACACACGCTGAGCGTGCTGGTGGAAAACGTTCCCGGGGTTCTGGCGCGGGTCTCCGGTCTGTTCTCCCGTCGCAGCTTCAACATCGAATCCCTGGCGGTGGGGCCGACCGAGCATCCGGAGATTTCCCGGATGACGATCGTCGTCTCGGTCGAGGATCAGCCACTGGAGCAGGTCACCAAGCAGCTCAACAAGCTGATCAACGTCATCAAGATCGTCGAGTTGGAGTCCGACGCCTCCGTGCAGCGGGAGCTGCTGCTGGTCAAGGTGCGCGCCGACTCCTCGGTGCGCAGTCAGGTGCTGGAGACCGTGCAACTGTTCCGCGCCAAGGTCGTCGATGTCTCGCCGGAGGCACTGACCATCGAGGCCACCGGCGATGTCGACAAGCTCGACGCGCTACTGCGGATGCTCGAGCCCTACGGGGTCCGCGAGATGGTGCAGTCCGGGATGGTCGCGATCGGCCGCGGGCCGCGGTCGATCACCGCGACCGCAGTGCGGTAGGTCACGCGATCTGCGCCCTGGGCAAGGGGATCATTCACAGGAAAGGAACGAAAGACAGCGATGGCAAGCGAGATTTTCTACGAGGCCGACGCGGACCTGGGGTTGGTACAGGGGCGCAAGGTCGCGATCATCGGGTACGGCAGCCAGGGGCACGCGCACGCGTTGAGCCTGCGCGACTCCGGGGTGGATGTGCGTATCGGACTCCCCGAGGGATCGAAGTCCCGTGCCAAGGCCTCCGAGGAAGGCCTGCGTGTGGTGACGCCGAACGAGGCGGCTGCCGAGGCCGACCTCATCATGATCCTGGCGCCGGACACCAAGCAGCGCCAGATCTATGCCGACGACATCGCCCCGAACCTGAACAGCGGTGACGCGCTGTTTTTCGGACACGGCTTCAACATCCGCTACGGACTGATCCAGCCGCCGTCCGATGTGGACGTCGCGATGGTCGCGCCGAAGGGGCCGGGGCACCTGGTGCGCAGGCAATTCGTCGACGGCAAGGGGGTGCCGTGCCTGATCGCCGTCGAGCAGAACCCCTCCGGGAACGGGCAGGCGCTCGCGCTGTCCTACGCGGCCGGGATCGGCGGTGCTCGGGCAGGGGTCATCAAGACCACCTTCACCGAGGAGACCGAGACCGATCTCTTCGGCGAGCAGTCCGTGCTGTGCGGTGGCACCTCCGCCCTGGTGCAGACCGGGTTCGAGGTGCTGGTCGAGGCCGGCTACCAGCCGGAGATCGCCTACTTCGAGGTGTTGCACGAGCTCAAGCTGATCGTGGACCTCATGTGGGAGGGCGGTATCGCCGGCCAGCGTTACTCCTGCAGTGACACCGCCACCTATGGTGATCTCACCCGCGGGCCGCGTGTCATCGGCCCCGCGGTCAAGGACGAGATGCGCCGTGTGCTGTCCGAGATCCAGGATGGCTCGTTCGCCAAGGAGTGGGTGGCCGAGGACGAGGCCGGTCGTCCGAAGTTCAACGAACTGCAGGAGGCGGGCAACGCGCACCAGATCGAAGAGGTCGGCAAGAAGCTGCGCGCGCTGATGTCCTGGACGCAGAAGTGATGCGCCACTGACCCGTGCACGGCGGGTGAACGGAACTTTCGTTGCTTCTGTGCGAGCGAAAGTTCCGTTCACCCCCGGATCGCGGGATGACCACCGCGAGTGACGATAGGATGTCTCCGTGAGCGAGGACAGCGCGCCGATCGACGACAAGGCCCACATCCGGGATCAGCTCGACTTCACCGACGCCGAATGGATCGCCAGCACCGAGGACGACGAGGAGCCCGGGGTCGAGATCGCCTTCGTGGACGGCTACGTGGGGATGCGCAACGGTGCCGATCCGGATGGCCCGGTGCTCGTCTTCACCCCGGAGGAATGGGACGCCTTCGTCGCGGGAGCCAAGGACGGGGAGTTCGACGAGCCATAATGGCGTTGCCCCGTTTTTCCTGCTCAGTGCTGCTTCGGGGGTGCAGGTCGCCGATATCGGAAACGTGATACGGCCAACACCGGAGGGAACGTGTTCTCGGCGCGGCGTTAAACTACTTCACCGTCTCGGCACAACGTTGTGCCCTGCTTCGACTGTGATCTCTTTTTCTGGAGCGCGCCCGTGACCAATGCAAGCCGTCCTGTCGTCCTGATCGCCGAGAAGCTGGCTCCTTCGGTGCTCGAAGCATTCGGGGACGAGGTCGAGATCCGTCATGTCGACGGAACCGACCGGCCAGCACTCCTCGAGGCCGTCGCCGACGCCGACGCGCTGCTGGTCCGTTCGGCGACCAAGGTCGATGCCGAGGTACTCGCCGCCACGAACACGCTGAAGGTCGTCGCACGCGCCGGCGTCGGGCTGGACAATGTCGAGGTCCCCGCGGCCACCGAGCGCGGTGTGATGGTGGTCAACGCCCCCACGTCCAACATCATCTCCGCCGCCGAACACGCGGTGGCTCTGCTGCTGGCGGTGGCGCGCAACGTCGCTCCCGCGGACGCGAGCCTGCGGGCCGGGGAGTGGAAGCGCAGCTCCTTCGGTGGTGTGGAGCTCAACGGCAAGACCGTCGGTATCGTCGGACTCGGCAAGATCGGCCAGCTCGTGGCTCAGCGCGTCGAAGCCTTCGGGACCAAGTTGATCGCCTACGACCCCTACGTGTCGGCGTCCCGTGCCGCACAGCTCGGCATCGAGCTGGTCAGCCTCGAGGAGTTGCTGGAACGCGCGGACGCGATCTCGATCCACCTGCCCAAGACGGCCGAGACCCTCGGCCTGATCGGTGCCGAACAGCTCAAGAAGTGCAAGCAGGGCGTGCTGATCGTCAACGCGGCCCGCGGTGGTCTCATCGACGAGGACGCGCTGGCCGATGCGCTGGGCAACGGCCACATCGGCGGTGCGGGCATCGATGTGTACCGCACCGAGCCGACCACCTCCAGTCCGCTGTTCGAACTGTCCAACGTCGTGGCCACTCCCCACCTGGGTGCCTCGACCGTCGAGGCGCAGGACCGTGCGGGTACCGATGTCGCGCACTCGACCCTGCAGGCGCTGCGCGGGGAGTTCGTCCCGGACGCGGTGAACGTGCAGGGTGGTGCGGTCGGTGAGGAGGTGCGCCCGTACCTGCCGCTGACCCAGAAGCTGGGCTCGCTGCTGACGGCTGTGCTGAGCGGCACCCCGTCCTCGGTCACCGTCGAAGCGCGGGGTGAGCTGGCCGACGAGGACGTGTCGGTCCTTCCGCTGGCCGCGATGCGCGGAGTGTTCGCCGGGGCGGTGGACAGTCAGGTCACCTTCGTCAACGCGCCGCAGCTCGCCGAGGACCTGGGCGTCGATGTCGACGTGAAGAAGGCTCCGGAGAGCCCGAGTCACCGCAGCGTCGTGACGGTGCGCGCCGTGCTGGCCGACGGGACCACCGGCGTGGTTTCGGGTGCGCTGGACGGCCCGAACCAGGTGGAGAAGCTGGTCGAGGTCAACGGTAGGCACTTCGATCTGCGGGCCCAGGGCAGCGTGCTGCTGCTGGAGTACCCGGACCGCCCCGGCGTGATGGGCAAGGTCGGCACGTTGCTCGGCGAGGTCGGTGTCAACATCGAGGCGGCGCAGATCAGCCAGACCACCGATGGCTCCGATGCGATCATGCTGCTGCGCGTGGACCGTCCGGTCGAGACCGGTGTGCTGGAGCCGATCGGTGCGGCCGTGGGTGCCGGCACGGTGCGGACCGTCAGCTTCGAGTGATCGTCACCGAGCGATTGTGAGTGAACGGAACTTTCGTCACTTCTCCGCGGGCGAAAGTTCCGTTCACCTGCTTTTCACACGGTTGTGTGTCCCACCAAACGGGAGAGGGTGACCGACAAGTGGGTCCGGTCTGCTTGGCGGATCAGGGATGGCGGTAACCTTCAGCGCGATGGTTCGGACCCCGGCCGCCGGGGTGATACTCGGGAGGTGTGTGCATGCGGCTCGCTGTGATCCCAGGTGACGGGATCGGGCCGGAAGTGGTGTCCGAGGCGTTGAAGGTCCTCGGTGAGGTGGTTCCCGAAACCGAGATCACCCACTACGACCTGGGCGCGACTCGCTGGCACAACACCGGAGAGCTCCTGCCCGAGTCGGTTCTGGACGAACTCCGTCAGCAGGACGGGATCCTGCTCGGCGCCGTGGGCGATCCGTCCGTTCCCAGCGGTATCCTCGAACGCGGGCTGCTGCTGCGACTGCGCTTCGAACTCGACCACCATGTGAACCTGCGCCCCGCGCGGCTGTACCCGGGAGTGCAGAGTCCGGTGGCCGACCCCGGCGAGATCGACATGGTGGTGGTCCGCGAGGGGACCGAGGGGCCGTATGCGGGCAATGGTGGCCTGCTGCGCAAGGACACGCCCCACGAGATCGCCACCGAGGTGAGCCTGAACACCGCATTCGGGGTGGAGCGAGTGGTGCGGGACGCCTTTGCCAGGGCTGCCGCCCGGCCACGCAAGCATCTGACGATGGTGCACAAGACGAACGTGCTCACCCACGCCGGTTCCTTGTGGTCCCGCGTGGTCGAGGAAGTCTCCCTCGAACATCCCGACGTCACCGTTGCCTACCAGCATGTGGACGCCACGACCATTCACATGGTCACCGACCCCTCCCGATTCGACGTCGTGGTGACCGACAATCTCTTCGGCGACATCATCACCGACCTCGCGGGAGCGGTGACCGGAGGTATCGGCCGGGCCGCCAGCGGGAACATCGACGCCACCCACCGCAATCCCGGCATGTTCGAGCCGGTGCACGGCAGCGCACCGGACATCGCGGGTCAGGGAGTGGCCGATCCGACGGCGGCGGTGCTGTCCGTGGCGCTGCTGCTCGATCATGTCGGCCGCACCGAGGCGGCTCGCCGGGTCGAGGCGTCGGTGGCCTTCGACCTGGCGACCCGGGATCATTCCGCGCCCGGTGCGACCCACGCCATCGGTGACCGCCTGGCCGCCCTGGTCTCGTCCCGTGAGGTGGCTCAGCAGGTGTGAGGGGGGGCGCACCGAAGACGGTGCGCGGCGCTCTTCTCCGGCTGTCTGCCGGTGGTCCACATCGTGGGAATACCCACCCGAGTGATGGTACCGGCGTGGATTGTGGCAGCATACGGGCATGGCCCAGTACACGGCGATCATTATTGGCAGGCGCGCCGGGTGACTCCGCACCCCGGCGCGCAGACCTCTCGCATTCGCGGGGGGTCTTTTTTGTGCTCTCGGGACCCGTACAGGGCCGATCGCCCGGCCACCCGGCGATCACGCTGAACAACACCGAACACCGCCAGGAGAATCCAGTGACGCGCACCACTCCGGCAGGAACCCCCCTGGGAGATTCCTTCCACGTTTACGACACGACACTGCGCGACGGCGCGCAGCGCGAGGGCATCTCCTACTCCGTCACCGACAAGCTCGCCGTGGCGCGCCTGCTGGACTCGCTCGGTGTCGGGTTCATCGAAGGTGGCTGGCCCGGTGCTCTGCCGAAGGACACCGAGTTCTTCCAGCGTGCTGCGGCCGGGGAGCTCGAACTCCGGCATGCGGCGCTGGTGGCCTTCGGCTCGACCCGCCGTGCCGGGGTCTCCGCTCACGAGGATCCGCAGGTGCGTGCGCTGCTCGACTCGCAGGCACCGGTGGTGACACTGGTCGCCAAGTCCGACCGCCGCCACATCGAACGGGCGCTGCGTACCGATGTGGCCGAAAACTGCGCGATGGTCGCCGACACCGTGGCCTACCTCGTCGGTGAAGGCCGACGAGTGTTTCTGGACGCCGAGCACTTCTTCGACGGCTATGCCCACGACCCGGACGCGTCGTTGCGGGTGCTCGAGGCGGCGATGCACGCGGGCGCCGACGTGGTGTGCCTGTGCGACACCAACGGGGGCCAGCTCCCGACCCAGCTCGCCGAAACGGTGACGGAGGTGATCGCCCGTACGGGCTTCCGTGTCGGCATCCACTGCCAGGACGACACCGGCTGTGCCGTTGCCAATACCGTTGCCGCCGCGCAGGCCGGAGCGACGCACGTGCAGTGCACGGCCAACGGTTACGGCGAGCGCGCGGGCAACGCCGACCTGTTCACGGTGATCGGCAATCTGGCGACCAAACTGAACATGCCCGTGCTGCCCGAGGGCAAGCTCACCGAGCTGACCCGGACCTCACACGCCCTCGCCGAGATCGCCAATCTCGCCCCCGATACGCATCAGGCCTATGTCGGTACCTCGACGTTCGCGCACAAGGCGGGTCTGCACGCCAGCGCGATCAAGGTGGATCCCGAACTCTACAACCACATCGATCCGTCCACCGTGGGCAATGACATGCGGATCCTGGTCACCGAGATGGCCGGTCGGGCAAGCCTGGAGCTCAAGGGAGCCGAGCTGGGGCTCGATCTGAGCGGCTCTCCCGAAGCGGTCACCGGTTCGGTGCAGCGCGTGAAGGAGCTGGAAGCACACGGCTGGTCATTCGAGGCGGCCGACGCGTCCCTGGAGCTGCTGCTGCGACGCCAGCTGGCCGTGGCTCCCGAGAGCGGTTCCGGAGCCCGGGATGGCGGCGACATGCCCGACATGCCGTTCGAGCTGGAGTCCTACCGCGTTTCTCTCGACCACCGGCCGGACGGGGAGGCGGTCTCCGAGGCCACGGTCAAGGTGTACGTGGGTGATGAGCGGGTGATCACCACCGCCGAGGGCAACGGCCCGGTCAACGCCCTGGACGCGGCGCTGCGTGAGGCCCTGATCCCGCGTCTGCCCTGGTTGAACGAGGTGGAACTCGTCGACTACAAGGTGCGCATCCTCACCGACGCCTCCGGTACCGATGCCGTGACCCGCGTCCTCGTCGAATCGCGCGACGAGGAGCACGAGTGGACCACCGTCGGTGTGCACGGCAGCATCGTCGAGGCGAGTTGGCTGGCTCTGTGCGACGCTTTGGCTTTCAAGACGCTGCGCCGCCACCAATCCCTCAGCGCCGCTTCCGCCTAGCGTGCGGCGATGCCCGGCACGGTGCGTACGCTGATTGAGTTCCACTGCTGCAAAGGGAGGTCTTGTCTTGCGCCTGGCACGTGTCGCCCACTCGGAAGGCGTCTCGTTCGTCGCGCTGGAGCCCGATCCGGCCGCGCCCGGCGAGAAGGTTCTGGCCATCGAGATCGACCAGCATCCCTTCGGGGAGCCGACGTTCACCGGGCGCAGGTGGCCGATGTCCGATGTCCGGCTGCTCGCCCCGATCCTGCCGACCAAGGTGCTCTGCGTCGGCAAGAACTACGCCGAGCACGCCAGGGAGATGGGCGCGGAACCACCGGAGAATCCCGTCCTGTTCATGAAGCCCTCCACCTCGGTGATCGGCCCCAATGTGCCGATCAAGCTTCCCGCCGACTCCGAGCGGGTGGATTTCGAGGGTGAACTGGCCGTGGTGATCGGACAGCCGTGCAAGGATGTCCCCGAGGCGCGGGGAACCGATGTACTGCTGGGCTACACGATCGCCAACGATGTCACTGCCCGCGATCAGCAGAAGGCCGACGGCCAGTGGACCCGGGCGAAGGGCTACGACACCTTCTGCCCCCTGGGGCCGTGGATCGACACCGCGGTGGACCCGGGTGACCTGGGTCTGCGCACCGAACTCGACGGCGAGCTCAAGCAGGAGTCCCGCACCTCGCTGCTGACCCACGATGTCGCGGCACTCGTCTCCTCCGTCTCGCGGGTGATGACGCTGCTGCCCGGTGACGTGCTGTTGACCGGTACTCCGGCCGGGGTGGGGCCGATGCAGCCCGGTCAGAAGGTATCGGTGTCCATCGACAACCTCGGCACGCTCACCAATCCGGTCCAGCAGCGCGAGTGATTCGAGTGAACGGAACTTTCACCCGGCAAGAGCGCGCGAAAGTTCCGTTCACTCACGTTCCGGCGGTCACCGCAGCGCGGCGGCGGGCGGGCGTTCGCGCATCGCGCCGTAGGCGAGCACGTACGGTGGGATCCTGCGCAGCCACGGCATCTTCGTCAGGGCTTTCAACGGCCGCGGGATCCGCGCCCGCTCGCCGAAGTCGATCTCACCGTGCAGTGCGGGTTCGACGACGTTGTCGTGAATCACACGTTGCAATCGCTGGACGAGCACGGTCGTCGGCAGGCGCCGCCGCTGGACCGCTGCGACGTGCCTGCGTCGCAATCTGCCCTCGCGCAGCGGCTCGGCCAGGTGCCGGGCTGCTGCGACGGCGTCCTGAACGGCCAGGTTGATCCCGATACCGCCGACCGGGGACATCGCGTGCGCGGCGTCGCCGAGACACAGCAGGCCGGGAACGTGCCACTTGCGCAGGCGGTCCAGCGTGACGTGCAGCAGCTTGACGTCCTCCCAGTCCCGCACCAGCTCTCGCTCGTCGTCCAGCCACGGCAGGTGCTCGGCGAGTGTCCGGTTGAACTGCTCGATCGGCTGTGACCGGCCGGCCGCGTCGGTGTCCTTGGCGATGATCGAGGCGATCTGAAAGTAGTCGCCGCGGTCGAGCAGTGTCATGAACGTCCTTCCGCGGATGAGGCCGATCCCACCGGCGGGATCCTCGGGGTGGCGGGGCACTTTGAACCACCGCACGTCCATCGGGGTGGGGAAGTCACGCAGTCGCAGTTCGGGCAGACCGCGCGCGAAGGACTTCCGCCCGTCGCAGGCGACGGTGATCGGGGCACGGATCTCGCCGGTTGCGCCGTCGCCGGTGCGGTACCGCACCCCGTTGATCCGGCCGTGCTCGCGGATCGGTTCGGTGACCTCGGTGTTCATTCGCAGGGTGAAGGAGTGCTCCTGCGCGCCCGCATCGGCCAACAGGTCGAGAAAGTCCCACTGCGGGACCATCGCGATGTAGTTGTACTTGGTCGGCAGGGTTGTGAAGTCGCCGAAGGTGAAGAACTCGCCGTCGGGCCCGAGTGGCACCCCGACCCGATCGAGTCGTCGCTGGGGCAGCTGCGCGAAGCGTTCACTCAGCCCGAGGTCATCCAGCAGCTGCAGGGTCGTGGGATGCACGGTGTCGCCCCGGAAGTCGCGCAGGAAGTCGCCGTGCTTTTCCAGCACCGTGACCGGTACTCCTGCTCGCGCGAGCAGCAGCCCGAGAACCATCCCGGCCGGGCCGCCTCCGACGATGCAGCAGGTGGTTCGCTCCATTGCGATGCCTCCCTCACAGCCTTCCGCACAGCTATTCAACGATCGTTGAATAACGCCAGCATGCGCCCCGGTGGATGCGCCGGTCAAGGGCGAGACGGGGCTGGATAAGCTGGAAGGGTCATGAGCACGTCAGAGGTCACACCCCCGCGCCAGTCGGTTTCCGGGATCCGGGCCCGGTTCTGTCCTTCGCCGACCGGTTCGCCGCACGTCGGATTGATCCGCACCGCCCTGTTCAACTGGGCTTTCGCTCGCCACAACGGTGGCACGCTGGTGTTCCGCATCGAGGACACCGACGTCAGCAGAGACAGCGAGGAGTCCTACCGGGCGCTGTTCGAGGCGCTGCGCTGGTTGGGGCTCGACTGGGACGAAGGGCCGGACATCGGCGGTGAGTACGGCCCTTACCGACAGAGCCTGCGGCGTGAGATCTACAGTGACATCGCGCGGCGCCTGCTGGAGGCGGGAGAGCTCTACGAGTCGTTCTCCACCTCCGAGGAGGTGGAAGCGCGGCACCGTGCCGCGGGACGGGACCCCAAGCTCGGGTACGACAACGCCGACCGCGACCTCACCGACGAGCAGAAGGCGCAGCTGCGCGCCGAGGGGCGCAGCGCGGTACTGCGCCTGAAGATGCCCGAGCGGGACATCTCCTTCACCGACCTGGTGCGCGGCGAGGTCACCTTCCCTGCGGGGACGGTGCCGGATCCGGTGCTGGTGCGGGGCAACGGTGACGCCCTCTACACGCTGACCAACCCCGTCGACGACGCGCTGATGCGGATCACCCACGTTCTGCGCGGCGAGGATCTGCTGGCTTCGACGCCGCGTCAGATCGCGCTGTACGAGGCGCTGCGACGTATCGGCGTCACCGACTTCACACCCGAGTTCGGTCACCTTCCGTTCGTGATGGGCGAGGGCAACAAGAAGCTGTCCAAGCGGGACCCGCAGTCCGACGTCTTCCACCATCGGAATCGGGGATTCCTGCCCGAGGGGTTGCTGAACTACCTGGGGCTGCTGGGCTGGTCCATCGCCGAGGACCGGGACATGTTCTCCCTCGAGGAGATGGTGGAGAACTTCGAGATCGGCCGTGTCAGCTCCAATCCGGCACGCTTCGACCAGAAGAAGGCCGATGCGATCAACGCGGCGCACCTGCGCGCGCTGGCACCGGACGATTTCGTCGCTCGCATCGTGCCGTATCTGGTCCAGGGGGGTGTGCTGCCGCAGGAGCCCACCGAGGAACAGCTTTCCACCGTCCGAGCCGCGGCACCGTTGGTTCAGGAGAGGTTGATCGTGCTCTCCGACGCGGTGGGCATGATGGGCTTCCTGTTCGCAGGCGAGGACTTCGCTCCGGAGCAGGCCGCAGCGGACAAGGCCTTGGGCGAGGACGCCAGGCCGGTGCTGGAAGCCGCGATCGCCGCTCTCGAAGCGCTGCCGGAGTGGACCAAGGATGCCATCGAGTCCGCGCTCAAGGAGGCGATCGTGGAGGGGCTGGGAATCAAGCCCCGCAAGGCCTTCGCGCCGGTGCGGGTGGCCATCACCGGGCGTACCGTGTCCCCGCCGCTGTTCGAGTCGATGGAGATACTCGGCCGGGAGACCTCGCTGCGGCGGCTGCGCGCTGCTCTGGGCTGACTTCGGTGGGCGGGGCGGCCGCAAGCAATGCCGCACGTCCCGCACTGCGCGTTTCAGCACGGACGACCGATTTTACCCGTGTGATCACGGTGATGCGGAGAATGTCGGCTACTGAACCGTGTCAGGAGAGGAAATATCACCACGTTGGCCGAGTCGAGCACGCCGCGTGGGTGCCTAGCCTCACGGAGTGACATCCGCGCTTGAGGTTTCGACACCGGACGAACTCGAACAGATCAAGGCCGTATGCCTGGATATCGACGACACGTTGCTCGACAACGAGCGATCGTCGCGGAGGGGCTTGGCGGCGCTGACCGGAAACGATGCGTCCTGGCCGGTGTGGCGCCGCACCACCGAAGAACATTACGCGCGGTTCGTCGCCGGGGAGACCGACTTCGACACGATGTGCCGGGAACGTCTCCGGGCCTTCTTCGCCGCATTCGGGGAACGACTCAGCGAGGCCGAGGTCGTGGCTCGGGAGCAGGTGCGCATGTCGGCCATGCAGCGGGCCTGGAAGCTGTTCGACGACGCTGCACCGTGCCTGGAGTGGCTGCGTGCCAGCGGCTTGCGTGTTGCGGTCATCAGTAACGCGCCGGGGCCCTATCAGCGCAAGAAGATCGCCTCGGTCGGTTTGGCGGATGTGTTCGACGAGCTCGTTCTCTCCGGTGAATTCGGGGTGGCCAAACCGGACAGGCGGATTTTCGCGGCCGCGTGTTCGGCGCTGGGGCTGCGTCCCGAGGAGGTCGCGCATGTCGGCGACCGGCTCGACCAGGATGCGCTCGGGGCAACCCATGCGGGTATGCACGGTGTCTGGTTGAATCGCCGCGATACCGCACGTCGCTCGGTGGCGGAGACACCTCCGGAGGGTGTGTCGACGATCACCGGCCTCGACGAGTTGCCGGAGCTGCTGGTGTGCGACCTGCCGGCGGCCTCTCTGCGAGGTGCGTCCCCGCGAGGGGCGTGCCCGGGAAGTGAACTGCTCCGGTCCGCCGGATGAGGCCACGGGGCGCGCGGGTGGGCGCCTTGCGTGCGTGTATGGGCGCTTACCTGCGGAATCCTGGTTATGAGGGGGGTGGTTTCAGGCCGCTGTGGGGCATGGTCTAGTATTTTTACCAACAGCAGCGAACAGCACTGATGACTCCGAGTCTCGAAGCGAGAAACCCGGAGGAGTTGGCCTGGGCGTTGCACCCTATGGGGTATGGTGTAATCGGCAGCACGACTGATTCTGGTTCAGTTAGTCTAGGTTCGAATCCTGGTACCCCAGCGAGACGAGGCGGTGAGGCATCGTCGCCCTCGTTTCCACAGGCTCCCGTCGTCTAGTGGCCTAGGACGCCGGCCTCTCACGCCGGTAACGTGGGTTCGAATCCCATCGGGAGTACGAAAGTACGGCCGGTGTGTGAGCGTGCACCGGCCGCTTTGCTGCGGATGACATGCAGTGCCGAGTCCCCGTCTTCGTCGGCGGTGTCGACCCGGTACGGTGTGTTCCGTCCTGCTCCCGTCGTCTAGTGGCCTAGGACGCCGGCCTCTCACGCCGGTAACGTGGGTTCGAATCCCATCGGGAGTACGAAAGTACGGCCGGTGTGCAAGCGCACACCGGCCGCTTTGCTGCGGATGATGGGCAGGGCAACCGGAACTCTCGTCACGGCTTCGGCAGCGAACGGTCCGTTCGCTGCCGAAGCCGTCGCCACCGCAGCCGATCAGGGCGAATCGGTTCGTTCTCAGAGTCGATTCTGCAGACCGTCGGCCGCTGCGAGCAGGTCGGCCGCCCAACGACTCCCCGGCCGCCGTCCCATTCGGTCGATCGGGCCGGACACCGAAATCGCCGCGACCACGTTCCCGTTCGAGTCGCGCACCGGTGCGGACACGCTCGCCACCCCGGATTCGCGCTCGGCCACGCTCTGGGCCCACCCGCGGCGGCGCACCTCCATCAGCGTGCGCTCCCCGTACACCGCCTCGGCGAGAACGGCGCGCTGGGTGGCGGCATCGGACCAGGCGGCAAGGACCTTGGCGCCCGAGCCGGCGGTCATCGACAGCATGGCATTGACGGGCACGGTGTCTCGCAGACCGCTGGGTGGTTCGGCAGTGGCGATGCACCGGCGCTGCATACCGTCGCGCCGGTACAGTTGCACACTCTCCCCGGTGGCGTCCCGGAGTTTGGGCAGCACCACCGAGGCAGCTTCCAACAACGGGTCGACGGCTTTGCCCGCGAGCTCGGCCAGTGCGGCCCCCGAGCGCCAACGGCCGTCCGAACCGCGCCGCAACATCCGGTGCGTTTCCAGGCCCACAGCCAGCCGATGAGCCGTCGCACGGGGAAGTCCGGTCCGCTCGCACAGTTCGGCGAGGCCGCACGGATCCTCGGCGACCGCCTGCAGTACGGCCACTGCCTTGTCCAAAACTCCGATACCGCTATGCTGTCCCACGTAGCGATATTAACTTCTCGTTATTTGGGAAGTCTACTGCTGGGACATGGATTGCGATGTGATCCGTCGCGCGGGTCACCACTGCCTCGATGGGGAGAAGCGATGGGCAAGACGCTCGCGGAAAAGGTCTGGGACGCGCATCTCGTGCGCCAGGGCACGGGCCATGAGCCCGACCTGCTCTACATCGACCTCCACCTGGTGCACGAAGTCACCAGTCCGCAGGCATTCGAAGGGCTGCGGCTGGCGAATCGTGCGGTGCGTCGGCCCGACCTGACGCTGGCAACCGAAGACCACAACGTACCGACCACCGGAATCGATCTGCCGATCGCCGACCCGGTGTCCCGTACGCAGGTGGACACGTTGCGAGCCAACTGCGAGGAATTCGGCATCCGCCTGCACCCGATGGGGGATGCCGAGCAGGGCATCGTGCACGTGGTGGGTCCCCAACTCGGCCTGACCCAGCCCGGAGCCACGGTGGTCTGCGGCGACAGCCACACCTCGACACACGGTGCCTTCGGCGCGCTGGCCTTCGGGATCGGCACCTCGGAGGTCGAGCACGTGCTGGCCACTCAGACGTTGCCGCTGAAGCCGTTCAAGACGATGGCGATCAATATCGAGGGCACCCTGCGGCCGGGAGTGACGAGCAAGGACGTGATCCTTGCGGTGATCTCCCGGATCGGCACCGGCGGTGGGCAGGGATACGTCCTGGAGTACCGGGGAACAGCCGTTGAGGCGATGTCGATGGAAGCACGCATGACGATGTGCAACATGTCCATCGAGGCGGGGGCGCGAGCCGGGATGATCGCGCCGGACGAGACCACTTTCGCCTATCTCGAGGGCCGCTCGCACGCTCCGGCAGGACAGCAGTGGGATGCCGCGGTGGAGTACTGGAAGACGCTGCGGACCGACGAGGACGCCTCGTTCGACGCGGAGATCACCATCAATGCCGACGAGCTGACGCCGTTCGTCACCTGGGGAACCAATCCGGGGCAGGGACTGCCGTTGGGCGAGCGGATCCCCGATCCGGAGCGGATCGCCGATGCCGACGAGCGCTATGCCACGGAGAAAGCGCTGGACTACATGGGCCTGAAGCCCGGGGTGCCGCTGCGTGATGTGGCTGTGGACACGGTCTTTCTGGGGTCGTGCACCAACGGGCGCATCGAAGACCTGCGCACCGCTGCGGAGATCCTGCGCGATCGCAAGGTTTCCGATGACGTGCGCATGCTCGTGGTTCCAGGCTCGATGAAGGTGCGCGAGCAGGCGGAAGCCGAGGGCCTCGACGAGGTCTTCACCACCGCCGGTGCGCAGTGGCGGTCGGCGGGATGCTCGATGTGTCTGGGCATGAACCCGGATCAGCTCACGCCCGGTGAGCGCTCGGCGTCGACGTCCAACCGCAACTTCGAGGGCAGGCAGGGCAAGGGGGGGCGCACCCACCTCGTCTCGCCGGTGGTGGCCGCAGCCACCGCGGTGCGGGGCACCCTGTCCTCCCCCGAAGACCTCTGAAAGAGGCGAAGAACACGTACCAAATCACCACGAGTCCAGGAGCAGTAACGATGGAGCCGTTCACGACACACACCGGCATCGGCGTTCCCCTGCGCCGGTCCAACGTGGACACCGACCAGATCATCCCCGCGGTCTACCTCAAGCGGGTTTCCCGGACGGGTTTCGAGGATGCCCTGTTCGCCGCCTGGCGAAGCGACGAGAACTTCATTCTCAACTCCGAGCCTTTCCGCCATGGCAGTGTTCTGGTGGCCGGACCCGACTTCGGAACCGGGTCGTCCCGGGAACATGCCGTGTGGGCATTGAAGGACTACGGATTCCGAGTGGTCATCTCTTCCCGATTCGCCGACATCTTTCGGGGTAATGCGGGTAAGCAGGGCCTGTTGGCCGCTCAGTGCGAGCAGTCCGATGTGGAGATGTTGTGGAAGCTGCTGGAAACCGAACCCGGAACTCGGGTAACAGTGGATCTTGAGCAGCGAACGATCCATGCCAAGGACCTGACCGTGCCTTTCAGCATCGACGACTACACGCGCTGGCGGCTGCTGGAAGGCTTCGACGACATCGGGCTGACCCTTCGTGAGGCCGAGACGATCGGCGCGTTCGAGCGGACCCGGCCGAGTTTCAAGCCCCGTACATTGCCCGCCGCGGAGAAGTAAAGCCGTCCGAGGCGGTATCCGGTGCGGGCGCGTTTTCGGTCTTGTGGCGGAAAACGCGCCCGCACGCCGACAACCGGAAGCTGCTGCCGCGAAGCCGGATCGTGGGCCGAACGGACCCGATTACGCGATGTCCCAATGGAAAAAGGGGGCGTGGCGAATGGCACACGTCTGTTCGGAGATTTACTGTGGCCTTGAGTCGGCCCGACGGACGGGGCCGTTGTTGTCCTGGGAGGGACGAAATGAACAAGGCCCAACTCATCGAGGCTCTGGCTGAACGCCTCGGGGACAAGAAGACCGCGAACCAAGCAGTAGAGGACATGACCGACCTCATCGTTCGTCATGTCAACAAGGGCGAGAAAGTCAACATCACCGGTTTCGGCGTCTTCGAGAAGCGTGCTCGTGCCGCTCGGACCGCACGCAATCCGCGTACCGGCGAGGCGGTGAAGGTGAAGAAGACCAATGTTCCCGCCTTCCGTCCCGGTACGCAGTTCAAGGAAGTGGTCGGCGGACAGCGCAAGCTTCCCCGTGTCAGTGCGGGCAAGACGGGTGGTACCGCATCGCGCTCGACCAAGAGCAGCACCGCATCCTCGACAACGGGCCGTGCTGCTACCACCGGCTCCACCTCCAAGACCGCTGCGGCGCGCACGACGGGGACTCGGAGCACCGCCCGGGCCGGGACGACCGGCAAGGCCGCCACGACCAAGGCCGGTACCAGCAAGGCGAGCACGACCAAGGCCGCAACGACCGGTAAGGCCGGGACGGCCAACAAGTCCGCAACGACCGGCAAGGCCAGTACGGGCAAGTCGAGCACGACCAAGGCCGCAACGACCGGCAAGGCCGCCACGACCAAGGCGAGCACGACCAAGGCCGCAACGACCGGCAAGGCCGCCACGACCAAGGCCAGTACGGGCAAGGCGAGTACGGCCAAGTCCGCAACGACCGGCAAGTCGAGTACGGCCAAGTCCGCAACGACCAAGTCGAATACGACAGGCAAGTCCGGGACGACCAAGTCGAGCACGACCAAGTCCGGAACCAGCAAGGCGAATGCGGCAGGCAAGTCCGAAACCGGCAAGTCGAGCACAGCAGGGACCGGCAAGACCGGGACGGCGAAATCGGGGGCGGCCTCGTCCAGCAGGAAGTCCACGACGCGCAGCACCGCGAAGAAGTGACCGGCCCGCGCCCGGCGTGGATGGTACGAGCACGACCACGACCGGCACAGGAGGAGACCCGCTGCACAGCGGCTTGTTGGCAGCAGCCGAGCGACCGGAGCCGAGCCGGGCGGTGAACACCGACAACCGACGAAGTTCAGGAACAGGGCTCTGCCAGGTAGTCGGCAGCGGCCAGATGCAGGGCGGGGGCGGCGTTGTGGCCGGAGGGCCGGCCACGCTGGAACGTCAGCGTCCAGACGCTGGCTTTTTTGCTTCGGACCTCACCCGGCTCCAACCCGGATTCGGCGGCCAGACGCGTCACCAGATCCGGGATGACACCTCCCTGACTGCATACCACCGCGATGCCCGGCATCGCGGCGATTTCCAGTAGCCGCTGTACCGCGTCGGACGGATCCGACCAGTAGCCTTCCTCGGACAGCAGCGGTTCGTCACCGATATCGACACCGAGCTCCTCGGCCAGCGGCGATACGGTCTGCTCACACCGCAACCGTGGTGCGGAGTGCACGCGCTCGGGCCCGAACAGCGGCAGGAGTGTGTGCAGCGCCTGCCGCTGTGCGAAACCGGCCTCGCTGAGCGGCCGGAGGGTGTCGTCGCCGCTGAATCGGGAACGAGTGCCCGCCTTCGCGTGCCGGACCAGCAGCAGGGTGGCCGTGTCCGTGGGGAGCCTGTCGAAGGCGTCGAGCACGGACACATCCAGGGCGTAGCTGAGTTGCTCCCGCGCCTGCTCGGTGGTCATCCAGCGCAGCTCGTCCACTTCCTCGTTCGGGAGGAACGATCCGCTGCGGACGCGGGCCGAGAAGTAGTCCACGGATTTGACGGCCCGGCCACCGTCCCGTGTCGGGATCCGGTAGGTCACTTGCGGCAGACGCCGGGACAGGACGCATGTCAGACCGGTCTCTTCGCTGATCTCGCGGAAGGCCGTGTGCGCGATGGTTTCCCCCGGATCCACCTTGCCCTTCGGCAAGGACCAGTCGTCGTAGCGGGGGCGGTGTACCACCGCCACTTCGGTTCCCCCGCCGGGCCGTGCCCGCCACACGACGGCTCCCGCGGCGTGCACGGTCGCGATGCCGTTCTCCGGCCGCTCCCGGCCGGAACAGGCCGGATTCGGCGCGGAAAGTTCGGATACCGGTCCGCCGGCACCGGACTCTCCGGGGGCCGTTTCGTCCGCGCTCATACCACCTCACACCTTCGCACCGTGCTGCCGCAGCATGTCCGTCTGATGGTCTCGTACTCGTGCGGCGTTGCGCGGAGACGCCTCCCAGTCGCCCATGGCATTGAGCACCCAGCAGCGCGTATCGGGGTGCAGCGCCGAGTCGAGCAGCGTGTCGAGTTCGGCGACGAGCCGGGGATCGGTGACCGGAACCTGGGTCTCGATCCGGCGGTCCAGGTTGCGGTGCATCATGTCGGCACTTCCGATCCAGTGCTCGTCGGCGCCGGCAAAGTGAAAGACCCGGGAGTGCTCCAGGAACCGTCCCAGGATCGAACGCACTTCGATGTTCTCGCTGAGCCCCGGAACCCCGGCTTTCAACGCGCAAATTCCCCGCACGACGACCCGGACGGGGACACCGGCCGAGGATGCGCGGTAGAGAGCGTCGATGATCTGCTCGTCGACCAGGGAATTCACCTTCATCCGGATGCCGCACGGCCTTCCCGCCTGGGCATGGGCGATCTCGCCCTCGATGCGTTCGACGATTCCGATGCGGATGCCCTGCGGTGACACCAGGATTCGCCGGTAGGTGTCGTGGCGCGCATAGCCGGTGAGTACGTTGAACAGATCGGTCAGGTCGGCGCCGATGTCGTCATCGGCCGTCAGCAGCCCCAGATCCTCGAAGGTGCGTGCGGTCTTGGGGTTGTAGTTACCGGTGCCCAGATGGCAGTAGCGGCGCAGCACCGCCCCCTCCTGGCGCACCACCAGCGCGACTTTGCAGTGCGTTTTCAGGCCTACCAGGCCGTAGACGACGTGCACGCCGGAGCGTTCGAGGGTGCGTGCCCACTGGATGTTGGCCTGCTCGTCGAACCGGGCCTTCAACTCCACCAGCGCGACGACCTGTTTGCCCGCTTCGGCAGCGTTGATCAGCGCGTTGACGATGGGGGAATCGCCGGAGGTGCGGTACAGCGTCTGTTTGATGGCCAGCACGTTCGGGTCCGTCGCGGCCTGTTCGATGAAGCGTTGCACCGAGGTGGAAAACGCGTGGTACGGGTGGTGCAGCAGTATCCCGCCCTCGCGCAAGGTGCTGAAGATGCTCTTCGAGGTGGTGCCTTCCGCGAACGCCGGGTGGGTCGCCGGGACGAACGGTGCTGCTTTGAGGTCCGGGCGTTGCAGTTTCTCCAGTTGGAACAGGCAGGACAGATCGAGCAGCCCCCGGGCCTCGACGACGTCGTGCGGATCGACGTCGAGCTCGCGCAGGAGGAGTTCGAGCATCGTCTCGCTCATCGTGTCGGTCACCTCCAGGCGTACCGGCGGGCCGAATCGGCGACGCGCCAGTTCCCGTTCCATCGCCTGCAGCAGATCCTCGTCGCGGTCCTCCTCGACTTCGAGGTCGGCGTTGCGGGTGACCCGGAAGATGTGGTGCTCGGTGACCTCCATGCCGGGGAACAACGTGCCGAGATGTGCGGCGATCAGTTCCTCCAGCGGCAGGAACGTGGCGCGGTCCGGGGCGCGCTCGGTTTCCACGCGGATCAGCCGTTGCACGTTGTCCGGCACCTTGACCCGGGCGAAGCGCTTGAGTCCCGCCTCCGGATCGGTGACCGTGACCGCCAGATTCAGGGACAACCCGGAGATGTAGGGAAACGGGTGTGCGGGGTCGACCGCCAGCGGGGTCAGCACCGGAAAGACGTGGTCCTCGAAGTACCGGGTGAGGTGCCGCCGGTCGGCGCTGTCGAGGCTGTCCCAGGACACGATGCCGACCCCGGTCGCTTCGAGCTCGGGCAGCAGCTCGTCGAGGAACACCCGTCCGAGTTTCTCGGTGAGGTCCTGGTTGCGTGCCGAGATCCTGGTGAGCTGCTCGTACGGCGAGAGACCGTCGGCGCTGCGCACGGACAGTCCGGCTTCCTCGCGGCGTTTCAGACCGGCCACCCGGACCATGTAGAACTCGTCCAGGTTGGAGGCGAAGATCGCCAGGAGTTTGGCACGTTCCAACAGTGGTTGGGAGCGGTCCTCGGCGTTGGCCAGCACCCTGGCGTTGAAATCCAGCCAGGACAGTTCGCGGTTGAGATAGCGGTCTCCGGGCAGGTCGGTGCTGGCCGCGGCTCGGGTGACGGCGGGAGGTGCGGCCGGGACCCTGGCCCCCTCGGAGAGGTGCTCGGTGGAATCGTCCTGCACCGGGGCGGTCTCGTGGGCAGCTGCCGAGAGGTGCGTGCCGGTGCGCGCGGTTTCCGGGAACGGATGACCGTGCCCCGCGCTGTCGCCGGAGCGGGGAGTGGCTGCGGCCTCCGTTCCGGTACCGGGGGAGGTTTCCGGCGCCGACGGCCGCTCCGTCTCGGGGGACCGGTCGAGCCGCGGGTCAGTGCTGTCCGTGCTCACGGCTCCATTGTCACGTACCACGTGCTCGTGTGGTTGGCTGTTTCGAGTGAGCAACGCGGTGCTCAGCTGCCTCGCCGCGGTGGAAGGTGGTGTGGTGACACCTCACCCGGCGTAGTCGGTGGCGTGCTGCCGGGCGAGGTGGGCACGGGTGTGGGAGCCCAGCCCCAGTTCGATGGCCGCCTTCAGGTCCACCCCGGTGTCCACATCACACCGCAGGGACTCCCAGGGGCCGTCCAGCAGCACGGCACCACTGTCGCCGTGCGTGGTTGCGGATCCGGGGCCGAACCGGGGGTCCAGGGGCCCGTTGTGCCCGGCCAGCAGCAGCGTGGTGCCGGTGCCCTGGCGATCCGGGCAGAACGCGCGCCGGGTACCGGCGGCTTCCACCGCGGCCCCGAGCTCGTCGGGGCGGAGAGCGGGGAGATCGGCCTGCAACGCGCCGGTTCGTACCTCCGGGGAGCTTCGCCGCAGTACGCCGTCGGCATGGCGCAGGGCAGCATTGAGCCCTGCTGCGGGAGAATCCGGCAGCACTGCGACCCCCGCGGCCCGGAGGGTGGAGGTCAACTCCGGGTCGGACGTGACGGCGACGACCCGGTGCACCTGCGGGGTGCGGCGCGCCGCCGAAACCGTGTCCAGTGTCACAGCCGTGACGAGCGAGGCATGCGCCCGCGATCGGCCGCGTTCACGGCCGACGGCACCGAGCAGACGTGATTTGGCGAGATGGAGTGGTTTGATCGGCACGAGGAGGTGTAGTCCTGCGGTCACGGAAGCCATCGTGCTCTTTCGTGGCGCGGGTTTGCCACGAAGCGGTGTGGTCGTGCGGAGCTCCCGTCTCTCGGGCGGGTAATTTGGCACCCGCTCGCGAGGCGTAAAGGAGTTGGCGTGACGAAACCGAGAAGTCTCAGGCGCGTGCGCAAGCAGACCAGAGAACGGGGACGAAAGGGCCTGGGCAAGCTCTGGCTCGGACTCGCCGTGATGGTGTTCTACCCGCTGCAGGCACTGCTGGCCCGGACGAGGCTGGTCGGATTGGAGCGCCTTCCCGCCGAGGGGCCGGTGCTGCTGGTGCTCAATCACGTGTCACATCTGGATCCGGTCTACGATGCGGTGACCGTGCATCGTGCCGGTCGGCTACCGCGATTTCTGGCCAAGAACACCCTGTGGAACGTCCCGCTGCTGCGCGGCGTGCTGTCCGGGGTGGAGCAGATTCCGGTGTACCGGGGGACCACGGACGCGCAGAAGAGCCTCCAGGAGGCGCACCGGGCGCTGGGCGAGAACAAGGTGATCCTGATCTATCCGGACGGAACCATCACCAGGGATCCCCGGGGATGGCCGATGACACCGAAGGTGGGCGTGGCTCGGCTGGCGCTGGAGCACGACGTGCCCGTCATCCCGGTCGCCCGGTGGGGAACGCGGGAGGTCTACGACCACTACAACAAGAAATTCCGCCCCCTGCCGCGCAAGGAAGTCACCATCAAGTTCGGTGAGCCGATCGATCTGTCGGCCTATCGCGCGAAGGAGGAGGACCCCCGCCTCCTGCGGGAAGTGGCCGATCTGGCGATGCAACGTGTCCGGGAGCTGCTCGGCGAGATCCGCGAGGAACAGCCTCCGCACGAGTTCTACTCGAGCACTCCCAAGCGCAATCCGAGTGGTGACGATGCCTGAGCGGTCCGCATTCCCCGCAGGCGCCGTGCGGAAGGTGGCGGTGCTGGGATCGGGTTCCTGGGGCACCACGTTCGCGAAGGTGCTCGCCGACGCGGGTAGCACCGTGACGCTGTGGGCCCGGCGAACCGAAGTGGCCTCGACGATCAACGAAACCCGGCTGAACCGGGAGTACCTGCCGGGCGTGGTGCTGCCGGAGTCGCTGCGAGCCACCGACGACGCCGCCGAGGCGATGCACGATGCCGATGCCGTGGTGCTGGCCGTTCCCAGTCAGACCCTGCGGGAGAACCTGGCGGGGTGGCAACCGCTGCTGCCGCCGGGGGCGACGCTGGTCAGCCTCGCCAAGGGCGTGGAGCTGAGCACGCTGCGGCGGATGAGCGAGGTCGTCGGCGAGGTCGCCGACGTGCCGATGGATCGGGTCGCGGTCGTCTCCGGTCCCAACCTCGCGAAGGAGATCGCCGACGAGCAGCCCACCGCGACGGTCGTTGCGTGCAGCGACCACGATCGGGCGGTCGCCCTGCAGCAGGCTTGCTCGACGGGCTATTTCCGCCCGTACACCAACACCGATCTCGTGGGCGTGGAACTGGCCGGTGCCTGCAAGAACGTGATCGCCCTGGCCTGCGGGATGGCCTCGGGGCTGGGCTACGGGTCGAATACGATGTCGACGCTGATCACCCGCGGGCTCGCCGAGACCACCCGGCTCGGCTGGGCGCTGGGGGCCGAGCCGATGACGTTCGCGGGCCTGGCCGGGATGGGCGATCTGGTGGCCACCTGCGCGTCCCCGTTGTCCCGGAATCGCACGTTCGGTGAGCGACTGGGCCGCGGGGAGACCCTGGCGCAGGCGCAGGAGGCCGCGCACGGGCAGGTTGCCGAGGGAGTGAAGTCCTGCTCGTCGCTGCGTGAACTGGCCGCGCGGCACGGGGTCGAGATGCCGATCACCGAGGTCGTGCACCGGGTGTGTCACGAAGGGCTCGCCCCGGCTCCCGCGGCGGCTCAGTTGCTGGACCGCAAGCGCAAACCGGAATGAGACCGCGAGGCCGGGGTTTCCCCGCTGCCGGAATCGGAGAGGAAGCACTGTGACCACCGGAGAACTCGGCGACGGCACGCGGTGCGTGCAGGGCGGGCATCCGGAGCCGGTGGCGGGGAAACCGCTGCTGCCGGGACCCGTGTTCGCCGCGCCGTACCACCTCGGCGGCTCCGACCGTGCCGCGGACACCGATTTCTACGGTCGTGCGGGCAATCCGACGTGGCGGGCTCTGGAATCCGCGATCGGTGATCTCGAGGGTGGCCACTGTGTCCTCCTGCCGTCGGGGATGGCGGCCATCAGCACCCTGCTTCGCGCGGTGCTGGAGCCGGGTGACGCCGTGGTGCTGCCGACCGACGGGTACTACGCGACCCGGCAGTTCGTGCACGACGAGCTCGCCGAGCTGGGGCTCGACATCCGCGAGATCCCCACACCGGGCCCGTGGCCGGACGGGGTCTTCGACGGGGTACGCCTGGTGTTGCTGGAAACCCCGTCCAATCCGGGCCTGGACGTGTGCGACATCGCCGCACTCGCCGAGCGCGCGCACAGCGCCGGGGCGTGGGTGGCGGTCGACAACACCACGGCGACCCCGCTGGGGCAGCGCCCGCTGGAGTTGGGGGCCGACGCCGTTCTCGCCAGTGACACCAAGGCACTGTCCGGACACAGTGATGTCCTGCTCGGTCATGTTTCGGTGCGTGACAGCGCGCTCGCGGACCGCTTGGTCCGGGCGCGCACGCTGTCCGGGGCGATCCCGGGGCCGTTCGAGTCGTGGCTGGCGCACCGGAGTATGGGAACCCTCGATCTGCGGCTGGCTCGGCAGGCCGAGAACGCGGCCGCGCTCGTCGACGCGCTGCGTGGGCATCCGGCGGTGTCCGGACTGCGCTGGCCCGGGATGCCCGAGGATCCTTCGCACGAACTCGCCCGGCGGCAGATGCGGCGCTGGGGCGGGGTGTTCCGTTTCGAGCTCGCCGATGCCCGGGCCGTCGAGGAGTTCCTGCGGCGCAGCCGGCTCGTGGTGGGTGCCACCAGCTTCGGTGGTGTGCACAGCACCATCGACCGGCGTGCACAGTGGGGAGATCCGGTGCCGGAGGGTTTCGTGCGGTTCTCCGCCGGGTGTGAGGACAGCGCCGACCTCGTGGCCGACGTGGTGAACGCGCTCGGCTGAAACGCGGCGGGTGGTGTGTGAAACCGCGGAAAACCGATGACACCGAGGTGTGAGATCCCGCTCGACCTGCGGTGACGACTTGACTTGATGGTGCAGGGCTGGTTCAGTTCTTGGCGTGTTGATGCGCGTGATGAGCAGCAGGCGGGGTCACATCGACCTGCGTCGCGTGGCCAGCGCGCTCTGTCCTTGCCGCTGATCGTCTCCGTCACGCGGCGTGATCCGTGATCCGTGTGGCTGTTCACCCGCCCTCCGCCGCTGTTTCCGCGGCGCCCGATCTCCAAGGACTGTTCAAGCGTGTTCGCTGTCCCGGCCAATACCGTTGCCCTGCCTGCCCATCGCGCGATCGCGCATCCGGTGCGGATCGCGCGCGATCTCGCCGGCGACCGGCACACCTGGGCGCATCTCGTGCGCTACGACCCCGATGGGCGCTGGTTCACCGTGCTCGAGCGCACCGACGAGCACGAGGCCTGGCTGATGAGCTGGCTTCCGGGCCAGCACACCGACCTGCACGACCACGGCGGCGCCGCAGGCGGGTTCACCATCGTCTCCGGAGCGCTGTCGGAGCGGGCGATCCGGATGGACACCGCGGGGCGGCCGGTGGAGGCGCTGCACTCGCTGGTGGCAGGCCATTCCCGCGCGTTCGGACCGAACTACGTGCACCAGGTGCGCAACGACGGCCCGGATCCGGCGATCAGCATCCACGTCTACCGGCCCGCCCGCGCTCCCATGAACGTGTACACCATGGATCCGGTCTCCGGGATCGTGCCCGACGAGTCCACCTAGATGCAATACCGCTGATTTAGGTTGGGTGTGGCTGGTAGTGTGTGTTCATGCCCAGGCCTGGTCAGGTGACGTCGTCGTCGCGGGAGCGGTTGCCGGA
>NZ_QPJC01000019.1:0-19614 GCF_003337235.1 Halopolyspora algeriensis
TACGTGGCCGGCTTCACCGCTCCCGAGGGCAAGACCATGGGCCACGCCGGCGCCATCGTCTCCGGCTCCTCAGGAACCGCCGAGGCGAAGAAGGAAGCGCTGGAAGCCGCCGGCGTCCAGGTCGGCAAAACCCCCAGCGCCACCGCGCAGCTGATGCGCAAGGCCGTCAACGGCTGAGCGCGCTTCGGTACCGGTCGGGTCTGCGTTCGTCCTGCCCGTCACGATCCGATAGCGTCGGTGAGACCCGCACAATCCGGAGGTATTTTTCGCATCTCCGGGTTGTGCGGGTGTCCGAGAGCAGGTCTTGCGGCCGGGAGGAGTTCCACGCGATGTCCGCGCCTTATCCAGCGCCGCAGTCGGCGGCACAGCAGCCGGGACCGTCAGGACGGTCGGCTTCGGGGGCGGGTCCGGCGGTTCCGCTCGCACTCGCGGCCGCGGCATTCGGCCTGCTCGCCTATGTCCTGGGCTTCTTCGATCAGGAGGCGCGGACCCTGTTCACCGTGCTTCCCGGTTTCTGCCTCATCACTGCCGGGGCGCTGGCAGGACTGAACGTGCTGCCGAGGACTCCGAACACGCTGCCGGCCGCCGTTCCGCTTGCGGTGTACGCGGCCCTGTCGCTGTTGCTGGTGATCCTCACCGAGGGTGGGGGTGTCCTCGTGACCGTGGTGCTGATCCTGGCGTTCCTGCAACTCGCAGCCACGGTTGGTGCCCTGCTGCTGGAAGCGGGGCTCATGGCGGCCCCGGCCTCGAAACGCGAACAGTCCGGGGCATTCGGACCCCAACCCCATCAACCACAGCCCTACCCGGGGCAACCGCAGCCGGGTGGATGGAATCCTCCCTCCGGTGGCTTCGCGGCTCCCGGCCAGCCCCAGCCGGGGCCCATGCCGGGGCAGCCACAGCCGGGCGGCTGGTACCCGCAGTCGGGTGCCCAACCCCAGCCCTATCCGGGCCAACCCCAACCGGGAGTTACCCCCGGTCAGCCACAGCCCGGTCCCACCCCCGGTCAGCCCCAGCCCGGCCAACCTCAGCCCGGGCAACCTCAGCCCGGGCAACAGGGTGGATGGCACGCGCAAGTGGGCGGTCAGCTACCGCCCTACCCGGGGCAAGCCCAACCGGGCGAGTGGAACCCCCAGTCCGGCGGCTTCGCTGATTCCGGTCACCAGCAGCCCGGCCGGGCTCAGCCGGACCAGTACGGCCGACAGCCGGACGGGCCCCAGGGAACCCAGCACATGCCTCATCCCGACGAGGAGCAGCGCGACTCCTGAGCGTCGGCTTCGGCGGGCCGTTGTGCGAATCAACCGGAATTCGCACCGGGGCCGCTCGATCGGGCTAAACGGCGGCGCGCCATGCTCCGTTCGGCGTAGTGCCGGTGCGACGGTCGGCCCGTGACATCAGATCGTTCAGCAATCACCGCCGAATCGGCGTCCGGGGAGAATGCCGAACGTGTCTCCGATCGGCGCCGCGACGGCGTGCGGGTGAAGTTCCTGCTGACCGGGATCGGGATGACCCTGCTGACGAGCTACTTCGCGGTCGCCGGTGTGCTCGCGACGATGATCGCCTCGGCGCGGGGGGCGCCGCTGTCCCTGCCCGCCGTGCTGGTGGCCGCTCTGCCGGGATGGCTGGCGACCTTTCAAGTGCCGCTGACACTCACCGGGGTTTCGTTCACCGTGCCGCCGTTGCTGCCGACGATCCTCGTGATGTGGCTGATCGCCTCGGCTTCCCTGCGGGTGGCGCGGCGATCACGGGCGCGGCGTCCGAAGCAGGCGCTGTGGGTGATCCTGGCGATGGGACTCTCCCATGCCGTGTGCGGCTCGGGGATCGCACTGCTCGCCGATGGCCTCCACCTCCCTGCTCGCGCGGAGCCGGTTGAGGCGTTCCTGTGGTGTGGTGCGGTGACCGTGGCTGCTGCGACGGCCGGCCTGCTCGGACGGTGCGGACTGCTCTACGTGGTGTGGGAACGCGTCGGTGAACAGGCCTGGCGGGACCTTCGCATCGGAGTGCTGACCACGACCGCGGTGCTCGGCGTGGGAGCGCTGGTACTCGCCACAGCCGTGTGCCTGTCGCTGCCGGAGATTCTCGCGGTGCTGATGCGAATCGGGTCGGCCGGTGACGCCTTCGGCAGCACTGTACTGTCCGTGCTCTACCTTCCGGGCGCCGTCCTCGCCGGTTGGTCGTTTTCCACGGGAGTCGGTCTCTCGATGGGCGATCTCGCTTTCCGGCCGATGGGAAGCAGCCTCGGCGCACTGCCGGAGGTGCCGCTGCTGGCAATCCTGCCGGGGCAGGGCCCGGCACCGTGGTGGGCGGCCGTGCTCGTCCTGCCCGCGGCGGTGGGCGGTGTGGTGGGCTGGACATGCCGGCACGTACACGAGAATCCGTATCGCCGGATGCGCACGATCGCGCTGGCCGCACTGGTCGCGACCGCCTCGATGTCGGCGGGTGCGATGGTGGTCGGCGGGCGCCTCGGGGGCGGCGGAGTGGACCCGATCACGCTGCATCCGTGGATGCTGGCTGTGGCCACATTCTGCTGGATCGCCCTGCCCGCGGCAGCCATCGCCTGGTTCGCGGGCCCGGGATGGCAGGCTGCCGCCGCTGAACAGGCCGGGGGCAGCGCCGAGCACGAGAGTGTCGTCGGTGCGGAGGGCACCGGCGATGTCGGCAACGGCGCGGAGGACGAGAGCACCGGCCGCGGCGGGGGCTCCACACCCGGCGAGGACGATATCGAGGACGGGGAGAGCGGGGAAGGGGAGACCGAGGGCGGCTCCGGGGGCGACGCGGAGGTGGCGAGCGTTCACGAGAACGCACCGGAGGATGATGATACCGCCGAGGACGAGGACGGCGGCCTCGTCGAGAATCCGGAAGGCGGCGATCCCTCGGAGGACGCGGAAGCGCTGCTGGACCGGCTCGACATCGAACTCGCGGGGACCGATCCCGTGGAGTTCGACGACGACATCGATCACCACGGATGAGTGATGTACCACTCGGACGGGGACCTGGCGATGAGAGACGGAGACCGGGCGCTTACTCTGCACCGTGAAATCCGTCAGCGTGACATCATTCCCGGGCTTTTTCCGCCCATGGTGCACGATGTCCCGGCATGGTCAGGAGCGAACGCTGAGCGTTGCGACCCCGCCCACCCGCGATCCGGATGAAGACCCGCCCCCGGAGGGGACTCGGGAACCGATGCGGATCAGGACCTCCCAGCCGGCGCGGGTCGTCGTGCTGGTCTCCGGCTCCGGAACTCTGCTGCAGGCAGTGCTCGAGGCCGTGTCCGATCCGGAATATCCCGTACGCGTGGTCGCGGTGGGAGCCGATCGCGATGGAATCGAGGGCATCGCCCGCGCCGAGCATGCCGGGATCCCCACGTTCACCTGCCGGCTGAAGGATTATCCGAGCAGGTCCGACTGGGATCGGGCCCTGGCCGAGGAATGCGCGGCCCACGAGCCCGATCTGGTGCTCTCGGCCGGGTTCATGAAGCTCGTCGGCGAGCACTTCCTCGCCCGTTTCCAGGGGCGCTATCTCAACAGCCATCCCGCGCTGCTGCCGTCGTTCCCGGGAGTGCACGGTGTGCGGGACGCACTGGAGTACGGCGTGCGGGTCACCGGCTGCACCCTGTTCATGGTGGATGCCGGGGTCGACACGGGGCCGATCCTGGCGCAGGAGACGGTCGAGGTGCGGCCCGGAGATGACGAGGCGAGCCTGCACGAACGGATCAAGGCCGTCGAACGGCGGCTACTGGTGAACACTCTGGAGCAGCTGAGCCGGCACGGCTGGACCGTGCAGGGACGAAAGGTGAGTATCGGCGTGACCACGAATTCACAGCAGCGGCGGCCGGTTCGCCGCGCGCTGATCGGTGTGTCGGACAAGGCCGGCCTCCTGGAGCTGGCCACGGGATTGCATGCCGCGGGTGTGGAGATCGTCTCCACCGGGGGCACGGCCCGGACCATCTCCGCGGCAGGCGTACCCGTCACACCAGTGGAGGAGCTCACCGGATTCCCGGAAACGCTGGACGGCCGGGTCAAGACACTGCACCCGCGGGTGCATGCGGGCCTGCTCGCCGACCTGCGCCGCCCGGAACACGCGGAGCAGCTGGCGCAGCTCGACATCGCCCCCTTCGATCTGCTCGTGGTCAACCTGTACCCGTTCGTGCACACCGCGGAGTCCGGAGCCGACTCCGAGGAGATCGTCGAGAACATCGACATCGGTGGACCCGCGATGGTGCGTGCGGCGGCGAAGAACCACGCCAGCACGAGTGTCGTGGTGGAGCCGAACCTCTACGACTGGGTTCTGGAGCAGGTCCGCGAGGGCGGCTTCACCCAGCAGGATCGCCAGCGACTGGCGGCGGCGGCGTTCCGGCACACCGCCTCCTACGACGTTGCGGTGGCGAGCTGGATGAGCCGGACGCTGGCGCCGGAGGACGACGAAGCTTTTCCGGGTTGGATGGGCGAGACCTGGCAACGCCGGTCCGCGCTGCGCTACGGCGAGAATCCTCATCAGCCCGCCGCGCTGTACGTCTCCGGCGGGGAGGCCACCGGGCTGGCCGCGGCTGCTCAGCTGCACGGCAAGGAGATGTCGTACAACAACTACGTGGACGCCGACGCCGCCTGGCGTGCCGCCCACGACCATGCCGAGACCTGTGTCGCCGTGATCAAGCACGCCAACCCCTGCGGCATCGCGGTGTCGTCCGGCGACATCGCGGAGGCACACCGCAAGGCGCACGCGTGCGATCCCGTGAGCGCTTTCGGCGGGGTCATCGCCGCCAACCGGGAGGTCTCGGTGGCGATGGCCGAGCAGATCGCGGAGGTGTTCACCGAGGTGGTGGTGGCCCCCGGCTATGCGGACGGCGCGCTGGACGTGCTGGCCCGGAAGAAGAACGTGCGCATCCTGACCGCACAGCCGCCCCGATCCGGGCGTGTGGAGATGCGCGCGATCTCCGGCGGTCTGCTGGTGCAGGGATCGGACGAGATCGATGCCGGCGGGGATGCCCCGGCGGACTGGACACTGGCCACGGGCTCGCCGGTGGACTCCGCGACCCTGCGCGACCTCGAATTCGCCTGGCGGACCTGCCGGGCGGTGAAGTCCAACGCGATCCTGCTCGCCGACGACGGGGCGACCGTCGGGGTCGGCATGGGGCAGGTCAACCGGGTGGACTCGGCACGCCTGGCGGTTTCCCGAGCCGGTGACCGGGTCCGGGGTGCGGTGGCCGCTTCCGATGCGTTCTTCCCGTTCCCCGACGGCCTGCAGGTGCTGCTCGACGCCGGTGTGCGCGCGGTCGTACAGCCCGGTGGTTCGGTGCGGGACTCGGAGGTCATCGCCGCTGCCGAGGCCGCGGGCGTGCCGCTGTACTTCACCGGCACCCGTCACTTCGCCCACTGACGTTGCCGTACGGACGGGGCCCGGTCTCGAGGCCCCCGCCCGCACGGTGCCGGCCCCTTCCGCCGGAGTCGAGTCAACGGCGGGAGGGGCCCTCGTCGACGTCGGACCGCTGCTTGCCGCGCTCCGGTGATTGTTGCCGTTCGTCGGTGTTGGACTTGTGCGGCAGGTGCTCACGTTGCCTCGAGGCGCCCGTGGTCACCTGTGCCTCGCTCGGTGAGACACCTTCTCGCCGTGCTTGCCGGGCTCGCTGGCGCCGCTGAGCGTTGTCGCCTTCTGTCTTCTTTCGTGCCATACCTTTCGGATACCCCGGGCACTGCGGACCGTCACATGTTTTCCCGAGGTCATCGGGCCGGTGTTCGTGGTGCGGCTGAGCTGCCGAGAGCATCGCAGGAGTTCACGAGGACTCCTCGGCAACACCGCAGCGGCGTATCGCCAGCAGTGCGTAGGTCCGTGCGGCATGTTCCAGTTCCGCCACGGCGACGTGCTCGTCGTGCGCGTGGGCGTATCGCACATTGCCCGGCCCGTACTGCAGCGTCGGAATCCCGGCCGCGGCGTAGTGCCGCAGATCGGTGCCGTACGGAGCCCCCAGTGCTTCCGGTCGCGCCGCTCCGGCCGACTCGACGGCATCCCGGGTCTCGCCGAGGAGAGGATGCCCCTCGGGCAGCCGCCCGGCGGCGAACACACCCCCGGGCCAGCTCACCCGGACCGGATGTTCGGACAACCACGGATCCGCCGCGCACGCCCGGGCGACGGTGTCGGCGAAGTCGGTTTTCGCCTCGGCCACCTTCTCGTCCAACCGCACCCCGAATCGCCCCTCGGCGATGGCCAGATCGGGGACGGTGCTCGCCCAGTCACCGGCCCGGACCACTCCGATCGACAACGGGTAGGGCGACTCCAGGTGTGCCAGCAGTGGATCCGCGTCGGCGTTGCGGCGGGTCTCCAGTTCACGAAGCACCGGCAGCAAACCGCTCAACTTCTCCACCGCGTTCACACCGCGGGTACGGGTGGCACCGTGCGTGCCGTAGCCGGGAACTTCCAGGCGGAACGTCAACGACCCGGCGTTGGCGGCCACGATCGCCCCGTCGCTCGGCTCGGCCAGGACGCAGGCAGCTCCCCGGTGGCCCCGGCGCAGCGTCGCGAAGGCTCCGAGACCGCCGTCCTCCTCGGCGGGAACGGTGTGCACCGCCAACGGCCGCCGGAGCCGGACTTCCGCCGTGCGCAAGGCCGCCAGCGCGCCGAACACGGCCGCCAGCCCACCTTTCATGTCGCACGTTCCGCGCCCGGCCGCGATACCGCCCCGCTCTCGGCCGCCCCGCTCTCGGTCCTGCTGAAGACGCAACGTGTAGGGGTCGCGGTCCGGCCACAGCTCGAGATCACCCGGCGGCACCACGTCGGTGTGCCCGGACAGCAGCAGCGCCGGTTCCTCGTGGGGGTTGCCGAGAACACCGACACATCCGAAAGCGGTGTCCCGGACGACTTCCTGGCCCGGGAAGTCCTCCTCGGCCGCGAGCTCATCGAGGTCGATCCGCCAGTGGTCGACCCGGAGGTCCAGCGAAGCCAGCCGGCTCGCGCACCACTGCTGGGCCTCCTGCTCGCCCGCTGTGCCTCCGACACTGGGAATCGCGACGAGCTCGCGGAGATCGGCCAGGATTCCCGGTACATCGATGGAGTCGAGGACGCGGCGTTCGGTGTCGGTGAGGGAATGCGCACTCTCCACATTGCAAGTGTGTCGCACCGCTCCGGGTTGCCGAGTATGGCCATTACGATTCCGGCGTGGCCGAAGGCGACTCCACCGACAACACACAGCCGGGCTTCGAGATCGGCAAGGACGGGCTGAGCGGCATCGTCGTCGGGATGGACGGCAGTCCGGCCAGTTTCCATGCCGCCGCATGGGCCGCCGGGCTCGCACGGCGAGAGCGCGCACGGCTGGTGCTGGTCTACGTCGAGGCGGTCGCCGGCGTCGCCTACTGGTCACCGATGGGAGTGGCCGTGGCCAGTGAGGCGGCCGAAAGCCTGGTCGAGGAGCTGAAGAAGGAAATCGTCGCCCACCTGCGGGGGATCGACATCGACTGGGACTTCGTCCATCACCGCGGCGATCCCGCTGTCGGGTTGGAGCAGGTGTCCGAGCAGTACCGGGCCGATCTCATCGTGGTGGGGCGTTCCCGCCGCCGGGGCGGCCTGCTCGGGACCGTACCCGCCACGCTCGTGGTCGAAGCGATACGTCCGGTCGTCGTCGTTCCCTGATCGGTGCCGTGCCGGTGGCCGGCCGTACTCGCGTTCATCGGTGTGGTCCGGCGCACTGCGGTGATCGACGACTGCGGCGGCGGATGCGGACTTCACCGGTGCCGGTATGCGCGGGGCCGGGAACCGGTGAGGCGGCCCGGCCCCGCGCCGCTCGCTGTCACTCCATCGACGGGCGCGGCGGAGCCTCGTTGCCGGTCAAGGCGATCAACGTCCCGTTGGCCACGAGTTCGCTGACCGCTGCGGGCAGGACATAGGCCGTGCCGCCACCCTGCTGTTCGAACCACGGCACCGCCGTACCGCGCAGCGCATGAACCGGACGCTGCACCCGGTAGGCGAGATAGGTCCGGTTCGCCCACTGCGGCGGCAGAGAGCGCTGGGTGTACGGCGTGCGGATCGCGTAGGTCACGTTGCCGCTCGGCTCGCCGAAACGGTCGAGATCGGTACCGGGCTGCAGCACCACGGTGTGCCGATCCCGATACAGCGTCAGCGGCGGTTCACCCTGCAACGGCTCGATCGGCTGCTGTGGAGCCGGGGGCCCGCCTGCCTGGCCGGCTGGTGGCCCTCCGCCGGGGGCGTGTCCGTTGAGCGCTTGCCCCGGAGGTGCCTGGCCGACCGGTGCCTGCGGCGGGCGCGGCGGCTCACCGGGCCCCGACTGCGGAGGCCGGTTGAGCGTGCTGTTCAGCCGGGTCGGCGGCTCGCCCGGATTGCCTGCCTGCGGTGGGCGCGGTGGTTCCCCCGGAGCGGCCGGGCGGGAAGGGCTCGCCATACCGGGACCACCCGACCCCGACTGCCGCTGATCGGCGCCCGCGGGCCCACCGGTCGGGGGTGGGTTCACCGGCGCGGGAGGCTGGTTTCCCGCATCGGACTGCGGGGGTGTCGCTCCGGCTCCATCCGCCCGTGGCGGGCGCTTCGGCAACGGCGGTACTTCCTGGCCGGATGCTGCGGTCCCGCCGGAGGTCGATTCGTTGGGCGGTGGTGGCGGTGCCTGCCCCACCGGAGGTGCCGGGCGCTCCTGATTCAGAGCAGGCCGGATGTGGGTGCGCTCTTCGCTCGCAGCGATGTCGTGGTGCACCGTGCCGTCGGCACCGTTGTCCTGAGCCGCCGGACTCTCGGGCGCCGACAGTGCGCCGCCCTCCGGCTGCGGTGACCGATTCGCCGTGAACAGGAAGTGCTCGTCCGAGTCCTCCGCGGACCGGTGTTGCGCATCGGTGGACGAAGGCGGCGGGTCGTCCGGGATCGCGGCTTCGGGTGAGGAGTCGGCGGAGCCGGGGAGAGCGTCGGCCCCGGAGGAAGCATCGGATTCGGCAGAATCGTCGGATTCGAACGGGTCGATCGAGGCCGAAGACTCGGCGGGCTCCGGAGCACCGCCGCGGGCGGTACCGGCCTCCGGATCGGCTTGCGACATCAGCAGGCCGCCGAGCAGGTAGGCCGCTGCCTGGTCGGCCCGGGCGAACCGCAGTTCACCCGGAGAGTTCCGCGGCCCGATGACGAGCCAGTCGGCCCCTTCCGCCACCAGGCACCACGTGTCCTCGGCGCGGCTGCCGATCCGGTAGCTCCCCGTGTCCACGCCGAGACCGGAGAGTCTGTCGTCGAGCTGGGCGAAGACGGCCTCCGGCCCGGACACGTCGAGATTCTCCTCCTCGGTGTGTCCGTGCCGTGCGGCGGAGACGGCGTCGGCCTGCGGTTCGGACTCACGGTGCCATGCCTGCTGTTCGTCCGCGCCGAATCCGTCGGCAGCGGCATCGTCGCTGCTTCGCGCACCGATGCCGGGGCCCTCGGCATCGATGTCACCGCCACCGAGGGCATCCGCTGCCATCGGCGTGTTGTGTCCGGGAGAATCGTCCGGAAGTGCTCCGTTCTCCTCGACGGGGGCGTGTCGCTCCGGGTGGGAATCGGCCGAGGCGTCCACGGCGGAATGCTCGGAGGTGTTCAGGTACTCGTCGGCTCGGGCAGCGTCCGATTCCCGGGGAGCCTCAGGCGCGCCGCCAGCGGCAGGTGACTCCTCCGGAGCGGGCTGATCGACCAGGGCGCTCGCCGCGGCGTCCCGGGTACGGTCGTCGATCTCGGGCAGCACGAACCGCCTGCTGCGGATGTGCTCCAGCAGCTCGGGTTCCGGTGGGAGCCCGTACTGCGCCAGGTAGTAGGGCAGGGCGCCCTGCCACAGCCAGACTCCGTCGGTGTGCCAGGTCGCGGGCACCACGGCAGGACGCTCGGGGGCGAGCTGATCGACCTCGTCGTCCCGGGCGGCGAGCACGATGGGAGCGTTTTCCAGGTACTGGCGCAGTGAACTGCTCTCTTCCGGGGAAACCGGTGTCCGGGTCGCCACCAGGGGGCGCCCCTGCTCGTCGACATCGTCGAAAACCCGGGCCGTTCGGAAGTGCTGCTGCCCGCCGGGTGTGCTGCTGTCGTGGGATTCCTGCCGGTCCGCGGCGATCGCGGCTTCCTGAGGTCTGGTGACATCGTTTCCGACCGGTGCCTGTGGGGGCGCCTGCTGGGGCTCCGGTGGCTGGGGCTCCGGTGGCTGGGGTTCCGGCGGTTGGAGCTGAGGCGGCTGTGGTGCACCGTTGCTGGACGATCCCTCCAGCCTCGCTCGCATCCAGTCCGGAATGTTCTCCTCGGAGCGCGGATAGCGGCGCAGCTCGTCGACGTAGGCGGCGCCGGGCAGCGGCTGCTGCCACTGGGGCTCCTCGTCGAAATTGATGTCGATCCGGTAGCTCGACGGGCGTTCCACGATGTACAGGGCACTGATCCACGTGCCCACATCCGGCCGGTACATGCCCTCGCGGAGATGCTCGAAGATGCCGAGCAGCTCCTCGGGAGGCTGCCATGTCTCGGTACTGCCGTCCTGCCGTGCTGTTTCGCCGAGCAGGTCGCGGTATTCACCCGTGGCGCGGTACTCGACCGTGATCTGCTGCCAGTCCTCGGGTGCTTCCTGCAGCAGCAGAACCCCGATCCTGCGTGCGATCTGTTCCTGCTCTTCCGGACTGATCGCTGTCGGACGCGACATGGGTGTCATCCTCCCCCTCTCGACCGGGCACACCGACTCCGCCCCACGGTGACGTTACTTGATCCGTATGTGCCCTTGTCGATTCCGTCGGGCTTCGGTGCTCTCTGCAGCGGTACAGGAACTCCTCGTCGGGGCGGCGCCGTCGGAGGCCTCCCTGCCCGGGCAGTTCCCACAACGGGACGATGCGGTGCGGTGTGCGGGAAGCGCGCCGCGATCGCGCTGTGCACGATATCCCGTCTCGGTGGAAGAACCTGCGGAGAGGCGGTGTTCGCCGGGGTCGCACACGGTTGCCGTGCACGGTCCGGACGTTGTCGCGGTCACTTCGGCTTCTCGTGTCCTCGGCGGGAGTGGATACTGTCCGCACGTGAACATCCGATCTCTCCACGAGTCGTCCCGCCGTGCCGGACCGAAGGTGCGTCGCGGTCTCGGTCTCCTCGCGGCCCTGGGAGTGGGAGCCCTGCTCGCGATGCAGTCCCGTGTCAACGGAACATTGGGGGCGCGACTGCAGGACGGTATCGCCGCCGCCGTCATCTCGTTCGGAGGCGGGTTGATCGTATTGCTCGCCTGCACGGCGGCGGTGCCCACGGCGCGGCGCGGTTTTCGGCGGATCGCGGAGACGCTCCGGTCCGGTATCGGCCTGCGCCCGTGGCAGTGCCTCGGCGGGGTGTGCGGCGCGTTCCTCGTGCTCAGCCAGGGTGTGACGGCCAGCGCGCTCGGCATCGCGCTGTTCACCGTCGCGGTCGTGGCCGGGCAGGTGGTCAGCGGGATGGTGGTGGATCGGTTCGGCCTCGGTCCGGGTGGCAGGCAGCAGGTGACCACCACGCGGCTGATCGGCGCGGTGTTGACCCTGGTGGCCGTGGTGATCGCCGTATCGGCCCGGCTCGGTGAGACACGGGCGAGTTGGCTGGTGGTGCTGCCCGGACTCGCCGGGATCGGTGTCGCCTGGCAGCAGGCCGTGAACGGCCGGGTCAAGCAGACGGCGGATTCGACCGTGTCGGCCTCCACGCTGAACTTCGCCACCGGAACGGCAGCCCTGGTGCTGGCGGGCATCGTGGAGATCACGGTGCGTGGCCTGCCGGACTCGTATCCCGATGATCCGCGGCTGTACCTCGGCGGCCTGATCGGCATCTTCGTGATCGGCGGTGCGACCGTGCTCGTGCGCTATACGGGAGTGCTGCTGCTGAGCATGGGCATGATCGCCGGGCAGCTCGCCGGCGCGCTGGCGCTCGACCTGATCGTGCCCACTCCCGGCACCCGGATCGAGACCTCGACCTTGGTCGGCGTCGGCCTCACGCTCGTGGCGGCCGTGGTCGCCGCACTACCGGCAGGGCCGAGAACCGAGTCCGCGCGCGATCTGCCACGATGACCAACCGTGAGCGCGACAATTCTCGACGGCAGGGCCACCAAGGACGCGATCTACGACGAGCTGCGGCCACGGGTGGCCGAACTCACCTCTCGCGGACGCACCCCCGGACTGGCCACGGTGCTGGTCGGTGACGACCCGGCCTCGCACTCCTACGTGCGGGGCAAGCACAACGACTGCGCGAAGGTCGGGATCACCTCGATCCGCAAGGAACTGCCCGCCGACATCGAGCAGGCCGGGCTCGAGGCGGTGATCGACGAGCTCAATGCCGACCCGGCCTGTACCGGCTACATCGTGCAGCTGCCGGTGCCCGAACATCTGGACACGGGTGCGGTGCTGGAGCGGGTCGCCGTCGACAAGGACGCCGACGGGTTGAACCCGATCAGCCTCGGGCGGCTCGTGCTGGGGGAGCCGGCCCCGCTGCCGTGTACGCCGCGCGGCATCGTCGAGCTGCTGCGCCGCTACGAGGTGCCGTTGAACGGTGCGCGGGTCGCCGTTGTCGGCCGGGGAGTCACCGTCGGCAGGCCGCTCGGCCTGCTGCTGACGCGACGCAGTGAGAACGCCACCGTCACGCTGTGCCATACCGGAACCAAGGACCTCGCCGAGGAGGTGCGCCGTGCCGACATCGTCGTGGCCGCGGCAGGCAAGCAGCACCTCGTCACGCCCGACATGGTCAAGCCCGGCGCGGCCGTGCTCGACGTCGGCGTCACCCGGTCCGACTCGGGCCCGGCGGGCGATGTGCATCCCGACGTCGCCGAGGTGGCCGGGTTCCTCTCGCCGAACCCCGGTGGTGTCGGGCCGATGACCCGCGCGATGCTGCTCACCAACGTCGTGGAGGCCGCCGAGCGCGCCCTCACCTGATCGGGGTCTTGTGCGGCTTCGCGCGAAAACCGCGCATGGAAGGCGGCTCGGCCGCGGCGGAAGACCGTGGAGGAGAAGGGAGGCGGCGGCATGACCGGCCGGTTCCGTGACAGGAGGCTCCCATCGGTGCACCTGCCCTTCACCGCGGTCGCGCTGGTGGCTCTGAGCGGTTTCCTGCGGGTGGCCATGCAGCACTGGCGGGAAGGCGCGACCCTGCTCGGCGGTGCGTTCCTGCTCGCGGCGGTGCTGCGCGCGGTGGTCCCGCCCGAGCAGGCAGGCCTGCTGGCCATTCGCAGCCGTGCCGTGGATCTCCTGCTCTACACCGGGATGGGACTGCTCATCGTCTTCGTCGCCGTCACGATCAAGGGCGGGCCGCTGGCGACCTGACCCGGCAGGCAGGCGAGGGACGCACCCTTGCCGGGAAGCCGGGCACGGATTCTTGTGCGCGGAAAGCCCTGCGGTCTACTCCCACCAGAACGACCAGCTGCGGCGCCCCCGGATCTCCTTGGCGTGCGCGGCGATGCTGCCGGATTCCTGCATGACCCGGTCGGGGGCGAAGGTCCAGTGCTCGGCGGCGACCGCCGCGGCGTGCTCGGTGTCGTGCGGGGGTGCGGCGACGCTGATGTCGAGCCGGTCGGGCCCCAGCCGCAGTACGCGTGCGCCGAAGCGCTCCTCCCAACTGCGCAGCATCGCCGAGAGCCCCGCGGTGCGGGACACGTGGTTGGCCGCTCCCGACCAGCCGAGCACGGTGAGCACGTCGGCACCGCGCTGCACGGGCACCAGTGCCAGCCGCGTCTCGTCGTCGATGAAGCGGGGGATCTGCTGGTTGGCCAGGATGTCCGGGTCGGCGAGCAGACTGCCCGCTGCAGCGGTGCCGGGGCAGGAGTGGTCGAACGGTGCGAGGCTGTCCGCCTCGTAGGCGGGGCCGAGCTCCGAGTCGGCCTGGCACAGCCCGTCCCAGATCCGGGTCATGACCTGGTGAGCCTGCCACCGGTCGATGTGCTCCAGCGGTTCCGGCGCGACGACGCCGACCGTGCAGCGCTCACCGTAGACCTCGGTGTCGTCGCACAGCAGCAGCGGCCACAGCCCGCTGCGGGAGTGGTCCGCACGCAGGGCCGCCACCAGTGGCGCGGAGGGAGGGTCGTCGCTGATCCAGCACAGCGGTTCCGGCTCGGCCGCCGAGTTCGTGCGTGTGGACTGTTCGCCGAGCAGCTCGCCGGGCGGCAGGGTCACCGAGAGCCCGCCGCCGGCTGCGTTGCCCACAACGGAGCCGAGTGGGCCGGTCGGGTCGGTGGTGTTCTCAGCGAACCGACCGTCTCGCAACACTGCACCGCCTCCTTACCGAACGTCGGCCGGGCAGCGGGACGCTGCGCCGCCGTACACCTTAAGGAGTGGAGCGCGCTGCCATCCGTTCGGGCCATGTACTGCGGGCGCGCCCGGCCGTACCGACAACGGGCGCGCCGTGGAGTCATCGCTGCATTTCCACCTCGCAGTCGGGGCCCGGATACATCAGGCACTCGTGACCGTCGCTGAAGCGGACGAAGTACGGCGGGTCACCGTCCTGGCCGCGTACTTCGAGGATCACTCCTGTCCGGTCGGCCTGCTCGACCGTCCGGCTGTGGACGTGCAACTGGTCACCGATGGTCGCCTTCATCCTCGTCACCTCCAGGCAAGCTGCCATCCTTCCTGCCAGAGTAGGTGACTCGGGCCACACCGTGCAGCGGTGGAGAAGACCGCGCACGCCCTCTTGTGCGGCTCAGCCGGTGGAGTTCGTGCAAGCCGCCAGGACTTGCTGGGTCTGTTCGAGTTTGGTCTGCAGCCACTGCGCGCTGTTCTGCGCGGTGATTTCCCCGGATGCGACCTGCTCGAGTGAGGCCTGCACGTCCCGCAGGTCCTGCTCCAGGGCCTGGTTGCCGGTCTGCTCCGCCAGCCGGCCGAGTTCTTCGGCCTTGGCCCGGGCTTCGCTGCGTGCCTGCTGCGGGTTGTCGAAGTTCGGCGTGAACTGTGCGATCCCGGTTGCCCGAGCACAGGTCTGCACGGTATTCAGCCCTTTCCGGGCCTGCGAGACGTTCTCCTGGGCCTGCTGCAGCCCCTGCTGGGCCTCCTGGAGCTCGCCGCACGCGGCGGCCCCGGTCAACAGGGGCAGCGCCAGTACCGCCATCACGAACTGCTTGCGGGCTCGCATCGTTCCTCCGTGCCGGATCCGACGGGTCACAGCCGGCGCCACGGTGGTGCCGGACGCGGCCACTCTACCGAGCGCGGGGGCCGGTGTGGTTCCTTCGCTCGGGGCGTCACTTCCGGGCACCGCGGCATCGAACCCGTGGCCGGCCTTACCCGGACGGGGTAATCCAGGCCATGACCTCGGACGGGAGTTCGAGCTGGGCCAGCCACGGGGCCGCCCCGATCCGGTAGAGCACCACCGCGGAGAGCACAGCCGCCAGGATCGTCAGAGCGGGCCCGATCAGGACCAGCTCGACCTTGCCGCCGGTCTTCATGCGCAGCAGCTTCGGCGGTGCCACCGGGAACCAGGTCTTGCCGCCCAGCGGCAGCGGCCACAGCATCGGGCAGCCCTGCTCGGTGATGGCATCACCGATGAAGTGCGCGATGCACCCGATCATCACCGCCACTCCGAACGCGGCGGCGTCGAAGGGCTGCTCTCCCGTCCACGCCCAGCACACGAGGGTGAGCGCCAGGGAGGCGGCGGCGATCAGCAGCGCGTCGGATCTCGGTGACCAGTTGTGCATGAGCCCTCGTACCGCCAGCCCCGCGAAGGTGAACATCAGCACGCCGAGCACGGCGCCGTCGCTGGTCTGCACGATCGCGGTGGTGGTCAGGCCCGCGAGCACCGCGAACACGAGCGTGTGGGTGAAGCCGCGGTGGGTGCCCGCGCGGTCGCTGTCATGCTTGGTGCGGGTCAACCTGTAGAGGAACCCGCTGAGGCTGCTCATGGCCGCGGAAAAGCCCCGCGACATGCTGCCGAAGGTCCTGGCGACGGTGGACTTGGGATGGTCGATGTCGGGGAACAGGGCGGCACCGGTGGCCAGAGTGGCTCCCACCACCCATGTCTTGGGGGTCAGTTGCCCAATGGCGTGGCTGCCTGCCATGGCCGTCACTGCCGCCCAGGCGGCGAGCCCGCTCATCGCGTGTGTGGGTCCCGTCGCCATACGTGCTCCTCGTCGAGGTCATCGAGCAAGATCGTCGTCGGGCGTGAGCGTAGAAGTCCGGGCGCGGCGCCGGTTGCGGTGGGGCACGCATGCGGGACGCGGGGTGACGTCTCCAACGGGTGGGGGACACAATCGAGTTAGTTAGCAGTACGCTTGTACCGCTTGCATTCTCGCGAGAGGAGCACCCCGCCACCATGAGCAAGATCAAGGTTCAGGGCACCATCGCCGAACTCGACGGCGATGAGATGACCCGCATCATCTGGTCCTTCATCAAGGACAAACTGATCCACCCCTATCTCGACGTCAATCTCGACTACTACGACCTGGGGGTGGAGCACCGGGACGCCACCGACGACCAGGTCACGGTCGATGCCGCGAACGCGATCGCCAAGCACGGCGTCGGCGTGAAGTGCGCCACCATCACTCCGGACGAGGCTCGGATGGACGAGTTCGACCTGAAGAAGATGTGGCGCAGCCCCAACGGGACGATCCGCAACATTCTCGGCGGCGTCATCTTCCGGGAGCCGATCGTCATCTCCAACATCCCGCGCTACGTGCCGGGCTGGACCAAGCCCATCGTGATCGGCCGTCACGCGCACGCCGACCAGTACAAGGCCACGGACTTCCGAGTACCCGGCCCCGGCACGGTGACGATCACCTACACGCCCGACGACGACTCCGAGCCGATCGAGTTGGACGTCGCCAAGTTCCCGACCGACGGGGGCGTGGCGATGGCCATGTACAACTACCGGCGCTCCATCGAGGAGTTCGCCCGCGCCTCCTTCCGCTACGGCCTGGAGCGTGGCTACCCGGTGTACATGTCCACCAAGAACACGATCCTGAAGTCCTACGACGGTGTCTTCAAGGAGGTGTTCGAGGAGATCTACGACAAGGAGTTCAAGGCCGAGTTCGAGGCCAACGGTCTGCTCTACGAGCACCGCCTGATCGACGACATGGTCGCCACCGCCATGAAGTGGGAGGGCGGCTACGTCTGGGCCTGCAAGAACTACGACGGCGACGTGCAGTCCGACACGGTCGCCCAGGGCTTCGGCTCGCTGGGCCTGATGACCTCGGTGCTGATGACCGAGAACGGCACCGTGGAGGCGGAGGCCGCGCACGGCACCGTCACCCGGCACTACCGCCAGCACCAGCAGGGCAAGGAGACCTCGACCAACCCGATCGCGTCGATCTTCGCCTGGACCCGCGGACTGCAGCAGCGCGGCAAGATCGACTCCACTCCCGAGGTCGTGGAGTTCGCCTCGAAGCTGGAGCAGGTCGTCATCGAGACCGTCGAGAGCGGCAAGATGACCAAGGACCTGGCACTGCTGGTCGGCGGTGACCAGGGCTACCTGAACACGCAGGACTTCCTGAACGCCCTGGACGAGAACCTGCAGGAGAAGATGGCCCGGCGCTGATCCTCGGATCTGCGCCGACTTTCGCCGCCTGCGGCGACACCGCTCGCGGCGACGCGCCGGAACGCCACTCTCGCCTCTCACAAGGAGGCGCGGGTGGCGTTCTGCTTTGCGCGACAGGGCTGCGAGTGAACGGAACTTTCACCCGGATAGAAGTAACGAAAGTTCCGTTCACTCCACACCGAGCGGGTGGTGGGTTCAGCTCTGCAGCTTGTCCAGCGCGGTGCGGATCTCGTCGGGAACCGGCACCGGACGCCGGGTCTCGCGGTCGACGTAGACGTGCACGAAGTGCCCGAGCGCGGCGGGGCTGTCCCGACGGTTGCCGAAGACGGCGAGCCGGTACCGCACGCTGGAGTTGCCCAGCCGGCCCAGCCCGACGCCGACTTCGATGTCGTCGGGGAAGCCGACCTCGGACAGGTAGCGGCAGGCGGTCTCGGCGACGAGTCCGATGGCGGGCAGCGCGGTGATGTCGGAACCCGTGGCGCGCATCAGCCAGCCGTTGACGGCGGTGTCGAACCACGAGTAATGCACGACGTTGTTGACGTGCCCGTAGACGTCGTTGTCCTCCCAACGGGTCGTGATCGGCCACAGCACGCCGAAGTCGTCTCGCGACGGGGGAGGGTCGGGAAAGTCGGCCACGCGCGTGAGCCTATCCGGCCCCCGTGGCGGTGGGTGGAGGCCCACGAATGCCGGTGGATACCGCAGGCAACGGCCGAGGAGGTCGTGATCGCGCAGCGAGCGGACGGGGGTGCGTACCGGCGATCACCGGATCGGTTAGAGTTGTGCCCGCACGGTCGCGGACACGGCCGTCGCGCGCGATTAGCTCAGCGGGAGAGCGCTACGTTGACACCGTAGAGGTCGCTGGTTCAAACCCAGCATCGCGCACCGGATTTCCACTGCCCGCCCCATCAGGGATCGATCCCGGTGGGGCTCGCGTTTTTCTGTGGTGCACCACGCCGCTGTGGAATGGTCTGCTCCTGCGCGAGGGTCGCCTCCTGGATGACACTGGACCCATGGTGGACAAGTTCTCGCTGGAGGCCCTGGGCCGCGAGCATCTCGAACGGGCGAGTCAGGCAGCGAGCGGGCGCAGCGCCGGGACCGTCTACGGCGGGCACGAGCACATGCTGCGCCAGACGCTGGTGGCTTTGAACGCGGGCGCGTACATGGACGAGCACGAGAGTCCGGGCGAGGCCACGGTGCTCGTGCTGCAGGGGCGCATGCGCCTGAGCACGTCGGACACCTCGTGGGACGGGCTGGCCGGTGACATGGTGGTGGTGCCCGCGGCGCGGCACAGTGTTCACGCCCTCGAGGAGACGGTGATCCTGCTCACCGTCGTCAAACGTGTCTGACGGTCGACTCGGATTCGCGGGTCGGACACAGCCCGCGACATCGGCGGTCCGGGAGCGGTCGTTATCCTGCGTGCCGTGCTGACTGTCTCCACCGTCAACGTCAACGGCCTGCGTGCCGCCGCCAAGAAGGGCTTCGTCGAGTGGCTGGCCGCCACCGAGGCGGATGTGATCTGCATGCAGGAGACGCGGGCCGAACACGATCAGCTTCCTGCCGCCGTCCGCGCGCCGGAGGGCTGGTACACGCTGCTGGCGCCGTGCGCGGTCAAGGGGCGCAGCGGGGTGGCGATCTACAGCCGCACCGAGCCGGAGGCGAGCCGGGTCGGGTTCGACTGCGAGGAGTTCGACGACAGCGGACGCTATGCCGAGATCGAGTTGCGCGACGTGGTGATCGCCAGCCTGTACCTGCCCAGTGGTGAGGCGGGCACCCCCAAGCAGGACGAGAAGGAACGGTTCATGGCGGCGTTCCTGCCGTACCTGGTCGAGTTGCGCGCCCGCGCGCAGGCGCAGGGCAAGGACGTGCTGGTGTGCGGGGACTGGAACATCGCGCACCAGGAGATCGACCTGAAGAACTGGAAGAACAACCGCAAGTCCGCCGGGTTCCTGCCCGAGGAGCGGGCCTGGATGAGCCGCGTGTTCGACGAGGCCGGTTACGTCGACGTGGTCCGACGCCAGTACCCCGAGGGGCCGGGGCCGTACTCCTGGTGGTCCTACCGGGGCAAGGCCTTCGACAACGACAGTGGCTGGCGGATCGACTACCAGGTCGCCACCGAGGGGATCGCCGCGCGTGCGCTGGAGGCGAAGGTCGAGCGCGCGCCGTCCTACGACAAGCGCTGGTCCGACC
>NZ_QPJC01000019.1:19712-44914 GCF_003337235.1 Halopolyspora algeriensis
CGGATCGACTACCAGGTCGCCACCGAGGGGATCGCCGCGCGTGCGCTGGAGGCGAAGGTCGAGCGCGCGCCGTCCTACGACAAGCGCTGGTCCGACCACGCTCCGGTCACCGTCGCCTACGACCTCTGAGATCCTCGGTCGCACGCCTCTGGCCGGGCATAATGCGGTCGGGAGGTGATGGCCGTGCACCAGTTGGTCGAAGCGAAACGTCAGGAAATCGAGGAATTGTGCTCGACGTTGTCGGTGCGTCGCCTCGACCTTTTCGGCTCGGCCGTGGGGGACTCGTTCGATGCCGCCTCCAGTGACGTCGATGTTCTCGTCGAGTTCGACGCAGGACCTGGTTTCGACTACTTCGGCACCTACTTCGATCTGAAGGAAGGGCTCGAACGAATTCTGGACAGGCAGGTCGATGTCGTGAGCGCATCCGGTCTTCGTAACCCGTACTTCAGGCAACGCGTCCTGGAGACGCGGGAAGAGCTCTATGCAACGTAGGCGCTATCCTGCAAGCCGCCCGTCCCTTGCCCACACCGAACACCGCAGAAATCACCGAGAAAACCTCACTGGTCGATACCGCCCGGTCCACCGTGCAGATCGTTGCTGCGGACTGCCAGCAGTGGCCCGTCCTCGCCCACCACTACAAGATCATTATCCCCTTGCCTGCGCGTTGCGATCGTCTCCATTATATGCACAAAAAAGAGTTGCAGCGCACCGATGATTGGCTCGACATTCGGAAATACTTCCCCGCCCGCCGACTCCATCTTGCGCAAGTGCAGCCCCAAGATGGCGGGACTCACATGCAATCGAATCGGAGGGTCCAAATTCTCCTCCTCCCATGTGAACAAATCAACGAACATTTTGTCATCGTTGACTCGCACTTCTGAATCACTCTTGAGTCGCTTGATGAACTCTGCAAAGAGGTCACTATCACGCATAGCCGACTCCATGTCCTCTCCAGTCGCCTTCTGTATCGACCGAGCAACCTTACGTATTCGCGATTACTGTGCGCAGCATTCCTCTATTCTAACTCACGCGCCATCCCTGATGTAGTCACAGAAGTATACCCGGCTCGGCAGGCCAAACCGGGTATACTCGGCCCACTAAACCAGCTCTCTACCTCCTGGGGAATGCAGTAATTATATTACTGTCTGCATTGGCCACTGCCACAAGTGGGCGGTAGCGCTTAATGACGTTGCCATTATTGTCACGGATCACAAGCGGAGCACGGTAATTCCACATATCATGTGTTGCGCTGTAGTTGGTGGCATAGGGAGCGATCAGAACTTGTTCGATTGCCCAGTCGGCAAAATCGCGCCAATTATAGCTGCCGGCATACGCGGCTACGCGCTTCCAATCGTTCATATGGCGAGCCTTGATGTGCCTGTACCCCCATTTTTCCATGCCACAACGAAGGAAAGCTGATTCTCCAATTGGTGGACCATTTCGCGGGAAAGTGCGAACCAACTTCATGTTGTCATCCCAGATGCCACATGCAGCCCATACATCTGATGTGCGTACTGGATTATATTCAACACCGTTGATCGAAACGGTGTACTTCTCGGACCCGGAAAATTTGACCTTGTCACCAAGAAGACTGGCTTGGGTATGCGACTCCGCGAAATTATTCGAGCTACCCCAAGCCACAGCTGGAAAAGTAGTCAGTACAGCGGTCTCCCCACAAGACGAGTTGGCTCTTTCTGCATCACTTCAGTGGGCTCCGTGCCGAGCCGACACCTGGGAATCGGTCACCCGGTGGTGTCTTGGGGGAGAACGGGTTCCGCGTAGTGCGCGGGGTCCCGGGGACACACCCATATCGCCACCTCGTCTCGCTCTGCTACCTGCAGCGGATGCTGGTGTCCGGGGCACGCGGGCAGCAGTGCCCCTCTCGTGGCCTCCAGCATGTGCTCCTGGATCTGCTCCGTGGTGGCAATGATCGCGTCGATCAGCGGCACCCCGATGGTGAAGTGGACCCCGACGGGGTACTCGGGGCTCGAAGCGTCGCCAATAGTGATCGACAGACTCTTCACGTTGCCACTATCCCGGAGCGGAGGAATCTTGTTTTCGGCGACTTTGATCTCGAGGACGGACCAGGCGGGCCCTCCGTCGGCCCGCAGCCGTGCGAGCACAGTGTCTGCGAGTCGACGGGCGAAGGCTGTCTCGGAAGTCATAGCTCCCTTAGTACTGCAGCCGGTGCGCCCAGTGATCAGGAGGTGATTGCCCAGCGGCCATGACCTGATCGAAAGCTCGTCGTCGCCTGCCGGTGTGAGTACGGCCCGGGGAGCTGTCAGGGGCCCGGTAGCAGGCTGGCGGCTTGGTCTGGAAACGGGTTAGGGCGAAGCCCAACGTAGAAAGCCCCCATGGGGGAAGCGACGCCAGCCACCTGCGCACCGACCTCGTCGCCGACTGCCTGGACACTGCGGTAGCTACCCGCGGTGGTGACGCCGGGGTGATCTTCCATAGCGACCGTGGATGTCACCAGCGCCCAGTTCGCCCAGCACTGTTCCCGCCTGGGCATCCACCGCTCTCTCGGACGCACCGGCTGTTGGGACAACGCAATCGTGGAGTCGTTTTTCGGAGCACTGAAACGAGAACTCGTACACCGACACCGCTTCGCGACCTGAGCTCAGGCACGCCAGACCATCTTCGTCTGGATCCAGACCTGGTACAACCGCAGACGACTGCACTCCGCTCTGGGCTATGCCAGCCCCGAGCAGTGGGGACAGCAGGAACTACCCGAGGCCGCATAACCACGTGTCCGGCCAACAGGGGGAAGATCGTACGCGGCTGTTGACGATGCTCTGGTGTGGCAGCTCCTCACCGAGAAACTCCTTGCGCTGCACCGGTTTCTGCGCTCGCTCCTGGAAAGTTGGTTCTTCACGCGGCAGGCACACTGTCCGTGTTCGAGGCGGGCATCTGCTTTGCCCCGATTCGTGCCGTGAGGATTGCTTCTCGATGATTCCCCGGTCGATCGACTGGAGGATCGACTACCAGGTCGCCACCGAGGGGATCGCCGCGCGTGCGCTGGAGGCGAAGGTCGAGCGCGCGCCGTCCTACGACAAGCGCTGGTCCGACCACGCTCCGGTCACCGTCGCCTACGACCTCTGAAGTCTCCGGCCGCGCGCGTTGTCGGTCGTCGCGCCTAGTCTGCTCTCATGATGGACCACATCGGTATCCAGGTGGCCGACGTTCAGGCGTCCTTGGACTTCTACCTCCGCGCCTTCGCGCCCCTCGGGATCGGCGAGGCGATGCGGTTTCCCGATGGGGACACGTTTGTCGTCGGCCTGTCCGGGCCGGATGACATTCCGGTCTTCTGGCTGAGCCGGGCAGCGGCGGTCGAGACGCGGGAACTGCACCTGGCCTTCCGGGCGCCCGACCGGCAGACCGTCGACGCGGTCCACAACGCCGCCCGGGAAGCGGGCATCGAGGTGCTGCACGCACCGCGCGAATGGCCCGAGTACCACCCTGGCTACTACGCGGTGTTCCTGCGCGACCTCGACGGCCACAACGTGGAGGCCGTGCACTACGGCGGTTGAGGACAACCGGCCGGTTCGGGGGCCGGATGCCGCCATGCTCACCGGCGGGCGTGCCGAACCGGCTTACGGAGTCAGGAACGCTTGCGCATCTCCCGCAGCTGACGGTGGACGTCGTCCAGGTTCCAGCGGTACTGACCGCCGGGCGTGACGAGAGCCGGTTCCAGTTGTCCTGTCCGAGCGTAGTGCGTGATCGATTGGTGTGAGATCCCCAGCTCTTTGGCCAACTGACCGCTCGTCAGCAATCGATCCCCGGACATAGCCCGATCGTAGGTTTTTTCGATCGCTCCCGCTGGTAGCTTTAGCTGATTTAGCAGTTTAGGTAGTATTGGTAGTACGAGCACTTTAGGTAGTGGGGAGCGAGCATGAGTGACAACGTGCACCGGTACGTGCCGGACCACGAGCGGCACTACTGGCTGCCGATACCGAGCCCGGAGAACCGACGGCACGCCTTCCGGGGCGGCCGCAGGTGGGACGGCCGCCGGAACGGAGAGACGGTGTGCGGCGTCACCGTGCCGATGGCCGCACCGTCGGAGATGGACTGGGTCTGGATCCCCACCTGCGGGCACTGCTGGTCTGCGCTGCTGGCCGAGCGAGACCGGAAACCCGCGGACTCCTGAGGGGATCGACTATCCGCTGCTCACCGGTTGCGCCATCGTGGCTTGCGCTTCTCGGCGAAGGCGGTCACTCCCTCGATCGTGTCCTCGCTGACCATGAGCTCGTCCAGAGCGCTGGAGTCATGGCGGACCGCCTCGAGGGTGTCGGCGATGCCCTCGGTCTCGGCCATGACCTGCAGGGACAGACGTGTCGATGTCGGTGAGGACTCGAGGATCTCGGCAGCCAGCTCCCGGGCTCCGTCGAGGGCGGCTCCCGCCTCGGTGACCTGGTTGACCAGGCCGTGGTCCCGGGCTTGCTGCGCACCGAGCGTGCGCCCGGTCAGGATCATCTCGGTGGCGACCTTGGGGGGGATCGTCCGGGGGAGCCGGACCAGCCCCCCGGCGCCGGCGATGAGACCGACCCTGGCCTCGCTGAGGGCGAACTGCGCGGTGGTGTCGGCGACGACGAGATCGCAGGCCAGCGCGATCTCACAACCGCCGCCCATGGCGAAACCGTTCACCGCCGCGATCACCGGTTTCGTGCGATCGCCACGGCTGGTGAGACCGGCGAACCCGTTGCGGGGAACCCACACCGGTTTGCCGCTGGCGCTGTAGGCGAGATCGTGGCCCGCCGAGAAGGACTTGTCGCCCGCACCGGTCAGGATCGCCACCCACAGGTCCGGATCGGCGAAGTAGGCGTCGAAGATCTCGTCGAGTTCCTCGTTGGCCTCGGGGTGCAGCGCGTTGCGCGCATCCGGGCGGTTGATGGTGACCTCGAGGACATGGCCGTCCCGATGCACGAGAACGTGTTCGTAGTCGTCGCGCAGTACCGCGGGCCGCGGTGGGAACAACTCGTTCATCCGCTCCTCGGTGGTGGTCACGCGATTGCCGAAACCGAAGGAGCGCACGAACACCCGGCTGTCGAGCGGGTCGGAGTCGGTCAGGGTGCGCAGGGTCTCCTCGTCCTGGCCGTGAGTCGTGGCGAGGAAGCGGCGACCGTCGGCCTCCAGCCTGCCGACCACGACCCCGAGCGCCCCGGAGCGGCGGTACCGGACCGTGTAGGTCTCCACCGTGGCCCAGCCCTCGGGTTCACGGGTGTACTCGGCGGCGGGCCGCTCGTCGATGCGGGCCTGGGGGCGTGCGCTGCTGTCCGGCCGCCATGCCGCGGGAGTGGTCGAGTACACGCCGGCCGAGTACTTGGACAGCAACCCGCCGTTGGCGCCGACCAGCCCGAACGTGCCCGGAGCGGCACGCAGTCGGGCCACCGTTTCGGCGATCGCGTGCATCGAGTAGTTGTTGCCCGCACCACCGAAGAAGGGCAGCCCTCCCGTGACGGTCAAACCGCGCGGATCCTCCGGGGAGAGGTCCAGCCCGTCGCAGAGGGCGAACACCGCGATCGGGAAGCAGCTGTAGAGGTCGAGAGTGGCCACGTCGTCGAGCGTGATCCCGGCTTCGTCGAGGGCGTGCTCGATCGCCAGCACCGCCGCCGGGCTGCGGCTCAGATCGGTGCGTTCGAGCAGGGGACGCTCGTGCAGGTCGGCGTGGCCGTGCAGGAAGACCCACCTGTCCTGCGGCACGCCGAGGCGGCGCGCGGCGGCCACCGACATGAGCAGCACTGCCGCCCCCTGGTTGACCTGCTCGCGGGAGACCACCATGCGGGTGTAGGGATCGGCCACGCGCCGGTTGCGTTCGGTCGGCGTGACGAGCTCCTCGGCCGAGCGGACCGCGGGGGCAGCCGCGTGGGGGTTGTCGGCGGCCACCCGGGTGAACGGCGCGAACAGTTCCCCCATCGTGCGGGCATAGTCCTCGTGCGACTGTTTGAGCCGCCGACGGCGCGCGTGCTCGAACAGCGCGTACTGGCTCATCGGCTCGGTCAGTCCGTGGTCGGCCTCGTAACGACCCGCCAGCCCGCGCAGCCCCATGCCGCGGTCCTCGAGCTGTCCGCCGATCTCCTCGGAGAAGTCGGGTGGTTGGTCGGCTCCGGCGAGGTGACGCACCGTGGACAGGGCTTCCGAACCGAACGTCAGGGCGACCTCGGCCTCACCGGCTGCGATCGATCCCGCCAGCTCGCTCACCAGGTGTTGCGGGCCCTGCCCGCCGGTCACCTCGAGGATCGCGCGTTCCGGCTCGGCACCGATGCGCGCCGCCACCGAACGCGGGTAGTTGTCCGAACGCCCCAGCGGTGCCTCGGCTCCCGGAACGGAGATCTCGAACTGGCGAATACCGGCGACGACGTCGATCGCACCGGCCACACCGTCGGTGCCGGTATCGGCCAGAGCGGCCTGCGCGGCCTCGGCGGCCAACCCGACCGGCGACAGCCCCCGGTAGGAATCGTCGTCGATGCGTTCGGAGAACTGGCCGACGCCGACGAGTACGGGCGTCCGGGGATCGAGATCCATGTCGTGTCCTTCGTGCCGTCCTGCTCGTGTCGCTCGGGGGAAGGTATCCGTGCTCGTTCAGGCGCTGAGCAGTCGGGCCAACTCGGCGCGTTCGGTGTCCTCGTGCAGCATGTTCCGGGCGCGCACGATGTGGTTGGCCGCCGCGATCTCGACCTCGAACGTGCTCACCGCCTCGCGCGCGTCCAAATGTCTGGTGGACCAGTCGACGACCTGCGACCAGGAGTACAGCGACCAGCCGTCGCCGGAGAGCGGGACGGGGAAGGCCCCGGGGCCGCGTTGCCCGGTGGCGATCAGCCGCATGCCCTCGTAACTGCGCCCCAACCGATCGGCGATCGTGCGCAGGGAGACGAGGTCGTCCGTCTCGACGGCCTGCACTCGAAACCCCGCCCGTTCCACATCGCGGATCGCCGTGACGAGAGCGTGGGTGAGACTCGGAGCGTCCCTGTCGAAATGGACAAGCGCAGTACCATTGCGAGTTTCCGGACTTGCGTCGTCACAGCCCGACTCGAACAGCAGGTCGTACTCGTCCTCGCTCGGAATTCGGTTGAGAACAAGAGTGAAGTCATGGTGATTCACGAATGTTCCCCTTTCGGTGTGCCACGGTGCCGATTACGAAACTTGTCAAGCCGCTCCGCATGGTGCTCGGGGACTCGTGGGGTGCAGTAAATCGGCATCTGCTCGCCGCAGTCCGGGCAGACGAGGCGACCCCACCGGTGACCCTTGTGGAGCTCCACCACGAGGAGGCCCTCCTCTTGCGCCCGCCGCAACACCTCGGCGATCGGTTTCTTCGGGTGACGCTGCTTGCTGATCACCGTTGCGAGTGTGCAACGGACTGTTGTCAGTGTACAACGCACACTCGGGTGAAGGCAGGGCTCGACCGGGTGATCCTGTCCCGAGATGGCACGAGGGGCCTTCCGCAAGCGCGGAAGGCCCCTCGGCAGCGGCTGCGGCCCTCTCGGGCCGCGTCGATCGGTTCGGCCGTCAGATCGCCTTGATCACCGCCGCACCGCGTCGAGCGCGTCGATCAACCCGGCACCGTAGAAACCGGCGCCGGTCCTGCCGCCGTTGCACTGCGCGTCCCGCTCGCCGTCACCGTCGGTGTCGTAGCCCTTCGGGCACGGCAGGGAATCGGCTTGGGTCGCCATCGCGTCCTTGACCTGTGCGGCGGTCCAGTCCGGGTGCGTGCTGCGGATCAGCGCGACCACCCCTGCGGCGTGCGGCGAGGCCATCGAGGTGCCCTGCATGTAGCCCCAGCCGCCGCCGGCCAGGGTGGACAGCACCAGCCCGTTGCCGGACGGTGTGGCGGGCGTCTGCTCGGAATCGCCACCGGGTGCGGTGACATCGATCTCCTGGATCCCGTAGTTGGAGTAGAACGACTTCTCCTGCTCCGGACCCACTGCGGAGACCGTCACGACGCCGGGCAGTTCACCGGGCAGCACCGCGCAATTGGGCCCGGCCCAGCGGTCCTGCGTCGGGCCGCCGTTGTTCGGGCTGGTGGTGTCGTGGACGGGCTTGTGCAGGTCCCAGTTGCTGTTGCCCGCGGCCACGACGTTGACGATGTCGTGGTCCTGGGCGTAGGCGACGGCGCGGCGGACCGCCTCGGCCGCAGCGGCCTGGTCCGGATCCTTCCGACACCACAGTTGCCACGGGTCGACGTAGTAGGAACTGTTCGTGACGTCGATACCGTGCTCGGCCGCCCACATGAAGCCGCAGATCGCGGCCCCGGGATAGATGAAGCCTTCATCGCTGACGACCCGGATCGAGGCCAGCTTCACGTTCGGGGCCACCCCGGCGATGCCGACGTCGTTGCGGGCGGCGGCGATGCTGCCCGCGACGTGGCTGCCGTGGGACTGCTGGATGCCCGTCGGGGCCCAGGCCTCGACGGAGGTGTCCGGGATGCCGTTGTCGACGCAGCTCACCGACTTGGACATGTCCAGATTCGGGGCGAGGTCGGGATGGGTCGGGTCGATGCCGAAGTCGAGCACGCCGACCGTGATGTCCTCGCTGCCCTCGGAGACGGTGTGGGCCTTCGGTGACCGGATCATCCGCATGTCCCACTGCTCGGACTCCAGCGGTTCCCGTTCCGCACCGGCGATCGTGGCCTGCGGCTCCGCGGTGCCCGAGACCTTTTCGATCGTGCTGGCCCGCTTGTTGTCGGGGCGCTGCTCGGCGAGGTTGCGACTGGCTCCCGCGCCGTCGACGGCGGGCTCGTCGCGGACGGCTTCGGCGAAGCCGGGGTCGGTCGAGGTCGCGAGAACGACGCCGATCTCCGGCCAGCTCTGCACCACCGTGCCACCGGTGTCGCGGACCGAGTCACCGGTGGTCTGCAGGCTCTCGCCGGTCGGACCGAGGACGATGAAATGGGCAGGGGCGGCGGTGGCCGCACTCGCCTGTTCGGGAGCGCCGGCGGCAGTGGCGGGCACGAGCAAGGACAGTGCCAACGCCGAGCCGACGATACGCAATGGATTGTGTCTCATTTCCCTGAGTGACATCCGTTCTTTCTCGAGGGCTGTCGTGATTACTGAACGAGAAAGTCTGCGGCCGATCGGCCTCGGGGTACAGGGCAGAACGGAGTAATCAACATCCACGAGAGTGATATGTGATGTGATCTTCACCTGCTCGTTGCCGGGTGTGGAGCACAGCACAACGGGACTACGGTTGGGAGCGTGCCGGCTGATCTCGAAGTTCCCCCGCCCGAGTCCCCGCAGGAACCCGCCCCGAGCGCATCGGCGATGCGCCGGGCGCTTCGCCGAGCGGCCGATGGTGTCACGCTGGACGCCACCGAGGCCGCAGTGCTGCTGCACGCTCGCGGTGACGACCTGGACACCCTCCTGGATGCGGCCTCCCGTGCCCGGGATGCGCATTCCACCGCCGAGGGCCGTGCGGGGGTGGTCACCTACAGCCGCAAGGTGTTCGTCCCGCTGACCCGGCTGTGCCGCGACCGGTGCCACTACTGCACGTTCGCGACGGTGCCGCACAAGCTCGAGGCGCCTTTCCTGGAACAGGAGGAGGTGCTGGCCATCGCGCGCCGGGGAGCCGAGGCCGGCTGCAAGGAGGCCCTGTTCACCCTCGGCGACCGGCCGGAGGATCGCTGGTCGCAGGCGGCGGAGTGGCTCGAGGCGCGCGGTTATTCCTCCACTCTGGACTACGTGCGGGCCTGTGCGATCGCGGTGCTGGAGGAGACCGGACTGCTGCCACACCTCAACCCGGGCGTGCTGAGCTGGCAGGAGTTGACCCGGCTGAAGCCGGTCGCTCCGAGCATGGGAATGATGCTGGAGACGACCTCCGAGCGCCTGTTCAGCGAGCCCGGCAAGGCGCACTACGCCAGCCCGGACAAGGAACCCGCCGTGCGGTTGCGGGTGCTGTCCGATGCGGGCCGGGTCGCGGTGCCGTTCACCAGCGGCATCCTCATCGGCATCGGCGAGACCACCACCGAGCGCGCCGAGTCGCTGCTGGAGCTGCGCGCCGCCGCACGCCGGTACGGGCACATCCAGGAAGTCATCGTGCAGAACTTCCGGGCCAAACCGGACACGGCGATGCGTGGGATGCCGGATGCCGACCTGGGCGATCTGGCCGCCACGATCGCGGTGGCGCGGCTGCTGATGCCGTCGGGGGTGAGCGTGCAGGCACCACCCAACCTCGTCGGCGACGAGCACCGGCTGATGCTGCGTGCCGGCATCGACGACTGGGGCGGGGTCTCTCCGGTGACCCCGGATCACGTGAACCCCGAGCGGCCCTGGCCTGCCATCGACGAGCTGGCCGAGCAGACCGCGGCGGGCGGTTTCGAGCTGCACGAGCGCCTGAGTGCCTACCCGCGCTACGTACGCGCGGGACTGGCCGGAGACAGCACCCCGTGGCTGGACCCGCGGGTGACCGGCCACGTCGCGGAACTGTCCATGACGGACGGGCTGGCGCGCCGGGACGCGCAGCCTGCCGGAATGCCGTGGCAGGAGCCCGACGGTGGCTTCGCCTCGATCGGGCGCACCGACCTGGGAAGCAGCATCGACACCGTCGGGCGCAGCGAGGACCGTCGCGGCGACTTCGACACCGTCTACGGCGACTGGGACGAACTGCGGCAGCAACTGCCCACGGCGCGGGCACCGGAACGGCTCGATTCCGATGTGCGCGAAGGTCTGCGCATCGCCTCCCAGGACCCGGCCGCCCTGCTCGACGAGAGCAACACCGATGCGGCGATGGCGCTGATGACCTGCGACGGTGCCGCGATGGAGGAGCTGGCGGGGCTGGCCGACGAGTTGCGCCGCGAGGTGGTCGGCGGTGACATCACCTACGTCGTCAACCGCAACATCAACTTCTCCAACATCTGCTACGTCGGATGCCGGTTCTGCGCCTTCGCCCAGCGCGAGCGTGACGCCGACGCCTTCCGGCTGGCGCCCGACGACGTCGCCGACAGGGCCGAGGAGGCCGCCCGCGCCGGAGCGACCGAGGTGTGCATGCAGGGCGGCATCGACCCGCGCCTGCCGACCTCCGGCTACGCCGACCTGGTGCGGGCGGTCAAGGACCGGGTGCCCGAGATGCACGTGCACGCGTTCAGCCCGATGGAGGTCGTCAGCGCCGCCGCCAAGGCGGGGGTGAGCATCGAGGCCTGGCTGACCGAGCTGCGCGATGCCGGACTGGACAGCGTTCCCGGCACGGCCGCCGAGATCCTCGACGACGATGTGCGCTGGGTGCTGACCAAGGGCAAGCTGCCCGCCTCGGAATGGATCGAGGTCATCACCACCGCGCACCGCCTGGGCATCCCGTCGTCGTCGACGATGATGTACGGGCACGTGGACACCCCCGAGCACTGGCTCGGGCACCTGCGCACGATCGCGGGCGTGCAGGATGCCGCCGCCGCCAACGGGGTCGGCGGGTTCACCGAGTTCGTCCCGCTGCCGTTCGTGCACCGCAACGCGCCGATCTACCTCGCCGGGCTCGCCCGGCCGGGGCCGACCCGGCGCGACAACCGCGCGGTGCACGCGATGGCGCGCCTGGCGCTGCACGGACGCATCGACAACGTGCAGTGCTCCTGGGTCAAGCTCGGCGACGAGGGCACCGCGGAGGTGCTCACCGGTGGCGCCAACGACCTCGGCGGCACGCTGATGGAGGAGACGATCAGCCGCATGGCCGGGTCCGAGCACGGATCCGAACGCACCATCGAGCAGTTGCACACCCTCGCCGCCCGCGTCGACCGGCGCGCTCGTCAGCGCGGCACCACCTACGGACCCGTACCGGTCAGCCACCTCGGCATCACGGAGGTTTCGGGGTAAGGGGTCCGCGGATTGGTTTGCGTAGGGGTGCGGGTGGCGGAACCTCCGGCTGCGCCTCGCTGCGCCGAGCCCCGACATCAGGTAGCGACTCTCCATCACGTCGGGACTGTCCTCGCGAGGCTGTGCGGCGAGAACCCGCGGCGGTGCCTGCTGCCTACGTGGAAAAGGAAGCGGCTGACGCCGCTTGCCGAAACGGCCGCACACAGCCGGTCAGCCGACACCAATCCGCGCGGCCACGTAGGAGGAGAGCAGTGAACGCCCGTCCGCATCGTCGGGCATTCGTCTCGCCTCCGTCCCCACGATTTCGGGCATCGTGTGCGCGGGCGGGGAAGGTGTGCTGAGGCAGTTGTCGCGTCCTACGGATACAGCAATCCGCCCGACAGGGCGTATATGTGTCGGGCCAGGACGGCCCCGCTCGGCCGCTCTTGCCCGAACCCCGATTCGCCACATCGACTCCTCGGCCGGTTCTTCCGAGTGACCAGCGCGTTCGTTTGCAGACGGGAACCCGGTGCAAGCGTCTTCGTGATGGGCATTACGATCTTCGCGGCGTTGTTGGTCCACCGCTGCCTTGTCCGGTCGGTATTTCCGGATTACTGCATTGGACACTTTTGTGGTTACGGAAGGTGGCCATTTCGTCCCCCGGTCTTCGGCACGGTCCGGCAGACGGGGACCTGCATTGGTTGTTGACCCGGACGGGTGTCCATTGAGGGAGGCATCGCTCGTGGGTAGTCGAATGACTCGCGCCTGCATCCGAGTGTTCGTACTCATCGCCACGATGTTCATCGGTACGGCGACCGCAGGCGCAGCCACGCTCGAACAGCACGTTCAGGCCCAGGCGACGCCGCTGGAGTCCCTCGGTGCCCCCGTCGGCCTGGCTGCTGTCGGCCTCGGCATCACGGGGATGCTCGCGGGCGCCTTCCGCCGCAAGAAGGCCACCGTGCAACCCGAGAACGAGCGCAAGTTCTGAATCGCCCCCGGTCGGCGTCCGCAGGTGCGGCCTGTTGTGCAGGGGGTTGCCGTCGCGGCCGTGCCGCTACCACGGACTCGCGGGAAAAGCGGTCGCGGCCTTCTGCGAGAATCGCAGGGTGAGCAGCGACGAGCCCGTTTCCCAGGACACTGTGAGTCAGGCTTCCGGCGCCGGAGAGGCGGCGACGGCCGCACCGCGTCAGCGCGTGTTTTCCGGTATTCAACCCACCGCCGGTTCCTTCCACCTCGGCAACTACCTGGGCGCGCTGCGCAACTGGATCGCGTTGCAGGACACCCACGACGCGTTCTACTGCGTGGTCGACCTGCACTCGATCACCATCGCCAAGGATCCCGAGGAACTGCGGAGCAACACACGCTACGCTGCGGCGCAGTTGCTGGCGATGGGAATCGACCCGGAGCGCAGCACGCTGTTCGTGCAGAGCCACGTTGCCGAGCACACCCGGCTCAGCTGGGTCCTGGAGTGCCTGACGGGCTACGGGGAAGCCGCGCGGATGACCCAGTTCAAGGACAAGTCCGCCCGGCAGGCCGAGGAGCACGTCAGCGTGGGGCTGTTCACCTATCCGGCCCTGATGGCCGCCGACATCCTGCTGTACCGGACCGACGTGGTACCGGTCGGTGAGGACCAGCGCCAGCACCTGGAGCTCAGCCGCACCCTCGCCCAGCGGTTCAACTCCCGCTTCGGCGAGACGTTCGTGGTACCCGACGCGCACATCCCGCAGGACACCGCCAGGATCTTCGACCTGCAGGATCCGGACTCGAAGATGAGCAAGTCGGTGCCCTCCGGCCTGATCGAGCTCATGGAGGAACCCAAGCGCATGGCGAAGAGGGTTCGCTCGGCGGTGACCGACAGCGGGCGGGAGATCCACTACGACCCGGAGAATAAGGCCGGAGTGAGCAACCTGCTGGTGATCCACTCGGCCATGACCGGCCGCTCGATCGCCGATCTCGAGGCCGCCTACGAAGGCCGCGGCTACGGGGACCTGAAAAAGGATCTCGGTCAGATCCTGGGCGACTTCGTCACCCCGTTCCAGGAGCGCGTGCGGACCTACCTCGACGACCCGGCCGAGCTGGACAAGATCCTGCGGCGTGGGGCCGAGCACGCCCGCGAGGTGGCTTCCGAAACCGTGCGCACGGTGTTCGATCGGGTCGGATTCCTTCCTCCGGCAGGCTGACCCGATCATGCGGGGGTAACCTTCGGCCGTGTTCCACCGGGCAGGAGGTGAACAGTGGCCGATCGCAGTCAACCGGCACGCACGGCGAAAGCCGATGAGGCACAGCCGAGCAGACTGGACCTGCTGCGGCGCAGGTACCCCCGGCTCGATCGACTCGTGCGGGCTGCCGGGCGCTACCAGGAGCAGTACGGCGATTACTACGCGGCCGCGATCACCTACTTCAGCGTGCTTTCGCTCGTGCCGCTGCTGATGATCGCTTTCGCCGTGGCCGGCTTCATCCTGGCGAGCAATCCCGCTCTGCTCGAACGGCTGCAGAGCGCCATCGCCGAGTCCGTCCCCAGCGAGCAGTTGAGCACCCTGCTCACCAACATCGTGAACGAGGCGATTCAGCAGGCAGGCACCGTGGGCATCATCGGCCTGCTCGGGGCGCTGTACTCGGGGCTGGGCTGGATGACCAACCTGCGCGAGGCACTGACCGCGCAATGGGGGCAGGGCCCCACGCAGCTGTCGTTTCTGAAGAAGTACGTCGTCGACCTGGCCTCCCTGGTCGGGCTCGGTCTGGCCCTGGTGGTGTCCTTCGCGATCAGCGCCCTCGGGGGAATGGCCGGTGATGCCCTGTTCACCCTGGTCGGCATCGGCAACACCGCCTTTGCCGCTGTTGCTCTGCGGCTGCTGACGATCCTGCTGTCCCTGGCCGCGAGCTGGTTGGTGTTCCTGTGGGTACTGGCGCGGTTGCCGCGGAAATCGGTCACGCTGCGCAGTGCCGTGTGGGGCGCCCTGTTCGCGGCGGTGGGTTTCGAGGTGCTCAAGCAGGTCGGCGTGTTCTACATCAGCAGTCTCAACAGCTCCCCGGCCGCGGCCGCGTTCGGCCCGATCCTGGGTCTGCTCGTGTTCGCCTACCTGGTCTCCCGCTTCATCCTGTTCGTGACCGCGTGGACCGCGCAGGCACAGGAGAACCGGGAACTCGTGCCGCCGGAACCGCCCCCTCCGGCGGTGATCCGGCCGGTGGTGCAGGAGCGCTCGGGTACGGCGCTCGCGGCCGGCCTGTTCGGCCTCGGGGCGGTTCTCGGCTGGTTCGCGCGGCGCCGATGGTGATCCGGACGATTGATCACCTCCTGTCCGGAAGGATCCCGGCCTGGCGGTGGACCGCCTCCATGTAGCGGCGGATCTCGGGGTGGCTCCGGCTTGCGCCGAAGGCCCGGGCGATCAGGGCTTCTTTCGAGCCCCAACGCCGATAGATGGTCAGTGTGCCCACCACGGGTGAGCGGAGACTCGACGTCGGTCACGGGTGCTCGTCGTCGGTCAGCTCGGCGCTGTCGCGGCGTGTTGCTGCGAGTTTCGCGCGGCGCTGCCGCACGCCCACGGCACCGAGTACGGCGACGAGAGCCGTGACCAGCAGAGCCAGTGGCCCACCGACCGTGCCGAACAGCGATGACCCCGACGCCTCCGGCGGTCCCGAGGAATCCACCTTTTCCGCCATGCCTGCCTGCTGCTGCGGTGCCCGGCTGGTCGAGGACGCGGGCTGCGGCGATTCCAGTTGCCCCACCGCCTGGGCGTCCGCGCCGAGACGGAACCCGTAGTCCAGCAGTGCCGTGGCCTGCTGGGACAGGGGCAACGGATGGTTCTCGCCGCGGAGCAGGACCGCGACCAGCTTGTGTCCGTCCCGCTCGGCGGCGGCGATATAGGTGTGGCGCGCGTCGTTGGTGTATCCGGTCTTGCCGCCCAGGGCCCCCGGATAGTTCCGGAGCACGTCGTTGTCGTTGTACAGCTGCAGTGGCGGGCCGTCCGGTCTGCCGGGGATTTCGGCATGGTGCCTCGCGACGATCTCGGCGAATGCCGGTTCCTGCAGTGCGGCGCGGAAGATCAGCGCCATGTCGTAGGCGGACGTGCTCATACCGGGCCCGTCCAAACCGGATGGTGTGGCGGCTCTGGTGTCCAGCGCACCCAGTTCACGGGCGAGCCGGTTCATGCGGGTGAGCGTGCGGTCGGGTCCGCCGAGTTTCCTGGCCAGGGCGTGCGCGGCGTCGTTGCCGGACTGCAGCAGCAGGCCGGTCAGCACCTGCCGCACCGTGTAGGTGACTCCGGGGACGAGGCCGGCTTTGCTGCCTTCCTTGCCGGCGTCGGCCTGAGTGACCGTGATGGTCTCGGACATGTCGAGCTGCCGGATGGCCACCAGCGCGGTGAGAACCTTGATGACGGAGGCGGGCCGGTGTCTGCCGTGCGGATTTTTCGCGGCGAGCACGTCGCCGCTGTCGAGCTCGGCGAGGATCCAGGTGGACGAGGTCACCTCGGTGGGTACCGCAGGAGAGCCGGAGGGGACGATCACGCCGCACGCGCCCATCCGCTCACCGCCGACGGCTTCTTCCGGGACCGGGAGCGGTTCGGGCGAGGGAACGCCGGACGGCGGCACCTCGGAACTGTCCACGGGAGGTGGTGGCAGTGTTGCGTTGGGGCAGTTCGCCGGTGGCTCGGCGATCTCGGTTTCCGTTGCGAGAGCGGCGCGGGGACCGAGTACGACGATGAGCAGGACGCCGACGGCGATGGCGGTTTTCGCGCGCAGCACGGTGGCCGGGCGCCGGGCTCTCACAGGCACATCGGCAGGCTAACGAATCCCGCAACGCCATGGTTCCGCCGACAGTGCCGAAAAGCCCCGCCCGTGTGACGCACGGAAGGGGGTCGATACTGGAAGGGTGAAACTGTCCTTCCGATCCGCACTGTTCCTGCTTGCCTTCGGCGTCTGGTCCTGGCTGCTGTGGCCGACCTTCATCCGCAACATCTGGACCGGTGAGCGTTCCTGGGAGGGCGGTGCCCCGACCGCCTACCTCGTGGTGCACCTGGTGATTGCCGTGGTGTCCCTCGTTCTGGGGACGGTGATCGGCGTGATGGGCTGGCGTGGTTGCCGAGCGTCACGCCGCTGACGTGGGGGTTGTGCGGTTTCACGCGAAACCGCACAACCCCTGATCCGGCGAGGCGGCACCGGATGCACGACGTCACGGTCCGTCAGCGACGGAACATCAGGGCCCGCTTGACCTCCTGAATCGCCTTGGTCACCTGAATACCACGGGGGCAGGCGTCGGTGCAGTTGAAGGTCGTGCGGCACCGCCAGACGCCGTCCTGGTCGTTGAGGATGTCCAGGCGCTCCTCGGTGGCCTCGTCCCGGCTGTCGAAGATGAACCGGTGCGCGTTGACAATCGCGGCGGGACCGAAGTAGGAGCCTTCCGACCAGTACACCGGGCAGGACGTGGTGCAGGCCGCACACAGGATGCACTTGGTGGTGTCGTCGAAGCGCTCGCGCTCGGCGATCGACTGGGTACGCTCCCGGGTCGGCTCGTTGCCCGAGGTGACCAGGTACGGCTTGATGGCGCGGTAGGCCTCGAAGAACGGCTCCATGTCCACCAGCAGGTCCTTGTTCACCGGCAGCCCCTTGATCGGCTCCACGGTGATCGTGGTCTCCCCGCTCTTGGCGAACATGTCCTTCAGCAGAACCTTGCACGCCAGCCGGTTGACACCGTTGATGCGCATGGCGTCCGAGCCGCACACACCGTGGGCGCACGACCGGCGGAAGGTCAGGGTTCCGTCGATGTACCACTTGATGTAGTGCAGCAGGTTGAGCACGCGGTCGGTCGGCAGCGCCGGAACCCGGTAGGACTCCCAGTGCAGATCCTCGTCGACCTCCGGGTTGAACCGCTCGATCTTGACGGTCACCATCGTGGCGCCCTCGGGGATCGGCGGTGCGTCCGACGGCAGGTCCGCCGTGGTGCTGTCGTTGTTGCTGAGAGTGGCGGTCATCAGTACTTACGCTCCATCGGCTGGTACCGGGTCACGGCAACGGGCTTGTAGTCCAACCGGATATCGGCGAGGAATCCGGTGAGCCCGAGCGGTGCGTTCGGGTCTTCGGCGTCCGGCAACTGCTTGTACGACATGCTGTGGCGCATGAAGTTCGTGTCGTCGCGGGCCGTGTAGTCCTCGCGGGCATGGCCGCCGCGCGACTCCTTGCGGGCGAGAGCGGCATTGACCAGCGACTCGGCCAGGTCGAGCAGGAAGCCCAGCTCGACGGCCTCCAGCAGGTCGCTGTTGAATCGCATGCCCTTGTCGTGCACGGCGATCCGGCCGTAACGCTCCTTGAGCACCTGCACGTCCGACAGTGCCTGCTTGAGGGTCTCCTCGGTGCGGTACACCGAGGCATTGGCGTCCATCGTCTCCTGCAGGGCGGTGCGGATGTTGGCGACCCGCTCACCGCCCTGGGCGGTGCGCAGGTGGTCGACCATGCCCTGCACGAGCTTGGCCGGCTCCTCCGGCATCTCGATGTGGCTGTGCTCGTGGGCGTACTCGGCGGCGGCGATTCCCGCACGGCGGCCGAACACGTTGATGTCCAGCAGCGAGTTCGTCCCCAGCCGGTTGGACCCGTGCACCGAGACACAAGCACATTCGCCCGCGGCGTAGAGACCGGGCACGACGGCGTCGTTGTCGCGCAACACCTCGGCCTGCACGTTGGTGGGGATACCCCCCATCGCGTAGTGCGCGGTCGGGTAGACCGGCACCGGCTCGTTCAGCGGCTCGACACCCAGGTAGGTGCGGGAGAACTCGGTGATGTCCGGCAGCTTCTGCTCCAGCACGTCCTCACCGAGATGCGTGACGTCGAGCAGCACGTAATCCTTGTTCGGGCCGCAGCCGCGGCCCTCGAGGACCTCCAGTGCCATGGACCGGGCCACGATGTCGCGCGGGGCGAGATCCTTGATCGTGGGCGCGTAGCGTTCCATGAACCGCTCGCCGTCGGCGTTGCGCAGGATGCCGCCCTCGCCGCGCACGGCCTCGGAGATGAGGATGCCCAGCCCGGCCAGGCCGGTCGGGTGGAACTGGTAGAACTCCATGTCCTCCAGCGGCAGGCCCTTGCGGTAGACGATGCCCATGCCGTCACCGGTGAGGGTGTGGGCATTGGAGGTGGTCTTGAAGACCTTGCCGAAGCCACCGGTGGCGAACACGACCGACTTGGCGTGGAACACGTGGATCTCGCCGGTGGCCAGCTCGTAGGCAATGGCACCGGTGCACACCTGCTCACCGTCTTCGTTCTCGCTCATGGCGACGTCGAGAACGTAGAACTCGTTGAAGAACTCCACGCCGTGCTTGATGCAGTTCTGGTACAGCGTCTGCAGGATCATGTGGCCGGTGCGGTCGGCGGCGTAGCAGGCGCGGCGTACCGGCGACTTACCGTGCTCGCGGGTGTGGCCGCCGAACCGGCGCTGGTCGATCCTGCCTTCCGGGGTCCGGTTGAACGGCAGCCCCATCCGCTCCAGGTCCAGGACCGAGTCGATGGCCTCCTTCGCCATGATCTCGGAGGCGTCCTGGTCGACCAGGTAGTCGCCGCCCTTGATCGTGTCGAAGTTGTGCCACTCCCAGTTGTCCTCCTCGACGTTGGCCAGGGCGGCACACATGCCACCCTGCGCCGCGCCGGTGTGCGAGCGGGTCGGGTAGATCTTGGTGAGTACGGCCGTGCGGGCACGCTGGCCGGACTCGATCGCGGCGCGCATCCCGGCACCCCCGGCGCCGACGATGACCACGTCGTATTTGTGGAATTGCATGGTCGCCTCCTTGGGCTGGTGGCGAGTCCCCACCGGGGTTCGGTACGTCGAAGCTCACGCGGGGCGCTCGGGTCTGCTTCTGCGACGATCAGCTGATGTTCGGGTCGAAGGTGAACAGCACCAGGGTGCCCAGGCCCACGGTCAGCACGATCGAGCAGTAGAGCAGTGTCCGCAGCCAGAAGCGGGTCGTTTCCGAGCGGGCATAGTCGTTGATGACGGTGCGCAGGCCGTTGCCTCCGTGCAGGCCCGCCAGCCACAGCATCGTCAGGTCCCAGAACTGCCAGAACGGCGACGCCCAGCGTCCCGCGACGAAGGCGAAGTTGATGCGCTGCACGCCACCGTCCAGGAACAGCATGATGAGCATGTGCCCGAGGACCAGGAACAGCAGCACGACACCGGACAGCCGCATGAACACCCAGCTGTAGAGCTCGAAGTTGTTGCGGCGCGCGGCCGGTCGGGTCGCCGAGCGTGGCTTGTCGACGGACAGGGGTGCTTCGGTTGTGGTCATGGTTCTAGTGCCCCCCGAACAATTCCGTGATGGCGCGAGTGAGCATGCTGATCGCCGCCGGGATCATCAGGACCAGCCACAGGCCCACGACAGTCCACAGCATGGGGCGCTGGAACCGGGTACCCTCGGACCAGAAGTCGATCAGCATCACTCGGATGCCGTTGAACGCGTGGAACAGCACCGCAGCCAGCAGACCCAGTTCGAACAGGATCATGACGGGATGCTTGTAGGTGCTGATCACCGTGTCGTACGCGTTGGGTGAGACCCGGACCAGAGCCGTGTCCAGCACGTGTACGAACAGGAAGAAGAAGGTGAGTACGCCTGTGATGCGGTGGGCGACCCACGACCACATGCCCAGGTCGCCGCGGTAGAGCGTGCCCTTGGCGCGAGGATATTCCTCGCGCGGGCGTGTCTCCGCCGCGGTGGCGGTGGTGCCGGCCATGATGGAAGGCCTCCAACGTCGCTGGTGAACTGACGGACCCGCTCCGCGACAAACCGGCGTCCGGGATTCGACGCAGGAACACACGGGTATGTGTTCACGTGCGCCACCGGTCACCTGTAGCGAGTCCCTGACCCATCGGATGCTAGACCTGCGACATCCGGTCGGCCTACTCGCCTGTGCCTGCTGTGATCGAGCCGACAACTCACCGCGGCGAGTGGATCGATGTAGAAACCGGAACACGATTCTTTCGGGCGAGATGCCCGATAGCGTCAAGTCGCGGATGTGAGAGTTCTCCCACCCGAAAAAGGCCGTGAGTGATCGGCACGGCCCCCCGGAACATGATTCCCGTCACAGCTCTCACGTGGTCCGAGTCAGGAAGGGATGGTGCGCGGTGGGCACGGTCGAGTGGGACACGCTGCGGGAGGCCGCGACACGAGCGGCAGCCGACGCGTACTGCCCGTACTCCGGGCTGCGGGTCGGCGCGGCGGGACTGTGCGACGACGGGCGCCTCGTCGTCGGCTGCAATGTCGAGAACGGCTCGTACGGACTCACCCTGTGCGCGGAGTGCACGATGGCAGGTCAGCTGCGGCTGACCGGAGGGGGACGGTTCGTCGCCGTCACCTGCCGCGGAGACGGGGGCGAGCTGATGATGCCGTGCGGACGTTGCCGCCAGCTGCTTGTCGAACTGGGTGGCCCGGAGTGCCTTCTCGACACCCCGAACGGCATTCGCACGATGCGCGAGATGCTGCCGGACGCCTTCGAGCTGTAAGAACACCGGCCTTGCGGACACGCGGGACCACGGACATGCGGATGTCGGGGGACGGCGTCGGGTAAGAGTGAGGCCGGTTGGTGTTGTCCGATACGAAAGGCCGCTCATGTCCCACTCCGCCCCCGACGTGATCCGGGCCAAGCGCGACGGGCATCGACTCACCGGCGACCAGATCGACTGGGTGATCGATGCCTACACGCGCGACGATGTCGCCGAGGAGCAGATGTCGGCGCTGGCGATGGCCATCCTGCTGCGCGGGATGGACGCGGATGAGACCGCCCGCTGGACGGCCGCGATGGTGGCCTCCGGCGAGACCCTGGATCTCGCAGGGGTACGGCGACCCACGGTGGACAAGCACTCCACCGGTGGCGTGGGAGACAAGATCACCCTGGCGCTGACACCGCTGGTGGCCGCATGCGGGGCCGCCGTGCCACAGCTGTCCGGCCGGGGACTCGGGCACACCGGGGGAACGCTGGACAAACTGGAGTCCATCCCCGGCTGGCGGGCGGAACTCACCGCCGACGAGATCCGTGATCGTCTCGACAGGGTCGGGGCCGTGGTGTGCGCGGCGACGGAGGGGCTCGCACCGGCCGACCGCAAGCTCTACGCGCTGCGCGATGTCACCGCCACGGTGGAGTCGATCCCGCTGATCGCCGCTTCCGTCATGAGCAAGAAGCTGGCCGAGGGGACTCGCTGTCTCGTGCTGGACGTCAAGTGCGGGTCCGGGGCCTTCATGAAGGACCCCGAGCGGGGCCGTGAGCTCGCCGAGGCCCTGGTGTCGATCGGCACCGCCAACGGTGTGAACACCAGCGCCCTGCTCACCGCGATGTCGACTCCTCTGGGCAGGACGGTCGGCAATGCGCTCGAGGTCACCGAGGCGGTCGAGGTGCTGCGCGGTGCGGGGCCGCCCGATGTTGCCGAGCTGACGGTCGCGCTGGCGCGCGAGATGCTCGACCGCGCCGGGATCTCCGGGGTGGACCCGGCGCAGGTGCTCGCCTCGGGCGAGGCCTATGAGCAGTGGTGCCGGATCATCGCCGCGCAGGACGGTGATCCGGAGGCGGCGCTGCCGCGTGCCGCGCACAGCCACGTGCTCCCCGCGCCGGCAAGCGGCACGCTGGCTTCGCTGGACGCCTACGCCGTCGGTGTGGCGGCGTGGCGCCTGGGTGCCGGGCGAACGCGCAGGCAGGACCGTGTGCAGCATGCGGCGGGGGTGGTGTGCCGGGCGAAGCCGGGGGAGCGGGTCGAGCAGGGGCAGCCCCTGCTCGACCTGTACACCGACACTCCGGAGGCCGTCTCGGGAGCGCTGGAGGCGCTGGACGGCGCGTTCACGATCATCGACACCGAGGTGGCCCCATCACCGCTGATCCTGGACCGGGTGGGTCCGTGAGCGCCGATCACGCGCTTTCGACGGTGTAGTCGTCCCCCTCGTCGGTGCCGCCGGACTTGTCCGGGTCACGCTTGGCGCTCTTGGACTTCCCGCGCCGCTGCTGCCGGGGCAGAGCGGTCGGCGGTGCCGGTGCGGAGGGAGCCGCCGGGGCGCCACCACCGAGGATGAGTTCGGCGAAGGTCGCCATCGCCTCGTCGAGCTGGCCGGCGTGCCTGCGCTCGGTCTCCTCGTTGGCGTTGCGCACCAGCGAGTCCAGCGACTCGGTGTCGGGGCGTTCGGCGAGCGAACCGCTGATCTGCGAGAGGTTCGTGGCCAGCGTCCCGCTGAGGTCGCCGAGGCGGTCGGTGACGCCCTGCTCGACGGTCTCCAGCCGGTTGTTGACGTTCTCCTCGACGGAGTCGATCCGGGTGGAAACCCGGTCCAACCGGTTGGTGAGCGCTTCGAGCCGCTCGGCGAGCTGGTCGAGGTGCTGCGTGGGATCCACGGCCGGGCGAGCCGCGAGCTCGTCGAGCTTGCCGCTGATCTGCTCGCTGCTGCCGGACACCGCCTGGCCCACCGCGTTCTGCACGGTGTCGGCCGATTCGGTCACCGAGCGCTGCAGCGCTTCTCGCGTGCCGTCGATGTGCTCGTGCACACCCTCGTCGATCTCCGCGAACCGTCCGCGCAGGCTGGTCTCCATCGAGTCGAGGCGCTCCCGGACCGGTCCGTGCACCGAGCCCGGCAGCTCGTCGATCCGGTTGTCCTGCTTGTCCAGGTGCGCTCCCAGTTCGTCGAGGCGCTGGCCGAGATGGGTGAGCTTGTCCTCCAAGCTGTCCACCCGGCCCGCGACCCCGTCGAAACGGCCGGTCATCCCATCCAGGCGTCCGTCGAGCTGGGCGAACGGCTGGGAGAACTTGTCGACGAGTCCGTCGACCGTGGTGCTGAGCCCGGCGATCGCATTGTCCTGGGACTCGAGCTTGGACAGCGCCTCGTCGATCCGCTCGGCGAGCACGCTGACCTCGGTGCGGTCGGGCAGTTCGGACAGTCGCTTGCGGATGGAGCCGAGCGACTCCAACGGCGACATCCGGGCGTTGATCTCGTCCAGTGCGTCGAAAATCTGCTGCTGTTCGCTCTCGCGGATCTCGGCAGCACGCGTGAGCATGTTGCGCATGCGATCGAACGACAAACCTGCTTGGTTGTTCTCGTTCACGGTTACGGGCGTCCTTCGTCGGGGGGGAGGGGCGGCCCAGTAGAGGGTAGCTACCGGATCAGGGTGAAAACAGACACCCCTGGATCTTGCGTCGGTGCACGCCGGTGGTGGGGTGTGCACCGGCGCTCGAGCGTTTCGGTGTGTCGCGGCACGGGTTGTCACCGTGCGGGGCCGGACGGTAGTAACGTGGTGCCATGGTGACGCCGGTGAGCACGGAAACGATCCCGCTGGCCCCCAAGGTGTTGCTCCACGATCATCTCGACGGTGGGTTGCGCCCGGAGACGGTGATCGAGCTCGCCCGTGAGGTCGGCTACCGGAAATTGCCGCACGAGGACCCCCGGGCGCTGGGGCGCTGGTTTGCGGAGGCGGCCGACTCGGGGTCGCTGGAGCGGTACCTGGAGACGTTCTCCCACACGGTTGCGGTGATGCAGACGCGCGATGCGCTCGTGCGCGTGGCCACCGAATGTGTCGAGGACCTGGCCGACGACGGCGTGGTGTACGCGGAGGTGCGCTACGCCCCGGAACTGTTCCAGGAAGGCGGTCTGACGCTCGACGAGATCGTCCAGGCCGTGCAGGACGGTTTCCGGGAAGGGGAACGGCGTGTCGCCGCCTCCGGCAGGTGGATCCGCATCGGGACCCTGCTGGCCGCGATGCGGCAGAACGCGCGCTCGGCCGAAATCGCCGAACTGGCCGTGCGGTACCGCGATGCCGAGGTCGTCGGGTTCGACATCGCCGGGCCCGAGGCGGGTTTCCCGCCGACCCGCAACCTCGACGCGTTCGAGTACCTGCGCCAGCAGAACGCCCACTTCACCATTCACGCAGGTGAGGCCTTCGGGTTGCCATCCATCTGGGAGGCACTGCAGCACTGCGGTACCGAACGCCTCGGCCACGGGGTCCGCATCGTCGACGACATCAAGGTCGACGGCGACGGCTCCGTGCACCTGGGGCGGCTGGCCTCCTACGTGCGGGACCGCCGGATCCCGCTGGAGATGTGCCCGTCGTCGAACCTGCAGACCGGGGCGGCGCCCTCGATCGCCGAACACCCCATCGGCCTGCTGGCCCGCCTGCGTTTCCGGGTCACGGTCAACACCGACAACCGGCTGATGAGCCACTGCTCCATGTCCAGCGAGTTCGCCACGCTGCACGAGACGTTCGGGTACGGCTGGGCCGACATGCAGTGGTTCACGGTGAACGCGATGAAGTCGTCGTTCCTCGGCTTCGACGAGCGCCTGGACGTGATCAACAACATCATCAAACCCGGCTACGCCACCCTCATCGGTTAGAGGCAATACCGCTGATTTAGGTTGGGTGTGGCTGGTAGTGTGTGTTCATGCCCAGGCCTGGTCAGGTGACGTCGTCGTCGCGGGAGCGGTTGCCGGA
>NZ_QPJC01000020.1 GCF_003337235.1 Halopolyspora algeriensis
GTACCAGCGGCGCTTAGACACCGACCGCTCTACCAGGAGTTCCTTTCTCTCCAGCACCGCCCCACCACACAAACCAGTTCCAGAACAGGCTCTCAGTGCCTGTCTTTGATTTGGCTCTTTCGCTCGAGTGATCAGCCTGAGCAGGGTGACCCGCTCCGGCGTATTCGATCGGAATGCCCGCAGGCGGGCATCAGCAAGGCAGTTGGCCACGTGGCGTAGGTGGCTACTCGATGTGGCCTGCAACGCCGCAAGGCGCCGCCTGAGACGGCGGTTCAGCAACCACCTGACCAAATTCCAAGACGGCCTCTCAGGCCCGCTGGTGCAGTGTGGGCCGCAAGGCATCGAGGACGGCCGGGTCCTCGATGGTGGAAGGGACCTGTGCCTGCCCGGTATCGGCGATCTCGCGCATGGATTTCCGCAGGATCTTGCCGCTGCGGGTCTTGGGCAACGCCTCGACCACGTCCACGTCCCGGAACGCGGCCACCGGACCGATCTGGGCACGCACGGCGGCAACGAGATCCGCGCGCAACGTGTCCCCGTCGGCGCCCGAACCGGACTTCAGCACGACGAATCCGCGCGGAACCTGGCCTTTCATCGCATCGTGCACGCCCACGACCGCGCACTCGGCCACGTCCGGATGAGCCGCGAGCACGGCTTCGATCGAGCCGGTGGACAGCCGGTGCCCGGCCACGTTGATGACATCGTCGGTGCGCCCCATGACGAAGACATACCCGTCCTCGTCGATGTAGCCGCTGTCGCCGGTGAGGTAGTAGCCGGGGAAGCGGGCCAGGTAGGCCTCGTGGAAACGCTCCGTGTCACCTCCCTCGGCGTCGCTCCAGAGCGTGGGCAGGGTGCCCGGCGGCATCGGCAACGCGAGGCAGATCGCGCCCTCCCGGCCGCGCGGAACCGGTGTGCCGGACTGATCGAGCACGTGCACCTCGAATCCGGGCATGGGCACCGTCGGCGACCCCGGTTTGACCGGCAGGGGGTCCAGACCGCGTGGATTCGCACAGACGGGCCAGCCCGTCTCGGTCTGCCACCAGTGATCGATCACCGGGATGTCCAGAACTTGATCGGCCCACTGGTAGGTCTCGGGGTCGAGACGCTCGCCGGCCAGGAACAGTGTTCGCAGGCTGGAGACGTCGTGCTCGCGGAGCTTGGCGGCCTCCGGATCCGCGCGCTTGATCGCCCGGAACGCGGTCGGTGCGGTGAACAGCGCCTTGACGCGATGTTCGGCGATGACCCTCCAGAACGCACCGGCATCCGGGGTGCCGACCGGCTTGCCCTCGTACAGGACGGTGGTGGCGCCCACCAGCAGCGGCGCATACACGATGTAGGAGTGCCCGACCACCCAGCCGACGTCGGAGGCCGTCCAGAAGACGTCGCCGGGTCCGATGTCGTAGATGTTGGCCATGGACCACTGCAGTGCCACCGCGTGGCCACCGGTGTCCCGGACGACACCTTTCGGGCGGCCGGTCGTGCCCGAGGTGTAGAGCACATACAGCGGGTCGGTCGCGGCCACGGGGACGCAGTCGGCCGGGTCGGCCCGGGCGGTGACCGTGTCCCAGTCGACGTCCCGTTCTCCGAGCGGTGCGGTGACCCGGTCCCGCTGCAGGACGACCACCCGGCTCGGCCGGTGTGCGGACAGGGCAACGGCCTCGTCGACGATCGGCTTGTACTCGACCACGCGGCCGGGTTCCAGTCCGCAGGAGGCCGCGACGATGACGGTGGGACGTGCATCGTCGATGCGAGCGGCCAGTTCCTTCGCCGCGAACCCACCGAAGACGACCGAATGCACCGCGCCGATGCGGGCACAAGCGAGCATCGCCACCACTGCTTCCGGGATCATGGGCAGGTACAGCACCACCCGGTCGCCCTTGGCGACGCCCAGATCCCGCAGGGCACCGGCGAAGCGGCGTACGCGCTCCAGCAGTTGTCCATAGGTGACGTGCGACACCGCGCCCGTCATGGCCGAGTCCCAGATCAGGGCGCACTGCTCACCGCGTCCGGTCGCGACGTGCCGGTCCAGTGCGTTGTGGCAGGTGTTCAGGACACCGTCGGGAAACCACCGGTAGAAGGGGGCGCGGGAGTCGTCCAGCGCGCGAGCCGGGCTGCGCACCCAGTCGATCGACTCGGCTGCCTGCAACCAGAACCCCTCCGGATCGCTCAGGCTCCGCCGGTAGGTGTCCGCGTATGTATCCATGATCGTCGACCTCCCCGGTACTGGCGGGCACCCTTCGCCGCCTCGCACACCGGGTCCTACCGCACACCTCGCGTGCATGCCAGCCACCACGCGAGGGAAAGGCGGGGCGAACCGGATTCGCCGGAACAGTCGCCTCGGACCGCACCGCTGGTGCGCACGGGTGCGGACCGCAGGACAGCCGGTCGAGAACCATCCGGCTGCCGACGAGTGGTCGAGGACGGTGCTGCCGCGCGGTGAGCGCGGCTTCCGGTGGCGGACAGCTCGGCGCGCGAGGAGGGCCGCTGAGCGCTCGGAGGCCCGGTACAGCGCGACACAGTGTCTTCAATCACACACAATCGTGCCAGGGCATGTCGCCGGCTCACGAAAGAAGGAGCCGGAACGACACTCGGAATGGAGGTGTTACCACTGATGCGCACGGAGACGCATTCGGCGGAGACGGCTGATGCGGACGGCGACGGCAGGAGCGCGGAACTACCGACCACGCCGTGCAGCGTGGTGTGGAGCGGCGGGCACTCGTACGTACTCGAGGGCGTGGGGGGCCGCTCCCTGTGGGCGGGTGTCGACGACCGCGGGCACCCGCGTTTTTTGACCGGTACCGAGCTGCAGCGCCGCGGGTGGAGCCTCCCCCCGCGCTGACGGCCGCCGCGATCGCGCCGAAGGCCGTGTGGGATCCTGAACGTGTCGGGCACCGCGCGGTTCACACAGGTTGACGTGCCCGTCCTCGCGAGCCGGTACGGCCGGGTCCGGCCGCGGAACGGTGCAGGGGAGGCGCTCGTGGTGCAGGATGCCGAAGGCGCCCCTGACCGAACCACCGCGGGGAGCCCGGCAGAACGGTCCGAGGCGCGGCTTTTCTCCGAGCGTGACCCCGATCCGGGACTGGAACGCATCAAGGAAGTCGCCGCCGGAGTCTGGGACGACCACTGGTGGACACTGCCGAACCTGCTCAGTGCGCTCCGGCTCGCCGGGGTTCCGGTGTTCTTGTGGCTGCTGCTCGGGCCGCACTCCGACCTGCTCGCGCTGCTGGTCCTGGTGGTCAGCGGTGTGACCGACTGGTTGGACGGCAAGCTCGCGCGATGGCTCGGCCAGTACAGCCGCCTCGGTCAGCTTCTGGACCCGGCGGCCGACCGTCTCTACATCGTCGCGACGCTGTTCGCCTTCGTCCTGCGTGACGTCGTTCCCTGGTGGGCTGCCGCCACGCTCATCGCCCGTGACGTGGTGCTGACCTCGTCCCTGCCGGTGCTGCGCTACCACGGCTACGAACCGCCCGATGTGCACTACCTCGGCAAGGCGGCGACGTTCTGCCTGATGTACGCCTTCCCCCTGCTGCTGCTCGTGCAAGGGGACTTCTTCTTCGACAGCGTGGTCCGCCCGATCGCCTACGCCTTCACGTGCTGGGGCGGCGCGCTGTATCTCTGGGCCGGGGTGCTGTATCTCGTCCAGGTGATCGCCGCGGTGCGAGTGGCACACCGGCGCCGCGGTTAGGGGTTCGGGCAAGCGTTCCGATGCGTCGCCGAGGCCCGTCCACCGGATGCTCCCGGGTTCCCGTGGCGGCCGGAGCGCCGACCCGTCGCCCGGTACGCCGGAAGCACCGGCGCGGTGGGAGGGACTTCTTGCGATGTGGACAGGGCTGCCAATAGGCTCGACTCTCCCGCTGCACGAGCACTGCCGCGGCGGGATCCGACGACGGGCGACGAGGAAGGCGGACCCCAGGTGGCCTCGGAAGCAACCAGGTACACCCAGGAGCACGAGTGGGTGTCCCCCACCGGCGACGGCATCGTGCGGATCGGCATCACCGATTATGCCCAGCAGCAACTCGGGGATGTGGTCTTCGTGCAGTTGCCCGATGTGGGCGAGCACGTGGCGGAAGGCGCCACGATGGGGGAGGTCGAGTCGACCAAGAGCGTCTCGGACCTCTACGCCCCCGTGGCCGGTGAGGTCGTGGCCCGCAACGAGCAACTCGACAACCGGCCCGAGCTGGTCAACGCACAACCGTATACGGACGGATGGATGGTCGACATCCGTCTGGAGGACCCCGCGGTTCTGGAGCGGCTGCTCGACGAATCCGCGTACCGGGAATTGCTCGACCAGGGGTGATCGTCATCGGCCGGGGATTGCCGGAAGCAATATCGGGAGTCGCACGTCCGCCACGGTTTACGGCGCGGTACGTTGGGTGACACTGGCACGACCCATCCGCTTAGAGGAGAGCTCAGGTGAGCACGAACGACGGGCCCGGCGACGTACCGCCGGAGCAGTCCTCGGAGACCACCTCGGTCTTCAGGCCCTTCCTCTCGGAGCAGGAAAGCACCGAGAGTGCGCCCTCGGATCCAGCCGCGTCCGGGGTCGATTCGCTGCCCGCCGGGTCCGCCCTGCTGGTGGTCAAGCGTGGTCCGAACGCGGGGTCGCGCTTCTTGCTCGACCGGGAGACCACCAGTTCCGGACGCCACCCCGACAGCGACATCTTCCTGGATGACGTCACGGTCTCGCGCAGGCACGCCGAGTTCCGGCGGGAGGGCAGTGACTATGTGGTTGTCGACGTCGGCAGTCTCAACGGCACGTATGTCAATCGGGAGCCGGTGGACACCTCGGTCCTGGCCAATGGCGACGAGGTCCAGATCGGCAAATTCCGACTGGTGTTTCTGACCGGACCGGCCGCCGAAGAGCGGGAATCCCGGTAGCGGACTCGGAGATCGAACGGGGGCGGCGCCGGGCGGCGCCGCCCCCGACTGTTGACGAGTGCAGAACCGACCGGATGTGGTGGTTCGCTGCTGTGTCCCGGCCCGGGTCCGGATCGGTGGCTGGCTGCTCTCGGGGTTCGCCCTGGTCGCGGTGTATCGTGCAGGGTGTTGTCCACCGGAACAACGTTCGGTAGAGGTTTTGTGGCTCACAGAATGGGAATGGTGCGGTTGGCGGTGGCCGATTATGGGCGTCTCCGCCGTATCGCGGGTAGCGTCGAAGGCGTCGGTGCGCGATCCTCGACAGGGATGTCACGCTTCGGCGCGCTGGAGGAGGCGATTGGACGATGAGCAGCGAAATGCGCGTCGTCGGCGTGCGTGTGGAACTACCAGCCAACCAGCCGATCCTACTGTTGCGGGAAACCGAGGGTGAGCGCTACCTGCCGATCTGGATCGGATCGGTGGAAGCGACGGCCATCGCCCTGGAGCAGCAGGGTGTGCGGCCGGCAAGGCCGCTGACTCATGATTTGCTCAAGGATGTGATCGGCGCGCTCGGGCGCGATCTGGAACAGGTACGAGTCACCGATCTGCAGGAGGGCACGTTCTTCGCCGAGCTCGTTTTCGACGGGGACGTGCGAGTCTCGGCGCGGCCGAGCGACTCGGTGGCGCTCGCACTGCGGATCGGTGTGCCGATTCACGCTGACGAGTCCGTGCTCGATGAGGCCGGATTGCTCATTCCGGATGAGCAGGAAGACGAGGTCGAGAAATTCAAGGAGTTTCTGGACTCGGTCTCACCGGAGGACTTCCGGGGAGCCGACACCTGAGACGCACGCCTTGAGTCGGTAGCGGCGGCGATGCCCGGCAATCCGGGCAGCAGACACGAAGAGTTGCCGGGATGTGGGTTGAGCACCGTGGGCGGGGGCTTCGGCCGCCGCCCACGCGTCGTATTGCCCGCTTTCCGGTGTGGACCTATCGTCGAAGTCGCGCACTGTGCTCCGGTGTGCTCGTCGGTGACGGGGGTGAATCCGACGCGGATGTGGAGCGTCCCCGGGCGGTAGTGTGGTTCCCGGGGTCTGGCGGTTGCCGGCTGGACGCCGGTCGAGGGGAGGCAGGCGTGGTTGAGCAAGCACCCGACAGGGATGCTGCCGGTAAGCAGGGAGACCTGTTCCCGGATGCTTCCTTGCCGGATGAGCTGGTTGGCTACCGGGGGCCTGCTGCTTGCCAGATTGCCGGTATCACCTATCGGCAGCTCGACTACTGGGCGCGTACGAAGCTGGTGGGACCGTCGATCAGGCTCGCGGAGGGCTCCGGTTCGCAGCGGCTGTACTCGTTCAAGGATCTCCTGGTCCTCAAGGTCGTCAAGCGGTTGCTGGACACCGGAGTCTCCCTGCACAACATCCGTGTCGCGGTGGACCATCTCCGCCGACGCGGAGTCCGGGACCTTGCCGGAATCACCTTGTTCAGCGATGGCACGACGGTCTACGAGTGCACCTCCGCCGAGGATGTGGTGGACCTGCTGCAGGGCGGCCAGGGCGTGTTCGGCATCGCGGTCAGCGGTGCCATGCGCGAGATCACCGGAACGATTCACGAGTTCCCCGCCGAACGTGCGGACAGTGCAGGCAGCACCGAGTCCCTCGGTGACACGCACGACGAACTTTCTCGACGCCGTCGCGATCGCCAAACGGGCTGACATATCGGGTAGGCTTCGAGGAGTCGCAGACCCCGTGCGGGAGAGTCCGCTTCGTCCGCCAGCCGAAGCGGCGCCGAAGGAGCAACGCCTCCCCGACAACCTCTCAGGCCTATGGACCGTGCGGGCGAGATACCTCTGGAAAGAGAGTCGGCCACCATCGGTGGCGGGCTCCGCCGACGGTGCAAGCTCGGCTACGCCGGGTGAAGCTCTCAGGCGTCCGCATTGCGGACATTGACAGAGGGGGAGGGCAGTACTCACCACGAGTGCTGTCTGCCCCTGACTGCAATGCCCGCAATGATGGAGGTTGGGCGATGACCGACATGAGCAACGATCGCATCCCCCTCGCCGCTCTCGAGCACGGCACTCCGTTCGCCGACCGCCATGTCGGACCGATGCCTGCCGAGCTGGCCCGAATGCTGGACGTGGTCGGTGTCGGCTCCCTGGAGGAGCTCGGTCAGCATGCTGTGCCCGACGGGATCCGCGAGCGCGATCTGCAGATGACGCTGCCGGAACCGGCCACCGAAGCCGAGGCGCTGGACGAACTGCACGACCTGGCGCAGCGTTGCCGTCCGCACGCGGAAATGATCGGACTGGGCTACTACCCGACGATCACTCCGCCGGTGATCCGCCGCAATGTGATCGAAAACCCTGCCTGGTACACCGCATACACGCCGTACCAGCCGGAGATTTCGCAGGGACGTCTCGAGGCGCTGCTGAATTTTCAGACGATGGTCGCCGACCTCACCGGTGTGCCCGTGTCGAACTCGTCGATGCTCGACGAGTCCACGGCCGCATCGGAGGGGATGACCCTGGTGCGGCGTGCCGGCCGGGCGAAGTCGCCCCGGTTCGTCGTCGACACCGACACCCTGCCGCAGACGATCTCGGTGTTGCGGACCCGTGCCGAACCGCTCGGTATCGAGGTGGTGATGGCGGACCTGTCCGAGGGGGTCGACGGGCTGCCCGAGGGCGAATTCTTCGGGGCGCTGCTGGCCTACCCGGGCGCCTCGGGTTCGCTGCGTGACCACGAGGCGGTGATCGCCGAGATCCACCGGCGAGGGGCGATGGCCGTGGTGGCAGCCGATCTGCTGGCGCTGACTCTGCTCCGCGCTCCCGGCGAGATCGGGGCGGACGTGGTGGTCGGAACCACCCAGCGCTTCGGTGTGCCGATGGGCTTCGGAGGGCCGCACGCCGGGTACATGGCGGTCCGTCAAGGACTGGAGCGTCAGCTTCCCGGCCGGTTGGTCGGGGTCAGCGTCGACGCCGACGGCGATCAGGCCTACCGGCTGGCTCTGCAGACGCGGGAGCAGCACATTCGCCGGGAGAAGGCCACCAGCAACATCTGCACCGCTCAGGTACTGCTGGCCGTGGTGGCCTCGATGTACGCCGTGTATCACGGCCCGGAGGGGCTGCGGGCGATCGCGGCGCGCACCCATCGGATGGCTGCCGTGCTGGCGGCTCAGTTCCGTCATGCCGGTATCGAGGTGGTGCACGAGGACTTCTTCGACACCGTGGTCACGCGAGTGCCCGGCCGGGCCGACGAGGTGATCGCAGCCGCCAAGCGTGCCGGGATCAACCTGCGGCGGGTGGATGCCGACCACGTCGGCATCAGCTGCGACGAGACCACCAGCCGTGACCGTCTCGCGCTGGTGTGGCAGGCGTTCGGGCTCGACACGGCGGACCTGGCCGACGTCGACGACCTCGATGCCCGGACTCCGGACGCCCTGCCGAAGGCATTGCGGCGCACCTCGGAGTACCTGACCCACCCGGTGTTTCACCAGCACCGCTCGGAGACCTCGCTGCTGCGGTATCTGCGCAGGCTCTCCGACTCCGATGTGGCGCTGGATCGCAGCATGATTCCGCTGGGATCGTGCACGATGAAGCTCAACGCGACCGCCGAGATGGAACCGATCACCTGGCCCGCCTTCGCCGAGCTGCACCCGTTCGCCCCGGCCGAGGACGCCGAGGGGCTGCTGCAGGTCGTTTCCGACCTGGAGGGGTGGCTGGCCGAGATCACCGGTTACGACGCGGTGAGCCTGCAGCCCAATGCGGGCAGCCAGGGCGAGTTCGCCGGTCTGCTGGCCATTCGTGCCTACCACCACGACCGGGGTGAGTCCGAGCGCGAAGTGTGTCTGATCCCGGCGAGCGCCCACGGCACCAACGCGGCCAGTGCCGTGATGGCCGGACTTCGGGTGGTCGTTGTGCGCTGCGACGATTCCGGCAATATCGAGATGGACCACCTGCGGGAACTCGTCGAGAAGCATCGTGACGACCTCGCCGCCATCATGATCACGTACCCGTCGACGCACGGCGTGTACGAGGACACGGTGCAGGATGTCTGCGGGCTGGTGCACGATGCGGGCGGTCAGGTCTACGTCGACGGGGCCAATCTCAACGCTCTGATCGGTCTGGCCCGGATGGGCAAGTTCGGGTCCGATGTCTCGCACCTGAACCTGCACAAGACCTTCTGCATCCCGCACGGCGGCGGTGGCCCCGGTGTGGGCCCGATCGGGGTGCGTGGGCACCTTTCGCCGTTCCTGCCGAATCACCCGCTGCAGCCGCAGGCCGGGCCCGAGACCGGTGTGGGGCCGATCAGTGCGGCTCCGTGGGGCAGCGCGTCGATCCTGCCGATCTCGTGGGCCTACGTACGGATGATGGGCTCCGACGGCCTGCGCCGTGCGACGCTGACGGCCGTGGCGGCGGCGAACTACGTTGCCCGCAGGCTGGACGAGTACTTCCCGGTGCTCTACACCGGCTCCGGGGGATTCGTCGCCCACGAGTGCATCCTCGATCTCCGCTCGATCACCAAGGACAGCGGGGTGTCGGTCGAGGATGTCGCCAAGCGGTTGTGCGACTACGGGCTGCACGCACCGACGATGTCGTTCCCGGTGGCGGGCACGCTGATGGTCGAACCCACCGAGAGCGAGAATCTCGCCGAGCTGGACCGGTTCTGCGACGCGATGATCGCCATTCGCGCCGAGATCGACAAGGTCGCGGCCGGCCAGTGGCCCGCCGACGACAATCCGCTCGTCCACGCACCGCACACCGCGGCGTCCCTGGTGGGCGAGTGGGACCATGCCTACGGCCGTCAGGAGGCTGCCTACCCGATGGGCACGTCGATGGCCAAGGTGTGGCCGCCGGTCCGGCGCATCGACGGGGCACGCGGGGACCGCAATCTGGTGTGCTCCTGCCCGCCGCTGTCGGCGTACGAAGAGTGACCGCTTGGCACGGTCGGTGAGGCCATGGACTACCGTGGGCGACTTCCCGTGAAAAGACTTCGAGAGGGGGTGGGCTCATGCTCACCATCAGCGAAGACGCGGCCGAGGTCATCAAGGTGGTCTTGGCGGGCAGCGAGTCCTCCGAGGGGGGCGGCTTGCGGATCGCCTCACCCGAGGGCGGCGATGCCGACCAGGGCCTGCTGGCCTCGGTCGTTGCCGAACCCGAGGGCAGTGACGAGGTCGTCGAGGCCGAAGGCGTGCGGGTCTTCCTCGACCCGCAGGCGTCCTCGGTTCTCGGTGACAAGACCCTGGATGCCGAGCGCGATGACAACGGCGAGCTCGGACTGACCGTACGGGAGTGAGGCGGGTGCCCGCCGGTGGGAAAGGAACTCCTTTTCGTTCCGGCGGGCACTGCCCGAATCCCGCCGTTTCACCGTCACCGTGGGCTGCCGCGGGTGGCTGCCGCAGGCTGTTGTTCGGCCCAGGTGAGCACACCTCGGCAGAGTTCGGCCAGCCGGCGGCGCAAGGCCGAGGATTCCTCGGCGAAGGCGCGCTGGGCGCGCACGTATTCCGCACGCCCCTCGGGCGTTTCGATGGGCACCGGTGAATAGCCGAGATCACCGAGGTCGTAGGGGCTGGCGCGCATGTCGAGTTCCCGGATGCGGGCGGCCAGATCGAAGCAGTCGGCGACCAGTTCGGCGGGCACGAGCGGGCCCAGCTTGTAGCACCACTTGTACAGGTCCATGTTCGCGTGCAGGCAGCCGGGCTGTTCGAGGTGCACCTGGTCCTCGCGGCGGGGCTGCAGGGTGTTGCGCGGCTGTGCCTGTGCGGTGAAGAACCGGAACGCGTCGTGATGACTGCACTGGATCCGCATGGATTCGACGACCTCGTCGGTGCCCTGGTGTCCCAGCCGCAGTGGCCGGCCGGTATGCCGCACCTCGTCCGGGCCGGTCCGGTAGACCATCGCCCATTCGTGGAGCCCGAAGCATCCCAGCTGCGCCGGGCGCGAGGCGGTCGCGGTGAGCAGCGAGAGCACGAACTCCACGGTGCTGCGCCGGGAGGGGGTCAGCACAGCCGGGTCGACCATGACCCCGTCGCCGGTTTCGAGGTAACCGCGCCGCTCGAGGAACTTGTCCCCGCCGGTGAGCACCACCCCGTACCCGGGCTGCCAGCGCTCCAGCTGCGAGGGGCGCTGCGAATAGTAGGTGAACAGGAAGTCCATCACCGGGTGCGCCTCGCCGCGCTGCTTGCGGCGGCGATGCGGTTCGGTCCACCGGGTCACCCGCGCGCGATGCGCCGCTTCCCGCTCGCCCCATTCACGTTCGGACAGTACCGGCCTCGATCCCGACACGATGTTCCAGCGTAGGTCAGATGACGTGGGTGCTGTCGCGGACGGTGCCGACGTATTCCTCGACGAGGTCTTCCATCGCGACCACGCCCAGCGGGGTGCCCGCTCCGTCCACAGCGGTGGCGAGGTGGCTGCGCGAACGTCGCAGCGACGTCAGCGCGTCGTCGAGCCGGGCTTGTACGGGAACGGTCGGCAGGGTGCGCACCCGTGAGGGCACCACGGGGGTTGCCGGTGCGGTGCCCGCCTGATCGAGCACGTCCTTGACGTGCAGATAGCCGATCAGCCGGCCGCCGTCGGAGCGCACCGGGAACCGGGAGAACCCGGTGGCCGACACGGCTTTTTCGACATCACCCAGCGTGGGTCTGGCGGGCAGCGTGGTCAGGTCGTCCAGCGGGATCAGCACATCGCCGACGGTGTTTTCCACCGATGACAGCGTCTTGGCCAGCCGGCGGTGCTCGGACTGGTCGAGCAACCCCTCCCGTCGTGACTCGCCGAGCAGCTCGGCGAGTTCGGAGGAGGTGTAGGCGGTTTCCAGATCCTCCTTGGGTTCGACCTTGAGCAGCCGCAGCACCGAGTTGGCCATCACGTTGAACAGCGCGATCAGCGGCCGTGCCAGTTTGACGAACCCGACCAGCACGGGCACGAACCACAGCGCCAGCCGTTCCGGGCTGGCGATGGCCAGGTTCTTCGGCACCATCTCGCCGACCAGCACGTGCAGCACGACCACGAGCGCCAGCGCGATCGCGAAGGCCACCGCGTGCAGCAGTGCCTGCGGCACCGGGATGGGGCCGAGCAGTTTCTCGAGCTGATGGGCCACGGCCGGCTCGCCGAGACGGCCCAGTCCCAGCGAGCACAGGGTGATGCCGAGCTGGGCGCTGGCCAACATCAGCGAGCCTTCCTGGCTGGCATTGATGACCGTCCTGGCCCGGCTGACCCCCTGTTCGCGCAGGGCCTCCAGCCGATCGCGCCGCGAGGACAGCAGCGAGAACTCCGCCCCGACGAACAGGGAGTTGCACAGCAACAGCAGGATGGCCAAGACCAGAGCGATTCCGTCGCTCACCGCGACACCTCCTGCAGGTCGTCCGTGGGGGAAGGCACGACTCCGGCGCTGTCCCGCTGCCGGGTCAACCGGAGCTCGGCGATGCGGTGGCGATCCATGTGGGTGACGGTCAACCGCCAACCACCGGTGTCGATACTGTCGGCTTCGGCCGGTATCCGGCCGAGTTCGGCCAGCACGAGCCCGGCCACGGTCTCGTAGTCGCCCTCGGGCATGGTGAAGCCGGTGGCTTCGGTCAGCTCGTCGGAGCGCAACAGGCCGGAGATGAGCCAACTGTTGTGGCTCACCGCGCGGACGGCGGCGGTCTCTCGCCGGTCGTGCTCGTCGCGAACGTCGCCGATGATCTCCTCGACGACGTCTTCGAGACTGACGATGCCGGCCGTGCCGCCGTATTCGTCGACGACCAGGGCCAGTTGCAGCCCCGATCCCCGCAGCCGGTTCAGCAGCGCATCACCGTCGAGGGTCTCGGGCACGGTCGGTACGGGGCGGGTCAGCGAACCGACGGGGGTGGTCGCGCGCTGGTCGAGCGGCACTCCGAAGGCCTGCTTGACGTGCACGACACCGTGGATGTTGTCCAGGTCACCCCCGTGTACGGGGAACCGGGAGAACCCGGTCCGCTGGGCGGCCTCGAGCAGATCGCCGACGGTGGCCTCCGACGACAGCGACTCGACCCGCACCCGCGGGGTCATCAATTCGTCCGCGGAACGGTCGCCGAAGCGCAGCGATCGGTCCATCAGCTCGGCGGTGGACTCGTCGAGCGTGCCGTGCTCGGCGCTGGAGCGCACGATCGAGCCGAGCTCATCGGGCGAGCGGGCCGAGCGCAGTTCCTCCTGCGGCTCGATGCCCATGCGACGCACGACCCAGTTCGCACTGTTGTTCATCCCGTCGATCAGCCAGCGGAACACCCGCGAGAACGCCGAGTGGTACCCGGACACCGCGCGGGCCGTGGGCAACGGCCGGGCGATCGCGAGATTCTTGGGCACCATTTCGCCGAAGACCATCGACAGGGTGGTCGCGATCAGGATGGCCAGGATGAGCGAGACCGAGCTCACCGCCGCCTCGGGCAGCCCCAGCCCGGCCAGCGCCGGGTGCAGCAGGTCGCCGATCAACGGCTCGGCGACGTAGCCGGTGACCAGCGTGGTCAGTGTGATCGCCACCTGGGCACCGGAAAGCTGAAACGACAAGGTGCTGTGGGCTCGCTGGACCGTCTTGGAGCGCCGGTCCGCGACCTCCGTGGCGTGCGCATCGATCGTACTGCGGTCCAGGGAGGTCAGGGAGAACTCGGCGGCGACCGCCAGCGCGGTGCCGAGGGTGAGCACTCCGACGAACAGGAGCCCGAGAATCGCCAGTACGAGGTCCATCAGCGGTCACCCCGCCGGGAATTCCTTGCCCGCTGGCCTGGGAAGCCGGGTCTTCGCCCCGGCCCGGTACTGCCGTCGGTCGAGGGTGCCTCGGGCACTGAGGCTGTCACTCCTTTGCTGTGAGCTCGTTCGCCGAGCTTCGTCGGGGATACGGCAATTGTATCTCGAATGGAGCAGAAGGAAACGTCGGCAGGCCTCCGTGATCACCGGCCGGCGAGTTGCCGTGCGGCACTGCGAGAGTCGGTAACGGTCCCCTTGCCGCTGCCGGTGAGCGGATCGGTTTTGTTGAATACTCACCGTGTTCAGTCGAATTCCTGCTGAATACAGCTGTGTGCGGTGGATACCCCAGAAGCTTCATTGTGTGAGCATGTTGGATAATGTTGTTTTGCCTGGGTACGGTTTCCGTGTTGCCTCGAGAACCGAGGCCCGCACGCGCGAGGCGTACCCACCGCCGAGTTACCAGGCGGCTACCGCCGCCCTGTGAGATGTACGAGAGGACGTGATCGTGCACACCACCACGGTTGCGGACCAGCCGAAGGGGAAGGGCTTTTTCGGCCATCCTCCGGGGTTGTCCACGCTGTTTTTCACCGAGATGTGGGAGCGCTTCTCCTACTACGGGATGCGCGCCATTCTGGCGCTGTACCTCTATACCGTGGTCACCGAGGGTGGCCTCGGGATGGACGAGCCCACGGCGGTATCGCTGGTGCTGGCCTACGGTGCTTCGGTGTACCTCACCGGTGTCGCCGGCGGGTGGCTGGCCGACCGAGTGTTCGGTGCGCAACGCGCCATCTTCTACGGCGGTGTGCTCATCATGCTCGGGCACATCTGCATGGCGCTGCCCGGTGGTTACTCCTCGTTGGCCGCGGGGCTGGGCCTGATCGTGCTCGGTTCCGGCCTGCTCAAGCCCAACGTCTCCAATGTCGTCGGCGGCCTCTACAGCAAGGACGACTACCGTCGAGACGCGGGTTTCTCGATCTTCTACACGGGCATCAACATCGGTGCCTTCATCGGAATGCTCATCACGGCCGCTCTTGCCGACAGGATCGGCTTCCACTGGGGCTTCGGCGCGGCGGCCGTCGGCATGGCTCTCGGTCTCATCCAGTACGTCCTGGGTAATGCCCGGCTGGGCAACGCGGGCAAGCAGCCGGTCAATCCGTTGCCGGAGGACCAGAAGAGCACGGTGCTCGTCCGGGCCGCGGCCATCGCGGTGGCTCTGGTGGTCGTGCTCGTCGGGGCGACTTTCCTGTGGGGCGTCGAGGGACTGATCAACACGATCACCGGGATCTCGATCGCTCTGCCGGCTCTGTACTTCACGGTGATGTTCCGCAGCAGGCAGATCACCAAGATGGAACGGGATCGGCTGACCGCCTACATCCCGCTGTTTTTGGCCACGGCCCTGTTCTTCTTGCTCTTCGAGCAACAAGCCGCGACATTGGTGGTGGTCACCGACTTCCAGACGGATACCACCCTGTTCGGTTACGACTTCCCGGTCGGGTGGTTCCAGTCGATCAATCCGCTGGCCATCATCATCCTGGCGCCACTGTTCGCGCTGCTGTGGGTCAAGTGGGGTGACCGTCAGCCCAGCACCCCGATGAAGTTCGTCGGCGGCCTGACCTTCGTCGCTCTCGGCTTCCTGTGGGTGATTTTCTCCGGACTGTTCCGCAACGGCGAGGGCCTGATGAACCCGCTGATGATCGCCTTCGTCTTCGTGCTGTTCACCATCGGCGAGCTGATGCTGTCCCCGGTCGGACTGTCGGTGACCACCAAGCTCGCCCCGCAGGCGTTCTCGTCGCAGACGATGGGGCTGTACTTCCTCGCGCCCGCGCTGGGGCAAGGTGTGGCTTCCCAGATCGCCCAGCTGTACTCGGAGGAGAACCAGAATCTGTACTTCGGCGGTGTCGGGCTGGTGACGCTCGCGCTGGCGGGGGTGCTGGCGCTGGGTACGCCCTGGATCAAGCGGTACATGCACGGCGTCAACTGACATCGTGTCGGACAGCCGCCGAGTCCCCGCCGCACCGACAGGGCGAAGCGGGGACTCGGCGGCTGTGTGCGTTGCCGCGCCGGATCGGCGCCTGTCCGAGCGATGAGGGAGGCTGGCCGGGAGGTCCCCGGGAGATGGCATCCACACGACGAGCGCGAGGAAAGCCTTCTGTAACGTGAGGGAAGAGTTCGGCGAGGAGGTTCGGCGGCGTGCAGAGTCGAGACCGGCAGGGCATGCGCCTGCAACGGGGATTGCGATGAGTGCCACGGAGGATGCGCGTAGTGCTGTCGGTGGCGGTGATCCCGTGCAGCAGGCCCGGCGGCGTCGTACGTTTGCGGTGATCAGTCATCCGGACGCGGGCAAGTCGACGTTGACCGAGGCGCTGGCGCTGCATGCCAGGGTGCTGTCGGAGGCTGGTGCGGTGCACGGTAAGGCCGGTCGGCGCGGTGTGGTGTCGGACTGGTTGGCCATGGAGCGTGCCCGGGGGATTTCGATCACCTCGGCGGCGTTGCAGTTCGGCTATGACGACTGCGTGATCAACCTGTTGGACACGCCGGGGCACGCGGATTTTTCCGAGGACACCTATCGGGTGTTGTCGGCGGTGGATTCGGCGGTGATGCTGCTGGATGCGGCCAAGGGGCTGGAGCCGCAGACGTTGAAGCTGTTCGACGTGTGCCGCCACCGGGGCATCCCGGTGATCACGTTCATCAACAAGTGGGATCGTCCGGGGCGTGCGGCCCTGGAGTTGTGCGATGAGCTCTCCGAGCGCATCGGGTTGTCTCCGATGCCGTTGACCTGGCCGGTGGGCGAGGCGGGGCATTTCCGCGGGGTGCTGGATCGCGAGGCCGGCGGGTTCGTCGGCTACGAGCGCCAGGCCGGCGGGGCCCAGCTGGCGGCCCAGCAGCGGTTGAGCGCCGAGCAGGCCGCGGCCGAGATCGGCGCGGAGTGGCAGCAGGCGGTTGAGGAGTCCGAGTTGCTCTCGGCCGACGGTGCCGATCTGGACATCGCCGCGTTCAACGAGGCCAGTGCCACGCCGGTGTTGTTCGGGTCGGCGGTGCGCAATTTCGGGGTCGGACAGTTGCTCGATGTGCTGGTGCGGTTGGCGCCGCAGCCGGGCCCGCGTGCCGATGTGCGGGGCAAGTCTCGTCCGTTGGAGGCGCCGTTTTCGGCGTTCGTGTTCAAGGTGCAGACCGGGATGGATCCGGCCCATCGGGACCGGGTGGCCTTCGCGCGGGTGTGTTCGGGCGAGTTCGAACGCGGCATGGTCGTCACGCATGCCGCCACGGGCAGGCCCTTTGCCACCAAGTACGCCCAGCAGGTCTTCGGTCGGCAGCGCGACACCGTCGAGACGGCCTATCCCGGTGACGTGGTCGGCCTGGTCAACGCCTCCGCCCTCGGGGTCGGCGACACCCTGTATGCCGGCAAGCCCGCGGTGGAGTTTCCCGGCATGCCCAGTTTCGCCCCGGAGCACTTCGCGGTGGCCCGCACCAGTGATCCGGGGCGTGCCAAGCAGTTCCGGCGCGGTATCGAGCAGCTGTCCCAGGAAGGGGTGGTGCAGGTGCTGCATTCGCAGACCCGGGGGGAGGGTGCGCCGGTGCTGGCCGCGGTGGGTCCGATGCAGTTCGACGTGGCCACCCATCGCATGGAGTCCGAGTTCCGCGCTCCCATCGAGCTCGAACGACTGCCCTACCGGGTGGTGCGCCTGGTGGGCGATGAAAGCCAGCGCCCGAGGCTGCAGACCCGCACCAGCGAGGTGTTCGACCGGCCCGACGGTTCGGCGCTGGCCGCGTTCACCGACGACATCGCCCTACGATCGCTGATCCGGCTGCATCCCGAACTGGACCTGCGCCACGTCGTCGCCGACGCGGAGTAAGTGGCCGTGCGGACCGGCTTGTGCAGAAGCCCTGACCGGCGCTGCGTTCACGGCCGCCGGCGGGCGGAAACCGGTACGGTGAGCCGCTCGGCGATGTCGGCGACAGTGGTTTTGGCGGTGCGGCCTGCGCCGATGAGGGTGGCAGAGGCGGGGCCGGTCCAGTCGCCGTAGCCCAGCAGGTACAGGCGGGGTTCCTGAATCGAGCGGGTTCCGTCGGTGGGAATGATGCCGCCGTGGCGGCGCAGCGCCAGCGGACGCAGATGCCGCAGCGACGGCCGGAATCCGGTGCACCAGATGATCGCATCGGCGATCCGTTCGCTGCCGTCGGTCCAGGCGACACCGCCGGCGGTGAGCCGAGTGAACATCGGCTCGGCGTGCAGCACGCCACGATCGCGGGCCTCGAGCACGCCGGGCACCATCACGATGTCGCCGAGCGCGGCCACTCCACCGGTGTCTTCGGTACCGAGTCGCCGGGCCGCTTCTCGCCGGGTGGCAACGTCGAACAGCACACGACCGTCGACGCCTTCGGGCATGAAGCGCGGCCGACGCGAGGTCACCCAGGTCGTCTCGGCCACGGTGGAGACCTCGGCGAGGATCTGTGCGGCCGAGTTGCCGCCGCCGACCACGATCACCCGCTGACCGCGGAAGTCGTCGGGACGCCGGTAGGAGACGGTGTGCAACTGGTGACCGGTGAATTTCTCCTGTCCCGGGTAGGAGGGGACGTAGGGCGATTGCCACGTGCCGGTGGCGCTGATGACCGCCCTGGCGTGCCACGTGCCGTGGTCGGTGTGCGCCGCGAGATCGTTCTCGCCCCGGTGCACCCCGTGCACGCGCACGGGCCGGTGGACCGGCAGGTCGTAGCGCTGCTCGTAGCGGGCCAGGTAGTCGACGACGTGGCCGGCCGTCGGGAACTCCTCGCCGGGTTGGCGCGGCATCGGCCATCCGGGCAGCGGGCTGTGCTCGGCCGGGGAGAACAGCCGCAGCGAGTCCCATCCGTGCTGCCAGGCCCCGCCCGGTTCGGGAGCGGCGTCGAGGACGGCGAAGTCCAGACCCGCTCGCCGGAGGAAGTATCCGGCGGCAAGCCCGGCCTGGCCGCCGCCGATCACCACCACATCGCAGACCTCGGCCACGGTTTTTCCTCTCTCGGTGCGCACGTCATCGCAGCGCCGGACGGCAGTGCCGCGTGTGCGCGGCGGCAGCGGTGATCGGCGGTTGTGTCTCGGCTGCTCTCGCCGCGCTGTGATCCGGGAATCAGCTCGGCTGTCCGACGAGCTCGGCGAGCAGGTCGCGCACGCGGCGGTCGATCTCGTCGCGGATCGGGCGGATCTGCTCGGCGGGTTTGCCCGCCGGGTCGTCGAGGTCCCAATCGAGGTAGCGCTTGCCGGGAGACACCGGGCAGGCGTCGCCGCAGCCCATGGTGATGACCACGTCGGAGGCCTCCACGGCGCCGGTGGTCAGCTTCGTGGGGAACTGCTGGGAGACGTCGATGCCGAGTTCGCTCATGACCTCGACGACGGCGGGGTTGACCTCACTGGCGGGGGTGGAGCCGGCTGAGCGCACGGCCACGGCCCCTGGGGCGTGGTGGGCCAGCAGGGCGGCGGCCATCTGCGAGCGTCCGGCGTTGTGCACGCACACGAACAACACTTCCGGAGTGGAAGACACGGAGTGCTCTCCTCGGGGGCGGGATCGGGAATTACTGCCGCCGGGATGCGTCGGCGGAGACGGGCGCGGTGGTCGAGTCGCTGGAAAACCAGCGGCGGGCGGCCAGGGAGACGTAGACCAGCCCGACCAGCACGGGCACCTCGATGAGTGGGCCGACCACCCCGGCCAGGGCCTGGCCGCTGGTGACACCGAAGGTGGCGATCGCCACGGCGATGGCCAGTTCGAAGTTGTTGCCCGCGGCGGTGAACGCCAGGGTCGTCGACCGTTCATACGACAGACGCAGGCCCTTGCCGAGGGCGAAGGTGCCCGCCCACATGATCACGAAGTAGATCAGCAGCGGCAGGGCGATGCGGGCCACGTCCAGGGGCCGGCTGGTGATCGCCTCACCTTGCAGGGCGAACAGCACGATGATGGTGAACAGCAGCCCGTACGGGGCGATCGGGCCGATGGTGGACAAAAACGTCGATTCGTACCACTGGCGGCCCTGGGCGCGTTCGCCGAAGCGGCGGGAGAGGTAGCCGGCCACCAGGGGGATGCCGAGGAAGATCAGCACCGATCGAGCGATCTGCCAGGCCGATACATCGAGGCCGACCTGGGACAAACCGAGCCAGCCCGGCAGCACCGACAGGTAGAACCAGCCCAGCCCGGCGAACGCCAACACCTGAAACACCGAGTTCAGCGCCACGAGCACGGCGGCGGCCTCGCGGTCGCCGCAGGCCAGATCGTTCCAGATGATGACCATGGCGATGCAGCGGGCCAGTCCGACGATGATCAGACCGGTGCGATATTCCGGCAGATCCGGCAGGAAAGTCCAGGCCAGCACGAACATCACCGCTGGACCGACCAGCCAGTTGATCACCAGCGAGGAGATCAGCAGGCGCTTGTCGGCGGTGACGGACTCCAGCCGGTCGTAGCGGACCTTGGCCAGCACCGGATACATCATCACCAGCAGCCCGATGAAGATCGGCAGTGACACCCCGGAGACCACGTGCAGCGAGTTCAGCACCGTGTTCAGTCCCGGCACGAATCGGCCGGCCAGCAGCCCGATCACCATGGCCGTACCGATCCACACCGGCAAAAACCGGTCCAGCAGCGACAACCGCTGCACCACCGTGCTCGCCGGTGGCTGCTCCGCCGTTTCGGTCACGCTCCACCTCTCGTTCGTGCTTCGACCCGAGTGCTGTCGAAGTGATCGTCGAAGACTTCCGCGTTGCTCGCCGCCCCTCGGGAGCGCGGAAGTTCGGGGCAATGAGCCCGTTGTTGTCCACGGCACCGGGCCGCGGACCCGTGCCGGTGGTCAACCTCGCGTGGCTGCTGCCGGAGCCGGCCCCAGTACGGAGGAAAGCTGCTGCAGCGCCTCGGGCAGCACCCAGTAGTAGACCCAGGTGGCACGCCGTTCACTGGCGATCAGTCCCGCCTCGCGCAGCACTTTGAGGTGGTGCGAGATCGTCGGCCCCGACAGGTCGAAGGCTCCGGTGAGGTCACACACGCACGCTTCCCCGCCGGCATGGGCGGCGATCAGGCTCAACAGCCGCAGGCGCACCGGATCCCCCAGCGCCTTGAACATCGTGGCCAACTGGCCGGCCTGTTCGCCCGACAGCGGTTCACCGGTCACCGGCGAGCAGCACCACCGCCCGGAGTCCTGCCCGGTTTGGTTCGACATAGTTCAAATTTGACATATATCGATTCCCGGGCGCAATCGGCCTGCGCTTCGCGGGGTCGGTCGAGGCGGAGCTCACTGCACGGGCAGAAGACGTTTTCCCACATCGAGTGGTGGTGGCACGGCGGCTACGCGCGGATGATGACCACCGAGCACTGTGAACGGCGAGCGCACCGGCGGCTCACGGAACCGCACCAGCGCCGGAAGAAGCCACGGCCTCGGTGGCTGCCGAGCACGAGAAGGTCCGCGTTCCTGGCCGCGCGAAGCAGTGCGGGCACGCTGGAACTGTGCACGACGTCCTGGTGGACCACCGGCTTCCCGTCGAGCCGGCCGACGGTTGCCTCGACCGTGTCGGCCAGGATCTTCCGTGCCGGGCCCTCGAAATCCTCCGGTACCAGAATCCCGCCTTCCCAGCGGGAAAAGGCGGGATATTGCCATGCGAGGACGGCTTGTACCACTCCCTCGGTGAGCTCGGCATGCTGCACAGCCCAGTGGAATGCGGCCTGGGAAGAAGGCGATCCGTCGACGCCGACCACGATCCTGTACTCGCTGCCACTGTCCATGGCGGGCCCTTCGGTGGTGAGAGCAAGGCGCTTGGCCGCGGACATGCCCGGGGAGTCCGTGTGCATGAGGTCCTGGATCCGAAAGTTTCGATGTGGGCGCTGCGGTGTTGGTTCGGCCGACACTCGTTTCTTCGTGATGTGGTTTCTTCGTGATGTGGATCACAACATACGGTATGTAGATTTACCCGATCATTCGCGGGATTGTCCACCCTTCGTTTCTCGTCGCGCTCCGGTGGAGGGTGGTCGATTTCGGGCGTCTCTCGACTGATGTCCCCGTCGAGGGCGGTGGCGAGCGCTTTCCTCCTCAAGGGGTGGCAGGGGAGCGCCGCCGGAGTTGCTCGACTTCCGCGGCGGTGTCGACACGAGTGCTTGCGCGGTTCGTAGTGTACGACATACTGTATGCAAAAGCTTCCGGCTGCATGCGGGCATCGATCAAGTGCGCAGCCGGCCACCGCCGAACGAGCGGCCGTACGGAAACTTCCCGTCCTGTGCCCTCTACCCACCGACCCGGCCGGCCGCTCAGGTCGGTCATCGCCCCTCGAGGAGGTGGATTCGTGAGCTACTCCGGCGACCTTGCCCGCGTGATCCGCACGGTGGTCGAACCCGCCGCGCGGCACGTGGACGATCACGCGACATTTCCCAGGACCGCGATCACCGCACTGGGGCGGGCCGGCATTCTCGGCCTGACCGTCCCGACGCGTCACGGCGGTGGTGGCAAGGGACTGGCCGAGGCCGTGCACGTGGTCGAACAGGTGGGACGCGCCTGTGGCTCCACGGCTGCGGTGCTGCAGGCCCACTTCGCCGCGACCGCGGTGTTGACCGAGTACGGCCCTCCTGCCGTGCTCGCCGACATCGCCGCGGGGCGGCACCTGGCGACACTGGCACTGTCGGAACTCGGCGACGGGCCCCCGCTCGCACCCGGCAGGCCACCCTCGGTACACGGAGGAGTGGTAGACCTGCACGCACGCAAGAGCTGGGTGACCGCCGCCGGTGAGGCGGACAGCTACGTCTGGTCCAGCGGTGCCCGCGGTACGCGTGACTCCTCGACCCTGTGGATGGTGCCTGCCGAAGCACCGGGGCTGTGCGTGCCGACCCATCGGGAGGGGGTCGGTCTCCGGGGCAGCGGGGCGGCGATGGTGACCGCCGATCCGGCGCAGGTGCCCTCGTCGGCTGTGCTGGGCGGTGACGGGGACGGTACGGACATCGTGCACGCCACCGCGTTGCCGTGGTTCCTGGCGTTGAACGCGGCCATGGCTCTGGGGTCGATGGAGGCGGTGATCCAGCGATCGGTGGAGTGCGTGACGGGGCCGCAGCCGTCCTGGGCCCGCGGGCAGGCGCCCCCTGCCCACCAGCCGGAGGTGCGTTCCGACCTGGCTCGGATGAAGGCCAGGGCACGGGTGGTGCGAGTGGCGCTCGGCGATGCCGTGCAGGCCGCGATCTGGCGGGACGAGGACTTCCGGATGCGCCTGCTGGAGACGATGCCCATCGCGGCCGATGCCGCGGTGCAGGTTGCCGAGCTGGGCATGAAAGTGTGTGGCCAGTCCGCCTTCCGCAAGGACATCGGTATCGAACGGCACTTCCGGGATGCCCATACCGCCGGCTACGGCCATCTCACCACGGATGCGGTGCTGGATCTGCTCGGCCGTGCCGTGTGCGGGGTCGCAGGCCCGGAGGCCGTTTCGGAGACCGGTTGACGGTCCGCACCTGCCGACTCGATTGATGATGTGCCCGTGCCCGCCCGGGCCGACCTCCCCCGGGCGGGCACGCCCACCTTCCGTGGCTCGGTCGGTGCGACGTGGTGGGCACGGGCAAGGGGGCTCGCTCTCGACTTCCGCGCACTGTCGGAGATCCCGGCTACGATCACGGTTATGGAGCGAGTCGACTACAGGGACACCTTCATCGCCGTCGCCGAGGACAGCCCGGCGGAGACGGGGACGGTACCTCCGAGCAGATCGGAGAACCCGTCGATCGCCGCGCGCACCTATCGGCTGATCGCGGAGCACCCCTACGGGTTCACGTCCGGCGATGTCCTGTTCACCGTCTTCGCCGACCGCCAGGGGATTCCCGAGACGGGGCGGGAGACGGCCCGTGCCGAGTTCCACTCCCGGAGCCGGGCTTGCCTGCGCTCGTCCGACCTGGGGAAGCGCTACGGCTGGGGCATTCACGCCGACTCACACGGCTGTCTGGCCCTGTACGGTGTCGAAACTCCGCAATACGCCGAGTTCGTCTCCGGCAGGCGGCGCAGCGAGTCGGGAGCACCGATCACGGTGACCAGGGCCATGCGCAGTTCGCGCAGTCGCTCTTGAGCGCGACATCCGGGGCTGCTTTCTGTTTCCGCCGGGCAACAAGCGGGTGCAGGTGTTGTGCCGTCACCACCGGCATCGCGCGTTCAGGTGAGCGCCGTCAGGAAACCGGCGCCGAGCAGGCCGCTGACGGCGACGGCTCCGGCCATCGCCCAGGCGACCCGCCAGGACAGTGCCCGGCCGAGCATCACCACCGAGGCCGCGCTCACGGCAGGCAGCGTGATCAGCAACGCTCCGATCGTGCCCGCGCCCGCACCGACGGTGACGAGGCCGAGCAGGATCGGGATCTCACCGGCCGTCGGGATGACGACCAGGGTTCCGGCGACGGCGGCGATCACCACGATCAGCGGCCCCCAGCCCAGCGCGCCCTGGTCCAGTGGGAAGAGCCATCCGCGCAGTGCGCCCAGGACGAACACGACGGCGAAGTACTCGGGGACGAGCAGCAGCGACAGCGTGGCCAGTCGGGTCAGGAAGCCCCGGGCCACCTCTTTCGGTGTGCCCGGTCCGGGCGTGGGCCCGGGCGGTGGGGCGGAGACGGCCTCGCTGTGTCCGGTTGCCGGGGCGAACAGCCGGGCCACCAGCGCGCTGAACCAGAAGACGAGCACCATTCCGACTACCAGGCGGGTTGCGAACCACTGCCAGGGCGCGATCAGGAGCAGGAAGGCCAGCACGGCCGGGTTGAGGGTGGGATTGCCGACCCAGTAGGCCAGCAGTGCCGAGCGCTGCACACCCTGCCGCCGCAGGGTCGCCACGAGCGGGGCGGTGCAGCAGGTGCACATCATGCTCGGCAGCGACAGTACTCCTCCCGTCAGCGAGCCGGCGAGCCTCGACCGGTTGCCGAACAGGACCGGCAGCCGGCGTCGCGCAACCAGGGCGTCCAGCAGCGCGGCGACCACCAGGGCCACTACCAGGGCGGGCCACACCGCCGCCATGTAGGTGACGGTGAAATCCCATCCGGCGCGCCAACTCGGTGCGGATCCCGCGGCTCCCGCCGAGTCGAGCACCGACGTGGAGGCCGGCTGCCGCTGCGCCCACAGATCCCGGATCCGGGTCGCATAGGGCCACCACTTGGCCCAGGTGAGCCCGATGGCGGTGACGACGAGGAAGATCGCCACCCGCACCACTGTGCCGCTGCGTACCTGCACCCGCGACGGTTCGACGGAGGAGTACATAGGTACTGTATACCGTATGTGGTATCCATTCCGCCAGCTGCGGTAGGAACATACCGGGTCCGGCCTGCGGTGCGGCGATGAGCACCCCACCGCAGGCCCGGAAGGAAGTATCCACGCGGTGCCGCAAGGACGCATCCCGAGCGGTGTGTCACGGCACGCCCGAGACCGGTGCCGGATCGGCCGTGGTGCTGCCGAGTTTGTCGATGCGGATGGCCGTGGCCTTGTACTCGGCGGTTCCGGCGACCGGATCGCTGGCCTCGATCGTCAGCGAGTTCGTGTCGACCTCGTCGGGGAAGTGCATCGTCATGAACGCCAGGCCGGCCCGCAGCGTGGGATCGACACGCACCGGCGCGACGACCGATCCCCGCCGCGAACTGACCGTGACCCGCTCGCCGGCCCGCAAGCCCAGGCGTGCGGCGTCCTCCGCGCTCAGGTCGATGCCCTCACCGTCGCGCATCGGGGAGGAGAACCCGCCCGACTGCACTCCCGTGTTGTAGGAGTCGAGCCGCCGCCCCGTGGTCAGCCGCAGCGGGTAGTCCTCGTCGAGCGCGTCCACCGGCAGCCGGTGCTCGACCGCCGCGAAGGGGGCCGGAGCGCCCCTGCTGTCCGGATCGTCGTCCCAGAGCCTGCCGTGCAGATACGGCGGTTCGAGAGTGTCCTCGGAATAGCAGGGCCACTGGATACCGTTCAGCTCCGCCAGTCTCCGGTAACTCATCCCGGCATGGATGGGAGACAGCGAGCGCAACTCGTCCCAGATCCGCTCCGCACCGGGCCGACCCCAGTCGTGGCCGAGCCGCCGTGCGATATCGCCGATGATGTCGATGTCGTTGCGCGCGTTGCCCGGTGGGGCCAGGGCCTGGCGGACCAGCTGGACACGCCGTTCGCTGTTGGTGACCGTGCCGTTGGTCTCACACCACGACGCGCTGGCGGGCAGCACGACATCGGCGAGCGCAGCGGTCTTGGTCAGGAACATGTCCTGCACCACGAGATGGTCCAGCCCGGAGAGCCTGGCCGCGGTGCGTGTGGCGTCGGCTTCCGACTGCACCGGGTTCTCCCCGATGATGTAGGCGTTGGTCATCTCGCCGGAATCCATCGCCTCCAGCATCTGCGTCAGATGCCGTCCGTACCTCGGCTGGATCGGGGTCCCCCACGCGTGGGCGAACTTCTCCCGCACCGCGGGATCGAGGATGTCCTGGAACCCGGGAAGCCGGTTGGGGATGGCTCCCATGTCCCCGCCGCCCTGGACGTTGTTCTGGCCCCGCAACGGGTTGAGCCCCGACCCGTACCGTCCGACATGGCCGGTCAGCAAGGACAGGTTGATCAGTGCCCGGACGTTGTCGGTGGCGTTGTGGTGCTCGGTGATTCCGAGCGTCCAGCACAACTGGGCGCGGTCGGCCTGGGCATAGGCATGGGCGAGCTCACGGATCGCCGAAGCCGGCACGCCGGTTTCGCGCTCGGCCCGCTCGAGCGTCCAGGGCTCGACCGCGGCGGCGAACTCCTCGAAGCCCGTCGTCGCACGCTCGACGAAGGCGGTGTTGTACAGGTTCTGCCGGATGATCTCGCGGGCGACCGCGTTGGCGAGCGGAATGTCGGTACCCACGTTCAGGCTGAGCCAGTTGTCGGCCCACTGTGCCGAGCGGGTCCGCCGCGGGTCCACGACGTAGAGCTTGGCTCCCTTGTGGAGTGCTTTCAGGACATGGTGGAAGAAGATGGGGTGTGTCTCCCGGGCGTTGGATCCCCACAGGATCACCACATCGGTGTCCTCGATCTCCCGGTAGGACGAGGTGCCACCCCCGGCACCGAACACGGCCGCCAGACCGGCGACGCTGGGAGCGTGTCAAGTGCGGTTGCAGGAGTCGACGCTGTTGGTGCCGATCACGGACCGGACGAACTTCTGCCCGATGAAGTTCATCTCGTTGGTCGCGCGGGAACAGGACATCATTCCGAAAGCGTCCGGACCGTGCCTGTCGAGGTTGCGCCGGAAGCCTTCGGCGGCTCGATCCAGGGCGTGCTCCCAGGTGGTTTCCCGGAACTCCCCGTTTTCCCGGACCAGCGGTTCCGTGAGTCGGGTGTAGCGCATTGCTGCCTCCAGCGCAATTGAGCCGATGTCGCCGTTGCGGAAGAGGCGATGACGTTCGGGTTGCAGTCCCGGCGTCAGGCCCCACGCGGACATAATAGTATACAGTATGGAGTTCCTGGTCAAGATCCTCGTACCGTGGTCGGGCTACGGCAGGGTGCGGGGCATCCCGGGACGCCGTAGCGTCCGGGTGAGCACCGCCGAGCACAGTGCCAGGAACCCGGCGGCGGCGAACACGGGCGCACAGCCCCAGGGACCCAGTGCCAGCACCGCCATGCCCACCCCGGCCACGCCGCTGAACGCTTTCGCGCTGTAGATGACGCCGTGAACCTCCGCGCTGCTGTTCTCCCCGAAAAACTCCCGCGCCAGGCTCGCGAACAGCGGATAGAAGGCTCCTCCGCCGAGACCGGCGAGCACCGTTCCCGCCGCCAGTACCCCACCCGTGGCACCCGCCGCGGCCAGCAGCAGACAGAACTGGCCCGCACCCTGAATGCCGAGGGACCAGGCCAGGACACGGCGGCGGCCGACGCGATCGGACACGCGGATCGCCAGTGCCCGCCCCGCCCCGTTGACGCCGGCGAACGCGGCGGCGAGCACCGCCACGGACCAGGGCCCGTAATCGAGCCGGGTGGTGAAGACCACCAGGAGCACCGCGTTGAACAGGGACACCGAGCCCGCGCAGAACAGGCAGGCATACATCACCGGAAGAGCGGGAGTGCGCAGTGCCTCGGCTGCGGTGTACTGCCGCACCGCCGGAGGATTCCGGAGCCGGCCGGGGTTGAGCCGTCCGCTCGAGGCCCACTGCCGCGGGTCGATGTGGGAGGGCCACCAGTCCCGCGGCGGGTCGGTGAACAGCATCCCGCAGGCGAGCACCACGGCGAACAGCAGCATGCCGAAACCGTCGAATGCCACCGGCACGGTGCCGGCATCCACCCCGACGACGAGGGCTACGATGAAGGGAACCGAGCCGTAGGCGAAGGCACCCGTGACAGCGCTGACCCGGCTCGCCGCCCGCTCCGGATACCACTTGGCCACGGTCGAGGTACAGGTGGCGTAGATCAATCCCGCCCCGGTGCCGCCGAGGACGGAGTACCCGACCAGCATGCCGGGCAGGCTCTGCGCGTGTGCCAGGGTGAGGGGACTGGCCAGGCACAGCAGCGCCCCGAGGATCATCATGGGCCGCGGACCGATGCGATGGCGCTGGCGCAGGTGCGCCACGGGATACCCCGCGCCGGCCTGGAAGATCGTCCACACGGCCAGTGGCCACAGAGAGCTGCCGAGCGGCCATCCCCGGTCGGTGGCCATCGAGGGGAGCGCGGCGCCGTAGGCGTACTGGCCTGTGCCCACCAGCAGCATCGGTGCCCAGCACAGCAGGAGCATCCACGTCCTGGATCTCCCCATGAGCTCTCGCGGCTGTTCTCCGATCCGGTAGCGGCGGCCGTGGTGGTCGCGTATCTGCTGAACGGGGCTGCTCATGATGCACCTCCGGAAATCGGGTCCGGTTGGCGATCGGCTCGCTGGTGTGACAGCGCGGGAACGGTACCGGTGTGGCGTGCATACCGAATTCAGTATGCTGTGTCCTTCGTCACCAGGGAAGCCTTTGTTGCAGCTCAGCGCGGTGACGTTGGCTGTCGCGCCGCAGGTGTGCGTGTAGCCCTGCTCACAGCCGACCTGCTCGGCGCCGGAGTTCTGGATACTGTATGGCGTGTCCGGGGTAAGAAGATCCCGGCACCCGGATCACCGGTGCGACGAGCGCAACGGTGACGAGGCCTCCCCCGAGGCGATCCCTCGGCGGAATGGTGGCCGGCCGGGTGGCCCGGCGACCGAGCGCCACGAACGGCCTCGACACGGGTTGATGACTGGCCCGCCTTTCGAACGGGTAGGCCCCCTTGGCGAGAGAAAGAGGTGAGTACCCATGCGGGGACTGAAGAACATCGTGCGCCACTTCGCGCGGATGCCGCGTGGCTGTGCGGCCGACGGACGCATGCTGGGTCTGGCTCTGTCGACGGCGATCGACTCGAGTCGTGAACTGGACTCGCCGGGCGACCGTGCCGTGGTCGCCCGGGCGAACCCGTCCCAGCGGGAGAAGGAGAAGGGCTCGGCGGGTGCTCGTGGTTGACGCCGAGACCCGGGCCGGTGCTGGAGGAACGGCACAGCGTGCTCGCTCCTCCAGCACCGCATCGGCACTCCGCTGACCCGACGTTTACGGCACCTCGGCCTCGTCGGTGGCGGACACCTCGTTGTCGGCGCGAGCCTGCTGCCGGGACTTGAGCAGGCTCGCCACGGCGGTGATGGTGAGCGTGCCGACGATCACGAGCAGCGAGACGGTGATCGGGATCGTCGGCACCCAGTGCACCCCCTGGTGGTGCAGGGCTTCGAGGATCAGCTTCGCCCCGATGAAGGCCAGGACGATCGCCAGTCCCTTGCTCAGGTAGATCAACCGGTCGAGGAGACCACCGATGAGGAAGAACAGCTGCCGCAACCCCATCAAGGCGAAGGCGTTGGCCGTGAAGACCAGGTAGGGCTCCTTGGTGAGACCGAAGATGGCGGGAATGGAGTCCACCGCGAACAGCAGGTCCGTCGTGCCGATGGCCACCATCACGATCAGCATCGGTGTCACCACCCGTCGCCCGTCGATGCGGGTGGTCATCGCCGCGCCGTGGTAGTCCGGGCTCGTCGGCAGCACACGTCGCACGGTGCGCAGCGCGGCGTTTTCCGAGAATTCCTCCTCCCCTCCGTTGTCCTTGATCAGCTTCCAGGCGGTGTAGAGCAGGAAGGCCCCGAAGATGTAGAAGATCCAGTTGAAGCGTGCCACCATCCCGGCACCGAGGGCGATGAACACGCCCCGCATGATCAGTGCCAGCACGATGCCGATCAGCAGGACCTTCTGCCGGTACTGGCGGGGTACCGAGAATCGGGTCATGATCAGCACGAAGATGAACAGGTTGTCGATGCTCAGGGAGTACTCGGTGATCCAGCCGGCGAAGAACTCGCCGCCGTACCGGCTCCCACCGAGTGTCATGACCCCGATCCCGAACAGCACCGCGAGAGCGACGTAGAAGGAGACCCACGCCGCCGACTCCTTCAGCGACGGATCGCGGGGATTGCGGGAAACGAGCCAGAAATCGAACGCGAGCAGCGCCAGCAAGCCGGCGATCGTCGCGATCCACAGCCAACCGGGTATCGTCATCCGTGTCCTCCCTGCCGTTCGGCGACGCGCTCCCGCAGGGATCGTTCCTTGCCCCGCCGGCTACGGGTCTGCTTACGGTCCCGCTGTTCCTGGATCTGCTCGGCGAGTTGGAGGTAGTGCGCCAGCACATTCCAGGCTCGCGAGTTGTGTTCGTAGACTCGCAGTAACCACCTGGGCATGACCCGCTCGTGCAGCCAGAGGAAGCCGATCGCGAATCCGAGGCTGACCAGTGCCTGGAAGGCGAGGAAAGCCAGCGGATCCTTCGGCATTCCGAGCTGACCGGCCAGAATCGAGTGGGCTCCCAGCTCGTGCACCAGCCGGGCCAGCGGGAACCCGATGAACCAGTACAGCCCGGCGGGAGCGAACACTCCGGGTCGGAACAGGCCGGTCGCCAGCAGCAGGCTGTAGCCGGCACCCAGGATGGCCAGGGGGACGGCCAGGGTCACCGTGGTGATCGCTGCCCAGGACGGTGTCTGGCCACCGAGTACCGCCAGTATTGCTGCGAAGCAGCCGGCGAGAGCCCCGACCAGCGCGCCGGGCAGGGCCAACTCGCCCATACGTTGGGGAAGTGTTGCCTCACGTTGGGGAAGTGCCGTCTCTGTCATGGTCATCAGTCCGGGATGACGCCGTAGGTGAACAGGCTGAAGAAGAGCATGCCCAGGTAGAACGTGGCACCGAAGCCGATGATCAGATTGCTCGCCAGATTCGGCCGGATCGGCTTGGGCAGCATGATGTTGTTCACCAGCAGCAGCACCACGCAGTAGGCGCCCATCGCGAAGGCCGAGAGGAACGCCAGGGTGTCGAGAATGGCGCTGGGTCCGTCCGCTGGTCCGAACAGCAGGACGAGGATCCCGAAGATGATCACACCCCACAGGAACGTCGCGTAGATGTGCGCCATCCGGAACTTGTTGACGCCCTTGATGAAGTTGTAGGCCATGTCGGCCTGACCACGGGAGAACGAATCGTACAGGCCGAGCGTGGCGTTGAGGCCGATCAGGGCGATGAACCCGAGGAAAATCCCGCCCAGCAGGGGGCCTCCCGCGGCGCTGAACGAATCCGCCATCGCGTTCATCGCCGCTTCGCGCTCACCGTTTTCGATCAGGATCCGCACGTTGGGGTTCTGCCGGGCGGCGGACTGTGCCAGCACGGTGAACGTGACCGTGACGAGCATCGTGATACCCCAGAAGAGCAGCAGCGCGTCGAAGGTCACCCAGCGGCGCCAGCCCTTCCACTTGCGCATCTCGTCGGGGTCGTCGGTGTCGAACATGAAGCCGCGTGCGGGCATCGCTTCCTCGTCACCCGCGTGGGCCAGACCACGGAGCTTGGGAATGTGCGCGCCCATCCCGGCGCCCTTCTCGCGCAGGTGCAGCGTGTACCACATCTGCTGCATGCCGGAGGGGCCTGCGAAGGCGATCGAGCCGACGATGATGGGGAACCAGGCCGCGGACGTCGCCGCATCCGGCAGGTAGCCGAATTGGACCATCCCCGTCAGCGTGCTGGTCACGTCGCTGAATTGGCCCACCATCGCGGCGATGATGCTCGACCCGACCACGAGCAACCCGATGAGGAACGACAGCACGCTCTCCAGCAGGTTGTAGATCACTTTGGCCAGCGTGAATATCAGGCCGACGAGCAGCAGCCCGGCTATCGCGGTGACCATCCACGGTATTCCGGTGATCTGTTCGAGCGCTCCGGCTCCGGCCGAGAGGTGTCCGGGCCATATGTAGACGATCAGTGCCGTGCCGAAGAAGAACCACATCAGTGGTTTGGCCACACGGGCCGCACCGGTGAAGATGCTCTCGCCGGTGGCCATCGCATACCGGGCCATCTCCAGCATGACGAACGCCTGCAGCGTGACACCGATGAGGAACAGCCAGCGGATCTCCGGCCCGAAGACGAGGACCAGCCGTGGCCACATGTAGGTCTCGCCCATCCCCACACCGAGGGCGACGAGGAATACGGTCGGTCCGAGAAGGTGGATCGACGGTGGTGACTCGGGCAGCTTGCGGATCGGCATGGGATCCAGCCGACCGGCCGACCACACCCGTTCGTCCTCGGTGCCTTCGGCCGTGGTCAGTTCCGGATCGGGTTCTCTGGCGGCGGGTGGATTATCAGCGTCCACTTCGGATCTCCCTTGAGCCGTGTTCGGACCTGCTGTTGTGCCTCCTGTTGCGCGATACCGCTTGCACGAACCGAGAGCTCCGGTCGGGGGCCCTCGGTGGCGCACGTCGAATCGGCGCCGGCGGCGATGCGAGCGCGTCGATGCTCGTTCTCGGTGAACGGCGCATCAACCGCTGCCCGGGAGGGGCGGACACGAGCACCGTCGTTCGGTACCTGTCGTGCCGCCCCGGCCCGGCTGTCCCGACCGACTGCCTTGCCCGGTGAGCAGACCGGCCCGGTGCGGAGGCCGAGTTCCGGGCAGTCGGCGGGCTTTTTCCACTTCCCGGCGCGCGTCCGGCGCGCGCCGATGACGGCGGTTGGCGGTGCCCGCTCTCCCGAGCCCTTCAGCGGGGGAGCAGTCCCGCCGAGCGGGCCCACTGGTACTTGGCGCCGAGGATGGCGACGGGCTTCTCGGTGGTGTAGGGAAAAGCCACGATCCCGTTCTCGAAGAGGTGGTCGCTGGCCTTTTCGACCTCGGTGTCGCCGGCGAGCGAGGCGACGATGGGCTTGTCGATGCCGGCGGCTCGTGCCTCTTCGGCGGCGCGGACGGTGAGCTCGGCGAAGACCATGGGCGGGGTGACGATGGTGTGCCAGTAGCCCAGGATCACCGCGTGGATGCGGGGATCGTGCAGGGCGAGTTTGATCGTGGATTCATAGGTGCTGGGCGGTTCACCGCCGGTGATGTCGATCGGGTTGCCCGCGGCGCCGAACGGGGGGATGTGCTCGCGGAAGGCCTGGTCGAGATCCGGTGGGATGTGCATGAGGTCGAGGTCGTTGGCCACGCAGGCATCGGACAGCAGCACCCCGGAACCGCCTGCACCGGTGATGATCACGACGTTCTCGCCCTGGGGCGTGGGCAGGGTCGGCAAGCCGCGGGCGTAGTCCAGCATCTCGTTGAGACCCGGTGCCCGCACGACGCCGGACTGGCGCAGGATGTCGTCGTAGACCTTGTCGTTGCCCGCCAGGGCGCCGGTGTGGGAACTGGCGGCGCGGGCGCCCATCTCGGTCCTGCCCGCTTTGAGGACGACGACGGGTTTCTTGCGGGTCATCCTGCGGGCGGTTTCCACGAAGGACCGGCCGTCCTTGAGGTCTTCGAGGTGCATGGCCACACAGTTGGTGTTGTCGTCGTGCTCGAAGAAGGTCAGCAGGTCGTCCTCGTCGACATCGGACTTGTTGCCGAGACCGACGATGGCCGACACGCCCATCTTGGTGGTGCGGCTGTAGCCGAGGATGGCCATGCCGATGCCGCCGCTCTGCGAGGTCAGCGCCACGCCGCCGCGCACGTCGTAGGGAGTGCAGAAGGTGGCGCACAGATCCTTCGGGGTGTAGTAGTAGCCGTAGATGTTCGGCCCGAGCAGCCGGATGTCGTACTGCCCGGCGATGTCGACCACCTGCTGCTGAAGTTCGTCGTTGCCGGTCTCGGCGAAGCCGGAGGGAATGAGCACCGCGGCCGGGATCTCCTTGCGCCCGCATTCCTCCAGCGCGGCGGGGACGAACTTGGCCGGCACCGTGAAGATGGCCACGTCGATGTTGCCGGGCACCTCGGCGATGCTGGAGTAGGCCGTGCGCCCGAGAATCTCGTCGGCCTTCGGATTGATCGGATGGATTTGTCCGGAGTAGCCGCCGTTGATGAGATTCTTCATGACCGAGTTGCCGATCTTGCCCTCTTCGGAGGACGCGCCGATCACCGCGACGCTGTCGGGCTTCATCAACCGGTTCATGGTCCGCAGGATCTCTTCCTGGGAACGCTGCTCCGGCCGGGCGACCTCGCCGGTTTCGACGAGCACGCGCACGTCCGCGGCCGTGGCACCGTCGGCCCCCGCGAAGACCGGGTTGAGATCGAACTCCCGGATCTCGGGGAAGTCGGTGACCAGGTCGGAAAGTCGCCGGACCACGTCGGCCAGCGCGTCGGAGTCGGCGGGTTCGGCGCCGCGGGCGCCGCGCAGCACGTCGGCGGCGGCGATGTCGTCGAGCATCGAACGCGCCTCACCGGCGGCCACGGGGGCGAGCCGGAAGGTGACGTCCTGCAGGACCTCGACGAGGACACCGCCGAGGCCGAAGGCCACCACCTTGCCGAAGGTCGGGTCGGTGGTCGCGCCGATGATCACCTCGTGCCCGCTGGTGACCATCTGCTGCACCTGGACACCGTGGATGGTGGCGCCGGGGTCGTGGGCCCGGGCGTTGGCCAGGATCTTGTCGTAGGCCGAGCGCACCTCCTGGGATCCCTCGACGTCGACGACCACGCAGCCGGCGTCGGTCTTGTGCAGGATCTGCGGGGAGACGATCTTCATCGCGACCGCGGTGCCGATCGACTCGGCGATCTCCACGGCCTCCTCGGCGGTGCCGGCCAACCCCTCACCGGCGATGGGAATGCCGTAGGCGTCACACAGCAACTTCCCCTCGGGAGAGGTCAGCGCCTCGCGCCCCTCGGCCCGTGCCTTGTCGAGGATCTCGCGTACGCTGGTGCTGTCGTAGGCCATCTCAGATCACTCCGTTCGCTTTGAGTTCGGCGAACTCGGATTCCTCGAGTCCCAGCCGGCGGATGTAGACGTCTTCGTTGTGCTCGCCCAGCAGCGGGGATCGCTCGACCTCCACCGGTGAGTCGGACAGCTTGATCGGGCACCCCACGGTCTTGAACTCGCCGCGTTCGGGATGGTCCACGGACACGATCATGTCGTTGTCGGCCAGCGAGGAGTCCTCGATCAGCTCCCGGGTGGACAGGATCGGGCCGCACGGGATGTTGTGGGCGTTGAGCTGGGCCAGCACCTCCCACTTGTCGTGGTTGATCGTCCACTCCTCGATCATGTGGAACATCTTGTCCAATTTGGGCAGCCGTGCTTGCGGCGTGTTCCACTCGGGATCGTCGGCGAGCTCGGGCCGGCCGATCAAACTCGCGATCGGGGCCCAGCCGGCGGGCTGGACGATGACGTAGATGTAGTCGTTGGGCCCGCCGGGTTTGCAGCGCACCGCCCATCCCGGCTGCCCCCCGCCGGAGGCGTTGCCCGAACGCGGCACCTCCTCGCCGAATTCGTCGTTCGGGTATTCACGCAGGGGCCCTCGGGCCAGCCGTTGCTGGTCGCGGAGCTTGACCCGGCAGAGGTTGAGGACCGCGTGCTGCATCGCCACCGACACCCGCTGGCCGTGTCCGCCGCGTTCCCGCTGGAACAGTGCGGCGAGGATGCCCGCCACGGTGTGGATCCCGGTACCCGAGTCGCCGATTTGCGCACCGGTCGCCGTCGGGGGACCGTCTTCGAACCCGGTCGTGCTCATGGAACCGCCCATGGCCTGGGCGACGACCTCGTAGGCCTTGTAATGCGTGTACGGACCCTCGCCGAATCCCTTGATCGAGGCGTAGATGAGTTGTGGATTGATTTCCTGGAGCCTTCCCCAGGTGAATCCCATGCGATCCACGGCGCCGGGACCGAAATTCTCCACGAGGACGTCGGAGCTCGCGACGAGTTCGGTGAAAACCTCCTTGCCCCGCTCGCTTTTCATGTTGAGGGTGATGCTCTGCTTGTTGCAGTTGAGCATCGTGAAGTAGAGGCTGTCGCCGTTGTCGACATCGCTGAGCTGGGTGCGCGTGATGTCCCCGCTGGGTGATTCCAGCTTGACGACCTCGGCGCCCAGCCAGGCCAGAATCTGCGTCGCGGACGGTCCCGACTGGACATGGGTCATGTCGAGCACGCGGACACCTTCCAGTGCCTTGCTCATGTGCCTTTCCCCTTTTTCGAACAGGCGCGCCGCGACATGCTCGGCGCGCGTCGACCGACATTCGAAAAAATCGACATCGATGAAGTCGTGATCGCGGTCACTTGTACATCGTCTGGTTCATGGTTCCCGGGGCGTAGACCTCCGGATCGACCCAGACGTTGATCAGAGAAGGCTTGCCCGACTCCCGCGCGCGTTGCAGGGCCGGCGCGATCTCGGACGGGTGGTGGACCGCTTCGCCGTACCCGCCGAGCATCTGGGCGAACTTGTCGTACTCGACGTGGCCGAGAGTGTTGCCGACCCGGCCGCGATCGGCGCCGTACTTGTCGATCTGGCCGTACCGGATCTGGTTCATCGAGGAGTTGTTGCCCACGATCCCGATGAACGGCAGGTCGAAGCGCACCAGCGTCTCGAAGTCCCAGCCGGTGAGGCTCAGCGCACCGTCCCCGAACAGGCAGACCACTTCCTTGTGCGGGAACGCGTGCTTGGCGGCCATGATGAACGGGATGCCCACCCCGAGCGTGCCCAGCGGACCCGGATCCATCCAGTGGCCGGGGGCCTTGGGCTGGACGACCTGGCCGGAGAAGGTGACGATGTCGCCGCCGTCGCCGATGTAGATCGAGTCCTCGGTGAGGAACTCGTTGATTTCGTGGACGAGGCGATACGGGTCGATGGGGGAGGCGTCGGACAATTGCCGGGGAAGCCGCTTGTTGTAGGCGGTCGTTTCGACCTCGCGCAGCTCCTGCAGCCATTGCTTGCGGCCGGTGGCGCCGTTGTCGATGCGACCGGAGCAGGCCTCGGCGACCGCGGACAGCACCGCGTCGGCATCGCCGACGATGCCCAGGTCGATGTCGCGGTTCTTGCCGACGGTCCGGTAGTCGAGATCGATCTGCACCACCGTTGCCTCCGGGGACAGCCGCTTGCCGTAGCCCATCCGGAAGTCGAACGGTGTGCCGACGATGATGATCAGGTCGGCATTGTTGAAGGCGTGCCGCCGGGCGAGCTGGTAGTGCAGCGGGTCGTCGGGCCCCAGCGTGCCGCGCCCGGCGCCGTTCATGAAGGCGGGGACGTTGAGTTCCCGGACCAGCTTGACGGCGGAGTCGGTCGCCCGGCACGTCCACACCTGGTTGCCGAGCAGGATGCACGGCCTCTCCGAGGTGAGCAGGAGGTCGGCGAGCCGCTCGATGGCCTGCGGATCACCGGCCGAACGCGTGGAGGCGCGGTAGTGCCCGGCTTCGGGAACCCGTGCCTTCTCGACCGGAACCCGGGCGTCGAGCACGTCCCGCGGAATCTCCAGGAAGGACGGACCGGGTGCGCCGTGGTGGGCTTCCCGGAAGGCCATCGACACCAGGTCGGCGGCACGCTCGGTGTGCGGCACCGAGGCTGCGAACTTGGTGATCGGGTCCATCATGTCCACGTGCGGCAGGTCCTGCAGGGACCCCATCTTGTGCTGTGACAGCGCGCCCTGACCGCCGATGAGCAGCATCGGGCTCTCCGCTCGGAAGGCGTTGGCCACGCCGGTGACCGCATCGGTGGTGCCGGGCCCGGCGGTCACCACCGCGCACCCGGGTTTGCCGGTGACGCGCGCGTACCCGTCGGCGGCGTGCGCGGCCACCTGCTCGTGCCGTACGTCGATGACCGAGATTCCCTCGTCCACACATCCGTCGTAGATGTCGATGATGTGGCCACCGCACAGGGTGAAGATCGTGTCGACACCTTCGGCCTTGAGTGCTTTGGCCACCAGGTGACCGCCGGATACCTGCTCGGGCTCGTGGGTTTGCTCGGCAGCGCCGAGCGGTGCGGCGTTCTCGGGCGTTGTCTGGGTGGTTTGCGCCATGGTGCGTCCTCATCTCCTCGGTCGCGTACGGCAACTCGACGTGGCGGGGCAATTGGTCGCCGCCGGCGTGCTTACCGGCCGGCTCACGGCCCTTTCGATGCCTCGCGAAACACGAAGCGATAGCTCCATACTGAATACCGTATGGAGGTATGCATACTCTTGAAGGTGGGCTTCTGTCCAGAGATGCGCGGTGCCTCGTCGTCGAACGGCCCGTGCGGGCGCTTTCGGGGCAGGGGGAGGCCTTCACAGGCGCAGTAGGCTCACTCCGGGTGGCACGGGACCGGGCATGAGCACGACCCGCCACGGCGCCCCACTTGTCGACAGCCGCTTGGACCGCAGGCGAAGGCCCGATCGCAGAAAGGGCATTTGCCTGCGGGGCGACATACAGTATGCTGAATGCAATGACGGTATCCCGCCGAATTCCTGGGGAGAGCGGAGTTCGATGTGAGAGTCGCTGTTCTTGGTGCGGGCGCCATCGGCGCGTATGTCGGTGCCAGCCTGCAACGCGCCGGCGCTGAAGTCGCCCTCATCGCCCGAGGGCCTCATCTGGAAGCGCTGCGTCGCGACGGAGTGCAGGTGCTGAGCCCGCGAGGGGACTTCCACGTGCGCCCGCATGCCACCGATGACCCGGCTGAAGTGGGCCCGGTGGATCACGTCTTCCTCGGCCTGAAGGCCAACTCCTATGCCGCGGCAGGTCCGATGGTCCATCCGTTGCTGCACGAGCGGACGTCGGTCATCGCGGCGCAGAACGGCATCCCGTGGTGGTATTTCCACGGCATGCCGGGTGAGTACGAAAACCATCGCATCCACAGTGTCGACCCGGACGGGGCCGTGACCGAGGCGCTGTCCCTGCATCGCGCCATCGGCTGTGTCGTCTACGCGGCAACGGAACTGGAAGCACCGGGAGTGGTGCGGCATCTCGAGGGCACCCGGTTCTCCATCGGCGAACCGGACGGCAGCATGTCCGAGCGCTGCCGGGAGTTCAGCGACGCGATGGTGGCCGGCGGTCTCAAGTGTCCGGTGGAACGGGACCTGCGGCCGGAGATCTGGATCAAACTGATGGGCAACATCGCGTTCAACCCGATCAGCGCGCTGACCCGAGCCACCATGGCCGGCATGTGCCGGCACCGGGATGTCCGGGAACTCGTCGTCACGATGATGCGCGAGACCCTCGATGTCGCCGCCGGGGTGGGATGTCACCCGGACATCGCCATCGAACGCAGGATGGCAGGCGCCGAGCGCACCGGTGAGCACAAGACGTCCACGCTGCAGGACCTGGAGCGTGGCAAGCCCATGGAGCTGGACGTGCTGCTGGCCGCGGTCGTCGAGCTGGCCGACCTGACCGGCACTTCGGCGCCGACATTGCGCGTGATCAACGCGCTTGCGGATCTGCTCAACCACCAGATCGAAACCGCGGCCTCCGACACCGCTCCGGCAGCCGCGACCCCGGTGTCCTGACGCACCCGCTTCGACATGATCACCACACACCGGCGACGGCCCGATTTCGCCCCGCAGGCGGGGATCGGCTCCCGAGTGCACGTGAGGAGCTGCTGTGGATCTGCATTACCTTGATGCCACGCCGACCGAGGCCGAACGGGCCGCGGTGGACGCCCTGCTCGGATCACCGGAGGGAGGCAACGGTCTCGATCCGGGCACGGTCCACGGCCACGGGGATGCGCACAACGGCGGGCATCCGAACGGAAGTGGGCCCTTTCCCGCCCACGGGGCCGCCCACGGCAACGGATCCGCGCACGGCAACGGCACGCGGGACGGGCGGGACATGCTGCTGCCCGCTCTGCACGCCGTGCACGATCGAATCGGCTGGATCAGCCAGGGAGCACTGAACCACATCTGCAGGCAGCTCTCGGTGCCTCCGGCCGATGCCTACGGCGTGGCGAGCTTCTACGCCCTGTTCGCGCTGCGGCCCAGGCCGTCGAGGGTGCTGCACGTCTGCACCGACTTGGCGTGCAAGGCCAACGGCTCCTCCGAGCTGTGCGACAGGCTGGAACAGTCCTTCGGCCCTGCGGGAACGGCGGTCGACGGGATGACGTGGCAGCACAGCCCGTGCCTGGGGGCGTGCGAGCGCGCACCGGCGGCGCTGGCGTTCGAGGCGGGCGATCCCGCTCGCACGCAGTTGCTCGCACCCGCGGGCACCGACGAGATCGAAGAATCGGCGCGCTCCGGACCGGCCGATGCGGACCGGGAACCCCCGGCACGCGAGTCGGTTCCCCAGGCGGGTGATCCCGAGCTGCGACTGCTGCACCGGGTCGGTGTCGTCGACCCGGACAGCCTGGACGACTACCGCGCCCACGGCGGCTACATCGCGCTGCGCAACGCCCTGCGCGCGGGCCCGGCGGAAGTCATCAAGCAGGTCACGGACGCGAAGCTGATGGGGAGGGGAGGTGCGGCCTTCCCCACGGGGCGCAAGTGGGACAGCACGGCTTCCCAGCCGGTGCGGCCGCACTACCTCGTCTGCAACGCCGATGAGAGCGAACCGGGCACCTTCAAGGACCGCATTCTCATGGAGGGCGACCCGTTCTCCGTCATCGAGTCGATGACCATCGCCGGCTTCGCCACCGGGTGCGCCAAGGGCTACCTCTACATCCGCGGCGAGTACCCGCGGGCGACACGTCGGCTGGCCAACGCCATCGCGCAGGCCCGCGAACGAGGCTTTCTCGGCCGCAGCATCATGGGGCACGAGGGCGTCGACTTCGACATCGAGATCCGCCGGGGTGCCGGGGCCTACATCTGCGGTGAGGAAACCGCCCTGTTCAACTCCATCGAGGGATACCGCGGTGAGCCGCGCAGCAAGCCGCCGCTGCCGGTGGAGGAAGGACTGTTCGGCAAGCCGACCGTGGTCAACAATGTGGAGACACTGGTCAACGTACCGCTGATCCTCATCGAGGGCGGCGAGGCGTACGCGCGCATCGGAACGGAGCGCTCGACCGGCACCCGATTGTTCTGCTTGTCCGGCACTGTGGCCCGTCCCGGGCTGTACGAGGTCCCGTTCGGCACGACGTTGCGCGAGCTGCTCGACCTCGCGGGAGGTGTGCCGGAGGAGCGCACGTTGCGCGCGGTGCTGCTGGGCGGGGCGGCAGGTGGTTTCGTCCGGCCGGGCGAGCTCGATCTTCCGCTGACGATGGAGGGTGCGCAGGAAGCCGGGACCACACTCGGTTCGGGCGTCGTCCTCGTCTTCGACGACACGGTGAACCTGCCCGCGATGCTGCTGCGAATCGCGTCGTTCTTCCGTGACGAGTCGTGCGGGCAGTGCGTGCCGTGCCGGGTCGGGACGGTGCGCCAGGAGGAGGCGCTGCAGCGCATGGCGGGCGGAAAGGCACCCCCCGACGGCGATGATCTCGCCCTGCTGCGCGAGGTCGGTCAGGTGATGCGGGACTCGTCCATCTGCGGGCTGGGGCAAACCGCGTGGAACGCGGTCGAATCGGCGATCGACCGACTCGGCACGCTGTCGAAAGGAGGACCCGCATGACCGTCGTCGATCTCGGCCTGCCGCGTCGGCTGGTGGACGTCACACTGGACGGCGAGACCGTCAGCGTCCCGGAAGGGTCGACCATCCTGGACGCCTGCACGGCGGTGGGCACGTCCATCCCGACCCTGTGCTACGGCGATACGCTGCGCCCGGCGAACGCCTGCCGCGTGTGCATGGTGGAGGTGGAGGGTTCGCGGACACTGGTTCCCTCCTGCTCCCGCAAGGTCACCGAGGGAATGGTGGTGCGCACCGATTCCGAGCGCACCCGGCACAGTCGCAAGCTGGTGCTCGAACTGCTCGGCTCGTCGGCCGACCTGTCCACGACGCCGCACGTCGCCGAGTGGATGGAGCAGTACCAGGCGAAGCCGGAGCGGTTCGGTCCCCCGGATCCGCCCGCCGACGACCACGACGAACGGCCGCCCGGCGAGCACGAGGAGCCGGACGGCACCACGGCCGCGACCGTGCAGCAGCCGGCCAAAGTGGACAACGACCTCTACGTCCGCGACTACGGCAAGTGCATCCTGTGCTACAAGTGCGTGGACGCCTGCGGGGAACAGTGGCAGAACACCTTCGCCATCGCCGTTGCCGGCCGCGGCTTCGATGCGCGGATCTCCACGGAGTTCGCGAACCCGCTGCCGGACTCGGAGTGTGTCTACTGTGGTAACTGCATCGAGGTCTGTCCCACCGGAGCGCTGAGCTTCAAAAAGGAGTTCGACATGCGCGCAGAGGGCAGCTGGGACGAGTCGCGGCAGCAGCAGACGACCACCGTCTGCACGTTCTGCGGCGTCGGCTGCAACCTCACCCTGCACACCCAGGACAACGAGATCGTGCGCGTCACCTCGCCGCACGACCATTCCGTGGGCCACGGCAACCTCTGCATCAAGGGGCGTTTCGGCTGGGAGCACATGCAGGATTCCCGGCGCCCCGCGGAGGAATCCACGGAGCCGACCACGGGGCAGGCATAGGGCACTCTCGGCGGGGAAGGTCCGGAGGCGAAGCGGCCTTACGGACCGATCCTGCGTGCGTCCGGACGCGGGGCGGGCCAGGGGGGTTGGTTGCCGCACTACCGCTTGCGGCGCCGGGAGGACTTCGCCGGGGTGGGCTCGTCCTCGCCGCTGTGCTCCTCGTCGTTCTGCTCGAGGTAGGACCGCCGGGTGTGCTCGGTGTGCTCGCGCATCAGCGTCGCCGCGCGGTCGGCCTCGCCCTGGGCGATGGCCTCGATCAGCGCGGCATGCTCGTCCCAGGCCTTCTGGCCGCGGTTCCGGGCGACCGGCGTGTGGTACCAGCGCACCCTGCGACCGACCTGGCTTGCCAGCTCCATGAGCACCTTGTTGCCGGAAAGCTCGGTGATGCAGGTGTGCAGTTCGGCGTTGGCCGCCACGACGCTGTCGATGTCGTCCTCGGCGAGCGCGGCGATACCGCGGTCGTAGATCTCCCGAAGCCTGTCGATACCGGCTTCGCCGGCCTGCGTGGCCGCCAGGCGCGCGGACTCGGCCTCCAGCAGCGTGCGCACTCCCAGCAGCTGGTCGGCTTCCTCGGAGGTGGGCACGTGAACGAAAGCGCCGTATCCCGGGCGTAGATCGACCCACTCGTCCTTCTGCAACCACTGCAGGGCTTCCCGCACGGGTTGGCGCGAGACGCCCAGCAGTTCCGCCAGCTCCTTTTCCACCAGGTGCTGACCGGGCTGGAGATCGCCCGTGACGATCATCTCGAGGATGGCTTCGTAGACGGTTTCCCGTAGTGGGACAGGGCGTGCGACCTGCCGGGACGAGAGCTCCTGCGGCAATCCTGACGGCAGCGACATAGGTGAACTCCCAGGGACGGCAGAGCAGCTCAGCGTCCGTGCTGGTCCTGCGACTGCGGTTGTACGGTTCCGATGGTTTCAGTATACAGTATTCCACAGTCCAGTGCCCGAGAGTTCGGTCACAGCCCTTGCTGTCACCGCGAAGCAGGCGCGAGCGCAGCCCGCCTCCGAGTCGCACACCTCCATTTTGGCGCAGGCTGTGCACATGTGCCGCAGGGGCACTCGGGTTCCGGGTGGTCACTCTTGCTTGCCGGGAAGGCGTCGGACTTGTCGTCGAATCGAAAAGGCTTGGTCCTTCGCGCAAAGTTGTGCATACTGTATGCAAGCCTGCGTGCAAAGGAGAGTCGAGTGGATCTGTACGAGTACCAGGCGAAGGAGCTCTTCGCCGCCCACGGAGTGCCGACGCTGCCCGGTTCCGTGGCCACTGATCCGAACGGGGCCAAGGCAGCCGCTGAAGAACTCGGCGGACCTGTGGTGGTCAAGGCCCAGGTCAAGGCCGGAGGACGGGG
>NZ_QPJC01000021.1 GCF_003337235.1 Halopolyspora algeriensis
GTGCGCGGGGCGCCGATGGCCGCCGGCGGCGGGCAGCAGCGGGGCGACGGTGCCGAACAGGAGCACGAGCGCCCGACCTGGCTGGTCGAGACCGAAGACGTGTTCACCAACGACATGCACCGCGTCGCCCCACCCGTACTCGGCGCCCTGCCCCACGAAGAACAAGGCCGCTGACCATGGGAGACAACCGGATCTCGATCGTCCCCGAGTCCGCCGCGTACCTGTGTGAACGCTTCGACACGCACCTGCACCCGCTGTTGCGGGTCGGTCGGATGCCGGGAGAGAGCGAGGACGAGCGCAGGCAGGCGAGCGAGGACGCCCGCAAGCAGCTCATGCAGCAGGGGCTGATCAGAACCGACGAGGTGCACCCGTTCCTCGACGATGCCTGGCACCTGCTGGCCCACCCGCCGCTGGCGGTGGGGCTGGCCGTGCAGTCCCGGGCGGGGGAGAACTTCAACGCGGTCCTGGTCGAGCAGGGCCGCAGCACCATCCAGGCGTATCAGGCCGACGGGCAGACCCCCGAGGAGCTGCTGGACATCGTGCTCAGCAGGCACGAGTACGGCGGTCCGGCCGGCAACGCGGTGAATCTGCTCGGCCGGCTCGAACCCGCCACCGGTGGTTCGGCGACCCTGCCCGCCGAACTCCTGGAGGAGGCGAGCAAACGCATGACGACCAACTCATCGGGAGGTATGCAGACCGCGCTGGCCTCGGCCGGGGTCCGGCAGGCGGACGCGCAGGTCCTGGCGAAGGCGTTCGGCGCACCACGCACCCTCGAGGGCGTGTTCACGGTCCGCTCCTACGACCGCAAGGTGCGCCGCACACACAAGCTGCCGGTCAAACTGCAGGTCTTCGTCACCGAGAACGGGAGCTACATGGCTCAGAAGCAACCGGGCGGTGACGGGCGCGAGTGGTTCACCCTCGCGCCCACCGACAGTCGCAAGGTGGCGGCGAAGCTGGAGGAGATGGTCAAGGCGCTGGCCGCGCCCGCGCGTCAGTAGAAGGAGTACTCCGGCAGTGGTTGGCCGGAGACCTTGCGCAGCGCGTGGGCGAGGCTGCCCAGCCACCACACGGTGAACCGCGCCGGGGTCTGCGGGTCGCTCCAGTCCGCTTGCTCGCCGACCTGTTCCGTGAGGGGAGGGCGGTCCGGGCCGAGCACACCGTGCTGCACGCCGTAGCCGATCCGCAGGTTCGTCAGCACCCAGAACCAGGACTCGACTTCCTCCGCGTAGTGCAACTCCAGCGGCTGCCCACGAGCGGGCATCGTGGACAGTGCCACATCGGCGTCCTCGCGCAGCCGGGTCATCAGGTCGGCCTCGCGCCACTGGTCCAGCGCGTCGTCACCGGTGGGACCGCACCAGTTGTCGCGCAGCGTGCGCAGGATCGCCGAGTTGAGCGGGGTGACCGGCAGCGGTATGCCCAGTATCTCGCACAGCGAGTCGTATTCGCGGTACTCGTCGATGCGGGACTGCACCATGCCCCGGTAGCGCGGCAGCGACACGCGCAACCAGTTGTGCATGATCGGGTCGAACTCCACGACCAGCGCATCGTCCACAAAGGAGCACCTGAACGCCATACCCGAATCTCCCTCGCCTCAGCCTGGAGGCTGATTGTCTCAGCCCTGCTGTAGCGATCAGTACCCGCACCGTGTCCGTGGATCATGGTTGGGTCTCGCCGTTCGGGTCGCTGCCTCCCTGGCTTCTCCGCTCCGTGAGCTCGGCGAAGGTGGACTACTGCTCTTGGTTGAAGACGTCGACGGTATGGGCGGCGACGGTCTGCAGACTGTGGTGGTGCTCAACCCATCGAGACAGCGCTACTCGGCGCGCTGTGTCCGGATGGTCCGTCAATGCCTTGTCCATGGCTTCGGACACGGCGGTGTCGTCCCATTCGACGGTCCAGCCCAGGTCGTTGTCACGAATGATCGAAGCCATCGGGCCGACTCCGGTATAGATGACGGGGGCGCCGGCGGACAGGCTCGAGAGGGCTTTCGTCGCGAACGCGAAGTCGTAGCCGACCCCGGGCTTCACCGAAGCCAGCGCGGCCGAGGCGGTGGCGAACTCGTCACTCAAGTGCTCCGCTGACTGTGGTGGACGAAACTCCACTTGCCCCGGAGCCAGGTCGGCGGCAAGGTCTTTCAGCATGGGCACGTCCACGCCCTGGCCGATCATCAACAGGGTGGCGTCGGGATGCTTGTCGGCAACCTTCGAAAAAGCGCGGACGAAGATTTCCGCGCCGTGGATCTCCGACATCGTTCCACCGTAAACCAGCTTTTTGGCCGGTACCTGCTCGTCGTTCGGGGCGAAGTCGAACCTTGTGGTGTCGATGCCCACGCCGACGACTGTGATGCGATCCTCGGGCACGCCCAGCGACAGCAGGTCCTTCTTCACGCCATCCGAGACGGCGATGGTGTGCCGAGCCCCGTTGAGCACCCAGCGCTCCAACAATTTCAGGACACGTACCACTGTGCGATTGACTCCGATGCCTTCCGCCGCCGTCGACACCACATCGGCGGAGTAATGGAAGTACGGGGTGCGTGTCAGTGCGCACACGATCCTGCTGACCACACCGGTGGTGGTCGGCGGTTCCACCACGACCGCGTCGCTTTTCGTGAACAGCAGTCGAAAGAACAGCGGTATGTCGTAGCTGAGGTATTGAACGTATCCGCGGACGTTTCCGCCCTTGTCGCGCAGTACCGGCCATCGCCGAACGTCGAGCCCGGCATCATCGATACGTGCGCCCTCGGGGGGAACGGTGGTCAGCACTCTGACGCGGTATCCCTGTGCCACCAACTCGTCAGCCAGGGCACCCAGGCGATAAGCAGCCGCGCCCGCCTCGGGGCGAAACAATCTGGAGACGATCGTGATTCGCTGGGACATCGGGTCAGGCGCTCCGCATGTCCACCGGTTGCCGGGCAGTGAGCAGCAGATCCTCGGCGGTGCGGAGGGTGTTGAGGCCCTCCTGCAGGGTCACCACATCGTAGGAGACGCCCAGCACGGCGTCCCGGAACTTCTCGTGCTCGACACGCAACGGTTCCCGCTTCTGGATCGCGAACCGGGTCACGTCGCCCTCGGCGACACCGCGGAAGTTCGCCACCGATTCCCACTCGGTGCTGATCACGGCATTGGCGTAGAAGGTGAGGTCGGCGGTGAGCGTGTCGGCGACGAACGCACCCTTCTCACCGGTCACCACGGTGACCCGTTCCTTCATCGGGGAAAGCCAGTTCACCAGGTGGTTGGTGATGGTGCCGTTGGCGAGCCTGCCGGTGGCGGCAACCATGTCCTCGTGTGCCCGCCCGGAGCGGGTGGTGACTTGGGCGGCCACGCTGGTGTACTCGGACTTGGCCAGCCACGCCGTCAGGTCGATGTCGTGCGTTGCGAGATCCTTGACCACACCGACGTCGGCGATCCGCGCCGGGAACGGTCCCTGCCTGCGGGTGGCGATCTGGTAGATGTCGTCGAGCTCGCCTGCGGCCATGCGCTCGCGCAGCGACTGCAGCGCCGGGTTGTAGCGTTCGATGTGGCCGACGGCGCCGATCAGGCCGTTCGCGGTGAATGCCTCGACCAGCCTGTTCCCGGCCTCGATGCTGTGCGCGATCGGTTTCTCGATCAGCGTGTGTATTCCCGCGTCGGCGAGCGCGAGACCGACCTCCTCGTGCATTCCGGTCGGTACCGTGCACACGGCCGTGTCGATGCCCGCGTCGATCAGTTCCGCCACGCTGCCGAGTACCGGCATCCCATCGGCGACCCCGTGCGGATCGCCGGCGGCGTCGGCGACCGCGGCCAACGTCAGTCCGTCGACCTCACGGATCACCCGCGCGTGGTGGCGCCCCATCATGCCGAGCCCGATCAGGCCGACTCGCAGTTCGGTCACGCTTATGCACCTGCCTTCGCCAGTGTGTTCACCGCGGTCACGATGCGCTCGCGGTCCTCATCGTCCAACGACGGATGCACCGGCAGCGACAGCACGGTGTTGCAGGCCTGCTCGGTGTTCGGCAGGTCCTCCTCCCGGGCGAAGGACGGCAGCCGGTGGTTCGGCACGGGGTAGTACACCCCGGAGCCGACCTGGTACTCCTCCTTCAACGCGGCGGCGAAACCGTCCCGGTCTTCGGGCACCGTGATCGTGTACTGGTGGTAGACGTGCACGGCCTTCTCGGCGACCGCGGGCACTCCGACGCCGTGCAGGTTCCGGTCGAGGAACTGCGCGTTGGCTCGCCGGGTCTTGGTCCACTCGCCGACCTTGGCCAGTTGTACTCGTCCGATCGCGGCGTGCAGATTGGTCATTCGCGCGTTGAAACCGACGAGTTCGTTCTCGTACTGGCGCTGCATGCCCTGGTTGCGCAGCAGCCTCAGCGCTTGTTCCGCCTCGGTGTCCCCGGTGGAGACCATGCCGCCCTCGCCGGAGGTCATGTTCTTCGTCGGATACAGGCTGAACATGGCGAAGGTGCCGAAGGTGCCGACCGGTTTGCCGTCGAGGCTCGCGCCGTGCGCCTGGGCGGCGTCCTCGTACAGGGCCAGCCCGTGCTGTTCGGCAAGCTGCTGTAGCGCCGGCATGTTCGCCGGGTGCCCGTAGAGGTGCACCGGCATGATCCCCTTGGTGCGCTCGGTGATCAGCCCGGCCACGTGCTTCGGGTCGAGGCAGTAGTGGGTGAGTTCGATGTCGGCGAAGACCGGGGTGGCACCGGTCAGCGCCACCGCGTTCGCCGTGGCGGCGAAGGTGAACGAGGGCACGATCACCTCGTCGCCGGGGCCGACTCCGGCGGCGAGCAACCCGAGGTGCAGCCCCGCGGTGCCCGAGTTGACCGCCACGGTCGGCCTGCCGTCCAGCAGCACCCGGCTGAACTCCTGCTCGAACTCGGTGACCTCGGCGCCCTGCGCCAGCATGCCGGAGCGGAGCACGCCGTCGACGGCGTCGCGTTCCGCGTCGCCGATGAGCGGCTTGGCGGCCGGGATGAAGTCCTTACTCACGAGGTGTCCTCGATGTCGATGAGGGAATGGCGACCTCACCTTATTCGCCGTCCCGGTGGATCTCAGCGGGGGCCGCAGCAATGCAACTTCACGGTTATGTGGCGCTCTCATGCAGTTGAAGCCCGGCTGGGCAACGCCCCGGCCGCAGCGGCGGTTACTGTGCGGTCCATGACTGGGACGACCGACGGTGGTGTGGACGGCACCGGGGTGGAAATCGAGCTCATCGGTCATCGCCGTTCGCTGCTGACCCGAGCCGACGCGCGCACGGACGCCGTGTCGCTGCCGGCCGCGCATCGCGGCCTGGTTTCCGCCACAGGTATCGCGGTGCAGGGGCTGGTACGGTTCGTCTACAGCCTGCTGGTCGGTCGCATGCTGCCGGCCGGCTTCCTGGCGGCCACGAACAGTGCGATCTCCACCGCATTGCTGGCGACCATGCTGTGGCCGGCTTCCCTTGGTGCGGCGGCGTCCAAGTTCGTGGCCAGGGAGGCCGGCGATGTCGAGCTCCGAGTGGCCCTGACGCATTATCTGGCCCGCCTGTCGTTGTTCACCTCCGCCGCGCTCGGCGCCGGTGCCGGACTGCTGACCTACTTCGTGCTCGCGCCGGGGCAGCTCACGACGGCGTTTTTCGTTGCGCTGCTGACCATCGGTTGGTCGGGTTACACGTTCGTCCGTGGTGCGCAGTACGCGACCGGGCGGGTGTTGCGGGCCACCGTGTGGGACGGGCTGTCCTTCGTGGTCGCGGTCGGCGGTCTCGTGCTGGTGCTCGTGCTCGATCTGCGTGCCTGGCTGCTGGCGCCGCTGACCGCGGGATATCTGCTGTACACCATCGCAGGCTGGCCCCGGGCCGCACGCGGACCGATCGGTTCGGAGTTGCGCGCCGAGATCAACCGGTTCGTGGCGTGGGGTGTGCTCGGTTCGTTGGCCACTGGCGGATTTCTGCAGCTGACCATGGTGCTCGCCGACCAGACCGGGGACGTGGTGAGTGCGGACGCCTACGCGGCGGCACTGACTCTGGCGACCCCGGCTTCGATGCTCGGTTCCGTGCTGAGCCTGTTGTTACTGCCCGCGCTGTCCGGTGCGGTGGGACGGGGTGATTTCGATGCCGTTCGGCGGCACACCGACGTGGTGTACCGGGGACTGATCACCACCGCTGGTGGGGTGTTCGGTGTTCTTGTGGTGGGCAGCAGGTTGATCGTGGAGCTGATCTGGCCGCGGCTTTCCGCGGCGGTGCCGGTACTGGAGGTGCTGCTCGTGGCCACCTTCCTACTCACCGTGTCCAACGTGACCAGCGAAGCCATCAGATCCTACAGCGAGCACGGAGCACGGGTGGTCGCGCTCATCCGCGGCACGGGATTCGTGGTTGGTCTCGGTGTCGCCGTGGCGCTCATTCCCGGCATGTCGGTCCTCGGTATAGCGTTCGGCTATCTGGTGGGAATGGGGATCACCTGTTGTCTGCCGGTGGTGCTGGTGTGGCGACGCGATCGGCACCGTTGGGGGACACTCATGCTGCGGGTGTTCGGAGGAGTTGTGATGGCAGGAGTGCTGGTGGGGCTCAGTTCCGCCACCGACGTTTCCGGATGGCTCGACGTCGCGATGATCGCGGTGTTCGCGCTCGGTTGGGCATTGCTGCACCGCGGCGATCTGGTGGCCGTGGCGCGTCGATCGGTACGCCGCGGGGCGGCAGGATGAGCCCCGCAGCGAGTGCACAGGTGTGGGTTTAGACTCCCCGGCCATGGCCGGTGGTGAGTGTCGTGCGCGGATTCTCTGTATCTCCTTTTCGGATATCAATCGTGATTCTCGAGTGCTTCGCCAGCTGGACGTGCTCGCCGAACTCGGCGACGTGACCACCATCGGATACGGCGACAAGCCCCAGGCGGCAACCGAACACCTGGAGATCGACGCCGGTCTGCCCTCACTGCCGCAGACGTCCGCCGGGATCGCGCTGCTCGCGTCGCGCCGTTTCGACCGGGTCGAGTTCATGGCACCCGCCGTTCGCGCCGCGCTCGATCTTCTCGAGGGCAGGCGGTTCGATGTGGTGGTGGCCAATGAGGCGCGCGCGATGGCGCTCGGCCACCACGTCGCCCAGGGAGCGCCGGTCGTCGCCGATATGCACGAGTGGGCGCCGGAGGAACGTGCCCACGTGCGGTCGTGGCGGCTGCTGGTGAAACCGTTCATGACTCACCAGTGCCGCAAGTATTTGCCGAAGATGACCGCAGTGACCGCGGTGAACGACTCGATCGGCGGGCTCTACCGGGACCGGTTCGGCGTACACCCCCACACCGTGCGCAACGCGGGCGCGTTCCGTGAGCTGGAGCCGGGCGAGGTTCGCGAGGGCCGCATTCGACTGGTACACAGCGGTGGCGCGGTACCCGGCCGCAATCTCGAGACGCTCATCGAGGCGGTGCGCGAACTCGACTCGACCTACACCCTCGACCTGTATCTCGTACCGGGCCGTGATGATGGCCGGTACTTGAACAGCATTCGCGCACTGATTGCCGGCGATCCCCGCATCTCTCTGCATCCTCCGGTCAGTCCGGGTGAACTGGTGGACACGTTGAACCAGTACGACGTGGGAATCTTCAGCCTGCCGCCGCTCACACCGAATCACCGGTTTATGTTGCCCAACAAGATCTTCGATTTCGTGCAGGCACGGCTGGCGGTGGTGTTCGGGTCCGCACCGGAGACCGACCGACTGATCTCGGAACACGAGTTGGGTGCGATCGCTGCCGATGCCTCTGCGCAGGCCATGCGTGACACCCTCGCAGCGCTGGATGAACAGCAGGTACGCACCTTCAAACAGAACGCGGACAAGGCGGCCGAGGTACTGAACTCGGCCGAGGACTCCGCCGTGATCCGGACAGTCGTGGGAAACCTGTTGCCGGGGTGACCCTTGACTGCGGTCACGACCATGCACGGAGTTGCCTGATCGCACAATCCTTGCCTACCGAGGTGGGAAACCGTTTCCGGAACTTCCGAAGGGATGTCATGTCTCTGGTACGCCTGGCGCGCAGCTCGGCATCGGAGGGATCCGCACTGGACGGAGACGGTCGGCGTAGACGGCGGACGATGGTGCTGCTCGCACACGCCGGCTGGATCGGTGTGCTCTCGTTTGCGGTGACCTACCGGGTAGGCCGCTTCGGCTTCACACCGACCGACCAGGGCTTCATCCTCGGCACGAGCTGGCGGTTGCTGCACGGCGAGATCCCACATCAGGACATCATCTCGGCACGGCCACTGGGTTCCCCGCTGCTGCACACCCTCGACTTTCTGCTGCCGGGGCCGCTGTTTTTCATGTCCAGGCTGGTGTCCATGGTGGAGATCACCTTGTTCACGATCGCGCTTGCGGCTCTGGTTACCCGGCGCTCGCTACTCCGGTGGGGGCCACTGCTGACTGGTCTTGTTGCCGCGGCAAGCCTGGTCAACCTGCACACCCACGGTCTGACCGCGTGGCACACCGTGGACGGGTTGATGCTCACCGCTTGCGGCCTGTGGGCGGTCGACACCGGGTTGCGCGCCGGGCGGCCGTGGCATTACCGGGCTGGCCTGGTAATGCTCGGCATGGCCGCGTTGACGAAGCAGAGCTTCATGCTCGCCGCGCCGATCGGGATGGCCATGGTGCTGCTGCACCCGGCCGTGCATAGCGACCGTGCCAGCATCGGGGGCCGGTGGCTTCACAGGCTCGGTGATCTGCTGATTTTGTGCCTCCCGGGGCTGCTGTACATCGGTGTGGTCACGGTCGCGGGCGGCCTCCCCGAGCTCATCGCGCAGCTCACCGGCGCGGAACCGACCTACGCACAACGCCTGTTCGAGCTGTCGGCCATCGCGCCGAACCCGCTGTATCCGATGCTCATCGGCTCCGGACTGCTGATTGTGGCTCGTCTGCTCACTTTCCGCATCGGCGTCCCGATGCACATCGCCGAGCTCGGGATCGTGTTGGCCTTCGGAGTGCTCGTGGTTCGGCTGCTCGTGGACGGCGAGTTGGCCAGGGCGGGCGACTGGGGGATCGAACTGTTCTGGCTGCTCGTGCTGGCCTGCGTGGTGGACACGGTGTGCCGCAGACGGTTGCCGTGGCGTGCGTTGCTCGTCGTGCTGCTAGCTTGGATGAGCAGTTTGTCCTGGGGTTACGACTCGCCGACTTTCCTCGGTGGCACGTTGGCTCTGACCGCCCTGTACTTGCTAGGTGGCGATTCGTTTCGTCTGCTCGGTACCGTACTGGAGCGGCGAGGTCATGTCGGCTGGACCGTGTCTGCGGGGGCACTCGGGATGGTGGCGGTGTTGCTGTCCGGAATGCTGCTGACTCGGTCACATGATGCATCGCCTTATCGTGACCGCCCGCAGGGACAGCTCGTAGCAGACCTCGGTGGGGTTGACTCGAGTCTGCGGGGCATCCGCACCAATGTGGACACCTATACCTACATCGAGCAGATCGGAAATTGCGTGCGGCGCTATCCGGCGAGAAAGGTGGCGGTGTTGCCCGACAATGCGTTCGCCTACCCGGCTTTTGGCCTGCACAACCCGTTTCCGATGGACTGGCCACGACCACTCGAGCTGGTTGCGGATGCCCGCGAGCGAATGTTGACCACCGCGGAGCTCTTGAACCGGGAAGGCGACTACCTGGTGTTGTTCCAGACCGTGGACGCACGAATCAAGCTGGGGAAGGACGCGTCGGTGCCGGGATCGGTGCCCGCGGACACCGAGATCATCGACTATGCCGGTCTCGAAAAAGAGATCAAGTCCCGGCTGACCGGACAGCTCATTACCTGCGGCAGCTTCCTCGGTGTCTGGTCACCGTCGTTGTGACCGCACCTGCCATTGTGCTGCGACCCTTCCGCACGACCGCTGCGTTCAGCCTGGCGCGCCGGACTCGGTGAGCGTTCCGTCGACCTCGGTGTAGGTCTGTCCGGTCATGGGACAGACCCAGTGTTGCCCCTCCTCGCGCAGCGGCGCTCCGGCCTTGCCGACCCAGCCGACCCGACGCGCTGGCACCCCGGCCACCAGAGCGAAGTCCGGCACGTCCTTGGACACCACGGCTCCCGCGGCCACGGTCGCCCACGCGCCGATCCGAACCGGCGCGACACACACCGCTCGAGCGCCGATCGAGGCGCCCTCGGCGATGGTGACGCCGACGGCTTCCCAGTCCGAGGCGCTCTTCAACGTGCCGTCCGGGTTGATCGCTCTGGGGTAGGTGTCGTTCGTCAGCACCACGGCGGGCCCGATGAACACGCCCGCGGCGAGTTCGGCGGGCTCGTAGACCAGCGCGTGGTTCTGGATCTTGCAGTTGTCCCCCATGCGGACTCCGGTGCCGACGTAGGCACCGCGGCCGACGATGCAGTTCTCGCCGAGCTCGGCGTCCTCCCGGACCTGCGCCAGGTGCCAGACTTTGGATCCCTCGCCGAGCTTCGCGGTCTGCGCCACGTCGGCTCCGTCAGCGACGAACGACATGCTCCTCATTTCTCCAGGCTGTGCTGTATCTCAGGCCTTGCCGATCACCCGGTAGTCGACACCCGGCCAGCGGTCGGCGGAACTGACCCGCCGACCGTCGACGAAGGTGCTGATGCCCGGCAGATCGTTCGGTCCGAGCTCGGCGTATTCACGGTGATCGGCCTGCACCACGGCGGCGTTCACCTTGTCGCCGAGGTGGTAGGGCTCGAAACCGAGCGCTCGGAGTTCCTCGTCGGTGTACATCGGATCGTGCACCAGGGCCGTCGCGCCGCGGGAGCGCAGCGCCTCCACCGCGGCGAACACCCCGGAAAACGCGGTCTCCTTGACCCCGCCCCGGTAGGCCGCACCGAGCACGACCACCCGCGCGCCGGTCAGGTCGCCGTGCGCACCTTCCAGCAGCCCCATGGTGAAGTCGGGCATGCCCGCGTTAGCCTCCCTGGCCGCTCGCACGACACTGGCCTCGGGATCGTTCCACAAGTACAGCCGCGGATACACCGGGATGCAGTGCCCGCCGACGGCGATGCCCGGCTGGTGGATGTGGCTGTAGGGCTGGGAGTTCGACGCCTCGATGACCTGGTAGACGTCGATGCCCGCGGTCGTGGCGTAGCGCGCGAACTGGTTCGCCAACCCGATGTTGACGTCCCGGTACGTGGTCTCGGCGAGTTTGGCCAGTTCACTCGCCTCCACCGAGCCGAGGTCCCACACGCCGTTCGGGCGAGCCAGATCGGAACGCTCGTCGAAGTCCAGCACGGCCTCGTAGAACTCGACGGCTCGCGCGGCACCCGCCTCGGACAACCCGCCGATGAGCTTCGGATACTTGCGCAGATCCTCGAACACCCGGCCGGTGAGCACCCGCTCCGGGGAGAACACCAGGTGGAAGTCGGTCCCCTCGACCAACCCGGAATTCTTCTCCAGCACGGGTTTCCACCGGTTGCGCGTGGTACCGACCGGCAGCGTGGTCTCGTAGGAGACCAGAGTGCCCGCGGTCAGGTGCCGCCCCAGCTCCTCGGTCGCGGAGTCCATCCAGGCGAAGTCGGGTCGTGCCTCGTCGTCCACGAACAGCGGCACGACCAGGACCACCGCGTCGGCACCGGGAATCGCCTCCGCGTAGTCGGTGGTGGCGCGCAGGGCCCCCGCGGGGACGAGCTCGCCGAGCTTGTCCTGCAGGTGCTTCTCACCCGGAAACGGTTCGACCGCGCGGTTGACCTGCTCGACGATCTCGGCGTTCACGTCGACACCGATGACCTCGTGACCCTTCGAGGCGTACTGCACGGCGAGCGGAAGGCCGATCTTCCCCAGGGCGATGACAGCGATCTTCACCGAGACAGTCCTCTTTCGGTGGTACAGCAGTGGCGCGCGATATGTCGGCTGCAGCCTAACGTGACCGAGACGGGCGGACATCCTCACCCTTGCCCACTCCACGGCCCCGGCGCCGTCCGGAGCCGAGTCGCCTCCCTCACCCGGACGGCAGAGTGACGTGGTGGGGTCGGCTCGACCACGCCGAGCCCTCGACTTCCGGTCGGTACACTCCCCGCCATGCGCGTTCTTGTGACCGGGGGTGCGGGCTTCATCGGCTCGAACCTGGTGGACCTGCTGCTCGAAAACGGTCACGAGGTGCACGTCGTCGACGACTTCAGCCGCGGCCGGGAGGAGAACCTCACCACACCCGGTGGAAAACTGGGGTGTCCCGTGCACCGGGTCGACGTGTGCTCGGACGAGCTGGCGGACGTGGTGTCCGAAGTGCACCCCGAGGTCGTGTTCCATCTGGCCGCCCAGATCGACGTTCGTGTCAGCGTGGCCGACCCCCTCGGCGACGCCACCCGGAATGTGCTCGGCACGCTCAACGTGGCCGAGGCCGCCCGCCGTGCCGGAACGCGCAAGATCGTGTTCACCTCCTCCGGAGGCTCCATCTACGGCGTGCCCGAGCACCTGCCGGTCGACGAGCAGGCCCCGCTGTGCCCGCAGTCGCCGTACGCGGCCTCGAAGATCTCCGGCGAGATCTACCTGGACACCTACCGGCGCCTGCACGGGCTGGACTGCACCCACCTGGCCCTGGCCAACGTCTACGGGCCCAGGCAGGACCCGCACGGCGAAGCCGGAGTCGTGGCCATCTTCGCCGGTGCCCTGCTGGAAGGCCGCCCGACCACCGTGTTCGGCGACGGCGGCAACACCCGCGACTACGTCTACGTCGGAGACGTCGCCCGCGCATTCCTCGCCGCGGCCGGACAACACGGCAGCGGATGCCGCTACAACATCGGAACCGGCGTGCAGACCTCCGACCGCGAGCTGCACACCCTGGCCGCCGCCGCGGCCGGCGCCACCGACGACCCCGCATACGCCCCTGCCAGGCCCGGCGACGTGCGATTCTCCGCCCTGGACGCCGACGCGGCAGCCCGAGACCTCGGCTGGAAACCCGAAATCACCGTCGCCGACGGTGTTGCACGCACCGTCGAGTACTTCCGCACCCGCAGCTGAAGGCAAGCCTTCCGGAACGCGAGTCCCGAGAGGAGCCCTCAGCCGTCATCGGACCCGCATTCCCGGCCAGCTGCGGCGGTGTGCTCGGGAACCCGGCTGTCGCGCAGGGCGATGGCACGGGCGAGCTGGGCATACCGCCCCTCGAGCTCTTTGAACCGCAGGTAGGTGTTGATCGAGGTGAAGGCGAACCCGACCGCGATGACGTAGATGAGCAGGTCGGTCCCGCGGCCGACCCCGAGGAACTGCGCGAGCACGGAGACGGTGTCCGGACGCAGCACCGCGAACACGCTGAAGACCACGAAGAGGACGAAACCGACCTTGACCCAGGCCGCCGTGCGACTCGTGCCGTGATGCCGCAGGAACAGCACGAGCAGCAGCACGACACCGAGGATCAGGATGTACTGGATGAGCACTGTTACCGCCTGAAGCTCGTTCTGAGGAGGCTCTCGAACAGGATGTTCACGCCGTTGAGAAGTGACTGGCCCTTGGCCATGGAGTACTCGGTGTAGGCGATCGTCACCGGGCTCTCCGTGACTCGCCAGCCGTACCGGCGCACCATCGCGATGATCTCCGAAGCGTGCCCCATGCCGTTGTGGGTGATGGTGAACTGCTCGCCCACGGTCCGGTTGAACGCGCGCAATCCGTTGTGGGCATCGCTGAGCTGCAGCGTGCGCAACTGCGGGCTCAGGGCGACGATCGTGCGCAGCAGAAGCCGTTTGGTCCACGGAATATGGCTCGTGTCGCCGTGGAACCGCGTGCCGACGATGATGTCGGCTTCGTCCGCGCGCAGCTTGTCGATCATTCGCTCCACGTCGGCAACCTGGTGCTGCCCGTCGGAGTCGAAAGTGACGAAGTAGTTCGCGCCGGGCCGGCTGCGCGCGTACTCGACCCCGGTCTGCAGCGCCGCCCCCTGACCGAGGTTGACCGGGTGCCGCACCAGGTGGGCTCCGCTGTTCAGCGCGATCCTCGCCGAATCGTCCCGGCTGCCGTCGTCGACGCAGACGATGTTCGGGAACGTCTGCAGCGCCTCGCTCACAACCTCTCCGAGCACTTCGGCCTCGTTGTACACCGGCACGACCAGCCACGTGTCACTGTAAGACATCGCAACTCCTAAGCACCGCTGCGCGGCTCGGGGGTGTGGGACGCCAGCTCGGGATCGCACGCCGTGATCCGGTACAGCCTCAAGGGGCCTTGCTGCTCCACGAGTTCGAAACCGGCGGACTTCGAAAGGTCGGTCAGTCCGGGATAGCTGTCGTTCCCCGGGTTGCTGAGCCAGTATTGTGATGTTCCCTCGATGGCATAGCGCACATTGAGCTTGCTCATCAGCCTGCACACTTTGGGGTCGGTCGCGGCCTCGTTGAGATGCTCGGCGAGGTACTCGTTCCCGGAGCTCGGATTGAGGTGCGGGAACAGCACGTGTGTACCGGTGAGAGCCCATAGCATCGCGCTGCCGTCCCACGGATCACCGGCAACCACCGCATCGTCCGGAACCACACGATCGACCCGGGAATAGAATTCCTGTTCGGAGGATTCGACCAATGTTTCTGCTGAGCTCCCGACTGCACGGTATGTCATCCTGAGACTCTCGACCGCCCAATTCTGGTACCAGGTCGTGGTCACCACGAGCAGCAGTGCACCGAGTGCTCCGGTGAGGGCAGGAACAGAAATCAGACGAGTGTTTCGCATCCGGCTCGGTAGCTCCCGGGTGTGTGCCCACTCGCGTAGTTTCGCGGCCGTTCCGATCACCCCGCCCACGGCGAGGAGCACACCGGTGATCGGCAGCATGGCGGCCAGCCGGTGCGAGTCGTTGTACCAGAACCCGGTGAAGATGTGGGTGGTCGATGTCTGGACTGCCGCGGCCATTACGAACAGCGCCGCGAGGCCCACGTGCGCGAACGGCAGCCACAGCGTGATGCGGCTGCGGAACGCGAAGAACATGCCCGCCACCACGGCTGCCGAGAGCAGCCACAACGCGTCACGCCCGTTCGTGGCATTGAGCAGGACCTCGCCCACGGCAGCCGTGATCGACTGGAACGGTTGCCATCTATCGTAGTTCTTGACGGACGTGATCCTCGACAGTGAATGCACGAACACCCAGGACGCCACCGCCAGCGCCAACACGGCGGCACCGCCGAGCAGTCCCCGGGTCGTCCGGCCGGCCCGGTGCTGCCCGTGCATCCAGCTCACCAGCGCGTGGCAGCCCGGCAGCAACAGCAGCGCGGCGATGCTGAACGTCGCGTTCGGCTGGGCGAGGCCTGTGGCGACCAGAGTCGTCCCGAACAGCACCCACGCCGCCGTGCGATTCAGCAGACCCTGTGTGGTCATGCCGAGAATCGACAGCCCCGCGCCGACGCCGATGGGCACCAGGGCGAAGCTCAGCGCGTTCGGCCACAGCACGCCGAAGTGGAGCAATCCCCAGGGGAAGGCCGCAAAGGCGACCGAGGCCGTGCCGGTGATCGCCAGAGCGGGGATCGACGGCCCGAAGATTTGCCTGCTCAGAAACAGGCAGGCCAGCGGCCACATGAACACGGCGATCGCAGCGGTTGTCATGTTGGCCGCGACCGGCAGCGGGGCAGCACTGCTCAGCACGGCCAGGGAGGTGATGTCGTGCCAGGCGGCCGGGTAGAAGCTGGACCCGAAGCTCCCGAGGGCCAGCGAGGACGCATTGCCCGACTCCAGGACCCAGCGCAGCGCGTTGTAGTGGAACACGGCATCGTAGGTCTGGGACAGGTTCGCCGGGGTGCGGAAGCCCTGCACGATGATGGACAAGCCGATGGCCAACGCCGGCAGTAGCCCCAGCCAGCCAGCCAGCCGCACCTTCACCTGGTCCGGCCGTACCGCCGGGGAGAACCCGCGCCCGAACGCGAGCCGGACCAGCAGGAAGGCGGCGGCGGGAACGAGCGCGGCGGCGCCCGCCGCGCTCGCCGACCAGGCGATGCCGAGCTTGCCGAAGACGATGGCGGACACGGCGATCACGGCCGTGGAGAAGACCGGGGCCACCGTCCAGGCAGCGAGCCCGCGCAGCCCGAGCGCGTAACTGCTCAGCACACCCGGCACCAGCAACCACGCTACGGCTGCGACCAGCGCCGGGACGGCGTCGAGCCAGCTCATCACGCAAGGACCTTTCCGAGGAGGGCGGTGGGTGCTCGGGTGTCTTTCAGCAGGCGGGCCCCTCGCCGCAGCACACGTGATCACGGGGTTCCCGCTGCTCCCCACTGTTGCGGGAATCGTCCCGAACGGCGAAAAGATTACATCACTGCTCTCCGCGCGTGCGGGGCTGATGTCGAGACTGGTCCGATATTTCACCGCATCGTTATTGATCCACGGATACCGTGGATACGGTGTGTGGGGACGCGACGACCTGCTCGAACCGGATGGTGTGAGAGGGAGTCCCTTTCGGAGGAAATCCGCTGCTCAGCACAGCCGCGCAATCCGATCGTGGACGTGCAACCCCCGGTACGTGCTCAGCATCACTGTCGAGTGAGGCGGATCGGTAAGCGGGCGCCGACGGACGTTTGGCACCCGATCGAGGTTGCCTTGGAGCGCATAAAAATGTTGCTCTCACTGATTCGGGTGAGGATTTGGTGCTCGTCTTTCGAAAACGAATCTCCGGACGCCTGCGGCAGTGCGTCCACCGGCCGACCGGTACCGCGCAGTTCACCCGCGAAATCCGGCGGAGTGCTCACGAAAGTGGGCCGCCGGGATCACCCGGCGGCCCACGGCAGAAACGGTGCGAGCTTCAGAACGGCAGGCGGCGGAAGATCACGCGGGGCAGGTGGCGCAGGACGCTCATGACGTAGCGGAACTGCGCGGGCGCCCACACCAGTTCCTTGCCCTTGCGCACCGACTCCACGATGATCTGCGCGACCTGCTCCGGCGTCTGCGCCAGCGGGGCCTCGGACAGGCCCTCGGTCATCTTCGACGTCACGTGCCCGGGCCGGACCACGGTGACCTTCACCCCGGACGGGCGCAGCGCCTCGGTCAGGCCGGTGTAGAAACCGTCCAGCCCGGCCTTCGAGGAGCCGTACACGAAGTTCGACCGGCGAACCCGCTCACCGGCCACCGAGGACAGCGCCACGATGTGGCCGTGCCCCTGCTTGCGCAGCTTCTCGGCCAGCAGCACACCCACCGTCACCGGCGCGACGTAGTTGATCTCGGCCAGTTCGCGGGCGGCCTCCACATCGGTCCAGAGCTTCTCCTGATCACCGAGCATGCCGAAGGCCACGATGCTGATGTCGATGTCGCCGTCGGCGAAGGCCTTCTCGATGGCCTCGCCGTGGGTACCGGGATCGCGGGCATCGAACGAAACCGTGGTCACCGTGCTGCCGGTGGAGCGCAGCCGTTCGGCGGCGGCCTCGAGACGCTCCGACGGGCGCGCGGCGAGCACGATGCGCAACGGACGCTGCCGGGCGTAGCGCTCGGCCGTGGCCAGCGCGATGTCGGAGGTGCCGCCGAGCAGCAGCAGGGACTGGGGGTTTCCAACCGCGTCGATCACAGGGCCAGCCTTCGGGACAGATCGGAGGTGAAGATTCCATCGGGGTCGACCGAGTCGCGGATCTTGCGCCACTCGTCGATGCGCGGATACATCCGCTGGATCATCTCGGGTGTGGTCCGCGAGTCCTTGGCCAGGTACAGCCGCCCGCCCGCGCCGAGCACGATCTCGTCGAGCCGGCTGCAGAACTCGTGCAGCCCCGGCACGATCGGGAAGTCCACGGTGACCGTCCAGCCGGGGGTCGGGAACGACAGCGGGGCCCGGTTGCCCTCTCCCATGCGCTTGAGCACGTTGAGGAAGGAGACGTGGCCGGACTCGGCCATGAGCCGCACGATCCGGCGCAGCTCGTCTTCGGCGTCGAACGGGACGATGAACTGGTACTGCAGGAACCCGCGGGACCCGTAGGCCCGGTTCCACTCGCCGAACATGTCCAGCGGGTGGTAGAAGTTGGTGAGGTTCTGGATCAGCCCGCGCCCCTTCTTCGGGGCCTTGCGGTACCAGACCTCGCCCAGCGCGCTGAACGTCAGCTTGTTGGCGAGCCCGTTGGGGAAGACGTCCGGAAACGTCAGCAGTTGCGGGGCGTCGAACTTCAGCGGATCGCCGCGCAGCTTTTTGGGCAGGTCCTCGAGCTTGGCCAGTGATCCGCGGGAGAAGACCGCGCGGCCCAGCTTCGGGCCGGTGGAGATCGAGTCGAACCACGCCATCGAGTAGTCGTAGTTCGCGTCGGAACCGTTGCCGAACAGCTCCAACGTCTCGTCGAGATCGGCAGTGCGATCGTTGTCGACGATGAAGTACGCCGTCTCGGTGTGCTTCATCGCCACCCGGGAGCGCAGGACGATGCCCGTCAGCCCCATGCCACCGACGGTGGCCCAGAACAGTTCCGAGCCCTCCCCGTCCGGGGTGAGTGTGCGGATCTCGCCGTCGGCGGTGAGCAGATCCAGCGACAGCACGTGATTGCCGAAGGAACCGTGCGAGTGATGGTTCTTGCCGTGGATGTCCGAACCGATGGCGCCGCCGATGGTGACCTGGCGCGTTCCGGGCAGCACGGGCGCCCAGAGCCCGAAGGGCAGCGCGGCCCGCATGAGCTGATCCAGATTGACGCCCGCGTCCACGTCCACGACGCCCCTGTCGGCGTCGATCGAGTGAATGCGGTTCAGCGCGGTCATGTCGATGACCAGGCCACCGGCGTTCTGCGACGGGTCGCCGTAGCTGCGGCCGAGCCCGCGTGCGATGACGCCGCGCTCACCGGACTCGCGCACGGTGCGGGCGATCGCCTCGACGTCCGGCGTGCTGACGACTCGTGCCCGGGTCGGCGCGGTGCGCCCCCAGCCGGTCAGCGTCTGTTGCTCGTCCTTGACCGATCCCACCTGGCCGAGTCTATCGAGTTGTTATCTCCGTCCCCCGGTGGGTGAGCAGTGCGAGCGGTACGGTCCCCGGCGACCGATATACTTGCAGCGTCCGCTGGGGGAGTACCTGGGAGTGCCCGGGGGTACGTTGCCACCGGATCGTTGTGCCGGATGTCTGAGGTGAGTTAGTGGCCGTGGCCGAATCCGCTGCCGATCCCGAGGCGAAGAAGCTCGGCCTCCTCCACCAGTTGGTCCGTTTCGGGCTCATCGGCGGTGTCTGTGCCGTGCTCGACTACGGCAGCTACATGCTGCTGCTGGGCCTGAGCTGGCCGAACTGGGCCGCGCGGTCGCTGGCTTTCGTCGTGGGCACCTCGTGCTCGTACATCGCCAACCGCAGGTTGACGTTCCACGGGGCGAGGACGGGCAACACCAAGGCGAAGGCGGGCGCGTTCGTGGTGGTCTACATCGCGACGTTTTTCGTCAACATCGGCACGAACCAGCTGCTGTTTCTCACCCTGCCCGAGCTCGCCTTCGACTACGGTGCCCAGCTTCGCTGGACCATCTGCTGGGTGGCCGGCCAGGGGCTCGGCACGGGACTCAACTTCGTGCTGCTCAAGTGGGTCGTCTTCCGCGAGTGAGCGCAGCCGGGCTCCCGGCCGGTGGCTCGGTCCGCCCGTGCCGCCCGCTCCGGTGGGTCAGCGGGTGCGCGGGTTGGCTCGCGTGGCGGCAAACAGCCGGCCGGCCGGCCCGATCCGTGCGGTCACTTACCCCCGGTTGCCGTCGCCGTTGTCGTTGTCGTCCTCGCTGTCGCCGAATCCGCTGATGTCGTTGCGATCGTCCGAGCTCGGCACGTCCCCGGGCAACTGCACCGTGTTGCTCACCGGCCCCGGCGTCCAGGTGCCCCAGTGCGTCTCCGAGCGCACGTTCATCGCCGCCTCGGCGGGCAGTGCCTCCGGCGCGTACGGGTCCACCGCGTACAGCGTGCCCCAATCCCGGTGAATATTGCCCCGGAGATAGGTCGGCAGCGCTCGCATGCTCGCCGTGACGTTCATCCACCCGAACGGGCCGCCCGCGTCCGGGGACGACCAGCCCTGCCCGACGCCGCGGGCGCCGCCACCTGCCGTGATGCGGAACCGGGGCATCTCGGCGATGCCGTTGCTGATGCTCGGCACCTCCAGGCACGGGTACACGAAAGCAGCAGGCCACTCCACGAACGTGGGAGCGTCGCCGATGAACTCGGTCATGTTGGTCAGCCGCGGTGCCCGTGGCGCGCTGACGGCCAGCCAGCCATCGGTGCCCAGTGACTGGTCGATGGCCACGATCCGCATCTTCTCGGCGCCCTCGGCCTTGTGCGACACGCTGATCCGCGCGTCCCGCCAGCCGGGCGGCGGACCCTTCAGCACCGGCCGCCGCTCCATCACCTCGAAGCCCTCGTCGGTCTGCTTGCCGAACTCGACGAACAGCGAGTTCGCGCCGGCCTCGACTCCGGCGAGAGTGAGCACGACGGGGACGTGGCCCTTCCGGGCTCGCTCGGGCAGGTCGTACCACTGCGTGCGCAGCTCACCCGTGGCCAGCCCCCGCGGGTCGTAGCTTCCCCACACCGGTGCGTCGTCGGTACCGAACTCGTACGGCGGTTGCCAGTCCTTTTCGAGGGGGTCCGACCCGTCGCCCGGTGGCAGACCGTTGCGGCGGAAGCCCTGCATCGTGGCGTGCAGGTACTCCGCGGGGGTTTCCTCGTCGGCATTGCGGTCCGGGACGTAGCCGTCCGGCACGGGGTCGCGCGGCTGTTGCGCCGACACCCGCAGCATCCCGGCCAGCGGATTCTTCTCGACGTAGACGTAGTCGGACAGGCCGCAGCTCTGGCCGGCCAGCTGCTTGATGTTGTCCCTGCCGAGGCTGTACGTGCCCCACTGCTCCTGGATCACCTTGCCGAAGGTCGCGACCTCACCGACCACCAGCAGCGCACAGATCATCGACAGCGGCGCCGTCCCGAGGCGCAGTGCTCGGCTGCGTTGCTCCATCCCGGTCCGGCGGCCGTTCTTGTCGCGCAGGGCCGTTCTGACCACGCGGGGCCGGTACTCGTCGATGCGCACGTGCTCGATGAACGCCACGAGCAGGGCGATCGCCGCGATGACCAGCAGGATGGTGCTGAATTCGTAACCCTGGAAGGAGGGTGGTTTGTCGAACCACGGCACGCCCCAGCCGGAGACGTACCAGAACGCGTTGGGGCCGGTGGCCGCCAGCGCACAGATCATCATCAACCCGGCGAAGAACGCCGCTCGGTTGCGTCGGGAGCGCAGCACCGTGTCGCTGGTGGCCAGCGCCGTCAGTGCCGCCAGGGCACCGCCGGCGGCGGCGAAGATACCGAAGTGGTGGGACCACTTGGTCGGGGTGAGCATGAGGACGAAGAACGACAGCGCCGTCACGCCGAGCAACCTGCGGCTCGGTCCCAGCGCGGCACCGCGGATGCGCCCTCGGCGCAGCAGCACCACCGCACACGTCACCAGGCACAGGATGACCAGCAGTACCGGGAACCGGCGTGCCAGCGAACCGTCCGGTGTCTGGCTGAACAGCAGGGTGTAGCGGCTGAGCTCCTGATACCAGTCCTGGCTGGGGCCGAGCTCGGTGCGCAGCTGGGTGGCCTCCAGCACCGACTTCCACGTCTGATCCCAGTACACCACCGTCAGGATCACGAAGCCGGACGCGGAGATCGGGGCCAGTACCGGCAGCCAGCCGAATTCGCGGATACGTGCCCGGACGAGGCGGATCAGCGGTTTGAGCGCGACGACGTAGGGCAGCACCGCCACGAGGCCGTGCGGATTGGCTCCCAGGGCGAGAGCCGCCCCCACGAGGCCGACCGCTGCGGGCATGAGCCGGTTGGTGGCGACCGCGCGCTCCACCGCGCACAGCGCCAGCAGCGAGAACACCACCACGACCGGCTCGGGGCGCAGGCCGTTGTTGTAGGGCAGCCAGAAGGCGAGGAACACCGCTGCGGCCGCCCAGCCCGCCGCGCGGCTGCGGCGCACCTGCTGGCCCAACCGGGGCAGGACCTCCCGGCTGAGCAACAACCAGCTCACGATGCCCATCATCAGTGCGGGCAGGCGCACCCACGGAGCTGCCGTGGAGACCTGGACCCACAGCGAGTAGAGCTCGTAGAACCAGCCGAACGGTGCTTCCGGGACCGCGAACCACCGGTAGTAGTTGCTGATGTAGCCGGCTTCCTCGCGGGCGCGTGCGATGGTGAGGATGTAGCCGTCATCGGAGGTCATCGCTCCGATCAGCCACCAGATGATCAGTACGGCATAGACCGAGGCGTCCTGCGGTGTGGGTTTCCACCAGCCCGAGGGGGCGAGCTTGGGAGGCCGTCGGCCCGCCCGCACGTCGAGCCTGCGCAGCGTGATGACCGATCCGATGAACGCCAGGATCGCCAGCCCGATGGCGACGAACTTGAGGATGGTCGCCGAGGTGGCGTAGCGGTTGTCCACCTGCGCCTGGAACGACAGCCCCTGCACGGGATCCTGCCGGGCCTCGAGGTCGGAGTAGATGCCGGTCAGTTGCGGGCGGCGGTCGCTGCCGTGGATGTCGGCCAGGGGCTGGTTGCCGACCGTGGCGGTGGTGCTGAATGCATCCGAGTGCATCGAGATCGTGCAGTTGCCGTTCGGCAGCGGTGTCGTGCCGAGTTGCCTGCCCTTGGACAGCAGTGTCAGCCGGCCGTTGTCGACCTGCATGACCATGCCCGTGAGCTTGCCGTACTCCGAGGACGGCGGGTTCGTGCTGAGCAGGATGCCCGGACCCTGGGTACGCGCGTCCAGGCTCCGGGCCGAATCGCAGGGGATGGTGGTGTCGAGCCAGATCGGCGAGTAGCTGACCAGCGGAGCCGACACCGATTTCGTGCCCTGCGAGGTGGGCCAGTGCAATGTGGTGATGTTGTGGTGCACCGGCAGGAAGGGAACGGAAAGCGACAGGATCGTGCCGAGGAGCCCCAGCACCGAGGCGATCACCTTCAACCGCCTCAGTGACGGGTCCCTGCGCTGCGTCGTGGCGCGTGCCGCAGTGGCCCCGGACGATTCGCCGTCCGGGGTGGGCTGCCCGTTGTTGTCCTGCCCCGCGTTACGCACAGCGTGAAGAATAGTAGTCGCACGAACACGGCTTTGCGCGGTATTCGGTGCCTGTGGGGCTCGGCACTGTCCGTAACGCGGTGAGCTGCGATCTCAGTGTGATCTCAGGTGGATCACAGGGTGATCTCGATACCGTGGTAACCCACGGTGTCCTTCTCGTCGCTTCGTGTGAGGGGTTACACGTGTGGAGTCAGCTCGTCTCGGCCATGAGCTGGGCGACCCGCTGATGTGACGTGCCGATGACCTCGGCGATGGCGCGTTGGCTGAGTCCGGCACTCCTCAGCGTCGCGATGATCTCGCGCCGCGCCCGATCCCGGTTGGCGACCGCCTGAGCGGTCTGCTCCTCCCAGCGATGCAGATCCTCGACAGCACGGGTGTAATCGTTGCCTGCCTGCACGTAATGCCAGTCGATGTCGAAGGAGTCCTCGGGTTGTTCGGTGAGCAAGTGGATCATGTCCCTGACTTCCACCTCGATGTCCTCGAACTGCTCGACGTCCGTAACACCTCCGTGCAGGTCACCGGCCTCCGCTACCCACAGGTTGTCTTCACGAGTGATTGTGCTCGGATTCAGTGCAGCTCACCGGCGGAAGAAGTGTTCGCGGCGGCCCTGGCGCACCAGGCGCAGCCACTCCGCGAACGCCTTCGGGCTTCGGCGCTGTCCGAGGAAGTACAACCCGAAGCGCAGCACCTCCAGCGCCCCGATCTTGCGCATCCCCGGCTGGGAGAGCAGGTAGCCGCGGTTGCGGTAGGTGTAGTAGCGCTTGTTCGCATCCGGCGGGTCCTGCGCGTGGAAGCGGCCACCGAGCATCGGCTTGAACTCCGCCGAGCCGTCCGGATGCACGAACCGTGTGCGCAGCGTGGTGCCGAACCGCAGCCCCGAGCGCACCACGCGGCGGTGCAGTTCGACCTCGTCGCCCCGGAAGAACAGGCGGTAGTCCGGCACTCCGACGACGTCCAGGGTGCTCGCGCGGAACAGGGCGCCGTTGAAGAACGACGCGATCCCGGGCAGGAACTCGTCGTCACCGTGGGTATCGGCGCCGCGCAGTTCCTCCGGGCGGCGTTTCCAGGTCAGTCCGCGCCGCAGCGGGAAGGCGAGTCGCTCGGGATGGTCGATGTTGACCACCACCGGCGACACGGCCGCCAGCCCGCGTGCCTCGGCCACCTCCAGCAGCGTGGCCAGTGCGTGATCGTCGGCGGGGCGGCCGTCGTCGTCACCGAGCCACACCCACGCGGCGCCGAGCGCGAGCGCGTACATCATCCCGAGCGCGAAGCCGCCCGCGCCACCCAGGTTGCGCCGCGACGGCAGGTAGGTCGACGGAAGCGGGCACTCGGCGACGACCTTCGCGGTGGACTCGTCCGCACCGTTGTCCACCACGACGAGGTGGTCCGGCACCCGGGTCTGAGTGGCGATGACCTTGAGGGACTCGGCCAGCAGTTCGGGGCGGTGTCGGGTGACGACCACCGTGACCACCGCATCGTCGACGAGGTCGGGCATGGGCTGCTGCGGCGAGTCGCTCATGAATCCTCGTTGCTCCCGATCGGGGCCGCCGAATCGGACGCACCGATCCGGGCCAGAGTCTGCGGGTTCAGGTTCTTGAAGGGATCCTTGCCCTTGTAGTGCGTCAGCACGTCGCGCAGCGAGCCCTCTTCCTTGATCCCACCCTTGTCCAGCCAGAGCGCGGTGTTGCACAGCTCGACGAGGAACTCGTCGGAATGCGAGGCGAACACGAGCATGCCGGAGCGCTTGACCAGTTCGTGCAGGCGCTCCTTGGCCTTGTCCAGGAAGTCCGCGTCGACCGCGCCGATTCCCTCGTCGAGCAACAGGATCTCCGGGTCGATCGAGGTCACCACACCGAGCGCCAGGCGCACTCGCATGCCGGTGGAGTAGGTGCGCAGCGGCATCGCCAGGTAGTCGCCGAGCTCGGTGAACTCGGCGATGTCGTCCATCCGCTTTTCCATCTGCCTGCGGTTCATGCCCAGGAACAGGCCACGGATGATGATGTTCTCGTATCCGGAGATCTCCGGATCCATGCCGACGCCGAGATCGAACACCGGGGCGACCTTGCCCTCGATACGGGCACTGCCCCGGGTGGGTTCGTAGATGCCGGACAGCAGTCGCAGCAGGGTCGACTTGCCCGCTCCGTTGTGCCCGACCAGAGCGATCCGGTCACCGTGTCGAAATGACAGGTTGATGTCGTGCAACGCCTCGATGATCGGCACCTTGCTCTCGGTGCCGATCTTGCCGCCGGTTTTGCCGAGGACGGCCTTCTTCAGTGAGCGGGACTTCGCGTCGAAGATCGGGAAGTCGACCGCCGCGTTCCAGACGTCGATGCTGACCACTGTTCTCCCCGCTCCCGATCAGATCCAGTAGGTGACGCGAGCCCGGTAGTTGCGCAGGACGAACAACGCCAGCGCCCATCCTGCCAGCGTGATGCATCCGACGACGATCCAGTTCGTCATGACCAGATTCTCACCGAGCAGTGGATCACGGATGATCTCGATGTAGTGGAACAGCGGGTTGAGCTTCGCGATGCTCATGTTCCCGCCCTTTTCCTCCAGGATGTCGGCGTTCCACACGATCGGCGTCATGAAGAAGATCAGCTGCATGAGACTGCCGACCACCGGCGGGATGTCCCGGAAGCGAGTGGAGACGATACCGAACAGCAGAGCGACCCAAGCACCGCTGGCCATGATGAGCAGAAGCGCCGGGATGGCCATCAAGGCTGTCCACGTGATGGGCATCCAGAAGATGGCCAGCACGATGAAGTAGATGACCAGGTTGTGTGCGAACAGCAGCGTCTGTCGCCACACCAGGCGCAGGATGTGCACGCTCAGGGGCGCGGGCAGGTGCTTCATCAGACCTTCGTTCTGAATGAAGACCTCGGTGCCGTCGTTGAGGCAGCCCGAGACGAAGCCCCACACGATGAAGCCGACCGCGAGGTAGGGCAGATGCTCGGCCAGGTTCTGGTCGAACAGTTGGGAGTAGAGGATCCCGAGCGCGGTGACCGTCATGCCCATACTGATGGTGATCCACAGAGGGCCGATCACCGAGCGGCGGTAGCGCTGCTTGATGTCCTGCCAGCCGAGGTGCGCCCACAACTGCCGTTGCCGTGCACCTGCGGAGATGTCGTGAAACGCCTTGCGCCAGGTCCGCGACGAAGCTTCGGGCGGTGCCGGTGGGCGGTCTAGCGTGCTCGTGGCCTGCACAGTGCGTCAGGGTACCGACTGCCGGGATGTGCCTTCCTCCGGGTTTCTCCCGTGGATCAGTGATCGCACGAACGGCGCATTCCGGATGTCCGGACGCGGACGGTGACCAGAGCCGCGGCGGGCCCGGCGTTGGTCGGCTTCTCGCGAAAGCGCCCGATTCCGGTCCTGCCCGCCCCACCGAGGGCGCCGTCTCACAGGTACTGGCCGGTGCCCCTGCCGTGCTGGTGGCCGCTGCGCCCGCCGGAAGCTTCCTCGGGGCCGTGGGTGGTGGGCAGTGCGCCCTGGCGCATCTGCTCCAGCTGTGCACGTGCCGCCATCTGCTGGGCGAACAGTGCCGTCTGCAACCCGTGGAACAGGCCCTCCAACCACCCGACGAGCTGGGCCTGCGCGATGCGCAGCTCCGATTCCGAAGGAGTCTCGTCGGCGGCGAACGGCAGTGACAGCCGTTCGAGCTCGGCGACCAGCTCCGGTGCCAGCCCCTGTTCGAGTTCGGCGATCGAGGACCGGTGGATCTCCTTGAGCCGGTGACGGCCCGCCTCGTCCAGCGAGGCCGCACGCACCTCCTCCAGGAGTTGCTTGATCATCGTGCCGATCCGCATCACCTTCGCGGGCTGCTCGACGAGCTCGGCGAGTTCCTGACGATCCGCGGAAGCTTCCTCCTCCGCGGGAGAGCCGGTGCTGCCGGCAGGATCGCCTGCGCCGACCGGGGAGCCGGCCCGGCTGACCGCGAGCATCCGCGACGGACCCTCGCCGCGGGTCTGATCACTGTGATTCATGCCTCCATCTTCGCCGGGCTACGCCCGGTGCGCGAGGGGACACGCTCGGTGATTTCGCGCAACCGGTCACCCGACGGAGAACGCGCTCGATGATCTCCGTACGGTGGGTGCATGGCGTTCGACGTCGCTGCTGTTCGCGGGCTCTACCCTGCGCTGGGGGACGGCTGGGTGCACTTGGACGCGCCGGCGGGCATGCAGGTTCCCGAGCAGGTGGCCACCGCGGTGTCGACCGCGCTGCGCGCTCCGGTGTCCGGACCGGGCGGGATCTTTCCCGCCTCGCAGCGCGCCGAGGCGATCGTGGACGCTGCCCGCCGTTCCATGGCCGACCTCGTGGGGGCCGATCTTGCCGGAGTGGTGCTCGGCCCGAGTGCGGCCGTCCTCCTGCAGCGGCTGGCCGACGCACTCGGAGACGAGTGGACGATCGGGGACGACGTGGTCGTTTCGCGGCTGGACGACCCCGCGAACGTCACGCCGTGGCAGCGTGCCGCGCAGCGCGCCGGGGGAACCGTCCGGTGGGCGGAAGTCGACATCGAAACCTGTGAGCTGCCTGCCTGGCAGTTCCGGGAACTGGTCACGCCGACGACGAAGGTCGTGGCGATCACCGCCGCCTCCGGTGCGGTCGGGACCAGGCCCGACGTGCGCGAGGCCGCCGAGGCCGCCGCCGAGCACGGCGCGTTCGTGGTCGTCGACGCATCGTCGGCGGCGCCCTTCCTGCCGCTGGACATCACGTCGATGGGTGCCGATGTGGTGGCGTTGAATGCCTCGGCCTGGGGTGGACCACCGGTTGGTGCCCTGGTGTTCCGGGATCCCGCGGTACTCGATCGGCTGCCCTCGCCGGCGCTGGAGCCACAAGCCCGCGGTGCCGAACGCATGGAACTCGGACCGCACGCCTATCCGCTGCTGGCCGGTCTGGTCTCCTCGGTGGACTACCTGGCGGGGCTCGACGATGCCGCGCTCGGCCCCCGCAGGGAACGCCTGCTCACCTCGATGGGGTCGGTCAAGGCCTACCAGGCGGGGTTGCTGGCGAACATGACCAACGGGTTGCGTCGGATGCAGCATGTGATGGTCATCGGTGACGCGATGCGCAGGGTGCCGTCCATGGCGTTCACCGTGGAGGGCGTCAAGGCCGCCGACGCCATCGAACACCTCTCGGAACGGGGAGTGTGCGTGTTCGCCGACCCCGGCACGCACGGGATTTACGAGGTGCTCGGGGTCGGCGAGGTCGGCGGTGCCGTCCGGGTCGGACTGGCGCACTACACCAACGCAGCCGAGGTGGACCAGCTCCTGCGAGCCGTGAGCGAACTCGGCTGAGCCCCGGCTCTGACGGAGTGAACGCCAACTTTCACTCGCATAGAAGTAACGAAAGTTGAAGTTCACTCACGGCGGCTTTCCGCCTACGGCACCTGCAGCAGGATCTTGCCGTGCACACCACCTGCTTCGAGGAGCGCATGCGCCTTCGCCGCGTCGGACATGGGCATGCTTCCGTGGACGATGGGACGGACCTCGCCCCGCTCGACCAGCGGCCACAGGCGTTCTGCGACGTCGGTGACGATGGCCGCCTTGCCCTGCGGACCTTCCACCGGACGCCCGCGCAGGCCGAGAACCGACATGTGCAGCCGTTTGACCAGCATCTTGCCGATATCCAATTCGGCCTTGCGACCACCCTGCATGCCGATCACGGCGAGATGGCCGTCCGGGGCGAGTGCACTGATGTTGCGGTCCAGGTACTCCGCGCCCATGTTGTCGAGGATGACGTCGGCGCCACCGAGCTTTTTGACCTCCTCGACGAAGTCCTGCTCGCGGTAGCTGATCGCGACTTCGGCACCGAGGTCGCGGCACAGCTGCAGGCTTTCGGCCGAGCCCGCGGTGGCCACCACCCTCGCCCCCATGGCCGTGCCGATCTGGATGGCGCAGGTGCCGATGCCTCCCGAGCCGCCGTGAACGAGCAGCACCTGCCCGCTGCGCAGTCCGGCCTCCATGATCACGTTCGACCAGACGGTGCAGCCCACCTCGGGCAGCCCGGCCGCCTCGACGAGGTCCATGCCGGCGGGCACGGGCAGCAGCTGGGCGGCGGGCACGACGACACGTTCGGCGTACCCCCCGCCGGCGAGCAGGGCACACACCCTGTCACCCGGCTGCCACCCGGTGACGCCGTCGCCCAGTTCGGCGATGGTGCCCGAGCATTCGAGACCGAGGATCTCGCTCGCACCCTGCGGCGGTGGGTAGGCGCCCTTGCGTTGGGCCAGATCGGCGCGGTTGATCCCGGCGGCCGCGACGTCGATGGCGACCTCGCCGGGGCCCGGTTGCGGCTCCGGCTGTTCGGTCCACTCCAGTACGTTCGGTGCGCCCGGCTCACGGATGGTGATCGCATACATACTCACGACCGTAGTCACCGCGCGGTGTGCGTTCGTGCCGACGTCCTCGATCGACTGGCCGTCGGGGTCGCTTCTACCGACACTCGACAGGCGAAAGTGGACGAGCGGTATTTGCGGCAAAACTGGGAAAAACTCGTTCGAAAATGTTGTCGCAGAGTAACGCGGATCACTCGGTGCGCTCCGATATCCGATCATTGTCGGCGAAGTATTGACTCGGATGGGGATCTTTATGAACGCTTGTGCGGCACATAATCCACCCGATTCGGGGAGTATGATGAGAGTGCGAAACGTCGGACCCAGAGGCGCGGTGAAGGCACTCGTCGCCGCGGGCGCGGCGACGGCGGTGGCCGTTGTCCCCGCCACGGCCACGGCTGTGCCCACCCAGCCCGCGAACCCGGGCGAGGAACTCAATGTCAACGCGGTGAACCGCCACCTGGCCGCGTTCCAGCGCATCGCGCACCAGAACGACGGCAACCGTGCGTCCGGGACCTCGGGGTATCAGGCCAGTGTCGACTACGTCGTGAGCAAGCTCCGCGACGCCGGTTTCGACGTGTCCACCCCGGAGTTCCGGTACACGAAGTACTACCTCGAGTCCATCGAGCTGAGCGTGGGCGGCGAACCGGTCGAGGCGAGCGCGATGGAGTACTCGCCGGCGGGCAACGTCACCGCGCCGTTGTCGGTCGTCCCGGCCGACGACTCCACCGGTTGCGAGGCCACCGACTACGAGGGCACTGACGTCGCCGGCACCATCGCGCTGATCAAGCGCGGCGCCTGCACCTTCGCCAAGAAGCAGCGCATCGCCTCCGAGCAGGGTGCGGACGCGGCGATCATCTACAACAACGTCGACGGTGCCCTCAACGGCACGCTCGGTGGCGCCGATGCCGGGGTGATCCCCACCGCCGGAGTCACCAAGGCCGTCGGTGAGCAGCTCGTGGGCCAGGCCGGTACCGAAGCGACCCTGAACCTGCAGGCTCGGTTCGACGAGGTCACCACCGAGAACGTGGTTGCCCAGACCTCCACGGGCAACCCGGAGAACGTGGTCATGGCGGGTGCCCACCTGGACAGCGTCGCCGAGGGTGCGGGCATCAACGACAACGGCACCGGCAGTGCCGGTCTGCTGGAGACCGCGATCCAGCTCGGTGGCAGCCCCGACATCAACAACGCCGTGCGTTTCGCGTGGTGGGGTGCCGAGGAGTCCGGCCTGATCGGCTCGACGAAGTACGTGCAGGGTCTGAGCTCCGAACAGCAGAGCAAGATCGCGATGTACCTGAACTTCGACATGATCGGCTCGCCGAACGCCGGGTACTTCGCCTACGACGGTGACAACTCCGACGGTGTCGGCGCGGGCCCGGGCCCGAAGGGCTCCGGCGCGATCGAGCAGGCCTTCGTCGACGCGCTGAACTCGCAGGGCGTCGAGGTCGAGGGCACCGACTTCACCGGCCGTTCCGACTACGGCCCGTTCATCGCCAACGGCATCCCGGCCGGAGGCCTGTTCACCGGTGCCGAGGGGGTCAAGACCCAGGCCCAGGCCGAGAAGTGGGGCGGCGAGGCAGGTAAGGCCTACGACCCGAACTACCACACGGTCGGCGATGACATGGACAACGTGGACCGTCAGGCGTTGAAGCGCAACACCAAGGCGATCGCCATGGTCGTCACGAAGTACGCGCAGAACGCCGAGGAAGTCACCAGTGTGCGGGCGAACTCGGTCGGGGCGCAGTCCTTCACGACCTCGTCGCAGGCTTCGCAGGAGTCGCAGGGCCACACCTGCCAGCTCCCGCTGAAGTGATTCCGCGCTGAGGTGAACACGTAACCGGATGGGGCGATTTCCGCACAGGAAACGCCCCATCCGGTTTACGAGTCATCGCGTGCACTTTGGGGGTGTCCTCGTGCAAGCTGACCGTGTGAACCACCCGGAACCGTGGCCGCTGCGGCACCTCGTCCTCCGTACACCCGGACTGCAGCTGCGTCCCGACGACGATGCCGGGTTGTTGGAGCTCGCAGACGAGGCACATCGAGGTGTTCATCCGCCGGAGACGATGCCTTTCGGGTTCCCGTGGACCGACGCTCCCTCCGAGGAGCTCGGTCGCAATACCCTGCAACACCACTGGAAACTGCGCGCGGAGTTCATGCCGGAGTCGTGGGTGCTGAACTTCCTGGTGCGGCTCGACGGCCGGGTGATCGGCACCCAGGGTCTGGTGGCGAAGGACTTCGCCGTGACCCGGCAGGTGCACACCGGCTCCTGGATCGGTCGCAGGTACCAGGGGCAGGGCTATGGAACGGAGATGCGGGCGGCGGCGCTGGCTTTCGCGTTCGACCACCTCGAAGCCGAGCAGGCCCGGTCCGATGCCTTCACCGACAACCCCGCCTCACAGCGGGTGAGCCGCAAGCTCGGCTATGTCGCCGACGGCACGCAGCGCAGGCAGCGCCGGGGGCAGGCTGCCGACATCACTCGACTGCTGCTGACCCGCGAGCGCTTCGACGCGCACCGACCTCGCTGGAAACCCGAGGTGGAGGGTTTCGAGCAGTGCAGGCACATGCTCGTGGGCGGCGGTACCGGATAGAGCACCGAGGTCCGGCTCAGTCCAGTGCCCGGCGCAGGAAGAAGCGGATGCCCAGGGCACCGAAGAGACCGCACGCGCCGATGAGGGCGAGCACGCACACCCACGGCGCCATGTGCGGCACCCACGGCAGGAGCGCCCCGCGCATCCCCTCGCTGACGTAGGTCAGCGGGTTGAACGCGCACAGGATTTGAAACCAGCGCAGCCCGTCGAGCTGCGCCCACGGGAACTGACTCGCACCGGTGAAGATCAGCGGAGCCAGGATCACCGCGAACATGATGTTGATCCGCCGCGGAGGTACGGCAGCACCCACCGTGAGACCGACCGTGCCTCCCGCCAGGGAGCCCAGCACCATGCACAGGGCCGCGAACGGCAGCCCGGACAGGTTCCAGTGGATCTCCCCGAGCATCACCAGACCGATCGGAAACATCAGCAGTGCGGCGACCAGCCCACGCAGCGCCCCGAACAGCATCTTCTCGACCGCGACCCAGCTGATCGGCAGCGGCGCGAGCAGCCGGTCCTCGATCTCGCGGGAGTAGGAGAAGTCCAGCACCAGCGGGAAGGACGTGTTCTGCAGCGCGACCAGGAACGCGTTGAGCGCGATCATGCCGGGGAACAGGATCTGGGCATAGCCGGGCTGGGTGTAGCCGAGCTGGCCGAGCACCTTGCCGAAAATGAACAGCAGCGCCACCGGCTGCACGAGGACCTGAGCCAGAAAGCTCGGCAGTTCGCGGCCGGTCACGAACACGTCGCGACCGAGTACGGCAACGAACGCGCGTACCGAGCTCGCCGTGGTTCCGCGTACCGCACTCCCGCTCGCCGCGGACCCGTTCGTCGCGGTCCTGCTCAACGCAGCTCCCTCCCCGTCAGGTCGATGAAGACGTCTTCCAGCGTCGCCGATCCCAGCGACAGATCGTTGACCGTCACCTGTCGTTCGTGCAGGGCCGCGGCGACCGGACCGAGCAGCGCGGCCGGTTCGTCCGCGACGTAGAGCCGCATGCGCAGCCCGGGGTCCTCCCCGGTCTGCGACGGCACGGTGCCGACCGGTTCCACCTGTTCGACGCCCTGCACGGCGGCCAGAACGTCGGTGAGGCCGTCGGGGGTGAAGCCGTTCGGGTGGACCGTGGCGTCGATGGTGCCGCTGCCCGGCAGCGATTTGATCAGCTTTTCCGGGGTGTCGAGGGTGAGCATCCTGCCGTGGTCGACGATGCCGACACGGTCGGAGAGCTTCTCGGCTTCGTCCATGTCGTGCGTGGTCAGCACGACGGTCACTCCTTCCGAGCGCAGACCGCTGACCCGATCGTGCACGAACAGCCGGGCCTGCGGGTCCAGACCGGTGGAGGGTTCGTCGAGGAACAGCACCTCGGGGCGGTGGATCAGGGCTCGGGCGATCATGAGCCGTTGCGCTTGGCCGCCGGAGAGGTCGTCGATGCGGGCTTTGGCCTTGTCCGTCAGCCCCATGCGGTCGAGCAGCTCGTCGGCGAGCCGACGCCGCTCGGTGCGGGGCACTCCGTGGTAAGCGGCGTGGAAGATCAGGTTCTGCCGCGCGTTCAACGACCGGTCCAGGTTGACCTGTTGTGGCACCACGGCCACTTTCCGGCGGGCGGCAACCGGGTCCGACCCGACACTGACGCCACCGATCCTGGCCGTGCCCGCGGTCAGTGTCACCCGGGTGGTCAGGATCCCGACCGTGGTGGTCTTACCCGCCCCGTTCGGACCGAGCAGGCCGAACACCTCACCCGGGTGGACCTCGAAGCTCAGGTTGTCGACGGCATTGCTCGAGCTTTTCGGATACCGCTTGACCAGATCGAGCACCTCGACCGCAGGGGTCATGTGGTTCCTCCTTCGCGCTCGATGTCATGTCGAGCCCACCGCCCAGCTCGTTGTCGAGCCGGGTGTGGTTGAGATGACCTCGGTAGAGCATAAGTGAATCCCTTGGTCGATCATTCCTTCTCGCGGAAGACGGAAGATCACATCAAGGGCTCCGATGAGTCGGTGTGCATGACACCGGCACCGCCGGTGCGTTCGGAGACCTGTCCGGTTCCGCCGCTGTACTGGCCACGGAGGTTGTGAACGGGTGCCACGTCGAGCGCTTCGACCGCATCCTGCTCGACGAGCGGGCTTACGCTGAGGCCTGCACCAGCGAAACCGCCCGACGCGCCGCACTGCCCGGTTTCCTGCACTGGTACAACCATCACCGGCACCACACCAGCATCGGCGGTTCGCCCGCCAGCCGCATTACCAACCTGTCAGGACAGAACAAGAGAAGTGAACAGGAAGGGAGCTCCAATGGGCGAGGACGGTACGATCGAGCATCCGTCGTCGACGCTCACGCACCTCCAGCGGCTGGAGGCGGAGTCCATTCACATCATGCGGGAAGTGGTCGCCGAGTGCGAGAACCCGGTGATGCTGTACTCGGTCGGCAAGGACAGTTCGGTCCTGCTGCACCTCGCGCGGAAGGCCTTCCATCCGTCACCGCCGCCATTTCCGCTGTTGCATGTAGACACCACGTGGAAGTTCCAGGACATGTACGAGCTGCGTGACCGGGCCGCCGCGCAGGCCGGCATGGAGCTCTTGGTGCACCACAATCCCGAGGCGAAGGCGCGTGGTATCAACCCGTTCGACCACGGTTCCCTGCACACGGACATGTGGAAGACCGAAGGCCTCAAGCAGGCGATGGACAAGTACCAGTTCGACGCGGCATTCGGAGGAGCGCGCCGCGACGAGGAGAAATCACGGGCCAAGGAACGAATATTCTCGTTCCGGACGGCGACGCACCGGTGGGACCCCAAGAATCAGCGGCCGGAGCTGTGGAATCTCTACAACGCGAACAAGGCCAAGGGAGAGAGCATCCGCGTCTTTCCGATTTCGAACTGGACGGAACTCGATCTCTGGCAGTACATCCAACTCGAAGGCATCGACATTGTCCCGCTGTACTTCGCGGCGCCACGGCCGACGGTCGAGCGCGACGGGCAACTTCTGATGGTGGACGACGAGCGGTTCCGTTTTCTTCCCGAGGAAGAGCCGGTGACGAGGTCGATCCGTTTTCGCACGCTGGGCTGTTACCCACTCACCGGTGCGATCGAAAGTGAGGCCGCAACGCTTTCCGAGGTTATCCAGGAGATGTTGCTGACAACGACTTCGGAGCGACAGGGGCGCGTCATCGACCACGACGCCGGAGCCGGAAGCATGGAGAAGAAGAAGCAGGAGGGCTACTTCTGATGACGGAGGACGTCCGGAACAGCGTTTACGAGGCGGATCGGCTGATTGCTGAGGACATCGACGCCTACCTCGAGCAGCATCAGCACAAGAGCCTCCTGCGCTTCATCACCTGTGGTTCCGTGGATGACGGTAAGTCGACCCTGATCGGGCGGCTGCTGTACGACAGCAAGCTGATCTTCGAGGATCAGCTGGCCGAGTTGGAGGCGGACAGCAAACGCGTCGGCACACAGGGGCAAGACAGTGACCTCGCGCTGCTCGTCGACGGACTGGTGGCTGAGCGCGAACAGGGGATCACCATCGATGTCGCCTACCGATTCTTCGCCACCGAGAAGCGTAAATTCATCGTTGCCGACACCCCGGGCCACGAGCAGTACACGCGTAACATGGTCACCGGTGCCTCCACCGCTGACGTCGCCGTCATCCTGGTCGACGCTCGGAAGGGGGTGCTGACTCAGACCCGCCGGCACAGCTACCTCGCGCAGTTGATGGGGGTGCGGCACATCGTGTTGGCGGTGAACAAGATGGACCTCGTTGGGTACAACCGGGCCATTTTCGACGCCATCGTCGCCGAATACACCGAATTCGCCGAGAGCATCGACCTCACCGACGTCACGGCCATTCCCATTTCGGCTCTCGCCGGCGACAACGTGGCGGCGCGCAGCGATAACACGCCATGGTACGAGGGGCTTGCGTTGATCCCGGTGCTGGAGAGCGTGCAGGTCGGCGACGCGTTCGACCATGGCGCGGCGTTCCGGATGCCGGTGCAGTGGGTGAACCGCCCAAGTCACGATTTCCGTGGGTTCGCCGGGTTGATCGCCAGTGGCTCGGTCGGGGTGGGTGATCCGGTGCGGATCCTGCCATCCGGGCGGACCAGCACGGTCGCGCGCATTGTGACGTTCGATGGTGATCTCGATCGAGGCCTGGCCGGTCAGTCGGTGACGATCACTCTCACCGAGGAGGAGGACTGTTCCCGGGGTGACGTGATCGCGGCCGCCGACGATTCGCCGGCCGTTTCCGATGGCTTCGAGGTCATGCTCGTCTGGATGGCTGAGGAGCCGATGCTCCCGGGGCGACCCTACTGGCTCAAGATCGGTACGCAGACGGTGACGGCGACCATTCAGAGCCCGAAGTACCAGGTTGACGTCAACACGATGGAACAGCAGCCGGCGAAGACGTTGAGCCTCAATGCGATCGGTGTCGCGAATTTGTCCACCGACCGATCCATCGTCTTCGAGCCCTACCGGAAGGACCCGGCGCTCGGCGGGTTTGTCCTGATGGACAAGCTGACCAACACGACCGTTGCGGCCGGCATGCTGCACTTCGCCCTGCGTCGAGCCGAGAACGTGCACTGGCAGGCGATCGAGGTGAGTCGTGACGCGCACGCCCAGCAGAAGAACCAGCGGCCCAAGGTCGTTTGGTTCACCGGGCTGTCGGGTTCGGGCAAGTCGACCATCGCCAACCTGGTCGAGAAGCGGCTGCACGCGCTGGGTAAGCACTGCTTCCTTCTGGACGGTGACAACATCCGGCACGGGTTGAACAAGGACCTCGGTTTCACCGACGCGGACCGGGTGGAGAACATCCGCCGCGTGGGTGAGGTGGCGAAACTGTTGACCGATGCGGGCCTGATCGCCATCGCCGCGTTCATCTCCCCCTTCGAAGCCGAACGGATCATGCTGCGCGATATGATGGAGCCGGGCGAGTTCGTGGAGATCCACGTCGACACGACGCTGGCCGAGGCGGAGCGCCGTGACGTCAAAGGTCTCTACGCCAAGGCGCGAGCCGGGAAGTTGCCCAACTTCACCGGGGTCGACTCGCCATACGAGCCGCCTGCCAACCCGGACCTGCGCATCGACACCATTGCGACGACGCCAGAAGACGCGGCGGCGACGATCGTCGATCTGATCCTTCAGGATCGATGATGACGGAGACCGACACCCAGTTGGCCTACCGGATCGCGAACGCCGCGGGTGAGCTCCTCGTCCGTGTGCAACGTTCGGGCCTGTTCGAGGGTAAGACTCTGGGCCGGGTTGGCGACCAGATGTCGAGTGCGTTCATCATGGCCGCACTGGGAGAGCATCGCGGTAGGGACGCGGTCCTGTGCGAAGAGGAAAGGGACGACGGGACTCGCAGTTCCGCGAGCCGGGTGTGGATCGTCGATCCGCTGGACGGCACTCGCGAATTCGGTGAGACGCGTACGGACTGGGCCGTCCACATCGCGCTCGCCGTCGGTGGTGTTCCGAAGCTCGGAGCGGTGGCGCTGCCGGGCCTGGGCTTGACGCTGAGCAGTGACAACGTACCCGGCATCGTGCAGGCGCCCGGCAGGCTGCGTATGGTGGTCAGCCGGACCCGTCCCGCTGCCGAGGCGGTGGCCGTCGCGGCTGCGCTCGGGGCTGAATTGGTGCCCATGGGATCCGCCGGCGCCAAGGCCATGGCCGTCGTCCGCAACGAGGCCGATATTTACCTGCATACGGGCGGCCAGTTCGAGTGGGACAGCTGTGCACCTGCCGCGGTCGCGATTGCGGCTGGACTTCACGTCTCCCGACTCGACGGATCACCGCTCGTCTATAACAACCTCGATCCTTACCTGCCGGACCTGCTTATCTGCCGCAAAGAGCATGCCGAGGAGGTGCTCTCACAGGTGGCGAGCGCGGTGTCCGCGGATTGATCGGCCCGCCGGTGCGCGTCGAGCTTTCTCCGCTCTTCGACGGCAGCGGACACATGATCCTACGACTCGCCGGCCATCGAGCTCACCGCCCAGGGGCACCGGATCAGTGTCCGGCGAATCGAGTCGAAAAGACCGTTCGTGGCCCCCCGCGCGGGTGAGATCGTCGCGGTGGGACGTATCACGGCACGGTAGCTAACCTGAATGAGTGTCCATGACCGGAGGTGACGAAACCCGGTGGCTGTCCCGGCAGGAGATGGCGGCGTGGCGAACCTACATCGTCGGCAGCGCGTTGCTGGAGCACCGGCTCAGTCACGAGCTGCAGGCGGAACACGGGATCTCCCTGGCCGACTACGAGATCCTCGTGCGGTTGTCCGAACACCCCGACAGGCAGCTGCGGATGAGCCGGTTGGCCGAGGATGTCGCGCACTCCAAGAGCCGTATCTCGCACCAGATCCGCCGCCTGGAGGCCAAGGGGCTGGTGCAGCGCAGCGAGTGCTCGGAGGATGCTCGGGGCGTGTTCGCCCTGCTCACCGAGGAGGGCGAGCACCTGCTCGAGCGGGCGGCGCCCACGCATGTCGCCGGTGTCCGCGAGCACATGGTGGACCTTCTCGCTCCGGAGGAGCGGGGGATGCTCGCCGATGTCTTCCGGCGAATCACCGGACATCTGCGCAGCGAGGAGGACTGACTCCAGCCCCTGGTGTGGCCGCTGGTGGACCGATTGGCTAGGGTCCGGGACTGGAAGCGTGGCAGAGCGGCCGAATGCACTCGCCTTGAAAGCGAGCGACCCGAGAGGGTCCGCGGGTTCGAATCCCGCCGCTTCCGCAGCGCTGAGCAGGCAAAGCGGGGCCCGGTGACGATCACGTCATCGGGCCCCGCTTCTTGCTTCGTCTCGGTCCTCGTCTCAGGCGCCCTCCTGCGGAGGCTCTGCCCGGCACATACGCTCACGAGCTACGGCAAGCCGGAACGCGCCGAAGGGACTCCTGCATCGTGTGACCTGTACGGCCGATGACGACGTGGTGGAGTGTGCCCGTGGCGGGCACTCCGCATCGCGCCTCTCCCGGTCCCACACCTCCAAGATCGACGAATTGATCCGGCCGGAAGGACAGCAGCTGTGGCCACCGAGTTCCTGCCTGACGAATTGCGCGGCGACGTGCAGACCCTGTGGGACTACCACCGCCTGGACGACGAGCTCCGTCCGGTCGATGTCGCGGTGGGCCTCGGCGGCCATGACTCCGGCGTAGCCATCCACACGGCCGACCTGTACGCGCAAGGGCTGTTCCCGCTCATCGTCTTCACCGGCGCCAACGCTCCGGCCACGGTGGATCGTTTCCCGCGTGGGGAAGCTGTCCACTACCGCGAGATCGCGATGGAACGCGGTGTTCCCGATGCCGCGATCCTGATCGAGACCGAGGCCAGGAACACAGGGGACAACATCGCCCTTACCCGCAAGCTGCTCGAAGACCGGGGAATCGACGTCGGTTCGGCCCTGCTCGCCTCGCGGCCTTATCAGCAGCGGCGAGCCTTCGCGACCGCCAAAAAGCTCTGGCCGGGGATCGACATCCTGTGCTCGTCCCAGCGCATGACCCTCGACGATTACCTCGCAGGCAGTGGTGACGTCGACCATGTCGTCAACATGCTCGTCGGCGACACGCAGCGGATCACCGCATACGCGCAAGCGGGCTTCGCCATCGAGCAGCACGTCCCGGACGTGGTGCAGACCGCTTACGCGCGACTGGTCGAGGCCGGCTACACGTCGCGCCTCGTCGCGGAGCAGCGTTGACTCTCGCGGTGTCCGCGTCCGGTGGGTTCTTCTCATGGACGGGAGCTCCCCACGAGGCGGCAATAGGCTCTCGTCATGGATCAGGATCTCGAAACAGTCGTCGCGAATGAACGCAGGCTGCTCGAACCGGAGACTCGCTGTGACGACGCGGCGGTTCGAGCGCACCTGCACAGTGACTTCGGCGAGTTCGGAGCTTCCGGCACGGTGTGGGATCGACAGTCGATCGTGCAGGCCACGAGTACCACCGCGGAGTACATCGATGCGGAGGACTTTCGGCCGGTACGGCTCGGTCCGGACGCGATCCTGCTGACCTACACGGCACGACGCCGCAACGAGGCGTCGTTGCGGACCTCGGTATGGGTCCGCGAGGGAGACGCATGGCTGTTGCTGCACCACCAGGGAACTCCCGTACCGGACTCACGAGTGAGGTGACGGATCGTATCCGCAGGATCAGAAGCGGTACGGCTAAGCTGTTTCCACGCTCTCGAGTCCAAGCGATTGGATGATCACCATGCGCGTCGTACTCAGCGATTTCATGAGCCTCGACGGTGTTGTGCAGGCTCCGGGAGGGCCTGGACGAGGACACCGACGGCGGCTTCGCACACGGTGGCTGGTCGATGCCGTACTTCGATCCGGAGACCATGGGCTCGGCCATCGACGAGGCCATGAGCACCACCGACGCGTTGCTGTTCGGCAGGCGCACCTGGCAGGTGATGGCCCAGGCGTGGCCCGGCCGTGCCGGCGACCCGTTCGCCGACCGGATGAACGCGATCCTCAAGTACGTGGCCTCGCGCACCCTCACCGCTTCCGACCTCGAGTGGAACAACTCCACTCTGTTGCCGTCCGAAGACGCGATCGGTGCAGTGCGCAAGCTCCGGGAGACCGAGGGCGGCGATGTGCAGGTGATGGGAAGCGTGAGCTTTGCCCGCCGGCTCATCGCCCACGATCTCGTCGACGAGTACCGCCTGATGCTCGAGCCGATCGTCCTCGGCGGAGGCAAGAAGCTCTTCCCGGATGACGGGGTCGCTCGCCCCCTGACGCTCGTCGACACCAGGACAGCCTCGACCGGGGTGCACATCTGCACCTATCGCCCGGCAATCACCTAGATGCAATACCGCTGATTTAGGTTGGGTGTGGCTGGTAGTGTGTGTTCATGCCCAGGCCTGGTCAGGTGACGTCGTCGTCGCGGGAGCGGTTGCCGGA
>NZ_QPJC01000022.1:0-9770 GCF_003337235.1 Halopolyspora algeriensis
CGCTAAGCACCACTGCGAACCCCCGGAACCGGAATTGGAAATCGTGTAAGGGCATCCCCCTTCACGGGTTCGAATCCCGTATCCTCCGCAGGTCAGAGCCCCGGAGCGCGACATGCGCCCGGGGCTTTGTCGCGTCTCGTCCCGATTCCGTCCTCGGTCGTGCTTTCCGCGGATACTCTGCTCCCGGGCGCGCACGGGAGGTCCCGGAGTGCGCTAGTGTGTCGGTTTCGATGGTTCCTCTGCTCGTCCCGGACCGCACCGCCGGGAAGCCGGCGTGATCTCCCGCACGGATCCGAGGGCGGAACGATCCGTGCTCCGTCCCACCCACCGCGCGCTGCGCCGCCTGCTGCCGAGCAGCAGGCGGCCCGCGCGCATGGTCGTCACCGGCTTCGGTTTCGCCATCCTGGTCGGAACAGCACTGCTGATGCTGCCCACCGCCAGTGCCGACGGCACATCCACGAACTGGGTGACGGCCCTGTTCACCGCGACCTCGGCGGTATGTGTGACCGGCCTCGTCGTCGTCGACACCGCCATGCACTGGTCCCTGTTCGGGGAACTGGTCGTGCTCGGCCTGATCCAGATCGGCGGGATCGGCATCATGACCCTGGCCTCCCTGCTGGGGCTGCTGGTCACCAAGCGGCTGGGGCTGCGGATGCGACGCACCGCACAAACGGAGACCAAGAGTCTCGATCTCGGTGACGTTCGCTCGGTGATCGCGGGCGTCATCGCGGTCGGCCTGACCGTGGAGGCACTGACCGCGGGGGCTCTGACCGCACGGTTCGTCATCGGATACGGCCTGCCCCTGGGACAGGCGAGCTACTTCGGCGCCTTCCACGCCGTTTCGGCGTTCAACAATGCCGGATTCGCGCTGTACCCCGACAGCCTGACGCGCTATGCCACCGACCCGTGGGTGTGCGTGCCCGTACTGGTGGCCGTGGTGATCGGCGGGCTCGGTTTTCCCGTGCTGTTCGCCATCGGACGGCGGCTGGGGGGCGAGCAGCGCCGATGGCCACTGCACGCGCGGATCACCCTGCTCACGTACGGCGCCCTGGTCCTGCTCGGCACGATCACGGTGACCGCGTTCGAGTGGACCAACCCCGACACCCTCGGCCCTCTCGGCACGGGCGGAAAACTGCTCACCGGACTCTTCCACGGCATCTCCCCCAGGACGGCGGGGTTCAACACCGTCGAGGTCGGCGAGATGCACTCGGCGACGCTGCTGGTCACCGACATCCTGATGTTCATCGGCGGTGGCAGCGCCGGTACCGCAGGAGGGATCAAGGTGACCACTTTCGCGCTGCTGGCGTTCGTCATCGCGGCTGAGGTCCGTGGCGTGTCGAGCGTGCACGTCATGGGTCGTAAGCTTCCGGACGGGGTGCCACGTCAGGCTCTGACGGTGGCGCTGCTCGGTGTCGGCATGGTCATCGCCGCGACCCTGACTCTGCTGCTTCTCAGCCCGTTCGGGCTCGACGCGGTGCTGTTCGAGTCGATCTCGGCGTTCGGCACGGTCGGCCTGTCCACCGGCATCACCGCCGAGCTCCCGGATGCGGCCCGACTCGTGCTGGTGGTGCTCATGTTCACCGGCAGACTGGGCCCCATCACCCTGGCTTCCGCGCTGGCTCTGCGTGAACGCGGCCGCCGCTACGAACTACCGGAGGAACGACCCATCGTTGGCTAGAGACAACCAGAGCGCGCGCCCTTCCCGCGTCGTGGTGATCGGGCTCGGCAGGTTCGGCAGCTCGGTGGCGCTGGAACTCGTCGAGCACGGCTCCGAGGTGCTGGCTCTGGACACCAGGTCACACCTGGTGCAGCAATTCTCCGAGGAAGTCACCCATGCCGCCGTCGCCGACAGCACCGATCCGGAGGTGCTGCGCCAGCTCGACGTGCCCGACTTCCACCGCGCCGTGGTCGCGATCGGTGACGACCTCGAAGCCAGCATTCTGACGACCTCCGTGCTGGCCGACTTCGAGATCCCCTCCATCTGGGCCAAGGCGGTCAGTCGCAGGCACGGGAGCATCCTGGAGCGCGTGGGCGCGCATCACGTCGTGCTGCCCGAGCACGACATGGGCGAACGGGTGGCCCACCTCGTGACCGGTCGCATGCTCGACTACATCGAGTTCGAGGACGACTACGCCATCGTGAAGACCCTCGCACCCGCCGCGGCCGCGGAACGCCCGCTGGGTGACAGCAACATCCGGAGCAAGTACGGAGTCACCGTGGTCGGAATCAAACGTCCCGGCCAGGGATTCACCTACGCCACGGCGGAAACCGTGCTCCACCGAGGTGACATCCTCATCGTCTCCGGCCGGTCCCGTGACGTGGAACGTTTCGCCGACATCACCTGACGGCGCACTCCGATCGAGGTGCGTGCACACCCGTTCACGGGTACTCCACGGGTGCACGCATCGGCGACCGAAGGAGCAGCAGATGTCCACTGGTGATCAGCGGCCGGCGGCCTACACGGGATTCAACCGGATGCCGCTGGGCGGTGAATGGCGCTCGGGGAGTTCCGGATCGGTGAGCACCGACGTCAACCCCTACACCGACGAGACCCTGACGGAGATCCCGCTCGCCGACGCAAGCGATGTCGACCGTGCCTACCAGGCGGCCAAGCAGGCACAGAGTTCCTGGGCGGCGACTCTGCCCGGTGAACGCAGCGAGATGTTCCGCCGAGCGATCTCGGTCATGGACGCGCGCAGGCAGGAGATCGTCGACTGGCTCGTGCGCGAGACCGGCGGCGTACGCGAGCGGGCCGAGTTCGAGTGGGGACTGGTACGGGCCGGGATGGCCGAGGTCGCCTCCTACCCCTCCAGAGTGGCCGGAAGCATCCTGCCCGGAACCGTGCCGGGCAAGGAGAACCGGGTCTATCGCCAGCCGGTCGGGGTCGTCGGAGTGATCAGTCCGTGGAACTTCCCCTTCCAGCTGTCCCACCGCTCGGTGGCTCCGGCGCTCGCACTCGGCAACGCGGTCGTGCTCAAACCGGCGGGAGACACCCCGGTGACCGGGGGGCTGCTGCTGGCGCGGGTCTACGAGGAAGCGGGGCTTCCACCCGGACTGCTCAACGTGGTGATCGGCAAGGGCAGTGAAGTCGGCCAGGCTCTGGTGACGCACGACGCTCCGCAGGTGATCTCCTTCACGGGGTCGACTCCGGTGGGTGAGGGGATCGCCCAGCAGGCCGCGCTGAAGAGATGCGCCCTGGAGCTCGGTGGCAACGGCCCCCTGGTGGTGCTCGACGACGCCGACATCGAACGCGCGGTGGATGCCGCGGTGTTCGGTTCGTACTACCACCAGGGGCAGATTTGCATGGCGACGAACCGGGTGATCGTCGACGACTCGATCCACGACGACTTCGTCGAGCGGTTCACTGCTCGTGTCCGGGCCTTGCGGTTCGGCGATCCCGATGATTCGGCCACCCAGATCGGCCCGATCATCAACGACAGCCAGCGCGACTCGATCCAGGACAAGATCTCCCGCGCGGTCTCCGACGGTGCCCGGTTGGTCGTCTCCGGTGATCCCGTCGGACCTGCCGGGCGTGTCCTGCCACCCCACCTCCTGCTGGGCACCAACGAGGTGGCAACCGCCGCCGAGGAGGTGTTCGGGCCCGTCTCGACGGTCATCCGGGCCAAGGGCGAGCAGGAGGCGTTGCAGTTGGCCAACGACACCGAGTACGGCCTGGCCAGCGCGGTCCACACCGCCGACGTCGAGCGGGGTGTGCGTTTCGCGCAGCACGTGCAGGCGGGAATGACGCACGTCAACGACACCACGGTCAACGACGAACCGAACACCGCGTTCGGGGGTGAGAAGGCTTCCGGCATCGGGCGCTTCGGTGGCGAGTGGGCCATCGAGGAGTTCACCACCGATCACTGGATCAGTGTCCAGCACCAACCGCGGGACCTGCCCCTGCAGCCCGGCTGAGATCGAGGCGTCGAAGCGCTCGTCCGGAGCCGGGAAGATCCGCCGGACCGTGTCCGGATACGACAAGGCCGGACGCCGGGATCCCGACGTCCGGCCTTTGCCTGCGGTAGCGGTGGGATTCGAACCCACGGGGGCTGTTAACCCCACGCGATTTCGAGTCGCGCTCCTTAGGCCGCTCGGACACGCTACCGCCAACCAGCGTAACGGACGGGAAGCCGCTTTCGACGAGGGGGCCGGGCCGCTCCACACACGCAGGGAGGGCCGCCCCGCAGTGGGGCGGCCCTCCCTGCCGGTTCGGAACGAGAACGGTGTGCGTACGCGGTCTTCCGCCGCGAGGGCGGGATCGCCGGTCTCTCAGCGGCTGCCTCCGCGGCCGCGGAACCGCTCCTTGGCGTTCTCCACGGCTCCGGCCGCCTTGTCCTTGGCCTGCTGACCGGTTTCCTTGGTCTCGCCCTCGAGACGGTCGCGCTTGCCCGCGTTGCGCATGTCCTCGTTGCCGCCGACCCGGCCCGCGGCCTCCTTGGCCTTGCCGGTCCACTGCTGAGCCTGCTGCTTGACCTTGTCGAACGTGCTCATCGCTCTCTCCGTTCGCGTGGGTCCGTGCACCCGATGACTACCCACCTCCTCCCCCGAGCGAACTTACGAGTGAGCTATATCACATCTCGGTGATGGGCGAAGAAGTCCTCCAGCAGGGCCGCGCACTCCTCTGCGAGCACACCGCCGACAACTTCCGGACGGTGCCGGGACCGCCGATCGCGCACCACATCCCACAGCGAGCCGATCGCCCCCGTCCGGGGCTCCCACACCCCGAACACCACCCTGGCCACCCTGGCCAGGACGAGCGCCCCGGCGCACATCGTGCACGGCTCCACGGTGACCGCGAGTGTGCAGCCCTCGAGCCGCCAGCCGTCACCGTGGACGGCAGCCGCCGACCTCAACGCCAGCATCTCGGCATGTGCCGTCGGGTCCCCCCGCGCCTCCCGCTCGTTGCGCGCGCGGGCCAGCACGGTGCCGTCCGGACCCACCACCACCGCACCGACCGGAACATCCCCGGTGGACAGAGCCTCGGGTGCGACCTCCAGCGCCGCACGCACCAGCGCGCGATCCTCGCCGGGACTCACTGGTCGAGCCGCTCCATGAACCCGCTGAACTGCTCACCGAAACCGCAGCGCTGTGCGATCATCTCCAGCTGCTCGTCCGGGTAGAGGTCGACCTCTTCGACGATCACCAGCATTTCCCCCTCCGGCAGGCCGATGTCGGCCAGGAGGGCCAGATTTCCCTCCGGCCACACCTCGTCGTCCTCCTCGTCCGGAGGGTCGGTGCGCAGGAGATCGAGTACGTCGGCGGCGATGTCGTAGTCCAGGGCCGCCGCCGCGTCGGACAGCAGCAGGTCCACGCCACCGGGAACGGGACGGACCAGGACGAAGAACTCGTCGTCCACATTGAACATGCCGAACACGGCACCGGTGGACCGAAGCCCGCGCAGTTCCGTGATGGCGGTGTCGAGACTCGCCAATACCGAGCTGTCCATCGCGCTGCACCGCCACCGGCCGTCTTCACGCACTACGGCAACGGCGAAGCCCGCGACTGGCTCCTGGACCGTCATGGGAACACCGTAAAACGCATGAACGCCACCCGAAAGCACCAGCGTGCTCTCGTCCCCTTCCGAGTTGGTTTTCGGCCCGAAGGGCCGCCCGACGAGTGTCCCACCGCGCCGGGAAGACCCGCCCGCCGGTGATGCGGCGAGGTCTCGGGCAGGATGGCCCCATGCGAGCCGTGTGCGTGATCGGACTGGGACTGATCGGTGGGTCGGTACTGCGCGCCGCGACGGCGGCGGGCCGCGAAGGATGGGCCGCCACGGCCTCGGAGGTCGACGCCGCAGCGGCACGCGACGACGGCTATTCCGTCGAGGGCACGGTGGAGGATGCCTTGCGCCGGGCGGCTGCGGAGGATGCGCTGGTCGTGGTCGCCACACCTCTGACCTCTGTCCGCGAGGTCCTGCGGAAGGTGGCCTGGCACGCGCCGGAGGCGTGGTTGACCGACGTCGTCAGCGTGAAGGACCCGGTGAGCATCGAGGTCGGGCAGCTGCTGCCCGGAGCCCGCTACGCCGGCGGGCACCCCATGGCCGGAACGTCGTCCTCGGGTTGGTCCGCGGGATATCCCGAACTGTTCTCGGGCGCCGCGTGGGCGGTCACCATCGAGGAGGGCACCCGCGGCGACGCATGGCGCGAAGCCGCCGCACTCGCACTCGACTGCGGGGCGCGGGTGGTCCCGGCTTCGGCGGCCGAGCACGACAACGCCGTCGCCCGCATCTCGCACCTGCCCCACGTGCTCGCCGCCGTGCTCGCCGCCGTCGGATCCGATGGCGGCGAGTTGGCGATGTCACTGGCAGCGGGATCCTTCCGGGACGGGACCCGGGTCAGTGCCGGTTCTCCCGAGCTCATCCGGGCCATGACCGAGGGCAACCGTGCCGCCCTTCTCGACGCGCTGGACGACACGCTCGGACGCTTGGGGGCGGCCCGGGGGGCCCTGGCGTCCACCGGCTCCCTGAAGGCCACTGTGGATACCGGTCACCAGGCCCGGCGGAGGCTGGAGGAACTGGGGAGCATCGAGCGGGAACGCACCACGATCCCTCTGGACGCTCCGAACGCACTGCGGCGTCTCCGGGAGATCGGCGAGCGAGGCGGTCGCATCATCGCGCTGGAGGACGATACCGCCATCGCCGAGGTCTCCCCGATGGAATGAGACTCGGGCAGGGTCCCCGAGCCTCGTTCCGAGGCCGCGCGCCCGTCCGACCGCCCACAGCTCTATCCCGACGGCGCCGCTTGGGTCACGATGGGGCCATGGCCCGCGCCCTGCTGCTCGACGCCGCCCGGACGCCCTTCGGGCACTATCGCGGCGGCCTGTCCGGTGTGCGCGTGGACGACCTCGCCGCCCTGCCCCTGGCCGAGCTCCTGCGCCGCCACGGCTCCTCCGGCAGCGACAGGCTCGACCCGGAAAACATCGACGACATCCTCTACGGCAACACCAACGGAGCGGGCGAGGAGAACCGCAATGTCGCCAGGATGGCCGCACTGCTGGCCGGGCTCCCCGCCACCGTCCCCGGCGTCACCGTGAACCGCCTGGGCGCCTCCGGCGGCGAGTCGCTGGTACAGGCCGCCCGGGCCGTACGGGCCGGCGACGCGGAACTGCTCGTGGCCGGGGGCGTGGAGGGCACGAGCCGGGCACCGTTCGTGATTCCCAGGGCCGAACAGGCGCTGCCCGACCGGCTCGAAGTCGTGTCCACAGCATTCGGCTGGCGCCTGGTGAACCCGAAAATGCCCTCGGAGTGGACCGTACCGCTGGGACGCGCGGCCGAGCAGGTCGCAGTGGAGTTGGGCATCACACGCGCCCGGATGGACGCCTACGCGCTGCGCTCGCACCGGCGCGCGGCCGCAGCTTGGGACGCGGGAGTGCACGACGGTTTCGCCTTCCCCGTCACGACGCCCGGTGGTGGTGTGCTGCGGCGCGACGAGTCGGTGCGGGCCGACACGAGTGAGGCCAAGCTCGCCAAGCTCTCTCCGGCGTTCTCCTCGGAAGGGCCGGTGACGGCGGGGAACTCGTCGCAGCCGGGCGACGGAGCGCTCGCCGCCCTGGTCGGAACCGAGCGGTGCGCCGAGCATCTCGGGGTGGAACCGCTCGGGGAGCTGGTGGGCAGCGCGGTGGTCGCGGCGGAACCACACCGGTTCACCCTCGCCCCTGTTTCCGCCATCCGCCGGTTGCTGGACCGGCTCGGCGCGACCACCGGGGACGTGCACCTGTGGGAGATCAACGAGACGTTCGCCGCGGTGGTGCTGTCGATCATGCACCACCTGCAGGACGTGGACCGGGAGCGGGTGAACGTGCACGGGGGCGCGATCGCTTACGGCCACCCGCTCGGGGCCTCGATGCCCCGGACCGTGGTGGACCTGTGCAGGCACCTGCGCCATCGGGGCGGCGGCCTCGGCATCGCCGCCGCCTGCGTCGGCGTCGGGCAGGGAGTGGCCATCGCCGTCCGGGTCGGCTGAGAGCGCACCACGTCGACACGTTCTCGCCTGTCGACGCCACCTCCGAGAACCATTTCCCCGAAAAGCGATCCCGAACATGAAACCATTCCGGGATTTCCGGGGCGCCATCGATGTCCACGCCTTTGATCGTCGAGTATTTTTCGGGTTTTCCGCACAATGTGGTGAAACGAAGGATCTCGGGTGGCTTCCCGGAAACACCGGCAGGTAAACATGGAGCGGCAAGCAACCGGTTCGGATTTTTCCGGATACGCATTCGGAGAATGCGAACCGGGAAAGAGACCCAAGAGGAAAGGAAGACGCACGCATGCGTTCGCTCTCCCGCGCAGTTGTCGTCGGTGCCCTGGCCCTGCCCCTGGCTTTCGGAGGAGCGGGCCTCGCCGCCGCCTCGGACATGGAGCACGGCCACAAGGGTAAGGACGGCGGGGACCGCTCCTACTCCGAGACGCACAAGAAGAAGGTCACCACGAAGTTCGACTGGGACTGGAAGTGGAATTGGACCTACGTCGACGTCTCGGACAACCAGGTCATCAACGCCGGCATCATCAACCGCTGATCACTGTCCGCGGCACCCACGGGGCCCCGCAGGCAGCGGGGCCCCGTCCGGGGCCATCGCTTCCGTGCGCTGTTCCCGGAAAGCCGAGTTCCGCCCGGATCAGGGAATCATCCCCACAGCGGCATAACCGGCCATTTCCTCCCGTCCCGGTGCGGATTCACCCGTCCGGTCCGGACGCCACAACGGCGGATGCACCAGTCCCGGTTCCACGAGCTCGAACCCGTCGAGCAGTACCGCGATCTCGGTGCGGGTACGCATGGTCATCGGCGTCTCCGTACGGGAGTACAGCGTCTGGTGCTCCGCTGCCGCCTGCTCGTGCCCGTCCTGGGAAGCATGGGACAGGGCCAGGTAACTTCCCGGCGCGAGCGCGTCCCGGTACCGCGCCACGAGGCCGGCCGGATCGTCGCTGTCGGGAACGAAATGCAGGACGGCCACCATCAGTAGCGCGATCGGCTGGTTCCAGTCCAGCAATCCGTCCAGCTCGGGATTCGCCAGGAGCTGCTCCGGCTCGCGCAGATCCGCTTGCACGATGGTGGCCCGCTCGTCGTCGGCGAGCAGGTGCCTGCTGTGGGCCACCGCAACGGGATCGGAATCGACGTAGACGACCGAGGAATCGGGGGCCGTCCGCCGGGCGATCTCGTGCACGTTGCCCACGGTGGGCACGCCGGAGCCCAGGTCGAGGAACTGGCGGATGCCCGACTGCGCCAGGAACCGCACGGCACGGCCGAGGAAGTCGCGGTTCGCCCGGATCAGTGTGGGCAGGCTGGGCCACATCTCGATGGCGCGTTCGCCCATCTCCCGGTCGACGGCGAAGTTGTGGAAGCCACCGAGATAGTAATCGTAGACGCGGGCGGCATTGGGACGTGTGAGGTCGACGTCCTCGGAAACCCAGCTTGGTCGCTCCACCGGTCCTCCTCTTCCCCGTGCGGGTGTTCGAACATCAGTGAATCACCCGCAGTGCTCCCCGAGCCACCCTGTGCGAGCCCTCGCGGGCGCCGCATCGTGACCGGGCACTTCTACGGCCGCCTGTGCCAGGAAGACCGAGAAGCGTTCTCGGCCGAGGCACGGCGCCTCTCCGACGAGCTGATCGTCCTTGATTCCGCCCTGCGCCCGGGCGTAGCGGGCGAGCAGAACGTGCCGTCACCGCCGGCTCGCACGGCGCCGGACAGCAAAAAACCCCCAGCGCACCGGGGGTTCCAAGCTGTCTCGACCAGACGTGCGCCCGTAGGGATTCGAACCCCAAACCTTCTGATCCG
>NZ_QPJC01000022.1:9869-33444 GCF_003337235.1 Halopolyspora algeriensis
GCCGGACAGCAAAAAACCCCCAGCGCACCGGGGGTTCCAAGCTGTCTCGACCAGACGTGCGCCCGTAGGGATTCGAACCCCAAACCTTCTGATCCGTAGAGAGATCAGCAGTGTTTCGGCGCGTTCTCCCGAGTCACGTTGACGCTGGTCAAATCCCCTTTTCTGTTCATCTGGTCGCTTCTCGAAACAGCAGAGATCGCGCTGTATGCGACCACATTGCGACCACTACCCCGCCAGTAAATGAAGGCGGGCCCGGACGCGGTGACTCCACCACCGGCCGGGCCCTGACCGGTATTGGAGGTACCGGCTATGAGCAACGATATCGGCCCTGTGGGCAGGCATGAGCCGCCCGTGATGTGGCAGCCGCACGAGGGCACTCGGCACGCCTACCGACCGGACTACTACGCCGAGGGCGCGGAAGTCGCCGCGCTGTGCGGCGAGCCGCTCGAGGTGCGCCGCGGGCTCGGCGAAGTCGAATGGCTGTGGACTTCGTGCCCGGAGTGTGTGGCCGGCGCGTGGCGCCTGGTGCACGGCACCGAGCACCCCTCGGGCGGTGAGCAGGCATGAGCGATGAGCGGTTCACGTTCGGCTTGCTGATCGAGCTGTATGGGGTGCTGGAGCGGCACGGCTACCAGCGCCCGGCCGACGAGCAGGCACACACGAAGTCGTATGCGGACACCCTCGTTGCGGCCGTGCAGCTCACGGAGGCCTACGAAGGCCGGGGCGGTGAGGCCCGATGATCCGGCGTATCGGACTGTTCGCGGTGACCATCGGCGCGTTGGCGTTGTCGTTCAATGGCCAGGTGGCCGCGGTTGCGCCGTTGCTCGGTGACGGCTTCGCCGTGGTGTTCGCCCTGACCTTCGACCTCGGCACGCTGCTGGCCCTGCACGAGGTCACCAGCGCGGCCGTGGCGGCTACCCGGCGGTGGTCGTGGGTGGCGCTGTTCCTGGCCGGTGGCACCGCGCTCGGATTGAACACGTGGCACGCGCTGGAGTCCGGTCTGCTGCCTGCTCCGGCGGCGGTGGCGGTCGGTGCCGGGCCGGTGGTGCTGGCGTGGGTGCTCTCGCACATGGTGGCGCTGACGCTGGCCGAGCAACCGGCGAGCGTATCGACAGAATCGACAGAACCCGGACCGGAGACTTCCGGCGAGCCGGTCGAGGCATTGCCAAAAATGCCAGAACCCGCACCCGTACCGCCCGAGCCGGAAGCGCTACCGGAACCGGAACCGCTCGCATCGGAAGCCGTGCCGGAAGTACCGGAAGCGGAAGTACAGCCGGAAACCGCGCCGGACGTTGAGGCGGACGACCCGCGGGAGCAGGCACGCGAGCTGCTGCGCTCCGGCGAGGTGATCAGCGGAAAAGCCCTCGGCGAGCGGTTCGGCCGCTCCGATAGTTGGGGCCGTGCCCAGATCCGTGCCGTCAAGGCCGAGCGGCCGCACCTGGTGGCCGTCGAGAAGTAATCCCCAGCGCCCGGCCGGGCCGACTACCAATCCTCCCGGCCGGGCCGTGTCCCCACAGGAGGAACACATGTCCATCATGCATCCCCAGCCGGAACCGGAACCGATCGAGGCGGACGTCGTTCCGCTCCGACCGGAAGCGCTACCGGAACCGGAAGCGGAAACCACCAAGGCGGAAGCGGGCCGGGTTCCGCGGGCCCTGGCCGGTACCGGCAAGCGCGTGTCGGGTGCCGCTCGCCGTGCCGGGCCGGTGGCGGCGTCCTCGGCCCGTGCTACCGCTCGGCACGGCTACCGGGTCGCTACCGGGGCCGGCACGTTGGCCAAGCGCGCCACTCGTGGCGCCTCGCATGCGCACCTGCGCGAGCAGATCGAGCGGGCCCGGGCAGCCGGTGACGTGGCCGCGGTGGCCGAGTGGCACGACCGGCTCCAGCAGGCCAAGGCGGCCCGGGCACGCACCCTGCGGGAGCTGCCGCACACCGTGTGGGGCTTGACCAAGGTGGCCACCGGTGGGCTCACCGCGGGTACGACCATGCTCGTCGTCGGCGGCATCGGCGCCGAGGTGGCCGAGGGCGGCACCGACTGGAACGGGTACTGGGCCACGCTGCACGCGCTGGCCGAGGCCGGCATCAGCGTGGCCACCGTCGTGTTCTGGGTGGCCGTGGTCGCGGGGCCGGCGGCGTTGTTGCTGGCCGCGTGGTCGGCCGGTGGCCGTGCCGATCCGCCTCGGTGGCTGGAGCCGGCGGCCGAGCCGACCGGCCGGGAGGCGGTACCGGATGAGGGTGCCATCCTCGGCGCGCTCAAGAACCTGGGCCTGCCCGCGCTGAACCGCGCATTTCGGGACGGGTGGAGTCCGCGGTGGGTGCTGGGCACCGGCCGCGACGGCAAAGGGTGGCGCACGCAGCTCGAACTGCCGCCCGGGGTGACGGTGGGCATGCTCGCCGAGAAGAAGGACGTGCTCGCCCACAACCTCGTACGCCTGCCGGTGGAGGTCTGGCCGACCGAGCCGCACGACCAGCCCGGGGTGCTCGATCTGTGGGTGGCCGATCAGGGCATCCTGCGCAAGCCGGTGGATCCGTGGCCGCTGCTGAAGTCCGGCGCCGCGGATTACTTCCGGGGTGTGCCGGTGGCCGTCGATCAGCGTGGCGACGTGGTGACCGGCAAGCTCATGGCGGCCAACTACGGCATTGCCGGGATCATGGGCTCGGGTAAGACGTCGATCGTGGTCAACCTGGTGTTGGGCGCGATGCTGGATCCGCTGGTCGACATCGACGTGCACGTGCTCGCGTTCAACGCCGACTACGACCCGATGCGGCCGCGGCTGCGCGAGCTGGTCAAGGGCGACGATGACGAGCAGATCAGTGCGGCGATGGACAAGTTGCGCGAGCTGCGTACCGAGGTCACCGAGCGGGGCCGGCTGCTGGAGGAGGCCGGCGAGACCAAGAACAACCGCAAGCTGGCCGAGGCCGACCCGCGCATGCGCCCGCGGGTGGTCGTGTTCGATGAGGTGCAGGAACTGTTCCGGCACGACGAGCACGGCAAAGAGGCGAAAGAGCTGGCCATCAAGGTCATGACCAAGGCGCGCAAGACCGGGATCACGCTCGTGTTCGTCACTCCGGCACCCTCGGCCGACTCGCTGCCGCGGGACCTGGCCAAGACCACGTCGCACCGGGTGTGCTTCGCCATCGGGGATCACCAGGGCAACGACGCCATCCTCGGCACCGGCGCGCACAAACAGGGCGTAACCGCAACGTCGCTGGTGCCCGGCGAGGACATCGGCACGGCCATGGCTTCCGGGTTCGCCAACCGTCCCGGGCTGATCCGGGCGCACCACGTGAAGCGCGCCGAGGACGGCCAGGACCAGGTCACACCCGTGGTCAAGCGGGCTATGGAGTTGCGCGAGAAGGCCAGCATCCGCACCGAGGGTGCGCCGGCCGAGCGTCGCGAACTGCTGGCCGACGTACTCGAAGTGACCGGCACCGACGTGGCTCGGGCCGGAGAAGTCGTCAAGGCGCTCGCGGCGCGCTGGAGCTTCTACAGCGGGTGGAAGATCCGCGACCTGGTCGACGCGCTCGGCGAGCACGGCATCCGCGTACCGAGCACCGACCGGCAATACCCCATCGACCCGGAAGCCGTACGGGCCGCACTGCACGCCGAATGACCGCCTGGGCCGGTGCCTGAAAGTCCCTGTGTGGGCCCGTTCCGGCACCGGCCGCACCGGTCTTCATTCGCTCACTTCCCCAGCGCATACCGCAAATGAGCGAAGCATGCGCGATCTCATCCAATGAAGGTGACTGTTCATGGATCTCGACTTCACTACCGCGCTCGTACTGACCGCTCTCATCCTCGGCGTCGGCCACCTGCTCGCCGCGGCCATCTGGCCGTACAAGGCATGCAAGAGCTGCTCCGGCGGCAAGAAACGCTCCCCAAGTGCCCGCTACTGGAGAAGCTGCCGTGTCTGCGGTGGCTCCGGTAAGCAACTGCGGTTCGGTCGGCACGTGCTCGACTGGATGCGTGCCCACCGACGCTGACCCTCGACACGACCACGGCCCGGCCAGTGCGATCCGGCCGGGCCGTTTGCTGTCCGGGCCCGAATCAGGGCCATAACCGTCTGATCTGTGATCAGACTGCACCATACGTGAGCAGTGTAGATATCCCCTGTGGTCGCGTTGTGGTCGCACTGGGGAGGACGGATTCACCGATTGCGGATCGGCCATGATGTGGTGCACTCGCAGTATGAGCAATGATGAAGGTCTCGTATACGTCGATGCGCCGGAGCTTCCCTGCTCGTTAGCGACGTTGGGTTCGATCGAAGACCTCGCAATAAGGATTGGCGAGTGGAGCGCGAGTGGCCACGTGCGCGTCGTGCGGAATGAAGCAACGGGTTCGTGTCTCGTGCTCAACTTCCCCGCGATGCCCTATGTATGGGTGCATGACCAGCCAGCTCACGAGCAGGTCCTTAACGTTCAGTTGGTCGACGAGTCGCACGATCAATAGGCGGTCATGGCTGCCTTGGACTTGGACATCCGCGAAACGCTCGTAGAGGGCGCGACGCCGAGCCGCTTGCCACGTGGTGGCGAGGATGCGGCGGTGCTACTGGTCGCGCTCGGCCTGGCGCTGCTCGGCGAGCGTGAGCCCGTGCCATTTCCACGGGACAGCGGCTCGCCGGCGTACGGGTTCGGCCGCCGACTGGCATGGCCCAACCGACGGCCGTGCCCTCGCGGACGGCGGTCTGGACTTCGGCGACGGTGGGTGCCATGGGGCCTCCCCTGCCTCACGCGCGTTTTTGGGGTGCGCACGTGCGAACCGTCAGGCGGGCACCATGAGTTCGGCTCTGACTTGTGCCCAGTCGGTCGGGTGCCACACGTAGATTTCCATGCCGGGCGCCTCGTCGAATCGGCCGGTGAAGGGCTGCCGGTCGCGACGTGAGTTGGTGCGCAGATACGCCAGGATCACGCGGTCGGCGCGCACGAGCACGATGGACGGGTCGCGCTCGCGGTGGCGCGGGTGGCTCTGCCGGTAGACCGTCCACTTGTGACGGGCGGCTTCCTCGGTGACGCGCTGCTGCCATTCGAGGGCCTTGGAGTCGAGCTTCACGGGTGTCTCCTGTCTTGTCTCCCGCGCGCGTGCACACGGGGCCGCATCGTCCGGTCGCGGGCGCGGTAGCTGTGCGGCTTTCTCATCGGGCGCTGTGTTGGCCTGTGCGGGCCGAGTGGCCCGGCCCTGGTGTGTTGGGCCGGGCCATTCGGGCGGGTGGTGCGGGTCAGGTTGCGTATTGGTTGGCGATGGCGGTGTTCAGGTTGCCCGTGCGGGGGCCGGTCGAGCTGTCGCCAGTGGGTGTGGTGTCGAGTTCGCCGAGGGTCGCGTCGCGGTTCTGTTCGGCGTAGTGGGTGGCGATGGCGTCGCCGATTCCGGCGCGCTGGCCGGAGATTTCACGGTCGAGCCGGTCGAGCTGGGCCTCGACCACCGGGGCGTGTGCTTCGGCCTGCAACCGGAGTCGGGCGGCGGTGCCGGGCCCGTTGTCGTTGCCGAGGGTGCGGGCCACGGCGCCGCGGAGGATGCGGGTGGCGTTGTCCTGGTCGAGAGCTTGGTCGGCGTTGCCCTGCATGCCGCCGGTGATGCTGCGGCCGGCTTCGAAGTAGGCGGGCAGTTCGGCGGCGAGTGCCTGCACGGTGTCGGTGTCGCCGGCTTTCTCGGCCTCGGCGAGCACGGACCGCCAGGTGCGGCCGTTGTCGAGCATGGGGCGGGCGCGGTCCCATGCGCGCTGCTGGCGGGTTTCGGCGAGAAGCTGGGCGTTGACGTCGCCGGGCCGGTCGAGCTCGGCGGCCGCGGTGAGCATGGTCTCGCGGTCGCTGTCAAGCAGGGAACGCAACCGGGCTGCGTTGTCGGTGTATTCGGCGCGGGCCTGCTCGATGAGTTGGGCCTTGTACTGCTCGGAGAGACGCTCGTCGCTGCGGATGGTGTCGAGTTTGGCGGCGAGCTGGGCGCGAAGCTGGGCGGCGCGCTCGCCACGCTGGGCGAGGTCGGTGGCGGCTTTCTGAGACATGCGCACGGCGTTGCTGGGCATGGTTGCGGTTCTCCTTTGCGGATCGGGGCCGGGCCCGCACACCGCGGGCCCGGCGGGTGGGTGTGTCAGCGGTTGGCGATACGGGGCGCGTCGTTGGCGTCCTGCACCGCGGCGGCGTGCCGCGTGACCTTCTGGGCCTGCATGGCGGCGACGGCCTGCTCGTGCTCGACCGGGCGCACCTGGCCGGGCTCGACGGTGTAGCCGGCGCGGGCAAAGTAGGCCCGGTGCCGCTCGTAGGTGTCGTCATCGAGGTAGGCCACCCCTTCGACCCACCAGAAGGTTTCGGGCTGATCGAGCTGGTGCGGGCCGTTGATAACCGCACCGCCGGGCGCGGTGACGCGATACGTGCTCATGGCTGGGCTTCCTCCTTGTTGTGTCCGGTTGGGACGGTTCCGGCCGGGTGGCCGAAGGTCTGGGCGAGTGCGCGCAGGTAGTGCACGCGCTCGTATTGGTGGCGGGTGAACAGGCCACACGCTGCGGCGAGAATCGCCAGGTCGACGAGGCTCATGAGCGGGCCTCCTGGGCGTACTTGTCGCGGTGCTCGCGGCCGGCTCGGGTGGGATCGCACGGGCCGCAGTAGCGTCTGCGGCCGCTGGGGTGGCCGCACTCGGTGCAGGTGCGGTCACCCCACTGCTTGCGGCTCATGACTGACCACCCCTCGGAGTGCTGCCAAAATTGCCAGAATGGGCGGCCGGGTTGACCAAGTACGGCTCGCTGGGGCGGCCGCGCTTGGGCTTGTCGGGCTGGGGTTCCGGCTGAACCCATCCGTGTTCTTCGAGGTCGGCGATCGCTTCGCGGATGTCGTCGGTGCCGCCGACCCACGCTTGCCCGGACAGTTCCCGCCACGCCGTGCGGACGGTGAACTTGTCGAGGCGCTTCTGCTGAATCCAGCGCAGCACCGCCCGGGCCGGTTCCAGCGGGCTACGGCGTCCGGTCATCGAGTCGAACGCGGCCGAGGCGTGGCCGACCAGGTAGGGCGCGAGTTCCAACGCCTCGCACATGGCGACTTCGTCGACGTCGGTGGCGTCCGGGTGGTCGAACAAGGTGAACAGGGCGGCGACCCGCACCAACTGGCCCGGGAGTTTGACGGCCCAATCGGCAATATTGGCAAGGTCTCCGCGTTCCGGGTGTAGCCGCGGTTCGATCTGGTCGCGGTATTCGTTGAGCAGTGCCCGGGCCGGTTCGGACAGTTTCATCTCGGCGACGTCGCTGGAGCGCACCGAGGTGGCCAGGTTCTTCACGGCGTCGCTGTAGTCGGCGGCCACTTGTTCGGGCACCGGGTCCGGTTCGGACTTGCGGTTGCCGACCAGTGACTCGGGCAGCGCGTACAGGAAGCGAGCGAGCAGTCCCGTGCTTCGGAACTGCTTGGCCTCGGCGAGTCCGGCGAGGATGTCGGGCTGCACGGCCAGGCCGATGGACAGTACCGGCTCGGACAGGGTGACCGGTTCGCGTGACATGCGGTCGACGCGGCAGAAGTCGCCCGACCAGGACTTGAGCACCAAGTCGAGGTTGGGCACGCCGTTGGTGTAGCGACCGGCCAGGATGGAGAACAGGCCACCCTCGGCGGAGAGCACACCGAGGCGTCCGCCCTGTTCGGCCATCAGGCTGGCCATGGCTTCCGGGGTGGAGTCGTCGGCCAGCAGCCGCGGCATGGCCGGGATGTCGGTGCCTTCGAGCTCCTGCACGGCCGTGTCGAGGTCGGCCAGCGCCGAGGCGGACGTGTCGCCCTTGTTCTTGAGCTTTTCCACTGCCTTGGCACGCGTGTCTCGCAGTGCCCGCTGACGGGCCACCCGGGGGGCCTCCTCCTCGGCGAGTTGCTTCTCGAACTCCAGCAGTGGCGTCTGTAGCGCCTTGAGCACGGGAGATTTGCGCTCGCCGGAAGGGAGGGCAACGGCCGTGTAGACCGCCAAGACTTCGGCCCAGTCGGGTGCGACCCGCACGCGACGACGACCCCCTACTGATGCTGCCAAAATTGCCAGAATCAGCAGGAGCGGCATGTCACGCGGCACCTGGTACGCCTCGGCGACGGCGTCGACCATGGCCCAAAGCCGACGCGGTCGAGGCTCCCCCGAATGCGGCAACGGGGTTTTGGCATTTTTGGCGATGGTTTCCGGGATGCCCCAGTCGATGCCTGACTCGGGTTCTGTCGATTCTGTCGACATGGTTTGCGGTGCGGTGGCCGCTTTGCCGTAGGTGGAAAGTTCGGGCGGCTTCACGCGGCGCCCTCCATGGTTTCGTCGTGGCGGGTGGCGCCGAGTGCGGCATCGAGCATCAGCGAGGCTCGGCGCTGCTCGGCATCGGACAGTGGTCGCGGCCGCGGGAAAAGCTCGTCGAGCGGGTTCGGGCCGGGACGGGCGGCGGTGTCGCCGCGTAGGCGCTGGAGTTCGGCGAACGAGGGTTGCCGGGCGATGTGGCCCCACCGTTCGGCCTCGGCGATGTCGTGCGCGGAGTCTGCGGCCAGCATCCGGGCGTGCCACTCGCGCCACATGCGGCCGAGCTCGGCGTCTGCCTTCATGGCGCGGTAGCGCTCCACCGGCATCGTGACCGTGCTAGGCATGGCCGGTACCTCCCGTCAGGTCGACCGAGGTGACCTGCACCCGGTAGGTGCGCCACGGGCGGCACCGCGGCGATTTCAGCACCGGGCCACCGAACCAACGTTCGGCGCTGTGCGAGTGCGTGAACCCGCAGAACGGGCACCGGGCGGCCAGCAGCCACCGGGACCGGCCCGGGGCCGGGGCAAAGGCCTCGGCCCGGGCGGTAGCGGTCTCTTCAGGCGGGGCGGTCATGACTGCACCCCCTCGGCGGCGTCGGCCATCTCGACGAGCTGCGCGGCTGCTTCGCGCATCTGCGCGGGCGTGAGCGGGCCGAGCTCGGTGCCGTCGACGGCGAGGTATCCGTGCCGACGGCCGTCGGGTTCGAGCCAGTCCTCGGAAGTGATCGCGGCACCGTCGACGGTGCGCGCATCGGACTCCATGAGCGCTGGCACGTCAGGTTGCACGTCTGTGCCGGGCTCGGGGATACTGGCCAGCGGCGAAGGCATTAGTAGGTGTCCTTTCGTTTCGGTGGCGGTGCCGTGTCCTTGGCGGGGGGCGGCGCCGCTTTCTTGTGTCTTGGGTCTGCCGTTGTGCCTGCTCATGCGGCATCAGTGCTCACGCCGCACACGTCGAGCAGTTCCGCGGTTGGAATGCGGATACGTCGACCGAGGCGGAGAGTCCGCGTAGGCCATTCGCCGCGCTTGATGAGCGCGTAGCCGGTGCCCTTGCTGATGTCGAGGACCGTGCACGCCTCGGCCACCGACACGGTGAGCCCGGCGTCGCGTGCGATCCGGCGGGCGGCGTGTTCACTCATGCGGCACGCTCCTCAAGCCACGCTTCGACGTCTTCGACCGAGAAGCGCAGGTGGCGGCCGACGCGGTATGCCCGCGGTCCCTCACCTCGCTGACGCCAGGTATCGATCGTTCGCTTGGAAACGCCGAGATGCTCGGCAAGCTCCTTCGGCGACAAGAACCGGTGCAGGCTCTTGCTCGCCTCGCTCGGTGCTGTGGTCATGTCAAAACCATTGCACATTCATCCGACCGGTGCAAGTGGCTATGCGTAACCACAGCACCAAAGCGGTGGGTTTGACGTAACCATGCGAACAGTGCGAGTCTGTTGCGTATGAGTGAGTTCCGAATCCGCTACGAGCCCGTCTATGAATCGGGCAAGACCGAGATAGCCCCCGGGTTGGAGCTCTACAACCAGGTCTGGGTGCGCGCATTCGGCTACCACGGCTACAACGTCCACCTGCACGTACAGCTGGAGAATGAGCGGCTGGGCGTCAGCGATATGAGGGTTGAACAACGCCCAGGAGGGCCACCGGTTACAGGCGAGGCACTGCGGTCGATCGTTGTCGCTCAGTTCGTTCGCCGATCGGTACGGGCAAGCATCAACGAGCAACTGCCCTTCGACGAGCCGGAAGCGCGAGTGGCGAACGGGATTCTGCGCACGGAGGACCGGGACCGCATGAAGGAAGCTGGCCCGGTCACCGAAACCCTACGGGCCGTATCCCAGATTTACCGCTTCGCGCTGGCCGCCGGCGACGCCCCGACCAAGGCGGTGCAAGAGGTATTCGAGGTGCCGCGCTATACCGCTGACCGGTGGGTTGCCAAAGCCCGCGAACGGGAGTTCCTCGGCCCGGCGGAAGGACCGGGCAAGGCTGGCGCATGAACGAACACACCACCACGAAGGGCAAGGAATGAGCGATAAAGGACGGGTGTACCGGCGGTGTGCGTGCCGCGGCGAGGACGGTAAGCAGCTCGGCAAGGCATGCCCCGAGCTGGCCGAGGACAGCAAGCACGGCACGTGGGCGTTCGCGGTTGATCTGCCCACGGTGGACGGCAAGCGCAAGACCATGCGACGCAGCGGATTCAGCGGCCCCAAAGCCGCCAAGCGCGAGCTGAACAAGGTGCTCGACCGGGACAAGCGCAACATCCGGCAGGACGATCGTCAGACCGTGGCCGACTACCTGGCCGGCTGGCTCGATGGCAAGCAGCGAATACTTAAGCCGACCACATACCTCAACTACGAGCGTTACGTGCGGCTCGACATCGTGCCCGCGCTCGGTGCCATCAAGGTGGAACGGTTGCATCACGACCATGTGCGCGAGTTCGTCGGCGAGCTCGAATCAGCCGGTCGGGGCGCGGTAACCATCCGGCGCATCATGGCCACGCTCTCGTCGGCACTCAAGGATGGTGTGGACCGGCGGCGGCTGGAGTTCAACGCAGCGGCCGGTGTCGAGCTGCCACCGGTCGAGCGCTCCGAACGCCAGCCGTGGACGGCCGAGCAGGCCGTGACGTTCCTCGATCACGCCGCGGAGGACCGGCTCGGGCCGCTATTCGAGGTGCTGATGGGGTGCGGGTTGCGGCGCGGGGAAGCGCTCGCGCTGCGCTGGCAGGACGTCGATATCGAGGGCCGGGTGCTGCACGTGCGGCGCACCTTGTCCAGCGTCGGCGGGCACTTGAAGGTCACCGTGCCGAAAACGAAGGGCTCGAAAGCCGGTGTCGGCTTGTCCGGTCGGGTGGTGGACGCGCTGAAGGCACAGAGCGCGCGTCAGGCGGTCGAGCGGGCCGAGTGGGCGGAAGCCTACGAAGACGACGATCTCGTGTTCTCACGAGAAAATGGGGCGCCATTGCGGCCAGAGTACGTACTCAAGCGCTTCCGAGAGATCAGCCGGGAGGCGGGCTTGCCGGAGGTGCGGCTGCACGATCTGCGGCACATGGCAGCGACGTTGATGCTCGCTTCCGGTATCCCCCTGTCGGTGGTATCCAAGACGCTCCGCCATGCCCAAGTTGGGATCACGGCAGACTTGTACGGTCACCACTCCCGCGAGACGGCACACGCGGCCGCCGATGCGATGGGTGGGGCACTCGATGCGGCGGCCGCGGAGCGGCGTAACGAGACGGCTGCAAGGGAGGTGTTGAAAGCAGATGCGACCACAATGCGACCACAAGGGGCCGATACGGGCTCGGCGGCGATCACAAGCGAGACGCCGAACGGGGCCCGGACAGCAAAAAACCCCCAGCGCACCGGGGGTTCCAAGCTGTCTCGACCAGACGTGCGCCCGTAGGGATTCGAACCCCAAACCTTCTGATCCGTAGTCAGACGCTCTATCCGTTGAGCTACGGGCGCATGTTCAATTATAGGCTCCCGCCTCACGGCGAGGCCTCTGCGGAGGCTCCGGGATTCGAACCCGGGAGGGGGGATGCCCCAACCGCATTAGCAGTGCGGCGCCATAGGCCACTAGGCGAAGCCTCCGGGTAGTCCTCACGGCCACCGGGGAAAAGACTACACACCGGCCCGAGCGGCGAGCAAAGGGGGGTCGATTTTGCCGCCGGCAAGGGCCGGCGATCCGCCCCTTGCCGGCCGTTCAGCTCGGCTATCCAGCGCTGAACTGCACAAACGGTGCCAGCGATTCGGGGTTCTGCAAGGCGTCCCGGCTGACGGCCCGCTCCGGTGCGGTCCCGGCGAGGATCTTTTTGACCGGCACCTCCAGCTTCTTGCCGTTGAGGGTGTGCGGTACCTCATCGACCACGATGAACCGGTTCGGCACGTGCCGGGGCGAGAGCTGGCTACGTAGCTGCGCGGCCAGATCCGGCTGTATCTCGTCCAGCTCGGTTCCCTCGGCCAGCACGAGGAAGCACAGCAACTCTCCGTCGGTCTCGCCGGCGCCGGACGTGTCGATCACCAGGGAGTCGAGCACCGCATCGAAGCCCTCCACGACGCGGTAGAACTCGGCCGTACCCATCCGGATACCGCCCCGGTTCAGCGTGGAATCACTGCGGCCGTAGATCACCAGGGTGTCCCGCTCGGTGATCTTGACCCAGTCCCCGTGCCGCCAGATGCCGGGGAAGGTGTCGAAGTAGGCCTCACGCAAGCGGCTGCCGTCGGGGTCGTTCCAGAAGAACACGGGCATGGTCGGCATCGGCTTGGTGATGACCAGTTCCCCGACATCGCCGTGCAGCTCGCTGCCCCGCTCGTCATAGGCCGCCACGGCGGCACCGAGCAGTCGGCACGAGATCTCGCCCATCCACACCGGCACATCCGGGGAGGCCCCCACGAACGCGGTGCACAGGTCGGTGCCGCCCGAGACACTCGCAATCTGCACGTCCGAACCCACCGCATCGGCCACCCAGTGGAAACCGTCCGAGGTCAGCGGTGCGCCCGTCGAGCCGACCGCGCGCAGCGCGGAGAGATCGTGATTCTCCTTGGGACGCAGGCCCTGCTTGAGACATCCCTGGATGTAGGGCGCCGAGGTCCCGAAGTAGTTCACGCGGTACCGCTCGGTCAGCTCCCACAGCACCGTCATCGACGGATGCGCCGGGCTGCCGTCGTACAGCACCACCGTCGCCCCGGCGAGCAGACCCCCGACCAGGAAGTTCCACATCATCCAGCCGGTGGTGGTGAACCAGAAGAAGCGGTCGCCCGGGCCGAGGTCACAGTGCAGCCCGATCGCCTTGAGGTGCTCCAGCGTCATGCCACCGTGGCCGTGCACGATGCCCTTGGGCAGCCCCGTGGTCCCCGAGGAGTACAGCACCCACAGCGGGTGGTCGAACGGCACGGCATCGAACGCGAGTTCGGCACCCCGGTGGCGATCCAACAGTTCGGCCCAGCCGGTCGCGCCGGGCAGGCTCGCCCCGTTGCCGAGGTAGTCGATCAGAACCGTGGCACCGAGCCCCGGCAGTTGCCCGCGCAGCTCGTCGATCGTGGAGCGCACATCGAAGCTGCGCCCCCCGTAGACGTAGCCGTCGACGGCGATCAGGACCGTCGGTTCGATCTGCACGAAACGGTCCGCGACGGCGCGCAGCCCGAAGTCCGGCGAGCACGACGACCAGGTCGCACCGAGGCTCGCCGCAGCCAGGAAGGCCACCAGCGTCTCCGGGCTGTTCGGCGCAAGTGCGGCGACCCGATCACCACGCCGCACCCCCAGCTCGATCAACCCGGCACGGGCGGCGGCGACCCGGGCGCGGAGCTCACCGAAAGTGATCTCCTCCCCGGCCCCGTCCTCCCGAGCGAAGACCACCGCCAGGTCCGCGTCGGACTTACCGGGACCGTTGCGCAGGGCGTGCTCGGCGTAGTTCACCGTGGCCCCGGGGAACCACTCGGCACCGGGCATGACCTCCTCGGTCAGCACACGGTGCGGGCGGTCGTGGAAATCGACGTCGAAGAACTCCGCCAGCGCGCCCCAGAAGCCCTCCAGGTCGGACACCGACCACCGCCACAGCGCCTGGTAGTCGGGCAGATCGAGACCGCGCTGTGCACGCAGCCAGCCACGGAACCGGGCCATCCGGCTGGCCTCCACACGCTCCGGCGACGGCTGCCACAACAGCTCGGGCGTGGAATCGGGATGGGTGCTTGATGTCATGGGTGTTTCCTAACCCACAAGGGGGGTCACGTGCCACAGGCAGTGCTCAGCTTTCCCCGGCCGTGCCGGTGTGGGGAGGTCACACCCATCCACCTCACCTGTGGACAACCGAGCAGTCCGGGCAGCGATCCCCCGACCGACGTCAGCGTGCACCCGGATCAGCGCAGATGCAGGTCGAACCAGTTCCGGGCACGCCGCCACGCCTCGCCGGCGGCTGCCGGATCGGTGTCGAAGCGGTGATCGGTCTCGGGATAGCGCACCACATCGGTGACCACCCCGGCGCCTTCCGCGGTCTCGCGGAGTTTGTCGACCTCCTCGGCCGGGATGTGCTCGTCCCGTTCTCCGTACAACCCGAGCCACGGGCAGGTGATCTCTTCCGCGACCTCGATCAGTGGCGGCAACGTCTCGGACAGCGGGGTGAGAACGCCCCCTGCCCCGACCGTCACCACCGCACCGATGCTGCGGCTGGCGGCCACCACCAGCGCGGCAGTACCTCCGATGTCGAACCCGACGATGCCCTGCCGCTCGGCGAGGCCCTGGTCGGCCAACCACACGAAGGCGGCATCGGTATCGGTCAGGACGGACTCGCCGGAAAGTCGTTGCACCTGGTCTCGGACTCGATCATCGCCGTCGTGATCACCGAACTCATCGGTGCCGTCCCGGTGATAGAGATGCGGGGCGACGGTCAGCCAGCCTTCCTCGGCGAATCCGCTGACCAACAGGCGCACCCGGTCCGTAACGCCTCGCGCCTCGTGCAGAACGACGAGCCCGCCACGTACCACGTTGTCCGGTTCGGCCACAGTCAAGCGCAGCTGGGTACCGTCAGTAAGCGCGACCGTCTCGGTCCGGGTTTGGGTCATACCGTGCAGGTAACCATGCCCGGGTGAACGGAAGTCAACGCGCTCATCCGGACGGATGAGCGCCATACGGTGTCGAGTAAGCGACATCACGTCGCGCACTGGCCCAACCGGGGCAATATGTCCGTACAGCCGAGGACGGTGCGCGCCGCGGACACCTCCGTCGCCGGTAGGCCTCCACCGGGCATTCCGGAGATTGCCGGGACCGGTTACCTTCCGGGTACGGCGTAATCCGCCGCCCGTGAACCGAGGAGTCGTCAATGAGCGTGCGCACCCGTGCCGATCTCGACCAGCTGCCCGCCTACGTTGCCGGGCGCACCGTCCCGGGGTCGATCAAGCTCGCCAGCAACGAGGTGTCCGCAGGACCGTTGCCCAGCGTTGTCGAGGCCATCAACCGCGCGGCAACCGAGGTGCACCGTTACCCGGACATAGCAGCGACGAAGCTGGTCGACGCGCTGGCGGCACGGCTGGACGTCGATGCGGCACGGATCGCCGTCGGCTGCGGTTCGGTCGCCCTGTGCGAGCAGCTCGTGCAGGCCACCTGTACCGAGAACGACGAGGTCGTGTTCCCGTGGCGCTCGTTCGAGGCGTACCCGATCATCACCCAGGTCGCCGGTGCCCGTCAGGTCCGGGTACCGCTGACCGAGGAGCACGCACTGGACCTCGACGCATTGGCGGCGGCGATCACTCCGGCGACGCGGATGGTGTTCGTGTGCACGCCGAACAACCCCACCGGTACTTCCCTGCGGCGGGACGAGCTGGAGCGCTTCCTCGACTCGGTCCCCTCCGACGTGCTCGTGGTGATCGACGAGGCCTATCGCGAGTTCGTCACCGACCCGGAGGCTCCCGACGGCGTCGAACTGGCACAGCAACGCGAGAACGTCGCCTCCCTGCGCACCTTCTCGAAAGCCTACGGCCTGGCCGGTCTGCGGGCGGGCTATGCCGTGGCTCCGCCCGAGGTGGCCGAGGCGCTGCGCAAGGTCTACATCCCGTTCAGCGTCAACGCGCTCGTCCAGGAGGCGGCCGTCGCCTCGCTGGAGTCGCAGCAGGAACTGAAGGCACGCTGCGACGAGGTGGTCGCCGAACGTTCCCGGGTCCGCGGCGAACTCCTCGGCAGTGGCTACGCGGTACCGGAAACACAGGCGAACTTCGTGTGGTTGCCGCTGGGCGCGCGTACAGCGGAATTCAACGAGCACTGCCTGGACAACCGTGTGGTGGTGCGCGCGTTCGAGGATGCCGGCGCGCGCGTCACCATCGGCACACCGGAGGAGAACGACGCCTTCCTCGCCGCCGCGAAGTCCTTCCCGGCGGCTTGAGCGCGGGCCGGGCCGGCCCCCGGCCCGGCAACGATCTCGAGGACCGGCGATTCCCGCTCACGGCGACAGCTGGTCGGATTGTTCCTCGTCCACCTGCTCCTCGCCGCGGCGACGGAAGTATCGGAATCCGGGAATGCCCACGATGGCCCTGCGCACGTCGTGGGTCACTTCCAGCAGCTCGTGGATTTCCGGGCCGACCCGGTCGAGCGTGCGCAGGATCGGCAGGATGTCGGTCAGCACGTGTTCGGTGAGTACCGGGAGCTCGTCGACAAGCCGGATCGCCGCATCGACTTCCTGGGAGGACAGCTCGCTGACGAATCTTTCGACCATCGGTGCGGCGCGGCGCGCGGTGGATTCGTAGGCGGAGAGCAAATTCTCCACCGTATCGGCGGCACGGCCCGCCTGTGCGATGGTCGAGGAAGCACGTTCGGAGATGCGGGTCGCCTCCTCGACCACCGTGTCGACGGAGCTCGAGACGCGAACGGCATCCTCCACGACCTCGGCGGCCGATGTGACCGCGGTCCGGGATCTCCCGAGCACCTCCTCGGCCTCCTCGACCGTTCTCGCCGTTCGTTCCACGAGCTCCTCGACTCGATCAAGGGTCTCGTGGACTCGGCTCAGCAGCGTCTCCGATCCATCGACCAGACCGATGACGCGGCCGGGGATCGTCCCGACGGTGGCGGCGGAGTTCACGGCCCATCCGACCGTGGCCTTCGCCATGCCGACGACTTCGCCGGGTGTGGGGATACCGATCAACATGTCCCCACTGTGCCGACAGCCGCGGCGTGGGGCCACCATCCGACACGCAGCAGTGCCCCGTTTCCCGGCTCACACGGCAGTCGGGAAACGGGGCGCTCTCCGCGTGGTACCTCAGCCGGTCACCGCTGCGTGCCCGGCCACGGCCTCGGGAGTGGGTGCGGCAGGCAGGTTCTTACGGGGGCCCGCCGGCTTCTCCTTCTCCTTGTGCTTGTCCTTGTCGTCGTCCTTGTGCTTGTCCTTGTCCTTGTCGCCCTTGTCCTTGTCGCCCTTGTCCTTGTCGTCCTTGTCCTTGTCGTCCTTGTCCTCCGTCTTGGGGTGGTCGACGATCGGAGCATTGACGCACTTGTTGTGCTGGGGCGATCCGATCGGCAAGACGGCCCCCAGAACGGCGATGTTGTTTCCGCACAGCTGCGTCGGCAGGACACTGACGTTGTTGTCATTGCCGATGTTGATGCCGTCGTTGTCGGAGCTGTCGGCGAACGCCGGGGTACCCGCCATTGCCAAACCTGCGGTCGCGGCGAGGGCGCCCACGAAGTACGTCTTCTTACCCACTTTCACACTTCCTTCGTTCTCGGTATTCGGCCTACTTACCGCAACGGGATACCTTTTTCACCGGTAATTCCCGACAATCGCCACACACCCGCTTCAGCGCACCAGAACCAGCGTGCCGAGCGGTAGTGACTTCAACAGGTGCAACGCATCGCTCGGGACCCGGACACAACCATCACTGCTGGCCGTGCCGAACACACTCGGATCCGGCCAACCGTGAAACGCGACCGTTCCCGGTCCACCGCCATAGGTGGTCAGAGTCTCCGAATGCGTGCCCAGGGGAAGGATGATCGGACTGAAGTCCGTCACCGTTTCCCGAATGGAAGCCAGGATGAAAGTACGGCCTTTCGGGGTCCGGGTTCCCGGAGATCCCACTCCGACCGTCCACGATCCGACTTCCCGGTCATTCTTCCGAACCACCACTCGCCGCTGCTCCACGTCGACGGTGACCACATAGGGCGTGTATGCCTTCTCGACCTTCGCGGTCCCCGACCGCACCCAACCGGTGGAACCGTTGGGGCGTGATGGCAGCAGGATGCGCGCCCAGTCACCGCGCTCGGCGATGATCGGCAGCCAGCTCGGTGACTTGAACTGGGTCGCGGGCAGCCGTGCGATCGCGCTGCCTTCCGGAGCATCGTAGACCGGAACTTCCTGCTTGACATGCAAGACCACACCCTCGGTTTTCCGCTGTGGCGCGGAATCCGAAGGGGCTTCCGGAGTAGTGCCGAAGGTGGTTGCCTCCGGCAACGTGGACATGTCCACCTGCACCGGTGTGTCCTCTTGCACCGGCGCGGGTTCGGATTTCTGCTCCCGTAAGGGCGGTGCCGAAGAGACATTCGAGCACCCACCCACCAGGCCGAGCAGCAGGACACCGAGAATCGCCGGCGCCACCGAGGCACGCCGAATCCGGCCGGAACCTCTCCGACGCAGGGGGATTCTCGGAAGCTCCATGAGATTGTCCCTGACCGCCTTTTCGCTCTACGGCAGTTCGCACCGCAGTTCGCACCGGGTCGGAAGCGACAGGAAAACCCGGAACGACTGCGGCACGAACCGATTCGCACGACGACATCGATCACCATCGATCGGATGTCGCGCGGACGTTATCCCGGAGCCTGCCGGTGAACAAGCGGAGGGATCCGGAGCTGTAACGAGCGGGACAACCCCGAGGAAGGGTCCATTCACCAGGGAAAACGCCTTCTCCGGAGCTTCTGGGGGATTCAGGGGATCACGAGATGCCTCCGAAGAGTAAAGAAATTGTCCACTCGAATGAGGGACAATTTCTCATACCTTCGGGGTCAGTTCTCCCGCATGATCCGCTTGGCTCGACGGACCTGCCGGACCTGTTCCGCGGTGCCGGTGTAGCGCTCGGGAAGCCGTACCATGACCGCCCGGGTCAGGCGCGCCGACCACCGGATCAGTGCCTCCAGGGCCCGGCCGGTGATCCCCGACCCGGGCAACCCGTACAGCCGACGTGCCCATCCGGGCAGCAACCCGACGCCGAGCACCCCGAGGAGCGGGTAAACAAGCCGCAGCGCGATGAGGCGCTTGGGCGCGGGAGTGTTCATCCACATCCGCATGCCCCGGCGCGCGCTGGTGGTCAGCCGCAGCTCGGGAAGCATCCGACGGAAGTACTCCTCCATCTCGGCCACCGACCCGGGGACACGCTCGGGGGCGAGGCCGACGACGGCGGCGGACCGGCGCTGCTCGGCAAAGTACCCGTCGGCCTCGGCGTCGGTGAGGGGGATCCCACAGGCACGGGCCACGAGCAGGTAGGGGTAGACCTCGGCGCAGTGCACCCACAGGAGGTTCTCCTCGTCGTCGACGGGGAACCGCTCGCCGGTGCGCTCGTCGACGCCGGTGAGCGCAGCGTGGATGCGGCGCACCCTGCTGCCGACTTCGCGGACTTCCTCGGTGCTGCCGAAGGTGCGGGTGGCGACGAAGTCTGCGGTGCGGAACAGGCGTGCGAGTGCCGTACGGCGCCGGAACAACGCCGAGTTCTGGTAGGTACCCCACATCGTCCGCGGGTGCAGGGACTGGAGGGCGAGCGCGCTGAACGCCGCGATCCACATGGCCGGGTCGGTGTGAATGCGCCAGGTCACCGAGCCCGGACCGAACAACCCGGTGTCGGTGGCCGCGTGCTGGGGCGAATGGTCTGCGGTGGCGGTCACTTCGACTCCTTCCCGACTCTGCAGATACAGGGATACTAAATTTGTATCTCTGTATCTGCCAATACGCCGATCGTGCGGATCGATCAGGTAACGTTCGACTCGTCATGAGTGCCAACGTCGAGTCACTGTTCGCGCGAGCCGCGGCCGCCGAGAGTTCCACGGGAGATGCGTTCGCGGAGCGCATCCTGGACGGCGGGCTGGCCTGCTTCAGCGAGATGGGGCTGCGCCGCCCGACCGTCGAGGACATCGCCCGCAGAGCGGGAGTGTCGCGCGTGACGGTCTACCGGCGGTTCGAGAACAAGGCCACCCTGATCGAGGCCGTGCTGCTGCGGGAATGCCAGCGGTGCCTGACCGCGCTCGACGACGCGATCACCGGTGTGGAGGCCCTCGACGAACGCATCGTCGAGGGGTTCGTCTTCGCCCTGCGCTACGGCCGCGGCCACCCTCTCGTGGGCGGACTGCTGCAGGTGGAGCCGGAGGAAGTGCTGCCCTACCTGACCGTCCGTGCGGACACGGCTCTGGCTGTGGCGCGCGAATACCTGGCCGAACACATCCGCCTGGCGGACAACGGTGCCTTCGATCCGGTCCAGATCGCGGAGATCATGGCACGGATCGTGGTGTCGTTCGTGGTCACCGAGGACAGCAGCATCGAACTCGACACCGATGAGGACCTGCGCCGTTTCGCCCGCCGGTATCTGGTTCCCCTGGTGCACTGACACACCGGAGGATTTCCCGCGGTGCTGCCGGCGTCCGGCACCGGCACGCAGCGGCCGGGCGGCGGCTTTCCCGTCGCCCGGGTCAGCCCCGATCCCTTGTGCGAAGCGTGCGGGTCACCGTGCTCAAGCCGTCGGCGAGCGACTCGAGTTGCTCCCGGGTGAGCACGTCGATCAGGGACGAGCGGACCAGATCGACGTGGCCGGGGGCGGCCCTGTCGAGCTTGCGGCGCCCGCTCTCGGTGAGAACGGCGTACACGCCACGGTCGTCACCGGGACATGAACGGCGGCGGACCAGTCCGGCCTGCTCCAGCTTGCCGATCTGATAGGTCAGACCGCTTTTCGACGTCACCACGAGGTCGGCCAGCTCGGTCATCCGCAGTTCCCCCTCCGGAGCGGCCGACAGCCGGACCAGGATCTCGTACTGCGGGTGGGACAGCCCCTCCCGCTCCCGGAGTTGCTGCTCCACGCGGCGTGCGACCAGGTGACTCGCTTCGAGGAAGGCGTGCCAGGCCGCCATCTCCTGCTGATCCAACCACCGCGGTTCCGTCATGCCCCCATCCTAGGTTTTGTTCGAATTCAAACCACCTTGTACGATGAGCACGTCGTTCAAATTTGAACCAAGCGACCGACGGAGCACCGACCGTGTCCACCACGACGCCGAACCGCATGCCCTCGCTCTACCTGAGCCACGGAGCTCCGCCACTGGCGGACGACCCCGTGTGGACCCGGCAGCTCGCCGAGTGGTCCCGGAACCTGCCCAGGCCGAAGGCGATCCTGATGGTCTCCGCGCACTGGGAGGAAGCGCCGCTGGCGGTCGGAGCCACCACGACGGTCCCCCTGGTCTACGACTTCTGGGGTTTCCCCGAGCGGTACTACACGGTCCGGTACCCCGCCCCGGGCGCCCCGGAACTGGCCGCGCGAGTGCGTGCCCTGCTGCACGGCCCCGACACGCCGGTGCAGGACCACCCCGATCGCGGTCTCGACCACGGCGCCTACGTGCCCCTGGTGGAGATGTACCCCGAGGCCGATATTCCCGTGCTGCAGATATCCATGCCGAGCCTGCAGCCACAGCGGCTCGTGCACGTCGGCCGCCTCCTCGCGCCGTTGCGCGACGAGGGCGTACTCATCGTCGGCAGCGGCTTTTTCACCCACAACCTCCAGGCCCTGGGCTCACCCACCACCCCGAACTGGTCGATCGAGTTCGACGACTGGGGCAAGCAGGCTCTGCAGTCCCGCGACATCGACGCGCTCCTCGACTTCCGGGAGAAAGCACCCGCCGGCCGGCTCGCCCACCCCCGCACCGAACATTTCGCGCCGCTGTTCGTCACCCTCGGCGCCGCCGAAGAGGAACTGGACGACCAGAAGACCGCCATCGACGGCTTCTGGCACGGGTTGGCCAAACGCTCCGTGCAATTCGGCTGACCCACACGACCGGCACGACAACGAAAGGAGTCAGCAGTGCCGCAGGCACCGAACCGAGTCCGTGACCTGATACTTCTCCTGGCCCGGATCGCCGTGGGAGTGGTGTTCATCGCGCACGGGCTGCAGAAATTCCTCCAGTGGGGCATCGGCGGCACCACCTCCTCCTTCGCGGGCATGGGCATCCCCCTGCCCGGGCTCGCCGCCTGGGTCGCGGCCCTGATCGAGACCCTCGGTGGTCTCGCCCTGCTGGCGGGAGCGGCGCTGCCCCTCGCCGGACTGTTGCTCGCAGCCACCATGGTCGGCGCGCTGCTGTTCGTCCATGTCGGCAACGGGCTGTTCGTCTCCGGCGGCGGATTCGAGTACGTGCTCGTGCTCGCCGTGGCCGCGCTGGCGCTGGGCTTCAACGGCGGTTCGTTCACACTCGACCGGGCCCTGAGCAGGTCGGATCGGGAGCCCACCCCGGCCTGAGCGCGCCCTGCCGAGACGAGAACCGACACGAACGAGAAGCGGGCCCGGTGGCGTTGTCGCCGCCGGGCCCGTTCTGCCTGCTCACCGCTGCGGAATCGGCGGCATTCGACACCCGGCCCGGCACGACCCGGCCGCGGACGGGTCACGAGGAGGTGCGCAGCGAGTCGAGGCTTGCGATGAGCTGGTCGAGGAAGGTCTCTCCTCCGTGTCCGGCGTCGTCGAGCACGACGAGCGTGCTGCTCGGCCATGCCCGATGTAGTCGCCATGCGGTCTCCAGGGGTCCTGAGATGTCGTAGCGACCATGGATGAGCACGGCGGGGATTTCCTCGAGCAGGTGCATGTTGTGGAGGATTTCGTCGTCGTCCAGGAAGCAGCCGTTGCTCCAGTAGTGCGTGACCAGCCGCGCGAAGGTCAGGCGGAACGTCGCGTCCGCATATCTCGGGTTGGGCGCCCAGCCGGGCATCAGCGACACGTGGGTGTCCTCCCAGGCGCACCACTCGCGAGCCGCGCGCTCGCGCACTTGCGGGTCGTCGTCGGCCAGCATGGCGGCGTACGCGGCACACAAGTCCCCACCGCGTTCGCGCTCCGGAACGCAGGAAACGAACCGTTCCCACTGCTGCGGAAAGACGCGGCCCATGTCCTGCGTGATCCAGTCGATCTCGCGCTTCGTCCCTGCGGTGACACCGGCGAGCACCATGGAGCGCACCCGATCCGGATGCCGTTGCGCATAGACCAGCCCGAGCGTGACTCCCCAGGACACACCGACCACGACCCACCGCTCGATGCCCAGGTGGTCACGCAGCCGCTCCATGTCCTCGACCAGATGGGCTGTCGTGTTGGTGGACAAGTCCGCCCCCACGTCACCGGCGAGCGGGCGACTGCGGCCGGCGCCGCGCTGATCGAACAGCACGGCCCGGAAGGCCTGCGGGTCGAAGTACCGACGCGTCCCGGCCGTGCACCCGCTTCCCGGACCGCCGTGGAGGAAAACCGCCGGGACACCTGCCGGGTTGCCGACGATTTCCCAGTACAGCTCCTGCCCGTCCCCGACCTCGAGCATGCCGTGCTCGTCGGGCTCCACCGCCGGATATCGCTCACCCATCGGCACATTGTCACACCGGCCGGAACCGGCCGAGCGCGCTGAACTCCCCGACCACATCGGCCATGACCGCGTCCTTGCGAGAGAGCTTTCGAGAGAGACGGTCGACGAGGAAGGTGGCCATCTGCTGACGAGCTGCCGCGCAGCGCGGCTTGATCAAGGATCGATGGCCGGTACGGCTGTAGCGGCCGCCGCGGAGGGCGGCCTGCTAGATGAATGATTCCGTGAAGCTGGTGTTAGTGGTCGTAGGCGATTAGTGATCGTTTGCGGGGTGTGTCGGTGGCCCAGTTGTGCCAGATGCCGGC
>NZ_QPJC01000023.1 GCF_003337235.1 Halopolyspora algeriensis
CGCTTACCCCATCACCACGAAGCCATGGTCCGCTGGGCCATGATCCGACTCACCAGCAAACGCCTGATCAAACCAGATTAGGAACAGGCTCTGAGAGGCTCGCTGTCGAACTCCGGGGCGGGCACCGGTACTTTCCCGGGATCGGGAGGTACCGGTGCCCCCGGAACCGCCGGCCGTTCACGCATCTTCGATTACCGGCCCGGAAGAAAAGCACCATTCCGGCGGACCCGGTGAGCGCCTCGTTGTCCGACCTCTTCTCGAACAATTCCAAAAGGTGCTCCCATTTCTTTCGTTTCCGCGACACGCATTTCCGAGACGTCGCCACAACGGGTTACCACGGGAACACCCGCCGTGCGTCATCTGCGCCGAGTGCCGAGAGCACTCGGCGTGGTCGGCACCGAGCGAGGCGTGATACCGGCAACAGGCCCTTCGGGATCTCCACCGAGCACGGCGGTGTCGTGCAACACCGGCACGAACATGCGCCACGCATCTTGAAAAAGCCGCTGAGCAGGGACTTTTTGCCATATCCGCGCAGCGGCAGCGGCAGGCACAACCCGTCCGCTCGAGCTACGGCCGAGTAGGTCGCCCACCTGTACGAGACGGGCTCCCTTCACCGCGCTCCACTAGTACATCTGTACACGAACGCCTTCGGTGGCTATCGTTCTCCGCATACCGCGACGAGAGAACGGAAAGGACGAACGTGCCTGCGGAAAGAGAGACGGACACCGCGACGAGCGGGCGACCATCCGGTTTCGGGCGACATACCGGAGCATTGAAGGTCGGAATCTTCATTGTCGTACTCGGGATTGCCCTGGGCTATGTCGCCATCGCGCAACCCGATGTGTCCTGGCCCGGCTTGATCGCGATGCTGGTGTTCTACGCCCTGTTCTACTGGCTCGGGGCCTTCGTTGCCGCCCGTCGTACCAGTGGGTTGGCCGGCACCCTGGTCGCCGGACGCAACATGCCGCTGTGGATCGGCGTGTTCACCATGACGGCCACCTGGGTGGGTGGCGGTTACATCAGCGGTACCGCCGAGGCCACCTTCTTCGACGGCCTGGCCTGGGCACAGGCGCCGTGGGGCTATGCGTTGAGTCTGCTCATCGGTGGCCTCTTCTTCGCCAAGAAGATGCGGCGCGGCCGGTTCACCACGATGCTGGACCCGATCGACATCCGGTTCGGCAAGCGGGCCGCGGGCCTGGGTGCGATCCCCGCCGTGCTCGGTGAGATCTTCTGGACCGGCGCGATCCTCACCGCGCTGGGCACCACGTTCGGCACGATCATCGGGCTGGACTTCAACGTCTCCATCATCCTGTCTGCCGCGATCGCCGTGGCCTACACCGTGGTCGGCGGCATGTGGTCGGTGGCCATCACCGACGTCGTACAGATCGTGGTGATCTTCATCGGTCTCGGCGTGGCGATTCCGTTCGCCGCGGCCAGCGTCGGTGGACTGGGTGATGCCTGGTCGAACTACACCCTCGACTTCGGTTCCTACGCCGCACTCTTCCCCCCGTTGACCGGCTGGGACGACCCGGCATGGGGGCATATGTACTGGAACTGGTGGGATTCCGGCCTGCTGCTGGTCTTCGGCGGCATCCCCTGGCAGGTCTACTTCCAGCGCGTCCTGTCGGCGCGCACGCCGGAAGTCGCCCGGCGCCTGTCCATCGGCGCGAGTGCGGTGTCCCTTCTCGCCGCCGTGCCCGCGGTGCTGATCGGCGTGATCGCGACGGCGGCCAACTTCCAGGCCGAGGGGGCCCCGCCGCTGGAGAACCCGTCACTGGCACTGCCCTACGTACTGCGCTACCTGCTGCCCACCGCCGTGTCCGCACTCGGCCTCGGTGCCCTGGCGGCAGCCGTCATGTCCAGCGTGGATTCCTCGGTGCTGTCGGCGTCGTCGGTGACCGGCTGGAACGTCTACCGCCGTCTGATCCGCCCGAACGCCGAGGCACAGCAGGTGCAGAAGGTGATTCGCCGTCTGATCGTGGTGATCGGCGCCGCGGCGACCATCCTGGCGCTCAACGTTGCCAGCGTGTACCAGCTGTGGTACCTGGCCAGTGATCTGATCTACGTCCTGCTGTTCCCGATGCTGGTGTGCGCACTGTTCGTGCCGTTCGCCAACCGGATCGGAGCCCTGTCCGGGTTCCTCGTCGCGTTCTTCCTGCGGCTCTCCGGTGGCTCACCGGTGTTCGGATTGACCCCGTTCCTGCCGTGGCCGTGGTATGAGGACGGTGCGGTGCTCTTCCCGTTCCGCACGGTGTCGATGGCCGCGGGCCTCATCACCATCCTGGTCGTCTCCTGGCTGACCCGGCGGGTCAGTACGCCGGTGTCGATGGCGGCGCTGGAGCCCGATTCGGAAGAACGGCGGGCCTGGGGTCAGGACCTTGCGCAGGAACGCGAGGACCAGCCCGCATAGCGCTCGAGTGTCCCGCCGGCTTCCTCGCCGGCGGGACACGAGGAGCTCACCGTGCCCGCGCGATACGACGGAATCCGCCCCGGAAACCGACCTACCGGACCGGCGACGCGATACCGCGGACGAAGCCCAGTTCCAGCAGGTCCTGGGGGCGAAGCCGGAAACGGTCGGCCACCTCGGCGACGTCGTCGTGGCCGCGTTTGAGGATCGCCGCTCCGGCCTCCGGTGCGATGACCGCGAAGTAGGCATCGGGGGTGATCCAGGTTCGTTCCGGCGCTGCCAGGGCCAGGGCGCCACCCGATCCTCCCTCACCGATCACCAGGGTCGTGACCGGGACCGTGGCTTCGGCCACGGCCGTGAACAGCTCGGCGATGGCCGGGCCGACACCGTCGCGCTCGGCTTCTGCGGTGTTGGCGGCACCGGGAGTGTCCACCAGCGTCAGCACGGCCATGCCGAACCGGTCCGCCAGCCGGATCACCCGTGTGGCCGTCCGGAAACCGGCGGGAGCGGTCGCGGTCCCCGTCTGTGCGGCATACGCGACCGTCCGGCCGTGGCGCTCACCGAAACCACACCACATTCCCGTGTCGGTTCCTCCCGCCCGGTCGCCGTTGATCGGCAACCGGGTGGTGAAGTAGTCGTCCAGGTACGCCTCCGCGCGGGGCCGCGCGGGCGCTCGTGCCCGCTGCACAGCGGTCCAGCCGCTGTCCGGAAGAGGGGCTCGTCCCAGTGCGGCGGGGACCTCGGCGGGTTCCGGTGACCGCGTCGACCGCCCCGGGCCGAGCAGGGTCAGCGCCGTGGTCAGCACCTCGGCGAGTTCGGAGTCGGCGACCAGGAGATCGGCCTGGCCCGCGGCAAATTTGCCTTCCGCGGTGAACGCCGCGTCATCCGGCTCGTCCCGGCTGCGAACACGGCTTCCCCCGAACGCCACCGCGGCTTCCGGGGAAGCCAGCACGAGGTCCGCTCCAGCCGCCAGGGAGGCCCACATTCCTCCCGTGGTCGGATTCCGCAGCACGGTGATGTGCGGCAATCCGGCTTTCCTGTTCTGCAGGCACGCCCTGGTGATCTCCTGAAGCTGACGCAGGGCGCAGATTCCCTCCTGCACCCGGCTGCCGCCGGAGGCCACCAGCGACACCACCGGAATGCGCAGTCGGCGCGCCCGGGTGAACGCCGACACGATGCGCGCACCGGACTCGTGGCCGACGGAGCCGCCGAGAAAACCGAACTCGAAAGCGATGAGCACCGCCGGTTGCGCACCGATCCATGCGTGGCCGCACACCACCGACTCGTCGGCGCCGCTGCGCTTGCGGGCGAGTGCGCGCTGTTCGTCGTAACCCGGCCAGTTCAACGGGCCGTCCTGCCCGGTTTCGGGAACGTGCTCGGGCTGCCATTCCCGGAAACGGGTGCAAAGCCGCTCGATCAGAGCGCGGGTGCCGGTGGGTTCAACCATGGTCGGCTCGGCCGGGCTCACCACGATCGGCCAGGGCCTTTTTCATGACCTTGCCCATTTCGTTGCGCGGCAGTGCCTCCACGAAGCGCACCCGGCGCGGGCGTTTGTGCGGTGTGAGGAGCTCGGCAACGTGCTCGGTGAGAGCCTCGCCGTCGGAGGATCGTCCCTCGGCGGCCACGACCCAGGCCACGATCCGTTCGCCGAGGTCGGTGTCCGGTTCCCCGGTCACGGCGACCTCGGCCACGCCCGGATGTTCCAGCAGGACGTTTTCGATCTCACCGGCGCCGATCTTGTATCCGCCGCTGTTGATGATGTCGGTGGCGCTGCGCCCCACGATGCGGATGTAGCCGTCGGGCGCGCGAGTGGCCATGTCTCCGGTGCGGAACCAGCCGTCGGTGAACGCCTCTGCGGTGGCATCAGGACGATTGAGGTATCCGGTGAACAGGTTCGAACCGCGCACGAGGATTTCCCCGACCGTCTCGTCGTCACTGGTGGTGATCTCCTCGCCCCGTTCGTCGACGAGTTTGAGCTCGACGCCGGCGAACGGCCTTCCCACGTATCCCGGCCTGCGATCCCCCGAGGCGCGTACACCACAGTTCATGATCGTCTCGCTCATGCCGTACCGCTCGACGACCTGCTTTCCGGTCGAACGCGCGATCCGCTGATGGTCGACCGCGGGCAGCGGAGCCGATCCGGACACCAGCAGCCGGGCTCGGCCCACGGCCCGGGCCGTGTCCGGATCCCGTTCGGCGGCATCGGCGATTCGGCTGTACATGGTGGGAACGCCGAACAGCATCGTGGCCGGTCCCGCGAGCGCGTCGGCCACGGCCTGCACGGAAAAGGCGCCCAGGTGATGCAGGCTGCCCCCCAACCGCAGCGGCCCGAGCATCCCGAGAATCAGTCCGTGCACGTGGAACAGCGGCAGTGCCTGCGCCAGCACGTCACGTCCGGTCCACTCCCATGCTTCGGCAACGGCATCGAGATTGGCACGAACCGCCCGCCGCGGCAGCACCACACCCTTCGGAGGGCCCGTGGTCCCGGAGGTGTAGACGATGAAGGCCGGGGACTCCTCGGGCGGTTCGGCAGGCAACGCTCGGTCGGCGAGCGCAGGACCCGAGCGGATGGTGGCGAGGTCGACCGGGTGGAACGGGATCGGGGCCAGCGCGTCTGGGATGTCGGCGTCCGGCTCACCCAGCACCAGCTCCGGCTCGCTGTCGGCGGTGATGTGTTCGAGCTCGCGCCGCCCCAGTTTCGGGTTGATCGGCACGACCGCTGCGCCGGCGCACAGGGCTCCGACCACGGCGACGCACGTCTCGGCGCTCGCCGTGGCCCGGACGGCCACGCGCCGGGCCGGGCCGATGCCCTCGGCGATGCGGGCCGCCGCGGCGGCGAGCTCGGTATAGCTCAGCGCGCGCTCGGCGAACCGGATCGCCTCCCGATCGTCCGGTTCGCGCAGTTCGGGCAGCAGCGACTCGCCCATGCCGATCACCTCCGTGTTCTCGACGCCGGCCCCGGGTCGGGCTCCACTCCATCACGGCGGGCACCCGAGCACCGCACCGTAGTCCCGCACGGTGTGCAACAGCACTCCTCATGCGTCCGGACTGAGGTATCCCGCGCCGTAGGAAACCGGAGTCACCGTCTGTATCCTCGAACGGCCGACCCCGCCCGATCCCGGAGTCCCGTGTCGATGGCCATTCGTCCCCTGCCGATCCTCGCAGGGGGATCGTCCATCCCGGTGAACGAGGACGCCCGATGACCGGCTGGCTGCTGGCCACCCTGGGCACCGCCGCCCTCGGCAGCGTCTTCCCGGTGGTCAACATCGAGCTCTACCTGATCGGTGTGCTCTCCACTGTCGACGGCCTGTCCTGGTGGGCGCTCGCGTTGGCCGCCACTGTCGGTCAGCTCGCGGGCAAGACGCTGTTCTTCCTGGCCGGGCGGGGAAGTATCACCCTCGGCAGACGACTCGGCAGCATGGCTCGGGCCGAGCGGGGCAGCCGTTGGGCGTCGTGGATGGAACGGTTTCACCACCGATCACAGCAGCGCCCGTGGTGGGGCCTGGGCGTACTGCTGCTCGGAGCGATCACGGGTGTGCCACCGTTCACCCTGATGTGCTTCGTCTCGGGAGCGGCCGGGCTGTCCTGGCTCGGCTTTCTCGGTGTCAGCGCGGTCGGCCGCACCATCCACTTCCTGCTCGTGGCGGGCGCTCCCGAACTGCTGCAGCAGCTTCCCGCGTTCGGCTGAGTATCGCCCGCCTCTGCTCGATCCCAGCATAGACGCCACCCGGAGTGGGAACCCTGCAACCGCAGGTGTCCGTCGATCCGGAGGTAGTCATGACATCGCAGTCCCAGTCCAACGACAAGCAAGAGCAGCTCGATCAGCACAACCGCAAGGATCCGCAGGACACCTACCTCACCACCGACCAGGGGGTACGAGTCGATCACACCGACGATGCCCTGACCGTCGGCGAACGCGGCCCGACGCTGCTGGAGGACTTCCACTTCCGGGAGAAGGTCACCCACTTCGACCACGAGCGCATTCCCGAGCGAGTCGTGCACGCCCGGGGTTCCGGTGCCTACGGTTTCTTTCAGCCCTACAGCGACTGGCTGTCGGACTACACCGTCGCCCGCTTCCTGACCGACCCGCAGAAACAGACTCCGGTGTTCACCCGGTTCTCCACCGTGCAGGGACCGCGCGGGTCCAACGACACCGTCCGCGACGTGCGCGGCTTCGCCACCAAGTTCTACACCGATCAGGGCAACTACGATCTGGTCGCCAACAACATGCCGGTGTTTTTCATCCACGACGGGATCAAGTTCCCGGACTTCGTGCACGCGGTGAAGCCGGAACCGCACAACGAGATTCCCACGGGCGCCTCCGCCCACGACTCGCTCTGGGACTTCGTGCAGCTGCAACCCGAGACGATCCACATGATGATGTGGCTGATGTCGGATCGTGCGATCCCCCGCAGCTACCGCATGATGCAGGGCTTCGGCGTGCACACCTTCCGGTTCGTCAACGCCGAGGGCAAGGGGACCTTCGTCAAGTTCCACTGGAAACCGATGCTGGGCACTCACTCGCTGGTCTGGGACGAGACGCAGAAAATTGCGGGCAAGAACCCGGACTTCAACCGCGGTGACCTGTGGGACGCGATCGCGTCCGGCCAGTATCCCGAGTGGGAGCTCGGAGTTCAACTCGTGGACGAATCCCGGGAGTTCGACTTCGACTTCGACCTGCTCGACGCCACGAAGATCATCCCCGAGGAAGAGGTCCCGGTCCAGCCGGTCGGCAAGCTCACGCTCAACCGCAATCCGGACAACTTCTTCGCCGAGACCGAACAGGTCGCCTTCCACACCGCCAACATCGTGCCCGGCATCGACTTCACCAACGACCCGCTGCTGCAGGCCCGCAACTTCTCCTACCTGGACACTCAGCTGATCCGGTTGGGCGGGCCGAACTTCGCCCAACTGCCGACCAACCGGCCGGTCGCCGAGGTCTCGAACAACCAGCGGGACGGTTACGGCCAGATGCGCGTCCACCAGAGCCGCACCAGCTACTTCAAAAACAGCCTCTCCGGTGGCTGCCCGGTACTGGCGGGTACCGACAACGGCGCGTTCGCGCACTACCAGGAGAAAGTGGACGGCGCCAAGATCCGCAAGCGCAGCGAGAGCTTCCAGGACTACTACAGCCAGGCCACCCTGTTCTGGAACAGCATGAGCGACTGGGAACAGGAGCACATCGTCGCGGCGTACCGGTTCGAACTGGGCAAGGTCGACCACATGCACGTGCGCGAGGGAGTGGTGGAGCACCTCAACCACGTCGACCACGATCTGGCCGTCCGGGTCGCTCGCGGTATCGGGGTCACACCGCCCGCCGAGGCGGCAACGACCAATCACGGCCGCAGCTCCCCGGCGCTGAGCCAGACCAACACGGTGAAGGACACCATCGCCACTCGGCAAGTGGCCGTGCTGGTCGCCGAGGGAGTGGACGCCGCCGAGGTCGAGCAGATCCGCCAGGGGCTGACCGAGCGAGGCGCGATCCCCGACGTCCTCGGCTTGCAGGACGGCACGATCCACTCCGCCGATGCCGCCGACGTACGAGTCGACCGGGCGATCAACACCGTGGCCTCGGTGCTCTACGACGCGGTGATCGTGCCGGGCGGCAGCGAGAGCGTCAACGCGCTGTCGGGGGACGGCTACGCCGTCCACTTCGTCACCGAAGCCTACAAGCACGCCAAACCCATCGCCGCCTGTGAGGAAGGTATCGCTCTGCTGCAGCGCGCCGGGGTCGGCAACATTCCCCGCGCCGGAAGTGATGCGGCCGCCACCGACAAGGGTGTGGTCACAGCCGCCCACACCGACGGCTCACTGCCCGCGGACTTCCTCGAGCAGTTCGCCACCGTCCTGGCCGGGCACCGGGTGTGGGAGCGCAAGACCGATTCCGTGCCTGCCTGATCCGGTCGTGCGTGGGCGACGACCACGTCACCCGCGCGCGAGACCTGCCGGCCCGCCGGTGCGCTGCCGAGAGGTGGACGCTGTCCCGGCGCGCACCGGGCCGGCCGTGCGATGAGTATCTATGGTTTCGGTGTGAGCTTGCTGCGGACGATGCCCGTCGACGCCGTCCTCGCACGGGGCGAGCGTGGAGGACTGCGGCGCCGGCTGTCCGCAAAGGACCTGGTCGGCTTCGGGATCGGTATCATCATCGGTTCCGGCATTTTCACGCTCACCGGGATCGAGGCGAAGCAGCACGCGGGGCCGGGTGTGGTCCTGTCCTTCGTCATCGGCGGTATCGTGGCGGCGCTGGCCGCGCTGTGCTATGCCGAACTCGCCTCCGCCGTCCCGACCGCGGGCAGCGCCTACACCTACGCCTACGCCACCCTGGGCGAGATCTTCGCCTGGATCATCGGCTGGGACCTGCTCCTGGAATTCGCCCTGGGCGCGTCGGTGGTCTCGCGCAGCTGGTCGGGCTACGTCGCCAACCTGTTCAACCTGCCCCAGCAGTGGTTCGGTGAGGACTCCACGGTCAACATCGGGGCGATACTGATCATCGCGGTCCTCGCGGCCGTGGCTGTGGCGGGGATCCAGGAGTCCTCCTGGGTCACCAACGCGCTGGTGGTTCTCAAAGTCGCCGTGTGCGTGCTGGTCGTCGTGGCCGGCCTGTTCTTTTTCAACGCGGCGAACCTCGTCCCGTTCATCCCGCCCGCACAGCCCGCCGCATCGAGTGCCACCGTCTACGACCAGCCCCTGCTCAACGCCGCTCTGGGGCTGGAGCAGTCGATGTACGGGATCAGCGGTGTCCTCACCGCCGCCGCGATCGTCTTCTTCGGCTACACCGGGTTCGAGTCGCTGGCCAACCTCGGGGAGGAGACCAAACGCCCCGAGCGGGACCTGCCGGTCGGGCTGCTCGGGAGCCTGGCCCTGTGCAGCCTGCTGTACGTCGCGGTGTCCTTCGTGCTCACAGCCATGGTCGACTACCGCGACATCAACGTCGGTGCGCCGATCGCTGCGGCCTTCGAATCCGTGGGTGCCCCCTGGATCGCGGGTTTGGTCGGTATTGGCGCCATCCTCGGCCTGACTTCGGTGATGATGGTCGAGCTGGTCACCATCGGCAGGATCGGCTTCGCCATGAGCCGGGACGGACTGCTGCCGCACACGCTCTCACGGGTGCACCCCCGGTGGGGCACCCCATACCGGGTGACCATCGGCGGAGCGGTGCTCATCATGCTCATCGCCGGGTTCGTCCCGATCACCGAGCTCGCGGACATGGTCAGTATCGGGGCGCTGTCCGGCTTCTTCATCGTCGCCCTGGCCGTACCGGTGCTGCGCTACCGCAGGCCGGAACTCGAGCGTCCCTTCCGGGTGCCGCTGTCGCCGTGGCTGCCGATCGCCACCGCGCTGGCATGCTTGTACCTGATGGCGAACCTCAACGTCCTGACCTGGTTGCGATTCGGTGTGTGGCTGGCGATCGGTTTGGCGATCTACCTCCTCTACGGCTACAGAAACGCCCGAGTCACCCCCGGAAAGGAGTGAACGGAACTTTCACCGCCATAGAAGTAACGAACGTTCCGCTCACTCGGAACTGCCTCGTGCCGAGCGCCGCCTGTCGGTGGCGAACTCGGCCACGCACACCAGCAGAGCGGCACCGACGAAGGACACCGAGGCGACCAGTCCGGTGGAGACCGCGCTGCCGTAGCCGGCATCGGAGAGGCGGCTGAAAAACAGTCCCGAAGCGGTGGCGGTGCCCAGAGCGGCACCGATGCGCTGACCGGTCTGCTGCACTCCGGCCGCCGTACTGCCGTGAGCGACGTCGACCTCGCTGAGCGTCACCGTCTGGTTCGGTGAGATGACCAGTCCGCTTCCGGTTCCGGCCACCAGCAGTGGCAATGCCGTGAGCAGGCCAGCATTCGCACCGGGGTGGGTTGCCAGCACCAGATCGGTGGCCAGCAGCCCGGCCAGTGCCCCCACCAGACCGACGAGCACGAGTCGGCGACCGAACCGGGGCACGATCCGTCCCCCGATGGCCGAGGACACCGCTGATCCCACGGCGAACGGCGTCAGCGCCAGACCCGCCTGCAGCGCCGTATAACCGACCCCGCGCTGAAAGTACACCGCCAGCACGAAGAAGATGCCGGTGAACCCGGCGAAGTAGAGCAGGCCGAGCGTGCTTCCGAACGCATACGTGCGGATTCTGAGCAGGCGCAGGTCCACCAGCGGGGTATGCCCGCGCAACCGGTAGCGGTGCTCCCGGACAACGAACAGTGCCAGCAGCACCGGAGCCGCACCCATCAACAACCAGGTCGTACTTCCCCGGCTCTCCTGGGCCACCAGAGGCAGCAGCAGGCAGACCATGCCCGCACCGAGCAGCACGATGCCGACGACGTCGATACTGCGGGAACGCCCCCGGGGCACGTCGCGTGGCAGGAACCGCCACGCGAACACCACTCCCAGCAGGCCGATCGGCAGGTTGACGAGAAACACCCAGCGCCACCCGGATTCCTCGCCTGCCAACTGGATGATCACACCACCCGTCAGTGGCCCGACCGCGGTGGAGATCCCCACAACCGCACCGAACAAGCCGAATGCCTTGCCGCGTTCGGGTCCCCGGAACTGTTGCTGGATCAGACCGAGCACCTGCGGATTGAGCAGGCCGCCTGCCGCTCCCTGCAGCAGTCGGGCCACGACCAGCCACGTCGGAGTCACTGCCACGCCTGCCAGCACGCTGGAGACCGTGAAGGCAAGCAGCGCGGCGATGAACATCCGGCTGCGTCCACGCTCGTCGCCGAGTTTGCCGGAGGGCACCAGCACCAGCCCGAAGGTCAGAGCGTAGCCGGAGACCACCCAGGACAATGCCGTGGGCGGCGCTTCGAGTCCCCGCTGGATCGAAGGCAGTGCCACGTTGACGATGCTCACGTCGAGCAAGGTCATGAAGCCGGCGACCAGACACAGGGCCAGAACGTGCCACCGGTTGGCCTCCGCCTGATCGCCGGCGAATCGTGTCGAGCCGGTCACGATCACCTCGCCTGTCACCGTGCGGATTCACAAGGCCCCAGCTCAGCACGCGGCCCCGGCGCTCGCCACATTCGGCCTCGTGAGCATCCTGCTCCCCCGCGGAGGCAGAGGTTGCCGGACAACGGGAGACCGAAAGACTGAACTTGCGATCATCGACCCCGACACGCTTGAGACGTGTATCACGTATGGGTAGCTTGCGGGTGTTCCACCGCGGAGGTGATCGGTGTGCCGGAAGAGGATACCGCTGGAACAGAACCCGAGATCCTGGCCGAGCATCGCGGTGCGGTGCTGTTGCTGACTCTCAACCGTCCGGACCAGCTCAATGCCTGGACTCCGGACATGCAACATCGCTACGTCGAACTCCTCGAACGGGCCGAGCAGGATCCACACGTGCGCGCGATCGTCCTGACCGGTGCGGGGCGCGGTTTCTGCGCCGGGGCCGACGTGGCCGCCGCCGGCCCTCCCGGAACGGACGGTCATCCCCGGAGTGATCATTCACCGTCCCTGCCGATCCGGTTGCGCAAGCCCGTGATCGCCGCCATCAACGGGACGGTGGCCGGGGTCGGACTCGTCGCCGCACTGTTCACCGACGTCCGGTTCGCGGCAGCAGACGCGACGTTCACCACGGCTTTCAGCCGGCGCGGGCTGGCGGCCGAGCACGGTATCGCCTGGCTCCTGCCGAAGCTGGTCGGGCTCAGCACGGCCTTGGACCTGCTGCTGTCGGCCAGGACCCTGCCCGGCACCGAAGCACGGGAACTGGGCCTGGTCGACCGGGTACTGCCCCGTGGCGACGTGCTCGAGGCAGCGTTGAGCTACGCCCACACCCTGGCCACCGAGTGCTCTCCTGCCGCCATGGCCGAGATCAAACAGCAAATCTACAGCGGGTTGGACACCGGCCTGGAAACCGCTGTTTCCGATTCGGGGGAACGCATGATGGCCGCGCTGCGCGGATCCGCCGATACGGAGAGCAAGCGAAGCGACCGCGCAAAGCGGCCACCGCAGTTTCCCCCGTTGGAGTGACAGAAGTCCCGTGGTCCTCACTGTCGGCCACCTCGAGACGGGCCCAGTCGGCACGGTGCTCGAAAGCCGGCGCCTGACCGGCGTGATCAGCGACGGGGACGTGGCATGGAACCTGCACGATGAGCGGCTGAACCGCAACATCTCCGGCCGGCTGGTCGACACCCACTGACGGGCTCCTACCTGCGTTCCTGCCGCCCCGATGCTGCCGAGGGCAACTGAGAGGCCGGTGGGCTGCGACATCGTTACGGTGGCAGGAGCAGGATCATCCGGGAAGCAGGAGGAACCATGGATTTCGAAACTCCGGAAGCGGACGCCGCCGAACAGCTGCATGAAGACCAGAACGCCGAGGACCAGGGGGGATTCGACGCCACCGCCGAGACATCGGCGGATGTCAATCCCGCCGACATGGTCGAGCAGCAGCAGATCGTGCCGGAAGACGAGGTCGACGAGCGTTTCTGAGTCGGCCGGTGGCCGTTCAGCCGGGCCAGAGCCCGAAGAGGTCGGCGAATCCTTCGCGCCAACTCGGCCAGACGGGGCGCCAGCCCACCGCCTCCCGCAGCCGAAAGTTCGTGGCGCCCCGTTGCTCGGTGAGTTGGTGGACCGTGAGCCAGTGCAGCTGCTCGCGGGCCTGCTCCCGGGTCAGCGACACCGGGGCAGGACCACCGATCATATGCGCATAGGCCGGTAGCCACTCGCTGCTTTGCGCGGGCTCGTTGTCCACGACGTTGTAGGCACCCGACTCCCCGTCCGCCAGAACCTCGAGGACGGCGCCTGCGGCATCCTCGACATGGGTGAACGAGGTGATGCCCCCGCCGTCCTCGACCAGGGGGACGGCGCTGCCGCGAATCATCCGGTGAATCCTTCCCGCCGGGGCGAACGAGGTATCCGGGCCGTAGAGCGCCCCGTATCGCAGCGCCACACCCTCGATGTCGGGACACGTCAGGAGCGCTTCTTCCTGCGCCTCCACGGCCCGCACGGCCGCACCCCAACGGCCGGGAGCGTCGGTCCACAGTGGTGCTTCTTCGTCCAGGACCTCGTGGCCGTGCGGAAAGTACGCCGATGCCGCGCTCTGCGCCACCACGCGGTGTGCCCCGGCCGAGACCGCGGCCGAGATGAGATTTTCGGTTCCGGCGGTCCGCAAGTGCGCCGTCCGTTGCATACCGGACGCGCAGTCGGTGCTGCGAAACCCCGTCACCTGATGCACCACCACATCCGGTGATGCCCCGATCAGCACGCGTCGTAGCGTCCGCAGGTCCATGACGTCGGCGACGGCCACACCGTCCACATCGCCGAGCCGGTCCGCGTCCCGCGCCCGGCGTACCAGGGCCGTCACATGATGGCCTCGCCCGCGCAGTTGCGGCAGCAGCATCCTGCCGACCACGCCGGTCGCACCGGTTACGAACACACGCAGGGGCACCCAGCACCTCGCAGGCGATCGACATCCGCAACAGGCGAGCCTACCGCTCCACGAGGCCCCGAAACGGGTGAATTTTATGCTGTTTCGATTCCTCGGTCTCCTTCGAGATACGTCAGGCCCATCACCGCGACGGTGATGGGCCTGACGTGTCCGGAGTCGATGGACTCAGATACTGCGGATCTGAGCGGCCTGCGGCCCCTTCGGGCCCTGGGCGATCTCGAACTCCACCCGCTGGTTCTCGTCCAGCGTGCGGAAACCGGTGGCGTCGATCGCCGAGTAATGGGCGAACACGTCGGATCCTCCTTCGTCAGGAGTAATGAATCCGAATCCCTTTTCGGCGTTGAACCACTTGACGGTACCGGTAGCCATTCTCTCTCCTACTTCAGATGGCCGGGGTCGACACCTCGCCAACCCCCAAGTCGCCGAGATGATCACCCGGGCCGAACGGCCTCCGGCACAACAAAGTGCCTGCGGCGCGCATTGCTCGCAGGCACTTTCCAGTACTTCTGGGAACCAAAACTGCAACCGCCGATCAGGCTAGCAGTCCCCTTGGTGGTTGTCACTCGCGTGGCCACACCGCGTGTCGGCGCTGCCATGGCAATGCCGACACCAACCCGGAGGGTTTTCGTTCGATTCTAGGGAATGCTGGCGAGCACGTGCCCGGCCGCTTCCGCAGCACGGTTGCGCTCACTGTGCAGATCCGCCAACCGCAACGCCGCGGTCCGCGGGGTGATGCCCTCGACGTCCCAGGCTTGCAGCAACGGCGGGACCTTGGTCTGCATCTCCTCGCGCAGCACACTGAACGACAGCACCGGATCGGCGTCGACCCGGCCGAGCAGCAACCACCACGCCCAGGCCACCGCGCCCGAATTCGCGACGAAATCCGGAATGACCGGAATGTCCCGCCCTGCCAGCAACTCTTCGGCCTCCGATGTCACCGGGGTGTTCGCCGCCTCGATCACCACTCGTGCGGCGATATCGGCGACGCGTTCGGGCGTGATCACATACGACACCGCCGCCGGAATCAGCACGTCGACCTCGGCCGACAGCACCGCCTCCCGCGGCAACCGCTGCACGCACTCGGGAACCCGGGTCCGATCGATCTCACCGAAACGGTTCCGCGAATCCAGCAATGCGGGGATGTCCAACCCCTCGGGGTGATACAGCGCACCGACCGCATCGGCCACCGCGACAACCGGGAGTCCCGCCTCATGCAGGTACCACGCGGCGCCACCACCCATCGTGCCCACGCCCTGCACCGCCACGGTGGTACGCGCCGGCTCCCACTCGCGGGCCCGGACGACGCCGAGGCAGCTCTGCGCCACGCCGTAGCCCCCGACCACGTCACCGAGCAACAGCCCTCCGGGCACGGGAGCGTTCAACCCGGCACGCACGCGGCGGAGCGTGTGCTCGACATCGGGCGCGCGACGAATCGCGGCGTGGTAGGACTGCCGCAACCCCACCTCCTCGAAGATCTCGTCGATGAGCTGCTGCGGCAGTCCGAGATCCTCGGCGGTCACCCAGTGCGCATCGATCCACGGGCGCATCGATTCCACGAAACGGCGCAGCACTCCCCGTGCCCGCGGATCCTTCGGGTCGCAGTCGATCCCGCCTTTGGCACCACCGACAGGCAGGTTGAACACCGCCGTCTTGCGGGCCATACCGCGAGCGAGGTCCTCGACCTCCGACATCGTGCAGCCCGCGCGCATCCGGGTCCCGCCGGTGGCGAGGCCGGACACGAGACTGTGCACGACCAGGTATCCACACTTGCCCGTCACCGGGTCCGTCCAGGTCATCCTCATCAGCGGATCGCGATCGACCAGTGCCACCGCCGAACCTCCTCCCTTGTGCGCTGCCTGAAGCGGGCACCGCACGAAGCGGTCCCCACCGAGAAAAGAAGGATGTGCGCGGGCGGCGGGCCCGGCCGGCCGCACGCGTTACGCAGTCGTCACCGCCGCACGATCACGGCGACGGTGGTCACGAATGTCGAAGCCACAGCGAGGACGAAGACAGCCAGCGGAGTCGGCGCACGTGCCCCTGCTCGCGAGCTCGCATGCTCACCTCCGCTCTCGCCGGTGAACCGAAGCTAAACCCACTCGAGATCGATTGTCAACAATCCTTCTGTTGGACGTTTTTCGTGACCGTGCGGGCAGCGGCGACCTCCTTTTTCGCATCGGCCCGAAACCCTCGCCGAGGTCCGGGCGCTCGCCGCTCACAAGACCGGGGCATGCCGCAAGGCGACGGATCACGTGGTGTGAATCGCGCGGGAGCAGCTCCCAGGGTGGTCGGCCGGCTGGGATGATGCGGGTATGACCCAACCGGGACCCCAGACCCCACAGGAACCCCAGATGCAATCGGAATCCCGGGTGCGACCGGGCGCACTGGACGAGAACACCCAACAGGAGCTGATTCAGCAGATCGGGCGGGTACTCGTGCAAGCGCTGCCGCCGGGCTGGCAGGAGGTCGGTGTGGAGTACCGGGCCGTCGGTGCGCACAGTGAACTCACCGCGCAACTGACCGCACCCAACGGCACGTTGATCCCGTGGGCACCGCCCGAGGAGACCGCGCCGATGTTCGACCGGCTCCGCATCGGTATGCACCAGCCGGACCGGGGCACCTGGATCAGCGCGCTGTACCGCCTGCAGCGTCCCGGCAGCTACAGCGTGGACTTCAACGGCGACCACGAACCGGCATGGCACACCCCTCCCCCCACCGCGGAGTTCGCCGCCGAGCTTCGCACCATGCCTCGAGCCGGCGAGAACATCCCGGCCTGGATGGCCGAACGCGCGGGGCTGTCCGCGCCGTCCGGCTCCGCCGCGCAGGACGGGAACCCGCGCCCGGCCGAGGCCTTCGATGGTGCGGGCGAGGCAGGCAGGCAGGCCATCGACAACCCACCGGCGTGACCGGCGCACCGAACCTGGCCTTCGTCAACGGGCCGGTGGCGACCATGGACTCGGTACGCTCGTTCACCGACGCCGTCGCCGTGCGCAACGGGCGGATCATCGCACTGGGCTCGGCCACGGTGGAGGGCATCGTGACCTCGCAGACCGAGGTCGTCGACCTGCGCGGCCGGCTGCTCCTGCCCGGCTTTCAGGACGCCCACGTACACCCGGTCTACGGTGGCCTCCAGCGGCTGCGCTGCGATCTGAGCGCCAGCACGGACGCACGGGACTGCCTGCGCAGGGTCGGCGAGTACGCACGGACGCACCCGGAGGCAGGCTGGCTGCTCGGCGCCGGCTGGGACCTCGGCCACTTTCCCGCGGGAGCGCCCGCGCGGGAGTCGCTCGATACCGTGACCGGGGATCGTCCGGCCTACCTGGTGAACCAGGACCACCACGGAGCATGGGTGAACACGGCCGCCCTGCGGCACGCAGGCATCGACCGCGACACCCCCGACCCACCGAACGGGCGGATCGAGCGGGACGCGGTGGGCCACCCGGCCGGAGTGTTGCACGAGGGCGCCACGGAGCTGGTCACACGAGTGATTCCGGCAGCTGCCGAGGACGAGTACCGGCAGGGTCTCCTGGAGGGCCAGCGGTATCTGCACACGTGCGGCGTGACGGCGTGGCAGGACGCGATCATCGGTCCCTACCTGGGCTATGCCGACACCCTGGATCTCTACCGGGACCTGGATCGGCAGGGCCTGCTGACCGCTCGCTGCACCGGGGCACTGTGGTGGGACCCCACCCGCGACGAGTCCCAGCTTGCCGACCTGCTCTCTCGCCGCGCCCGCGCGCGCGGCGGCAGCCACTTTCGTGCCGAGACGGTCAAAATCATGCAGGACGGCATCTGCGAAAACCACACCGCCGCCATGCTCGAACCCTATCTCGGCGGGCACGGCAGCGGAGAATCCCGTGTGGACGCCGAGGTCCTCGCGCGTGCGGTGCGCCGCCTCGACGACGAAGGATTCCAGGTGCATTTCCACGCGATCGGCGACCGCGCCGTTCGCGAGGCACTGGACGCGGTGGCCGGCGCCCGGCAGGTCAACGGGATGAACGATCTGCGTCACCAGATCGCCCATGTCCAGGTGGTCCACCCGGACGATCTCGCTCGGTTCCGCACATCGGGGGTCGCGGCCAACATCCAGGCGCGCTGGGCCATCAACGACCTGCAGATGACCGAGCTCACCACGCCGTACCTCGGCCGTGCACGCGCAAGCAGGCAGTATCCCTTCCGCACAATGCACCAGGCGGGTGCGGTGCTCGCCGCAGGAAGCGACTGGCCGATCTCGGGGGCGGAACCGCTGCAGGCGGTCCACGTCGCGGTCAACCGCTCCGAGCACGGCACCGACCAGGAACCGTTCCTGCCGCAGCAGGCCCTCGACCTCGGTGACGCACTCGCCGTGGCCACCATCGGCAGTGCCTGGGTGAATCATCTCGATGACGAGACCGGTTCGATCGAGCTCGGCAAGAGGGCCGATCTCGCCGTGCTCGATGCCGATCCGTTCCTGCTGCCCCCAACGGAGATCGGCAGCGTGTCGGTCGACATGACCGTGGTGGACGGGAACGTGGTCCACGAGTGCGCCCGGTGACCGTATCGCTGTGGCAGCGGTCTTTGTCGTGTCGGAATCGGATTCCGGGAGGTGTGGCCTTGACGACGAGTCGTTTCGGCCAGCACTGAATATATTATTGCAGTTGTCGTGAATGATGCCATGAGGATGTGGAACCCGAGCGGGCGAGCCGGCGGCTTCCGGTGCGGCGTACCGGCAGGCGGTTCCCTTCGCAGCCCTGCGGGTATGTCGCTGTCATGGCCATGCACGCGGCGGCTCCCGAATCGATCACCGCCGATCCCCCGCCACAGCCGTGGCCCGCTCCGCTCGGGGTGGCGTTGGCCGATGTGGCATTCCTGCACTGGCCGGTCGAGCCGGCGCAGGTCCGTCCGCTGTTGCCACCGGGCACCGAGCCCGACACCTACGGCGGTGACACCCACGTCGGACTGGTCGCCTTCCGGATGCGCTCCTTCGGCGAGTTCCTCGAGACCAACGTCCGGGTCTACTCGGTCGACGACAAAGGCCGCCGCGGCACCGTCTTCCTGACCATGGAGGCCGACCGCCTGCCCTGGGTGGTGGCCGCCCGGCTCTGTGGTCTGCCCTACGCCTGGTCGCGCATGCACCTGACCCGCAACGCCCACGTCCTCGACTACGGCAGCAGCCGCCGCCGACCGAAACCACCCACCCCCGGAAACCGGATCCGGATCCGGGTCGGTCCCCCCATCGACGGCACCCCGCTCGAGCACTTCCTCACCGCCCGCTGGCGGCTGCACCTGAGTGTGTCCGGCCACACCGTCGCCGCCCCGCTGGTCCACGACCGCTGGCCGCTGCACACCGCCGAGCTGCTCGATCTCGACGATCAGCTCATCGCCGCGACCGGGCTGCCCTCCCCCACCACCGCCCCGGCCAGCGTGCTCTATGCTCCGGCCGTCCACGGCCGGTTCGGGATCCCCCGCCCGATATAGGGGCGTGGTGGCCACTGCTGCCCGCGGCGCCGATGTCTTCGCCTTCGGCAGCACAATGCGACGCTCGAGTCGATCATGGCGACAGCGCCGAGTGGGCTCGCGCACCGAGGTCGGCGATGAGGTCGCAGCCCGGGCCACCTCGATACCCACCGAGGGAACGCTCATCGGTGAGCTGGTCGACCAGAACCGCGATCACGGCCTGCGGCTTCCCTGCCCTGCCGATCAATCCCACGTCGTGGCGCAGACCGATTTGCTCGCCGGTTTTGTTCCAGCATTCCGCACCGACCGGCAGCAGTGCGGGCAGGCGATCCCGCATCTGCTGCCGGGACAGCACATCCAGCGCCCAGTGGGTGAGCTCGTCCGGCAAGGCCGTCCCCCTGGCCAGCCGGTCCAGCACCCGTGCCTGGTCCAGGGCACTGGTGACGTTGTCCCAGCCGTCGATCATCGCGTCGATGTCCATCAAGTGCCGTTGCACCCGCGTCGTCGTGCATCCGAGGTCGCGGGCGCACGCATTGATCGCGTCGAATCCCACGGCATCGATGACGACGCCGGTCGCGGTGTTGTCACTGACCACGATCATCAAAGCCAGCAGGTCGGCGAGAGCGAGCCGAGACACACTTGCCAGTTCACGCAGCACGCCGGTCCCGCCGACGCGGTGCTCCCATGCGGGCAGGGGAAGCTCGGTGTCCAGAGCCAACCGTCCGTCTCGGACGTGGCGCAGCGCCGTGATCAAAACGAGGACCTTGATCGTGCTGGCGGCCTGCACCGGGCGATGAGCCTGCACGGTCACCGTGTCGGACTCGTCCAACGCCCAGGCCGCGACGCTGACCCGGCCGGGGAAACCGTCACCCGCCACCGGAAGTGCGGGGCGAAATCGCGCAGCAAAACCCACGGGGCAGTTGTATCGCACGCACACCCGGTGCTCACCGGCACCGGGCATCCGAGCGCGCGAAGCCGCCGAGCGAGCGTTGCGAAACCTACCCCAAGCGATCCTGTGGCTCACCGGCGAGCAGAAATCATGACCGTGGCTCTGCTCAAACCGGCCTCCGAACGTCTACGGTGATCCCGAGCGCACGTGTTGTGTACGGCACAACCCCGTGGGCCGCCGACCGGCGGCCCGGGAGCCGGAGCCGAGCGAGCAGAAGAGGTGTGCGTCGGTGGAGTCGACGACGTGGAAATCCGTAATCGGTCATGCGGGGGAAGCCACCCCCTCCGAGCCGCAGGACGAGGCAGGCGAGTACCTCTCGCGCAACCCCTCCCGGCTCGACGACGTGGTCGCCCGAGTCCGCCTGGCCGCTCCCGACACCCTGGTCACCGCCGCCGAGGAGGCCCAGCGTGCGCAGCGGGAATGGGCGCGGGTACCGGCGCCGGTGCGCGGCCGGGTGATCGCAGGCTTCGGACGGCTGGTCGAGGCGAACAAGGAATCGCTGGCCTCCCTGGTCACCCGTGAGATCGGCAAGCCCCGCACCGAGGCTCTCGGCGAGGTGCAGGAGATCATCGACACCTGCGATTTCTTCGTCGGTGAGGGCCGCAGGCTCTACGGCCAGACCGTGCCCTCGGAGATGCCGGACAAGCAGCTGTTCACCTTCCGCACCCCGGTCGGGGTCGCCACCATCATCACGGCGGGCAATTTCCCGGTCGCCGTCCCCTCCTGGTACCTGGTCCCGGCGCTGCTGTGCGGCAACGCCGTGGTGTGGAAACCCGCCGAGTACGCGGCAGGCGCCGCGCGCGCGGTGGCCGAGCTGGCCTGGCGTGCCGGAGTCCCGGCAGGCGCGCTCAATCTCGTCTACGCCGACGGCGAAGCGACCTTCCGAGGCTTGGAGACCGCCCTGGACAGGGGGCTGGTCGACAAGGTCGGCTTCACCGGTTCGAGCGCGGTCGGAACCCGAGTGGGCGAGTTGTGCGGTCGCTACCTGCAGAGCCCGACCCTGGAGCTCGGCGGCAAGAATCCGATGGTCGTCGCCCCGGATGCCGATCTCGATCTCGCGGTGGAGGGCGCCCTGTTCTCCGGCTGGGGCACCGCCGGACAGCGTTGCACCTCGCTGGGCAATCTCATCGTGCACCGCGACATCCACGACGAGTTCCTCGCACGGCTGGACGAGGCCGTGCGCGGCGCCACCATCGGCGAGCCGACCGGGGAGGTCCTCTACGGGCCGATGCTGGACCAGAAATTCGCGGACAACTTCGAGCGCATCCTCAAAGACATCCAGCCGCATCACACGGTGCTCGGCTCGAATGCGGTCGGCCGGATCAGCGATGATGCGCCGCGTGCCGGTTTCCGGGGCGACCATGCGGCCGGCCTGTACTACCACCCCGTGCTGCTGGATGGTCTGCGCACCGACGACGCGATCTTCCGGCAGGAGACCTTCGGGCCCATCGTCGGCGTGACCACCTACGAGACCCTCGAGGAAGCCATCGAACTCGGCAACGCGCCCGGTTACGGCCTGTCGGCGGCGATCTACACCACGGACCCGGCCACGGCGTTCCGGTTCCGGGAAGGCATCGGTGCCGGCATGGTCAGCGCGAACAATTCCACCTCCGGCGCCGAGGCGCATCTGCCGTTCGGCGGCAACGGGAAATCCGGCAACGGCGGCCGCCTGTCCGGCATGTGGGTCATCGACCAGTTCACCCGCTGGCAATCGCTGAACTGGGACTTCTCCGGCAAGCTGCAGAAGGCCCAGATGGACGTCGGCGCCATCGAGCCGGAGTGGGACTACCGGCTGCCCGCCGAGCTCGGCGGGCAGTCCTGAAGCGAGCAGGCGGTGGGACGGTCTCCCCGGGGTCCGCACGGCACGCCGCTGCCGTTCACGCACCCTGATCGCCGGAAGGCACGCACGTGTTGAATCCGGTACACCTGCGCACGCTGCAGGAGTGCGTCCGGACCGGCTCCTTTGCCGGGGCGGCCCGAGTGCTGGGATACACCGCTTCCGCGGTCTCCCAGCAGATGGTGCTGCTGGAACGATCCGTCGGCGCGGTGCTGTTCGAACGCCGCGCCCACAGCACGCACAGCACGGAGCTGGCCCACCGCCTGGCCGAACGCAGCAGGGGAGCACTCGCGGCGTTGGACTCGCTGGAACGCGAGACCCGAGCCCTGGTCGCCGGCGACCAGGGCAGCCTGCGACTGGCCAGTTTCGCCACCGCCAACGCGCGCGTGCTGCCCGATGTGTTGGCCGCCATCGTTGCCCAGCGCCCGAACGCCGAGGTACAACTCGATGAGGGCGAACCGGACGAGGTGATCGGCGGTGTCCTCGACGGAGTGCTCGACGCCGCCGTGGTCTTCGAATACGACCTCGACCCGCGGCAGTGGCCGCCCGAACTGTGCGTCGAGGAGCTGCTCGCCGAGCCGTTGCTGCTGGCCCTGCCCGAAACGCACCGGCTCGCCGATGCCGCCGAGGTCGAGTTGCGCGAACTCGCCGGCGACACGTGGATCTGCACCCGCGAGGACACCGCCGGCGCCCGGTCCCTGGTACACCTGGCCGCCGCGGCCGGCTTCGTCCCCGGGATCGTGTTCCGCAGCAACGACTACGCCGTCATCCGAGACCTCGTCGCGCGTGGCCTCGGCACGGCGCTTCTTCCGGCGCTGGCCGTCGCCGAGTGCCGTGTACGGGTCCTGCCCATCGCGGAGGGTCAGCCGTATCGGCGCATCAAAGTCCTCTACCGCACACAGAACACCAACCCACTGCTGCCGCCGGCCCTGGAGTGCCTGGCCACGTCGTGCTCGGCGCTGGCCGAGGGATGGCGCGGCGGGGACGACACACGCTACCGACCGGGAGTCAGCGACCATGACCAGAGCAGGCGAGCGCAGTGAAGCGATCGACGAGCATTTCCTGCACGCGGTCTCCGCACTGTCCGCACCCGCCCGCACGGAACACCGCTCGCCCACGGCGGACCCCGACAGCCCGATCACGGGGCAGCGACTGCTGGAGCTGTTCGAGGCACAGGCAGGCAGCAGGCACCTCGACTTCGCCGCGCGACAACTCGGAGCCCGTGGTCTCGGCTATTACAGCATCGGCTCCTCCGGTCACGAGTCGAACGCGGCCGTGGCGGCGGCGCTGACCCCGCAGGACCCGGCCCTGCTGCACTACCGCTCCGGGGCTTTCTACCTGCAGCGCGCCCGGCAGGTGCCGGAGCAGAACCCGCTGCTGGACGTGCTGCTCGGGGTGGTTGCCTCCGCCGACGAGCCGATCTCGGCGGGTCGGCACAAGGTCTTCGGCAACGCCGCGCTGGGAGTGATCCCGCAGACTTCGACCATCGCCTCGCACCTGCCCCGCTCGGTCGGATTGGCCTTCTCGCTCGGACGTGCCGCCACGTTGGGCGCGGAACACGTGTGGGCACCGGATTCGGTGGTCGTGTGCAGCTTCGGCGATGCCTCGGCCAATCACTCGACGGCCACCGGCGCCATCAACACGGCACTGCACTGCACGCATCAGGGGCTGCCGATGCCGCTGCTGCTGGTGTGCGAGGACAACGGGATCGGTATCAGCGTCCGCACTCCCCCGCGGTGGATCGAAACTACCTACGGGCAGCGTCCGGGGCTGGCGTACTTCACCGCGGACGGCGATGATCCGGTGCGCTGCGCCGAGGTGGCCCGGCACGCAGCCGACTGGGTGCGCAGCAACCGCGCTCCCGCTTTTCTGCACCTGCGCACCGTGCGCCTGATGGGCCATGCCGGCTCGGATGTGGAATCCGGCTACCGCGGGCGCACGGAGATCACCGCCGACTACGAGCGCGATCCTGTCCTGGCCACCGCGAAAACCCTGGTGCACAGCGGAGTGCTCACCGCCGAGGAGGTCGTCCGGCGCTACGAGGACAAGCGACGGGAGGTTGCGCGGCTCACCGAACAGGCGCTGGCCCGGCCGAAACTGTCCACCGCTGCCGAGGTCACGGCTTCGATCACGGCGGACCGGCCGGATGCCGTGGCTCGCCGCGCCACGAGCTGTCCGGATCCGCAGCGGCGGCGGGCCGCTTTCGGCACACAGCCTCCCGAGTCCGAGGGGCCGCTCACCGTGGCGCAGTCGCTCAACCGTTGCCTGGCCGATGAGCTCGCCCGGGACGAGGGGGTGCTGCTCTTCGGTCAGGACATCGCCCGCAAGGGCGGCGTGTACGGGGTGACGCGTGGGTTGCGCAAGAAGTTCGGAGGGCTGCGGGTCTTCGACACGCTGCTGGACGAGCAGAGCATCCTGGGCACGGCGCTGGGGGCGGGTCCGGCCGGGCTGCTGCCCATCCCGGAGATCCAGTACCTCGCCTACCTGCACAATGCCGCCGACCAGCTGCGCGGTGAGGCGAGCACGCTGAGCTTCTTCTCCGGCGGGCAGTACCGCAACCCGATGGTCGTGCGGGTGGCCGGCTATGCCTATCAGAAGGGTTTCGGCGGGCACTTCCACAACGACAACAGTGTGGCGGCACTGCGGGACATGCCCGGAGTGGTGGTGGCCTCACCGTCCCGGCCCGATGATGCGGCCGCGATGTTGCGTACCTGTGCGGCGGCCGCGCGCGAGGACGGCAGGGTGTGCGTGTTCCTGGAGCCGATCGCGCTGTACCACACCCGGGATCTGCACGAATCCGGCGACGGTGGCTGGTTGGCCGGCTATCCCGCGCCGGGGACCTCACACGTGCCGATCGGCCGCGCCCGCGCGCACGGCGACGGTGCCGACCTCACCCTGGTCACCTTCGGCAACGGTCTGCCGATGAGCCTGCGGGTGGCGCGGCGGCTGGGCGAGCGCGGCATCGGCGCCCGCGTGCTCGACCTGCGGTGGCTGGCTCCGCTGCCGAGTGAGGACTTGCTGGAACAGGCACGCGCCACCGGCCGGGTCCTCGTCGCCGACGAGACCCGCCGCTCGGGTGGGGTCTCCGAGTCCGTGGTCACCGCGCTGATCGATGCCGGGTTCAGCGGCCCGATCAGGCGAGTGACCAGCCAGGACAGCTTCATCCCCCTCGGCGACGCCGCCCAGCACGTGCTGCTCGACGAGACCACGATCGAGCAGGCCGCGCTGGCCATGGTGTGAACACCGCATACGAGTGAACGGAACTTTCACCCGGATAGAAGTGGCGAAAGTTCCGTTCACTCCGAATCCGCAACGGCGAAATTCCGGATCAGGCGGACTGCTTCGGCTCCCAGTAGTCGAGCATCTCGGCGAAGGTCTCGAAAGCCGGCTTCGTATTGCCGTAGGGAGCCTCCAGGTGGATGCTCAGCGGGAAACCGAGCTCGCCCACGCCGTCGACAACCCGCTTGTAGAGGTCGACGAGCTGCTGCTTGCGCTGCTCGTAGGACAGTTCCGCGACCTCGGCCACGAACTTCTGCTCCTGCTCGACCGCCGGGTTGCCCGGATCCTGGATGAGCCAGTCGATGAGCTTCTTCTTGCTCTCGACGCCGGGGATGAAACCGAAGGAGAGCAGGATCTCCGGGCGGTACGGGGTTTGCTCGGCGAACTCACGGAGGAAACCGACGATGGCGTCGGAGTACAGCAACTGAGTCATGCCGTAGGTGACGCCGCGCTCGCACTTGAAGTTGAACCGCCCCTGCTCACCCTCTCGGGTGGGAATCAGGATGGAGCCGCGGTTGGCGATGACGTCCTGGAACTGTGTCAGGGCATCGGTGGGGGCGAGCCCGGGGCCCTCCCCGTCGGCCATGGTGCGAGGCACTCCGACGAAGGCGACGCCGTCCATGCCGGCATCACGCAGATTCTGCAGACGCTCGGCCAGTTCCTGCTTCTCGTGGAAGGCGGTGACCTGAGTGCACAGGCCCTTGACCTCGCCCACCTCCGGCCGGACCGTCTTCCAGAAATCGAGCACGTCCATCTTCGGCTTGATCTCGACGGGACGGTCGTCGTCCTCGGCGATGATGCCCGGCATCATGAGATGCCGGATGCGGTCCGTCAGTCCGGTGGCCCGGGCGTTCTCGGCCACCTTGCGGCCTTCCTCGACCGCCTTGTCCACACCGCCCTCGAGATCGGGCGGTACCAGTTCCAGTGCGATGGTGTTCATGGTGTTCATGTCGGCCTCAGGTTTTCCTTCTGTCGACGTCGATCACCGCAGAGCTCACCAACAGCTCCGGCGAGCCTGCCTTGTGAGCAGGGACGTGCTATCAATGGGTGATAGAGGGGAATTCGTTCTCGCGAACAGGTCTGAGCAGACTGGAATCACAACTTCCGGATGACCCGTCGTCGCGGCGCGGCTCCGTCTGCGCTCGCCAGGGCAAACGTCACTGGCGGCGCACCCGGCCTGCCGTGCCTGCCCGTGCCTTCGTGCACGGCCATGTGCGCACGGCCATCGGGTCGGTGCTGTCGTCGTCGAAGTTGGTGTAGGGGCGAACGCCAGGGGCGCGACCGGTGCGGACTTGCGGGGCCCGGTTCGAGAGTTCCCGACTTGCTCGGTTCGTGGCGGGCCACCGCCCGGGAACCCGGCCCGGGCGGTGGCCGTAGCCATCGATCACACACGCGATGTCGCGTGCGATCGGATCAGTAGCGGTAGTGCTCGGGCTTGTACGGGCCCTCGACGTCCACACCGATGTACTCGGCCTGCGCCTTGGTCATCTTGGTGAGATTGACACCCAGCGCGTCCAGGTGCAGCCGCGCCACCTTCTCGTCGAGGTGCTTGGGCAACATGTAGACGTCCTTGTCGTACTCCTCGGTCTTGGTGAACAGCTCGATCTGGGCGATCGTCTGGTTGGTGAAGGAGTTCGACATCACGAAGCTCGGGTGACCGGTGGCGTTACCGAGGTTGAGCAGGCGGCCCTCCGACAGCACGATGATGGCGTGGCCGTCGGTGAAGGTGTACTCGTGAACCTGCGGCTTGATCTCCTGCTTCTTGATGCCGGGGGTCTTCTCCAGACCGGCCATGTCGATCTCGTTGTCGAAGTGGCCGATGTTGCCCACGATCGCGTTGTGCTTCATCCGGCTCATGTGGTCGGCCGTGATGACGTCGAAGTTGCCGGTGGTGGTGATGAAGATGTCGGCGGTCTCGACCACTTCCTCCATGGTCTTGACCTCGTAGCCCTCCATCGCCGCCTGCAGCGCGCAGATCGGGTCGATCTCGGTGACGATGACCCGGGCGCCCTGGCCGCGCAACGACTCGGCCGAGCCCTTGCCGACGTCACCGAAGCCGCAGATGACCGCGACCTTGCCGCCGATGAGCACGTCGGTGGCACGGTTGATGCCGTCGACCAGCGAGTGGCGGCAGCCGTACTTGTTGTCGAACTTCGACTTGGTCACCGAGTCGTTGACGTTGATCGCCGGGAACAGCAGGTCACCGGACTTGACGAGCTCGTAGAGCTTGTGCACACCGGTGGTGGTCTCCTCGGTGACGCCCTTGATCTCCTTGGACGCCTTGGTGAAGCGCTGCTTGTCGGACTCCAGGCTCTCGCGCAGCACCGACAGCACGACCTTGAACTCGTCCGGGTCGTCCTCGGTCGGCTGCGGGACGGCACCGGCGGTCTCGAACTCGACACCCTTCTGGACCAGCATCGTGGCGTCGCCACCGTCGTCCAGAATCATGTTCGGGCCCTTGCCACCGGAGAAGCCCTGGAACAGCTGGTTGGTGCACCACCAGTACTCTTCCAGCGTCTCGCCCTTCCAGGCGAACACCGGCACGCCGGCCGGCTTGTCCGGGGTGCCGTTCGGGCCGACGACGACCGCGGCGGCGGCCTCGTCCTGCGTGGAGAAGATGTTGCAGGAGACCCAGCGGACCTCGGCGCCGAGCTCGACCAGCGTCTCGATGAGTACCGCGGTCTGCACGGTCATGTGCAGCGAACCGGCGATCCGGGCGCCCTTGAGCGGCTTGCTCTCCGAGTACTCGCGGCGAGTAGCCATCAGGCCCGGCATCTCGTGCTCGGCCAGACGGATCTGGTGACGACCGGACTCGGCCAGCTTCGGGTCCGCGATGGCGAACTCGATGCCGTTGACCTTCTCAAGCTTCGGGCTCATGATTTCCTTTCCTCGTTTCCTGGGCGAGTTGACGTCTCTTCTCGCCCGGGGCCCGGACCGGGAAGCGCCCCGCTTTCGGGAGACTTACCCGGTCCGGAACGGTTCCTTACACGTTGAAGTACTTGGCTTCCGGGTGGTGACTGACGATCGCGTCGGTCGACTGCTCCGGGTGCAGCTGGTAACCCTCGGACAGCACCACGCCGATGCGCTCGCTTTCGAGCAGGTCCACCAGCTTCTCCCGGTCCTCGATCTCCGGGCACGCACCGTAGCCGAAGGAGTACCGGGCACCCCGGTAGCCGAGCTTGAAGAACTGCTCGACGTCCTCGGGGTCCTCCTCCGAGACCGAACGGCCCGCGGACCAGAGAAGTTCCTGGCGGACACGGCGGTGCCAGTATTCCGCCAGCGCCTCGGTCAGCTGGACGCCCAGGCCGTGGATCTCCAGGTAGTCCCGGTAGGAGTTGTTGGCGAACAGCTCGTTGGCGTAGTCGGCGATCGGCGTCCCCATCGTGACCAGCTGGATCGGCAGGACGTCGACCTGACCGAGCTCCTCGGCCTTCTCGCGGGAGCGGTAGAAGTCCGCCAGGCACAGGCGACGCTCCCGCTGCTGCCGGGGGAAGCGGAAACGGTGCCGTTCCTGGGCGTCCGGCTCGTCCTTGTCGAGCACGACGAGGTCGTTGCCCTCGGACACGCACGGGAAGTAGCCGTAGACCACCGCCGCGTGCTGCAGGATGCCCTTGGTCTGCAGCTCGTCCATCCAGGCCCGCAGCCGTGGACGCCCCTCGGACTCCACCAGCTCCTCGTACGAGGGCCCCTGGCCCTTCTTCGAGCCGCGCAGGCCCCACTGGCCGAAGAACGTGGCCCGCTCGTCCAGCAGCGACAGGTAGTCGGCCACCGGGACGCCCTTGACCACCTTCGAGCCCCAGAACGGCGGTGTCGGCACACCCGGGTTCGGGTCGACGTCCGACTTGGTGGTGTCGTCGAAACCGGGCAGCTCACCCTGCTCGGCCTTGCGCTTCTCCGCAATGCGCTGGGACCGCTCGTGGCGGGCCTTGCGCTCGGCCTTCTTGGCCTTCTCCTTCTCGTCCTCCTCGGGGTTGTCACCCCGCTTGGCGGACATGATGCGGTCCATCAGCGTCAGACCCTCGAAGGCGTCCTTGGCGTAGCGGACGTCGCCCTCGAACGTCTCCTCGAGCTGATTTTCCACGTAGGTCCGGGTCAGCGCCGCGCCACCGAGCATCACCGGGTACTTCTCGGCCAGGCCCCTGGAGTTCATCTCCTCCAGGTTGTCCTTCATGATCACCGTGGACTTGACCAGAAGGCCGGACATGCCGATGGCGTCGACCTCGTTCTTCTCGGCCTCTTCGAGGATGGTGTTGATCGGCTGCTTGATGCCGATGTTGACGACGTCGTAGCCGTTGTTGGACACGATGATGTCGACCAGGTTCTTGCCGATGTCGTGCACATCGCCCTTGACCGTGGCCAGCAGCAGCTTGCCCTTGCCCCCGGAGTCGTCCTTTTCCATGTGCGGCTCGAGATGGGCCACGGCGGTCTTCATGACCTCGGCGGACTGCAGCACGAACGGCAGCTGCATCTGCCCGGACCCGAACAGGTCACCGACGACCTTCATCCCGCCCAGCAGATCCTCGTTGACGATCTGGAGCGGCTTCTTCTCCTGCATCGCCTCGTCGAGGTCGGCGTTGAGCCCGTTGAGCTCGCCGTCGATGATGCGCTGCTTCAGCCGCTCGAACAGCGGCATCGCCGCGAGTTCCTCGGCCTTGGAGGAACCCGTGGAAGCAGCGCTCTTGCCCTCGAACAGGGCCATGAGCTTCTGCAGCGGATCGTAGGCCGCCTCCTCGTCGGTGGCCTCACGCCGCCGGTCGTAGACGAGATCGAGCGCGACCTCGCGGGCCTCGTCGTCGATCTTGTTCATCGGCAGGATCTTGGAGGCGTGCACGATGGCACTGTCCAGCCCCGCCTCGCGGCACTCGTTGAGGAACACCGAGTTGAGCACCTGGCGTGCCGCCGGGTTGAGCCCGAACGAGACGTTCGACAGACCCAGCGTGGTCTGCACCCGGGGGTGGCGCTTCTTGAGCTCACGGATGGCATTGATCGTCTCGATGCCGTCCTTGCGGACCTCTTCCTGACCGGTGGTGATCGGGAAGACCAGGCAGTCGATGATGACGGCCGACTCGTCCAGACCCCAGTTCTGGGTGAGGTCTTCGATGATCCGCTCGGCCACGCGCAGCTTCCACTCCGCGGTCCGGGCCTGGCCCTCCTCGTCGATGCAGGTGCACACGACGGCCGCGCCGTGCTCGACGGCCATCTTCATGACCCGGTCGTAGCGGCCGCCCTCTTCGGTGCCGTCCTCGTAGTTGATCGAGTTGATCGCGCACCGGCCACCGAGGTGCTCCAGGCCGACCTCGATGACCTCGGCCTCGGTGGAGTCGACCATGATCGGCAGCGTGGAGGAGGTGGCCAGCCGAGAGGCCAGTTCCCGCATGTCGTGGGTGCCGTCGCGGCCGACGTAGTCCACACACAGGTCGAGCATGTGGGCGCCCTCACGGGTCTGCCCCTTGGCGATCTCGACGCAGTCGTCGTAGCGCTCCTCGAGCATCGCCTCCCGGAACGCCTTGGAACCGTTGGCGTTGGTGCGCTCACCGACGTTGAGGATCGAGGCGTCCTGCTTGAACGGGATCGCCTGGTACATCGAGGAGATCGACGGCACGACCTCGGGAGTGCGCGGCGCCGGGTTGAGGCCGCTGACGGCCTCGGCGACCTGCCGGACGTGCTCGCCGGTCACACCACAGCAGCCGCCGACCAGGCGGGCGCCGAAGTTGTTGGCGAAGCCGACCAGGGCCTCGGCCAGTTCGTGCGGCTGCAGCGGGTAGACCGCGCCGTTGTCGCCCAGCTCGGGCAGGCCGGCGTTGGGCATGACCGAGATCGGCACGGTCGCGTGCTCGGCCAGCACCCGCAGGTGCTCGCTCATCTCGGCGGGGCCGGTCGCGCAGTTCATGCCGATCATGTCGATGCCCAGCGGCTCCAGAGCCGTCAGGGCCGCACCGATCTCGGAGCCGACCAGCATGGTGCCGGTCTGCTCCACGGTGACGTGGGCGATGATCGGCACCCACTTCTGCTTGGCGGTCATGGCCCGCTTGGCCGCGACGACGGCCGCCTTGGTCTGCAGCAGGTCCTGCGAGGTCTCCACCAGGATCACGTCGACCCCGCCGTCGAGCATGCCCAGCACCTGCTCGTGGTAGGCGTCCCGCAGGTCGGCGTAGGGGGCGTGGCCGAGCGTGGGCAGTCTGGTTCCCGGGCCCATCGAGCCGAGCACGAAGCGCGGCTTGTCGGACGTCGAGTACTGGTCACAGCACTCGCGGGCCAGCTCCACACCCTTGCGGGCCAACTCCTGAATGCGTTCTTCGATGCCGTACTCGCCCAGGTTGGGCAGGTTGCAGCCGAAGGTGTTCGACTCGATGGCGTCCGAGCCGTTGGCCAGGAAACCGTTGTAGATCGAGCGCACCACGTCGGGGCGCGTCTCGTTGAGGATCTCGTTGCACCCCTCGAGGTTGTTGAAGTCCTCGAGCGAGAGATCGTACTCCTGCAACGCCGTACCCATGCCGCCGTCCCCGACGAGCACGCGATCGGCGATGGCCGACAGGAAGCCGCTCGGGTCGTTGTCCTGTCGGCCCGATTGAACTTGTTCAGTCATGACGCTGCCTTCCCGACGCTTCAGCGAAGCACCGACTCGATCTCGGACGTCGCCTTGTCGCCGTATGTCTCGGCGAACCTGGCCACGAACGAGCCCTTCTCGACGTCGTACTCCTGCGGCCCGTCGGTTTCCAGGGACGTGGTCGCCAGGGTGCAACCGAGCTGGATCGAACGCTCCAACTCGAGCCCGCCGGCCAGCCCGGCCAGCAAGCCCGCGCGCAGCGCGTCGCCCGCGCCCGTCGGGTCGACGACCTGCTTGGGCTTCACCGGAGCGATCTCGAATGTCGGAGCCGACTTGGACTCGACACGCACGCCCTGCTCGCCCAGCGAGGTGACCCACAGATCGACCTGCTCCAGCACCTCGGCGTGGGACCAGCCGGTCTTCTGCAGCAGCAAGCTGTGCTCGTACTCGTTGGTGAACAGGTACTTCGCCCCCTCCACCAGCTTACGGATCTGGTCACCCTCCATCAGGGCGAGCTGCTGCCCCGGGTCGGCCAGGAACGGGTAACCCCGGTCGCGGCACTCCTGGGAGTGGCGCAGCATGGCCTCGGGGTCGTTGGCCGAGATCACCACGAGGTCCAGGCCGCCCACCCGGTCGGCGATCGGCTTGAGCTCGATCTCGCGAGCCTCGGACATGGCGCCGGGATAGAACGAGGCAACCTGGTTGTTGTCCTGGTCGGTCGTGCACGTGAACCGCGCGGTGTGGGCGGTCGCCGAGGTGTGCACCGCCGAGGTGTCCACACCGTGACGCTCCAGCCACGCGCGGTATTCGGAGAAGTCCTCGCCGACGGCACCCACGAGCAGCGAGGTAACGCCGAGCTGGCCGAGGCCGAACGTGATGTTGCCTGCGACACCACCCCGACGGACCTCGAGCCCGTCCACGAGGAAGGACAGGGACACCTGGTCGAGCTGATCGGCGATCAGCTGCTCGGCGATCCTGCCGGAATAGGACATGAGATGGTCGGTGGCGATTGAACCGGTCACCGCGATCTGCACTGTAAAACTCCTTCACCAGGGCCGATGTCGGTGATGGTCCGCCACCGGCCGGTGGTTGGCTGAGAACGTGTCCGGGCACACCCGCCAGGCTGCGGGGCGCGGTCCTCCGCGCCCCGCAGCCTGTGCGAGAGCACTTTTCGGGTGGACTTGTCAGAGGCCCGCGGCGCTCTTCAGGGCGTCGACGCGGTTGGTGCGCTCCCAGGGCAGGTCCACGTCGGTGCGGCCGAAGTGCCCGTAGGCCGCCGTCGGCGCGTAGATCGGGTGCAG
>NZ_QPJC01000024.1 GCF_003337235.1 Halopolyspora algeriensis
GGTGGTCGCCACCGAGACCTCCACGCTGACCGTGATCAGCGTACCGACGGTGGCCTATCTGGGCGCCTTCACCTACCTGCAGTTGGCGATCGGCTACCTGATCGGGCGCATCGTGGTCGCGTTCGTCCTGCTGCCCCGGTACTACACCGGGAGCATGGTCAGCGCCTACGCCTTTCTCGGGCAGCGGTTCGGTTCCGGCATGCAGGGCACCGCTTCGGTGACGTTCCTGGTGACGCGACTGCTCGCCGACGGCCTGCGACTGTTCGCCACCGCGATCCCGGTGAAGGTCATGCTGGAGTCGTTCGACATCACCGTCTCGTACTGGCAGATCGTGCTGGTGCTGTCCCTGCTGACCGTCGTCTACACCTACCTGGGCGGTATCCGCGCCGTGGTGTGGGTCGATGTGATCCAGATGGCCGTCTACGTCGGCGGATCCGTCGTGGCCGGACTCATCCTGTTCGGCAAACTTCCCTCCGGATGGTTCGGCGACGCCGTGCAGCAGGGCAAGTTCCAGCTCTTCGACTTCGGCTCCTCGATCGTGACCAACCAGTACTCGTTCGTCGCCGCGGTCCTCGGTGGCGCGGTGTTCGCGATGGCCTCGCACGGCGCCGATCAACTCATGGTGCAGCGCCTGCTCGCCTGCCGGAATCTGCGGGACAGCCAACGTGCTCTGATCACCAGCGGCGTCGTCGTCCTGCTGCAGTTCAGCCTGTTCCTGTTCATCGGATCCATGCTGTGGGCGTTCTTCAACGGCGCCGCCCCCTCCGCCCTGGGGATGGCAGGCAGCGACGAGCTGTTCCCCCGGTTCATCGTGAACCAACTCCCCCCGGGATTGTCCGGCCTGCTGATCGCGGGAATTCTGGCCGCGGCGATGAGCACCCTGTCGTCCTCGCTGAACTCGCTGTCGACCTCGACGGTCAGCGACCTGCACCAGCGCATCACCCGGCACAAGCCCGACGACGCGACCGTGCTGCGCCGGGCCAGGATCTGGACACTGGTCTGGGCACTGGTCTTCGTCGTGTTCGCTTCGATGTTCAGCAGCACCGAGAATCCCGTCGTGGAGGTCGGCCTGGGGATCGCCAGCTACACCTACGGCGCCCTGCTCGGGGCGTTCCTGCTCGGACTGCTCGTCAAGCGGGCCCGGCAGAGCGACGCGGTGATCGCGTTCATCGTCACGCTGGCGAGCGTGCTCTACCTGGTGTTCGGCGTGACCTTCCCGGACGGTGAAGGCGGCCGGGCTCCGCTGGCCTTTCCCTGGTACACCCCGATCGGGGTGGTGATCACCCTCGTCGTGGGCGGGCTGCTGTCACTGCGGCATCCCGATCCCGAGCCCGAGGAAGCCGCCGAGGAAAGCACCGAAATGGCCTGACACCGGGTGCGCGAGCGCTGTGTGGCCCGGGGCGGGCAGCCGCCCCGGGCCTGACCCGTGTGGCGGCACCGCTGCCCCGGGCTGTGCGATGGTGCTGCGGTGTCGGCGGCCCCTGCGGGGCGGCCGTCGGACACCTCCCGAGCCGGGGTCGAGAGAGAGTCGCCATACCGCGGCAGCGTGTGGCTTCGCATGGTAAACAGACACACAGCAGGGATCAGCGCCGACACCGGGAGATGGGCCCGCGATGGACTCGACGGATCACGAGGACGTTCGCGGAAAGCTCGACTCCTACTTCTCCGGGCATCTCGACGACGCGGAATGGTCCGTGGTGCGCGCGCACCTCGCCGAGTGCGAGGAGTGCAGCGCCGAACTGACCCGGCCCGTCCCATGGCGCCGCGCCGCCCCGCAACGGGTTGCCCCGCAGGATACCGGGGACGGGGCGCTCACCGACGAGTTCCCGGAAGACGAGGACGCCGGCGGGGATCCACCGGACGACATGGATCCGCAGCAGCCGTATCCGGACGGCCCTCCCCCGACGGTCGAGGTGATCGCTCCACCGGGGTGGCCCGTCGTGTTCGGCACGGCCCTGGTCGCCGCCCTCGTGGCGTTCGGCCTCGGATATGCCGTGGCCACCATTGCCTGAGAAGCTGCCCTGAACGGAGTGCGCGGATCGGCTACTGCACGCTTTCCGGCAGCTCGGCGGAGGACTCGTCCTCCTCCGTTCCGGGGACGCTCGCACCCTGGCCGGGGAGCTCCTTCTGGCCCGATGCCGCACCCACCGGCTCCTCGGCCTCCTCCGTACCGGCATCCTCCTCGGATGACGAGCCGAGACGCTGCGAGATCACCGTGGTGATGCCGTCGCCGCGCATGCTCACGCCGTACAGCGCGTCGGCGATCTCCATCGTGGGCTTCTGGTGCGTGATGATGATCAGCTGGGAGTTCTGCCGAAGCTGGTCGAGCAGGCCGATCAGCCGTCGCAGGTTGGTGTCGTCCAGCGCGGCCTCGACCTCGTCGAGCACGTAGAACGGTGACGGCCGCGCCCGGAAGATCGCCACCAGCATCGCCACCGCCGTCAACGACTTCTCCCCACCGGACAGCAGCGACAACCGCTTGACCTTCTTGCCCGGAGGGCGGGCCTCGACCTCCACCCCGGTCGTGAGCATGTCGTCGGGATCGGTGAGCACGAGCCGCCCCTCGCCACCGGGGAACAGCACCGAGAAGACCTTCCGGAACTCCGCGGCCACGTCCTCGTAGGCCGCGGAGAAGACCTCCAGGATCTTCTCGTCGACTTCCTTGACCACATCCAGCAGGTCCCGGCGGGTCGCCTTCAGATCCTCGAGCTGGCCGGACAGGTATCTGTACCGTTCCTCCAGCGCGGCGTACTCCTCCAGCGCGAGCGGGTTCACCTTGCCCAGCGCGGAGAGGTCCTTTTCCGCGCGCTCGGCCCGCCGCTGCTGGGTGTCGCGGTCGTAGGGCACCGACGGGGGCGCGCTGACCTGCTCGCCCCGCTCCTTGGCCGCCTCGTACTCGGCCATCTCCGCCGGGCTCGGCGGCACCGGTACGGTCGGCCCGTACTCGTCGAGCAGGTCGTCGAGCCCGACCCCGAAATCCTCGATGATCTTGGACTCGAGCTGCTCGATGCGCAGCCGCTGCTCGGCACGCACGACCTCGTCCCGGTGCACCGCGTCGGTGAGTTTTTCCAGCTCCCCCGACAGTTCCCGCACCCGGTTGCGCACCACGTTGAGAGCCTGCTCGTGCTCGGTCTGCTGAGCCTGCACGGTGTCGCGCTCCTCGGTTGCCGCGCGCAGCGAAGCCGCGATGCGTTCCAGCGCGGTCTCGCAGCCGGTGACAACGGCATCGGCCACTCGTGCCCCGTGCTCCCTGGCCTTGCGCGCCGCCTCGGCGCGTGCCCGCACCTCGCGCTCGTGGCGTGCCGCGCGGCGCAACTGGTCGGCCTTGCCCTGGACCGCCCGTGCCCGCTCCTCGGCCGTGCGCACCCCGAGGCGGGCGTCCATTTCCTCCTGGCGAACCGTCGACAGCTCCCCGCCGAGCCGGTCGCGCTCGGTGGTGTCGGGCTCGTCCTGCTCCTCCTGTTCGGATTGGACGACTTCCAGGCGCTCCTCCAGCTCGGCGAGCTTGGTCAGCGCTTCCGCGCGGGACTGCTCCACCTGGTCGCGCTGCTGCTGCAAGCGCTCGACCTCGCCCGCAGCCGAACGGGCCGCCTTCTCGAGGCTGGCCACACGTTCGGAACTACGCGCCCGCACGACCTTGGCCTCGTTGATCTGCTCCTGGGCGGCACGCACTTCTTCCTGGCGGTCCCGCTCTTCGGCACGTGCCCCTTCCAGTGCAGCCACGTGCTGCTCCAGGCGCCGCTGTGCGGCGGCGAGCTCCTGCTCGGCCTCGTCCACGGCCGCCTGAACCTCGAGCACACTCCGGCCCTCGCCGGCGGTGCCGGACCCCCCTGTGGCCCAATGCCCGCCGAGCACGTCACCCTCGCCGGTCACGGCCCGCACCTCCGGATGGCGCCGCACCAGTTCGGCCGCGGTCTCCAGCCCGTCGACCACGGCCACCCGGTCCAGGGCACCGGCCACAGCAGGCCCCAGCTCCTCCGGCGCGTGCACGAGGTCGACCGCCCAGCGGGCCTCCCCGCCCAGGGACGGCCACTGCTGTCGATCGGCGATCACCGCGGAATTCGCCACCAGCATGCCGGAGCGGCCCGCATCGTCGGCCTTGAGCATCTCCAGCGCGGAGACGGCGTCACCGACACCGCTGACGGCGACCGCATCGGCCACCGTGCCGAGCGCTGCCGCCAGTGCCGACTCGGCACCCGGCTGCACGGTGAGCAGCGAAGCCACGGACCCGAGCAGTCCCGGGATGCGCTCCCCGGCAGCCATCAACGCGCCGGCACCGTCCTTGCGTTCCAGCCCCATCGACAGCGCCTCGATCCTGGCCTTCCAGGATGCGATCTCCTGCTCGGTGGCACGCTCCGCCTGCGCGAGTTCGGACACCCGTGCCTGTGCGGCGTCCCGCGCCTGCACCGCATTCGTGTGCCGCTCCTCGAGACCGGCATCATCGGAGTCCTGCCCCCCGCTGTCGGCCTCGGCCTCGTCGTAGGCACGCTGCGCGACCTCCGCGCGCTCGTTCGCCTCGGTCAGCGATGCCGACAGCCGCTCGATCTCGTCCGCCGTGGCGCTGACCTTGCTGCGCGTGGACTCCACCTGTCCCGACAGGCGAGCCACGCCCTCCCTGCGGTCGGCGACGGCCCGGACCGCTGCCATGTGCTCGCGCTCCGCCTCCTGCAGAGCCGACTCCAGCTGGGAACGGCGCTGCACCACCTCGGACAAGGTGTCCTGCGCATGCTGCACCTCCTCCTGGAACGTGGCCTCGCGCTCGGCCACCTCCTCGGCCTCGCGTTCCAGCTCCTCGGGATCGCGGCCGCCGCGCTGCTCCTCGTCGTGGGCCGTCAGATGCTTGTGCCGCTCGGCGGCCAGGCGCAGCGTGCCGTTCAGACGCTCCTCGAGAGCCGAGAGCCGATACCAGGTGTCCTGGGCCCGGGCCAGCCGCGGGGCGTCGGCGGAGACCTGCTCCTGGAGCGTCTTCTCCTCCGACTGGGCGTACTGCAGAGCACGCTCGACCTCGGTGCGCCTGGCGCGCGCGGCCTCCTGGTCGGCCTCCTCCCGGGCGAGTTCGGCACGAGCTGTCACCAGGTCATCGGCGATCAGGCGCAACCGGGCGTCCCGGAGTTCGGCCTGCACCGACTGCGCCTTCCGCGCGATCTCGGCCTGCTTGCCGAGCGGTTTGAGCTGCCTGCGGAGTTCACTGGTCAGGTCGGTCAGACGGGTCAGGTTCGCCTGCATCGCGTCGAGCTTGCGCAGTGCCTTTTCCTTGCGCTTGCGATGCTTGAGGACACCGGCGGCCTCCTCGATGAGCTTGCGGTGCTCCTCCGGTTTGGCCTGCAGAATGCCGGCGAGCTGACCCTGGCCCACGATGACGTGCATCTCGCGGCCGATGCCGGAGTCGGACAGCAGTTCCTGCACGTCCCGCAGCCGGCACGAATTGCCGTTGAGTTCGTACTCGCTGGCGCCGTCCCGGAACATCCGCCGGGTGATGGAGACCTCGGTGTAGTCGATCGGCAGCGCGCCGTCGGCATTGTCGATGGTCAGCGTGACTTCGGCGCGTCCCAGCGGTGCACGCCCGGAGGTGCCCGCGAAGATGACGTCCTCCATCTTGCCGCCCCGCAGCGCCTTGGCGCCCTGCTCACCCATCACCCAGGTCAGCGCATCGAGCACGTTGGACTTGCCCGAGCCGTTCGGCCCGACCACACAGGTGATGCCGGGCTCGAAGCGCAGGGTGGTGGCCGAGACGAAGGACTTGAATCCCTTGAGCGTGAGGCTCTTCAAGTGCACGGCTTCTCGAGGACCTTCCCGCGAGGCGAGGATTGCGCACGGTGATGACCGCACACGGTGAGTTCACCGTCCGGCAAAGCCTACCGGTGGCTCTGCGCGCGTCCTCGCCCAGCCACCCGGGTGGCCGGGCGTTCGCGGCTGCTCACCGCTCCACGAACCCGGACAGGCCGCCTTTCGGTGGCGACCACTGCTCCGCGACATGCTCCACCTCACCCGGTGCCGCATCCGAGCGCAGGGTATCGAGCAGCTGTTCACACGCGGCAGCGGAGCCTTCGGCGACGACCTCGACCCTGCCTGCGGGCAGGTTGGTGGCGCTGCCGACCAACCCCAGTTCGAGCGCCCGGGCACGCGTCCACCAGCGGAATCCCACTCCCTGCACACGGCCGTGCACCCAGGCGGTCAGTCGAATCGATTCCGTATCCGTCACACCCGACATGATGCCGGATGACCGGATCGGTCATCGGCCCTGCTCAAATCCCTCCCTCCGGCAGGGGAGGGAGCGCCACACTCCGGGTCCGCACAAGCACGTTGCGCTGCGAACGAGTGCCCCCGCTCACGCATGGCGCCATCCGATGGCTACCGTGTCGCAGAAGCAATACCCCGCAGTATCGAAAAACTGTCGCGAGCACCGCGCTGTTCGCCGCGGGTGCCCGTGGCGAAGTCTCGGATCTCGCCGGAAGCAGGCTCGCAGAGTGGGACGCCGATGGATGCGATGCAGTACGAAGACCCCGATGCCCGACCGAAGCGCCTGATCGTCCTTGCCGGAGCGGGCATGGTGGTCGCCACCGGTTTCGCCACGGTCGCCGCGATGGCCCTCCCGGCCGCCCAGCGCAACACCGCCACCCCGGACATCATGGTCGATCCTCACGTGGTCTCTCGCAGTGGTACGAGTTCGGCCCCCGCGTCGACCGGGCGGTTCGTGCCGGTGCCCTCGGCCTCGGAACGGGACCGGGCAATAACTTGGTTCTCCTCGACCACCCGCGGCTTCACCGACGGCGGCACGCGGAAAGCAGATCATGACGGGCGGACGTCTCCCACACCCGCCCCGGGCAAGCCACGACCGCCAGGTGGACAACAGCCTGGGCAAAAGCCGCCCGGAGAACCCGATCCCTCTGGTGATCCCACTCCTCCTGGAGACCCCGGCCTTCCCGATGATCCGGATTTCCCCGGCGATCCCGACCCCACCAGCGAGCCGGAGCCCACCGGCGACCCCGAGCCGACCAGCGAACCGGAACCCACCGGCGACCCGGAACCCACCGACACGGGCACCTCCGAACCACCCGACAGTGGCACTTCGTCGGAGGAGACCAAAAAAACCAAGGTCACCTCTGCCCAATGAGCGACCTCGCGGTGCACGCCTGCCGATCGCTGTGCTCCTGGCATCGCACGCCCGCGGAGCTCGACGGCCTGCCGCTGCTGGCCTGCCGAGGATGCGGTTCGCAGTGGGTCCGCAGTGAGCCGTGGACTCCGATCGACCACACCGGCCGCATTCCCGACGAGGTCCGCACCGAGATCGAGCAGCGTTGAACCTCGACCGCGACGTGGTTATGCCGGGTCACCGTGGACGAGAACGTCGGCGCGCGCCCGGGTGGCCGACACGAGCGCGGCATTGGGCTCGTCGCTGCGCCGCACCCACTCCCGCGCCTGTTCGGGAGACTTGCCGTAGCGGACGTGGCGAGCGATGAGCCGGTCGAGGCGGCTGTCCTCGTCGGGCGCCAGGAACCACACCTCGTCCAGCAGATCTCGCACCTGCGACCACGGGCCACTGTCGAGCAGCAGATAGTTGCCTTCGGTGATCACCAGCGGTACCTCCGGCGGCACGGCGATCGCCCCCGCGAACGATTCCTCGACCTCACGGTGGAACTCCGGCGCGTAGACCACCTCATCGGAGAGGTCACGAAGGCGTCGCAGCAGCGCGAGGTAACCCGCCGCGTCGAAGGTGTCCGGCGCGCCCTTGCGGTCCTTCTTGCCGAGCCGGTGCAGTTGCGCCTCCGCGAGGTGAAACCCGTCCATCGGCACCAGTACGGCCGAATCGCCGATCTCCTCCTGCAGCTTCCCGGCAAGCGTTCCCTTGCCGGAGCCTGGCGCACCGGTGATCCCGAGCAGGCGTCGCCGTCCCACCCCCACCAACGCGCGCGCCCGCTCGACCAGATCGGCGAGATCACCATCGTGGTGCACCGGTTCCACTCCCGCATCCGCTCGCGCCGGGGTACCGCCGGCCGCCGGAGATTCGGCAGCACTCATCCACGACACGCCCTTTCGCAGCCCCAGGATATGCATGAACACCCATTCTCGTCCCTTCGACGGAGGCGAAAGTCGGCGTTCACTCACCAGTGCGCGTTGCGCGGGACCGGCTGGCATCCGGGGCAGGTGTAGGAGGAGCGGTTCATGAACGTGTCCCGACGTACCGTGGCGCCACAGGCGGAACACTCCCGGCCGCTCTGCCCGTACACCGCCAGGGAGCGGCCGAAGTAGCCCGACTCGCCGTTGACGTTGACGTACAGCGCGTCGAACGAGGTCCCGCCCGCCTGCAGGGCATCCCCCAGGACATCGGCAACCGCATCGAGCAGCCCGCGCGCCTCCGGTCGCGTCAGGGTCGCCGTGGGGCGAGCCCAGTGCAGCTTCGCTCTCCACAGCGCTTCGTCGGCGTAGATGTTGCCGATTCCCGAGATCAGGCTCTGATCGAGCAGCGCACGTTTGACACCGGTGCGCCGCGCTCGCATCGCCTCGACGACCGCCTCCCGGTCGAAGGCGGGCTCCAGCGGATCCGGTGCGATGTGGGCGATCGGCTCGGGGACCGCACGCCCGCCCACATCGACGAGCGCGGTCAGGCTCAGCCCGCCGAACGTGCGCTGATCGACGAAACGCAGCTCGTCACCACCGTCATCGAAGCGCAGGCGCACGCGGAGATGCTTCTCGTCCGGAACATGCGCGGGCTGCACCCGCAACTGGCCGCTCATGCCCAGATGCGTCAGCAGCGCCTCACCGCCTGCCTGCGGGGAAGCGGCCACAGCGCTCGCGGCGGCTTGCGCCGCATCACCGAGTTCCAGCCAGAGGTACTTGCCACGGCGCCGGGCCGCCGTCAGATGACGACCCGCCAACCGGGTCGAAAAGTCACCGGCGCCGGCGCCGTGCTTGCGTACCGCACGCGGATGCAGCACTTCCGTCTCCACCACGGTTCGTTCCACGGCATACGCAGCGACACCGCGACGGATGACCTCGACTTCGGGTAATTCGGGCACGAGTGACAATCCTCGATCACACGCCGGAGGGACCCCGCACGGGGGCACCACGTCCGACGTCAGGACGAAGGCGCCTCATCCGAGCTTCCGGCGGCCTGCTTGACCTGCTCGGAAAGCCTGTTCCAGGCCGTCTCGGCGGCCTTCTGCTCCGCGTCCTTCTTCGTCCGGCCCGAACCCTGCCCCAGGGTGTCGCCGCCCACCACGACGAAGGCGCTGAATTCCTTGCGGTGATCCGGCCCCTGCTCCTCCACACGGTATTCCGGAACACCCAGTTCGGCAGCCGCCGTCAGTTCCTGCAGACTCGTCTTCCAGTCCAGGCCGGCGCCCCGCTGCGGCACCTCGGTCAGCAGTGGCCGGAACAGCCGGTGAATCACCGAGTGAGCCACATCGATCCCGTGCTGCAGGTACACCGCGCCCAGCACGGCTTCCAGGCCATCGGCGAGGATGCTCGCCTTGTCCCGTCCACCGGTCAGTTCCTCACCACGTCCGAGCAGCAGGTACTCGCCCAGTCCACCCTCGCCGAGATCCCGCGCGACACCGGCCAGCGCGTGCATGTTCACCACGCTTGCCCGCAGCTTCGCCAGCTGCCCCTCGGGCAGGTCCGGATGCTCGCGATACAGGTAATCCGTGATCACGAGTCCGAGCACGGCATCGCCCAGGAACTCCAACCGCTCGTTCGGCTCCAACCCACCGTTCTCGTAGGCATACGAGCGATGCGTAAGAGCGAGGGTGAGCAGCTCGGCGTCGAAGTCGACGCCGAGAGCTTCGATCAGGGCGGTTCGGTCCACAGCGTGGCCCTTGGACTGCTTTTCCCCCACGGTGGTCGCCTATCAGGCGGGCTCGGCGACCTGCCGGCCGCCGTACTGCCCACACGAAGGGCAGGCCACGTGCGGTGGCTTCGACTCACGGCAGGCACGGTTCGAGCACTTCACCAGCGTCGGCACCGAAGCCTTCCACTGCGAGCGACGGTGACGAGTGTTGGACCGCGACATCTTGTGCTTCGGGACAGCCACGACTAGTTCTCCTCCTCGGTGCCGCCGAACCGCTCACGCAATGCGGCCCAGCGAGGGTCAATCGTCTCATGATGATGCTCGGGGTCGAGCTCGGCCCACTTGACGCCGCACCCGGAACACAATCCCCGGCAGTCCGGCGAGCACAGCGGTGCGGGCGACAGCGATGTCAGCACCGTATCCCGCACCAGCGGCTCGAGGTCGATCAGGTCGTCGGTGACCCGGCTGACCTCGTCTTCATCGGTGCTGGTGTCGGTGGCACTCTCCGGGTAGGCGAACAGTTCCCGGAACTCGACCTCGACCTCGTCGGAAATCGGATCCAGGCACCGTGCGCACTCGCCGGTCAGCGGTGCCCGGGCGGTACCGGACACCAGCACACCCTCCACCACGGCTTCCAGCAGCAGATCGAGTTCGATCGGCTCGCCCTCCGGAACCCGAACCATGTCGAGTCCGAAACCGGCCGAAGCCGGCGGGCGGCGCGTGTAGCTGCGGCTGGCACCCGCTTGGCGGCCGAAGTCCCGGGTATCGATCACCCAGGGTCCGGTCCGAGTGGCACGCACACCATCGTGGTTCTGAGACATCACAGGTTTCGGGTAGGCGCGTTCTGTCCCGATCGGCAACCGGGACAGTGTGGGCACAGCCGACCCCGGGCACCCGTACCGAAATCATCTCCGGACTCGGTGCCGGGGACCATTCCGGCACGGGTCACCCCAGGCCAGCCGTTCCAGGCTACGTGACACGGCCGGAGGGAAGGAAATCACCCCGCCGCACGTCCCGCGGCATCGTGACCGGAGGAACCGTTGCCGGCCGACTGCCAGTCCTCGTAATCGAACGGCGCGCCCATCGGACTGCGCAACTGCTGCCTGCCCTTGCCCACCGTCCGCAACGTGCGCCCGAGCAGCTCCTCGAAATCGGCCAGTCGGGAGTCGACGTAGGCATCGCACTCGCTGCGCAGACGCTCGCCGTCGGAGTGCGCCTGGTCGATGATCCGCTTGGACTCCGCGTGCGCCTCCTGCACGACCTCGGTCTCGGCGACGAGCCGGGACTGCTCCGACTGCCCCTCGTACACCGACTGCTCATAGGCGGCACGCCCGGCCTGCACCATGCGGTCGGCTTCCGATTGGGCACGGCTGACGTAGTCCTCGTACTCCCGGCGGCCGTTGGTGATGGTCTGCTCGGCCTCCGCCTGGGCCTCGGAGACGATCCGTTCGGCACGCTCCCGCGCGTCCGCGAGGAGCTGCTCGGCCTCGGCCCTGGCCTCCGAGGCCGTCTTGTCCGCCTCGGAACGCGCGTCCGTGAGATTCTTGTCCGCCTCCGTCTGGGCCTTGGACACGAGCTCGTCACGGTGGTCGAGCACGTCCTGGGCGTCGTCGAGCTCCGAAGGAATGGCATCCCGCACGTCGTCGAGCAGCTCCAGGACATCACCGCGAGGCACCACACACCCCGAGGTCATGGGCACGCTTCGCGCTTCCTCGACGATCGTCACGAGCTCGTCGAGCGCCTCGAACACCCGGTACACGTCGATCTCCCTGCCATTGTCTGCACCCTGAGGGGTGAACCTCCCGGGTCAGCCTCTCCGAGGCACAAGCGTCTCAGAACACACCGCACCGGCGTTGATCACCCCGTTGCCGGGACGTTGCGCTCCAGTCTGCCCGTACCGACAAGCACTGCGCGGAATATCGTCGTCACCCGCGTGTCCGAGCACAAGGCGGGACCATGCACCGTTTCCGCTTCCGAGGACGGCGGCCCTACTTCTCCTCCCGCTCCGCGAGGCGCTCCAGCAGGCGATGCTCGATCTTGGGCGGCAGCAGGTTCGACACGTCTCCGCCGTAGGTGGCGACCTCCTTGACCAGGGAACTGGCCAGGAAGCTGTACTCCGGGTTGGTCGACATGAACAGCGTCTCCACTCCCGACAGACGCTGGTTCATCTGCGCCATCTGCAGCTCGTAGTCGAAGTCGCTGACCGCTCGGAGTCCCTTGACGATCGCACCGATCCCGTGCGCCTTGCAGTAGTCCACCAACAGCCCGTGCCAGGAGTCGATACGCACGTTCGGCCACTGCGTGGTGACCTCGCGCAGCATCTCGATCCGCTCGTCGACGTCGAACAGGGTGTTCTTGCTCTTGTTGATCAACACCGCGATGACGACTTCGTCGAACAAGCCCGCGGCTCGCTCGATGATGTCCAGATGACCATTGGTGACCGGGTCGTAAGAGCCTGGGCAGACGGCACGCCTCATGAGCGGGAACTTAGCACCGGCGGATCCGATCACTCAGGGCGAGGTGGTGTGGCTCACCGGTACGCGCTTCACGCGCCGCCCGCGACAGCGGTGTGCACGGCCCAGTACACCACCGTGTCGCCGTAGTGCTTGCTGCGCGAAGCCACCAGAGATTCCGGCCACCGGGGCTCGTCGCTCTGCACCGGGCGCTCCACGATCACCAGGCTCTCCGGACCCGTCCAGCCGTTGGCGACCAGCAGGCCGTACTCCTCGTTCAGACTCGCGGAATCGACGGCGTACGGCGGGTCGATGAGCACGAGGTCATACGGGTGCCGCGGGCGCGCGGCCAACGCGGTCGCCACCGGCTTCTGCTCGATGTGCATACCTCGAAGTTCGAGTTTCTCGAGGTTACGGCGCAGCAGCCGTGCCGCGTGTCGGTCGGATTCCACGAAGGTGGCCTGTGCCGCCCCACGGGAGAGCGCCTCGATGCCGAGAGCGCCGGACCCCGCGTAGAGGTCGAGAACGCGCAGGCCGGACAAATCCAGCGCCGATTCGAGGGCGCTGAACAGGGACTCCCGGACCCGCTCCCGAGTCGGTCTGGTGCCGCGCGATGGCACCTCGATTCGCCGTCCACCCAAGCTACCGGCCACGATCCGCATCACCCGGCCATCTTCGCGCAGCCGGGTTCCGGACGGCCGCCCGGGCCACGACCGCGTGAAAACGACGTGCTCCACGTCATGTGCTGTGCTGCTGCCACACAGAAAAATCACCGTGCGGTTGGACGAAGAGGGCATCAAGCGCGCCAAGGTGGCCGCATCCCGCCGCCGGCACGGGCGCCGATTCCGGGACCTCGTCCTCGAGAACCCGTTTCGGGACGGGTAGCGGGCCGCCCCCGACCGGGGAGGTCGGCGGCGGCCCGTGATCCCGGCCACCCGCGTCGGGGATGTCGGGGATCACCCCACTTCGAGAATGAGGTCGCCACCCTCGACCTGCTGCACCGAGCCGATCGCGAGCCGCTTGATCGTGCCGCCCTGCTGCGCGGTGATCGCGGCCTCCATCTTCATCGCCTCGATCGTGGCCACGGTCTGACCGGTCTCCACCGTGTCGCCCTCGGCGGCCGTCAACGTCACGACCCCGGAGAACGGCGCAGGCACGTGGCCCGGGTTGGAGCGATCGGCCTTCTCCGCAACCGGCATGTTCGAGGCGACCGAGCGGTCCCTGACCTGAATGGGACGCATCTGGCCGTTGAGGATCGCCATGACGGTGCGCATGCCGCGCTCGTCGGCCTCGCTGATCGCCTCCAGCCCGATGAGCAGCCGCACACCGGGTTCGAGATCCACCGAGTACTCCTCCCCCGGGCGCAGCCCGTAGAAGAAGTCCTTGCTGCTCAGCAGCGACGTGTCACCGTAGGCGTGGCGATGCTCGGTGAACTCCTTGGTGGGCTTGGCGAACAGGAGCCGGTTGAGGGTGTGACGCCGATCGCCGGCCAGGCCCTGGTGGTCCTCGTCGGACAGTTCGGCCACCGGACTCGCCTGAGTGCGCCCCTGCAGCGCACGACTCCGGAACGGTTCCGGCCACCCGCCGGGCGGGTCACCGAGTTCACCCTTGAGGAATCCGATCACCGACTCCGGCACGTCGAACTTGTCGGGTTCGGCCTCGAACTTGTCCGGATCCACACCGGCACCGACCAGATGCAGGGCGAGGTCGCCCACCACCTTCGACGACGGGGTGACCTTCACCAGCCTGCCGAGCATGCGATCGGCCGCGGCATACATCGCCTCGATCTCTTCGAACTTGTCCCCGAGGCCCAGCGCGACGGCCTGGGTGCGCAGGTTGGACAGTTGGCCGCCCGGGATCTCGTGGTGGTAGACACGGCCGGTCGGCGAGGCCAGCCCGGCCTCGAACGGCTTGTAGATCTTGCGGACCGATTCCCAGTAGGGCTCCAGGTCGCAGACAGCGCCCAGGTCGAGTCCCGTGGCCCTGTCGGTGTGGTCGGTGGCCGCCACCACCGACGAGAGCGCGGGCTGCGAGGTCGTTCCGGCCAACGATGCGGAGGCACCGTCGACGGCGTCCACCCCGGCCTGGATGGCCGCCAGATACGTCGCGAGCTGACCGCCCGGCGTGTCATGGGTGTGCAGGTGCACCGGAAGGTCGAATTCCCGGCGCAGAGCCGAGACCAGCGTGGCCGCTGCCGGTGCGCGCAGCAGTCCCGCCATGTCCTTGATGGCCAGCACGTGCGCACCGGATTCGACGATCTTCTCGGCCAGTCGGAGGTAGTAGTCCAGCGTGTAGAGCTTTTCCGAGGGATCGGACAGGTCGGCGGTGTAGCACAGCGCGACCTCGGCAACCGACCGCCCGGTGTCCCGCACCGCCCGGATCGCCGGGCGCATCTGTTCGACATCGTTGAGCGCGTCGAAGATGCGGAAGATGTCGATCCCGGTGTCGGTGGCCTCCTGCACGAAGTGCTCGGTCACTTCGGTGGGGTAGGGCGTGTAGCCGACGGTGTTGCGCCCACGCAGCAGCATCTGCAGGCAGATGTTCGGCGCCGCCTCACGCAGCGCGGCCAGCCGCTCCCACGGGTCCTCGGCCAGGAAGCGCAGGGACACGTCATAGGTCGCACCACCCCAGCACTCCAGCGACAGCAGCTCCGGTGTCATCCGGGCGACGTGCGGAGCGACCGCCGCGAGATCCTTGGTCCGCACTCGGGTGGCCAGCAGGGACTGGTGCGCGTCGCGGAAGGTCGTGTCGGTGACTCCCACCGCATCGGACTCCCGCAGCCAGCGAGCGAAGCCCTCGGGGCCCAGTTCGGTGAGCTTCTGCTTCGAGCCCGCGGGCGGCTCCGCCGACAGGTCCACCTCGGGGAGCTTCTCGGCGGGTTCCGGGGCGGTCGGGCGCTCGCCGTTGGGGCGGTTGACCGTCACGTCGGCCAGGTAGCTCAGCAGCCGGGATCCCCGGTCGGCGGAGTGCCGCGCGGTCAGCAGGTGGGGGCGCTGCTCGATGAACGAGGTGGTGATCCTGCCCGCGGCGAAATCCGGATCGTCCAGAACGGCTTGCAGGAACGGGATGTTGGTGGCCACCCCGCGAATCCGGAACTCCGCGACCGCACGACGTGCGCGAGCCACGGCGGTGCGGAAGTCCCTGCCCCGGCAGGACAGTTTGACCAGCATGGAATCGAAGTGCGCGCTGACACTGGTTCCGGCGAAGGCGGTGCCGCCGTCCAGCCGGACGCCCGCGCCGCCGGGCGAGCGGTAGGCGCTGATCATGCCCGTGTCCGGGCGGAACTCGTTGGTCGGGTCCTCGGTGGTGATCCGGCACTGCAGGGCGTACCCGCGCAACCCGACCGTGTCCTGGGTCATGCCGAGGTCGGCGAGGGTCTCCCCACCCGCGATGCGGAACTGGGACTGTACGAGGTCGGCGTCGGTGACCTCCTCCGTCACGGTGTGCTCGACCTGGATGCGCGGATTCATCTCGATGAACACGTGGCGGCCGTGCTCGTCGACGAGGAACTCCACGGTACCGGCGTTGACGTAGCCGATGTGCTCGGCGAAGGCCACGGCGTCGGCACAGATCCGCTCGCGCAGGTCGGGGTCGAGGTTGGGTGCCGGAGCGATCTCGATGACCTTTTGGTGGCGGCGCTGCACCGAGCAGTCGCGCTCGTAGAGGTGGACCACGTTGCCCGATCCGTCGGCGAGGATCTGCACCTCGATATGGCGGGGGTTGACCACCGCTTGTTCGAGGATCACCGTCGGATCCCCGAAAGCCGACTCCGCCTCGCGCATCGCCGCTTCCAGCGCCTCGCGCAGCGATGCGAGTTCGTTGACGCGGCGCATCCCGCGTCCGCCACCACCGGAGACGGCCTTGACGAACACCGGGAACCGCATGTTCTCGGCCACGCTCATCAGCTCGTCGATATCGGCGGAGGGGTCCGAGGATTCCAGGACCGGTACCCCGGCCTCGCGGGCCGCCCGGACCGCACGGGCCTTGTTGCCGGTGAGTTCCAGAATCTCGTGGCTCGGGCCGACGAACGTGATCCCCGCCTCGTGGCACGCCCTGGCCAGATCGGGGTTCTCCGACAGGAAACCGTAGCCGGGGTAGACGGCGTCGGCGCCCGCCTTCCGCGCTGCCTTGATGATTTCCTCGACGGACAGGTACGCGCGGACCGGGTGGCCGGGTTCACCGATCTCGTAGGACTCGTCGGCCTTCAGTCGGTGCAACGAGTTGCGGTCTTCGTACGGGAACACGGCCACCGTGCCCGCCTGAAGCTCGTATCCGGCGCGGAAGGCTCGGATCGCGATCTCGCCGCGATTGGCGACGAGGACCTTGCGGAACATGCCGGCTACCTCCTGGCACAGGTGTCGGACGATTTGTGAACGATACCCCGAAAATTCTCCCTTTCGGCAGTACCTATCGCGTGGTGGGACTCACTCACCATGCAAGCAACGCCCTGACCTGGCCTCTCGACACGCAAAACAAGGAGCCACAGGAGAAAAAATTTTCAAAATTTCTCCCAGTGTAATTACTCGGCATTCTGTGAAGCGGCTTCGGAGACTAGCTCTTCTCCAGATACCCGGCGCGCTCCTCGTCGACCAGCTCGGCGACCATACGCGCCAGACCGGGGTGCTCCCGGAGCTGCGGATCGTCGCCGACGAAGTGCTCGGCTTCCACCCGCGCCTGTGCGATCAGTTCCTCGTCACGCAGCAGCGACAGCAGCTTCAGACCCGACTTCCGGCCGGACTGGGTAGCCCCGAGGATGTCGCCTTCCCTGCGCAGCTGGAGATCGATGCGGGCGAGTTCGAACCCGTCGGTGGTCGCGGCGACCGCATCGAGACGCTCCCGCGTCGCCGTACCCGCCACCGCCTCACTGACCAGCAGACACAGCCCCGGGGCACTGCCCCGGCCGACACGGCCGCGCAGCTGGTGCAGCTGGCTGACTCCGAACCGATCCGCGTCCATGATCACCATGGCCGTCGCGTTCGGCACATCGACGCCGACCTCCACCACCGTGGTCGCCACCAGCACATCGAGCTCACCCGCCGAGAAAGCCCGCATCACGGCATCCTTGTCCTCGGCCGGAAGCCTGCCGTGCAGCACGCCCAGCCGCAGATCCGCCAACGGCCCCGCACGCAACCGTGCGGCGATGTCGATCACCGACAACGGCGGGCGGCGCTGCCGGGTATCGCCCTCCGGCGACGATTCCTCCGTCTCGTCCGCCACCGACGAGGCCGCTTCGTCGTCTCCCGGATCCCCGCCCGCGGTCTCGTCGTCACCGACCCTCGGGCACACGACGTAGACCTGGTGACCGGCTGCGACCTCCTCGCGGACGCGCTGCCATGCCCGGTCGAGCCAGCTCGGCCTCTCGGCAACCGGTACGACACTGGTGCTGATCGGCGCACGGCCGTGCGGCAGCTCCCGCAGCGCCGAGACCTCCAGATCGCCGTAGACGGTCATGGCGACCGTGCGCGGGATGGGAGTGGCCGTCATGACCAGCACGTGCGGCGAAGCCTCGTCGCCGCCGTGCGCCCGCAGCGCGTCCCGCTGTTCGACCCCGAAGCGATGCTGCTCATCGACCACCACGAGTCCGAGGTCGGCGAACGACACCCGATCCTGGATGAGCGCGTGGGTGCCGACCACGATGCCCGCACGTCCGGACGCGGCGTCCAACATCGCCTGCTTGCGCTGCGCCGCGGGCAGGGAACCGGTGAGCAGGGTGACACGGGTGGCCTGCTCGGCACCGCCGATCTCACCCGCCCGAGCGAGATCGGCCAGCATTCCCTCCAGGGAACGCGCGTGCTGAGCGGCCAACACCTCGGTCGGAGCGAGCATCGCGGCCTGGCGGCCGGAGTCGACGACCTGCAGCATGGCCCGCAACGCGACCACGGTCTTGCCGCTTCCCACCTCGCCCTGCACGAGCCGGTTCATCGGGTGTTCGGTGGCCAGGTCCGCGGCGATCCGCTCACCGATCTCCCGTTGCCCGGCGGTGAGCTCGAACGGCAACCGCCCGTCGAAGGAGGCCAGAATGCCGTCGGACCGGCTCGGTGATGCCGCAGCCGGGCGATCCTGCGAGGCACTGCGCAACCGGGCCAGTGCCAGCTGAACGCCCAATGCCTCGTCCCACTTCAACCGCCGGCGTGCGGATTCCACCTGGGACGGATCGTGCGGCCGGTGAATCATGTGCAGTGCCTCGGACAGCCCCATCAACCCGAGGCGCTCACGGAGCTCGTCCGGCAACGGGTCCTCGGTGCCGTCCCAGACGTCCAGGGCCTGAGCGACACAGCGGGCGATGGACCACGACGGCATCCCCTGTGCGGCGGGATAGACCGGGATCAGGGCGGCCGCGAACTCCTCGGCAGCCGAATGCGCCTCCTCGCCCTCGGCTCCGGTTTCGGCGTGCACGTCGAAAAGCTGGTACTCGGGATGGGCGAGCTGCAGCCGGTTGCGGTAGGCGGTCACCTTGCCCGCGAACATGCCTTGCCTGCCGGGCAGCAGTTCCCGCTCCCGCCAAGCCTGGTTGAAGAAAGTGCAGATCAGCGAGCGGTGCCCATCGGTGATGCGCGCCTCGACGATGGTGCCGCGCCGCGCGCGCATACTGCGCTTGCTCACGCGTTCCACCTGGGCCAGCACCGTGGCGTGTTCCCCGATCTCCAACCCGGCGATGGCGGTCAGTTCCCCGCGTTCGGCATAGCGACGCGGGTAGTGACGCAGCAGATCTCCCACTGTGGACAGGCCGAGTGCCGAGTCGAGCGCCTTGGCGCTCTTCGCTCCCAGCACCCGGTCGAGTTTCGCGTCCCCCGCCGTCATCGCTTCACCAGCTTTCGGTCCCCTCCTTTTCCCACCGCACGCTATCGGACACCGCCGACAGCAAGCGCCGCAACCGGATCACCGAGCCTTTCGCCCCTTTCCACCGGGTCGTCATGCCCGGCCGACGACCTATTCCACTCCCAGCAGCAGCACGGCGGCGAGATTGCCCGCGCGGTAGCAGTTGAGCTCGACCTCCGGATGCGTGCGGTGCAGATACCGGGCGAGCTCGTCGGAAAGTGCCTCCGGCGCGTGATCGTCCACCAGAGCCGTCACCAGCTCGCCGCCCGCCGTGAGCATCCGGTCCACCAGGTCGCACGCTGCCGCGGCGAGATCGTCGCCGATCAGTACGACCTCCCCGTCGGCCAGCCCGAGAACGTCACCCGGCTGGCAGTACCCCACCCACGTCAGTGCCTGCCGTACCGTGACGAGCAGTTCCCCCCGCCGGGTCGCCGCCGCCGCTTCCGCCAGAGCGACGGTGTCCTCCGCGGGCCTGCGTTCCGGATCGTGCACCGCCAACGCGGCCAATCCCTGCACCGGAGAAGCGCTCGGGACGACCACGACCTCGCGCCCCTCCCCCGTCACCCGGCCGGCAGCCTCCTCGGCGATCGGCGTCACCATCTCGTCGTTGGGCAGCACCAGCACGTGAGCCGCCTCCGTAGCGGTGATCGCCGCCGCGATGTCACCGGCTCCGGGGGCGCGGTGCGGATCGATCGTGAACACGCGGGCACCTTCGGAGCGAAACAGTGCTGCGAGCTCCTCGCTGCGTGTGCAGGCGAGCACGGCCGAACCCGCCGGGGGATCCACCGGTGCCGGGGCCGGCGCGGAGGCGGGTGCCCGGTCCGCGAAACGCGTCACCCGAATTCCGTGCACCCGCCCGATCTCGATGCCCGCCTCGATGGCAGCGCCGATATCGTCGCAGTGCACGTGCACCGCCCGGGAGTCGTCGCCGTCACCGACGACCGACACGCAGTCCCCCAGGCGTGTCAGCGTCCTGCGCAACCGTGTTGTCCCCTCCTCGGCGGCGCCCGAGAGCAGGTACATGACCTCGTACGAATAGGCGGACCCGTGCCCCTGCGGCATCACCGGTGCGGCGTCGGGATGGGCAGGCGGACCCAGCCACTGGTCGGCAGCCAGTCGCCGGCCGTCGTGGACCACCGCGTGCAGCACATCGAGCAGCACCACGAGGCCACGACCTCCCGCGTCGACCACTCCCGCATCCTTCAGGGCGGGAAGCTGCCGCGTGGTCTCGTCCAGGGCCCGCACCGCCGCCTCCGTCGCGGCGCGCACCACGGCGGCAAGGTCCGACCCGGCCTCCTCCGCCGCACACACGGCCGAGCGCAGCACCGACAACAGCGTGCCCTCCCGAGGCTCGGCCACAGCCCGCAGGGCTCGTGACTCCGCCCGTTCCAGAGCCGCGCACACCGAGTGCCCGTCCATGGTCGAGACTCCCCGGGAATCCTCGGCAATACCCCGCAGCACCTGCGACAGCAGCATCCCCGAGTTCCCCCGCGCACCGGTGACAGCGCCCCGGGCGAGCCCTCCGAGAACATCCTCCAGCGTTTCCGGTGCGGACTCGATGGCGGCCACGGCCGAGCGCATGGTCTGCAGGAGGTTCGTGCCGGTGTCGTTGTCGGCCACCGGGTAGACGTTGATGCGGTCGATGGCGTCCCGATCCTCGGCCAGCGCCGCCACCGAGAGCTCGGCCCACCGCCGAGCCGCCGTTCCATCCAGCGCCTGCAACACCCTTGCCCCTCCTCGACCATGATGGTCCGCTCGCACGGCGGGCACGAGGGTATCCGCACCGACGCCGGTGACCGGGCAGTGCCGCGCGAACGAGGCGTCTTCGGAACCCCGCAACAGGTGGGTTAGACTGTACGAGTTCCTGGATGCCGTGCACCGGATCGCCGGGACGGTGCCGCCGGAACGGCGGTGTACAGCACGCGCAGTCACCCCTGGGTGGCGAGACCGCACGCGAGTGTGGGGTCGCTCGCGTGGCCTTTCATCGCTGTCACCGCAGCGAGAATTCCTTCGCCGCAGGCGAAGGGAGGACATCGACGCAGAGTTAGGGGTGTCTGACGTGGCTGCCGTTTGCGACGTCTGCAACAAGGGACCGGGCTTCGGCATGTCGGTCTCACACTCGCACCGGCGCACGAAGCGCCGGTGGAACCCGAACATCCAGACCGTGCACGCGAAGGTCGGCCTTTCGCAGCGCAAGCGCATGAATGTGTGCACATCCTGTCTGAAGGCAGGCAAGGTCGTGCGAGGCTGACCTCGCCACGCGACACACCCCGGGGCGGAGTCACCGTCCCGGGGTTTTTGCTGCGCCGGGGCCGGAGGTTCTGCCACCCGCACCGCTGTCCGAGCCGACCCGCGCACTCTCCTACGGCAGTCGCCAGTCGATGGGCTCGGCCCCCTGCTCCCGCAGGAACTCGTTCGCCCGGCTGAACGGCCGCGATCCGAAGAAGCCCCGGTCCGCCGACATCGGGCTCGGGTGCGGGGACTCGACGCACGGAACGCCGGGCATCAACGGCCGCAGGCTGCGCGCGTCACGCCCCCACAGGATCGCCACCATCGGTTCGGAACGCTCGGCCAACGCCCGGATGGCCTGGTCGGTGACCTCTTCCCACCCCTTGCCCCGGTGCGAGGCGGACTTGCCGGGCTGCACGGTCAGGGCGCGGTTGAGCAACAGCACTCCACGCTCGGTCCACGGGGCCAGATCACCGTTGGACGGCATCGGATGGCCGAGGTCCTCGGAGTACTCCCGAAAGATGTTGGTCAGGCTCCGCGGGAGAGGCCGGACATCCGGAGCGACGGCGAAACTCAGACCGATCGGGTGGCCGGGCGTCGGATAGGGATCCTGACCCACGATCAGCGCGCGGACCCCGTGGAAGGGCTGTTGGAAAGCACGCAGCACATTCTCCCCGGCCGGGAGGTACTGGCGCCCCGCTGCCACCTCGGCACGCAGGAAGTCGCCCATCTCGGCGACCCGATCCGCGACCGGGGCCAGCGCCTCGGCCCAGCCGGACTCCATGATCTCGTTCAAGGGACGTGCGGTCACGCCCGGAAACCCTAGCGAGGACGGCGCTCGACTTCACGAGCACCCCGCGGCAATTTCCGCAATCCCTCCGAAAGACTCCGACGAAAGCATGATGGGTGCCACACACGTTCGCGTGGACGCCGAGGCCGGTGCTCGCCCACGATCGGCCGCCGCAGTGGGAACGGTCGCACGCGCACCTTCCGAAATCGGACCGAAACAATCCGAGGAGACGCTTTTGGTGGCCTCGGATGGTTCATTCGGCTAAGTTCCGGGTACTCGCGAATCCCTTCACGCATTGAAGACGGCATGCCTCGGAGGTGGGCCCCAAGCTCATGACTGCATCGGACACTGCTGAAGACACCCCCGAAAAACAGTCCCTGCTGCGGCGTGCGGTGGCCGCAGCGGCCATCGGTAACTGCACCGAGTGGTACGACTTCGGCGTCTACGCCTACGTGGCGACCTACGTCGGCGCCGCATTCTTCCCCGGAAACGACCCCACACTCGAGGCGCTGTCGGCATTCGGCGTTTTCGCTCTGTCCTTCCTGCTGCGTCCGCTCGGCAGCCTCTTCTTCGGACCTCTGGGGGACAGGATCGGGCGCCAGCGCGTCCTGGCGGTCACGATCCTGCTGATGTCGGGCTCGACATTTGCGATCGGGCTCCTGCCAGGATTCAGCGAGATCGGTTACGCCGCACCGGCCCTGCTCCTGCTGTGCCGCATGCTGCAGGGCTTTTCCACCGGAGGGGAATACGGCGGTGCCGCCACCTACATCGCCGAGTACGCGCCGAACAAGCGCCGTGGTTTCTACGGGAGTTGGCTGGAGTTCGGCACGCTGGTCGGGTTCGGTCTCGGCGCCCTGGTTCCCACCGCACTGATCCTGAGTCTCAGCGATCCGGCCATGCACTCCTGGGGATGGCGCGTCCCGTTCCTGATCGCCGGACCACTCGGCGGCGTCGGGCTCTACCTGCGCAAGAAGCTGGAGGACACCCCGGCGTTCAAACACCTGGAGCAGTCGCACAACATCGCGAAGTCCCCGCTGAAGGCGATGCTCGTCGGGCACTGGCGCACGCTGCTGATCCTGATGGGCATCGTCGTGATCATCAACGTCGGCAACTACACGCTGCTGACGTTCATGCCGACCTACCTCAAACAGACGCTGGGCATCACGGACGCAGGCGCGCTGATCCCGCTGATCGCCGTCATCATCATGATGCTGGCTTTGATCACCTTCGTCGGCAGGCTCTCCGACCGGGTCGGCCGCAAACCGGTGTTCCTGTCCGCCTGCATCTGCTTCATCGTGCTGCCCATCCCGGCCTTCATGTTGATCGCCCAGGCCAATTGGGCGACGACCCTGTTGGGGCTGATGCTGCTCGGGCTCTGCCACGTCCAGCTCATCGGGCCCCTCGCGGCGACCCTTCCCGCGATGTTCCCGACGGTGGTGCGCTACGCGGCGTTCTCCATCGGTTACAACATCGCCACGTCGGCCATCGGCGGCACCACGCCGCTGATCAACGAAGCGATGATCGAAGTGACCGGGAACGACTTCTTTCCCGCTTACTACCTGATGGCCGCGGCCGCACTCGGGATCATTCCGGTGTTGCTGATGAAGGAAACGGCGGGTAAGCCGCTGGACGAGGGGTATGCCGCCCCCGGCACGACGGCAACCTCCGCGACGAGCTGAACCGCGCCGGGGCGGTGGCCGAGCGTGTCACCGTCCCGGCGGGGACCCGCCCCCGAAAATCCGCACCACACCACCGAGGCCGTCGAAAACAGGTCACCGCCAGTGCTGCCAGCCCTGCTCCTGTCCGTAGTCCGCGCCGTCCACGGTGACGCCCTGCCCCTCGATGACCGATCCGATCGCCGTCCATCCCTCCGGCAGGGGCTGCCCCGCCGAGAACGTGGCCACCAGGGCCTGGTCCTCCCCTCCGGTGAGCACCCAGTGCCGGGCATCCTTGCCGAGCGCGGAGGCGACCTCGGCAAGCCGCTGTGGTATCTCCAGCAGGTCGGTGCGCACGTCGATGCCGACCCCGGACGCCTCCGCGATGTGATCGAGATCGGCCAGCAGGCCGTCCGAGACATCCACCATCGACGTGGCCCCCGCCGCCGCGGCCTGCGGCCCCGCCGCATACGGCGGCTCGGGAACCCGGTGCGCCCCGACCACGGCCACCGGGGACCGGAATCCACGCCCCAGCACCGCCCATCCCGCCGCGGCCCATCCCAGCCTTCCCGCGACCGCGACGACCTCCCCCGGACTTGCACCGGAACGGATGACAGGCAGCCGTCCCTGCAGGTCACCGAGAGCGGTGACGGAGATCGTCAGGGCGGTGGCGGTCACCATGTCGCCCCCGGCGATATCCACACCGACGCCGCGGGCTTCTTCCCACATTCCCGCCGCGAGTTCGTCGACGACGGACGTCGGCAGGTCCGGTGGGCATCCCAGCCCGACCAGCAACCCCGTCGGCACCGCTCCCATCGCCGCGATGTCGGACAGGTTGACGGCGATGGCCTTGCGTCCCGCCTGATGTGGTGTCGACCAGTCCAGCCGGAAATGCACGTTCTGAACGAGCAGGTCGGTGGTCGTCACCACCCGCCCGTCGGGAGCCGCCAGCACGGCGGCGTCGTCACCGGGCCCGAGCAACGTCCCCGAGGACTGCGCGCGGCCGGAGGTCACCCGGTGGATGAGGCCGAACTCACCCAGTTCGGAGACGGTCTGTGCGTCCTGCGACGAATCCGGACCCAACCGAGTCCTCCCTTTCTGTGAGCATGCGCTCGGTCCAATGAGGTAGCTTTCAGTTTCCTACCTTCCTTTTCAGCGACACGAGGGGGCATGCCATGGTTCAGGCCTACATCCTCATCCAGACGGAAGTCGGCAAGGCGGCCGGCGTCGCCGCCGAGATTTCCGGATCCACCGGAATTCTCAGTGCCGAGGACGTCACCGGTCCCTATGACGTCATCGTGCGGGCGGAAGCCGAGAACGTGGACCTGCTCGGCAAGATGGTGGTCGCCAACATCCAGAACGTGGAGGGCATCACTCGCACCCTCACCTGTCCCGTGGTGCACCTGTGATGCTGTCTCTCCTCGTGAAAGGCGGCGGGGACGTCCGGACGCCGTCCGGCAATGAGCTGGACCACCGTGCCCGGGACCGGTTCACCTGCCGGTTTTCGGCCGTGCTGTAGTGGTTGACGTGGTTGAGCAGCAATCGACCTCCTCAGTGCCGCGCTGGGCCGCGATCGTGGCGATCACGCTCGGAGTGCTGCTGGCCGCCGGGGTCGTCACGGTCGGACTCGTCGGCAGGCACGTGCACGGCGAGCGGCAGCAGACAGCGGAGGCGGCGGAGCAGGCACGTCGGCACGGCCCGCTGGCACTGCCGCCCGTACCGGCACCGCAGGCGCAGTCGTCGGACTGCGCGGCGGTGCTCGCGGCACTACCGCGCGAACTACCCGTCGACGGCGCCGAGCTTCCCCGGCGGGAGTTGGCACAACCGGCCCCGCCCGGAGCGGTCGCCTGGGGCGACGCTCAGCACGACCCGGTCAGCCTGCGGTGCGGGATCGACGCCCCGGCGGAGCTGACCCGGACCTCGCACCTGACGAACGTCTCCGGAGTCGACTGGTTCTCGATCAACGAGGGCGATCTGACCACCTGGCTGGCGGTGGACCGCCCGGTGTACGTGGCCCTGACCGTGCCGCAGGAGGCAGGAACCGGGCCCGTGCAGACGCTGTCGCGCGTCCTCGGGAGGACCCTCCCCAAGCAAGAGGTCTTCCCGTAGGACTCGCCCGGATCGGGAAACGGTTGTTCTGGCCATACCGGTCGTCGAGTAAGCGGCGTCATCCGCTTCCGCTCCACGGCGTCAACCGGCACCGTTACGCCAGCCAATCCGTGCACTTTCTATCGCAGGCCGGTACCGCGTGCCACGGCCGTGTCGATCAGGACGCCGAGCAGCGAGGCGTAATCCACCCCGGTCTGGGCCCACATCCGCGGATACAGCGAGATCGAGGTGAAACCCGGCATCGTGTTCACCTCGTTGACGATCGGCTGCCCCTGGTCGGTGACGAAGAAGTCCACCCGCGCCAACCCCTGGCAGTCCAGCGCACGGAACGCCGTGACAGCGGCGGAGCGCAGTCGCTCGATCGCGTCGTCGCCGATCTTGGCCGGGATGTCGAACTCGGTGACGTCGTCGAGATACTTGGACTCGTAGTCGTACCACTCGGCCTCACCGGTGACCCGCAGCTCCGCGGGCAGCGAGGCCTCGACGCGGCCGTCGGGGAACTCCAGCACCCCGCACTCGACCTCGCGGCCGGTGACCGCGGACTCGATGATGACCTTCGGGTCGGTGCGGCGCGCTTCGGCGATGGCCGCATCCAGCTCCGCGTGGTCGGTGACGCGGGTGATCCCGAGCGAGGACCCCGCCCGGGCGGGTTTGACGAACACCGGAAGGCCCAGCCGTTCCCGCTGGGCACCGTCCAGGGTGGGCTGGTCACGGCGCAGCACCTCGTAGGTCCCCACGGTCAGACCCTCGGCGGCCAGCAGCTTCTTGGTGTACTCCTTGTCCATCGCCACCGCACTGGACAGCACCCCGGCACCTGCGTAAGGAACATCGGCCATCTCCAGCAGCCCCTGGACGGTGCCGTCCTCACCGAACGCCCCGTGCAGCACGGGGAAGACCACGTCGACCGAGGACAGCACCTCGCCACCCCGGCCCGGCTCGAGCAGCACCAGATCGCGCCGTGTCGGATCGCCGGGCAGGGTCAGCGCCGTACCGGAGGTCACCTCCGGCTCCGTGCGATCGTGGATCTCCAGTTCCCGCGGATCGTCGGTGCCCAGCACCCATGCACCCGCACGAGTGATGCCCACCGGGACGACGTCGAAGCGCTCCCTGTCGAGATGCGCCAGCACACTTCCCGCGGACACACAGGAAATGCCGTGTTCGGTGCTGCGTCCGCCGAAAACGACCGCCACCCTGGTCTTGCGCCGTGTCATGAGCGGGACCATACCCGCCCGTCCACGCGCTCGCGCCGACTGTCGTGTCGGCACTCGCGCACCGAATCCACCAGGATCGGCAGGGCCGATTCCAAGTCACCGCGTGCGCATGCGGCGTAACCGAGCGCCAGTCCGCACCACTGCTGCGCCCCCAGGTGATGCCGCCGCAGCCCGTCGAGGACGAGGCCGTGACGCCGGGCGCGCTCGACCACCCGCTGCTCGGTAGCAGCGTCCGGCAGAGGAAGGACGACATGGGCTCCGGCCTGGTCACCGAACATCGCGACCCCGGATTCGGCCAGTCGCCGCGCGATCAGTTCCCGGCGTCGGGACAGCTCGCGGCGCAGGCGGCGCAGATGACGGCCGAGATCGCCGTGGCGGGCGAACTCCGCCAGAACCCGCTGCCCCGCCGGGGCGGGCCGGGTTCCGGTGCGGTCGCGGTGTTCGAGCACCGCCGAGGCGACGTGTCGGGGCGCCAGCATCCAGCCGACCCCCAGGGTCGGTGTGAGGATCTTGCTGGTGGTACCCAGGTGCACCACGACATCCGGCGCCATGGAGGCCAGCACCGGCAGCGGGGCGACATCGTAGCGCAACTCCCCGTCGTAGTCGTCCTCGACGATCAGCCAGCCGTGCGTGCGGGCGCGCTCGATCAGCGCGATCCGCCGGTCGGCGGGCAGTCTCCCCCCGATCGGATACTGATGGGCCGGGGAGCAGTAAACGGCCCGGACATCGCCCGGGACGGACTCGACCACGATCCCGGCGTGGTCGACCGGTGCGGGCACCACCTCGACTCCCGAGGCCCGCAGCGCGCCCACGGCACGCTGGTATCCGGGCTCCTCCACGGCGACCCGGTCGCCGGGCCGGAGCACGGTCGAGGCGAGTTCGGTGAGGGCTGCCGTCGTGCCGCCCGTGGCCATCACCGAGTCCTCGTAGGAACCCTCGACGACCAGCCCCCGGTGCCGCAGCAGGTGCTCCGCCACCACCGCGCGGTACTCGGGCATCCCCGCACGTTGCGGGAGCGAGGCAGGGGCCGTATCGGCGGCCGCCCGCCAGGCCCGCCGCCACGCCGCACGGTCGATCCCCTCCGCCCACGGCGCACCGGGGGTGAGGTTCACCTCGGGCTCGGAGGGCTCACGGGCCCGGAGCAGGGTGGCCTCTCCGGCCTTGGCCGGACCGGTCGGCGTCGCCGTGACGTAGGTTCCGGAACCGTGCCTGCCCACGATCCAGCCCTCGGCGTGCAGCTGCTCGTAGGCGGCGGCCGCCACGGTGCGGCTCACACCGAGGTGGCGGGCGAGCGCACGGGTCGACGGCAACCGGTCCCCACCGCGGACCTGGCCGTGTGTCGCGGCGCGGCGCAGCGCGTCGGCCAGCTGCACGGCCAACGGACGCCGGTCGTCACGGTCGAGAGCGATGGCGAGCTCGAGTAGCGGCGAATTCGCCGGCACGGCATGTGGCATGTCGAAATACTCCCCGATTGGCCCTTCGATGATGCCACTTCGGCAACGATGCTGGTCGGCATGCCCCCCGGCGAACTCTCCCCCACCGAACGCGACTCTCGCCCTCCCATCCTCACCGAAGCAATCACGAGCCTCGTGGAACTCGACGAGTACACCGTCGAGCGCGCCTACCCGCCCATGAAGGAATTGCGCCCGCACCTGGGTTCCCCGGAGGAGTTCGCGGCACTGGTGCAGGAGCAACGTCCACACGGATACCGGTTGGTCGCCTCGCTCGACACTTCCGGAGCCGCTGTCGCCGTTGCCGGTTTCCGGTTCGGCCGGTGCCTGGCCTGGGGCCGCTACCTGTATGTGGACGACCTGAGCACGATGCCGCACATGCGACGTCGGGGGCATGCGGGAGCACTGCTGCGATGGATCGAGACCGAAGCGCACCGATTGGGCTGCACGCAGATTCACCTCGATTCCGGCACCCAGCGGCACGATGCGCATCGCCGCTACCTCGGCAGCGGCTACGTGATCTCCTCACTGCACTTCGTGAAGTCCCCGCCGGAGCCGTGAGCGCGGAACCCGGTTCTAGATGAATGATTCCGTGAAGCTGGTGTTAGTGGTCGTAGGCGATTAGTGATCGTTTGCGGGGTGTGTCGGTGGCCCAGTTGTGCCAGATGCCGGC
>NZ_QPJC01000025.1:0-5845 GCF_003337235.1 Halopolyspora algeriensis
GTTACGAACGACACGACCACCTCTTCAGTGCCTTCCTCACCCTCGCCGCCGCCCTCACCTGCTACAAAAAACCCACCACATGAGACACGCTCTTACTCGTGGTAGGATTCAGCTTACAATACCGCGCTGATCAATTTCCGTCGGTCAAAGTTCCGACCAATCGATCGAACCCACCCCGGAAGTACGCCAGCGGAGCACCGCCCCGAGCACCGGCGCCCAGCACTTCGCCCATGAAGACCGCATGCGTCGCCACTTCGAACTCCTTGATCACCCGGCACTCCAACCACCCCAACACCCCTGTCAGTAACGGCAAACCGAGCTGCTCCGAGGGACTCCACAAGACTCCGCTGAACTTTTCTGGTTCCGCCGAAGAGAATAGTCGCACCAGGTCGTGCTGGTGCTCCGCCAGGACGTTAACCCCGAAGGCACCGCTTTTGCGCACTGTATCCTGCGTCCGCGACTTCCGGTTTGCGCAGACCAAGACCATCGGGGGGTCGACAGACAACGAGGAAAACGCGCTGACCACCATCCCATGGTTACGTCCCTCCGAGGATCCGGTCAAGATCGTGACCCCGGTGACGAAACGCCCGACAACGTCGCGAAAAACGCCTTCATCTACGGGATCCACGACGAGATCACTCTCCGAATTGTTTACACCCGACATTTCTTCCTCCCGAACTGCTTTATGTACCGAAAAGATCGTCAGCACAGCCGTCCGGAGTTCCCGAAGCGAGCACATAGTGCTCGACGTCGAGAATCGGCTGAGCGATTCCGTTCGACAGCGCGAATCCGGCAGCACTAGGTCCACTGTTGCGCAGATCTGACCACAGTGAGATTTGGGTTTCGTGGGACCGCAGGGCGTTCATCAACGATGACTGCTGATCCGTCACATCCAGAGCAGTGGTCACAGCATCGTCAGGTATATGTGCTAGCTCTTCGATGTCGGCAATCGGAAACGGTACACCTTCGGACTTCGACAACCGCTGCAGGCCGTCTGCCAACGCACCCCGGGGTCGCACCGTGTGGAACACCCTTTCCACCTCGGCAACCCTCGATGTGGCGCTCATGGTGATCTGGTGCGCACGGACGTGATCCGGGTGGCCGTACCCACCGTCGTCGGTGTAGGTCACGACGACTTGCGGGCGTACTTCCCGCAGCATCGTCTCCAGCTCGGCTTCCTGCTCTCGGCGGTCCCCGATCGCAAAGGCCCGCGGATGGGGTTCCGAGAGCTCGCCGGCATATCCGGGCTGGCTCCACGTCATGCCCGAATCGCGCCAGCGGCCGATACCGCCGAGGAAACGGAAGTCGGTGACCCCCAAGGCCTTGCATGCCCCCTGCAGCTCGCCGATTCGGTAACCACCGAGCTGGTCGGACTGATCGGAAGCCAGTCCCTGCAATTCCTTAGGGATGATCTCGCCCTCTTCACCCAGGGTGCACGTCACCAAGGTAATCTGCACACCGCGCGCGGCATAGTGCGCGATCGTTCCGCCGGTGGTCAGGGTTTCGTCGTCGGGGTGTGCATGGACCAGCAGTAGTCGAAGCGGTGCCGTGTGGTTCACATTGCATCCTTAGGCAGTAGGTCGCCAACAGAAATATCCGGTGAAGGCCGATTAAACCAGGAATCCCGACTGACAAAGCTCCCGGCCGAAAGCTATTCGCCGGGATCATCAAATTTGACGGAGCCGTGGTAGCTCCGCTGTACTCAATCGAAAGATCGCCTGCTGCTGCGCCGCCGCAGCATGTTCAGCAAGTCCGCCCCGGCGGGTGCATCGGACTCGGCCCGCGCCCACTCGGTTAGCGCACTCAAGTCCGAATCCGCTGCGGTCGCTGCTTCGACGATGGGCAGCGCACCGTCGTAGATGACACCCGAAAAGCCATCCACCGTGACGACTCTGCCGGCCAGCCGCGTGACGGTCCCGGTCCCGCAACCGACCACGCACGGAACAGCGATCTCGCGAGAGACCACGGCGGCATGCGAGGTGGCGCCGCCGCGCTCGGTCACCACCGCGTGCACTGAGGACATGGCGGGCACATCGTCGGGCTCCGTCGTCACTCGAGCGAGCACCACTTCCTGACCGCGATCCCGCCGGTCGTCGACTTCTGAGGAATCGAGTGCAACGGCTCCGATACCTATGCCCGGCGAGGCCGGTTTGCCCCGGGATACGACCCTCGCCGAGGTCAGCGCCTGTGGATCCACCCTCGGCCGCAACAACGCCTCGACCTGGTCCGCGTGAATTCGATCTAGCGCCTGATGCCGATCGATGAGCCCCTCGCGCACCATCGCCACCGCATGCCGCGTGGCGGCCTCCGGAGACCGCTTCGCCGTGCGCGTCTGCAACAACCAAAGGCGGCCGGACTCCACGGTGAACTCGATGTCTTGCACATCGCCGCCGGCTCGCTCCAGACGTGTCGCTGCCGCCATGAGCTCTCGGTGGGTACCGGGTAGCTGGGCAGCCAGCTCGCTCAACGGCTGGGCATTGGCGCGTCCGGACACGACGTCCTCGCCCTGCCCCCCTGCGATCCACTCTCCGTACACCTCGGCACCACCGGTCAGCGGGTTGCGTGTGAACAGCACTCCACTGCCGGAGTTGTAGTCCACGTTCCCGAACACCATCGCCTGAACGGTTACTGCCGTACCGGCATCATCGGCGATCCCGCGATCGCGGCGATAGGCCACGGCTCGTGGTGAGGTCCACGACGTGAACACGCCCTCGATGGCTTGCCGCAGCTGCTCCCACGGATCAGCAGGCACGGATCTGCCCAGCGTTCGCTCGAACTGCTCGGCAAATCTGCGTCTCACGTCGGCGGCGTAGCCGGAATCCCCGGACTGCTCCGTGAAGGCCTGGTGGACATCCGCGGTCATCCCCACGTTGAGGATGGTGTCCATCATCCCGGGCATGCTCATCGCCGCGCCGGAACGGACCGAGACCAGCAACGGCCGCGCACCACCGCCGAAGGTACGACCCGTCTTCCGTTCCAATGCGTGAACCAGATCGCGCACCCGGCGCCAGATGTCGTCGGGCAGTCGTGACGACTCGGCCCGAAATCGTTGGTAGACTCCGGTGCTCAGCACGAATGCAGGTGGCACCGGTAGCCCCAGGGCGAGCATCCGCTCGATGCCTTCGGCCTTACCGCCGAGCGAATGCTTGCTCAAACCAGTTTTGCCGTCCAGCAGCACCGCGTCCACCCGTGGTGCTGCGTGCACCGCTTTCACCCCTGTCACTCGGCACGCCTCGCTTCCGCTTCGTCGATCCGCGTCCGTCCGGTCAGCCCGATCAAATCCTCGTGGAGTTCGAACCAGACAGTGTGGTAGCTGTCGATTAGCGGTCCTGCGAACCACGCATGTGTGCCGGCCCGGACCTTGTCCAAGGCCGACTTGAAGCGTGCGGGGTAATGGTTCAAGCGCGGGACGAGATCTACGATGTCAGCCAGCAACGGCTGGAATTCGGCGTGCAGCTCGACGAGCTGCGCGATGACTTTCGCGTCATAACCAGGATCCGTGTGATCGTTTTGCTTGACTCCGTCCTTCAGTTGCCAATCGACGACGATGCGTTTGAGCTCGGAATTGTACTTGTCAAATCGTTCGTAAGCATCGGCCAAGCTTTCCCGATCGATGCTGCCGCGCTCGGCAGCCGTCAACGAACTCAGTCGATCGCGCCCGGCTGGAGTGAGCCGGTAGCAGCCGTCGGCCTCCACGCACCGTCCGGATTCGACCAGGAGGCGAAGACTCACCGCCACCGCCGACCAGCTCGACCCGACAGCCGAAGCGAGATCCGCTCCGGCAGGACGTCCTTTGAACCGGATGGCCTGTAGGATCTGGATTTCCGCTGACAAATTCACGCCTCCTCGCTCGCTGCTCGTACCAGTCCGTCCGATGTGGATATCTCAGTGTTGGACAAACGCCGCGCGAGTTGGGACCGCTTGAGTTTGCCGATTCCGGTCTTGGGTACCGACTCCTTGGCTACCGGGCACACCCTGCTCACGGTCAATCCGAACCGATCTGCGATGTGCTCGACGACGCACCAGTTGTCCCGGTCCGAGGCGACACCCGAGCGAGGATGGAAGAATATCATCAGTGTCCCTGCCGCTGTCGCGCCCAGCACCGACTCCGCCTCACACGCGACGGTGTAAGAGGGTTCGACGAAAGACAATTCTTCGATGACGGATTCGATTTCGTGTCCATAGTAGGTGACGCCGTTGACCACGATGACATCGTCCACGCGGCCGGTGACGGTCAGCACGCCGTTCGAGATGAACGCCAGATCACCGGTCTTGAACCAGCCGTCGTTGTTGAACGACTGGCGGTTTTGCTCATCGTTGCGGTAGTAGCCCGGACTGATCGGAATACCGGTTACGTGCAACCTGCCTATTTGGCCTTCGCTCAGCGCCCGGCCGGTTTCATCCACCACCCGCAAGGACACCCCGGGATGCGGCGAGCCGACCGACACGAACCGATCGTCGTCCGAGCTGGTATCGGGGGAGAACACGCTATCGACCACCCCCGATGAGGTTTCCGACATACCCCACCCCGGATGCATGGCCGTACCTGGCAAGCCGAAGGGGGCCAGCAACGACAGGAACCGCCGGATAACCTTGGGCTTGATGGCCTCACCACCGTTCATGATGTAAGTCAGCCGACTCAGGTCCCAGGGTCGCCCGGCGAGGTCGTCCGCGCGATCGTTGATCAACCCAAACGCGAAGTTGGGTGCCCAGGTCGTATCGCACTCGTGCTCGCTGATCGCAGCCAGCCACCGGAGCGGATCCTCGGTAACCCATTCCTTGCGGGCATGCACCTGATGGCAGCCGAGCAGGACATCCCGAACGTGGAACATGACCAGTCCGCCCACGTGGTCCAACGGCATCCAGTTGAATGTGCGATTGCGCTCGGAAAGCCCGCGCACCTGGGCATTTGCTCGCGCCCTGCTCAGGATGTTGCGCTGCGTCAGCATGACGGCCTTCGGCAAGCCGGTGCTGCCGGAGGTCAACAGCAGCAAGGCGAGGTCATCGGGCTCCGCTGCGTGAAACCCGCGCTCCGGCGGGCCGGAACGCAAGTCCTCGACCGCCCCTAACCAGGAACCGGGAGTGGGCTCCGCGGCGATCACCCACGGGTCCTGGAGAAGGTCGCACACCCCGCCCAGCAGTTCGGCGCTCGACAGCGGACTACTCGGCGGGGGGCTCATCGCAACCGGAACGGGCACGAATCCACCGAGCTGACATGCCCAGAATGCAGCCAACAGGTCGGCTTCTTGCTCGACCTGGATGGCGACCTGGTCACCGGGGAGGGCGCCGGCCCGGCGGATGCTGCCGAGAACCCGGGCGGCATCGTCCAAGAGCTCCGAATAGGACTGTGACCGGGGCCGCCCCTGCTCGTCCAAGTATACGATCGCACCGCAGTCGGTCCGGCCGGCCGCGTCGGCCAGCGCATCCGCCAAGGTTCGTACCGGTGCTGCGGACAGCGTTCCACCGTGGAGCACGGCGGGTTTCGATGTATCGAGAGTATCGGTCATGGCTCTCCCACTCGTTCCAATCGAGGCACCTCAGGCGACGATCCCGAGCGCCGTGGGGTACTGCGGTGTGCCTCCGGTGAGATAGGCACCGGCCGACTGCGCGATCTTGTCCTGTCCCATGACCTGCTGGGACATCGTCTCCGTGTCCCGGAGCCAGCGGTCCATCGGCGAGCTCGCATAGATCGAGGACGTCGCCATCAGGTCGTAGAGCCGGCGCACGATGGAGCGCGCTCCGCGCATGGCGTACCGTCTGGTTAGCATCGTTTCGATGCGCTCGTCCGGAGTGAAATCGTCCAGACTCGCGCCGTTTTCCAGCCGGTCCCACCGATGTTGCAGGC
>NZ_QPJC01000025.1:5939-20739 GCF_003337235.1 Halopolyspora algeriensis
CATGGCGTACCGTCTGGTTAGCATCGTTTCGATGCGCTCGTCCGGAGTGAAATCGTCCAGACTCGCGCCGTTTTCCAGCCGGTCCCACCGATGTTGCAGGCTCCGGTAAACACCGTGCCGCATCGTGATGAAGTCCATCTCGCACTCACCGAGCGTGTACTGGACCCGGTAATCATCCGCCCACCGAATCCCCAACATCCGATTGAACTTCGAACTCGCCACCTCACGCACGTAATCCAACGCCGCCCGCGCCACACCCAACGCAACCCCGGGCATCTTGCGCATTAGCACGTCGGGCGCGGAAAGCGCACCCGACCGCGTCGGTGCGCCGAAGGCGAAAGTGTGTTCCTCCGGCACGAATACCTCGTCGATCTCGTAATCCGCGCTGCCGGTGCCTACCAAGCCCGTCGGGTACCAGTTGTCGATCAATCGAACCTCGCTCGGCCGGACCATCATGATCCGCCAATTCGGCTTACCGCTCGCGGTCAGATCCTGCTGCCCATCGGTATAGGTCACAGCACCGGCAGAAACCCAATCCGCATGCAAAATCCCGCTGCCGAAACCCCACCGGCCGGAAAGCCGATAACCACCCGGAACCCGATCCGCACGACCAGCGGGCGGGAGCATGCCTGCCACGGTCACGTCCAGTGAAGGGAACATCTCCCTGATGGACGCACCATCCAGGGCGTAGAGCCCGGTATCCATGCCGACCATGGCGCACCACGCCACCGAGGTGTCGCCGTAGGCGAGCGTCTCGATCACCTCCGTCTGTTCCATCGACGTCAGCTCGGGGCCGCCGAATTCCTTGGCAAACCCCATGCGGAACACGCCGGCACCGCGCAACAGTTCGACGATGTCCGGAGGCAGGGCCCGGTTTCGCTCGATCTCCGCGGAGCGTTCCCGCAATTCCGGAACTAACGCATTGGCAGCAGCCAGGATGGTCTCCGCTGTATTGGGCACCTCGGTCTGGCTGGCCTGTTGCTGCTCGGTGGTACTCATTTCCCACTCTCCCTTTCGCCTTCCGATCCGTGCTTCGTGCTGAGGAGCTCGACGGTTCCGGCATCACCGTCAACGCGCACGCGATCCCCGGTGCGGAGCACCCGGGTGCCGTTGCCCGTCCCGATGACGCACGGCACTCCGACCTCCCGGGCGACCACCGCGGCGTGGCTGAGCAACCCTCCGACATCCACGACGAGCGCGGACGACAGGAACAGCACCGAAGCCCAGCTCGGATCGGTGGTTCCGCACACCAGCACCTCATCGGACTCGACCTCGGTAAACGCCGGATCCTCCACGACCCGGATCACGCCCTCGACCACTCCGCCGCTGGCGCCGATGCCCCGGACCTCCACCCGGTTGGCATCGGTGGATTCCGCTACTTCCGCGACGGGCGCCGGGTTCCCCCGCCAGTGGTTCGGAAGCGTGATGCCCTCGAACTCCTTCCGCTGGGCGCGCCGCTCGGTAATCAACTGCGTCGGCGAGTCCGGCAACCCACCGGTGAGTTCATCGGCTGTGAGGTAGAAGACGTCCTCCGGGGCAGACAGCACGCCCCGGTCCGCGAGGTGGTGCCCCATTTGGCGCGCTGCTCCGCGCGCCACATCCAACGCCTGGAGGAACGCGGCTTTGGCGACGCCGCGCAGCGGTATCCGGGAAACGGCCGCCCGGAGCACGAGACGTGCACCGGGGCGTTGTAGCAACGGCAGCGAACCGATTAGCGCCCGTTCCGCCTCCTGCCGCGCTCGCCCGCGCTCGGCGGCGTTGGACGCGGGATCGGCGTTGTCATCCATGGTCGCGTACTGCTCTGCCAGCTTCCGGACCGGGCTTGGGTCCTCGCGCCAGACCTTGGCGGACACCTCACCCTCGTACGGCCCGTGATAGCCGTGTTCGAGCAGGAAGTTCTGCAGCGACAGCTCGCCACGTCCCAGCGACCACAGGTCGTGGATCAGCGCGGTTTCGGCATGCGATCCCTGGCCCGCGACCAAGGCGTTGGCCTGCGTTGGGTCCAGATTCGCCTGGTCGATCAGCGCCAACAGCCTGTCGTAGACGGACTGGACTGCGATGAACAGGCCTGCGGCCTGCACTCGGATCATCTCTTTGAAGCACGTCCGGGCCTCCACCAGCAGATTCCGCGCAGCCGAAAGTTCGAGCGCGTCGATCCCGACGACGCGATCACGCCACCACCTCTGGACGCCAGCGGTGCGCTTGAGCACGTCCCTGCGTACCGTGGCCTGCAGGTACGGCAGCTTGACCGCCACTGCGGGCAAGCGTCCGCGTTCGCGGGCCATCGGGATCCCGGCGGGCACTTCGCCGAGTAGCTGGCGCGCGATCGCGTCCGGTGCGCTTCCGGGCATATTGGCGCCCATCCGGCAGAGGAAGTTCACATTCAGCGCGCCCCGGCCGAGGAACACCGAAATCAGCCGGTCGTCAACAGATTCGGGAACCAGGACTTCGTGACGCGGCAACGCACCGGCCCGCGCGTAGCAGTCGCGGATACCCACTTCGACCGACGGGCCCCACAGGGACCATCCCAATGGCGTGACAACACCCGGAATCGCTTCTCCCACATTCGTCGTACTCCAGAAGGAATCCGGTCCGGATTGTGAGTTCAACGGGCCCGGAGGACTGGTAGCCGCGGTCATACGCTTTCAACTCCTCTCGCAAACGCGTTGCACGATCTAGTCGACGATCCCGAGCGCGAGCTCGAACTGCGGTGTGCCTCCGGTGAGATAGGCACCGGCCGACTGCGCGATCCGGTCCTGCGCCACCGTGTGCTGACGCATGGTTTCCAGGTCTCGGAGCCAGCGGTCCATCGGCGAGCTCGCATAGATCGAGGACGTCGCCATCAGGTCGTAGAGCCGGCGCACGATGGAACTTGCACACCGGAAGGCGTACCGTCTGGTTAGCATCGTTTCGATGCGCTCGTCCGGAGTGAAATCGTCCAGACTCGCGCCGTTTTCCAGCCGGTCCCACCGATGTTGCAGGCTCCGGTAAACACCGTGCCGCATCGTGATGAAGTCCATCTCGCACTCACCGAGCGTGTACTGGACCCGGTAATCATCCGCCCACCGAATCCCCAACATCCGATTGAACTTCGAACTCGCCACCTCACGCACGTAATCCAACGCCGCCCGCGCCACACCCAACGCAACCCCGGGCATCTTGCGCATTAGCACGTCGGGCGCGGAAAGCGCACCCGACCGCGTCGGTGCGCCGAAGGCGAAAGTGTGTTCCCCCGGCACGAATACGTCGTCGATCTCGTAATCCGCGCTGCCGGTGCCTACCAAGCCCGTCGGGTACCAGTTGTCGATCAATCGAACCTCGCTCGGCCGGACCATCATGATCCGCCAATTCGGCTTACCGCTCGCGGTCAGATCCTGCTGCCCATCGGTATAGGTCACAGCACCGGCAGAAACCCAATCCGCATGCAAAATCCCGCTGCCGAAACCCCACCGGCCGGAAAGCCGATAACCACCCGGAACCCGATCCGCACGACCAGCTGCGAACAGCATGCCCGCGGTAATCAGATCCGGAGACGGGAACATCTCCCGCACCGCCGATTCCGGCAGGTAGTCGGCGAACAGACCGGAATCCATGCCGACCATGGCGCACCAGCCCGCCGTCGGGTTGCCCCTCGCGAGCACCTCCACCACCTGCGTTTGCTCGACCGCCGTCAGAGCGGGCCCGCCGTACTGCTCACCGAAGCCCATACGGAACACGCCAGTGGCCCGCAACAACTCCACGATGTCGGTGGGGAGACTCCGGTTGTGATCTATCTCGTCCGCGCGTGCTTGCAATTCTGGAACGATCGCCTCGGCTGCCGCGAGGATCTCCGCTGCCGTGTTTGGCACTGCTCGTTCTTGCTGCACACCAACCGTGGTCATCAAACAACTTCCTTTCCCGGGAAGCGGTCCCGCTAGTGCTCCGCGATTCCCAATGCGAACGGGAACCGCGGCTGGCCGCCGATGAGGTGCGCTCCCGCGGTCTGCACGATCACGTCCTGGGCCATGACGTGCTGGCACATGGTGTTCAGGTCCCGGAGCCAACGGTCCATCGGTGAAGTCCGGTAGATGGACGTGGTCTGCAGCAGGTCGTAGAGCCGCCGGACGATGGACAGCGCGGTGCGGAACGCCTTCAGCGCCACCAACGTCGTTGATACCCGCTCATCGGTGGTGAAATCCTCAAAGGTCGCCCCGGCGGCCATCCGGTTCCACCGGTGTTCCACGGTCCCGTAGACCGCGTGCCGGACCGCGATGTAGTCCATCTCGCATTCGCCGAGGGTGAACTGAACACGATAGTCCTCCGACCACGGCTCGCCGCTCATTCGGTTGACCCGGGTCCGAGCCATGTCCCGGACGTAGTCAAGCGCGGCACGAGCGGCGCCGAGGGGAACACCGGGCATCTTCCGCATCAAGGTGTCCGGACCGGCCATCGGCCCCGACCTACTGCGCGCTGTCCCGAAGCTGAACGTGTGGTCCTCTGGCACGAACACGTCGTCGATCCGGTAATCCATGCTTCCGGTCCCGGCGAGCCCGGTGGTGTGCCAGGTGTCGATCAGCTCCACCTCGCTGGGGCGCACCAGCATGACCCGCCAGTTCGCCTTGCCTGCGGCGCTGACGTCCTGCACACCGTCGGTGTAGGTCAACGCGCCGGCCGAGATCCAGTCGGCGTGGGTGATCCCGCTGCCCAGATTCCAGCGACCGGAGAGTCGGTATCCGCCCGGCACGCGTTCGGCGCGGCCGGCCGGGCTGATCAAACCGCTGATGACCATGTCGGGCGACGGGAACATCTCCCGGACGGTCGATTCCGACAGATATGCGGAGTACAAACCGCTGTCGATGCCGACCATGCCGCACCAGCCCACCGCGGTGTCGGCGTATGCCAGCGCCTCGAGCACCCGAGTCTGCTCCATGGATGTCAGGTCGGGGCCGCCGAATTCCTTGGCGAACCCCATCCGAAACACGCCCGCGTTCCGGATTAACGCGACGACGTCGCCGGGGATCTGCCGATTCTGCTCGATCTCCGCCGACCGCGCCCGCAACTCGGGAATGAGCTCCTGGACAGCAGCGAGGATCTCCTCCGCCGTGTTCGGTACGACTTGTTCCTGTGGTGCATCAACCGTGGTCATGACAGGACGTCCTCCACTCGTGGTCGAACTATGAAAACGGGGCAAGTTCGGCGCGTTTACGCCGTGTACACCGACAGGTAATGCCCGCGGTAGGGCTGGAAGGGCAGCGCGAGGGTGAGGTAGCCGTTGCGCGGCTCCTGGACGTAATCGAGATAGGCGTTCGAAAGGTCGATCGCGTTGTCCGCGACGACCGGCGCTCCCGTCGTCAGCTTTGGTTCGAGTAGCTTGAGCACCGGCAGGTAGAACATGTACGCGCCGTCGAGCAGCACCATGTCCACGTCGCCTTCCCCGCCATCGCGCAGGGTCTCGCGAGCATCACCGACGCGGATCTCGACCAGATCGGCCAAACCCGCGGCTTCGACGTTCTCTCGCGCTCGCTCGGCCTTGGCCGGCTCCAGTTCGGTGCTGATCAACCTCCCGCCCCCACAGTCACTCAGCGCGCTGGCAAGGTAGATCGTGGAAATCCCGAACGAAGTGCCGAACTCCACGACCTGCCGTGGCCGGCGGGACCGAGCGCACAGGTAGAGGAACCGCCCCATGTCGGGTGAGACGTTGAGGAAGTAGTCCGCCTGTTCCTGGTAGAGCTTGCGAAAATCGCCGGCCTCCTCGGAGAGCATCTGCACCTCCGAGTAGGAGCCGTTCGCGAATCCGTCGTGCAGCGGCCGGTCCGCGGCTTCGGCCGCGACCAGCAACTGCGCGAGCACGTCGGCGACCGGTCCGGTCGTCAGCGAGTCCATGTGTTCTCCTCTAGGCGTTGCCGGCGGGATCGATCACAAACCGAGGTCATCCGGGGTCAGCGAGGCGTACCCGGCTCGTACCCGGTCCCATACAGACGCCCTGCTTTCTCCACCGCCCGAGACCGGAATCGAGGCCAGATAGGTGTCGACGGCATCCACGGCCCACGCCGAATGCCCCGTGGAGACGTTGTCGATGGTGCTGTGGATGTCTGTGAACCGGGTGCTGAAACCGTGCGCTTGCTGTGCCTTCTTGGTGCGCCGATACGTTCCACCCACACCGGAGAGCTCGATGGCGAGGTTGAGCCCTAACAGCTCGGGCATGAAGGTGCGCGGAAAGCGGCTGACGGACAGCCAGAACACGGGAAGTTCGAACGAGGTGTCCGCGAATCCCGGCCAGTAGGCGAACTCTCGCGAAGCGGTCGGCGGCGGCTGCACAGCCATCTCGGCGAGGAGCTCGCGGTAGATGACCGGATGGTTCAACCGTAGTTCGCTGTTGCCCAGTTCGTCCCAGTACGTTGCGAACAACGAGAACCCGACCTCGGAGCTGGCCAGCGTGTAGTCGGTGAAGCCCTGTAGCCACGCCCCGTCGATCAGTGTCATCGGCGAGAGCTGGATCGTGTCGTTGATGAGCTCTTCGCGCGATGGGATGTGGTCTTCGGCTTCCTCGAATTCACGGGCGTGCTGGTCGTGTTCGGCCAACAGCCAGGGGCGCAGCCCATCCACCGTCCACCTTTCCGGCAGCCGCACGTCCCCGCGCCGTACACCGCGGTGCGCGCGCTCCAGCCAGTCGGTGGCGTAATCTAGTGCGAACCGCCGCAGGGCCCGGGTGTCGTTCCGGCTCTGCAACAGGAAGTAGGCCTCCCGGATGTTCTCAGGGGGATGGCCTTCCTCGACTTCGCCGAATACACCTGCCAGGACCAGCGGCGACCGCCGGTACGGTTCGGGCTGCGGCACGGCCACGGTTGTGTCCTCTCCGGCCGGCAGCGAATCGATCCATCTGCGGATCACCTGGAGGTCACCGGGGCTGAAGACGCGGAACATCGGCCCGTCCTCGGCCACTAGGCCGTTCACCAGGGGACTGTCCGCCGAACTCCCGGGCCGCACCAGCGGGCTGTCTGCGAGCGCCCGCAGCAAAGGTTCGGGATCATCCCCGGCTTGCCGGAACCAGTCGGACAACGATCGATCCTCAAGGTAGAAATCATGGTGGTACACCGAGGCTTCCCGGCACCGTCGGCTCAGTAACTCCGCCATCTCGAAGGCCGGATCGCAGGCCTTCTCCAGCTCAGCGGAGAGCTGCGCACTCCACCCCTGTAACTCTTCGAGCGCCCAAGCGAATCCCAACCCGACGCGCCGACGCACCTCTCGGGACGAGCTGCCGAGCAGCGCCTCGACAGCGTCCAGGCACTGCTCGACGCTGGTGTATCCTCCGGATTCCCGGGGCGCCCCCGGATCGAGCACATCCCAATCGGCGACGGCCCCCAGCACCTCTCGTACCACCGCCAACGGCGGCAGCAGACCGACCGTGCGCAGGCACAGATCCGCACCCATGATCTCGGGAGTGAAGCTGCTCGGTTTCCTGCTCATTAGCAGCAACAAAGCCGGGAGTTCGAAGGCATCGTCAGCGATGCGTTCATCCGCGGGCAGCCGGCCGACCGGTGCCGCGTACTCGGACAAAAGCAACTTTCGCAACACGGTCAGGTACGCACTGCCGCGAGAAGCGCAGGGATGACCGGCACCAATGTCGGAGGCATACAGCGACAGGATGCGCATGGTGAGGTCGTCCTCGGAACGTCCCGGGCAACTCAGCCACTGCAGCCACGCACCGGACATCAGAGCGAGCGGGGCGCAGCTCAGCGCCGTCCGCCGTACCAGGACCTGCTGCATACCCTCTCCTCGCGTCCGTCGCAGCAAGGCGAGGTAGCGCAGCGATTCGGCGGTGGACCACTGGGCTGCTCGCTCCCGCCACTCCACTAAGGAAGGGGCGTCCTCCGGCTCGTCCGCCCTCTCGCGCAGTCTGCTCCGAATCTCATCGGCCAACGGTTCGTCGGGCAGTACGCACTCCGGGTCGACCGCCAGGGCGTAAACCGCTCGCGCATCGGCGGCCTGTGCGGGCCAAGTCACATCCGTGCCGTTCACGTGCAGCTGTGTCACTTTCGGCTCCATTCCTCGGGGACGAGCTGTTGCTCTTCCGGCGGAGTGGGGTTGTAGGAGGACGGCGCGAGAAACTGCCAGCGCAACACCGTGGCGTGATCGACCTGCACCACGCGGTCCACGTAGAAATCGATGGTCCGCTTGGCGCCCGGAGCCGCGCATCGCTGCCAGTCCACCTGCGCACGGCCGGTCAGGTGCAAGGTGTGCCCGCGGCTCCAATCCACGAATAGCAAGCCGCAGGCCGGATTGAGCTCCAGGTTGCCCAGGGTCATGTAGAACGAGTTACCAACGTAGTCCGGCCAGCTCAGCAACCGGTTTCCGGCCACTGTGACGAAACCGGGTGCGCCACCGCGGTGACTAGCGTCGGCGCCGTGCACCGGGGAATGGGTGGCGATGAAGAAGGTATCCGCGCCGATGATCCAGTCCTGCTGCTGCTCGGAGAGCTCGGTGGTGACCAGACCTCGGGTGGGCCGCCGCTCGGGTGCCGCATCAGTCACCAACTGACGCTGCTGGATGTATTTCGGACAATTCCGCAGCACCTGCTCGGTGACCAGGACCAAGCCGTCGCGGTCCCGGCGAGCCCGTCCGTTGGCTCGGATCCTTCTGCTGTGCAACGGATCGATCGCGATCGTTCCGCAATCCCGTTCAGTGTCGAACGCCTCTCGCAGTGGATCCCCCACCACGGGCAAACCGTCGGTGGCGATGGTGCTGTCACCGCGGGTGCGCACGAATTCCGCTTCTCCGGTCACGATTCCCGCCCAGACGGCGCCTTCGGCGTCCGGTGCGCCAATCACCAGCATCCGCTGACGCTGGAGGAACTCGGCAAATCCGGACGTGATCTTCGGGCCGAATGCAGGAGCAGGGCGTCCCCCACCGACCCGGTGTTTGACCGACTGCTCGCCCTCGTGTGTGACGGGCCTTGGCATAAGATGTCCTTTGGTCGAGTCGAGGCTCTCCGGTGCTTGCAGGTTCCGGTCACGCGGCATTCAGTCGCGGACACCGCGTACTGAATGCCGCGCACCCGATCAATGGTTTTGCTCGGCCTTATCCTTGATCCGCGCCAGCGTGGTCTTCATCGCGCCGCGGAGCTGTTCCTTGCGCTGGCCCAGCTGGACCGAACGCTGGTCCTCGTCCATTCCCTCCAGCATCGCGCGGTAGAACGGGCTGACCGTGCGCATCACGTGCCGCTGGGTCAGCACGCAGCCGGCTCCGTTCTCCTCGACCTCGAACGACCAAGTCATGTCGCCGACCTTGCTGCCGGACATCCACTCGGCGCCGCCGTCCGGGCCGCCAGCGCGGAAGCTCAGCACCGAGAAGCCGAAGCGGTGTGGCCGCTTCGCCTCGATGACCTTGGATTCGCTGGTCCACTCGGCCCCACCGTCACGGTTGTAGCCGTGGAAGTGAGAGCCCACCTCACCGGCGGTTCCACTGACCCAGGCACCGCCGACGCACTCCGGTGACCACTCGCCCATACGAGCGATGTCACTGATCATGGAGTAAACCGTCTCGGCAGCAGAATCGATAGCGATCGACTCGGCCAGTTCCCAGTTCGCTGCGAAAACGTCCTGCGTGTTACTCACTGATATATCCTCTCAAGAAGGCACACTTCGGCCGGTAGTGGAATGGAGGTATCGAGATTTGGTCTCGGCAAACAGGAACCGAGTCAGAGCATTTCCAGTGCGACGCCGGGGCGTCCGTTGAACTTGCTGGCAACATCCATCGTGAATTTTCGCAGCATCGACTCGGCTTCCGCTGCGGTCGTGCCCAAATGCTCGAGATAGGTGCGGTGCGCCAGCAACGACTGCAGGCCCGCATCGAACCAGTCACCGGTGCCAACCGCGTGGGTGGGCACTGGAGAGCCAAGCAGCGCCATGTAGCGCACTCCCGACCATGGCTCCTCGGCCAAATCCCGGAACACCCAGCGGTTCGCGGCGTCCCTGACCGCATCGATGCCCGCCTGCCCCACCACCCGGTGGTCGGCCATGTTGAGCATCCCGTTCCCGCTCATCTCCCGCTGATTCCCGATGAGAACCATATCGGGCTGGTGGAGGCGGATCGCACGCGCAATATCGCGCCGGAGCGACAAGCCATACTCGATCATACCGTCCGGGTTGTCCAGGAATTCAACCGTGGAAACCCCGACCGCAGCGGCTGCGTCGATCTGTTCTGCAACCCGTAGATCAATGCAGTCCTCGGGCGCCATGCCTGACAAGCCCGCCTCACCTTTGCTGGCAATCAGGTAGACGACTTCTTTGCCCTGAGCGGTCCAACGGGCGATCGGGGCGGCTCCCGGATATTCCACATCATCCGGGTGGGCAACAATGACAAGGCATTTCTTCCAGTCCTCAGGAAACTCGATAAGTTCCATGGCTTATTTATAGCACTCCCTTGAGTGAGAACCAAGGTTTCGATGTCTGAAATGGCAAAATGCGGCACACTGTTTCAATCGCGTTTCATCGCATTGCCGCGTCTTTTCAGTTCCTTGCCCAAGCGTTCCCACGCCCGGGCATAGCTGTCCGCGAGATCAGCGATCACACCGACGCAATGCATGGGGGTTACGTCCACGAGCTGGTCCCAGTAATCCGGCTCGATCGAATGAGCCGCGACCAGACGTAACAGCGTACGGCCGTGCTGCGTGAGGTTCAGCGACGGATCGGACATCAGCCGATGCACCGCGGTGGTCCGCACTTGCACCGTGTTGTGTCTCCGGTTCGGCTGCCCAGCCTGTTGGACAGCCGCGGAAACCTGCGCACCCGATGAATCCCGTTCGGCACCGCCGGCCCGGATCTGCTTCCGGACCGAATGGGCTGTGCTGATCGAAATCCCGGCTTCCTGGGCGATTTCTCGAAGCGGTGCCTCCGGACGTCTGTGCAGGATCTCCCGAGCACGTCTGCGCCGTTCGGCAGGATCGGTCGGTCGGGCCCGACCGTCCTGGCCAACCCGGGCATTCAGGTGTGCAGATTCGTCAGTCGAACGGCGGCGAATCGCGCCGACCGTGTTGGGCGACACTCCGGCCACTTGCGCGATCGCCCGGTCCGACCACCACGGGCAGGCGCAGGCGATCCGGGCCGCCGCCGCCTTGCGGTCGCGCAAGGACAACGGTAGCCCGTGCGTGACATTGGCTTGGACGCCCAGGACGAAGATCTCGATCTCGGTGCCCTCGATCAGTTTGGCCCTGATCGTCGTCGCACCGCGCAGTACAGCGGCACGTACCCGGTGGAATCCGTCGATGACCCGCATGGTTCCGCGATGCACCAGGATGGGCGGAAGATCGCCGTCGATCCCGGCCAGGGTCTGCACGTGGTTGGGATTTTCACCATCAAGTCTGGGCGAATCGGCCAACGCGAGCGAACTGATCGGTACTTCGCAAACGTCGTTACTGGACATCTCTTCTGCCGTCGGCCCCACCGATCCACCGGAGGGAATATGCCCTGGGACACGGGCCGCCGCAACAGGAATGTTCTCCACCAAGAGCTCCCGGCTTTTCTTTGCACGATCCACAGCAGGGATCAATTCCCAACGCGCCAAGCGCGGGTTGCCGATCATTCGTCAAGGAGATCAGGTTGCTCGGCAGTTATCTCGTTGTACAGGACGTGGAAGCTGAACGAAGCTAGCTGTGAATCCCCGAACCCGTCCTTTGCCGACATCGCCTGCTTGTGGCTCATTGCGCGGGGTTTTCCCGCTCCAGCCGCCAACAACTGCACTCGGGCGCACCCGTCGAAGGTGAAGAAGCGATGCATGGCTTCCTCGATCGAACCGCCCACCGTGATCAAGCCGTGGTAGCGCAGCAGGATCGCGCGCTTGTCCCCGAGTTTGCGCGCGATGTCCTCGCCCTGCCTGATGCTGATCGACGGACCTTCGTACTCCTCGTATAGAACCTGGTCCTGATAGAACGCGGCCGACTCCTGATCGAGCGGTTCCAACAACTTCCCGAGGGCGGCGAGGGCACGTGAATGCTCAGTATGCGCATGGGCCGCTGCGGTGGCGTCCGCGCGCAGTTCATGGATCTTGGAATGGATCACGAAGGCACTCGGATTGATTGGGTGGTCACCGTGGACGACTTTTCCGTTGGAATCTACGCATACCAGGTCCCCCACCGTCACCTGGTTGAAAGAGACGCCGAACGGGTTGGCCCAGAAATGATCTGTGCACTCCGGGTCGCGCACCGATATGTGCCCCGAAATACCTTCGTCGAACTCATATTTGCCGAAGAGTCGCAAGGCAGCCGCCAGCCGACGCTTGCGATAGCGTCGCTCCTCCTCCGGCGAGGCAAATGCGGGGCGATCCGGAATGGGCAGTCCGGTGTGCGTGTCGGCGAGATAGCTGTCCGATCGATGCTTCGCGGTGGTCATGACATATCCCTTCTGCGTCGGACTCATACGGTTTGCAACGCCGAATCCCCGCGCACCATCGAGACGTCGGAGAGGAGGGCGCAGGCAATGTCCTGGGCGCGATCGACAAGTGACGGGATTCCGAAGGTGAAGAACAAGCTGCCTGCTGCGAGGTCGCCGAGCGCGTACAATCTCGGATCCGGTTTGCCGCCCAAGGTCAGGCGGCTGGTTTCGCGTTCGACGTGCAGCCCGCCACGCGGATGGCGCTCGGCCAACTGGGCAGCCACGAGTGAGGCGATCAGCGATTCGGCTTTGGGGGAGATCTTGTTCGTCGCGGGGTTGATACCGTTGATCATGACATCCGATTCGTGCTGTCCACCGGCGGTGGTCACCACGAAGCCGTTGCCTTCCCGCGGGTCAATGGATTCGATGCCGGAAAGGATCTCGAGCTGTCCGCGATCGATCAGGGCGAGCAAGGTGGCGGCGCTGCTCGGTGACATCGGGCAACACAGGCTCATGATTTCGCGATAGTGCGATCCGAGCAGCTCGTCCTTTTCCGCCGCAGGCAACAACGGCCATACGTCCGGCCCGGTCTCGGGCACTGCGCGTTGGACGATGCGCAGCGCCTTGCTGTCCGAGTCGACCTCGGCAAGATTGCGCCGCAACCGCTCAGCCGGGCTCTCTGCGGCCATCGCGACCAGCTCCGCGCTGATCTGCGTGAGGTCCTCGCCGACCTCGCGGAGTTCGTCCTGCATTATCCTAATCAGGCTCTGCACTGTTAGGGTTCCACCGCGGGCGGCAACGGTGCGGAACCGTTCCGCGGTGAAATGGTGCAGCTCATGTGCAAGCGGACGCTGTCGGACACCGGGCAAGATCCCGCTGCGGGACAGTAGCCTGATCCGCGCCCGATGTCCTCCGGCCGCCAACGCCAACACCACGTCGACGCCGGTGAGCCCGCAACCCAGCACATCCACGTCGGCGTCAGCATCGACCACGTCGAGGTTACAGGAAACCGGGTAAGGGTCGGGTAAGTATCCGGGCAGCCCGCGCAGCGCGTACGAGTCGGCGGGCCGGCCGCCCCCGACGCACAACACCGCCGAATCGACGGCGAGACGTCGTCCTCCTGCGGTTTTGAGCACCAGGCCGTGCGCGTCCGGCAGCACCGAATCCACGCGATCGCGCACCACATCGAGCTGCCAACCCTGCTCGAGCAGGGACAACAGCGCGGCGTGGGCAGACTGTTCGAGGTACTCCCCGAAACGCGCCCTCGGCACGAATCGCATTCCGCAGAACGGATCCTGATCACTGTCGGCCGACTCAACCAGAAGATCACGAGCGGCCAGCCACCGTTGGAAGTGCTCGGGATCGCCGAACCTCACCGACATTTCATCCGGCGGCGCATTGACACGTAACGCATCGACATCGCACTCAAAAGGACGCCCCCGCCATAGCTCGTCGCCAGGCTCGAAGATCGTGATGCTGCCCGATACCCCGTCCGACTGAGCCAGCGCGTCTAGGAGACACACCGCCGACGCACCACCGCCGATTACACCGACGTCCAAGTGCCCCCTCATGATTTCACACCAATTTCAGGTTGTTCTTGATTTCGAATCACGACGCAGTCCTTCCCGTTGTGATCGAGAGAAAATGAGCAGTAGAACTAACGGACTAGCGACCGCATATTCGCCTGCGGATACACATTATCGCCCTGGGTGATCCCAGAAGCACCAGGGGTGCACGCCCTCTGTCTCAAGCAACAATACGTGAATTCACTAAAGGGCTTCACCCCACGCCAGCACCGCCGACAGTCAAAATTCGTTACACAAAACAGCGAAAGACGTCCCCGCGAAGGGGTTGTCAATGTTCGTGGCCCCCAGTTAATGATCATTCAAACTCTTTCTCGACACGCTAAGCAATATTAGTTTGCCGAAACTGACGATGTCAACACGCCAATCCCTGACTACCCGGATGGAGTATACGCAGTTCCCGGTTGGCCACTTACGGGACGAAAACAAACAGTCGAAACGATCCGGAAGTCGTTGACAATAACGTGGATTTCGACTAATTAGTCGACGTGGCGATGTGCGAAAAATCACGTGTGTTACATGGTAGACGACACCTAATGCAGCTTTGTGAACTCGCTGGTGGTGGGTGTGATGATGGGGTGAGTGCCGCGGCGGGATCAGCGGGCCAAGGGCGAGTTGTATGTGCGCGGGTTTTTGCTGGATAGGCAGCGCAAGTCGATGCAGCTCATGGCCAAGCGTCTCGGGTGGATCATCAGGGGGTACAGCAGTTCGTGTCCTCGTCGACCTGAGATGACGGGGCGGTGCGGCGGCAGTTGGCCGGCTGAGCCGAGGGCTTTAAGAGCGTGTCTCATGTGGTGGGTTTTTTGTAGCAGGTGAGGGCGGCGGCGAGGGTGAGGAAGGCACTGAAGAGGTGGTCGTGTCGTTCGTAAC
>NZ_QPJC01000026.1 GCF_003337235.1 Halopolyspora algeriensis
CAGGGCCGGGCGCTGGTGTCGCGCCCGGCCCTGTGACCTGCGGAGGATACGGGATTCGAACCCGTGAAGGGGGATGCCCTTACACGATTTCCAATCGTGCGCCTTAGGCCGCTCGGCCAATCCTCCGCGAACGAGTGTACGTGACGGTCACCGATCGATCGCCACGGGGGCGTTCCCGGCACCATCCGGGTGGGGACCACCGCTGCACCCCCTGCTTTGGGTGCAGCGGCGGGGATCGTTACACTGAACGTGGACCCCGTGCGGCGTCCAACCTGTGAACTCCCCCAGGGCCGGAAGGCAGCAAGGGTAAGCGGGCTCTGGCGGGTGCACGGGGTCCCCTTCTTTCCCGCCGCCTCCGTCGGCCGCGGGCTCCACCTGCCTTTGTCGTGATGTCCGGGGTACCACGTAAAGTCCCTGGCGTGACGCTCGCCCTGTATCGCAAGTACCGGCCGGCGACCTTCGGTGAGGTCGTCGGCCAGGAGCACGTCACCGAACCGCTGCGGACGGCGCTGGCCTCCGGCCGCATCAACCATGCCTACCTGTTCTCCGGCCCGCGTGGTTGCGGCAAGACCTCCAGCGCGCGGATCCTCGCGAGATCGCTGAACTGCCTGCACGGCCCGACGGACGAGCCCTGCGGGGAGTGCGACTCGTGCGTGGCGCTGGCGCCCGAAGGACCGGGCAGCGTCGACGTCATCGAACTCGACGCGGCCAGCCACGGTGGCGTCGACGACACGCGTGAGCTGCGCGACCGTGCCGTGTTCGCCCCGGCGCAGTCCCGGTACCGGATCTTCGTCATCGACGAGGCCCACATGGTCACCCCGCAGGGCTTCAACGCCCTGCTCAAGATCGTCGAAGAACCGCCGGAACACCTGGTTTTCGTGTTCGCCACCACAGAGCCGGACAAGGTGCTCACGACGATCCGGTCGCGCACGCATCACTACCCGTTCCGGTTGATGCCCCCGGGCACCATGCGCGAACTGCTCGAGCGCATCTGCGGCGAGGAGGGCGTGCGGGTCGAACCGGCCGTGTACCCGCTGGCGATCCGCGCGGGAGGTGGTTCGGCTCGGGACACCCTGAGCATCTTCGACCAGTTGCTGGCGGGTGCGGGCGCGGAGGGCATCACCTACGACCGCGCGGTCGCGTTGCTCGGCGTCACCGACGTCGCCCTGATCAACGACATGGTGGACGCACTCGCCGCAGGTGACGGTGCCGCCGTCTACGGGGCGGTGGACCGGCTGGTCGAGGCGGGGCACGATCCGCGCCGCTTCGCCTCCGACCTGCTCGATCGCCTGCGGGACCTGGTGCTGCTGCATGCGGTCCCCGATGCGGCGCAGCGCGGGCTCGTCGACAGCGGCGGTGACGACCTCACCACCATGCAGAGCCAGAGTGACCGGCTCGGTGCGGCGACGCTGTCCCGGTTCGCCGAGATCGTGCACAACGGCCTGTCCCAGATGCGCGGTGCGACGGCGCCGCGCTTGCTGCTGGAGCTGATGTGCGCGCGGATGTTGCTTCCCACCGTCTCCGAGGAGGAGACCGCGCTGCTGCAGCGCCTGGAGCGCGTCGAGCGGCGGATGAGCATCGCACCGCCGGAAAGCGGTCCCGCGGAGGAAACCGCGGGGAGTGCGACATCGCAGGGGGACGCTTCGGAGCCGGAGAGGCCTGCGGAGGAGCCCGACGGTTCGCCGCAGCGGCGCGTGTTCCGGCGACCACACGAACGGGCCGAACAGCAGCGGCAGGAGCAGGGGGCCGCTACGTCCTCCGCCTCCTCGGCGCAGGCCCCCTCTCCGGCACGTACGCAGCGCGAGCCGGAGGCCACCGAGCGGGTGCGACCGGACCAGGGCTCCACTGCGGCGCGACAGCAACCCGCTCGAGCCGAGCAGGCCGAACCCGCCGAAGACCGGACGGACTCCGGAAGTTCCGGAGCCGGTGGGTGGGACGCCGCCGCGGTGCGGCGGGTGTGGACGGAATTGCTCCGCGCCGTCGCCGAACGCAACAGGCCGACACAGGCACTGCTGCTCAACGCCACCGTGCAGGATCTGCGGGACGGCGCTCTCGTGCTGTCCATGCCGACCACCGGGCTGCTGAAGCAGTTCGCCCAGCCACATCGGATCGAGTTCGTGCGCGATGCGATGCGAGCCGTCCTCGGCGGTGAATGGCAGGTGCAGTGCGTGGAGGCCGGGGCCGCCCCGGCGCAGCAGGGCGGGCAGCCCACGGGCAGCAGGGAGGGCAGTGCCCCGGCGCAGGCAGGGCCGCCCCGGGAGTCGCCACACGGATCGTCCCAGGGGGATTCGGGATCTCGGCAGCCGCGGCAGCAGGAGTCCCGGAACGGGCGGGCCACTTCGACCGGGGGCGTTCGGGAGCACCGGAATCCGGAGGAAGACCGGCCCGCGCACCCGGTGGCCCGCTCCACGAGCGAGCACGACAGCATCCCCCTGCCCCCGGAACCTCCGGACGAGGAGCCGCCACCGGAGGACGGCCCCGAGCCGCAGGCACCCGTGCAGGAGCAGGGTGGCGGTGCGCAGGATGCGGAGGCGATGCCCGCCGGTGCCGCGTCGCGACCGTCCGCCACTCCACCGCCTGCTGCGGATGCGGATCCCGCCGGTCCCGATCCCGGTACCGCGGGGGCCGACACGGGGACTTCGGGGGCCGCGGAAGCCTCCCACCTCGATCCGCAGGAGGTGGCCGTCGAACTCCTCGCCAGTGAACTCGGCGCTCGCAGAATCGAGGAAACCTGAACGGCGTTTCGTCCCCCGGGCATCGCCCCGCCGTGCGGAATGTCCGACTACGCTGGGAGGGGAAGTTCTCGAACCGATGCGTCGCCGTCTGCGGGAATCCCTGTGCGGATGACCCGACGGATCAACCGACTCAGCAATCAGCCAGTGGACCACGGAGTCCCGAGAGGAGCCACGGTGCAACCGGGTGACCAGCAGCCGAACATGCAAGAGATCATGAAGCAGGCGCAGGAGATGCAGCAGCAGCTCATGACCGCGCAGGAGGAGCTTGCCAAGGCCGAGGTGACCGGCAACGCCGGCGGCGGTCTGGTCACGGCGGTCGTGACGGGCTCGGGTGAGTTGCAGTCCATGTCGATCGACCCGAAGGCCGTCGATCCGAACGACACCGAGACGCTGGCGGACATGGTGGTCGCGGCCGTTCGGGACGCCAACCGGGCAGCGCAGGAACTGCAGGCCGAGAAGATGGGCCCGGTCACCGGTGCGCTCGGCGGCGGCCAGGGCGGCCCGGACATGGGCGGACTCGGCCTGCCCGGCCTGTGACGGGCGGTCTCACGTGTACGAGGGGCCTGTTCAGGATCTGATCGACGAGCTCGGTCGCCTGCCGGGTATCGGACCGAAAAGCGCGCAACGCATCGCCTTTCACTTGCTGGCGGCCGAGCCCGCGGATGTGGATCGGTTGCAGGAGACGCTGCAGAAGGTCAAGGAAGGCGTGGTGTTCTGCGAGATCTGCGGCAACGTCTCGGAGCAGGCGACCTGCCGGATCTGCCAGGACACCCGCCGGGACCCGAAGCTGGTGTGCGTGGTCGAGGAGCCGAAGGACGTGCTCGCCGTCGAGCGCACCCGCGAGTTCCGGGGCCGCTACCACGTGCTCGGGGGTGCGCTGGATCCGCTCTCCGGTGTCGGCCCGGACCAGCTGCGGATTCGCGACCTGGTCACCCGGATCGGTACCGACGGGGTGACCGAGGTGATCATCGCCACCGACCCGAACACCGAGGGGGAGGCCACGGCGACGTATCTGGTGCGGCTGCTGCAGGACTTCCCCGGCCTGAGTGTCACGCGCCTGGCCTCGGGTCTGCCGATGGGCGGTGATCTCGAGTTCGCCGACGAGCTCACCCTCGGGCGTGCCCTGTCCGGTCGCCGCAGCGTGTGACGTGGCCACCGCGGGCGCGAGCCGGTTCACCGAGGTCGGCGAGCGTGTCCTGACGGCTCCGCCGAGACTGGGCGCGGTTCGACTGGTTGCCGTCGACGGCCCCTCGGGCTCGGGCAAGTCCACCGTGGCCGATGCGCTGGTGGCCGAGCTTGCGGGCCGCGGAACGGATGTCCGCCTGGTGCGCACCGACGACTTCGCCACCTGGGACGCACCGGTGCAGTGGTGGCCGCGACTCGTCGAGGGAGTGCTCGACCCGCTGAGCCGAGGGGAGCGCGGGCGCTACCGGCGTGTGGAGTGGCCGCGGGGCGAACCGGTCGCGGGCGCGACGGTCGATGTCGAAGTGCCGGAAGTGCTGCTCGTCGAGGGAGTGTCCGCGGCTCGCCGGTCGATTGCCGAACTGCTCTCGCTGGCGGTCTGGGTGGAGTTCGCCGACGAGTCGCAACGTCTGGAACGGGCTGTCACCCGAGAGGGCGAAGCGTCGAGGCCGCATCTGCGCCGCTGGCAGGAGTTCGAGCGGGAGTGGTTCGGTACCGACGGCACGCGTTCACGTGCCGATGTTGTGCTCGAAGGAGTCGGAAAATGCAAAATATCCGGCCATGAGGAGTAACGCGCAAAGATTTCCCGATCCGGGGCCGCCGTTCAGGGCAATCATGTAGCAGAATCGTAATCTCACGGGCTCCACTTATGCCGCGCGGCAGGTTACTCTCTGCGTCACTTTGCGATGTTCGAAACACCGAGGTGCGTGATGAGAAGAGCCCGCCCGACGGGGTACCGGTTACCAAATGTGCGACGCCGTGTTGCGACCGCAGGGGTGGCGTGCATGCTCACGGCCTCACTGGCGGCCTGCGCGGCCTCCGAACGGGACAGCGCAGCCGGCGGCAACGACGGAACGATGGTCTTCGGCGCGGCGGGTGCGCCCGCCCTGTTCGACCCGTTCTACGCCTCCGACGGTGAGACGTTCCGGGTCACACGCCAGATGATGGAAGGACTGGTCGGTTACAAGCCGGGCACGGCCGAGGTGCAGCCGGAGCTGGCCACCGGCTGGGAGCAGTCGGAGGACGGCACGACCTGGACCTTCCAGCTGCGCGAGGGTGTGAAGTTCCACGACGGAACGCCCTTCAACGCCGAGGCGGTCTGCGCGAACTTCGAGCGCTGGTACAACCAGACCGGCGCCGGGCAGAACTCGGCGCTGTCGTACTACTGGATCGAGACCTTCGGCGGCTTCGCCGATGACGACAAGCCCTCGCTGTACGAGTCGTGCGAGGCGCCGGATCCCACCACCGCGGTGATCAACCTGGCCCGCCCGACCTCGAAGTTCCCGGACGCGCTGGGGCTGGACTCGTTCAGCATGCAGTCGCCGACGGCGATGGAGAAGTACCAGGCCAACAATGTCCGGGCACAGGGCAGCAGCTTCGTGTACTCGGAGTACGCCAAGAAGCACCCGACCGGCACCGGCCCGTTCAAGTTCGAGTCCTACAACGAGGGCAACGGCACCATCACGCTCACCCGCAACGAGAACTACTGGGGTGAGAAGGCGAAACTGAGCCGGCTGATCTTCAAGATCATCCCCGATGAGAACGTGCGCAAGGAAGAGCTGCTCGCAGGAAGTATCGACGGCTACGACTTCCCGAACCCGGCCGATCTGCAGTCGCTGAGCGATGCGGGCTTCAACGTCCAGGTCCGTGATCCCTTCAACATCATGTACCTGGGCATCACCCAGAAGAACAATCCGGCGTTGCGCGACCTGAAGGTGCGCAAGGCGCTGGCCTACGCGGTCGACCGGAAGAACCTGGTGCAGGCGAACCTGCCCGAGGGAGCCGAAGTCGCCACCCAGTTCTACCCGGACACTGTGGACGGCTATGCCAAGGACGTGCAGAAGTACTCCCACAACCCGGAGAAGGCCAAGCAGCTGCTCGCCGAGGCCGGCCACTCGGACCTGACGCTGCGGTTCTACTGGCCGACCCAGGTAACCCGTCCCTACATGCCCGACCCGCGCGGCATCTTCAACGCGATCGCCGGGGACCTGCGGGCCGTGGGGATCACGGTGGAGCCGGTCAGCAAGCCGTGGAACGGTGGCTACCTGGACGACGTCAACAATGCCCGGGCCGATCTGTTCCTGCTGGGCTGGACCGGGGACTACAACTCGCCGGACAACTTCATCGGCACGTTCTTCGGCAGTACCGAGAACCAGTTCTACACCGCGGCGGCCCCGTGGGGTGAGGATCTCGCCAAGCAGTTGCAGGCCGCCGACCGGGAACCCGATCCGGCCAAGCGCGAGGCGATGTACGCCGAGATCAACCGCAAGCTGATGGCGCAGTACCTGCCCGCGGTGCCGCTGTCGCACTCGCCGCCGGCGATCGTGACCAGCAAGCAGGTCAAGGGTCTGCAGCCGTCGCCGCTGACCGCCGAGGAGTTCGCCTCGGTGAGCATGTCGGAGGAGTAGGTCCGAGGGTTGCCGGCGCGGATCGAGCTTCGATCCGCGCCGCAACCGTGGGGTGGGGCCTCCATGATGCCGGGGGTCCCGCAGCCGGGGCGGCGTCTGTGAGGTTCCGTCACTCGCGCCCCTGGTAAGCCCGCCCCGTGCTTTCCATCCATCGGAGGTCTTTTGCTTCGCTACACGGTCCGACGCCTGGGCCAGCTCGTGATCGTGGTCGCCGTGCTGTCGATCCTGCTGTTCGCCTGGCTGCGCTCCCTGCCGGGAGGCCCCGTGTCGGCGCTGCTGGGCAACAGGGCCACCCCCGAGTCCCGCGCGGCGCTGATACAGCAGTTGGGTCTGGACCAGCCGCTGTACGTGCAGTACTGGAAATTCCTGCAGCGGGCGGTTTCCGGGAATTTCGGGGTCTCCACCGGAGTCCAGCCCGGCACGCCGGCCCTGGAGGTGTTCCTGCAGCGGATGCCCGCCACCCTGGAACTGTCGGCGCTGGCGCTGCTGCTGGCCGTCGCGGCCGGGATCCCGTTGGGGTATTTCGCCGCGCGCCGGCGTGGTAGCTGGCTGGACAACGTGAGCATCACCTGGTCCCTGGTGGGCGTGGCGGTGCCGGTGTTCTTCCTCGCGTTCCTGCTCAAGTACGTGTTCGCCCTCGAACTCGGGGCGCTTCCCGTCTCGGGGCGGCACGAGGCGGGCATCAACGCCACCGAGGTGACCGGGTTCTACATCCTCGACGGGCTCCTGACCCGGGAGTGGGATGCCGCGTGGGATGCCTTCCTGCACCTGATCCTGCCTGCGATCGCGCTGTCGACCATTCCCTTCTCCGTGATCTTCCGGATCACCCGGGCCGCCGTGCTCGACGTGACCGAGGAGGACTACGTGCGCACCGCGCATTCGAAGGGGCTGACGGAACGGGTGATCCGCGCGCGTCACATCCTGCGCAACGCGCTGCTGCCGGTGGTCACGATCATCGGTCTGCAGACCGGTGCACTGCTGTCCGGAGCGGTGCTCACCGAGCAGGTGTTCAACCTCCCCGGCCTGGGGCAGGCGCTGTCCCTGGGCTTCCAGCGCCAGGATTTCGCGGTGCTGCAGGTGGTGATCATCGCTTCCGCGATGGTCTACGTGCTGGTCAACCTCATCGTCGACCTCGCCTACGCGGCGATCGACCCGAGACTGCGGACCCGGTGAGAGGTCGAGGATGCTTCCGAGTACTCAACGCAAGCAACGCATCGACGAACTCGCGGAGACGGGTCCCGGCCCCGATGCCGGAGTCAGTCTCGCGGCCTCGGCGTGGCGGCGGCTGCGGCGCAACCCCGTGTTCCTCGTCGGCGCGTCGATCATCGGTGCGTTCGTTCTGCTGGCACTGAGCTCGCCGCTGCTGGCGCAGCACGACCCGGCGCTACGCCTGCTGGAGGACCAGGTTTCGCGGGCGCAGAACGAGATCCCCCCGCCGCAGCCGGGCTTCCCGCTGGGCGGCGACCAGTACGGCCGCCCGTTCCTGTCGCGGCTGCTGCTGGGTTCGCAGCAGACGCTGCTGGTGGCGGTGATGGCCACGGTGATCGGCCTGGGCGGGGGACTGACGCTGGGCATCCTGGCCGGGGCGTTCGGTGGCTGGGTCGACACGCTCGTGATGCGTGTGGTCGACGTGATGCTGTCGGTGCCCTCGCTGCTGCTGGCGGTGTCCATCGGGGCGCTGTTCGCGCAGCAGACCCAGTTCACCGTCATCCTCGCGGTGGCCATCGTGCAGGTCCCGATCTTCGGGCGGTTGCTGCGCGGCAGCATGCTCGCCCAGCGCGCCAGCGACCACGTGTTGGCCGCGCGTGCGCTGGGAGTGAAGGAACGCTCGGTGGTTTTCCGGCACATGCTGCCCAACGCGCTGGGCCCGGTCGTCGTGCAGTCCACTCTGTCGTTGGCGGTGGCGATCATCGACGCCGCCGCGCTGTCGTTCCTCGGTCTGGGATCGGGCGACACCTCGGTACCGGAGTGGGGCCAGATGCTCGGCTCCGCGCAGAACTTCTTCGACTCGCATCCGCAGCTGGCGTTCTGGCCGGCGGGCTGCATCATCCTGGTGGCACTGGGATTCACGCTCGTCGGTGAGTCGCTGCGGGACGCCCTCGACCCCAAGAACCGGCGGTGATGGACGATGGCACTGTTGGAAGTCCGCGACCTGTCGGTCTCCTTCGCCCGCAAGGGCGAACCCACGGTGACGGCCGTGGACGGCATTTCCTTCGACGTTCAGCCCGGCCGCACGGTCGGGCTGGTCGGCGAGTCCGGATGCGGCAAGTCCGTGACCTCGCTGGCGATCATGGGCCTGCTGCCGAGACGTGGAACCGAGGTGTCGGGTTCGGTGCTGTTCGAAGGCACCGACCTGCTGGGGCTGTCGCAGCGGGACATCGAGCAGCGGCGCGGCCGGGACCTGGGCATGGTGTTCCAGGACCCGCTGAGTTCGCTGAACCCGGTGGTTCCCATCGGGCTGCAGGTCGCGGAGGTGATCGAACGGCACCGCGGGGTGCCGCGCCGCGCCGCGATGTCCCAGGCGCGGGAACTGCTCGACAGGGTGGGCATCCCGGACCCGGACAGGCGGCTGAAGGAGTACTCGCACCAGCTTTCCGGAGGGATGCGCCAGCGTGCCCTCATCGCGATGGCCCTGGCCTGCCGACCTCGACTGCTCATCGCCGATGAACCGACCACGGCGCTGGATGTGACCATCCAGGCGCAGATCCTCGATCTGCTGACCACGCTGGTCGCCGACACCGGCACCGCACTGATCATGATCACGCACGATCTGGGTGTGGTCGCGGGGATGTGCGACGAGGTCAACGTGTTGTACGCGGGGCGGGTCGTGGAGCGTGCCGAGCGGCACGAACTGTTCGCCGCACCGCGGCATCCCTACACGGCCGGGCTGATGGCCTCGGTCCCCCGGCTGGATTCCTCGGGGGAGCAGCGGCTGTCACCGATCAGTGGTTCGGTCGCCGACAACATTCCGTGGGAGCAGGGGTGCGCGTTCTGCCCGCGCTGCTCGAACGCGTTGCAGCTGTGCGGGCAGGCCACCCCGGAAGTCGAACACACCGGTGACGGGAGGCTGCTGCGGTGCCACAACCCGGTGGGCGAGGCGACCCCGATCAGCGTGGAGGGTCCATGATGACTGTGGACAGCGTGGTGTCCGACGACCGAACCCTGATCGATGTGGACGGTCTCGAGGTACACTTCCCGATCAAGCGCGGCATCGTGGTCGACCGCACCGTCGGCTACGTGTATGCGGTCGACGGGGTGTCGGTGCGAGTTCACCGCGGCGAGACCTACGGGCTCGTCGGGGAGTCCGGTTGCGGAAAGTCCACGCTGGGCAAAGCGCTGCTCCGGCTGGAGCAGCCGACCGCGGGCTCCATCGTCTTCGACGGCACGGACCTGGCCGAGCTCAAGGGCGAACCGCTGCGGCGGATGCGCCGCCGGATGCAGATGGTGTTCCAGGACTCGCTGTCCTCGCTGGACCCTCGTCAGTCGGTCGAGTCGCTGCTGGTGGAGGGGCTGCGCGCGCACGGCCTCGACCACGGTCGGGAGGCGACCGCAACGCGGCTGCAGGAGTTGCTCTCGGCGGTGGGGCTGCCCGCCTCGGCGCTGCGCAAGTACCCGCACGAGTTCTCCGGGGGGCAGCGCCAGCGGATCGGAATCGCACGGGCACTGGCGGTCGATCCCGACCTGGTGGTGGCCGATGAGCCGGTGTCCGCGCTCGACGTCTCGGTCCAGGCGCAGGTGCTGAACCTGCTGACCGACCTGCAGGACGAGTTCGGCCTGACCTACCTGGTGATCGCGCACGATCTCGCCGTGGTGCGCCACATCGCCGACCGGATTGGGGTGATGTACCTGGGCGGACTGGTCGAGGAGACCGGGGCGGACTCGCTGTACGCCGAGCCCTTGCACCCCTACACGCGCGCGTTGCTGTCGGCGGTGCCGGTGCCCGAGCCGGAGGTGGAGGACCGGCGCGAGCAGATCCTGCTGTCCGGGGACCTGCCCTCGCCCGCGGAACCACCCACCGGGTGCCGCTTCCACACCCGTTGTCCCTGGCGGCAGCCGCAGCGGTGCGACTCCGAGCGGCCGGAGTTGCGCGAGGTAGCACCCGGACACCGGGTGGCCTGCCACTACGCCGAGGACATCCGGGACGGCCTGATCGGCCCCTGAGTGGCCGCGCGGATTGGGGTCGGCTGACCGGCTGTGTGCGCAAGCGGCGTCAGCCGCTTCCTTGCCACGTATGCAGCCGGCACTGCCGCGGGTTCTCGCCGCACAGCCTCGCGAGGACAGTGCCGACGTGATGTAGGTGGCTACCTGATGTCGGGGCTCCCGGAGCGAGGCGCAGCCGGAGGTTCCGCCACCCGCACTCCTACGCAAACCAATCCGCGGACCCTTCAAGGTGAGTGAGCGGAACTTTTGCCCGCTCTGTGCGAGTGAAAGTTCCGTTCACCTCTCGTGTCGCCTGTTGCAGTGCCGCGTGTTGCAGCGCTGCCGAGCAGTACGCCTGCCACGACGACGACGCCGGCGGCGATCTCGACCACATCCGGTCGTTCGTCCAGCACCAGCCACGCGGCGGTGAACCCGACCACGGGAACCAGCAGGGAAAAGGGAGCGACCATCCCCGCGGGATTGCGCCGCATCAGAGCCGTCCAGATCCCGGCGGCCAGGACCGTGGCGACCAGCACGATGTAGGCGAGCCCGGCGAGTGCGAGCAGGCCCTGCGTCGACGTGAAGGCGCCGACCAGGGCCCGCCAGCCGGTCGACGGTCCCTCCAGCAGCGCGGACAGCGTGAACAGCGGCAGCGGCGGCACGACGGACATCCACAGCGTCAGGTGCAGCGGATTCGACGGTTCCGCCCTGCGGTTGCACAGGTTGCCGAATGCCCACCCCAGCGCGCCGCACAGGGTCAGCAGGACGGGCAGCAGCGCTGCGGTCTGCGACCGGTGCCAGCCGATCACGGCCATGCCGAGCACCGCCATGGAGATCCCGCACGCCTGGATCGGTGTGATCCGCTCCCGAAGCAGCATCCCGCCGAGCAGCACCGTGAACGGCGCCGACGCCTGCAGCACCAGGGAGGCCAGCCCGGTCGGCATGCCCACGTCGATGGCCACGAACAGGAACGCGAACTGCAGCGTGCCGAAGCCGAGGCCGTAGCCGATCAGCCACTTCCACGCCACCTGCGGCCACGGCACGAACAGCATCGCGGGCACGGCGACCACGGCGTAACGCAGCGCGCTGAGGAACAGCGGCGGAAAGTGCTGCAGACCGAAGTCGATGGCGATGAAGTTGACGCCCCACATGGCGGCCACCGACACGGCGAGCAGGCGATCGCGGGTATTCACGCGCTCAAGCCTGCGTGCACGGTCTGTGAAGGACAAGCGCCGATTCTTTCAGCTCTTGTGTAATATTCCTTCATGGATATTCGGCGCCTGCGTATCCTGCGGGAACTGGCCGATCGAGGGACCGTCATCGCTGTGGCCAGGGCGCTGTCCTACACGCCCTCGGCCGTGTCGCAGCAGGTTCGTGCTCTGCAGGCCGAGGTCGGGGTGGCACTGACCGAACCGGCCGGGCGAGGGCTGCGGCTCACCGATGCCGGACGGATGCTGGCAAGCCGCGCTGACGAGGTTCTCGCGGCGCTCGACCGTGCGGAAGCGGAACTGGACAGTTACCGCTCGATTCCCCGGGGCAGTGTGCGGGTGGCTCTGTTTCCGTCCGGCGCGCTGCTGTTGCTTCCCCGGTTGCTGCGGAGGCTGGAGGGCCAGGACCTGATCCGGGTCGAGTACCGCGATGTCGACATGACTCCCTCGGAAGTGCCCGGCCTGACCGCCGACTTCGACATCGTGGTGACGCACCGGGACGATCACGCGGCACCGTTCGACCAGAGCCGAGTGGACAGCCTGACACTGCTGCGCGAGCCCCTGGACATCGCGCTGCCCGTCGGGCATCCGCTGGCCGAGCAGGATCCGGTCGACCTGGCCGAACTCGCCGGGGAGCGCTGGATCAGTCCCGACGTCGGGTTCCCGGTCGACGACGTGCTGCGCTCCCTGGCTGTGCGCACCGGGGTCCGTCCGGTGGTGGTGCAGCGGATCAACGACTTCCGGATCACCGAGTCTCTGGTGGCACACGGTCACGGCACAGCGCTGCTACCGAGATACACGGTGGACAACCCGGGAGTGGTGCTGCGGCCACTCGCGGGTGTTCTCGCGGGTCGCCATGTGGAGGCCGTCACCCGGCGAGGGGCAGCCGAGCGGCCCGCGGTCCGGGTGGTGCTCGACGCGCTCGTGGCCGAAGCCGGCGCGGTGACCCGGTGACGACCGTCCGGACCGCTGTGGCCACGGCCGCTGCCGCGGTGGTCGGGGGCCGTCAGCGCGTGGGTTCGACGTGTGCTGTGGCCTTGTTCAGCAGATCGGCGATGTCGTCGACTTCGCCCGGCTCGAAGACCGGCGGGCGGCCGGCAGCCACTGCGCCGGAGCTGCCGGTGGCCGTGGCCGGAAACCTCGACCGGCCGTGGTGCTGTGTCCGAGGGGGGTCCTCCTCGCCCGGGGCCGTGTGCGGCACCGGCCGGAGAGGCTGGTCGGTTCCTGCTTCCGCGTGGTCGCGTTTCGGCCACATGGTCACGTCATCACTTCCGTTCGACCTCGGCGATGTTGTGGCGAACCGGCTCTTACTGAATCGTCCGCAGGGCTCGGTGGCAACCGCTGTCGACCGAACGAGTGGTGGCCGGGCGCGCGGTGGCCGACTTTCGGGTCGGGGAGATCATGCCTTCGGCAGCTGTGGTGTCGCGGCGCAACATCGGGCGTCTGCTCGCGCTATCTTTCCGGGAGGAAGTGGCAGCGGAGCTTCGGGGAGGGGTACAGACCATGCAGCCGATCCTGGTCACAGGCGCGACGGGCACGCTCGGGCGGGCCGTGACGAGTCGCCTGCTCGCATCCGGCACCGAGGTTCGCGCGCTCAGCCGCCGTACCCAGCCCGCATCGCAGTCGGTCGAGTGGGCCGTGGCCGATCTGTCCGAACCCCCGCAGGCATCGGGCGACCTGGACGAGGTCGTGCGCGGGACGTCGGCGATCGTGCACTGCGCGAGCAATCCCCTTTCGCGCGGGGAGGACATCGAGGCCGCGCTCAACCTGATCGAAGCCGCGCGCCGCACCGGGGCACCGCACCTGATCTACATCTCGATCGTCGGCGTGGACCGGGTACCGCTCGGTTACTACCGCACCAAGTGGACGGTCGAACGCATCCTCGAGAATTCGGACGTCCCGTCCACGATCCTGCGTGCCACCCAGTTCCACGATCTCGTCCTGGCCGCGATGCGCAACCTCGCGCGGCCGCCCGTGATGGCCGTGCCCGCCAGGATCGGTTGCCAGCCGGTCGATGCCGACGATGTCGCCGAGCGCCTCGCCCGGATCGCACTGGGTGAGCCGGCCGGTCGGGTACCGGACCTGGGTGGTCCGCAGATCCTGACGACCGAGGAACTGGCACGTCTGTACCTGCGTGCGAGCGGCAAGCGGCGCCGGGTGCTGCCGGTGCCCGTGCCGGGAAAGGTGTCCCGCGGTTACCGCGAGGGTGGCCACCTCGCGCCCGAGCACGCGCACGGCCGGATCACCTTCGAGCAGTTCCTCGCCGGACGCCTCGCATAGCCGTGCGGTGACGCGTGCGGGGACGTGGGGTCGGGACGACAGTTCCGGTCCGGTGTCTCGGCCGAGGGCTCGGGCGGTGGCAGGCACCGCTGTCCGCTCAGCGGCCTTGTTCTTCGTGGGGCAGGGCGCCGAGTACGGGTGGGGCGACGCGGTGCATGTCGTTGGTGAACACGTCGTCGGTCTCGACCAGCCAGGTCGGGCGCTCGTGCTCCTGTTCGGCACCGTCGCCCCGCTGCTGCCCGCCGCCGGCGGCCACCGGCGCCCCGCGCAC
>NZ_QPJC01000027.1 GCF_003337235.1 Halopolyspora algeriensis
ATTGGAAATCGTGTAAGGGCATCCCCCTTCACGGGTTCGAATCCCGTATCCTCCGCAGGTCACAGGGCCGGGCGCGACACCAGCGCCCGGCCCTGCTGCGTTCGAGGTCTCAGTTCGGGTCTCAGTTGACCCCGTTTCGACCCTCTGACCCCGCGACTCGTCCTACGAGCGTCGAAGGCTCATACATCACGTGAGGTGCCAAGTAGTCGCCTAGCAGGGCCAGTGAGCCAGCGCCAAGACGAGCTGGACGCGGATGCTGCGTAGGCGCTGGTAAGCATCAAGGCGCATCCGAACAGTTGCAGCAGGCTCGGTTGCTCGCCGAGAGCGAGAGCTGCCAGGGCGAGGGCACCGACCGGGGTGAGCAAGAGCAGGGCAGCGCTGGCCATGCTGCTCAGTTGCGAACTCGCCAGGGCAACCAAGAGCCAGCCACAGACCTGGCTTCCCACCGCGGTCAGGGCCAGCCAACCCAGCGCCGACCAGCCGGGGGTCACTGTGATGCCCGACCACAGCGACCCGACGAGCAGCGCGACGACAGCTGCCGAGGCGAGCACGCCACAGTAGGACTGAATCGCCCGCCCCATCTGTCCGTTGCGGCGCAGCAGGAACAGGAACCCCGAGTAGCACAGTGCGGCGAGGATGGCATGGATCGTTCCCCATACCGGGGCGCTGCCGGGAACGCCCGTCTCGAATATGCCCCCGGTGAGCACGATGCCCGCCACCATGAACGGCACGATGCCTAGGAAGGCGCGCGCAAGAGGTTCGCGGTCGATGAGCAGGGCCAGCAGCGGAACGAGGATCACCTGCGCGTTCACCAGCACTGCGGTTAACCCAGCGCCGACCTCGAAGATCGCCTGCGTCCACAACAGCGCATCTCCGGCGAACAGCACCCCGGCACCGGCTGCAACAGCACCGCCCCGCCACGACAGTCGACCCTCGTGACGCCGTTCGCTGCAGGCCAAGGGCCACACCAACGGCAACGCGAGCAGACACCGAAAAAATGTGGCGGTGCTCGGCGACGTGCCGGACAAGGCGACGAACACGCCCGAGGTGGCAACACCGAGCGCACCCAGAGCCATCGTCAGCCGTGGCCATGTACGAGCCATGTGCGACACGACTCCCGAACGTCGTTGCAACTCTGAGGCGCTACCCACACGCGGACGCTACAACCAGGTGAACGGGCGAAGCACCTGATTTACGCGGGTACCAGGGACCCCGCTTCCCCATCGTCGTCTTCGTCGTCATCGGTGCCCGACTCCGGCCACATCAACCCGCCCACCTGATCGGCGACCGCTGTCACGAGTTCGTGCGGCACGTGCATGTAGCGCTGTGCCATCGAGGCCTCGGACCAGCCCATGATCTCCATGACCGCTCGCAACGGCACCTTCAGCACCAGGAGCATGGTCGCGGCGGTGTGCCGAGCGTCGTGGAGTCGGGCGTTCCGCACGTCGGCCGCCCGCAGTAGCGCCTTCCAAGCGTCGTAGTCGACTGTCGTGTGGACCGGGCTCCCCCACCGGTTGGTGAAGACCCAACCACCTTCCTCCCACGCCTCCCGAGCGCGCTTCCGCTCGAACTCCTGGCGTGCGCGATGTTCCTCCAGGGACTCGATCACTGGTTGCGGGAGGCCGATCGTGCGGCGACCGGCGCGTGACTTCACCTCGCTGACCACGATCCCGCCGCCGTGTCGGTGCGGGCAGTGGGCGCCGTACCGGTGCTCGCACGGCTTGTCCTCGGAACACCCGTGCTGCCAGGTATGCGTCTGGAGTGAGCGCCGGATCGTGAGCGTGCCGCTGCCCTGCCGCTGGCCGCAGTCCTCGGCGGGATGAGCCCTACGGCAGGGATCGCTCTTGGGGCAGCCGTGCTTCCAGGTCACGGTGATGTCGGACCACTTCAGTCCGAGCGCTTCGCCGCGCCGCAGTCCGAGTGTGAGCGCGATGACGAACCGAGCACCGTTCCGCATGTCCGCCGCAGCGCTGAGGACGCGCCGTGCCTCGTCGACCGTGAAGGGCTCGATTTCCTCTTCTTCCACCCGGGGAGGCTTGGCCACCTTTGCAGGGTTCTCCAGGATGTGGCGCCTCCGCACAGCCTCGTTCAGAGCGGCACGGACGGTCCTGTGGACGAGGTGTGCGGTACCAGGCTTCAGCCCGTCCTTCTGCATTCGAACGTAGAGCCGTTCAAGATGTTCGGGTTGAAGCTGGTCAATACGGTGCTTACCGATACCGGGCACCAGGTGCTTGTAAACCGACGTGCGGTAGCCGACCATCGTGGTCTGCCGCACCGTGGGCGAGGCGATGTTCTCGACCCAGTAAGTGAGCCACTTCTCGACAGTCCAGGCGCGCCCTGGCTTGCGCACCTTGCCAGCGTCACGCTCGTTCTCGAGTTCGCGCACCTTGCGACGGCACTCCGCTTCGTCCTTGCGCTTGACGTGGCGTCGATCAGGGGTGCCGTCGTCACGGACACCCATCGTCACGCGCCCGTGCCAGTAGCCGTCCTTATCGCTGAAATAGACGCTGCTGGTCCGGTTGGGTGCCCGAGTGCCTTCCTTGCGACGTTTGCGGGGCATCGTGCGAGTCCTTCCTGTGATTACTGTGTGTGCCTGAATTTGGGCGCGTGAGGTCAACCCCCTAGCGGGGATCACTGGGGGTCTGAGCTGGCCTTTTACGGAACTTGCGAACTCTTGGGGCTGGACCCTCTAGGCGCTAGACAGCTGGTAGTGACCGCTCTCGGCCTCTAGAGGACCCGCTAGGTCTAGCGGGTCGACCCGCTAGACCTAGCGGGCATGCTCGGCACCTTGCACCCCGAGCCGTCTATCACGCTGCGTGTTTGCCGGTGAGTTCTTCGACGTAGGCGTCGAGGGCCTCGACGGGAACGCGGCGGGCGCGACCGATGCGCACTGAGACCACGGCGCCGGTTTTGATGAGCTGGAACATGGTCGTGCGTCCGAGGGAGAGCCGCCGGGCTGCCTGTTCGACGGTGAGCAGGGTGTGGGACTGCTCGTCGGTACGGGTGATGCTGGGTGCGCTCATGGCGTGAGGGCTCCTGTCTGCGTGTCCGGTGAGATGAGTTAGCTCGGTCGGTGCCTGCCAGGAAGGCCCCTGCGGGGCGGGAGCTGGGACGTTGCGGGGTGGGTTAGCTGGCTAACTGGCCTCACTTTCCGCAGGTCAACGCCGGGTTAGCCGTCGGATTAGGTTCCTAACTCGGATCCGGTGGCCTCACTCGACGAGCTAACCGACGAACCTGCACGGTCTGGGCGACGAACTACGAAGGAAACGAAGTTACGAACATTGCTTGTGACCTGCGGTTTCGTGGGAAGCAAAGTTCGTACGTACGAACTTTGCTGTTGTCGTTTTCCCTGGTCAGGGTCGAAGTTCGTACCTTCGTAAGGTTCGTCAGCTCGCGTCAGTGGCGATGTAGGTCTCTTTGGCGCGACCTCCCTTTCCGCCTGCTGGTCGCTGGATGTCCTTGGTGATCTCTCCTCTCTCGATGAGCTGATCGAGCCAGGCATCGATGTCGGTCTTGCTCTCGTTGCCGCCGAAGCAATCCCGGCTGATCTCGGTACGGGCACGGCCCTGGGCGCCTGCTTCCGCGATGAAGCGCGCGAGCTTGGCCCGCTGCGGGCTGGCAGCGGTGAAGATGGCCCGCGCTGACGCCACGGCGTAGCGGATGAAGGCGGCTGCGGCGGCGAGGTGTTCGGGGTGGATGTGGGGGGTGCCGTCGAGAGCGGCGTGGATGCCTGCCACGCGGAGGCAGTTCGGGGCGGCGCGGGAGAGGAACTGTTCGATCGGGCCGTCGTCGGTGGAGTGTCCGCCGAACTCGACGTAGAGGCGTCGCCAGGCATAGGCCGCGTCGTGGGTGAAGGTCAGTTGTCCGAGCCGGGCGCCGATGTCCAGGCGTGTCCGCAGGTCATTCCCCAGATGTTCCAGCAGTTCCGGGCTCGCACCGGTCCCGGCAGGCAGGAACTGGGTTTGGGCGACGAACACCGGTAGGAACCGGTTGTAGGTGCCCCCGGCGAGATCCGAGCCGGAGACCTTGGCTTTGAACTCGCCGGGGGTGATGTGGGTCAGGATGCCGACGTGGGTGTCGCGGACGATGCGGGCGTTCACGCCGAGGGTGGACAGGTTTCCGCCCTCCCACGCGCCTCGCAGCGTGGCGGACAGGGTGTTGCCCTCGCGGCGCATCCGGGCCATGACGTTGGCCCATTCCGGCTCGAACGCCAACAGGCGTCGGTCACCGGGTGGCAGCAACCGAGCCCGGGAGGGCTTGCCCGTCTTGCCGGTGCCGGTGGTCTCGTCCGGGCCGGTGGCTCCGTCGTCTTCGTCGTCGGAGAAGACCTGGGCCAGTCCTTCACCGGAGGTCAGGCCACTGTGGATGTTGGCGGCGACGAACTCGGCATCAGCAGCGGTCAGCAGCCGTTTCGCAGCGGAGTATCCGGCACCCTTGCGACCGATACTGGTGCGGCCGATGACCAGGGGCCAGATCAACAGCGGGTGCCGGTCGTCTCCAGCGCGGATGTGTGGTCGTGGCCCGAGGTAGACGCCCGTGGCAGCCAGCAGGGAGGCCAGGATGTTGGCGGGGTCGGCCTCACTGGTGGGTGCGAGGTCGCGGACCACCGAGCCCAGGTAGGTGGCGAACATGGTCTCGTCGCGGTCGGGCAGCTCGGAACGGGCTCGACCGATCTCGGCCCATGCCCGCTGCTCGGTCTCCGGGTCCGGCGGCAGGTCAGGGGTATCCGGGTGGGGGTCTCCCGCCCTATCCCGATGCAGCTCATCGGGGCTGCTCGTCCCGGTCGTGAACCCGGGTTCAGCGGTGGGGTCCGGGTCGGGCACGAGATGCAGCCGACGGCCGGGCTCACCCCGGGGCTGGTCGGGTGTGTCGGGCTTACTCATGCGGATTCGGCTCCGGTTCGTCGCGTGGGTGGTCCGGCCTGATTGCCCCGTTCAGACAGGGAGTAAGGCCGGGGTAAGGACAGGGCTCCGAGCGGGTGAGGTGGGGCAGGACCGGCCCGGTGGGTGGCGGTTCATCGAGGGCGGAAGGGCACCCACCGGGCCGGACTCGATCGACCTCGACTCGTGCAGGTCACCGCCGTGAGTCGAGGGGCTCGATCGAGGGCCGAGTCAGTTCGGCCAGAGCGCGTCGGGCTGGGCCTCGATCGGGTGCACGAGCCCGTGCAGCAGGACCGGGATCATCGGCTTCAGCGCGGCCACCCGGGAGACCACCAGGGCGTAGCGCTGTGGCTCGAACTGCGGCCCGCCGTTGTCCACGAGTCGGGTCATGCCCCGTTCCAGGTCGCGCAGGTCCTTCTCCGGCATCCGGGCGGCGACCCGGCCCACGTAGGTGGCCAGTTGCCGCAGTGAGGCGTCCCGGAGGTCGGCGTGGCTCAGCGGCACCGCGTACAGCAGGGTCCGCATGGTCAGCTCGGTGACCTGGGTCTGTGCGCTCATCAGGACGCCACCCCCTGCCCAGCGGGCACGCCGCTGTGGTGCTGGCTGCGCAGCAGCCGCAACCACGTGCCCGTCGCGGTCTGCCGACGCGGCCCCGGCACGAACGCCTGAGCTTCGGCGTCCGGGCCGTGCTCGTCGGTGCCGTCGAGCACGGCGCGGGCCTGCTCGATGACCTGCGTGTCGGTGTCGGACTGGCTGATGCCCAACTCGGCGGCCGAGAGGCCGTAGCACTGCTCCAGCAGCGGCACGGCCCACCCGGCCGGGGTGCGGCTGCCGTTCTCCCACAGCCGCAACGAGCGCTTCACCGTCTCGACCCCGTACGGGTGCTCACCCCGGGCGGTGGCGATCTCGCGCAACCGGCGCACCACGTAGGCGGCCGACCAGTTCCGCGCCAGGCGGGCGGCCTTCAGGCGGGTCAGAGTCTGCTCGCTCACCTCAGACCACCCCCACCAGGTTGCGACGCTGGGCAGGCATGGCGGCCTGGCCGTAGAGCTCGGCGACCTTCGCCCGCACGGCAACGGCCACGTTGGCCCGAGCCGTGCCCGGCTTCAGCTCTGCCAGGGCGTGACGCGCGTCGGTGACCGCAGCACTGCCCTCGGTGATCAGCGTCTCGACCACCATGCGGTGCGTGAACTCGATGTCGTCCAGCTCATCGAGCGGCATCCCACCGTCGATGACCAGCCACAACGCGGCGGTGATGTCCTCCAGCGACATCGGCACCGTCACCGACATCGACAGAGCGGCCGGAGTCTCGGTGGCCTCACGGTGGGTCGGGGTGTACTCGACGGAGCGCCCGCCCACATCGGCCGTGGCCTTCGGAGTCTGCAACATGGTCAGGCCACCTCCCCCGCCTGCTCGTCGGCCTCAGCGGCCGAAGCGATGCCCAGCACGTAGGCGCTGTAGGCGGCCTGGGCGCACTCCTCGAAGTAGGCGTTGAGCGCCGAGCCGGAGATTCGTAGGGTGCCCTTCCCGGTGCCCAGCTTGATGGCATCGAGCTGACCCGACTCGATCGCGCGGTAGATGGTGTTCACCGAAACGTCGAGCATCTCGGCTACTGCCTTCACGCGGTACATCCGCGTACCCTCGAACTGCATTGCTTCTCCAACGGTTGCGGTGCGGAGCCCCGGCTGGTGTTGCAGCACCGCCGGGGCTTTGTCGTGTCCGGCCGATGAGGTGAAACCACCTGCAACGACCGGCACGACAGGAACACTAGAGGACTTAGACAACCTAGTCAAGGCTATGTTGTCTAACTGGTTTAGCTTGCGGGAGTCTGTACCCTCGCTGACATGGGAAAAGTCGATCCTGATGATCCTCAGCCGCCGTACCTGCAGGTTGCTGACGACCTGCGGACCGCCATCCATGAAGGCGTTCTCGCTGCAGGTCAGCGCCTGCCTAAGCAAGCTGACCTCGTCGAGGAGTACGGGGTCTCGCTGGGCACCGTGAAGAGCGCACTCGCCGTGCTCCGTGACGAGTCCCTGATCATCAGCCGTCAAGGCGAGGGCTCCTGGGTCAGGCGCACTCCCGTTGACCAGCCCGAACCGGCCGACGAGGACGAACCGGATACCCGACAGATGCTCGGCGAGGTCTTGGACCGACTGACGGAGATTTCCCGACGCCTCGAAGCGGTTGAACAGCACGTCAGCCGCTCTTGAACGTGCGGCACGGTTCGCTCCGCCCCCTGCCTGCTCTGGCTTCCCTGTCGTTGCCATGCCTCAAGATTCGCTCGGAAAAAGCGAGCGATCACAGTGTCATGCGAGGTGTGACGTAGGGGACGTGGTGATACGGCCGCATCACCATCGCAACACCTCTCATGTCCGCCCCGAGCGGTGCCACACTGGAGGCAGGGCACACACCGAGGAGGCTGCATGAGCCAGGATCTGCCGACCTGGGCACGCCGTATCCGCTCGATGCGTGAGGCGAAGGGCTGGGCCCAGCAAGAAGCCGTAGAGCAGATGCGGCGACACTCCGACCAAGCGCTACCGGACGAAACTCACCTTCTGCGCCGCTGGAAGGCCTGGGAACTCGGTGAGAACAGGCCTGGAAGCTTCTACGCGTCGCTCATCGCTGCCACGCTCGGCACGGTCACAGCATCGCTGTTCCCGCCACCCGAGAAGAGCAGCAACGAGATCGACCTCGTGACAGCGACCGGCATGAGCACGCTCGACATCGTGAGCCGCCTGTCAGCCTCCGACGTCAACGACGCGACGTTGGAGGCAGTTCGGATCACCGTCGATAAGCTATGCACAGAGTACTCCCGCCAGCCCGCCGGCGACCTCATCGGCGAGGGCCGCCAGTGGCTGCGCCGCCTGGTCGAGATGCAGGAACAGCGGCTCAGCTTCCGCCAGCGGCGGGAAACGCTGGAACTGGCAGGCTGGCTGACGCTGCTCGTCGGCTGCCTTGAGTACGACCTCGGCGACAAGCGTTCCGCAGAAGCCACTCGACGCTCCGCGCTGACGCTGGGCCATGAAGTCGGCAGCCCCGGAATCCTTGGATGGGCTCACGAGATGCGCGCATGGTTCGCACTCACGTCGGGGGACTACCGAGGCGTCATCGCGGCCGCCGACGGAGGCGAGGCCGCCGCGGGGAACCACAGCGTGAGCGTCCAGCTCATCGCCCAGAAGGCTAAAGCGCTCGCGCGAATGGGTCGTCGTGACGAGATGCTGAAGACCCTGGAGCACGGGCGCCTCGTGCTCGAAGGAATGCCTTACCCGGACAACGTCGAAAACCACTTCGTCGTGGACCCGTCGAAGTACGACTTCTACGCGATGGACTGCTACCGCCACGTCGGTGAGAACAACCTTGCTCGCGAACTGTCCGACGAGGTGATCCGCGTCAGCACCGACTTCGACGGGCACGAGCGGTGGCCCATGCGAGTAGCGGAAGCACAGGTCACACTCGGCGTTGTCGCCGCCAGAGAGGGTGACCTCGAAGGAGCGGTCACGTACGGCCGCAGGGCACTCTCCGGCGACCGGAAGTCCCTGCCATCGCTGGCGATGGTCTCCCAGGACCTGTCCCAGGTGCTCAGCAAGCAATACGAGGGTGAGCCGGAGGCAGACGCTTACTTGGAGCAGCTGAGGAGCATCCAGCGGCCGTCATAAGGGATGCCGAACGCCAGGGAGGGAGTGCCCCCAGGGGCATCATGCCCCGCTGGCAGAACCCGGTGCAGGGGTCGACTCCCTTCGTTCCCTCGCTCCCTCTAGCTTCCATCTCCGCAGGTCGCACCGAGGGAACGGGGAAGGGAGCCGGGAAGGGAATTTTCCCTCCCCGGGCGCCGATTTCCTTCCCCGTTCACTTTCCATCCCCACCCGTGCGCGGCCACCTGTCGAGGACAGAGGCGGCACCGCGAACGGGTCGCTTGGGGCTGGAACATTGGGGGTCGGAGTCACCTCAGTGATGAGGCGATCCTGCTCGTTGAGTCGGTCGCCACGGCGGCCGCTCGGACTGTCTGCGTCTGGTGCTCACACGGGCTGACGGCTCGCTGTGGGTCATGCTGCCCGAACTCGATCGGGGCTGGTTGAGCCGGAAAGGCTTGTCCGCAGCGAAGCTCTCACGGCCCGCTGAGAGCGTCACACAGCGCCGATCGAACTCCGGCCGGATTTCCCCCTCGGAGTTACCGGTGTACGACCGGACCAGAACCGGCTATAAGCGGGGTTCCGGTAGGTCCCACGAGGTCTCAGTTCGGGTCTCAGTTCGCCCCGGTACACCGATCCCCACCATGTTCCAGCCATATCGCTGACCGGCACCGCCGTACCGCTAAGCACCACTGCGAACCCCCGGAACCGGAATTGGAAATCGTGTAAGGGCATCCCCCTTCACGGGTTCGAATCCCGTATCCTCCGCAGGTCA
>NZ_QPJC01000028.1 GCF_003337235.1 Halopolyspora algeriensis
CCGGCACCGAACCCCCCGACGGAGAATACGACCCACCAGCCGCAACACCCCCACCCGAGGACCACACCGACGACGACCCCGCCGCAGCAGAACCATTCATCTGCGGCGTCGAGCTGTAACCGGCACCCGCCATCGCACCGGCGGCGCTGCCGCCGTACTGCTGCGGCTGCTGCGGGGGCGGCGCCGATTCCTGGGTGGGCTGCTTGAACTCGGGAGTGCGCACGACAACGTCGTCGGTCTGCGACCCGTAGCGACGCATGACGGAGTCGGCCTCGTCGTTGGTGGCCTGGAACCGCTCCAGACGCTCCTCGTAGTCGCTCATCGCATCACCGAGAAGCGGAACATTGTCGATGCCGTAGTCCTCGACCCAGCCCTTCTGCGGGACCTTGATCTGGGCCATCCGACCATCCGACAGCTTATCTCCCTCGTTCGGGATCGCACCGAAGGTCTCGTTCTGATGACCGGCCTGCGCCTGCAGGGCATCGCTCACGGTCCGTGCTGTGTTTGCAGCCTTCTCCGCATGCGGCTTGATCTCGGCAATCGACGCGTTCGCAGCGTCGGCCGTGCGACCGTAGTGCGCCGCCTCGGCCTTGTTCAGAGCATCCTCGATATCCTCGGCTATCTCCAGGAATACACCAGCCGACGCTTTTAATCTGTCTGCAGCGCGGCTTGTCGGAGCAGGCAGACTGACAGCATCGGGTGAACCGGCCATCTGCGCCCGCGCATGCTCCGCACGGCTCGCGTGCATGCAGGCATTACCCTTGGTCGGAGCCATTGACTACACCCCCACAATCATTGCGCCGCAGGCCACGACGGCACCGACAACTCAAAAGCCTTCTTCGCCATGCCACACGGGTCGACCTTGCCCGTATCCTCGGCATTGAGACGTGCGTATGCCATTACCACTTGGTTTTCCTTCGAAGCCAAGAAGACAGCACAGCTTCCACCCACCATCGGATCATTTTTATTAGCCCGGACAGCTGGATGTTCTGCAATCCTCAACTTCTCAAAGTCAGAATATTCTGAAGAGTTATTATAGTATTGCTGGATCGACCGACCATTGAAGGCCGTAATCGAAACCTTCGTTGCACCACTCCCCGGGCTTTCCCATTCGCACGAGTCCGGCGACTTTGGGGCAGTCAGTTTGGACTCTTTCTTTCCTGTGGGGTTAAGCCCGAGCGTCGTGGCTGCCTCGGAGGAGAGCAGGCTGCATACGCTCATCGCTGTCGCATCTTTCGGATTGGCGATCACCGGTGCCGCCGATCCTGATGGGGCCGTGGTAGGCAATTGCCTTCCACTTTGATCGGACGGAGTCCCAGCTCCCGACCCTCCAGAGCATGCCGTCAAGGCAACCGTCAGTAGCAGTCCCGCTCCCAGCACAGCAGTCCGGTGAAACCTGGCTAATTGGATGCTCACAGTGCTCAGGCCTGCCCTTCGAGTCGCTGCCCGTCCACGGCCGCGTTGTCATCGGCACGCGCGTACTCGCCCAATACAGCCCGGTACGCATCGATCTTCTCCTGCAGCTTCGTGTAAATCGCATCAGCTGAACTCTGCAGAGATCCGTCGCCCCCGGTCATGCGCTTCTGGAACATTTGCCGCGCCCGAAGCGTGCTGACGTCCTTGGCGGTCAGTTCCCCCGGTTCCATCGACAGCGCTTCCTGACCAAGCTGTTCCGCCCTGTCCCTGATGTCTTCGAGCTTTTTGATGGCGGCCATGAGCGCGTCGCGGTCGACGCCGAAACCACCCTGTGCTTGAGTCACGCGTACCTCCCCCGTGCGGACGTGATCACCGGTCGGGCACATCCTGCACGACCACGACACCGAACGTCAGCAGAACCGGCATACCGGAACTATGACGATCGACACTCTAACGTGGCCTCTCGCTTACCCTCCGCTCACCCGAACGGCGCAGCACCGGAGCACAGCCCGGAATAGTGCCGTGAGCACACTCCACAAAGGCGACATCCGGCGACAGCCACCCGAGATCGAACAGCAAAAAGGGTCGGCATCGCGGCATGGTGCTGCAATGCCGACCCTCGAATGGTCCGGAGTGGATTCTTACCGGTATTCACACATGGGCCCGGTCAGCAAGCGTGGAAGACCAGGTCGACGCGGAACTCCTCGAACGGGTGGATCAGCCGGTGGCGGCCGACGTATCCGGACTCGGTGGGCTCGCTGCGGGACACGGGTTCCTCCCGCAGTTGTCCGGGCTCCAACACGCGCGGCCTCTGATCGATGCCTTCCGGCCAGGTCGGCCGCGGCCAGGCGATCCCACCTGAGGTGGTCTCCGCCTCGAATTCGCAGCCGCGCAACGGCGCGATATCCCCGTACCACTCCTGCGCGACCGACTCCTCCGGCAGGCACAGCTGCCATACGGTCAACGTTCCCGGCCCCGCGTGCGCATGCTGCCCGCTGCCGCCGCGCAACGGCAACACCCCGGCCAGCGCCACCACGGCAGCAAGCACGCTCGCGCCGACAGACATCCCACCCAGCGGTGAGACAAGCACGAACAGCGGTTCCCCGATCACCGCGGCCACCGCCGATCCGCATCCCGACGCGCTCGCTCTCCTGCCTGCGCGCGCCGTTCACGTTCGCGCTGCTCACGCTGACGCGCCACCTGATCATCCCGGCGAGCCACGGCCTGTGCCCAGCACTCATCGCAGGTCGGCAGCAACCAATCCACCTCGGACGGCGCCTGCAGCGTGACACTCAGCCCGCACACCGTGTCCCGTGTCTGCCCCGGACGAGGACGCTCCTCCGGCGACAACGCATGCCGCTCCCCCAGCACCGGCTGCCACCACACCACCGGCCCCTGCCAATCCCCCACCAAACCCTCGTACATCCAAACCTCCTTAACGATCAACTCCCTTCATGACTATAAATCGTAATTTCACAAATTGAAGTCATTCGTTAGGGTGAACTTCGATGTACCGATAAGATCGGTGCCATGGCGAGCCCCACATTGCAGCGCAAGACCCTCGGCGCCGAGCTGCGCAAGCTACGCACGGCTGCCGGCGGCTCGATCGAGCAGGTCGCTGAACTCCTCGGGTGCTCAACCGGCAAGGTCAGCCACATCGAAACGGGACGAAACTCGCCATCCAAGACCGAGCTCATGGTCCTGATGGACCACTACAGCCTGCCCAGCGATCATCGGAAACTCCTCGAAGAAACCCGGCAGGAAGCGCGCAAGCGCGGCTGGTGGTCAACGTATCGACTTCCGAGTTGGTTCCGTGACTACGTCGGCATGGAGACTGATGCGAGCCGGGTCCGCACGTTCGAAATAGAACTCCTGCCCGGACTTCTACAAACCGAGGAGTACATGAGGGCGATCAACGTCCTCGGAAGCCACATCACCGATCCCAGTGAAGTGGAGAGGCAGGTGGCGCTGCGCCTCGAGCGGCAAAAACGGCTGAGAGCCGAAGAGCCACTGGAGGTGACAGCCGTGATCTCGGAGGCTTCACTCGCCAGATGCGCCAGCGATCCCACCCTGGCCATCACCCAGTTCAGCCATCTCGTAGAGGCAGCACAGCAGCCGAACATCCTGCTTCAGGTCCTGCCGTTCAGGACAGGTCTACACAGCTCGATGACCGGCAGCTTTACACTCCTCGACTTCCCACCCGAGACCTGGCCACCTACGGCATATCAGGAATATGCAGTCGGAGGTCACCTGGTGGACGAGCAAGAAGCTGTCTCTGCTCTCAGCACAGTCTTCACCCACTTGCAAGAGCGAGCCCTGAATGTCGAAGACAGCATCAAGCTCATCGAGAACTATGCACAGGCATGAGAGGACTGCCCATGATCACGTGGCAAAAGTCCAGCTATAGCGGCCCAAGCGGAAACTGCGTCGAGGTAGGCTTCACCATCGAGGCGATCGGAGTACGCGACACCAAGGCTCGCCAGGGCGGGCAGCTCACCCTCGCTCCCGCACGCTGGCACTCGTTCCTGACCGCTCTCAAGCACGGCACCTACGACCGCAGAAGAGACCGAAGTCCGGCGTGGTGAACACCTTGGTGTAGCAACGAGATGCTCACTCTCCCTGCCACAGGATGTCCAAGGGGTGACGGCCCGAGGGGATGGCCGACTCCCCGGTCGGCGCCGGAGCGGGATGGCCGAGAGCGATACCGGTGCGGACCCGCCACGGCTCGGCCAGGTCCAGCCGCTCGGCGACCCGATCGGCATTGTGCTCCGGAAAGAACGTGACCGGACAAGAACCGAGCCCGAGGAAGTGTGCCGCGAGCATGATGTTCTGCGCGACCCGCCCGCCGTCGAACTCCGCATCCGCCCCGCTGCGATCCAGAGCCAGCAGCACCACCACAGGCGCGCCCCGCACATGAAGGGCATAAGCCCCGCACCTGCTCAACTCATCACGCACACTGGCATCGCGAACCGTGTGGAACCGCCACGGCTGGCGATTACGCGCCGACCCCGTCCACCGCGCGACCTCCAGGATCCGGTGTAGATCGGTCTCGCTGACGTCCTCATCGGTGAACCAGCGCGTCGCGCGCAACGACGTCAGCGCGCGCAGCGGATCACCCCGGCCGACAGTGTCACTCACCGAGCGCCAGTATCGCCCGGGCCCGGACACAGCCACAAAGCGGACGGTTCACTGCACCCGTCACTCGTCCACCACGCGATGCGCTCCGCATACCTGGCATTCCAACCGCACGAGCAGCCTCCACATGCCCCACTCGTGCCGCTCCAGTTCCCGGAGGAACCGGTGCCCACAAACCTCGCACGCCAACGCAGGCAGTGATTCCGGCACGTCCTCGGCCACCTGCTGCGGGCCGAAAGATCCCTGCAGAACCAGCTCTCCCAGCAGTAGCTGCTCCACCGGTGTCGTGGTCACCCGCAGCGGCCCCCGCGGGTGGGTCTGCCCGTCCCCGGACGCTGCTACGCCATCCGCGGAAAGGTCGGCGCCGAAAAAGCCGAGGTGGTCGGTAGCCGAGGCATCGTTGAACACGTAACTCTCCTCCGTGTCGATGTGCCCACCGCGTATCCATCGCGAGCAGCACAACCGAGGATGGCCGACCAGGGACCCCAGCGTCGTGCCCTTCGTCGAAGGACGCGGCAAACCCTCACGCGGTCGGTCTGCCGGCTACTTGCTCAACCAGCCACCACAAACCCTAAGGAAGACAGACAAGTCTGTCTAATCGGTGTGATTCGACCCCACAACGCCCAGCGCCCTCCGGATACCGAGCTACAGTGAAAACATATGGCTACTGTCGGTGATGTGTCTGCGCGTGCGGGTCCGCGGGAGCGCATTCTGGACACCGCCTATGCGCTGTTCGCCCGGCGCGGGGTCGGCGACGTCGGTGTCGACGAGGTCATCGCCGGCTCCGGGGTGGCCAAGGCCACCCTGTATCGGCATTTCCCGTCCAAAACCGAGTTGGTGCTGGCCTTTCTGGCCGAGCGCGAGCAGCGCTGGACCCGCGAGTTCATCGCCGTCGAATCCGCCCGGCGCGGCGCCACGCCGCAGCAGCAGCTGCTGGCCCTTTTCGACGTGTTCGACGAGTGGTTTCACCGCACCGACTTCGAGGGCTGCTCGTTCATCAACGTGCTGCTGGAAATGCACGGCCACGGCCCCGAGCATCCGCTGGGCCGGGCCAGCGCCCAGTACCTGGACAACATCCGCGCCCTCGTGCGGCAACGGGCCGAACGTGCCGGGCTGACCTGCCCGGCAGAGTTCGCCCACTCCTGGCACATCCTCATGAAAGGTTCCATCGTCGCCGCCGCCGAAGGCGACCGCCACGCCGCCCGCCGCGCCAAACCCATGGCCCACTGCCTCATCCAACAACACAGCACCACCTGACACCACGCCCGCGAGCGCAGCTGTCCGGAGGCTTCGTATCCTGGCGAGGATCAGCCGACGGCAAGGAGGTCACGCGTGGACAGCACGATGCTCCCGGAATGCAGCCAACACGTGGCGCGCGCCCTTGCCGATGCGGGCGTTACCGGCACGATCCGCGAAATGCCGGACTCGACACGCACCGCCGTCGAAGCCGCCGCCGCCCTCGGCTGCGAAGTCGGAGCCATCGCAGGCAGTCTCGTCTTCCGCTCCGGCAACAAGCCGGTCCTGATCCTGTCCAGTGGACGTCATCGTGTCGACACCGAAAAGCTGGCCGCTCACCTGTCCTGGCCACCACTGGAGCGCGCCACCCCCGCGCAGGTGCGAGAAGCCACCGGGCAAGCCATCGGTGGAGTAGCTCCCGTCGGCCATCCCGCACCCCTGCCAACCGTCGTCGATACCGCGCTCGCCGAATATCCGGAAATCTGGGCAGCCGGCGGCACACCCCGCACCATCTTTCCGACCACCCACGGCGAGCTGGTTCACCTCACCGGCGGACACTCGCTGCCCGTGGCCGACGACTGATCCGCACATCGGCGTGGTACACCGGCCACCGCTGTGGCGCCTCACGCCGGGAACCGGGTGCAGCCCCGTCCCCCAGAACCTCAGGGAAGGAACAAAGCGCTGCTAGGAAGCGGGAGCGAGCTCCTCCGGAGACAGCACCTGCACGTTGGTCAGCAGCTTCTCCACCAGCTCGTCGAGATCGAGCCGTCCCTCCAGGCGGGTCAACTGCTCCGGCGTGGAACGCGTGGCCACCCGCGGAGGCATGATCAGCTTGCAGCAATCCTCATCCGGCAAAGCGGAAATCTCGCCCGTACCGACCCGTCGAGCCTCGGCCATGACCTCATCCTTGTCATAACCCAGCAACGGGCGCAGGATCGGCAACGAAGAAGCGGACTCGGTATTGGCGAGATTGCTCAACGTCTGGCTGGAAACCTGCCCCAAGCTGTCCCCCGTGACGAGAGCCTCCGCACCCAGTCGGTGAGCCAGCACGTCTGCTGCGCGCACGATCAACCTGCGCTGCGCCACGATCTGCAACTGCCCGGCACCCGCAGTGGCCAACGACCGCTGCGCAGTGCCGATCGGCACCACATGCAGCCGCATGTCGGGCTGGAACCGGCTGAGCTGACGGACCAGCGCATAAGCCTTGTAACTCGAAGACGGTCCCGTGTACGGCGCGCCGGTGAAATGTACGAAATCGCAGTGCAGTCCCCGTCGCATGGCCCGATACGCGGCAACCGGCGAGTCGAATCCACCGGACAACAGAACCAGGGCGCGGCCGCTGGAACCCACCGGCAGGCCACCCTGCCCGGAATACTTCTCGACGGAGACGAAGACCTCGTTGCGGTCGACCTCGACCATGACCTCGATCCGGGGACTGCCCAAATCGACGGGCCAGCCGAACTCGTCACATACCCGCTGCCCCACATGCGCGGCGAGCTGTTCCGAGGTCAGCGGAAAATCCTTGTTCCTGCGCCTCGCACGGACAGCGAAGCTGTACTCGGTGCTACCTGCATGCCCCGCACCGAACCGCTCATGCAGCATTCGCACCGCGGAAGCCGCAACATCTTCCGGAGTTCTCGGTACACGCAGCGCAGGTTGCACCACACTGATTCCGATAACCTGCCGCGCACGCTCCATCAGCTCCTGCTGCGGCAGCCGGGACGACAACGCCAGCACGCCGGCACGCTGACGGATCCGAAGCGACGCATCGTCGCTCATGGCGTGCTCCACATTGCGCAGCAAATGGCGCTCGAACAAACCGCGGTTCCGCCCCTTGATGGCCAGCTCACCATACTTGAGCAGCACACAAGGCTGGGGCCGCATGTACTTCACCTCCCGGACCGGGCGGGAACCTCTGCGGCTGAATACCCGCCCGCGCCGCAACGCACACGATCAGCACGCAGTGTGCAACAGTCGGCGTAGACATGAAAAATCACCCGGACAGTGCTGGTACAGCACTGTCCGGGCATTACGTAAGAAGATACACCTTGAGAACCCCACAGTGAACGTCGCGAGGTGTGGTAAGCCTCTCGGCCGGTTAGTACCGGTCTGCTACACCTGTTGCCAAGCTTGCACGTCCGGCCTATCAACCCACTCATCGTGTGGGGGCCTTACCCGACCCGAAGGTCGGTGGGAGACCTCATCTCGAAGCCAGCTTCCCGCTTAGATGCTTTCAGCGGTTATCTGTGCCGAACGTAGCCAACCAGCCGTGCCCCTGGCGGGACAA
>NZ_QPJC01000029.1 GCF_003337235.1 Halopolyspora algeriensis
TCCGTGGCCACTGATCCGAACGGGGCCAAGGCAGCCGCTGAAGAACTCGGCGGACCTGTGGTGGTCAAGGCCCAGGTCAAGGCCGGAGGACGGGGCAAGGCCGGCGGTGTGAAGCTGGCCGAGAGCCCCACCGAGGCCCGGGAGAAGGCCGAGGCGATCCTCGGGCTGGACATCAAGGGTCATGTCACACGTCAGGTACTGGTTACCGAGGCGTCCGACATCGCTGACGAGTACTACTTCTCCTACCTGCTGGATCGGGCCAATCGCCGGTTTTTGGCGATTGCCTCGGTCGAGGGCGGTATGGAGATCGAGGAGGTCGCGGCGACCAAGCCCGAGGCCGTTGCCCAGGTTCCGATCGACCCCATCCGGGGGGTCGACGAGGCCACCGCGCGCGAGATCGTCGAGGCCGCGCGGTTCCCGGCCTCCATCGCCGACCAGGTCGCCGACATCGCCGTCAAGCTCTGGGAGGCCTTCGTTGCCGAGGACGCCACGCTGGCCGAGATCAACCCGCTGGTCTCCGACCCGCAGGGCACGGTCCTCGCGCTGGACGGCAAGGTGACCCTCGACGGCAACGCCTCCTTCCGCCAGCCGAAGCAGGCCGAACTCGTCGACGAGGGGGCCGAGGACCCGCTGGAGGCCAAGGCCAAGGCCAAGGACCTCAACTACGTCAAGCTCGACGGTGAGGTCGGCATCATCGGCAACGGTGCGGGCCTGGTCATGTCCACGCTGGACGTGGTCGCCTACGCCGGCGAGGGGCACAACGGTGTCAAGCCGGCGAACTTCCTGGACATCGGCGGCGGCGCCTCGGCGGAGGTGATGGCGGCCGGGCTGGACGTCATCCTCGGCGACAGCGACGTGAAGTCGGTGTTCGTCAACGTCTTCGGCGGCATCACCGCCTGCGACGCGGTGGCCAACGGCATCGTGCAGGCGCTGGGCATGCTCGGCGACGAGGCGAGCAAGCCGCTGGTGGTCCGCCTCGACGGCAACAACGTCGAGCAGGGCCGGGCGATTCTGGCCGAGGCCAACCACCCGCTGGTCACAGTGGTGGACACCATGGACGGCGCGGCCGAGGCGGCCGCCGAACTGGCTGCGGGTAAGTGAGGGGCGAGCTGGAAGTGTCCATTTTTCTCAACGAGAACAGCAAGGTCCTCGTCCAGGGCATCACCGGTTCGGAGGGCACCAAGCACACCGCGCGGATGCTGCGCGCGGGAACCAACATCGTCGGCGGTGTCAACGCTCGCAAGGCCGGGCAGACCGTCGCCATCGAGGGCCGGCAGTTGCCGGTGTTCGGCAGTGTGGCCGAGGGCATGAAGGAGACCGGTGCCGACGTCTCGGTGCTGTTCGTGCCGCCGCGCTTCGCCAAGGACGCCGTCATCGAGGCCATCGACGCCGAGATCGGCCTGGCGGTGGTGATCACCGAGGGCATCCCGGTGCACGACGCGGCCTCCTTCTGGGCGCACGCCACCGCGACGGGCAACACCACCCGCATCGTCGGTCCGAACTGCCCCGGCGTGATCAGCCCCGGCAAGTCGAATGCGGGCATCATTCCCGCCGACATCACCTCCGGCGGCAAGATCGGCCTGGTGTCCAAGTCCGGCACGTTGACGTATCAGATGATGTACGAGCTGCGTGACATCGGTTTCTCCACCTGTGTCGGCATCGGCGGGGATCCGGTCATCGGCACCACGCACATCGACGCGCTGCAGGCGTTCCAGGACGATCCGGACACCGAGGCGATCGTGATGATCGGCGAGATCGGTGGTGACGCCGAGGAGCGGGCCGCCGAGTACATCAAGGCCCACATCACCAAGCCGGTGGTGGGCTACGTGGCCGGCTTCACCGCTCCCGAGGGCAAGACCATGGGCCACGCCGGCGCCATCGTCTCCGGCTCCTCAGGAACCGCCGAGGCGAAGAAGGA
>NZ_QPJC01000030.1 GCF_003337235.1 Halopolyspora algeriensis
GCCGCCCGTGATTGGTTGGTGCGGTTGTTGAGGTGGTGGTGTTGGTTGGGGGTTGTGTTGCCGGTGGCGGTTGGGGGCCGCCACCGGCGTTCCCGGTGTTCAGTGTGTGATGTCGCAGATGGTGGTGCCTTGGCTGAGGGTGTCGCCGGGTTGGGTTTTCAGGCCGGTGATGGTGCCGGTTTTGTGGGCGGTGACGGGGTTTTCCATTTTCATGGCTTCCAGCACCAGGATCTGTTGGCCGGCCTCGACGTGGTCGCCGTCGTCGGCGAGGAGTGTGACCACGGTGCCTTGCATGGGGGCGGTGACCGCGTCGCCGGAGGCGGCCGCGGCGGTGGTCCCGGCGCGGCGGCGTTTGCGCGGGGCCGCTGCCGGGGTGGGGCCGCCGGGGGGTGTGGCGGCGAGTGCGGCCGGCAGTGACACCTCCAGGCGCCGGCCGCCGACCTCGACGGTGATGGTCTGGCGCGGCTCGGTCTCGGCCGCGGCTGTGGCGCCGGGGTGGGCTTCGATGGTGTTGGCGAACTCGGTTTCGATCCAGCGGGTGTGCACCGTGAACGACTCGGCGCCGTCGTCGGCGATGAAGGCCGGATCGCGCACGACCGCGCGGTGAAACGGCAGCACGGTGGCCAGCCCCTCCACGCGCATCTCATCAAGCACCCGGCGGGAACGCTCCAGCGCCTGGGCGCGGCTGTCGCCGGTGACGATGACCTTGGCCAGCAGCGAGTCGAACTGGCCGCCGATGACACTGCCGGCCTCCACCCCGGCGTCGAGACGCACCCCCGGCCCGGCCGGGGGCTGCCACGTCGTCACGGTGCCCGGCGTGGGCAGGAAGTTACGCCCGGCGTCCTCGCCGTTGATGCGGAACTCGATGGAATGGCCCCGCGCCGGTGGATCGGCGGTCACCGCCAGCGCCCGCCCCTCGGCGATGCGGAACTGCTGGCGCACCAAATCCAGCCCGGTGGTCTCCTCGCTGACGGGATGCTCGACCTGCAGCCGGGTGTTGACCTCCAAAAACGAGATCGTGCCATCGGCACCGACCAAAAACTCCACCGTGCCGGCACCGGCATAGCCGGCCTCGGCGCAAATCGCCCGCGCCGCGGTGTGGATCCGCTCCCGCTGCTGCTCGGTCAAAAACGGCGCCGGAGCCTCCTCGACCAGCTTCTGATGCCGCCGCTGCAGCGAACAATCCCGCGTGCCGACCACCACGGTGCCGTGCACATCGGCCAACACCTGGGCCTCCACATGCCGCGGCCGATCCAGATACCGCTCGACGAAACACTCCCCCCGGCCGAACGCCCCCTCGGCCTCGCGCACCGCCGAATCGAACAACTCCGGAATCTCGCCCAGCGTGCGAGCCACCTTCAACCCACGACCACCCCCACCGAAAGCAGCCTTGATCGCCACCGGCAGCCCGTGCGTCTCGGCGAAGGCGGTCACCTCCCCGGCATCGGCCACCGGATCGGTCGTGCCCGGCACCAACGGCGCCCCCGCAGCAGTGGCGATGTGCCGCGCGGTGACCTTGTCCCCCAAATCCCGAATCGCCTGCGGCGACGGCCCGATCCACACCAACCCCGCATCGATCACCGCCTGAGCGAACTCGGCACTCTCCGACAAAAACCCATAGCCCGGATGCACCGCATCCGCCCCCGAACGCTTCGCAACATCGACGACCTTGCCGATATCCAAATACGACTCCGCGGCCGTGACACCCCCCAACGCAAACGCCTCATCCGCCAACCGCACAAACAACGCCCCAGCATCCGGCTCGGCATACACCGCCACACTGGCAATCCCCTCATCGGCGCAGGCCCGCACCACCCGCACCGCAATCTCACCGCGATTCGCCACCAACACCTTGCGCAATCGCGCA
>NZ_QPJC01000031.1 GCF_003337235.1 Halopolyspora algeriensis
GCAATACCGCTTACTTTGGTGGTTTTCGGCGTTGTGGAGCCGGTTTGGTGGCGGTGACGATGGTGATCGTGATGTTGGGTGGGGGTGGGTCTCGGTGGTGGGCGCGTTTGAGGTGCCAGTTGGCCATTTTGCGTTTGACCACGCGGGGGTTGGAACGACGTCGGCGGGGCGGCAGCGGATGACGTAGCAGTTCCTTACGGGTGCACCGTAGTGCTCGCATCAGGCGGTTCGGGGGAAAAAGCCGCCTGGTCGGTGACCTGGCGGCGGACGACGCGCAGTGTGCGCAGAAACGAGATCCGGTCGGGATCGGTCTCGGCGCTGGCGGCGGTGTCGTGCATCAGGCCGCGCAGGGCGTGGTGGGTCAGTAGGAAACCGTAGAGTTCCTGTTCGACCCCGTCGGGGTGTTGCGAGCGCAGGATCAGGTTCGGCCCGCCTTGGTGGGTTTTGAGTTCGTCCAGGGCGGTTTCGATCTCCCACCGTTGGGCATACAGGGCGGCCAGTTCGGCAGCGGGAGCCTGCTCCGGGTCGAGCAGGCTGGTCACCAGCCGGTAGACCGTCGCGGCCTCGCCGAGGGTGAACTCGACCACCCGCACGGTGGCCGGGTCGGCCCGCCGGTTTTTGTCCCGGGCGGCCACGATTTCGGACAGATACGAGCCGTCGTCGAACTGGCGGGTTACGGGCAGCACCGCGCTGGACCGGGCTCGCCACAGCAGGTCGGCCCCGGTGGCTGTGGCGGCCCGCCAGGTGTCGAAGCTCAACAAAGCCCGGTCGGCCAGCAGCAGCATGTCCGGTGCCAGGGCGGGCCACAACTTCGGGACCAGTTTGGACTCGGTCGTCGTCAGCGGCGCCGACGTGGCGGCGAAGATCGCGTGCGTGCCGCACTCGGCCAGCGCGACCACGCGGGCCTGCGGATAGGCACTCACTCCGTCGCCGCGGGAACTGCCCGGCCGACCGAAGTAGTCCCCGTTGGCCGGAGTGTCGGCCAGATCGAACGTGGTGCCGTCCACGGCAACCAGTCGGTGGCCGCGATACCACGCCCCCGCCGTGGCCGCGGTAGCCACCGGAGTAGCCACCCGCTCGAACAACGCGGCCACCGGCTCGGCACCCAGCCGGGCCCGGGCTCGCGACAGCGCGGCCGTGGTGGGTACCTGCCACTGAGCCCGCCAGTGCCGTGCCCAGGCCAATCCGTTGGTCAACAGCCGGGTGACCTCTTCATAGCCTTCCTGACGAAACAGGCACATCGCCAGCACGAAATACACCACCACCCGCGCCGGCAACAGCCGTTTGCGCTGCTCAACCCGCCCCGTGGCAGCCAGCACCTCGTCCACCAACTCCGGCGGAAACGCCCGCGTGAGCACCCCAATCGCAATCCGATCCGGCAACCGCTCCCGCGACGACGACGTCACCTGACCAGGCCTGGGCATGAACACACACTACCAGCCACACCCAACCTAAATCAGCGGTATTGC
>NZ_QPJC01000033.1 GCF_003337235.1 Halopolyspora algeriensis
GGGAGACCTCATCTCGAAGCCAGCTTCCCGCTTAGATGCTTTCAGCGGTTATCTGTGCCGAACGTAGCCAACCAGCCGTGCCCCTGGCGGGACAACTGGCACACCAGAGGTTCGTCCGTCCCGGTCCTCTCGTACTAGGGACAGCCCTTCTCAGGTCTCCGTGCGCGCGCGGCGGATAGGGACCGAACTGTCTCACGACGTTCTAAACCCAGCTCGCGTGCCGCTTTAATGGGCGAACAGCCCAACCCTTGGGACCGACTACAGCCCCAGGATGCGACGAGCCGACATCGAGGTGCCAAACCCTGCCGTCGATATGGACTCTTGGGCAGGATAAGCCTGTTATCCCCGGGGTACCTTTTATCCGTTGAGCGACACCGCTTCCACCAGCCAGTGCCGGATCACTAGGCCCTGCTTTCGCACCTGCTCGACCCGTCAGTCTCACAGTCAAGCCTCCTTGTGCCCTTGCACTCGAACACCTGGTTTCCAACCAGGCTGAGGAGACCGTTGGGCGCCTCCGTTACCGTTTGGGAGGCAACCGCCCCAGTTAAACTGCCCACCAGGCACTGTCCCTGGTCCGGATCACGGACCGAGGTTAGACGCCCGCAACGACCAGAGTGGTATTTCACCAGCGACTCCACGAACACTGGCGTGTCCGCTTCTGCGTCTCCCACCTATCCTACACAAGCCGAACCAGACACCCATGCCAAGCTGCAGTAAAGGTCCCGGGGTCTTTCCGTCCTGCCGCGCGAAACGAGCATCTTAACTCGTCGTGCAATTTCGTCGGGTCCGTGGTCGAGACAGCGCCCAAGTCGTTACGCCATTCGTGCAGGTCGGAACTTACCCGACAAGGAATTTCGCTACCTTAGGATGGTTATAGTTACCACCGCCGTTTACCGGCGCTTCCATTTCCCGCTTCCCCACCAGGTGGGTAACGAGTCCTGTTAACGTTCCGGCACCGGGCAGGCGTCAGTCCGTATACCTCGTCTTGCGACTTCGCACGGACCTGTGTTTTTAGTAAACAGTCGCTCGGGCCCACTCTCTGCGGCCACCACCAGCTCCCACCGCAGGGGTGTTCACCAGCCGTGGCTCCCCTTCTTCCGAAGTTACGGGGACAGTTTGCCGAGTTCCTTGACCACGGTTCTCCCGCTCGCCTCGGTATGCTCTACCAGACCACCTGTGT
>NZ_QPJC01000034.1 GCF_003337235.1 Halopolyspora algeriensis
ACTCGCTTTCGCTCCGGCTTCCCCACACGGGTTAACCTCGCCACGCACCACTAACTCGCGGGCTCATTCTTCAAAAGGCACGCCATCACACACCCGCAAAGAGCATGCTCTGACGGTTTGTAGGCACACGGTTTCAGGAACTCTTTCACTCCCCTCCCGGGGTACTTTTCACCATTCCCTCACGGTACTCTCCGCTATCGGTCACCAGGAGTATTCAGGCTTACCAGGTGGTCCTGGCCAATTCACACGGGAATCCACGGACCCCGTGCTACTCGGGAACACACCACAGGGAGCACACACAACGTTCACCTACGGGGGTCTCACCCACTACGCCCGCGCCTTCCAACACGTTCGGCTCACTGTGCGCTCTTCCCCGCCGAGGCGGCAGCCCCGGCCCGGGCGGTCCCACGACCCCGGATGCGCAACGCCTGCCGGCTCTGCACACGCATCCGGTTTAGCCTCTGTCCCGTTTCGCTCGCCACTACTCGGGGAATCGCGGTTGCTTTCTTCTCCTGCGGGTACTGAGATGTTTCACTTCCCCGCGTTCCCTCCGACTGCCCTATGTGTTCAGACAGCGGTGACCGGACATCACTCCGGCCGGGTTTCCCCATTCGGACATCCTGGGATCACAGCTCGGTTGACAACTCCCCCAGGCTTATCGCAGCCTCCCACGTCCTTCATCGGCTTCCTGATGCCAAGGCATCCACCGTGTGCCCTTCAACGCTTACACACACGCGATTTCAAGATGCTCGCATCCACTATACAGTTCTCAAACAACAACCACCGAGGACACCACACCCACAACGGTGTGCTCCCTCAGAACTCAACAGCGTACCGACAGCCGCATGTGCGCGTGTCCACAACCACGCTGTGCACGAAACCGCGCTCGCACCATGAACTTTCCGCAGAAAGAAGAACCCTCCCCGCGAAACGCTCACCGTGTCATCGAGCTCCTTAGAAAGGAGGTGATCCAGCCGCACCTTCCGGTACGGCTACCTTGTTACGACTTCGTCCCAATCGCCAGTCCCACCTTCGACCACTCCC
>NZ_QPJC01000035.1 GCF_003337235.1 Halopolyspora algeriensis
TGAGAGCCTGTTCTGGAACTGGTTTGTGTGGTGGGGCGGTGCTGGAGAGAAAGGAACTCCTGGTAGAGCGGTCGGTGTCTAAGCGCCGCTGGTACCAGGAGTTCCGTTGCTATCGTGCCGTATCCCGCCGTCCGAGGTTGTTGCGGGGCAGGCGTGTTGCCGCCTGGCTGAGTGTCATCGTGCTCCGGCACGGCCACGCCGGTATCCCTCGGACACGACCGAGGCGCAGTGGGCCACCATCGACCCGCTGCTGCCGGATCCGGCCTGGCTGACCGGCAAGGGTGGCCGTCGGGAAGTGCACTGTCGGCGTGCGATCGTGGATGCGATCTTCTATCTGGTCGACAACGGCATCAAGTGGCGGGCCTTGCCGCCGGATTTCCCGCCGTGGTCGACGGTGTACAACTACTTCGCCGCCTGGGAAGCCGCCGGAATCACCCAGCAGCTGCTCGACGAACTCCGGGACCGGGCACGATTGCGTGCAGGCCGCCATGCCGCCCCCTCGGCCGGGATCATCGACTCGGCCTCGGTCAAAGCCGCCGAGACCGTCAGCGCCCACACCCGCGGCTTCGACGCAGGCAAAAAGATCAACGGCCGCAAACGCCACATCGCCGTCGACACGCTCGGGCTGATGGTCTGCGTCCTGGTCACCAGCGCCAACGTTCAAGACCGCACCGCAGCCCGGCATCTTCTGGCTCGCCTGCGGTGGCTGTGCCCGACCATCCAGCACCTGTGGGCCGATGCCGGCTACACCGGCACCCTGCTGGACTGGGCCAGACACCTGTTTGGCATCACCATCGACATCGTGGCCAAACTCGCCGGTCAGACCACCTTTGTCGTCCTCCCTCGACGCTGGGTCGTCGAACGCACCCTGGCCTGGATCAACCAGCACCGCCGCTGCGTGCGTGACTACGAACGCTTACCCCATCACCACGAAGCCATGGTCCGCTGGGCCATGATCCGACTCACCAGCAAACGCCTGATCAAACCAGATTAGGAACAGGCTCTGAG